>JAHBUK010000002.1 GCA_019638115.1 Flavobacteriales bacterium | reverse complement strand
ACAAGGTGAAGGTGCACTACACGGGCACGCTCATCGATGGCTCCGAGTTCGATAGCTCCAAGCGTCGTGGAGCTCCAGCTGTTTTCCCGGTGGGCCAGGTGATCCGCGGTTGGGTGGAAGGCCTGCAGCTGATGCCGGTGGGCTCCACCTTCAAGTTCGCCATCCCCAGCGATCTGGCCTATGGACCTTCGGGCGGGCCTGGTGGCAGCATTCCTCCCTTCAGCACGCTGCTGTTCGAGGTGGAGCTGATCGAGATCGTGGAGTGATCCGCCGCTAAGATCCTGATCAGATACTAAGGCGCTTCAGGCAAAGGCATCCAGTGGTCCACTTCGTGGAAGAAGTGGTTGCGCGTGCCTTCGCCCAGCCAGAAATGGGGGCTGCCTTGGTGTCCGGTACGGCTTGGGTTCTTCAGGAAGAAGTCTTCCGCAAAACGCAGCACCACCACGTTACGCACTTCGGCGTCGCCTGTCTTTCCCGGTAGGAATACGCGGTTCTCCGGCAAGTGGCAAAGCACGCGTTGGCCGTCTTGTGGCAGCCTTTCATTCACGGAGGTCCAGAGGCTCATGGTCGCTGGGGCCGAAGATAGGTTCAGGCACCGGGCGCATCGAGCGGCTCCATGGGCAGGGTATCGCTCAGCACCAGTTCCAGCAGGCGGGCAACGGCCGTTTCCGGTTTCGTACGGTAAGCCTCGGGGCCTGCGGTGAAGATCTTACCGGATTCCTTCTTCACCAGGTAGCGCATCAAGTCGGGGTTCACATCCAGCCCGGTGGCGGTGATCACACCGTGGCTGCTGTGTGTCCATTGCCACAAGAGCCGGGTGGTGAGGCGGAATGAGGATCGATCGTGCAAGCGGCCGCCCTGCACCACGCGTCCTTTGTCCTCCACCCGGGGGGCGAGGTATCGCAGGCCGGTGCGGATCATGCTCACCAGGCTTTCCACGCTTATGGACCCTTGGGGCCGCTGTATCAGGTCGGCCGGCGAACAGTGCTGTTCGCGCAGGTAGTCGATCTGGTTGGCCTTGGGCATGCTCTTGTTGAACTCCATCATGGCGGCGGTCACCGTGCCGGCATCCACCACCAGGGTGCCGTCATGGCCATCCACGGCTTCGCGTTCCTTGTCGGCCAACATCTCCAGGTATTCGGCCTTCACCTTGTTGGTGTCCAGCGCGGGCAGCACGAAGGAAGGCGCACCAATGGCGTGGCAGCCGCGGCGGTGGCAGATGGCGATCAGGTACAAGCTCAGCGCCCGGAGCATCGGGGCGTTCAACGCGATGCGCTCCCGGTCGGGTATCACCGGTGTTTCGGGACCGTTGAATAGGGCGATGTGGTCCGCGGCATATCCTTGGGGATCGAGCGAAAGACCTGCGGCATGGTGTACCAGCTCGAACAGGATCTCGTCGGCCTCCAGGGCGCCCTGTACCGTGTCTATCATAACGGTGGCCCGCACGGTACCGCGCGGCAGGCCGGCATGTTCCTCGGTGGCCTCCATCAACTGGTCCCAAAGTCTGGCCTCCGCGTGGCTTTGCACATCGCGCAGGTAGAGGTACACGCCACCTTGGCGCTCCAGCAGATCGCGGCCGCAAGTCATTACCAGTAGCGCCAGGTCATAGATGGCGGCCGAGACCGGTTGTGCGGAAAGTTCGAGACCCGGCTCCAGTATGAACAGTGGGCGAGGGGCCACCATAAGGCGTGTGGTGGTGCTGGGGTTGATCCGCATACGACCGCCAACGTTGTCCAAATACGCCAGGTCCAACCGTGCGGCACGCCCCAGGTCGCGGTGTGCGCGGCGCACGGTCCAGGGATCGTTCGGGGTGAAGTTCCAGAGGTCGGCAACGTAGCTCTTGGCGCCGGAGTTCATGCCGTTCACCAAGTTGGACCGGCTGGCACCGCCAAGCAGTTCCACCCGTCGTTCCATCAGCGCATCCGGCAAGCTGTCCACGTGCCAGGCCTTGGTGCGTATGTGTTCGGTCTCTTTGCGAAAGGCCACCTGACCATCGCTGAGCAAGGCCCGCTGGCGGTCGCGCCCGACCACCAATTCATCCATACGCTTCCCGAAGCGCTCCTGTAAGCTCAGGATACATTCGCGAAGTTCGTCGGAAAGAAGCCGCTCCAACACGTTCTGGTTCACTGTTCTGTCGCCTTTGTCGAGGCCTTGAACGGCGACAAACGTACGAGGGTTATCGACCGAGGCTCGCTTTTTTTCGATGGGTGCCGCTGCTTCCCCCGGACAGGGTATTGGTCTTGGCCGTGGGTAGAGGTCCTTCCGCTGCATGCCGATCCAGTACTTTAGCGCGCCTTTCAGAACAACTGCCCAAGCCCATGGGACCAGCACCGTATACCGTAGCCGCAGCCATGCTCGTAGCCACCGCCACCAGCACCGCGCAGACCCGCGCCATCCAATTCGAGGAGTTCGACCTGGAGAACGGACTGCATGTGATCCTGCACCAGGACCGCTCCACACCCATAGTGGCCGTTAGTGTGATGTACCACGTAGGCAGCAAGAATGAAGACCCCTCGCGCCGAGGTTTCGCACACTTCTTCGAGCACCTGCTCTTCGAGGGCTCGGAGAACATTGCCCGAGGTGAATTCAGCAAGCTGGTGGAAAGCGCCGGTGGCGTGCTGAACGCCAATACCAGCGGCGACCGCACCTACTATTACGAGGTGTTGCCCAGCAACCAACTGGAGTTGGGCTTGTGGTTGGAAAGCGAACGCATGCTGCACGCCAAGGTGGACCAAAAGGGCGTGGAGACCCAGCGTGAGGTGGTGAAGGAGGAGCGTCGCCAGCGATACGAGAACCAGCCCTACGGTAGCATCCTCATCGAGGTCTTGAAGCGCGCTTATCAGGTACACCCCTACCAATGGCCCACCATCGGGTTCATGGAAGACCTCAATGCGGCGAGCGAGACCGATTACCAAGCCTTCTACAAGCGCTTCTACGTGCCCAACAACGCGGTGCTGGTAGTGGCGGGCGACTTGGACGTGGAACAGGCGAAAGCACTTGTGCGCAAGTACTTCAACGACATCCCCAAAGGGGAAGCGGTGATACAGCCCACCGCTGTGGAGCCACCGCTGCCGCGCGAGATCAGGGATGTGGTATACGACCGCATACAGCTGCCGGCCGTGGTGCACGCTTACCGCATTCCGGCCCTGGGCACCCCGGACTTCTACGCGGTGGACATGGTGAACCGCCTGCTCAGCAACGGCAACTCCGCACGCTTCAACCGCAACCTGAAGGATGCCCAGCAGAAGGCCGTTTTCACAGGTGCCTTCAGCCTACCGTTCGAGCATCCGGGGCTGGCCATCCTCTTTGCGGTGGCCAATGCCGGGGTGCCGGTGGACGTGTTGGACCAGGCCATGGACGAGGAATTGCACCGCCTCCACCAGGAAGGCATCACCGCGGATGAACTTGCCAAGTTGAAAGCCCAGTTGGAGGTGGAGTCCTTGGAGCAGAACAGCCGAGTGGCCGGAGTGGCCAACAACCTGGCAACGGCATACATGCTGTTGGGCGACACCCGTTTGGTGAACACGGAACTGGACCGCTACATGGCACTTACGCCAGCGGATATCCAGCGGGCCGCACAGGTCTACTTCGCGCCCTGGAACAGGGTCGTTCTTCATTACCTACCCCTTAGTCAGCAGAACCAATGATGCGCAGGCGGATCCACCCACTACGTGCGACCCTTGCCGGGACGTACCTGGCCGGATGCCTGCTACTACCGGCCATGAGCTCAGCACAGATCGATCGCACCAAGCCACCCGCTCCAGGACCCGCACCCACTGTGCAACTGGGCACGCACAGCACCTTCAAGCTCCCCAACGGCATGCAGGTGATCGTGGTGGAGAACCACAAGCTGCCGCTCGTTAGCGTGCAGGCCCGTTTCGATGTGCCTCCGGTGTTGCAAGGCGAATTGGTGGGCTACGTGGACCTGGTCGGCGAACTCATGTCAAGCGGCACCACCAAGCGCAGCAAAGCGGTGATCGATGAAGCCGTGGATCGCCTGGGGGCTACGCTCAATACCGCCAACGATGGGGTCTACATCAGCGGAGCGCGGCGCAACCTGCCGGCCATGTTGGAGCTGATGAGCGATGTTACCACCAACGCCGCATTCCCCGATGGCGAGTTCGGAGGTGCCGTCCTGCGCTACCGCAGCTCCGTGCAACAGCGTCGCGACGACCCCAACGCCATTGCGGAATCCGTGGGGCGTACCGTGACCTTCGGCCGTATGCACCCCTACGGTGAAGTGACCACCGAGCGCAGCCTCGGCAACATCCGGGTGGAACACCTGCGCGCTTACTACAAGCATTTCATCCGGCCGGAAAAAGGCTACCTGGTATTCGTGGGAGACATTACCGTGAAGGACGCCAAGGCACTGGCCAAGACCCATTTCGGCAAGTGGAAGGTGCGTTCAGCCGTGGTGGGCACCAGCCCTGATGGTACTCCGGAGGTGGAGCACCTGGGCGCCGTGCGCGTATTGCCACGGGCACGTACCGCTTCCGCCAAGCGCCGCATACACATCGCCGATCGCCCCGGTTCAGAGCAGTCCGTGATCCGCGTTTCGCTTCCGCTCAACCTGCATCCCAGCGATATCCGCTCGCTCAACGTGCAGGTGATGAACACCATTCTCGGTGGCGGGGTGTTCAATGCACGCCTCATGCAGAACCTGCGCGAGGACAAAGGCTGGACCTATGGCATCTACTCTTCCATGGATGCCGATCGCTTCAATGGCAGCTTCACCGTTTCCGTGAGCGTGCGCACCGAGGTGACGGACAGCGCGTTGACCGAGATCTTCGCCGAGCTTGAACGCATGCGGAACACGCGGGTCACCACCGAGGAACTGGAGCTGGCCAAACGCTATATGGCAGGTGCTTTCGGTCGCAACCTGGAAGACCCGCGCACGGTTGCGCGCTTCGCCTTGAACACCCGCTTGAACGACCTGGCCGAAGACCACTATGCCACCTACCTGCAACGGTTGGACGCCATAACGGTGGAGGATGTACAAGCGGCCGCCAAGGCTTTCATCACGCCCGATAAGCTCTGTGTGTTCGTGGTTTGCGATGCCAAACAAGTGCGGGACAAGCTGGTGCCCCTGGCGCTGGATACCCAGACCCCGTTGGAAGAACTGGATGTGAACGGAGAGCCTTGGAAGGAGGACATCACGCCGGTATCGGACCGCACCGCGGAACAGATCCAAGAGATCTACCTCTATGGCATCGGTGGACGCGAGGCCATCTCTGCAATACACCACATGCGCATGGAGCTGAGCACCGAAATAGCTGGTATGCCCGTGGAGATCACGCAGTGGTATGGCCTGAACGGCAAGTACAAGAGCGTGGCCAAGGCCAACGGCATGACCATGCAGGAGGTGATCTTTGATGGTGAGCGGGCAGTAAGCCGAAGCCCGCAAGGGAGCGAGGAGTTGATGGACATCGACCTCTTCGACATGCTCATGAATGCCCGGCCCGTGCCCGAGATGAACCTCAAAGGCCTGGTGGAGCGCAGTATCCTGAACGGGCGCACCAGCCTGGAAGGCAAGCCTGTTTACAAGCTTACCATGATGACCACCGCCGGAACCACGGTGGTGGACTACTTCGACGTGGAGAAGGGCTTGAAATTGCAACGTACCGAACGCAAGTTCATGCACGGCCGCAACCTGACCGTGCAGACCAATTACCGCGAGTACCTGCCGGTGAACGGCGTGCTTTTCCCCCACTTGATAGAGCAGAGCGGCGGGCCTTCGGGAAGCCTTGCCATGCGCGTACAAAAGGTGGTGGTGAACGAGGTGGTGCCCGCCAACTTCTTCGATACCGGCCTGCCTTCCCTGGATGACGAAAGGGAGGAGGACCTGTACTATCCGCCTGCGGAAGAGAAGATCGAGGAATAAGCCAAGGGGCTGTTCGGGAAGTCGTGAACGAAGGACGCTCGTCCCGCGCTCAGTCCTATCCTTTCAAGCCCAGCGTTTCCGCGCCCTTAGGGCCGTTCAGCAAGTTGGGAGGAACGGCCTGCTTGATGCAGCGCGCCAGTTCCTCCAGCAGTTTGCGCCGCACGAAGGGCTTGCGCACCACCAGGCTCACCTGCCGCACCGGTTCTGGGCTGTTGAAGCGGCGCACGTGCGGGTCCTTGGTATCCACGCTCAAGGCAGGCACCAGCGTCATGCCGTTGCCGTTGAGCACCAGTTGTTTCAAGGTCTCTATGCTGCCGCTTTCGTAGTGCAGGTTGTCGTGCCCGCCGGAGCTGGGCGTATCGCACAGGCTGAGTGCCTGTTCGCGGAAGCAATGGCCTTCACCGAGCACCCACATGGAGCGGTCGCGCAGGTCCTCGCGCTCCAGGCGCCGTTTGCGCCACAAGGCATGCCCCTCGGGCAGGAAGGCAAGAAAGGGTTCGCGGAATAGCGGGATCTCCTCGATGTCCGGAGCATCCACCGGGGTCACCAGGATGCCGAGGTCCAGCTCGCCCCGGCGCAGGCCCTTGAGAATGCGGCTTGTCTTGCGTTCGTCTATGATGAGCTTCACGTTCGGGTGGGCCTCGGCGAAACGGGTCAGGAAGAGCGGCATCAGGTAGGGGGCCAGGGTATGGATCACCCCTACGCGGTAGGTGCCGTTGAAGCCGGTGTGCAGTTCGTCCACCAAGGCGGTGAGCTGCTCGCTTTCGCGCAACACCACACGCGCCTGTGCCACCACACGCGCGCCCACCTCGGTGGTGCGGATGGGGTGCGTGCTGCGATCGAAGAGGTCCACATCAAGTTCCTCCTCCAGCTTGCGCACCTGCACGGTGAGCGTGGGCTGGGTAACGAAGCAGGCCTCCGCGGCCCGCACGAAATGCCGGTGATCGTCGAGGGCCACGATGTACTGGAGTTGCTGTAGGGTCATTATAGTCGGGTGCTATTCAGGCATCGAAATTATCAATGATCTCTATACGTGGTAGCTCGGTACTTTTGCGTCATGGCAAAGAAAAAAGCAGGCAAAAAAGGAAGTTCCATCAACTCGGTGGGGCTCGATGTGGCCAAGAGCGAAGCTCTGGTAGGCAGTCTGAACGGCCTGTTGGCAGCGTACCAAGTGCACTACCAGAACCTGCGTGGTTGCCACTGGAACATTTCCGGCCCCACGTTCTTCGAGCTGCACGCCAAGTTCGAGGAACTGTACACCAAGGCGCAGACCTTCATCGACGTGCTGGCCGAGCGCATCCTTACCCTGGAAGGAAGGCCCCTGCATACTTACAGTGCCTACCTGAAGCACAGTGCGGTTAAGGAGCAACGTGACCTGAGCGGACCCAAGGAGACCGTGGGATGTGTGAAGACGGACATGAGTTCCTTGATAAGCCTACAACGCGCAGCGCTGGACCTGGCCGGAAAGGCCGGCGATGAAGCCACCGGCACCATGCTGGGTGACAACATCACCGCCATGGAAAAAGACCTGTGGATGTTACGCGCATACAGCGCCGCTTGAGCGTTGTTGATAGTGACCAAAGGCGCGCCCAACGGATAGGGTAGGGAGGCGCACTTGGTTGAGAAGGGCCGCTTCCGAAAGGGGGCGGTCCTTTGTTCTTCATAGGCCCTCTTAACGATCGCTTCGATCAAGCATGAGTTGCGCGTAATGCAAGGGTAATGGTGCATGGGTTCCTTCGTGCCCGGATCCCGGGATCGAAAGACCATGCGCAACGCCGCCCACCTCACGCAGTTCCTTCGTCGGAGCCTGCTGCTTGTTCTGATGGGCATGGCGCTCCTCGCTGGCGGTGCGCTGAAGGCCCAATATGCGATCGGTGATTTCGGGTCGACAGCCAGCGGCAACTGGAGCGTAGCGGCCACTTGGAGCACGTGGAACGGTGCGGCATGGGTGCCGGCAGGAAGCGCTCCCGGAACCACCTCCCGGGTGTTCATCCGCACCGGTACCACGGTGCTGCTCAATGGTTCCGGAGTGGGCTACATCATTGCGGACCTCATCGTGGAGCCCGGCGCCAAACTGTGGACGGCCAACTTCGCCACCAACCGCTACATCACCCTGCGCGGCTCGGAACTGCGCTGCGACGGCCAGATCGGTGACGGGGCCAACTTCGATGGCATCAGCTTCAATTTCGATGGGGTGAACACCTTGGTCCACGGCTCCGGACTCTTTGATGCCAGCCGCCTGCGCAAGTTCTCCGCCGCCAACACGGTGCCCATGTTCAGCTATGAGACCACCGTCACCATCGACATGGACATGCGCTTACGCTTCAACTCGGCGAGCACCACACAGATCTACAACAACCAGGATAACACCTGCATTTTCAACGTTATCGTCGCTGCAGGGCGTACGGTGGAGTTGACCGGGGCGGTGGGTTCCGGCAACGTGGCGATCGATGGCATCGACGGGCTCTCGAACCATGCGCGGGGCGGTGTGCTCACCGTGAACGGCACCCTGCTGATCCCGGGCATCCTCTATGCCCGCAGCAACAACGTGCTCGGCGCGCCGAAGTGCGGCATCATCATCAACAACGGCGGCTTCGTGCGCACCAACCAAGTGCTCGCCGGGGCTTCCGGTACCGCCATCCACGACCTTGTGGTGAACAACGGTGGCACCTTGGAGATCGACGGCTCGCCGGCTTGGCAGCAGTGGTCCTTGGTGAACAACACGTACACCTTCGCCAATGCTAGCCTTACCATATACAGTGCCGCCGCCTTGCAGGATGTGCGACCCGTGCCCGGTGGTTATGGCAGCCTGCGCCTGCGTGGCACCGGCGACAAGCAGTTGAGCGGGGACACCGAGGTGAAAGGCGACCTGGAGGTCCTTGGTACCGATGGCACGCCGGTGCTGGATGTGATGGCCGCCAACCACACCCTCACCGTGCGCGGCAACTGGACCAATTACGCGGAGAGCGGCTTCAACGAGCGCACGGGCCTGGTGATCTTCTCGCAAGGCGCAGCGCAAACCGTGACCACCTCCGGTGGTGAGCGCTTCCACAATTGGCGCATCGAGAAGACCGGGACCCCGTATGTGACGATGGCCTCCGATGTGAGCATCGTGAACAACCTGAACCTGCCAGCAGGGAACGGACGTCTGGACCTGAACGGCAACCGCCTCGAACTGCTGAACCCTGCGGCCGGTGCGATCACCGGTGCCTTTGCGGCCGCACGCCACATCCGCTCCGAGCGCACCGACCACACTTCGCGTGTGCAGTGGAACATCGGCAACAACCTCGGTGCGCACAACATTCCATTCGGGAGTGCCACGGGCCTGCGCATCTTCACCTTCAACCTTACCGCTGGTAATGCGGGCAACGTGATCGTAAGCACGTACGGCACCGCTGCGGACAACCTGCCCTGGCCGGTGTCGCCCACGCTGGTCACCAACTTGAACAGCACCACCGGCCTCCTGCCTGACAACCGCGACGCCACGGTGGACCGCTTCTGGCAGGTGGACGTGAGCGGCACGCCCACGGCTACGCTCATCTTCCGCTACGTGGTGGGAGAGCTTCCGCTGGCGCCCTTCAATGTTGCGGCCGCCATGAACGCACAGCGCTGGGAGCCCAGCGAGCAGAAGTGGCTGCCGGCCACACCCGGCCAGAGCGCAGCCGCATACGCCGTTACCGCGCCTAGCATCACTTCCTTCGGTGCCTTCGCATTGGCTCCCACCTTGAGCCCACTGCCCATCGAATTGATCCTCTTCGATGCCAAGCCAAACAACAAGGTGGTGGACCTGCATTGGGCCACTGCCACCGAGCGTGACAACGCCTTCTTCACCGTGTTGCGCAGTGCCGACGGCATGCACTTCGAGGAACTGCTGTTCATGGAAGCCGTGGGCGACAGTCGCGAACGCATCGACTACACCGCCGTTGATGATGCCCCGCTGAACGGCCTGAGCTACTACCGACTGCGGCAAACGGACCACGATGGCACCAGCACGGAAAGCGACGTGGTGCCTGTGTACCGCACTGCGCAGGAACCCGGCATGGCCGTGTGGCCGAACCCCACGGAGGATCTGCTGAACGTGGCCGGCATACCGCACGATGCCCTGCAGTTGCACGTGTTGGACGTATTGGGCCGCGTGGTGCTCAGCACGCGCATTACGCCGGACACCGAGCGTGAAGCATTGGCTGTGCAGCACCTGGCGCCAGGGCGATACACCCTGCTGGCCGAGCGCACACAACAACCGCCGGTGGCCATTCCCTTCCTGAAGCGCTGAGCCGGTTTTGTGCGATCGCTTAACGTTCGCCTAAGTCTGTGGGCGCGTAATGTTCAGGCAATCATAGATCCGGAGGTGCGGATGACCTAACACTGTCGGGGAAGCTTTGCCGCACCCTAAACAACCCCTAAGAACATGCGAACACGAAGTACGATCGCCGAGCTACTGCCCTGGAGAAGGGCAGCGGAACGGCGCGATGCAGCTTTGGCTGGAACGCGACCCACAAAGTCGCGCTTGGCAAGCGCCCTCGCTGCCATTCCATTGGCAGGCCTGTTGGTGGCCGGTCTGGTGAACACCGCAAGCGCCCAGTTCAACAACGATAACCTCGCCGTGCTGGTGGCTGCGGCCAGTGCCAACAACACCACGGTGAGCGTGGTGGAGATCGATAAGAACACGGTCGGGCAAAGTGCCATACAGACCATTGCGGTATCCGGTGTGGACCCTGACGCCATCCGCGTTTCAGGCTCCGCCACGTCCACGCTCTACGCTTCCAACAGCAGCGATGGTAGCCTGTTCTGCTTTACCGGACACAACAACACCAACACGGGCAGCAACGCCAACACGCTGAACCCGCGTGCGGTGGTTACCATCAACAATGCTGGTGTGGTGACCCTGGCAACCACGTACACCGCCGCAAGCGGCAACCAGACCCGTGGTGCCACCACCTTGAACAACAGCAACTGGTTCATCGGTGACCAAGGCGGATTCTACACCAATGGCAGCAGCTCGTCCAGCCCTGGCGGCAACATCCGTTCGGTGAAGGCTTTCGGTAGCACCGTTTATGGATTCACCGCTTCAGCATCAGTTGCTCCAGTGGGTGTTGTTTCCGCACCCAGCGGCGGTTCTTTCACCGCGCTGCCAGGCATCCCTCTTGGAGCCACTTCCATGCAGGATTTCTACCTCGTAAGCTCCGGAGACAATGGTGCTGACTTCGACATTCTGTACATCCTGCAAGCCACCAGTGCTACGGTAGGTACCCTGTACAAGTACTCCCTGGTGGGCGGTACCTGGGTTGCCAACGGCACTTATGCAAGCACCTTCGGCGGTTTCGGTTTGGCCGCTGAGAAGAACGGTGCAGGCGCTTCACTTTACGTTTCCACCGGCACCGGTGCTTCCGCTGCCAACAGTGTTCGCAAACTGGTGGATGCCGCCGGTTTCAATGCCACCATCAACATCACCGCCAATACAGTGCTCTACACTGCGGCTGCTGGCACCATCATCAAGGGCCTGGCTTTCGCACCGCAGTCCACTGCCACGCCCGTTGTGGATGCCCCGGTTCCCACCAGCCTTGGTGGTTTCCTGACCACGCTCGGCACGCCCAGCGATGCACAGACCTTCAGCATTACGGCCAGCGATCTGGCGGCCAGCCTGGTGATCGCCGCACCTGCCGGTTTTGAAGTGCGTGAGGAGGGGGTCGGTTCCTATGGCAGCAGTGTGAGTTTCGCCGCTGCAGCATCCCTCAACAAGACCATCGAGGTGCGCCTGATCGGCGATGCCGTGGCATTCTATGCCGGTGTGGAAGTGAGCATCACCAGCACCGGGGCAACCAGCCAAGCCGTAACGCTCGATGGCCAGGTGGAAGCCCCGCCCACGCCCACGTTGAACGCGGGCACCTTGGCGGCCTTCGGTACTTTGTGCATCAATAATACCGCCGGTCCGCTCAGCTTCGACCTCTCGGGCTTCAACCTGGATGGTGATGTGACGATCGGCCCTCTGGAGGGCTTCACCTTCAGCGATGATGAATTCGGAAGCTTCGACAACACCTTGGTGCTCAGTCCAGACTTCGGTGAGTTGGAGCAGCCGGTGTATGTGCTCTTCGCACCCACCTTGGTGCAGGACTATTCGGGCAATATCCCCGTGAGCGGTGGTGGTGCCGATGCCATTGACGTTTCCGCCAGTGGGGAAGGGGTGAACACCCTGGCCACGGTGGCAACGGGTGCCGCAAGCAACGTGAGCTTCTCCGGTGCCACGCTCGCCGGTACCATCAGTGCCACGGGTTGCAGCGCGTTGAGCGACTACGGGATCGAGTACTCCACCACCTCCGGCTTCACACCCGGTACGGGTACCCCGGTGGCAGGCAGCAACCTTGCCGGCATCAACTTCTCCGTGGCCCTGAGCGGCCTGGACCAAGGCACGGGCTACTTCTACCGCGCCTATGCCACCAACAGCGGCGGCACTGCCTATGGCGATGAGCAGGTGTTCTACACCCAGCGTCCGGTCATCACGCGCTGGAACTTCAACGGGCCTTCCACCACCACGGTGCCCGGTGGAGCTACAGCTCCCACACCTTCAGAAGGCGTCGGTACGGCCTCTTTGGTGGGAGGTACCACCGCCACCTTCGCTTCCGGTGTTGCCAACGGCGGTTCCAGCGACCCTGTGAACACGGCCCCTGAAAACTACGGTTGGAACACCACCAACTACGCGGCGGTTGGCACCCAGAGCGGTGAGCGCGGCATCCAGTTCATGGTGAGCACCTTGGGATACACCAGCATCGCCGTTAACTGGGACCTGCGCACCAGCAACACCAGCTCGCGCTGGCAGGAATTGCAGTACACCACCGATGGCAGCACGTGGACCGCATGGCCAACGCTCTTCGAGAACACCGGCGGCGACCAGTGGTTCAACCTCCGCGAAGTGGACTTGGGCAGCATCCCGGGTGTGGAGAACAATGCCAACTTCGGTGTGCGCATGGTAGCGGTCTTCGCGCCCAGCACTTCGGACTATGCAGCAGCTTCCAGCACCTATGCACCGGGCGGAACGTGGCGTTTCGACATGGTGGCCGTTACCGGCGTGGCGTTGCCCGCTGTGCCTCCCACCAAGCTCGCCATCACTTCGGTGAACGGCGGCGTGGACGTGGCCGAGAACGTGCCCTTCAGCCTCAGCGTGCAGAGCCAGGATGAGGACGGCGTGCCCCAAGTGGTGGATGCCGATACGGAAGTGACCATCGCCTACGTGAGCGGAAGTGGTGGCAACCTGGGTGGTACCCTGGTGGGTACCATTTTGGCGAACACCAACGAGGTGGTGATCAACGGCATCCTTTACGATGCCATCGATGCCGCCCTGCAACTGAGCGCCAGTGTTACCAGCGGTCCGGCCCTTACTGCGGCCACCACCACCTTCCCGGTGTTGGGTCTTCCGGTGGAACTGGTGTTCGTGGACTTCCCGGCAACGGGGAACACCAACGTTGCCCTGCCGGCCTTCACCGTGGAAGTGCGCCGTTCGGACAACAGCGTGGCCAACGACTACACCGATGATGTGAGCATCACGCTCCTCTCCGGTACCGGCAACGTGGTGGGGACGCTTACGCAAGCGGCCGTGGCCGGTGTGGCCACCTTCAGCGGCATCAGCTTCGATGCCGCCGGTGTGAAAACGCTGGAAGCCACCAGTGGCAGCCTTTCGGGTGAAAGCGATGCGATCACCATCAGCCAGTTCCAGTTCACCGCAGGCCGCCTGGTGGTGCTGCGGAACGATGGAACGACCAATGCTGCCAGCGCTTCCTTCCTGGATGAGTATGCCACCGACGGTACGCCTGGTGTGTCGCTGCCTTTGCCTGTTGCCAGTGCCGGTGATGTGAACCGCCTGCTGAACAGCGGAAGCGCCACCAGCGAAGGCCAGATCGTGCGTAGCGACGATGGTCGATACATCACCGTGGCGGGCTATGATGCCAACCTCGGTCAGGCCAGCGTGGGCAGTACCGCCGGTATCGATCGCGTGATCGGTCGCGTGGATGCCAACGGTGCCGTGGCCACCACGGTGCTTACCGTGAACGATGCAACTGTTGCCAACAACAGCTATGCAGCCAACAACTTCCGCTCCGTGGCCACCTTCGACGGTGCTCAATTCTGGACCGGTGGTAATGGCAATGCAAGCACCGGTGGTGTGCGCACCATCGCGTTCAACGGCAGCACCACTACACCGGCCATCGCAGAGCGCATCTCCGGCGGCAACAACATCCGCAACGTATCCGTGGTGGATGGTGAGTTGTACTACAGCACCGGTTCCGCTCCAGTGGGTATCTACCGCGTGGGCAATGGTGCTCCCACCACCACGGCCACGGCCGAGCTGCTCTTCACCCTACAAACCGGAAACACCAGTCCGTATGCCTTCCAACTGCTCGATCGCAGCGATGCCGTTTGCGGCCGCGATGTGATCTACGTGGCCGATGATGCCAACGGTGGACGCGTGTACAAATACTCCTTCGATGGGACGTCCTGGACCGCGCGCGGCTTCGTGCAGGCCCCGGCATCCATCTATGGCCTTGTTGGTGAAGTGGTGAACGGGGATGCCGTGCTCTTCGTGACCACACCGTTCTCCATCCTCACCATCACCGACAACGCGGCCTTCGATGCGGACATGAACGGCGACTTCGACCTGGTGGCGGATGCTCCCCTGAACAACCGCTTCCGTGGCATCGCCTTCGCGCCTCAGGAATGTGTTGCTCCCGCGATCACCGGTATCACCACCAACGCACCGATCTGTGGTGTGGATGATCTGGAACTGTGTGCTGCCGTTACCGGAACAGGTCCTGTTGCGCTGACCTGGACCGGCACGGGCAGCTTCAACCCCGATGCTTCTTCCGCATCGGTGAGCGTGAGTGGAGCCGCCAGCGGTACCTACACCTTGACCGCGAGCAGCACCTGTGGATCGGTATCGGCCGAGGTGAACGTGGTGGTGGACCCAGCACTCACTTGGTACGCCGACGTGGATGGTGACGGCTTCGGAGATCCCGATGACTTCGTGGTGGCTTGCGAGCAGCCCGAAGACTATGTGGCCAACGCGGACGATACCTGCCCTGCAGTGGTGGGTGTGATCGGCAGCGCTTGCGACGACGGCAACCCGAACACTGTGGATGATGTGCTGGATGCTTCCTGCAACTGCGTAGGCACACCAGTGAGCCCCTGCGAAGACGTGACCCTTGAGTTCTACACCGGCAACACGCCCGCCGACCTGAGCTGGGAGATCGAGGATGTGCAAAGCAACACGGTGGTTGTGACCGGCCAAGGTTTCGTGATGCCTCCCGATGCGGTGTTCCCCTTCATCTACTGCCTGCCCGGCGACCGCCAGTACAAGTTGCGTGTAACGGACAACGGCGATGGTGCAAGCGGCTACCAACTGCGCTACACCGCCACCCAGGCCCGCATGATCGACAACCAGAACAACTTGGGCACAGGCACCAGCGAGATCACCGGCAACGCGTACAGCTTCTCCCTGCCTGTTGGTTCCGATGAGCTGATCTACACCAGCTGCGATAAGTACTGGTGGAAGACCAACGAGTACATCGTGGCTGCTGAGAACGCTGCTGTGAGCGCACTGTGGATCGATGGCGGCGCCAACAGCGTGCAGTCCAACAACACGGGTTACGAGTTCTGGTTCTACAACCCCAACGGTGGCTACAGCTTCCGCAAGTTCCGTCCGCACAACGTGAGCGATGGATTCGGCAACGTGGGTGCCACCCGCGCCTGCCACCTCAAAGTGAACAACTGGGCCGTGGCCAACCACATCCCTGAGTCCGACCTGATGAACGTGCGCGTTCGCAGCCGTGTGAGCGGTGTCAACTCCGGTTGGGGTGCTGCCTGCCGCTTTGTGCGCGATGAGGCCCTGGCCGCCTGCCCGCCCACCAAGCTTATGGACATCCCCGGCAACCAGTTCCTGAGCTGCAACCAGTTCCGCCAGTTCGGTGTGGCCGGTTCACGCATCCACGCCCGTCCGGTCACTGGCGCCAACCTGTACCAG
The DNA here is from genome assembly GCA_019638115.1 of Flavobacteriales bacterium. Classification (GTDB taxonomy): domain Bacteria; phylum Bacteroidota; class Bacteroidia; order Flavobacteriales_F; family PHOS-HE28; genus PHOS-HE28. The sequence goes on along the minus strand of JAHBUK010000002.1, from coordinate 864,977 downwards.
TGGCGCTTCCGCATCGAGGCAGAGAACGTGGAGATCATCCGCACCAGCACCAGCTACTTCCTGAACCTGAACTGGAATGCCGGCGTGGCTGCACCGCTGCTGAACAGCAAGACCTACGAGGTGGATGTGCGCGCCAGCAAGGATGGTGGTGCTACGTGGTGCGGACTGGGTGGCGAACCCTGGGGCGACATCTGCAGCCTGACCATCGGCACGCCTCCTGCAGTGGGTGGCAACCAGAACATGAGCCTGAGCGCCGATGGCGTGCTGGCCCTGTGGCCCAACCCGAACAACGGCACCGAAGTGTGGATCAGCCTCGATGGCATCGATGCCAGCATCGAGACCGTTACGGTGGACATCCACGACCTGACCGGCAAGCGGATCAGTGCTCGCATCCTGCCCACGCAGGACGGCAGCCTCCTCACCGCCCTGCCCTTGAACGGTGACCTGGCCGCAGGCCTGTACCTGGTGACGGTGACCGCCGGTGAGGCACAGTACGTTCAGCGCCTGGTGATCCAGAACTGAAGCTTGCGGCAGTAACACTACCTGCCTCTTGCGCAAAGCCCCGCTCCTTCACTGGAGCGGGGCTTTGCGCATTCCGGGAACACTGCGCATGCATTGAAGCCACATTGCGGCAAGGATCATTTCAATGATCCATGACCTTGGCTTAATGAGGCCGGAAGCGCACCCCGATACGTTTGCGCCATGTTCGCAAAGGGCTCGTTGTTGCTGCTTGTTCCGCTCCTCGCCGGGTGTGTGAAGGACCGCGTATTTCCGGTGCCGGTAACTCCGCCAGGGGCTGTGCAGATCGCACCCGGTGTGCTGAAAGTGAACGAGTTCGTTTGCACCGGTTCGCAGAACGCCAACGAGTTCGGAACCAACGAGGATTGGTTCGAGATCTACAACACCACCGAGCAGGACCTACTGCTGGAGGAAGGGCGCTGGTACGTAAGCGATGCCGGTCCATCCGGGCCGACCAAATTCCAGTTGCCGGAGATCACCATTCCAGCGCGTGGTTTCCTGGTCATCTGGTGCGACAACCTGAACACGGTGGCCACCCAGATCCACACCAATTTCGCGTTGAGCGCATCGGGTGAGCACCTGGTGATCTATTACTCCGGTCCGGCTGCCGAGTTCGTGGTGGACGACTACCAATACGGTCCGCAATCATCACCTGGCGCCAGCTTGGGCCGCGCACCCGATGGTGCGGACAACTGGGTGCTGTTCAGTTCACCCACACCTGGCTCCTCCAACCAATGAGCTTGTCGCTTCGCCCCGCGCTTGTCGTGCTCGGTTTGGTATGCTGTGCCACCGTTAACGCGCAATCCGTCCTGAAGCTCAAGCACTCGGCATCGATGTCGGTGGCGGTGCAGGAGCCCAGTGATCTGGTGTTGATCCCCGGCAGTGTGCCGCCCCGATTTCTGGTGGTGAGCGACAACGGCTATGTGGCCGAGATACTTGTGGATGGCACGCTCGTTCGGCGCAGTGAGGAACTCGCCTTCGATCTGGAAGGTGCCCTCTTGCACAATGGCGATCTGATGGTGGTGGACGAGCGCACCTGCCGCGTGCTTTGGCTGGATACGGCCACGTTCCAAGTGAACAAGCGACTGAGCTTTCCTTACGGTGGTGGTCGCAACAAGGGCTATGAGGCCATGGTCTGGAACCCGGTGAAGCAGCGTTTCCTGCTGATCACCGAGCGCGATCCGGTGCTGATAGTGGAACTCGATACCGCATTCCGCGTGGTGAACGAAGTGGACTTCGACCGCACGGTGCGGGACATCTCCAGCGCCACCTGGCACGATGGGCATCCGTGGTTGCTGAGCGACATGGACATGCAGGTGATGAAGTGCGATCCACTGACCTACAAGGTGCTGGAGCGCTATGCCGTACCGATCATCAACCCCGAGGGATTCGCCTTCGATGGCAACGGCAACCTCTACGTTTTGAGCGATGATCGCCAGCGGCTCTACACCTTCCCATTCCCTCCGCAACGTGCAGATTAGATCCATCCTGCTTTTTGTATTGGCCTCGTGTTCGTGGCACAGCCTGAAGGCACAGCTCACCCTGGGTGATGGGGACCACGTGCTGGAGATCACCGGCAGAATCAGCACCTACTACAACCACCGTTTCCTGAAGGACGGTGAGGAGAACCGCCGGAAGGACCGATTCCGCTTGCGTGATGCGCAGTTGCAGTTGGAAGGGCGCTACCGGAACTCCATCAACTACGAGCTGCAGTTCGATGTGGCCGACTTCAGCCAAAGCGCCACCGGGCTGGTGGACCCGGAGAACGTGGGCTTGATGGATGCCTACGTCACCTTCAAGAGCATCCCGCACCTGCATGTGACGGTGGGCTACACCAAGCTGCCATACGGCCGCAGTTCGCAGGTGCCGTTCATCTATTCACCCTATTGGCAGCGGGCGGAACTGGTGCGTGGTGATCTGTTCAGCCGGCGCGATGTGGGCGTGATGCTGAGCAGCAGCTTCTGGCGGCAGAAGGCCACGGTCTACGCGGGCATCTACACCGGCTTGGGCGAACTGAGCCTGCGCGGCGACAACGACCCCAGCGGACAGCCCGAGTACCTGGGCAGGGTGGAAGTGGCCTGGCCATCGCGCTACCGCCACCGCGACATCGATGATCGCCTTACCCCGGTGCCCATGTTCGCATTGGGTGCCAACGCCCGCTACACCGACAAGAGCCAGCCGGCGGGGCAACTGCTTCCGGCCTTCGCACCCGGCGAGTACGGCATCAAGGTGATAGATGGCAAACGCTCGGCCTTTGGTGCGGATGCCTCCATGCAGTACAAGGGTTTCTCCGCCCAGGTGGAAGGCCACATGCTTCGCTTGGAACCGCGCAATGCCAACAGCGCCTTGTTCCGTGGCAGATCGGCCGATGAGACCGGCGGCTATGTACTGGCCGGTGGCTTCTATGGCCAGCTGAACTGGTTCACCAAGAAGTACAACTCCATCCTCTCCGCGCGCTACGAGGAACTCAACCTCAACGACCTCGCGCCCGGCATACAACGTCGATTCGGTGCCGCATACGCCTACCAGTTCAGGGGCTTCGACTGCATGCTGAAACTCCAGTACTGGCAAGTGCTGGAGGAGGAGGTGAGCGTGGACCCCCTGCGCTGGTCCGAGCAGGTCCGCATCGGCATCCAGTACCTCTTCAAATGATCGAACACATGCACTTTCGTTACGCCCGTCCTACAGCACTCGGCCTGGTAGCCTGCTGCGCATTGCAACTCGCGGCCCAGGCGCCACTGAACACCTTGGGCACGGCCCTCAACATCAACTTCTTCAACACCGTGCCCGGCGTGAACAACGGGCTCTTCGGTGCCGACTCGGACATGGGCTCCCCGGCGCCCTTCCCCGGTCAGTTGGACCTCAACGCGTGGGACTATTTCGTGGACGGTACCACGGCCCAAGCGGAGGGAAATGCCTCTTCGTTCCCCGGCACACTACCAACTGGCAATGGTTACGCGGAAGGAGGCACCTTCGCCACCGGGGTCAACGCTACGGACATTGATGGTTTCCGCTGTTTCGGCATCCAACCCACCGGCGGCCACTTCACCTCCGGCAACCTCACCCTGCGCGCCGTGAACAACACCGGTGGCCCCATCACCCGCTTGGACGTGAGCTACCTGGTACACTACTTCAACGACCTGGAGCGCAGCAACCGCTTCCGCTTCCTCTATTCCGTGAGCAATGAAGCCGGCAGCTATGTGCCGGTGGCCGCCTCCATCGTGGAGTCGCCTTTGGAAGCGGATACTGAGCCGCAGTGGGTGAGCAACCCGATCGCGTTCAGCATCACCGGCATCAATGTGCCAGCTGGTGGCTACGTGTACCTGCGCTGGCTGGGGGAGGACATCGCCGGTTCCGGGCAGCGTGACGAGTTCGCCTTGGGCAACATCTCCCTCACACCCATGCAGGCCACGGGTCCCACGCTTACCGCATCGGCCACGGGGCTTCCGGCCTTCAGCCAGGTGATGGGCACGCCTTCCGGCACCCAATCCTTCACCTTCAACGGCAGTATGCTCAGCGCTGAGGTCACCTTGGTGGTAACCGCTCCCTATGAGATCTCGCTCACCGGCAGCAGCGGTTTCGTGAGCAGCATTGAACTCGATCCAGTAGGCGGTTCAGTGCCGAATACGGAGTTGTTCGTGCGGTTGAACAGCTCCGTTCCCGGTGCTTCCAATGGGTCGGTATCCATCAGCAGCGCTGGAGCCAATACGCTTACGGTGAACCTGAGCGGGAACACCACCGCGGGCAGCCTGCCAACCTTGTTCATCAACGAATTGATGGCCAGCACTCAGGCCGTGGTCGCCGATGAGAACGGTGAGTTCGATGACTGGATCGAGATCTTCAACCCCAACGCAACGGATGTGAACATTGCCGGATGGTACCTGAGCGATGATCCGGCCACGCCCACCAAATACCGCATTCCGGAAGCAAGCACGGTGGCCGTGGTACCTGCCAACGGCTGGTTGCTGATCTGGGCCGATAACCAGAGCGCACAGGGCGACCTGCACACCAATTTCGCCCTCAGTGCCACCAATGGGGAGAGCGTTTTACTGGTAGGGCCCGATGGCGTAACGATCGTTGACCAGATCGATTTCGGTCCACAAGCCGAGAATGTGAGCTTCGGCCGCCAGACCGATGGTGGCCTGCCTTGGGTGAGCTTCGCAACGCCCACGCCGAATGCGAGCAACAGCCCTACGAGCGTGCTCGAATTTGGCGCCATGGCCCCCCTGCGTGGCTGGCCGGTGCCGGTTACTGGCGATGTGCTCTACCTGAGCGAGGCGGTGAGCGCTACCGTGCACGATGCCATGGGCCGTCAGGTGGCAGAATTGGTCCGGGCGCAGCAACTGCCGCTAAGCGGCATGGCGCCGGGCACCTACGTGTTGCGGACCAACGACGGTCGTGTATTGCGCTTCATGAAGCAGTGAACGTGCTTCTTGGTCGACGAGGGTCCGCGTGGCACTGCCATGCGGACCTTGTCATTTCCGGCCTGCTACCTTCGCCACCATGCCCGGCAACACCTTCGGACAACTCTTCCGCCTAACCACCTTCGGCGAAAGCCACGGCCCCGCCATCGGCGGTGTGATCGATGGCTGCCCCGCCGGCCTTGAACTGGACCTGGCCGCCATACAAGCGGAGCTGGATCGCCGCCGCCCCGGAAGCACGCCCTTGGGCACCGCGCGCACGGAGGGCGATGTGGTGGAGTTCCTCAGTGGCCTTGTTGCGCCGGGCTTGACCCGGAGTCGCACAAATGACAATGAAAGCAGTGGTATTGATACGACTCCGGGCGCTTCGACTCCGCTCGCTTCGACTCCGCTCAGCGAAGCCCGGAGTGACAACAAGATCACCCTCGGCACACCCATCGGCTTCATCATCCGAAACAAGGATGCACAGAGCAGCGACTACGACCACCTTAAGGACGTGTACCGCCCCGGCCACGCGGACGTCACGTGGGAGGAGAAGTACGGCATCCGCGATCACCGGGGTGGGGGGCGCAGTAGTGCGCGCGAGACCGCCTGTCGCATGGTGGGCGGTGCCGTTGCGCGGCAGTTGCTGGCGCAGCAGGGCATCAGCGTGCAGGGTTATGTGAGCAGGGTGGGAGCGGTGGCGCTGGAAGTCCCGGTGGACCAACTCCGCTTCGATGGTCTGTGGAGCGATGCCGTGCGCTGCCCGGATCCAGCCACCTCAGAGCGGATGGCTGCGCTGATCGAGCAGGTGCGCGGTGAAGGCGACAGCATCGGCGGGGTGGTGAGCTGCATCGCCACCGGGATGCCCGTGGGCTTGGGCGAGCCGGTCTTCGATAAACTGGATGCCGACCTTGCCAAGGCCATGCTCAGCATCAACGCGGTGAAGGGTTTCCAGATCGGCAATGGCTTCACGGCCGCCACTTTGCGCGGGTCGGAGAACAACGATGCTTTTGTGACGGGTTATCGAAAGGAGCCCCTCCAGTGGCTTCCGGAAAATGCAAGTGTTGAGAAGCCAGCCATCCGCACGGAGACCAACCGCAGTGGCGGCACCCTTGGCGGCCTCAGCAGCGGCGAGGACCTCTTGTTCGATGTGGCTTTCAAGCCGCCTTCCACCATTGCCAAGCCCCAGCGCACCGTGAACCGGAACTGGGAGGAGGTAACGCTGGAGGCCAGCGGCCGTCACGATCCCTGTGTGGTACCGCGCGCCGTGCCCATCGTGGAGGCCATGGCGTGCCTGGTGCTGGCGGACCATGTGTTGCGGCAACGGATGGCGCGGGTGAATTTCAATCCTGCCGATCACCTGTGAGGTCGACCCGGATACTTGCGGGCTTGCCTACAGTGAACGGATCTCCATCAACTCCTTGAGGCGCTCGAAGCCTCCGTCGGCTGTCAGCAATGGAATGTTCAGATGCAGGGCAGTGGCGGCTATCAGGGCATCCGCCAGTTTCAATCCATGCTGTCTGCGCAATTGACCAGCTATTCGCTTGATGGACGGATTAACGTCACTGATCCGGTAATTGACCATAGCCGCTTGTATGAGGCCGAGGTCACTTGCCGTCAAAGAGGCCTTGCTCTGAAGCTCGATCTCGGTCACGAACGAGATGTGCACCTCCGCGCCTTGTAGAGCTTTTGTTGCAGCAGCACGTCCTCCAAGGTGGTACACCAATACGTTCGTATCGACCAGCAGCCGTTCAACGGTCATCGCGCCAAGCTTGCATTTCTTCAGCGGTAACATCCGCGAAGGCGGCCACGGTACCAGCGAACTTTCTGGCATCATAAGGCTGGCTGAAGCCCTTCGGGGCCTGCGTCGCGCGCACCTTCCGGCGAACCGCGGACTTTTTCTTACGGCTGGGCTTCGCTTTCGTAGTTGCCATGGCCGAAAGATAGGATGTAGCGTTTTGCGTCTCGATGTGGATGTAGGCCCAGTTGAAAGACGGTACAGGTGCGAATGCGCAACTTGCACCACCGTAAGCAAGTCGACCCGCTTCGACTCCACTCAGCACGGGTCGACGGTACAGGTGCGAATGCGCAACTTGCACGCTGAATGAAACTACCCCTCCACACCCGCATCCTCATCGGCATGATCGCCGGGGTGGCCTACGCCATCCTCAGCAGCTACCTGGGCTGGAGCCGCTTCAACCTGGATTGGATCGATCCCTTCGGCACCATCTTCATCAACCTGCTGAAGCTGATCGCCGTGCCGCTGGTGCTCTTCAGCATCATCACCGGAGTGGCCGGCATGGGCGAGGTGACCAAGCTGGGCAGGCTGGGGGTGCGCACCTTGGGCATCTACCTGCTCACCACCGTTATCGCCGTTACCATCGGCCTCGTAGCCGTGAACGTGCTGAAGCCCGGCACCTGGGGCGATGACGAAAAGCGCATCGCCAACCGCATCAACTACGAGCTGTGGGTGCAGGAGAATCCTGCGGTGGAGCGCCCGCTGGACAAGAAGTGCCTGAGCTGTGACCCGGCCCATGCCGCGCTGCGCGATAGCATCGCCACCATTCGTGGCAACAGCGAACCGAACGATTGGGCCAAGGCGGGGGCATCCGTACAGACCAAGAAGCAAGGCCCGCTGCAGTTCCTGGTGGACATTGTGCCCAGCAACATCTTCCTCAGCTTCAACACCTCGCAGATGTTGCAGGTGATCTTCTTCGCCATCTTCTTCGGCATCATGCTGCTGCTGATACCCGCCGCCAGTGCAGGCCCGGTGAACGCCTTCATGAACGGTTGCAACGACGTGTTCATGAAGATGGTGGAGGTGGTGATGATGGCCGCACCCTACTTCGTGTTCGCGCTGATGACCGGTGTGGTGGCCCGCATGGCCGGCGATGAACCCGCCGCCGTGGCCGAGCTCTTCAAGGGTTTGGCGGGCTACATGATCACCGTGGTGCTCGGTCTGGCCCTGGTGGTCTTCGTGATCTACCCCACATTGATGACGGCCTTGATGCGCCGTAACGTTTTCCGCCGCTTCCTGCGCGCCATGAGCCCCGCCCAGCTGCTGGCCTTCAGCACCAGCAGCAGCGCGGCCACCCTGCCGGCCACCATCAAGTGCGTGGAGGAGAACATCGGCGTAAGCAAGAGCACCGCCAGCTTCGTGCTGCCCATCGGCGCCACGGTGAACATGGACGGCACCAGCCTGCTGCAAGCAGTGGCCGTGGTATTCCTTGCCCAATTGCACATGGTGGACCTCACCTTGGGGCAGCAACTCACCATCGTGCTCACAGCAACACTCGCCAGCATCGGCGCCGCGGCCATCCCCAGCGCTGGCCTCATGCTGCTGGTGGTGGTGCTCTCCTCCCTGGGGCTCGATCCCGCCTGGGTGGCCATCGTCTTCACCGTGGACCGCCCGCTGGACATGTTCCGCACCGTGGTGAACGTGACCGGCGACGCCACCGTGTGCAGTGTGGTGGCGCATGCGCAGGAGGAAAAGCTGTTCCCGGAGGGTTGAGGGGGCAGGTTGAGTGTGGTTGAGGGGTTGGGAAGTTGAGAGGTTGTTGCTTCGCTTTGCTCGCAATGACCGGGTTGAGGGGTTGGGAAGTTGAGGGGTTGAGGGTTGAGAGGTTGAGGGGTTGAGAGGTTGAGGGGTTGAGAGGTTGAGGGGTTGAGAGGTTGAGAGGTTGAGGGTTGAGAGGTTGAGGGGTTGAGGAGTTGTTGCTTCGCTTTGCTCGCAGAGCCTCGCAATGCCAGGTTGAGGGGTTGATGTGATGAGCGTGCGGGTTGATGCTTTGCCGGAACGATCTTTGTGCCGGAGCTGAATCGCTCTTTTATCAATTGTCCGTCGTTGATCTGTTGCAATTCCACCCGGCAGTCCAGCACTAAGCAAGCCGGATCGCACGTTGCCGACTTCTGACAACCGACAACCGACAACCGACAACAGACATCTGACAACTGCCAACCGACAACATCCCCACCCATGGCCAAGTGGACCAAACGCATCCTCCTCACACTCGGTATCCTCATCGTTCTCCTGCTCGCGGCGGCGGTCATCCTGCCCATCGTGTTCAAGGACAAGATCGAGGCGGCTGTGAAGGCCGAGGTGAACAAGAGCATCAACGCTGAAGTGGATTGGGGGGAATGGGACATCAGCCTGATCCGCAGCTTCCCCAACATCAGCGTGGAGGTGAACGACATCCGCGTGAGCAACAAGGCCCCGTTCGAGGGCATCGATCTGGCACGCATCGGCACCTTCAGCGCCACGGTAAACTTCTGGGCACTGCTCGGCGACAAGATCACCCTGAAGCGCATCGCACTGGACCGGCCATACATCCACGTGAAAGTGCTGGCGGACGGCACGGCCAACTACGACATCGCCATCAGCGACAGTACCGCCGTGGAAGCTCCCGTGGACACCAGCGCATCGGCATTCGACATCGCCCTGAAGGAGTACAGCATTACCAACGGCCACCTGATCTACGACGATGCCACGCTGCCCTACTACATGGAGCTCGGCGGCCTGCAACACAGCGGCAGCGGCGATTTCACGCAGGACCTCTTCGTGCTGAGCACCAACACCACGGCCGATACCGTGAACGTGGTCTTCGATGGCATCGGGTACCTGCGCAAGGCCAAGGCCGAGATCAAGGCCGACATCGAAATGGACCTGCCCAACATGAAGTTCACCTTCAAGGAGAACGAAGCCACCGTGAACCAACTGGTGCTGGGCTTCGATGGATGGGTGGCCATGCCTGCGGACGACATCGACATGGACATCACCTGGAACGCCAAGAAGACCGACTTCGGGACCTTGCTGTCTCTGGTGCCCGCCGAATTCGCCAGCGACCTGAAGGGCGTGAACATCACCGGCAAGGCCGGGTTCAGCGGTCACGTGAAGGGCACTTACAACGACAATACGATGCCTGGCTTCGGCTTGATCGTGGACGTGGACAACGGCCGGTTCCAATACCCCGATCTACCCGCAGCCGTGGAGAACATCTTCGTGGACCTGAAGGTGAACAGTCCCGGTGGTGCCGACATGGACGGCCTGGTGGTGGACCTGAAGCGTTTCGCGCTGAGCATGGCCGGCAACCCCGTGGAAGCCCGCATGCACCTGAGCTCACCCATCAGCGACCCCAATGTGGATGCCGAACTGAAGGCCAACCTGGACCTCGCCAGCGTGAAGAAGGTGGTGCCCATGGAAGAGGACCTCAAGGGCAGCTTCACCGCTGATGTGCGCATGAAAGGCCGCATGAGCGATGTGGATGCCGGGCGCTACGAGAAGTTCACCGCCGAGGGCCGCATGATCCTGCTCGGCATGGAATACGCCAGCGACTCCCTGCCCGTGGACGTGGGCATCAAGAGCCTGTACTTCGACTTCAGCCCGCGTTTCCTCTCGCTCACCAGCTTCGATGGAAGCCTTGGTAGCAGTGCCATCCAAGCCAAAGGCCGCTTGGACAACTACCTGCAATGGTGGTTGAAGGACAGCATTCTCACAGGCAACTTCGACCTCACCGCCAACAAGTTCGACCTGAACGAACTGATGGGATCGAGCACCGAAGAGACCGCTACCACCGAAGCCGCACCGGCTGATACCGCCAAGCTCAGCGTGATCGAAGTGCCCGGCAACATCGACTTCAGCTTCAGCACCCGCATTGGCGAAGTGATCTACGACAACCTCAACCTCACCAACGTGCGCGGCGGTGTGCGCGTCCACGACCAACGCATCGACCTGAAGGACGTGTTCTTCAACCTCTTCGGCGGCAGTGTTGCCATGAACGGCGGCTACGAGACCACCAACCCCAAGTCGCCCGGCATCGACTTCACTTACAACGTGAAGGACCTGGATATTGAGCAGACCGTGACCTATATGGACATGGTGCAGAAGATGGCCCCCATCGCCAAGACCGCCAAAGGCAAGTTCAGCACCACGCTCGCCATGAAGGCCAAGTTGGACGAGCACATGGAGGTGGACATGAACAGCCTGACCGGCAAGGGCACGTTGAGCACGAAGAACGTGCGGATCGATGGGTTCCAGCCCCTGGTGAACATCGCCCAGGCGTTGAAGATCAAAGAGATCGAGAACACCACCTTGCAGGACGTGAGCTTCACCTACCGCTTCGAGGATGGCAAGATGATCACGGACGAATTCCCTGTGCAGATCGATCGCATCAAAGCGCGTGTGGGCGGCAGCACCGCCTTTGCCGATCAAGCCATCGACTACGACATGAAGGCCAAGATCCCCACCGCCATGTTCGGTGCAGCCGCTGCGCAGACCGCGGGCAGTTTGCTGGGCGAGGCCAACCGCTTCCTCGGCTCCAGCATGCAAGTGCCAGCGGACCTTGATGCCACCATCAAGATCACCGGCACCATTGATAAGCCGGTGGTGAAACCCGTGTTCGCCGGTGGTACGAGCAGCGTGAAGGAGACCGTGATCGAAGCCGTGAAGGAGCAGGTGAACGAGCAGATCGGCAAGGCCAAGGAAGAAGCCGTTGCCAAGGCCCGCGAACAAGCCGCCAAGCTGGTGGCCGATGCCCAGCGCCAAGCCGACCAGATAAAGGCCGATGCACGACGCGAAGCCGCCAGCGTGAAGGCCCAGGCCCACAAAGCAGCCGACGATGAACTGGCCAAAGTGACCAACCCCTTGGCCAAGGCCGCCGCCAAAATTGCTGCCGACAAAGCCAAGCAGGAGGCCGACCGCAAGGAGCAGCAGTTCGTTGCCGAAGCGGACAAACGTGCCGATGGTCTGGTCGATTCAGCCCGCAAACAAGGCGATGAGCTGATCCGCAAAGCAGAGGAGACGGATACCACAGTGAAGTGATGGGAAGCGATCATTCAAAAAGCTGCTTGCCTTTGGCTGCTGGCCCTTGGCTACATGCACTTCGTAGCCAAGGGCCAGCAGCCATTGGCCAATGGCGGTCATTCATCCTGTTCTTGACCCTGCTATTGGTGTTGCCCACCTACGCCCAGGACGACCCCGGCCCCTGCGACCCGCCCACCGATAAAAAGGTGGTGAAGCTGCTGGATGAAGCCGCCAAGGCCAAGGACAACAAGACCCGCCAGCAGAAGCTGCGTGCCGCCATCGACTTGGACGCCAGCTGTGCGCCCTGCCTTCTGCAGCTCGGGCAGGTGGAATACCGCATTGCACGCGACGCAGGTCGCAGCACCGATGCCGCCATCCGTTTCCTGGAACAACTCGATGCCCAGTGCCCGGACTACCATAGCGATGTGATGCATCTGCTGGGCATGATGTACTTCGCACGCAATGATTTCGCACCCGCCGGTCGCTATCTGGAACGTTTCCGGCGCTTTCCACAGGACGACCCCAAACGCTTGAACAAGAACTACGACAAGCAGTACCAGGAGGTGGAGGCCCTGATGCCCGAGTTGCAGTTCTTCATCGATTTCTACGGCAACAAAACGCCATTCAACCCAAGCCCCTTGCCTCATGTGAGCACCCCGGCGGATGAATACCTGCCCATGCTCTCACCGGACAATGAGATCATCTTTTACACGCGGCTCAGCAAGGTGCGCGACAAGGGCGACATCGTGGCGCGTGATGTGGAGGAGTTGATGGAAGCGCGCCGCAGCAGCGTGAAAACCGATTTCCAGGCCGGCAAGGCGCTGCCCGATCCATTCAACCAAGGCGACAGCTATGGCGGGGTCACCATCAGCGTGAACAACAAGGAGATGTTCGTCACCATCTGCGAACCGGCCGATGCCAACGGCTACCGCAACTGCGACATCTTCCGCACCCACTACGACAGCAAGTTCAACATGGACGTTGGCGGCCAGGTGTTCGAGTGGACCGAACCGCGCCGTTTGGGCAGTGAGATCAATACCCGCACCACGTGGGAGAGCCAGCCCACGCTCACCGCCGATGGACGCACCATGTACTTCGCTACCAACCGCCCGGGGAGCAAAGGCAACGACATCTACCAGAGCACACGCGATGAGGCTGGCAACTGGTCCGAAGCGGTGCCGGTGCCGGGCATCAACACGGCCGGTGATGAGAAGGCGCCCTTCCTGCACAGCGACAGCCGAACCCTCTACTTCGCAGCGCGCCCGCCGGTGGATGAGCGCGGACAAGTGGACGTGAAGCGCGGGCACCGTGGTGCCGGTGGCTACGACATCTTCTACAGCCGCATGGGCGATGATGGAGTGTGGAGCAAGCCCCGCAACCTGGGCCACCCCATCAACACCGAACAGGACGAGCACGGCCTGATCGTGAGCGCCGATGGCCGCACCGCCTACTTCGCAAGCAACCGCTTCAAAGGGGCTGGTGGATTGGACATCTTCTCCTTCGAACTGCCCCGCGAAGCACGTCCCGATGATATCCTGGTGTTGAAAGGGGAGGTGCGCGACGAGAAGGGTGAAGTGGTGCGCGATGCCCGCGTGGAGGTGAAGTACATGGACACCCGGCAGACCGAGGTGATGCAGGTGGACAATGCCGATGGCCGCTATGCCACGGTGCTGCGCCTGAAGGCCGGCGACAACGTGACCGTTACCGTGAAGAAGGACGGCCACGTGTTCGATGCGCGCACCTTCAGCGTGGAGGACACCCTGCGCGGCGGTACGGCCGAAGTGGATATGACCGTGCAGAAGATCCAGGTGGGGCGCAGTTACCAGATCAACGACATCCGTTACTCCACGAATTCCGCGGCCATCACCAAGGGCAGCGAGTTCATCCTGGATGAACTGGTGGTCTTCCTGAAGGAGAACCCCACGGTGAAGATCCGGATCGAAGGACACACGGACAATGTGGGGCGCCTGGAGGACAACATGGCCCTGAGCAACGATCGCGCCTTCACTGTTATGCAGTACCTGCAGGACAAAGGCATCAAGGGCGCGCGCCTCACCTTCAAGGGCCTCGGACCCACCAAGCCCAAGGCCAGCAACGACAGCGCTGAAGGTCGCGCGGAGAACCGTCGGACGGAGTTCGTGATCGTGGGGCGCTGACCCAGGTCTGTGGTGCGCCGAACACACTTCGCTTGCACGTGTGTTTACATTGGTCCCTTCCTGGACGCCCATGCTGGACACCTGTAGCGGGTTTGAAGGGAACTTGAAAGGCGCATTCATGAGGACACTTAACACACTGCTCCTGCTGGTTTCAGCAGGCCATGCCACCGCCCAACTTGCGCACGGTGGACAGCCGCACGGGTGGGGCGAGCACGATGCGCTTCGTGCCGACCTGCCAGTTATCCACGTGCTGGGCGAAGACCCACAGGTGCTTGCCAGTACGCTGGCAACGACCGGCGATTTCCGCTATGGTGTGCAGCGCGCCGTGCAGATCGATGTAACGGAGCAGGGTGCGTGGACGGACCTACAGGACGGAGGAGCCATGTGCCAAGTGGCGGTCAGCAGTCCGGGGGCTGTCATGTTGAGCCTGCAATTCAGCGAATGGGCGATACCGGAAGGAGCGGAGGTATTCCTTTACGACCGGGACAGGACCATGTTCATCGGCGCCTTTCGGGCATCCAATGCATCGCCCACGGGCACCATGGCCACCAGTGTGATACGGGGCGATCAGGTGGTGATCGAGTATCGTGTTCCCGATGGGGTTAGGGCGGGGCGGCTCAGCGTGGGCAGCGTCACGCACGGGTTGGTGGATGTGTTCCGCTTCGCTGATGAAAGCGGCATGCGCGACATCGATCCCGGATACCAGAGTTCACCCTGCCACAACAATGTGGTGTGCCCAATAGCTGATGCATGGCAAGATCAGAAGCGCTCCGTGGCGCTTTTCCTGCGGCCCGATGGCAATGGCTGCACTGGCTCCTTGGTGAACAATACCCAGGTTCCCGGAAGGCCCTACTTCTACATGGCCAACCATTGTTATGTGCCCACTGAGAGCCAGTGGGTGTTTTACTTCAACTACGATTCTCCCACGTGCGTGGGCAACACCGGCCCCAGCAACCAAACGCTCACCGGTGCTGTGAAGCGCTCCAACTACTACTATGATGACTTCTGCCTGCTGGAACTCTTCGATGCGCCGCCGGCAGCTTACACACCCTACTATGCAGGCTGGGACCGCAGCGGTGCGCAACCCACCTCGCAGACCGTCATTCACCATCCGTTGTATGATGTGAAGAAGATCACCTTCGACTTTCAACCTGCCACCTCGTACGTGGACGGAGAAGGCATACAGATGTGGCGCAACTACTGGGACAGCGGTATTGTGGAGCCGGTATCGAGCGGGTCGCCATTGTTCGACCAGAACAAACGCGTGATCGGCCACATGACCGAAGGAGCCCAGAACTGCTCCAACAGTTCCACGGTGCATACCGGTTGTGCCAAATTCAGTGCGAGCTGGGACGGTGTTTCGGCCTCCACACGCTTGCGCGATTGGTTGGACCCGGCCAACACGACCATGGTGCTGGATGGCTACGACCCTTTTGCCGCACCGGAACTATGTGCGCTGAACGCACGCGTTTTCCTGCAAGGCCCATACAACACTTCACTGGGGCGCATGAACGCGGCACTCCGCTCGCTGCCTTCGTTCCCGCTTCAGGAACCCTACTCCGCATTGGGCTTCGAACATGTGCTTGGTGGTGGAGAAGCTGTTGCGCCAGCGGTGTTGAACGTGAACGGGGCCAACGCGATCGTGGATTGGGTGGTGGTGGAATTGCGCCAAGTGAACGCACCCTTCACCGCTGTGGCCACGCGCAGCGCCTTGTTGCAGGCGGACGGTGATGTGGTGGACGTGGATGGCACTTCAGCACTGAGCTTTCCGGTGGCCCCGGGCAGCTACCGCATCGCTGTTCATCACCGCAACCACTTGCCCATCATAACGGAAACCGGAGTGGCGCTTTCCGCAGCACCGGTACTGGTGGACCTGAGCAATGGTTCCACGGCATTGCAAGGCGGAAACCTGGCCACCACTCCCTTGGATGGCAGGCGCGTGATGGTGCCCGGCGACTGCACGCGCGATCGTGTGGTGCGCTACACGGGCCTGGACAACGACCGTGATGCCGTGCTGCTCAGGGTGGGCGGTACGGTACCAACCAACTTTGTTTCGGGCTACTACCTGGAGGACAACAACCTGGATGGACAGGTCCGCTACACCGGGGCAGGGAACGACCGCGACATCATTCTGGAAACCGTTGGAGGCTCAGTGCCCACCAACACCAGGGATGCGGCTTTTCCGTAGTGATTGTTGAAGCAAGTGTAGCCCGGGATGCATAGGTCCTTGCACCACAAAGGGCAAGCGACCAGCACCATCAAACGTGCCGCAGGAAGCAGCGGCCAAAGAGCTTGTAGTGGAATTGGTCGCTACACGCAATGGGCAACCACGGGTGGCCCATTCATACCTCGGCAGTGGCCCGCTCGCTTAGAGCAGGTGCGCCACCAAGGTGTTCAGGTGAAAAGCCTTACAGCTTGTTCAGCGCCTGTCCCAGGTCCGCGATCAGGTCGGCCGGGTGCTCCACGCCAACGCTCAGGCGGATCAGGTTTTCGCTGATGCCCAGCTTGCGTCGCTCTTCCGGGTCCACGCCGGCATGCGTCATGGAGGCCGGATGTTCCGCCAGCGATTCCGTGCTTCCCAGGCTCACGGCCAGCTTCACCAGCTTCAGGGCGTTCAATACCCGGAAGGCTTCCGCCTCGCCGCCTTTAACGGTAAAGGAGAGCATGGCACCGGCGGCCAGGCACTGTGCATCGTAGATGGCCTGTTGTCCGGCATCTTCCAACGCACCCAGGTAGAGCACCTGTTCCACCATGGGGTGTGCCTTCAGGAAGGCGGCCACCTGCTCGGCATTGCGGGCCTGTATGTCCATGCGGGCCTTCAGGGTCTCCAGGCTGCGCAGCAGTAGCCAACCGGTCCATGGGCCGGCCATGCAGCCCAGGAAGGTGCGCATACCCTTGATGCGGGCAATGAGCTCTTTGGAACCCAGGCAGGCCCCGGCGATCACGTCGCTATGGCCGCCGATGTACTTGGTTGCGGAGTAGAGCACGAGGTCGGCGCCATGCTTCAGCGGATGCTGCCACAATGGTCCCATGTAGGTGTTGTCCACGGCGAGCAGCACGCGGTGCTCAGCGGTGCTCAAGGCTTTGGCCAAAGCGGCACAGGCGCGTATGTCGATGAGGGTGTTGGTGGGGTTGGCGGGCGTTTCCACATAGATCATGCGCACCCGGTCGGCCTTGCCGCTGGCCTGCACCAGTTCCGCCAGGCGGTGCTGGTCCCAGGGGTAGAACCCGATCACCTCAATGCCGAAGCGGGTTAGGGTCTGTTTGATGAAGTGGTCGGTGCCGCCATAGACCGGATTGCTGAAGAGCAGCACATCGCCGGGCGAAAGGAACTCCAGTAGTGCGGTGCTGATCGCGCTCATGCCGCTCTCGAAAACCGCGCATTCCTCGGCTTCATCCCACAGGCACAGGCGCTCCTCCAGGATCTGCAGGTCGGGGTTGTTCAGGCGGCTGTAGATCAGGCCCAGTTCCTCCTTCTCGCGTTTCTCGCGTATGCCGTAGGCCACCTCAAAGAAGGCCTTGCCCTCTTCGGCACTCTTGAACACGAAGGTGCTGGTCTGGAAAATGGGGCACTTGATGGCGCCTTCGGAGAGCTCGGGCTTGTAGCCGTGGCTCATCATCAGGCTTTCAGGATGCAGTTTGCGATCGGACATGCGTGTTTTTTGGTCGGGCGCAAAGGTATCCCTTCCTTTTCCGCAGGTTCCTGCCGAACATCATGCACGTGCACTGCTCACTGGGCCGGCTGGTCCTTGCTGGTGGTATGGTCCTGCATGGGAAGTCCACGCAGCAGCCGTTTCCGCATCATCCGCAGGTTCAACATTTCCACGGCTACGGAGAAGCCCATGGCGAAATAGATGTAGTTCTTGTTGATGTGACCGCCTGTGCCTTCGATCAGCAGCGCTACACCGATCATGACCAGAAAGGAAAGCGCAAGCACCTTTACGGTGGGTTGGCGCTGCACGAAATCGCTGATGGCGCCGGCCGCAAGCATCATTACCGCGATCGCGATCATCACCGCCAGTACCATCACGATCAATTCGTTGCTCATGCCAACGGCCGTGATCACGGAGTCCAGTGAGAAGACCATGTCGATGAGCAGTATCTGAACGATAACACCCAGCAGTTTGCGCTGCTGCTTGGGGCGCGCGGGGTCATCGTGGTGGCCTTCCACATTGGCTCGTATCTCCACCGTGGCTTTGTAGAGCAGGAAGAGTCCGCCCGCGATAAGCACCAGATCGCGACCGCTGAAGGCATGGGTGGCGAACGTGAAGAAAGGTTGGTCCAGCCCCATGATCCAGCTCAACGAAAGCAGCAACAACACACGGGTCACCATGGCCAGAGCAAGCCCCAGCTGCCGTGCCATACGTTGCTCGCGCTTGGCCGGAAGGCTGTTGCTGATGATGGAGAGGAAGATGATGTTGTCTATGCCCAGCACGATCTCCAGCGCTGTAAGCGTGAGCAATGCGATGAGCCCCTTCACGGTCAACAACACCGAAAGGTCGAGTTGTGCAAGGTCGATCATGGCCGTGGAACGGGTGGTTCTTGTATGCGGGTCAGCACAATGGTCTCGTTCCGGTTAACGGGGTTGAGCCAATGCACGATGCGGTCCACAAGCCCGGGCTTGGCGCGACCGATCTCTTGCAAGGGCCCCACTTGTTCGGCCACGTGTGCCATTCGCCGATCCAGGTCCTCCACGCCGAAGAAGAGCACGATGTCCGGCTTGCGAGCGCCAGCACTTTCTACCAAGGGCCCCAACGCAACGGTTGTATCGGTGTAGGGGATCTGAAGCACGTCCCATTTCCCCAGGTAGAACAGCGGCGGCATGGGCGGGTCCTGCTCGTGGGTGTCTTCGATCACCAGGCCCCTCACATCACCTGCATCGCGCAGCAGGTACATGGCGTCCACCCGGCTTTGTTTGCTGCTGCTGAACACCAGCACCACCAGCACCACGCTGTTGATGGCCCATGTGAAGCCGAGAAGTCCGCGCCAAAGCTTGGGGCGCGCCTGCCACCACCGGCTCGTTGTGCGCCATTGTTCCCACGCCACGTGGCCGAGCACGAAGAACAAGGGGATGATGGGAAAGAGGAACCGCTCCTGCTTGTTGGGGAAGTAGGAGTGAATGGCCAGGAAGAGCAGCACCGGCAGCCAGAGCAGGAGCGGGGAGGTGCGCCGGAAATAGCCGAACACCACGGCCACGCTGAAGAAGGGAATGTAGATGCCCAGCAGCAGCAGCAAGTAGTTGTACCAAGGCAGTTGCCCGTACGTGGTGGTGTTGTTCAGGTTGTAGAGCACGTATTCACCGAGCTCGGCGAAGGGCCTGCCCCACAGGAACTGGTCGATGCCGCCTTGCAGCACCAGCAAGGGCAGCGCCAGTCCGAGTCCGTACACCACGGCGGGCCACAACCTGCGCTGGAGCAGCAAGGCAAGCCCAGGACCGGCTGCGAAGAAGATGGTCTGGAAGCGGATGTTGATGGCCAGCCCGATCCAGATGCCGGCCAGAAGCACCTCCCGCAGGCCGGGCGCTTGGTCGCGCTTCACCAACTGCCAGGCTCCCAACATCAGGAAAGGGATGCAGGCCACTTCCACCAGGTTGCGCACCGCCAGGAAGGGCATGAAGTAGAACAGGGCCAGGAAGAGCCCGGTGTGCCAAGCGATGGCCGGGTCGGACAGGCGCAACGCGATACGATAGCCTGTGCGCACCACCACCAGGCTCCACAGCGCATGCAGCAGGCGCACCACCACCATCATGCTCTTGGGGTCGCTCATTCCCAAGGCCTTCAGCGCGCTGAACACGAGGAAGTGCAGGCCCACATACACATAGCTGTGTCCGCTGGGTCTGGGGTTCTCACCTTGGTTCCAAGGCAGCCAGTAGTTGTAATCGAAGCCATCCACCCAACTGCCCGCGGCTTCTATGATGAGGAAGTGATCATCGTGGGCGAAGTAGCCACCGCTGAAGAAGGCTGCCACAAGGCGCGGCACCAATGCAATGAGGGTAAGTGCAGCGAGCGGCTGCCGGGTGGCCCGGTCCTTCAGAACATTCCACATCGCCGCGAAGCTACTGTGCATCCATGGTGTACATTCGGGCCATGCGCAAGGTGCTGCTGCCTGTCATCCTCTTCCTCCTGCAGGCATGTGCTCCGGACCCAACGGAGCACGGGGTGCTTTCACGTTCCGAGCAGGACAAGGTGCTGGACCATGGTGCCTCGTTGGCCGATGCGGCCTTTGCTGCTTTGTCATCCACCTTGCAACAGGCCATGGCCGAAGGCGGCCCCGAACACGCGGTGGACTTCTGCAACAAAACGGCGTGGTCCCTGTTGGACTCGCTATCCGTTGTGCACGGTGCACGCATCCGCCGCACCAGTGATCGCCCCCGCTCTTTGGCGAACAGCCCCGATCAGCATGAGCGCGAGCGTTTGGACGAAGTGTTGAAGCACCTGGAAGCCGGCATGGGCGCGGCCTATCTGCCAGCCGAGGCCTTCGTGCTGGGGGACAGCATTGCCTACTACAAGCCCATTCTCATTGCCTCGCCGCTCTGCCTGAAGTGCCACGGCAAAGCAGGGGAGACCCTTGATGGGGACGCGTTGCGCGTGATCCGTGAACGCTATCCGCAGGATGCCGCGACGGGCTATGCCTTGGGCGAATTCCGTGGGCTTTGGAGCATTCGCTGGCCGCGATGAGGAAGGATACCAAGGCCTTGCTGCTGGCGTGGGGCATCACGCTCGCCAGTGCCTTGCCGATCGTGCTTTTTCTGCCGGATTTCTTCGCCTACCTGGCGGGCAGGAACGGGCGCCTGCTGCAAGACCCGGTGCTGAAGGCGCTGCCCAGCATCGATGTGTCGGTGCCGCTCTTCGTAGGCATGTACCTCGTTGTTGCCATCGCCGTGGTAGGCCTGTCCAGACATCCCGTGCTTTTTTTGCGCACGGCCCAGGCCTACGTATTGCTTCTGCTGCTGCGTATGCTCACCATGTTCGTGTTCACCTTGGAGCCACCGCCAGGGCTCATCGAGCTTCAGGACCCCATCAGCACGCTCTTCTATCCGGGGCAGGTGCCGTTCCGAAAGGACCTGTTCTTCTCCGGTCACACGGCCACCATCTACCTGTTGTTCCTGGCAGCACCTTGGCGGCCCGGGCGCTGGGCCTTGTTGGTGGCCACCGCTTTGGTGGGCCTTGCGGTGCTGGTTCAACACGTGCACTGGACGGTCGATGTGCTTCTGGCGCCACCCTTCGCCTGGTTGGCATGGCGGATCAGTGCATTCACGGTACGTTCCTACACCGGGCGACTTTCGCAGGTGACCGTGTCCGATCAAGGATGAAAAAGCGAACGCGCGCGGTAGCTTTGGCGCCCATTCCCCACCCATGAACATCATCGTCCTTTCGAGGGACACCAAGCTGTACTCCACCCAGCGCCTGGTGGAGGCTTGCGAGCAGCGCGGCCACAGCGCACGCGTGGTGAACCACGTGAAGTGCGACATCCTCATCGAAAAGCGGAATCCGCAAGTGATCTACGCCGGACAGCCGCTCACCGATGTGGACGCGGTCATCCCACGCATCGGGGCCAGCGTCACCTTCTACGGAACGGCGGTGGTGCGGCAGTTCGAGATGATGAAGGTGTTCACCACCACCGAGAGCCAGGCCCTGGTGCGCAGCCGCGACAAGCTGCGCAGCATGCAGATCCTCACACGCAGCGGTGTGGGCATCCCCAAGACGGTGTTCACCAACTACAGCAAGGACGTGGGCTCCATTGTGGACAGCGTGGGCGGTGCGCCCTGCATCATCAAGCTGCTGGAGGGTACCCAGGGCTTGGGCGTGGTGCTGGCCGAGACCAAGAAAGCGGCGGTTGCGGTTTGCGAAGCCTTCAACAGCCTGAAGGCGCGCGTGATCGTCCAGGAGTTCATCAAGGAAAGCCGCGGCATAGACATCCGGGCCTTTGTGGTGGATGGGCGTGTTGTAGGTGCCATGAAACGCACGGGAAAAGAGGGCGAGTTCCGAAGCAACCTGCACCGCGGTGGCACTGCCGAACTGATCGAACTGACCCACGAAGAGGAAGTTACCGCGATCAAGGCCGCCAAGGCCTTGGGCTTGCACGTGGCCGGAGTGGACATGCTGCAAAGCGACCGCGGCCCGCTGGTGATCGAGGTGAATTCCAGCCCCGGATTGGAGGGGATCGAGGCCGCCACGGGCAAGGATATCGCAGGCGAGATCGTGCGCTTCATCGAGCGCAACGTCTGATCTGGCAGCAAGGCTTCACTTGATCCGGCTCACCTTGGAGGTGAACACCACTCCCATGCCAGCCACGGAGGAGCGCTGCATGTAGTAGCTGCCGTGCGTCTCGTAGATCTCCACGGTCACCACCATGCTCTGGTCGAATCTGCCGCTTTTGTTGTTCGAGGGCGCTTCACTGTTCACCTTCTCCAAGGTTAGTGTGTAGGTGCAATCGTCGATCCACTTCACCTTCAGCAGGATGTCGTCTTGGCCGCTCACTTCCCGCTGCTTTCCACCCTTGCGGGTGATGGTGGTGGTGGTACCGCTCTCGGGGTCATCGATCCGGAACACGCCGTTCCGATAGGCATGGCAGTCGCGGCTTTGCGCTGCGGCCTGCGTGCCGAAGACCAGCAGCGTGATGCCCAGGAGCGCGATCTTCAGTGAATGATGCATGATGCGAATTACACACTTTCCGGCGAGCCCCATGTATCAGGACCCTTGCGGCCCATTTGCTCGCGGTGTTCTCGGACCAACGTTATACACCGTGCAGGTCCACGTCCTCGGTGCCTTCCAGCGTAAGCCATTGCTTCATCTTCTTCTGGATCACCTTGAAGTGTGGCTGATCGTCGGGCGTTACGATCGTGAAGGCTTCACCGCTGCGCTCGGCCCGGCCGGTCCTGCCGATGCGATGCACGTAGTCCTTGGGTGAGCGGGGCAGGTCGTAGTTGATCACGTAGGGCAGGAACGCGATGTCGATGCCGCGCGAAAGCAGATCGGTGGCCACCAGCACACGGAGCTTTCCGGCCTTGAAGCGGGACAGCGCACTCTGGCGGGCATGGTTGCTCTTCTTGCCGTGTACTGCCTCGGCTTCCAGGCCGTGCTTGCTCAACTTGTCCGCAACGTGGTCGGCCGCCTGCGAAGTGGAGGTGAACACCAGCACCTGCTGCATGTCCATGCTCCGTATCAGGTAGCGCAGGAACGGGCCTTTGCGCTCGGGTGCCACACGGAACGCACGTTGATGGATGAGCTGCACCTCCTGCGGCTCGTCGGTCACCTGCACCACCTCGGGCTTGTGCAGCACCACTTGCGTGATCTCGTTCACGGCGTTGCTGAGGGTGGCGGAGAAGAGCAGGTTCTGCCGTTTGCGTGGCAACAGCGCCAGTATCCGGTCCATCTCCTCCTTGAAACCCAGGTCCAGCATCTTGTCGGCTTCATCAAGCACCAGCATCTTCACTTCCGCCAGGTGCACGGCCTTGGATCCGATCAGGTCCAGCACGCGGCCCGGCGTGGCGATCAGTACCTGCACGCCCTGCATGCCGATCATCTGCGGGTTGATGGAAACACCTCCGAACACGGCCATCACTTTGGGGCGGTCGGAAAGGCCTGTGCTCAATTCCTTGAACATGGACTCCACTTGCACGGCCAGTTCGCGCGTGGGCACCAGCACCAGCACGGGCACGTGGCGGTTTTGCAACACCCAGCGTTCCTCTTCCAAGCGTTGCAGGATGGGCAGTGCATAGCTCGCGGTCTTGCCGGAACCGGTGCGTGCTATGCCCAGCAGGTCCTTGCCGAAGAGCACCGCAGGGATCGCCTGCTGTTGGATGGGGGTGGGGCGCGTGTAGCCGAGTGCTTCCGTAGCGGCGCTCAAAGCGTCGGAAAGACCCAGGGTGCTGAAGGGCGATGTGGTTTTCTCCATCCGGGAAATGCGATCAGATGATCTTCAGGAGCGTGAGCAGGACCACCAACCATTGGAAACCTGCGATGATCCAGAAGAACTTCCTGCTGGGGGTGGTGCTGGATCGCAGAGCGCTGATGATGCGGTCGCGGATCACCTGCGTGAGGCTGAGGTCCGCAGCACCGAAGTCCACGGTGCTCAGGTCGGCTTTCTTCAGGCCCCACAGGGTGATGCGCTTGGTCCACTTGTTCTCCTGCTGGTCCTTGATGCTTTGGATGAGTCGGAGCCTGGTCTTCAGCGCGTCGCCGCCTTTCCGCAAGAGCTCCGGCTGTTCCGTTCGCACCTTGCTCAGGGCCTTGTCGATCAAGGGATACAGATAGGTCTCTCCATTGTCGTTCAGCACCCGGCCGGCCATCTTCATCAGGATGTATTTGTTGCCCAGGAAGAAGAGCGCGAAGGGGCTTCCGAAGAAGATGATGGTGGCGAGCAGCATGGCCACGGGCCGCGCAGCGAAAAGCACTACCACGACCGCCCAGCCGCCAGCATGGGCCGGACCGCCACCTTCAAAGCTCTGCCCCACGACCAGGAGCAGGATGCAGGTTACGGCCAGCGCGTTGGAAATGCCTCCCAGCACGTTGATCTTCAGGAAACTGAAGGCTGCGGATGCGGCCAGGCCTGCGCCATACTTCACCCGGTCGATCATGCTGCTCATGTGTGGTCGTACGTGGTTCGGCGTTACCGGAGTGCATGATCGCAGCACCCCGTTACTTCCGCGACCAAGGTAATCCGCCGAGTTCCCATGCTCCGCTGCACATTTGCACATCGAACTGCGCACCATGCTCGGCCTTCAGCTTCCCACCGATCCCCGCTGGGCGGAACTCATCCGCCAGGACCTCTCCGAACTGCTTACTGACCACGCCTGGTGTGAGCAGAAGGCCGCCAGCAATGCCATCAGCATGATCGTGCGCCATCCCGAGTTGGATGAACTGGTGGCCGAACTGACCCGCATTGCGCAGGAGGAGCTCGACCATTTCCGGCAGGTGGTGGAGAAGATCCACGCCCGCGGCTGGAAACTGGGCCCTGAGCGCAAGGACAACTACGTGAACGAGTTGATGCAGTTCGTGCGCAAGGATGGCGGCCGTGAGGAGCGTCTGGTGGACCGCCTGCTGTTCAGCGCCATGATCGAGGCACGGAGCTGCGAGCGCTTCAAGGTGCTCACCGAGGAAGTGGACGATGCGGAACTGCGCGAGTTCTACCGGGAATTGATGATCAGCGAAGCCGGGCACTACACCACCTTCATCGGCTTCGCGCGCCAGTTCGGTGGCCGCGTGGACGTGGACCAGCGCTGGAAGGATTTCCTGGCCTATGAGGCCGAGGTGGTGGCGCGCTACGGCAAGGCGCCCACCATACATGGCTGAAGACCGCGGGTTCCGCTGAAGCGCACGCTTGTCAAGTGTTAAGCCTTGTAACGATCGGCACCAAACCATGGCCCACCGTGCGGTGTTCCGCATCTTTACGGCCGTATGGGGCCCTTGGCGATCGCTCTTCTTGTCCTCTTCGGCGCTGCACCGTTGCCCATGCTGCTGCGTCGTGTGCCGGTGCTGTGGCGTACGCTGCTGCTCTCGCTCATTCCCTTGGCGCTTTTCGTAGGCTTCGCCTCGCGGATCCCCGATGTGCTCACCGGAACCGCCCACCAGGAGGCCTACCCCTGGGTGTATGGCCTGGGCTTCGATTTCGTGTTCCGGCTGGACGGGCTGGCGCTGCTCTTCGCGCTGCTGATCACCGGCATCGGTTCGCTCATCGTGCTCTACGGCGGCACTTACCTCAAGCGCCACCCCGGTCTGCCGCGCTTCTTCACCTTCCTCTTCATCTTCATGGGCGCCATGCTGGGCGTGGTGCTGTCGGACAACATCTTCGCGCTGTTCGTCTTCTGGGAGCTCACCAGCCTCAGCAGCTACCTGCTCATCGGCTACCGCCACGGCCACCGGCCCACGCGCAAGGCGGCGCTGCAGGCGCTGCTGGTCACCGCCACCGGGGGACTTGCACTGATGGTGGGTCTTATCCTCGCCACCACCGCGCAGGGCAGCCCGGTGATCAGCCAATGGGTGCCTGGCGGTGAAGCCCTCCTGAGCTCGCCCTACCTCGTGCCCATGATGGTGCTGGTGCTGCTGGGTGCTTTCACCAAGAGCGCGCAATGGCCCTTCCACTTCTGGCTGCCCAACGCCATGGCCGCGCCCACACCAGTGAGCGCCTACCTGCACTCGGCCACCATGGTGAAGGCGGGTGTGTACCTGCTGGCACGCCTCAGCCCACACTTCAGCGCGCTGCCCGGTTGGAAGGAAACGTTGATGCTCTTTGGCGGCATCACCATGCTGCTGGGCGCGCTGTGGGCCTTGCTACAGACCGATCTGAAGAAGGTGTTGGCCTATACCACCATATCCGCGTTGGGCTTGCTGGTGCTGGCGCTGGGCATGGGCACACCGCTGGCCGTGCAAGGCGCCATGGTCTTCCTGGTGGCCCATGCCTGCTACAAGGGTGCGCTCTTCATGGTGGCCGGCAACGTGGACCACGGCACCGGTAGCCGCGATGTGGACCGGCTCGGTTGGTTGTTCCGCGCCATGCCGTGGACGGGGACCGCAGCTGTGCTCGCAGCCTTCAGCATGGCGGGTTTTCCGCTCTTCCTCGGCTTCATCGGCAAGGAACTGTTGTACGAGGCCACGCTGCATCATCCGCTTGCGGCCATCCTGCTCACCGCCGCGCTCTTCGCCACCAGCGTGGCGTTCGTGGCGCTGGCCGTGCTGCTGGGCGGCAAGGTCTTCTTCGGCCCCAGCGGTCGCTTGGCGGTCACCCCGCATGAATCCTACCCCGGCATGCGCGTGGGGCCGCTGGTGCTGGCGGTGATCGGCCTGGTGGCGGGCATCGTGCCTGCGCTCACCGTGCAGGGCCTGCTGGGCAAGGCCGCCGAAGCCGTGATGCCCGCCGCTTCCGGCATGGAACTGCACCTGTGGCACGGCTTCACGCCCGTGCTTGGCCTTAGTCTCGTGACCCTGGTGGCCGGATTCGTGCTCTTCCGCTTCGCACCGCGCATCCGGCGCAGCAGGGGCTGGGCCTTGAAAGCGGGTCGCTTCGGTCCGGAGGCGCTGTACGATGACGCTTGGGAGGGCATCACCACCTTCTCCACGCGCTTCTCGGCCTTCATCCAAAGCGGCCACCTGCGCTACTACATCATGACCATCCTGGTCACGCTCTTCGTGCTGGTGCTGGTGCCGATCCCGTACTACAAGCTGTTCCACCCGCACCACACCTTCGCCGGGGTGGATCCCTACGAGTGGCTGCTGATGCTGGTGGTGGCCGCGGCCGTGGTGGCCACCATCGCCGCGCCGGACAGGCTCATGGCCATCGCCATCCTTGGGGTGGTAGGCTACGGCGTGGCCCTCTTCTTCGCGATCTACGGCGGCACCGACATGGCCATGACGCAGTTCCTGGTGGAGACCCTCACCCTGATCGTGTTCGTGTACGTGCTGTGGAAGCTGCCCAACTACATCACCTTCACGGCCGGTGGTGCCCGTACCCGCGACATCCTCATCGCTGCTACCGGTGGGGTGGTGATGACCACCATCATCCTGCTGGTGACCGACTACCCGCTGGTGAGCGAGCTGAAGCTCTACTACGCGGAGAACAGCTACCTGCTGGCCAAGGGCCGCAACGTGGTGAACGTGATCCTGGTGGACTTCCGCGCGCTGGATACGTTGGGCGAGATCACCGTGCTGAGCATCGCCGGATTGGGCGTGCTGGCGCTGGCCAAACTGAAACTGGGTAAGGCCCCTGCGAAGGCCCGTCCCGTGGTGGAACCCAAAGCCCGGAAGCGATGAACACGATGATCCTCCGCGTGGCCGTGCAGGTGCTGTTCCCGCTGTTGCTGGTGGCCTCGCTGTTGTCGCTGTTCCGTGGGCACAACGAACCGGGCGGTGGCTTCATCGGCGGGCTGGTGGCGGCTTCGGCTTTCATCCTGGTCACCCTCAGCGGTGGGGTGGAGGAGGGGCAACGGCGCCTGGGCTTCGACCCACTGAAGTTCATCGGGGCCGGGCTCACCATGGCCTTCATCGCCGCGCTGATCCCCGTGCCCTTCGGCTACACCTTCTTCGAAGCCCTCTGGGCCGACTTTTACATCCCCATCATCGGCAAGCCGGGCACGCCGGTGCTGTTCGATCTGGGGGTGTACTTCGTGGTGATCGGGGTGGTGTGCAAGATCGTGTTCTCCATAGCCAACGACGACTGATGGGACTGCTGCTCGCACTGATCACCGGCATCCTCTACAGCGCCGCCATCTACATGATGCTGCGCCGCAGTCTGGCCAAGCTCATCATCGGGCTGGTGCTGCTGGGCCACGCGAGCAACATGGCCATTTTCACGCTGGGCCGCCTCAGCAAGGGCAACCCGCCCTTCATCGCCGAAGGGGCCACCGCCGTGGTGCCGCCCTACGCGGACCCCGTGCCCCAGGCGCTCATCCTCACGGCCATCGTCATCGGCTTCGGCATCCAGGCCTTCGCCATCGTGCTCATCAAGCGCGTGTACCAAGAGACCGGTTCCGATGACCTCGACAAGCTGCAAACGGCGGACGACACGCTGGTTCGGATCCTGAAACAGATCGGCAAGAAGAACGCATGAGCCTGCTCGTCCCCCTGTTCATCCCCTTCGTGGCCGCCGTGCTCTGCCTGGCGTGGTGGAAGGACCGCCGTGTGCAGGGTTGGCTTAGCGTGGCCGCGTTGGCCGCCATGTTCGTCACGGCCCTCCAGCTCCTGTTCTCGGTGCGTGCTGAGGGCATCCAGGTGGTCTTCGCCGGGGCGTGGGAGGC
Source organism: Flavobacteriales bacterium (assembly GCA_019638115.1). Classification (GTDB taxonomy): domain Bacteria; phylum Bacteroidota; class Bacteroidia; order Flavobacteriales_F; family PHOS-HE28; genus PHOS-HE28. Next base: position 836,369 of record JAHBUK010000002.1, on the reverse strand, counting down.
ACCCTTCGGCATCGTGCTCGCAGCGGATCTGCTCAGCGCCACCATGGTCACGGTCACCGCGCTAGTGGGTGTCGCCGTGGCGCTGTTCTCCATCCCGGCGGTGGATGTGAAGCGGGAGTCCTTCGGCTACTACCCCCTGCTGAACCTGCTGGTCTTCGGCGTGAGCGGGGCCTTCCTCGCGGGCGACATCTTCAACCTGTACGTGTGGTTCGAGGTGATGCTCATGAGCTCCTTCGTGCTGCTGGCGCTGGGCGGCGAAAAGCGGCAGCTGGAAGGCGCCATCATGTACGTCACCATCAACTTCATCTCCTCGGCGATCTTCCTGGCGGGCGTGGCCATCCTCTACAGCCTCACGGGCACGCTCAACTTCGCCGACCTCGCCCTGCGCCTCGGCGACGTGCCCGAGAAGGGCCTGGTCACGCTGGTGAGCATGTTCTTCCTGGTCAGTTTCGGCATCAAGGCGGCCATGTTCCCATTGTTCTTCTGGCTGCCCGCCTCGTACCACACGCCGCCCATCGCGGTGTCGGCCATCTTCAGCGGGCTGCTCACCAAGGTGGGGGTATACGCTCTGTTGCGCGTGTTCACCCTGCTCTTCGTACACGACCTACCGTACACCAGCACCGTGCTCATGGTCCTCGCGGCCTGCACTATGATCGCCGGTGTGCTGGGCGCTGCGGCCCAGTGGGACTTCCGCCGGATCCTCTCCTTCAGCATCGTGAGCCAGATCGGCTACATGGTGATGGGCCTGGCGCTCTTCACGCCCCTGGCCATCGCGGGCAGCATCTTCTTCCTGCTGCACAACATGGTGGTGAAGACCAGCCTCTTCCTCATCGCCGGGCTGGTACACCACGTGAAGGGCAGTTTTAAACTGCGCTACATCGGTGGGGTGTACCGTGACCACTTCTGGCTGAGCATCCTCTTCCTGGTGGCGGCATTGAGCCTTGCGGGCCTGCCGCCCTTCAGCGGCTTCTGGGCCAAGTTCATCTTGGTAAAGGCCGGCATCGAGGCGGGCGAGTTCTGGCTGGTGCTGGTGGTGGTGGCCTCCAGCCTGATGACGCTCTACTACCTCACCAAGATCTGGAACGAGGTGTTCTGGACCAACGAGCCCGAGGAGCTGAACGACCCCGAGCCACACACCCCCGGCCCTGGTCCGCTGTGGCTGATGGTGTTGCCCGTGGTGGTCCTTGTCGGCATCACGCTGGCCATCGGCCTGAACGCGGAACCGATCTTCGATCTGGCACGTGAAACGGCCGACCAGTTGCTGGGAAGGGATGCGTACATCCGGGCGGTGTTGGGGCGGTGATCGGTGGCGACTAATTTGTAAATCCACTTTAGAATAAGCCGACTAATCTAAAGTGGGCTTTATGATTAGTTCGGTTGTTTTTCTGTGAAGACCTGCTTCTTTGACCTTGTTCCATCCCAATGGATACGGGGCTTTGGCGCAATGATGGGGGGCGTAAAAGGGTAGGTGGTCTGCTCGGTCGTTCGTTCCTGGTCCCATCGGTGGCGGGATGTTGTGGTTCACCTGTTCGAGGGTGACTATTCCATAACAGCACTTTATATTTGTCCGACTAATCTAAAGTGGACATGAAGTTTGGTCGGCAGGAATCGGTGGCGTGGGAGCGCCTGTTGAGGCAGCCTTATGTCCACATCATCTTCGGTGCGCGGCAGACCGGCAAGAGCACCTTGCTGAAGGCGCTGCTCCCTGAAGCATCATTGATGCGGGACCTTTCGCGTCCGGCCTTGCGTGCCCAGTACCTCAGCGATCCCGACCTGCTGGTGCGGGAGTGCGAGGCCATGCCACGCTCGCGGAAGCCCCATATAGTGGTGGTGGACGAGGCCCAGAACGTGCCGGCCATCTTCGATGCGGTGCAGTACCTGTACGACAGCGATAAGCGGCGCTGGCGTTTCGTGCTCTGTGGCAGTTCCTCCCGCAAGCTGCGGATCACCGGGGCCAACCTGCTGCCTGGCCGCAGCATGATCCACCACCTCTTTCCGCTCACCCTCGCCGAGCGGCCAGCGCCCGATGCCGGGGATCCGATCAAGGCACCGCGCGATTGGCCATTCGCCAAAGGGAAGGGCATCGCACAAGTGGAGAAGCCGTTCCCGGCCACGGGCATTGAAGACCGCCTGCTGTACGGTGAACTGCCCGGTATCGCCATCGCACCCAAAACGCAGCGTGCGCAACTGTTGCGTACCTATTCGCTGGTCTACCTGGAGGAAGAGCTTCGGCGAGAGGCTCTGGTAAAGGACTGGCCGGCCTTCGCCCGCTTCCTGAAGTTGGCAGCCTTGGAGTCGGGCGGCATGATGAACTACACCAGCGTCTCCAACGAGGCCGGGGTGAGCCTGCCCACCGTGAAGACCTACTACCAGTTGTTGGAGGACCTGTTCATGGGCTTCACGGTGACCGCCTTCAGTGGGAGTCCGCGCAAGAGCGTTCTGAGCACGGGCCGCTTCTGCTTCTTCGACCTCGGGGTGCGCAATGCCGCCGCCGAACTGCCGCTTTCCTTGGACATGGTGAGAACGGCTCCGGGGCCGCTCTTCGAGCAGTGGGTGACGATCGAACTGTGGAAACGGCTGCGCTACCGCAAGGAAGGCTCGCTCCACTACCTGCGCACCAAGGCCGGTATGGAGGTGGACCTGATCGTGGCCCTCGGAGGCAAGCTCACGCCGATAGAGGTGAAGTGGACCGATCGACCCAGCAGCCATGATGCACGACACCTGCACACCTTCCTGGACGATCACCCGGACAAGGCAAGCCACGGCTTCATCGTATGCCGCTGCGAGCGACCGCAAGCCATCAGTAGCCGTGTGACCGCGATCCCGTGGTGGATGATGTGAATGTCGGAGCGACAAGGACGGAGCGGATCAGGAGAGGGTTGAAGGGTGAGAGGGTGCAAGTGATCCATGCTCTTGCACTCTTGCACTCTCTCACCCTACTGCCCTATGAACGACCTTTGCCCCACGCATGAAGTGGTTCATCTACAACCTCCTGCTGGCCTTCGTGGGCGTATGGCTCATTGAGCAGACCGTGGACCTGCGCTTCGACAAGCCCTTGGTGTTCCTCGGCGTGTACAACGCCCTGTTCTTCGGCATCTGGCTCTTCACCTGGTTCTTGGACCGGCGCTACTTCTTCAAGCTGCCGCGCTTGTTGGAGTTCATTGCCTTCATCCTGAAGGAGCTCGTGGTCTCCAGCATGCGGGTGGCCTACGACGTGCTCACGCGCACCTCGCACCTCAACCCCGCCATCATCGCCATTCCGCTGGATGCCGAAAGCGATCGCGAGATCGTGACGCTCGCCGTGCTGGTGACCCTCACTCCCGGCACGCTGAGCCTGAAGGTGAGCGACGACCGCCGCACGCTCTTCGTGCATGAGATGTACGTAGGCGATGGCGATGTGGAGCGTGCCCGACGACTGATCAAGGAGGGATATGAACGTCGTGTATTGCGCCTTAGCCGATGACCGACGCCCTTTTCGATACGACCCTGGTGGTGGCCCTGGTGGCCCTGATGGTGATCGCCGGTGTGGTGATGGTGCGGTTGGTGCTCGGCCCAAGCATCGCCGACCGTGCCACGGCCTTCGATGTGTTCACCTGCGTGGTGATCGGCATGCTTAGCGTGTTCGCCATCCGCACGCACAACTACCGCTACTTCGATGTGGTGCTGGTGATGAGCTTCGTGGTCTTCCTCGGCGCCATCGGCCTGGCCTATTACATCCGCAAGAACCGCAGATAGCTTTGAATGTAAAGCCGCAGATTTCGCAGATGACGCAGATAGGCCCCTCATTGGGGGATCCATATTCAGGCCAGGTCCTCGATCAGGTAGGGAGTCAAGGGTTCCTGTGCTCTGGTTTTGTCCATTATCTGCGCCATCTGCGAGATCTGCGGCTGAAATACGTTCCGTCATGATCTCCCAGTACATCACCCTCGCCTGCATCTGGATCGGCATCGCGTTCATCGCCATCGCTGCCATCGGCATCCTGCGCATGCCCGATGTGTATACGCGCATGTCGGCTGTCACCAAGGCCGTCGCCCTGGGCGTGGGCTTCATCCTCATGGGCGTGGTGTTCCACTTCAACGACACTTCCGTAATGATCAAGGCCACGTTGATCGTGGTGTTCCTGGTCTTCTCATTGTCCGTGAGCGCGCACGTGATCGGCTTGGCGGCTTATCAAGACCGCACACCCATGACGGACAAAACGTTTCTGGATGAGCTGGCGAAGGATGAAGGAACGCGCGATGCACCGAAGCGCCTCCCTGATCCGGACGGCGACGGGGCGTGAAGGCAACGCATAGGGGTGTCGCATCCACAGTAGCTCCCCGCTTATGTCGCTGCACACGCAGTGCTCACGCGATGGCCTTGGGTGGTCCCCTATTTGAGGGAGTTGGCCTTGAACAAGCCATATCTCCCAACACATGAACGTATTGAACGATGCGGTACTACCCATGCTGATCGCCGCGCAGCAGCCCCCCTGTGTAAGCATCTATCAACCCACCCATCGCACGCATCCCGATAATGCGCAGGACCATATCCGCTTCGCGAACCTGCTGAAACAAGTGGAGGAGTCCCTGGCGCTGAACTATCCGCAGGATGCAACAGCGGAACTCCTGAAGCCTGTCAAAGCCTTGGTGCTCGACCATGGATCTTGGAAGTACAACTTGGACGGGTTGGCCGTGTTCGCAGCCCCTGGCTTCTTCAAGGTGGTGCGCTTGCAACGATCGGTGCCCGAGCTGGCCATCGCGGCCAACAGTTTTCACCTGAAGCCCATCAGGCGAGCCTTGCAAACAGTGGATCGCTTTCATGTGCTTGGGCTTACACGCGAACGCATCGTGCTTTTCGAAGGGAATCGTGATGCGCTCGATGCGATCAGGCCTGCGGAGGAGGTGCCCGTGACCATCACCGATGCGCTGGGTGAAGAACTCACCGAGAAACACCAGACCGTGGCGAACTACGGCGGTCGCGGCGGGCGTGCAGGAGGGCAGGGGGAAATGCGCCATGGACATGGCAGCAAGAGCGATGAAGTGGACAAGGACACCGAGCGCTTCTTCCGAGTGGTGGACAGGGCCATAACCGAGCATCATACCAAGCCCAGCGGACACTCTTTGGTCTTGGTAACACTTCCGGAGAACCAAGGTGAGTTCAGACGTGTGAGCCATAACCCCAAGCTTCTGCAAGAATTCGTCGCCATGGATCCCACGGGCGTGGACCTGGAAAAACTGAGGCGTTCCGTGTGGGAGGCCGTGGAACCGCGCTACCACGCTCATGTTCAAGGACTGCTGCAACAGTTCGGCACTGCGAAGGCCAATGGACTTGGTAGTGACGATCTGCAAGAGGTGGCCGAAGCAGCAGCGGCCGGTCGGGTAGGGACGCTGCTCGTGGATGCGCAAAAAGCCATTGCCGGTAGACTGGACAGCGCCAGTGGGAAGGTTGTCTACGATAGCCTCCTGGATCCCCGTGTGGATGATCTGCTCGACGACATCAGTACCCTGGTGGAGGAGCGCGGTGGTGCTGTGCTGGTGGTGCCTGCGGAGGTGATGCCGGGTACCACAGGGATAGCCGCCATCTATCGCTTTTGATCACCGCGGCCAACGCATGCCGCAACGCATAGGAAAGCAAAGGTCCAACCGTCCCCGGAAGTGGGGAGCAAAACGCAACTCGAATGATCATTCAAGTGAATTCCGACAAGCATGTTGATGCGAACGTGAACGTGGTAACGACCGTGGAAGACAAAGTGGAACGCGCATTGGAACGGCACGCTTCACGGATCACCCGGGTCGAAGTGCATTTGAACGACGTGAACGCACATAAAAATGGTCAGGACGATCAGCGTTGCCTGATCGAAGTGCGCATCAACGGGTGGTCGCCCATTGCCGTGTCGCACCACGCACCTACGCTGGCGCAGGCATTGGATGGCGCGTTGGACCGGATCCGCAAGGTGGTGGGCGAACGCGCAGAAAAGCTTGAGCGGGCTTGAGCGTTGCCGGTCTCGGTTCCGCGCAGTGTCTACTGCTTAAGCAGCCGCATATCGATCGTGCCCCCGGCGTGGCGCACCCGCACGAAGTGAACGCCTGCAGCGAGGAAGCTGATGTCTATGGTATGCGTGCTTGCACTGATGCCTGTTTGGCCGAACAGCAAGCGGCCTTGAACGTCGTGGATCAAGATCTCCGCCTGATGGAGTGGTTCGCTGAGAACGAGTGCTACTTGCTCATTGGCCGGATTGGGTATGATCTGCATGGTTGTGCCCTGGGATGAAGTCGACACACCCGTGCCCAACACCTCCACACAGTCCGACAGCAGCTTGCAGAACAGCGTGCCCGAAGCCACCGCAAAGTTGCCATTGCCCGGTGCCTCGAAGGTGGCCTCCGTTGCATCCGGGATGTCCTCGCCGGTGTCGCAATCGATCCATTGGAACAGTGGGCCGGGCGCATCGGTGCTGAGCATGAAGCCCTGCGCCACGGCTTCGGGTTCGTCGCTCACGGTGCAGCGGCCCACGATCAGGGCCCAAGCATCCAGTTCGCCCACCACGCTCACCAACTCCGTATCTGGGCCCGCATCAATGTCGAAGGTGCCGCGGAATCCGCCGCATACGAGCACATTGCCGTCTGGCAGCAGGTCCATGCCGGCCAGGGCTACGTTGTGGTCGCCGCTCCATCCGTACACATCAATGAAGTCGCCCGCAGGATCCAGGCGCAGCAGCACACCGCTGTTCAGCGTACTGCTCACGATGGCCTGGTCCGGTCCGGGATCGAAATCCACGGTGCCGCCCACGTAGCCCACCACATGGATGTTGCCCTCCGCATCGCTGCGCACCTCCTCGCCAGCACCCAGGTCGGGATTGCCGTAGTGGCGCACCCAGAGGAACTCCCCATCGGGGTCCATCTTGTGGACGAACAGGTCGTAGTTGCCATTGATCACCTCCGTGCCGGGGCCGGGATCGAAGTCCGTGTTGCCGCTGAAGAAGCCGGTGGTGATCACGTTGCCCCAGGGATCGCTGCACACGCCCAGCCCGGTGGTGTTGAAGTTGGTGGTGGTGAACTGCCGCGCCCAGATGAAGGTGCCGCTGGTGTCCCACTTGCTCACGAACACATCGCGGCGGTTGGCGCCGGGCGCAGGCAGGATGAAGGTGTCGGGTCCGGGATCGGCGTCCATGTTGCCGCTGAAACCGCCGGTGAGCAGCAGGTGGCCGAAGCCGTCCAAGGCGATGTCGATGAGGTTGTCGAAGCCCGGCCCACCGAAGCTGCGCGCCCAGATGAGTGCACCGGCGCTGTTGAGCTTCACCACCCAGGGATCGCTGCCGCCGTTGGAAATGGTCTGCAGCACGCCGGGGCCGGGATCCAGGTCGGTGACGCCTTGGAAGTAACCGCCGGCATAGATGCGGTCCTCGGCATCCACCACCACCTTGAAGGGCAGGGTGCCATTGCCCAAGTTGAAGGCCCACACCAGTTCGCCGTCCGCATCGAGGCGAAGGATGAAGGTGCGCACCTCGAAGGGCTCGTTGGTCAGCAGCAGCTGGCCGGGACCGGGATCGAAATCCACCGTGCCCTGGTACTCGCCGACCACCACTACACTGCCATCCGAAAGGGTCGCCACGCTCTGTGCACGGTCGAAGCCACTGCCACCGATGCCGTGCCCCCACAGCACGCGGCCCATGCTGTCCAGCTTGGTGATGTAGAGATCGGGCCCACCGGCGGAAACGAACTCCAGCGCGTCCGGCCCGGGATCGAGGTCCACCGTTCCGCGGAAGTCGCCCACCACGAAGACGTTGCCGAAAGCATCGGCGCTTACGTCGTTGGCACGGACCTCATCCGGCCCGGTGGCGAAGTAGCTGTAGCCATTGAGGAGCGGGTCCTGGGCGAGGAGGAGTTGGGTGGTGAGCAGGACAAGGGCAGTGGTAAACGGTCGAAGCATGGCGCAAGATGGTGATCCGACCGCTCAACAAGGAATGGACCAACTGGCCTTGATGCCAAAGGATATCTTCGCCCCCCATGCTTTCCAAGCGCACCAAGTACGCCTTGAACGCCCTGCTCCATTTGGCCAAGGCCAGGAACGAAGGGCCCTTGAGCGCTGCGGACCTTGCGGTGCGTGCCGGTGTGCCACACAAATTCCTGGAAGCGATCCTGGTGGACCTGCGCAATGCCGGGCTCATCACCAGCAAGCGCGGTAGGAGTGGGGGGCACACCCTGCGCAAAGCGCCCAAGGAGATCCACATGGCCGAAGTGATCCGCCTCTTCGACGGTGCCATCGGGCTGGTGCGCTGTGTAACGCACAACTACTACGAGCGCTGTGAGGAATGCGTGGATGAACGGACATGTGGCATTCGCGACGTGTTCGTGGAAGTGCGGGAGGCCACCGTGCGTATGCTGAAAAAGGCCACGCTGGCCGATGTGATCAAGCGGGAGGACAGGCTCGGTGGATCGTCCTGATCTTTTTTTAGCACAATATCATATAGTGCAGATAGGAATTATATGTTTATCATTCCGGTCCACGGTGGCATGCATGTCAGCACCGTGCATGCCGGCTGAATGGGTACAACGAACATGCTGGATACATGATCAAAGTTGCGGTGATAGGGGGAGGGCTGAGTGGTACGCTCACCGCCATGCGGCTCCTGGAGCATATCGGTGAGCGTGTGAGCGTGACCCTGGTGGAACGCAAGACCCGCCAATTGCAGCGTGGGGTGGCATACTCGGCGCGTCTCAGTCAGCAATTGCTCAATGTGCCGGCTGGCAACATGAGCCTCTTCGCGGAAAAGCCGAACGACTTCCTGGAATGGCTGCATGCCGGTCCAATGCCCGCAGCCGTGCCCAGCGACCTGGTGTCCCGCAATCTGTTCGGCGACTATGTGAGCGATCGTTTCCATGCGACCATTGAGCAGAACCCGCGGCGTTTGAGCGTGCTGCACGGTGAAGTGGTCGGGCTCGATCAGCATCCGGCACACGGCTACCGCCTGCGTTTTGACGATGACCGGATCATCACTGCCGATGTGGTCGTTCTGGCCTTGGGCAACGCGCCACCCGCCCATATCAAGGGCTTGGATCCCAACGCGCGCAAGCATCCGGCCTACATCCCATGGCCATGGCAGGAGGGTGTCCTGGGCCGCATCCAGCCGGATGATGATGTGGTCTTCATCGGCATGGGCCTTACCATGGTGGACCTGCTCTTCTCCCTGAAGGACGCCGGACACCGGGGCGCGATCACGGTGCTCTCGCGCAGTGGCCGGGTATCCCTGCCACACGCATTGGGCCATGTATGGACACTGCGGCAGCCGCTGCCATCAGCTCCCTACGCCGTAGCCGATCTATTGCGCTGGGTGCGCACCGAAGCACGTTCGGCGCAAGAAGCCGGGGTGCCCTGGCAAGCGGTGATGGATGCGGTAAAGCCCCATGTGCAGGACTGGTGGATGGGCATGCCCTTGGAAGAACGCCAGCGCTTTCTGCGCAATGCGCGCCCCCTGTGGGAGATCCACCGGCACCGAATGCCCACACAGGTCCATCAGCGCCTACAACAGGCCATGGCTTCGGGTTCGGTACGCAACCTCGCAGCACGCGTTGCCAAGATCACCGTCGACGATGATCGGCTCCGCATTGCTTGCCGTGAGCGTGGCAGCGGGAAGGCCATCGACGTATGGGCGAAGCACCTGATCAATTGCACCGGTCCACAAACAGATGCCCGCCGCTTGGACCAACCACTGTTGGTGGACATGCTCGCCATGGGCTTCGTGAGCTGGGATCCCTTGCACATGGGCATCCGCACCGAGCCCTCGGGGGCCTTGGTGGATGCTTCGGGCCGCGCATCGGAAAATCTCTTTGCCATTGGCCCCCTCTGCAAGCCCACGCTTTGGGAATGCACGGCCGTGCCCGAGATACGCCGCCAGGCCAACGCTCTTGCCGAGCTGATCGCCGTGCGACGCCCACAGCTGCAAAGCAAGGGTTGGCGGCAGGTGTTGGCACAGTTGACCGACCGTTTCGCATTTATCGACGCCTGATCGTTCAGCAACACGAAGTACTGGGTCCGTTCCGTAAAACACATAAAGCCGATATGAATAAAGGAATAATATGCCCGCGTTCGTTGGGCCTGATGGGATCGCTGCTTCTGGCCGCATTCTCGTCCATACCACTAAAGGCGCAAGTGAGCGTGTCCGGCAGGGTCACGGAGAAGGACCATGCGGACGGTTTGGTTGGGGTTACCGTATTGGAGAAGGGCACCCAGAACGGTACGGTCACGGATGCCTCGGGCGCTTTCAGCTTCAAGTCGACCGCGCCACTTCCCATCACGCTTCGATTTTCCTTCGTTGGCTATGTGACACAGGAGGTCACCGTGTCCGACACACGTCCGCTGCAAGTGGTGCTCATCGCTTCCGCGCAGCAACTCGGTGAGGTGATGATCACCGCGCGCCGCCGACAGGAATCCGCACAGGAGGTGCCCATCCCGATCTCGGTGATCGGCGGTGCCTTGGTGGAGGATGCCGGCGCCATCAACGTGAACCGTTTGAAGGAACTGGTGCCCACCGTGCAGCTCTATTCATCCAATCCACGGAACACCACGCTCAACATCCGTGGCGTCGGCTCCACCTTCGGGCTCACCAATGATGGCATCGACCCGGGCGCGGGTTTCTACGTGGATGGCGTGTACTTCGCCCGCCCCGCTGTGACCACATTGGACTTCATCGATGTGGAGCGCATCGAGGTGTTGCGCGGTCCGCAAGGCACGCTCTTCGGCAAGAACACCACGGCCGGCGCGTTCAGCATCACCACGCGGCGACCATCCTACACACCCGGAGGCACCGTCGAACTGAGCTATGGCAACTATGGATTCATCCAAGCGAAGAGTTCGGTGACCGGCCCCTTGGGGAAGAAGATCGCCATGCGTTTCTCCTTCTCAGGCACCCAGCGGGATGGGCTGTTGGAACATGTGGTCACTGGCACACCAGTCAACGATCTGAACAACCTCGGGGCACGGCTGCAGCTGCTCTACGAGCCCAGCGACAAGGTCTCGATATTGTTAACCGGCGATGCCACGCGCCAGCGCCCCAACGGCTACGCGCAAGTTGTGGCCGGGGTGGTGCGCACCCAGCGCGCGGAGTTCCGGCAGTTCGAGAACATCATCGCGGACCTCGGGTACGACCTCCCGAGCCGCAAGCCCTTCGACCGACGGATCGACCATGACACACCTTGGCGATCGGGCAATGATCTGGGTGGTGTGGCGGTGAACGTGGACGCCGAACTGGGTCCGGGTACGCTCACTTCCACCTCCGCCTGGCGCTACTGGATCTGGGACCCTTCCAACGACCGCGACTTCACCGGCCTGCCCGTGCTCAACAAGTCGCAGGCGCCTTCGCGCCATTGGAACTGGAGCCAGGAGGTGCGCTACGCCGGTAGTTTCAGCGAACGACTGAGCGGTGTGATCGGCCTGTATGCCATCGGGCAGGAGCTCCGTTCGGACCCGGTACACACGGAGGAATCCGGCCCGGCGCAATGGCGCTTCATCCAGAACAACACCAACCCCCTCTGGCAGACACCGGGACTACTGGACGGCTACGGTATCGAGACGAGATCGAAGCTGACGAGCTTCAGCGGAGCGGTGTTCGCCCAGCTCGATTGGGAGGTGTTGAAGCGCCTGCATGTGCTGCCCGGCATACGTTTCAACTACGACGAAAAAGCGGTGGACTATGAGCGCCGGGCCTACGGCGGGTTGCAGACCGATGATCCGGCACTGATCGCCCTGCAACGTTCGGTCTATTCCGACCAGGCCTTTCAAGCCGATGCGCAGGAGGACAATCTCTCCGGCCAGCTCACCGTGTCGTTCAAGGCCACTGAGAAGCTCAATCTCTTCGCGACGTACTCTACCAGTTTCAAGCCGGTGGGCGTGAACCTCGGTGGGCTGCCCACGCAGGCCGGCGAGCCCTTGCTCGATCTCGCCGTGATCAAGCCGGAATTCGTGCGCCACTGGGAGTTGGGATGGAAGTGGAGCCCTGGTCGCACGGCAATTCTCAACGCCACCTTCCACCACACGGACATCACCGACTACCAGACATTGGTGCAGACCGCACAGTTGGGTGTGAACCGGGGCTATCTGGCCAATGCGGACCAAGTGCGGGTGATCGGCGTGGAGGTGGACGCATCGTGGCGTGGTCTGGATTGGCTTGCCCTCTATGGAGCAGTGGCTTGGACCGAGGGTATCTACGTGCGCTTCCCCAACGCACCGGTGCCCTTGGAGGAAACCGGCGCTCCTGTAGCCTTCAAGGACATCTCCGGTGGTCAGCTTCCAGGCATCTCGCCATGGGCCGGTTCGTTGGGAGGTGAGATCACCACGCGCGACGGCCGGCTGCTGGGCAAGGCGGGACAGACCTTCCTGGGGATCGATGCCTTCGCACGGTCACGCTTCTCCAGCAGCCCCTCGCCCTCGCAGTACCTCAACATCGATGGCTACGCACTGCTGAACGCCCGTCTTGGATTCCGCGCGAACGAAGGGCTCACGGTATTCTTCTGGGCGCGCAACCTGCTGGACCAGGACTACCACGAGCTTTTGCTGCCTGGGGCCGGGAATGCCGGGCACTACGGTTCGGTGCTGGGTGATCCGCGGATGTACGGGGTCACGCTGCGGACGATGTTCTGAACTGTACAGTGATCTACCCCACCATCACGCTCGTCATCGCAATGCTCCCCATCACCGTGCGGTCGTTGAAGAGCTTCAGGGGCTCCTTGCGGTCTTTCAGCCCCAGCACGTAGAGCAGCGGCAGGTAGTGTTCCGGCGTGGGGATGCTTAGCTGGAACGCTCTGCCCTGCGCACGGTAGTCCGCCAATTGCGCGTGGCCCTCGTTCATGATCAGCTCCTTCATGCGCGTGTTGGCCTCCACCGCCCAGTCGTAGCCGCCCTCGGGATTGCGCCAGTCGATCACGCCCAGGTTGTGTACCATGTTGCCGCTGCCCACGATCAGCACGCCCTTCCTGCGCAGCGCACCCAGCTCACGCGCCAGCGCATAGTGCTTTTGCGGCGATAGGCCACGGTCCAGGCTCAGTTGCACCACGGGTACATCGGCCTTGGGATAGAGGTGGATGATCACGCTCCATGCGCCATGGTCCAGGCCCCATTGGTGGTCGACACCGATGTGCGCGCTGGTCACCACCTCCTGGGTCTGCTTGACCAGCGCCGGACTGCCGGGCGCGGGATACTGCACCGCGAAGAGCTCCTTGGGGAAGCCACCGAAGTCGTGGATGGTGCGCGGCTTCTCCATGCCGGTGACGAAGGTGCCCTTGGTCTCCCAATGCGCGCTGATGCACAGGATGGCGTTCGGCTTGGGGAGGTTCTTCGCGACGGCCCGCCAGCCCTGTGTGAAGGCGTTGTCCTCGATGGCGTTCATCGGGCTGCCGTGGCCCAAGAAGAGCATCGGCATGGTGGGGGTGGAGGGGAGGTCCTCCACGGCGCGGCCCAGTTCGCGCAGCGTCAACGCGGCGCCCAGCGGTGCGATGCTCATGAGTTGAAGGGCTTTGCGGCGGTCCATGTCCCACGGGCGCCTCGCCCGTGGACATGGAAGCCGCCAAGGAAGAAGCGCACCGCAAAGCTACATCATTTCCTTTCCATGGAAAATAACTGCCGGGTCGTACCCAGGCCATATCCCTCACCCCCCGATCAATCCCCACACCTCCACATCGATCCAGCGCCCGCCCTTCCATTCCGCCTCGCGCAAGGTGCCCTCATGCACGAAGCCGTGCCGCTGGAGCACCTTGCCGCTCGCAGCATTACCACCCTCCACGATGCCTTCGATGCGGTGCAGTCCCAACTGCGTGAAGCCGTGTTCCAGCACCTGCGGCATCACCTGGCCGATGAACCCTTTGCCCCAGTGCTCGGGCAGCAACCAGAAACCGATCTCGGCCTTGTGGTGGGCACGTTGCAGTCCGTTGTAACCGATCGCACCGAGGAAGGTGCCGTCCTCATCGCGGATGGCCCACCACTTGCCGGTGCCGTCGCGCTCCAAGGCGGCGTACCACTCCATCTGTTCCTGCGTGGCCTCCAGGCTGTCGAAGTGTACGCCGTAGTGACGTGTTACGCGGTGGTCGCTCAGGCCGCTGTATATGTGCGGGAGATCGGCGGCGGTGATGGGGTGGAGGTGGGGCATGGGGCGAAGTTGCGACATGCCGTGATGCAGGATCAAGGCTCGATCCGGACAGCAGTGGCCAAACAACACAAAAAAACAATGGCGAAATAGTTGTGCTTCTAAATCTAAATTTATCTGGACCTATACGAATTAGAATAGAGTAATTGAAGCTTGCAATTACGTTTGATTAGGCTTGGATTATTACTTTTGAAATATCTAGTTTATCGAAGCTGATGACCTTGTCTCATGCGAGCCAATTCTGAACGGATGATGGAGTTCCGAAACAGCCGTGAGTTGATACTTATGGGTGGAGGAGTGTAGCCACCAACGATGTCTAAAGTCAAGTCGTCGTTAACGGGGATGTGAATGGAGTCACCACGACGCAGCGTTTTGTCCTTCACCAGACAGTTACCGTTGGCTGTTACAGAGGTGAGCCAGCTTACCTCGTGTTCGAGCTCCGCAATGATCACTTCCGAAGTTCCCAAAGGAAGGATAATGCGCTCTTCAACCGTACTTCCCGGAGCCTTGGTAAACAGTGATGTCACATACTCCCACTGGGCACCTATTCTGGCATACAGATGTGGACAACAGCCTATCATCCATTGCGTATCGATGGCATACATCAATGACGGATCAAAGGCATGCACTGTAATTCGTTGTAGGCCCTTTGTATTTGATGCCACAACTGTACGTGGCAAGAGCAATGGCCCCGCGTAACCAAGAGCATCATCCAACTTGAGGGAAGTCAATGCCAGTGTGCGATAACCAACGCCGTCAACTTCGACATCAGACTTGACCAGGTCCAGCCTTTCAGCCTCCCGGAAGGTCCCAAGAATATTGCCGATCTGTATTACGACGCTGGCTTTGGGCTCTAGTGGAGAGCGTGGCACAGCTATATGCTTCGGAGCTAATTCCACCTGAGAACCTCTAAAGGGGAAGAATCCACTTCCTTCCTGGCCAGAGCCGATCAATTCATGCAACTGGACGGGTTCATCGCTAACGTTCGTCACAGCCAGATATAGCGGCCAAAGGCTTCTTGTAAAATACCTCTCACTCAGTTCCTGCGACCCGCTCGAATCGCCACAGGGGTCCGGTGTATGGGCTAAGGCGCGGACCAAGTCATCGATCCGTACTTGATGGTCCTTCGACAGTACGGTGAGTTGCGGCGCGGCAGGACGGACCTTTACATCGAACTCTTCTGGCGTTACAGATCTTGCAGCGTTATAAGAGGGATAATCTGTACCTCTCATCTCCTCGTTGATTTGAGCCGCCCACAATGCACGATAAACTTCCAGGTTTGCGTATGTGTTTTCCACACTTCGCATTTGGTCACGGTATGTAGAAGTATATCTGGCGGCTTCACCTCCGTGGACAGGCGTAGGACCTAGAATAGGCAGAAGGGCTGGCTCACGCCCACCGATCTCATCAACATGATCCAGGTCGACCAAATAGCGCACATATATAGGTGGAGGGGAGGTATGATCAACTTTGATTGTTCCTGAGGCAACAATGTCGTACCAAGTGTCGCGGGCTAGGCGCAGCTCAGTTACGGAGTACTTCGATCCTCTCGGATGTTTCACATTGTAATGCCCAGCCTGTGCGTGGCATTCTCCACACAGTACGATCGCATTGTCTAGATCCTGGCTTCCACCTTCGCGGGGAGGCACTAAGTGATGTACCTCAACATTGACCGCACCATGCTTATGGCATGAGCAACAATGCCTAGCAGAAAGCACCAAGGCTTTCTCACGTACGGATCTTGGGAAAGTCGCCATTTCGAAGTCCGGTGCTGACTGAACCGCCTCAAGTGTACTAAACCAGCTTCTCCTTATCTAGGCCTGAGCAGGGTCTCACGCAGCGGATCCTGTGGAGCTCGTAGGGCCATGTTCGAGTGCCCCGTCGAAGCTATAAAGTTAGAAGTCCATGTTCCTCGCGTTGTCCCTTGATCGATCCAGTTCCTTGATATAGGCTTTCATCTTGGTGCGGGATTGCAATGCCTCGGCATACTCTCCAAACTTGGCATTTGCAGGGCGCAATGAATGCGTGGTGTC
This sequence comes from Flavobacteriales bacterium, assembly GCA_019638115.1. Taxonomy (GTDB): domain Bacteria; phylum Bacteroidota; class Bacteroidia; order Flavobacteriales_F; family PHOS-HE28; genus PHOS-HE28. The sequence goes on along the minus strand of JAHBUK010000002.1, from coordinate 820,223 downwards.
TTGGATGTAGAGCTTCATTAGTTCTCGCTCCCCTGTCCAAAGGAACGAGATGAACTCCTCGATCACCTTGAGTGCTGTTTTATCGTCGAAGTCCGTTCCTCCAGAGAGTGCTAGTGTACGATGTCCTTCAGAGAGAGTCACAGGGACCGCACCGATAGGCGAGTGGAACTCAAAGGCTTCACCTTTTTTGCCAAACGCACCATGAGCTACGAAATTTCTAAGCTGTCTTCGAATTATCACGAGCTTATCGAAGTACTTCTTCGCGTTCATATCCCGGATATTTAGCGCGGTCTTGAACTTTACAGACCAGTCGGCATTCGCTATTCTCAAAACGTCATCTCCGGTTATAATCCTGCCTTGCATTATGGCAATGTGGATGAACACATGTTCGGTATAGCTGAAAAAAGCATCGATGGCGGCTAGCGCGAGCCATTCAATGCTATCCTTCTGCAACAAGTACCTATTGAACTGAGCCATCACGGTCCGGCGCTTCGGTATTGAAAGCGAAAGTGATATCTGTGGTGGCTTATGGCTTTTCTTCAGGGTCTTGGAATAGAGGTCAAGGAAGAACTCATATCGATCGAACAGATGCTGTGTCTTGTTGTGGACGTTCAGGCGTAGCCCCTTGATATGCTGTTGAGCATACCACTCGAAGAATGGAGTTGCTTTCCGACATCCGCGATTGATCTTCTTCGCGATCTGATTGGCAATCTCGGTATCGGTGGATTCATCCTGAACGAAGATGCCCAATCCAAACTTCCGGTGTTCCACGAGGAACGCTCTCCCATCCACATCAAGCGGCACGGACCAAGAAACTTTTTCGAAGCAACCGCGGTTCTTGTAACCAAGCAACTCCACCAAAAGGAGATAGGTCAAATTGGGATGAGGCAATGAAACCTTGAGCTTTGCTTTTGTCGCAGTGAACAGGAAATCCTTTGGACCGATAGTCTGAGGTCCCGCTTGATCGATCGGGTCAAAGATCCGTTGAACATCCGCCTTCAGGGTAAGGAACCTCGATGGCATCACGGGCTTGCTTGTTAACTCCCGATCAATCCAATCTCTTAGCTTGACGATTGTTCCGTATTGCAGTTGAACCCAGAGATGAAGCCTGCGATTCGGATTCTTACAGGTAGCTTTCCAGAACATGGTGATCAATCTCTCCGCTTCGGCGCGATCGGAGGGTTTCCGGAAGTATTGGTCTAGAGCTTCTCTGATGAGCTTATTAAATGGCTGTCGTGGTGGCATCGCTACTAATGCAGTTTACACTTCGCTCAGGTCTCCATTCACGCCTTTCTCACACAAGGGCAGGGGCACCGTCTTCGGGACCTAAGCGTTCGAAGCTAAGTACTCCGTGCAGTGTGGCCTCTTAACGTTAAACCGCCGCAGGCTCACGATGTGGACCTTGCGACTAACCCACTGCATCACCCACCATCCCCAACTCCGCCTCCTGCCCAGCCATCCCCTTGTAACACCAGTGCCGCACATTATAGCGCCGCTGGCTGGGGTTTGCCAGTATCACCTTCGAGAACAGCAACGAACGATAACCGCTGGCAGAAGAGCTACCCGCTCGGCAAACGCTCCATGCCCGACCTTCACCCCATGGACCGCCTCACCTTCCTGCGTTCCCTGCTGGGCAGCACCAGCCTGCTCACCGTGCCTCCGCTGGAGCTTTTCGCGCCCGAGGAGCAGGACCGCTTGGCCTGGACCAAGGAGGCCCACCGCATCTTCATCTACGATGCCTTTGTGCGCGGTTTCCGGCACCACCAAGGCCCCGAGGTGCTGCCCCGCATCAAGGACCACGACGACTTGGACCTGGTGCGCGAGTACGACAACACACACGACCCCGATGCGGTGGCCATTTACTGGGAGGGCCACAAGCTGGGCTACCTGCCCATGGGTGAGAACCGCATGCTGGCCAACCTGATCGACCACGGCATGCTGCTGGCCGCCTATGTGCTGTACACCGCAGCGGATGCGCCGCCCTGGGAGCAATGCTTCGTGGGTGTGGAACTGCTATTACCGGAAAACCCAAGCTTCAACGACTACCTCGATCACTACATGGATCGGCCGGATGCAGGGTTCAAGCTGCACCAGCACTATGGGGGGGAGGTCGGTTGAGAGGTAAGTGCGATATGTCCGGCTACATATCGGGACGGACGACTGATGGTCCAGCTTCCAGAGCAGAACTGTTGGTGCTTCGCGTTGGCTTTGTGGTTGCGCTGCGGCTTGTTGACAGGCGAGGCGCCTGTCAGACGAGCCTCCCCGCCAACCACTTCAACCGCAGCTCCGCCAGTTTCGCTTCGTACTGTGCGAGCAGTAGGCGGTTCTCCGCATCGATCAGGCTTTGTTGCACATCGCGCAGCTCAACAGCGGTGATCACGCCCAGGCGGTAGCTCTCCAACGCCACGTTCACCTGCTGCTGGGTGCCTTGCAAATTGTTTTGCTCCAGTGCCACACGCGTAATGGCCGTGCGGTACTGTGTCCAATCATCGAGCAGTTGTTGTTCCACCAGGAGCCGCGTGCCTTCGGTGGCTATGGCGGCTTGTTCGCTGCCCAGTTTGGCGACTTCCGTTGCGCGTGTGGCCTGTCCTCCACGAAAGATGGGCACGCTCAATCGCACGCCGTAGTCCGGGCCGATGGCGCGGTTGCTTTGCAGGAAGCCGACATCGCTTTGGCTGCGGCGGTAGGCGTAGTTGCCGAAAACATCCACGCGCGGAAAGAGCGCACCGCGCAGCTCCTTCACGGCAAAGTCCGCAGCAAGTTGCTGTTGCCGTGCCTCGGTGATGCTGCTGTTGGCGCGCTGCGCATCGCTTTGCAGTTCGGTCAGATCGAGGGCTTCGGCAGCAGGGATCTGCTTTTCCACAGTGAAGGCGATGGATGGATCCCGGCCGAGCAAGAGGTTGAGCCGGTGCAAGGCCATGGTCCTCTGCGCGTGCAGGTCCAGCAGGGCAGCGCTATCGGCGCTTAGGTCCATGCGCGCTTGTACCACCTGCAAGCCGCTGGTGCTGCCGATACGCTCACCGGTCTCCGCAATCTGCAGTCGCTCTCGGCCCGATCTCAGCGCGGTACGCTGCACTTCGATGGCGGTGCCCATTTGCACGGCCTGGTAATAGGTGGCAAGCACTTCGTACACGGTGCTCTCCAAGCGCTGTTTCAACAGGCTGCGTTCTATGGCCTCCACCGTGGCCAGGCGATCCTTGGTGGCGAACATGGTAAGGCCATCGAACACGGTCCAGTTGAGCTGCACCGCGCCGCTGAGCACGCGCGAGTTGGCATCGTCCACCTCACGCACCTCGCCGCTGAAGAAGGTCTGCCGTGTGGCGCTGCGGTCGCCGTCGTACATGCCCACGGCATCGATGGTGGGCAGCATGCCGGCCTCACCTGCGGTGTTCATCAACTCGGCGCTCTTCACCGTAAGCCGTGCCAGTCTGACACCGTGGTTGTGTTCCAAGGCAAGGTTCAGGGCCTGGTCTGCGGTGAGGAGGTCCTGCGCGGAAATGGATCCCGCCACCACGCACAGCAGGAATGCGGCGATCTGTTTCATGGAGTGGTGGGTGTGGGGTGCATGTTGCATTGGGTGGTCGACCCGGAGGGTCGACGGTGCCGGAGGTGGTGTTATGATCCCTGCTGTGGTGTTTCGATGGCGCTGTGCGGTTCGTTCGTCCCCCCCTTGTCGGAGGATAGATAACTGTACAGCGCCGGCACCACATATAGCGTAAGCACCAGCGCGAAGATCAATCCGCCGATGATGACGACGCCCATGGGTACACGGCTCTTGGCAGCGGCACCAAGGCCGAGGGCGATCGGCATGGCACCGAGGATCGTGGCCAGGCTGGTCATCAGGATGGGGCGGAAACGCTGGCGCGATGCTTCCACCAAGCCGTCCAGCCTGCCCATGCCGGCCTCGCGTTTCTGGTTGGCGAATTCCACGATGAGGATGCCGTTCTTGGTAACGAGGCCGATGAGCACGATGACGCCGATCTGGCTGAAGATGTTCAAGGTGTGGCCGCCCAACCACAGGCTGAGCACCGCGCCCGCCAAGGCCAGTGGCACGGTGAACATCACGATCAAGGGGTCGGTCCAGCTCTCGAACTGCGCCGCCAGTGCCAGGAAAACCAGGGCCAGCGCCATCAGGAAAGCGAACATGAGGCTGCTGCTGCTGTCGGCGAATTCCTTGCTTACGCCAGCAAGTGCGGTGCTGAAGCTCTCATCAAGCACATCCTCCGCAATGCGGTCCATGGCTGCAATACCATCCCCAATGGTGAAGCCGGGTGCGGGGTCGGCGCTGACCGTGGCGCTTACATAGCGGTTGTAGCGATAGAGCTGTGGCGGGGTGCTACCACCGCCAACGCGCACCAGGTTGTCCAACTGCACCAGTTCGCCTTTGTCGTTGCGCACGTAAGCGCTGCTGAGATCGAGTGGTTCGTCGCGATCGTTGCGTGCGGCCTGGCCGATCACCTGGTACTGTTTGCCCTTGTAGATGAAGTAGCCGAAGCGTTGGCCGCTGAAGTAGAGTTGCAACGTTTCTGCGATGTCCAGCACGCTTACGCCCAAGGCACGCGCGCGGTCGCGGTCGATCTCTATGGTAAGCTCGGGTTTGTTGAACTTCAGGTTGAGGTCGCTTACGCGGAACGTTTTGTCCTGCTGCACCCGATCCATGAAGGTGGGGATGATCGCGCGCAGTCGCTCGAAATCAGGTGCTTGTATGACGAACTCCACGGGCAATCCGCTGCGGCGACTACCGCCGATCGTGGGTTCCTGGATGACGAAGGTGCGGGCCAGGTTGTGGCGCTGGGTCCATCCGGTGATGAGGTCCGCCAGTTCGGCTTGCGTACGGGTGCGCTCCGATGGTTCGGAGAAGCCCACGCGCACGAAACCGCTGTTGGTGCTGATGCTTCCACCGAAACCCGGACTGGTGACGCTGAGGATGGAAGTGCGCTCGGGCAGGGTGTCCACGGTCTCGATGATGTCCGAGAGGTAGTCCTTCATCAGCTCGAAGCTGGTGCCTTCAGGGGCCGTGCTCTGCACCATGAAGCGGCTCTTGTCCTCCATGGGGGCCAGTTCACTTTGCAGCTGACTGCCGACACCGATGATGATGCCGGCACTGATGGCCATGATGACCAGCGCGATCCAGCGGTTGTGGAGGAAGGTCTGAAGGCTGTTCGCGTAAGCATCGCTCAAGCGCTCGAAGAAGCGTTCGGTGGCCTCGAAAAAGCGGCTGTGCGTTTTCGGCTTGCGCAGGAAACGCGCGCTGAGCATGGGCGTAAGGGTGAGCGAGACCAGCGATGAGATGATGACGGCAGCGCTCACCACGATGCCGAATTCGCGGAACAAGCGACCGGTCAATCCTTGCAGGAACACGATGGGCAGGAACACGGCCACCAGCACCACGGTGGTGGAGATCACTGCGAAGGTGATCTCGCGGATGCCTTTGTGGCCGGCTTGCATGGGGTCTTCGCCGTCCTCGATCTTCTTGTAGATGTTCTCCAGCACCACGATCGCATCATCCACCACGATGCCGGTGGCCAGCACGATGCCGAGCAGCGTGAGGATGTTGATGCTGAAGCCAGCAGCGTACATCACGAAGAAGGATCCGATCAGCGAGATCGGAATGGCGATCACGGGGATGAGCGTGGTGCGCCAATCGCGGAGGAAAACGAAGATCACCAGCACCACCAGCAGGAAGGCGAGGAGGATGGTGTCCTGCACTTCGCTTATGGCATTGCGGATGCCCACGGTGGTATCCAGTGCCATCACATAACGCAGGTCGTCAGGCAGTTCGGCCTTGATCTGTGCGGCGCGCTCGTGGAAGGCATCGGCGATCTCGATGTAGTTGCTTCCGGGCAGTGGGGTAACGGCCACTGCCACTTGCGGTACGCCACCGATCCCGCGCAGGAGCGTGCGCTCGTTCTCCGGCAGCAACATGGCGTCTCCGATGTCGCGCAGGCGAATGGTGGCGCCGGCGTCCTCCCGGATGATCATGTCGTTGAAGTCCTCTTCGCTCACCAAGCGGCCCAGGGTGCGGATGGTGAGTTCGGTGCGGTAGCCTTCAATGCGCCCGCTGGGCAACTCCACGTTCTCGCGTGCAAGGGCCTGGCGCACATCGCTCGGCGTGATGCCATGCCCGGCCATCTTCACGGGGTCGAGCATCAGCTTCATACTGAAGCGCTTCTCGCCCCAGATGCGGATCTCGCTCACACCGGGAATGGTTTGCAATCGCTCCTTGAAGTAGTTATTGGCGATCTCGCTCAACTCCAACAGGTTCCGCTGATCGCTCTGGATCGTCATGGAGAGGATGGGGTTGGCATCCGCGTCGCTCTTGGCCACGATCGGCGGGTCCACATCCGGAGGCAGGTTGCGCAGGGAACGGGCCACGCGGTCGCGCACATCGTTGGCTGCGGCTTCCATGTCCACATCCAGCTCGAATTCCACGGTGATGGTGCTGCGTCCGTCGCCACTGATGCTGGTAAGGCTGCGGATGCCTGCGATCCCGTTGATGCTCTCCTCCAACGGTTCGGTCACCTGGCTCTCCATGATGTCCGCATTGGCACCGGTGTAGTTGGTGGTAACGGTCACCACGGGTGGGTCCACGCTGGGGAACTCGCGCACACCCAGATAGGAGAAGCCCACCGCGCCGAACAGCACGATCACGATGCTGATCACCGTGGCAAGCACGGGCCGGTTGATGCTGATGGAGCCGATGTTCATTGGGAGAGTGGGAGGGTGCAAGAGTGAGAGAGTGCGAGAGCAGGGTTCGTCCCTCGCACTCTAGCACTCTCGCACCCTTGCTCCCGCTTATTCATGACACCAGTTTCATTCATCTCCAACCGTATTCATCGTTCCACCGGCTCCCCGTTCAACTTGGGTGCGTTGCTCATGGGGATGGCGTTCACGCGCATGCTGTCGCGCACGGCGAGCAGGCCTGTAACAAGCACGGTGTCGCCGGCTTGCACGCCACTGGTGAGCTGCACCGCGCGCGGCAGGCGTATGCCCAGGTCCACACGCTGCGATACCGCCATGCCATTGCGCAACACCATCACCTTCTGGCCTTGTATGTCGGGGATCACTGCTTCGGTGGGCACGCTGATGGCGTCGGGGATACGCTCCAAGGCCAACTCCACACGCGCGAACGCACCCGGCACCAACTTGCCGTCCGCATTGGCGGTACGCGCACGCACACGCACGGTGCGGCTGCTGGCATCCACGCCCGGCTCCTTGGCATACACGGTAGCGCTGTGTACGGTGGGGTCGCCTTCCAGCGTGAAGGTGATGGGTACACCGGGCTTCAGGTTGCGGCCATTGCGCTCGGGTACGGCAAGGTCGATCTTGATGGGGGAGAGCTGGCGCAGGTGTGCGATGGCGGTGCCGGGGGCGATGTAGCTGCCCACGCTCACATTGCGCAAGCCCACCGATCCGCTGAAAGGTGCGCGCATCACGGTCTTCGCTATGCGGGCTTGCAACAGGTCGGCTTGTGCTTCCAGGCCGATGCGTGCGGCGGCGCTGGCGTCGAAGGCCTCGCGGCTGATGCCGTTCACGGCCAGCAGTTGCTCCTTGCGCTGCTCATCATCGCGGGCCACTTTTAAGTTGGCCTGTACCTGCCGCAGCTCGGCTTGCAGGTCGTCGTCGTTGATGCGCAGCAGTACTTGCCCTGCGCTCACCGTGCCGCCTTCCTCAAAACCGATGTGGGTCACCCTGCCGGCCATCTCGCTCACCAGTTCCACTTCCTCATTGGCCAGCAGGGTGCCCGTAGCGATCAGCGTGTGGTCCAAGGCACGCGCTTGCAACACCACCACCTGCACGTTCATGGGTGTTCGTTCCGCAGCCGTGCCCGCGTCGGTCTTGCCGCCGCAAGCGGCCAGCAGTGTGGCGCTCAGCAGGGCCACCACCGTTGCTCCGGTGCTGTTACCGGGTATCGCGTTCCAACTCATCGCGGCTGTTTCTTGGAATAGGTGATGCGCATTTTCCGGCCTTCGGGCTGGGCCAGGTTGGCGTTGATCCGTGCCAGGTCGGCTTTGAAGCGCTTGCGTTCAGTGGCGTTCATGCCGGTAAAGGCGAGCTCATTGATGCTCTCAAAAGCAGCGCGAACGTCCTTCACCACCGCACGGGCCCTGGGCAGTGTGCGTAGGTGGTGCTTGCGGCGATCATCGGGGCAGGCGATGCGCTCCACGAATCCTTTCGCGCTCAGGTGGTCCACTGCGCGGGTAACGGTCACCTTGTCGAGCAGCAAAGCGTCGGCAAGGTCTTGCTGGCTCAGCTTTTCCGTGGCTTCGTGGATGAGCAGCAACATGTAGAACCACTTTTCCAGATCGTGCTGTTGCAGTTTGGCCAGCACCCGGGTGTAGTAGTTCTGGGTGGCTACCCCGGTCCAGAAGCCCAGGGAGGCATTTGCGGCGGTCGGGTCGAAGGGCATTCGGATCGTATCGGTCGTAATGGTTACAAATGAAACGGTTGTTCGGTTCGCTCAGGTGCTGTTCGGTGTTAAGCCTTGTGAAGGGCGCATCGGATCATGCCGCTACCTTACCACTGACCCTGTTGCCGCGCTTGATTGAGCGCGAGGGCACCTGCGTCGGCGCCGCCCCTGTTTCCATTCGATCGCTTGGTAGCATTGACCGACCGGAATGTGGATGAGGTACGCTGTGCGAAGCGCCTTTCCGGATGCGGAAGGAAGATCTCGTCGGAACCTCACACGCAAGGCCTGCGCTCGTGGACGTTCATCACAACGAAACCGGAGCGTTCCGCATTACAGCGGCCACACCCACAGGATCATTGGCACACCCACCACCACGATGAGGACCTCCAGCGGCAGGCCCATTCGCCAATAGTCGCTGAAGCGATAACCGCCGGGCCCCATGATCAGGGTGTTGCTCTGGTGGCCAATGGGGGTGAGGAAGGCGCTCGACCCACCAATGGCAACGGCCATCAGGAAGGGGTCCACGGAAAAGCCGGCGCTCTTGGCCACGCCGATGGCGATGGGGGCCATCAGCACCACAGTGGCTGCGTTGTTGATGATGTCGGACAGGAACATGGTGATCACCAGAACGATGGTGAGCAAGGCCCACGGAGGTAGCGCCCCGGCGGAATGCTGGATCATGCCGGCCACCAGCCCTGCGGCGCCGCTGGTCTCCAAGGCTTGGCCAACGGGTATCATGGCACCGAGCAGCACGATCACCGGCCAGTCCACGCTGTCGTAAACCCGCTTCAGGGGAAGCACGTTGCCCAGCACCATGGCCACGGCGGCCATCATGAACGCGACTTGCACGGGTAGCAGCCCCGCTACCACTGCTGTGATGCTGAGCCCGAAGATGCCCAAGGCCAAGGGGACCTTGCGCTTGTACCCGATCCGCAGTTCGCGGGTGGCCAAGGGCAAACAACCGAGTCCGGCTACCACATCGGACAGGTTCTCCTCGTAACCTTGCAACAGCAGCACATCGCCGGTCTGGAACTCCACGTGGTCCAGGCGGCGCACAATGCGCTGTTCCTTGCGGGCCAGCGCCAACAGGTTGATGCCGTAGCGGCTGCGCAATCGGAGTGAACTGGCGGTGCGCCCGAAGAGGGGACTGCCGGCCATGACCACGGCTTCCATGATGGCCACGCGGTGTTTTCCCTTGCCACGCAGGTCCAGCCCGGTATCGCCCACCAACTGGGTACCTGTATCGGTGGTGAAGGTTTTGAGCTGTTCGGCATCGGACTCCAGCACCAGTATGTCACCAGTACGCACTGCCATGCCTTTGGGGGGCGCGTGGTAATGCTCGCCATCGCGCACCAGCCCCAGCACCGCCACTTCGGCCTTGCTGTGCTCCATCACTTCGCGGATGGAGAGGCCCTGCGCCACGGATCCTTCGGGTACTTCCACTTCCGATAGGTAATCCTCCACTTGGAACAGGCCGTCCTCGCCGTTCTCCGACCGCCGCCGGGGGAGCAGGCGCCAACCAACAAGCACGATGAAGATCACGCCGGAAACGAGTACGACACCCCCAACAGGTGCGAACTCGAACAGGCTGAACGGTACACCTGTTTCGCTTGCCCGGAACTCGGCCACGATGATGTTGGGTGGTGTGCCGATCAAGGTGGTCATGCCGCCGAGCAGCGAAGCGAAGGCCAGTGGCATCAGGTACAAGGAGGCAGGGCGCTGGTGGCTGCGTGCCAGGTGGATGGCCACCGGCATGAGGATGGCCAGCGCTCCCACATTGTTCATGAAAGCGGATGCCACGGCCACAATGATGCAGAGCGTGGTCAACTGCACCACCAGACCATCGCCGACCTTGGTCACCAGACGGCCGAGGAGATCGATCAGACCGGAGAACTCGAGCGCTTTTCCGATCACCAGGACCGCAGCAACGGTGATCACCGCTGGATGGCCGAAGCCGCTGAACGCATCGGTGGGGTCTATGATGCCCAACAGGACCAAGGCGAAAAGCGCGAGCAGGGCCACGATATCATGCCGGAACTTGCCCCATACGAACAGTATGAGCACGGCGGTGAGCGTGCCGAAGACGAAGTGCTGCTCCGTGGTGATCATCGGGTAGAAAGGTACCCTCTTTGTACCGGGCTCTTTGCAGGGCTCGCTATCCGCGCGCTTTCTTGGCGGTGGTTCAGCGGGCAACGGGTAATGTGTGCGCTGTGTTGCGCATGCCGGCCCTTCAAGAGCGTTTCACCACGTTCCGCATCTCCTCGCTGTTCCACGCGTGGTCGGCATGGCCGGGGTCGTGCGCTGCATCGCCACGGATCAGTTCCTCCTGCTCGGCGATGCTCTCGCGGGCACCGGCCACATACGCGCCTTTGTCGTGACGCAGACCGGCCAGCTTCTTCAGTGCAGCAATGTCGTAGCGCCGGAAATCCTGCCCGGCGCGGGTGGCGGTGTGGGCGCGGAAACCCAGGTCGCGCAACACATCCACGCCCATGCGGATGGAGGTGTCAAGCGTTTCGCGGTAGAAGTTGAGCACGCCTTGGTCCATCAGATCGTAGGTGTCGTAGCGGTTGCGGGTGCGCACGTAAAGCTTCAGGTGCGGGAAGTGCTTGTGTACCACTTCCACCAGCGTTGGTGCGCTCTCCGGCGCAATGGCGCAGATCAGCAGTTCGGCATGTTGTGCGCCAGCGGCTTCCAGGATCTCGTGCCGTGTGGCATCGCCATAGAAGACCCGGAACCCAAGGCTGCGCAGCAGGTCAACCTGGTCGCTGTCGTTGTCCAACACGGTGCTTTCCACTCCGTTGGCGCGCAGCAGGCGGCCCAGCGTGCTCCCGAAATGCCCGAAACCGGCAATGATCACCTTGTGTTGCACGTCCACCTCATCGGCCTCTTTCTCCTCCTGCTCCAAGGTGCCGAAATGGGGGAGCACCAGCTTTTCGTTGGCCAGCATCACCAAGGGTGTAATGGTCATGCTCATGGCGGTAACGGCCATCAGGGTATCGGTCCAAGTGGCATCCAGGATGCGCAGTTGGGCGATGAAGGCCAAGAGCACGAAGGCGAATTCGCCCACCTGCCCCAGGCTGCTGCCCAGTATCAAGCGCTGGTCGAACGAGAGGCATGCGCGGTGCCCGATTCCCACGAGCACACCGGTCTTCAGCAGCATGATGCCCACCGTGAGCGCCAGGATGAAAGCAGGCTTGGCGATGATGAGCTCGAAGTTGATGGAGGCGCCTACCGCCATGAAGAAGAGGCCGAGCAGCAAGCCCTTGAAAGGGTCGAGGTCGCTTTCCAGCTCGTGCTTGAACTCGCTGTTCGCCAGCACCACGCCGGCCAGGAAGGTGCCCAGCGCGGGGCTGAGGCCCACGGTCTCCATGAGCAGTGCGATGCCCACCACCAACAGTAGTGAGGAGGCCACGAAGAGTTCGCGCAGCCGGGTGCGTGCCACCATGCGCAGCAAGGGTACCACCAGGTAACGCCCGGCGGCGATCACCACGGCCACGGCCGCGATCACTACCAGCGTGCGTTGCCAGCCGGGCAGGGTGTCCACGAAGTGCTGCTCGCCATGGCCTTCCACGGCGCCCACGGCCATCAAGGGCAGCAAGGCCAGAATGGGGATCACCGCAATGTCCTGGAAGAGCAGCACGGCGAAGCTGTACTTGCCTGCCGTGGTGTGCGTCAGGTTCTTCTCCTTCAGGCTTTGCAGGGCTATGGCGGTGGAACTCATGGCCATGGCCAGGCCCACGGCCAGACCGGCCTGCCAGGTGAAGCCCAGCAGCAGCGCAATGCCCATGACCAGCGCCGCCGTTACGCCCACTTGCAGCGAGCCCATGCCCAGCACCTGTTTCCGCATGCGCCAAAAGGCCGCTGGCTCCAGTTCCAAGCCTACCAGGAAGAGCATCATCACCACCCCGAATTCCGCGAAGTGCATGATATCCTTGCCTTCTTCACCGATGAAGCCCAATGCGTATGGCCCGATGACAATGCCGGCCAGCAGGTAGCCCAGCACACTGCCCATGCCCAAGCGTTTGGCAATGGGCACGCATACCACGGCGGCGGCGAGGTACACTACGGCGTCGGCGAGAAAGTTGGCCATGGTTTCAGCGTCGGTCGGTGGTCAGGTCGTTCAGGCGATCCATGGTGCCCAAGGTGTCAGGGTCGATGCTTCCTTCGGCAAAGCCGAGCAGGATGGCGGCCAAACGATCGGCCGCTTGTGCAAGGTCGGTGTCGCTCATACGGTGTGTGCCTTGCACCGCGAAGGGTGGTAGCCAATGCATGCCACACAGGGTGGCCGTGCGCTGCAAGGGCAGCATGAACGCGTGCAGGTCGTTCCCGTGGAATCCGTCCACCGAGTAGGCCTGCTCGTTGCCGCCGGAGGTGAGCACATGGAAACAGTGTTTGCCTTTCAGCGCGGTGCCGCCCGGCCCATACGCCCATCCGAAGCCGTACACCAGATCGAAATACTGCTTCATGATCGGCGGCACGCTGTACCAGTAGAAGGGGTGGTGCAACACCACCATGTCGTGCGCTTCCAGCAGGGACTGCTCCCGGCGTATGTCGATGTTGAGGTCCGGGTACTGCTCGTAGAGGTCGTGGAACGTGATGTTGCGGTGTGCGGGCAAGCGCGAAGCCAGCGCACGGTTGGCGCGGCTTTTTTCCAAGCGTGGATGGGCGAAGAGGATAAGGATGCGGGGCATGGGAAGTACGGACAAGTCTAAGGATGCTGCCCGGTATGTGATGTTTGCCGTGCAGGACGGTTCCAAAAGATGCGCACTGCCGAGATCTGTTCCTGTTCAAGCCGGGTGCTGCCATCCACCTCGAATCCGCACTTCAAATAGAACTTGAGTGGTGAGGCGTATGGTTCGCCATTTTGCTTCAACTCCTTTGGATGATCAATTACCCAACCCTCCAATCGGATCTCGTTGTGACGAACTTGGTCCAACAGCTTCCTGCCATAGCCCTTGCCTTGAACGGCACGGTGAAGGAGCATCGCGAACCATCGGCCGCCATCTCGATCGAACGAGCAAGCCCAGCCTTGGATCGCCTCGGTCGCGTCGATCATCAACCAATGTTCGACATTCGACAGGCCTGCGAGATATGCTGTGAGCCCAGCTCGGTGCTCATGGACAAGGGACGTCGGGTACTCTGCATTCCAAAGTTCTCTCAGGCATTCGATCTGGTCCTCGGTCAGTCTGGACACCGCCTTGATAGTCATGGCATAAAACTGCGTTGATCGGTTTTTTGGATGCCGGAACTCAGGACTTACGCTCTTCCCCCAGCACCAGCCGTAGTGCCTCCCATTCCGGCACCTCTTCGCTCACCAACTTCAGGATGGATACCAATGGCAGGAAGAGGATCATGCCGGCCATGCCCCAGAGCAAGGCACCGGCGAAGATCACCACCAGCGAAGCCAGGGTGTTGAGGCCCAGCTTGCCGCCCACCACCTTCGGGAAGATGAGGTTGGCCTCCAGGTACTGAACCACGCCCAGCACCGCGATCACTCCAATGGGCATCCACATGGAACCGGTGGTTGTCCAGGCCAGCGTGATGGGCAGCAGCGAGCTGAAGAGGATACCGGCATAAGGGATCATGGTGGCAATGGCCGTGAGCATGCCGAAGAGAATGGCGTTCGGTACACCCAGCACGAGGAAGCCCACGCTGTTCAGGATGCCGACGATGAGGTACACCTGCACCATACCCAGAATGAAGCGGGCGTAGTTGGTGACCACCTTCTGCAACAATGCGGGAAGACGTGGCCGCCATGCGGGATGTACCAAGGCCGTGAGCGCCGCCACGTAGGTAGCCCGGTTGAAGAGCAGCAATGCGGTGAAGACCGGGATGATGAACAGGTTGAACAGCATGCCGAACAAGGCATTGATAGCAGTGCCGGCATAGGGCGCCACTTTGGAAGGCAGGGCATCCACCACAGGCCCCCACCACATGTCGCGGTGGTCGTCGCCCAGGTCGTTCAGCAGCTCATTGAGCCATGCCCACAACGCTTTGAAACCTCCGGCATCACTTCCGCCAAGCTGCGGCAGCTGACCTAAAAAGGTGTTCACCTGCCAAAGGAGCACACCCACCAAGGCACCGAAGAGCACACCCACCAGCAGCAGGCCGATACCGATGGCCAGCCAGCGTGGCACACCCTTGCGCTCCATGCCGGCCACCATGGGGTAGAGCACCAAGGCAACGAGCAGGCTGTAGAAGAGCGGGATGAAGACGTTGCGACCGAGGTAGAGGATGACCAGTATGGCCAGCGCGGTCAGCAGGTTCCGAAGAAGGGTGATGGCCATGTACCGCGAAAGCTAATGCCGCATTCGCACATGCTCAATGACCGATGCCGGAATTTGGAACAGCCGACAAGCCCTCACATGGCCGCCACCTTGTCCGCCCTGTAGGCGCCCGCCTCCAGCTTCGTCTTCACGTCCTTGAAGCTGTTGATGGTGCGCTCCACGTCCTCCATGCTATGCACGGCGGTGGGGATCAGGCGCAGCAGGATCACATCCTTGGGCACTACGGGGTACACCACGATGCTGCAGAAGATCCCGTGGTTCTCGCGCAGGTCCAACACCACGTTGGTGGCTTCGGGAATGCTGCCCTTCATCATCACGGGGGTCACGCAACTGTTGGTCACCCCGATGTCCAGGCCGGCTTCGCGCAAGCCGTTCTGCAAGGCATGGGTGATGGTCCAGAGCTTCTCGCTGAGTTCCGGGCGGGTGCGGATCATCTCCAGGCGCTTCAACGCCCCGATCACCACGGGCATGGGCAGGCTCTTGGCGAAGGTCTGGCTGCGCATGTTGTAGCGCAGGTACATCATCACATCCTCAGGGCCGCTCACGAAGGCACCAATGGTGGCCATGGCCTTGGCGAAGGTGCCGAAGTACACGTCCACCTGGTCCAGTACGCCCTGCGCATCGGCCGTTCCTCGTCCGTCGCGTCCCACCATGCCGAAACCATGCGCATCGTCCACGAAAAGGCGGAAGTTGTACTTGGCCTTGCGCTCCACGATCTCTTTCAACTTGCCTTGGTCTCCGGCCATGCCGAACACGCCTTCGGTCATCACCATGATGCCGCCGCCGGTCTCCTTCGCCACTTTGGCGGCCTTCTCCAGCATGTTGTCCAAGCTGGCCATGTCGTTGTGCTGATAAACGAAACGCTTGCCCAAATGCAGGCGTGCTCCGTCTATCATGCAGGCGTGGCATTCGCTGTCGTACACGAGCACATCGTGGCGGGAAAGCAGCGCCTCGATCGCGCTCATGCAGCCTTGGTAGCCGTAGTTCAGGAGGAAGGTGTCCTCCTTGCCCATGAAGTCGCTGAGCTCGTCCTCCAATTGCTCGTGGTACTTGGTCTGTCCGCTCATCATGCGGGCACCCATGGGGTAGGCCATGCCCCAGGCAGCGGCGGCCTCGGCATCCACCTTGCGGATCTCCGGGTGGTTGGCCAGGCCCAGGTAGTTGTTCAAGCTCCAGACCAGCACGGGCTTTCCGCGGAATGTCATGTGTGGCCCCAATTCACCCTCCAACTTGGGGAAGGAGAAATATCCGTGACTGTCCTTGGCGTGGCGGCCGATGTGGCCCAGGTCCTTGCGGAGCTTGTCGAAAATGTCGTTCATGGCTGTGGAGCTTGGTTGCCGTAGGTGCTTGTTCGGAAAGCGCTACGGCCCGGCAAAAGTAACCGGCGGCTTCAATGTCCATTGTCGACCGCTCCGCTTGATCTACCAGCCCGTGGTGCAAAACGCGTCCCCGCCGCGCGGGACATACCATGCAGCACATGCTGCACGTTGCTGCACGGTGCATCCTGTCCACCACGGCCTGCTCCGGCTATCTTTGCGCGCCGCTGCTCAGACGGCCTCCCGCATTTCACCCATGAAGAACCTTCCGATACTGCTCGTTGCCCTGTTCCTGCTTGCCGCCTGCGGAAAGTTCAGTAAGGCCATGAAGAGTACCGATGAGGTCTACAAGAAGCAGGTGATGCAGGAGTATTACGATGCAGGCAAATGGGATCGGGCGATCCCCATGCTGGAGGAACTCATCGTGATCACCCGGGCCCAGTCCGAGAGCGAGCGCATGAACTACCTGCATGCCAAGGCCCACTTCGAGATGAAGGATTACATCATGGCGGGCTATTACCTGAACAACTTCACCCGCACCTTTCCCCGCAGCCAATATGCGGAGGAGTGCGCGTTCCTTGCAGCTTACTGCCATTTCAAGAACTCGCCCAACTATGAGTTGGACCAGAGCGAGACGCGTATGGCGATCGATCAGATGCAGCTTTTCATGGTGCGGTACCCGGCGTCCAACCTGCGCGATAGCTGCAACACCATCATTGATCAGTTGCGCTTCAAACTGGAGGTGAAGGCCTACCAGGGTGCCGATCAGTATTTCCGGATGCGCAATTACCAGGCGGCCGGGGTAAGCTTCCGCTCATTCACCCGCGAGTGGCCCAACAGCCGTTTCCGCGAGGAGGCCATGTTGCGCATCGTACAAGCCGACCACCAACTGGCCATCAACAGTGTTCCGTCGAAGAAGAAGGAACGCTTGGAGGAAGGTATCCGGAGTTATGCTAATTTCGCGGACGCTTTTCCCAACAGCCCCAAGCTTGCAGAAGCCGGGCGACTGCAGAAGGAGATGATCAACGCCTTGCAGGAATTCCAGACCACACCATGAACGCCAAGAACAGCAACGCGGCCAAGACCACCATTACCCGCGACGTTTCCCTGCTCGACAAGGAGACCGGGAACATCTATGAGTCCGTCGCCATCCTGGGCCGTCGCGCCAACCAGATCAGCCTGCAAGTAAAGGAGGAGCTGACGGCCAAGTTGGAGGAATTCAACCTCAGCTCCGACAACCTGGAGGAGGTGTATGAGAACCGTGAGCAGATCGAGATGAGCAAGCTCTATGAGCGCATGCCCAAGCCCACGGCCCTGGCCATCCAGGAAATGCTCGAAAGCAAGATCTACTTCCGCCGCCCTGACCAGGCCGAAGAGATCGCTCCCAAAAAGGACTGAACACCCTTATCACCATGGAACGATCCACCGTTGCGGCGGAGCGCTTCCTGAACCGCAAAGTGCTGCTGGGCGTTACCGGTGGCATTGCTGCGTATAAGACCGCCAACCTGGTGCGCCTTCTTGTGAAGGCAGGTGCCGAGGTGCAGGTGGTAATGACCCCCGCTGCACACGATTTCGTTACCCCGCTCACGCTGGCCACCCTCAGCAAGCGGCCCGTGCTTACGGACCTGTTCGTGCGCGACGGCAGTGGCCGCTGGAACGACCACGTGCACCTGGCGCGCTGGGCGGATGTTTGCATCATTGCTCCCGCCAGCGCGAACACCCTGGGGAAAATGGCCCACGGACTGTGCGACAACCTGTTGCTGGCTTGCGTGCTTAGCGCCACTTGCCCGGTTTACCTGGCACCTGCCATGGACCTGGAGATGTACCGCGATCCTGGAACCCATGCCAACCTTGCCGTGCTCAGGCAGCGTGGCCATAAGACCATTGGCCCGGACAGCGGCGAGCTTGCAAGTGGACTGAGCGGGGAGGGGCGCATGAGCGAGCCTGAAGCCATAGTTGAGCAAGTTTCCAACGACCTGCTGAGCTCCAGTAAGTTGAATGGTGTTCAGCTGCTGATAACGGCAGGGGGGACCCAGGAGGCGATAGACCCGGTGCGCTACATCGGCAACCGCTCCACAGGGCGCATGGGTTTTGCCTTGGCAGAGGCTGCGGCTGCGCGTGGTGCACGTGTTCAGTTGGTGGCCGGTCCGGTACACCTTAGCACCGATCGCCCCGGCATAACCCGCACGGACGTGGTCTCCGCACAGGAGATGGCGGAGGTGTGCAAGCGCCTCTCACCGCAGTGCAAGGTGGTGATCATGTGTGCCGCCGTGGCCGATTATCGCCCGGCGAAAGTGGCTGCGGTCAAGATCAAGAAACAGGCGGCCAACCTACCGATCGAACTGGAGCCCACCGAGGATATTCTCGCTTGGATGGGAGCTCACAAGCCCCCCGCCCAAGTGCTGGTCGGTTTTGCCTTGGAATCCGACAACGCCCTGGCCCACGCTCAGGAGAAGCTGCTCCGCAAAAAGGCCGACCTGTTGGTGCTGAACTCCCTGCAGGACGCGGGCGCCGGTTTTGGGCATGATACCAACCGGGTTACCCTGCTTGCCCCGGGCACTGATCCACACGATCTCCCGTTGATGAGCAAGACTGAAGTGGCCCATGCTATCTTGGACCGGATCGAAGAACTTTGCTGATCATGCGTAAAGCAGTCCTCATATCCCTTCTGAACCTGCTGCTGATCCCGGCCTTGCGTGCCCAGGAGTTCAACGTGCAGGTAAGCGTCATCGCTCCCCAGGTTTCCAATGCCGATCCCCGCATCTTCCGCTCCTTGGAACTGGCCATCAAGGAGTTCTACCAAGCGCGTCGCTTCACCAACCTCAACTTCGCACCGGGCGAACGCATCGACCTCAACCTGTTGCTAACGGTCAACAACATGCCCACCATGGACCGTTTCGAAGGCAGCCTGCAGGTGATCTATTCAAGGCCCATTTTCGGAAGCGATTACAACAGCCCGGTGCTGGATCTGGTGGACAACCAGGTGCAGTTCAACTTTCTGGAGAACACGGTCATCGAGTTCGCTCCGGAACGCTTCATCACCAACCTTTCCTCCCTGCTCGGTTTCTACGCCTACTTCGTGCTCGGCCTTGATGCGGACACCTACGCTTCTCTGGGAGGTACCGATTTCTACAACCTAGCGCAGCTGGTGGTGAACAATGCCCAGAACGCCAACGAAAGCGGCTGGCGCGCCTTCGAGGAGCGCCGCAACCGCTATTGGCTGCTGGACAACCAGCTCCAAGCCGTTTTTCGACCCTACCGGGAATTGCTCTATGCATACCACCGCAATGGCATGGACCAATTGACCGAGGACGTGGCCGCAGGACGCCGGGTGATCGCCCAGCAGATCGAGCGCCTCAAGCCCGTGCACCAGGTGCAGCCCGCCAGCTACAACCTGCAGGTCTTCTTCAATGCCAAGTACAACGAACTGGTGGAACTGTTCAAGCCGGCCGATGGTCCCGAGAAGACCAAGCTCTTCAACACCCTGCAGATCATCGACCCAGGCCACATCAGCCAGTACCAGAACATGATGCGGGGCAGCTGAAGCTCCCTTGTTGATGAGGCTTCACCGCATGAAGCGCTTGGTGATACCTGCAAGCCCGCTACGCCACTTCCCGACCTAAGCGCATGCTTCGCCGCCTTCACGTCAGCAATTACCTGCTCATCGATCTCCTCGACCTTGAACTGGGTCAGGGCCTTTCCATAATTACCGGTGAGACCGGCAGTGGTAAGAGCATTCTGATCGGCGCGCTTGGCTTGGCCATGGGGGAACGGGCGGACGCGGGCATGCTGCGAGATCCCGGTCGCCGTTGCGTGATCGAGTTGGAACTCGATCTCGGTGGGCAGGGGCTGCGCGAATGGTTCGAGCTGCACGAACTGCCCTACGATACGCACACCTTGCTGCGGCGACAACTGGAGCCCGGCGGTAGGTCGCGGGCATTCATCAACGATACTCCGGTGCGCTTGGAGCAGCTCCGTGAACTGGGCGCACGCTTGATGCATGTGCACAGTCAGCACCACACGCTGCTGCTCAACGACCCCACCTTCCAACTGGGCCTTGTGGACCATGTTGCCGGCCTGAAGGACAAGGTGGACCAGTACAGGCATGAACACCGCGCGTGGCACGCCGTGGAGCAGGAACTGAGCAGGTTGAAGGAGGAAGAAGCCAAGGCGAGGACCGAGGCGGACTTCATCGCATTTCAGCTGAACGAACTTGATGAAGCGGCTTTGCGACAGGGCGAGCAAGCGGACCTGGAAGTGGAGGTGGCGCGCGCCGATCATGCCGAGGAGCTGGTGCAAGCCTTGCAACAGGTGGATGAAGGGGTTTCCGGAGAGCGCGGACTGTTGGCCCTGGTGGCCCGCCTGAAGCAACCGCTGCTCCGTGCCGGGCGCTTCGATCCCGGCGTGCAACAGCTCGCCGAGCGGCTGGAGAGCCTGCACATCGAATTGAAGGACATCGGTAACGAGGCTTCCGACAGGGCCGCTCCAGCCGTGCTGGATCCCCAGGAGGCCGCACGCAAGCGCGATCGGCTGGACCTGTTGATAAGGCTGCAGCAAAAGCACCGGGTGGATTCCCTGGACGCGCTGCTGGCCTTGCAGGAGGATCTGCGCACGCGCTCCCAGTACACCGATTCGCTCTCCGGCCGGATCGCTGAGCTCAGCAAACAGGCCGGAACGCTGCATGCGGACCTGCTGCTGCGGGGTGGCGCCATTTCCAAAGCGCGCACCAAGGCGATCGGAGCATTGGTGGGCAAGGTGGAAGCGCTGTTGCATGAGTTGGGAATGCCACACGCGGTGTTCCGCATTGAGCAACACAGTACCGAAGCGCCCGGCCCCAATGGTCTGGACAGCGTACGTGCCATGTTCTCCGCCAACAAGGACCGCGCGCTGGCCCCGTTGGACAAAGCTGCATCCGGTGGGGAACTAAGCCGTGTGATGCTCGCCTTGATCTCCCTTGCAGCCGCTTCGCAGGGATTGCCCACCGTGGTCTTCGATGAGATAGATACCGGGGTGAGCGGCGAGGTGGCCGACCGCGTGGGAGACCTGCTGGCCTCCATGGGCCGCGATAGGCAGGTGCTCGCCATTACCCACCTGCCACAGATAGCAGGCAAGGGAGACCATCATCTGTTGGTGGCCAAATCGCTGGAAGCCGATGTGGTGCGCACCACCATAGAGCCTTTGGAGCACGAACGCCGAGTGGCGGTCATAGCCGGTATGCTCAGTGGCCGCAAAACCACCAAGGCCGCCATGCAGCATGCCCGCGAATTGATGAAGCAGAAGTGAGCGCCAAGCCGGGTTCCGTCCCGGTTCGCATTGACGTAAACTTCCAACGGCTCGCCTCTGCACACCGGCATCCTTTCACTGCATCAGGCCTTCACCAACAGGCCCCAAGAACGAAGAAAGCCCCTGCGAACAGAGGCTTTCTTCAAAGAGCAGGTTCGTCCGTTGTCAGGGCAACTGCTCGTTGCGCACGGAAGTGGGAATAATGCCCCCGATGTTCTGGAGAATGGGGTCGCGGTCGTTGCTGTTTCCGGTGTACTTCACCCAGCCGTCCAGGTTGTTGTCCTCCAAGTAGTAGCCCAGCACGGAACCGGTCGGCACCACTCCGCCCACCACGGTCAGGATGGCGTCGCGATCGTTGCTTTCACCGGTGTACTTCAGCACGTTGTCGAACACGCTGTTGCCCATCCACAGGAGGTGTGTTCCGTCCGCGTCCTTACGGGCTTCGGTGCCCCATGTGCCGGTTTCCCCGGCTCGCAGGTCCACCGTAACTGGAGTTTGTGAGAGTGCCACGTTGCTTGCGGTCATGATGCCCAAGTGGTTGCGGTGGCGGATGGAGACGCGGTAGTTTCCGGGGAAGGCCTCCAGCAGCACTGGTGAGCTGCCGTCCATGCCCGTTATGTCGCCATCGCGTTGCAGCAAGGCGCTGCGGCTGCTGATCACGGCATGGGGTGCGTCGGCGCTGCGCAGTTCAACCAGCACCCAGTCCACGATCGCATTGTTGCCGCTTACGGCGAGCGTACCTTCCTGCATGGTTTCACCACCGCCGCTTCCGCTGTGGGTGTAGCCCAATGCCGTGTAGGGTTCGCTGCTGGGCAGCAAGCCTTGGGTACGCAGGTCATCACGCATAAGGCCGGTGCCCGACACGTAGGGGCCTTCCAACCACACTTGCGGACGCAGGGCCACCACATTGGGCACGGCCAGGCAGGCGTTCACCAAAGCGGTGCTCACGTTGTTGGCGTCCTCGTTCACAATGTCCGTGATGTTGGCGATGCAGATGGTGCCGCCGGTGAGCGTGAGGTATTGGATGCGCACCAAGGGCACGAAGGTGCTGTTCTTCGCCAAGGTGCTGTCGATGTAGGAGAGCCCGATCACTTTGGTCCCGCCCAAGGTGCTGTGCACGGCAATGTCGCCCTGCAGGCTGGGGGCCAGGTTCTGCACGGTCTGTATGGTAAGTCCGCTCATCTCGAACTCGTAGCCCAACACACGGGTAAGGGGGTTGCGCACCAGCACGTCCACGGTCTTGGCCACGGGGTCCAGGTTGCCCAGGGT
Organism: Flavobacteriales bacterium; assembly: GCA_019638115.1. Classification (GTDB taxonomy): domain Bacteria; phylum Bacteroidota; class Bacteroidia; order Flavobacteriales_F; family PHOS-HE28; genus PHOS-HE28. The sequence goes on along the minus strand of JAHBUK010000002.1, from coordinate 797,658 downwards.
CAATTCCACCGTTTCGTCGGAACTCAACCAACCGCGTGGGAAATCGCACCAGGGGTGATAGTGCAGCACGTGGGGCGACTGGTCATGCACGTCCTGCTCGTTGTAGCAGTTGGCCAGCAAGGCCGCATCGGTTACAGTAATGCGGCCATCGTCATTCAGGTCGTTGCAGGCCGTGGGGGTGATGTCGTTGCCCAGGATCGCGAACACGTACTCCTGCGCGTCGGGCTGGGTGTGCTGGCCATCGTTGTTCAGGTCGCCCATCTTCACAGTGCCGTTGCAGTTGCCCAGGCAGTCCAAGCGTGCATCGCCATAGGCTTGGCCCAGGCAATCGGTCCACACCGGGCAATCGCTTACCAGGTTGAAGGAGGGCACGTTCTGCGCGTTGCGGGTAATGTTGATGCAGACCTGTGCGAAGTTGTTGGTGTAGTCCATCTCATGGCGGCCCAAGGCATCGGGTGCCTGCTGCCAGTTGGTGCGCAATACCAGGGTGTACTGCCCGGCAGGCACATCGGTGATGTCGATCCAGTTGCAGGTGGTACCACTGCTGTAGATGTCGTAGCAGCCTTTGGTGATGCCCATGTTGCTGCACCCGAACTGCGCGGTGTTGCCGGGGTAACAGCCCACATCGATCACGCAGAACCCGTTCTTGAAGCCCACGGGCAGCGCGTTCCCACCTTGGTCGAACAGCAGGTAGTCCGCATAGCCGCTATAGTGGGCGTGGCCGTGGCAGTTGTTGTAGTCGAACATCTGCGGTTGGCTGGAGGGGTTGCCGATGTAGTAGTCCGTGGTGCCGATGTTCTCGATCCGGGTGGTGAAGCGCAGCACATAACGCTGCCCCAGGCCACGGGTACAGCCTTCCACCGGGGCGCAGGGGTCGGTGATGTTAACGGTGCTCAGGAAGATGCTGCTCTGCAAGGCGCTTTGGCTCATGATCAGGTCCGGACCCTGTGGGCAAGCGGGGTTCCCGTAGGCCAGGCAGCAATCCACGCAGGGCACCGTGGCCAAGGGTTCGAAGTTGCAGGATTGCGTGTTCATGCAGCCCACCACCGGGCCGTTGTACACAATGGTGAAGGTTACCTGGCCATTGCAGGCACCGGCGTTATCGCCAATGCGGAGGTGGTGGACAACGCCGCCTGGCATGTTCGCGTTGATCACGGCTTGCAGCCCGCATCCACCGTCGTTGTCATCGCCGAAGGTCGCGCCCTCTATGCCGTCGGAAAGCACGATCTGGCCGCAGTTCATGTCGTACACCCACAGCCGGGTGTCGCAGGTGTTGGTGGCGCAGGTGGTGATGGAATAGGCTCCGGTCTGTGGCGGGATGAAATCGTACCACTGTTCCACACTGGTGGTGGTGATGGTGGCCAGGGTCTGCGGGTAGTTGCCCGTAAGTGCAGGCACGCTGATGGGGATGGCCGAACTGCAGCTGAAGCCTGGCGGGCAATTGAAGGTGGTCTCCTCGAACTGTTGGTAGTTGCCTCCCTGCCTGATCAGCACCCCATCGAGCCAGAGGAAGTAGGCACCGTTGCCGTAGCTGCAGCAGATCCCGTCACCATAACTGTCGTTGATGCGGAACACCAGGCAGGTGTTCTCGGGCACACATACCGTGGTGCCTTGGCTGGTGCCGCTGGAGAGCAAGGCGTTGGTGGCGCCGTTCCTCAACGTCCAGCTGATCTCGCTCGGGTAGTTGTCCGCGATCAGGTCTATGCGCACTCGCTTGAAGCCGGGGGCGCAGGCATAGCTGCACGTTCCGTTGTTGATGTTCACCGAGGCGCTGTAGTTGGCGGCGGTGGTCTCGTTGCAACCGAACACGGGAACGAGGTTGCCTACGAACACGTCATCGATCGCAATGTCGCTCTGTGCTCCGGTGCCGGTAACAGCGCGGAAACGTACGCGCAGGTTAGGCTGCCCGGCCCATGGGGAAAGGTCGAGCCAGCCTTGTTTCCAGTACATGCCCTGGTCGCCGCTGATGCTCCAATGGCCCAGGGTGACATTGCCGTCCGCATTGATGTCCACCAACAGGCTGCCTTGCTGCGCGCCCCGCATGTGGTACCAGAAGGTGAGGTAGGGCGAGGCCAGACCGCTGATGTTGTAGCAGGGCGACTGTACGATGGCGGTCTTGGCGGGCGTGTTGCCGGCCCCGGCAGCGCTCACATACAAGTATTTGCCTTGTGTATTGTTGGAGGTGCGGTCACCAATGGGGCCGGTGTTCGCTGTTGGTGTGCCGTTGTCGTCCACCCACCAATCCAGATCATCGCCGCTCAGGTTGGACCAATTGGTCGGCAGGGTGCCGGGCACACCCACCGTACCCGTGGTGAAGGGTTGATTACTGGGGAAGGAACTAACGCACTGGGCTGCCAGCGAGCCGGACAAGAGCAGCGCGCCGATCGGTAGGGAGGAACGAAAGAGCATGGTTCAATAGGGATTGGAGCGGGGTCAAAATAGAAGTTACCGGGCATTGTTGGTGGGAGTGGGGGCCTGATGAAGTCCTCTTGTCCACGTTCCATGGGAAACCCAAGGCCCAAGACCACCGGACCTGTCCGTAGGGGAACGGCCTTCCTGCCCTGAAGTCGCCCATCCGGCTATCTTCGGCCCATCATCTTAACAAGCCATGGCGAACGGATTATTGAAGGGAAAGCGCGGCATCATCAGTGGTGCCCTCAACGATCAGAGCATTGCATGGAAAGTGGCCGAGCTCGCACATGCTGAAGGAGCCACCTTCGTGCTTACCAATGCACCCGTTGCCATGCGCATGGGCGAGATCAACAAACTGGCCGAAGCCACGGGTTCCGCCATCATATCCGCCGATGCCACCAACGATGCCGAACTCGATGCGCTCTTCGCGGGTGCCCAGGAGAAGCTCGGCGGCCCTGCCGATTTTCTGCTCCACAGCATCGGCATGAGCCCCAACGTACGCAAAGGCCGCACCTACGACAACCTCAACTACGAGTGGTACAAGCAAACCCTCGACGTGAGCGGCATGAGCCTGCACCGCATGCTGCAGGCCGCCTACAAGGGCAAAGCCCTTGCTCAAGGTGGCTCGGTGGTGGCCCTCAGCTACATCGCCGCACAGCGCGTTTTTCCCGATTACGGTGATATGGCGGATGCCAAAGCGCTGCTGGAGAGCATCACGCGCGGTTGGGGCTATCGCTTGGGCAAGGAACACGGCGTGCGTGTCAACTCCGTAAGCCAAAGCCCCACCTGGACAACCGCTGGTGCTGGCGTGAAAGGCTTCGATGGCTTCTTCAACTTCGCACAGGCCATGAGCCCGCTGGGCAACGCACCCGCCGAGGATTGTGCCCGTTTCTGCATTGCCCTGTTCAGCGACCTAACGCGCTTCCTTACCATGCAGAACCTCTACCACGACGGGGGCTTCAGCACCACCGGGGTAACTCCCGAGGTGATGGCCAAGTTCACTACCGAAGGGTAGCGGACGGCACCCGTTCGGTTATCTTGCGTGCTCCCTCACCATGACCGCATTTGCTCTCCGCCTGGTCTATCTCGTGCTGGCCTTTGCCAGTGCTTCCACCGCCTTTGCACAAAGTGGCAAGGCATTCTTCAAAGAGGCCGAAGCCCTGCGCAAGGCCCAGGAGTTGGAGAAAGCCGTGGAGAAGTACGGCCTCGCCATAGCGGTTGACCCCAAAATGGTGAAAGCCTACAAGGCCAGAGCGGAGGTGTACGCCTTGCAAGGTGATCTGGTGCGCGCTGCCGCCGATATGCGCAGGGCCTCGGAGCTCGATCCCGCAGAATCCCAACTGGCGGTCTCCGCTGCCAAGGCCTACCTCGATCTGGACAGTTTCGCGGTGGCCCGCACCCTTTGCGACCAGGCGCTGTTCCGCAACCCGAAGGCAATGGAGGCCTTGCTCACCAAGGCGCGGGCGTGCATGGCCATGGGCGATCTGGATGCCGCCCGTGATGCCGCCGATCGTGCTTTGGCGCTGAAGGCCACCACGGATAGCTACTTCGTGCACGGCCTGGTCCGCACCGCCACCGGTGATCTCAAGACCGCCGAGTTCGACCTGGACAAGGTGCTCTCCTGGAACCACATGTACCTGCCTGCATATGTGGCCCTGGCAGAGGTGCAGTTGCTGCTGCACGACCAGTATTCGGCGACCGCCATGCGCATGCGCACCTTGGACAAAGCGGTGGAACGCAGCACCCGTGCGCTGGAATTGGATCCCCAGAACACCGATGCCCTCTTCGTGCGCAGCAAGGCCTACGCACAGCAGAAGGAGTACGCCAAGGCCATCGATGACATCAGCCGCTGCATTGCGCTGGACCGCACCGATCGTGCGGTATATCTGCAACGCGCCCGATACTACAAGGGCTATGGTCAGCACCAGAACGCGGTGAACGACCTGAACAAGCTGGTGCTCGAAGATCCCAACGATCTGGAGGCGCTCCTGCTGCGTGCGGAATGCCGGGAATCCAACCTGGACCTGGACGGAGCCCTCCGCGATCTGGACCTGTCCCAGCGACTGATGGAGGCCGATGCCCAGTTCGGTGTGGACCAGCGCCGCTCACTGACCGAGTCCCGCACCCGCATTGCGGCTCTCCTCTTCGAGCTCAATCGCGAAACGGACAACCCGGCGGTAACCGTGCTCGTGCCTTACCATAAAGGTGGTGTGGCCCAAGTATCCGCTTCCCTTTCCGTGGTGCGGGTGGCCGGCCACGTGCGCGACAAGAGCCTCCTCAAGAGCATAACCGTGAATGGTGTGCCCGCCAGCTACGCGGCCGATGAAAAAGACCCGCAGTTCGAAGTGAGCATCCCGCTTGGCAAGGACGAGGAAGAGATCATTGTGCAGGCCACCGACGTGTACGACAACATGAGCACGGCCAGCCTATTGGTGGACCGCACGGAAGGCATCGCGCCGCTCATCGCCATCACCTCGCCCAAGCCCAATGCCGACCGCGAGATCATTATTGAGGCAGGGCGCGAGAGCATCTTCCTCGAAGGGCGGATCACCGATGCCAGCCTCATCCGCCTGATCGCGGTGAACGGCATCAATGCCAGCTATGTGCCCGACCAACTGGACCCGGAATTCAGCATAAAGGTGGATGTGAAGGACCGCGAACGCTTCACCGTACGCGCGGAAGACCAGTACGGCAATGCTGCGGAGCACAACTACACGGTGATCCGAAAGGCGGAACCCGCTCCCGTGGCCGTGGTCACCCCGCGCACCAACACCAGTTCATCCTCCGGCGCCACGGGCACCACCTGGTTGGTACACATCGAGAACGCCAACTACCGCAACTTCCCGGCGTTGCAGACCAATGCGGGAGACGCGGCCAAGATGCAGCGCACATTCGCCAACTACAACGTGCAGCGCACCATCAACAAGAAGAACCTGAGCAAGGAACAGATGGAGCGCTTCTTCAATGTGGAATTGCGCGACCTGGTGCGCACCAACAAGGTGAACACCATCCTGGTATGGTACTCAGGACATGGTCGCACGCAAGGTGGCAAGGCCTATTGGGTGCCGGTGGATGCCGCCAAGGATGACATTTACAGCTACTTCAACTACGGCTCGCTGAAAGCGCAAATGCAGAACTACAGCGAGACGGTCAACAACACCCTGGTCGTCAGTGATGCGGCGGGCACCGACCCGTCCTTCTATGAGCTGACCCGCTGATACCGGCCCCATGCGCTTCACCATGCGTGCCTTCCAGTGCCTTGCGGCCTTCGCGATGTTGGCGACCACGCCGGCGCTGGCGCAGCGTTTCTACTTCGAGAACGTGGGGGTGCTGCAGAACCTGCCGGCCTCCAAGGTCTACGCCTTGTTGGAAGATCCCAGCGGCGTAGTGTGGGTGGGGACGGAAGCCGGTCTGGCCCGCTTTGATGGCATTGAGGTGAAAGGCTTCGAGCCTGGCGATGGCGTGGCCCCCAACGGTGCCCGGAGCCTTTTCCAAGACCGCGACGGCAACCTCTGGGTGGGGCATCTCGGAGGTGGCCTTACCTTCTTCGATGGGCGCTCCTTCCAAGAGCTTACGGTGAACGGGGCCGCTCTTACTGCGGACATTACCGGTATTGCCCAGGACAAGGATGGCCATATCTGGGTGGCCACCTTCGGGGAAGGCGCGTTGCGCATTTCAGGCCCCCCGGTGAATGGCGCCGTTCAAGCAAGCGTGGCCCGCTCCGATCAAGGCGTGAACGAGCGCTTGGCAGGCATTTCCCCCCTGCGCGATGGTACGCTCTGTTTCATCGATGCCACTGGCAGCATCCTGCAACTCGATATGGCGAGTGGCAAATTCAAGCCCTTCGTGCTCAAAGGCTTGCCGGACCTGCACCGCGTTACCACGCTCCACGAGGATGCCAGCGGCGCCATCTGGGTGGGCACCTTCACCGGAGGGGCTTTCCGCTGCGATCGCAAGACGGGCACGGTCCGCACCTACGACATCAACAACGGCCTGCCCAGCAACTTCATCTTCTGCTTCGGCGAGGACCGCGATGGGAACGTGTGGGTGGGCACGTGGGATGGGGGAGTGGCCCGCATCCAGCCCGATGGCATCCGCCTCTTCAGCACGCACAACGGACTGCACGGCATCGCCATCCGGTGCATCATCCGCGATCGTGAGGGCAACATGCTCATCGGTACCAACGAGAACGGCCTGGACATCTTCAAGGGCGAACGCTTCATCAGCTTTACCGAGGCCGATGGCCTGGTGGACCCGCAGGTGTGGGCCGTAACGGAGGACCGGCAGGGACGCATCTGGTTCGGCACCAACGGCGGCATCAGCATTGTGGACCCCGATCAGCGCGGCACCTCCCGGGTGAAGAACATGACCATGCAGCAGGGCGAACTCACCAGCAACCGCGTGCGCTGCCTGTACCCCGATCCACGCGGCAATATGTGGATCGGCACCGAGAACGGCGGCCTTTTCGAGTTCGACCCGCGCACCTACCGTTTCCGCTACGACACGGAGATCAGCGGCAGCATTCCGGAGAACAAGGTGAACGCCCTGGAGATGACCCCCGATGGCAACCTGTGGGTGGGCACCATCAACGGCCTCGTGCGCTTCAAACCAGGTGGGGTGCCTTCGGTGTACCGCACGGACGATGGCCTGGCCGGCACCAACGTAACGGCGCTCTACCGCGACCGGCAGGGTGTGCTTTGGGTGGGCTCCGCCTTGCGCGGCATCACCCGGGTGGAGAACAGCATTGCCCGTCCGGTCGATCTTGGACGTTCCTTCACGGCCACCTGTTTCGTGGAAGATGCCAAAGGCCGCCTTTGGGTGGGCACCGAAGGGCAGGGCCTGCTGGTTCTGGATGGCAACAAGGTGGTGGCTTCCTATACCATGGAGAACGGTCTGCTCTCCAATGCCATCAAATCGCTGAACCTCGATGCAACGGGCCATGTGTGGGTGGGCACCAACCGGGGTTTGAACGAATGGAGACCCGCGGTGGGAAGCTTCGCAGCCTACACGGAAAGAGCTGGTTTCACCGGTATCGAAGCCAAGTACAATGCTACCTGGAAGACCCGCGATGGTGACTTGTGGTTCGGAACGGCGAACGGTGCCGTGCGCGTGTCGCCCAGCGCCCAAACCTCCCTGGCGCTTCCATTGCCGGTCTTTTTCCGGGGCTTACGCATCAACCTCGAAGCGCGTGACCTGAAGAACGGCTTCACCGTGGACCACGGTGAGCGGAACATCCGCATCGCCTTCGGCAGTGTTTCCCTGAGCGACCCCAGCGCGGTGCAGTACAGCTACATGCTCAGCGGGCTGGAGCAGGATTGGCAGCCACCCACCCGCGATGCCGATGCGCATTACCCGGCCCTTCCACCCGGCAATTACACCTTCCGCGTGAAGGCCATGAACCGCCTCGGCCAATGGAGCGAGGAACCGGCCGAATTGCGCTTCACCATCCTTCCGCCCTGGTACAAGTCCTGGTGGTTCTATGCACTGCTCTTCGCGGGCATCAGCATCGGCCTGTTCAGCTACATCAAGGTGCGCGAACGCCAACTGAAGATGCGCAACCAGATCCTGGAGCGCAGGGTGCAGGAACGCACCGCCGAGGTGGTGGCACAGAGCAAGGAGATCGAGGGCCAGAAAGTGCGCATCGAGGACCTGCTCCTCAACATCCTGCCCAAGGAGATCAGCGAGGAGCTGAAGGACAAGGGCCGTGCAACCGCCCGCCGACACGATGAGGTGACCGTCATGTTCACCGACATGAAGGGCTTTACGCAGGCGGCCGAAAAGATGAGCCCGGAAGAACTGGTGACCGAACTGGACGAGTGCTTCATCCACTTCGATGAGATCGTGGGGCGCTACGGCATCGAGAAGATCAAGACCATCGGAGATAGCTACATGTGTGCTGCCGGAGTGCCTTCCAGCGATCCGAACCACGCCTTCAAATGCACCCTTGCAGCCCTTGAGGTCCGCAGCTTGATGGAGGATTGGCGCAAGCGGCGCGTGGCGGAGAACAAGGCACCGTGGATCCTGCGGATCGGTCTGCACAGCGGCCCGGTGGTGGCCGGGGTGGTGGGCAAGCGCAAGTTCGCCTACGACATCTGGGGCGATACCGTGAACACGGCCAGCCGCATGGAAAGCAGCGGTGAACCCGGTGAGGTGAACATCAGCGGAAGCACTTACGCCTTGCTGAAGGACCGCTTCGTGTGCGAGCATCGCGGCCAGGTGGAGGCCAAGAACAAGGGGCGCATCGACATGTACTTCGTGCGCCGCATAAAGCCGGAATACAGTGCAGACGCAGAAGGTGTTCTGCCCAACGCACGTTTCCTGCGCGAGGTGGGCTTACAGCTGGCGGCGGAGTACTTGGCGTAGTTCGGCCAGCATCAGCGCAGTGGCTCCCCAAACCTGGTTCCCCAGCACATCGAAGTAGGGCACCTCTCGTGTCATACCACCCGTGTGCAGGGGTTGTGGTCCACGCTTCAGGATATCGTCACGCAGCAGGAGTTCGAGCGGTGCCTCGATCAGGTCGGCCACTTCCAAGGGATCGGGAGCCAGCGGTGCCAGCGCGTTGGTGTGTGCCACGAAGGGTGTTACCAGAATATCGCTTGGTGGTATGTAGAGCTGTGTCAAGGCTCCCACGATGTGTATCTCGGTGCCCAGCGCACCGGTCTCCTCCAGGAATTCGCGCGTTGCAGTATCGCGCAGATCACGGTCCTGCGGTTCGCGCTTGCCACCGGGAAAGGCCACCTGCCCGCTGTGAACGCCCGGGTAGGTGGGTCTGCGCATGAACAGCGTGTGGGTGCTACCGTTGCGGGGGAAGAACAGCACCAGCACGGCACTTTCGCGTGGAGGTGGGTTGCGCTGTCCGACTTCTGCCGCCCGCGGGCGAGGGTAGCCGCTCAAAGCCAGGAATTCAGCATGGCCCGGCAGGGGGGCTTCGAGCGCCCGCTTCAGCAATGGCGCAAGCTGCTCAGGGCTCATTTGCCGAGCGCTTCCAGGGCTTTCACCAGGTCCTTGGCCTCCTTCTGGTACGTGTGCCGGCGCCCGGTGGCAATGCCGCGTGCACCGGTCAGTGCCCGATCGTTCTGCCCGCTGCACAGCCAGCAGATAACGGTGTACCACTGCACGGGGTCGGCGTAGTCCTTCAGGTTCGTGTTCCGGAGGTGGTCCAGGTGCAGCTCTGCATCGTAGGGTTGCCCCAGGGCCAGGTAGCAGTTGGCCACGTAGAGGTGCGATGCCTTGTTGGCCGCCTTCATGAAGGAGTAGGGCCTGATCAGGTCGAGGGCTTGTTGGTACTCTCCTTCGCGGTAGAGCGCCATGCCATCCAAAAATGGTTCATGCACGGCCACCACCACGCGGCCACTGATCAGGTCGGGATAGGGCTCGAAGAAGGTTTTGCAGAGGTCGTCCGCTTTGCGTGTACCACAGGAGACCAGGAACAGGAGCGTGAGCAGGCTTGGAAGCAGGGTTTTCGCCATGTGCGCAAAAGTACCGGCTATAAGCGCTGCATGCGTGCTCCGTTCCGGGGCAGGGTGCCGCCTTTGCCCAAGATCACCCGCGCCGCCCGGCCCACCAGGTGGTCTTGCGGCACGAAACCCCAGTAGCGCGAATCCGCGCTGTGGTGGCGGCTGTCGCCCAGCACGAAGTAGTGGTCCTGCTGCACCACGTAGTCCTTCAACTCCGAGCCGTTCAGCAGCAGGGTGTTGCCGTCCACGCTCAGTGTGTTGCCCTCGTAGAGGCTGATCAAGCGGTCGTACAGCGGGAAGTTGTCCACCGTGATGTGCAGGGTGTCACCCTTCGCTGGTATCACGATCGGACCGTAGTTGTCGCTGTTCCAGCGGTAGCGTTGGCTGAAGGGGAAAATGTGCCGTGGCGCCCCCTTGGCGGGGCTCATGGGTTCCGCGCTCACCACGCCTTCCATGCGTTCCAGACTGTCGGCCAAGCTGCGGTTCAAGGGCAGTTCGTGCAACTGTCGCCCGGCCTGGATGAGGCTGGCGGGCAGCCCGAGCTTGGGGAGCAGCGCGCGGATGTCGTGGTCGGTGCGCATCCGTACGAGGTAGGCCTGCGTGGCCATCATCGGCTCGGTGGCGCGTTGGCCGTTCACCCACAGCTGGCCATTGCGCAGATCAACGGTATCGCCGGGCATGCCGATGATGCGCTTCACCAGCAGGGGACGCTTTCGCATGGGCTCCCGGTCCTTCAGCGGATCGCGGAACACCGCAATGTCCCCGCGCTGGAACCCGGTCCACACGGGCCAGCGCTGCACCAGCACCAGGTCGCCTGGCAGCAGGGTGGCGTACATGCTGGTGCTCTGCACGGTGACCCAGCGGAACACGAACAGGTGCACCATCACCAGCAACAGCACGGCCCACACCAGGGCGCGAAGCCATTCGTTGAGGCGGCGCCAGCGTGCCAGCATCGGGTTCAGCGCTCGGCCGTGATCAGCGCACAACGGTGAAGAGGCGCTTCCAACGGATGCCGGTGTAGGGGTCCTTGGTGAACCACACGAGCACGGCCTTGCCCACCACATGGTCGTGCGGCACGAAGCCCCAGAAGCGGCTGTCCTGGGAGCGGTGGCGGTTGTCGCCCATCAGCCAGTAGTAGTTCTGCTTGAAGGTGTAGCTGGTGGCGGCCTGGCCGTTGATGAGGATCACGCCATCGCGCACCTCCAGGTCGTTGCCTTCGTAGAGGTCGATGGCGCGCTGGTAGAGCGGCAGGTTCTTCAGGTCAAGGGCCACGGTGGCACCGGCCTTGGGGATGTACAAAGGTCCGAAGTTGTCCTCGCTCCAAGCGTAGTCGGGGTGGTTGGGGAAATAGGGCAGGGTGGCATAGCTGGGGGCGTAGCCGGCCGGGTTCACCAAGCGGGTCAAGGGCCCGAGGAGCGTATTGCCCTCCAGCTTCTTCACCTGTTCGGCGGTGAGTGCCACGTTCAGCGAGCCGTTGCCGCTCTTGCCTTCGGAGATGTCGCCCAGGCCGATGTCGTAGGTCTCCTTCAGCATCTTCTCCACACGGTCCAGGTTGGAGCGGTTCACCTGCACTTTCCAGCTGGTCTCGTAGCCGTACTGGGCATGCTCGGGGAAGGCTTCAGGCTGGCCGTTCACGTGAACCACACCATCGATCACCTGCACGGTATCACCGGCCACGGCCACGCAGCGCTTGATGTAGTTCTCACGCTTGTCCAGCGGGCGCACCAATATGCCGCCCATGGGCGTGGAGCGCACCTGCCCATCCACCACGTTGGGCGCGCTGAAACGCGGGTTGTGCACGTTGGCGCGTCCGTACTGCCGCACCAGTTGGTAGTAGCTCTGGTTCTGGAAGTTGGTCACCACCGTATCGCCTTCGGGGAAGTTGAAGACCACCGCATCGCCCCGCTGCGGCTCGCCGAAGCCCGGCAGGCGGCGGTAGGGCTGGCTGAACCAGGTGACGAAGCTCGGTTTGTTCACCACGGGCAGCGTGTGGTGCGTGAAGGGGAAGGTGAGCGGGGTCATCGGCATGCGTGGACCGTAGCTCAGCTTGCTCACAAAGAGGTAATCGCCCACCAGCAGGCTCTTCTCCATGGAGGGGGTGGGGATGGTGAAGGCCTCGAAGGTGAAGGTGCGGAACACCGTGGCCACGATCACGGCGAAGAGGATGGCATCGCCCCACTGGCCTAAGCGGCCGCGCTGGCGTTTCTCCGGCGGAATGGGACCCACGTAGGCGTTCTTGGTGGCGAACACGGTCTGCGGCACTTTCCACCAAGGCAGGAAGGTCATCAGCACATGCTCCTTGAAGTCCCGCTCGCCCAGCACGATGCTGATGTTCACGTTCATGATGATGAACATCAGCAGGTTCACGCCCGGCACCAGGAAGAGGAAGATCCACCACCAGGGCTTGCCCGTGATCTTTAGCCATACCAGCAGGTTGTAGCCGGGTACGAAGCCCGCCCACGCCGGCTTGCCCGCCTTTTGGAAGAGCTTCCAGAGGCTGGCGAAGAGCACGAGCAGGTAGGCGAACAGGAAGAGGTAAGGGATCATGGGGGATCAGATGTGGAAATGGGAGAATGCGGGAAATGCGGGAAAAGTGAAGATGTGGAGATGTGAAGATGTGGAGATGCGAGGAGCCTTGGGAGGGCAGTGAAAAGGTTCAAGTGCGATCGTATCAGCAACTTCTGACCGGACCGCCTCCACATCTCCACATGCATTCATCTCCACATTCCCACATCCTCTCATCTCCACATTCTTAATGGTTCAGAACATCATCCATGGTGAACAGCCCGCTGCGGCCTTGGATCCATTCCGCAGCAACAACGGCTCCGGTAGCGAAGCCCGTACGTCCGAACGCTTCGTGGGTGATGGTGATGCGGTCGTCCGCACCGGCCCAGGTAACGGCGTGTTTGCCCGGCACTTCGCCGATGCGTTCGCTGTGGATCGGCAGCGCACCGGGCACTTCCGCAGCTTCGCCGGTGGTCCGCAAGGCCCAGCCTTCGTAACGCTTCACCCGCAGGTCGATGTCGCGCGCCAGGGTGATGGCCGTGCCGCTGGGCGCATCCAGCTTGTGCACGTGGTGGATCTCGTCGATGTGCGCCCGGTACTGCGCCTGGCCTTCCATCAGCGCCGCCAGGGTGCGGTTCAGGCGGAAGAAGAGGTTTACGCCGATGCTGAAGTTGCTGGCCCACAGCAGACTGCCCTGCGTGGCCTGCACCAGCGCACGCACACGCTCCAGTTCGTTGTACCAACCGGTGGTGCCTACCACCACGGGCACGCCGTTCTCCAGGCACAGCTGCATGTTGGTCACGGCCAGTTCGGGCCTGCTGAACTCGATGGCCACATCCGCGCCCACCGGCGGGATGCCTGCATTGCTGCTGTCCACGCGCAGCACCACTTCGTGGCCACGGGACAAGGCGGCGGCTTCGATGGCCTTGCCCATTCTGCCGTAGCCGTAGAGTGCGATGCGCATGGTGCGGGGATGTTGCGGGAGCGGCGCCGAAGTTAACCGGATGATGCGGGCCGCTGCGCGCGGATCCATGGACGGTAACGCTCAGCGCAGGCTGAGGCTGAAGCTGAGGCCCGGCTGGCCCTGCATGGCCAGTGGGAGGGAAGGCCCCACGCCAAGCCCCAGGTCCGGGCCCACATCGAAGCGTACGAAATGCGCATCCACGTTGGCATCGATCACGTTCAGCAGGTACACCAGGCCCAGTGATACGTAGCTCAGGTCGCGCCAGCGGCGGTAGGTATTGGCCACGTCCAGCACCTGTTGCGGGCTGAACTGCCCCTCGAACTCGGAGACGGTGTCCGGGTCGCCATCCACCGAAGCCAGGTAGGCCGTGCGGTAGCGCTGGTACTCGCGGTTGTTGTCCTGGATGAAGTAGACACAAGTTCCCAATCCTGCCCACGCGATCGGGGCCTTCCAATACTTGCGGTTGTAGATCTGCCCGGCCCCGGGTACCACGGCCGAGAGCAGCGTGGCTCGCTTGGTCGAGTGACGAAGCCGCCAGTCGAGATCCACGGTTGCTACGGTATCGCTCCGCACCATGGCCCCAGTGGGGAGATCAATGCTATCAAAGCCAGCCGCAGGTTGGTACAGCCGCTGTGCCAGCAGAGGGCAAGCGGCCACCACCAGGGCCAGTATCATCGAGTAGCGCAGCGTTCGCACAGGGGCAAAGGTCGCACGAGTTCCGCTAACGCCCCCGACGGAGGTGTGATCGGCAACGATTACCTTCGGTGAGTGGCCAGGTACTACAAGGTGCACGTCCAATGCCCATCGGACCATGGGAAATGCATTGACCAACCTACACTGGACTTTGGGCATGTTGAAGCTTGCACGAAACAGGAGGGGAGCATAGATCCCTTTGGAACAATGGTAAAAGCTGATATGGCATGAAGGGACCACGGATCGCAGGTCCGATGCATATCGGACCTGTCCCGCCTAAGCAGGATTCGCGGGAGCAGGGGGCATCATATCGTAGGTCTAAACCGTGAAAAAATCGCACACATAAATAATGTACAAATTCTTGTTGCACACATGCATAGTTTGTGTTGTTAATTTGAACAATGCAAATGCTCAATGTCCGCTAATTGAGATAGATACACTATTTCAGTATTCTGCACATCGCTACCAGCATGATTTTCGGATGACATTCGAAGGCACACCAATTCAACAATATTCTGACCGACGAGGAAAAGTAAAATATGGGCTTTGGTTCTTTTTCAGAAAATCCGGATACGCTGCCCGCGAGGGTTACTTTGAGTTCGATGTTGAGCAGGGGTGGTGGAAATACTACGATAGGAAGGGACACCTACATAACGTGATATACTACAAGCATGCACGTAAACTGTGCACCATCAATATCAGAACTGGTAAGAGGAAAGATTGGAAATATAATGAATCCCGTGAGTTGAGAATTGCTAATAGCAAGTTTTGGTAGTGTAAGCTTCCCCAAAGTTCGGCCACTCATTACTGGAGGTGAAGTGATCCTTGCTCCCTCTACAGCGGAAGCTCAAGCATACGCCACCGCCGTCAGATCGCACTGGCGAGCTTCTGGGAAGCCATCACCCGCAGCCAAGAGTTCCGCTAACATCTCCGAACCGTGCCTGCCACCAGTAGCTCGGGGTTGTATATAACGCCCGCAGACTGGTGAGCCGTTCTGCTGCTGCTGTGCCCGCAGCCCGCTATCCTTGCAGTGGAGCGAAGCATCCGGCCCCGGCCCGGTGACGTTCTGGTCAAGCGGACCGCCCTAGGGCTCAGCCTGGGCGGTTCCGCTTTTTAGGGCCATCCGTTCCCCGCTCCACATCGTTCGGGCCAGTCCCTCGGCCCCCCCGCTTACCTTCGCGCCCCCAGCTCCCAAGGAACAAGCGCTCCCCGCCACACCACCGGGTTCTTGAACCTTGAGACTTGAACCTTGATGCTTGAGGCTTGAATATTGAGACTTGAACATTGAGACTTGATGCTTGAGACTTGAACATTGATACTTGGATCTTGAGACTTGAGACTTGATGCTTGAGACTTGATGCTTGATGCTTGTGACTTGAACGTTGAGACTTGATGCTTGAATATTGAGACTTGAGACTTGATGCTTGAACCTTGAATACAGAGACTTGGATCTTCTGACTTGATCCTTGAGCATTGCACCCTTGAACATGGCCACAAAGCCTTCCATCCCCAAAGGCACCCGCGACTTCTCCCCAACGGAGATGCTGCGCCGCAAGTACATCTTCAGCACCATCGAACGGGTCTTTCAGAAGTACGGCTTCCTGCCCCTGGAAACGCCCGCCATGGAAAACCTCGAGACCCTCACCGGCAAGTACGGGGAGGAAGGGGATCGCCTGATCTTCAAAGTGCTGAAGCGCGGTGCCGAACTGGAACGCGCCTTGGAGGACCGCAGCAAGGGTTTGGCGGCTGAAGCTCTCCGCTACGACCTCACCGTGCCCTTTGCCCGCTACGTCGTTCAGCACCAGCACGAGATCGCCTTCCCCTTCAAGCGCTACCAGATACAGCCGGTATGGCGTGCCGATCGGCCTCAGAAGGGGCGGTACCGTGAGTTTTACCAGTGCGATGCCGACATGATCGGAAGCACGAGTTTGATCAACGAGGTGGAACTCGTTCAGCTCTTCGATGATGTGTTCACCGATCTGGGCTTGAAGGTGGTGGTGAAGATCAACGACCGCAAAGTGCTGAGCGGTATCGCTGAAGTGAGCGGCCAGCCGGAGAAGGTGGTGGACATCGTGACCGCGATCGACAAGCTGGACAAGATCGGGCGGGAGAAAGTGGAGGAGGAGATGCGCGCGAAAGGCGTGAGCGATGCGGCCATCCAAGGCATCGCCCCCCTGTTCGAGCTGAGCGGCACCTGGAGCGAGCAGCGCCCGGTATTGGAGCGGTGGTTGGCAGCCTCCGCCACGGCGCAGCAAGGCTTGAAGGACCTTTCCTTCACCTTCGATGCCGTGGGAGCCATGAAGAGCGCCGTGCTGGAGTTCGACCCGACCCTTGCCCGCGGCCTGGACTACTACACCGGTGCCATCTTCGAGGTGAAGGCCCTGGAAGGCTCGCTCGGCAGCAGCATCTGCGGCGGTGGTCGCTACGATGACCTCACCGGCGTGTTCGGACTGAAGGGCATGAGCGGTGTGGGCATCAGCTTCGGTGCCGACCGCATCTACGACGTGCTGCAGGAAACCGGCAAATTCCCTGCGGAGCTGGGTGGCAGCACCCGGGTGCTCATCACCAACTTCGGTGCGGCCGAGGCCATGCACGGCCTGAAGCTCCTGCGCCAACTGCGCGAAGCGGGCATCGCCGCCGAATTGTACCCCGATGCGGTCAAGCTGGCCAAGCAGTTCAAGTACGCCAACGACAAAGGCATCGGCTACGTGGCCGTGATCGGCGAAAGCGAGTTGCAGAGCGGGACCGTCACCCTGAAGGACATGAGGACGGGCGAGCAGCGGAGCATTTCGGAGGCTGAGCTGATAGCAGTTGTCAGTTCTTAGTTGTCAGGCTGCTGACCACGCTTCATCGCTGCGCACTAAGAACAGACAACTGAGAACTGACAACGATCCCCGGACAACCGCTTCCCATGACCACCCATCCCATCGGAACCATCGGCCTCGATCTCGCTGAGCTCGGCCACATCCTTTCGGCACGCAAGTCCATCGCCCTTAGCCCCACGGCCAAGGATGCCATGCGCCAGAGCCACGCCTACCTGCGCGACCGCCTGAAGCAGAGCGATGCCCCAATCTACGGAGTGAACACCGGCTTTGGCGCCTTGTACGATCGCAGCATCGGCAAGGAGCAGCTGGCCCAACTCCAGAAGAACCTGGTGATGAGCCACGCCTGCGGAAGCGGGGAGCCCGTTCCGGCGGAGATCGTGCGCGCCATGCTGCTGCTGAAGGTGCAGAACATGGCCTTCGGGCACAGCGCCGTGGCACCGGCCACCGTGCAGCGCTTGGTGGACATGTACAATGCCGACATGCTGCCCGTGGTGTATGAGCGCGGATCCCTGGGTGCCAGTGGCGACCTGGCCCCGCTGGCGCACCTGAGCCTGCCGTTGCTGGGCCTGGGCGAAGTGGTGTTGGAAGGCAAGCGCATGAAGAGCGCCGCGGCCCTGAAGAAGCTCGGTTGGAAGCCCCTGGAGCTCGGTCCCAAGGAAGGGCTGGCCCTGCTGAACGGCACCCAGTTCATGAATGCCTATGCCGCGCTTTTAACCTTGAAGGCCAACCGCTTGGCGCAGCTCGCTGACATCATCGCTGCAATTTCGCTGGATGGCTTTGATGGGCGCACGGAGCCCTTCCACGCATCGGTGCATGCGGTGCGTCCCCATCCGGGGCAGGCCGTGGTGGCCGGGCACATGCGCTCCCTGCTGAAGGGCAGCAAACTGGCCACGCGCAGCAAGGTGCACGTGCAGGACCCGTACTCCTTCCGCTGCATTCCGCAGGTGCACGGCGCCAGCCGCGATGCCATCGCCTACGTGGAGCGTGTGGTGGAGCGCGAATTGGAATCAGTGACGGACAACCCCACGGTGTTCGACGACGAGGACCTGGTGATCAGTGCCGGCAATTTCCACGGGCAGCCGCTGGCCCTGGCCCTGGACTTCCTGGCCATCGCTGTGGCCGAACTGGGCAGCATCAGCGAGCGGCGCAGCTACAAGCTCATCAGCGGACAGCGCGGCCTGCCCGCCTTTTTAGTAGCCGATCCCGGGCTTAACAGCGGCTTCATGATCCCGCAGTACACGGCTGCTTCCCTGGTGAGCGCCAACAAGCAGCGCTGCATGCCCAACAGCGTGGATACCATTGACAGCAGCAACGGCCAGGAGGACCACGTGAGCATGGGTGCCGCTGCGGCGCTGAAGACCTGGCAGGTGGTACACGATGTGGAGCGCATCCTCGCCATCGAACTCTTCTCGGCCGCACAAGCGCTCGAATTCCGCCGCCCGCTGCGCAGTTCCGTGCGCTTGGAGTCCTTCGTGGCGGCCTTCCGCGAGCGTGTGCCCTTCATCCAGCAGGATGTGGTGATGCACGAACCCATGGAAGCAGCGCTGGACTTCCTGCGCGTGGTGGAGGTGGAGTGAGGAGTGGGGCCGCAAGCCAATTCGACCCCAACTTTGCACCATGGACGTTTATCTGCTGCCGGGACTGGGTACCGACCAGCGCTTGTTCTCGCGCATGGACCTCAGTGGTCTGAACGTCCGCTACTTGAATTGGCCGGCCTATGAGAGGGGCTGCACCCTGGCCGACATCGCCGCGCAACTGCGTCCACAGGTGGATGCGGACCGGCCCCACGTGTTGGCCGGGGTGAGCATGGGCGGCATGGTGGCCCAGGAGCTTGCCGCGCTGACGCAGCCCGAGCGTGTGCTGCTCATCTCCACCTGGACCGGCCCCCACGAGTGGCCCTGGACCGTACACCTCGGGGCACGTTTGGGCGTGCAGCGGGTGATCCGCGAGCGGACCATGCGCGGGGTGTGGCCGCTGAAGCAATGGCTGGTAGGGCAGGGGAACAAGGAGGTGGACCGTCTGCTCTTCGAGATGGCCTGCGATGAAGGAGCAGTGAAGCTGCGCAACGGCCTCGACGCCATTTTCCGCTGGCAAGGCTCGCCGTGGAAGGGCCCCGTGGTGCGTATCCATGGTGATGCGGACCGCCTGGTCCCCATGCGCTTTGCGGTGGATCATCGCGTTGCCGACGGAGGGCATACCATGGTGGTCTACAAGGCTTCGGAAGTGGCGGCCATGCTGCGGGAAGCGCTCACCAGACCGATCACCGGGGAAGGGGAATTGAGCGGACAGGGGTGAAGCCCGTGTGACGCAAGCGTTGATCCAACGTCTTTTTCAAGATCGATGCGGCTTTTCGGGCAACCGTGTGCCCGGAACTCCCGTCATTTGCAGTCTCTCCGGTTGATATCCTCCTACAAAGCACGTCCTGCAAGTATCACGAGCGGAGTAGTTTGGCATCGGAAAGTAATTTGCCCATGTTCCATACCCTGCTGAAAAGTCTGCTCCTGCCACTGGCCGTATTCGGGGCCGTGGAAGCATTGGGGCAGTGCACTGCCAATGCCGGCCAACCTGTTTCGGGTTGTGCGGGTTCCACGGTGACTTTGGGAGGATCGCCTTCCGCAACCGGCAACGGACCATTCACCTACTCCTGGTCTCCGGCAACGGGGCTTTCCAGCACCACGGTGGCTAGTCCCACGCTCACCATTCCGGCTTCAAACACCACCTACACCCTCACCATCACGGATTCCAACGGATGCACGGCCAACAGCACCGTGGCCGTTACCGTGCTGCCTTCGCCCAGCGCACTGCTCACCACCAGCGGGCCGGAGCAGGTCTCCACATTCGGCGGTCTCACCACCTTCAGCATCTGCGATGCGACGAGTTCCTGGTCGTTCTCCTTCACCGATCAGAGCGCGGCCTTCGCGGGAAGCACCCGCACCCTGAACTGGGGCGACGGCAGCCCGGTGGTGAACCCGGCACAGGGCTGGGCGCTATCGCATACCTACGCACAGGGCCTGCACACCCTGAGCTATACGGTGAACTATCCCAACGGCTGCAGCCAGACCGCGCAGTACAACGTGTTCCTGGGTACCAACCCCGGTGGCGGTATCTCCACCGACCCCAACACCAACATTTGCACCGGGGGCACGCTGCCTTTCTACATCAACCAGGTGTCGGACAACAGCCCCGGCACCACCTACATCATCGACTTCGGTGATGGTAACAGCATTACGCTTCCGCACCCGCCGCCCGCCGTGGTGAACCACACCTACAACACCTCTTCCTGCGGTGTGGCTGGTGGTCAGTACACGGTGAGCTTCACGGCGCAGAACCCTTGCGATGCCACCCAGGGCCAGATCGGTCCCATCCGCGTGAGCCAGACCCCGCAGGCCCAGTTCACCATGAACCCGCAAGGGACCGCCTGCGTGAACCAGACCGTGAGCTTCACCGCACAGAACCTGGGCCAGCAGGCTCCGGCCTGCGCGCCACCCCGCCACGTGTGGAGCATCACCCCGGCAGCAGGGTGGACCGTGGTGAGCGGCACCTTGGGCAACCAGAACGGCCAACCCGGCAACCCTGGGCTTTGGACCACGGGCTCCAACACGCTCGGGGTGCAGTTCAACACGCCCGGCACCTATTCCATCACCGATCTGGTGGGCAACACCTGCGGCCAGGATTCGCAGACCCAGACCATCTGCATCGAGCAGCCGCCTGTGCCCGCCTTCACCCTGACACCCACGGTGGGATGCGCGCCGCTCACCAGCACAACCACCAACACCAGCGTAAGCCCCAACACCTGCGGCACCACCTACCAGTGGAACGTTACCTCGGTGGCTTCTTCCTGTGGCTCCGGCCCAGCTTGGAACTTCGTTGGTGGCACCAACGCGTCCTCCTTTGAGCCGCAGTTCCAGTTCACACAGCCCGGTACTTACACGGTGCAGTTGCAGGCCACCAACTCCTGCGGCACCTTCTCGGTAAGCCAGTCGGTAACGGTGAACGCTCCGCCCCAGGTCTCGGTAGCGCCGCTATCGGGCATCTGCGCGGGCCAGTGCGTAAACCCATCGGCCACGGTGCAGCCCTGCGGCGCCCCGATCGATACCTACGCGTGGACCTTCCCCGGCGGGGCACCTGCGAATGCCAACACGCTCTCTCCCGGGCAGGTGTGTTTCGCCGCTCCGGGCAATCCCACCATTTCGCTCACCGTCACCAATGCCTGCGGATCAGCTACGGCCAACGCCAACCTGGCCATCGGTACGCTGCCTCCGGTGCCGGTGGTGTCCAGCAACAGCCCGGTTTGCCACGGGCAGACCCTGTCCTTGTCCGCAACGCCGATCCCGGGTGTCACCTTCCAATGGACCGGCCCCGGTGGCTTCTCGTCCAACCAACCTTCGGTCACTATCCCCAACGTTACCGCCGCCAACTCCGGCACCTACACCGTGGTGGCCGTAAGTGGTGGTTGCCAAGGGCCGCCCGCCACAGTGAACGTGGTGGTGGTAGCTGCCCCGGTGGTTTCGGTAACGCCTTCTTCGGCCGCCATTTGCAATGGGCAGAGCGCCACGCTTACGGCGAGCGGTGCTGGCAATTATGAGTGGTTCATTGGTGGCAACCCCGTTGCTACCGGACCCACGCTGACCACCAGTCCGGCGGTGACCACCACCTACACAGTGACCGGTGATGTGGGTGGATGCCCTGGCAGTGCGACCGTTACCGTTACCGTGTACCAGCTGCCTACCGTGAGCGCCGGACCGGCCTTGACCCTCTGCGACCAAGCCATTCCGATCACCTTGAACGGAACCCCGGCTCCGGGTACGTGGAGCGGCCCCAACGTTACTGCCGGAGGTGTGTTCACGCCGGTGCCGGGGCAGTTGGGCGTATCCACGCTCACCTACACGCACACCAACGCCAACGGTTGCACCAACACTTCCACGGTGAACATCACGGTGGATCCCCTCACGCTGATCGCCACGCTTGGCAACGACACCTCGCTCTGCCTGGGGCAGGTGCCGGTGATCCTGCCCGCATCGCCGCCCGGCGGAACTTGGGTGGGGGCTGGGCCTGGCGGTTCCTTCGTGCCCAGCACGGTCGGCAACTTCACGGTTACCTACAACTACGGAACAGGCACCTGCGCCACCAGCGACCAAATGAACGTGCAGGTGATACCTGCCGCGATCCTCACGGTGCCTGCCAACTTCGCCTTGTGCATTGACCAAGCACCGGTGCCATTGCCAGCCACACCGGTGGGTGGAACGTGGTCTGGATCAGGTCTTACGGGGCCGCCGACGGAGTTCGATCCAGCGCTGGTGGCACCCGGTCAGCACGTGCTCACTTACACCTTTGCCGATGGTACCGGGTGCCTTACAACGGCTCAGACCGTGGCCACGGTGAACGCCCTCCCCGTAGTGAACGCCGGACCTGATCAAGTGCTGTGCGACCAACCCGTTCCAGTGCAATTGACGGCCACTCCGGCTGGCGGAACGTGGTCTTCCACCTGGTTGAACGTGACGCCCGGTGGCGAATTGACACCCGACGGACTGGGTACCGACGTGCTCACCTATTCCGTGACCGATGCGAACGGCTGTTCCGCTTCGGATCAGATGGAAGTGGAAGTGGTACCCGTGGACAACCCCGCGAATGCTGGTGCGGACGATGCCTTCTGCCTGGGAGACCCGGCCGTGCAGTTGGTGGGTGTGCCCGCCGGTGGAACTTGGAGCGGCCCCCAAGTGACCGCAGGCGGCCTGTTCAGCAACACGGTGCCCGGTACCTACACACTGACCTACTCCGTAGGTACGGTTACCTGTCTCACACAAGACCAGGTGACCCTGTTGGTGAACGACCTGCCCGTGGTGGATGCCGGCACTGACATCAGCGTCTGTCTGGATGGTGGCCCGCAAGTGCTCGTGGCCACACCGGCCGGGGGCATTTGGAGCGGAGTGGGAGTGGACCCCGTTTCAGGTGTGTTCGACCCAACTTCGGCACTGCCAGGCGGCAACCCGGTCACCTACAGCTACACGGACCCCATCACCGGTTGCTCCAATAGCGACAACGCCACGGTGACCGTGAACCCTGTTCCGGTAGCGGCCTTCAGCCACGGGCCGATCGCTTGTGTGGGTGCCCCGTTCAGCTTCACCAACAACAGCACCGGCGCCGGTTCATACAGCTGGGACTTCGGCGATGGCAACACCTCCAACGCGATATCGCCTGCGCACAGCTACACCTCCGAGGGCACCTTCACGGTCACGTTGACCGCTGGCACCGGAGCAGGATGCTCGGACGTGACGACCAGCACGGTCACCGTGTGGAGCGCACCCGATGCACAACCCACCCTGAACGTGAACAACGGTTGCGGTCCTTTGGAAGTGACCTTCGGTAACACCTCCGTGGGTCAGGGCCTCAGCTACGTCTGGAACTTCGGTGGCCTCGGTACTTCCACCGATGCTGTTCCTCCGGCCTTCACCTTCCCGTCCGATCCCTTCGATGCCATCACCTACACCGTGAGCATGGTGGCCACCAACGTGTGCGGCAGCGATCAGTTGCAATTGCCGATCACCGTTATCCCGACGCCTACCGCCGTGTTCGGGCCCAATGTGAACGAGCACTGTGCCTTCAGCGACGTGCCCTTCGGCAATGCCAGCTACGGCCTACCGGACACCTTCCTCTGGGACTTCGGGAACGGGCTCACCAGCACTTCGCCTGGTCCCATCGTTACTTCTTGGTATCCCGGTAGCGAGGAGATCGAGACCTACGTGATCACCCTCACGGTATCCAACGCCTGCGGCTCCAGCAGCGCGCAACAGACCATCACGGTGGTGCCCAACGAGGTGTTCTCCTTCTTCAACGCGGACCCGGTGGTGGGCTGCTCGCCGCTCACGGTGAACCTCACCCAGTACTCCGTTGGTGATACCGCTTGGTTCTGGGATTTCGGCGACGGCAACGTGAGCCTGCTGGAGAACCCCTCGCACACCTTTACCCAGCCCGGCACCTACACCATTGAACTCTCCAACTTCGGCTGTGGCTTCGATCAGTCAACCGTGGATGTGACCGTGCTGCCCGGACCACCGGTATCCTTCACCGTGGCACCTGCTGCGGTGTGTGCCAACGAACCCTTCAATTTCACCAACACCACCAGCGTACCCGGTGGCTCGCTTTGGAATTTCGGGGACGGGAACAGCTCCACCTTGAGCAACCCGACCCACGCCTATGCCAGTTCCGGATCCTATCCGGTAAGCCTTACTGTAACCGCTGCCAACAACGGTTGCACCAGCACTGCGGTGCAGAACGTTACCGTGCTCACCACGCCAGTTGCCTCCTTCGAACCTGTGCCTGGGTCCGGTTGCATCAACCTACAGGTGGCTTTCCAGAACAACACGACCAACGCTGGATTCTACCAGTGGGACTTCGGCAACGGCAACACCAGCGCCCAGCCTGCGCCCTTCCACACCTACACGGTGGCCGGTACCTACAACGTAACGTTGATCGCGGAGAACCTCAACGGCTGCAGCGACACGTCAACGGCTCAGGTTGTGGCCTTCCCCTTGCCGCTCAGTGCCTTCAGCTTGTCATCCTACGCAAGCTGCACCTCGCCGGTAAGCGTGCAGACCTTGAACGGGTCACAAGGAGCCATCGGCTATGCCTGGGACCTGGGGAACGGGGAGACCAGCGAATTGAACAATCCGGAGATCACCTTCGCGCAGCCGGGCAGCTATGACGTGCAGCTCACTGCCACCAACCAGTTCGGTTGCACGCACACCAGCACACAGCAGTTCGTGGTACATCCCACGCCCTTGGCAGCCTTCGCTGTGGAACCACAACCGGGATGTGCGGGACGACCAGTGGCCTTCGTGAACAACTCGCAGAACGCACAAGGCTTCCAGTGGTGGTTGGGTGACGGTACGGTGCTGCAAGCCGATGGACCGCAGCACACCTACAGCGCTGCCGGTTCCTACGATGTGGTGCTGGTGGCCACCGGAGCGGGTGGATGCACGGACACCCTTACCGTGCCCGCAGCGGTCATTATCCATCCATCGCCGATCGCTGATTTCAGCACGGATACCCTGCTCACGCTGGACAACGCGATCCGCTTCAACAACCTGAGCCAAGGTGCGGTCGCCTATTTGTGGGATTTCGGCGACAACGATCAGAGCACGGCGATGCATCCGGTGCACCTGTTCCCCGGCGACGGCGGTGGCTACACGGTGTGCCTGCGTGTGGAGAACAGCTTCGGTTGCCCTGATACGGTGTGCCGCTTCATTGCTGTGCCCGGTGATCCCCAGATCTATGTGCCCAACACCTTCACGCCCAATGGAGATGGCCTGAACGATGTGTTCTTCCCAGTGCTCAATGGCTTCAACGGCTGGAACTACCGCCTGCTGATCTTCGACCGTTGGGGTGAGTTGATCCACGAGGTGCGCGACCGCAGCAAAGGCTGGGATGGCCGTGCGCGCGGAAAAGACTCGCAGATCGACGTGTACGTGTGGCGCGTGATCCTGGAGCGCGAAGGGGATGCTCGCGAATTCACTGGGCATGTGAACCTGCTGCGCTGAAAAAGCCCTTCCCACGGAGACGGCGTATCCGGTGCGGTGATACCATCGGGAACCGCATCGAAAGATCCCGGTAGTGACAACCACCAGGCCTTGGCTTGCGTCTTGTTCATGAGCCATGATCGGGAACAACGCATCGCAGGAGTGGACCACCGGGCTGTGTAGCGCGTTGCTGCTCTGGCTTGTTGCCGTTGGTAACGCCAGTCAGGTAAAGGGTCAAGCCCGGGTGGTGGTGAACAACGACGCCTGGGTAAGGATAGACAATGGGGCCTGGGTAGTGGTGGAGAACCCGTTGCCTGTGGGCATACAGACGCTTGGCACCGGCGGCAACATCCGTTCAGAAGGCGAATTCAACCGGGTACGCTGGCAGATCCGCAATACGCTGGGCACCTACGTGGTACCCTTCACCACGGCCGCTGGCACCAAAATGCCTCTGAGCTACACACCGCTCGTGGCGGGATCGGCCGAAGTAACGGCATCCGTGTGCTTCTCCACCTTCAACCACGCATCCCAGGGCATTCCCTTGGCCAATGCATGGAACAACGACCTGTACCGCCCCAGCGATGTCACACACATGAACAGCTACAACGCGCCATCGGTACCCAACTCGCAGAACGCGGTTGACCGTTTCTGGATCATCGATCCGGGCGTTGCTGGCTACGCTTATGGCACGCTTCCTTCCATTGCGCTGGGTTTCACTTACGATCCCGGTGTGGTGGTCGGTGAGGTTACTGCCGGCAACGCGATCGGGCCACTGGATCCGGTGGGTGCGCAGCGCTTCAACAATGCAGCAGGCATCTGGGGGGACTATCTTCCCAGCGGCACTTGGGCTGGTGGTCTGCCCAGCAGCGTGGTCACCGCCACGGCCTCGTCGGCGGATTTCTTCCGCTCCTGGACCCTTGCGAATTTCCTCGAGCCCTTGCCGGTTCGTCTGGTGCATTTCGCATCCACCTGTGAGGCCCATGGGGTGCAGCTCTCATGGACCACGGCCAGCGAATCGAACAGCGCCTATTTCGATGTGGAACGCAGCGCGGACGGCATCGAATTCCGGACCGTTGGCCGTGTGGCCGCCGCTGGCAACAGCCAGCACGTTCAGCAGTACAGCTACTTCGATGCTCCTGTGCGGGGCCTCGTTTACCACCGCCTGCTACAGGTGGATAGCGATGGCGCCAGCGAGTATGGTCCCCTCGTTTCCGCCAATTGTGGTTCCGGCGCTGCGTTGGAATTGGTGAACGCGTGGGACGATGGTTCCGCACTCCAAGTGGTGATCTCATCACCCATTGAAGAGGCGGCCACCTTGAGCGTGCTGGATGCCAGTGGCAAGTTGGTGCGCGCCGAAGCCCTGCAATTGCACGCTGGTAACAATGCAATAGCCCTTGGGCGGATGGGCCTTGCAAGCGGTGTGTACCTGCTGCGCCTCACCACCCGGACCGAGCAGCACGCGCGGCGCTTACAGGTAATGGAGTAGTCTGTTGCCGAACTACGGTTTGGCAATGGGTTCCAGAGCTCCGTCCACCACCGGGCGCACGGAGCGCTCTTCACGAGCGGCCTGCACAATGGTCTCCTGGGGACCCGGCGCCGGCGGGAAGCGCTCCACCGAGTACCGGGAAATGGTGCCGTCGGGATTCACTTCGTCGGCCCGGTTGGCCACCACGGTGTAGGTGAAGGGTACGTTGGATGTGCCACCGGCAAGCTCCACCACGTCGAAGCCGGTGCCGCTCTTGTTGGTCACATAAACACCGTTGCAGTCACCCTCCAGTTGCACGAACACACGCAGCGGATGGGTATCGTCCACCAGGATGTTGAAGGCCAGTATCGGGTCCAAGGTGATCTGTGCCCGGCCATTCCGGAGTTGACCGCTTCCATAATCCTGAAAGAGGTTCTCCGGTGCTTCCGGGCAGGAAAGGGCTACGCGCTCGCCGCTGGGGGCGTGCACGATGGTGTTCACCGTTCCGGGGCCTATGATCTTCCGCAGCCCGGCAGCTCCAGCGGCCTCACGCACGGCCACGTACGACCAAGTCTGTGCGGTTCCTGCGGCCTGCACTTCAAAGTAGCCACCTGCCGATGCCGCAAGCGCGTTGGCGGCACTGTTGTTTGCGGAGTTGGTGGTGACCGTGGTGGTGGCAAAGCCCATTACACCATAGCGCACGCCCGTGCCGGCCACGCCACAACCTTGCGCCGGTGTTATTATGGAGCCCACCAGGTTGTTGCCCACACCCACCACACCCACGCCGCTCGCTGCTGTACGGGCTATCGCGAAATCGCCGATGCCGCTCCCATTTATGGCCGTGCCCGACCCGTTGACCAAGTACGTGGTGGCCGCGTTGTTTCCGGTAACCACCAAGCCGGTGCCCGTGGCGTTGGTGTTCACTGCGCGCATGCCGAACCCGGTTGAACTGGCAGCCTGGCCCCAGGTGCCAACGGAATTGCCAGTGGTTGCTGCGGAGGTGGCGAAGCCGATCACCCCGGTGCCGTTGTCCGATGGCGAAGCACCTTGCACACCGCGTGCATCACCGGTGGTCATGGTGGCGTTGATCAAGCCGCGCACACCGAAACCTACCGCCGTGCCATTGAGGGTTCCGTTGATCTGTCCGAACACACCGTGGCCTGTGGTCGCCGTGTTCAACGCACCAGCCCCCACGTTACTGATGCCGACCACGGCCGTGCTGTTCGGGGCCGTGGATTCTCCCCGGATGGCGTTGGCCGTTCCCGTTGTCGCATTCGCCGCTCCGTAAACCCCGAAACTGGTGCCTGTGGTGCCCGAAGCAAAGCCCGCCACCCCGAAGCCGGAGCTCGTGTAGCCATTGATGGCACGCAGGCCCTGAGCGGAGATGTTGGTCGTAGTGCCGTTGGTGGTGCCGTTGGCATACACACTGAACACATCGTTGGTAAAGGCGCCGACCCCGGTGTTGTTCACCACCACCTTTCCCGAACTGAGCACGCGCATCCGTTCATTGGCTGCGGCGCTTCCGCCGGTCTTTATCACCCAGTCCACCGCATCGGTGGTGCCAATGAAATTGGTGCCGGCCACGGTGCCCGCATTGCCGAGCGTGGTCCAAGCGTCGGTGCTGTTCGCAAAGCGCACCCACACCGTTCCGTTCCAGTAGTAGTAGCCCGGGCTGACAGCATTGACGCCAGCACCAGCCGTGGCGGTGTTGTACACCAGAAGCGAGACCGCCGGCGTCACAACAGGTGCCGCAACGTTGGCAGCGGTCAGTGCGATACGTGGCACCAACAGGCCGCGCTTATTGGCCGCAGGTAGTGCGCTTACGTCCACATCCAGCATGGCGGATGCTGCGGGTGCGGCCCCATCGGCATTGATGCCAACGTTCTGGGCCGACAATGCAGAATGAAAGCTTACAGCGATCGAGAGCAGGATGATCTTGCGCATGGCCCTGGGTATTTGTTCAAATAGACGTGTGCAATGGGCATGGGGTGGCCTTGCGGTTTTATCACGGCGGAAAAAGAGCAAGTAGATCAGCCCATCCCTTGCTGTGAGATGGAATGACCGTGGCACGCTGCCGGAACCACTCCGGCTAACGGGTCGCGCAGCGGCTCACAACAACGGGCCGTCGGTCATGTTCAAGGGCAGTTCCGCACCGCACTGAAAGCAGTACGAAGCCCGCTCCTGGTGCTCCACCTGCCCGCATTTCGTGCAGGTCCGCTGTGCGCCATGCCTGCTTTGCCGGGCGATCTCCACACTTACGATGCCTGTTGGAATGGCGATGATGGCGTAACCCAGGATCATGATCAAGGATGCCATGGCCTGCCCAAGGTTGGTCTGCGGGGCTATGTCCCCGTAGCCAACGGTTGTCAACGTAACGATCGCCCAGTAAATGCTGCGGGGAATGCTGGTGAATCCGGCCTCCGGGCTCTCGATCACGAACATGATGGCGCCGAACACGGTGACCAGAGCGAGCACCGCCAGCATGAACACCAGAATACGGTGCCTGCTTGCCAGCAGCGCCAGAAGCAGCAAGCGGGCTTCATGCACGTACTCGAACAAGTTCAGGATCCGGAAAACGCGCGTTAGTCGAAGGGCACGCACCACGGTAAGCGCCTGTGAACCTGGGATGATCAGGCTAACGAACGTGGGCAAAATGGCCAGCAGGTCCACGATGCCGAAAAAACCGAACGCGTACCGCCTCCAGTTGTCGCTTATCCAAAGGCGAACACCATACTCTATTGCGAACAGGATGGTGATTGTCCATTCGGCGATACGCAGCCACTTGCCATGGATCTCGCGCACATCCTTCACACTATCCAGAAATACGAGCAGCACACTGATGAGGATCAGGATGATGAGCCCCAGGTCGAATGCCCTGCCGGCCGGCGTATGCGTGCCGAAAATGATGACACGTAATTGGCGGCGGAGCTGCTCAGTGTTCCATCCCATGGCGGAAAGATACCGTGGTGATCCACGTGCTGTGGATATCGCAGGGCAAGGTGCTGCTTTTGTTCCGCTGCGCGCGTGCCACCTTCGCAGCATGCAATACGCCAAGCTCGGTATAGAAGCGTTGGAAGCCCTGCGCGCTGCACTCGATCCGGACGGTCTTAGTGTGCGCCACGAGGATCGCGTGCACTACGGCCACGATGAGACCGAGGACCTGAACCACCCGCCCGATGTGGTGGTGCGACCAAGAACGACCGCCCAGGTGGCCGCCGTGGTACGGATCTGCGCAGCGCACAACATCCCCGTTACGCCCATTGGCGGGCGTACCGGCCTGAGCGGTGGTGCGCTCTCCGTGTACGGCGGCGTGGGCTTGGCCTTGGACCGCATGAACGCGATCGTGGACATCGATGAACGCAACCTCCAGGTCACCGTGGAGCCGGGTGTGATCACCCAGGTGCTGCAGGAGGCCGTGGCCGCCAAAGGACTCTATTATCCGCCCGATCCCAGCAGCCGCGGAAGCTGCACCATCGGTGGCAACCTGGCCGAGAACGCAGGTGGGCCCAGGGCCGTGAAGTATGGCGTTACCCGCGACTTCGTGTTGGACCTCGAAGTGGTGCTGCCCAATGGTGAAGTGATCCGTACGGGCGCTCGCACCTTGAAGAATTCGACAGGCTATGACCTTACGCGCCTGATGGTGGGCAGCGAGGGCACCTTGGGCATCATTACACAAGCCGTGTTGCGCTTGGTGCCACACCCGCGCGAAACGCGTTTGATGCTGGTCCCGTTCTCGGAAGCCACAAAAGCCTGTGAAGCGGTGAGCGCCATTTTTCGCGCAGGGATCACACCCAGTGCGTTGGAGTTCATGGAGCGCGATGCCATCGCCTGGACCATGCGCTTCACCGAAGGACTGCCGGCGCAACTTTCCACGGAACCTGCGGCCTACCTGCTGGTGGAAGTGGATGGCAACGAAGGCGAGGAGTTGATGCGCAGTTGTGAGGCCATATTGACAGTGGCCGAAGCCCATGGAGCGGGCGAGGTGCTTTTTGCGGAAAGCAGCGCCGAAAAGGACGCTTTGTGGAAAATGCGCCGCAGCGTGCCGGTGAGCGTGAAGGCCCACAGCACCTACAAGGAAGAGGATACCGTGGTGCCACGCTTCGAACTGCCCAAGTTATTGCAGGGGGTGAAGGAGATCGGTGCGCGATATGGCTTCACCAGCGTGTGCTATGGCCATGCGGGTGATGGTAACCTGCACGTGAACATCATCAAAGGGGATCTCACCGACCACTTTTGGGAGCACGAATTGCACCACGCCATCCGCGAGATCTTCGCCCTCACGGTATCCCTTGGGGGCACCATCAGCGGCGAGCATGGCATCGGGCTCGTGCAGCGCCCCTACATGGACATAGCCTTCAACACGGCACAACTCGACCTGATGCGCGCCATCAAACAGGCATTCGACCCTCTGGGCATCATGAACCCAGGCAAAGTGCTGCCCGATCAAAGCTGATCAGGAGCGGATACCGGTCAGGAGCTCGGCCATCGATCCGTAGAGTTGCATCCCTTTCGGAGGAGCATGGCCATCCAACTTCCTAAGCTGTTGTCCGGTCAACCAGAACGATATCCGCTCAGCGGGGAGATCCTCTCGTAATTCGCGGAGGTAAGCAGGTAGCTCATGCGCCTGCGGGGTGGCCATCAGGATGGTGATGAATACGATGCGCTGGCTGAACAGGCCCGCCACTTGTTTCAGATCTTCGCGCGGTACGCTCTGGCCCAAGTACACCGTGTGTTTGCCTTGCGAGCGTAGCAAGTAGTTCACGTACAGCAAGCCCAGTTCGTGGATCTCGTTCTCGGGCAGGAAAAGCACATGCGCGGTTTCCGTATCGCGCAAGGGCAGGGTCAGGCCATCCGTGGCAGCAATGAGCTTCTGCCTGATGAGGTTGCTGAGAAAGTGCTCGTGCGCGGGGCAGATGGCGTTGGTCTGCCACAGTACACCGATCCGTTCCAACAGGGGCACGAACACTTGCTCCACCAAGGCACTGAAGCCATGCGCCAAACGGTATTTGGTGGTCACGTTGTCGAAGAGGGCCTCATCGAAGGAGAGCATGGCCATCTGCAAACTGTCCAAGATGTCGCCGCCGTCGTTCTTGGTAACCGCCACCTCGCGCACCAACTGGTCGCGGGCAACATTGTCCATGGCTGCGATCTTGGAGATCTTGAACCCGTTGCGGTTCAGGTAGGCCACGTTCAAGAGCGCCTTCAGGTCGTCCAGATCGTAATTGCGGATGTTCGTTCCGGTGCGGTCCGGAGAGAACAGGTTGTAGCGTTTCTCCCACATACGGATGGTATGTGCCTTTATCCCGGAGAATTCCTCCAGGTCACGGATCTGGAAACGCATCATGAAAGGTCCCATTTCAGCGCTCGAATGTAGATCGTTCGATCTTGTAATACATGTGTTCAACAGACTGCTATCGATATTGTTCGTTGCACGGACCGGCCCCAAAGTGGGAAGGGCTTCCGCCAATGGCGGAAGCCCTTCCCAACGTTTTTGTGGTCCGTGGCGGATCAGCGAACGATCTGCACAGGCAAGGAACGCACACTGTCGTTCGCAACAACGCTCAGCTGGTAGGTGCCTGCGGCCAGGTCGTTCACGTTCATCACCAAGCGGCTCTCTCCGGAGGCGATGCTCTGGCCCTCAAAGGCGCGTACCACACGTCCGCTGATGTCTGTCAGGCGCACGGAGGCTTGCGTTGAGATGCGCGCATCCAGGTCGATGAAGAGCTGCTCATTGGCCGGGTTCGGGAATACGCTCAGACCGTTCAGCAGGCCATCACGCTCGTTGAGTCCGGTGGACAGGGGCAGGGCCACCAGTGGGCCGCCGGTGGGCAGGGCCACATAGAGTCCGAATCCGGCACCGTTGCTGTTCACGGCCGGATCGAGGAAGCCGGACGCGAGCACGGTGAGGGCCAGGTTCTCCAAGCCCAAGGTCGCCAAGGGAGCGGAATAGGCCACCACAGGAGTACCGTCGGGCAGTTGCACCTGCAGGGTGAAGTCGGCGGTGGGTACTTCCAGGTAGCCCGCGAATTCGCCATAGCTGAATGGGGGCACGATAACGGCGCCACCGAGCAGTGCTGTCTCCGCCACTTGTACGGTGGGGGCATCCGTGCTACCGTGGAATACCAGCACGTCGGTGCCCGGACCTTGGGCACTTTCGCGACCGCCGCTCACATACAGATCGAAAGGAATGGCGGGGTTGTAGCCGCTGCCGCTCACAATACCGTTCGCAACAATGATGTAGGTCTCGTCGGCTTCCAGGTTGTACTCAAAGGTGGCGATGGCCTGTGCCACGCTGGTGCTGTTGCCGGGCGCAATGGCCACTTCGAGGTCCACTCCGGAGGGGGCATCAATGAACGGGGTTGCGGTGCGGAACGCGAAGTTGTCCAGCAGGAGGTCTCCGTTCAGGTACACGTCCACCACGGCCGCAGCGGCATCGGCACTGTTGTGGATCACTTGCAGGCGGGCCGTGCCGGTGGGTGTTTGTACCACGGGCAGTGCCACCAGCGCACCACCGGAAGGCAGGGCCACGTAAAGGCCGAAGGCGGCTCCGTTGCTGTTGTTGGCAGGGTTCAGGAAGCCGGAAGCGAGCACGGTGAGCGCAGCACCTTCCAGGTTCAAGGTGGACAGCGGGGCCGCGAAGGAAGCTACCGGGGTTCCGTCGGGCAGCTGCACTTGCAGCACGAAGTCGGCGGTGGGCACTTCCAGGTAACCGGCAAGATCACCATAGCTGAAAGGGGGGACGATAACAGCGCCTCCCAGCACGGCGGTCTCGGCCACTTGCACGGTGGGCGCATCGGTGCTGCCATGGAAAACCAGCACGTCCGTGCCCGGGCCTTGGGCGCTTTCACGGCCGCCGGTCACATAGATGTCGAAAGGCGTTGCAGGGTTGTAGCCGCTGCCGCTCACAATGCCATTGGCCACCAGGATGTAGGTCTCGTTATCGGCCAATGCATAGGTGAACTCGGCGATCACGTCGGCAGCGCTCGTGCTGTTGCCGGGAGCGATACCCACGATCACATCAAGGCCACCGGCGCTCAGGTCGATGAACGGCGTGGCGGTGCGGAAGGCGAAATTGTCCAAGGCAAGTGCACCGTTGATGTACACGTCCACGGGGTCGGCGATGGCATCAGCGCTGTTGTGGATCACTTGCACGCGGGCGGTGGGCACGTTCACCGCAACGGAGGGCAGTTCCACCAGCGCACCACCGGATGGCAGGGCGGCGAACAGGCCGAATGCAGGTCCGTTGCTGTTCACTGCGGGGTTCAGGAACCCGGAGGCCAACACCGTGAGTGCCGCGTTCTGCAGACCGAGCGTGGCCAAGGGAGCTGCGTAGCCCGCCACCACTGCCGTGTTGTCGGCGGTGCGCACTTGCAGGGCGAAGTCCAGGGTGGGGAGTTCCAAGTAGCCCGCGAAGTCCGTGTAGCTCAGATCGTCGATGACAGTGGTGCTTACCACGGCGCTCTCATACACATCCACGGTAGGTGCATCGGTGCTGCCGTGCAGGACCAGCACATCGGTGCCGGGGCCTTCGGCCGCTTCGCGTGCACCATCGAACACTTCCAGGCTGAAGCCCGGTGCTGGGGAATATCCACTGCCGCTTACAATGCCGCTGGCCACTACTATGTAGCTACCGCCGGGAGCCAGGGTGAATTCCTGGGTGAAGATGCTCTCTGCCGCACTGGTGCTGTTGGAGGGAGCGATGCCTACCACGAATGGTGTTCCGGTAGGTGCATCAATGAAAGGAGTGGCCGTGCGGAAAGCGAAGTTGTCCAACAGCAGGGTGTTGTCCAACCACACGTCCACCGTTGAGGCGGCCGCGTCGGCGCAGTTGTGGATCACTTGCAACCGGGCTGGTTGCGCAAAGGCTTGCGACCCGGCCAGTAAGCCAAGGCCGGCAAGCATACCGGCTAGAGTTCTGTTCAGTTCCATGGTTTCGATAGGGTTTGTTCGTTGAACGACACCTATGGAACACAGCTCCTTGCGGTTTGTTCATTGTAAAGAGGAAAAGATTAAACAAAATTCACAATTCCTTCTGCTCGCAGCCGTGCGGTTTGCTTGCGGACCGGCACGGGGCATGGGTCCCGGCCGCATGGGCACAAAAGCACAGCCCCCTGAGCATCACGGATACTCAGGGGGCTGCAAGGCTTTCCGTACTAACCGTTACGGAAGCATGTGGTGGTCATCTGAACAGGGTCACATGACCGAACAACTCATAGCGGTCGCGTTTGATGGCGTCCACCACGAAAGCGCGGTACACGTAAACGCCATCTGGAGCAACGCCGCCACCCACTTTGCCATCCCAGCCTTTGGCGGGATCGGTGCTTTGGAAGAGCTGTTGGCCCCAGCGATCGAAGATCTGCAGGTCGTAGGTCTCCAGTTGGATCGCATTCCCCAGTGGCAGGAACTCATCGTTGATGCCATCACCGTTGGGGGTGAAGGCGTTTGGAACGTAGTAGCCATAGTCCTGGGGTTTCAGGAAGGCGATGATGGTATCGGTGGTGAAGAACTGAGCACTGAGTTGTACCTGGGTACTATCGTCCGGCGAGTACACGGCATTCTTCACGGTCCAGTACAGGAAATCGTAGTAGAGCGTCGGGTTCACCTGCCAGTCTATATCGGTCGCTTCGGGTGTGCTCACGATCACCGGGAAATCCTCGTAGGTGGTACCGAAGAAGGTGATCGTTCCACCTCCGCGGGGGAACACATCGAGCACCACTTCATGGCGCACCGGGGGGACGAAGTGCGCAATGATGCTGTCGGGCCCGATGAAATCCAGCGTGACCAAGGAGTCGGTGGTGGAAGGTAGAATGGTATTGCCCTGGATCACTTCCCAGTGGCTGAACACCCAATCGGGTTCGGGAATGGGGGCGAGTTCCGTGGTGATGCCGCCGTAGTAGGTGCCCGAGAAGGGGTAGGTATCCGGTGTGATGGAATTGATGCGGATGGAACCGGCGCCCGGCGGGTTCACATTGAAGGTCACATCGAAGGGGCCCTCCAGCTCATAGCAGTCGATCAGGCCGTCCACGATCGCGGTGCAACGTGTCTCAATGAAAGTGCGCATGTTCTGCACATTGGCTTGCCAGCCGGCCATGGAGCCACCCCAGCGGGCCACCTGGCCGGGCATCTCGGGTGCGATCAAGGTGATCAGGCTATCCAGGAAGGGAAGCATGTTGTCGCAGCTGAACACCGTGTTGCCCAGGTCGATGTAGCGGTTCACATAGTAGGTGTATGCGGCCTCGTTCTCGTTCAGGATCTTCTGCAGGATAACGGTATGGCCCTGGCCGCCGGGGTTCGGCAGGTTCTCCACATTGCAGGGATCGGCATTGGCCGTTACGTCGGGGATGTTGGTGAAGTTGGCGTAGTGCCCGAAACAGGCGTCCATGTCCCAGAGGATATAGCGCCAACGACGCCCATCGCCCATGGGGTTCAAGCCCCGCCACCAGCCGGTGTTCCAGTTCAGCCAGTCGCGGCTAACGATGTAGCTGTTCAGCACGAAGTAGTCCACCAGGCTCTTCCAGTTCAATTGGCTCTCCATGTAGGCGAATGCCGTTGGGTCGCCCATGTTGTTGGCATTGATGTAGTTGCGCAGCGCATCCCAATCGGCAAGGGCCTGCGGCGCGCCATATTCCTGCCAAGTGCCTCCCCAGGTCTTCAGGAACTGTAGGTCGTTCTCGGCCTGGTCGTAGTAATGCAGGGTGAAATCCGAGTCGTCCACTTTCTCACGAACCTCATACACGCCCCAGTACTGGCCGTTCACGTATATGATGCAGGGCTCGTAGGTCCGTTCGTCCAAGCGGAGGTCTCCTTCATGGCTCAGGGCCTGCACAAAGGCATCGCGGATATGCGCCCCTCCGTTCTCGAAGGGGTAGTTGTCGCTGGCCGCGGCCTTCAGGATCAGGCGCTGGAAGTGGTTCCGGTTCTTGGTGCGGAACACCTTGAAGCCCATGCCATCGTTCTGTCCGAACTGGTCACGCCCGATCCAGTCCACTCCACGCTGGGCGTAAGCCCAGGAATCGTTGCCGTGCTTGTTGAAGTTGCCCATGGCCTTGTCCTTCAACTCACCGGCTGCATTGAAGTACTCCAGGCTGCCGATGGGCTCTATCTGCGTGCCATTGAACAGGGTGGCCACCTGGTCGCCGCTTATGGAAAGGGTGGCCACGGTGTGGTTCACGTTGATGAAGTAGGTGTTGGTCTCCACGAAGCTGGGCGGTATCGTTGCATCGTTCGGGATGCTGATGGCCCTCAGCACCGTGGTGGCGTTGATGTTCACCGGGCCTGCATAGAGCGTGCTGGTCGCCGTGGGTGTGCTGCCGTCCACGGTGTAGCGGATCTGCACGTTGGGATCGGGGCTGCTCAGTTGCACCGATACCGCGCCGCCGTGGAAACCACTGGGAACACTGAATACCGGCGATGCAGCGTAGTAAGGGCTCGGGTTGTTGTTGGGACCGCCGGGCGTGGGGGTTTGGAAGATGTTCCAAGTTGCCGCACCGTCCGTGGTGCGCCCCCAACTGTGGTTGGTCTTGGTCGGGAACTCCAACTTGAAGTTGCTTACGATGTTCGCCCCGGGGTCGGACAGCACTGCACGTTCCTGCTGGGTCTGGTTCAGCTTGAAGTTGGTGTGGTGCACGTTACCTACGGATACGTTGCGCCCGCTGCACCAGACCACCAAGTAGCCGTTCGCGCCAATGGTGGTGCCCCCTGGAAATTGGAATTTGGTGTTGTTGTTCTGACTATCGCTGATGTACCAGCCGCTCAGGTCGGCCGGTGCACCGTCGGTGTTGTACAGCTCGATCCAGTCTTCGTTCTCACCGAAGTTGTCGGTGGTCTGGCTCCAATTGGAGGCGCTTACCTCGTTCACAACAACCTGTGCACCAGCGCCCATAGGGAGGGCCAATACAACGGAAAGTGCAAGGTTTGATAGTCTTGGTCTCATGGGCAACAGGGCGGTGCTTGCAGGCAACGGGGCAAGTTAACTGAAAGTGATCACGGCAGGCTCTTGATCATCAGCCCTTTATGGTCATGCTTGGACTGCCGATCGTGAACGTGCTGTTCACGAGACGTAAGGTCCGTGTGAAACGACGCCTGAACCCCTGAATATGTTCCGCGTCCCCATCCCGGCGCGGTATCGACGACAGGATCAATCCTCCAAGGCTGGCCGCCAGAAGCGGCGCATGGCCCTCAGGAAATCCGTAGTGATCTCGTGGCCACAACTGTTGCCCAACACCGTGTCGCTCGCACAATGGGGGCATATCGCGGTCTCATCCCGGGTATCCGGTATCCATCGAGTTATGGTCTCTGGAGTGAACACTTGCAAACAGGTGAAACAGCCGCAGCTGCTATCGGAAAGCAGCCTGTTGCGGTGGTCGGAACTGTGCGCATGTGCCAGGATCAGATCATCGGCATTGAACATGTGGAGCGTACGTTGGATCGAGCGGCCGAAAGATCCGCTTCCAGGCAATAGGGGATACCGTGTAAAGTACCGATTGCACAGAAGAAATTTTCTGAGTATCGCGGGCGTTTCGGGGATGACCATGGGCCCGGGTTTCCAGCGGTGATGGCCTTCTTCTTGCCGAACCCAAATGAGAACGGCGACCCCTGCGGGTCGCCGTTCCATATCGTCTGCCAGTAAAGGTGTCAGGCTGCTTTCTTCTTCGCTTCGAACCCCTTTCCGATGTGCTCGTCCAGGAACTTGTCCATCGCTTCGTAGAACTCGAACCGGTTCTCTTCCAAGCGGAAGCCGTGGCCTTCATTCTCCTTCAGCAGGTATTGCACCTCAACGCCCCGGTCATTGAGCGCTTTCACTACTTGGTCGCTTTCATCCTTGTTCACCCGTGGATCGGTAGCGCCTTGCGCAATGAACAGGGGAACCTTGATGCGGTCCACATGGAACACGGGTGATGCTTCCCGCATAAGCACACTGTCCTTCTGGGGATCGCCCACCATTTCATACATCTGCTTGCGCCATGCTTCCCAATAGGGCGGAACGGTGTTCATGAAGGTGAACAGGTTGCTCACACCCACATAGTCCACCCCGCAGGCGTAGAGGTCGGGCGTGAAGGTGAGGCCGGCCAGCGTGGCGTAGCCACCGTAGCTACCACCGTAGATGGCAATGCGCTTGGGATCGGCAGTGCCCTGGTCGATGAGCCACTGCACACCATCGGAAATGTCGTCCTGCATGGTCTTGCCCCACTGCTTGAAGCTCGCTTCCCAGAATTTTCGGCCATAGCTGGTGCTGCCCCGGAAGTTCATTTGCAGAACAGCGTATCCGCGGTTGGCCAGCAACTGCACTTCAGGGTTGAAACCCCAATCGTCGCGGGCCCAGGGACCACCGTGCGGGTTCACCACCACGGGCAGGTTCTTCGCATCACGGCCTTTGGGCAGCGTCAGATATCCATGGATGGTCAATCCATCGCGGCTCTTGTAGCTGATGGGTTGCATCTCGGCCATTTGGGCCGGATCGATCCACGGACGCAGGGTTGCTACCTTTTCCAGCTTTTCGCTTTCCGCATCGTAGAAATAGTAGCTGCCGGGATCACGGTCACTGCCAGCCCACACCATGTACTTGGTCTCGCTGTCGTCCTCGCCGTACACCCAGTATTCCAGCCCCTTGAAGTTGCTGCCGAGCTTGTCGTACATGGCCTTGGTGGCATCGTCCAGGAAATGGCGCTCTTCCCTGGCACCGGTCCAACTTACCATGGTCAGCACTTGGCGTTTCTTGCTGTAGCTCAGGTTGCTCACGTCGTTGTCCGCGTTCTCGAAGATCAGTTTGGTCTCTTTTTTACCGGCGAGGTCCCATTCCACCACGGCCATTTTATCCCGGCCGTTCAGGTTGTGGCTCACATAGAGGTTCTGGTTATCGAAGGTGAACAACACCGGATACCAGCTATCGCGATAACCGGTGCGCATGTACTCGGTGAAAGGTTCCTTCTCGTTCGCCCGGTAGTAGAACACGTTGTCCGTGCCGTCGGTCTTGGTGGCGAAACGGATAACCCCGGCATGGTCGGTGACCCATCCTTCGTAGTTGTCCTTGCTGTTGTCATGCAAAGGCTTCAGCTTACCGGTCACCACATCGCAGAGGTACGGGTCCATCACCTGCGGATTACGCTGGTTCATCTGGATCATCACGCTATGCTCCATGCCAGCGATGTTGTGCAGATCGTCCATCACTCCGGCGCGCACACCGCTGATGGGTGTCAATGCTTTCACGTCCAACCCATCCAGGCTTGCACTGAACACGATGTAGTTCTCATCGCCATTCATGTCACGGCTGTAGACCATGCGGTCACCCTTCCAGAAGTAGCCTCCGATGTCGCGTATGGTGTCGCGGGTCACCTGCACCACATCGCCACCGCCAACGGGCTGAACGAAGATGTTCATGCGGTTCTTGAACGGTGCCTTGTAGCTGATGTATTTGCCATCGGGGCTGATGCGGAAGCTCGACTTCTCCGGGTTCTTGAAGAAGTCCTTCATGTCGATGGTCGGTGGCGGCGGTTCCGACATGGCCCGCTTGTCCCCATCTCCGCTTCCGCAGGATGCCAGGTACAGCATGGCAAGCACCGCTATCGGGGCCTGCATTTGACGAATTTTCTCCATGTTCTTGATCGGTTTGGCTGAATGTTCCTCAAAGGTGGTCCGCATGCGCAGCCCCACCAGTGGGTTATCCACGAACGGTTGGCATCGGTGATGGGCCGTTATCCATTACCGATAACGGTACACCCACACCTTGTGGTCGGCTTCCACACTATCCACCAAGTTGTAGTGCGCCCGCAACAGTGCTTGTTGGGAGAGCCAGGCATCCAACAGGCCACCGGTGGCGTCCACCACGATCAGCTCATGATCCGGTGTAGGCGAAAAACCTTCCGCCAATGAACGCTCGCCAGCCAGCAGATGCTGCTGATCGGAACGAAGCGCTTCAAGGTCCGCCACGGCCAGGTAGTTGAGCCAATACCATGCGGGCACCACCTGCAGGTCCGTTCGGGCACCGCTGTACGCCTCCACAGCGGCCACCACCTTGCTGGGTTGCCGGGGCGCTGCTTCCCAAGGCCTGAACGTGAATGCCATGCCCAGAACCAGCGCGGCCGCCAACCCTTGGCCGATCCGTTGCGGCAGTTGAAGCCGGTCCCAGGACAAAGCCACCAACAGCGCGAAGCCAGGTGCCGCATAGACCAGGTAGCGGTCCAGGAACAGGGGCACCCACTGGCTGATGAGGAACATGCCCAGCAAGGGAAGCAAGGACCAGATCAAGGCCAAGCGAAACGCCTCGGAACGCATGCGATCGCGGACGCCAGCAGCAACCACGAGCAGCAGGAAGATCACCGCCAGCAGAGGTGCATTGCTCCAGCGCCACACCATGTTGTACAGCTCCTCGGCAACCGGGGGCTCCAGCCACGTGCCTTGCGATACGCTGCTGCCTGCGCGCAGCAGGAAGATGCGCAGGTAGGGCGAGAACCACCCAAGCGTAACAAGCACGCCGATCAGGTAGCTGCGTCGCTGTTGACGGAAACCTGGAAGCAGTAGCACCACCAACACCTGCACCCCTACGGCGAGCCATCCGAAGAAATGGGTGTACACCAGCACGGTATTGAGCGCCGAAAGCCCCAACATGGCACGCACTCCGTGGTCGGATTTGTTGCGGCCGCGCACCAACAGCCACATGCCCAGCGTGGCCAGCAAGGTGAAGAGCGCGTAAGCACGCACCTCGTGGGCAAAGCCGTAGTGGTAGTTGGAAAAGGTGAAGAGCAACGCGGCGACCAGCGCCACATGCGTGTTGGCGATGCGCTTGGCAAGCAGGAACAAGGGCCAAACGGTAAGCGCGCTCGCCAACGCGGAGGGTACACGTAGCCAGGTGGCATTGAAGGGGCCGAGGTGGCTCCAGAACTTGGTCAGTAGAAAGTGCAGCGGCGGGTTATTCTCGGCGGTCAGCATGGCGAAGAATTCCTGCAAGGGCCGCTGCGACCAATAGATGGTGAAAGGCTCATCGTGCGCCAGGTCGTTCACGCCCAGCCAGAGCAGCTTCAGCGCCGCATTGAGCGCCACCAATGCGAATAGCAGCAGCTTATCGGTGCGTGTCATTGGCATCCGGCGAAGCTATCGGATGCACATCACACAAAGCGCCACATCACGTGGTGGCCCCCGATGCCTGGTATCTCGAACGGGGGGCCTTCGATGCGGAAGCCCAAGCGCTCATAGAACGGGACCGCCACCATGCGTGCATTGCACCACAGGACATCGGCTCCTTGTTCGCGCAGGTGGGCCAATGCATGTTCCACCAACACACGGCCGGCACCTTTGCCACGATGGTGCGGGTGTGTTGCCATGCCCCGCAATTGCCACGCCCGCTCGGCGCGCACCTGCGCGTGTGTTGCCGCTTGGAAGGAGGCCACGCAGATGCGTTCAGTGCCTTCATCCACGCCGAGGTGGAATGCTCCTTCGGCAGTGTCGATGGGCCACTGGCAATCGGCCAGCACACCACCCGGCCGCAGCACCAACAAACGCAGTGCATGGGTCTCCTGGGCAGCTATGTTTCGGACTTCCATACAGGCTGATCTCAATTGG
The DNA here is from genome assembly GCA_019638115.1 of Flavobacteriales bacterium. GTDB lineage: Bacteria > Bacteroidota > Bacteroidia > Flavobacteriales_F > PHOS-HE28 > PHOS-HE28. The sequence continues at coordinate 755,266 of JAHBUK010000002.1, read as the reverse complement.
GCGTTGCCGAACGCCAGCGCTCCAACAAGGTGGCCAGGTGTTCGAGTGCGGCACGTTCACGGCCAATGGACTCCGCGCAATCCGGCCCGGCAGGACTGCGGGATAGGAGCGGGAGTACGGTGCCAAGATGTTCCACTTCGAGCAACTCCGTACTGCCGCAACCGGGCATGGAGGAGGCAACGGAGCGCGCACTGAACGCGCTGATCCCCGCTCGCTCAAGTCTGGTTTCCGATGCCGGCCAGGGTAGGCTGATCATATCCAATATCGCAGGACGGTGAACCAGCACCAGGGCATTCTGCTCCACACGGGTATAGCGTGAAGGCATGAACAACGCGGCTTGCACGCACCAGGCCAACAGCAGCACCAACGCAACTCGTGATGCGCCCACTGCGGCGCGGAGCGGTTTCCAGCCCAGGCGCAAGGCCAATGCTGCGGCAGTTGCTGCGGCAAGTAAAGTACCTGCCATGGACACGAGCGCGCTCAAACCCAAACGGCCCGCAAGTCCACTTGATCGGCCTACCAACATGCGCTGGTCGGAAAGGAGGAATCCGTCGCGCGCATCCGCCAGCGCCATGGATAGCTCATCGGCGCCTGCCTCCGGAGCCAGCATGTATGACGCAGCCCCAAGCGCGACCCGTACCACCAGCACGGCACCCGCGCCGAGCAGCAGGAACTTCAGTCCCTCCTGGGTGTTGTCGTCCAATCGATCCAGCACGGGGCGGGCAGTGGCAGGATCACTTGAAGTAACGCATGTCCTGCCTCGGTTTCAGGGCCTTCACGGCGGCGAGCATCAGGCGGATCACGTTCTCCACGTCGTCGCGGTGCACGGTCTCCACGGTGGTGTGCATGTAACGCAAGGGCAAACTGATCAAAGCGCTGGGTACGCCGCTGGCACCGTATGCGAAAGCATCGGTATCGGTACCGGTGGCGCGGCTGGCGGCCTGGCGCTGGAAGGGGATCTTCTCCTTTTCGGCGGTCCGCACGATGTGTTTCAGCACATTGTTGTGCACTGCGGGTGCGTAGCTCAGCACGGGGCCCCGGCCACAAGCAATATCGCCACTCTGGTACTTGTTCATCAGGGGCGTCTGCGTGTCGTGCGTTACATCGGTAATGATCGCCACATCGGGGCGTATCCGCTCAACGATCATCTCGGCACCGCGCAGCCCCACCTCTTCCTGTACGCTGTTGGTGATGTACAGGCCGAAGGGCAATTTGGTGCGCCCTTCCTTCAGTAGCCGGGCTACCTGGGCGATCATGAAGCCACCCATGCGGTTGTCCAAAGCACGCCCGGTGAAGTGCCTGCCGTTCAGCACCATGAACTCGTCCACGAAGGTCACCACGCAGCCCACGTGAACACCAAGCTTCTCCACTTCCTCTTTGGAACTACAGCCACAGTCCAGAAAGATGTTCTCGGTGGTGGGTACGGTCTCGGTCTTGCCGTTGCGCACGTGTATGGCGGGCCAACCGAACACGGCCTTCACGATGCCTTTTTCGGTGTGGATGTTCACCCGCATGCTGGGCGCGATCATGTGGTCGCTGCCTCCGTTCCGCTTCACATAGATGAACCCGTCCTTGGTGATGTAGTGCACGAACCAGCTGATCTCGTCCGCATGCGCCTCGATCACCACCTTGTAGGGTGCATCGGGATTGATGACCCCGACCACCGTGCCGTAGTTGTCCACGATATGCTCGTCAACGTAAGGGCGCACATAGTCCAGCCAGATCTTTTGGCCTTCACTCTCGAAACCGGTGGGCGAAGGATTGTTGAGGTAGCGCTCCATGAACGCCAGGGAATCGGCGGTAAGGATGCTCTTCTTCGCGGCGGGTCTGCTGGTGCTGGTCTTTTTGGCCATGGTGGTGCTGATCGGTCCGGCGGTTGGTGGACCTGGGTGCAAAACTATCCGGCAACTGTTGCAGCCTTGCGCGACGTCCCGTTCATGTTTCAACAGCGTTGGACGCAGAAAGGGCGTGCAGGTGCATGCTCCATGGCGGCCTGCGCGCCGCATAGATTCGCAGCCGAACCATGGGAACGACCGATATGCCAAGTTCGCTGATCCGCACCGGTGATGGCTCCTACACACTGTGGCATGGAACGGTGGGAGAGAACTACCACAGCAGCCACGGAGCGGTGAACGAGAGCATGCACGTATTCATAAAGGCTGGCTTGGCCATGGTGGAACGCCCTGTGGTGCGGGTGTTGGAGGTAGGGCTGGGCACGGGCCTAAACCTGCTGCTCACCTGGATCCGCTGCTTGGAGGGCAAGTGCAGCGTGGACTACACCGCGCTGGAACCCTTTCCTCTGAACAGGGATGTTTTGGCACAACTGGCCCATTGCGAGGACTTGGCATGGCCCGGCTTGCACGAACCGTTCATGCAGCTGATGACCGCTCCGGAAGGAGAAAAACAGCAGATGTCCGGTGGGTCTTGCTTTGTACGCTTGGGCACCCCGGTGGCCGGATTTGAAGCGAAGGAGGTTTTCGACGTGGTGTACTTCGATGCGTTCAGCCCACGGCACCAGCCGGAGATGTGGACCACGGAGGTGTTCAGCAAGGTGTTCAATGCCCTTGTGCCAGGCGGTATACTGGTTACCTATTGTGCGCAAGGAAATGCGCGTCGCAACATGCAGGCTGTCGGCTTCCTGGTGGAACGGATACAAGGGCCGCCCGGCAAACAACACATGATGCGTGCAACCAGACCCGCGCTCTGAAGCTGCAAACCCCATGATCACCATTCGTGTTTACGGGCTGCTTGTACACCAAGGCCACGTGCTGGTCTCGGACGAGGTCATCAAGGGGCAACGCATCACCAAATTCCCCGGCGGTGGTTTGGAATATGGCGAAGGCCTGAAGGAGTGCCTTGTTCGTGAGATCCGGGAAGAGATCGGTGTGGACGCCTGGGATGTGCACCACTTCTACACCACGGACTTCTTCCAACAGAGCGCGTTCCATAGCAAACCCATGCAGGTGGTGAGCGTGTACTACACGTTCCGGGTAACCGACCCGCTTGATTTGCCGGTTGTGGACGAGCCGTTCAAAGGCAGCAATGGGGACCAGGAAGTCTTCCGTTGGTTGGCCCTCGCGCTGGCGGTGGAGGAGGACCTCAGCCTACCGATCGATCGGGTGGTACTGGGTATGCTGAAAGCCGATCACGGCTGAGCCTGACGGGTAACTTGGTCAAACGCCCAAGCGTTTCTGCACCAGGCTGTCCACGCGTTCATAGAGCGACTCGGGTTCGTGCGTGCGCCACTGCACGGCATTGAGCGTGCCACCCAGCAGAAAGTACTGGTCGATGTTGGCGCTTTGCAGGTCCTCCAGCACATGAGCGCGGAAATTCAGCAGCGCTATCCAGCCATCGGCATCGGATACCTCCTCGAACCATTCGCTGTAGTACTCCTCATCGCTGGTGTGGAAGTTCAGCACGTTCTCCCCGATCAGGATGAACTTGCGGATGCCATGCCCCATCATCGGCTCGATGTGGTCGCGTTTCAGGAACATGATGTCGTTGCCTAACAGGTCGTTCCATTCGCCGATGAACTCGATGATCGCGTAGCCTTCATCGTAGTCCACGAAGAGCACCTTCAGGTATAGGGTCTCGCTGCCGAACTCATCCCACTGCGGATGGATGGCATGGTCGTACACGGCGTGCGTGAAGTACATCTCGCTGTGCTCGCGGCCGAAGAAGGTGGAGCGCTCATCCTCTTCGGCGGAGTACTTGTGGCGCCAGTTCCAGAAAGGTTCAATGTCGTGCATGGGAATGGCGCTGTGTTGAACGGCCGTGTTCCGGGTCGGTGCTTAAAGGGTGTGTCCAGCCTCGATCGCGCGACGCACGCTGCCGTAGTGCCGTAGCATCTCGTTGGCCTTGGTGTAGTCCACCTTCAGGCTATCCATCACCATGCGGGTTCCACGGTCGATCAGCTTGTTGTTGCTCAATTGCATGTCCACCATGCGGTTGCCTTTCACCCGGCCGAGCTTGATCATCACGCTTGTGCTGATCATGTTCAGTGCAAGCTTTTGCGCGGTGCCGCTCTTCATGCGGGTGCTGCCGGTCACGAACTCGGGCCCAACGGCCACCACCACGGGATGTTGCGCAATTGAAGCCACCGGACTTCCCGGGTTGCAGGTGATGCAGCCCGTAAGGATGCCCTGCGCGTTGCATGCTTCCAAGCCACCGATCACATAGGGTGTGGTGCCGCTGGCCGCTATGCCGATCACCGTATCGTCCGGTCCGATGTGGTGCTCCTGCAGATCGATGAAGGCTTGTGTGCTATCGTCCTCGGCGAACTCCACCGCTTTGCGGATGGCGGTATCGCCACCTGCTATGATGCCGATCACCAGCCCGTGCGGTACGCCGAAAGTGGGTGGGCACTCGCTGGCATCCACAATGCCCAGGCGGCCACTGGTGCCTGCGCCGATGTAGAAGAGCCTGCCACCACGTGCCATGCGCTCAGCGATCGCATCCACCAAGCGCTCCATGGCCGGTATGGCCTGCTCCACGGCCAAGGGTACGCTGCGGTCCTCCTTGTTCATGTTGCTCAGCAGCTCGCTGGTGGACATAAGCTCCAGGTCGTTGTAGCGCGAGGTGCTTTCCGTGATCCTATCCATGGGTTTCTGCTCGTTGTGTTCTTCTAAGCGGGGCCACAAAGAAAAGGGCTGCCATGCGGCAGCCCTTCTCCAAGTCGGTATTCCGTGTGGCTTAGTCCAAGATCACGCGGCGTGCCACTGTGCCCTGCGCATAACGCAATTGCACAACGTATACGCCGGGCTGTAGGCTCTGGCGCTCAATGATGGCGCGATCGGCGTTCACCGAGGCGGTGCGCACCAGGCGACCGTTGATGTCGAAGAGCTCGTAGCTCAGGATCGCAGCGGCCTTGCTGCTGATGTAGATGCGGTCGCTGGCGGGGTTGGGATACACGCTCACGCCAGCAGCGATCTCTTCCTGCTCATCCACACCCACGAAGGTGCAGGCGCTACCCAGCTCAAGAGCTGCAAGCAGGCGCGGGGTCATGTAGCCCATCACCGTATCGATGTACGCACGGGCCTTGGTGGGGCTCATGTCGGGGTTGCTGGCCATGCTGGCCATGTGGGCGGTGATGCCGGGGGCCACCTCAGTAAGTGCCACTGGGCTGTTGGGATCCCAGAACTGCCAGGGGCTGGCTTCGTCGCTGGCAGGTGCCGGCCAACGGGGGCGCAGGAAAGGGGTGAGGCCTTCCAGGTTGTTGCTCAGTGCCACACCGTCGTAGGTGTTGCCGTAGCGAGCGCGCGCAGCATCGGTGAAGGGGTCTCCGCTGGGGAAGTTGGCGAAGGCCGCGTTGTTGCCGAACTGGTTGGCCAGGGGCATGAAGGTGTTGGGACCGTTCACAGGAACCACAGGGCCACCGGTGGTGGGCACGATAACGATGCCTTGCGTAAAGGGAGCGAAGGGGTCGAACACGGTGTGGAAGCTGATCATCGGCACATCACCGGCCTCCAGCCAGCTGTTGTCCGCCAGCGCACCACCCATGTTCACGCATGCTTGGGAGTTGTAGTCCCAACCGTTGGGGCGGTACAGGTTGAGGAAACCACCCAGACCTGCAATGTTGCCCACAATGTTGCTGTCCACGTAGCTCACGGTGGCATCGAACGGATCGGGACGGAACTTCTCGATGTACAGCTCCGCAGGATTGTCCAGCGTGGCGTTGGCCAGCGCGATGTAGCCGCCTGTGCCTTCACCGAACACAATGATGCGGTTGGCGCAGATGCCGTAGGTGTTGTCACCTTCGCCGGCATCTTTCTTCATGGTGCGGATGAAGTGGCGGGTATCGTGCAGCGCGCGGTAGATCGCGTTCAGCAACTGGCCACGGCGCTCCTCCTCGGTGGGGGCCAGGGGGTTCCAGCCCAGGCGGTAGCTAACGCTTGCTGCCACGAAACCGCGGCGGGCAAGACGGCGGCACACCTCCACTGCGGTGCTGTCCTTACGGGTGCCGGTGGGGCTGCCGTTGATGGGGGGCGGCAGGGCATTGCCCGTGTGCAGGTACACCACCAAGGGGCGGTCGGTCTCGGAGTCGATCGCTTGGTCCGGCTGGTACAGGTCGAAACGCAGGTTGGTCACCTTCAGGCCCGTGCTTGGATCGGCAGGGTTGAAGTAGGCCGGTGGAATGGTACCGCCGGTGCTGACCAAGGTCTGAAGCTCTTGCGCGTTGGCGGGGACCAGCGGAGATCCCAGGTTGGAGGTCAGGAAATCGATGTTGGTGCCGTAGATGATATCCGGGGTAACGGTGATCTGGGAGTTCGTGAACACCTCCGTTACATAACGTTGTGCCTGCACCTCCAGGGAGAGGCCCAGTACAAGGGCACCCAAGGCAATGGGTAGTTTTTTGTTCATGGTCTTTGAAGGGGGTTTGTGTGCAGTAAAGGTATGTATCCGGATTGCTCAACGCTTGTTGAGCTCGTAGATCAATTGCAAGTAGGCCAGCCGCCCGATGTTGGGGCCGCCGAACACCATCAACACATCGTTGTTCCAGGCGCGCTCCAAGCGCTCGTCCCCGGCCACCTTGGCGTCGAACAGCGGCACCAACCCGAACAAGTTGCTGGCACCCACCTTGACCGTCAGGTTACGCTCGGGGAAACGCACGTTCACCTGTGCGTCCACCATGTCGTAGCTGGGTATGCGGCCACTGAACTGGGGCGAACCCTCGAACACGAAGCTCTCGATGAACCGGTAGTTGATGCCCCAACCCAAGTGGGGCTTACCGCTGAAGGGCACCTTGCGATCATGCCCATTGACGCTCACGTTGAATTTGTTGCGTGGTGTGTTGAACGCCGGAATGATCGGGTCGTCATCACCGGTCACCAGTTGGTTGTAGCTGTAGTTGATGCCCCAATTGGTGCGCTCGCGGTAGTAGGTGACACCGGCATTGGCTCCCTGGGTACGCACCGTGCTAAGGGCGTTGGCGGCAAGACGATACACTTGCAGACCGCCCACCGGGAAACCATTGGTGGGGTCGAACTGGGTGCTGATGCCGATCAGGTAGCCGATGAAGTCGGTGTACCAACTGCTGTACGCGCTTACGTCCACATAGAACTTCTCCGCGTGCGTACCGCGGTAGCCTGCTTCTATGGTGCGCACTTGTTCGGGCCGCAGGCGGTCCACGTTGAAGTACTCCAGTTTGGAAAGGCCCTGCAGCAATTGCGGGGAACTGCGGTATTCATTGAAGCTCTCCACCGTAACAAGGCTGTCCTTGCCCGCCTCGAACTGCCCGTCCACATTGCCCAGCAGAATGGCCCGGCCCACGTTGTAGAAGAGGTATTGGTCGGCCAGGGTGGGGTTGCGAATGGCGCTGCTGAAGCTTACCCGGAAGGTGCGGTCCGCGTTGGGGATGTACACCAGCGTGGCGGCAGGGGATAGGAGGTGTTGGAAGTTCTGGTTCTTGTCCAATCGAAGCGTTACAGTGCTCTTCAACTTGTCTTCCATGAATGCCTTCTCCAGACCGCCATAGAATCCGTACTCGCGGTTGCGGATCACCACGTTGCCGGTATCGCGGAAAATGGTGCCGGCACTGTTGGGCATGTACTGGCGGAAGTTGCCGCCCACGATCACCTCGCCGAAAGCGGGCTTGAAACGGTATTCACCCATGGCGTGCGCCAACTGGCTGCGGTCGAAGAAAAGCGACCCGCCCTCCGTGAAGCGCTTACCGATGATCTCCTGGTACTTCTGGTCGAAGCGTTCGGTGCCTACCTGATAGGCCGGGTCCAGGAAAGTGTTGTCCAGTCTGTTCACGGAGTCGGCCACCATCTGGTGGTACATGGCGAAGAGTTCCTGGTTGTCCGCAACGAACTGCGTGATGTACGCATCGTACGCTTCGGCGTTGGTGATTCCTTGTGCCGGTGCCTCGGAAGGCGTGAAATAGCCGGGCACCGTGGCATCGAGCAAGCCGGGGTTAAGGGCGCTGCCGATCCATGCGTCCCACAGGTTGAAGTAGGCCGTGTTCCATTCGCGCGTGCCGCCGCTGGCCTCCTGCAAACGGATGCCGGTGGTGAAGATGTCGAAGGTCTTACCGGCATCCTCACCGGTGAAGTATGCGCGTACGAACCACTTGCCTTCCTGCCGCAGTTCCACGCGTTGCTGCCAGAACTGGATGTCCTGCAGGCGGTAGCGGTTCTCGCCCTGGTACACCGTGCTGCCCCGGCTGTAGTTGCTGGCCACGATCGCTTCCAACGGGGCACTGCCTTTGGCCGTATCGCCATCGTTCAAGCGGTAATGCAGCGAAATTCCTGCCTTCAGGTTGTTGGTGCCGTAATCCACCAGGTCTATCTCCCGGTAGCCGGGGCGCAGGAAGGTGCCCAGCCCGTGGTAGTTGCGGCGGTCCGAGATGTTCCGTGAGTAGTTGTTGTTCACCGTGGTGTTCTCGTCACCGTAGCTGTTGATCTGGTCGAAGCGGCCAGGGTTGCCAATGCCCGTGGGCGAATCGCTGGTGGGGTTGTAGTTCTGGGCGTACCAATCGTCCGCGGACAAAGCGAAGAGGTTCAGCTTGTAAGCGAAGCGCTCCTTGCCGTTCTTGTCCTTCAGCACTTGCGCCCAGCGCACGGCGCCTTCGATCATCTCGCGCTGACCGCCTTTCATGCTCACGCTCAACCCCGGGAACATCCACGGGCTCTTGGTGGTCATGTTCACCACACCATTGAATGCGCCGGGGCCGAAGTAGGCCGTGCTGGCGCCTGCTATCACGTCCACTTTCATCACGTCCAGATCGCTGGCCCCCAGGAAATTGCCCAACGAGAAGTTGAGGCCGGGGCTCTGGTTGTCCACACCGTCTATGAGTTGCAAGGACCGCACTGGGCTGGTGCTGTTGAAGCCCCTGGTGTTGATCACCTTGAAACCGAAGCTGGCAGCCACCATGTCCACACCCTTCAGGGTGCCGAGGCTCTCGTAGAAGTCGCCGCTTGCCGCTTCGCGAATGGCCAGCACATCCATGCTTTCCACCGTGAGCGGGGCTTGTTTCTGTTTCTCGCTGATCCGGCTTCCGATCACCTCGGCTTCCTTCAGCAGCACTTGGTCGGTGCTCATCTTGAACTTCAGGTTCTGGTCCAGGCTCTTCACCTCTATGACCTGGGTGCTGTAACCCATGAAGCTCACCTCCAGGGTGTAGGGCGGAAGCTCATTGACCGTGATCTCGAACTTGCCGTTGATGTCCGTTACGGATCCGGTGTTGGTGCCCTTCAGCATAACGGCGGCACCGATCAGAGTTTCACCGGTAATGGCGTCGGATACCACGCCCCTTAGTTTGTAGGGTTGTGCAAATGCCAGGTGGGCGGCCAGAACAAAGCACAACAGGGCGAGTGATCGCAGGCTTGCGGCGGGGATCTTCAGCATGGCGGGTGTTCGGGAAGGCCACCAAGATAGGCGGATGTGCTTTCCATCAAAACTTGCAGTCGCAACATGCACACGAGCGGGGCAGCTCAAAGCCCCCTTGCCATGGCCGCCGCCATGAACACCACCAATACCAGCAGAGGCAATTCCAGCAACGTAAGGGTGGCCAGCAGCGGGGCTTTATCCAAGTTCGGCGGCTGCCCGCGCTTCAGCCCCCGGCGCCAATTGATGAGCATGACCATGGGCAGCACCTCCAGCACGCCCACAACCGCGAACAAGCCCATCTTGCCCAGAAACCAGTGGTTCTCCAAGTAGAACGTGGTCCCTTTCTCAAGCCCTCCGAATGCCCGCCATAAGCCGGTGGCCACCCACAGCACCGCGGCCAGGCCGTACCAATTGTCAGCAAGGAAAACCGCCGGCAGGTCGTCGGTGGTGCGAACGCGTTTCAATGCCCGCCAACGTGCATAGACCGCAGCCAGCCCAATGGACAAGGCGAGCAGGTGCGATACGGCGAGGAGGTAGCGGAGGAGCACGATGCCAAGTTAAGCCGTCAACAAGGAGCCGGTGGCCACTGTAGCGCGGTACGGAGCCGCTCAGCTCAATTCAGCACCCAGATGCTCGCATTCAGGATGCTGGCGAAACTCACCCACAACAGGTAGGGCACCATCAGGTAGGCGGCCCAGCGATCAATGGGGTGGAAAGCGCGGATGCAGAGGATGATGGTGAGCAGCAGCAAGGTGATGTCGATCAGCGCCAGACCGGGGCTCTTAAGACCGAAGAAGAAGAGCGACCACAGCACGTTGAGTAGCAGTTGTATGCCATAGAGCGCCAGCCCCCTGCGTACGTGCGGATCCTCGGTGCCATTGCTCCAGATCAAGCCGGCGGCGAAACCCATCAATATGTAGAGCACGGTCCACACCGGTCCGAACACCGTGTTGGGCGGGTTGAAGCTGGGCTTCTCGATCTCTGTGTACCATCCTTCCACGGCACCGGCTGTAATGAGACCGGAAGTACTGCCCAGCAACAAGGTGATGGAAATGGCGATCGCCACTTTCCATGCGGGTGAAGCGGCGTTCAGAAGGTTCAGCGTGCGGTCGAACATGGTGCTTCATACGGCACAAGAACCGTTCCGTTGCAGGTGCCTCCATCAGAACGGATAGCCGATGGCAATGTTCACGATGAAGTTGCGCGACCAGCGACGGTCCAGGTCGTTGAACACCCAGCGATCCCCATCGGGCAGGTCCGGTCTATGCAGTGGCGCGGCCAGGTCCAAGCGGATAACGATCACCTCTGGATCTATGCGCAGGCCGAAACCGGCATCGAAGGCGATCTCGCGCAGGAAGCTCGATGCTTGGAACTGGCCACCCGGACGTTGCGGGTCATCGTTGAGCAACCACACATTGCCCGCATCGGCGAACAGTGCTCCTTTGAACATGCCGCTCATGGTGAACCGGTATTCGAGGTTGGTCTCGAAACGGAGGTCGCCCACTTGGTCGATGAGCAGGTTGTTGATGTCTTGTGACACATAGCTGCCCGGACCAACGCTTCGAGCCGGGAAGCCCCGCAGGCTGTTGGTCCCTCCGGAGAAGAACTGCTTCACGAAGGGCACCGTGGTGCTGTTGCCGTAGGCGAAAGCGGCGTTGGCCAGCACTCGGAAGGCAAGCACGTCGTTGCCCTTGCCCAGCCGTTGGTATAGTCGCAATTCAGGCCTGAAGCGCACGAATTGCGAGAAGCGCTCACCGAACAGGGTGTAACCGGTCTCGGGTCGTTCGCCTGTAAAAGCGCGGTATGCAGCGTTGGTCAGGTTTCCTCCTTCATCGGCTCCCAGGGTCACCACCAGCCAACTGCGCTGGTTGTTGTTCCGCTGGGTGCTGCGCGTCCACGTATAGCCCATACCGATGATGAACTGCTCCTCGAAACTGCGCCGGATGGCGGGTGTGGCATCGAGGAACGCATCGAACTCGGGCGAGGTGTAGTACAGGTTGTTGTAGCTCACATCCAGCAAACGCCATTCATGCCAGGTGCGACGATCTTCCCGCCACATGTAGTTGAGGCCGGTGGTGGCGGATTCAAGACCGTACAGGTTGATCCGGCGGAAGAGGCCGTAGCCCATTTCGATGTTGGTGCGTGGCACACTGCTGCGTGCGGAGCGCAAAAAGGGGAAGAGCAGAATGCGCGGTACCGAAAGCCCGGTTCGCACACCGATCTCGTAGGCGTTGGTGCCCTTGCCCGCACCGGCTATCTGGGTCTCGAACCGCCCGTTCAGGTCTATGGTGAACTGCTCAGCACCTCGGAACAGGTCCCGATCTCGGAAACCCACCTTGATGCCGGGCCCAGCGAAGTTGTTGCTCTTGCTTATGGCATTGAGCTCACTGAACAAGGAGAACCGTTGCTGTGGCAGAAGCACCACTTCGGCGTCCAGCACGTGTTGACGAAGGCTGTCATCCGTGAAATTCACGAACACGTTGCGGAACACGCCGAAACTGTTCAGGTGCCGTTGTGTGATGTCCGCACGGCGCAATGAGTACTTGTCTCCCGGCCTGAAGAAAACACCCCGGGCAATGATCCCCGGCCGGTACATGCCCAGGTAGTTCACGTAGGTCACGCCATCCACCTGCACCGTGTCGGATGGCGGTAGCACATCGTCCCGATCGCCATGCACCGTTACCGTGCCTATGGTGTAAGCCGCTCGCTTGGCTGCACTGGTATTGGGTTTCAGGCGCAAGTGCAGGTCCAGCGACCGATCGCCGACCGTAGTGTCCGCCACCCATACCAGATCATCGGCCCGAAGGCGGAACCAGCCTTGGTCGCGCAAGCGGTCGGCAAGGTTCCTACGCTCGGTGGTAAGCCGGTCCAGGTGGTAGGGTGCACCAGGGCCGAAGGGCAGCTGGTTGCGCAACGCGGCCAGTGCGCTGTCCACACTGCTTCCGTTGGGGTCGCCAACACGTATGGTCCTTATGCGGTGAACGGGGCCGAGCGTCACGGTCCAGTTCACCGTTGCCTGCTTGCCTTTGCGCACTACTTCATAACGGGCGTCGGCATCGAAATAGCCGCGGTTGTTCATCCGGTTCTCCAGGGCCCGGGTTATGTCCTCCAAAGGCACCTGGTCCAGGAACACCCCAGCGTTGCCGATGCGGTACTTCAACAAATGGCGCAAGCCCTTGGGGGCTTTGGGTTCGCGCATCATGTTGTGCAGGGCCACGGTGGGGCGCATGCCGAAGACACTGTTGTTGGGTACGGGCGTTACAACGGACTCCAACTCGCGTAACGCGGATTTCGCGTCATCCTCAGGCGGGCTGGTCCATTGCACGGTGTATTCCGAGAATAGGGGACGCTCTTCCGAGGCTTGTTTCAGCCCCCGGCAAGCAGTGGCCAACAGCAGCACGGAGGCCAGCATCCAAGACATGGCACCACGGGGCATTGCGTGCAGGCCCGCTCCACGCAACGCAAGGATGCCCCGCGCAAGAGATCCCGCAGCCTTCATCCGGCCAGCAGGGTTGTTCCTTGAGCACATCGTCCCGCGCCTCATTCCTCCTCCTGTTTTAGTCCGTTCAGCCGCTCTCTGATGGCGTTCCGCTTGCGTTCCCGATCGCGTGCGTTCTCCTCGAACTCGCGTGTGATGGTGATGGCCACTCCGTTGTTGAAGATCTCCCCGTCGTACAGGTCGAAGGCGTTCTCGTGGAAGGCGCGCAAACGCAGACGCCCATCGGGGGTAAGGTCGTAGGTGATGGCGTACTGCGCTGCCCGGGTGTTGCTTACGGAGCTCACGTTCTGGTCGCGCTCATCCACCCCTATGCTGCCACCGGCTTCTATGGTAACACGGTCGTTCAGTATCCGCTGGCTCACTTTGTAGTCCACCGATGTGCGCTGGTAGGTGTCGCCGCCGGCCGCTTGGTCGTACGTGTTCACGCCCAACTGGATGTCCATGCCCTTGATCATCTGCCCGGTCACCCGGTTCAGTTGGTCGGTAAGCAAGGCGTTCACGGAGTTGCGTGCTGCGGTGGTGGCCAGGCTGCTGCTGCCTGCACTGTTGGCGCCTTCGTCCACGATGAAGGTGTTGAGCACCAGCAGGCCGAATACCTGCCGGTTCAGTTCTTCTTCGTTGGCTGGTTGCGCGAGTTGGTCCAGCCGGTTGCTGACCTGCGGGAAGCTGTTGCGCGACATGCGGTCCAGTTCCAACCCGAAGCTGATCTGCGGGCTCTCCACCAGTTCCTTGATGTTGATGAGCACGTCGAAGGGCAGGCGCTGTTGCAGTCTGTTCCGTTCGCTGTCGCTCATGCCTGTGCTGGTGTTGGCCACCAGTGCGAACGGGGCGGTCTCCGAGCGGTAGCGGGCCTGTATGTTCATGCGCCCCTTCAACGGGTCGCCATCAAAGACCACGGTGCCACCGGGTACCAGGTCGAAACGCTTCTTCACCAATCCATAGAACTCCAAGGTGTAACCGCCTTCGCCAACGGTGAACGGCCCGCGCAGATCAAGGTCGCCGTCGGGAGCGTAACGGAAGCGCAGGTCGCACTCTCCGCTGAACGTGGCCTGATCACCCGTTGTGGGGTCGATCACCACGGCGAAGGTGGCCCGCTTGTCCAAGCGGATCCGGAGGTCCAAGGCCACGCCGGGCAGCTGTGCGGCCAGCGAATCGCGCAGCATTTGTCCATCGGTGCTCAGCAGCAGGGTGTCCTGCAGGTCGATGTCGTCGGTAAAGAGCACGATGCCTTCATGATCGATCAGTTCCACCTGGCTGCCTGGCAGCACGATGCTCAGTGCGGTGCCTTCCAAAATGCCAACATCGCCGCGCACCTCAGGACTTATGGCAGGGCCATCTATGTGCAGATCTATACTGCTGAACAGTTGGCCGAAGAACATGGGGTTCTGTTGGATGGTGCTGTTCACCAACTGGAATCGGTCAGTGCGCAAGCGGAGGTCCAATTCGGGCAGTTCGTTGGCCTGTGTGCGTATGCGACCATCAAGCCTGAAGCGGTTGTCCGCGGCATCCAACACGCTGATGTTGTCGAGCTTCACACCTTGTTCATCGAAGACCATGGTCTCGTTGGGTAGGCGGTACTCGGCTCCGGTCTGTATAACGCCGATCCGGGCATCGCGGAAGGTGGTGCGGCCCAGCACGCGCAGGTCGCTGCCATCTTGTTCATACCGCAGGTCCCCATTCAGGCCACCGCCCAGGCTGAACAGGTAGTCGCTGACGAAAGGCTTGAGGAAGGCCAGGTCGCCAAGGCCGAGTTGGGCGTTGGCACGCACCCGGGCGGCATCTCCACGCAGGTCCACATCGGCCTTAGCCTGCATGCTGTTCACACTGTCCTTCAGGGCGAATTGTGCCAGGTAGTGCTCGTCCTGCATTTCAGTGGCTTGCAAGCTCAGGTTGCCCAGTGGTGTGCCCAGCACGGTAAAGCCGCCAACGCGCAGATCCGCCGCCAAGCGACCGGTCTCGTTGAAGGGCAGGCTAAGGGTGCCGTCCAATCGCCCGCGCACCAGCGATGCGCTGTCCACACTGTTCACCAGGGCGCCGAAGGTGCTGAGCCGCATGTTGGTGAACTCCAAGTGTGTGCGTAGTTCGCTGGTGCGCAGGCTTAGGGCTTCTCCCTGGCTTTGCAGCTCGAAGTGTTCCGCACGCAGGCCGCCATCGAACACCTGAAGCATGTTCTCGGGGTGTGCGGTCCAAGTGCGTTGGTTCAGCAATAGGGTGGGGTCCAAGTGAAGCACCGGATCGCCGTTGGTGCGTGCCAGACCGACACCGATGCGGTAGCGATCGGTACCATTCTCGTCGGCCATGCCCAAGGCAATGTGCAAGGTGTCGGTCATGGATCGCGCTTCCAAGACCAGGTTCTCCAGGTAAAGCGAATCACGGTCCACGCGCTCCAGTCGCACGGTACCGTTCAACTTGTTGCCCGCCGCAGCGACTTTAACGCTCAGGTCGTGCAGGTCCACCCCGGCGTAGTCCATGTGCGGCAGGTCGAGGTCCAGTTGAAGCACATCGCTATCGCTGTCGTAGCTGCCGCTGAAGGTGCGCAGGTCAATGGCCTCCAGCCCTGGTACCAAAAGCTCGGTGAGCCACTCCGTACGTGGCAGGGTGATGGCCATGTCCATGCGTTTGCCCGGTACGGGAGCGAAGGTGCCTTCCGGCTGAAAGAAGCTGGCCAACTTGTCTTGTGTGCGCAACACGATGCTGTCCATGCCCAGGTTGCTATGGTAGTTGAGCGTAAGGGCGTCGCTGTCCAGTTCCACGGCGGTGCTGTCGGTGTTCAACCAGGCCGCCACTTTGAAACGCTCGAAGATGAAGTTGGTGCTTTCGTTGAAGAGGCTGATACCCTCGCCTTGTAGGCGCACTTGGCCGAAGCCTTCCGGGGTGAATGCCACACGTCCGCTGATGCGCCCGGCGTAGCTGAGGGCATGTTCCGTAAGGTCCAAGGAACGCAGGTGCAGATGTCGTGTGATGAGGTCGAGGTCCAGCGCCAGACTGTCGCCCTCCTTGGGCCATGGGCCTTGGGCCTTCAGCAAAATGTCGGCTGCCTCGGCCTGTGTTGAAAGGTCCACGCCAAGGTCATTGCCGCGGGCGGTAATGCCCAGGCGCAGGCTGCTCAGATCATTGCCGGAATAGCGGAGCACGCTGGGCGTGAAGGTGAGATCGCCGATCCGGTCGGCGCTGTTCAGCTTGGTGCCACCGGCCACAACTTTGAATGAGAGGGGTGCCAATGCGGTATCGCCGATGATGCTGCCTACATCGAGCGCACTGGCGGTAAGTGCCAGGTCCACGCCATCGGGGTGGATGCCGCTCCAGTCGTTCACTACGGCAAAGCCGGCAACACGGCCAAGATCACTGTCCAAAGCGATCACGGAGCGCACGGTGCCGGCATCTCCGCTGAAGTTCCCGCGCATGCTCAGGCGTTGTGGTAGGGTCAGGTCAGCCGGTGCAAAGGCGCGTGCCACTTGGTGCATTCCCCGTCCCATTACCAGTTCTTCGAGCGCCACCTCGAAGTTGTTGTAGGGCCAGCGGTCTGCTTGCCTGGTGCGTCCTTCAAGCTTTATGCGGCTGCCTTGGTCGCCCACCAGATCAAGCCCCATTCGGTCGGCACGGCGTGGGGTGCCGGCCATCCACAGTCGGGTTTCCCAGCGTTCATCGGCGGCAGCTCTGCTGGGCAGCACGATCCCGTTGCTGTTCAGCAGCGGAATCAGATCGGCCATGCGGAGCGTGCTGCTGGCTTCCACTTGCACGGGCACCTCGTAGGGCTCGCGGTAGGCTTTGCTCAGATCCCCGGGTTGCGCGGCGAACGCGAACTGCAACGCATTGCCCATGGCTTGCACATCACCCCGGTCCAGGGTAATGGAATCCGGCCGAGCATCCAATCCGAAGGCAAGGGCAAGCGGTGCTTGTTCCGGCCCACCATGCAGCAGTAGCTGTTGCAGGTTCACGGCTATGCGGTCGTTGTTGAGCTGCAGGTCGTGGGCCTTTAGGGAGATGTCGGAGAAGGCAAGGTGCGCGGGATCGAACAGCAGGGTGGGTTCCGCAAGGCTGTCGCTGTGCATGGCAATGGCGCTCGTGCCGATCCGCAAGCGATCGATCGCCAGGTCCCGATCCTGGGTCCAATACCGGAAACCGTCGTTCCGGTCCAGCCAGGGTGGCGCACTGTCAGGTATGCTGTCCAGGGGCTCTGTCCGGTTCTTTGCGAGCATTCCGAAGTTGAGCCCGTTCACCTCCAGGTCTGCCAAATGAAGCAGCTGCCGGGTAAGGTCGATGCTTCTGGTCCGCACGACACCCTGATCGAGGGCAAGCCACAAACTGTCACCGCTATCGGTGGTGGTCATGCTGAAGGCCACGTTCTCCAGGGCAATGCGCTTGAACCGTACATCGAGCTCGGCCAATGGGTTCTCCAGGTCGGGGTAGCTCGGTGGCGTGGGCTCGCTGCTGGGGCTCCTCAGGTCGATCCGCGTGTCCTTCAACAGGAATTCGTCCACGTGGAAGGCCATGGGGTCCAACGAGAAGCGGTCGAAATCCAGTGCGAGTTCCCCCAAGCGCAGTTCGAGCTGCAGGGCTGCCGGGTCCATGCGCAGGTCGAAGCGCAAACGTTCCACCTGCACGGATCCGATGGCGAACGGGGAGGAGCCGCCGCTCTCCACCGGGGCTGTTGTGCTATCCGCGGACCCTGCATCCACGAAGGCGGCTAAGATGTGGTCGAAGTTGAAGGTGCTGTCCGCCCGTTGGTGAACGGTGGCGCGCACGTCGCGCAGTTCAATGGGGTCCAGCAGCAGTTGCCCTCCCAGTAACTTGCGTAGCCCGACGCGCGTCCGCATTTCACCCGCATGGAGCAGCGTGTCCCCCTGCTCGTCCTCCAGATACAAGCCCTTCAACTGCAGGCCCAAGGGGAAGCGCAGGTGGAGTCGCTCCAGCTCCACCTTGGTACCGATCCGTTCGCTGAGGTAGCGCACCGCCTTGCCACGTACAGCATGTTGTATCGGCGGAACATAAAGGAGCAGAACCACCAGCCCGATAAGTGGAAAGGGGAGAAGGAGCAGTCCTACAAGTCTGCGCAACCACGGTCGAAGCTTGTTCCGCAACGGCTTCTCAGGCGGTTGCGCGGCATCGGTATCGGATGAGCTGTTGGACAATGCAGCGAAGGTAGCGTGGGCACCACATGCCGCCCACCGGGGGCACAGCATGTGCCTGCAAGCTTGGCATACAAGGCCATGCCAACAGCAGCCCGGGTATTCGGGTGTTCCGAACTTCCTTCAATGATCGGGTATGACCAACACGCCTTAAGGCAAGGGCCACGTTGCAAGCACCAAGGGGGCGACATGTTCGCTCGTTCCATGTGCAACGCTGGCCTGCGCGCGATGGCGTCGAGATCGCATGGTGCGTCTTGAGGCACGTGCTGCCCGCTTTCGAGGCGCGTGTTCCACAGGCACGCTCACGCGAGGAGCCCGGTGGCGATCTTCGGGGCTTGCAGCCACCAGGGATCTCACCGGGCCTTCTACGCGAGGCTCTAATGTGCGTGGGTCACAGCTTCAGCTCTTTCATCTCTCCCTTCTCGGTGATCCACAGGTAGCGGATGATCTCCTTCACGTCCTTCTTGGGGAAGGCTTCAGGCAACTGGCACTGCAGGGTGATGTTGTAGGTGTATTGCACAGGTGGCTCGGTGATCTCCGCGTGTAGCACGATATCGAACTGGCCATAGGGCACCTTGTTGTAGAAGTGTGCGTTCGGCCTGCGCACATCGTTCACCACCTGCCCGCGGCGACGGCTGTTGAGGCTGCTCTGTACCCGGCTCTGGTAGGTGGTATAGCGGTCCAGCGGGAAATAGGCGCCGTTCTTCTCGCCTGCGATCCGGTGGCTTTCGCCCACCTTCAGTCCCAGCTTCTCGAAGTTGGCCAGCTTCTGCTGCAAGAGCTTGGTGGCGAACATGCGGAGCGTGTCATAGGCCGCTGCCTGCTGCTTCACGAAGAAGTCCACCTTCACCAGGTCGTAGATCTCTTCCTTGGCGCAGGCGGTCACCAACTTGTCCAGCACGCGGGCATCGGTGAAGCGGATGTGGATGTTCTTCTGGATCTCGAAGCCGGCGGGCACCTCTTGGTAGCGCACGCTGAAGAGTTTGCGTGTGCCTTCCAACTCATACACGGGAATGAAGGAAAGCATGTCGGTGAACACGTCCTTCTCCTTCACACCGTTCTCCTTCACACGCCGCAGCACGCCATTTATGCGGGCGTTCATCAGGCTGTCGGCCTCTTCGGCGGTCTGGCCAAGTTGGGTGACATGGAAGATGGCCAGGTAGCTGTCGGCCGTCATGTTCATCATGGCGTTCACTTCCAGCACCAGCACATTGCCTTGCAGGCTTGCCTTCACCGGGTTCTCGGCCTGCTGGAAGAAAATGCGGCTGTTGGTCTCGTACATCAGGTTGCCCATGGCCTGGGGGCGGGCATGCAGAGCGGTGAACAACAGGACGGTGGCCAGAAGTGTGCGTGGGATCATGGTCTCAGGATTTGCGCACCCCGTACACGCACCCTTCCGGTAGGTTCATCCGCAGTGGTGCAGGCCAACGAAAAGAGCGGGCAGCGCCCGCTCTCCGGTCCTGACCACCCGGGTGCACCCGGGCGCGGATCCAAAACTTACCTGACCAAGGTGAAACGAGTGGCAGGTCCCATGGCCTTGGCATGTTCGGCCGCTTGGAAATGGTAGGTGCCCTTTGGCAAGTCGCTCAGATCCAATTGCAGCGATCCGTTGGCAGGCATGAACCCGTTGCGCACTTCGCGGCCTTGTGCGTCATACACGCTCCAGTAAGTGCCCATCGTAAGCGGACCGCTCCACATGACCGTTACCATACCGCTGCTGGGGTTGGGGAACAGGGACCAGGGGCGTTGTCCGACCTGCTCACCTACACTTGTGCTCAGGTAGGGCTCGGAGATCACTTGGCAATCGTGGTCGTAGTCCACAAGAACGGTGTAGGAGCCGGGCTCCGTTGCCGTTATGCACTGCTGGTCGGTGCCGATCATGGCCGTGCCATTGAAGTACCATTGGTAGAACTCCCCGGCAGGCGTTGCACACAGTGTCTCATCCACCGCGTTGATCACGGGCTGGGTGGGGGCTTGGAACGCGATGTCGATGCTGACGCCCAGTTGCGTGATGGAATTCGGGCAGATGGCCGGGGCCGCACTTGCGCTGTAGCTGCCCGGTGCGGTCACCACCAAGCTGGGTTGTGTGGCGCCGGGAATGGGCATGCCGTTGTTGGTCCAGGTGATGTTCTCCGTGTAGGGCATGCCCAGGGTGAGTTGCACGAAGGCACCCTCGCAATAGGTGGACTCTCCGAAGGGGCCGATGGCGATCGGGTCGTCCCCTTCGTGGATCACGAATGGGGGCAGGAACACCCAGCCGTCCACCAGCACCTGGGCGCTCATCTCGAAGCAGCCATCCTCTTCGGCCAGTACGGAGTAGCTGTACCCGGCATCATCGAAGGAATTGACCGAAAGACTTTGTCCGTTGGCCCCCGGTATCAGCTGCCCATCGCGATACCATTGGTAGCTCGCGTACTCCTGTGTGATGAGGGTGGCTAGTTCGCCGGGACAGAGCACAGGAGCGGAGGGGCTTATGGTAGGGGTGAAGGGGCATTGCGCCAGAGCGCTTGCGGAAAGCACGGTGAGCAGTGCGGATAGGTTGCGGTACATGGGGAAGCGTCTTGTGTGGGTATGACGCACCGATCGATCCGGAAGTAACCAGGCCTGTTACGAATGGAGGCGAGCAGTGACCGGCGGTTCACTTGCCGTTCTTCACGGTCACTTTCAACTTGTCCAGCTCCCACGTGCCGCGCACGCGCTCCTTGCCATTGGCCTCATAGAGCACGCCGTCACCATGGCGCATGTCGTCTTTCCAGTTGCCCTCCCAGCGTTGCCCATTTTTCCAATGGTAGATGCCGAAGCCGTTGCGGAGGTCGTGCTGGTAGTGGCCGCTGAAATGTTCACCGTCCTGCCAACTGAATTCGCCGTACCCGTGGCGCAGGTTGTCCTTCCATTCACCTTCATAGGTGCTTCCGGTGCTCCATACCCCGAAGCCCTGTCCGTTGGCCTTGTCGTTCTCCACCTCCCCGAGGTAGATCACTGTGGCACCTTTCTTTTCATTGGGGAAGCGCAGCACCCGGGTGGCCCGGATGTTCTCCAACTCCTTGCGCATGCTGGCCAGCTCTTCCTCGGTGCCGTTCAAGCGTTCGCCATACACATCTTGCAGTTGCCGTTCCTCCCTGTTCAGGCGTTCACGCCTACGGGCCAGGTCGGCCTCCATCCCTTTGTAGCGCGATAGCAGACGCTCGGTCCTGAAGAGGCGTTCCTCCAACTCCTTGCGGGTGGATCCTGTACCGGCATTCGGGCTGCTGAGCGCGGACATGCGTTGTTTACGCGTTGTCCAGAGCGTGCTGTCACCATTCACCAGCAGCACGCCACCGTAGCGGGCAAAAGCCTCATCGTATTCGCCGGCCATGAAGCAGGAATCGGCAGCAACGCGTTCCAACAGATACAGGCTGCGTTGCTTTTCATCGGCTGCGCTTTCCTTCCAGCGGGAGCGGCTTTGCAAGGCCACGAAAAGCGCTGCAGCGAGCATCACTGCCAAAGTCCACGGTATGCCGTTCCAGTGTTTGTTCATCGGATCAGTCCACAAAGCGCACCATGGGAATGTCCTTGGAACCTACGCGGCGCAGCATGTCCACATAGATGCAGGCCATCAACCCGCGGTCCAGGTCGAATTCGAATCCGGTGGCGCCGCGTGTCCGGAAGCGGTCCACGTAGCGCAACTCACCCCGTACCGCGGTCAGGAAACGAATGCCGACACCCAAGTAGAGACGGTTCTGGTTGAAGGTGTTCCTGATCACGTTCTCCCCGATGTTGATCCCCAACTCATTGGAGGCCATCAGGTACGCGGTCTTGTTCTCGTAGAAGTCTTTTGAATTGAGCAGGTAGCGGATCCGATAGCGCAGCCTGAAGCGGTTGGTGTACCTGTATTCGTCGGAGCCCGGGCGTTCCTGCCAACGGAACTCGTAGCGGTAGCGCCAGGTGTGCATGATCCGCCCCTTGGCCACCTTCTGGTGGTGGAAGTACTGCAGCGTGGTGCGCAGTTCATGGTAGGGTTCGCGCAACAGATCTTCCGGGTTGGCCACATACTCGGTGGTGTGCATGTAGCCCAAAGGGGAGATGGACAAGCGTGACAGGGGGCTGAACTGGTAATGCACCCAGGGGCGAATGCTCTCACGCATCGGGCTCATGAAGATGCTGCCCTGGCCGAATTCGTTCTTCCGGCGAATGATCCCATCAAGCCCCCAGCCCCATTTGCCGGATTCCCCGAAATCATTGACCTCCAACTTGCTCCAAAAGGTTTGGGTAGGGTATACCACCTTACTGTCCTGGGCCGCAGTGGCGCAGGTAAGAAGAGCCGGAATAATGAAGGTGATGAGCCGACGCAATTGTTCCACGCGTGTGAACATGTGCCCAAAGAAAGCCACCATCACCGCTTATGAGCAAAAGACTGGGCAGGGATATCCCCGGGGTTTAGCATTTGTTGGCGATCGTAGTGCATTGTGGGAAACCTTGTTATTAAGGCTGCACTATGGCATCAAAAGTTCGCATGAAGTGCCACTTAGTTTCGCGAACATGTCCGTTCATCCATCGATGCATCATTGCGTTGTACCCTGCAACGCAAGTACATCCACGAAAAGGTCGGCACCGGGATACTTGCAGCGCAGGACCCTGGGTCGATGTGCTACTCTGCTGGTCCCGCTGGGGCTTGCTGCGAATTCTTTGGTCGGCCAAACCGTGGTGACCTTCTCCAATACCGATGGTAACGCGCACAACACCTGGGACAGTGGCAACAACTGGAACACGGCGCTGACCAAGGACGTGGAGGTGAGCGGTCTGCCCGCCAGTGGCATGGTGCTCCGCCAGATCAACCTGTCGCTCGGTTCCACCAGCGGTAGCAACATCTCCACCCTGGCCGCGCGCCTCACGGATCCGCAAGGCAACATCATCAACGTGTTCAATGCCGGGTACTTCTACGACACGGATTTCTCGCGCTTCGTTTCCATCAAGCTGCGTGACCATGCTCAGTTGAAGCGATTGAACGACTACACGAACAGCTACCTCGGAATGCCCTACAGCTTCGGGTATTACCGTGTGGAAACGCCGGGGAGCTTCGCCAGCCTGAACACCACAGATGCTGCCAACGGCACCTGGACCTTCGCCATGATCGAGGCGACCGGAACGGAGATCCAGTTCAACAGTGTGGAGTTGGTGTTCGGACCGGCCTTCAACTACGTGGACATCACCGGTGGAACGGACAACAGTGCCTGCGCCCAAGCCCAGTGCACGCAGAGCGGCGCCGACCAAGTGCTGCTCGCCACCAACGTGGCGTACCCACAGAACCAGCCGAACTTTCCTCCGCTCACGCTCAATGGCTGCAATTGGAACGCGGAGCCGAACAACACGGCCTGGTTCTACTTCGTGGCTTCGGAGCCTACCGTCTCGCTCTCGGTATCCGGCTTCAACAACAACGTGCAGCAGACCTTGGTGCTGCGCAACGATGGCACCTGCGATGCACCGGCCTACACGCAGGTGGCCTGCCCGCTCAGCATGTTCGTGAACAACTGCAACACCACCACCGGTGATCAGTTCCTGTACCATCGGTTGTGCTATGACGGCGGGTCCAAGTTCAACCACGGGTATACCATCACGGGCTTGGTGCCAGGCCAGGAGTACGTGCTATTGGTGGATGGACAATCGGCGGCAAACACCACCTTCTACTTGGAGATCGCCAGCGGAGCCGACAATGCCTGTGCGCCGGTGGTGGAGGTACCGGAGATAACCGATGTGGTGGTTGAGAATAGCGGTTGTGGCAACGATTCCGGCAGCATCACCATCACGGCCACCGGCACCGACCTGCAGTACAGCATCGATGGTGGCACTACCTTCCAAACGGACAACACGTTCACCGGCCTCGCTGCGGGTAGCTACACCGTGGTGGTGATCAATGGGGAAGGGGAGAGCGACAGCGCGGTGGTGGAAGTGCTGGCAGCGGAAGTGCCCGTGATCGACGGGGTGACCACTGTGCAGCCCGCTTGTGGCGCAGCGGATGGGTCCATCACCGTCACTGCCAGTGGCACGGACCTGCAGTACAGCATTGACGGCGGCACCACCTTGCAGATCGATCCCTTCTTCGGGGGGCTTGTCGCCGGCAGCTATGCCGTGTTGGTGATCAATGCCGATGGCTGCACAGCCACGACCGCTGTGGACCTTTCGTCCAGCAATGCGCCTGTGATCGATCAGGTGCTCAGTGTGGATCCTCTGTGCAGCGGTGATGCCAATGGCAGCATCGAAGTGCAAGCCACCGGGGCCGCACCCTTGCAGTATAGCTTGGATGGTGTGGTGTTCCAGGCCAGTGCCACGTTCACTGGTCTGGCTGCTGGCAACTACACCGTGGTGGTGCAGGATGCCGCTGGTTGCACCGCAAGCACACAAGTTGTGCTGAACGATCCCGCGCCCATCGACCTCACCAACGTGGAGATCTCCGACGAGAGTTGCGCCAACCTTTGCGATGGCATCGTGAACGTGGTGGGTACAGGAGGAGTGCTCTTCAGCCTGGATGGTGGCACACCGCAGGCTTCACCCTTTTTCAGCGAGTTGTGCCCTGCCACCTACACACTGCAGGTTAGCAATGCGAACGGATGTACCGCCTCGGCTCCGTTCGTGGTTGGTCCCGGTGCGAACATCGCAGCATCGTTCACTGCCGATCCCTTGGTGGTGGTAGGTGCTGGAACGCCCGTAACGCTCACCAACACCTCGGTGGATGCCGCCACCTACCTCTGGACCTTCGGAAGCTTCGGCATCTCCTTCGAGGAGAACCCCGTGTTCACCTTCCCCGATGGTGTGGAAAGCGTGCAGGTCTGCCTGCAGGCGAGCAGCATTCAAGGTTGCCTGGATACGGCATGCGTGCTCATCACCCGCAGCGACATCGGTGACCTTGAACTGCCCAACGTGTTCACTCCGAACGGCGATGGTGTGAACGACGGTTTCGGTGTGTTCGGCAACACCACCGGCATCACGGACTTCTCCCTTGAAGTGCGCAACCGCTATGGTCAGGTGATCTTCCTGGCCGACCGTGTGGGCATGGTGTGGGATGGTCGTCAGTTCGCCGGAGAGCAGGTTCCCGAAGGCACCTACTTCTACGTGCTCAACTACACGCAGGCCGGCACTGCCGAGAGCCGCACGGGCCACGTCACCTTGGTGCGGTAGACCGGTCGCTCAGCGCTTCACCTCCTCCAGCAGCAACTTCACAGCGGCCTCCAGTTGCTGATCGCGGCCCTTGCTCACCAGCCCCGGTTCATTGGGCTGGCGCAGGTCGGGCTCCAACTGGGTATTCTCCATGAAGTTCCCCGCATTGTCGATCATGCCCACCTGGGGGATGCCGAAGTACATGCCGTTCTGCAGACCTTCCCACCACACGGCGGTGCCGGTGCCAGGTACGGGCATGCCCACCAGTTGGCCAACGCCCAGTGCCTTGTAGGTAACGGGGAAAAGGTGCGCATCGCTGTAGTTGCTTTCGCTCATCACCACGGCGCTCGGGCGGCTCCACTTGAACATGGGTTCGGTGCCGAGTTTCTGCCCGCGGGGCTCCACGCGCATGTACACCTGTCCGCTCAGGAAGGTGGCCAGGTCGTCGTGCAACCAGCCGCCACCGTTGAAGCGGGTATCCACCACCAGGGCCTTCTTGTCGTGGTGTTTGCCCAGTGCGTCCTCGTAGACCTTGCGGTAGCTGTCGTCGTTCATGCCGCGCACGTGCACGTAGCCCACCTGGCCGCCGCTGAGGCTGTCCACCAGGAATGCGCAGCGCTCGGTCCAGCGGAGGTAGAGAAGCTGGTTTTCCTCCCCGCGGCCAATGGGCTTCACGGTCTCCACCCAGCGCTGCTTGGTTGCTGGGTCATGCAGGCTCAGCAGGGTGGGCTTGCCGGCCTTTCGGTTCAGCAGGCGGCTGGGGTCCTCCTTGGCGCTGATCACCACACCGTCGATCTGCTCAATGATCACCCCGGCCTTGATGCGTGAGCCTTCCTTCACGCAGGGCCCGCGCTTCATCACTTCGGTGATGCGCAGTCCATCGCCTTGGAAGTCCTCGTCGTAGAACAGGCCCAGTGAAGCGGTGGCATCACCCGTGGCGCTTCCTGTGCGGTAGCCGGAGCCCGTGTGCGATGCGTTCAGTTCGCCCAGCAGCTCACTCAGCAGTTCGGCGAAGTCGTAGTTGTTGTTCACGTGCGGCACCATGCGCAGGTATTCGGCCTTGTAGAAGTCCCAATCCACGCCGTGCAGCTTGGGGTCGTAGAACTTCTTCACCACCTGTCGCCACACGTGCTCGAACAGGTATAGGCGCTCGGCGGTCTCGTTCAGGCTCATCTCGCCGTTCACGCCCACGCCCTCCACACTGCCTTTGTCCAGTTCCACGCGGGCAATGGAACCATCCTTCAGGAAGAAGAGGTTCTTGCCTTCCTTGTCGATCACAAGGCCGCCCACATCATAGGTGCCGAGCTTGGCCAGCACCTTGGTCTCGCGGCTGCGCAGGTCGGTCTGCCACAGGTCGAAGCCCTTCTCGAAGTTGGCCAGGTAGTAGAGTTTCTCGCCATCCTTGCTCAGCACGGCACCGGCCAGGTTGGACGAGTGCAGGGTGAGGCGAACACGCCGTGCTTCAATGCCGTCCAGCTCGAACTTCAAAGGCTCCACGGCCGGTTTTTCCTCCTTCTTGCCTTTAGCGGCCGGAGCTTTTTTCTCTTCCTCCTCCTTCTTGCGCTTCTCCTCTTCCTCCTTCAGAAGCTCGAAATCCTCTTCGCTCAGTCGGTACCGGTCCAGTGCGGCTTGGGTCATGAAGGTGCCGTACACGTCCGCCTGGCCACCCCAGCTGGCGTGGTTCTTCATGCCATCGCGGCTGCTGTAGGTGAGCACCACCTTGCCGTCCATGGCCCAGGTGGGACCGCCGTGGCCGTAGCCGCTCTTGCTCAGGTTCACCACTTCGCCACTGCAATCGGCTTTCACCAGGCCGCTCTGGGTGATCCACTGTTCGGGGTTCAGGAATTCCACCAGCAACCACTTGCCATCGGGGCTCCAATCGAAGTACTGATCGCCATCGGCGTAGCTGTAGTTGCGGTCGGCCGGGAGCACCGTGCGGCTCTTTTTGTCGGCCAGATTGTAGATGCGCACCGCGGTGCGTTCCTCCAGGTAGGCCACCTCCTTGCCATCGGGGCTCCAGGCCGGCTGGAATTCCTCGGCCGGTGTGGCCAGCAGCGCTTCTTCCTTCAGCAGGGTGGCGCTGAAGAAGTAAGGCTCCTCCTTGCGCGTGATGGTGGTGGTGTACAGGTCCCAACTGTTGTTGCGTTCGCTGGCGTAGAGCAACGTTCTGCCATCGGGGCTGAAGCTCACCGAGCGCTCCTGCTCGGGCGTATTGGTGATGCGTCGCGTGGTTCCTTCCTTCACACTGCTCACGAAGACCTCACCGCGGTGGATGAAGGCCACCTCCTTGCCGTTGGGGGATACTGCGAAGTCATCGATGCCGCCGTTCACTTTCACAGTGCGTTCGGGGTTGTAGCGCTGATCGACGGCCACACGTACGCTGACCTTGGCGGGCGTACTTCCTTCGGTGTAGGTGTAGAGGCTTCCGTGGTAGCTGAAACAGAGCACGCCATTCCTGCTGATGCTCAGGTGCCTTACAGGGTGGTGCTTGAAGTCGGTGAGGGCCGTGCTGCTGCCACCGTTGGCGGGTATCTTGAAGAGGTTGAAGTTGCCCTTCTCCTCGCTCAGGTAGTACACCGTGTTGCCGTCCGCACTGTACACGGGGTCACGGTCCTCGCCACCGAAGCTGCTGAGCTGGCGGTACTCGCCGGTGGCCGGTACGTAGGTCCAGATGTCGCGCGTAACGCTGCTGATGTGGTGCTTGCGATGCTCGTCCTCGTAGCCCTTCCAGTCGTGGAACACGATGCGGTCGCCGGCCGGGTTGTAGCGGGCGCGTTCGGCTACGGTGGTCATCACCCGGCGTGCCTTGCCACCTTCAATGGAAACGCTGTACAACTCACCCAGGCCGGGGCTGGGGAACTGCTGGTTGCGGTGGTCGTCCAGGCGGCTGCTGGCAAAAAGCACGGACTTGCCATCCGCGCTGAAATCGCTGGGTATGTCGCTGGCGGAATGGAATGTAAGGCGTGTGGCCGCCCCGCCGCTGGCCGGCATGATGAACACATCGTCGTTGCCGTGCCGGTTGCTGCTGAAGGCGATCAGCTTGCCATCGCGCGACCACACCGGATTGCTGTCGTAGGCTTCATGGGTGGTGAGCAGCGTGGCCGTGCCTCCGCTCGTCGCCACCTTCCACAGATCGCCCTGGTAGCAGAACACGATCTCCTTGCCATCCGGTGATATGGCCGGATTGCGCAACCACATGGCTTCGTCGGTGCTGGGTGCCACTTGGGCCGCGCTGGAAAGGCATAGTGCGAAGACGCTGCTGCTTGCCAGCAGACGTTGGGGAAGGTGCTTGCGCAGGATCATGCTGTTGGGATGCTGAATGGCCAAATGTAGGCCCGGCATCCAGCCCTCCATCCCGTGATGAACGGTTGCCCACGGAGGACACAGCGGCAACTACTCCTCGAAAGTCTCGATCGTGGCCTGCCGCTCCACCAGTTGGGTGAACTTGCCATCGTAGCGCGTGGCCCGTACAATGTGATTGTCGATCCAATGGTAGTTGCCGCCGCGCGGCTTGCCGAATAGGATCGCGTGATACTTGAATCCATGCCGGTCCAGCCATTCAGTGGTCACGGGGCGGTGCTCCTCCAGGCGGCTGGTGAAGAAGGTGATGATGTGCCCCTCGTCGTACCAGCCGTTGCAGATCTCCAGTGCGCCCTCGTAGATCGCAGCGCTCACCATGCGCTCGGGCTCCTCGTTGGGGATGTCCTCGCAGATGGTGCCGTCGATGTCGATCAGGAAATTCTTCTTCCCCTCGGGTAGTTTGGGGCTGATGCGCTTGCCGTTGTCGAAGGCGTCGTGGAGGTGGCTCATGAGGTAAAGATGGCTACACTCGGCCTGATCTGATCTCCTCCACCACTGCCGGATCCAGCAACGTGCTCGAATCCCCCAAACTCCCCAGTTCGTTCTCCGCCGCCTTCCGCAGGATCCGCCGCATGCCGAAGGTCCCGCTGCGCGTCTTCGGCAGGCCATGCCTGCGGAATGAAGGCGCCTGTCTTTGCCGGCAGGCCGCTAACGAACAGGATCCTGTCCGGCTTGGCGATGCGGCTCTTCAGCGATACGCGTCCTTCCGGTCGGATACCTTTTCGACACGCACCAGCCTGATCGCATCGCCGATGAAGTAGATGACCCTGTAGCTCCCTATTCGGATGCGCCATAGATCGTCATGTCCTTTAAGCTTCTTGCATCCCGCGGGTCGTGGGTTCTCCGCCAATTGTCCGACCGTCTCCACGATACGGACCGCTGCGCGCACCGGTATGGCGTCGATCTCTTTCCGGGCACTCCGGAGCCACTCGATGGCGTATCTCATTTGCGCTTTGCGCGCTTGTACACGGCCTTCGCCACCTCCTCATGCGGGATGCTCGGTTCGTTGCGCCGTGCCAGCGCCACAAGCCCATCAAGATACTCTTCCACCGCCTCAGGTTCCTTTGCCAACGTGACAAGGTCGATCTGCACGTAACGCCGGTTCTCGGTCTCGTCCGTGATGAGCTTCACGCCTTTGATGGGGCTTTTGGCATTCATGCTAACAAATGTAATGCGCTATGCAGCCCTGTGGAGTGATCTCCGCCGCCCACTGGCACACTCCATATCACCAAGAACATGCACTACCGGAAGCAGATGGGGACTTCGGCCTTGCCTGTGACCACCGAGTGCTATGTCACCACTACCTTGTGCATTCAACCCCGACGAAATGCCCGTCAATAACGCCATCCAGGTCTTCGACGACAAGCAGGTGCGCACTGCTTGGGACCACGACCAGGAGAAGTGGTTCTTCTCCATCATCGACGTGATCGCCGCGCTAACAGGGAGTCCACGACCGCGCAAGTATTGGAACGCCCTGAAGACGAAGCTGAAAGAGGAGGGTAGTGAACTGTCCCAAAACATGGGACAGTTGAAAATGCCCGCCGAGGACGGCAAGATGCGGATGACCGACGTCGCTAACACCGAGCAACTCTTCCGCCTCATCCAGTCCATCCCATCGCCGAAGGCTGAACCCTTCAAGTTGTGGTTGGCGCAAGTGGCAACCGAGCGGCTGGATGAGATGCAGGACCCAGAGCGTACCATCGACCGGGCCTTGGAGCAGTACCTGCGTTTAGGTTATTCCGAGAACTGGATCAACCAGCGGTTGAAGAGCATCGAGACCATCGCTGTAGCACCGCTTTCCCGTATCTTCACAGCATGGAACGGAAGGTGCGAATAGTACGCTTGAATGCAGCTGGAAGCGACCGCGAATACTGGCTTTCCAGGCCGGTAGGGGAGCGCCTACTTGCGATCGAAATGCTCCGTGCCCAGTACATGAAAGCCACCCATGCTGAGCAAAGACTTCAAAGAGTTTGTCGCGTTGCTCAAAGAGCATGACGCCGCGTACATGATCGTGGGTGGCTACGCCGTTGGTGTCCACGGCTATCCGCGCTATACGGGTGACCTCGACATCTGGCTGGACCCATCGCCTGACAATGCCGAAAAAGTGCTGCGTGCGATCACGGATTTTGGATTTGGCTCGTTCAAGCTCACGGTCGAAGACCTGACCAAAGAAGGGAATGTCATCCAGTTCGGGCAGCCTCCGCTCCGCATCGACCTGCTCACATCCATCGACGGCGTGACCTTCCCGGAGTGCTACGCCAACCGCAAGGAGGTGACCTTCGATGGGCTATCGATGAACTTCATCGGCTACCACGACCTGGTGAAGAACAAGCGCGCGACGGGCCGCCATCGGGACTTGGATGACCTCGAGAACATCGGGCCGGAGAGTTGAGCAATGATAGCCGCCACCGCCGCCCATCTGCACATTCGCCTCATCACGCAGGACAAGCACTTCCGGAAGCTGAAGGGGGAGGTGGGGTGAGGGAGGTGTGAGGGTCGCTCTGGAATAACAACTTTCGGGAGTCTTCGAGGGACTGGAAGATGAAGAGCTTTCAGCTGGTTTCAATGCTTAGCGTGGCTCCCACGTTCGCAGACTGTCAAGAGAATCGAGGTCTGGTAGCCAAGCAGGCCGAGTAGCGGAATATTGGTACCGGTATTGAACCCGAGGTCGAAAACCTCTGTGGGTGATCAGCGGCAGACCGGTGGTGGTTCGGGCGACTACTTTTTCCTTCCAGCGCGGGTCGGGATCCGTTTCATCGCCTACGTAATCGAAGGACGGTTGATGCACGCGCCGACCACGTTCATCACGCTGGTCCACTTTGCGGAGTACGCCGTTCTTGTAACTATAGCGTATGGCAAACCTGAGTGGTGTTCCTGGATGTTCTTCCTCATCCCAGTACTCATGATTCTCTTCTATAAGTAGGTCACCTTCGTAGATATATCGGGACACTCCCATTGGGAACCCAATAAGCGAGTCATTCGTTGATTCTACAAACGATGAGTCTGCGCGCTGAGTCATTTTATCATTCTGAAATGTTCTGGTGTTGGTCCATCCTACACGACCATTGGTGAAGTACACTTCGCGTAGCGGCAATAGAGAAGGCTTGGCCAACCAAATGAGTGCGCTGTCTTTCGTACTCGCTTTTCCCGGCTCAAAACGCGTACTGGTGCGCTTGTGGATATTTGGGCCAAAAACTTGCACAGAGTCGATTGACCAGTTGAGCGAATCTCCGAACGGCGGCTTTCGCCGAAATATGCTCTCCGGCCCCATGCTGTACGCATAGACCTTCCTCACTTCCTCGCCCGATATCGAGAACTCGGTCCGATAGTAATTCATGGTACTCATCGTATCCGAGTTACTGTGCGCCCATCGGAACCTATGCCATCCGTGTTCTACTGCACCCTGCTCATTGAACAGCAGGTGGACCTCGCCGAATTCCCAAACTTCAGTTCGTTCTCCAATGCGTTCCATGGGCCAGCCAACAGCGGCATCCAATCGTCGCGCTTCTTTGTCGAAGCAGAAGCACCAAGCCATGGTGCTATCACCTGTGGGCCTGGATCGTTTGTTCAATTTGGTTTCCCATACGACTACGCACGGCTCGTCCAACTTCAATAGGTCCGAGTATTGCCATGATGTAGGATACCCATACTGCCCCATGGCCATTGCGGCTGGCAATATCGTCAAGGCCAAAACTGGGAAGAGCTTCATCTTGGATAGGATAACGCGAAGGTCGAACGAAATTCCAGCCGGGATATTTCCGCCCGGGATGGAAGCGGCGGCTGGCCGCAGGGCGGGCCCGGCACAGCGTGGAGCGAGTAGGCCCCGACGCAGGAGGGGACCCCGGAGCCCCGCTGCGCCAAGCCCGCACAAGGACACCACAGCGTACAGCCCGTTAGGCGGCCCAAAGAATAGCCACCGCACCACGCCGGCAATCGGGCTTGAAGGCCAATTGCCTGTCACACCCGCCCCCCCTTGATCTCCTCCACCACCGCCGGATCTAAAAGGGTAGAGGTATCCCCCAAACTACCCAACTCGTTCTCCGCCACCTTCCGCAGGATGCGCCGCATGATCTTGCCGCTGCGCGTCTTCGGCAAGCCACTCACGAACTGGATCTTGTCCGGCTTGGCGATGCGGCCGATGCTGGCCACCACCGCTTCCAGGATCTCACCACGCATGTTCTCCATGGCCTGCGCATCGTCAGCGGGGATCGGTGTTTCGCAGACCACGTACGCGTAGATGCCCTGGCCTTTGATGTCGTGCGGGAAGCCCACCACGGCGCTCTCCACCACGCCCTTGGCCTGGTTGATGGCGTTCTCGATCTCGGCCGTGCCGAAGCGGTGGCCGCTCACGTTGATCACATCGTCCACGCGACCGATGATGCGGTAGCGGCCGTCGGCATCGCGCTTGGCGCCATCGCCGGTGAAGTAGTAGCCTTTGTAGCTGCTGAAGTAGGTCTGGCGGCAGCGTTCGTGGTCGCCCCAGGTGGTGCGCAGGATGCTGGGCCAAGGGAACTTCATGCACAACAGGCCCTCCACCTCATTGTCGGTGATCTCCTTGCCATCGGGCGTGAGCAGCACGGGCTGCACACCGGGCAGGGGCCACGCGGCGTGCGCGGGTTTCTCGTCGTTTACCCCGGCCATGGTGCTGATCAATATGCCGCCGGTCTCGGTCTGCCACCAGGTGTCCACGATGGGGCAGCGGTCCTTGCCCACGTGGATCTTGTACCAGTTCCACGCCTCTTCGTTGATGGGCTCGCCCACGCTGCCGATCACTTTCAAACTATCCAGCGAGTAAGCGAGCACGTGGTCCAGCCCGGCGGCCATCAAACTCCGGATCGCCGTTGGCGCGGTATAAAAAATGTTCACCCCGTGCTTGTCGATCACCTGCCAGAAGCGGCCCGCATCGGGGAAGGTGGGCACACCCTCGAAGACCAGGGTGGTGGCGCCGTTCAGCAGCGGACCGTAGATGATGTAGCTGTGGCCGGTGATCCAACCCACATCAGCCGTACACCAGTACACGTCGCTTTCCTCGTACTGGAACACGTTGCGGAAGCTGTAGTCCGTGTACACCATGTAGCCGCCGCAGGTATGCACCACGCCCTTGGGCTTGCCGGTGCTGCCGCTGGTGTACAGGATGAAGAGCGGGTCCTCCGCGTCCATGCTCTCGGCGGGGCAGTGCTTGTCCACGTGGGTCAGCTCGTCGTGCAGCCACACATCGCGGCCTTCTTCCATGTTCACGCTCCAGCCCAGGCGCTCGGTCACGATCACCTTCTGCACCGTGGGACAGGTCTCCAGCGCTTCGTCCACCACGCGTTTCACGGGGATCTGCTTGTGCCCGCGGTTCAGGCCGTCGCTCGTGAGCACCATCGTGGCGGCGGCATCCTGGATGCGGTCCGCCAGGCTCTGCGCGCTGAAGCCGCAGAACACCACGCTGTGGATGGCCCCGATGCGCGCGCAGGCCAGCGTGGCTATCACCAGCTCGGGCACCATGGGCATGTAGATGCAGATGCGGTCGCCCTTCTTCGCGCCGTTGCGTTTCAGCACGTTGGCGTACTGGCACACCCGCTCGTGCAGCTCGCGGTAGGTGAGGCGCAGGTAGCGCTCCTTCGGTTCGTTCGGCTCCCAGATGATGGCCAGCTTGTTGCCGCGCTGCTTCAGGTGCCGGTCCAGGCAGTTCTCGGTGATGTTGAGCTTGCCGCCGATGAACCACTGTACATCGGGCTTCTCGAAGTCCCAAGCCAGCACCTTGTCCCAGGGCTTGTGCCAGGTGAAGCGTTCGGCCTGTGCGGCCCAGAAGGCTTCGGGGTCGGCGATGCTGGCGGCGTAGGCGTTGTCGTAATCGGCTTGGGTGCGGATGCGGTGGTGGCTCATGGTGGCGATCGTTCTCTCGTTCTCCTTCTGAAGGGCTGAAGGTATCCAATGCTGTTGTAGGCCGTGGTGGGCTGGGCGTTCCCGTACCTTGGCGCCCCTTCATCATGGACATCCGCGAGGACGACATCCGCCTCATCTTCGGCCTGAAGCTCAAGCGCGCCCGCCAGGCCAAGGACCTCTCGCTGGCCGAGCTGGGTAAGCTTACCGGCCTGTCGGTGTCCTACCTGAACGAGATCGAGAAGGGCCGCAAGTACCCCAAGGCGGAGAAGATCGCCGCGCTGGCCAAGGCCCTGGGCACCACCTTCGACAAGCTCGTGAGCTTGAAGCTGGACAAGCACCTGGCGCCGGTGGGCGAACTGCTGGAAAGCGGGTTCCTGCAGGAGGTGCCGCTGGACCTCTTCGGCATCGACCGGGGTAAGCTGGTGGAGATCATCGCCAACGCACCGGCCAAGGTGGCGGCTTTCATCAGTACGCTGGCGCGGATCGCGGCCAACTACAACATGACGCAGGAGCACTTCTACTTCGCCGCCCTGCGTGCCTACCAGGAACTGAACGAGAACCACTTCGATGAGCTGGAGCGGGAGGTGTCGAGCTTCCGCCAGAAGCACGGGCTGGAGGAGGACCGCTCGCTCACCAGCGCCGAGCTGCGCAGCCTGCTGGAAGGGGAGTTCGGCTACACCACCGAGGAAGGTGCACTGGACCGTTTCCCCGAGCTGATGCACATGCGCAGCGTGTACATCCCCGAGCGGAAAAAGCTGCTGATCAACGCCAAGCTGGCCGAGAACCAGAAGGCCTTCCTCTACGCGAAGGAGCTGGGCTATGCCTTCCTGGGCTTGGAACAACGGCCGCTGCTCACTCCATGGCCCAGCGCCACCAGCTTCGACCACGTGCTCAACAACGGCAAGGCCAGCTACTTCGCCGGCTCGCTGCTGTTGCCACCCACGGACCTGATGGCCGGCATCCGGCTGTGCTTCGCCAAGCGCCGTTTCGATGGTGATGCCCTGCTGGCCCTGCTGGCGCGTTACAACTCCAGCCCGGAGATGTTCATGCTGCGCCTCACCAACCTGGTGCCCCGTCACCTGGGCGTGGTGCGGTCCTTCTTCCAGCGCTTCGACCACGACCGCAGCACCGATACCGTGGAGCCCATGAAGGAACTCTTCCTGGACCGGCAGCTGGATCCCCTGGAGATCGAGATGATGAACGATGCCGTGGGGGAGTGGCTGCGGCAGGGCCTCTTCCAGCGTATCGATGAGTTGCGCCAACGCAAGGCCTACACCGGTCCGCTGTGCGAGGCCCACCGCTTCATCGGCACGCAGGGCCAGCGCTTCGTGGTGATGGCCATTGGCCGGAAGATGGGAAGGGACCAAAGCCGCAGTTTGGCCGTGTGTTACGGCATGGAGGTGGTGTCCGCCAACGAAAAGCTCATTGGATTCCTGAATGACGCGGAGCTTGCCGAGACGCCGCTGTTGCCCAGACCAGTTGTGGCCGAACGGGAGGGCCGGAACCGCCGCATCCAGAGTGCCATGGAGCAGCTTCTGGAGGAGGAGCGGAGCAGACCTTAGGTCGATCTAGTCGACGGCCGTGCTGGATTCGTCGAAGAAAAATCACCGCTCGTCTTGACAAAGGTGGTCTTCATGTGAAACCTTGCGGTGCGCTTCAGGTCAAAAGCATACCGGACTGACCACCCACCTGCAACCAAACGCAAGACGACCATGTGGCCCGTACAAACACTCACCCTGCTGCTCTGCCTCACCGAAGAAGAACAACTGTTCGCACAACGTGTGCAACCTGAGCCAGCGGTGCCGGTGATCGAAGCGCCCGCTCCTGAAGCGGAGGATTGCGACGAGCGCACTTGCCATTACCCCAGCTGCTGAACATTTTCTGACCAGGACCCACCTGTGTTCTCAGACCCCGGTACCAACGCCCTGGTGCCGGGGTCTTCCTTTTTGGTAGAGTTGCATCGCGAGCCAACGGCGATCCGATCACAGGGGCCATGGGATCGATGGGAACACCATCTGCAACATCAAGCCCAATAGCGGTGGCATACATTCCTACTTTCGCTCCCCTTGAACCATGAACATGAAAAAGACCCTTTCCTTGGTCCTGGCCTTCGCGGCTTTTCAGGCTTCCGCCGTGGACCGTATCGTGGAAGAGTTCGGTGTTGCACCGGCCTTCCCCAACATCGCTTCGGCGATCTCCGCCGCCAGTGATGGTGATCGTATCATCATCAAGAACCGCGCAGGCGACATTCCGTGGATCGAAACGATCACGGTGGGCAAAAGCCTGGAATTCCTGAGCTTCGAGAACAACGGCTTCTTCACGGTACAAGGTAACTGGACCCTGATCCCCGCCAGTGGTCGGGTGATACGCATCATCGGTATGCGTAACACGTTCGGCAACATCACCTTCAGTGGCAGTGCCACGGTGGGGAGCACCCAAGTGTCCATCATCGATTGCCAGTTCGTGGTGGGCAGCATCCAGATGGGCTCCGACTTCTTCAAGACCACCGTCGTCGGTAGTGATTTCCAAGCAGGCACTATTCGCATCAACCTAGGGTCCGTTATCGGGTGTAGCATCGTCTCCACCACGGGTAATGACCTCATCCAAGTGAATCCCAGCACCACTGCTTTCCAGGGCGACACGGCTTCCATTGTTGGCAACTTGGTCGATTGCGCCACATCAAGCGGGACCGGCATCTATGTCGACAGTCGAGCACAGGTCATCCACATCCGCAACAACTACGTGAAGCACCGCAGTGTCGGTATCCAAGGCCGGGGAGGGAATACCCAGGGGATCACCAACCAGATCTGGAACAATACCGTGGTAGCTACGGCAGGTTCCGCCCCGACCGCGATCCAGATGTTCAACACACCGACAGCCGCGGTTTGGGAGGTGATGAACAACGTGGCCACATTCACCGGAGGAACGAACAACCGCGGTATTTACAACGGCGGCTCACTGACCGGACAAACGAACGTGTATTTCAACGTGGTGGAGTCGAGCATGGCCACCACCATTTCCACTTCGGGCTTCACGTTCACTGGTAACAACATTACCAACCAGGCCATAACGGTACAACCTGATGGACGACTCCCGGGCGGAAGCGCTGCCATCAATGGGGCCAACCCGGCCGCCCCCTTCTACGACCTGGATCTTACGCTCGGTGATGCAGGTGCCTATGGTGGCAGTTATACCCTTGACAATTTCCACCCGTTGCACACGGGTGCTGCCCGCATCTACATGGGCAGCCACCCGTTCAACATCCGCCAAGGCGCCACCCTCCGGGTACGTGCAAACGCTTGGGACCGCTAAGCCATCCTGGCCATGCAAGAGCTTAGGAACATTCTTACCGCAGTGGCCATGTGCTGCTCCGTTGCGCTTGCTGCGCAGGGCATCACCGCTGCCGAGTTCTTTTGGGATAGCGACCCGGGGCCTGGCAACGGTACGCCCATGACGGCCGTTGACGGCAACTTCGGCGATGCCGTGGAGCAGGTGCTGGCCCAGTCCGCCACGCTGCCAGCTCAAGGACCACATACGTTGGGCATCCGCGCACGCGATGTCAACAACGCCTGGGGACCGGTCTTCTCCACCGTGATCGTTGTGGAGCCCTCTCTGCTTACCGTACCGGAGATCAACATTACGTTGGCGGAGTACTTCTGGGACACCGACCCCGGCGCCGGCAACGGCCTGCCCATGCTCGCCTTCGATGGCAACTTCAACAGCGCATTGGAACAGGTGATGGTGGAGACCACGGCACTGCCTTCCGTGGGTGTGCATGTGTTGGGCATGCGTGCCCGCGATGCCAACAACGCTTGGGGGCCTGTGTTCCGTGTGGTGGTCGATGTGCTCGCGGGCGCCGTTTCCTTTCCGGATATCAAGGTGACCGCGGCCGAGTACTACCTGAACAACGAGGATCCAGGGCCGGGGTTTGCCACGCCCATGCTTGCGGGCGATGGTAACTTCAACAGTGCGCTGGAGGTGATCCGGGGTGGGGGCATTCCTGCACCGGTGCAGGCTGGTGCCAATGTGCTCTGGATGCGTGCGCGTGATGCGAATGGCGCTTGGGGGCCTTCTTTCGGTATTGTGGTGAACATCGATACCACCATCACTGGAACGGTTGCCGTACCTGAGTTCCACGATGATCGCAACGTGCTGCTGCTGCCCAACCCGGCGGGGAACGACGACGGCTTCACCGTGCGGCTTTCCGATGCGGTCGGTGAAGTGCGTGTGCTGCTGGTGGATGCCGGTGGCCGCCAAGTGGCCGAGCATCATTTCCACGGTGGTGCCGAGCTGCGCGTATCCCTTGCAGGTGTTGCCAAGGGGCTATACCATGTGGGTATAGTGCCAGTGCAGGGAGCGCCTACCTGGCGGAAGCTGCTGGTGCACTGATCTGAACATGATCTTTGGGGAAGGGCGGTGCCAAACGGTGCCGCCCTTTTCTTTGGTCAATTCCGCAGCTTGCTAACAATGCTTAATGTTGTGGACTTCACTTTCAACGCTTTCCAATATGAACGTGCAAAGATCTTTCGCACTAGCTGCCTTGCTTCTTATGGTGGCGCCCCTTTCCGCACAAACCAAAACCGACCGCGCGGCTGTGGAGTGGGGCATGGATATGGAGGACAACAAGGATGGTGCTTTCGAGGAAGTGGTCGGCTACACGGATGACCATGTGTTCATGACCGTGCAACTCAAGAAAGAGACATTCATCCGTAAGATGGACGCCAGCCACCGCGTGGTGTACCAAAAGTTATTGCCATTGACGATAGACAAGAACGAACATAGCCTCAAGAACGTGGTGGTTTTCGGTGACAAGATCTTGGTGTTCACAACCTTTTTCGATAAGAAGAACAAGACCATTGCAACCTACATGCGTTCGTTCAGTGAGGTGGACATGAAGCCGATCGGCCGCTTGCAAAAGCTCTCTTCCATGGATGTGGAAAGCCGCAGGAACAGGGGGTTCTACGACGTGACGGTTTCGCCTGGGAAAAAAGCTGTTCTGGTCAGCCAACTACTCCCGTTCGAAAAAGGCGCGAGTGAAAAATTCGAGCTGAAGGTCTACAGTGCGGACATGTCACCGCTTTGGGAGAGGAGCGTTTCCCTGCCATATCCGGATGAAGAGTTCTCCGTGGAGCAGTTTCGAGTGGCGGACGACGGAACCGTGTTCATGATCGGGGTCAAGTATGCTGAGAAACGTGAAGCCAGGGACCTGAAGAAGGATGGAAAGGCTACTTACGAATATCACCTGTTGGTCTTTAATGGTGATGGATCTCCCCTTGAGGATCATGCCATAGTCGTTGGCGATAAATTCTTCCAAGACCTATCCCTGAACATCGGGTCGGAAGGTGATATCCTGTGCGGGGGGCTGTATGGCAACAAAGGGAGCTTTGCGATCAGTGGAACGTTCTTTCTACGCCTTGATCGTACAACGAAGGCGATCGTCCATTCCAGTTACAAGGAGTTCGAGAAGGACTTCATAACTGCGTATATGACCGAAAAGGAAGAAGCCAAAGCCACAAGGAAGGCTGAGCGGAAAGGAGAGGAACTGGAACTTCCCAATTATGAGCTCCGCGATATCATCAGGCGCACCGATGGCGGTGTTGTGATGGTCGCTGAGCAGTACCGCTTCTACATTACAACGGTGACCACTACGGATGCCAATGGCCGAACTACCACGCGCACGATCTACAACTACGTGTACAACGACATCATCGTGGTGAACGTGGACCCCAGCGGAAACATCGCCTGGGCAGCCAAAGTGCCCAAACGCCAGCACAGCACCAACGATGGTGGCCGCTATTCTTCTTATGCCTTGTTGGTGAAGAAGGATAACATCTACCTCTTGTTCAATGACAATGGCAAGAACCTGATGCTGCTGCCTGGTGATAAGGTGGAACCCTTCCGCTACGGAAAGGACATGCTCATTACCCTGGCCACGATCAATGCGGATGGCAAGGTGTTCCGGGAGGCACTGCTCCCACAGGACAAACGTGATGCGATAACCAGGCCCAAGGCCGGAGTGCAGATCGGTGACGACCGCCTGTTCATCTATGCCAACTGGCGTAAGACCCACCGCTTCGGTACCGTCACCTTCAAGTGATCTGAACCACATGGGGAACCGCCGATCGCCGATGGCGCGGTTGGCGGTTTCGCATTTTTGTGCCCATGCGCACAGGTATTACATGGTTGACTCTTACGCTGGGTAGACTCGCTCTTGCCCAGAGCGGAGCGGAGGCTTGGTCAGAAAACCACCGGAGCGATGGATACCGGTCATTCACCGGCACCACTACGCCCACCTGGACCGAAGCCATCGATGCCTTCCGTGGACTGGCCGATGCCCACCACGGCGCCACCCTCACCGTGATGGGCGCCGATGACAACGGCCAGCCCATCCACCTTTTCATCCTGCACGACGGAACAACTCCGCATCCGGACAGCCTGCGCGCGGCGCACAAGCGCATCCTCTGGATCACCAACGGCATCCACGCCGGCGAGCCCGATGGGGTGGACGCCAGCCTGCTGCTGGCCCGCGCTCTGCTGCACAGCGACCAGTACATGGGCCTGCTGGCCAATACCGCCGTTTGCATCGTGCCGGTGTACAACGTGAGCGGCGCCCAGCAGCGCAACAGCCACAGCCGCGCCAACCAGAACGGTCCGGATGCCTACGGCTTCCGCGCCAACGCCCGCAACCTGGACCTTAACCGCGACTTCATCAAGGCCGATGCCCGCAACACCCGCGACCTGCTGAAGGCCCTCGCACACTGGGACCCGGACATCTACCTGGAGACGCACGTGAGCAATGGCGCCGACCACCAGTACGTGATGGAGCTGCTCACCACCCACCCGGACCGGTTGAATTGGGCGCTCGTTGAGCTGCTTGAAACACGCGTGAAGCCGGAGATACAGGCCTGGATGGACCGGCGCGGCCACCTGATGTGCCCCTACTTCGAGACCGTGAAGGAGTTCCCGGAGCAGGGGTTGGAGGGTTTCCTCGATGGGCCACGCTACAGCAGTGGGCATGCGGGGCTTAGGAACCGGATCGGCATTCTCAGCGAAACGCACATGCTGAAGCCCTTTGAAGACCGGGTGAACGCCACCTTTCAGCTGATGCTGGGGACACTGGCCATGATGGATAGGAACGGACAACGCATTCAGGAATTCCGCGAATGGTCCAGAGTGAGCGTGGCGAAGTCGGATTCCTTCGGCTTCAACTACGTGCTGGATACCACGCACGTGGAACAACTGCCGTGGAAGGGCTACCGGGCCGGCCACAAGCACAGTGCGGTGAGCGGCCTGCCGCGTCTCTTCTACGACCAAAGCCAGCCCACCGACACCGTGGTGCCATGGATGGACCGCTTTACACCGACATTCACCCTGAAAAAGCCCAAGGCCTACCTGATCCCGCAGGAATGGCGCGAAGTGATCGCCCGGCTGAAGTTGGACGATGTACCCATGGAGGTGTTGCGCGAGCGAAGCACATTCACGGTGGAATACCAGCGGATCGAGGACTTCAGCACCGTGCGCTCACCCTACGAAGGCCGCTACCTGCATTACGGGATCAGCACCACCACGGAGCCAGGCACCTACGAAGCGCGCCCCGGGGATGCGCTCGTGCCCATGGGCCACGCCACGGACCGCCTGGTGATGGAGATCCTGGAGCCACGCTCCAGCGACAGCTACTTCGCCTGGGGCTTCTTCGACAGTGTGCTGCAGCAGAAGGAGTATTTCAGCAGCTATGTGTTCGAAGACATCGCGGCGGAATTGCTGGCCAGAGACCCGGCTCTGCGCAAGGCCTTGGAAGAGCGCAAGGTCAGCGACCCGGTGTTCGCTGCGGATGCACGTGCCCAGTTGGACTGGGTGTACAAGCGCTCGCCTTACCACGAGCCGGGCTACAGGCGCTATCCGGTGGTGCGCGTTCAGTGATTCCGGCTGAAGTTGCCCGGCACCGCTACGGCGCCGTTCCCTTGGAAAGGTCACCGTTCGATCGGTCATGACCGGTCCGATGCCGGAAGGGGGATATTTTGTGACCCCAAACACCATTGTCATGAGCTTTCGGACCACCACGCTGCTGCTCCTTTCCCTGCCATTGGTGGCGGTGGCCCAGAAGCGCCAGCCCATCATCGATGTACACCTGCATGCCATGACCGCCGATGCGCAAGGGCCTCCACCATTGGGCATGTGTACGCCGATCGCGGAGTTCCCGCATTGGGATCCGAGCGTACCCTACGTGGAGGTGTTCATGGCCATGTTCAAGGAGCCACCCTGCAAGGATCCGGTGTGGTCGCCCATGACCGATCAGGAACTCATGGAGCAGACGCTGTCGGCGATGGAGAAATTGAACATCATTGGCGTGGTGAGCGGCGACCTCGACCGGGTGAAGGCATGGCAGAAGGTCCTGCCGGAGCGGATCATCCCCGCGCTCGATCTACACATCGATGAACATGCGCCGAGACCGGAGCAGGTCGGTGAACTGTTCAAGCAGGGCGACATCGCCGTCTTGGGCGAATTGCTCACGCAGTACAGGGGGATCCTCCCCACGGATGAGCGCCTGGCGCCGTATTGGGCCATGGCCGAGGAACTGGACATCCCCGTGAGCATCCACCTGGGCCCCGGGCCACCGGGCGTGATCTACCTCGGTGCCGGCCAATACAGGGCGCGTATGCACAGTGCGCTCACCATGGAAGAGGTGCTGGTGAAGTACCCTAAACTCCGTGTCAACGTAATGCACGCCGGATTTCCCATGCTCGACGACCTGCTGGCCGTGCTGTATGCGCACCCACAGGTGTACGTGGATGTGGGGGTGATCGTGTACACCCAACCCCGGCCGGCCTTCTACCGCTACCTGCAGGCCATCATGGACCATGGTTTCGGCAAGCGCGTGATGTTCGGCACCGACCAGATGGTGTGGCCGGGTGTCATCGAAAGGGCGGTACAGGTCATCGAGGAGGCACCGTTCCTGAGCCCCGAACAGAAGCGGGACATCTTCTACAACAACGCTGCCCGGTTCCTGCGGCTAAGCCCCGAGGAGATCGAGCGCCACCACAAGCTATGACCGGGACCTGCGATCAGCAGGTGGCCCGCTTGCGCTGTGGCCGCCCAGGTACTTCAATGGACAGGGCCGCGGTCACTACCTCGCCGTTCACTGTCTCGCACAATTGGCCTTCGGGGAAGAGTTGGATACGCGTCCTGAAAATGGTCCTCCCGTAAGATGGCCTGATCCAAGCCCGGGTAGGCCTGCACCATGGCCTCGCGAAGGGTGTTGAAATCGGCCAGCTTCATGAGGCGCAGGCGGATAAGCATATGCTTCTGGATGCGGCAAATGCGAAATACCTGCATTACGGACCTGCCGTTGGTCAGGCGCCGCATCGCACCAGCAGCGCTACCTTCGGACCGGTACTCCGTTCCAGTTAAACACTACGACCATGGACCACACCGCGCTGAAGAAAAGCGTCCTGAAAGCGGCACGCACCCGGCTCGAGGCCACCGCCAGCGAATTGAAGACCCGCATCAATGAACTGAAGGCCGTTACCATCGGTGACGACAACGCCGAAAGCGCCAGCCAGACTGAAAGCACCCGTGGCGGGGATGTGGAACTGATGAACTCGCTCGGCGAGCAGTACGAGCACATCCAGCTGGATCTGGAGCAACTGGGTGCCATCGATCCCGCTGTGAAGCTGGATGTGGTGCAGTACGGTGCCGTGGTTCACACCGATCAGCGCAACTTCCTGATCGCGGCCAGCCTGGAGGAGTTCGATGCCGGTGGCAAATGGTACCTGGGTGTCAGCACCAAGGCCCCATTGATCCAAGCCCTTACCGGAAAGGCCGTGGGCCAAGCCGTGGAGTTCAACGGCACCAAGTACGCCATTCTCGATATCTGCTGAACACGCATGGAGATCTACGCATTGAGCATTGGGGCGCGCGTGAAGCACCCCACCATGGGCGAGGGTGTTGTATTCGACCTGGATGCACGCACGGTGTACGCCTTCTTCAAGGACCACGGCGAGCAGACCATCAGCCGCAGTTTCGCCGGTTTGGAGGTGACCGCCGCCGGGCCTGAACTGCCGGGTGCAGAGTTGGACATGGATGCCGTGGAAGAGGCGCTTACCAGTGTGCTGGAACGGATGCAGATGCCCCAGCGCCCCGTGGAAATGGCCCGCAAGTACGAAGGCGGATCGATGGAGCTGAAACCGCGCGATACATCGCTCAAGAGCAAGGAACTCCCGATCGACGACTTCTTCCACAAGATCGTGATGATCAGGGACCGCTTCCGGGTGCTGGAGCAAAAGATCAACGCCCACCCCAAACTCAGTGAGCAGGACAAGGTGGAACTCCAGCAGTACATCACCCGCTGCTACGGTAGCCTCACCACCTTCAACATCCTCTTCGAGGACAAGGAGGACCACTTCGTGGGGCAGAAGGGGGAAGGGTAGGAGAGCATGTGCTCATGAGGGGCCTAAATGGTCAAATGAGCACATGCTCTCGCTTACTTT
This sequence comes from Flavobacteriales bacterium, assembly GCA_019638115.1. Lineage (GTDB taxonomy): Bacteria > Bacteroidota > Bacteroidia > Flavobacteriales_F > PHOS-HE28 > PHOS-HE28. The sequence continues at coordinate 710,459 of JAHBUK010000002.1, read as the reverse complement.
TGTACCACAGTTCTTTGCCATCCGTTCTGTCAAGCTCACAACCGCCCTGCAAGGGCGTCAACGCGAAGCCCACACAGGCCATACGTTCATCGGAACCAACAATTTCCATCAGGGACTGCACCCTGGTGGTCTACGGCGGGCCTCAGCCGCACTTCGGTGCGGACTTGCTTCGGCAACAGGAGGATTACGGAAACCACCATCGCGGTCCCGCCCATGTGATAACCATGGGTTCTATGAACAGGCCCTGTGTGGGCTTTCTTTTTTTTGGGGGAGTGGCGAGTGCTCGGCCCGATGGGCCTTCGTTGCGAGTGGCGAGTAAATGCCCCATAGGCGAATAGCGCCTTTTGTGGGGCATTTACTCGCCACTCGTCCACTCGCCACTCGCTACTCCTCCGCTCATTCTGTTCCTTTGCCCCATGTCTCACACGCTCCCGGTCATGGAAGCCTTCTACACCCTGCAGGGGGAAGGCGCATACAATGGTCAGGCGGCCTATTTCATACGACTGGGCGGCTGCGATGTGGGTTGTGTGTGGTGCGATGTGAAGGACAGTTGGGATGCCGACAAACACCCCAGGCGATCGGTGGAGGAACTGGTGCGCGAGGCCGCTGCTTTCCCCGGACGCATTGCGGTGATCACCGGCGGTGAACCCTTGATGCACGACCTCGCACCGCTCACCACCGCTCTGCGTGCCGCTGGCTTCCGAACGCACATCGAGACCTCGGGCGCGCACCCGCTCAGCGGGGAGTGGCACCATATCTGTTTGAGCCCGAAGAAGTTCAAGGCGCCCTTGCCCGGCATCCATCAACAGGCGCATGAACTGAAGGTGGTGGTGTACAACAAGCACGATCTGCAATGGGCCGAGGAACATGCCGCCAGCATGCCGACCGATGCACTGCTCTACCTGCAACCCGAATGGGACAAGCGCGATACCATGACCCCGCTCATCGTGGAGCACATCAAGCAACATCCCCGTTGGCGCGCTTCGCTGCAGACTCACAAATACATGAACATCCCGTGATCCGGATGACCCCATCGATCCCGTTCCAGACCTGGCAACGCACCTTGTTGGCGGTGTTCATGCTGGCGATAGCGACCCTGCCAGCACTGGCCCAGCGCGGCTATAGCTCCACCAACAGCAAGGCGATCAAGGCCTATGAAAGCGGCGTGGAGTGCTTGCGGCTGCGCAAATGGGAATGTGCGGAGAGCGAGTTCCTGAAGGCGGCCAAGGCCGATGAGCGTTTCGTGGAACCGCGCTTGATGCTGGCGGAACTGAAGGAAGGGCAGGGCAAAGCATCGGAAGCGATCGCCTACTACCGCGAGGTGATGGCCCTGGCGCCCCGCCTGCACCCGGTGGCCCAATTGCACCTGGCCGACCTGGAGTTCGCCACGGGCCAATACGCCGCTGCCGAAAAGAACTACACGGCTTTCCTGGAAAAGGAGCAAGACCCGGTACGCAAGTCGCGTGCACGTTTGGGTTTGGAGAACTGCGCCTTCGTTCCAGCGGCCCTGGCGCGCCCCGTACCCTTCGAGCCGGTGAACCTGGGAAGCGGCGTCAATTCTGCCGATCCTGAATACTACCCCTGCATCACGGCCGATGATCGTACGCTGATGTTCACCCGGCGCATCGCTTCCAGCGACCCGATGGTGGGACAGCAGGAGGATTTCTTCGTAAGCCAACGCGGTGACGATAGGAACTGGAAACCGAGCCGCGGCATCCCTTCCGTGAATACCGACAGGAACGAAGGAGCAGGCACCCTTTCACCGGATGGCCGCTTCATCATCTTCACCGCCTGCGCTTATGCGGACGGCACCTACGGCAAGGGCCGCAAGGGCTTGGGCAGCTGCGACCTGTTCATCAGCCGACGCATCGGTGAGCGCTGGAGCCCACCGGAGAACCTGGGGCCACCGGTTAACAGTCGCAATTGGGAGAGCCAGCCCAGCCTCGCGAGCGATGGCCGCACCTTGTACTTCGTTCGTGGTGTGCGGGCGCAGGACGGCATCCTGAACACCGACATCTACATGACCCAACTGCAGGACGATGGCCGTTGGAGCAACCCGGAGAAGCTCGGTCCCAATGTGAACACGCCCTTCCAGGAGGAAAGCGTGCAGATCCATCCCGACGGGCGTACGCTCTACTTCAGCAGCAACGGGCACCCCGGCATGGGTGGGCTGGACATCTTCGTGAGCCGCAAGGAGGCTGATGGACGCTGGGGGCAGGCTTTGAACCTCGGCTACCCCATCAATACCCCGGGTGATGAGAACAGCCTGCTGGTAAGTGCCGATGGTCTGCTGGCCTACTTCGCTAGTGACCGCCCAGGTGGCTTCGGCGACCTGGACCTCTACAGCTTCGAGCTCTATCCGCAGGCCCGTCCGGTGCCCGTCACCTTCGTGAAGGGCAAGGTCTACGACCGCGACACGAAAGCTGCTGTGGAGGCCGATGTGATGCTCTACGACCTGGCCAGCGGCGAATTGGCCACTGCTGCCTACAGCGACCCACAAAGCGGGGAGTTCCTTGTCTGCCTGCCCACCGGTCGCGACTATGCGCTCAATGCCGGGGCCGAGGGTTACCTCTTCTTCTCGCAGACCTACGACGTGAAAGGAGAGGGCACTGCCGACAAAGCTTTCGAACTCGATGTGCCCATGGCCCCGTTGAAGCAAGGCGCCTCCATAGCACTGCGCAACGTGTTCTTCAACACCGCCAGCTATGAGCTGCTGTCCGCCTCCGACGTGGAGATCGACAAGCTCGCACGCTTGCTCTTCCTGAACCCCGGCTTGCGCATCGAACTCGGGGGCCACACGGACAATGTGGGCAACGATGCCGCCAACCAAAAGCTCAGTGAGCAGCGCGCCCAGGCCGTTCGCGAACGCTTGATCGCCAAAGGGGTGGAAGCCGGACGCTTGACCGCCAAGGGATATGGCCGAAGCAAGCCGGTGGCCACCAACGATACCGAGGAGGGCAGGGCGCTGAACCGGCGCACGGAGATCACCGTACTGTGATCTCTTGGCCTGTTCAACAGCTCTTGAACAAGCTCTTAGCGTATGGTGAATTTCACCGGCAGGTTGTAGCGCACATTGACCGCTTTGCCACGTTGGTAGCCGGGCTCCCAAGGCGGCATCTGTTCGATCACCCGGATGCACTCGGCCGTGATCTCATTGCTAAGCCCACTTAGTGCTTCGATGTCTTTGATACGGCCTTCCGGATCGAGGGTGAAGCTGATGATCGCCTGTCCCTGAATGCCCATGTCCATCGCCTTTTTCGGGTAACGCATGTTTTGACCAAGAAAGCGATAGAGCCCCTCTTGCTGGCACCGGGAAATGGCCCCTGTGTCTCCGGCTTCCTTACAGCCGCCCCATGCAGGCATCTGCTCTTCGATCACTTCCGGCTGTGCGCCGCCCTCCGTTTCTATGAGCACGCCTTTCTCATAGCGGCCACGTGAGTGCTCCACCCCAAGACTGTCGAACGTGACAAAGGGGCCGTGGCGCACGTTGTTCACGTACGTTACTTCCATGGACTTGCGGGTCTCAGTGCTCCAAACGGTCCAAATGCCCTGCTTGCCGCTCGCGGATTCGTTCCCTTCTTCATGATGGGCCAGGTCCGTACCCCAATACACCCAGAAACCGGCCTTCACGTTCTGCTCATAGCGCCCTACGGAACGGGGATCGCCGTTGTCCCACCAGAGGTGCTCGGTCCCGTGTTTCACCGTGAATTGTGGATCCAGGTAGTGTGTTCGCGAAGTGAGCTGCCCCAGGTCCGGATGAAAGATCCTGGCCACATATGCACCGTCCTCCGTGCGGCTGGTCACATAGTGGTACCACGTGTGGATGATCGTTTCCTGCCCGAGCGCCTCGTAGCTGAACTTGTTCGCATAGCGCTTGCTGTTCTGCGTGAAGTTCTGTGCATGTAGCAGGCCGGGTAGGAGCGTGGCAAAGGCCATCGCTTTCACACCTGTTAGGAGGTAGAGCAGGGAGGAAGGCATGCCCCGAAGGTCGGGAAGGGAACGATCCCTTGGCCCGGAATGATCATCGGCCCAGTTCACCGGCCCGCACACTGGCAGCTCCGATGGCCCGACCCAGCGTGCCGGCAAGGTCTTCCTCCTGCATCACCCGGAACGCCGCTTCCGTGGTGCCGCCCTTGCTCATCACGGCCTTGATCAGCTCCTCCGGACTGCGGTCCGCATGCTCCATCAGGTGGAAACTGCCCAGCATGGTCTGCTTCACCAACGCGCTGGAGACATGGGCCGGAAGCCCCAGTTCGATGCCCTTTTCGATCATGGTGCGCACGATCTCGAAGAAGTACGCAGGGCCACTGCCGCTCAAGGCGGTTACCGGGTCCAGCAAAGCTTCGTCGCCCAAGTGGATGGCCCTGCCGGTGCAGTTGAGCAGTTGCTCCACCATCAGCGTTTGGCGCATGTTCAGCTCGGCGCCGGTGGCGTAAGCGGTTATGCCCATGCCGATCTGGGCCGGTGCATTGGGCATGGCGCGCACAACATTGGCATGGCCCAGAGCCTCTTTTAAATGGGCCAGGGTGATGCCCGCCATGATGGAAAGCACCACTTGGTCCGGACTCAAACGAGTGGCCAACGCGGGAGCGATGGAAGCAAAGTCCTGCGGTTTCACACCGATGATCACCAGGTCGGAGGCTTGCACTTCCGGACCTATGCTGGTCAGTACCTGGCCGAAACGTTCCAGTTGGCTGCGCCGTTCGGGGTTCCGGATCACCATGCACAGGTCCTCGGCCTGCACCAGTCCGTACTTCCGAAAGCTGCGTGCATAGGCGGTGCCCATGTTCCCGCAGCCGATGATGCTGATCTTCATGCTCCGTGACTTGAGCTGCAACCTACGCCATATGGGGCTGGCATGTTCAACGCGTAACGACCTTCAACCCATCGAGGGAGACGATCAAGGTGAACAAGAAGAACATGCGCCAGGTATCCGTTGGCTCTTTGAACAGGAATATGCCTACCAGAACGGTGCCCACGGCTCCAATGCCCGTCCATACCGCATAGGCGGTACCGATAGGCAGGCTGCGCACGGCGAGATAGAGGCAGATCATGCTGAGTGAAAGACTGACGAAGAATCCGATCAACCACCAGGTGGCGACCAAACCGCTGGTTTCCTTGGCTTTGCCCAAGCAAGTGGCAAAGCCCACCTCAAGCAGGCCTGCAATTACCAAAAGAAGCCAGTTCATGGATGTATGGTGTTTACGGTCTGGATCGATCGCAAAGTGGGAAAGGGGTCAAAAGCCGAAGGAAAGCCCCGCACTTAAGCCTATTCCTCGCGTTTTGCCCAAGGCGAAGCCGAGCACGTTAGGCGTGGAAAGGTCCACCCAGATACCATTGCCCAGGCGGCATCGTGCACCCAGGCCGAGCATCAGGCCTCCATGGCCACCGTACGCCACGTTTGTGCCCAATAGAGCGCGGTCCGCAACCCGCTTGGCGGCAGAGACGACCACCTGCGGAACATAGCCCGGTATGTAGCGCTGCTGCACCCGTATGCCGGCATACCAGCCATTCTCCCAGTTCCTTTCCAGTTCCACCGCGAGTAGGAAGGGGCTTGCTTTGGTGAAATTTCCCGGGCGGTAGCGGATCCCCAGGGTATCCAATAGTTGGTCCTCTCCCAGGATCACGTTATCGAGGTCCAATACGTTCACAACCTCGAAGCCTTGAAATTCAATGAGCGTATCCTTGGTAAGCGAGCGCGCTTCATCATTCCAGCGAATGAAACCAAGATCGTAGATCCGCAGGCCGATACGTGTCCGCTCGTCCTTTCCGAACGCGTAGTTCCAACCGGCTGAAAGGGCGGCGCCTGCCCCGTTGTTGCGGCCCCACTCGCTGCCCGCCGTATCGCTCATTTGATACGTGGCATCCAGGTCTGCCCGGATCACCCGGCCATCGATCCCGGTGTAGAGGTCGGCTTGCACGATGTCCGCCGATGCGTAGTACTGCCCGATCAGGAGGTCCAGCCGAACGAACGAGCCGGTCCTGGCATGGCGGATGCCCGCGCCGATGCTCTGGTAGCGCATTTGGGTGAAGGCGCTGGGACCCAATACGGCGGTCCGGTCTTCATATGCGGCATTCCCGAAAAAGGTGGTGCGGTATAGGTCCTCGGTAAAGCGTAGCCCCAATTGCTCGGTGTGCCCTACACTGATCAGGGGGCGCAGATCCGTTTTGCCGAATAGCCCTGAATCACCTGTCCATGTTACGCGGGCGCCAAGATCATAGCCCAGGCTGTTCCTGCCCTTCAACGCATCGGCACTCCGCTCCCGGATGGTCCGGTCCAGTTCGTCGCCACGCCACAGCCCACCCAGCAATTCATTGTACAAGGTGTTGGCGTTGTACTGGCCCCATGCTTCGAGTTGAAGTGAATGGCGCCAACGGCCGTTCCCATCCACCACACTGTCGGAAGGCAGAGCGGGCAACTGACCGAGCAATGCACTGGTGGCCATGGTCCCCAGTAGCGTGAAAAGCTTCCTACTCATCCCCGTTCACCAAGTAATTCACGCTTGCGGTCACTTGTAGGTCCAACCGGTAATGCTCGAACAATTGGATGTGTTGGCTTTGGTCGGCGGTATTGAACACGGAACGAAGTCGTAGCTGGTTATCCCCGTAAAGCAGGTCCACCTGATCCGGGGTCAAAGGTGCCACCACGCGCGAACTGGTGCTCTGTTGCACCAAGCCATTGCTGCCCAGCATGCCCGCCCCGATAGTTCCCTGCACGTTGGCGGTGCTCAGCACTTCACCGGCGGCGTTCACGATCGCCAGTTCCAAGCGCGCTGAAAAAGGGAATCCGTTGCTCGCGAAGATCCTCAATTCACCTTCCCGCAGCCCATGGCCTTCCACAGTGCCCGGCAACTCCGGTCGGATAAGCGTTTGCAGGGTCAATTCATTGGTGATCAGGCGCAGTGGTATCTCCAGTTCAAGGTCGGCGCGAAGTTTACTGTCGTAATAAACGAAGTCGTTCCCGTTGGATATGTCCCCCAGCGGGTTCACGTTTAGGTCCAACGCGAAGCGGACCTTGTCCGGCAGGTTCTCCACAAAGAGATCCACGTTGCTGTTCGAATTATTGAGCGTCGTTTGGTAGGTGGTAGGGGTGAAGCCATTGCCCAGGTCTATTGCCCGGCTCAAGTTCACGGGGCCATTCATGATGGAATGGTTCAAGGCCACTTCGGCTCCGGTGCGGCTGTTGATGGCCAGCAATTCGCGCAAACGCACCTGAAGGTCCATTCCGAGACCGCTCACCATCACGAGCTTCAGGCTAACGGCATCCAGGTCCAACGTGCCTCCCACAATGTTGTTGAAGAGGTCGAGCGCGTTCTCTGTGGGTTCCACTTCCACCAATTGGCTACCGAAGTAGCCACGTGCGTATTGGGGGACCAGGCCATAGTAGTTCACTAAAGCCACCAAGCTGTCCGCTTCGGTTACCGTGGCACCGCTTCCATTGGGGTCGAGTTGGGCCACAATGCTGGTGCTCAAGGTATTTACGGCATTGAATTGGGGGCCGCGCAGGTCGAACACGGCACCGGCCAAGCTCCGGCGCTCAAACGCGGTGGTGGGCTGTGAGGGGCTTCCGGCATCAACGGAAGTAGTGAGGAGGGCCGGCGATCCCGCAAGGGTGGCACCGGGTAGTGATAGGGTGCCGATTATCCGGCTGGCCACCTTGTTCTTGAGCTGTAACTCCAATTCACCCTCGCGCAGCTCCAAGTAGCGCAGCGCAACATCCTGCAGGTCGAACCGGGTTACCTCCTGGTCGCTGAAAAAGGTGGCGCCAGCAGGAAAGTTGACCGGTCCGAATGGTAGGGCATAGCGGTAATCGAACGTGGTGTCCGGTGCCTGTAGCACACTATCCAAACTCACTGCGAAAAGTTCGCTTCTGTAGATCAAGGACAGGGCTCCATTGGCATCAATCACCAACAAGGAGTCGGGCACCAGGTCGCCAATGCTCATGGACGTGGTTATGACCGGTGCCAGAAGGTCCACATCCCATTTGGGCCGGTCCGAGGTCTTGCGGCAGGCCACCAATTGCAGCCCTGCAAACAACAGCGCAGAGGCAACCAACCAGGGGGGGCGTTCGTTCTTCATGATGACGGGACAAATTACGGCAGGCCTGCCCAAAGTCAGGAACGGGTCCCTGCGCATTCGCTACTTTTCCCCGTGGAATTGAGATTCTTGTAATGTTTTCATCCAGAGCCATACTGCTTCCCGGCCTCAGCTCTGCGGCCGTCATGTTCGCCCTATCCTACGTCTGGCACGGCGTGATCCTGTCCGACCTTCAGGAGCTGGGTGTGCCGAAAGCGCTTTACTTGGTCTTGTCCGGGATCGTTTACCTGGTCATCGGCTTTGGCCTCACCTTGCTGGTGCACAAGGCCATCCAGTACGAGTTCATATCGCTTAAACAAGCATTCCCGGTGATGACCATGGCCGTCGGAGCTGCCGTGGGCTTCTTCGTGTTCCTGGTCATCTTCGTGGTGGGCATGTCCTTCACCAAACCGGGTGTGGTGCACATTGTTGCGGATGTGCTTTGGCAAATGGCCGAGCAGGGCATAGGCGGGTTGGTGGTGAGCCTCGGGATCATCTACGACATGCACCAGCGTTTTCTGGAGCAGGAGCGAGGCAGTTGATCAGCGGCCCGTTAGCTGTAGCGGCCCTTCCAGATCCTATCGAGCATTTCCGCGTAGCGCTGTTCGCGGGCATTCGAACCGGGCTTGTAGAAAGTGGTGCCGCTAAGTGCATCCGGCATGAACTCCTGCTCCACGAAATTGCCCGGGCCATCGTGGCTATATGCATAACCAGCGCCATGGCCAAGCTCCTTCATCAACTTGGTGGGGGCATTGCGCAGGTGCATGGGCACGGATAGGTCGCCAGTGGCCCGAACGGCGGCCATGGCATCGTTGATGGCCACGTAGCTCGCATTGCTCTTGGGTGCGCAAGCGAGGTAGATCGCACATTGGCTGAGGATGATCCGGCTTTCCGGCCAGCCGATCAATTGGGCGGCCTGCATGGAGGTGGTGGCCATCAGCAACGCATTGGGTTCTGCGTTCCCGATGTCCTCACTGGCCAAGATCACCATTCGGCGTGCAATGAACAGGGCATCTTCACCGCCTTCCACCATGCGGGCCAGCCAATACACCGCGGCCTGGGGATCGCTGCCGCGTATGCTTTTGATGAAGGCACTGACGATGTCGTAATGCTGCTCGCCCTGCTTGTCATAGCGGGCTGCGGAATTCTGCACCACTTCCTTCACCACCGCGTTGGTTATGGTGATGTTCCCATCAGCGTCGGCCGTCGTGGCTTTCACACAGAGGTCGAAGGTGTTCAGCAATCGGCGGGCATCACCACCGCTGGCGCGTAGCAAGGCATCGCTCTCCTTCAACACGATCGGTAGTTCGGCCAGTTCCGTGCGCATGGCCCGGTCCAGCAGGCCCAGCAGTTCCGTCTTGCCCAAGGGCTCCAGCACATACACCTGGCAACGCGATAGCAATGCGCCGATCACTTCGAAGCTCGGGTTTTCGGTGGTTGCGCCGATCAGCGTTATGGTGCCCTTCTCCACCGCCCCCAGCAAGCTATCTTGTTGGGCTTTGCTGAAGCGGTGTATCTCATCGATGAAGAGTACAGCACTGCGTGAGAACAGTCCGCTACCTCCTGCCCGTTCGATCACTTCACGCACATCCTTCACACCGCTGCTGATCGCGCTCAGCGTATGGAAAGGACGTTTCAATTCCTGGGCGATGAGCTGGGCCAGTGTGGTTTTGCCCACACCAGGCGGACCCCACAGGATCATGCTCGGTAACATGCCCCCGGTCAAGGCCTTTCGCAATACCCCATCTGGGCCCACCAAGTGTTCCTGACCCACCACCTCTTCAAGCGAAGTGGGCCGCATGCGTTCCGCTAGTGGGGCTGTGTTGTCCATTTTCCGGGTGCAAATTACCACCCCGCTTCAGCGGATGGTCCTGCAACCCGCTCTTGCCGGTGCCGACAACGTGCTGGGGTGCCCAAAACGGTCACATGGCGCACGCGCAAGCCCATCGCGCAAACTGTTCAATGCTATCCATGAAGCCTAGGATGTGCCTGAACGCAGGGACCATGAGGCCCACACGGCACACCTGGCGATACGGAGCACCAATGTGGAGGTCCGTGAAAAAGGCTGATGGTGTGGTTGGAGCAAGCCCTGAGGGGGGCACTACAGAGAGCCAAGCATCACAACGAGGAAGAGTGCCAGCAGGCCGAGCAGTTCGAGGTCGATCAAGCCGTGGCGCAATTGAGCGGGTATCTGTATCCAGCGCTTCATAATGTTCTGTTGTGGCGAAGTGATACGATCGAACGGGATCGTGGGTTGCTGAACACGGCGCGACGTCCCTTGGGAGCGGGTCTGTTAAAAACTTTATGCCAGGAAATTTGGCGATCACAGGACTGTGCGCTTATTTGGCCGTCAGATGACTGACAGTAATGTCGTCAAAGTGCAAAATGATAAAGCCCGGACAAACAGCTCCCGCCTTCACAGGTCTCGACCAAGATGGTCGTGAGCTCGCGTTGAGCGACTACGCCGGTCGAAAGCTGGTGCTTTACTTCTACCCAAAGGATGATACACCGGGATGCACAGCGGAGGCTTGCAGCCTGCGCGATCGTCATTCCCAATTGGAAAGCGCCGGTTATGAAGTGCTCGGTGTAAGTCCCGATGGGGTGGCGAAGCATGCCCGCTTCAAAGCCAAACATGGGCTGCCATTCCGCTTGTTGGCCGACACGGATCTGAGCGTCGCAAAGGCCTTTGGCGTTTGGGGCAGAAAGAAGTTCATGGGGCGCGAGTTCGACGGCATCATTAGAACTACCTTTCTCATCGACGAAAAAGGGATCGTTGAACGGGTGATCGATAAGGTGCTCACCAAGGATCACGCAGCACAGGTACTGGCCACCGGATAGGGTGGAACACATTGAAAAAGTAACTCCTTAACACAGCATAAGATCATGGCAGCGGACATCAATAAGGACAAGCTGAAAGCACTTCAGCTTACGATGGACAAGATGGAGAAGACCTTCGGAAAGGGGGCGGTCATGAAGTTGGGCGATAACGCCGTTGAACAGGTGGAGGTGATCCCTTCCGGATCCATCGGGCTCGACCTGGCCTTGGGCGTTGGGGGCTATCCCAAGGGGCGCATCGTGGAGATCTACGGCCCCGAGTCTTCCGGTAAGACCACGTTGGCCATCCACGCGATCGCCGAATGCCAGCGCCGGGGCGGCATCGCTGCCATCATCGATGCGGAACATGCCTTCGATCGCTTCTATGCCGCCGCGTTGGGCGTGGACATTGAGAATCTCCTCATCAGCCAACCGGACAATGGCGAGCAAGCGTTGGAGATCGCAGACAACTTGATCCGAAGTGGTGCCATCGACATCCTGGTGGTGGATAGCGTGGCAGCACTGACCCCACGCGCAGAGATCGAGGGTGAAATGGGCGATAGTGCCGTGGGTATGCAAGCCCGCCTCATGAGCAAGGCCTTGCGTAAGCTCACCAGCACCATCAGCCGCACGGGCTGCTGCTGCATTTTCATCAACCAGCTCCGCGAAAAGATCGGTGTGATGTTCGGCAACCCCGAAACCACCACCGGCGGTAATGCCTTGAAGTTCTACGCGAGCATCCGTTTGGATATCCGCCGGGCCACCCAGATCAAGGATGGAGAGAACGTTACCGGCAACCGCACCCGAGTGAAGGTCGTGAAGAACAAAGTGGCTCCGCCTTTCCGCAAGACCGAGTTCGATATCATGTTCGGAAAAGGCATCAGCAAGACCGGCGAGATCATCGACATGGGTGTGGAGATGGGCATCGTGAAGAAGAGCGGTAGCTGGTTCAGTTATGAAGACAACAAGCTCGGACAAGGCCGCGATATGGTGCGCCAACTGTTGGAGGACAACAGCGAACTCTGCGAGGAACTGGAGAAGAAGATCAAAGAAGCGGTGGTTGGCAAGGAGGACACGGTATTCGCCTGATCCTTCCTTCCCGCTACTTTTGAGGGCCCCGGCTTGGAGTGTGTTGCCGGGGCCCTTTCTTTTCCAGCATGCAGCGAAACGTTCTTCCTTCTCTTCTCATTGTTCTGGTATTCCTGTCCGCATGCGACGATCGAAAGGACGCACGGAAAGGCATGAGCCCGGTCGAGGCTATTGCCGATATCGAAAAACGGATCCTTGAGCGTCCCGGCGACGGAAGCCTCTTCGCAGAACGTGCACGCCTGTACGAACGCTTGGATAGCGTGCTTCCCGCCATGAACGATTGGAAGCGTGCCATTGCGTTGGATAGCACCAACGCCCAGTACCACATGGCGATCAGCGACCTGTTCTACAGAAAAGTGCGCTTGGAAGACGCGGAGTACCACCTCCGCAATGCCATACGATTGGCTCCTTCGGACACGGAACCGCTCTTGAAGCTTTCTGAACTGAAGCTGGCCAACAGGGAGTACATCCGCGCCATGGAGTTGGCCAACCAGGCGCTGCGCATTGACGATCAACATGCCCGCGGTTACTATTTGAAGGGCTGGATCCATATGGAATCGGGTGATACGGCGCTTGCCATAAGCAGCTATCGCACAGCCGTGGAACGCGATCCGGTCTTCTACGAGTCCTATGTGCAACTCGGTGTGCTGCATGCCGCACTGCAAGAAGGGATCGCGTGGGACTATTACAATTCCGCGTTGGAGGTGAGGCCCAATGGTATGGAGGCGCTCTACGGGAAAGCCATGCTCGCTCAGGACAACCACATGGATAGCTTGGCGCTTGCGCTTTACGCCCAGATCAAAATGGTGGATCCGCGAAACCCGCTGCCTTGGTACAACACCGGTTACGTGCTCTTGGAGCATCAACGGAAGCCCTTGGAGGCCCGAGTTGAGTTCAGCCAAGCCATCGACCGATTCCCCATGTATGCACAGGCCTATTACAACCGAGGGCTTACCTACGAGTTGGAGAATAAACTGGATAGTGCCATGCTGGACTTCCAGCGCACGCTGGAATACGATCCGGACATGGAACTGGCCAACCAGGCCATTGTTCGTATGCGCATGAAGGGGGTTCGCTTCTAAGCGCGTCCCAAGGAGATCTTGAGTTGTTGGGGCAGAGACCGGTTTACACGCGGACGCAGCTCTGAATTTGGCGCGTAGCAAAGCCTACGAGGGATCGCCCGCGCATTGGTCGCGAAAACGAGTTCGGCGCTGCGCTTGGATCGGTTTTGATAAGCCGCCCATTTGGTGTCCCGTTCACGGGGCATTGGGTCAGCCCCGCTGATCAGTACCCCGCGCCGTACCTACACGACATGGTTGCCCATGAGCGATACGCAATGCGTGAAGGTCCTGCGGATCGGCCCAGAGGATACGCTCGCTCTCGAAAAGAACGCCAGCGGGTGAAAAGTCCTCAGATGGCTGCCGGGGCAGGTCTTGTAAGTTGGGGCGGTGTTGCGTGGGAACTGGATTCAGTTTCGCGCAGCAGTGCGAGGTTGGGACCACATGATGGTCCCCCGCTTGATGACCATGAAACGACGAACGGAGTAGCTCTCGCTGGTTCGTGCTCGCAGGGTCCAAGTACCGGGTCGAAGTGTACCCAGTTCCAGTTCTTGCAGACGCTCTGCTTGGTAGCTCCGAACGACCCGGCCTCTACCGTTGATCAGGTCCACTTGGTAGGTGCCGATCGGAAGTTCAATGCTGGCGATCTCCTGTGCAGCACGCGTGGATGGGCCGAGACGCATGTCATCGGCAATGCGCTGCTGAGCATGTGCTGGAATATGGACCAGGTCATCCCATTGGCCTTGGACTGAGCCGATACCCAACCCCCAAGCGATCGCGACAACTGCACTTTTGTAGATCATGGCCCCTTGCTACGGGCGCAATTAGCTGGGAGTTCCAAACCGTGGGCACTCGTGCATCAGGTGCTGGTCATACATCTCCGAACGCCATTGACCGACCGCAGAAACTTGGTGGGTAACTCAAAGGGCCTTCGTGTCGAATGTGCCCCCATGACCATCTTGATCCACTACCGATCTGGTTCTTCCATCTTTTCCTGAGCGCTGGTCAATTGGGCATCTGCATGTGTACTACCTTAATTCAGCCGTAGCTCATAAGTGCATCGTATCGGCATCGGCAAGTAGGTACTCCGGCTGGTCACACCAACACTTTCGAAGTGTTGAAGGATGGGGGAGTTGGTCGTTGAACTTCCGGAGCACTGCACTAGTTTCGGCCGAACAACCTCCGACCATGGATCTTGCCACATTACTCGAACAGCCGGAAATGACCATTGTGGACGTGCGAACTCCGGGGGAGTTCCATGCAGGACATGTGCCGGGTTCCGTGAACATTCCAATGCAGGAAGTGGTGCAACGCTTGGATGAGTTGAAGGCCATGGGTAGGCCACTTGTCCTTTGCTGCCTTAGCGGCAACAGGAGCGGGCAGGTACAGGCTTTTCTGCAAGGGCAGGGAATGGAAGGCACCTACAATGGAGGGCCCTGGACCGAGGTGGCCAATGCCTTGGCCGATAGAGCGTGACCTGCGGGTTGAATATTCGCAGGAAGATGAGGGGCGGATCGGAAATCATATCTTGTGTGTGCAATGCGACGCCCCAGGATACGCCCTCGCTTCTCGTGCATCTCTTCGGATAACCCGCAGCAGATCGTTGAACGCGTGCGTCGGCAGATACGCAGTAACAACCCGGCCGACCTGAAGTTGCGCGGTACGGTGGACCGCTTGGTGCTACGTTTTCCGAGTCATTCAAGCGAAATGTGGACCCCCCAGATACAGATCCGCTTACAGGAGTTGGCCAGCGGAGGGACCCTCATCAAAGCGGTCGTCGGACCATCAACCCGTATCTGGAAAGTGTTCCAAGGCACCCTCACCGCGCTGAGCACTTTGGGTGCCATGGGGTTGCTCGTTGGTTTTACGCAATGGTCCATGGCACTGAGGCCCTGGGGCTTTTACCTCGCATTTGCCGGGTTGGCCGGAGGGTTGTTCCTCTATTTCATGGCGGAATCAGCCAAAGAGCGTGCAAGGGACCGTGCCGAATTGCTCAGGTCCTTCATGGATAGCGCTTTGGGCAGTTCCTGCTTCGTACCTGACCGATCGCCGACCATGGATGAGATGGCAGGCAAGCTGGTGTAAGCGGATTATGCCATGAACGAGAAAGCCCCCAGCGACGCTGGGGGCTTTCTCGTTCATGCGTGATCAAGGTATCAGTCGTCGTTACCCAAGTTGATACCCAGGGTGAACCCGAAGGTGAGGTACTTGGATCCAATATCCTGAACCGCCGGGTTGTCCTTGAAAACCTGGCTGAGTCCGAAGCTGACGCTGGGCTCCAAGGTCACCAGGCCCATATCGAAACCGAGCGCTGCATCGATGTTCAAAGAGCCACCGCGGAAATCGCCTTTGTTGTACTGCACGCGGTCGTTGCGGTTATCTACGCTCATGAGCACATCGTAGGTAGGACCCATGGCAAAGCGCACATCGAACTGGTAGGTGTCTATGATGCGGTAGCCTACCATGGCCTTCAAGCGGAGGTTGGTCTGAACCAGGTCATCTTCAATTCGCAGGGTGTCGTTGAAGTTCTGTTTCACAACGGTTGCACTGCGGCCGAAGAAGCCACCAGGCTGCAGGTACAGGCGATCCCCGAAACGAAGGTCCGCACCCAGTTGCCAACCCATGGCCGCCTTGAAGTCCAGGCCGGCTTGGTTGCTTGTGATGGAGCGGTAGTTGACCCCCAATTGCGGGTTCACTTGGAACTGGGCGCTTGCACTGCTGGCCATGCAGGCGGTAAGGGTTATCAAGAGGAGCTTTTTCATGGTTCCGGTAGGTTGATGGTGGGCGCTTTTACCAATGCCGTGCCAGTCCTTGCATATGCTGTTGTGTCGCGGCTTGTATGAATGGTGCAAGAAGCTGTGTGACGCACTGTGCTGCAATGGCTTGCCGTGTTTTGTGAAGTTGTTCTGCATGCATACCTTCCGGGCATCCTAAACACCTGCAAACCTCTCATGAAAAGATCGTTACCCGTATTGGCGTTGTTGGTCCTGTGCTCCTGGACCAGCATGCGTGCTCAGGATTGTGGCAATGGCCGCTATACCGACCAAGCCACTTTTCCGAACGTGACCGTTACCAATGCAGTCGTATTTGGTAGCAATACCGGTGTTTCCGGTGGCTCACAGACACTGCGCATGGATGTTTACGAACCCACCGGAGATGTGCTGCAAGAGCGCCCGGTGGTGTTGGTAGCATTCGGCGGTTCGTTCATTTCTGGATCACGAGCGGATGTGGCATCCATTTGTAACGCACTTGCGCGCATGGGCTACGTGGCCGTGGCTCCGGATTATCGGGTCGGGTTCTTCATTCCCAATGCAGCCACCACCACCCGCGCCGTTATGCGTGGCGCACACGACATGAAGGCTTGCGTGCGCTACCTGCGCAAGACCGTTGCGGAAAATGGCAACCCGTACCGCATTGATGTGGACAAGATCATTGTGGGTGGCGTTTCCGCAGGAGCCATCAGCGCTTTGCATTGCGCCTACTTGGACCAAGAATCGGAGATACCAGCTGTGCTCGCGTCCGAGAGCGCGTCTCTTGGAGGTGTGGAAGGCAACAGTGGTAGCCCTGGCTACTCCAGCGATGTGTTCGCTGTGTACAGCTTCAGCGGTGCGATCGGTGATACGCTCTGGATCGAACCAGGCGATCATCCCTTGGCAAGCGTGCACGAAACGGGTGATAACGTGGTTCCTTACTACACCCAGGAAGTTTCCGTGATCGGTATACCCACCGGTCTGGTCGCATCAGGTAGCCACGACATCCATGTGCGGGCTGGGAACCTTGGCTTGGTAAACTGCTTCAAGAGCTATACGGCCAATGCCCACGTGGGCTATTTGCAATCCGATTTTGCAGGTGCTGTCAACTTCGTGGCCCAGTTCATGGCCGAATTGGTGTGCGACGAGGAGGTAACCTGTGGTGCGGTCACCTCCGTGGTGGATGCTACCATGAATGCACCGGTCATTCTGCCGAACCCCACGGACGGTCCCCTCCAGTTCCACGTGGAGGGTGCCACCCGGGTCACGGTGTTCGACATCAACGGGCGTGAGCTGCTTTCCGAGCGTTTCGGTGCAGGTCTCGTGCGCATGGATCTGAGCGGTATGCCTAACGGTGTCTACTTCCTGCGTACCGAAGGCGGCCTACAGGGTTCCTTCCGCGTGATCAAGACGAACTGATAAAGAAGCGGGAAAGCCCGCCGCAAGTCATCTTTGCCCCATGCATGTGGTGGTGATCGGTGGCGGAGCGGCGGGCTTTTTCGCGTCCATAGCTATACGGGAGTGCAACCCTGCTGTGCGCGTTACCCTGCTGGAGAAGAGCGACAAGGTCCTGTCCAAAGTGCGGATAAGTGGGGGAGGCAGGTGCAATGTGACCCACGCTTGTCCCGAGCCGAACAAGCTGGTGCACCATTATCCCCGTGGCGGAAAGGCGCTGCGCAAGGCCTTTGCCTTGTTCGGGCCGAAAGAAACGATCGCTTGGTTCAAGCGGGAAGGCGTGGAACTCAAGACCGAAGCTGATGGACGCATGTTCCCGGTAAGTGATGACTCGGCAAGCGTGGTCGATGCCCTGCTCCTTGCGGCCGAACGGGCCAGGGTGGAGTTGCGCTTCCATGCTGCTGTGCGTTCGATACATCCACCATCGCTGGCGCACCAAGGCTTTTTGTTGACCCTTGCGGATGGCAGCGAAATGCACGCGGATCGGGTTGTGATCACCACAGGGGGCAATGCCAAACCAGCAGCCTACGATTGGTTGGCCGCTTTGGGGCAGGACATCATCTCACCGGTCCCTTCGTTGTTCACCTTCAACATGCCTGATGAGCCCATCCGCGCACTCATGGGCGTAGTGGTGGATCCGGTACGTGTGCGCCTTTTAGGGGCCGGCTTGGAGTCCACCGGACCGCTGTTGATCACTCATTGGGGCATGAGCGGACCGGCCATATTGAAGCTGAGTGCCTGGGGGGCACGCTTCGCACACGAAGCTGGCTACTCATTCACCATACAAGTGAACTGGCTGGGCGGTATGAATGAACAGGTGGTCCGTGAACGCTTGATAACGAACGCGGAGGACCTATCCCGCAAGAACGCCATCAATGCCGATCCCTTCCATCTTCCCAAGCGGCATTGGGCCTTTCTGCTTGAGAAGGCGGCCATTCCACCGGATATGCCGTGGGGCCAGCTGCCGCACAGGGATCGGAACCGCTTGATCGACCTGCTGACCAACGACCGATACCAAGTGAGCGGCAAGACCACCTTCAAAGATGAGTTCGTTACGGCCGGCGGTGTCGATCTGGCCCAAGTGGACCACCTTACCTTCGAGAGCAAGGTGATCCCGGGGCTCTATTTCGCAGGAGAGGTTCTGGACATTGATGGCGTTACCGGTGGCTTCAACTTCCAGGCCGCCTGGACCACGGGTGCCCTTGCAGGCCGTGCAGCTGCCACCGATCGCGGTCAGCGGACGAAGCGAACGGATCGAACGCCATAGGAAGTCCGCACCGTGGCGAGGTAAACACCGTTCGCCAAGTCATCGAGTTCAACGGAAGCACTGGCGTTCAGGGTAGGGTACTGCCTCACGATCTTGCCTGTGGCATCCTGGATCAGCAGCTCCGGGCGTTCCTCCGGCAACTCGAAACGCAAGTACAATATGGCATCCGAATACCAGATGCTGCCACTGATCGAACTGTTCTCGGTGATCGCTGCGAAGGGCCCCCAAATGGAGGCCACCCACTCAGGGCGGTCGATGTATGGATTACGGTTGCCTTGGAGCTCGAACACGGCATTGTTCCGTGCAACTTCCTTCTCGCTTACCGGATCCTGTTCGTGCCACGCCAGCAAAAGGTCCTCCGCCCAAGGCAGGAACTCACCGCCACTCATCATGGGGCTGGACCATAAGGACACTTGCTGGAGGTAGCGTGTCTGCATGTACAGGAAGCTGCGAGCTAAGTCCCCCTTATATGCATCAATGGGCTCGAATACCGTTTCCGAACATCCGGGCCAATTGCAGGGACCACGTTTTCCGCCGTTGGCACTGGTCCAATTCGCGGTGCCCACGGTCCCGTAGGCCAGGTTTCCCCGTTGTTGGTTCACCCAGGCGTCAACAGGGTAGAGGTGGAAAAGATCCGTGCTCATGGGTGGCGCGCTGCCATACCAGCTTTGTGGGAAGGAATGCTCCCGGTTGAAGCAGTCTCCTTCACCGGTATACGTGCCGCATTGGTCGGTAACGAACTGGAACACGTAGGGAGGGGTACCACCGGGCACATCCGAGTACATGTCCCAAACGCCTCCGTCAGCTTTCCGGTCAGTGGTCTCGAATGCGGCCCACAGCGCGCTGTTGGCCAGCACGGTGTGCGGGCTGATGATCCCGTTCAGGACCTCGCGGAGCGCATCACCCGATAGTCCTTCTGCAGCATCGTAGTATCCAGCAGGCGGTTGGCCATAGGACGGTAAGCTTAGAAGGAGGGTGAATAGTAGCCCTGTTCGCATGGCCCAAAGGTATTCGGCCGATGTTGCCACAAGGTGAACAGGAAGACCCATAAAAGCGAAGGGGACCCCACTGGGATCCCCTTGCCGGACGGATACGGAAGGAATGGTGATCACTTCACCTTGTTGACGATGGCGGTGAATGCTGCCGCGTCGTTGTAGGCGATCTCGGCCAGGGCCTTGCGGTCCAGGTCGATGTTGGCCTTCTTCAAGCGGTCCATCAGCACGCTGTAGCTGATGCCGTTGGTGCGAGCAGCTGCATTGATGCGTTGGATCCACAGCGCACGGAAATCGCGCTTCTTCAGCTTACGACCCTTGTACGCGTGGGTGAGACCTTTCTCAACGCTGTTCTTGGCAACGGTGAATACGTTCTTGCGGGCGCCGAAGCTGCCCTTTGCCATATCGAGCACCTTTTTGCGGCGGGCCCGGCTGGCTACTTTGTTCTGACTACGTGGCATTTGGCCTGTGTGTTTTTGGGCGTGAGCGGCGCCGAACTGGTCGGTTCTCTTGTTGGCTGCACGTCCTGGTTAACGCTACCTGTTTTACCCCGGTGCGGTTGGGGTTCCTTAGGGAAGAAGGGAAAGGATGTTCTTGTGATCGCTGGGATGCACAAGGGTCATCTTGGTGAGGTTGCGCTTCCTCTTCGTATCCTTCTTCGTCAGGATGTGGCTTTTGTAAGCGTGTTTGCGCTTGATCTTGCCGGTGCCGGTCAGCTTGAATCGCTTCTTGGCGCCGGACTTCGTCTTCATCTTTGGCATGGCCGTCGAGTTGTATTGATCCTTCCGTTGTCCGTTGTCCTTACTTGTCCTGTGTTCCTTTCCGAGCGGCTAAGCGCTGTTGGAATGGTCATTTTTTCTTCTTGGGGATGACGTACATGATCATCCGCTTGCCTTCCAGCTTGGGCATCTGCTCCACGATGGCAACATCCTCCAGCGCTTGGGCGAACTTCAGCAGCAGGATCTCACCGCGTTCCTTGAACACGATCGTGCGTCCACGGAAGAACACGAAGGCCTTCACTTTGTGGCCTTCCTCAATGAACTTCCGGGCGTGCTTCAGTTTGAAGTTCAGGTCATGCTCATCGGTGTTGGGACCGAAGCGCACTTCCTTCATTTCAACCGTTGCAGCCTTGGCCTTTAGTTCCTTCTGCTTCTTTTTCAGGTCGTAGAGGAACTTCTTGTACTCGATGATCCGGCATACCGGTGGCACCGCGTTGGCGCTGATCTCCACCAGGTCCAGTCCGAGGTCTTCGGCCATTTGCAAAGCTTGGCGGAAAGGGTAGACCCCCTGTTCCACGTTCTCGCCGACCACACGCACCTCGTTGAGTCCGGTGATCCGTTCGTTGATCCGGTGTGGATCTTCCTTGATCACTCGGCCCCTGTAGGGGCGCCGTGCTCCGCCACCGCCGGGTCGGGGTGGTCCGCTTGGTCGTTTGAAGAATGGTCCTGCCACGTAGTCCTGTTTGGTTCCTGTATCGCTCTACATCAATGGGCCGCCAACTGTGCCTTTATCCGACCGTTCACCAACTCGGCGAAGGATGCGGGGGCCATGGTCCCCAGGTCTCCCTGGCCATGTTCCCTTACGGATACCGTACCGTCAGCAGCTTCTTTCTCTCCGATGATGAGCATGAACGGCGTCTTGGCCAGCTCCGCATCGCGGATCTTTCGGCCGATCTTCTCGTTCCGTTCGTCAACGGAGGCGCGAATATCGGAGTTTTTCAGCACACGCACGACATCGTGACAGGCCCCCACGAACTTGTCGCTGATGGGGAGCACGATGGCCTGTTCCGGGGTGAGCCACAGCGGAAAACGCCCGGCGGTATGTTCAATGACCACGGCCACGAAACGCTCCAAGCTGCCAAAAGGCGCCCGGTGGATCATTACCGGACGGTGCTTCAGGTTGTCGCTGCCCACGTATTCCAAGTCGAAACGCTCGGGCAGGTTATAGTCCACCTGAATGGTGCCGAGCTGCCACTTGCGACCCAAGGCATCCTTCACCATGAAGTCCAACTTGGGACCGTAGAAAGCAGCTTCTCCGTACTCCACCACGGTGCGCAAGCCTTTCTCGGCTGCGGCCTCTATGATGGCTTGCTCGGCCTTCTCCCAGTTTTCGTCGCTGCCGATGTATTTGCTTCGGTCCTCCTTGTCGCGCAGGCTTACTTGGGCCTCGTAATCGGTGAGGTCCAAAGCCCTGAATACCAGCAGCACAAGGTCGATGACCTTCTTGAACTCTTCCTTCACCTGGTCGGGGCGGCAGAAGAGGTGGGCATCATCCTGTGTGAAGCCGCGTACGCGGGTCAGGCCATGCAGTTCGCCACTTTGCTCGTAACGATACACCGTGCCGAACTCGGCGTAGCGGATCGGCAGGTCCTTGTAGCTGTGCGGACGGCTCTTGTAGATCTCGCAGTGGTGCGGGCAGTTCATGGGCTTCAGCAGGAATTCCTCGCCCTCGTGCGGGGTGTGGATCGGCTGGAAGCTGTCCTTGCCATATTTCTCATAGTGGCCGCTGCACACATAGAGGTCCTTGTGGGCAATGTGCGGTGTGGAAACCTGAACATACCCGCTGTCCTCCTGGGCTTTCTTCATGAAGTTCACCAGGCGCTCACGAAGTGCAGTGCCTTTGGGGAGCCAGAGCGGCAGGCCGGGACCTACTTTCTCGCTGAAGGTGAACAGGTCCAGTTCCTTGCCCAGCTTCCGGTGGTCGCGCTTCTTGGCCTCCTCCAGCATTGCCAGGTACTCGTCCAGTTCCTTCTGCTTGGGGAAAGTGATGGCATAGAGCCTGGTGAGCTGCTTGCGCTTCTCGTCTCCCCGCCAGTAAGCACCGGCAACGTTCAGGATCTTGAAGGCCTTGATGAAGGAAGTGTCCGGGATATGTGGTCCGCGGCACAGGTCCGTGAAGTTGCCTTGGTTGTAGAAGGTGATCTCCCCGTCGTTGAGCCCTTCGATCAACTCCAACTTGTACTCATCACTCTTTTCAGTGAAGTACTTGATGGCGTCGGCCTTGCTGACCTCGGTACGGATGAAGGACGCTTTCTTGGAAGCCAGCTCCTTGAATTTGGCCTCGATGGCGGCGAAATCGTGCTCGCCAACGCTGCGCTCCCCGAAGTCGATGTCATAGTAGAACCCGTTCTCTACCGCAGGGCCGATGCCGAACTTGGCGCCGGGGTACAGGGACTCAACAGCCTCTGCCATGACGTGCGCACTGCTGTGCCACATGGTCGCCTTGCCATCGGGGTCGTTCCAAGTGAGCAAGGCCAGGTTGCAATCGCCGGGAAGCGGTCGGTTGGCATCGCGTACTTCGCCGTTCACTTTTGCGGAGAGCACGTTGCGGGCAAGGCCTTCACTGATGCTCTTGGCCACGTCCATGGCCGTTGCGCCATGCTCGTAGCTCCGGACGGAACCGTCCGGAAGGGTCACGTTGATCTTCATGTGCGTATTGCTCTGGACCCTACGAACGGTCCGCGAACAGGGGCGCAAATGTAGTATGTAAGCCCCTCTCACCGAAGGGGAAAGAAGTGGTTATCAACCGGGGCAGGGGGATAGGTCCAGGAGTGAGTTCCATATTCGGGCGGAACCTCTCTTTCATGCGGTAAAACCGGGCCGTTGCTTACTGCTCAGGTTGAGCAGTGTGGAACACCTCTGCGCGGCTCCGGATGATGGTGGTGAAGAAGGGTGCTGTGGTCAACATACCTCCGTCCACTTCTTCGCACCCCATATCCAAGGCACGGATCCTGGCCCCCGTACCGGTATTCGGTTTCCCAATTACTCGCAATGGATCATCAGCAGCTCGTCAACGGATCGGTTGCCGGCTTCACGAGCTGCGTACAGGGAAAAGCATGCATCTTGCCGGAGTCCCATGCGCATTAGAATGATGCCTTCACCGGCCATGGCTTTATCCATGGTCGGGTCAAGTTCAAGTGCGCGTCGGAATGCACCCAGGGCCTCTTGATCACGGTCCAACAGGCTAAGGGCAGTACCCTTTTCATAGTGAGCGGCGGCATCGTATGGGGCTATGGAGCACAATTTGTCGGCATATTGAAGGGCACGGCGTGCATCGCCTTCCGCCAACGCATGGTAGCCCAGTTGGGACAAGGCGTGCTCTGCGGCCGGACCATTCTGGTGGACCAGGAGCACTTGCTTCAAGTCTTTGCGGGCAGCAGCCATAAGGCCCAAGCGTTCGTTGGCCTCTGCGCGGCGCAACATGCCGTGCACATCGGTAGGGTCAAGTTCCAAAGCGCGGTCCAGGTCACGAAGTGCGCCTTGCGGGTCATCAACGGCCAATCGGTTCACAGCGCGGTAGTACCACGTGCGTGCATTGTCCGGGGCATTGCCAATGGCTGCCGTAAAGGCTTTTTCAGCTGTTCCATGATCGGCCATTCGCAGGGCGGTCATACCGGCCATAAGTTCGGACTGTTCTTCTTGGGCGAACAGGGCTATGGTGCCAAGGGCGAAAAGGCAGGGGAGCAGCTTCTTTATCATGGTGGCCGCTTGAACGACGCCGGTCTCGGAATGTTCCCGATCGCCGGTGGATAAGTCGCTTGCTGCAACCGGGTCGGATGCTGGGTGCGGGTCTACTTTCGCTGTCGAATCCCCCTTAACATGCTGCTTAATAGCGATCCCGTCTCTGAGGAATTCGGAACCCTGTTCCTGCGCGTTAGCTTGGGTGGCACCATGTTCTGGCAGCATGGTTTGCCCAAACTAATGGCCTTTGGTGATCGCATGGACGGGTTCCCCGATCCCTTCGGTCTGGGAAGTGCCTTCTCCCTGATATTGATCGTGTTCGCTGAGGTGGTTTGCGCCCTTTTGGTGGTACTCGGGCTATGGACCAGGGCCGCCCTCGTTCCGTTGATCATCGGCATGGCGGTCATCGCCTTCATGGTAAAAGGTGATGCGGCTTTTGGTGAGAAGGAACTCGCCTTGGTCTATCTCTTCGGGTTCCTTGCCTTGCTGTTCACCGGCAGCGGCCGGTTCTCCATCAACCGCATTTCCTTCAGCTGAAACTCAGCGCAGCACGGACAGGCCTCCGTCAACGCCGATCACTTGCCCGCTGATCCAGCTTCCTTCCGGAGTTAAAAGCAGCTGGGCCACGGCGGCTATATCGTGGACGGTTCCAATACGCTTCATTGGGTGCCGGTCAGCAGCACTTTTCTCTTTTTCCGGGCTGTTCAGGAGCTTGTCGCTCAACGCGGTACGAGTGAGACTCGGCGCTATGCAGTTCACACGCACATGCGGTGCCAACTCCGCAGCCAGGCTGCGCGCCAATCCTTCAACGCCTCCCTTCGCCGCCGCTATGGCAGTATGGAAAGGCATTCCCTGACCCACGGCTACCGTGCTGAAGAATAGCATGGCCGAGCCGGGCGTGCGTTTCAAGCTTTCCGACGTTGCTTGTGCACAGCGGAAAGCCCCGACCAAGTTCACTTCCAACGCGCTCCGTAGGTCATCCAGCGTGGTGGATCGCAGGGGCTTCAGAACAATGGAGCCGGGGCAGTAGGCCATCCCCGCCAAATGTGTTGGTATGCGGTCGGTAGGAATACCATGCTGCACCACATCGGCTACAATGTGGTCCATCACTCCGGAAGGAGCATCGGCACCGCGCCCCACGGTAATGACCTGGTGCCCTTGCTGGATGAGCCTTTCCGCAGTTGCCCTGCCGATGCCGCTTGTACCCCCGATGATGAGAAAAGGTGCGCTGTCCATGGTCGAGACAACGCTTTGCAACCTCGGCTTGTTCAGGTCCTTGCTACCTATCTACTCCAGCTTGAGTTCGTCGGTCGGGAGATGGCGATTCAATAAGGCGATCGTACTCGCCCAATGGTCCGGATGTGGTCGAAAGGCCCAGATGCCACCCTCATGGTCGGTGAGTATTAGAGCACCCTGGCCGCCATGGCCGTCCTCCCGCACCTTCATGTTCATCGATCCAACGTAGGGCAGGGGGACGCCAAGGGTCTCCAACCTGCTGCGGCATCGGATGATGAGGCCCTTGGAACGGAACTCGATATGGCAGAACCGTCGGTCTTCCGCACGATCGATATCGGCCATCAACACCCCCGGGGCATCCAGCAGATCCATGCGTGCGGTACCAATGCCGCCGAGTTTCAAGCGTTCCCACAAGCCGATGGGCATTCCGCAGGTAGCATTCACCACCCGTTCCACGGCAGGGTCGTTATAGCTCAGGTTCAGCCATTTCATGTGTCCATCAACGCTTTGCGAAGCATCGTGTTCTTGGCATTCAAAGAACGCGGTGTTCACAAGCACGGCTCTTCTGGATCTTCGATCTACTTTCACCGTGGAACCCAAACCGCCAACTCCCTGATGAACAATACACGACCACTGATAGCGGCACTTTGCATAGGTGCTCTTACAGCCTTACCTGCAAGCGCTCAGATCGCGTTCACGACCAACACGACGGCATTGACCGGAACCTACGGGGACCCAAGTTGTGTGGTGGATGTGAACGGGGATGGGCTCGATGATATCATCCGCTTCAGCGGCACCCAATTGTTCATTGCCTTCCAGCAACCCGGGGGCACGTTCATGCAACAGAGCTTTGGCAATGCCACGGTAAGCCCCAACTGGAGCATTGCCGCAGGTGATCTGAACGGTGACGGGTTCATGGACGTGCTGATCGGAAATGGAAGCGCCAACTCCTTCATGTGGTCGGGCAACAATGGCACCACCTACAGCGAGACCTATTTCCCGCCGTACATCTTCAGCCAGCGCACCAACATGGTGGACTTCAACAACGATGGCTTGTTGGATGCGTTCTCCTGCCATGATGTGGGCTTGAGCAAGCCCTATCGCAACACCGGCTCAGGAACAGTGGTGGAAGACCAATCGCTTCTGCAGCAAGTGACCACGGTAGGGGGGAACTACTCCTCCATTTTCACCGACCTGGACAATGACGGTGACCTTGATCTCTACATCAGCAAGTGCCGCAGCGGGGCACCTGTTGGTGATGCACAACGGATCAACCTGCACTACCGCAACAACGGCGACGGCACTTGGACCGAGGTCGGCCAAAGCAGCGGGCTTCGCGATGGTGCCCAATCCTGGACTACGGTCATCGAGGACTTCAACAACGACGGTTTCATGGACGCCTTCATCGTGAACCACACGGACGGCAATCGCTTGATGATGAACAATGGTGATGGGACCTTCACCGACCAGATAGCGGGGAGCGGCATTGGTGTTGGTCTGCTTGGCGCCTGGGAGGGCCAAGGCGCCGATTTCGACAACGATGGTTTCGTGGACATTTTCTCCGAAGTAGGCGGTGGCATGTACCGGAACAACGGAAATGGCACCTTCACCAACATCAACATACAGACCAAGGAGGGGGGCATCGGCGACCTGAACAACGATGGCTGGTTGGACATCCACCGCGGAGGTACCATCTACTACAACGCTGGCGGTACCAACCATTGGTTCCGGGTAAGCTTGGAGGGCATTTTCAGCAACAATGACGGTATCGGTGCACGACTCTGGCTCTATGGTACTTGGGGTGTTCAGACCCGCGAAGTGCGTTCGGGTGAAGGCTTCAGCCACATGAGCTCCCTTACCAGCCATTTCGGTCTGGGACAGGCTACCAGCATCGATTCCCTGGTGGTGAACTGGCCCAGTGGTGTGCGCACCGTGGTACATAACCCCGCGATCGATCAGCGCCTTACCGTACCTGAGGCGCTTTGCACCACGGCACCCATTCAGATCTCTGCCATTGGCTCCACCAGCTTCTGCCCGGGCAATACGGTGCAGTTGCAAGCCCCCACAGGGTACACCACCTACACATGGAGCAATGGTGCCAATACCGAAAGCATTGAAGTAGGTGTTGCCGGCAATTATTCGGTCACTGCATTCGATGGTGATGGTTGCGCTGCTCTCTCCAACTCGGTTGCGGTCCAAGTCATCGTGGATGTGCCTCCGACCGTATCCGTTCTCGGTCCTGAGGAATTCTGTGAAGGAGGAGCGGTGGAACTGGTTTCCAGCAGCGCGTCGAACCCGGTCTGGAGCAACGGTGCCACCGGTGCAACCATAAGCGTTACCGAAACGGGCAGCTATACGGTTACCACAACAGGGCAGTGTGGAAGCGTTTCCAGCAACCAAGTGGAGATCCTTGTGAATCCGGCTGCTCCTGCTCCCTTGGCCGACGACGTTACGATCCCCACCGCCGGCACGGCAATGCTTTCTGCCGTGGGCAACAACATCAATTGGTACTTGAACGAAACGGACCCGAACCCGGCAGGAACAGGCAACGTGTGGGAATCACCCTTCGTGAGTGGGCAAACCACCTTCTGGGCAGAGGCCACCACCATTTACGGCGGTGTTCAGATGAACGGTGGAAAGCCTGACAACAGTGGTGGTGGTGGTATTCCCTCATCGGGTTCGCAGAGCTTCTTCAATGCTTGGGAGCCATTCACCATTGAACAAGTCACTGTATACGCCATTGGGGCAGGACCGCGTACCGTAAACCTGTGCAACGCGGCGGGTGCGGTGCTGCAAAGCGCCAACTTCGACCTGGAGGAGGGTACCCATGTGCTTACCCTCAATTTCGAGGTGCCCGTAGGGACGGACCTTTCACTGCGTTGCCCCCAGCACACGCTTTTCCGAAACAGTGGCGGTGTATCCTATCCGTACCCCATTGGTACCATGGGCGAACTCACCACCTCCGGTTTTGGCCCTTCCTGGTACTACTACTTCTACGACTGGAAGGTGCGCACCCCGACGATGGAGTGTGCCAGTGAGCGCGTGCCTGTTACCGTTAACGTGGGTTCGGTGGGCATTAATGGTGCCAATGAGACCTCCGGCATAACTCTCTATCCGGTGCCTGCCAATACGGAGATGCGCATTGATGGTGCAATGGCCGGTGATCGCGTCAGCTTCTTCGATGCACAAGGGCGCAAGGTGCTGGAGAGCAGCTTGACCAATACCGGAACAGCGGTGATCCCTGTGGTTTCCCTTAGCCCCGGGGCCTACCTGGTGCAGATCATCGGTGCGGAACGCAATGTTGTGCGTGAGGTGATGATCGTGCGCTGATCCTCCTGCTAACAAAGCGAACGCCTGGTCGGGTCACCGATCAGGCGTTCTGCTTTACAGTTGGACCCGGAGCTACGGTGCGGCCTTGGCCAAGTCGTTCAACCAGGCATCAAGAAGCACCAGTTCACGCTCTTCAAGCAGGCCCATTTGGACCAGTCGCTCGTAGCACCGCTTCATGTTGGCACCCATGAACTCCGCACCGGGTGTAAGCACCACTTCTTCCAATGCAACACGGATGGCACTGTTGTTCATGTAGCCGACCACCTCCTGGCCAAAGTCCTTCATCAGGTCGTGCTCATTGCGTTCCTGAACAACGGTGGCGTGGTGGAACAAAACGCTCCAGCCGTTCACATGGGCGATCCGCTGGGCAATGAACCCACGCCAGATGTCGGTCATTCGGAAACTGCAGTAGGAGGGTAGGTACAAGAGGGGGAAGACCTCCTGGAACCAAGTGGTGTTCTGCGAATTGATCGGGCACCACGATCCCGGGCCAAGAGCCAATGGATGAGCGGGGCGCTGGAAATGCACGGGCAGTTCACCGGTCAATCGATAAATGGCATCCACATCGGGGTCGCCATCGGCCAGGCCTTGCTGTATGGGGCAGTGAACAGGAAGCGGACCGCTGGTGGCCGGCATTCCGTTCCGGATCAAATCCAGAGGAAGGCCTCGCGGCCAGATCGGGTCTTCCGTGAAATACCGGTAGGCATTGACCCATCCAGCCTGCTCCACATACCGCGCATCAACGACCGGCCCACGTCCGCTCCAGAATTCCGCATTGGGAATGTTGTCGTCATCGGTCTCCACGATCACCGTGGCCCCTCCGCGAATGGCCTCCAGGTACCCCAGGTTCTTGCGTGCATAGTGCCGCTCGGGAAGCAGGCGTGCCAAGGCCCAATGCATGGCCAACTGGTCCTCGATACCGTGGAACGTACAACCCGGCAGATCGAAAGCGGCAGGAGAGGAGCGGTCGCCGATCAATATGAAGCGAGCTGCGGTTGCACGGCACCCTGCGGCATATGCATGAAGCACCGGACCTGGTCCGGCAATGGATGTGATGACCAGCGCGCTTTTCCCGTCCATCGGCTAACCGTTGGGCTGCAAAGGATACACTTCCCGGCGAATGCTGGACCATGCAACATCGGGAGGCACCCGATCATTGGAGAATGTGTGTGCGTGCGATGTGTTCCTTTGCATCATGAGCACAAAGCAGGAAGGCGGACAGCGCGAATTCCAGGAGCAGATGAAGGCTGGGTACACCTTCAAAGGGGAGAGCATCGCGCTCGGAGGTGCCATGTTCATGGGTGTTGTTCCGGAGGATACCCATGTGCTTGTACCGCTCCGTACCATGAACCGCCACGGACTTATCTGTGGCGCCACGGGCAGTGGCAAGACCAAAACCCTTCAACTTATCACCGAGCAGCTTTCGCTCCAAGGCGTGCCGGTACTGCTGATGGACGTGAAGGGCGACCTGAGCGGA
This sequence comes from Flavobacteriales bacterium, assembly GCA_019638115.1. Taxonomy (GTDB): domain Bacteria; phylum Bacteroidota; class Bacteroidia; order Flavobacteriales_F; family PHOS-HE28; genus PHOS-HE28. The sequence continues at coordinate 680,455 of JAHBUK010000002.1, read as the reverse complement.
CTGGCTGCCACAGGCAACGCGAGCGAGGGGATCATGAAGCGGCATGAGCGCCTTGGGATCCCTTACGAACCACAAGCGCTACCGGTGGAACTGCTGAGCTTGAGCGATGAACCCGGCGCACGTTTACGGGCTACCACCAGCGAGTTCGGCCCTGTGCTTCTTGCCCGGATTTTGGAACTGAACGACACTCAATCCAGCATCCTCTCACTGGTCTTCAAGTACTGTGATGACAATGGACTGCCTTTGCTCGACACCAAAGACTTGCGAAGCGTGTTGCAGTACATAGGCAGTGAGGGGAAGGAGGCCATTCAGCGGGAATACGGCCAGGTGAGCGGTGCGTCGCTGAACACCATTCTGCGCAAACTGATCGAGATCGAACAGCAGGGGGCCGACCGCTTCTTCGGGGAGCGGTCCTTCGATGTGGAGGACCTGCTGGAAACACGCGACGGAAAGGGTGTCGTGCACATCGTTCGCCTTACGGACATTCAGGACAAACCGCGCCTGTTCAGCACGTTCATGCTGTGCTTGCTGGCCGAGATCTACAGCACCTTCCCGGAAGTGGGGGATCCGGAGAAACCCAAGCTGGTGCTCTTCATCGATGAGGCACACCTGATCTTCAGTACGGCCACGAAACCCTTGCTCGATCAGTTGGAGACCATCATCAAGCTCATCCGGTCGAAAGGTGTGGGCATCTATTTCTGCACACAGGACCCTTCGGATGTGCCGGAGCGCATACTTGGGCAGCTCGGGCTGAAGGTGCAGCATGCGTTGCGGGCGTTCACGGCAAAGGATAGGAGCACCATAAAGCGCACCGCCGAGAATTACCCCTTGACACCGTTCTACAATACGGCTGAGTTGATCACCTCGCTGGGCATCGGCGAAGCCCTGGTCACCGCTTTGAGCGAGAAAGGCACACCAACGCCCCTTGCGCACACCTTGCTGCGTGCGCCAGTTTCACGGATGGATATCCTGAGCAGGCAGGAGATCGATGCATTGGTGGCGGGCTCCAAACTCGTGCGGAAGTACAACGAGGTTCTGGACCGGGAGAGCGCACATGAAATACTTGAGAAGCGCTTGCGGGCCACACAAGCGGCCGCCCCTCAGCCTCAACCACGTCCCTCGGCCACCCCACGTAGCACCTCTCGCAGAATGAGCACTGGAGAAGTGGTGCAACGGCAGGTCACCAATACGGTGATCAGGGAACTTACCAGAGGGCTTATGGGGATACTGGGTCTCCGTTCAACAGGAAGGCGCCGCTGAGGGCGCCTTCCTGTTGATCATTGGTCCGGATCCTTCCGGTCAGCGCCGGTTCAGGTACACCATCAAGTAGTAGAGCAGGGTGCCAATGGATGCCAATGCGGCTACCAGATAGGTGCGCGCGGCCCACTTCAGGGCATCCGCGCTCATGGCGTGCTCGCTGCGGTTCACCACTCCCCGTTGCGTCATCCAAGCCAGGGCCCGGTTGCTTGCATCGTATTCCACGGGCAGGGTAACAATGCTGAACACGGTGGTCATGGCGAACAGGATGATGCCGATGAGCAACAGCTTTGGAAAGGTGTTGATCATGAGGATGCCGCCAAGCAGCACCCATTGCATCCACTGGGATGCAAAACTGACCACTGGCACCAGTTTGCTGCGCATCTCCAACCAGGCGTAGGATGTTGCATGCTGCACAGCGTGGCCAACTTCATGCGCCGCCACGGCGGCTGCGGCAGCATTGCGGGCGTGGTAAACCGGCTCGCTCAGGTTCACCGTCTTGTTCGCCGGGTTGTAATGGTCGGTCAACTGCCCTTTAACACTGATCACTTTCACATCAGCGATGCCATGATCGCGCAACATCTGCTCGGCGATCTCGCGTCCGCTCAGGTTGCTCTGCAGCGGGGTACGCGAGTATTTCTCGAAGCGGCTTTTCAACTGGTTGCCCACCAACCAGCTCACCAACATCATCACGGCGCCGATCAAATAGGCGCCCATCATCGGATTTCCTTCCATGGCTTACTTCGGTTTGGGTTCGTTCCGAGCAAAGGTGCTGCCGATCGTTCGATACCGCCAAAACGGCAGCGGGGAGCCATGGTGGCTCCCCGCTCCAGGCTGGTTGAACGGGATCAGTCATTCGCGGCATCCGCTTTTTCGATCTCCTTGTCCAGAATGTCCTCAATGGTCTTCAAGGTCATCGCATCGATCTTGGCGTCCGCCTTGGCTTGCTTCTTCATGAAGCGCAACATGGCGTTCTTGCGGATCTCATAGGCCACGTGTACCGTGTAGTCCTTTGTGGTCTCGTTGAAGTAGGTCTCCTCGCCGATCTTGCGCATGTCCGCCAATTCGGTGTTCATCACTTCGCGCACCAGGCTTTGGAACTTGTCGGCGACATCACGGGCGCGTTCGTTCTCGGTTTGGCCCAAGTACTGATCGGTAACGGCCCGCATGTTGGTGCTCACCTGGCTGCCCAACTGGCTGCGCGCTTCGCTATCCGCTTTTCCGCGTGCAATGTTCTGCTTCACACTAACACCCATGCCAGTTCCTCGGAACCAGGCTGCGTTGCTCTGGTAGCGATTTCCTGAAAATGGCATTTTAACCTTGGTGCCCGCAGGACCGGAGTTGCTTTTGCAGGCAGGGAGGAACAAGGCCAGGCTCATGGAAAGAAGGAGCGCAATGGTCCAGTTGGTGCGAAGGGCGTTCATGGTCGCGTTGGTTGTTGGCTGCGCAAAGAAAACACCGTGCCAGCCTTCTGGTACCCACGTGTGGTAAGTGTTCTTCAGGGATGATGGAATACTTAGCATCTTTCGGCCCATTCGTAGCCTCATGCGCTCCCTGAAGATCTTCCTCATCATCCTCCTGACCATGGTCGGTTTGGTCATGCTCCTGGGCGTAGCAGGACCAGAGCATTACCGCTACGAAAGGAGCATCGCACTGAGCGCTTCCCCGGAAGTGGTGTATCCATACTTGAGTTCGCTTTCCGCCATGGATGCCTGGAGCCCATGGAACGACCTCGATCCGGCCATGAAGAAGAGCTACGAAGGGCAGGATGGTGCAGTTGGCTCAATACAACGTTGGGAGGGAAACGAGCTGGTCGGGAAGGGAGAGATGCGATTGGACTCCCTGGCGCCAGGGCATTTGGTGAAGCTGGAGCTGAAATTCTTCGCGCCACGGACATCGCGATCGGACGTGCTGTTGGAATTGCGTGAGGACGGTACGGGAAGCACGGTAACATGGGCCATGGTGGGTAGCAATGACTTTCTGCGGAAGGTAGTTGGCAACTTCATGGACATGGACGCCCTGATCGGTGCCGACTTAGAGCGTGGGTTGGAATTGCTGAAGGAATTGGTGGAGGTTGAGCAGTTGATGCAGCAAAAAGAGCTGGCTGCCAGGACATTCGGGAGTTACGTCGTGGAGCGTACGGAGCGTTCTGCGGCCGTGTTCGTTGGAAAGCGGGCGAAAGTGAAGTTCAAAGACTTGGACTCTTTCATCGCCAGCTCAATGACCATGGTCCAGGATGCCTTGGTAGACACCCGTACGAAGGTTATTGGCACTGCCAGCAATGTCTATTTCATGTGGGATGAACGCACAAGCACTACCGAGCTTCTCGTTGGATTTCCCATTGATGCATCCGATGACCTGAAGCTGGAAGGGTTGGACTTGTTCACTGTGCCGGAAGGCATGATCCTACAGGTTGAACATGGCGGGGACATCGCCCGGATAGAGGAAGCGCATGAAGCCTTGGAGCAAGCCATGAAAGCCCGGGACCTGAAGGAGGTTGGGCAGCGCATTGAGGAGTACGCCGTAGGACCGGGTTCGGAGAGTGATACCAGCAAGTGGGTGACACGCGTATCCTGCATGGTGCGTTGATCCAGAACCCGGTTCCGTTCCAGCGCCTACCTGCTTTTTCATTCCGGATCGTGGACCGATGGATGGATCCACGTGCTTGCGGACCGGTTCTTCCAATGATCTTCGTAGCACGATGATCGACCTGCATGTGGCGCTGTACCGGCTGCTTTTCCGTGAACCATTTGGCACGGCTCATGGCATGCGTGATGGTACCGACTGCGTCTTTGTTCGATTGGAACGGGATGGCATCAGGGGCTATGGCGAAGCAACGATACCGCCCTATGTGAATGAGACTCAAGTATCAGTACTTCAGGCTCTTAGTAGTAGTCGACTTCAAGTAGCGCTAAAGGCGGGTGAAGCCGCCTTGCTCCAAGAGCTTGAGCAGCCCGAATGGAGTGTGCAGTCAGCCGCTCGGGCAGCCATTCAGTGCGCCTATAATGAATTGGTGATCAAGTCGAAAGGTGTTGTATGGTCAAGTCGTCATTCAGGTCTTCGGCAGGGTCGGGCCATGGTCACCATTGGTCTGGGTGACCCGCGGTCGTACGCGGAGCGCTTGGCGGCGCTTCCCGAGGGATTCGAGGTGCTGAAGGTGAAGCTGGATGGCAAGCAGGATGAAGCCATTTTGGAGCAGATCCTGTTACACGACCGACGCCCGATGCTGCTCGACGCCAACCAAGGTTGGCAGAGCGTTGAGCACGGCTTGCAGATCCTGTCATTGATAAGGCCGGAGCGCTTGGTAGGCCTGGAACAGCCATTCGCCAAAGAGCGCTGGGACTTACATCAGGATCTGGCAGCTCGGAGCGGTGCATTGATAATTGCTGACGAAAGCATACAAGGGTTGGACGACCTGGAGCGAGCGCAAGGCGTTTTTGGCGGGGTGAACCTGAAGCTGATGAAATGTGGCGGGTTGGACCGGGCCGAACGTATGGCTGAACGGGCCGGACAACTCGGGCTTCAGGTGATGCTCGGCAGCATGAGTGAAAGCTCACTGGGGTGTGCTGCAATGTTCACCTTGAGTGGTTCGGCCGATCTCTTGGACTTGGACGGGCCTTGGTTGTTGATCAACGATCCATTCGGTGGATTTGAGTTGGAAGGTGGCCGGTTCAAGGTTGATGTGGGGTCGTCCGGTCACGGGGTTGCCGAACGGGATCCCGCTTTATTGGACTGGATCCATATTGGCGCATAATTTATATTATGTTAAGTGGTAATTCTCTGAACCAGAAGGCCCTACTTCAATCCCTCTGTACCTGAATGAAAAAGACCGGGGCTATCAACCCCGGTCCTTTCCCATGCTGTTATCGCCTACTGCTTCGGCAGCTTCGCCTTAATGGCGTCGTACTTGGCTTGTTCGCTCATCTTGGCGTAGAGCTTCATCAACTGCTGAATGGTCGGCACATCGTCCTCACGCAGCGCATGGGCCTCCTCGAAGTACGGCAGCGCCTTCAAGTAGATGTCATCCGCCACCTTTTTGCACTTCAGGTACTCCGTATCGCTCTTGATCTTGTTGCACTTCTCGTAGTCGTAGGCAGCTCTGTTGTTGTACAACACACCCACGTTGAAGTACGAGTCGAAGAACAGTTTGTCTTTGGCGATGCTCGTCTTGTAGGCTTCCTCAGCCATGCCGTACCACTTCAGCATGGAAGCCTCATCACCAGCTTCAGCAGCCGCGGTCGCCTTCTTGTCGTATAGGCTGCCAAGTACGGACCAGAGCACTGCGTTCTCACCGTCCTTTTCCAGAGCCACTTTCACCATGCTCTCAGCCTCATCCGAGCGATCTTCCATCAGCAGGAGGCTCATCAGGTCCATCACCAGTTCCTTGTCGTTCGGATATCCCTCGCGACCTTGCTGGAGCGTGGTAATGGCTCCCGCATTGTCCTTTCCACGGCGTTGCACGCTGGCGATGTAGCGGTATACCTCCGGGCCCTTGTATCCGGCAGCGATCGCCTCGCGATAACGGCGGATGGCGTTGGCATCATCACCCTTGTAGTCGTAAGCCAGGGCCGAGTTGAAGATGGCATTGGTGTCAGCCTCCCCGAAATTGGTCGCAACACGCTCGGACTCCGCGTAAAGCGCAATGGCCCGGTCGTACTCTTTGTTGGTGAAAGCCTCGTTGCCGTTGTTCAGGGCCATGCCTTGCAGCACACGCAGGATCCGATCGTTGTCCCGCTTGTAAGAGCCCTTCGTATCGTACTGGTTGGCTTTCATGTAGCTCTCTATCGCCCGCGCATTGGCATCGGGGAACTGCTGCTTCATTGCAGCATCCTCACCGATCACCATTTGGTAGTAGATCTCGCCACGGTAGCGCCAGGTCTTCTCACTAATGCCCGTCTTGGGGTCTTGGGTGGCCATTTCAATGAACTCGGAGGCTTTGGCCAACTCCCCGGCTTTCATGTGGTTGTAGGCGTTCACCACGTTCACGTTCTGCGCCATCAGGCCTGAAGCGGCCAGTGCGATCGTGAAAGTCAGCGTCTTTCTCATGGGTGCTTGCGGAATTCGTTTGTGCTTACTCTTGGCTATCGTCGGATGCAACATCGGTGCCACTTGCTTCGGTGCCAGGCTCCTCACCTTCCGTATCCAACTCCTCGTCGTCTTCTTTCAACTCGCTGTCCACTTTGGCCACAGCGGCTATTTGGTCGTTCTTGCGCAGCTCTATCAGGCGCACGCCTTGTGTGGCACGGCCCAGCACACGCAGCTCGTCGAGACCCATGCGGATGGTGAGGCCGCTGCGGTTGATGATCATCAACTGATCGTCGTCCTTCACGTCCTTGATGGCGATGAGCTTGCCGGTCTTGTCAGTGACCTGCAGGGTCTTCACACCCTTGCCGCCACGGTTCACCATGCGGTAGGCATATTCCCCACTTTCGTCCATGATCGCGGAGCGTTTTCCATAGCCCTTTTCGCTCACCACCAGCACTTGGCGGGTGCTCAATTCGGAGCTGTCCACGGCGATCATACCGATCACTTCGTTGTCCTCCGCCCCGCCGCTCAGGTTCATGCCGCGCACACCGCTGGCATTGCGACCCATGGGCCTTACATCCTCCTCGTTGAAGTGGACCGCACGACCGTCGCGGCTGGCCAGTATGATGTGGCTCTTACCGGTGGTCAGCTTGGCCTCCAGCAATTCGTCGTTCTCCCGGATGTTCACCGCGATGATACCGTTGGATCGGGGGCGGCTATAAGCTTCAAGGGTGGTCTTCTTGATCACGCCCTTCTTGGTGCAGAGCACTACGAAGTGGTTCTTCAGGTGCTCTTCGTCCTTCAGGTCGGTCACGTTCAGGTAGGCCACCACTTTGTCGTCGCCATCTATCTGGACCAGGTTCTGGATGGCCCTGCCCTTGCTTTGGCGGGTTCCCTCCGGAATGTCGAACACGCGCATCCAGTAGCAGCGCCCTTTCTGGGTGAAGATGAGCAGGTAATTGTGGTTGGTGGCCACAAAGAGGTGCTCCAGGAAATCCTCGTCGCGGGTGGTGCTGCCACGGCTGCCCTTGCCCCCGCGCCCTTGGGTGCGGAACTCGCTGAGGCTGGTGCGTTTGATATAGCCCAAGTGGCTGATGGTCACCACCACGGCGTCGTCCGCAATGAGGTCCTCCATGCGCATGTCGCCACTGGAGTGGACGATCTCGGTGCGCCGCTTGTCGCCATATTTCTCTTTGATCTCAAGGGTCTCATCCTTCACGATCTGCATGCGCAGGCCTTCGTCGGCCAATACGCTACGCAGGTAGTCGATGAGCTTCATGAGCTCGGCGTACTCTTCCTTGATCTTGTCACGCTCCAAGCCGGTCAGGCGCTGCAAGCGCATATCCAGGATCGCACGCGCTTGGATCTCGCTCAGTGCGAACTGCGTCATCAGTCCCTCGCGCGCAATGTCTGGCGTGGAACTGGCGCGGATCAGGGCGATCACTTCGTCCAAGTGGTCGAGCGCGATGAGCAGGCCTTCCAGGATGTGTGCCCGTTCCTCGGCCTTGCGCAGGTCGAACTTGGTGCGGCGTACGATCACGTCCAGGCGGTGATCCACGAAGTGGTGGATCATTGCCTTCAGACCGAGCAACATCGGGCGCCCGTTCACCAGGGCGATGTTGTTCATGCTGAAACTGGTCTGCAGGGAGCTGTACTTGTACAGCTGGTTGAGGACCACGGTGCCCATGGCCTCGCGCTTCACGTCATAGGCGATGCGGATGCCGGTGCGGTCGCTGTAGTCGTTCACATCGCTGATGCCCTCGATCTTCTTGTCGTTCACCAGGTCGGCCACACCTTTCACCAACTGCACGGCCTTGTTGGTCTGGTATGGGATCTCGGTGCAGATGATGGTCTCGCGGCCGGTGCGGTCATCCTCTTCAATGTGGCACTTGGCGCGGAGCACCACCTTGCCACGTCCGCTCTCATAGGCCTCACGGATCCCATCCACGCCGCGGATCACCCCACCGGTGGGGAAATCGGGACCCTTGATGTATTGCATCAGGCCCTCCGTATCGATGTCTTTGTTCTCGATGTAAGCGCAGATGCCGTCGCACACCTCGCTCAGGTTGTGGGGCGCCATGTTGGTGGCCATACCCACGGCGATACCGGCAGCACCGTTCACCAGCAATTGCGGGATCTTGGTGGGCATAACGCTGGGCTCCTCGAGCGTGTCGTCGAAGTTGGGCCGCATGTCCACGGTCTCCTTGTCCAGGTCGGCGAGCACTTCCTCGGCGATCTTCTTCAGGCGCGCCTCGGTGTATCGCATGGCTGCCGGACTGTCACCATCGATGCTGCCAAAGTTTCCTTGGCCATCCACCAAAGGGTAACGCAGGCTCCAATCCTGGGCCATGCGCACCATGGCATCGTACACGCTGCCATCACCGTGCGGGTGGTACTTACCGAGCACCTCACCAACTATACGGGCGCTCTTCTTGTGCGCCCTGTTGCTGAGGACCCCCAGGTCCTGCATGCCGTAGAGCACGCGGCGGTGTACAGGCTTCAAGCCATCGCGCACATCGGGCAGTGCCCGGCTAACGATCACCGACATCGAGTAATCGATGTAGGCGGTGCGCATTTCGTTCTCGATGTTGATCGGTATGATCTTCTCTCCTTCTGCCATGTTCTTCAGTTCGTCACGTTGGCCCGGTGCTTGTGCAAAGGCCTCCGAAAAGGGAGCCCGAAAGTAGTCCGCCCGGACGGCTCAACGGGTGCGTAATTATTCACAATGGAACACTGGGCTGTGGATAAAAGAATGGACCATGTAAAGGCCCGCCGAAGGGCCGTTGAATAGCTTGCCCCCATCGGGCCGGTAGCTACCTTTACTCCTGCCCTATTGCTCCACGTAAGACAACAGAAACGCCACTATGGACGCCAAATTCTCACCCCGGGTCAGGGACGTCATAACCTTCAGTCGCGAGGAGGCTCTTCGCCTGGGGCACAACCACATCGGCATCGAACACATCCTGCTCGGCCTTATCCGTGAGGGCGAAGGCAACGCTGTGCGCATCCTGCAGCGATTGGACGTGGATATCGATGAGCTCCGTAAAATGGTGGAATCCTCCATGGATCCCGCCAGTGCCATGCGACCGCCGGACAAGGACAAGATCACGCTGATCAAGCAGGCCGAGAAGATGCTCAAGATCACCTTCCTGGAGGCCAAGCTGTTCAAAAGCCCCAACATCGATACCGAGCACGTACTGCTCAGCATCCTAAAGGACGAGGATAACCTGGCCACGCGTACCCTACACCGTTTCCGGGTGGATTATGAAAGCGTGAAGAACGAGGTGGATGCCATCCTTGCCAATAGTGATCCTTCCGCCGCAACAGGGACCATAACGCCCAAAGCGCAAGGCCCGCAAAGCACGGACGATGACGATGATGACAGCAGTTCCTTCCAAGCGGGTGGCGGTGGTCAGCGCAAACAGGGCGACAGCAAGAGCAAGACCCCGGTGCTGGACAACTTCGGCCGCGACCTGACCAAGCTTGCGGAAGACGGAAAGCTCGATCCCATTGTTGGTCGTGAGAAGGAGATCGAGCGTGTGAGCCAGATCCTCTCCCGCCGTAAGAAGAACAACCCGGTACTGATCGGGGAGCCAGGCGTGGGTAAGAGCGCCATTGCTGAAGGTCTGGCCCTGCGCATCATTCAGCGGAAGGTGAGCCGGGTGCTCTTCGGCAAGCGGATCGTGGCCTTGGACATCGCCAGCCTGGTGGCCGGCACCAAGTACCGCGGCCAGTTCGAGGAGCGCATGAAGGCGGTGATGAACGAGCTGGAGAACAGCCCGGACGTCATCCTCTTCATCGACGAGATCCACACCATAGTGGGTGCCGGCGGTGCGAGCGGAAGCTTGGACGCCAGCAACATGTTCAAGCCCGCCTTGGCGCGTGGTGAGATCCAGTGCATTGGTGCCACCACCCTGGATGAATACCGCCAGTACATTGAGAAGGACGGTGCCTTGGAACGCCGCTTCCAGAAGGTGTTGGTGGAGCCCACCAGCGTAGATGAGACCATCCAGATCCTCAACAACATCAAGGAGAAGTACGAGGACCACCACAACGTGACCTACACGCCCGAGGCCGTGGAGTCCTGTGTGAAGCTCACTGCGCGCTACATCACCGACCGCCACCTACCGGACAAGGCGATCGATGCTTTGGACGAGGCCGGCAGCCGTGTGCACATCAGCAACATCGTGGTGCCCAAGAACATCCTCGATGTGGAACAGAAGATCGAGGACATCAAGGAAGAGAAGAACAAGGTGGTGCGCAGCCAGCGCTACGAGGAAGCCGCCAAACTCCGGGACAAGGAGCGACAGCTACTGGAGGAACTGGACCGTGCCAAAAAGCAGTGGGAAGAGGAAAGCCGCAGCAACCGTACGGAGGTGAACGAGGACAACGTGGCCGAAGTGGTGGCCATGATGAGCGGGATCCCCGTGACCCGTATCGCCGAGAAGGAGAGCGGGAAGCTGCGCCGCATGAAAGAGGAGATGCAGGGCAAGGTGATCGGTCAGGATGATGCGGTGGTGAAGGTGGTGAAGGCCATCCAGCGCAACCGCGCCGGTCTTAAGGACCCGAACCGCCCCATCGGATCGTTCATTTTCCTGGGGCCTACCGGGGTTGGTAAGACCCAACTGGCCAAGGAACTGGCCCGTTACCTCTTCGATACGGACGATGCACTGATCCGCATCGACATGAGCGAGTACATGGAGAAGTTCTCCGTGAGCCGTCTGATCGGTGCGCCTCCGGGCTACGTGGGCTATGAGGAAGGAGGACAGCTTACCGAGAAGGTGCGCCGCCGCCCCTACTCCATCATCCTGTTGGACGAGATCGAGAAGGCCCATCCCGACGTGTTCAACCTCTTGCTTCAGGCCCTCGATGATGGCAAAATGACCGACAGCCTCGGCCGGCACATCGACTTCAAGAACGCCATCATCATCATGACCTCCAACATCGGAGCGCGTGACCTGAGCGACTATGGCAAGGGTGTTGGTTTCGGCACCAGTGCCAAGACCGCTGGCCAGGAGGAAAGCAACCGGGGCATCATCGAGAAGGCGCTGAAGAAGGCCTTCGCTCCTGAGTTCCTCAACCGCATCGATGACATCATCATGTTCAACTCGCTCAAGCGGGAAGACATCCACAAGATCATCGACATCGAACTGGGCCACCTCTACAAGCGTATTGGCGAGCTCGGCTACGAACTGAAGCTCACCGACGAGGCCAAGGATCTGCTCTCTGAAAGGGGCTACGATGAAAAATTCGGTGCCCGTCCCCTGAAGCGTGCGATCCAGAAGTTCATCGAGGACCCCATGGCCGAGGAGATCATCAATCAATCCATTGAGGAGGGCGACAAGATCACCGTGAGCCTGAACAAGGAGAAGAGCGATTTGCAGATCAAGGTCACCAAGGGCAAGAAGAAATTGAGCAAAGCCGAAGGTGAAGGCAAAGAAGAGCCTCCGGTGGACGGCGAGTGAACCGCTGAGTAACGATCTTGAGAACGGAACGCCCGCCGCACAGGTGGGCGTTCCGCTTTCAGGTGCTCACCATCCGCGCGGGCCTTCGTCGGTCCTGCGGAAGCGGGTGCTGAACCCAAGGCCAACAACGAACTGGCCCAAATTGCCGGATTCCTGGGTCTCCTTGCGCCCGGGGAAGCCGGGCAGCCCTAGGTCACCTGCACTAAAGCGGGTGGCGTCCATGGAATAGCCGAGGGTAAGTCCAAAGGCGAGGTTGTCCGTGGCGTGCACGTAATAGCCGGTGTTCACCCCCCAGTAAAGGGGCGTGCGGTCCTTCACCTCCGGACAGGTAGCACAGTCGTACACGATGTTGCGCAAGCCAACCCGTCCGCTCAACTCAAAGAACGTGCGTGGCCCGGTATACTCCTCGTATTGCAGTTTCACGAACCCGCCGATCAGGCGCACTTCTCCGCTTGTTACCAACGGGGCAAGGGCGCGCTCTTTGATGGAGAACCACGTGATGTTCCCTCCTGCCCCCACCCCGAATCCTTTTATGATCGGCCACTGCGCCACGGCATCCAGCTGACCGATCGGCTCGGTGATGCTGTTGAACAAGGGTGTGGCGATCGCAAGTGGCATTACCAGTGTCCCTTTGAAGGAGGATGACACATCGGGTAGGCCGCTGCGGCTCTGCCCCTTCACTGCTGCGGAGCACAGTAAAAGGCAGGTGGTAAGGATTATCGACGATGGCTTCATGAGCGTTGAAGACGGAACGAACGCTCGGTACGTTGTGTTGCCGTGTGGATCGCCAGGCGAAAAGATCCGTCAGCAAGTTCCGGTAGCTGTAGCTCGTAGGTATGCCTACCCGCTTCGAGCACAAGGTCGTCCCACTGGAAGAGTTGCTTGTGAGAGGCGTCCAGAAGCACGGTGTTCAAGGTCTGTTTCGTTGGTACACGCACCACCAAGTGCAGCCTTTCGGGATGGTAGGCCACCACAAGGTCTTCAAGCTCCGTGTGCTTGATGACCGGTACATCGCGAACGAGCATCCATTGGCGAAGGCGCATCCAACCCAACACTACCACCATGATGGACAGGGTGATGATCAGTGCGGTACGGAGCGTGACCAGGTCGAATTCCATCACAGTACGATAACCCCTTGAATGCTGGAGACCTTGTCATAGCGGGCCACAATGTCGTTGGCGTTGAGCATGACCTCGCGCACGGTGATGCTCAAATACTTCCCGGCAGACGAATACTTGCGCAACACTTCGCTTTCCGCCGGGAACAAGGCGAGCAGTGCATCCAGCCGTTCCGGTGTAGGTTCTAGAACGAACTTGTACATGAACACGGAGGGCCATTGGTGCACCTCGTTCAAGCGCATCCGCAGGCGCTCCTTGGCTTCTTCGTTCATCATGGGCTTACTTTACAAAGGTAACCGCGCGGCTTTGAACCTTTTGGAAACGCCGGTGTACAGGTTGCTTTGGAAGCCCTTCAGTAGATGATGGAACACAGTTCACTTCGAAGAACATTGCTTGGAATGGCGCTCACCGTGGCGGTGGCCTTGCAGGGCCAGTCGCAAGCGGACGTTCAGCGTTCGGCAGCTTTGGATCCCGTGCAAGGGGCCTGGAACCCCACTCCTTCCGAGGTGGTCTTGAAAGAGACCTTGAACGACGTGGATAGGAATGATGCGGCGGATCGTTTGGAAGTATTCCGAGCAGAGCGGGCATCCGCCTTGGCGCGTTCGCAAGGTGCACTTGCTGCCACGGATCGTGTGCACTTGCAGCGGCTGTCGGATGAGCTGTCCGCCCAAGCGCCCAATTCCTTCGAGGCCCATCTGACGCGCTTTTACCTCGAGTTCCCGAACGAAGGGGCCTTCCGCTCGCTTGATTTGGCCCGAACTGCTGGTGCCGGACGCCCGGAGTTGTCCGGCCCCCTGCTGGTGGATGCCGCGCGCCGATTCGACCGGGATGCCTTGATGCTCCATGCGAAAGCCATGAAACGGCCGGGGCAGGTGGCCCAAGGGCTCTGGTCACATGCGGACGATGTGCTGCTCTCGGTGGACCTCGAAGGGATCCTGTTCGCCGCTGGTGAGATGGACGCCTACCCTTTGTGGACGAGGCAATATGCCGATGGAATACGGCCCGATGTATTGGTGGTCGACTCCCGCCTTTTGGTGGATGCGAACTATCGCCGCAAGATCTGGACAGCTGCCAAAGCCGCTGGGAACGAACCTGGAACGCATGTCAGCTTCATGGAGCGACTGGCCACCGCTACCAACCGGCCGGTACACCTCTCGCTGGCCTTGGGCAAAGCGTTGGGCGGAGTGCCCACCTCCAAGCTCTACCTCACGGGCTTGGCCATGCGCGTGAGTGCCGGTCCGATCGATAACATCCCCTTGTTGGAGGAGCGCTGGGCGCGGATGTCGAAGAACACGTCCTGCGGACCTTTGGGCCAGAACTACCTGTTACCGGCCGCAGTGCTGCTGAAGCATTACCGCAACAGCGGCGATGAGGAGCGCGCTTCCCGCCTGGAACACGAGATCCGGACCCTGGGCCGCCAACTGGGTGCCATGGACCGCTTGTACAAGAACGGTGTGCTTGAACATTGACGCATGGGCCTGTTCAGCAGATCATTGGACCAATTGGATGACGAGCGCCTGATGGAACTCGTGGTGCGCGGTGATGAGAAAGCCTTCGCCACGCTCTACGATCGTTATCACCGGCGCGTGCTCAACTACTTCCACCGCATGCTGTGGCAGGATCGGGAGCAGGCGCAGGATATGCTTCAGGAGCTCTTCACCAAGCTTGCCCAGCGGCCACAGAGCTACGACCCAGCTCGCCCCTTCCGCACCTGGTTGTTCAGCGTGGCCAACAACATGTGCAAGAATGCCTACCGCCATGCAGAGGTGGTGAAGCAGGCAGCCACGCACCTGCGCAACGGCGTGGACCGTGTGGAACCGGTTGCAGGCATCGGCCTTGATCGGGCGCTGTTCTCCGATCGCCTGCAGCAGGAACTGGCCGAGCTGAGCGAGGACCACAAGGCCACCTTTGTCATGCGCTTCCAAGAGGACATGGCCATCAAGGAGATCGCCGCAGTGTTCGGCTGCTCCGAAGGCACCGTGAAGTCCCGCATTTTCTATACCCTGAAGAAACTGGCCGAACGCTTGAAGGAATTCGACCCCAATGCCCTTTCCGACCATGGAACAACGCGAACGATATGACCCCGAGGACATTGAGAACCTGCTGAACGAGCGGGGTTTCGATGAACTGCTGCCGGAGGAGCGGGCTTATGTGCTGCGCCACATCAGCGGGCGTGCGGAGTATGAGCAGATGCGCGCGCTGCTCGAGCATGTGCGCCACAACGAACAGGACCGCAGCCCGATCGAAGCCGATCCCGCCGTGCGCGACCGGGTGATGGCGGCTTTCCGGCAAGGGCAGGAACCGCAATGGCGCATCTGGTTGAACGGCGTTATGCTTTGGCTGAAGCCCAGTGATACCGGCTCACTTTGGCGGCCTGCACTGGCCTTCGCCTCGCTGGCAGTGCTGGTCGTGCTGGGCATCCTGGTCGTTCAATTGAGCAGGACCACTACCGGTGATGGTTTGGCCGAGCTGAGGCAGGAACGCGCTGCCAACAAGACATCGAAGGAACAGGATGCACAGCCTGCTGCCGAGGCAGGCGCCGCGGAACAAGAGCAGCTAATGGTCCCTGATGACATCACGGAATCCGAACAGCAAGTTGAAGACATGGAAGAGCGCACGGAACGATCGGTAGCTGCGAATGCACCGGGCCTTCAACTTGAACAAGAGAGAGCGGTGAACGAAGAACTGGCGGAGGCCAAGACCATTGAACTACGCGCCGCTGCGGAAAGCACCATATCCCTGGCGGAACATTCCGATGATATGGTGTTGAGCGCCCCCACAGCGCCAGCCACCATCGATTCGCGGATCATCACCGAATCGGAAATGGCCAGGAATTTCAGCCTGTCCAACGCTTCCGGTAAAGTGTCGGCCCCGGCCACGCGGAAAAGGGAAAGCAACGTTGCGGACAACCGCACACGGAGTGTTGCTCAGGACAAGGAATTGACCGCGCTGCTCGCTGCGGGCTGGTGAGCTTTACTCGACCACGAAACGCTGCGTGATGTCCAAGTCCTTGGACTTGACGCGCAGGGTGAGCTCACCCTTGGGCAGGATGCCTTTATCCAGGTTCCGCACCAACTCACCGGTCATGGCCTTCCCTTCTTCGCGGTACCACGTGCGGCCCTGGGCATCCATAACATCCAAGGTAACGGTGCCGATCTTACGCGGCTGCTGGATGTTGATCCGGATCAGACCTGAATTGCGGGAGGAGTGCACCATCACGGTGGCGTCCTCATTCCCTCCGGGCGTGGCAGCCACCGATGGAACGCTCACCGAGGTGAGCATGAAGGCAAGCAGGATGTGACGCGTGCAACCCATTAAGTCCCAAAGGTATGTGCCGGAACAATAGGATCCAAATCCGAGGAGGCGCCTACTCCCACGGTTTTTCGTAGCCAGCATCCACCAAGCGCGTGCTGCCTTGGCTGGTGAGCGCGTAGTTGAAGCCCGGGTGTATGCTCCAAGCGCCATGGGCACCGTCTCTCCGCAGGGCCAGGAAGCCCACTTGCGTTTCGTTCAACTCCGGCGATCTGCGAAGGATGCGCGCCACGGCCTCCCGGCAAGCCTCCTCGGGTGAGCGTCCGTGGCGCATGAGTTCCACCACCGCATGGCTGCCCGCCGCGCGGATCACGTACTCCCCCACCCCCGTGGCACAAGCAGCGCCCACCTCGCCATCCACGAACAGGCCTGCACCGATAATGGGCGAATCACCCACCCTGCCGTGGATCTTCCAAGCCATGCCGCTGGTGGTGCAACTGCCGGCCATCATGCCCTTGGCATCGCGGGCCACCATACCGATCGTGTCGTGGTTCTCGATGTTCGCCACTGGTTTGTACACGCCTTCCTTGAGCCATTCCTGCCAGGCTTTCCGCACCTCGGGGATCTCCACCGTGCGCCGCTCGAAGCCCTGTTCCAAGGCCCAGCGCTCCGCACCACTACCCACGAGCATCAGGTGCGGCGTACGTTCCATGATGGCGCGGGCAATGCTGATCGGATGCTCGAACTGCTGGAGAAAGGCCACTGCTCCAGCTCTACCTCCATGGTCTTGGATGCAGGCATCGAGCGTAACGATCCCATCACGGTCCGGGTAACCACCCAAGCCCACGCTGCGGTTGGTGAAGTCGCTCTCCACAACAGCTACGCCCTGCTCCACGGCATCAAGCACGGTGCCTCCCGTGTTCAGCACGTTCAGCGCTTTCTCGTTGGCCGGCAGCCCATGCACCCAGGTGCTCAGGACCACCGGGCCATCGACCGGCTCAGTGGCCGTAGTGGTAGATGCCGGAGCGTTTCCCTCGGAGCCCTCTTCGTTGGTGCAACCCGTGATCAGCGCGGCCGTCCCTGCCAGCCCCAACTTCATGAAATGTCTGCGATCGTGTCCCATGCTTTGGCAATGTAAGAGCCATCTTTGGCTTCCTCATGAACGACATGGCCACACCTGCCCGCTCCACCCTCGTGCCACTTGCCGTGGTCACTGCGCTTTTCTTCATGTGGGGCTTCATCACGGTGCTGGTGGACTCGCTCATCCCACGCTTGCGGGAGATCTTCGAGTTGAGCTATTTCCAGGCTGGGCTGGTGCAATTCGCCTTCTTCATTGCTTACGGTACCGTGTCCATACCAGCTGGCGCCCTACTCTCCCGCATCGGATACAAGTACGGCATGCTGGTGGGGCTTTCCACCATGGGGCTGGGCTGCCTGTTGTTCTGGCCTGCTGCGGAACTGCGCTTCTTTCCGCTCTTCCTCGTTGGCTATTTCATTCTGGCCGCGGGTATGACGGTGTTGCAGGTGGCCGCCAATCCATACGTGGCCGTGCTGGGTGACGAACGTGGTGCCAGCAGCCGCTTGAACATGGCCCAAGCCTTCAACAGCTTGGGGACCACGCTGGCGCCCTTGGTAGGTGCCATGTTCATCCTCAGCGATCGGATACTGTCCAGCAAGGATATCGTGGCATTGTCCGAGGAAGCGCGTGAAGCATACTTTGATGCGGAGGCCAGCGCGGTGCAGGGACCCTTCGTGGTGTTGGCAGTGGCCCTGCTCCTGCTCGCTGCCGTGGTCGCCTTCACGCATCTGCCGCGCATCCTGCACGGCGGTGCGCAGGGTGGTTACGCCAAGGCCTTCAGCAACAGCAGGCTGCGCATGGGTGCGCTGGGCATCTTCCTCTACGTGGGTGCTGAGGTGGCGATCGGAAGCTATTTGGTGAACTACCTCCTGAGCATGGATATGGCTACGGCCGTTCGCGAGCATTCCGAGATGGCGCGCATGGCCTCGCTGATGTTGGGGCGCGAACTCGCTGAGGTGGACCAGAAGGGCGTGGTAGGCGCGTTCGTTGCGCTCTATTGGGGCGGTGCCATGGTGGGACGTTTCCTCGGGGCTGCCCTTACCAGGCACTTCCCACCGGCGGTGATCCTCGCGCTGTTCGGTGCCACGGCCATCGCCTTGGTTTCCCTTTCCATGAGCACGGATGGCTTCCTGGCCATGTGGAGCATGCTCGCCGTCGGGCTCTGCAATTCCATCATGTTCCCCACCATTTTCGCACTGGCCATCGAGGGCATGGGCGACTTGAAGGCCCAGGCATCCGGCATCCTGTGTACGGCCATCGTTGGGGGCGCTTTCGTGCCTCCCCTCCTGGGCCACTTGGCGGACGAGTTCGGCTTCAAGCTCGCCTTCGTTGCCGTGTTGGCCTGTTACGCTTTCATCGTGGCATACGCTTTACGCATCGTTCAACAACGCACATGATCCTGGGTATCGATATCGGTGGCACCACCAGCAAGCTGGCATTGGTGGAAGGAGGTCACGTCATGGCCCGTTCGCGCATACCCACCGTGGGCCATGCCGATGCGGACGCATTCGCGGATGCCTTGGCGCAGGCCGCTCGTGAGTTGGAGCACAGCAGTGCTACGCGCATCACCAGCATCGGCATCGGTGCTCCCAATGGCGACCATCATGCAGGCAGCATCGTGCAGGCACCGAACATGCCTTGGGACCACGATGTACCCCTGGCGGCCATGCTCGCACAACGCATGGCCGTGCCCTGCACCTTGGGCAATGACGCGAACGCAGCGGCCCTTGGCGAATGGCGCTACGGGGCCGGCCAAGGCATGCGCGACCTGCTGGTGGTGACCTTGGGCACCGGCCTCGGCAGTGGGCTCATCGTGGATGGTCGCTTGCTTCTGGGGCCGTTCGGGAATGCCGGTGAACTGGGCCATGTGATCCTGGTGCCGGAAGGCAGACTCTGCACCTGTGGCCGACGGGGCTGCATGGAGGCCTATGTGAGCATCCGTGGCATCCGGCAGACCTATCAGGAATTGGCTCCTGATCCGGCCTTGCTGAAGGAGGACGGCGTGTTGAACATCGCGCAGGCTGCGGCCAAGGGTGACGGACATGCCGTTGAGACCTTCGAGCGTACCGCGTACTGGCTGGCCATCGGATTGGCCAATGCGGTGGCGCTGGTCCCCCCGCAGCGCATTGTGCTCTTCGGCGGTATCGCACGCAACGGCGATGTCCTCCTCGGGCCGCTGAGAACCTACTTCGAGCAGCACCTGCTCAACATCCACAAAGGCGCTCTGGACATTGTGCTCTCCGCTTTGCCGGAAGATGATGCCGCCTTGCTCGGAGCTGCCGCTTTGACCACGTTGAACTCATGAAGCACATCAAGCTTGGCGGTGGCATCGCCTTGGGCGCACACGCAGCGCTGCTCGCCGTTCTCTTCCCCTTGGACCTTTCGGCGCAATCCACCAGCATTGCCCGCGACCTGGTCAACCCCTTCATCGGCACCGGTGGACATGGTCACACCTTCCCAGGCGCTTGTGTGCCTTTCGGCATGGTGCAGTTAAGCCCCGATACACGCCCCGATGGCTACCACGATTGGGATGGCGCGGGCGGATACCACTACAGCGACAGTATCATACACGGCTTCAGCCACACCCATTTGAGCGGTACCGGGGTGTCCGACCTGTGCGACGTGCTGGTGATGCCCTTTGCCGCAAAACCTGGTTCGGATGTGCAGAACATCACTTGGTCGTCCAAGTTCAGCCACGAGCGCGAGCAGGCCCATGCCGGGTACTATCGGGTGGAACTGCCCGATGCACGGGTAAGTGCCGAGCTGACCGCGAGCCCACGCTGCGGCGTGCATCGCTACACCTTCCCGGCCGGTTCCGAAGCCTTGCTCCGCTTGGACCTGGAGCACCGCGACTACCTGGAGCAAGGCAGCATTGTGGTGGTGAACGAGCGCGAGGTGGTGGGCGAACGGCGTTCCAGTTCCTGGGCGCGCGACCAACGCCTGTTCTACTGCATGCGCTTCAGCCAACCGATCCGTATGGAACAAGCGGAAAACCCCTTGGCCGCGCAGATCGATGCCTTCAACCGCTCCAACGCGGTGTTGCGTTTCGTGGACCTGAAAGGAGAACCGCTCATTGTGAAGGTGGGCATCAGTGCGGTGAGCATCGAAGGAGCGCGTGCCAATCTGGAAGCAGAAGTTCCGCACTGGGACTTCGACCTGGTGAAGCGCGAAGCAGTGGCCAACTGGGATCGCTCTTTGGGCAAGATCAAGGTGAAAGGCGGTACCAAGGCCGAGCAGCGCACCTTCTACTCCGCGCTGTACCACACCATGATCGCCCCCTGCCTCTTCAACGATGTGGATGGCAAGTACCGTGGCATGGACGGACAAGTACACCATGCGGACCACGATGTGTATACCATCTTCAGCCTGTGGGACACGTTCCGCGCACTGCACCCGCTGATGACCATTTTGGAGCCGGAGCGCACGGCGGATTGGATCCGCACCATGCTGCTCCATTACCAACACAGCGGACGCCTGCCCGTATGGGAACTGTGGGGCAACGAGACCGACTGCATGATCGGCTACCACAGCGTGAGCGTGATCACCGATGCCTACTTCAAAGGGATCCGAGGTTTTGATGCGGAACTCGCCCTGCAGGCGATGGTGGCCAGTGCCGAACAAGACCATTTCGGACTGGAAGCTTACAAGCGGCGGGGATACATCAGCAGCGAGGATGAAGCAGAAAGCGTGAGCAAGACCTTGGAGTATGCCTACAACGATGGCTGTATCGCCCTTTTCGCAGAAGCCTTGGGCAATGCCGATGTGGCCCGCCGTTTCAGGGACCGCAGTCGCAACTGGATGAACCTGCACGATGCAGGCGCCGGCTTCTTCCGGGCACGCCGCAACGGTGGATTCATCGAGCCCTTCGATCCTTACGAGGTCAACTTCCATTTCACTGAGGCGAACGCCTGGCAATACAGCCTATTCGTGCCGCACGACATGGACCTGCTCACAGAGCGCATCGGCGGTCCGGGCAGTCTTACCCAGCGTTTGGACGCCCTCTTCACAGCAAGCGAACGTACCACCGGGCGCGACCAAAGCGATATCACCGGGCTGATCGGGCAGTACGCCCATGGCAATGAGCCCAGCCACAGCTTCGCCTACCTCTACAATCTCTCCTCCCGCCCATTGAGCACGGATACCTATGTGCGGAAGATCATGCGCGAACTCTACAGCGATGCGCCGGATGGCCTATCAGGCAACGAGGACTGTGGCCAGATGAGCGCCTGGTATGTGATGAGCGCATTGGGCTTCTACCCCATCATGCCTGGGCGCGCGGACTATACCACGGGCATCCCCTTGTTCGAGGAAGCCACCATCGATCTGGGCAAGGGCCGCACGTTCCGCATCAGCTCCGAGGTGGAAGGTGGACAAGCCGACCATGTGGTGGACGTGCTCTTGAACAGCGCTGAGCTTAGGAACTACCGGACCCTGAGGCACCAGGACATATTGCAAGGAGGAGGGCTGCACTTCCTGCTCGGACCACGCCCCGGTAGTACTCCTTCCACCAGTCGCGACGAAGAGCGTGAACCGGACTACGGAGACTGGGTACCTGCGGCTTTCATCGACGCTGCCGGAACGGCCTTCAGCGAGACCATGAGCGTGCGCGTGAGCTGCCCTGAAGGTCCGTGGTCCCTGGTCATGTTGGATGCATCGGGCCAATACGCGCCGGTCTCCTCGCCCACCACCTTGGTGCTTTCCGATTCGCGCACCGTGAAAGCGCGGTGCGTCAATGCCGTCGGTCTTGAGGGGCCGGAGGTGGCCGCCAATTTCGTGCGCTACGATGGCAGCGTGAGCATGACCGTAGAAAGCGAGTACGCCAAGCAGTACTCAGCCGGTGGTGATCAGGCCTTGGTGGATGGTGTGCGTGGTGGTAAGGACTTCCGTACTGGTGAGTGGCAGGGTTACCAAGGCCAGGATGTGGTCTTTACCGTGGATCTCGGTCGTACGCGGCGCATCAAGCGTTTGGGGCTTGGCGTGCTGCAGGACCAGAAGAGTTGGATCTGGTACCCGGCTGAGGTGGAGTTCGCGGTCTCCAGCAACCAGCGTCAGTGGTCCACCTTTTCCGTGAACAACGAGGTATCCCGCGAGAAGGAAGGTGCTCTCGTGCAGGAACTGTGGTCCATGGAGGTGGACATGAAAGTGCGCTATGTGAAGGTTCGCGCCCGCAATGGCGGTGTCTGTCCGGAGTGGCACCCCGGCAAAGGCGGGTCAAGCTGGGTGTTCGCGGATGAATTCCTGATCGAGTATCGCTGATCATCGATCAAAAAGTAGGGCAACAAAAAAGCCCCCGGCGATCCGGGGGCTTTTTCATTCGTTGTGGGTAGATCAGCGGGCTACCTGCACCTGCTTGGTGCTCACCCAATTCTCAGTGATCACCTGCACCAGATACTGGCCGGTGCTCAAGCTGTTCAGGTCCATGGTCTTCACACCAGCCTGGGCGGCAAGTTGATGCTCGGCCACAGCGCGGCCGCTCATGTCCAGCACACGCACTTGGAAGTTGCCTTTCACCTCCTCACCGAGCTCGATGTAGAGCAAGCCGTTGGTGGGGTTCGGGTAGAGGCTGAAAGCTCCTTCGCCAGCCTCGTCGATGCCAACAGCACCGCAGGCCACATACCAACGCAGGGGGATGGTGGCTTGTCCATCCTCGCAGGATCCGGAAGCATTGCCTTGGATACGCAGGGTGATGGTGTTGTCGGGGTTCTGGGAGTTCAGTGCGAAGCCGGTGAAGTTGCCGTTGTTGTTGCCCTGGTAGAGCACAGCAGCATTCTCGTCGAAGCCGTTGTACAGCACGATCCGGTCGCCGGCCAACATCTGGCCCTGGAGGAAACCGACGGTGATGGGAACGCCAGCAGCAGCTTGGAAGGTGTACCAGCGGTCATCGTTGTTCTCGTAGCAGTACTCGTAGTTGTCAAAACCGCAGGTGCGGATCACACAATCCTCGCTGGGATAGGTCATCGACTCGGTCACATAGGAGCAACCTGGGTTGTCAAGGTCCACCAGTGAGTAGATGCTTGGCGCATTCTGAGCGTATGGACCGAAAGCGTAAACGCCCACGGTATTCGCTACGATGTTCTCGTTGGTGATGGTGTTGGTGATGCTGAGTCCACCAGCGCTGGGAGCTTCGGTAACGATCACTTCGGTCTTGTAAGTGCGATCGAAGCAGTTGGCCGTCATGTTGTAGGTAACGCCAGGCGCAGCACATCCCACGCAGTACACCTCCCATTCCATGGGGTCATAGGTGGGCTGCGAAGTGCATTGCACTGATCCATCGGAGGTCAGCGTCATGTAGAGCGTTCCGGTGGTGGATGCCACGTCAACAGCATAGAAATCGGTCAATGCGTTGTTCACAGCACTACCTGCAGGACCCAGGTTCCAAGTAGCGAAGTTGTTGTGCTCGAAGAGCAGTGTTCCGCTGGCATCGCTGCCATCGTAGATGCGCAAAGCATCCCACGTTACGCTCTCAATGGTTCCGCGGATGAAGGTCAGGTGCAGTTCGCCGGTGGCTCCGGGCAGTGCATAAGACCAAGCACGGTTCTCATTGGCTTCGTAGCAGTACTCTTCAGCAATAGGCTCTTGTCCGCAAACGATCTGGGGGCAGATGGGGTTCACCAAAACCGGGGAGTTCACATTGCACAGTGCGTTGGCATCGTTCACCAACGTGATCTGCACAGGAACGCCGGAGGCGAAGGGACCCACTTGGTAGGTGCCCGGAGCCGTAATGGCCAGAGCAGGAGCGCCGCCGTTGTTGGTGATGTCGATCTCGGGGTCGGTTCCCAAGCTGGTCACATCCACAGCAATGAAGTAGGCCTCGTTCTCACAATCCTGTACGATGCTGAAGGTGGCTTCAGGTTGGGTGCAATCGAGGCAGTCCACGGTCCACTCCAATTGGGTCTGGAATCCGGATACGCATGAAACGGAACCGTCCGTGGTAACACGGAAGGTGAGCCTGTGCTCGGCGTTGGTGCTGATGAAGAGCAAACCGGTCAGGTCGCCTGCAACGCCACCTGCCGGGGTCAGTTGCGGTGCGGTGATGTCTGCACCGTCGTACACGAAGAGACGGTCGCAGCAGGTCTCCAAGGACCCACCCGTGAACTGAAGGGCGATCGGGAAGGTACCGGTGCCTTGGTAGAAATAGCTCACGTTGAGGTTGTCACCGTGGCAGAGGTCATCCACGATGGGTGTGCCACAGATAACAGGAACCGGGCAGGTGCCGGAGTCGGTATAGTTGCCCAGGCTGATGTTGCAGAGTTCGTTGCTCTCGTGGGCCACGCTCACGTTCACCACTTCGCCGAGGTTGAAAGGACCCAGAACGGTCTCGCCCAGCGAAACGCCGGCAAGGGTTGTGGGAGCTCCACCATCCACAGTGTAGATCAGGTCCACCACCGCACCGTCGCCAGTGCTGGTAATGGTTACAGGCACGCTGAATTGGGCGTTGGCACAATCGTCCACTGCTTCAGCGGAGGCTTGGGGCACTGTGCAATCAAGGCAGACCACCTCCCACTCCCATGCATCGAAAGTGGCGGTAGGGAACGGTCCTCCGCAGCTTACGGAGCCGTCGGATTCCAGTTCCATGTAGATGCTTCCGCTCGTGGAGTAGACCTCCACGCCGTAGTAGTCGGTGAGCGTGTTGTTGATGGCGCTACCCGCAGGACCCAAGTTGTAGGTCAGGAAGGTCGTGTGGGCAAAAGCCAAGGGTGCGGTGTTATCCGATCCGTCGAAGATGCGGATGCGATCCCATGTGCTGCTTTCGATGGTGCCGCGCAGGAAACGGAGGCGGAGCGTACCGCTGCCGTTGGCCGCATAGCTCCACGCACGATTCTCGTTGGGACCGTAGCAGAAGGTCTCTTCCAGAGCGGGCGCACCGCACACGATGGGAATGGCGCACACCGGGTTCTGAAGTGCGGGCAACGTAACGCTGCACAGCAGGTCGTTGCTGTGCTCCAAGGTGATGGTCAACCCTTCCAACGTGGCAAAGGGGCCCAACTGGTAGTCGCCAGGCTGGTCGGCAACATCCTCCGGGATACCTGCGGAGTTGATCAGGTACAACTCGTCCGCATCGCCCAGGTCCGTGATCGTGAGGTTCACGAAGTACTCCAGGTTATCGCAATCCGCCGACACCGTGTAGGTGTAGCTGGGCTGGGTGCAGTTCAGAAGCAGACGGATCGTGTTCGTCTGGCAACCGGTGGACTGCGTGCATGCGTCATCCACGTTGTAGTGCACGAAGATGTCGTCCGAAGAAGTGGCTTCATAGATCAAGGAAGCCGTTCCCGTGGCTACCACGGGACCGTCCACAGCACCGGTGCGCAAGGTCATGAAGCCATTGCCGGTGATGGTGAACTCGTAGCTGGCACCAGCCACGATCCCATCGAAATGGGTGTACTCCTGCAGGTAGATGCAGGTGGAGATGCTTACCGTGGCTCCCGTTGGGTCAGCTTGGTACACATCGAACGGGAATTGATCCTGGTTGAGACAATCACTCTGAGCCGACAGTCCTAAGGGTACTGTAGCCAGCAGGGACATCAGCGCCAATTGGCGTATTGTATTCCTCATGCTCGGGTTAGGTTGGTTAATGGGGCAAAGGTAACCGCCCCGTTTACCTGCCGAAATCCCATTCGTGCCCCGCTCAAGGTGCTTCGAATGCACGCTTCACCGCGTGGTAAGCAGCTTTTCGCTGTCCTCCGAAGCTGATGATGGACCAACTTGCCCCTGGCCAAGGTTCATTGAGTTGCCAGAGCAGGGATCCCATGCAGATGGGAGTTGCATCTCTATGAGCCTGAATAGCTTGTGTGTACGCCATGGCCTGAAGCTCTTGGCTGGCAGTACAATAATCGGCCAATCGAGTAGGCACCTCTCCCAGCTCGCGCTCCATGGCCAACAGAATGGGTCTGTCGCCCCGGTAACTGCGTTGGCGTGTGCCCAAAGCGCTCGATCCCGGAAATAGGTCGTGTCCGGGTATGTACTTGACCAGGATGGTGCTGTCCGGCCAGCTTTGGAACCCGTATTCGCTTACGAAGCGACCCACATTGGTGCTGTAGGCGGCGAAACTGCTGTCAGCGTGCCACACCCCCCAATAGTGCAGACTACCATGCCGCAGACCGCGCTCATTTCCCCAGTTACTGAGCGGGCTTGTATGGACATATGGAATGGCTGCTCGTTGAGCAGGGCCGGCCAAAAGCGCTCCCTCGAACAGTTCGAGCTGATCGGCCCACACACGCGCCGAGTCCGGTCCATGCAGTTTGTAAGTGCTTTGCCATCCCCAATTGTTCCAGGCCACCTCCAATTCATTGTTGCCGCAGAAAAGCGCGAGCGACGGGTGGTTCTTCATGCGGTCCACCTGCTCTTTTGCTTCTAATGCAATGTTCGCGCGTTGCTTGGGGCTGAGAGCTTGCGGATAAGCGAACATGAAGTCCTGCCAGACAAGGATCCCGGCCGTATCGCACGCTGCGAAGAACGCGTCGGGGGGGTAAACCCCTCCTCCCCAAACGCGCAGCATGTTCATGTTGGCTTCAGCGGCATCCCGGACCAGCGCCACCCAGGCTTCGTCCCCAGCACTTGGTAGGAACATGTGCGGCGGCACCACATTCGCTCCTTTCATGAAGGTCGGCTGGTTGTTCACCACGATCGTGAAGGCCGTACCGATGCTGTCCTCCCGCTGGTCCAATTCCACACTGCGCCAAGCGATGCGCTCTTCGCGTATGGTTCGTGTATGCCCGTTGCACTGCACTTCCAAGGCAAGCACCTGCATGGGGTGCGAACCACTTCCACGAGGCCACCACAGCATAGGGTCAACTAGCTCAAAACCCAATTCCGTGGCATCGATCATGATGCCCTCCCCTGTTCGTGCATCCATCACAGCACCATTGAGGCGCAATTCCAAACGGGTTACCGCCCCATCGCAAGGTTTGCCCAAGGTGGTGGCGCTGACCTTCACCTTCACCTTCAAGCGATCTTCATGCAGGACCTGCTGCACGTTCAAATGGTCTATGGACAGGTCGTAGGCATGCAGCTCAACAGGAAGCCAGATGCCACAAGTGACCGCCCGTGGCGCGAAATCCCAACCGAAGTGATAGGCTGCTTTTCGGATATAGGGCGCTACGCCACTGGGGTCGCTGTCGTGCGGGAGTTGTACGCCGTGGTCCTTTCGCATGGCCATTCCCTTGGTGATCGGGCTCCGGAAGACCACGCGCAATTCATGGTCCCCTGGCTCCACCTGTTCGCGGATGGACCAGCGCCAACGGCGGAACATGTTGTCGGCCTCACCGATGGGGGTTCCGTTCAGCAGAACTTCCGCATAGGTGTCCAGGCCATGGAACACCAAGTCCAGGTGCTGGTGATCGAGCATCTCGGGCGTGATGTGGACCATGGCCCTGTATTCCCAATCCTCGTTCTCCACCCACTGCACTCCCGCCATGTTGTCGCCCCAGTAGGGGTCGGGAATGAGGCCGGCAGCATGCAGGTCGGTGTGCACGGTCCCAGGCACAGTTGCCGGGTACCAAGCCCCATGGCCCAGCAAACGAAATTCCCATGGGCTGTTCAAAGGCGCCTTCAGCTCTTGGGCCTTGGCGTTCAGTGATATCAGCAGCAAGGAAACCGCCAGCAGCACAGGTGGAACAGCCTTTCCTACCATCAGCGTAGACCTGCTTTTGCCAGAGCATCCAACACTCCTTCGATCTTGCGTACGTCGGTACCCAAGGGTCTGTCAGATCCCGGGTCGGTGCTGCTCATGGGTGGTCCATCGGCAGCTGTTTCAAGCTGAAGTGCTGCAAAATGAACTTCTCGCACGCCGGTTCGCTCCACCAACTCCACCACGTTGTGCGGTCCCACTCCACCACCGGCCGTCACCAAAAGCCTGTTTCCGGCCAGTTCCACCAGCTCGGCCAACAGCTTTGTTCCTTGCAATGCGGTGGGTGCGCACCCGGAGCTTAGGATGCGGTCCACACCACTGGCAAGGCATTGCTCCAACGCCTTCATCGGGTCTGTTGTATGGTCCATGGCCCGGTGGAAGGTGAGCTCTGAACTGCCCACCATTCGCCTGATCGTGTTGATGAGGTCCGCATCAGGTTGGCCGGATCCGTCAAGCGCGCCGATCACCAGACCGAGCGACTTGTGCAACGCATGAATGTGTTGTGCTTCAAGCCCGATCAACGCACGTTCGGCGCTACCGTACCTGAACCCTCCCGGTCCAGGACGTATCAAAACACGCACAGGAACGGGTACCTGGCCAACCACTTGCTGTACCAAGCCCGAACTCGGTGTAATGCCACCACAACCCGGCCATGCACAAAGCTCCACGCCGTCCACCCCGCACTTGGCAGCTTCCAACGCTCCCCGCAGATCGGCAACACATACCTCCACCAGTACCCGCATGCCTCAAACATAACCAAGCCCAATGCTGTGTTTGCAACCATGGTCCCCAAGCTTCGTATCACGCCGGTCCCTCTCCATATATGGACATGAACAGGCACATTCGACTCATAACATGCTTGCTCCTTCTGTTCGCCAGCAATGCGCACGGCTCAGAAGGTCGATCCAAAGCACAGCAGGTGCAAACCAGCGCTTCGGTAAAGGAGACGTTGGTGCGAGCACAGCAGCTCGTGGTCACCAAACCCGAGGAAGCGCTTGAACTGGGAAAAGAAGCGCTGCGAGGCGCTGAGCTTTTGGTCGATGTAGCGCTGGAGTACGATGCCTTGCGCGTGCTTTCGGCTGCGGAACTGGAACTCGGGCTATACGACGAGTTCATGGTCTGTTCCATCCGCGCTTTGGACCTGGCCCGTTCCATGGGCGACCCGCATCGCATGGCGGCTGCGCTTCATGACCTGAGCCTGGCATACCGCCATGGCGATCAGCTTGACAAGGCGTTGGAAGAGTCACGGAACGCGCTGGCCATGGTACTACCCACGCGAGACCAAGCCGCCATTACCCAAGCACAATTGTCTTTGATAGGCACGATGGTAGCAGCCGGCCAATACTCCGACGCTTTCCAGCTGGGCGAAACGACACTTGCCCGTTTGGCACCGGACGATGAATTGCACCGCGCACGGATCTGGCATTTGTTGGCCAAGGCATGCCTGCGGCAGAACAAATTCGGTGACGCGCACACCCTTCTGGTCCGTTCCGAGGGAATTCTCCGGAACAAGGGCACCGAACAGGAACAAGTGGATGTGGTCGTGGACAGGATCAGCGTGCAACTCGGTCTTGGACGCACGGCAGAAGCGGCCTCCCTATTGCCGGAGTTACGCGCACTGGCCGCAGTTGCCGAGGGGCAAAGAATGCGCGGTGCACTGCTGAAGACCGAGTTCGATGTTGCGGTCGCCCAGGAGCGCTGGCATGAAGCGGTCCAGCGTTCCTTGGCCTTGCGCAACCACACGGATTCACTTCAATTGGAGAAGGTCAGGATGAGGCTGGTCGGACTTCAGGTCCTGCATCAATTGAGCAAGAAGGAAGCCGACCTGGCAGACTTGAAAGGGGTGAACGCGGAGTTCACGCGCACCATTGCGGAACAACGCAATGGAAGCTTGTTCCTGCTCATCTTCTTGTGCGCAACGATCGTGTTCGCGGCGTTCCTGTTCATCTCTTTCCGCCGAGGTAGGCGCATGTTGGCACGTTTGGGGCACAAGAACAGGCTGATCAAGGAACAGAGCGAGGAAATTCGCCTGAAGAACCTGGAGTTGGAACGCCAGAACATGCGGATGACGGAGGCCATGCTTGGAGAAGAGCAAAAAGCGATCATGCTCCAGGAGGTGCACCACCGCGTAAAGAACGATCTTCAGGTGGTGGACAGTCTGCTTGCGTTCCAGCTCGAAGAATCGAACGATCCGGTGATCCTTCGCGTGCTCCGAGATGCCAAAGGTCGAATTGGGGCCATGGCTCAGGTGCAGGAGTACCTGTATCGGGGTGGGCATGGTGTTGGGGGCAGTCTGCATGAACACATCGAGCGGGTCGGTCGCTTGGTGCTCCACTCGTTCGGCATACAAGACAGGATATCGCTACAGGTGAACGTGTGCGAACCAGGCTTTGGGTCTGACGTGATGATCCCCTTGAGTTTGTTGGTGAACGAGTTGGTAACGAACAGCGCGAAACATGCCTTCAACGACTCCGTTTCCGGCAGCATAACGATCGTGATCAGACCTGCCGGGAATGCTCATGAGTTGATCTACTCCGATACGGGAACCATTTCAGAGGCACAGGTGCGGCCGGATCACCCCGGTGGCTTCGGCATGCAACTGATCGGTGCGCTTGCCCAACAATTGAATGGCGAGTTAAGGACCTTGAAAGGTGCAGGAATGGCGGTGGCTCTGGTGTTCTCCGCGCAAGTTCAGCGCTCGCGCATGGCCTCCTGATCGGTCCGTTTCAACGGCCCCGAACGGGCAACCTATCTTCGCGCACTTAGGCGCCGCCGGTACACTCCGGTCGTGCGCCCCCCGAACTATGGATTTCAAAAGTCTGGGCCTTAGCGCCGACATTCTCGATGGCCTTGATGCGATGAACATCAAGAGCCCCACTCCCATTCAGCAACAAGCAATACCGGCCGCTTTGGAAGGCCGCGACCTCATTGCCTGCGCTCAGACCGGAACCGGCAAGACCGCCGCATTCCTGTTGCCCATCATCGATGTGATCACCAGCTACGCTCCCCGCGAGGAAGGATCCATCCGGGCACTGATCGTGGTGCCCACCCGGGAACTGGCGCTGCAGATCGATCAGCAACTCCAGGCCATGGCCTACTTCACTCCTGTAACGTCCGTTGCCGTCTATGGCGGTAGTGATGGCCCTGGTTTCGATCAGCAGAAGCAGGCGCTTACCAGCGGCGTGGAGGTGGTGATCGCCACACCCGGCAAACTGCTCAGCCACCTCAACCTGGGCTACGTGCCCTTGAAGGGTTTGGAGTTCCTGGTGCTCGATGAGGCCGATCGCATGATGGACATGGGTTTCGTGGACGACATCAAGCGCATCATCAGCTTCATCCCCAAGGACCGGCAGACCCTGATGTTCAGCGCCACCATGGCACCGCCCATCCGCGAACTGACCAAGCAAGTGCTGCACGATCCCTTCGAGATCACCATTGCGCTGAGCAAACCGGCCGAAAAGGTGGAGCAGCAGGTATATGTGTGCTACGAACTGGAGAAAGGGCGTCTGCTGGAGCATATCCTCAACACCAATGAGGCCACCTGCATCCTGATCTTCGCAGGCCGCAAGGTGGAAGTTCGCAACCTGGCTCGACACCTGCAGAAGCGTGGCTTCAATGCCCGTGGCATGCACAGCGACCTGGAGCAAGTGGAGCGCGAGGAAGTGATGTTGGCTTTCCGAAACCGCAAACTGCGCATCCTGGTGGCCACCGATGTGGTGAGCCGCGGCATCGACATCGACGACATCGACCTGGTGATCAACTTCGATGTGCCCCGCGATCCGGAGGATTATGTGCACCGTGTGGGGCGCACGGCCCGGGCATCACGCCAAGGCCAGGCCATCACCTTCGTGAACGAAAAAGAGATGCGCGAGTTCGGCCGCATCGAGACCCTCATCGGTTACGAGGTGAAGAAGATGCCCATGCCCGAAGGCTTCCGCCCAGGTCCGGTATACGACCCCAAAGGCCGCACACCACGCGAGGGTGGAAAAAGCAACGGCCACCGCGGAAGAAGCGGTGGCCGTCGACAAGGAGGTCGGGCGCGTTAGCGCTTGCGGAACTTGTCCGCGTTGGCGGCGAGCACCTTGGTGGCATCCCATGCCTGGGCGGCCTTCCCAATCCGCTCGATGGTCACGCTTTCCATACGGTCTCCCTGCTGGATGGCGTTCACCACCTCCTGGCCCTGGGTCACATAGCCGAACACCGCGTGACGACCGTCCAGCCAAGGCGTGTCCTTGTGGGTGATGAAGAACTGGCTGCCGTTGGTGTAGGGGCCGGCGTTCGCCATGCTGAGGGTACCGGCGCGGTTGTGCTTCAGGTCCGGATGGATCTCATCGGGGAAGGCATAGCCGGGGCCACCTTGGCCGGTGCCTGTGGGGTCGCCACCCTGGATCATGAAGTCGGCGATGACACGGTGGAACACGATGCCATCGTAGTATGGCTGCCCAGCGGGCTTTGCGGTGTTAGCGTGCTTGCCTTCGGCCAAAGCCACGAAGTTGGCAACGGTCATTGGGGCTTTCTCATACTCCAATTGAATGGTGATGGTGCCCTTGTTGGTCTTGATCTTGGCAAAGATCCCTTCGTTCGTATTCTCCACTGCGGGTTCGGGTTGGTTTTCGTTGGTGGGTGCTGGAGCACTGGCGGCCACCAGGCTGCTTTGCTCCGGTGCGTTGGGTGTGCAAGAGCCCATGGCGAGGCCCAAGATCAGGGTAAGTGTGCTGGTCATCATCATGGTCATGGTTGAATGCTGGATTTGGAGGACGCGAATTTAGTGGGCCTTGGTTGGCCTCGCTTATTGGTTCATTCCGCTTCGAGTAGCACGGCTTCGATGGCATCGAGCTTGGCGTCGCTGAACTTGCCTTCGGTGCGATGCACAATGCGGCCGGAGCGGTCGAGGATGAAGAAGTACGGGATGTCCTTGTCCTTCAAGCCCAGTGGCCCCTTCAAAGTCTCGAGGTCTGCTTTGGTGAAGACCACGTGGCCAATGATATCCGGCGTGGCGCTTTTGCGGAACTTCTTCATGCTCGGTTCATAGGCGGACTTGTTCAACCCGGTGAACACCGGCAGAAAGTAGACCTTGCATCGGGTGGCCGATGCGAACAGCCCATGTTTCGCTACCAGACGCAGGTAGGCCGGCTCGTACCAGTCTTCCAGCAACGGTGATGCTTTCTGGCTGAAGGCCAGACCGATCACCGTGTATTCCTTGGCGTCGGGAGTAGGAAGCTCCACGCGCTGTCCATCGGCGGTCTCGCCCACCAGGTCGGGGAACTGACCTTGCTGCGCGAAGCCCAGGCTCGCACAGAGCAGGGCGGGTAATAGAATGGTTCGGAACATATTGCTCTGGAATGGGCGCGTGCGAGCGATCATCGTGCCGATCAGCGGATGCCGTCCTCCGGATTACGGCCGGTGTACTGGCGGAACCAATCCTTTAGGCGCGCGATGTCGGCGTCGACATCTTCGGTGAGCGGAAAGGGACCGTGGAGTATGGCCGTCTTGCTGGGGTAATCGAAGCATCCGAGGATGATGGGGATGTTCGCCTTCCGAGCAATGTGGTGGAATCCGGTCTTCCAATTGGGCTGGTAGGACCGGGTACCTTCCGGGGTTATCGTGATCTTGTCGATCTCACCGCGCTTGAACATGTCCACCACGGCATCCACCATGTTGTTGTGCTTGCTGCGGTCAACAGGATATCCGCCGAATGCACGAAAGAGCCATCCGAAGGGCGGCTTGAAGAGGGAGGCCTTTGCCAGGTACTTCACATCCCCCATCGGGTAGAGCTTGCGCACGGCCAATCCCACGAACAGGTCCCAGTTGCTGGTGTGCGGTGCCACCACCACGATGTAGCGCGGTGGGTGCTCGGTCAGTTCATCGCGGATCTTCCACCCCGCAACGGTCACGAAAAGGAAATGGTACAGCCAACGCATGTATTCAGGTCGATGGCGCTAAGATGGAATGAATGTGCCGAAAGACCATGGGGCGGTCCGTAGTTCAGTGATCGTTCGTCGCATCCGTTGCGATGCTTCGCGATGTCGATCCTTGTTGCCATCTTTCGCCCCATGAACGCGTACCGCATCCAGGCGATCGCCCCCCGCATTTTTCCGGGAACCCCGAAGGAAGGCCTGACGTATGACGCCGCCATGGAAGGGCTGAAGTTCGCTGTGCTGGATGTGGAAACCACCACGGGCGACCCCACGTCGGGTCGGGTAATGGAGGTGGCCGTGCTGGCACTGGACGGTGTGGAGGAGCGGCTGCGGTGGGATACGCTGGTTGATCCCGGCACCCCGATCCCCGCCTTTGCGCAACGGCTCACCGGCATCGATCAGCGCATGGTGGCAAATGCCCCGCGCTTTTTGGAGATCGTCGGATCATTGAATACGCTCACCGAAGGACGGGTACTGGTGGCGCACAACATCCGTTTCGACCTCACTGCGTTGCAGCACGAGTTCGCCCGCACGGGCATCCCCTTCGCCCGCCACACCTTCTGCACGGAACGCGCCTCGCGCCGCTTGGTGCCGGGCCTCTCCCACTACAACCTTCGGAGCCTCTGCCGCTACTTTGGCATTGAGCAGGGCATGGCGCACCGTGCAGCTACGGACGCGGCCGCTACCGCAGGTCTGTTGGTGAAGCTTTTGCAGGAGTTCGGCGCTGAGCGAGTGGTGGAGGGCATTGTGCCCATGCGCACCGCGAAAGTGGCCTGAGCCACCATCCCCCGGTATGCCTCTTATGCTTGAAGGGCCGCTACAGCGGCAGCATTCCCTTGCGCCATAGCACCCAGATAAGCACAGCACTGGTGCTGCCGAGCGTACCCAATCGGAAGGCCCACTTCAACCGCGTTGAACCAGCAGTGCCGTAACGATCCGGTGCTCGTCCACTGATCGTGTGACCTATAGCGGCACAGATCAAGGCCAGTATGCCCAACACCAAGGCCAGCGAGACCAAGTGCCGCGCGAATGCAAGAGGCACACTGAGGCCTGCGAAGATCACCGCCACCAAACTCAAGGGAGGATGCCTACGTGCTTCGCTCATTGTGCAGCTTTCACAAGGGCTTCGTGCACTGCCACTACTTGCGGGATCACCAGGTCACTGTCGTTGTTGTCAATGACCCAATGGGCCGCGGCCAAGCGGATCCCATCGGTGGCTTGGTTCCGCATCCGCGCAAGTACCGCTTCTCTGCTGGTACCATCACGCTTAACGGTCCGTTGTATGCGAAGCTCTTCGGGAGCGTTCACCACCAACAAACGATCCAGGGAAGCATGGCCTCCGCTCTCCACCAGAACGGCGGCCTCCATCACCACATACACGCTGCGCTGCAGTTCCGCCCAATTGCGGAAAGCCTGACGCACCGCGGGATGTACGATCGCGCTAAGCGCCTGCAAGGCATCGTGGTCATGAAAAACAAGGCGCGCAAGAGCCTGGCGGTCGATGCCTTGGGCGCCGAGCACTTCGTTACCGAAGCGTTTGGCTATGGCTTCGATCACGGACCTATCCTCCGCCAGCAAGCGGTGGCCGGCGCGGTCCGCATCGAAGACCGGTATGCCCAATACACGGAAGACCTTGGCGACCGTGGTCTTACCACTGCCGATGCCTCCGGTAAGGCCTACCGTGAACATGAACGGATGTGGTCAGGCTTTGGCAGTGGCCTCGTTCAGCTGCATGGTGTTGTCCATGGCGATGGCCGACTTCTCGAAGCGCAGCTTCACGTTGCCATCCACCTCCAGCAGCACGGTGCTCTCGTTCACCTCGGCCACCTTGCCGTGCAGACCGCCTATGGTAACCACTTTGGCGCCCTTCTGCAGGGATTCCCGGAACTTCTTGGCATCCTTGGCCTTCTTCTGCTGCGGGCGGATCATGAAGAAATAGAACACCACCATCAACAGGCCCATCATGATCCAGAAGCTCATGGGGTTCTGCTCAGCAGCCTGCAAGGGGAAAAGTGCGGTCGTCATTGTTCTGTTGTTCGGTCTAAGGTCATTCAATGGGGGCCACGTTGGCGGGGCCGATCACCTCGCCACGCAGGGAAAGCACCGTGGTGGGCGGTGTGGTATTGGCCACCACGGTAACGGTCTTGTGCTCCAGGCCACTGCGGCCATTGGTGTCGAAAGCCACCAGAATGCTGGCTTTCTCACCGGGTTTTATCGGATGGCGCGGCCAGTCCTTGCCTACGGTGCAGCCGCAAGAGCCGCGCACATCGCTCAGCACCAAGGGGCTTCCTCCTGAATTGCGGAAGGTGAAGGTGTGCTCCACTTTGGTGCCCTGCACCACTTTGCCGTAGTTGTGTTCCAACTCAGCGAATGCGATCGCCGGGCGGTCGTCGCTATCCACTCGTTCATACCCGGAAGCGGAGTGTCCGATGGCTTCAGGGCCGATGTTCTCCGCTGATTCGGTATGGTCGGTCAGCCGGCATCCAAAGGTCATGGTCAATGGCAGCAGCAGCACGGCCATTGTTCCTTTGGACATGCGGATCATGGGGCGAAGTGTTCTCATGGCATCCCTTC
Source organism: Flavobacteriales bacterium (assembly GCA_019638115.1). Lineage (GTDB taxonomy): Bacteria > Bacteroidota > Bacteroidia > Flavobacteriales_F > PHOS-HE28 > PHOS-HE28. The sequence goes on along the minus strand of JAHBUK010000002.1, from coordinate 644,141 downwards.
GGTTCAGGTTTCCAACAGGCCACGGCCCACCTTGCGGATGCGGCCATCGGTGCGCATTTCCGCGAAGAGCTTGTCCAGCACACCGTTTATGAAGTTCTTGCTTTTCGGCGTGCTATAGGCCTTGGCCACTTCGATGTATTCGTTCAGGGTGACCTTCACCGGTATCTGATCGAACACACGAGCCTCCGACAGGGCCATCTTCATCAGGATCATATCGCTCAGTGCGATCCGATCGCTTTCCCAGTTGCTGGCTTTTTCGGCAATGGCGGTCTCGTGCTCTTCGCCTTGTGCAATGCTCTTTCGGAAGAGTGTTGTCACGAATTCCCGTTCCTCTACGGACCCCCGCTCCAGTTCGGTGAGGGTCAGGTCGCCCGTATCGGTCTCGCGCATGGTCTCCATCATCCGCTTCACCATGGTGGCCGCAATGTCCAGCTCCTCCATCCAATGTATGCTGCGTCCCTCGAAGATGTCCTGCAGCATTTCGTTGTTGGCGATGTGGCGATCGAAGAGCTGAATGAGGAATGCCTGGTCCTTTTTGAAGCTTGGTCGCTCCTCTGCCATGTAGGCCAGGTATGCCTCACTATTGATCACCTCGCGGTGGATCTTGGTGAATAGTTCCTTCTCTCCCACCCAACTCACCCTGCGGGCGGAGCATTCGGTCATCAGACGCTCACTGGTGGCCAGCCGGACCAGCAGGGGCATATCCACAAAACGGCGGTCGGGGTTCAGGTCGGACTCCGTTGGCATGTGCTTGCGCGCCCTGTCCTCCAAGCGCAATTCGGCCACATGCCTGATCTCTGCGAAGGTGAGCAGCAGCCCCAAGTAGAGGTCGAAGGTGCGGTCTATCGCATTGAAGAGTTCTTTCTCGATACGGGCGGCACTGGCATCGTCTCCCTGCCAGAAGGCATAGAGCGCATGGTAGACCTTGATCCGAAGGAAGCGGCGGTTCAGCATATGGAGGGCTCAGAAACGAAGACCAGCGTCGCGCATGCTGCTGACACGGTGCTCAGCGGCCTGGTTCGCAGCCAGGAAGGTGGGTATGCCAAGGTCCGCACTGGCCTTGAAGATGCGCAGTGCCGTATTGTAGATCTCCTCGGTCTGGTTCATGGCAGCCTGGCGGTTGTAGCCCTTGCGCTCCCAAGCACAATTGATGATGCCACCGGCGTTGATCAGGAAATCGGGCGCATACAGAATGCCCTTCTCCATGACCGCCTTGCCATGCAGTTCCTCGTTGGCCAGCTGGTTATTGGCGGCACCGGCGATCACGCTGCACTTCAAGCGCTTCAGGGTGTCATCGTTCACCGTGGCGCCCAGCGCACAGGGTGAGTAGATGTCCACGTCAAGGTCGTAGATGGCTTCGGGGGCCACCAGGTTCACCGCCGGGAATTCACGCTTGATGGCATCGAGCTTCTCGGGGTGGATGTCCGTGAGGAACACTTCGGCACCCTCCTTCACCAAGTGGCCCACCAAGGCATGGCCCACGTTGCCCGCTCCTTGTATGGAAACTTTGCGGCCCTTGAGGTCATCGCTTCCGTAGGCTGTTTTCGCAGCGGCTTTCATGCCCACGTACACCCCGTAGGCGGTGACCGGGCTGGGGTCGCCACTGCCTCCCATTTCTTCGGGCAGGCCGGCCACGTTGCTGGTCTCCTTGCGGATGTTCACCATCTCGGTGGTGCTCATGCCCACGTCCTCGGCGGTGATGTAGCGCCCGTTGAGGCTGTCCACGAACCGGCCGAACCGGCGGAACATGGCCTCGGTCTTTTGCGTGCGTGCATCACCAATGATGACGGCTTTACCACCGCCCAGGTCCAGGCCGGCCAGCGCGCTCTTGTAGGTCATGCCGCGGCTCAGGCGCAGCACATCGTGCAAGGCTTCAGCCTCGTTCTGGTAGGGCCACATGCGGGTGCCACCCAAGGCCGGGCCCAGGGTGGTGTTGTGGATGGCGATGATGGCCTTCAGGCCGGTGGTGCGATCATGGCAGAACAGGACCTCTTCGTGGTCGTATTTCTCCATGCGGGACAGAACGAGCTGTTCGGTGACGGGCAAAGTGCTGGTTGCCATTGGGGTCCTTGATTGCAGTGGTGGAGGCTTGTGCGATACGGGGGGCGTGGTAACGGGTTCCTGTCCACCTCTCCCCCGCACCTACCTTTGCTGCGCTTCCACTTAGGGGTCGCTACCTCTGGCAGGCGGGGGCAAAAGTAGGAAGTTCCCCTCCCCCGCATGCGACCGCTCCTCAAGCTCAATCCCTATTTCGCCAAGTACCGCTGGCACCTGCTGCTGGGCATCGTGTTCATCGTGCTCAGCAACCTGTTCGCCGTCTATTCGCCGCAGGTGGTCAGTGCGGCCATCGACCTCATCAAGAAAGGCCTGGCCCAAGCGGAAGTCCCCGTGCAGGAACGCCACCTGGACGTGCCCCCGCTCATCACCCAATGGGTGAGCTGGACCGGCATCGACCTGCAGGCGCGCATGAACGACCTTGGCAGCGAGGGCGCGGTGCGCACCACCGTAGCCTGGGCAGCCGGCATCCTGGCGTTGCTCTTCCTGGCATTCGCCCTGCTGAAGGGTTTCTTCATGTTCCTCATGCGCCAGACCATCATCGTGGTGAGCCGCCTGATCGAGTACGACATGAAGAACCGGATCTATGCGCACTACCAGGAGCTGGACCGGGCCTTCTACAAGCGCAACAGCACGGGCGACATGATGAACCGCATCAGCGAGGACGTGGGCAAGGTGCGCATGTACCTCGGCCCCGCCGTGATGTACACCATCAACCTGGTGGTGCTCTTCGTGCTCTGCATCGGCTTCATGCTCAACAAGAACCTGGAGCTGACCCTCTGGACCCTGGCCCCGCTGCCCATCATGAGCGTGGCCATCTACTACGTGAGCGAGGTCATCAACCGGCGCAGCATGGCCGTGCAGGAGCAGCAGAGCCAGCTCAGCACCATGGCCCAGGAGGCCTTCAGCGGCATCCGCGTGCTGAAGTCCTATGCCAAGGAGGGTATGGCGATCGAGCGTTTCGATGCGGCCACCACTGCCTACCGCGAAAGGCGGCTGGACCAAGCGCGTGTGGATGCCCTCTTCATGCCGGCCATCATGCTGCTCATCGGACTGAGCACCGTGCTCACCATCTTCATCGGCACCCTCAAGCTCATCCAGGGCGACCCCACCGTTACCGTGGGGGTGATCGCCGAGTTCGTGATCTACGTGAACATGCTCACCTGGCCCTTCGCCTCGGTGGGCTGGGTCACCTCACTCATCCAGCAGGCCTCCGTGAGCATGCAGCGCATCAACGAGTTCCTGGACAGCAAGCCCAACGTGGTGGCCGAGGGTGATGAGCTGCGCGATGTGCAGGGCGCCATCACCTTCGACCGGGTCTCCTTCACCTATCCCGATACCGGCATCCAGGCGCTCAGCGACGTTTCCTTCCACGTGCCGGCGGGCAGCACCCTGGCCATCGTGGGCCACACCGGCTCCGGCAAGAGCACCTTGGTGGACCTGATCGGCCGCCTGCACGATGTATCCGCTGGCGAAGTGCGCATCGATGGGGTGCCCATCCGCCGCATCCGCCTTGATGTGCTGCGGAGCCGCCTCGGGGTGGTGCCGCAGGATGTCTTCCTCTTCAGCGACAGCATCCGCAACAACATCGCTTTCAGCCTGGACCCTTCCGACGACCTGGATGAACGCGTGCGCGATGCCGCCCGCGCGGCCCAGGTACACGAGAACATCATGGATTTCCCGCAGCGCTACGAGACCCTGTTGGGAGAGCGCGGCGTAACGCTGAGCGGTGGGCAGAAACAGCGCGTAAGCATCGCCCGGGCCATTGTGCGCAGGCCGCGCATACTGGTATTCGACGATGCCTTGAGCGCGGTGGATACCGCCACGGAGGAAGCCATACTGCGCGAGTTGAAGTCCGTGATGGCCGGGCGTACCACGGTGCTGATCAGCCACCGTGTGAGCACCGTACGCGATGCGGACCACATCCTGGTGCTGGAAGGTGGGCGCATCGCCGAGCAGGGTGATCATGCCCGGTTGCTGAGCCTCAATGGACTGTATGCGGCCATGCATGCCGAGCAGTTGCTGGAGGAGGCACGCGACGAATTGCGCAGTTGAGCACCCCCTGTTCGCCAGGCCCGAAGCGCGGGCGGGACTTGCACCTTTGCGGTTAGCGTCTATATTTGGAACGCTGGACCCATACCAAGCGGGTCCAAAGCCGCATGACGGACGATCGCGAGGATGTCTATTCCAAGGCCGTAAGGGCCGGAAAGCGGACCTATTTCTTTGATGTGAAGAGCACCCGGGCGGGTGATCTCTACCTCACCATCACGGAAAGCAAGAAGCACACGAACGCCGACGGCACGGCGCATTACGACAAGCACAAGGTCTTCCTGTACAAGGAGGATTTCGACAAGTTCCTCGATGGCCTGCACGATGCCATCGGCGAGATCGATCGGCTGCGTGGTAGCGGTGGCAACGATGCTGCAAAAGGCGCACAGGAGCTTGACAACGGTCCCTCCTCCTTCACGGATGTGAATTTCGAGGACCTGGACCGCAAGGACATCTGAGGAAGCCTTCCATTCTCCACCGTAGCTTCCCCCAATTGCGGGTAAGTAGCTGCGCTTTGTTCAAAACTCTGGATCTTATCAACACCGCGGAGCAACTCCTTCGCCGGTACTTTGTGAACGCACCGTAGTCGTTGACCCAACGCTTCGGTGATGCACCCGGAACCATGCACCTCACCTACCTCGGTCACAGTTGCATGCTGGTGGAGACCAGCGGCAGCAAGATCCTCATCGACCCCTTCATCAGCGGCAATACCTTGGCCAAGCACATCGATCCCGCCACTGTTGAAGCGGACCTGGTGCTGCTCACCCACGGCCACGGCGACCACGTGCTGGATGCAGAAGCCATCCTGAAGCGCACCGGTGCCACGCTTTTCAGCAACTACGAGATCGTTACCTGGTACGGCAAGAAGGGCATCGACAAGGGTGTGGGCATGAATATCGGCGGTGCCACCACCGTGGGCCAGCTGCGCATCAAGTACGTGAACGCCATACACAGCAGCGAACTGCCCGATGGCAGCTACGGCGGCAATCCCGGCGGTTTCGTGGTGAGCGGGCCCGAAGGGGCTTTCCACCATGCCGGCGATACCGCCCTGACCATGGACATGCAACTGCTGAAGCGCCATGCCCTGAAATTCGCCTGCCTGCCCATCGGCGACCACTTCACCATGGGCGTGGACGATGCGGTGGAAGCCGCACAACTCATGGGCGTGAAGACCGTGGTGGGCATGCACTACAACACCTTCCCGCCCATCACCATCGATACCGAACAGGCCAAGGCCACTTTCGCCAAGGCCGGTCTAACCCTGCTCCTGCCCGCCATCGGCGAGCGCATCACCATCTGAACGAACTACCGTAAGGACGCATCACGCTTAGCGAAGTCGAAGCGATATCGAAGCACGCGCCCCAACCCTATCCCCAAAGAAGCCCGACCATGGCCAAGATCATTTCCATCGTGAACCAGAAAGGCGGCGTGGGCAAGACCACCTCCGCCATCAACCTGGCCGCCAGCCTGGGCGTGCTGGAGCGCCGCACCCTGCTGGTGGATGCCGACCCCCAGGCCAACGCCACCAGCGGCACCGGCCACGATCCCCGCGAGGTGAAGGCCAGCATCTACGAGTGCATCATCAACAACACCCCGGCCAGCGAGGTCATCGTTAGCACGGACAACCCCAACATGGACCTGCTGCCGGGCCACATCGATCTGGTGGGTGCCGAGATCGAGATGATCGACATGCCCGAGCGGGAATACCAGATGAAGCGTGTGCTGGAGCCCCTGCGCGATCAGTACGACTTCATCATCATCGACTGCTCCCCCTCCCTGGGCCTGGTAACGGTGAACAGCCTCACCTGTGCCGACAGCGTGATCGTGCCCGTGCAGTGCGAGTACTTCGCCCTGGAGGGCCTGGGCAAACTGCTCAACACCATCAAGATCGTGCAACAGCGCCTCAACCCCGAGTTGATGATCGAAGGCATGCTGCTCACCATGTACGACAGCCGCCTGCGCCTGGCCAACCAGGTGGTGGAAGAGGTGAAGACCCACTTCCAGCAACTGGTGTTCGATACCGTCATCCACCGCAACGTGGCCCTGGGCGAAGCACCCAGCCACGGGCAGACCATCATCATGCACGATGCCAGCAGCAAAGGCGCCGTGAACTACCTGAACCTGGCCCGCGAGATCCTGCAGAAGAACAGCCTCACCCGCATCCCGGACAGCGAGCGCACCATTGCCATTGAAGAGAACCCATGAAGAAGAAAGGATTAGGCCGCGGATTGAGCGCCCTGTTGGACGAGCCCGGAAGCGATACCATCGTGCGCTCCGACATGGCCTCCGCGCCCGCGCGCCCCAGCGGCAACATCAACCTGCTGGCCATCGCGCACATCGAGCCGAACCCCTTCCAGCCACGCACGCACTTCAGCGACGAGGCCCTGGCGGAACTGGCCCAGAGCATCAGCGAGCTGGGCATCATCCAGCCCGTCACCGTGCGCAAGGTGGGCATCGACCGCTACCAGCTCATCAGCGGCGAGCGGCGTTTCCGTGCCTCGCAGCTGGCCGGCCTCACGGAAGTGCCCGCCTACGTGCGCATCGCCAACGACGAGGCCATGCTGGAAATGGCGCTGGTGGAGAACATCCAGCGCGAGGAGCTCGATGCCATCGAGGTGGCCATCAGCTTCCAGCGCCTCATCGATGAGGTGAAGCTCACCCAGGAGCAGCTCAGCGAGAAGGTGGGCAAGGACCGCAGCACCGTTACCAACTACCTGCGCCTGCTGAAGCTGCCGCCGGAAGTGCAGATCGGCCTGCGCCAGCGCAGCATCGGCATGGGCCACGCCCGTGCGCTCATCGCCATTGCCGACCCCGCCAAGCAGCTGGAACTCTACCACCGCATCGTGGAAAGCCAGCTCAGCGTGCGCCAGGTGGAGGACCTCGCCCGCAGCGTGGGCCCGCGCGCCACTGCCAGCGGCAGCAAGTCGGTGGCACGGCCGGACAAGGAACTCTCCAAGCGACTGGCCGAGCGCATCGGCGGCAAGGTCACCGTGAAGCGCACCACCGAAGGCAAGGGCCGGATCGAGATCGGCTTCAAGAACGCCGAGGAGTTGGAGCGCATCCTGGCCGTGCTGGGGTAGACCGCCCCGGCCGGTCTCAGTGGAAGAACTGCATCACCTTGCTCCACAGCTTGCGCGTTACCAGCAGCGGCGGGGCCTGCAGGCCGTTGATGCCCCAGGAGGCGCGCACCTCGCGGTTGGCCTTCAGGATGTGTTTGATGCTGCCGTTGCTCATGCCGCCAAGTCGGAAGCGCACCAGCACCTCGCGCAGGTGTACCGTGGGCACCTGGTGCTTGTAGAGGAAGCGCAGCAGGATCTCATAGTCCGCCCCGATCCGCAGGGTGGTGTTGAAATGGCCGAAGCGGTCGTACACGCTCTTGCGGATGAAGGTGCCCACGTGCGGAGGCATCCAGCCCTTGCGGAAATTCGCGCGGTGATAGGTGCCGCTCAGCCAGGTGCGGTGCACCCGGTAGATGTCCTTCTCGTCCACCATGATGATGTCGCCATAGACCGCATCGGCATGGCTGCGCTGGAAGGCCGCCACCACCTGTGCGATGCTCTGGGGCGTCATCAGCAGGTCGCCCGCGTTCACGAAGCCGATCACCTCGCCCGTGGCGCGCGCCAGGCCCTTGTTCATGGCGTCGTAGATGCCTTTGTCGGGCTCGCTCACGAGGATGTCGATGCCGCGCCCTCCCCTCGACTCCGCTCGGGAAGGGTCCAAGACATTGGCCGGGTCCGCTCCCCCCGCAGGTCCGATAGGCATCGGACCTCCTGCAACGGACCCTGCGGCACCCTTTGCCCGCAGGGGGGCCTCCTGCGTTGGGATAACCTGCGGAGCTTTCACATACTCCCGCAGGATCTCCACCGTGCCATCGGTGCTGGCGCCGTCGATCACGATCAGCTCGATCTCCGGGTGCGTCTGCGACAGGATGCTGTCCAGCGTTTCCCGGATCACGGGGGCCACGTTGCGGCAAACGGTGATGAGGCTGACCTTCATGGAGCGAGTGCGAAGATGGGCACCGTTCGGGTACCGGCAGGTATTGGTCCCTTCTTCAGGCCGGAACAGAGGCACGCAACCGGGTACTCCTTCTATTACCAGCGCACAGTATGAACACCCCTACCCCATACAGGCCTGGTTCCTTATCGCTCCAGCACCACCGGCAGGGAAGCGCGCAACTCGCCGGCTACGAACACCTGGCACACGTACGTGCCTGCGGCGAGGCTACCCACTTCAAGGTCCACCCGATCGGCAGCAGCAACGTGCCGTTCGAGCGCCAGGCGGCCGAGGCCGTCGTACAGCCGCAAGAGCACCGCGGCTTGTTGCTGGGATCCGAGGGTGACAGTGAGCACCTCATTGGCCGGGTTGGGGAAGATGTGGATGCCGTTGGGCGCGCCGAAGCCCTCATCGGCTCCGGTGCCTATGCCGGATGGGGACAAATTCCCCATGCAGTCCGTGCAGGGCAGCATGCCGGGCAGCGCGTAGATGCGGGTGGGTGGCCCGAAAACGTTGTTGGTAAAGAGCAGCATGTAGGCCTGGCCATCCACGGCATAAATGGGGCTGAACGCGTTGATGCCGATCACACCTCCACCCCCACCGCTAACGAAGCTCCCGGGGTTCTGCACGAAGACCAGCGTGCCATCCTCCCGGTAGATGTACACCGCAAAGCTGCTCGGCCCACCGGGGGTGTAGGCCGACATCACGAACTCGATCGTGCTGGGGTCGGTGTCGAACAAGGCCTCCGTTATGTAGGACATGCTTCCCCATTGCATCCCGGAAGGCGGAGCCGGAATGTTCAACACACGGTGCACCGAAAGGTCCAGGTTGTAGATGGTGCGTTGCTGGGCGCTACTGTTGAAATTATCGATGTAGCGCGTGCCGGACCCAAGCGAGTGGAGCGTATGGATGGTGTTGGGCGAAGTGTTCACCAAAGGGAATTGCGCATTGGCGATCCCGCTTGCCAGCAGCCCCAGCAGGCCTGCCATCCGTAGTCCTCGTTCCATGGTGTGAAGGGTTGGTACACGAAGATGACGCTTACGGAGCTGTTAACGCTGCTTGGGGCCTGCTGCAGCAAACATTGGCCCTTGGCTTACCGGGCCTGGGCTTGCCACCCGACATCCTGACCCCGGATCAGCCGCCGGATGCACGGTACCGGGTGATCATCGGTGAGGTCGGTGGTGATCACCTGTGGGGTCGGTAGTGATCACCTGTGGGGTCGGTGGTGATCACCTGTGGGGTCGGTGGTGATCACCTGTGAGGTCGGTGGTGATCACCTGTGGGGTCGGTGGTGATCACCTGTGAGGTCGGTGGTGATCACCTGTAGGGTACCTGATGACTGCCTGTGGGGTACCAGGTGACTGCATGGCTTTCAGCAATTTGCAGGGGAGCGCCCCCAAAGCGCCCACCGCAACGCTCGTGCCCCGTGCACGAAGCCGCCTTACGCTCGCCGCGGGAGCCCGCGCAGCCTATACATATTACATAAGGGCGCACTCCGCCCCCATCTGCAGCGCAGCCGCACGCACCAAGCAGCCCCCCTCTCCGCTCAACATTGCGCGCAGGCCTGCCGGCCTTTGGGCACTTGCCCTTGCTACTTTTACTTGACTCTTGAGGCCTTATGTCTTGCCTCTCCCACCCACCACCAAGCCCGATCGTTGAAAACTCCCCCCTCCTACCCGTGCAAAACACCCAGAGCCAAGAAAGCGCCTCTGGATATTTTGCGCCCGGCACGCAGCCCCTATCTTGAGCCACATGAACGCGACGATGGAACAGCAGGCCGAGGCTCTGGTGGCCCTGCTGGAGCAGCACGGAAGTCTTGGCAATGGTAAGGCCCGCCAACTCCTGGGTTGGGATGAAGTCACCTATGATGAGGTGAAGCAAGCCTTGGTGGCCAGCGGCCAAGTGGCCCAAGGCCGGGGGCGTGGGGGGAGCATTTCCTTGGTGGCCGGAGGCCAAGTGGTCGCTGAGCCCATAGGCCTACAAGCCAATGGCCTGCCAGCGACCCAGCCGTCGCCGGTTCCCTACCCCACGGCAAAGCGCGGCCCAGGCCGACCGCCAAAGGCCGATAAGCCACAGGGCAATGGCCTAGAGGCCGACAAGCCTAAAGGCCGAAAAGCCTCAGGCCCCAAAGCCTCCAAGCCCCAGGCCGACAAGAGCCTCGAAACCTGGATCTGGGATGCCGCCTGCTCCATCCGCGGCGCCAAGGACGCCCCCAAGTACAAGGACTACATCCTCCCGCTCATCTTCACCAAGCGCCTGTGCGACGTGTTCGATGATGAGCTGGACCGCATCGCCGCCGAGGTGGGCAGCCGCGAAAAGGCCTTCAAGCTCGTGAAGGCCGATAAGAAGCTCGTGCGCTTCTACCTGCCCCTGCAGCCTGCCGACCCCGAGCAGCCCGTGTGGAGCGTGGTGCGCACCCTCAGCGACCGGATCGGCGAGCAGCTCACCACCCACCTGCGCGACATCGCCAAGGCCAACCCCCTGCTGCAGGGCATCATCGACCGGGTGGACTTCAACGCCACCACCCACGGCCAGCGCGACCTGGCGGACGACCGCCTCAGCAACCTCATCGAGGCCATCAGCACCAAGCGCCTTGGCCTCAACGATGTGGAGGCCGACATCATCGGCAAGAGCTACGAGTACCTCATCCGCAAGTTCGCCGAGGGCGGCGGGCAGAGCGCTGGCGAGTTCTACACCCCCGGCGAGGTGGGCACCATCATGGCCCGCGTGCTGGAGTGCGAACCCGGCATGGAGATCTACGACCCCTGCTGCGGCAGCGGCGGCCTGCTGGTGAAGTGCGAGAGCGAAATGGAACGGCGCATGTCGGTAGGCGGACCTCCCGGTCCGCCCGTGCATAGTGGCGGACCGGGAGGTCCGCCCGCCTATGCTCCCCTGCGCCTTTATGGCCAGGAGTACGTCCCCGAGACCTGGGCCATGGCCAACATGAACATGATCATCCATGACATGCAGGGCCAGATCGAGATCGGCGACACCTTCAAGAACCCCAAGTTCCGCGAACGCGGGCGGCTGAAGGCCTTCGACCGTGTGGTGGCCAACCCCATGTGGAACCAGGACTGGTTCACCGAGGCGGACTATGCCAACGACGAGCTGGACCGCTTCCCCACCGGCGCGGGCTTCCCCGGCAAGGCCAGTGCGGACTGGGGCTGGGCGCAGCACATCCTGGCCAGCCTCAAGCCCACCGGCCGCGCCGCCGTGGTGCTCGATACCGGCGCCGCCAGCCGCGGCAGCGGCAACGATGGCAACAGCAAGGAGCGCGAGGTGCGCCGCTGGTTCGTGGAGAACGACCTGGTGGAAAGCGTGCTCTACCTGCCTGACAACCTCTTCTACAACACCACCGCGCCGGGCATCGTGCTCTTCCTGCGCCGCGCCAAGCCCAAAGCCCGCCAGGGCCAGGTGCTGCTGGTGAACGCCGGCCAGCTCTTCGAGAAGGGCAAGCCCAAGAACTTCCTCGCCCCCGCGCACATCGACCGCATTGCGGAGGTCATGCTCGGCTGGCAGCAGGTGGAGAAGCTCAGCCGCATCGTACCGGTGGAGGAGCTCGCCAAGAACGACTACAACATCTCGCCCAGCCGCTACATCCACACCGGCGAGGCCGCCAGCTACCGCCCCATCCCGCAGATCGTGCAGGAACTGGAAGCCATTGAGGTGGAGGTCCAGCGGACGGATGAGGAGTTGAAGCGGATACTAACCGGACTTGGGTTCTGACGCATGGAAGTCGAAGAACTCATCACCGAGATCGGGACCTACCCGGAAACCTGGTCCATCGACCGGGTCGATTCTGTCTTTGACCTGATCCAAGGCAAGCAGGTCTCCGAGCGCAACCGTATCGGAGATAATCAGCGACCCTTTTTACGCACCAAGAATGTCTTCTGGAACCGCTTGGAGCTTGCGGAACTGGATCAGATGCACTTCAGCACGGCCGAGGAAGCACGCTACACATTGCTTCCCGGCGACCTCTTGCTGTGTGAAGGTGGTGATGTAGGCCGCACGGCCATGTGGCGGGGTGAAGTGGAGCGCTGCTACATCCAGAACCACCTGCACCGGCTGCGCGCCTTCGATGGCATGGTGGACCCGCAGTATGCGGTTTTCTGGTTCTGGTATGCCTTCAATGTGGGCAACCTCTATATCGGGCGAGGCAACAAGACCACCATCCCGAACATGTCGCGGTCGAAGCTGGCCGAATTGCAGATCGCGTTACCCCCGCTCCCCGAACAGCAGCGCATCGCCCAGGTGCTCAGCACGGTGCAGGAGGCCATCGCGCAGCAGGAGCGCCTGATCCGCACCACCACCGAGCTGAAGCAGGCCCTGATGCAGAAGCTCTTCACCGAAGGGCTGCGCGGCGAAGCGCTCAAGGAAACGGAGGTCGGGAGGGTGCCGGAGAGTTGGGAGGTGGTGAAGCTTGAGGACTTGGCCGATGTGCGCAGTGGTAAGCGACTGCCCAAGGGGAATGCACTTGTGGCAGAGGATACGGGCTATCCGTACATCCGGGTCACGGACTTCGAAGACAACTCAGTGCTAACGCAGCAGCTGTTGTTCGTGCCCACTCATATCCAGCCCCGTATCCAGCGGTACATCATTGAGAAGGACGATGTCTACATCTCCGTTGCAGGTAGCATTGGCATTGTGGGCATGATCCCTGAGGAATTGGACGGTGCCAACCTGACCGAGAATGCCAACCGGCTCGTGATCCGTAACAAGAAGCGCATCGAGCCCCGTTACCTGATGTACTGGCTCGATAGCGACCGCTGTCAGCACGAGATCAAAGCACAGACGTTGAAGAATGCACAGCCGAAGCTTGCCTTAGGCAGGATCAAGACGCTCGCAGTAGCACTGCCTTCGATCGAAGAACAGAAGGACATGGTGCTTGCTTTGGATGCAGTGCGCACCAAGCGGCAAGTTGCCGAACGTAAGACCAAAACACTCCAAGACCTCTTCCGCACCCTGCTTCATGAGCTGATGACGGGGAAGGTGAGGGTGGGTGAATCATAATCCCTTACTAACTGCGCAAGAAGTATGGCAGTAATACATGACATCCTCACCTGGAGTCAAACCCTGCCTGATTGGCAAAGGGATGCCCTTCGTCGATTGCTTGAAAAGGACTGCACGTTGGATGCGACTGACGAGCAAGAGATCTATTCACTCTTCCTTGGCAACCATGGATTTGCGGTGCCCGCTGGCTTGATGGCCAAACCTTTGAACGCCACACATATACCAGTACAGGTTAAGGCTGGTGAGGTGATCGCTCTCAAGGAGATGAAGGACCTCAACGATGTTAACTGTATCCCTGCTAATCAAGTCTTGCCCTTTGCTACAACGGGTATAACTGTCATCTATGGGGGCAATGGATCTGGAAAGTCAGGATATGCCCGTGTTTTAAAGCGTGCATGTCGAAGCAGAGACAAGACCGAATCAGTGCATCCGAATGCCAACGATCCTGCTAGAGCGACTGCGGTGCCTACAGCGAATATCGTGATCGAAGTGAATGGTGCTGATGTCTCCCTTACATGGAGCCGCGACGCCGTATCGCCTGACAGGCTTTCAGCAATTTCTGTCTTTGACGCTAAATGCGCGCGTGCTTACCTAACCGAAGAGCAGGAGGTCGCATATCTGCCGATGGGTCTAGAGATCATGGAAGCTTTAGCGAACAGGTTAATACCTGCCTTATCACAGAAGCTGGAGGCTGCGATCACAGCGGTAAACACAAATAAGGATGCCTTCCAACAACTAAATGGCCCGACACAAGTCGGCGCATTGTTCGCTCGGCTTTCTCATGAGACGCCTGAGGACTCAATTACTAAGCTCGGGACACTTAGCGCTGCCGAAAAACTACGATTGACGCAGCTTAACTCAGCACTGGCTCAAGTCGACCCTGCAGCTAAATCGCAAGAGCTATCACTTGCAGTTCAGCGATTCAAAGCACTCGGTGAAGCAGTGATACAACCCGAGAAATGGGTGAATGAGAATAGCATTGCAAAGCTGAAAGGATTGGATGATGCAGTCGTACTGACTACCCAGCTTGAGGCAGCAGCGGCAAATGCATTGACCAAAGGCGAGGAACTACTACCTGGCACAGGCGGGCCTGTTTGGAAGGCACTGTTCGAAGCGGCGCGCAAATTCTCTACGGAGCAGGCATATCACGGACACGACTTTCCCTACACGGATAATGCAGCCGTGTGCCCTCTGTGCCAAGAAGTTCTGAATGATGGCGCAGACAGGTTGAAGCGATTTGAGAAATACGTCAAGGATGATGTTTCCAAGAAGGCGAAGGAGGCAGCTGACGCATTAAATGTTGCGAAGGGTAAGATCGAAGCAGCCAGTATGTCCGTTGGCATGGATGCTACCCTGAGAGCGGAGATTGCCACCCATGATGAGGCCTTGGCTATTAGTATCGATAATTGGGCAGAGAGCATTGTGAAGCGAAGGGATTGGATGCTTGCATCCCTAGAAACGCATTCCTGGCTAAATGTTCCTGCATTAGCGCCCTGCCCAAGGTCTTCTATTCGGTCCTTAGCGGCGCGCCAACTGATTCTTGCGCGCTCATACATGAAGGCTTCGGATCCGGAGGCCAAGAAGATGCTAGAAGCGGAACGCAATGAGTTGGCAAGTAGACAGGCTTTAGCGCAGATCCTTCAGCCTATGCTTGATCTTCTGCAACGAATGAAGACGCGCAAGTTACTTGAGGATGCAAAGTCGGGACTGGGAACTACTGCGATTTCCCGCAAGGCCAAAGAGCTTGCAAGTTCCGCTGTGTCTAAAGACCTCAAGGACGCACTTGATGCGGAACTGGTCAAGTTGAATGTGACACACATAAGGACCAAGCTCAAGGAGAGGAATGATAGGGGAAAGATGCTTCTTCAACTTGTACTCGACATGCCAACGGCAAAGAAGCTCGATGAGATACTGAGCGAGGGTGAACAGAGATCGATAGCACTGGCGTCTTTCTTTGCGGAATTGTCATTGGCCAACCATACCTGTGGTATCGTGTTTGACGACCCCGTGTCGTCTCTGGATCATTGGAAAAGACGCGACGTCGCAAGGCGCTTAGTTGAAGAGGCTAGGAAGAGGCAAGTAATAGTTTTCACGCATGACACTTCATTCCTTGGTCAACTGTCTGACGAGATTGAGGCAGCCGGAATCCCAAGCAACAGCAGCCATTTGCAATGGCTCAACTCTACCCCTGGCAATGTAATGAGCGGTTTGCCTTGGGACCATCAAGGCTACAAAGAGCGCATTGACAAGCTAGAGAAGACACAGACGAAACTGGCAAAGGCATGGCCTGCCTATCCTGGAGAAGAGGATATCCGCAACATGCGGAGCGCTTACGATGGATTACGGGCAACTCTTGAGCGTGTGATTCAGGATGTTGTCTTCAATGGGGCAGTGAAACGCTATAGAGATTGGATCCGGGTTGATGCTCTCGAAGAAGTTGTCGGCTTTGACCAACGTGAATACGAGATGATCGACAAGCTGCACTCCCGTAGCAGTGATGTAGTATCAGCACACGATCCTTCCTCGGCTAAAGCGGCGCCGGTGCCCACACCTGCGGAACTTGCGAATGATATTGCTTCGCTGAAGGCATTGGTTGAAGCCACGATGAATCGACGTAAGTTGATTAAGGCTGCAAAAGCTGCTAAAGCCAAGGCTTAATGCCCACCCCCGGCGAACACAAGACCGTACAAGCGCGCATCCTGGCCTATGCGCAGGAGCTGGGCTGGGCCGTGGTGCCGCGCGAGGAAGCGGAGCGGCGCCGGGGTTTCGATGCCGCTGCACAGGGCAGTGAACGGGCGCGCAACGCTTCGCTCTTCTTCGACGAGCTGCTGCACGCCCAAGTGCGGCGCTTCAACCCACGCTACACTGATGCCCCCGGCGCCCTGCCCGGCAAGCTGCGCCACCTGCACGCGGACATCTACGGCAACCGCGAGTTCCTGGCCCACCTGCGCAACCAGGGCAAGTTCTTCGACCACGAAGAGAACCGCGAGCGCGACCTGGTGCTCATCGATTATTCGGCGATCGGCGGGCCTTCGGTAGGCGGAGCTCCCGCTCCGCCACAGAGCACCGGCACGGGCAGTGTTTCGGGCGGACCGGGAGGTCCGCCACCCCAGGACAACAACGTCTACGAGGTCACCGAGGAGTGGGTGACCAACAACGGCCACCACACTACGCGGCAGGATGTGGTGTTCCTCATCAACGGCATCCCCGTGCTGGTGGTGGAGTGCAAGAACGCCACCAAGGACGAGGGCATCGCCCTGGGCATTGACCAGCTGCGCCGCTACCAGCGCGAAACGCCCGAGGTGATGGTGCCGCAGCAGCTTTTCACCGCCACCGACGCCATCGGCTTCAAGTATGGTGTGACCTGGAACATGGTGAATCGGAACATTTTCGAGTGGAAGCTGGTGAGGGATACGGTAGGCGGACCTCCCGGTCCGCCGGTGCGCTCCGGTGGAGGAAATGGTGGCGGACCGGGAGGTCCGCCCACCGGGCGCTTCTTCGACCCGTACTCTTCCGTCAACCCGCGCGAACATCGTTTGCCGCATTGGCACCAACCCGGCGTGTACTGCTCGGTCACCTGGCGCATGGGCGATTCACTTCCACGTGAAGTGTTGGACGAATGGACCGCCGAACGCAATGCGTGGTTGAGAGCCCATCCCGAGCCGTGGACCGAGGCCACCGAACTGGAGTACTTCGATCGCTTCAGCCGCCGGATGGATAAATGGCTGGATGCCGGTAAAGGCTCCTGCCCGTTCCGTGACCCGTCACTTGCCCGTATCGTGGGTGACACCCTCCAGCACTTCGATGGCCAACACTTCGAGCTGGTGAGCTATGTGGTGATGCCGAACCACGTGCACGTGCTGTTCCGTCCGCTGGGATACCACACAGTGGGCGATATCGTGAAGTCTTGGAAGAGCTTCAGCGCCCGCGAGGTGAACAAACGCCTCGGAAAGTCGGGTGCACTGTGGATGGACGATTACTGGGATCGGCTGATCCGCAATGAGGATCACTTCGAGCAGGTGCTGGACTACATCCGCAACAATCCGACTGAGAGCGGGCTGAAAGCTGGGGAGTTTCTCTTCTACGAGAAGGACGAGTTGACGGTAGGCGGACCTCCCGGTCCGCCGATGGGCGCGGGAGAGCCACCCCCGGTAGGCGGACCTACCGGTCCGCCACACAGCTCGGCTTCGGCGGGGTTTTCGGGCGGACCGGGAGGTCCGCCAACCTACACCCCCGGCCGGCTGGAGGCGAAAGTCAAAACCTTCTGCGCCATCCCCCAGGTGCTGGCCCTGCTGAAGGACTACATCGTCTTTGCCGAGAAGGACGAGGAGCTGAACAAGTTCATCCTGCGCCAGCACCAGACCACCGCCGTGGAGCGCGTGGTGCACCGCGCGCTGGACCCGGTGAAGCGGCGCGGCCTGGTGTGGCACACGCAGGGCAGCGGCAAGACCTTCACCATGATCAAGGCCGCCGAGCAGCTCTTCAAGGCCCCCGAGGCCGACAAGCCCACGGTGCTGTTGATGATCGACCGCAACGAGCTGGAGGACCAGATGCTGAAGAACCTGGCGGCGCTGGGCCTCGGCAACGTGGAGCACGCCGAGAGCATCAGCAAATTGAACCGGCTGCTGAAGGACGACTACCGCGGCATCGTGGTGTGCATGGTGCACAAGTTCCGCGACATGCCCGCCAACATCAACACGCGGAAGAACATCTACGTGCTGATCGACGAGGCGCACCGCACCACGGGCGGCGACCTGGGCAACTTCCTCATGGCCGGCCTGCCCAACGCCAGCTACCTGGGCTTCACCGGCACGCCCATCGACAAGACGGCCTATGGGCGCGGCACCTTCAAGACCTTCGGCGGCGAGGACGACAAAGGCTACCTGCACAAGTACAGCATCGCCGACAGCATCGCCGACGGCACCACGCTGCCGCTGTACTACAACCTGGCGCCCAACGAGCTGCTGGTGCCGCACGACACGCTGGACAAGGAGTTCCTCAGCCTGGCCGAGGCCGAGGGGCTGGCGGACATCGAGCACCTGAACAAGGTGCTGGACCGCGCCGTGAACCTGAAGAACTTCCTGAAGGGCAAGGAGCGCATCCGCAAGGTGGCCGAATTCGTGGCCAGGCACTACACCGAGAACGTGGAGCCGCTCGGCTACAAGGCCTTCCTCGTAGGCGTGGACCGCGAGGCCTGCGCCCTGTACAAGCACGCGCTGGACGAGTTCCTGCCCGCCGAATACAGCGGGGTGGTCTACACCGGTAACAACAACGACAGCACTACGCTCAAGGCCTTCCACCTGGACGAGAAGAAGGAGCGGCAGATCCGCAAGGCCTTCACCAAGCTGGACCAGCAGCCCAAGATCCTCATCGTCACCGAGAAGCTGCTCACCGGCTACGACGCGCCCGTGCTCTACGCCATGTACCTGGACAAGCCCATGCGCGACCACACGCTGCTTCAGGCCATCGCCCGGGTGAACCGACCGTACGAGAACGAGCAGGCCGAGATGGTGAAGCCCCACGGCTTCGTGCTGGACTTCGTGGGCATCTTCGACAAGCTGGAGAAGGCCCTGGCCTTCGACAGCGAGGAGATCAACGCCATCGTGAAGGACATCGCCCTGCTGAAGGGCCTGTTCAAGAACAAGATGGAGCAGAAGGTGCCCGCCTACCTCCAGCTCATCGGCGGCCGCTTCGACGACCGCGACGTGGACGGCCTCATCGAGCACTTCCGCGACCCCGAGCGCCGCAAGGAGTTCTTCAAGGAGTACAAGGAGGTGGAGATGCTCTACGAGATCATCAGCCCCGATGCCTTCCTGCGCCCCTACATCGACACCTACGCCACGCTCAGCGCCATCTACCAGGTGGTGCGCAAGGCCTACACCAAGCGCGTGGAGGTGGACCGCGAGTTCCAGCGCAAGACGGCGGCGCTGGTGCAGCAGAACATCACCGTGGGCGATGTGAGCGCGCCCATGGAGTTCGTGCCCATCAACGAACGCACCATCGAGCTCATCAAGCAGAAGCACGCCGGCGACGGCACCAAGGTGATCAACCTGATCAAGAGCATCGAGAAGCACGCCGATGAGCACAGCGACGATCCCTACCTGATCGCCATGGCCGAGCGCGCCCGCGCCGTGCAGGAGAGCTTCGAGAGCCGCCAGACCAGTACCGCCGACGCCCTGGCCGACCTGATGAAGGAGGTGGAGCTGAACGAGCAGCGCAAGCAGGAGCAGGCCGCCAAGGGCTTCGACGGCCTCACCTACTTCGTGTACCGCACCCTGCTGGACGCGAAGGTGAACGATGCCGAGGCGGTGAGCCGCAAGATCAAGGAGGCCTTCGTGGCCTTCCCCCACTGGAAGACGAGCGAGAAGGACCTGCGCGAGCTGCGCAAGAAGGTCACCTTCGCCATCTACGCCCAGCTCGACGATCTGGACCAAGTGACGCGGGTGGTGGATGGGCTGTTCACGTTGTTGGAGAAAGCCGATCGCATCTGATGGACGCCCGCGCCGCCTTCAAGCAACGTGTCCGCGAGTGGTCCGCCCGCATCGGGGTGGAGGTGGTGTGGCTGGGTATCCGCCCCATGCGCCGCAAGTGGGCCAGCTGCAGCACCAACGGTCACCTGAACTTCAACGACGAACTGCTCACGCTGCCGCCCCGCCTGCAGGACTATGTGATCGTGCACGAGTTGCTGCACCTGCGGGTGCCCAACCACGGGAAGCTGTGGAAGAGCTTGATGCGGGGGTATCTGGGGGAGTGGGAGGAGGTGAGGGGGGAGTTGAATGAGCTGATGCTGACCGTGTAGATGTGCGACTCGATTCGCGTTGGCGTTAACAAGATGTGCGAAGACCAGATCGTAGGGCACCTGGCCGCATGGTTCAAGCACCAAGGCTTTTTGGCCTTCAAAGGGTCTCACGCAGTGGACCCTGCGATCACGGCCTGAAGCGCAGGGTTCCTTCGTACCGCAGGAGATCCTGCGCAGGTTTAGGTTTAGAGCAATTCCGGTCGGAAAAGGACCGGAACGCGAGGAATTCCGGTCCGTTTAGGTGCGGCTCGGCCCACTATTCGAGAAAAAGCGGTCGGAACAGGAGCGATGTTGACCAGTTCACGCAACATACTGGTCGGAACATGAGCGCTATTGAGCGGTTACCACAACATGCTGGTCGGGATGGGAGCGATCTTGACCGGCTTACGAAGCATACAGTCGGAACACCAGCGATATTGACCAGATCACGCAACATCCTGATCAGAAGGGGAGCGCTATTGACCAGTTATCGCGCAATTCTGGTCGGAATGGGAGCGTAACTGACCGCAAAAGGCGGATTCCCCTGTAGGCGGAAGGTAGCTGAGCGCTGCCTCAGCCGGAAGCTCCGTCCCGGCCTCAGTGCGTAGCGAGTTTGCGCACCAGCTCCTGCGTAAGGCTGGAGGCGGCCGGCCCGTAGCCATTCACCAGGATGCCCTTGATGTGCCCATCGATGGAACTGATGGCGTAGACGATGCTCTGGTCCTCGGGGTCGGACATGCCCTCGAAGCGGTGGAACTCGTCGATCTCGAACTCAGCGGGATCGAGGCTCACGCCCCGCGTGTTGCACACCAGGCAATGCCCCCCGATGGCAAGGTCGTCCGTGTATCCGCGGCGTTGCAGGTCGTTCACCGCTTCGGAGAGTGTGGAGTAGCTGTGCATGGAATAAAGGTAAGGCCGAAGCGGCGGCAAGGGGGGCTGCCACGCGCAGTGGCAGCCCCTGCGTTCGCCATTCATCCCCTAATGCCTGCACCTGCGCCGAGCGTGGGCCAGCGGCCGTGCAGGCCAAGGCTGGCCCCAGGCTCAAAGCCGCGCGTTGATGCGCTGGGCCCAATCCTGTGCGAAGGGCAGTTCATCACCGGTGGGTGCGCCATGGCTTGCCTGGTGCAGCACCACCCGGATGGGGGCCTGGTGCACCTGCCGGGGCATCAGGTGCAGTTCCACGCGTTCGTGTTGGCCCTGGGCAAGGCCGGAGCCGGCCTTGGCTGCCACGGGCACCGCGGAGGCGAGCTTCACGTGGCCCAGTTCCACCACCTGCGCTGTGGCCTGTGGCTGTTCCTGATCGAGGTGGAAGAGCATGTTGCGCTGTTCGTCGATGCCGAATGCGTGTTGTCCGCAGATACCGTGTTGGTGCACGGTGCATTGGTTCTTCTGGGCAAGATCCTGCAGGGCGCGCAGGAGTAGACGGCTTTTCTTCCTGCGGCTGAGCATGTCGAGCAGGAAGGGTGAGGCCAGGAGGCTGATGGAGAGGAGGGCCACGATGAGGGTGGCCGGGTCGAGTTGCATGATCCGGTGTATGGGTCGGTAGTGTGGAAAGGAGAACTGCGGCCATGCGCAAGGCAGGGCCAGAAAGCCACCACCTTGGCGAAGGCAGCGGAAGCCCCTGCGGGGCCGGCTACCAACTACCAGAAGACGTGGAAAGGGAACAGCAATTGGCAGCGGCGCAGGGTGATGCGCACGATGCGTTCGCTGGCGATCATGCTGGCCCAAGCGGTGTGCAACACACGCTGGTCGGCTCGGATGTGCAGGAGCTGTCCGGGACCGTGGTCCTTGCCCACTGGTGTAGCAGGCACCTGCTGCACATTCGCCTGGCCGTTGGCCTGGGTGCTGGGCGCCAGGGCTTGTGCGGTGGCAACGTGCCCATCCTGCGTGTGATCAGCCACATGGCTGTGTTGGCCGGTGGCCATCCAGCCTTGGAAGCTTCCGCTCTTTCCGCCCAGCCCAAGGGCCACCATGAGCAGCACCAGCGCCACGCGCAAGGCCCAACCAGGCCCCGACAGGTTGCGGGCTTCGTGTTGCTGACGCAATGCGTGGAACATGGTGGTGAGAGCGTGGCCGAGAGGCCGGAGGGGCAAAGGTATCGTGCTACTGGGTTGGCAACGAAGCGTTCCATCCCCACTCCTCCCTTTCCCCCTTCACTTCCTTCACCTCCCTTTCCCCCTTCACCTCCTTCACCTCCCTTACTTCCTTCACCTCCCTTACCTCCTTCACCTCATTCACCTCCCTTACTTCCTTCACCTCCCTTACTTCCTTCACCTCCCTTACCTCCTTCACCTCCCTTACCTCCCCTACCTCCTTCGCATAAGTTCGGATCGTATTCATCGGATCAGTAATTGCCCCACCATGTCGTATGCCGCTCCGCATGGCTTAGCTTCGATGTACCAACCAACACCAACGACCATGAACACACGGGTACTGATCGCGGGGCTTGCTGCCGGGGTGGCGGGCTTCCTTTTGGGATGGCTGCTGTTCGGCATGCTGCTGATGGGCTACTTCGAGGCGAACATCTTTCAGTATGAAGGGATGAACAAGCCGGAAGAGAGCTTGAACCTCGGGCTTGTGCTTGCGGGCAATCTGGCTTGGGGCCTGATGCTGGCCTGGGTATGTGCCCGCACCGCCGCACAGGGTGCCATGGCGGGCATGGTCACCGGCGCCGTTCTGGGACTGGGGGTATACACAAGCATAACGCTGATGTTCTACGCCTTCATGAACTGGTACATGGGGCCTGCAGTGGCCGTGGTGGATGTGCTGGCCAACACGGTGTGGACGGCGGCCATGGGCCTGGTGGCAGGCAGCGTGCTGAGCCGCAGCAAGGGCTGAGGTTTGTGAGGCGCGGCAGGGGCCGATATGCACCGGACTCCTTGTAAATCGGGAGACTTTGGGGAGGTATGGGTCTACAGGATCTCGACCACCTCCGCAGGGTCTCCTGCAAGGGACCCTGCGGTCGTTGTGTACCGCAGGGTCCCCTCCTGCGTTGGGAGACCCTGCGGAGGTTTTAAGGTGGCTACAAGTTGGTCAGTGCTGAATGACTTTCGCGTCGACACCAATGATCGGTATCGCCCCATGCTCCTTTATGTAGGACCTTGCGTCCACAAATTGAAGGTCCAGCACGATGTGGTAGAGTCCAGATGAGCTCGTCCCATTTGACAAGCTGCTAATGGATCGGAAGGAACTCAATGCACGTTTCAATTCTTGATCCATCCCGTATCCAGGCCCGCTCAACATTTCAAAGCTGCCGACTGCTCCTTCCTTATCCAACCCGAACGAACAAATGATTCTACCTTCAACCTGACCATCCCTTGCCATGTCCGAGTAGCGAACCTTATCGACCACATGGGTCAAGAGGAGGTCCTCAATAGCACGCCATCGTTCCAGCTGAGCTTGACTTATCCGCAAGCTGGTATCCGCCCTCAATAGACCAGCTTCGTTGTACATCGATACTGATCCGTGCTGCGCATAAGCTCCCAGGACAACCATGCTTAGCGCAATTGCGATGGTCCACTTCATGAGCCTGTGTTTTACATACTTATCACCCGCTCCCGCACCGCCACCGCCGGATTTCCCTGATACACCATGTACGCTTCCAGGTCCTTGCTGGCCATGCTGCCCGCCGCGAGCACGCTGTGGCTCTTCATGGTGACACCGAGCGTAACGATGGCGCCTGCCCCCACCCAACAGCCATCCTCCAGCACCACGGGCTTGGTGTAGGTGGGATAGTCGACCTTCTTGTAGTCGTGGCTGCCTTGGATGATCACGGCACCCTGGCTGATGACCACGTTATTCCCGATGGTGAGCGTGTCGAGGTTGTCCAGCCAGGCCCGCTGGCCGATCCAGCTGTGGTCACCGATGCGCAGTTTCCAGGGGAACTTGATGTTGACGCCCGGATGGATCACCACCCCCC
This sequence comes from Flavobacteriales bacterium, assembly GCA_019638115.1. GTDB lineage: Bacteria > Bacteroidota > Bacteroidia > Flavobacteriales_F > PHOS-HE28 > PHOS-HE28. The sequence goes on along the minus strand of JAHBUK010000002.1, from coordinate 620,337 downwards.
TGCCCACCTGGGCACCGAACAGGCGCAGCAACGCGGGTTTCGGCGAACGGAACGGGAAGAGTGGATTGAGGAAGAAGAGCGCATTGGTGAAGTACCAGAGCGTGCGCTTCACGAAACCCGCGCCGGGGTCGAAGGACTTCGAGTTGTCGAAGCGGGAAAGGTCGACGGTGGGGCGGGTCATTTCTTGGGCCATCCTTCCAGTAAGATCACCTTGACCGCTCCATCCAATTTGGCAAAATCCTGATCAGCAGTGAGCAATGGCAGGTCCTTGCCCAAGGCCGTGGCGGCAATGACCGCATCGACCACTGCAAGGTTGTAATTCCTGCGAATGCCGATCGACAGGTCTTGTATCCTCCGATCCATTTCGACCAGTTCACATTCACCAAGAAATTCATCCAACCAGCGCACCCGATCGATGTCGCTGGATCGCCACGAGTAGAGTTCGATCCGGGGCAATACTGAAACGTAGAGATGTTTTCCCTCCAGTTCAGCTGCCAATGTCTCGTGTCCTTGGAAAATACTGACGATGACGTTGGTATCCAGCAACACGCTATTCGCGATCACGGCGCATGGCTTTCTGGGTTTCCACAGGGTCTCCCTCAAAGGAGATCTTTCCAACGAATCGCATGATACTGGCCCCCTTCCGCTTTGTCTTGGCCATGCGCTTCAAAGCCGCCGTCAATTGGCCCTTACGCAGTTTCCGTTTCATCACGACCACCATGAGCGTGTGTTGATTGCTTTACCAAAGATACCTTGAAACATGGCTGTGTCATCCCCAAAGATCGTATCCACGTTGGGGCTTGTCATGAGCGGAACAGGCGGAGATACTGGGACTTGGCATCCTCCGCCCGTAAAGATCGACTTCCCAGCGCGAATGCCCCATGAAGCCATTCCGCAAAGTCCTCCTCCCCCATCCCCACCACACCGCGCAGTATTTCCTCGAAGCGCTCGGGCCTATCCAGCGGTATATCCCAGCCGGCCTGCTGGCGCTCCAGTTCCCTCCACGGCGTGCGATCGCTGATGAGCAGTGGGCGGCCCACGCTGAGCGCTTCCAGCATGCTGTGGCCGAAGTTCTCCCCCACGCTGGGCATGAAGACCACGTGTGCCGCAGCAAGCACTTCCGGCACCTGGTCGGGCGCCACTTCGCCGTGCCATTGCACGCGCACGTTGGGCGGCAACTCGGCAATGGCCGCCTGGCAGCGCTGCCAGTAGGTTTCGTCGTACACGGTGCCATAGAGGTCGAAGTGGATGTTGCCGGTCAGGCCTTTCAATCGCTCGATGGCGAAGAGCGTGTTCTTCTCTTGTGCAATGCGGCCCACGCTCACCAAGCGTAATTCGCCGGGCTGTTTGGCGATAGGCAGCGGTGCTGATCGTTCCAGCTTACGGCCCAGGTTGGGCACCAGGTGTACCACGGCATCGCGGCCGATCCAGCGCTTCACGTCCTCCACCTCCTCGGCATTGGTGGCCTGGAACTCCACGCCCTTGAAACAGCCGCTGATGCGCAACACCTGCAGCACCGCGCGCTTCAGGGCGTTCTTCTGCTGCATCACGCCGCTGGCCAGCATGCCGCGCACAGCCACGATGCGCCGCTGCTTGGTGCCGCGCAACAGCCACAGGGGCAGCAAACTGCTCCACCGCGACCACATGCCGTTGATGTACACCACGTCCCATGCGCGCTCGTTGAGGAGGGCCTTCCACTGCTTCGCGTTGCGCCCTTCCGGGGAAGCATACCACACGTGTTCGCCCTTGTCCTGCGCGGTCCATTGGTCGCGGAGCAAGCCGGTGGATGCCGCAGTGGCCGTGTAGTCGCGGTCGCCGGTGAGGATGTGGAAGTCGAGCTCCTGGTGCAAGTGCTCCACCAGGTTCACCAGGCTGCGCACCGGACCGCCTGCCTTGTAGTGCGGCTTGTACCAGTCGATGAGCACCAGGACCTGCGGCTTGGGCATGGCTTAGCGTACGATACGCGCCTTGCGGCGGATGTGAAATGCATTAACCGCGGATGAACGCAGATTAGCGCGGATGTAGCCTCGCATGCTGTGCGGCGCGTAGCTCATTTTCCGTGGCGCGTATTTGAGAGGAACTCCATGGCCGTATCGGCCCAAGCCGTGGGGCTCCATTGGCGGCCCACGTCGGCGCTGTGGCGGCCCATGGTCTGTAGTTCGGGGTCGGTACGGCGGATGATGCCGCGCAGGGCATCCTTCAGGCGGGCCTTGTCGCCACTGGGAAAGCGGAAGCCGTTGCGCCCCTCTTGGAGGAAACGTTCGCTGGCACCCACGGCACTGCTGAGCACCAGCGGCAGACCGGCGCAGGCGTGCTCGTGTACCACCACGCCCCAAGGCTCATACAGGCTGGGCAGCACGAAGGCGCCACACTGGGCCACCACTTCCTGCATTTCTTCCGCCTGCTTGAACCCGAGGTGCCTGATGCGCTCGTGTTTGCCGCTGGTCGAGGACTTCACCTGTTCGTGCAATTCGCCGGTACCCGCGATCAACAACTCCCAGTCGTCCGCCTCGCCGCTGTCGCAGAGCTCGGCAAAGGCATCGCACAGCAGCTGGTGGCCCTTGGTGGGGATGTAACGCGCCACACAGAGGAAGCGGTGGGGCCAGCGAGTGCTACGTTCTGCCAAAAGCTGCCGGCCAAGCGGCTCAAAGAGCGTCGTATCCGCGGAATAGAAACCGGTGCGGATGGCTTCCGGACGGAAACCGAGGTAGCGGGCATAGTCCCATTGCGCCTTGCCGGTTACCCAGGCGTGGGAGAAGGTGCGCTTCATCCAGAATCGGGAAAGCAGCACGTTGGCCCATTGGCGAAGGTCGCCGCGCCAGGCGGTATCGCTACAAAGCACCACGGGCACACCCTTGGCACGCAGGGCACGCGCCACGCGCAGGTAGCCCTTGTCCACCCAGCCGCTCACGAAGACGATGTCTGGCGAAAGCGCCATGCAACGCTGGTAGAGCCCGGCGTCATCCATTCGGTCGCGGATCGAATCGTTGATCGCCCCTCCTTCCAACGCAGCAAAGGGAGCCTCTGCATTCACAGGCCAGCGCACCAAGTGTACCTCCACGCCATGCCCCTCGGCCAAGCGCTGCAAGCAGGCAAGTACATAGGGTGCAGCTTCGGTGTATAGGAAGAGGGCTTTCACTTTCTTGAGTGGCGAGTGGCGAGTGGTGAGTGGCGAGTACGCGAGTCTGGGCTCACTCGCCTACTCGACACTCGCATACTCGCCACTCCATCCAGATTGGTGCTTGGGGTTACTCAGAACGCTCTATCAGCGGATCACTCCGCGTCGTAGCCGAAAACGTCCTTCTTGGTCAGCTTGCGCACTTCGCCGAGTTTGTTCAGCGCGTCGAAGTCCATGCTGCTCTCTTTGCCGATGATGAGGTAGGTGTAGGTGCGTCCCTTGATCTCGCGATCGAAGAAGGTCTTCATCTCGGACATGCCGATGGAGGGGATGCGCGCGTAGTTGTCCTTGCGGATGTCGTAGGAAAGGCCCAGTCGTTGGGCGCTCTCCCAGCTCCAGTAGATGCGCTCCTTGGTGATGCGGTCACTGGCGATGACCTTGAGGGCGGCCTCCTTGGCACCGTTGTATTGCGCTTCGGCCTCGGGCATGTTGTTCATCAGCGCCAGCAGGGCATCCACGGCATCACCGAGCTTGTCGCTCTGGGTGCCGATGAAGGCCCTTACGTAATGCGCCTCATCGCTTCGGCCGGGCGTGGTGTAGAAGGCCCGCGCACTATAGGCCAGGGCCTTGGCCTCGCGGATCTCTTGGAACACGATGGACGACAGGCCCGAACCGAAGTACTCGTTGAAGAGCGAGGCGTAGGGCAGGATCTCCTTGTTGTAGGGTCCGGCCTTGCTCACCAGCAGCAGGTCAGTCTGCACCATGTCATGGTCCAGGAAGTAGACCACGTTGCGGTCGGTGGGCTGCTCCACGTAGTTGCGCTGGGCGGGCACGGCCTTCAGGGTGGCGGGCACCTTGTGGGCCTTGTCCAGCAGGGCTTTCACGTCCTTGGTGGGCTTGCGGCCGTAGTAGAAGATGCGGTGCTGGTAGCTGGTTAGCCCGTGGATGCGCTGCAGCAGTTCGGCGGAGGTGAGGGCCTGCATCTGCTCCAGGCTGAGCGCGTCCTTCAGGGGCGACACCTCGCCGTAACGCGCGTAGCTGAACATGGCGTTGTTCAGGATGAAGTTCTTGTTCTTCAAGCGGTCCAGTCGCTCCTTCTGGATGTCCTTGATCAGTTCGGCGAGGGCCGCGTCGTTGGCCTGTGCGTTGGCCAGCAGGTGCTCCAGCAGTTCCACGCCCTTGGCCAGGTTCTTCTCCAAACCGCTGAGGGATACATAGGCGCGGTCCTCTCCCACGTTCACCCCGAAGCTGAGGCCGAGCTTGAAGAACTCCTTCTGCAGTGCGGCGGGTGTGTAGGTGGATGTACCGAGGTATTGCAGGTATTCCACGGCCAAGCGAAGAGCCGGATCGTGGTTGGTGCCCATGTCCACGATGTAATAGAGCGAGAAGAGGTCGTTGCTGGGGTTGGACACGTGGGCCAGGGGCACACCGCTCTTCAGGGTGCTGCGGGAAATGGCTTTCTGGTAGTCCACGAACACCGGCTCCATGTTGGCGCTGGGCACCTGCTCCCATGTGCTGCGCCAGGCGCTCTTGCTGTCACGGTCAATGGCCACCGGGGTGATCTTGGGCTTGGGCACCTTGTAGGCATCCTTGTTCTCACCGCTGCGCTTCAGCACCACCACGTGGCCTTTGCCCAGGTTCTTGCTGGCCCAGTCCATCACCTGCTGTTTCGTGATCCGCGCCATGCGATCGTGGAAGTCGAGCACCTCCTTCCATTCCTTGTGGGTGATGAAGGCGCTGGTGTAAGCGGAGGCACGCGAACGGTTGCTGTCGCTCCAACCGCGGGTGCGGCTCTGGCGCTGGTCGTTCACCACGGCCTCGATCAACCAATCATCGAAGGCGCCTTGCTTCAGTAGCTCGAGCTGGGCCAGCAGCAGGTCGCGCACTTCCTCCAGGCTCTGCCCCTGCTTGGGTTCGCCATGCACCTGGAACTGCGTGTAGTCGTGCATGCTGTTGGCATAGGCGTAGGCGCTCAGCACCTTCTGGTCCTGCAGCAGGTTAAGGTCGAAGAGGCCGGCCTGGCCGTTGTTGAGCAGGCCGCTCACCAGGGCCGCCATCACCTCATCGTCCGTGCTGGTGCCCTTCATGCGCCAACCGATGTCCACCCAACCGGCCATGGGACCGAAGACCTCCACTTCCTCGGGGATCACCAGCGGGGCCTCCGGGTCGAAGGTGAAATGCGGGGTGTCGCGCGGTTTCCAGCCTCCGAAGTGTTTCTCGATCAGTGCGATGGTCTTGTCGTAGTCCAGGTCGCCGGCCATGATGATGGCCATGTTGTTGGGCACGTAGTAGCTGCGGAAGTACTCATGGATCTTCTCCATGCTGGGGTTCTTCAGATGCTCGCCGGTGCCGATGGTGGTCTGCGTGCCGTAGGGGTGCTTCTTGAAGAGGCTGGCCATCATGGCCTTGTTGGCGTTGCGGCCGTCGTTGTCCTGCCCCATGTTGAACTCCTCGTACACCGTTTCGAGCTCGGTGTGGAAGAGGCGCAGTACCAGTTCCTGGAAGCGTTCGGCCTCCACCATCATCCACTTCTCCATCTCATCGCTGGGGATGTCGTTGATGTACACGGTCTGTTCCACCCAGGTGTAGGCGTTGGTGCCGCGTGCGCCGATGGAGGAGATCATCTTGTCGTACTCGCTGGGGATGGCGTAGCGCGCGGCGAGGTTGGACAGGCTGTCGATGCTGGTATAGAGCCGTTCGCGTTTGGCCTCATCGGTGGTGCCGCGGCGTTGCTCGTAGAGGTCGCTGATCTGCTGCAGCAGCACCTTCTCCGTTTCCCAATCGCGGCTGGCGATCTTGCTGGTGCCCTTGAAGAGCATGTGCTCCAGGTAGTGCGCCAGGCCGGTGGCATCGGCGGGGTCGTTCTTGCTGCCGGCGCGTACCGCTATGTTGGTCTGGATGCGGGGTGCATCGTCGTTGCGGCTCAGGTACACGGTAAGGCCATTGTCCAGCGTGTAGATGCGGGTGCCGATGGGGTCGTTCGGCACGGAGGTGTATGCGCGCTGAGCGTGCAGGTGCAGACCTGCGATCAGCAGGCTGGCCAGAAGGATGGAACGGCGGAGCATGGTATCCGGAACGGTTGGGACGATGGGTTGAAAGAACGAGGATGAAGAACGAAGGAGCTAACGGTGGCTGCTCATTTCAAGCGCAGGTCGAAGATCTCCTTGGCACGGCGGCCCCGGGTGAAACGGGACTTGTAATGGCGGATCCAATAGGCGATGAGCGGCGATCCGATCAGCGTGGGCCACAGCCATTGCAGCCAGGTGGGTTGTATGAAGCTCATGTTCACCGCACTGAAAGCGGACACCGTTGCGATGTAGCCGCCAAGGAAGCCGGTCATGTGGCCATAGAGCCACTCCTGCTTGTCGTGGCTGTGCTTATAGAATCGGTGCAGGTTGCTGAACACCAACAACAGGCCCACGATGCCGAAGGCCAGGAAGACGATGGCCATACCATCGCGGTGCCCGAAGATGAGGTTGATGGCGCCCCACAAAAGCAAGCCGGTATTGATCACCCCGGCGCTGCCTTGAAGTACGATGTCCATGGCCCGTGGCTTCTGGCCTTCGTGCAGCTTCTTGTGGTACAACGAGCGGTAGCCCGAGGCGATCATGTGGAAGCTGAAGATGGCGACCATGGCCATCAGCCAGTTGCTACGCAGCACGGAAAGCGTGATGGCCGTGACCACCACCACCACCATGGCCCAGAAAAAGACCTTGCCCCAGCGCCGGTGGTTGCTGGAACTCTTGCGCGCGATCATGGCCAGGGGCGCAACAACAAGGGCAAGAAAGCCGGATGCTGCGTGAATGAACTGTAGGATATTGATGATCTTCTCCTCCAAGGCTTTTTCGTTCAGGGAGCGGTGCTGTTCAGGTGTCCGTATGCGCCGATCGGATGGCCAAAATAGCGGCTTCTCAGTTGATCGACCGGGAACACCTCAGCGTAAGGGGGAAGCAATACGGCACGTTCCAGTTCGTCCTGCTTCGGAATAGCACCGCTTATCAGGGTAACGCTTCGGTCCGGTCCGTTCTGGGCGCTCACCAACAGGGCCTCGAAGGGCAGGGCCCAAGCCACTCCCACTTTGCTGTTATCGAGAAACTCGGGCGCCACCACCGCCTTGCGCATGCCGGCCTGCTCAGCGGCTTCCACCAGCTGGGTGATCGCTTGGTAGCGTTCCTTCATGGGTTTCGATGCGAAGGAGATGCCCCGGAACTGGATGAACAGGACCAGCACGAAGCCCACCAGAGCCAAGCGCTTCCACGTGAGCGAGGCGCGCACCACCAGGCCCATCAAGGGCAGCGCGATCAGCGTAGCCAGCGGCACGAAGTTCTTCTCCATCATCAGGGCCGTTTCGCCGCTGTGGTAGGTGAACAAGGTAAGCAGCAGGAAACCGAGCACCGCCAGCAGCAGGAACAGCAGCTGCATCCATTTCCGGAGGAAGCCGAGCGCTACCAGGGTCACTACGAGCAGGATCCACATGGGCAGGTAGAGGCTGGTGTCGCGCCAGCTATGGCCCAGCAGGAAGTCCGTGCTCGGCAGGCTCATCATCGACTTCCACTGACTCCAGCCCTCCCAGGCCGAAGCGTACAAGCCCTGTTCGTAGCCCGAAGGCGAGAAGATCAGGCGGCTGGTGGCGGCCCAGATCACGGTGACCAGGATCAGGATGGTGAGCGGACCGCGCAGGCGAGGCTCCGTCAGGAAGTAGTGCACCAGCACGAACAGGGCCACCAATGATGCCACCGGGTGTACGAACAGCAGGATGAGCAAGGCAAGCACGGATAGCGCAAGGGCCCCACGATCGCGCTGCCGCAACATGGGGCCTTGGATCACAGCCGCCAGCAGGAAAGGGTACGAGAGCAGGTAGTTGGCCTCCAGCACCATGCCGTAGAACGTGAGGCGGGTGCAGAGCACGGCTGCAAGCGCGCTGCCCAAAGCCACCCAAGGCACGCGCCACAGATGAGCCGCCAGGGTGTAAATGAGCCAAGCCACCAGCACATGGGCCGCAGAGGCCACCTGCATCAGCAGCACCAGGTCCACCCGCAGGTAGCGGAACACCTTCACCATCAATTGCGGGAACACGGCCGTGTAGCGGTGGGCCTCCACTTCCACCCCATCCACCTGCACCCATTTGAAGAACTGGAGGGCGGAGTCCACCTGCACCACGCGCTCCCGGAAGTGGATCAGCGACAGGATGAACAGGCCCAGGAAGAGCAAGTGGCCCAGGGCGAGGAAGCCCTGCTTCACGGTGATCCGTTCGAGGGGCTTCAAGGCTTCACGATCTGTAGGCGGGCACGGAGCAACTGTCCATCCAAGGTGTGCAACTCCAGCACGTATGACCCTGCGGGCAGGTCGGCATGTACCTCCCTGCTTCCCGCGGACCACTGCACCCCATCCACACTGCGGCCGCTGGCATCCACTACGCGTAGGTCCTTCCAGGTGCCCTCGTACCCGAGTTGGAAGCGCCCGGTGCTGGGGTTGGGAAATAGGTTGAGGGCAGGTGCGGCACGGGTGAGTTCCGTGGTGGAGAGCGGGTCGAAGGAAGCGATCACATCATCGGTCGCCGTGAACCCGACTTCATTCGTTCGAACCAGGAACACATCCCACATTCCGGCACCATATGATGCAGTGATACCACACATCAAGTACCCGCCATCCATGCGTAGGATCGCATAACCGACCTCATCGTCTATCCCTCCTTGTGTTTGACCCAATAAGAATTGGCCGTTCGGGTCACTTTTCAAAAGGAACATGTCCTTCCCTCCTGCACCTCCTTGGGTCACGAAGCCAATTGATGCATAGTCGCCATTGGGAAGTTGCAAATGTTCGTAGCCCTCCTGATCCGCTATCTGACCCCAGTTGCGCTCCCACTCCAAACTTCCGTCCGAGCCCAGTTTGAAATGGTATTGTTCCGTAACGGTGCCGAAGCTTCGGGTAATGCCCAATACGGAGTAGCCGCCATCCAACGTCGTGATGATGTGGCGACCAATGTCCAGTTGATCACCTCCGTAACTGTTGGACCATTCAACGTTCGAATTAGCATCGAACTTCAGCACGAAGGCGCTGGTGTCTGAATTGGTCGCTGCCGACGAACCAGTGATTATCCCTCCGCCATCGATCGTACTGCACACGGAATTCGCTTGTGCGGATCCCTCGCCGCCGTAGCCTAACGCCCAAAGTTCATCACCAGAACTGTTGAGTCTTACCACCCATGCTTCACCAGCACTTGAAGAACTGTAGGTAACACCAGCCACGAAGACGCCATCGTCATCCGTTCTGTCCACGCTGTATAGAAAGTCCCAAGCCTCTCCGCCAAGATTCCGCTGCCACAGCAACTGTCCATCCGCTGAGACTCGCATTACCAAGCCATCGTAATCACCAGAGGGGGTCGCATTGGTGCTGCCTGCTATCGTGAACCCTCCATCATCCATTACGACGATAGCATTGCCTACTTCCAAAGCAGCCGACCCCAAGGTCGTCGACCATTGACGAACACCGAACTCATCTACCTTGAACAGGTAAACATCCGAATTGCCGTTGCCAAAGCTGCCCGTAGAGCCTACCACCACCACTCCACCGTCATCGGTCAATACAGCATCATAAGCGAAGTCCACATCGAATCCGCCGTAGACACGTTTCCATGTTGGCTGTGCGGCCAACTTTACCGGCCACAACATGACCATGCCCACACACGCGAGCAATACGAGACCATTGAATGTTCTACCGCTTATCATTCTCACTCAGTTTCAAAGGTTCTCGTCAGTCTACCTTCGTGCCCATGTCCGCAAATGCCGTCCGCAATTTCGTCATCTTTCTGGTACTTCTGGTACTGATCGACCTCTATGCCTACAAGGGGTTGAACACCGCGTTAGGCAATCACAGCCTGGTGCTACGGCGCATCGTGCGGGTGCTGTACTGGATCGTCTCCATCGGGATCCTCTCTGTTCTGGTGTACAGCGTGGTTTCCATGCAGGATCCCAAAGTGCGCCGCGACCACAGTTATGCCTTTTCACTGGTGGCGCTCTTTCTGCTCTTCTTCCTGCCCAAGTTGGTGATGGTGGTGTTCCATGGCCTTGACGATCTGCTGCATGCAGGACGCTGGCTGTGGGCCAAACTGCTGCCCGGCACCATGGATACGCCTGGCGAACAGATAGACCGCGTGCGTTTTCTGAGCCAGTTGGGATTGATCTTGGCTGCGATCCCCTTCACCGGGGTGCTGTATGGGGTCACCAAGGGCCGGAGCCGTTTTCATGTGGCTCGCGTTCCCGTGCGATCCGGCAACCTGCCGCAGGCTTTCCATGGCTTGCGTGTGGTGCAGATCAGTGATATGCACCTGGGTAGCTACGGGGATGACCTGAGCCTGGTGCGAAACGGCATCGACCTCATCAATGCAGAGAAGCCGGATGTGATCGTCTTCACCGGTGATCTGGTGAACGACTATGCGGACGAGGCTGAGCCTTTCATTGCGGAATTGGGTCGGCTGGAGGCGCGTTTGGGCAAGTATTCCATACTCGGCAACCACGACTACAGCGACTACCCCAAGTGGGCAAGTCCGGCTGAGAAGGCCGCCAATCTGGAGCGTTTGAAGGCCATCCACCAAGAGATGGGCTTCCGTCTGCTATTGGACGAGAATACCACCATAGAGGTGGACGAAGAGCGGATCGGTCTGCTCGGTGTGCAGAACTGGGGCCATCGTTTCCAGCAATACGGAGACTTGGCCAAGACCATCAAGGGAAGTGAGGGACTCCCCTTTCGAATCCTGCTCAGCCACGACCCCACGCATTGGGAACACCAGGTGCAGGGCACCGGCATCGACCTCACGCTCAGCGGCCATACCCACGGAGCGCAGCTCGGCGTGAAGATCGGCAGCACCCAATACAGCCCGGCCCAATGGGTGTACAAGCACTGGGCTGGGCTCTACGCAGAGGGCGAACAGCAACTCTACGTGAACCGGGGCTTCGGATTCATCGGCTTCCCTGGTCGTGTGGGCATGCCGCCGGAGATAACGGTGTTGGAGTTGCAGCGCACCGCCGTTTAGTGAGCAACGGCCTTTCTAATTTGCGGCCAACGTGATGAAACCGAAGACCATCGCTCTGGTCCTCTTTCTCTTTACCGGGCTCAATGTCTTTTTGGCATTGAATCGCCACAGTCATTCAAAGCCACACTCCTATCATGGAGAGCTTTGGGCGGACCGTGGAGGATACTTCGTATATCTGCCAGCAGCTATTCAGTTCGGCTTCGATGCTCGAAAGTTCCCGAGCGGAATGGACACTTTGGCCGGGCGTGGATTCAAGCTTGATACGCTGCAAGGCCGGGTCATTACCAAGTACACTTCAGGGGTCGCCATGCTACAAGCCCCGTTCTACCTCCTGGGCCATGGCATTGCATTGATGGTCGGCATACCCGCCTATCCATATGGACCGTTGGATCATGTTATCGTGGATGTTGCTGCACCTGTTCTGGCTTCCCTTGCGCTTCTCTTCCTATTCCTGGTCCTGAGGAGGCGATATGGGGACCGTCTTTCCGCGTGGATGCTTCTTGCGCTCTTTGCCGGTTCCAATCTCTTTTTCTACACCATCGGTGACCCGGGCATGTCGCACGTGTACTCTTTCTTCCTATTCGCATTTCTGATGTTTTCAGTTGACCAATGGTTTCGAGTACAGGAAGGCAGCTATGGTCTTGTGCTCATTGGCGTCACAGCTGGTTTGATCGTTCTGGTCCGCCCTACGAACGCCCTATTCCTATTGGCGGTACCTTTTGTGGTCTTGTCGGATCAGAGCTCGGTTTGGCAAACGATCAAAGCCAATGTGACTCTGCCCCGGATCTTTTTGGTCACTGTTCCTGCATTGATGGTTTGGGTGCCACAATTATTCTACTGGCAATACGCATATGGAAGTGCACTGACCTGGCCTTATATCGACGAGGGTTTCACGAATTGGGCATCGCCCGAACTAGTGCGATTCTGGTTCGCTCCGAACAACGGGCTATTCCCTTACTCGCCACTTTTCGCTATTGTGATCTGGGCAGCATGGATCATGTGGCGCAGAGGTGAACGAGCTGTGGGAGCTGCCGCGTTGATCACTTTCATGGCAGTGAGCTACCTCGGCGCCTCTTGGTGGGTGTGGCATTTCGGATGTGGTTTCGGAAGCCGCACGATGGTGGAATACCTCGCCTTGTTCGCAATCCCGTTGGCAGGTTGGACCCAATGGGCAGCTAAGCGCTGGGGGCGCTGGATGCCGATTACGGTCTTCTTGGTGCTTGCTGCCTATAACCTGAAGTTGGTCTACAGCTATGGGAACTGCTGGTTCTTTGATGAATGGGATTGGCAGGCCTTCGGACAGTTGGTTGTTGGTCCGACGAAATAGGCTCCCTTCATTCTATGGGGGCATCAAAGACCTCCGCCCCGCTAAGCCGGGAACACCACCGCTGCCCCCAGTACGCATCGATCCAACTGCGCCTGGTCCAGCCCGGTGCGTATGCCACGCTCCTCCAAGTCCCGCACGAAGAGTTCCATCTGCAGGTTGCCCACGAGTTCGTCCTCGGCCATGGGGCAGCCTCCGTAGCCCTTGATGGCGCCATCGAAGCGGCGGCAACCACCGTCCCATGCGGCTTGGGTCTTCTGCTTCCAATTCTCCGGTGAGCAGTGCAGGTGTGCCCCGAACTCCACCAAGGGCAATGCGGGGATCAGCGCAGCGAACATCGCCGTGATGTCCTCCGGTTTGGCCACGCCCACCGTATCGCTGAGGGCGATGATGCCCACACCCAGTTCCTTCACCAGGCGCTCGGTCCAATGCAGGGCCACCTCCGCGTTCCACGGGTCGCCATAGGGGTTACCGAAGGCCATGCTGATGTAGACCACCAGCTCCTTGCCGTGGGCCCGTGCGAGTTCCGCGATGCGTGCCGTGCGCGCCCAGCTGCCCTCGATGCTGGTGTTGGTGTTGCGCTGCTGGAAGGTCTCGCTGATGCTGAAGGGATAGCCCAGGTAGGTGACGCTCTCCTGCTTCACGGCTTCCTCAGCGCCGCGCTCGTTGGCCACGATCACCAGCAGTTTACTGTGCGAACCGCTGCGGTCGATATTGGCGAGCACCTCCGCTGTGTCGGCCAGCTGCGGAATAGCCTTGGGGCTAACGAAGCTGCCGATATCGATGGTGTCGAAGCCCACCTTGAGCAGTTCGTTGAGGTACTTCACCTTCACGTCCGTGGGGATGAACGTGGCGATGCCCTGCATGGCGTCGCGGGGGCATTCGATGAGTTTGATGTCGGTCATGATGGACAATGATCAGGAATGATGGATCGCCTGGCGGCGATCATTTGTTTAACTGCGGATGACGCAGATGGACGCGGATGAAATGCCACCCCGCTGGCAATGCTCTCCGCATGCCTCTGAGCCGATCTGCGTTCATCTGCGTCCATCTGCGGTTCATGTCATGAGCGGTGCCGCGCAGCGAAGGCCCGGTTAATGCGCTTCACCAGTGCGGGGCCTTCGTAGATGAGACCGGTGTATACCTGCACGAGGTCGGCGCCAGCATCCAACTTCTCCATGGCCGCTTCCGCACTGTCGATGCCGCCCACGCCAATGATCACCAAGGGCCGTGGCAGGCGCTCGCGCAGGTAGCGGACCACCTCGGTGCTGCGCTTTCGCACCGGAGCACCGCTCACGCCCCCCGCCCCCATGGCCTCCACCTCGCTCTTGGGAGTAGTCAGCGTTTCGCGCGAAATGGTGGTGTTGGTGGCGATCACCCCGGCAATGCCGCTCTCCTTCACCACGGCGCAGACATCATCGAGTTGGGCGTCGGTGAGGTCGGGGGCGATCTTGAGGAGGATGGGTTTGGGGAGTGGTGAGTGGCGAGTCGCGAGTGGCGAGTGGCTGCCGGAGGACTCGCCACTCGCCACTCGGAACTCGCCACTTACTTGCTTGCCGGTAGAGAGTTTGTTCCCGAGTTGCTGCAAGGTCCCAAGTATCTCCAACAACGGCCCCTTCTCCTGCAGCTCCCTCAAACCCGGTGTGTTCGGGCTGCTCACGTTCACCACGAAGTAGTCCACTACAGGGTACAGCGCCTCGAAGCAGATGAGGTAATCGTTGACGGCCTCCTCGTTCGGGGTGACCTTGTTCTTGCCGATGTTGCCGCCCACGATTATGCCCGGCCGACGTTTCCGCAGTCGCTCCACCGCTTCCATCACGCCCCCATTGTTGAAGCCCATGCGGTTGATCAGTGCACGGTCGGCGGGCAGGCGGAAGAGGCGTGGCTGTTCATTGCCGGGCTGTGGCTTGGGGGTAAGCGTACCCACCTCGATGAAGCCGAATCCCAAGGCGGACATGGCATCCACGTGCTTCGCGTCCTTGTCCATGCCGGCGGCCAAGCCCACGGGTGAAGGGAACTTGAGGCCCATCACCTCCACCGCTGCGGATTGGGGCGGCTTGGCACCACCGGCCAGCGCAAGGGCACCGGGCAGTTTGGAAGCGAACTCAAGCAGCCCGAAGGTGAAGTGGTGCGCCCGCTCGGGGGGCATGGAGAAGAGCAGCGGGCGGAGGAGGGTGTACATCGGTGGGCAAAGGTAGCCGGGGTGGGCTGCCCGATTATCTTGCCGCCATCGTGGCGAACACGTCCACCATATCGACCGGTGCGAATGCGGAAGGCTTGGGCTTCCCCTGCCCCAATTGCGGCCACTCTCTCCATGTCGACGACCAGTTCTGCACCCAGTGCGGGCAGTCCACCAAGGACCTGAAGCGGCCGGTGTTGGCTCTCCTTAAAGAGTTCGTTTCGTTGGAACTGGGCTGGGACGCCAAGTTGTGGACCACACTGCGCCGGCTGCTGTTCAAGCCCGGTGCGCTTACGTTGGAGCTGATGGAAGGCCGTCGCCGTGGTCAGGTGCCGCCGGTGCGGCTCTACCTCTTCATCAGTGTGGTCTACTTCCTGTTGCTGAACTTCAGCCTGCACCGGGAGTTCGATCGCATTGGGCACGAACGCTTCGGCAAGGGCAAACAGGTGCTGAGCGATGATTCCAAGTTGACCATCGGAGGCATCAACGTCATCGTAAGTGATGCGAAGCTGTACAAGGACATGAGCGATGCCCAACTGGATTCCGTGCTCGTCGCCCAGGGACATGTCCCAACTGCATTCGATCGAGCTACCCTGCGGCGCGCATCGAGACTCAGTGAATTGCAGGGCATCGAGCAGATGATGGCCACGGTCGTCCAGAACATCTCGTACCTGCTCTTCCTGCTGATGCCTTTGATGGGCGTACTCTTCTGGCTCTTCTTCCGGCGGCGGCGCCCGTGGTACATCGACCACCTGTTCATGGCCATCCACCTGCACTGCTTCTTATTCCTGCTGCTGGCCCTGCTGAACGCGGTGGACATCCTGACCGCCAAGGGCATATCGCTCCTCAGCCTGCCGATCATGCTGGTCTATGTGCCCATGGCCACCAAGCGGGTGTACGGCATGCGCTGGCCAGCCACGATCACACGCAGCCTAGTGATCCTATTGCTGCAGTTCATGCTCGTGCTTGCCGCTTCACTGGCCGCGCTGGTCCTCGCGGTCTTCCGGATGTGAGGGGGCTACCGCAACGTCCACCTCACCCCCACGAACATCCGCCTGCCCAACAACGGCGCGAAGGCATACCCCGGATCGAAGGTGTAGCCGCGCGGATTGGCCACCGGGTCGTCCGCCTGCGCATCGAAGGGATCGAAGGGCCGCATGAGCGCATCGCTGGGCACGAAGTCCAGCAGGTTGCGCACGCCGCCGTAGAGTTCCCAGTGGTCGTTCAGGGTGTGGCGCAGCTGCAGGTTGATCAGCGCGAACCATGGCGTGAACTCGGGCCGGAAGTCGACTGGCAGCGTCACCGCACGCATGGGGCCGTTCCACTGTCCGGAGAGATCGGCGTTCCAACGGCGCCACTGGTAGCCCAGGGTGAAGGTGCCCGACCACTCCGGCGCGAAGAAGTTGGGCTGGCGCTCCAGCACGTCATCCTCATTGAGGTCCTCGAAGAACACGTCCATCCATGTGACGCCCGCGTAGAGCTTCCACGCGTTGCCCAGGCGGGCTTCGGCGTTCAGGCTTACGCCCTGCGACACGGCCTTGCCGTCCAGGTTGGCGTAGATGATCAGGTTCGGATCGCTGTCGTAGTCGGGCAGGATGCGGTTGCTGAAGCGCGTGTGGAAGAGCGTGCCGTCCAGGCTGAACGAGCGGCCCTCCCCGCTCCAGCGCCGTACCACGTTGATCAATCCGCTCACGCTCTCCTCGGGCCGCAGTTCCTCGGCGATCACCACCCTACGTGCCCCCGTAAGCGCTGCGTGCTCCTCGGTGAAGAGGTTCACCACGCGGAAGCCGGTGCCGAAACTGCCACGCACGGCCCACCTGCCGCTGGGTGCCCACTTGTAGGCCACGCGCGGTGAATGGACCAACCCGTGTACCCGGTCGTTGTCGGCGCGGTAGCCCAGCAAAAGCGTCTGCGCATCGCTGAGCATGATCTCGTCCTGCAGGAAGATGCCCGGCAACGGCGTGCGCTGTGGCGCATCTGTGGTGAAGGGCTCCTCGCCGAGCTGCGTGGCGGTGGTGTTGTCGTTGTAGAAGGTGTGGCGGTAGGCCAGGCCGCTGAGCAGATGGTGCCTCGCGCCCAGCTTGCGTTGCCAGAAGAGCTGCCCGAAGAAGATGCGCTGGTCGGCCTGGTAGATCTCCTCGCCATACCAGCTGTCCTGCCGGTGGCTGTTGAAGCTCACCCACGCCGTCACCTTCTCCTTCACCGGCAGCTGGTACTGGCCGAGCAACTCCCAACGCTCGGTGAGGATGCTCTCGCCATACACTTCATCGCTACTCCGGAAGGCTGGTGTCCAGTCGAGCTGCCCGCCCCAGCGGTCCTCGTTCACATAACGCGCGGCGATGCTGGCCACCCGGCGTTCCGGCCGCTGCACCGCCACCTTGTTGAAGACCGAGATCCGCCGCGTGAGGGGCGCATCGGTGAAGCCATCGCCGAAGCCGGGCGACGGGTCGGTCACGGGGTTGCGATCGATCAGTTCCTGGAACGAGTAGACGTTCACCCCCAACAGGTTGCTCACTTTGCCCTTGCGCGCCGTGAGGCCCAGATCCACGTTGTGCTCCAGCCAGCTGGTGGTGCTGGCGTCCACCGCCACGCGCGGAGCCAGCGCGGGGTCCTTGGTGATGATGTTGATGATGCCGCCCATGGCCTCGCTGCCGTAAAGCGCCGCGCCCGGTCCCTTCACCACTTCCACCCGCTCGATGAGGCTCTGCGGGATGCCGTTGAAGCCGTACACCGTGCCCAGCCCGCTCACGATGGGCATGCCGTCGATCAGCACCAAGGTGTAGGGGCCGTCCATGCCGTTGATGCGGATGTCGTTGGTGCCGCACACCCCGCAGAGGTTCTGCGCGCGCACCCCGTTGAGCAACCCGATGGCCTCGGCCAGGGAGGGACCTGGGTTGCGTTTGAAGAGCCGGGAATCGATCACCTCCACCGGCACCGGACTGTCCGCCCGCGACACTTCGCGAAGGGTGCCCGTGACCACCACCTCGGTGAGTTCGGTGGGGATCGGCCGCAGGGTGATGGTGCCCAGATCGAGGCTCTGGCCGGCCTCCAAACGGAAGGTCTTTCGCCCCGGCTCGAAGCCCACAAAGCGCACTTCCAAGGTGTGCTCTCCGGTAGGCAATTCACCCATCCGGAAGGCTCCGGAAACATCCGTGGTGGCCCCGGCACCAAGCCCAACAACCGCCACATTGGCATATGGAAGAGGGCCTCCGGGGCCGAAAACTCGCCCACGTACGCTTCCCTCCTGCGCAGCGGACCATTCTGGAGTCAGCGCCCATAAGAGGCTGATGATCAATATACGAGATAGCATCATCAACATGGAGCGCAAAGCTAATTCACAATTTCGTCTCGTCTAAACAATCTATTACATTCGCCCTCGAATTAGTCGATAATGCCCATGCATAGTAGCGCAGAGGAGAACTACATCAAGGCCATCTTCAGCATAAGCTCGAAAACCGGAAAAGGTGCCAGTACGACAGCTATTGCCCAGCGTCTGGAAACCAAGGCGAGCTCCGTAACGGACATGGTGAAGCGGCTCAACGAAAAGGGTCTGGCCGACCACCGTCCCTACTACGGGGTGAGCCTCACCGACGCGGGTCGCCGGGTGGCCATCGACACGATCCGCAAGCACCGCTTGTGGGAGACCTTCCTGGTGAGCCACCTGAACTACCGCTGGGACGAGGTACACGAGCTGGCCGAACAGCTGGAGCACATCCGCTCCGAGGACCTCATCGATCGGCTGGACCGCTATATGGGCTTCCCCAAGTTCGACCCGCACGGTGATCCAATCCCCGACCGCGAGGGCAACATCACCGACGTGGCGGGCGCGCTTCCGCTTACTGAGGTTCCCAAGGGTACCCTGGTCCACATCGTTGGCGTGAAGGACAGCTCGCCGGAGTTCCTCAAGCTGTTGGATGGGCTGGGCCTAAAGCTCGGCACCCAACTCACCGTGGACCGCCGCTTCGATTATGACAACTCCCTGGAGGTGAGCAGCCGTTTCCGCACGGGCATGCTGCTGAACGAGAAGGTGTGCGGGAATTTGACCGTCAAAGCTCTCTGATCATGGATGCCATTCTGGATTTCTTCGAAGGCATCGACCCGGTTTGGGCCGCGCTGCTGGCCACCACCTTCACCTGGCTGGTCACAGCTGCCGGGGCGGCCGTGGTGTTCTTCTTCAACGAGCCGCATCGGCGGGTCATGGATGGCATGCTTGGCTTCACCGGGGGCGTAATGGTGGCCGCCAGTTTCTGGAGCTTGCTGGCCCCCAGCATCGAGATGAGCGCACGCATGGGCATGATCGAATGGCTGCCCCCCGCCATCGGCTTCGGACTGGGCGCCCTGTTCATCTTCTTTCTGGACAAACGGGTACCGCACCTCCACATCAACTTCGATCCGAAGAACACCGAAGGTCCGAAGACGGAATGGCGCCGCAGCACGCTGCTGATCCTGGCCATCACCCTGCACAACATCCCCGAGGGACTGGCGGTGGGCGTGCTCTTCGGCGGTGTGGCGGCGGGCATACCGGAAGCCACTATTGGTGGTGCGGTGGTGTTGGCCATCGGTATCGGGCTTCAGAATTTCCCTGAAGGCATCGCCGTGTCCATGCCCCTGCGGCGCATGGGCCTAAGCCGGCGCCGCAGTTTCTTCTACGGTCAGCTCAGCGCCATTGTGGAACCCATTGCGGGCGTCATCGGTGCCGTGGCCGTGCTGTGGATGCAGCCCATCCTCCCCTACGCCCTGGCCTTCGCCGCCGGTGCCATGATCTATGTGGTGATCGAGGAAGTGATCCCCGAGACCCAGCTCGATGCCCACACCGATATCGCCACGCTGGGCTTCATCGGCGGCTTCATCGTGATGATGGTGTTGGATGTGGCGCTGGGGTGAGGGGGTAACGTTAAAGCATTGGCGATGTGGCGGTATTCTGTGTTCCGTCTGCCAGGTGCCGCTGCTGATTAAAGATACAAAAGCTCATTGTTTATTCTGTTGCTCGGCGTTATTCGTCTGCCGAAACCAAAGCTGAGTAGCGAACAAAAAGCAGAGAATATATTTGTCACCCCGCCATATTGCCAATGCAATGTTGGGCGTAGTACTCATTTTTTGTCAGATGACTTCACCTTTTCAACAATTTCTGTAATCTTCTCCAAAAGTTTAGGGTCAAAGTCAGCAGTCTGCGTTGAAAAGTTGTTTGTTTGATTATTAATGTTCCAATCTCTAAATATGTCTTTAATTTCTCCGGGATTTATTTGTTGATTAAAAACTTGCAAGTAAAACTTTCCGAACGAAATTGCGTGAATTCGGTCTGCAATTTTGAGAGATTCACTCATATAAGATTTAGCCAGATTGAAGCAGTACTTTGACGCTGCGATTAAGAGTATTATAATAAAAAGGCTCTTCAATGCATAGAAAACTGTTAAGCTCCAGTTTTCTTTACCTTGAAAACTTACTAATCCGTTATTTGCAAACCAAACAGCAACACCAACACCACTAATTAACGCCAAAAATCCAAGCATGTACCAAAAGAATGCAATATTTCTTTGATATCGCTCTCTTTTAGTTAACTCTGTTAGTGTCTGAGAAATATATGTTGGTGCCGTGTTCTCAATTTTCTCTTTAATCTCTTGAGCCTTTTCTTCTGTAGCAATTTTCTTTCCCAAAAAGGAGTTTATCGACTCATCAATTCTTTTAGCAACATAATCAATTTCAGAATCACTCTCACCCTCCATCCTGAGAACGTTAATATTTAAAAAGCTGTCAGGTAATTCGTCAAACGGAATATTTGGTGAAAGGATTGGAATTACGAGTTTATTGTCAATATTTGAGGCATAATTTCGTAATTGAATAAGTTCGTCATAGAAGTATTTTGAGTCCAATGAAGACTTCGTAATAATTGGTATGATTACGTCAGCAATATTTAGGGTCTTTCTGAATGAAATTTCGATTTCTCTGCCCAAGTCTATATCATCCGATACTATTTTATGCCCTAATTCAGTAAGTCGATATGATAGTCCTCGAAATAGCTTGTTGTCACGGCTATGACTTCTTTGTCCAGTTAGGTATATTTTTGCCATTTTAGTGTTTTTGTATTACGCCCAACTCCCAATTGCCACATTGCGCTTTACCCCCTAATCCTGGCGAGATTGCCACAATGCGGCAATCCCACCTCATTGCGGTGGATAACAACAACTGGTGCCATGGGTGGTCCGAAGATAGGCATCCGGGATCCCGGCTGGTACATCCCGGTTCGGCACATACACGGTCCTTGACCCAGCTCGATGCCCACACCGACATCGCCAAACTGGGATCCATCGGGGCTTCATCGTGATGATGGTGCTGGATGTAGCGTTGGGGTGAGCGCTAACCCGCCTGCACCATCCCCGCTATCCTGCTAAGCGCCTCCTTCGCCTCAGGAACCATGGTAACCGCCACCCACACGTGGAACATGCCGGGGTACTCATGCAGGTCCATGGTGTGCCCTTCCGCTTCCATCTGTCGCACCAAGGCACGGGCATCGGCCAGCAGGAGGTCGTGCGTGCCCACGAATAGCGTGATGCGCGGCAGGCCATGCAGCGCACCGAACAGGGGGCTCACGGAAGGGTGGCGCGGATCATCGCCCGCCGCATAGGCCAGGCCCGCACGGCGGATGGACGCCACATCCAGCATGTGGTCCAAGGGCACCAGGGCTTCGATGACGGGATCGCTCACAGTGACATCGAGCCACGGTGCAATGAGGATGAGGCGTGCAGGTACCGGTAGTCCTTGGCCGCGGAGGTCCTGTGCCAAGCCCAGGGCCAGTCCACCACCCGCCGAGTCGCCCATGACCACGATGTGTTCCGGCGTGTATTGCTTCAGCAGGTCGGCATATGTGCGCTGCACGAAGGCGTGTGCCTCGCGGTGGCTAGCGGTAGGTGCCAGCGGATAGTCCGGCACCACCACCGTGGCACCCGTGCGCCGCACCAAATGGCCAATGAGCAGCCAGTGGAAGAAGTTGATGTTGCGCACATACGCACCGCCGTGCAGGTACAGCACCACCTTGCTCCCGGCCCTTCCACGCGGTGCCACGGTCCACACGCGCCTCCCCTCCTGCCGGGCCACGGACACCCGATACTGCATCCGCATCCAGAAGGGGAAGGCGGCTGGCGCATCGGGATAACCACCGCTATCCAGCTTGCGCAGGAAGGCGCGCTTCCAGCCGATGAGGCGCAAAGCGCGCGACACGGCTTTGGCCATGCCGCTGATCGGCTGGTTATGCTCGTATCGGTTGGCGGCGCGCTGCCCGTTCATTGCGGGAACAAGATCGCACCTCCAGCGCTGGCGTCAGATCCGGCGACCATCGATCGCCGTTCGCAAGAACTCCAGGCGATCAGTATACCACCACACGCACCGTGTTGATGCCACCTTCGGAACCTGAGGTCCGCAGGAAGTACATGCCACTGGGCAAACCCTCCACGGAAAGCTCGAAACGCTCCGCCATCGGTGACCACGTTCTCGTTACGCGGCCTGTGGCGTCTACGAGTTCGGCGTGCAGCACAGCACCCATGGAATTCACGAACAAGCGGTCACGCACGGGGTTCGGGGACACCTGAAGCGCTTTGCGTGTATCGCTTTCGGTGAGCCCCGTGCAGAAGTCCACTGTCACCTCAACCGATGCCGTGAGTACGCAGCCCAGCAGGTCGCCGTACGCGTAGGTGATAGTGTGCACCCCCACACCCGCTGATGCTGGGTCGAAGATGACGCCCGTAACCCCCGGCCCGGTGTAGATGCCTCCTGCCGGAAAACCACCTGCAAGGACCACGGATGGGGCGGTGACACAGAAGAACTGCGGGAAGTCCGTGAAGCTCACCTCCTCCAGCACGTTCACTGTGATGGTGGCACAGGCATAGGGAGTCACACAATCGCCTTCGCCACGCACATAATACGTGGTGGTCTGCTGGGGCGTGACGGTGATGGACGTACCGCTGCCCACCGGCTCCAGTCCGCAGCCGTTGGCGTACCACTGCCAGTCCGTGGCGGCGTTGAGCTGGCCTGCGGTGATGCTGAGGGTGACCTCATCGCCCGGGCATACCGTGGCGATGGCCGATGATGCCGCCACCGGTACCGTGGGCAGCAGGCAGTAGGTGATCTTGCGGATGCGGTTGTTGTCCGTGTCGGCGAAGTAGATGTTGCCCGAGCCATCGGAGAACAGTTCGCGCGGGTAGTTGATGCGGGCACTTGTAGCCGGGCCGCCGTCTCCGGTGAAACCCACCGTACCTGTTCCTGCAATGGTGCTGATGACCCCATTGGTGCCCACGCGGCGCAGGCGCTGGTTCATGCGGTCGCTGATGTAGAGGTTGCCTTCAATGTCGGTGGCCACGCCGCATGGCTTGTTGAGGCGCGCTGCGGTGGCCTGCCCCCCATCGCCTTGGAAACCGGCCGTACCCGTGCCGGCCACCGTGGTGATGATGCCGGTGTTGAGGTCCACACGGCGCACGCGTTCGTTGTTCTCGTCGGCGATGTAGAGCCGGTTCTGGGCATCGAAGCAGATTGCAATGGGCTTGTTGAGTTGTGCCGCCGTGGCCGGTCCGCCATCGCCTTGGGCCCCTGCTGTGCCCGTACCGGCCACGGAGGTGATGATGCCGGTGTTGAGGTCGATCATGCGCACCCGGTCGTTGCTGCGGTCGGCTATGTAGAGTTCGGTACCGCGCAGTAGAAGGCCCCATGGGTTGCTGAATTGGGCCTGCAAGGCCGGTCCACCGTCACCACCCGGACCTGCCACACCGGTACCTGCAATGGTGGTGATGATGCCATTCGGCCCCAGCCTGCGGATCCGAAGATTCCCGTGATCGGTGATGTAGAGGGTGCCATCATCGCCGACCGCCAGGCCAATGGGCTGGTTGAGCTGTGCCGCCGTGGCCGGTCCGCCATCGCCCGAAAAGCCGGCCGTGCCCGTGCCTGCGATGGTGGTGATGGTGCCATCCTGGTCGATGCGGCGCACCCGGTGGTTCATGCGGTCGGCGATGTACAAGTTGCCGAAAGCGTCGCGTTGCACCGAGGTGGGCAAGTTCACGCGAGCTGCGGTGGCCGGCCCATTGTCGCCCAGGAAACCGGCCGTGCCGGAGCCTGCGATGGTGATGATGGTCTGTGCCGTGGTGGTAGACCCGGCAAGAAGGATGAGCACGCCAAGGCTAAGGGTCCTGAATTTCATGGGATGCAATTTGGTGAGCCGCGCACGGCCAAGCATCGTGCCGTGATCGGAGTATTTCCTATGCGATCGTGTACATGGACGCGATCCCCGCGTGCCCCGTAGCTTCGCGGCCCATGGCCTCCACCAAGCCCAACATCGATGTAAAGAACCGCCGCGCAGGTTTCGAGTACCACCTGCTCGATACCTTCAACTGCGGAATGGTGCTGTCGGGGTCTGAGATCAAGAGCATACGTGCCGGAGGGGCCAGCATCAGCGAGGCCTTTTGTGCATTCGTGGGCGATGAACTGGTGGTCCGTAACATGCAGATCAACCCGTGGATGCAGACCGTGCATTTCACGCATGAACCCAAACGGGATCGAAAACTGCTGCTGAACAGACGCGAGTTGGAGAAGATCAAGCGCAAGTTGAAGGATGCCGGCATAACCGTGGTACCAACACGCTTGTACATATCCGATAATGGCTTCGCCAAGCTGGAAATAGCCGTTGCCAAAGGCAAGAAGACCTTCGACAAGCGCGAGAGCCTGAAGGCCAAGGACGTGCAGCGCGACATGGACAGGCACGGCTGATGGGCATGGAATGGCGCGCACACATCGCCCGGCATGGTGGCCGTTCACTGCCAGGCAGGGCATGGGAACGCTGGACCTTGTTGGCCTTGTTGCTGCTGGCGGCCGTGCTGCGCTTCTGGCGGCTTCCGGAGATCCCCTACACCCACGATGAGATCAGTGGTCTGCTACGCACCGGCTTCGACACCTTCGGCCAGCTGATCCGCGATGGCGTGGCGATCGATGCCCACCCGCCGGCCACTGCCGTATTCCTGCACTACTGGACCATGCTGGGTGGCTATGGCGAAGGCTGGGTGAAAGCGCCCTTCATCCTGCTCTCCGTTGTTGCCTTGTTCCTGCTTTACCGCTTTGCGCTGGCCTGGACCAATGCGACCGTTGCACTCTTCGCGGTGACTTTACTGGCCACTCTCCAGTACACGGTGATGTATGCGCAGATCGCCCGACCCTACGCATTGGGCTTCTTCACTTGCGCCTTGCTTGCCGACCAATGGACCCGCTGGCTGGCCGGTGGACCGAAGGCACAACGCGCCCTGGTCGGTACTGTCGCAGGTTTCGTGCTCTGTGCATACACCCACCACTTCTCCCTTCTGTTCGCCGGCTTGGTGGGGCTAACAGGGCTCTTCCTTGCGGGACCGAAGCAACGTCGCCCATACCTCATTGCGGCCAGCATCGCCGTGCTGCTCTACCTGCCCAATGTGCCCATCTTCCTGCAGCAGCTGAGTTATGGCGGCGTGGGGCAATGGCTGGCAGCACCGGACCGCCACTGGGTGCCTGACTACCTGGCCTGGGTGGTGCAGTACCGCTGGCCCCTGGCCTTGTTGTTGGGCGGCTTTCTACTCCTGTCCGTGGTCTTCCGCGTGCTGAAAGGCAATGGCCGTGGGCCCATAATGCACATCGCGCTCCTTTGGGGCGGTGCGCCACTGGTGATCGGATACCTCTATTCCTTGTGGGTCGATCCCGTGCTGCAGTACTCCACCCTCCTTTTTTCCTTTCCATTCCTGCTCATCGGCCTGCTGCACGGTTTGCCTGAATCAGCCCCCCGGAACACCCTGCTGGGCGTGGGTGTCTTGGTGATCATGGGAGTGGATGGCCTGGTGTGTGAGCGTAGGCACTATGTGGCTTTTTACGAGTCGAAGTATGAGGCCATGCTGCACGCAGGTATCAATGAGATAGGCGCGCGGGGATCGGATGGTGTCCTTGTAATTCTGGATGCACCGGCGGATGCCCTGGGTTTCCACTTGCGGGAATGGGGCACGGACCTACCGTATGTGGATGCCCGCGATCCGGCGCTCAACAATGTCCGTTTGGATAGCCTGTTGCGTGCTGCCCATGGCCGTGTGGTGATCTACGGCGGTTCCAACGGAGCATCTCCGGAACTGGTCGCACGTATCCAAACACATTTCCCCGTGCTGCTGTCGCGTAGGGATCTGGCTGAAGGACAGGTCTTCCGCTTTTCTGACAAGCCGATGGATGTGGCTCTGACGGACCGCCGTGAGCTGTTGCGTGCGGAGCCATCTTCCGGTGCCCAGGAAGTGTTCCATGTTCCCGACGACCTGCTTGTGGATAGTTTAGGGCATTGGGATTATAGCGGCCGTGAATATGGTGCACACATCGAATTGGAACTGGATGGTCTCGTTCAGCACGCCCAGGACCGCATAGAAATACAGGCCGACCTTTGGGTACCGGATGGGACGCACAACGTGGACTTGGTGTTGGAACTGAAGCGAGCCGGCGAGACCGTCTTCTACCGCACTGATGAGTTGGACCGTGCAGCCGTGGTGGATGGAAAAGCGACGCTGATCGTGGCCAGTCAGCCCGGTGATGCTGGTTGGCGCAAAGGTCCGCTTGAACTGCGGGCATACCTGCACAACCGTGCTGGTGCACCGCTGGGCGTGGTACGCTTCAGTGCACATGTGCGGCGCGGACATGTTTGGCAGTATGCCTTCTTCCAGCGGATACCGAACGCTGCGTTGTACCCCTGAACGAAAAAAGGCCACCAAGCGGTGACCCTTTTTCATGAGATCGGGAGCGATCAGAGCTTGAAGGTGAGCCCGAGGCCCAAGGTCTGCTTGAACTGAGTGGCGGGCCCCGCGTAAGGCAGCCCCTCAGGGTTCACTTTGGGCAGGTTGGTATCGTGGTCGTAGATCAGCAGGGTGTTGAAAGTGGCCGCGAACCAGTTGTTCACCTTGAATGTCCACAAGGTTTCCCAGGTGACATCGATGTTCCCGGGATCCCGGAGGTAGTTGCTGAAGAGGTCGCCACGGGTCATGAAGCTGATGTTCTCGGCGAGCGGTGTGGCGTATTGGAAGCGCACATATCCCCCAGCCTCGAAGGCCGTGGTCTCACCATTGAGCACGCCGTAAACGCGCAGGTCCGGATCGGTGGAGCCGCCCCACAGGGTCTGGTCCGTAACGATGACCAAACGAGCCGTGGCCGGGCTGATGTAAACGCTCAGCTTATCGTTCGGCTTGTAGTCGAGACCGACACCGGCCAGGGCGTATGCCGGGGCCAAGAGATTGGAGATGCGCACGCCATCGGCATTAAAACCCTCGGTGAACTGGGTGCGGAATTGGGCCAGACCGGCCAGGTACCAAGCCTTGTTCAGTTCGTAGCCGTACTTGGAGTTGATCTCTATACGGTCATCGGTCTTTTGGGGGCCGGAACCGTTGTGTACATCCTGGCCACCGAAGGCGAGAACCAAGCTGTTGTCCCAGGCACGACGGCCTTTCTTCCAATTGGCCGTACCGTTGAACATGGCAATACCACTGACCGAACTGAAACCACCTGCTGCCCAATTGGAAAGGTATACCTGGGTCATGTTCAATTGGAACACACCACCGGTCTTCCAGCCCTCCAGGGTATCGGCCGCGGTCCGGGTGCGCAGCGCTTCTTCCGCCTTTTGTCGCGCTGTTGCATCAATGTCACCCTGGGCGAACGCTCCGCTGGTTGCGATCAACCCCGCGACAACAAGTAGTTGAGATCTCATTTTCTTGGTTTTGAGACCGCAAAGATGTGCATCCTTGGCTGCATTGCACATGACCGTAGCAGGGTATGAACCGTGCAGGGCCACACCACGCACCCTGCAAAACGAAAAGAGTCCCGCTAAGGGGACTCTGTGGGCTATGCCGGATTCGAACCAGCGACCCCTACCTTGTCGAGGTAGTGCTCTGAACCAGCTGAGCTAATAGCCCTGTTCTCCGACCGCCGGAGGGCCGCAAAAGTAACGGAAGGGGGACACGTGGCACGACCAGGTGTTTAATTCTTATCAAGCGTGGTGCCCGAATGGAGATGTTCATGGTACCCTTTAGTCATTTGCGTGCGTGGCTACCTTTGCAGCGCAAATCCATCGCTTGTAATGGCTTCCCACAACATCAGCGACAGCGGGCGCATCTTCAAGAGCCCATTGCTTGAGGCGCTGACCAAGACGCACATCGCCTTTCCGCTTACCATTTTCTATGGAACGGGCGTGGTGGCGCTCTATGTGTCGTTATTCTGGATGCACCTCGCTCTGGTGCCGGTGATCTCGCTCTTTCTGGTCGGCACCTTCTTCTTCACCCTGGTGGAGTATCTGGTGCATCGCTACTTCTATCACATGGCCACCGGTAGCCCGCGTAAAGCACGGATCCAGTATGTCTTCCACGGTGTCCATCACGATCACCCCCGCGACAAGAAACGACTGGCACTACCTCCCCTTATGAGTGTTCTTGTGGCAGCCATGTTCCTGGGCATCTTCCGCTTGGTAATGGGCGTTAACGGCATAGCGTTCGGGGGCGGTTTCATGACGGGATACGCCACTTATCTGTTGGCGCACTACGCCATACATGTCTACAATCCCCCCAAGAACTTCCTGAAGGAGATCTGGAAGCACCACAACCTGCATCATTATGTGGGCGATTCCGGCGCCTTTGGTGTTAGCTCTCCCTTCTGGGACCATGTGTTCGGCACCATGCCGGTGGATCCGCGCAAGAAGCGCAGCGTGAAGCCTTCCGAACCGAAGGGGTGAGCGCGTAAGCGCTCGTTCACTCGTGCTCCCTGCCGTAGCCTTTGCGGTTCTGTTCCATCAGTTCCTGCTCGGCCTTTATCACCTTTTTCAGGCTATCGCTCACCTCCTTCACCTCAAAGCGGTCAAGGTTCGGTTGGCCGGCAACCACCCATGCGGAGTACCAGAAGTTGCCCAAGCTCAAAATCGACTGGTTCATGCGCCGCTCCACCATACCGCCCATGGCATCTTCGTAGGCCTTGGTGAACTCGCGCGAATAGGTTCGGAAAGGAGTACGTGAGTTGCCCCGCTGCTCAAAAACGTACTTGCGATCTTCGGGATACTCCCGGCTCAATCGTTTCTCGATGGCCAACACGCTATCCAGCAACATGTGGCTGTCATACACCGCTTCCCATGCGGCATCCAAAGGGGAGTTGATGTACTGGGCACGCCCTACAAGATGGTCGTAGTTCTCTGCCGATAGCTCCGGTATCCGCGATTCCCAAAAGGCGTGTATGCCGTATTGGTCGGTCAATTGGCCGTTGTAGTTCTCCGTGGTGTGCAAGGGTACATGCGCATCACCGATGTAGTGCCCCATGTCGGTCGCGTTCTTCAGAATGGCGTCCACATTGCCGCGTTGGAAGGCCTTCACCAAGCGCTGGAACATGACCTCGATGTGCCAGGGAACGATGCCATAGGCCTGCAGGGTGTCCTCGCTGTATTTGCGCACCGCATCCTCCCACTTGCGCGGCATGGCCTCGAAGGGATCCAAGCCACCCTTGCCATAATGGTCGATGTCTATGTAATGCCTGGGGGCCTCGCCTTGCACTGCGTAGCGCCTGCGGTCCGGCCCCACGGCTTCATCGCTGATGAAATCAATGTGACGCTTGAAGAAGGGGAACATCTCCGGCGGAAGCGTGTAGCAGGCCATCCGATTGATCCTTTTGTGGCCATAGAACCCCCATGCATCGGCAGGCTCCACCACAGGTGTTGGAAGCACCAGCAACAATGCTGATAACGCAAGGAAAAGGAGGGCCACGCGCTTGGTCATGACGTGGAGCTACAGGTGTCCATCTTCACCAATTCGCCATTGCGAAGCACCGGTATCACCGTGCTTTGGTCAGGCGTCAAGCAGAACTTCACATCCGCATTGAGCTTCAGTTGCTCTATCCGGCGCCTACGTGGTGCCGCCTTCAGGATGCCCATGTAATTGTCCCTGGCGGACATGTACATGTACTTGGCGGCAATGCTGCTGTCTTCTTCCACCCCGAACTTGCCACTGGCCAACAGGCGGTCCAGCACGGCACCGGCGAAAACGGAATCCTCCAGGTTGAACTTGTCCTTCCACCCGGAACACAGCAGCAGCACGTTCTCGTTCTGCTCGATGAGCCAATCGCACAGGGCCGTAAGGTTGAGGAACGATCCGATCACCAGTTGTTTGGCATCGTGCGCCAGGTTGATGGCCTTGGTGCCGTTGGTGGTGGTCATCACGATGGTCTTGCCGCGCAGGTCCTGCCCCACGTAGGCCAAGGGTGAATTGCCGTAGCTGAAGCCCGGCACCACTTCGGCGTTGCGCTCGGCGGCTGCGATGTATCCGGGCCTACCGATGTACTGGCTGGCTTCCTCAACGGTGCTTACCGGAATTATCCGGTCCACGCCACTGTCGAAAGCCGCCACCATGGCGCTGGTGGCCCGCAGCACGTCGATCACCACCACGATGCCCATTTCCGGCGCGTACAGTGGGTACTGCCCCGGTATGAAGCAGACCTCCACCCGGTGCTTGTAGTCTACTTCACTGCCTCCGTTGCTCATGCCAGGCTTTTCAGGAAAGGTAGTTTCACGATGCGTCCTTTCAACACTTTGCCGCGGACATCAATGCGGATCTCGGTGCCTTCCGCTGCCATGTTGCTCGGCACATAGGCCATGCCAATGGGCTTCTGTAGCGTGGGGCTCATGGTTCCCGAGGTGACCTTGCCGATCACCTGGCCGGCCTCGTCAACCACCGGGTGGTCGTGCCGGGGAATACCGCGATCCAGCAGCTCGAAGGCCACCAGCTTGCGGGCGGTGCCCTGCTCCTTCTGGGCCTTCAACACGGGGCCATCAATGAAATCCTTGGTGAACTTGGTGATCCAGCCGAGCCCGGCCTCAATGGGCGAGGTGGTGTCGTCGATGTCGTTGCCATACAGGCAGAAGCCCATCTCCAGGCGCAGCGTGTCACGCGAAGCGAGGCCGGCGGGTTTGATGCCGAAGGGCTTGCCCGCTTCCATAACGGCGTGCCATGCGGCTTCAGCCAGCGGGTTGGGCATGTAGATCTCGTAGCCACCTGCACCGGTGTAGCCCGTGGTGGAGATCAGCACCAGTCCCACGCCCTTCATCTCCGCATACATGGCGGTGTAATAAGGCATGGAAGCGATGTCTTCCGCGAAGAGGCCTTTCAGCGCATCAGCGGCCTTTGGCCCTTGCACGGCCAGCAGGCTCATGTGATCGCTGATGTTCTCCAAGGTGCAGTCGAAGGTGTTCTGGCTGTTGATCCACGCCCAGTCCTTGTCGATGTTGGATGCGTTGACCACAAGTACGTAGTGGTGATCATCGCCACGCTCCATGCGGTACACCAGCAGGTCGTCCACGATGCCGCCTTGTCCATTTGGCAGGCAGCTGTACTGCACCTTGCCCGGGGTGAGTTTGGAGGCATCGTTGCTGGTCACCTTCTGGATCAGGTCCAGCGCGCCGGGGCCACGCAGGATGAACTCGCCCATGTGGCTCACATCGAACACGCCCAAGGCATTGCGCACACAGTGGTGCTCGTCGTTGATGCCCGAGTACTGCACGGGCATGAGGTAGCCCGCGAAGGGCACCATCTTGGCGCCGAGTGCTTCGTGGATGTGGGTGAGTGCGGTGCGTTTAAGGTCGCTCATGGCTGTTTGCCTTGCTTCAGTAGTTGGTTGAACAATTGCAGGTAGCGATCGCGCCAAGCGGCTTGCGACCAGTGCTCCACCACGGAGCGCCTCGCCTCCTCGCCCATGCGGCGGCGAAGTTCGGCATCCTCGATCAAGCGGCCCATTTTCTCCACCCAGGCCTCGGTGGTATCGGCCAGGTATCCGTTGTGCCCATCCTGGATGATGGTGCTGTTCACCCCAACGGGCGACATGATGGTGGGTATGCCCAAGGCCATGTACTGTAAACCCTTCAGCCCGCATTTGCCACGCGCCCATTCATCGTCCGGCAAAGGCATCAGCCCGATGTCCATGGCGCGCAGGTCATCGAGTTCGGTGTCCTTCCGCCAGGGCAGGCCCTGTATGCCGAGTTCGGGTTCGGTGTACGACCCATCGCCCACCACGCGGATGGTGACCCGGTCGCCATAGCGCGCCTTGATGATGCGCAAAGCCGGGATGGCGTATTGGAAATGCTGGATGGTGGTGATGCTGCCGCTCCAGCCGATGCAGACCGGACCTTCAGGGCGCACGGTGCGTGGCTGGTATTCCTCGGTATCAATGGTGGTGGGCACCACTTCCACCCGCTTGTTGAAGCCGAGCGCATAGTCCTTCAGGTAGTCGTTGCCCGCAAAGACCAGGTCGGCCAGTGCGATCAGTTTGCCGGTCTTGCCGGGGTCCTTCACCCACGACCAGCGCTTGTTCGCATCGCTCACATTGCTCAGCCAGATGGAATCGTCGAAATCGAAGATCATCCGCACGCCCTTCCGCTTGAAGGCCTTCTCGAAGGCGATGCTGCGCGTCATCAGGGCCTCGCGGCATACGAACACGATGTCGAAGTCCTTGGCGCGGCGTACATCGGCACGACGCTTTGCGATGCTGCGCCTGACAAAGCCGACCTTCTTCAGCAGGTTGCCGGGCTTGTAGAAGAACTTGTCGTCGGCTTCGGTAACGAGATAGGATACTTCGCACTGGAAGCCGTTCTCCTCCAGGAAACCCAGGTATTGCTCGAAACGGAAGCGCTGGTTGGGGCTTCGGCCTTGACGGTGCGATGCGAGAAAGAGGACCTTGGGCATGGACTGTGGAGCGCGGCCGAAGATAACCGGCAATACGCAGCCTTATGCGTCGCGCCAGCTGGGAGGCAGCCCCCGCTCGATCTCGATGTTGCCGAAGCTGCCGCTCTTGCGGGCCCCGGTGGCCTTGGCCCAAGGCGCCATCCGCTGCAAGCCTTCCTCCAAGGTGGTCTCCTGTTGCTTGCCGAACACGCGCTCCACCTTGCTGTGGTCGCTGAAGGCGAAGACCACCTCATTGCGGGCTTCCAGGTTCTTCACCGTTCCTTTTATCCCCATGGCGTCCTGCACGGCCACCACCAGTTCGTTCACGGTGTAGGGGCGGTCCGCCCCCACGTTGAAGACCTCTCCATAGGCTTCCGGGGTAAGGGCCGCACGCGCCATGATGGGCGCGATGTCGCCGATGTAGGTGAAGGCCCGCTGCTGTTGCCCATCGCCGAACACGGTGAGCGGCAGACCCTGCATCAGTTGGTTCATGAAGATGCCCACCACGTTGCGGTAACGGTCGCCCAGGTTCTGGTACTCGCCGTACACGTTGTGCGGACGGAACACCACGTAGTTGAGCCCGAACATGTGGTGGGCTGCGTAGAGATCGAGTTCCACGGCGAGCTTGGCCACCCCGTAAGGATCCTCCGGCACGGGGCGCATGTCCTCGCGCATGGGCGGCTTCAGCGCACCATATACGGCGATGCTGCTGGTGAACACGAAGCACTTCACCTCGTGCCGCACACTGGCGTTGATCAGGTTGATGCTGCCGATGAGGTTGTTCTGGTAGTTGAAGCGCCGGATGAAGTGGCTCAAGCCTTCGGCCGCGTAGGCCGCAAGGTGGTACACGTAGGTGAATTGGTGCTCCGCGAAGAGGCGGTCCACCAGTTCATGGTCGTTGATGGAACCCTGCACGAAGGTGGCACGCGGATCCACCTGGTCGGCGAAACCACCGCTGAGGTCGTCCAAGGCGACCACTTGGTGGCCCATGGCCAGCAATTCCTTCACAAGATGGGCACCCATGAATCCGGCGCCGCCGGTGACCAGTGATGTAGGCATGTTGGAGATCGTTCGTCCGCAGGTGTTTTGCTTCGGCTGCGAAGATGCATAACAGGGACGTGATCCTTTCCGAAAGGATGCCGGGAACCGGGAACACGGATGCTACACGGCCACTGCCACCCCGTGCCAGAAGGGCGGCCCATCGCTGAATTGAACGGACCCGAAACCGTGTGCTTGCAGCAGTTCCTGTATGCCCTGCTTGGTGTAGCGCTGCTCCACGGGCGTGCCGAAGCGGTCCAGGGCGTCATTGCGCATCACGTGGAAGCTCTTGTTGTGATAGTAGGCCAATGGCATCTTTCGCCAGAGCTTCATTCCCAATGCCTTCATGGCGCGTGCAAGCGCCACCAGCGGTGCATAGGCCAGCACGGCGATGGCCTCGCAGAGCGCTCGCTTCAGGGGACCGGGAAGGCGATGGATGGAACGGCGCAACAGGTCGCTCAGCCGGTAGAGGGTGCGATACAGCATGCCACGCTGCTCCAAGGCATAGTAGACGTAGAAATACAGCACGCCGCCGGGTACCAGCACGCGCCGTAACTCATCCAAGGCCTTGCCGGGGTCCTTCAGGTGGTGCAGCACGCCGATGCACAAGGCCCGTTGATAGCTGTTGTCCGGAAAGGGCAGCTCCTCTGCGCTGGCCATGCTCCAGCGCACGTGTGGCATATCGTCGTGCCGGGCGGCGGCATGCTCCACGGCCAGGCTGGGGTCCACGGCATCCACTTGGCACACGTGCTCGGCGAGGTAGCGTGTCCAACGGCCATTGCCGCAGCCCACGTCCAAAAGGCAGAGGTCCTTGGCATTGGCATCCTTCGGCCACAGATCGAACAACTCCCCTCCTGCCGTGGCCAGATCGGCGGCATCCATGGAATTGAACTTCCGCCATTCGGCACCGAAACTTGCCAGCAGTTCCGCATCGTCCTGTACCCCGGTCGGGAACACATACACCTTGGCAGGACCGGCTTGCCGGACCTCCAGTGGCGGGTGTGTGAAGGGTATATGACCCATGGCGAAAGGGGGCGCAAGGTATCCTGCTTGCACATCCGCTGCGCTGAAGATCGCCGCACTTCCGCTCCTGTTGCCACCTTTGCAGCCATCACCATGAAGCGCACCATGCTATTTCCGCGGTGGGGAGTACTCGTCATCGACCTCCTCCTCTGCCTTATGGCATTGGCTTCGGCCTACCTGCTGCGCTTCAATTTCAAAGTGCCCGCGCACGAGGTGGACCTGCTGTTGCCCGTGCTTCCGCTCTTTCTGGGCATCCGCCTCGCATCCTTCCTGGTGGCAGGCACCCACCGCTTGATGGTGCGCCACACCAACACCGACGATGCCCGCCTGCTCTTCCTCACCGCCGTGGGTGGTTCCGTGGCCCTGGGCGTGGCCAGCCTCATCCGCTACCAGTTCATCGACGGGCTTTATGTGATGCCGCGCGCCGTCATCATCATCGACTTCCTGGCCACCGCCATGCTGCTCATCGGTGTGCGCATCGCCTTCAAGCTGCGCTACCTGCGCCGGCGCGGTTCCGGCAAGGACAAGGTGCGCGTGCTGATACACGGTGCCGGCGAGGCCGGGCTCATCACCAAGCGCACGCTGGAACGCTCCGGCGACATGCGCTACGAGGTGCTCGCCTTTGTGGATGACGATGCGCGACGGGCCGGAAGGACCTTGGAAGGCGCCATGGTGTACCACACCGATAAGCTCCCCGAGTTGCTATCGGAGGAAGCCGTGGACCAGGTGATCATCGCCATTGCCCATCCGGACCCCGAGAACCGCCGCCGCGTGGTGGATGCATGCATGGCCGCCCAGGTGAAGGTGCTCAGCATACCCCCGGTGAACGACTGGATAAATGGCCAGCTGAGCGCGGGGCAGATCCAGGAGGTGCGGATCGAGGACCTGCTGGGGCGTGCGGTGATCCAACTGGACCAGGCCGGCGTGCAGGCGCTCTTCGCAGGCAAGCGTGTGCTGGTGACCGGTGCTGCGGGTTCCATTGGAAGCGAGTTGGTGCGCCAACTGGCCGGCCTCGGCGTGGAGCACTTGGTGCTGGTGGACCTGGCCGAATCGGGTCTCTACGATGTGGACATGGAACTGCAAGGCGCCGGACTGGGGAAAGGCATCACCACGGTGATCGGAGATGTCCGCCACCGGCCAAGCCTGGAGCGCATTTTCGCGGAGCACCGCCCCCAGGTGGTCTTCCATGCCGCAGCCTACAAGCACGTGCCCATGATGGAGGCACAGCCCGCCGAGGCCATCGCCACCAACGTGCTGGGCACCCGCAACACCGCCGAACTGGCCTGCGCCTTCGGTGTGGAGAAGTTCGTGCTCATCAGCACGGACAAGGCCGTGAACCCCACCAGCGTGATGGGGGCCTCCAAGCGCGTGGCCGAGCTGCTGGTGAGCAGCCTGCCCGAAGGTTGCCGCACGCAATTCATCACCACCCGTTTCGGCAACGTGCTCGGTTCCAGCGGATCGGTGATACCCCTGTTCCGCAGGCAGATCGAAGCGGGCGGGCCGGTCACCGTAACCCACCCGGAGGTGACGCGCTTCTTCATGACCATTCCCGAAGCATGCCGCCTGGTGCTGGAGGCCGCGTCCATGGGGCACGGCGGGGAGATCTACGTGTTCGACATGGGACAGCCGGTACGCATCGCCGATCTGGCCGACAAGATGATCCGCCTGAGCGGATATGAGCCCGCTGCTGCGGATGAGCCACCTGCACCGGGTCGCATACACATCCGCTACACCGGCCTGCGCCCGGGAGAGAAACTCTACGAGGAACTACTGGCAACGGCGGAGAACACCCTCCCCACCCACCATCCACGCATCCTCATCGGGCAGGTGCGCCAGGTGGACCCGGCGGAAGTGCAAGGCCATATCACCGAACTGACCGACCTACTGGCTACCGGAAGCAATGAGGAGATCGTGCGCCAGGTGAAGCGCATGGTGCCCGAGTACAAGAGCCACAATTCCGCGTTCAGTAGCTTTGACACCCCTTAGGAAAGGCGCGCCGCAACGGCGTTGCCCGCTTCCGGGAAGCCCCGCATGACACGCGACAAGAACCTGGAGATCGCCCGCCTGCAGAAGGAGATCGGCGACTACATCGGCATGGGCCAGGACAGCCTGGTCTTCAACTTCGAAGAGGATGGCAAAGGGAAGAGCACCAAGCTCTACCTCATCACACTGAACGCCCGCCACAACCAGAGCTTCCTCTTTGAAAGCACCGAGGGCAGCGACAAGTTGGATGCCTTGCGGAACATGCTGGACTACGTGCGGAATTACAAGGAGCGCACGAGC
Source organism: Flavobacteriales bacterium (assembly GCA_019638115.1). Lineage (GTDB taxonomy): Bacteria > Bacteroidota > Bacteroidia > Flavobacteriales_F > PHOS-HE28 > PHOS-HE28. Next base: position 583,632 of record JAHBUK010000002.1, on the reverse strand, counting down.
AGCTACACCATCCAGTGGAGCGCGCGCGGCGACAACGGCCTGCAGACCTCCTACTTCCGCGCCAAGAACGTGATGGAAGCACTGGACAAGCTGTTCTACGACCGCGACCCCAACAGCATCACCGTGTTCAGTGTGATGCTGAATCCGATCACGTGAAGTTGAGGGGTTGGGAAGTTGAGGGGTTGTGGGGTTGTGGAGTTGTGGGGTTGAGGAGTTGTAGGGTTGAGGAGTTGTGGGGTTGAGGGGTTGTGGAGTTGAGGAGTTGTGGGGTTGAAGAGTTGTGGGGGTGAGGAGTTGTGGGGTGGTAGCAACACACACCCTATGAACGTCCAACAGGCAACAAAGCGCTATCAGGAACATGAAAACAGTCACCACGCCCATTCAGATCCGCTTCAGCGATGTGGACATGGCCCACCATGTGCACAATGCGGTCTACCTGCAGTGGTTCGAGCTGGGGCGCATGGGCTACCTCGAGACCATCATCCCGAAGGACCATGATTGGAAAGCGCAGGGCTTGATCCTGGCGCGCAACGAGGTGGACTACCGCATGCCGGTGCGCCTGCGGGATACGCTGGTGGCCGAAGTATGGTGCAGTGCAGTGGGCTCCAAAAGCTTCGACCTCAGTTACATCATCCGCCGCACCAGTGGCGAACAGCCGGGCATCTGTGCCGAAGGACGCAGTGTGATGGTGTGTTTCGACTACACGGCACAGCGGACCATTCCCGTTCCCGAGGAATGGCGAAAGCAACTGGAAGCGCAAGCATGACCCAGTTCGCTCCGTGCCTCGCCTTGATCTTCGTGCTGTCCGCCCTGCACGCGGAGGCCCAGCGCAACAAGCCGCGCTATGCGCCCGAGCTGCAGCGCGAGCTGGATGCGGTCCACAAGGACCTTGACCGATACGATCACCTGGGTGTGCAGGACCAGGATGCCATCAGTGAATTACAGGGCCGCATTCTGGAACGGTGCTTCCAGCTTTTGAACGATCGGCGGAGTGCCACCCTGGATGCACGCGACCTGGACCGTGGTGCGTTGCAATGCGTGGCTTCCGATGATGACCGGCTCTGGCTGCTGAGCTTGGACCTGAAGACCGGAGGCACGTTCCGTGAACGTTCCGCCTTTGCCCGGATCCGTCAGAAGGATGGATACTACGGTGTTGTCGAAATGGATGCTGAAGAAGGCGATGGCAACTGCGTGTTCCCCATGTCCTACTTCAGTTCACTGATCACGTTGGACGACAGCGCCTACTTTACGGTGGCCTCCACCATTGGATGCAGCACCTGCATCGAGTTGTGCGCCACCACCCTGCGGCTCAGGCCCGATGGCATTCAAGCGCAAGTCTTCTTTTCCTACTCCGGACGGATGGGGCTGGTGTCCGTCTTCGACCTCGACCCGAACTCGAGCACCTTCACCTTCGCCTATGAAGTGTTGGAGGACGACCCGCTATATCCCATCGAGGGTTTACCCAAGCACTTTGGCTCTTTCCGCTATGAAGCCGGAAGCTTTCAATTGATCGAGCACTGTGAAACCCGCTGAACCGCTGACCATGAAGATGTCACGAACGCTCTCCGCGCCTGTATTGGCCGTTGTCCTCCTATGCACGGCCAGTTCCCCGCAGGAGCTGCAGTCCATTCTGGGGGCCGGCGCTCCTGCTGCCCTCAGCAACGAGGAGGTGATCTCCGGCTTGAAGGAGGCCCTGCGTGTGAGCACCGAACGCAGCGTGGACAAGGCCGGCGCCACCAACGGATTCTGGAACAACAACCTGATCCGTATCCCCTTCCCGCAGGAAGCAATCGCCGTGAAGAACACCCTTACCGATCTGGGCATCAACAAGCCCGTGGAGGATTTCGAGCGCACCCTGAACCAGGCCGCCGAGCTGGCCTCCAAGGAAGCCGTGCCGGTCTTCGTGGACGCGATCACCAGCATGACGATCCAGGACGGCTTCACCCTGCTGCGCGGCGGCGAGAACGCGGCCACCAACTACCTGCGCGAGAAAACGAGCGCCACCTTGCGCACACGCTTCACGCCCGTGGTGGAGAAGGCCACCAGCCAGGTGGCGCTCACCAGTTACTGGCAGCCGCTTGCCTCCGCCTACAACACAGCCACGCTGCTCACCGGCGGCAAAGCCGTGCAGCCCGACCTCAACGCCTACGTCACCGATCGCGCCATCGATGGCCTCTTCACCCTGCTCGCCCAAGAGGAGAAGACCATCCGTCAGGACCCCGTGGCACGCACCACCGCCCTGTTGCAAAAAGTATTCGCGGCGCAGTAACAACGATCACACCTACCCCGAGCGAAGTCGAGGGTCGTTGTTCGATCGCGCCCTTTAGCACGCTCATCGGTACATCTTCACATCGCGAGCGACGCGAAGCCACATCCTCACATCTTTACATCTTCACATCTCATATGAACCCCATCACCCTCACCGAAGTCGGCACCACGCTCCCACCCAGCGAGCTTGTCCTCAATCCCGATGGGTCCATCTACCACCTGGCCTTGCGGCCGGAGCAGTTGGGCGATCTGGTGATCCTGGTCGGTGACCAAGGGCGTGTGGAGCGCATCAGCAGACACTTCGAGAAGGTGGAGCACCGCACCCAGAACCGCGAGTTCGTGGCGCATACCGGCGTGTACCACGGCACGCACATCACCGCGCTCAGCACCGGCATCGGCACGGACAACATCGACATCGTGCTCAATGAGCTGGATGCGCTTGCCAACATCGACCTGGAGAAGCGCAGCCCCTGCCGTGAGCATCGCGCGCTGCGTTTGGTACGCTTGGGTACCTGCGGCGCCTTGCAGGAGGACATCCCTGTTGATACCCGTATCGTGAGCGCTTATGGCGTGGGCATGGACAACGTGCTGCACTACTACGCCTACGAGAACACCGACCGGGAAACGCGCTTGTTGCAGGACCTGCTGGCGCAGACCGAGTGGCCGGACAACCTGCCCTACCCCTACGTGGCGCAGGGTGACAAAGCCCTGGTGGAACTGCTGGGCAATGGCAACACCGTGGGTATCACGCTCACCGCCGGTGGCTTCTACGGTCCGCAGGGACGCCAACTACGCCTGCTGCCTTCCGTGGATGGCTTGAACGAACGCCTCAGTGCGTTCGAGCATGAGGGTTTGCGCGCCACCAACTACGAGATGGAGACCAGTGCCCTCTTTGGCCTTGGTGGCATGCTGGGGCACCGCGTATGCACCGTGTGCACCGTGGTGGCCAACCGCCTGCGCAAGGAATACAGCAAGGACCACCACACAGCCGTGGATGTGATGATCGGTGAAGCACTGGAAAGGCTGACCGGGTAGATCCGGCTATCGTCCGGTATCCACTTTCACGCCGCCCACCTTCAGGCGCACTTGGGCATCCTCCTGCTTGCGCGCTTCCTCTTCGGCAGCATCCGTCAGATTCAGTCGTTTGCGCATCTCGAACCAGAGCTTCTTGCCCAGGTAGATGATGCTGTCGCCCGTGTCCAAGTCCTTCACTTCGGATGCTTTTGCCGTGGCTTCCTGCTTCGGTGTCGCAGCATCTGCTTCCTTGGTCGTGGCGCTTTGTGCCATGGTGGTCCCGAAGGCCATGGCAGCCAAGAGGCTTAGCCAAAGGCGCGCGGGGCGGTGGGACGAAGCGTTCATGCCGTCCGAAAAGTACAGCCGGGCAGCGTATCATTGATCCCACAATGAAGGAAGGCACCTGCCCGAATTGCGAAACCCTGCTCGCCCCTGCCGACAAGTACTGCGCTAACTGTGGCCAGGCCCGGATCGGCAAGGAGGACCTGCGCGGTTTCCTCGACCAGTTCCTGGGTGACTACTTCACCTTCGACTCCAAGATCGTGCGCAGCGTGGTGCCCCTGCTGTGGAGACCCGGTTTCCTTACCACCGAATACATGGAAGGCCGCCGGGCACGCTACATCCCGCCACTGCGGATGTTCATCTTCCTCAGCATCCTGTTCTTCCTCATCTTCGGTTGGGGGGCCAGCAGCCATGCAGGGCAAGTGCAGGTCGATGAGTTGGAGGACACGCTCTTCTGGGACCGCTTCTTTTCCAACATCCTGCCCAAGCTCTTCTTCCTCTTCCTGCCCTTGCTGGCCTTGGTATTGAGCCTCTTTTACCCCGACAAGCCGCGCAGCCTGGTGAAGCCCTTCATCTTCAGTGCGCACTTCCACGCCTTCGTATTCCTGGTGTTCACGCTGTATGGCTTGCTCTCCGGCCTGCTTGCGCGGATCGATGCCGCACAGGTGAACCTGGTGCTTATCCTCCTGGTGCTCGTCTACCTGCTCGTCTACTTGTGGGTGGCGGTGCGAAGGGTGTTCCCGCGCAAGCTGGGCCAACATGCTTTGCGCTTCGCAGGCGCCTTCACAGCCTATGTGCTGTTGATCGTTTTCTCTGCCGTGCTGGCCGCATGGCTGCTTCGCTGAACGTGCCCGTTCTGAACGATCGCACGTTCACAACGTGGGGCCTTGCGACATCAACACCGGCTTTGTGGAAACATGCCGTTGGGCGCTACTTAAGCCCGCCATCCGGCCGGATACTTTCGCCCTTGACCGATGCACGACATCCGGTCGGGCAGCATGAGCGACAACGAGATCCGCGCACTGATCACCTTGATCGATGATCCCGATGAGGACATCTACCGCGAGGTGCGCAACCGGATCGTAGAGTTGGGCAGCAATGTGGTGCCCTCGCTGGAGCGCGCCTGGGAGGTGGATGATCTGGGCGACCTCTTCCGCAATCGCGTGGAGGACATCCTGCATTCCATCCACCTGAGCTGTGTTACCGACCGCTTGAAAGCGTGGAAGGAAAGCGGCTGCGACGACCTCTTGGAAGGCGCCCTCATCATCAGCCGCTACCGTTTCCCGGAGTTGGATGAAATGCAGGTGAAGTCACGGCTGGCTTCCATCCGGCAGGACATCTGGCTGGAATTGAACGATCATCTCACCGCCTTCGAGAAGATCCGGGTCTTCAACCACATCTTCTTCCAGGTGCACGGCTTCAAGGGCAACAAGCGGAACTACCATGCGCCCCAGAACAGCTACATCAACGAGGTGCTCTCCAGCCGCAGCGGCAACCCGCTTTCACTGGCCATCATCTACCAGGTGCTGGCGGAGGATCTGGGCATTCCCCTGCGCGGCGTGAACCTGCCCAACCACTTCGTGCTGGCCTACCTCGATGAGGACAGCATGGGCGGTGCCGATGCCGGGCAGGATGGTCCGGAGAACGTGCTCTTCTACGTGAACGCCTTCAGCCAGGGCGACATCCTGGGCCGCAACGAGATCACCGAGTTCCTGCAGAAGCTCAACATCGAGCCGCGGCCTTCCTTCTATGTGCCCTGCACGAACATGGACATCATCCGCCGCCAACTGAACAACCTGGCGAACAGCTACCAGAAGCTGGGGGATCCTGAACGCGCCACGGACCTGGAGCGCCTGCGCGATCTGCTGGGCAGTCCCGAGGCGTGAGCTTTATTCGGATCGGCGCAGCTCCCACACGTACCAACGGTCCGTGCGGTCCACCCAGCCACCCACGTTGAAACGCGTGACCCACTCCGGGAACGAACTGTACACCAGGCGCGCTGATCCGGCTTCTGAAGGAGGCACCTCCGACGTACGACTTACCCACAGGTACCGCGCATCCGAAGGCCACTTCCCTTCCACCTGCTGCACCAGTTGCAAGCCCGGCCTGCGCAGAAAGTTGATGCTGGCCACGCGGTGATAGGGATGCTCCTCGTTGTGGAGCAGCTTGATCGCCTGCGGATAGTTGCGGTAGAGCGTGCGGTAGAGACCGGCATCGGCATCGGCCGGTTTCAGCATGATCACCAGGAGCAATGGGATATGCACCCACACGAAGCTCTTTGCAGCAATTCGCGTAGCGCGGCGTTCGAGCATTTCGGGCCACCACCTGTCGCGCACCAAGGACAGACCACCGATCGCCAAGGGCGGCAGGAATGCGATCAGCGGGAAGAGGAAACGGATCTCCTTGTGACCGATTAGGATGTGGACGAGCAGGAAGGGAAGCACCACCCAGGTGAGCGGATCCCTGCGCCGCATGGCCATGAAGAGCATGGGCGGTAGCAGGAACAGCAGGCTGAAGGGCGGCACGGCCCGGTTGAAGACCTCCGTGAAGTACTCCCACCAGGGTTCAGTGCCGAAGGACGCGGCCTTGCCGGCCAGCAGGTTCTGCTCGAAGTAGGTCCAGAGCGTGAGTGTCCATTCACCATAGAACCAGCGGTCCAGCAGTACACCGAGGCCAACGGAGCAAAGGGCGCCGACCGCCACCCAAGCCACACGCTGCCAAGCATGGCGCGCAACGAACAGGCTCCAGCCAAGCAGGCCTGCGATCATGAAGCCCACTTGGTAGCGCGCTACGAAGGCCAGTCCCAGCAGCAGCCCGATGCCCAATAGTTGCAATGGTCTTAAAGGCTTCGCAGGATGCACATAGGCGGCATAGGCAATGACGAACAGCGCCGCCGAGAAGCCCTCGCTGGAGAAGCGAACCGCATGGTACACGAAGAACCACAGGAAGAAGGCCAGGAAGGTGTACCAGTTGCGCAGCCGTTCATCGTGCAGCGTCGGGTTGTCGCGCAGTTGGCCGCGCAGGAGCAGCACCGCACCCACCCAGGAAAGCGTGGCCATGGCCAGGCGCAGCAGCGTGTTCAGCAGGAAGGGATCGGGCGTTCCGAAGAGGGCCATGAAGCGATGCAGCGCCACCACGATAGCGGGTTGCAGTGCCGGACGCAAGCGGGCATCGAACTCCCACGGCAGATCGGAGGCGGGGCTCAACCCGAGCTTCCAACCGGCGAACTCCAAGATCTGGAAGTGCTCGTCCCAATGGTGGAAGCCGGCCGAAAAGAACGCAGCGACCACCAGCACCAAGGCGCCAAGAAGCAGTGGGTTGCGGGTGGCTTTCATCGGGCTTGATGCTGCATGTTCATGCGATCAACTCAAGGGTATGAGGACTCCGGTGCCGATCAACATCAAGGCCCAAGCCACCAGGATCGTGAGTTGTATGGCCTGCATCACCCAGCGTGTTTCCACCTTCCACCAAGGGGCGAGCAACACGATGGAAAGCAGCAGCACGGCATAAGGCATCGGCTTGAACTCCTCCTTCTCCGCTTCCACGGAAACCCAACGATGGATGTCGCCGTCCATCCGGTAGGCTGTGACACCACCGAGCAAGGCACCAACGCGCAGTTGCAGCACAGTACCCACGGGGAATGCCTTGGCCATGCGTTCGGTCTGGAATTTCCGGCCGTTGTCCATCTTCAGCACCACCCAATAGGTGGAGCCTCGCTGGTGCCTGGACCGGATGTTGACCTTGTGCTGCACGGCTTCCTGCACCGCGGCGCTCTCAATGCGCGGATCCAGGTGTTTGTCCAGCACCACCACGCCCATCACCACGGCGAGCACCAGGTTCACAAGCCGCATGATGCGCACACGCCGGTTGGCTTCCGTGCTCGGCTCTTCACCGCGATCATACCGATTTGCACCGCTGTTCCACATGGGGCGTTCAGCGGAAAAGGGCCATGAGCGTTCCGAGCATGATGCGGAGGTCAAGGCCCAGGCTTTGCTCGCGCACGTACTGCAGGTCAAGGGCCAACTTGGCGGGCATCACCTCCTCCACGTAGGTGCGTTCCGGATCGTTGCTCCTGCCCAACAGTTCGTTCTCGTTGATGTAAGTGATGCTCGCCAGGCTGGTGAGGCCGGGCCGCACGCTGAGCACCTGCCGCTGCTCGGTGGTATAGAGCGCCACATAACGCGGCACTTCCGGACGCGGCCCCACCACGCTCATGTCGCCCAGCAGGATGTTGAACAGTTGGGGCAGTTCATCGAGCTTGGTCTTGCGCATGAAGTGCCCCACCCCGGTGATGCGCGGATCGCGGGCACCCACGGTGATCTGCCCCTGCGACTCGCTGCCCGGGCGCATGGATCGGAACTTCAGCAGCTTGAAGGTCCTGCCGTTCAAGCCCACGCGCTCCTGGCGGAAGAAGGCCCCTCCGGGTGAGCCGAGCGCCACGGCCAAGGCCAGCAACAGCAGCAAGGGCGCCAGAATACACAAGGCCAACGCGGAGACGACGATGTCAAAGAGTCGCTTCATGTCAGCTCGGTCGTGCAACGCATTCTGACCATCAGCCCATCACTTCCTTCACAGCGGCCTTCACCACTTGGATCACGGTATCCACCTGCGCATCGCTCAGGTCGTAGTACACCGGCAAGCTGATCTCCCGGCTGTAGTGCTTGTAACTGTTGGGGAAATCGTCCATCCGCAAGCCTTGCCCCTTGTAGAAGCTCAGCAAGGGCAGCGGCAGGAAATGCACGTTCACACTGACCTGCTTTTTGGCGATGGCTTCGATGATGGCATCGCGTTGTGCTTCGGTGGCCGATGCCACGCGCAACATGTAGAGGTGGTAGGACGAGGTCCGAGCAGCGCGCCCCGGCTCTTCATCCACGAAGGTGGGCAGCACGAAACGCGCATCGTCGCTGAACGCGGCCGAGTAGCGATCGCAGATGGCCTTGCGGCGGGGCAGCGTCTCGCTTTTGTAGCGCTTCAGCTCCACCAGTCCGATTGCGGCCTGCAGGTCGGTCATGTTGCATTTGAAGCCCGGCTGGGTCACATCGTAGCGCCAAGCGCCGGGCTGCGTTTTGGCCAGTGCGTCCTTGCTCTGCCCGTGCAGGCTCATGGTGTTGAACCAGCGGTAGATCTCCTCGTGGTCGAAGGGTGCGGGCAGGTTGAAGGCCAGTGCCCCGCCTTCCGCAGTGGTGAGGTTCTTCACCGCGTGGAAACTGAAGCCTGTGATGTCCGCCTGGCCACCCACCGGCTTCCCGGCGATGCGGGCGCCGAAGGAATGTGCGGCATCGGAGAGCACCAGTGCACGCCCGAGGCGCATCTGCGGATTGCTGCCCGCCACCCGCAGGTTCACCGCCGGAGTGAAGAGGGCGCAGCTCTCCTCGGCTACGCGCATGAGCCTGTCCAACCGCGCAGGCAGGCCACCGATGTCCACCGGAATGATGCACTTGGTGCGCTGGTTGATGGCCTTGCGCACGGCCTCGGGGTCGATGGTGAAGTCGTCCAGCACATCCACCAGCACGGGCTTGGCGCCCACGTGCATGACGATGTTGGCCGTGGCGCAGTAGGTGTAGGCCGGCAGGATCACCTCATCGCCGGGCCCGATGCCGTACCAGCGCAGCACCAGTTCGCAGGCGTTGGTCCAGCTGTTCAGGGCGATCATGCGATCCACCCCGCAGAAGTCGGCCAGCTTGCGCTCGAACTCCTTGGTGCGCGGGCCGGTGGTGATCCAGCCGCTGCGGAGGGCCTCCTCCACGGCTTTGATGGTAAGGTCGTCTATGCGGGGCGGGGAGAACGGGATCATGTGGTGCGAAGGTACCTGCGACAGGGCTACCCGGTCCGGGAGGAGAACTGCGTTTTGAACGGGTAAATGCGCAACACACGGAGATATCCGCCGATCGCTGCATACATTTCCATTCACCTTCAAGCCTGCACCCTTGCCCCAAAACCCTACAACGGAACAGGATACCAAGCCGGTCTATGGCCGATCATGGCCGAGACTTCCGCTGGTGCTCTTCATGACAGCCGCGCTGTTGCTGGCAACCGGTCTGGTGCTGCCGCTTTTCGGTGTGGATCACTTCAGCGCCTTGCTGGCCATGAGCGTCCTGATCCTGCTCTGCGCTGGACTGGGCGCGCTCGCCATACGGGCCGGCAAGGTGATGCGCCGACGCCTCATGCAGGTTTACCTGGTGGTCCCCGCGATCATCATAGCACTCTCTTTGGCACTCAAATACAACCACCTCTCCGGCGCGGGCTTGGCCGGCATACTCGGTGTGTTCATGTACTGTTTCGCCTATGCGCCTGTTGCCCTGCTCGAGAGCATCGCGAAATGGAGGCCCTTCGCACGGAACAACTGGGAGGTGTTCCTGCTGAGCTCGCTGGACTTCCTGAGCATCAACTTGATCCTGCTCGGGCTGTTGATGCACTACCAGTCCTGGGTGGACCACTTCCACGTGGTCTATGCGGGCATCGCCCTGCTGTTGGCCGGGCTTTTCTCGTGGAACGCCAGGTTCAAACACGAGGTGGTGGCGCGTAAAGAAGCGGAAGACCTCATCAAACAGCAGTATGTGCAGATAGCGCATGAAAAGAAGCTTGCGGACGACCTGTTGCTGAACATCCTGCCCGTCGAAGTGGCCAGCGAACTCAAAACCAAGGGTACTGCCGAGCCCCGGCAATTCGATGAGGTGACCGTACTCTTCACCGACTTCAAGGGCTTCACGGCCGTGGCGGAGAAACTCAGCGCCCACGAACTGGTGGCCGAGATACATGCCTGCTTCATGGCCTTCGACCGAATCATCGAGAAATACGGCATCGAGAAGATCAAGACCATCGGCGATGCCTACATGGCTGCCGGTGGTCTAACGCGCACCAACACGATACCAGCGGTGGATGTGGTGAACGCAGCGCTGGATATCCGGGACTTCATCGCAACGCGGTGCGCCCAACACGAAGCGGAGGGCAAGCCCTGCTTCCAGATCCGCATCGGTATCCACACCGGCCCCCTGGTGGCGGGGATCGTGGGCATCAAGAAGTTCGCTTACGACATCTGGGGCGATACCGTGAACACCGCGAGCAGGATGGAGAGCAGCGGCGAGGCTGGCAAGGTGAACATCAGTGGGGTGACGTATCGGTTGGTTGTCGGGTCACAGTTGTCCGTTGTCAGTCACACAGCACTACACACGCCTGATATCGGCAGTCGGTCAACTGACAACCAACTACTGACAACCACCCCCGCATTTGCATTCACCCCCCGCGGAATGATCGAGGCCAAGGGCAAGGGCGAGATGGAGATGTACTTCGTGGAGCGGGCATAAGGGCAATGATCATGCGCCCCAACCCGCTGAAATAGGTGAGTGCTCACTTGAACAACTTGGTACGCGGGGAACGGGATCATGCGGAGTGCTGCGATCGGAGCGGCTTGATGTGTTCGTGCGAGGATCGGGGCTGAATGACCAACATGCCGATGAACAAGCCCACGAAAAGCACTCCGGCCTGCACTTCAAGCACACTTTCAACAGCTGCGTTCACCAGAAAGAGCAGCAGAAAACCGATGAGCATACCCCGGCGTCCGCGCCACGCCCAGGCCAAGGGCACAAGCACGAGCAGTGCGCTAAGGAGCAGCCCTGGCCAACCGAGCGCAACAGCGCCTTGCAGGAATTGCGAATGACTGTTGAGATTGCGTGAAGCGGCTTCCACGGCTCCTTCCGCTTCGTAACAGTCCATCAGCGCGTGTTTGATGTCGCCGGTACCTGCACCGAAAGGCTCTTGTTCCAAACGGGCCACACTGCATCGCCAAGCCATCAGGCGCAAGTCGTTGCTGTCACTGGACGTGATCATGGCGGCATCGCCGGAAAGCGCTCGTTGAACAGCGTTGATGCTGGCCCGCAGACGATCGCCAGCCACCGGACCTTGCAGCACGGAGGCCACTACCAGCAAAAGCCCGGCGGTGGCAAGCAGCATCCAACGCGATCGTCCCTTTACGGTGCTGAATGCTGAAACAACGGAGAAGACGGCCACCACGGCCACGGAAAGCAGGCCGCTCTTGCTGGCCAAGAGAACAGTCCAACCGAGCAGGAGTGCCACAAGCAACAGGGCAACAGCCCGGCCCTTGGTGTATTGCATGGCGCGATGTCCCCACCAGAGCAGGGCCCAGCTTGCATACCATGCAGCATAGCTGGGGTGCAGCTCGAACGAGAGTGTGCTCTGCGAGAAGCAACCCCACTGCCCCGTTTCAGACCAGCACTGGTAGCCCTTGTGGAAACCGAGTACCATGGAAAGCAGCACACCGATGGTGAACGCCACCATGCTCCAGCGCAGGAATTCCGGATGGTTGGCCACCAGTGCAGCAGCAGCGACGGGCAACAACAACAGGCCGAGCTTCACTTGCAGGTCGAAGGAGCCGAAAGCGATGTCGGTGGTCCATGCCATGCCGACCACGTGCAGCAGGTACCAAGCGAGGTAGGGCCAGAGCGCAGCGCCTGCCAAGCGCGGGCGTGCCAGTGTCCAGCAGGCGAGCCCCAGCAGTGTGGCCAAGGCCATGGGCACCGGCACCCATGCACCATTGATGGGCAGCACCACACAGAGCAGCAACCACGCCCAGAGCGCTGCATGGGGCAGATAGCGGCTGATGTTCGCGGCGGCGTTGCGCATCCTAAATGCTTCGGTCGTTCTTGAACAGGTAGGTGTACCAGCGGTGCAGGGCGATGCGGTAGGATCTTGCTCGCGGTTCGTGCCGGAACAGGGCAATGGCCCCGAAGGCCACAGCACGCGTAAAGGCATGCAGGCCGATGATGATGGCCATGAGGAAGGTGGCGAAGGGGCCGTGGTGCTTGCGCGTGTACTTGATGCGGCTCAACAACTGATTGGGGATGGCACGGTCGGGATTGCCTTTCGCGCTTTCGCCACCAATGTGCACGATACCGGAACTGTTCAAGAACCAACAACTTCCCCCCTGCTGCCGGATTCGGTAACAGAGGTCGGCATCTTCCATCCAGAACATGCCGGGGTCCAAGCCGCCCGTCCGTTCCCAGAGCTCCCGAGCGAAGAGCATGGCCGCGCCGGAAACGAATTCCGCTTGAAGGTCCGAGGAAAAGGCCGCCGGCGGATAGTGGGTCCGATGCACCAGGTTGTGGAGCAAGAGCAATTCCAACAAAGCGTCCAAAATGCCCGGCACCCGCCACGCCGAAACCTGGAAGCTTCCATCGCGGCCGATCAAGCGGGTACCGGAGATGGAAGCCCCCACCCGTTGGTGACTTTCAAGCCAGGCGGGGATCACGCCGGGACGCACGAGCGTATCCGGGTTCAGCAGCAGGATGTATGCGCCGCTGGCCATGGCCATACCACTGTTGTTGGCGGGCGAGAACCCCACGTTGTCGGTATTGCGCAACAGCCGCACCTCAGGGAATGCGCTGGCCACCATGTCGGCCGATCCGTCGGGCGATGCATTGTCCACCACGATGGTCTCATGGGGCACTCCGGCATAAGCTTGCACCGATGCCAAACAAGCGCGCAGCACCTCGCGGGTGTTGTAGCTTACGATGATGATGGAAAGCAGCGGTTCCGCGTTCATGTTGGCCGGTAGGGCAAACATACCGGCACACGGATCAGCGCCGAACGAAGAAGCGCAGCAACAACCACAGGGGGGCGGTGAATAACGCCACGATCACGACCAGCGGAAAGAAGCTCCACCTCCCCTCTTTCAGCACGATCACACGTTCACGTTCCACCACCACCATCTCCATCAGGAAATCCACCGAGCGGACCAACAGGCTCATTCGCTCCATCAGCGTAAGCCTGCCGCTCGCCCAAAGCGATTGCCGCACGGGCAGGTGGAAACTTCGCATGGCGGGAAGGTCTTTGCTAAGGCTCCCCGGCGTGTTTCGGACCGCGGCCTTTGCCTGATCGTCGTTCAGGAAATGCACGCTGTGGCCGTTCGCCATGGCGCGCAGCCAGAAGTCCCAATCCTCGGCGTAGCGGAACTGCTCGCGGAAACCACCGATATCCTTGAGCAAGGAGCTGCGGAAGAGCACCGCGTTCAAGCGCAGGAAATTGCTCTTGATGGCTCTGCGAAGGGCAGCGCGTCCGTGCACTCGCTCATCGGCTCTTAATAGCCCAGGAGCTTTCAAGTCCGCTTGGTCGGTAAAGCGCACATGGTCGGAATACACGATGGCCACGTCCGGCCGGGAAGCGAGGAAGGAAACCTGCCGTTCCAACTTCCGCGGTGCGATCAGATCGTCCGCATCAAGAAACTGGATGTACGTGCCTCGGGATTGCTGTAGCCCGGTGTTGCGTGCGGCCGAAACCCCTTGGTTCTGCGTGAAGCGCACAAGACGTATCCGCGGGTCTTGCGTGGCATAGCCGGCCACTACGGAAGCCGTGTCGTCGGTGCTGGCATCATCCACCACTATGCACTCCCATTCCTGCAGCGTTTGGGCCTGCACCGAGCGCAGCGTTTCGCCGATGTAGCGCCCGTAGTTGTAGGCGGCCACGATCACCGAAACGGAGGGGGCGTTCATCGTCCTATCCATCGGTTGAATGCGGCCCAGCCGTGGTAGAGGTGGTACCAGAAGTACGGTGCAAAGGCTCGCTGAATGCGCTTGCGCTCTTGTGCTGCCTGCTGTTTCCGAGCTGGATCTGAACTGAGGCCGGTGGTGTGGAAGGTGCACACCGTGCAGCCGGCATGCATGACCTGGGCATGCTCTTTCCAGAAAAGGCGTGCAAAAAGCGCATAGTCCGCTGCTATGGGGAAGCGCAGGTCATATCCGCCGGTCCGTTGCAGCATGGTGCGTCGGATGAACTGGGATTGATGCGCAACGCTCTCCTTCATCAGCCATGCGCTGTGCATGCGACGCGGATGGGCTTTGGTGCCATACACCGCATGGCCATTGCCCAACAGGGCATCGCCATAGAGCACGTCCACCTTTTCCGTGAGTTGCGGCAGGCAGTGCTGCAGCACCTCAGGCCCGGCGAACTCATCGCCGGCGTTCATGAACAGCACGAAAGGTGCGCTTGCCAATTGCCAGCCTTTGTTCATGGCTTGGTAGATGCCGCCGTCGGGTTCCGATACCCAGTGCGCCAAGTGTTGGGCGTGCGCGCGGATCACGTCAACGCTGCCGTCGGTGCTGCCACCGTCCACCACGATGTACTCGATGTCCTGCGCGCCTTGCGAGAACACACTGGCGAAGGTGCGTTCCAGACCAGCGCGGTCGTTGTAGCATATGGTGATGATGGCCAGCCGTACCATGCTCAGCTGGTGTAGAGGGTGCGATATGCTTGTGCCACGGTGCGCCGGTCGTAACGAGCGGCAGCTTCCGTTGCTATGGCGGCATTGTTCCACGAAGTGCTGAGCGCCTTTGCGATGGCATGACTGAGCTCAGCGACGTTGCGGGGCTCCGCCAGTAAACCGTTGCCCGCGTGAACCTGCTCGGGAATGCCTCCCACGCGGAACGCCACCACCGGGATGCCGCAGAGATGGGCTTCCGCCACGGTGTTGGGCAGGTTCTCCGCCAGGGAAGGCAGCACGAACAGGTCGGCAGCCGCATAACAACGCGCAATGGTGGCAGTGTCGTTGAGCTGGCCGGTGAAGTGGATGGAACGATCGGTGCCGGCCAATTTGCCGGGGCTTCCGATGCAGAGCAGCCGGGCATGACCCAAACCATTGCCTTGCAGCGCTTCCAGCAACAGGGGCATGCCTTTCCGCGGATTGTCCACGTCCTGCGCGTTGAAGAGGATGACCGCGTCGTTCCTCGGCAGGCCAAGTGCTTCGCGTGCCGCGGCACGGTCCTGCTGACGGAACACGGCCGTGTCGAAGCCATTGGGTATCACAGCAACGGGCCTGCCTCGGAACATGGCGCTGCTTTCAGCGTGTGCCGCCAACCACTGCGACGGCGCCACCAACTTCAAGCGCGTTTGCGGAAGCGGTTCCACTGCCGCGTGTTTGTAGTTCCAGTACTGGGCTGCCTTATGCGGCTGGCGCAGCTGCGGCGATCGGTCAGGCCCTTCGCGAAAGCCCAGGTCACCATCGGTGTGGTGACTGCCTGCCGTGAAGGGGTTCATGTCGTGCATGGTCCACACGATGGGCTTGGTGCACTGACCGAAGAAGTGCCGGTGATCGATCATGCCATAGCCAACCCAATGCAGGTGTACCAGATCGGCTTGCTGCACGAGCGGGTGCTGCAAGACATCGAACCAGCTGTATGGCAGGGTGAAGATCTCGAGACCACCGGGGTCCGAACGCAGGTTCCGGTTGAAGGGCGTGTTGCTCCGGTCGTCCACCAGACCGCTTAGCTCCAACGCACGGCGCGCCTTGTACAGCAGTCGGTCGCGGATGGGTGTGCCGCGCAACAGAAAGGGTTCCACCGCAGCGTGGCCGGGCAGGTCCGTGCGGGTGCGGTTGAGCGTGAGCAGGTGCGAACCCACCCCTTGGTCCAAAAATGCCAAGTGCAGGTTGATGGCGGCCATGGCAGCCCCACCGGTGTCACTGGTATTGAGGTGAACGACCTTCATCAGGGAGCGAACTGTTCCATTCTGTGCGCGAACTCAGGCCCTTGCCAGTTGCGCACCAGATGCCGTGGAAAGCGGTGCTGTGGCGAGCGGGCATGCACGAAGCCGGGGTAGTTGGCGGCAGTGTGCCGGAAGCCGGCCGCGCGGGCCAACCGTTCGGTGGTGGCGCTGAAGTCGGCACCGGTGCCAAAGGGATAGGAGAAGTACGGGACCGATATGCCCAGCAGGTGTTCCAACTGCGCTTTGGAAGCGGAGATCTCCTGCCGTTGCTCGCCTTCCGGCAACTGCGCCAGTGAAGGATGCAGCACGGTATGCGCACCGATGACCACGGCTGGCGAGGCGGCAAATTCGCGCAGTTCTTCCACGCTCATGGGCAGGTGCGTGCTGCGTGGTTCGGCCGGACCGATCGAGCTGCGAAGCTTAATCAGCAGCGCATCGCGCTCGTTGCCAGGAAGCTTGCGGAGCTGCACCAGTGCAGAAGCGTAAGCCTCCTGGTCATCGCCTCTGTTGGGTGTAGCACCAGCTTCGGGCACCTTCAGCCGCAGGTCGGGCAATTGCAGGTCCAATAGCAGCGGCACCGGGCGGTGCAGGAGCAGTCGTTCCACCTCATCCCACCAGAATTCGCGACCGCTGCCCATGTAGCCCGAAGCGATGTAGAACAAGGCCTGCATGCCATATTTCTCCAGCAGTGGCCGTGCGAAGTAGTGGTTGTCGGCATAGCCATCATCAAAGGTGAGCAGCACCGAACGGTCCGGGAAGCGCTTGCCATGCAGCAAGTGATGGTCGAACTCCGCCACCGTCAGTACCCGGTATCGGCTCTTCAGAACTTGTAGGTGTGCCTCGAACTCGGCAGGCCCCACGGCCAGCTGCTGCGGATCGCTCGGTATGTCGATCACCCGGTGGTAGAGCAGCACGGTACAGGCGCCACCCAGCATGCGATCGCGTGTGTTGCGCATCCGGTATACCCACGGGCGCAGGACATCCTTCCAGCTATTCCCGGATGGCATGGATATCCAATTGCATGTCCATCGCTGCCTCTTTCAGACCAGCGAAGGGGTGTTCGTGGTACACACCGATGCGGTGTATGTAGTAGCGGAAGCCGTACTGTGTGAGCGTGGCCAACAAGCTGTGCAGCTCCTGCGGACGATCCGGCATGGAGTGGTATTCCACGTACAGCTTCTTCACGCGCTTGAGCGCATCACCACAATCCGTGAGCACGGTGGTTTCCGCGCCTTCGATATCCACCTTCAGCAGGTCGATGGCAGCGTGTTGGAGCAACACATCGCGCAAGCGTACGGAGGGCAGCGGGCGGGCATTGGCACTGCGCAGGATGGAGCCGCCATCAGCACCTTCACTGCCGAACGACACACCGTTGCCATCCACCCACACCACCTCCTGGCGGCATTCCACGCCGCTTATGCCGTTGGTGCTGAGGTTCTCTTGCAGACAGGCGAACACGGCGGCATCCGGCTCGAAACAGGTGATGCGCGCTTGCGGGAACAGCCCCTTGAGGTAGAGCACGGACACGCCCACATTGGCACCGCAATCAATGATGACCGGGTCGGGGCGGTCGCAGACGAGCTTCATCCGTTCATCGCCGAAGAACTCCTTGATCTGCCAGGCCACGGAAAGCATGTCCGTAACTCGGAGCCGGAACGAGCGGAAAGTGATGGTGGTGGCCGTGTAGCGCGGGAAACGGGAAGCGGCCGCTATCAAGCGGTCCACCTCGGGCGGTGGTCCGTACATCAGGCGGCGGATCAACTGCTTCATGCCTTGCGTGCGCTAATGGCGATCACCACCGGGTAGTCGGCATCGCTTTGGTCCAACAACTGCTTGTCGCACTCCTCGGTGGCGAAGCCTTTCATGAGGCACGCGGCAGCATACGAGTTGCCGAAAACCTGCACCCCGATGTTGCCTGCGCCGAACACCTCTGCGAACATGCGCTGCGCGGAGCTGGGTGTGAAGCGCCAGAAATCGCCCCAGCGTTCCGCATCGAAACGGGACACTTGCACCAGGCCGGCAACGGTGACCAAGGCCGTTCCACCCGGCTTAAGCACATGGTGAAGACCACACACTGCCGCATGCACATCGTAAATGAAGTTGAGCGTTTGGGTGCAGATGAAGGTATCCATGCTTGCAGCGGGCAGGGTCTCCAACTTGGCGAGGTCTCCGATCACGCGGCCATGGGCGGCATCGCCCTGGTAAATCAGCACCCAGGGCACCACGGGGCCGCTGGCGAACCGTTGGGTATAGGTGCTTTCGGAGATCTCCATCACGTTGCCGCGCACAAGTGCTTGCTGGCAGTTGAGGAAGCGCTCTATGTAGTACCTGTCCACCGGGGTGCCGCGATCGAAGCCGAACACCCGCGATACCGGTGGGAAGGCCAACTGCGCCGGCCCGTCCGATGCCGTGGAACGGTTGCGCTTGTACCACTGCTGCACCGGCCGCGGCAAAGCACGCCACACGCGGTCCTTGATGGTGGCGGGTGGTGCGAAGGTGTTCTGCACGAAGGTGGACCACTGCTGTTGTGCCTCTGGAAGTACAAGGGGGTCCAAAGCGCTGACCGGCACCGGAGTGTCGGCCAATTGAAGGGATCCATTGTAATCGGTGGCACCGGTCTCGTGCGTGGCACCTTCACCGAAGCCCATGTGCTTGCTCAGGGCACGCTCCGGATAGAGCGTGAGCATGCCCTTGAGTATGCAGGATGCGGTCCAACGGATGGCCCAACTGTCCACACGCCCTTCTATCTGGTCGTGCAACATGTTGGTGTAGTACGGAGAGGACAATCCAGCGTCCATCACCGTATGGCGGCCGCTTTCCTGCAAGCGGTCGAGCAGGAGCTGCCCATCGGGCTCGAAGTGTACCCAGGCCCTGCTCCAGGTCGCCCAGGCTATGCTGTCGGGATGGTCCAGGAAGAAGTTCCGCTCGCTTCTGCCTTCGGGCATGAAATAGGGCCAGGAACCGATGGCTCCCACCCGATCATTGTCGGCATAGGTGGCAAGCGCATCATTCATGAAACGGAGGAAATGCGGCGAGAGCTCCACATCGTCCTCCACCACGATCACGCGTCCGTAGCTGCCCAGCACATCGCTCACGCCCTCCATCACCGACCGTGCAAGTCCTTTGTTGGCAGGGGCCTCCAGCACACGAAGCGAAGCGAAACCGGATGCTGCTGCGGCCACCTTGCGCACTTCCGCTATGGCCGCAAGGTCGGCTGCGGAAGCATGCTCACGCGGGCCATCACAGTAAATGATGAGCGGACTTGCAGCGGCTTCCGGGTTGGCGGCCAGGCTATGCAGGGCGCGCTTCAAATGCTGCGGCCGCTTGTAGGCGAAGAGAGCGATCGGGGCAAGTGGCGTGCTCATCGTTTCCGGAAGATGCGTGTTTCCGAAAGATCGCGGTTGAAGATGACCGGTGCCATGCCCGCGAGGAGGGTGTCGAAACCGGCCAGCACATGGCCATTGCGCTCGGTGTAGTAGGTCCGCTCCGCATTGTCCAACACCAGTATGCCTCCTTGCTTAAGCTTGCTGGTGGCGTAGGCCAGGCAACTGGTGCGCGCGCGTCCATCGATCAACAGCACATCGAAATAGCCGTCCGGATAGCGGTCCACGCTGTGTACGTAATCCCGGTAGTTCATGCCTTTGGAGGCCGGGTCGGCGCTTGCATGGTGCTCCGGAACGGCTGGGTCCGGAACGGGTACCAGGTTGCCGGGGCGCGCCGGTTCATGGATGCCGGTCCAGCGCGTGCCTCCCTCCTGCTGCATGCGCTCTTGCAGCACTGCGTACCACTGTGGGTCATGCTCCACGGTAACCACTTCGGCCACGCGATCGAGCCAGAAGAGCGTACTGCCACCACCACCGTACTCGAACACGCGGTACTCGGGCTTCACCAGTTGGTGCAAGCGGTCCACGGCCGGAAAGGTGAGCCACGCGGTGCGCTCGGAAAGTGTATCGCGGCCTGGTCGAAGGGCTTTGCTCCAGCGCAGGTAGAAGCGCACATCGCTCCAGCGCGCTCCCCGGTGCCGGTTGTACTTGATCTGGCGTAGGAGGTAGAGCAGGCCCACTTCAGGAAAGGGTGAAACGGTGGTCGGTGATGAAGGAACCTTGATCTCCGGCAGGCAGCCGGCCGGTACCGAAGTAGTCGCCGCTTTCCACGTGAAAGGTGCCTGCGTTCAGCAGGTAATCGGCCATCTCGCCATTCACGGTGGAGAACAAGGTGAAGCCATAGGACCCCGGCAACAAGGGGCAGCGCGGCATGTGGATGGACACGCGCGAGGAACCATCGGCCACATCGAAGATCTGGCCCGTGGTCTCGTTGCTCAGGTGCAGGATGCGTTGGCCGTAAACATCATCGATGCCCATGGCCACATGCAGGTTGCGCAAGGGGCCGTGCCCGGCACTGAAATGCAGGTCCATCCGAAGGTCGGCGCCGGTCTGTGCAGCAGCGATGGACCTGCCCTGGCCATCGCACAGGGCAAGCTGGGTGAAGCGTATGGCGCCGTTCCCTTGGCGGTCGTTGCGGCTGGCCAGTTCGGACCCGTTGCTTCCATCCGCAGCGCGCAGGTATTCGGCCACCACTTGGTCCGTGGGGCCCTGTGATACCAGTTGACCGTGGCTCAGGTACATGGCCGTATTGCACAGGTTCTGCACGGCGGCCATGTTGTGGCTTACAAAGAGCACTGTGCGACCGCCAGAGCTTACCTCCTTCATTTTACCGATGCACTTCCGTTGGAACTCCGCATCGCCCACCGCCAGCACTTCGTCCACAATGAGGATCTCCGGTTCCAGGTGCGCGGCCACCGCAAATGCCAGGCGTACGTACATGCCGCTGCTGTAGCGCTTCACCGGGGTGTCCAGGAAACGCTCCACTTCGGCGAAGGCCACGATCTCATCGAATCGAGCACGGATCTCCGCGCGCGACATGCCGAGGATGGAACCGTTGAGGAAGATGTTCTCCCGCCCGCTCAGTTCAGGGTGGAAGCCGGTGCCCACTTCCAACAGCGAAGCCAGGCGACCGTTGATCTCCACGCGCCCTTCGGTGGGGTCCACTATGCGGCTAAGCACCTTCAGCAGCGTGGACTTGCCAGCGCCATTGCGCCCCACGATGCCCACACGGTCGCCTTCCTGAACGGTGAACGAAAGGTCCTTCAAGGCCCAGAACTCATTGGTCGAGGCCTGGCCACCTCCTCCCCCCAGCAGGTTGCGTGCTTTTTTGCCGAGCACATCACGGAGTGCCGTGTAGCGCTCCCGTTGCGCCTGAAGCACGAACTTCTTACCGAGCCCTTCGGCTGTTATGATCGCACTGCCCATGTCAAATGATGTCGGCAAAGCCTTTCTCGGTGCGACGGAAGTAGCGCACGCCGAGCACGAGCAAAAGCACGCACATGGTGAGCGAGGTGAGGAAGCCCGGCCAATGGATGGGCAGATCGCCACCGAAGAGCGAGAACCTGAACCCATCGATCACCGCCACCATGGGGTTGCAGGCGTAGATGAACTTGAGCACCTCGGGTATGGAAGGATTGCCGAACACATCGGAACTGCTGAACGCCACGGGGGTGATGTAGAGGCCGAACTGCACCACGAACGGAACGATATAGCGGAAGTCCCGGTACTTCACGTTGAGGGCGGCAATGAAGAGCCCGGTGCCCAGCGCCGCCAGGATGGCCTGCACCAGGAAAACCGGCAGCAGCAAGATCTCCGGACCGGGCAGGTGCGCGTGGAAGAGCATGAGCACCACCAGGATCAGCAGCGCCACGGCCATGTCGATCAGGCTCACCAGCACCGTGCTGAACGGCAGGATCATGCGGGGGAAATAGACCTTGGTGACCAGGTTGCTGTTGGCGATCATGGAGTTGGCCGCCCCATCGAACGCGGAAGCGAATAGCTGCCAAGGCATGGTGGCAGCGGCGACCAGCAAAATGCGCGGTACTCCTTCGGGAACACCTGCACCGAACAACCAGCCGATGAACCACATGGCGGAAAGCGTGAGCAAGGGGCGGATCACAGCCCACAGCACGCCGATGGAGGTCTGTTTGTACCGGACCATCACATCCCGCCAGGCCAAGAAACCCAGCAAGCCCCTGTAGCGCCAGAGGTCGCTCCAGTAGTGCTTGGAGCGGGCTCCGGGCGATATGACGATGCGGTGGTGTGACAAGGGGCGGTAGGTGCGGCCTTGGGCCTGCGTTGGTGTGGTCCGAAGGAAGTGGCCAAAGGTAGCAGGGCCAGCTTGGCCGCGGCACCGCTTGGATGCCGAACAGGCGCTTAGCGTGAGGAGCGGTGGCTGGACCGACCGGGGTCCTGCCGGAGCAGCACCAATTGCCAGAGCCCCTGCAAGTAGCCTAGACCATAGGCCATGTGCAGAATGAGGAAGGCCCACAGCACACCTGGTACATCCGCAAGCGTAGCCGCTGCCTTGATGGCCGACAGCAGTGCGGCAAGGAGGTAGGTGGCCACGCCCAATACGAACAGCGAACATGCCCAGGGGTGAAGCAATGCACCAATGCCACCGAACAGCAGGAAGGCCACCCACGCAGCAGGCACCAACTGCCTGAAGGTGGTGATGCTCTTGTGCAGCCGGTTCACGTACACCTTCCAAAAGCCGTATTGCCAGTACTGCCGGTACAGGCGCTGATAACTGGCGCGCACGAAGTAGCGGCTTCGGATGCGTGCCGACAGGCGGATCTTGTGGCCGGCCTGGGTAAGCCGGAAGTTCAGCTCATCGTCCTGGTTGCGTACCAAGCGTTCATCGAAATAGCCGATCTCCTCCAACACCGCGCGGCGATAGGCGCCAAAGGCCACTGTATCCACCTCCCCCTCCTTGAGCCCCGTGCGGAAGTGAGCGCTTCCCACGCCGAAGGGATGCCCCATGGCCGCGCCGATGCGCCTACTGGTGGGGTCCGTGTAAACGTTCTCGATAACGCCACCCACACAACCGGCTTCGGGGTGGCGCTCCAGCAGCGCCAGGTTCTCCAGCAGGAAGTCGGGCGCAACTTCCGCATGTGCGCCCAGAATGATCCCTACATCATACCCTTCCGGACGCAGACCTAGGTTCATGGCTTGAGGTGTGGTGCGCGCCGGATTGTCCACCATTTTGATCCAAGGGTGGCGCGATGCAAGGGAAGCCACCTCATCGCGGGTGCCATCGTCGCTCATGCCATCGCAGACCCATACTTCCGCATCCACTCCCTGCACCCGTGCGGCAACGAGCGAAAGCAGGCAAGGGCCGATGTACCCGGCTTCGTTCCTGCACGGGATGACCACCCGTATCCGCTGGGGCGTGCTCATGCCTTCTTCGCGTTTTGAAGTACTTGTAGCATGCGGTCCACGCAGGACGACCACTCGTAGTGTTGCTGCACCCAGCGTCTTCCCTCCTGCCCCATGCGCGTTCGTTCCGCCGCATGTAGCACCAAATGGTGCAGCTTCTCTGCGGCCAATATCGGATCACCATTGGGTATCACATGGCCGGTCCGTCCATCCTGCACCACTTCCGGCAGGCCTCCGGCATCACTGACCACCACGGGTATCCCTGTGGAAGATGCCTCCAACACGGCCACGCCGAAACTTTCGGCCCGGCTCAAAGCCACATAGATGTCCATCTGCTGCAAGGCTTGTGGCACCTGTGCGTGCGCCACAGCGCCTACGAACCGGGTATGCTCGGCTATGCCAAGATCACTTGCCTGTTGCTTCAGATCCGCTTCTTGCACACCAGTTCCGACTATCCGTAGCTGTAGATCCGGCATGCCGGGCATTTGCCGCACGTGTGCAAAGGCGCGTAACAAGCGATCGATGCCATAGGTGGGGGCCAGCGTTTTTACCGTGCCGATCACCAGCGTGCCGGTACTGTGCTCCTGCCGTGGAGCGAACAAGCGGGTATCGATACCGAAAGGCACCTCGTGCACCTTGGCATGTGGCCACAACTGCTGCACCCGCAGGGCCATGGCCTTGCTGGTGGAGACCACCGTTGCCGCCGAACGCAGGTTTCGCAACAACCACCAACGGTGCAGCACGCTCTTGTCCGGGAAGGCGAAGACGTCACTTCCCCACACGTTCAGCACCACCGGTATCGCTCTGCAGGAGCGGGCCATAGTGCCATAACCACTGGCGTAGTGGGCGTTCAGCACATCGGCGCCCAGCGATGCCACGAGCTTGTTCAGCCGACCACCGTTCAGCACGTAGCCCAAGCCCATGCGGTAAGGAAGCCGATGCACCTGCACCGCTGGCAAAAGGCCTGTGGTTGGCTCATGCAAGCTGATCAGGTGTACCGTGTGCCCACGTTCCGCATAGGCATTGGCCCAGCGCACGGTATGTACCGAACTGGCGGCGGCAAGCAGGGCTATGACCATCGGATGCGGAAAAGCTGGGCGAATATCGGTACTTGGCACCCAGCGCTACCCGGCCCTGCTTCATCAAGCAGTGGTGACCAGCGCTTCACTACCGCTCAATGGCCCTGGCGTTCCGTTCATCCTTATCCGATCCTCCATGCAAAACGGGGGCGCCTATCTTCGGACCCAACGAAAGCGACACTCACATGGAATTCTTCCACTGGCATTGGTGGGCCGGCCTGGCGCTCATCCTCTTCATCGCCGAGATCTTCGTACCCGGCTTCTGGCTCGTATCCCTCGGGGTGGGATGCCTCGGTGCAAGTCTGGCGGCTGCGCTGCACCTGGGTGCTGAAGTGCAGCTCATTGCGTTCTCGCTGTTCTCCCTGATCAGTTTCCTCACCATCCGTCCGCTCCTGATGAAGCGGATGTGGAAAGGTGCCGACATCCGCACCAACGTGGAGGCCTTGGTGGGCCAGCGCGGTCGCGTTAGCCAGGAGTTCGATCCCGGCCTTCGTTTGGGTCGTGTTGCGGTGGGCGGCGATGATTGGCGTGCGGAATGCACCAGCGACAGGGCACTGCGCATCGGCGACATCGTGGAGGTTGTGCGCGTGGAAAGCAACACGGTCATCGTGAAGCCCCTGGACATTTGAGCCGCATCCCTCCTTTCGTGAACGGAACAACCAACCTGAACTGCACTCACCGAAAACCAAACACCCCTACACTCATGGACAGTGGATTGATCGTACTTCTTCTCTTCGCGCTCTTCATCGGCTTCGTTGTGGCCAAGGGCCTGCGCATCGTTCAGCAGAGCGAGGCCATGGTCATCGAGCGACTGGGCAAATTCCACAAGATGCTCGCGCCCGGCATCAACATCATCATCCCCATCGTGGACAAGCCCCGCGAGATCATCTTCCGTTTCAGTCGCGAACTGCCCGACGGCAACAAGTACGTGCAGTTCATGAAGAAAGAGCGCATCGACCTGCGCGAGACCGTATATGATTTCCCCCGCCAGAACGTGATCACCAAGGATAACGTGATGACCGAGATCAACGCGTTGCTCTACTACCAAGTGACCGACCCGGTGAAGGCCATCTATGAGATCGAGAACCTGCCCATGGCCATCGAAAAGCTCACTCAGACCACCCTCCGTAACGTGATCGGCGAACTGGACCTGGACGAGTGCCTCACCAGCCGCGATACCATCAACGCCAAGCTTCGCCAGATCCTGGATGAGGCCAGCAACAAGTGGGGTGTGAAGGTGAACCGCGTGGAACTGCAGGACATCAACCCGCCGCGCGACATCCGCGAGGCCATGGAGAAGCAAATGCGTGCTGAACGCGACCGCCGCGCCCAGATCATCGACGCCGAGGGTAGCAAGCGCGCCATGATCCTGCAGGCCGAGGGTATCCAGCAGAAACAGATCAACGAGGCCGAGGGCCAGAAACAGGCCCAGATCCTGGAGGCTGAAGGCGATGCCCAAGCACGCATCCGCAGGGCACAGGGTGAAGCAGAGGCCATCCGCATGGTCACCGAGGCCATCAAAGGAGCCAATGCCGATCCAGCCAACTACCTGATCGCCATGAAGTACCTGGAAACGCTGAGCGACATGACCAGCGGCCAGAACAACAAGGTGATCTACATGCCCTTCGAGGCCACCGGCGTGCTGAGCAGCGTGGGCGGCATAAAGGACATGCTGGAAGCCAGCAAGAAGCTGAACGGCTGATCCGCCATTCATCCACTGGAAAGCCCCGCCCGCAAAGGCGGGGTTTTCTTTTGATGCCCACCGCTACCTTTCCCCACATGATGGGCTCCACCCTTTTCAGGACCGGTGTTGTTCTGATGGCACTCGCTCTACATGGCCAGGCCAATGCACAGCACAAGTACCAGAGCTATCCGGATTACCTGGAAGTGCTTGACCACGCATATGCGAATTACCGCCTGAAATGCGATGGCTGCACCGTCTCATTGGTGAAGGATCCGGAGGGTTGGGCCGTGGCCATATCCGACCCTCAGTACAACCGGAAGGTCCAACGGATCTGGTCGCATTCCAAAGGGAAGTACGTGACATCGAAGGGGCTCATTCAGCTTGCCAAGGAGGAAGCACGCAGCCCCCTGGAGCGCAACGCCGACACGCCCTGGACCGCCTCCTACTACCGCTTCTGTCCTTACTATGGATATCCCGGGTGGTTCCTGGATGTGATCCGGGAATACGAACAGCAACGCACCTTGCCGGACAGCATTGTCTACGGCGTGGCCCGGGCCTATGCTTCAGCAGCGCGATGCAGGATCTCCGACCAGGTTGGCGACTGCCCGATGGGCTATGGCTTCACGGAGGGTGAGGAGGGCGACCAGTTGAGCCCTGAGGAGATAGCGGAGTATATGCGACTGGCAGCCGAATGCACCGCTTGGTACGATCGTTTGGTGGACATGGCACCCCACTTCGGAACGCATGTGGGTGAAGCCGCCTTGAAGCGGGACAACGAGATCGTATCCAACTACATCGACCTGCTGTTGGTACAGAACGAACAGGAGGCCAGAGCAATGCTCAGGGATGACCTCTACACCCCCTTCTACCGCGCCATGGCCCGCAACTACCTGAACTCCTGCGACAGCAACGCGGTGCTCTTCACCAATGGGGACACGGACAGCTTCCCGCTCTGGTACATGCAGGTGGTGGAAGGTGTGCGGCGCGATGTGTTGATCCTGAATGTGAGCCTGCTGAACCTTCCCCGCTACATCCGGGTGATGCGGAAAGCACCGTGGGGCGCGACACCGTTGGACCTGGCCTTGAGCGACAAGGAATGGGCCTTGAAAGGGACCGAGTTCGCATGGTGCTCCAAGGAAAGTGGTGGGGTGATGAACGTTGATGCCTTGTTGGCGGGTCTCCGCTCCCATCTGGCCGTTAGCAACAGCCCCGGACCATACATGATCGAAAGGGACCTGGAGCTGGCACCGAACGAGGCGCACACCATCGCGTGGCAACTACCCAAGCCTTACCTGTACCGGAGCGGTATTGCCACGTTGGATATCCTGCAGGCACATGCCTTCGAGCGGCCGGTGCATTGGGCCATCACGTGTAGCGAAGAATGCTACATCGGACTCGGACCGCATACCGAAGTACAGGGCCTCACCAAACGCCTGATGGGGCCGGACGCCGACGGCTCGCGCTTGCAGGAGCAAGTACGAAGGAGCGCCACATTTTATTTGCAGGACTTCGATCCCGCTGGCTTACAGAGCTTCAGTCCCGGAAAGGACATGATCGTGGACAACTACATCCTACAGTTGGGGAATACGGCCGAGGCGCTTATGCAACAAGGGGACAGCGTGCTCGCACTGCAAGTGCTCGATCGCGCAGTGGACATCTTCCCCGACAGCGTCTGGGCCTTCAAGCGCTACCACCTGCTGATCCTGGAGACCTACTACGCACTGGGTCGACATGAGCAAGGGGATCGCGTTGCTCTGGCGCTCGTGAAGAACATGAAGGAAAGCCCCATCGAACCTGCGCACTATACCATGGGGTCCGTGGTCGATAGTCCCATGCTCCGGAGACTGGTGCTCGAACGGATCCTCAGTGTCGGAGAAGGCCACCAACGAACGGTGGTGATCGCGGCAGCGAAAGCGGCACTTGATGCCCGGTGGTAGTCCTGATCGCAGTTAGCGCAACAACCTTCGCTTTCAACATGGACCGGTGGACCGATAAGCCCCTTCGTCGGATCGCCGAGAAAATAAGCCCTACTTTCGCGCCGCCTTGCTCTTTCAAGGCAAGCCCCTCGCGCCCAGCTTTCGCTTCATCGCAAATGTCCAGGCGCCTTTCCCAGCGGATCATTGTACGCCGGACCCGATAGCCGGGGCTTCCATCACAACACCTGAACCGGGTGTGTACCAAGGTCAATGGCTTGGGCACCCCAACACATACCTGCACGGGGTAACCCGTGCCTATTGCCATGGAACGTACCACGTTCAACCAACTGGGGCTCATCGAGCCCATTCTCAAAGCCCTTCAAGAAGAAGGCTACACTCATCCCACCCCCATCCAGGAGCAGTCCATTCCGCACCTGGTGAAAGGCCGCGACCTGCTGGGCTGCGCACAGACCGGCACCGGTAAGACCGCCGCGTTCGCCATCCCCATCCTGCAGGAACTGCATGCACGGGGCATTCCCGCCGGTCGTCGTCCGATCCGCAACCTGATCCTTACCCCTACGCGCGAGCTGGCCATCCAGATCGGCGAGAGCTTTGCCGCTTATGGTCGCCACCTGCAACTGCGCCATACCGTGATCTTCGGTGGTGTGGGCCAGAAGCCCCAGACCGATGCCCTGCAGAAAGGCATGGACATCGTGGTGGCCACGCCAGGCCGACTGCTCGACCTGATGCAGCAAGGCTTCGTGCACCTGGACAAGTTGGAGATCTTCGTGCTTGACGAGGCCGACCGCATGCTCGACATGGGCTTCATCCACGATGTGAAGAAGGTGATCGCCAAACTGCCCAAGCAACGCCAGACGCTCTTCTTCAGCGCCACCATGCCGCCGGAGATCGCCAAGCTGGCCGACAGCATCCTCACCGATCCGATCAAGGTGGAGGTGGCACCGGTGAGCAGCACGGCCGATACCATCGACCAGCACATGTACTTCGTGGACCGAACGGACAAGAACAAGCTGCTGCTCCACTTGCTCGAAGGCGATGCCATCCGCGAGGCGCTGGTCTTCACCCGCACCAAGCATGGCGCCAACAAGGTTGCCAAACTCCTTACCCAAGGCGGTTTCGCGGCGGAGGCCATCCACGGCAACAAGAGCCAGACGGCACGCCAGAACGCGCTGAAGAATTTCAAGGAAGGCAAGCTGCGCGCCTTGGTGGCCACCGACATCGCTGCCCGCGGTATCGACATCGATGGGCTCACGCACGTCATCAACTTCGACATCCCGAACATCCCGGAGACCTACGTGCACCGCATCGGGCGCACCGGTCGTGCAGGTGCCTCGGGGCGCGCATTGAGCTTCTGCGACCATGAGGAAAAGGCGTTCCTGCGCGATATCACCCGCCTGATCAAGCGTGAGATCCCCGTGGTGAACGACCACCCCTACCTGATGGTGGGCGGCCCCAAGAAGGCCGAACCGGAAGTGCGCGAACCCCGCCAGCCCCGTGGACCGGGCAGAGGTGGCCAACAACGCCAAGGTGGTCAGCGTCCTGCGCAAGGTCAGCGCCGCGAGGGTGGCAATGGCCAGGCACCGCGCCAAGCCAACCAAGGCGGTGGCCGCAATGAGCAGCGCAGGGATCAGCGTCCGCGCCAAGCCCAGGGCAACCGCTCCGGCGAGGGCCGCAGCGAGCGGCAAGGTGCGCCACGCAGCGATCGCCAGCAGCAGCGTAACGAGCGGCCGGCGCAGCAGCGGGGCGATCGCCCACAACAACGCAACGATGGCCGTGAACGCCAGCGCAGCGAGCGCCCGGCACAGACCTACCGCCCGGCCGAACGCGCTCCAAGCGGCAGCCCGGCCAAACCCGATTACGCGGCCATGACCAAGGAGCTCTTCGGGGATGAGAACCTGAACAAGAGCAAGAGCGAACAGAAGGAAAAGAAGCGCAGCGGCATCGGTCGCTTCTTCGGACTCTGAGCCATCAAGCAACAATGAAAAAGGCCCGGTGGATCCGGGCCTTTTTCATTGTGGGAACAGTGGGTCGCTATGCCGCCACCGCAGCGCTTTTAATACCACGTGCCTTTTCGGCAATAAGCTCCTCTTGCAACTGTTTGCTGGTCTTGCTGCTGCCATCGTGGCTCCAGCCGGGAGGCCCGAAGATGTACATCAGCTTGTCCTTCAACTTGGGCGATTTCTTCATGTCCTTCCAGATCTCCTGGAATTCGAAGATGTTATGGGTCAACGGATTGCGGGTGCCGGGGTCGTGGCTGATGCCGTACTTGGGCACCACGCCCTTGATGGGCGCCTGCCAGGTGCCGTAGAGCTTGTCCCAGATCACCAGGATGCCGCCGTGGTTACGGTCCAGGTATTCCGTGTTGCTGCTGTGGTGCACCGTGTGGATGTACGGCGTATTGAAGATCTTCTCATACCACCCCAGGGAGGGCACGATCTGCGAGTGGAGGAAGAATTGGTAGAAGGAGTTGATGATCAGGCAGGTGGCGATCATGATCGGCTCGAATCCCAACAGGGGCATCCACAGCCAGTAGATGAACTTCACGAAGGAGATGAACCAACCATTGCGGATGCTGATGGTGAGGTTGAACTGCTTGCCTGAATGGTGCGGCAGATGGGCGGCCCAAAGCAGACGAACATTGTGCGCCAGGCGGTGGTGCCAGTAGAAGTTGTGGTCGTCGGCAATGAGGCAGATCAGCCATATGTACCAGGCGAAGCCGAGCGAAACGTATCCCAAGTACTCCGCGCGCCAATCAGCCGCCACGTAAAAGAGGAACATGTACAAGGTGATCTCGAACACGTTGGTGACCACCCGGACGATCGTGGCCACCACCCCCATCACGAAACCGGCCCAGCTTTCCTTCAGATCGAAGAGGTGCTTGGCCTTGAAGTACTCCAACAGGATGAGGACAATGAAGATCGGGTAGATGTACTTGGCTCCGATGTTCTCGATCTCCAGTTCGGGTAGCTGGGCTTTCATGTCCAGCCAAGCGCTGATCGGGTCAAAGGACAATAGCATGCTCATGGTCCAGGGCGTTCTCCGTTGATGGTAGGCGGGCGAAGGTATTTGCTCCGTGGTTATGGTCGTAAGCGCTTCATGGATGGCGCCGGAAAACTTCAAGCCCATTCCTGTGCGCCTGTAAGCGCGATATTTACACCATGCGTACGTTCCTACTCCTGTCGGTCGGCATATCGCTCGGACTGCAAGCGCAGCACACCGTCAACGGCCCCATGCTCGGTCATGTGGACATGCTTGAAGCGCGCATCTGGCTGCAATGTCATGGCCCTTGCAACGTCGGCATCCAATACTGGAATGAAGCGCATCCGGACAGTTTGCTGGTACTGCCGGTGCAACAAAGCGACCGGGCAAATGCCCATGTGCTGGAGTTCGTTGCCGATCGCCTGAAGCCTGGCACCACGTACCAGTACCAAGTGGCTTTGAACGGCCGGACCATTCCCTTTCCGGAGCCATTGTCATTCACCACACAGCCCTTGTGGAAGTTCCGCACCGATCCACCGCCCTTTACCGTGGCCATGGGAAGCTGCACCTATGTGAACGAGCCGGAGTATGACCGACCGGGAAGACCTTACGGTGATGGGATGCGGATCTTCGACGCCATTGCAGACAAGAACCCGGACCTGATGCTCTGGTTGGGCGACAATATCTACTTGCGAGAACCCGATTGGGGCAGCCGCAGTGGCTACCTGCACCGATACACCCATACCCGCTCAATGCCGGAGCTGCAACGCTTGCTGCGTACCACGAAGCACTATGCCATCTGGGACGACCATGATTTCGGCCCCAACGATGCCGATGGCAGCTGGGTACACAGTGCCACGGCGCGTGAGACCTTCGACCTGTTCTGGGCAAATCCCACCTGTGGAGTACCGGGTGATGAGCAAAGTGTGGCCACGCACTTCAGCCATGCCGATGTGGACTTCTTCCTGCTTGATAACCGCACGCATCGGGTGCCTGCAAAGGTCAAGACAGGAACACCACAGATGCTCGGCAAGCCTCAGTTGGATTGGTTGATCCAAGCGCTGCGCTACAGCGATGCCTCCTTCAAGCTGGTGGCCGTGGGTAGCCAGGTGCTAAGCACGGCGAACGAGTACGAGAACTACGCCACCATGCCCGAGGAGCGTGCGGAACTGCTCCGTCGCATTGAGGCGGAAGGCATCCAGGGCGTGGTATTCCTGACCGGTGACAGGCACTTCACGGAACTCAGTGAATTGCGACTGAAAGACGGCAACGTGGTCCATGACCTCACCGTGTCTCCCCTCACTTCAGGCACCTACGAACCCAAACTGACCAACACCAACCAGGTTGAAGGGACCCTCGTTACCAAGCGCAACTTCGCCACGCTTTCTTTCAGCGGAGTGCGCAAGGAGCGCGTCATGCACATACAGGTCTTCGATGGTGATGGTGTGCGGATCTGGGAGCGGGAGATCCATCGATCCAAGCGCGACAAGTAGCGCGCTTACTCCCTTGCCAGGAGCGCCGAGGCAGGGATCACCAATTCACTCAGGGCTTTGCGGGGTGAATGGTTCCGTTCGCGGCTCAGCAAGGGTTCCGGAAGCTGTTCCGGATTCCCCGGAAATCCCAAGGCGATGATCGATACCAGGTCCATTCCTTCGGGAATGGAGAAAGTTTGCTTCACCAAGTGCAACTCGAAGCCTCCGAGTTGGTGAAGGCCCATGCCCATGGAAGTGGCTTGCACGGTGAGTTGCGCAACGGCCAGCCCCAGATCGTGCCATGCATGGTGGTTGGTCTCGCCACTGCGCGAAAGCGATCGCACGGCCAGGTTCAGGATCAGCACTGGCGCCTTGTCCGCCCATTGCCTGTTGAAGCCGGTAAGGCTTGCCACCAGGCCATCATGCCCCGGAGCTCCGCGTTCAACCACCACAAAACGCCAGGGCTGCTCATTCATGCTGCTGGGTGCCCAGCGCGCCGCCTCGAAAAGAAGCTCCAACTCCTTCCCGGTCACAAGCCTATCGCTGAACGCCCGCGGACTGAATCGTCGAGAGATATCCGGATGGATGGGCAAAGCACTTCTTCCTCCCTCCGCTTGCGTCCGATCGCTCATCGGGCGATGAGTTCAAAGGTGAGTTTCACTTCGTCGTTGATCATCCGATCGCCCAAGCCATCGAAGAACGAACCAGAGCGATACTGGATGCCGTAGCGGGTGCGATCGAACGTGAGGTCTCCGCTCACCTTCAGCTCTTTTGTGCTGCGCTCCACTTCGCATGTGAAGGTGGCAGGATGTGCGACGCCCTTGATCGTCAACTGGCCCGAGACCTCATACCGATCATCACCTTCAATGGACGGCACGACCGTGATGCTCGTGGTCTTGAACCGGGCCTCGGGGAACTTGTCCACGTGGAAGAAGTCCTCCGAGCGCAGGTGGTTCACCAGTTTGGCGTTGGCGTTCTCATTGCTGATATCAAGGCATACGATCGCGTTCATGTCCATCACCACATCTGCAACGCCAAGCACGCCCTGGTTCCACTCGATGGTGCCGCTCTTCACAGCAACGGTGCCGTTGTGCCCACCCACCACCTTGGTGGCATTCCAGGTCACCGTGCTTTGTCCCGCATCCACCTTGAAGATTTGTGCTTGGACCACCGGTGCCACCCACCAGGAGTTCATGATCAATAACAACACAAGGATGGAACGGTGCGATCGGGGACGGCTCATAGGTTGAAGCATGATCAGTGGTTGTCAGCTAAAGAACGAGTGAAGAAGCGGATGGTTCATCCGCGGCAAGCGTCCAGGATGCGGTTCAATTCCCGGGCATCATCATCGCTCATGCGGTGGAACATCTGCACCTGTGCTTGCTTGATCTTGCGATCCATCTCTTTCAGCAACAGCAAGCCCTTGTCGCTGATGCGCACATAGACCACGCGGCGGTCATCTTCACAGCGTTCCCGCTCCACCAAGCCCTTGGCGATGAGCTTATCCGTGAGACGGGTGGCGTTCGGTGCACGGTCTATCATGCGCTCCTTCACCCGTTGCATGCTCATTTTGCCCTTCGCACCGCGCAGTATGCGAAGAATGTTGTACTGCTGAAGGCTGATGCCTACCGGTCTGAACAGTTCCGCTTGCTGGCTCTTGAACCAATTGGCCGTGAACATCACATTGAGCATGGCCTTCTGCTGGTCGTTCTCAAAGCGGCTCTGCAGTTCCTTTTCTATGGCTGGCATGCGCCAAAAATAGCGCTTGTAATAGTTGCCATGGAATATTCTTTCCGGCTTTTGATTTTCACCGAGGTTGCCATTTACTTTAGCGCTTCCATCATGCGCTACATGTACTCGCTCCTGCTCCCGGCTGTATTGGCCTTTACGGCCTGCGATCCGGACACCACCGGTGCCGACCGATCGGGCCGCAACACCCCTGCGTCGCCATCAACCAGCACGGTTTCTTCCATCGCCAGCCCCGGCGCCACCACTTCGGATCCCAGCGGTTCGCTGCAAGCTGCCCCCCAGGTCAACATTCCGGGCGACCCACGTGATGCCTGGCAGAAACCCGAAGTGCTGTTGGCCATGATGGACAATGATGTAAAGGACCTGGTGATCGCGGACCTCTTTGCGGACGACGGCTATTTCTCGTTCCGTCTTGCTGCTGCCGGCGCGCGCGTGATCGCCATTCAGAGCGACGCGGAAAAAGCCAAGGCCATGACCGCGCAACGCGATGCCTTGGGATTCACGGAAGAGCAGGTGGAAATACGCTTGTCGCCTGCTGGGCATCCGGGCCTGGCCGAAGGAGAAGCGGACGTGGCGCTCGTGGTCCACAGCTATACGATGATCGCGAACCGGAGCAACTACTTCTCCTTGGTGCGCAGAGGCCTGGCTTATCCCCGGCCACTGTTCATCATCGATTGGCTGCCCGGTGATTCGCCCGTGGCACCGGCTGGCGCCAAGCGCATAGCCGTGGATGCCCTTATGGACGAGGTGGGGGGATACGGTTACACGGACGTAGGTGCACACACCGACAAGATGCCCTACCAAGTGATCCTCTTCGCCACGGATCCGATGGATGAATGATCCCGCAGCTTCACTCCCTATTCAGGGCTTGAAGCAGGTGCCTTGCCTTCGAGTTCATTCGCCAAGAGGTCTACGCCCTTGTACTTCATGAAGAGGTTGGCCCAGATGATCTTGGAGAGCGCGTAAATGAACGGCGCAGTGATCAACAGACCACTGATGACCAGGGTAACGGGAACCCAAAGAGGAGCGTCGGGAGCCAGCACGATGGTGGCCACGTAGATGGTGGCGAACAGCGCCACTGTCAACGCATAGGACACATACATCCCTCCGTAGTAGAAGCCCGGCTCAGGGGTGTACTTGCGCTCACATACCGGACACTTCTCCAGCACGTCGCCCACATGTTTCAGATTGTAAGGGTTCCTGTCCACGAAGAACTCTCCCTCGTGGCAATGCGGGCACTTCACGCGGAAAATGCTGTAGAGCTTGGTTCCCTTTCCCATCATGGCAGCAAAGGTACCCATGCATTCCGCATGCCTCATGTGATAGCGGTCACCAATACCGCTCCGAAGCTGCAAGTGAAGGGGCTCACTCCTCCTCCGCCACCCGCTTAACGGATACATTATCCACGTAGTAGTAGGCGTAGCGATTATCGGTTCCCTCGATGACATGCTCGGATTCGAGTCCCACATAAGGGAACACACCGATCACGATGAACTGTTCGCGTCCGTCGGCTACAAAGCGCCCCCTTACCTCGGTCCACTTGCCCTTCTCGGTGATCATGGTGGGCAGGAAAACATCAGGCACCTCCTCCAGGAACTTCCTGTGCTGGTAGTTCAGGAGCACCTCGCTGAAGTGGGCACCAACGCCAAGTATGGTGCGGTCGCTGTTCTGGGACAAAGCAACATGGAACACCACTTCGTAGGTAACGCCTTCGAGCAGTGGGGCCACCAGTTCACTTTGCAGGTACTCCGAATAGGCGCTCCATCCGGGCTTGAAGGTGTCCTCAGGGTCCGAAGCCCCGAAATTCCTGCGGATATCGTCCTTCCATCCGAAGAACCCGGCATAGCGGTCTCCTTCCTGCGGATCCATGGTGCCATAGTCGTTCACCGGTATACCAACGGACTTGGCACTTGCACGCTTGTCGAACACATCGGGAAGCCCGAGCGTGGCGCTGCTCCAATCACTTACGTATTGGAACTGGTCGTACGTGTTGACCGAGCGGGACAAGGACTCGAAGCTGCCGTTGCGTACGAGTTCCATCCCCGTGGTTTGAGCGAGGAGGGAACCTCCGAACGAAAAGCCGAGAAGGGCGAGTAGGGTGCGTTGCATGGTTGGTGACAAAGCAGAAGCCGTGCCATTGGCGGCCGGCCCAAGGCTGGAAAGATAGCAGCCTCCGCTCAACGCTCCTTCAACCGGTCCGCGAACACCTTCCGGAACTTGTCGAGCTTGGGCCTGATCACCATTTGGCAGTAGCCTTGCTCCCCGTTCAGCGAGTAGTAGTTCTGGTGATAGTCCTCGGCCGGATAGAACACCGATGCTTTTACGACCTCGGTAACCAAGGGAGCACGGAAGGCACCACTTGCATCCAACTCCGCCTTTATGCGGGTGGCTACCTCCAGTTGTGCATCACTGTGGCAAAAAACAGCGGAGCGGTATTGTGTGCCAACGTCCGCCCCTTGTCGGTTCAAGGCGGTGGGGTCGTGGGTCTGCCAGAAAACCTCCAAGATCTCCTCGAAGCGGATCACGCTAGGGTCGAATACCACCTGTGCTACTTCGGCATGACCGGTGGTGCCGTTACATACTTCCTTGTATGAGGGGTTCTTTACATGCCCTCCCATGTATCCGCTTGTAACGGAATGTACCCCCTTCAATTCTTGGAAGACGGCCTCCACGCACCAGAAACAGCCAGCACCAAGAGTTATGGTGTCCGTTGCGACGCCCGCTGCGGGGGGGATATCCTGATAAGCCATGGTTTCAGTTGATGGTGCGCCACAAGCGACACTGAGGTTCAGAAGAAAAATGAGCGGCAAAAATGGGGACCAGCGCTGTTCCATGTTCCGAGTTACAGGTCGTAAGGTGCTGGAGTGATGAACACCAAGCGGAGGCTTGATGTTCATCGAACTACCCGGAAAGGGCCTGGTAATGCCATTGCCCGGATAGCGATCCGCCGTTCTTGAGCGGGAGACGGGATTCGAACCCGCGACATTCAGCTTGGGAAGCTGATGCTCTACCAACTGAGCTACTCCCGCTTGTGGATGCAAAATTACGAGCTCCACGTATCGTTGGCTCCCGATCACATACGGACTTGGCCTAACAATACGCAACCATCCACTCGCAGCAGTGATCGGATAGGTTTAGCAGGCGTGGTGTGCATGGTTCCAAGCCGTTGTACCTGATCGCACTGGCCGCGATCACGGGCCCTCGGCTGTTAACCTATATTTGACCACACCTTAACACCCACCCTTCATGGCCGACCAACATTTGCAGCGAACCAATGACGATATCATGGCTGCAGCGTTGGCGCAGAAAGTACTGTTAGTGGATGACGAGGCCGATATCATCGAGCTTCTCAAATACAACTTGGAGCGGGAGGGTTTCGTGGTGCTCACTGCACTCAATGGCAAGGACGCCATAAAGGTGGCCAAGGCAAGTCGTCCCGACTTGATCGTGCTGGACATAATGATGCCCGGCATGGATGGCGTGGAGGTGTGCAACCAGCTTCGCCAGATGCCCGAATTCAAGAACACGGTCATCACCTTCCTTACAGCAAGGAGCGAAGATTACAGCCAGATCGCTGGCTTTGATGCCGGTGCTGATGATTACATCACCAAACCGGTGCGCCCCAAGGTCTTCATCAGCAAGGTGAAGGCACTGCTGAAGCGCACTGGCCAGGACCGACCGGAAGGCCAGGTCCTCGAATCCAACGGCATCAAAGTGGACTTGGAGCGTGTAATGGTCTACGCAGCCGGCAAAGAGCTGCAGCTTCCCAAGAAGGAATTCGAGCTGCTTGTGCTCTTGATGAGCAAGCCCGGAAAGGTGTTCAAGCGCGATGAGATCTACGGACAGATCTGGGGCAACGAGCTCTTTGTAGGTGATCGCACCATCGACGTGCACATCCGCAAACTGCGCGAGAAGATCGGCGACGAGCGCATCAAGACCATCAAGGGTATCGGCTACAAGTTCGACGCTTAAGCGCTCGCATTCCCTGCTATATTTGCCGCCCCTTCCAGCGTTTCCCGAGCTGTTAGGTGTTTGTTCGGGGTGTAGCGCAGCCCGGTTAGCGCGCGTCGTTCGGGACGACGAGGTCGGAGGTTCGAATCCTCTCACCCCGACCATATCAAGCCCTGGCGACGAAGTCGCCGGGGCTTTTTCATTACCGACCGAGCCAAGCGCAGCTTGGGCGAGGGCGGAAATGAAAAAGCCCCACGATGCGAAGCAGCGTCAGGGCTTGAGCATGAGGCCTCCCCCTCCAAGGATAGCCCGTCCTCGGGCAATCCTCACTCACTAAAAACAAGCGCAGCTTGAGCGAGGGCGGAAATGAAAAAGCCCCACGATGCGAAGCAGCGTCAGGGCTTGAGCATGAGACCTCCCCCTCCAAGGATAGCCCGTCCTCGGGCAATCCTCACTCACAAAAAACAAGCGCAGCTTGGGCGAGGGCGGAAATGAAATAGCCGCACGATGCGAAGCAGCGTCAGGGCTTGAGCATGAGGCCTCCCCCTCCAAGGATAGCCCGTCCTCGGGCAATCCTCCCTCACAAAAAACAAGCGCAGCTTGAGCGAGGGCGGAAATGAAAAAGCCCCACGATGCGAAGCAGCGTCAGGGCTTGAGCATGAGGCCTCCCTACCGTCATCGCCCCCTCGGACTATCACCGGTAGGTCGATT
Source organism: Flavobacteriales bacterium (assembly GCA_019638115.1). Taxonomy (GTDB): domain Bacteria; phylum Bacteroidota; class Bacteroidia; order Flavobacteriales_F; family PHOS-HE28; genus PHOS-HE28. Next base: position 544,752 of record JAHBUK010000002.1, on the reverse strand, counting down.
TGTAGCACAAGTGATCCCTTCAAGAAGCCGTATCCCATCGACCGAAGCCGACAACCGGGCCAATACCACCGTTCCTTGCATAACGGACGCCTCCTCACATTTCCGAGGCATCCTTTCGCGGAGGTGCAGCGTCTTCATTCCAAGAACCATGTCACGCGCCTATAAAATAGCCCTCATCCGCAAGAGCAGGAGCAGTTTGCCGGTCTACATGGACTTGGAGAAGTTGAGCGATCGCGAGCTTGATGAGCAGGTCATCGCACTGATCCAAAGAATGCGTGCGAATGAGAGTTCCGTGATCGCGCGCATGGTCCTTCGGCAACCGACCTTCAGTTTGAACTGAAGCTTTCCTGCCTTCGCTGTTGAAACGTGCCCAGCGCTTCGGAAGAGGCGTTCTGCTGCGCCGCCTATATTTGCCCCAACACAATCATTCTACACCATGGGCGGTCATTTCGAAGGTCATTTCCCGGAAGAAGCTGAACAGAACGAGATCGGCGGTCCTGTGCTTGTGGCGATCATGGTGCTTGCCACCATCGTTCTGCTCATCTGGGCTGCAAGCTGACATTTCCCCTCGGCATGCTTGGGGCGTTGTAGTGATGCCCCCACTCCCAACACGATCCGGTCTGCTATTGCAGCGAGGTCATCGTACGTGTAATAGGAAGACGGTCCGCGGAGGGCTTGATGGCCTGCTCTTCTCCTTGCTTATGCTTCCTGGTCGCCACTCCGGCCCAGGTATTCATCGCGGCGTACCAGCATGAACCAGTTGTTCCCCAGTTCGAGGTATCCTTGTTCGAAGCAGAACACATAGGTGTTTCCTGCCTTGGTCCGGTGTGCATTGGTGTGGTAGGTGAAGCTGAATCCTTTCTCCAGCAGCTTGTCCCGGTGAACCTTGGTCTTTCCCTCCGGGCCAGTGTTCAGTTCGGATAACACCCTCCGGTTCCTTTTCAGAGCGTTCACCACGTTCCGTACATAGTTGATGGGAGCGTTATTGGCGTTGTAATGGAATATGTTCCGGCAAGCGTCGGAACAAAAACGTTTGTCCGTGCGTCCCTTGATCGGTTCTCCACACTCCCGGCAGACCTTCTCCATTTTTTCGGGCATGATCCGAAAGTAACCACTTGAAAGGAACGGTGCTTCATAAAGCCTATCGACTGTATACCTTATCCGCATGCGATCGACGCCATTATTGTCATTCACCCCACGCGGCATCCACTGTTCCATCGCCGATGTGTACATCGATCCGTGGCGCGGGGTGGATCGTGCCATCATCACCCATGCTCACAGCGACCATGCACGCGGTGGCAGCGGGCATTACCTGGCCACGTCCGTTACCAAGGCATTGATGCACGCACGCATCGGCGCTGAGTTGAACATCGAAGCCATCGAATACGGCGAGCCCGTCAACATCAACGGCGTGCGCTTCAGCCTTCACCCTGCTGGGCACATCCCCGGCAGCGCGCAAGTACGCGTGGAGCACCAAGGCGAGGTATGGGTGGCCACCGGCGACTACAAGCGCCAATTGGACGGGATCAGTCCCGCGTTCGAGCCCGTGCGCTGCCACACGCTCATCACCGAATGCACCTTCGGCCTGCCCATCTACAGGTGGAAGGAACCGGAATTGATCTTCAACGAGATCAACGAATGGTGGCGTGGTAACGCGGCCAATGGCGTGTGCTCGGTGATCAGTGCCTACAGCTTGGGCAAGGCGCAGCGAGTAATGACCGGCGTGGACCGGAGCATCGGCCCCATTCTCGTGCATGGTGCCGTGGCCAACATGAACACGGTGCTGCAGCAATGCGGCTTGGAACTGCCCGCTTGGGAGCACATCACCAAGGACACACCGAAAGAGCGCTTCCGCAATGCGTTGGTCATCACACCTGGCTCTGCGCTGGACACTACGTGGACCAACCGCATGAAACCCTTCAGCACCGCCATGGCCAGCGGCTGGATGCAGTTGCGCGGTTGGCGCCGACGCAGCAACATCGACAAAGGCTTTGTCCTTAGCGACCATGCTGACTGGGACGGACTGCTGCGCACTGTGCAGGAAAGCGGCGCGGAGCGCGTCATCGCCACGCACGGGTACACGGACCTGTTCAGCCAATACCTGCGCAGTGTGGGGTTGGATGCGGCGGCGGAGACGACTGAGTTCGGTACCGATGATGGTGTGGATCAACGCACGGACATGGTGTATAGCACCAGTAGCGTTGACCCTGCTTCGACTCCGCTCAGCATGGGTCGACCCGAAACACCGACGGCATGACCCGCGAAGCCGCATTATTCGACGCCCTCGACGCCACCACCAGCACCACCGCCAAGGTGGATGCCTTGGCCGCGTATTTCCGCGATGCGAACGATGCCGATAAGCTGTGGGTGATCGCGCTGTTGAGCGGTCGAAGGCCCAAGCGGCCGGTTACGAGCACGCAACTTCGGCAATGGGCGGCGGAAGTGAGTGGCATTCCGGACTGGCTGTTCGAGGCCAGCTACCATGTGGTGGGCGACTTCGCGGAAACGGTGACGCACATTGCCACACTGGAGGCGCGCATGGAAAAGAGCCTCACCGAATGGGTGCGTTATGTGGAAGAACTGAAGGCCTTGTCGGAATCGGAGAAGGCAGCGCGCGTGAAAACGGTGTGGGCCGGGCTGGAAGGCATGGAGCTGTTCGTCTTCAATAAGATCATCACTGGCGGTTTCCGGATCGGCGTAAGCCAGAAGATCATGGTGAAAGGGCTGAGCAAGGCTACTGGCGTGGGTGAGGACGTGCTGGCGCATCGGCTCATGGGCAACTGGACGCCCCACAATTCAAGCTTCCAGGAATTGGTGTTCGGCGCGAACGAAGGCGACGACCACAGCCGCCCCTACCCCTTCTACCTGGCCTACGGCATAGAAGGTCCCGAAGGCACGGCCGCCGGTGCCGGACTGAATGATCTGATACCGCTGGGTGACCCGCGCGAGTGGCAGGCCGAGCACAAGTGGGACGGAATCCGCGGGCAGCTGATCGTGCGTGGTGGCCAACACTATGTGTGGAGCCGCGGCGAAGAGCTGGTCACCGACAAGTACCCGGAATTCGAAGCCTTGCGGAAGGCCTTGCCCGATGGCACCGTGCTGGATGGCGAGATCCTCGCGTGGAAGGATGGCTCGGCGCTGCCTTTCGCCGAGCTGCAGAAACGCATCGGGCGGAAGACCGTTGGCAAGAAGATCCTGGCCGATGTGCCGGTGGTCTTCATGGCGTACGACATCATGGAGCACGAGGGCGTCGACATCCGGCAGCGGCCGATGAGCGAGCGCAGAGCGTTGTTGGAGCAGATCGTTGGGGCTGCTACACGTCACGCCATCACCCTCTCGCCCACCCTGCCTTTCAGCACGTGGGAAAAGATAGTGGCGCTCCGCGATGATGCGCGTACCAACAGCATCGAAGGCCTGATGCTGAAGCGCCTCAGCAGCACGTACGAGGTGGGGCGCCGCCGGGGCGATTGGTGGAAATGGAAGGTGGACCCGCTGAGCATTGACGCCGTGCTCACCTTCAGCATGCAGGGGCACGGACGCAGGGCCGATCTGTACACCGATCATACCTTCGGACTGTGGCACAGCGGCCAGCTCGTGACCTTCGCTAAAGCCTACAGCGGCCTCACCGATGCCGAGATGAAGCAGGTGGACGCCTTCGTAAAGAAGAACACGGTGGAGCGCTTCGGCCCTGTGCGGCAGGTGAAAGCGGAGCTGGTCTTCGAGATCGCCTTCGAGGGCATCAGTGCGAGCACGCGGCACAAGAGCGGCGTGGCGGTTCGGTTCCCGCGCATCGTGCGCTGGCGAAAGGACAAGAAGGCGGCCGATGCGAACACACTGGATGATCTGAAAGGCATGATCCGATGAACCCACGGATCACGATCGAAGCACCTGTAGCGTCGCCCCACTGGGTCGACCCTCTAGTATCCGTGATCAACACGCATAGCCGTGAACAACGGTTGTGCACAATGCCCGCGCGAGGGATGGCAGCGGAAAGCCCGCAAGCGAGGAGGAACGACGAGTGCGGACTTGCAGCGAACAGCCCGACCCGAGGCACGAGGGGCGCGCCCAAATACCCATCATGAACGCGCACCCCGCATTGGACCCATGGTTCGCCGCCCAAGGCTGGACCGCGCAGCCCTTCCAGCGCGAGGTGTGGGCGCACATGGCTGCCGGCCGAAGCGGCCTGCTGAATGCTCCCACCGGGACGGGCAAGACGTATGCGGTGTGGGGCGGGGTGGTCAACCACGCTATTGTCACTCCGGGCTCGACCCGGAGTCGCCCAAAGCTTAACCGTGCGACTCCGGCCCCTTCGACTTCGCTCAGGGAAAGCCGGAGTGACAACCGTGGATTGAAGGCCATATGGATAACGCCCCTGCGTGCCTTGGCCGGCGAGATCGCCGAAAGCGCGCAACGCATGTGCGATGGCGTGGGCCTCGACTGGAAGGTAGGCACACGCACCGGCGATACCAGCACCAAGGAACGTGCGGCGCAGAAGAAGGCCCTGCCACAGCTGCTGGTCACCACGCCCGAAAGCCTGCACGTACTGCTGGCCACCAAGGGCTACGCCGACCTCTTCAAGCACCTGGACTGGTTCATCGCTGACGAGTGGCACGAGCTGCTGGGCAGCAAGCGCGGCGTGCAGGTGGAACTGGCCCTGAGCCGGCTGAAGGCCCTGCGTCCGCAGCTGGGCATCTGGGGCATCAGCGCGACGATCGGGAATCTGCCGCAGGCAATGGACGTACTGCTCGGAACGGCACACTTGGTCACCTCCGGCACCGTCGACCCCGCTTCGACTCTGCTCAGCGTGGGCCGACCTTGTGGTACCGGCGCACCCGTACTTGTGCGATCCACCATCAAGAAACCCATCGAGATCCACAGCATCATCCCCGAGGAGGTGGAGCGCTACCCCTGGGCCGGGCACCTGGGCCTGAAGCTGGCGCACCGCCTGCTGCCCATCATCGAGCAGAGCACCAGCACGCTCATCTTCACCAACACCCGCGCACAGAGTGAGATCTGGTACCACCACCTGCTCGATATCGCACCCGAGCTTGCGGGCACCATCGCACTGCACCACGGTAGCTTGGACCGCGGCGTGCGCGAATGGGTGGAGAAGGCGTTGGACGAAGGTCGGCTGAAGGCCGTGGTGTGTACCAGCAGCCTGGACCTCGGCGTGGACTTCCGCCCCGTGGAGACGGTAGTGCAAGTGGGCGGGCCGAAAGGCGTGGCGCGTTTTGTTCAACGTGCAGGCCGTAGCGGCCACCGCCCTGATGCCGTGAGCCGCATCTGGTTCCTGCCCACGCATGCGCTGGAATTGGTGGAGGCCGCCGCGCTGCGCCAAGCTGCTGCAGAAGGGAGCATCGAAGCCCGCCAACCGCTGTTCCGCTGCTTCGATGTGCTGGCGCAGTACCTCATGACGCTGGCCGTGAGCGATGGATTCTGCCCTGCCAGTTTGTACGATGAGGTGCGCTCCACCTGGTGCTTCCAGGACATCACACACGAAGAATGGGACTGGCTGCTCACCTTCATCACTACAGGTGGCAAGAGCCTCACGGCCTATGAGGAGTTCCGCAAGGCCGTTGTGGATGCCGATGGCTGCATCCGCGTACACGATCGTCGTGTGGCGCTGCGCCACAAGCTGAGCATCGGCACCATCGTGGGCAATGAGAGCTTCGCGGTGAAGCTCATCGGCGGTGGGCGCATCGGCACGGTGGAAGAGTGGTTCATCAACCAGCTGAAGCCCGGCGACGTGTTCTGGTTCGCGGGGCGCAGCTTGGAGTTCGTGCGCGTGCAGGGGCTGGTGGCACAGGTGCGCAAAAGCCGCGAGCAGAAGGGCAAGATCCCCAGTTGGCAAGGTGGAAGGATGCCGCTGAGCAGCTATATGGCGAAGGTGTTGCGGGAACAACTTAGCCCCCCATTTCCCCCGACCTCACCCCCGGCCCCTCTCCCAGGGAGAGGGGTGACCGCAGCCGAGAACTCATCAACAGCCGACAAGCTTGGTGCGAGGGAAGAACGCTCTCCCGAAATGCGAGCGGTGGAGCCCATCTTGGAGCGACAACGCGAAACGAGCGTCGTGCCCACCGAGGACGAACTGCTCATTGAGCGCTTCACCAGTCGCGAAGGTCACCACGTGGTGATCTATCCTTTCGAGGGGCGGCTGGTGCACGAGGCCATGGGCTCGCTCCTCGCGTTCCGCATGAGTCTACTGAAGCCCATCACCTTCAGCATCGCCATGAACGACTACGGCTTCGAGCTGCTCAGCGACCAGCCGATCCCCATCGAGGAGGCGCTGGACAACGACCTCTTCAGTCCGCAGGACCTGCTGAGCGACCTGCAGCGTAGCCTGAACGCCACCGAAATGGCCAAGCGTAAGTTCCGCGACATCGCCAGCATTGCCGGACTGGTGTTCAAAGGCATGCCGGGGCGCCCGCTAAAGGAACGGCATATGCGCGCCAACAGTAGCCTCTTCTTCGACGTGTTCCGCGAGCATGAGCCTGAGCACCTGTTGCTGCGCCAAGCCTACGATGAAGCCTTCGATGTGCAGATGGAACTACCACGCATGCGCGAGGCTTTGGAGCGGATCGGTCGCCAGCGTATCGTGCTGAAGGACCCAGGACGCTTCACGCCCTTCGCCTTCCCCATCCTGGTGGACCGGCTGCGGGAGAAGCTCACGAGCGAGCAGTTGGAGGACCGGATCCGGAAGATGACAGAGCGCTTGGAGAAGGCGTGAATCATCCAACCCGGTTTCGAAGACATTCACAACGATCTGTTTCAAGTAGGCTTCATATGGTTCTCTCCTAGCAGGCGACTTGTGCATATTTCGGCACGTCTTTGGGATTATTGGCACCCACTTAAGTGCAGAACCATGAACATGCTCCACTCCCTCAACTCAATGTTCGCGCTCGTCGGTCTCCTCACCTGGTGTGCTTCACCGTTCACTTCGCAGGCCCAAACGTTCCAGCGTGCGTACGGGGGCTCAAGCTTTGACCAAGGCTTTGATGTGGTGACCTTGGCTGATGGCGGATCCCTTGTTACCGGATCCACCACCAGCAGCGGACCGGGTACCGAGAACCTGTTGGTGATGCGCACCGATGCGCTGGGCAACCCGGTCTGGAGCAACACCTACGGCGGACAGTTCAATGAAGTGGGTACGCGTGCCAGGGTCCATCCCGATGGCGGCTTTGTTGTACTGGGCCATACCGACAACAGCTGGGGAAATCTGCGCAGCCTATACCTGCTGCGGCTGAACGATGATGGCAGCCTTCTGTGGTCGCGCAGGGTCGGCAGCTCGGGGAATGATGACGCTACGGACTTCCTCATTCTGTCCGATGGTGGCTACTTGCTCACAGGGAATTCCGGCACGCTTGGCAGCCGTCGTCTGCTGTTGGTGCGGCTGGATGCCAACGGCGACCTGGTCTGGGTGCAGCAACCCGGTAGCAGTGGTTTCGATGGTGGTTTCAGCCTTGCACCCGCTTCCGACGGTGGCTTTCTTGTGGTGGGCACCACCGAGAACCTGGGTCCCGGTCAGCGCGACTTCTTCGTGATCCGATACGATGCAGCAGGCACCCAACAATGGGTTCGCACCTACGGCGGCAGTGGCTTGGAGCAGGCCTTGAGCGCGCAGCCAACGGATGATGGCGGCTGGATCATTGCCGGAAGCACCACCACCTTCGGAAGTGGCAACCAAAGCATCCTCGTGCTGCGAATCGACGACTTGGGTGCTGTGCAGTGGACCAAGGCGTATGGAGGCCAGCGCTCCGATATTGTTCGGCGCATAGTGCCAGCCCACGGCAGCGGCCACATCCTTGTCGGTGGCCTGCAAAGCACACCCGGTGCATCAAGGGACCATGGCCTGCTGATGCACATCGATGACGATGGTGACGTGATGTGGGCGAACACTTACGGTGCGGGCGGCCAGGAAAGCGGCCTGCATGGTGTAGCGCTTGTTCCCAATGGCTATGTGGCCACCGGATACCGTTCGGAACCGGCAACGGTGTTCGACCTGCTGCTTATGCGGACCGACCTCGTAGGTCAGAGCGGCTGCGATCAGGAGAGCTTGGACATGCCGGCCAGCGATGTGACCTTAGCAGTTACCACGCCCATGCCCCTCAACAGCACAATCGGTATCACCACCTTCGATCCACCCACACAAACAGGAGCTGGACTTCCAGTACTGGAGACCTACTGTCTGGACATGAGCACTGGGATCGATAGCGCTCCTACAACAACATCCATACGTGTGTTCCCCAATCCGGCCCAAGATCACTTGTGGGTCGAAACCGCGATGGTAAACCCCATGCTGCGTCTCTTTGATGCGCACGGCCGTGTGGCCTTGGAAGCCCGGGTGGTGAATGGAGTGCTAGATGTGCGTGGTCTGGCCCCGGGCCTTTACACCGGTCAATTCATCGGTAACGGGTTGGTTGAACACTTCCGATTCTTGAAGGAGTAAGGGTGGCCATGGTCCAGGCTCTATCCTTGTGGAACCAACATATCGATCCATCATGAAGACCAGTAGCCTCTTTGGCATGCTTGCCACCATCCTAATGTTCGGCCTGTACGCCTGTGGCAGCGAAGCCAGTAGCGATACCACAACCGTTGGTCCTTCCCCGGTTGGTGAATGGCGCTTCACCGGATATAGCGACGATGCGCGTCGCCCGAAGTTCACGGACTGCGATGCGCGCACCGTTTGGCGCTTCAGCAATGAGGCAGCACCGCCCCTGGCCGATGGCACCAAGGTGAAGCATATGACCGCTACGGCGCCGGACGAGTGCGAGCACTTTGGCTTTGAGGCCACATGGACCATGCTGCCGGACAACATGCTCTTTCTCTCCACCACCCGTATGGGCGGCGTTGGAGGGGCTTCCTTTGCCGGACGCTTTAAGGTGAAGGAGCTGACTGAAGAGCGTATGGTGCTCGAGGTCTTCAAAAGCACGTACACCTTCGAGCGTTGAAGGCAGTTCCGATCAAGTAGCCCGAGGCGCTTGGTCTGCTTCTCACGCTCAACCTTGCACGCCCCCGCTCGTGTTTGATGTACTCCCGCGCAATGATCATGCGTGGATAGGCGGAGATGCACTGTTCTGCAAGGATAGGGGCGCACAGAAGCAGTCAGCCCGCCAGCACGAAGTGGCAACGCCGCCTGAGCTCTGAGGAGTTAGCTGCCCGCTCAGCCACCCAAGGATCGCCACAGCGCGCTACTGCCAGCCGCCATGTAGAATGCATCTTCGGCTCAAACCAACCGCCATGCACGCACGACTGCTTTCCGCACTTGTTGCGACCAGCCTCTTGATCAGTTTGCCATGCCACGCCCAAGGCACCGACCTCATCGGCTATTGGCACAACTGGAACGACGGCAGCGCGCCCTACCTCGAGCTATCCCAAGTGGATGAACGCTACACCGTGGTGTGTGTGAGCTTCGCCTTGCCCGCGCCCGGCACCACGTACGACATGGTCTTCGCCCCGCAGGAGACCGCGCCAGCCACCTTCCTTGCCGATGTGGCAGCCCTCCAAGCGCAGGGCCGAAAAGTGCTCATCAGCATCGGCGGCGCCACGAGCACCATCCACCTGGACAGCGATGCGGAGCGCGACCAGTTCGTGGCCAGCATGCTGGACATCATCGGCACTTACGGCTTCGATGGCATGGACATCGACCTGGAAAGCGCTTCGGTGGCCATCACCGGTGGCACCATCGCCAACCCCGTGGATGCGCGCATCATCCGCTTCATCGATGCGGTACACGCCATCGCCGACCAGTTCGAGAGTACCCACGGGGTGCCCATGATGCTCACCGCCGCGCCGGAAACGGCCTACGTACAAGGCGGCATGAGCGCCTTCGGAGGCATCTGGGGCGCGTACCTGCCCATGCTCGAAGCGCTACGCGACCGCTTGGACATCCTGCAAGTGCAACTCTACAACAGCGGCAGCATGTACGGCATCGACGGCGCCATCTACACGCAAGGCACGGCCGACTTCATCGTGAGCCAGACCGAAGCGCTCTTGCAGGGCTTCAACACGAGCGGAGGGTTCTTTGCGCCATGGCCAGCTGAGAAAGTAGCGATCGGATTGCCGGCTTGTCCGCTGGCCGCCGGTGGGGGTGACGTAACTCCCACCGTGGTGGAGCAGGCCGTGAAGTACCTGCGTGGCACGGGTCCGCAGCCGGGCAGCTACCAGCGCGTGGCCACCTATCCCGGCCTGCGTGGCTTGATGACCTGGAGCATCAACTGGGATGCGGTGGGGAGCTGCGCAGTGGCCGATGAGTTCGCGCATGTGTATGAGGACCTTTTCGGGGACATCAGCACGGGCCTGCTTGATGCGGACGGACCGACCAGCGTACGCGTGTGGCCGCTACCCGCACTGGCCGGAGCTCCCTTGTGGGCCGCTGGCCTTGCACCGGGCACTTGGCTCGAACTGCGTGATGCACGCGGTGCCTTGCTGCACCAACTGAGGCTCGCTGCGGATGGCATCCTTATGCTTCCCAACGACCTGCCTGCGGGGATGTACCTGCTGCGTACGGTGGATGGCGTGCAGGTTTGGCGCGTGCCGGTGGTGGCCCGGTAGGTACCAGTCTTCTGCCCCTACCTTCGGCACGTGCTCACTGCCGAGATCGACATCGCCGGGGAACGGCTGCTGCTCCACCCCCACCGCGCGCTCTACTGGCCGCGGCTGCGCTGGCTGGTGGTAAGCGACCTGCACCTGGGCAAGGCGGCCCACCTGCGCAAGGGCGGTCTGGCACTTCCCGAAGGCCACGATGCACACACCCTGCAACGGCTCGACGGGCTGCTTGCCGCCTTCAAACCCGAGCGGCTCATCATCCTGGGCGACCTCTTCCACAGCAGCCACAACAGTGCTTGGGCGCCCTTTGCGGAATGGTGCGCGCAACAGCAGGAGGCCATCCACCTGGTGCCCGGCAACCACGATGTGCTGGCCGACCGGCGCTACGCGGAAGCGGGCATCCGCGTGTGCGATGAGAGCGTGGAGGAAGGCCCCTTCGTGTTCACGCACGACGGCACGGCCGACCTGGGCGGCTATGTCCTGGGCGGGCACCTGCACCCCGGCGTGGTGCTGAAAGGCATGGGCCGCCAGCGCTTGCGGCTGCCCTGCTTCTGGTTCGGGGCGCGCAACGGGCTGCTGCCTGCTTTCGGCATGGGCACCGGTCTGCACCTGATCGAACCGCTGCCCGGCGAGCGTGTACATGCCTGCACCGATCAAGCCGTGCTGGATGTGAGCGGCGCATTGGCCGGCCACAGTCCTTCGCGCCGCACGAAATAGCACCTTCGCGATCGCGTTCTTCTGCCTGAACCGCCACCCATGCTCCGCCTCCTGCGCTGGTCGCCCTTGCTCTTCCTTCCTTTGGCCGCGTGGGGGTTCCTGCGCCCAACTCCGCCAGATCCTGTGGTGATCCCTTCGGCCTTCCGTTGGAAGAACAAGACCTGGTTGGAGGGCAACGAAGAACTGGCCGTGACGCGTAACGGCATACAGCGCGTGTACCACAAGCTGCTGGACATCGACTGGAACCCGGCCAATGGCGCGCACCCCGTTTCAGTGGTGCCCGTTCCCTATCAATGGCGCAATTACAGTCGCAAGCGCGGCAACTGGACGGACGAGGTGGAACTGGTGCCCTGCATCTACATCACGAACAACACCTTTCTGAAGATCAGCGATGAAGAGGTGGACGAGTTGGCGCACAAGCTGCTCCGCAAACTGCGGATGGAAAGCCCGAGCACCATCCACGGTGTGATGCTGGACTGCGACTGGAGCGCCAAGACCAAGGACCGCTTCTTCCGTCTTACGCGGATCATGAACGACAGCCTGGACGTGCCACTGACCGCCACCATCCGCCTGCACCAGTATGCGCAACCCGGCAAGACCGGCGTCCCACCCGCGGACCGGGGCATGCTGATGCCTTACAACGTGGGCAAGATCACCGAACCGGGCGATGTGAACTCCATCTTCGACGAGGCCACCGCTGCGCCGTACTTCAACGGCACCAAAGCCTACCCCCTTCCCTTGGACATCGGCTTGCCTGCATTCTCCTGGGGCGTGCAGTTCCGCAATGGGAAGTTCTTGGGCATCCTGCACGATGACCAAGTGCAGAAGGCGATGACCGCCGGCATGCTGACCGGCCCCACGCGTGGCACCATGCAAGTGACCAAGGAAGACAACAATGCACTGCCCCAATTGCACCTGGGTGATGAAGTGCGCATGGAACGCATGACGCCTGAGGTGATCGCACAGGTGGTACGCATGGCACGCAGCGCCGTGAACAGCGACACGCTTGCGGTGGCCTTCTTCGAACTGGGCACGGCCACCTTCCAACAGCTGGAAAAGGCCGATGTGCGTGCCGGTTTCGCAGGATTCGGTCGCATTCGCGGATGGCATGGCCAGGTGGAGGAAGAGATCCACGTGGAGATCGAAGTGGAAGAAGGCATAGAGGTGGTGTTGGATACAACCGTCCTGATGCCGTTGCCTGATAACGTTCCCGTGATCGAACCCAAGCGCAGCAAGCGTCCATGAATCGCATCCTTCCATACCTCGCGGCCTTGGCGCTTGTTGCGCAACCTGCACAGCTGAACAGCTGCGGCTGGGGCTGGATCTCGGAGGAATACCGCTTTTGGTTATTCCAACCCGAACTGGCAGGATCGCGGCCGCTGCATGCCTTCTACTTCACCACCAATGTGCTCTATGGTCCAGATTACCACGAGATCACCACACTGCCGTACGAGGCGAACCTGGACGAGTGGCAGGCCGTGGTGGGCAAGGATGTGCCAAGGGATGACATAGCGGCCATCCTCTATGGCATCGCTCCAACCGACTATTTCGAGCAACAGATCGAGCTCTTCCTGCGCAATGACTTCCTGAAGCGCCTGGCCCGGATGAAGGGCGGCTGGCCGGAGTTCATCGCCTTCGCCAAGCGCTGCGAGCAATTGGTGAACAGCGAGGATCCCTGGGGCTTCATTGAACACGACGGTGATGGCATCCGCAAGGCGTGGAAGGATGGTGAGCAGATGCTGAAGGCCGCACAACATCCGCAACTGCGCGCTCGACTTGCCTTCCAGTTGGTGCGCCTGGCCCACCATGGTCAGGACCCGCAGCGTCCGAACCTCAACGCCCGACCGGTGTACGAGCAGCACCTCGCCCCCCTGCGCGGCATGAGCTGGATGGAGGGCGCGGCCGCTTTCTACCTGGCCGGCATGCTGCCCAACGCCGAGCGCGACCTGGCTTTCGCGGAGCTCTTCGACCGGGCTCCGGACAAGCAGTTCCGCATGGTGCAGCTCTTCGCAAGTCGCGAAGTGGAGGACTACCTCGGCATGGCGAAGGACGACAAGCACCGCGCGAACTTGATGGTGATGCGCGACCTGCAACATCCCGGCCGGGCACTGGAGGACCTGGAGCGCATTGCCGCGTGGGACCCCGGCAACCAGCACCTGCCCCTGCTACTCACCCGCGAAGTGAACAAGCTGGAGGATTGGCTGCTCACCACCACGCTCACCGACCTTGGTGCGGCCATCCGCCAATGGCACGATGAGCCCGAAGGACTCAGCCCTGCCGACGTACTGCGTGTGGACCTGGACTACCTGAAGGAAGTGCAGACCTTCATCACCCGCATCGCTCCACAGTTCGATGCAGCGCAGCGTACCTACCTGGAGCTACTGCACGGCCACCTGAGCTTCGTGTCCGGCGACTTCGTTAGCGCAATCCGCACATTGACGGAAGTGGACAAGGAACCTTCCGCACCAGCAGCAGTGCGCGCACAAGCCCGCTTGGTGCGGATACTCTGCGGCACCATGGCTGCCAGGAAGCTTACCGATGCCACCCGCAACGATGTGCTCGCCCTGGTGGAACTGCTGAACACCGCGCCCGATCTGGCAGTGCAGCGCAATGAGCTGTTGGGGCAGCTTCACCTGTACTTGGGCAAGAAGCTCATCGACCGCGGAGAACTACCCGAAGGCGTGTTCCTGCTGGCGCGCAGCAACCGCATGTACGGGACCATGCTTCCAGTGTGGTACAGCAAGAACGCCCGTCACGTGGCTTTCGAGAAGGCAACACCCTCGGACTACGATCGCATGATCGCCCTGCTGGACAAGAAGGACAAGACGCCCTTTGAGCGCTACCTCACCGCCACCGATGAGCGGCCGGATGGCTGGGAACGCACCGAGGAGCATTTCAAGGATAACGACCTCACCCGCGAAAAACTGCTGGACTACAAGGGCATGTGGTACCTGCGCGAGAACCGTTTAGAGGAGGCCGTGGCCGCCTACCGCCAGATCCCGGACGAATTCTGGAGCAGCTATCCCTACGCCATGTTCGCGGATGATGACCCGTTCCAACTGAACATCCACGACCCTTACAACTACCGCAAGGAAGACAGCATGCGCTACAACAAGCGCACGATCGTGGAGCGCATGCTGGCGCTGCACCGCGAAGCCGACCGCGACCCGAGGAAGCGCGCCTTGAACCACTACCTGCTGGGCAACGCCTACTACAACATGAGCTGGCACGGCAAGTACTGGATCATGAGCCGGATCGCGTGGAGCATCCATGAAATGGACGGTTGGCGCGAGGTGGAATACGGCGCGCCCGGGGACGATGACTACTACGGCTGCGCGCGTGCCAGAGACCACTACGAAAAGGCCATCGACGCCAAGGATCCGGTGCTGAAGGCCTTGGCCGTGCGCAATGCAGCGCGCTGCGCATGGAACTGGCAGATCTATATGGACCGGAGCGAACCGGAATGGTCCGCGTGGGAGAGCCCGTACCATAGGCACCTGAAGGATCGTAAAAGCCAGGAAGCCTACCGGGACATATTGGAGTGCCGGGGTTATGCCGACTTCGTGGCCCGCTACCGCTGAACCAAGAGCAGGCTACACCGAATAGCTTCGCGGCATGAAGTTGAGCACCTCCACCAAGGCCCTGATCATCGCGGCGCTGTCGATCGTGCTCCTGTTCGTACTGGGCAATCGTTTCGGGCTGCGAACCAACAGCGTGGAACCGCTCACCTATGTGTTGGAACTGGATACCGCATCAGTGGTCGGTATCCGCTTCGAGGACCGTCATGATCCAGCGAACGACTTCAGCTATCAGCGGCAGGGTGCGATCTGGATACACAGCGTGCCTTCTCCCCTTTCCACCACCGCAACGAACCACGCCAATGAACTGCTGGAGCGCTATCAACGCTTGAAAGTGAAGCGCGACATGGGCATGATCCGCCTGCTGGGTGAGCGTTATTCACTGACCGACAGCACGCTGTGCCGCATCACCTTCATCGATGTGGATGGCCGCACCAAAGACCTGAACCTGGGCAGCAACACCTTTGCGCCGGGTAAGGTGGGCGTTTGGACCTACGTGAACCTCCCCGATGCGCGTGAGGTCTACGCCGTGGAGGCCAACCTGCTGGAGGGTTTGCGCAAGTAGCGGCCACTGGATGAAGCACCCTTGAGTGGTGCCCGAAAGTCCTGTCACTGAGAGAGGCGGACTGGCGGCCGCATGGCCCTATTGCTATATTCGGACCTATCGAGGGCATGGCATAGGAGCGAGCTGTTCCAAGGATGGATCGACCGGTGCCAAGGGTGTGGTGGATGTCGGGGACATTTCCGGTAACACATCATGATCCTTTCGCCATGGTCCGTCAGCTATTCAGTGCGCACGTTCTGGCACCTGTTCTCTGCATCCTGTTCCTGCATGCCTGTAAGCCGCCTTCAGAAAAGGTAACGCAACCCTTCGGTGCGGAGGACCTGCGCGCTGCGAACCGGGAACTGCTGGAGGTGGCCATGGTGGATGCCTTCAATCCGCCGATCGCATCCCGGGTCTATGTGTATCCCCACTTAGCGCACTACCTCACCCTTCGTGCATTCCACCCGGACAGCCTGTTGGATCTGGTTCCTGTGCTGAACGGATTGGATAGCCTGCCAAGCATTGATCGCAGCGATGCGCACGATGAACTGTCCGCGCTGCTTGCCTTCTGCCACACGGCTCGCATCGTTGTATTCAGCGAGCATCGCATGGAAGAGTTGGCGGAGCGCTTCCGCAGCAAAGCCCGTCAAGCAGGCATGCCCGCCTCCACCCTGGATGCCTCGGAGCGGGTGGCGAAGAATATGACCGCCGCCGTGAAAGCCTGGCTGCTGCGCGACAACTACGTGGAAACACGCACCATGGACCGGCATATGGCCAAAGGCGGTCCGGGCTCCTGGAGTGAAACGCCACCCGATTATACCCCGGCTTTGGAGCCCAACTGGGACAAGGTCCGGCCGCTGTTCTTGGAGGATGCTGCTCTCTATGTGGTGCATCCGATGCTCCCCTACTCGGCCGAACAAGGCAGTCCATTCCACAGCATGGTGCGCGAGATGTACGATGCCTCCCTCGCTTTGAACGATAGCACGCGCCACATCGCCCTGTACTGGGATGACAACCCGAACATCAGCACCCACCGTGGCCATCTGGTAACACAGGAGCACCGCATCTCGCCCCCGGGGCATTGGCTCAACATCGTTAGCCAGGTATCACGCCAACAGGGCAGCAACACCTTCCGGACCACCGAAGCCTACACCTTGTCGGCCATCGCCATGTTCGATGGCCTGATCTCCTGCTGGCACGAGAAGTTCAGGACCGATGTGGTGCGCCCCATCACTTACATCAATGAACTGATCGATCCGGAGTGGAGTTCCCTGATCCAAACGCCGCCCTTCCCGGAATACCCGAGCGGGCACAGCGTGGTATCGGCCGCTGCTGCCACGGTACTGGACCACCTGTACGGCGGCAATCTGGCCTTTACGGACAGCACGGAAGTGATCTTCGGGCTGGGTGTCCGGGACTTCCCTTCCTTCCATGAAGCGGCGTGGGAAGTGAGCATGAGCCGCTTTTATGGAGGCATCCACTACATGCCCAGCATCCAGGAAGGGAACATGCAGGGTAAGGCGATCGGTACACGTTTGATCAACAGTCTTGAGCCATGAGCAGCGTTCGGTCAGCTCAACGTTTGCGCACGCCCTTCTGGGTGGCTCCGCTATTCCTGGTCGCTGCCTGCACCTCCGGAGGACAGCCCATAGCAAGCAATTCCGCTGGGGAAGGATCCCATGCTCCACTGTTCGAGCTGTTGGACAGCACGCGCACAGGCATCGGCTTCGTGAACCGCCTGGTGGAGACCGATGCCTGGAACATCCTGCGCTATGAGTACCTGTTCAACGGTGCGGGTGTGGGCGTCGGCGACATCAACAACGATGGTCTTGCGGACCTGTACTTCGTCTCCAACACGGGTTCCGACCGGCTCTACCTGAACGAAGGCGACTTCCGTTTCCGGGATATCTCGGCACAGGCCGGTATCGACCAGGTGAGCGGATACAAGACCGGCGTGACGTTCGTGGACATCAACGGTGATGGCCTGTTGGATATCCATGTGTGCCGGGATGCCTTGCATGACCCGGAGCTGCGGCGCAACCTGTTGTACATCAACAACGGTGACCTGACCTTCTCGGAACGCGCTCGGGAATTCGGCCTCGACGATCCGAGCTACTCCACCCAGGCCTACTTCTTCGACATGGACCTCGATGGCGACCTGGACCTGTTCCTGGTGAACCATCCGGCTGATATGCGTGAGGCCAATAATCTCCGCGTGAAACTGGACCCCAAAGGGAATTACGAGGTGGTCCGCAGTGCCGACCTGCGATACACCAGCGATCGCTTGTACCGCAATGATGGAGGGCGCTTCAAGGATATCAGCGCGCAGGCCGGCATCATCAATGAAGCCTTCGGGCTCAGCGCCGCCATCGGCGACATCACAGGGGATGGTCTTCCGGACATCTATATCTGCAACGATTACATCATGCCCGACCAGTTCTGGGTGAACAATGGCAACGGCACCTTCACCGATCGTTTCGACCGGCACTTCGCCAGCAGTTCCTACTCCTCCATGGGGTCCGACCTGGCCGATGTGAACAACGATGGTGCGTTGGACCTCTTCACCGCGGACATGACCGCCCGCGACCATTACCGCTACCAGACCCTTGCGATGGCAACCAATTTCGACAAGTATCGCAAGGTGCTTGCGGTCGGATTGAAGGCCCAGTTCGCGGCCAACTACCTGCACCTGAACAATGGCGACGGTACTTTCAGCAATGTCGGTTTCATGACCGACATGGCCCATACCGACTGGAGTTGGAGCACCCTGTTCGCCGATCTCGACAACGATGGCCTGAAGGATCTGCTGGTGACCAATGGCTATTACCGCGACGTGACCAACAACGATTACCTGCGCTACCAGATGGACTCACTGCAGAAGGAGTTGAACGCTGGCCGCATCGACCTTGTGCAGTGGATCACCAGCATCCCCAGCCAGAAGCTCCAGTCCTTCCTGTTCCGGAACGAGGGTGACCTGAAGTTCAGCGACCGATCACGAGAGTGGAACGCTGGCGCTCCTGCCTTCAGCAACGGAGCCCTTTACGCGGACCTTGATAACGACGGGCACTTGGACCTGGTGATGAACAACCTGAACGATGCGGCATTCGTGTTGCGCAACCGGGGCTCGGAACGGAACGGCCATGGCTTTCTACGCATTGCGCTCGATGCCGGTAAGGGAAGGACGGCGATCGGTTCCAAGGTGAGCCTGTACACTGCCGATGGCGGCCACCAGGTGCAATGCATTCAGCCCACCCGGGGCTTCCTATCGTGCTCCGAGGCGGTGGCCCATTTCGGGCTGGGCAGTGATCAGAAGCTGGAGCGCTTGGTGATCCATTGGCCTGATGGCGCTGTCCAGGAGATGCGTGGGCTGTCCGCGAACACCACCCACACCATAAGGAGGGAAGCAGGTTTGGTGCCGCACCAGCCCATCCGTAGGAACGTTACGGAAGCCACACACTTCGCGGACCGATCCACGAAGCTGCCCTCAACGCTGGCCCACCGGGAGAATGAGCACATCGACCTGAAGCGGGAGCCATTGCTGCATCAATTCTTCAGCATGGAAGGACCGGCAGCCGCCGTTGGTGACCTGAACGGCGATGGACGTGACGATATATTCCTGGGCGGTGCCATGGGCTTTGCGGGCACCGTTCACTTGCAAGGGGCGAATGGGCAATTCACGATCACGGAACAATTGGCGTTGGTAGCTGACCAAGAGGCGGAGGACGTGACCGCAGTGCTCTTCGATGCGGACGGCGATGGTGACCTCGACCTCTATGTGGGAAGCGGAGGTAATGAACGTCCCGCTGGTGATCCGATGTATGCGGACCGGCTCTACCTGAACGATGGGAAAGGCCGATTCACCCGCAGCCCGAACGCCTTGCCCACAGCCTACAACAGCACCGGCGCCGTGGTGGCGCACGACTGGGATGGCGACGGGGACCTGGACCTGTTCGTGGGTGGGCGCATCTCGCCAGGCCAGTATCCCGTGGCACCGGCAAGCCAACTGTTGCGCAATGATGGCGGCCGCTTCACCGATGTGACCGCGACCTGGGCGGAAGGCTTGGAACGCATCGGCATGGTGACCGCTGCATGTGCCGCCGACCTGGATGGGGACGGTGCTGCGGAGTTGGTTATCGTCGGCGAATGGATGCCGGTCACCGTGTTCAACTGGCGTGACGGGCGTTTCCGGAATACCACACAGGCACTTGGGCTGAATGACAGGACCGGATGGTGGTGCTCCGTTTCCGTGGCGGATCTCGATGGCGATGGCTTCCCCGAGATACTCGCCGGCAACGCAGGCTTGAACATGGCGTTGCGCACTTCGGCCGATGAACCGATCCACATGTACTACAAGGACTTCGACATGAACGGGTCCATGGACGCGATCCTCTGCCATAAGCTGCAAGGGCGCTCCTATCCAGTGCACACCCGCGACCGCCTGTTGGATCAGATGGTGCTGCTGAAGAAGCGCTTCCTCCGCTACCACGATTATGCCTTGGCCAGTTATGACCGCATCTTCACGGCGGAGGAGCGTGTGGACGCTCGCAAGCTGCAAGCCAACACCTTCGCCCACACGCTCTTCCGTAACCAGGGTGGAAATTCCTTCGCGCCCGAGGAACTGCCCCGCATCGCCCAGACCTCCATGGCACGTGCCGCATGCCTGATGGATGTGGATGGTGATGGTGCGGTGGATGCGCTCGTGGCAGGTAACCACTATGGTACGGATGCCCAGTTCGGACGCTACGATGCCTGCGCCGGGCAATGGCTGCGTGGGGATGCCGCTGGCCGCTTGACCAACGTACCCCGAACCTCCAGCGGCTTGGCACTGCGTGGTGACGTGCGCCAATTGCGGCCGATCACCGTGGGCAACGAACGGCACCTGTTGGTGGTGCGCAACAACGAAGCCTGCGGACTGGTGCGCCTGCCCGCTGCCGGTGGCGGTGATCGAGCATCACTGCCGTAGGGCCGGCCCAGGATCCGGGTCTTTCGTTCCCTGTGCTTCCTTTGCATCAGCAAGCTGCCGTTCCTCTCATGCCGTCCCGCAAGCGTCCCTACAAGCTCCATGAAGCCATCCACCTGGGTGTGGACTTCCACGTGGTGGACAGCCAAAGCTTGGAGGTGCGTCCCGTGGTGCCTGCTTTGTTCGCAGACTTGGGCGCAGCACCGAGCGGTTCCCTGGAGCGGGGCAGCATGGTGTGGACGGCAGGTGTGGCCAAGCACCAGATCAGCCTGCGGAACCAGCGCCCTGCTGTGCGTTGGCCCGTGCTACACCAACGTCTGCAGAACGAAGTCAACAGCATCAATGAAGTGCTTGCCAGGATGGGCTGCACCCTGCTCCCCACCGGAGCCCACCCGTGGATGGACGCCGTTACCGGGACGGAGTTGCGCGATGATGAACTGGTGCAGCTCTGCCACCGGATCTTCAATTGCAATACCCCTGGTTGGAGCAACTCGGCCGGCACGCGGCTTGAGATCACCTTCGATGGCGACCAGGAGTTCATGCGCCTGCACGCCGCGGTGCGCTTGCTGCTGCCTATCATTCCTGCACTGACGGCCTCCTCCCCTTTCCTGAACGGCTCTTGGACCGGCTTCCTCGATGCCCGCATGGAGGCCTACCTGCACATGCACGAGCGCCATCCGGAATTGATGGGCTCCCTGGTACCGGAGGCCGCTTTCGATCAGGAGGATTATTACCGCACGATCTATGGCCCCATTGCACAAGTTTTGGCCGAGCATGAAGGCGGCAACCTGCTGGACCACGAACAGGCCAATTCCCGCGGAGCCGTGGCCCATTTCGACCGGGGAACGCTGGAGATCCGCGTAATGGACACCCAGGAGCACCTTGCTGCGGACCTGGCCATCGCAGAGTTCATCATAACGGTGCTGAAGGCCTTGTCCAGCGGGCGATGGGTGAGCACCTACCTGCACCGAGCCTGGGGCGAGAACGACCTGTTGGCCATTTTCCTTCAGGTGATCAAGGATGCTGGGCAAACGAGCATCGCCAACCACGACTACCTGCTGATGTTCGGCCTGATGAAGCAGGACCGCATGAGCGCACACAAGCTCTGGCAGCACCTCTTCGTGGAGCTATACGGCGACCTGAGCGATGGCGCCCGCCAGACCATCGGGCACATCTTGGAGCATGGCTGTTTGGCCGGACGCATTCTGCGTCGCACCGGACGCAACCCATCGCGTGAAGTCTTGCGGGACACCTACCAGGAACTGGCACGTTGTCTTCGTGAAGACAAGCCATTCACCTAAGCGCGCGTTGCCTCTTCGTGCCGCACTTCCGCTGGTTCGGAAGTCTCCTGCATCCCTTCCGTCGAATAGTTGGGCGGTGATCGCACTTGCCTCCGTACAGGGCAAAAAGCCCTGCACATGCGCAAACCATACGCCTCACTCCTTTTCGTGTTCCTGGGTCTTGGCTCCCATGCCCAGAGCGGCCTCATTCACCATTGGCCCTTGGATGAAAGCGCTGGCAACGTTGCGCAGGACTTGGTGAGCGGCTCGACCGGGCTGCTGCAAGCCGGCGCGCTTTGGGCACCCGGCCAAGGCTACCACGGCGGAGCTGTGCGCACGGACGGCGTGGACGACCGGGTGTTGCTCGGCCCCTGCGACCTGCTCAATGGCTCGGGTGGGATCACCCTATCGCTGTGGGTGAAACCCGACTTCGTGACCGCCATGGAGCGCACGCTCATCGCCAAGACCAGCGGTCCGCAGACCAGCGACCACATCTGGTCCATCGCTTTCGTGAACGCTACGGCCTTGCGTTTCCGCCTGCGCACAGCCGGCACGGTACACGAGTTGAGCACACCACCCTCTTCGCTCTTCGGCGGCACATGGTACCACATCGTGGCCAGCTACGATGGCAGCATGATGCGGCTGTACGTGAACGGCTCATTGATGGCTTTCGCCCCAGCGAGTGGCAGCATCGGTGTGTTCCCGGCAGCGCCCGCTTCGCTTGGTGCACGCTCCACCGGTGCCGCTCCTTTCTCCGGCTGGTTGGACGATGTCCGCATCTTCGACCGTGGTCTTTCGGAGCCGGAGATCCTCGGCATCCTGCTGGGCAGCGTACCCACAGCGCTCGATCCGCCTCAGGTGATCACGGATGCCCGCAGTGCCGCCAACTTCCCGGAAACGTGGTCGCACCTGCGCATCATGGACCTCGCCGGTCGTACTCTTCGGGAACATGGCGGCGGCCAACACGTGCTGATCCCGCGAATGCTGGATGATCTTCCAACTGGCATTCACCTGCTTCAGTTCCATGCTCCCGATGGCATGCATGTGCGACGGGTGCTCGTTGAATGATCGCGCGTCGCACCCTGAAGCAGCGAGGCCCTGACGACATATGCCAGGGCCTCGCTGCTTTCGGTAAGTGGAGCCTAATGGATCACGGTGAAGCGGCGCTCTGCGTGTCCGCCTTGCCATTGCGCACGCAATACGTATTGCCCATCGGCCAATCTGCCTACATCCACCGTACGCAAGGTCGGTGCGCCAGCGGTCGTGGGCAGTTGCATCACCCGGCGTCCGCTCAGGTCGACCACCTCCAGTTGCAGGTCGGTCGCTCCCGCAACCCGCAGATCCACCATCAACACGTCGTTGGCGGGATCGGGATACAAGAAGAGCAGATCGGCAGGCATGAGCTCTGCCACGACGGTCTGGTTGGGTGCATCCCACAGTTGGATGTCGTCCACGGCGGCTTCCACCAGGCTGCCACCGTCCAGGTTGGTGCCCGGCCGGATGCTGTCGCTTGCCACGAACTTGATGCGGAAGGTGGATGTCAGGGGTACGTAATCGGCCACTCGGAAGGCATTACGCCGCCAGCTACGGTCGCTGGTCTTGGTGTTCTCCACCGGCACCCAGGTATTGCCACCGTTGCTGCTCACGTACACCTGCCACCAGTCGGCATTGGGGTTTGCGCCGCCCGGCGGATTGTTCACATACCAGCGCTGGTAGGTGAAGGTGGGGTTCAGGTAGGTGGTCACGTTGATGTTCCCGCTCATGAAGCTGGTGGAGCCGCCATCCACATCGGCCGTGCCCATGCCATCGAAGGGGCTCTGTGCATTCTGGGTAACCCAGCAGAACTCTCCATTGGGCGTGGTCTGGAAGCCGGGGGCAACCATCACACCTCCTCCGTTGGACTCGCTGTATGATGGTATCGGGAATGTCTGCTCCCACTGTCCGGTGGTGGCATTGTCACCGGGCAGTCCGGTGGTCCAGTTGCCCAGTTGGTGCAGGAAGTCCACGTCCTCGGTGGCCTGCAGGTTGTAGCCGACCAGGATGTAATAAGGCAGATTGGGATCGTCCTGGGCCGCACCGATCGGTTGCACGGAGCTGAGTTGGCCGAAGATGTCCTCCACAGCCACGTAGTATGCGATGAGCGATCCGCTGGGTTGGGGCGGGATGCTGGCCGCGTAGTTGTTGCCGCCGGTATTGGTCATCAAAACGCTTTGCCAGGAGCCGGAAGCATTCACCCGGTAGAAGCAACGCACGCCGTTCAGGTAGGTGTTGAAGGGGAAGGTGATGGTGGCCGTGGCGGAGATGGGGATGCCCACATTGCCGGTGGCGCTCGTCAAGGCCGTGTGCTGCAGTTGCACGTTGCTGAGCAGCGTGATGCCATGGATGCCGAAGGCTTCCACGATGGCAAGGCCGTTGGGCGTACCGTTGGTAATGTCGAAGTCATCATCATCGGCCTGCAATGCATCGATAAGCACATTGCGGAAGGCTATACCCTCTTGCCCATTGGCCACGTTGGCCTGCAGACCGGGGTAGGCATCACGAAACAGCTCCATCATCAAGGACATGTTCTGGCCAAGCAGCATGTGGGTATCGTACCATGCACCGGCTATGATCTCGCCGTCCGCGTGTACTTGGCCCACCAGGTCCATCGGGTACACTTTGGGGTCTATGTCGTAACGGCGGATGAAGGAGTTGGGGCTTGCCAACTGCCAGCCCTGGGCCAGGATCGGGTTCCCCGAAAGGCTGAAGGCCCACACGTCCGCATAGCCCTCGTTCATGCCGCCATTGATGAAGGCACTGCCCTGGCTCTGGTAGTAACGATCGTTGATGCCATGGCCATACTCGTGATAGACCACATCACCCACCGTGGCCAGGCTGCGGCAACCGCTGCCCTCTGCGTAGAAGTTGATGGATGTGCCGTTGTAGAAGGCGTTGCAGTTGCCGGTGGTCAGGTCGATGTTGGTGGGCAGTACGAAGTCCATGCCCGTGAAGCTGGGCAATAGGTCCTTCATGTGCTTATGGATCTTGTTCACGAAGTGGTAGGCACTGCGCTGGCGGATGTTGGCGCTTGCATCGAAGGACACGGTGTTCGGCCCTTCGTTCAGTGTGCTGGTGAAACCCGGCGTGTTGTTGTTCGTGTTCACATTGGCCCAGCGTCCGCGCAATTGGAACTGCGCATCGATGGGACCGGTGATGCCCGTGGGCAGGAAACCATCCGCATCGGTGAAGAGGAAGTTGCCGTTCACGCTCACGCGCAGGTCCGGCAGGCCTTGCACCTGGGTGGGTGCGGCCACGGTGTTCCCGTTCACGGTGGCGTTCACCTGCACATCGGCGCCAGCATCACCTCCCTCGTGGTCTTGGTGGCACTTGCTCGTGATCTGGTTCCAGCGGTAGAGCAAGGTGCCATCGTGGGCATCCACATAACACTGCCAGCGCCCCGGATGGCTCGGCGCATCGGTAAGCACGGTTACCTCGTGCACCAGGTGGTACTCCATGCTCCGCTCGGCCGGAACGGGCAGGATCCGCAAGCCGTTCAGTTCCGCACCGCTCACATGAGCGAGACCTGCAACAGCCGCATCCAGCGCCGCAGTGGTCGGAAAGGTCGGCTCCAAGGCCACATCGATGTTGTCGTGAACGGCCGTACCGAATTGGATAACGCGTCCCAGTGCATCAAGCTTCACCAACAGGTGGCCGGTAACCACGGGAATGCCAGCGTGGTGTTGTGCGAAGTGTACGTAGTGGTGCTTAGCTGTAGGTGTGCTGGCCATGGGCACCAGGTCGGCAAGGGGGATCCCGAAAGGCAATAGGCGCGCGGTGATGAAATCCATGGCGCGTTCCTCGGGCGTGCTTCCCGAGGTGTTGATGGGTGGCCCGTACGCCCGGTGCGGCTTGGCGCTTGCCTCGTTGAACTCCACGGCCCAAGTGGGATATGCGGCCCGGAACTGCTGCCACGCCGGCAGTTCGCGCAATTCGACCTGGCGGTCCATGTCGGGTTGGCGCTGTGGATCCTTGATGTAGCTCACATGGCTTTCCGGCAGCCGGTACTGGGCTTCCACCGATGATGTGAGCAGCAATGCCACGAACAGTAGATGGATGGAGAGTAGGCGTTTGGTCATTGGGAAGGGGGATCGGGAAACCCGAAGATGGTGAAAAGGAACGAGCCCCCAACTTGGCTCGGTTGTCGGACCGGTAGCAGGAAGGCGCGCTCAGTCGACCTCCACCACAAGGCCATCGTAGGCCAGTTCCACTCCTGCCGGCAACTCGGTGCTCACTGTGGCATGGGTGCCCATCAGGTGACTGATGTGCGTGAAATAGGCGCGGCGTGGCCCCACGGCTTCCACCACCTGCATGGCCTCGTGCAAGTTCAAGTGGGAATAGTGCTCTGCTCTCCGCAGGGCGTTCAACACCAGCACGTCCACCCCGGCCAGATTTTCCATCTCGGAAGCTGTAATGGTCTTGGCATCGGTGATGTAGGCCAGGCCACCCACCCTGAACCCGAGCACGGGCATGCGGTGGTGCAGCACCTCCACGGGTAACACGTCAACTCCTGCTGCCTGGAAGGTTGATAGCCCCACGCCATGCAGGTTGAGCACCGGTGTGCCCGGGTAGCGCGGCTCAGCGAACGCATAATGGAACATGCGTCGCACAGCTTCCAAGGTCGCTGCATTGGCGTGGATGTCCATGGCGGCCTGTTGCGCAAAGTTGAAGGAGCGCAGTTCGTCGATGCCGGCCACATGGTCCATGTGCTCGTGGGTGAGCAGCACGGCATCCACGCGGTCCAAGCCAGCCCGGAGCGCTTGCTGGCGGAGGTCCGGGCCAGCATCGATCAGCAGGTTGGTGCCTGAGGAACGCAGCAGGGCGGCACTGCGCAGCCGCTTGTCGCGGGCATCGGTGCTGCGGCAAACCGCGCAATCGCAGGCGATCACCGGAACACCTTGGCTGGTACCGGTACCGAGGAACTCGATGCTGAGTTTGGCCATGCGAAGGCAAATATCGCCGCACAGAACGATCCCAGCCCCTACTTTCGCAGCCCGTTCGGAGAGGTGGCAGAGCGGTTGAATGCGGCGGTCTTGAAAACCGCTTTACCCGTAAGGGTAACGGGGGTTCGAATCCCTCCCTCTCCGCCGATCGGCCCCGCGCAAGCGGGGCTTGTTGTTCCCGGAGCCGCATTCGAGCTCGCTCGAAAATGCGGGGCCGGGAACAACAAGCAGAGCCGCGTAGCGGCGAGGCCGATCGTAGCCTCCCCCTCATGGGATAGCGCGCCTCGCGCAATCCCATGTCACACAGCCCCCCCCCGCATTCGAGCTCGCTCGAAAATGCGGGGCCGGGAACAACAAGCAGAGCCGCGAAGCGGCGACAGCCGATCGTAGATTCCCCCCTCATGGGATAGCGCGCCTCACGCGATCCCATGTCACACAGAAACCCCGCATTCGAGCTCGCTCGAAAATGCGGACCCGGGAACAACAAGCAGAGCCGCGTAGCGGCGACAGCTTCACCACTCACCCATCGATCTCCAAGCGCCTCAGTATATGCCGGTGCACCAGCTCCCCCATGTTTTCCAAGCGCTTCATTTCCGGGTCGTTGTGCAACTGAGCCAGGTCCTCTGCCAATGCCCGTGTATAGGCTTCCGTGGAGATGGTCTCCGTTCGCATCACCCCAGTGAGCTCAGTCAGTTTGTCCACCGCAAGACGGTACCTACGCCTTAGCAGCGAGCGTTCCTCGTTGCGGTACTGCTCAACGTTCTCCATGGAGATGTACTGCTCTGCGAAGCGCACGTACGGCAGGTTCTCCTTGTAGAACTGCGGCAGGTAGATGCGGTGGCGCCCCTCGTAGCTCTGCTGGTCGAAATCGATACTGCGCAAGCGGTACTGCACCTGGTCGAAATCCTGGATCACGTCCACTACGAAGTTGTAGGCACGCATGTCGCCCAGCAGCCGCACGAAGGTGCGTTCGTTGAATTTCACGAATTCCTTGCTGAGCCGAACGGGGTTGAGATGCCCTCCGAACTGCATGGGATCAGCAATGAAGGTATCGCCCGGAACACCGATGATGTGTTCCTCGACCAGGGTGTCACCCTGCACCATGTAGTTGATCTTGTTGGGGCTCAACAGGTCCTCCAACTCCAACCCGTACACGCGGCTGGCATCGGCTTTCTTGATGTAGTAGTAATCGTGGTTGTCGTTGATGAGGTTGAGGATCTTGATGCGAAAAGGCTGGCTGTTGCCATAGCCGCAAAAGTCGATGCTGGCCACGGTGAGGTGCTCCGCCTTCCTCCCATCGGCGATCAGCAGTTGGTAGATGTGTACCAGGTTCTCGTGCATCTCTTCCACCTCCGCAGGATGCAGCAGCACGGTTTGCCAGAGAGTCTCCCGTCCTTGTGCATCCACATGGGGCATAAGCCCGCTCCACCGCAGCAGATCCCTGTAGGTAAGCGGCAACATTGTGGCTCTCCCATGTGCACGCAAGTAGTTTCCAAGTGCTTCACCCAGGGGGAAGATGGGCTTCTTCAAGGCGATGTGGTTGAGATCCTGCTGCATGGTGCGAAGGTATCCGGTGCGTTCATCGAAGCGGGGTTGGTGGTTGAGGCAATGTCCGGCAGGCTTCCAGCCTGTCGCGGTGTTGAGGAGCTTGCCTGCCGGAAGGCAGGTTGAGGGGTTGTTGAGGTTGAGGAGTTGAGGGGTTGGGGGGGGCTTCGCTTTGCTCGCAATGGCCGGTGTTATTGAGGTTGAGGGGGACCTTTCAACTACATGCTGCCTTACTGGGCGTGGGTGGCTTCTTGTAACGCTTACCGCTCCAAAGCCGTTGAGAGGCCCCGATCCAACATGTCGGGACGATACAAGAAGTTCACGTGTACCAGAGCGAGTATGCTTTCTCCGGGTGATCTTGGTCACGTGCGCTATCCTTTCGATCCGGATCTTTGAAGCCATTACATTTCCAAACCATTCCATCCATCCTACCATGTCCGCCCTCCCCTTTTTGAAGTGGCTGCACGAAGTTGAACTGAGCGACATTGAGACCGTTGGCGGCAAGAACGCCAGTCTGGGCGAGATGATCCGCAATCTGGGCGACCTCGGTGTTCGTGTTCCGGGCGGATTTGTGGTCACCGTGGCCAGCTACCACGCCTTCATTGCACACAACGAACTGGACCAGAAGATCCGCGACATCGTGGCGGGCCTGGATGCGGACGATGTGGAGAACATTCGTCGAACCGGTCTCGCGGTCCGAACGCTCATCAAGAACGGCAAGTTCCCCGAGGCCATCTGGAAAGGCATCATGGAACGCTACGATGAGATGAGCAAAGGCTACGGCCAGGAAGCCACCGACGTGGCTGTTCGGAGCAGCGCCACCGCCGAAGATCTTCCCGATGCTTCCTTCGCCGGTCAGCAGGAGACCTACCTCAACATCCGCGGCCACCAGGACCTGATCGCCGCCGTGCGCAACTGCTTCGCTTCCCTGTGGACCGACCGCGCCATCGTGTACCGCCAAAGCCTGGGCTACGACCACTTCGACGTGGGCCTCAGCGTGGGTGTGCAAAAGATGGTGCGTTCCGATCTGGGCAGCAGTGGCGTGGCCTTCAGCCTGGACACCGAGAGCGGCTTCAAGGACGTGGTGCTCATCAACGGCAGCTACGGCCTGGGCGAAATGGTGGTGCAGGGCGCGGTGAGCCCCGATGAATTCCTCGTCTTCAAACCCACGCTGGCGCAGGGCTACAGTGCCATCATCGAAAAGAAGCTCGGCAACAAGGACCGCAAAATGATCTACGGTGTGGAGCCCGGCAAACCCACGCTCACCATCCCCACCGAACGCAGCCAACGCAACCGCTTCTGCGTCACCGACGAGCAGGCCTTGGAGGTGGCCAAGAGCGTGGTGGCCATTGAGAAGTACTACAGTGAGAAGAAAGGCCACTGGTGCCCCATGGACGTGGAGTGGGCCGTGGACGGCATGACGGGGCAGCTCTTCATCGTGCAAGCGCGACCCGAGACGATCCACAGCCGCAAGGCCGACGACCGCGTGGTGGAATACAAACTCGAACACGACACTCTGCCAGGTGCAGCACAACCCAAGGTGATCACCAAGGGTATCGCCATCGGCGACCGGGTGGGTGCCGGCAAAGTGCGCATCCTCTACAGCCTCGACGGCCGTGGTGGCAGCACCGACGGCAAGGACTTCCAGCAGGGCGATGTGCTGGTGACCGACATGACCGATCCCGATTGGGAACCCATCATGAAGAAGGCCAGCGCCATCATCACCAACAAGGGTGGACGCACCTGCCATGCGGCCATCGTGGCGCGCGAGATGGGTGTGCCTGCCATTGTTGGTTGCGGCAACGCCACCGACCTGCTGGATACCGGCATGGAAGTGACCGCAAGCTGCTGCGAAGGCGACAATGGCGTCATCTATTCGGGCATCATCCCCTTCCGCAAGGAGGAGACCATGCTCACCGACCTGCCCGATGTGCGCACGCCCATCATGCTCAACGTGGCCAGCCCGGACCTGGCCTTCAAGTTCGCCGCATTGCCCAACGCCGGTGTGGGCCTGGCCCGCGAGGAGTTCATCATCAACAACTACATCCAGGCACACCCGCTTGCGCTGTTGCAGCACAAGGAGCTGGGCGATGTCACCCTCAGCGGCAAGATCAGCTACCTGATCCACGGCTACGAGGACGAGGAGACCTACTTCGTGAAGCGCCTCAGCTACGGCATCGCCAAGATCGCCGCGGCCTTCCACCCCAACAAGGTCATCGTGCGCTTCAGCGATTTCAAGAGCAACGAGTACCGCAACCTGCTGGGCGGCGAGCACTACGAACCGCACGAGGAGAACCCCATGATCGGCTGGCGCGGCGCATCACGTTATTACAGCGAGGTGTACAAGGAAGCATTCGGACTGGAGTGCAAAGCAATCCGCCGGGTGCGCGAGAAAATGGGCTTGAAGAACGTGGTGGTCATGATCCCCTTCTGCCGTACGGTGGAGGAACTGCTGGAAGTGACCAAGGTGATGAAGGAGTACGGACTGGAACGCGGCAAGGAAGGTTTGGAGCTGTACCTGATGGCCGAGCTGCCCAGCAACATCCTGATGGCCGAGGAATTCGCCGCACACATCGATGGCTTCTCCATCGGCAGCAACGACCTCACGCAGCTCACCTTGGGATTGGACCGCGACAGCGCGCTGGTTTCGCACCTCTACGACGAGCGCAACCCCGCGGTGAAGCGCATGCTGAAACACCTGATCGAGACCGCCAAGCGCACCGGCACCAAGGTGGGCATCTGCGGACAGGGCCCCAGTGACTACCCGGACTTCGCGCAGTTCCTGGTGGAGTTGGGGATCGATAGCATCAGCGTGACGCCGGATAGTTTGTTGAAGACCAGGCGGGCGATAGCGGATGTGGA
Source organism: Flavobacteriales bacterium (assembly GCA_019638115.1). Taxonomy (GTDB): domain Bacteria; phylum Bacteroidota; class Bacteroidia; order Flavobacteriales_F; family PHOS-HE28; genus PHOS-HE28. The sequence goes on along the minus strand of JAHBUK010000002.1, from coordinate 513,742 downwards.
AAAGGCTTTGGCGGGTAACGGTGTGAGCGCTTAGAGGCTCGGCAACCGTTCGCTGTGGGCTGCGTCTTGGTGTCAACATAGACGCCATGCGCCCGATCCTGCTACTGACCTGTCTCGCCATTGGTCACGTTACCAATGCGCAATTACCCATTACGGTCAACTGGTCGGTTTTCCTGCCCTATGGCAGTGAGATGGACTCTCCAGGCCTAATCAGTGTGGATCAGAACATCGTGTCCTGGTTGGTCTTGGATAGCAATCTGGCTTGGACCACTTCCGATGGTATCGTCCGTCAATATTTCCTCGATGGAACTGAGATCTCAGGCCCCTGGCCGGACTATTCCATAGGCTGTGGATCATTGGACCTATACAGGGACTTCGAATTGCGGAACGATTCACTGTGGGGTGTCTCACATTGGCAATATATCTCTGGCCCCATCACCTACTGCGCGAACAGCCCTTCCGGCGGCTATTCCCAGGACCCTTTGGAGAACGGGGAAGAGCTGCAGGATGGAGTCCACGATCTATTGGTCGGAACCAACGCATGGTTTATTTGTGCATGGCACGAAGTGGACTTTGGCCAGCGTGATGGGCGAATCGTGGCCTTGGACCTGAGCGACAACGTGCTTTGGCAAGTGGACCTTCCGGAAAGCCTGTTCGGAGCACCTCATACCCTGGCTCTACGAGGTGATACCTTGGTGGTGGGGGCATTTCCCGATCTGCACTGGCTGGATGTTGCGAGTGGAGCACACCTTGGTAGCACCACTGTCTACAGCGGACCACCCGGTACCGGGCGCGTGCTGTGGGATGGTGGCAACTTCCTGTGGGCCGCCCATGCCGATGGCACTCTTCACTATGGCAGGTTGAACGATCTGGCCTCGCCCCTGTTCGCCAATGCCATTACCGGAAGCACCGTGAACGCCATTACCAAGGATGCCCAGGACCGCATGTGGATCGGCGGTAGCAACGGAGCCACCGGTTCGCTTACACGGATAGGAATGAACGGCGACGTCGAAGGCGTCTGGCCTCAATCGGGCTCGGTTACAGACCTTGAATTCGCTTCTGGGAAGCTTTTTTGGGCCGGGCGCTTGATGCCGAATGCCCCAGACAGTTACCTCATTTGTGGAACTCCCAACCCTTGAAGGCCATGACCCTCCGGACCAACCGCATACTTGCAATTGTCTTGGGCCTAGGAACGGCGTACGGCACCATGGCCCAAATTCCGATCCAACCTCTTTGGCAGCATACATGGCCATACGGCATGGACAATTCTTCCTTGATGAGCTACTTGCCACCTTGGAAGGATAACCGCGTTGTCGTCGACCCCATCACGGGGCTTGTGCATGCGACCGTGAGTGATGAGAACATGCTCTTTTCCCCCCGATCGGAGTTCTTCCACTCCTTCTCAGCGGAAGGCATCGAACTCACCGGTTCACCCACTCCCTTGCTGGGTACTGTTCCGTTGCCCGGTCTTTATGGAACATCGTTCAACACCATCGGTCTGCTGGACTTGCACGTGTACAATGGCAAGGTGTTCTCCGCTCATACGAATCGCTTGGCCGGTATGGTGCACATGTTCGATTGGCCCCATTTTTTTGAAGGCGGTCCACTCGGCAATGATCGCTGGCACCTCACCATCGGACACAGCAGCCCCATGCAGGAAAGTCAGTGCTTGACCACCGGGGCCGATCGGGTCGTTTTTAGCCGGTACGGCCTGCGAGAGATCTACGGAACAAGTCACGATGGCCGGATGATCTGGAGATCCCAACTGCCCTCGTGGCCAACACAGCTCGTCAGCTCCGATGATATTGCGTTCGCCTTGGTCGGGAACGTGGTCCACCGAATCAACATGTCGAACGGTACTGAACTGCTCCCGGCCACCCCGGTACCGTTTACTACCGAGCGCATCGCCGTAAAGGGAAACTTCATCTATCACGTTCGCACGGTGGACAATACCGATGTTATTGTCGGTAAACGGTCGTTGGACGGCCAAAGTCTCTGGGAACAGAGTTTCACCATCGCCGCAGCGCCCGTTATAACCGGTTTGGTCGTCGATGGATCGGATCGTGTGTGGGTTTCCTGCTTGCGGGACGATTTCACTATCGAGAATTTGAACGGCGGCTACCTCCTGGGTGCTGATGCGAACGGTACGGCCTTGGGAACCTATACCTACGGAGCAGCACTGCATAGCCTCGCTACCGACGGCACTACGCTTTTCCTCACTGGATGGAGCGCCAATACGGGAACAGAGACATTCCTCATTGCGGTAAACCCGTCGTTGATAACAGGGTATGCTGAACAGGTTGATTTAGCTCAGCAGCTGTTGAAAGCCTGGCCCAATCCCGCATCGCGCAACTTACACGTGCGGACGCCTCCTCAGGTTGATCGGCTTGAATTGTTGGACACTCAAGGTCGCTTGGTCCGAAGTTGGCAGATCGGCAGCAGCGCATCTCTTGAGCAGGTGGACATTAGCGACCTTGCCACAGGGCGTTATTCTCTCCGTGCCAGCGGTTTGGAAAATGTATTCCATGCGGCCGTCATGATCATGCGCTGAGGAGCAGGCCTTAGCCACGAACGGTGCATGCCATGTTCCGGCAGCTCGTGTGGATTCAGTTCTTCACTCCCTTCTTTACGGCGAGCGCCAACGCATCCATGCTATCGCACCAGCCCCCGATGTGGCTGTCGCGCGAGGCTTCGCTTACGAGGCCTGTCTGCCGGAACTCGAGCCGCGTACGCTGTCCTTCTTCGTGTAGATCCACAGTGACGAGTGTGCGGTGATGCGCGGGATTCACTTCAACAGGCTGCTTCTCCCACTGGTGCGTGAAGGCGAGGTGACCGATGGGCTTCACCGCTGTGTAGGTGCCGTAGCTGGGAATGTCCTCCCCGTCCGGTGTGCGCAACACCACACGCCAGTTGCCGCCCTCGCGTAAGTCCGTTTGCGCGCTTTCCGTGCTGAAGGCCGCGCAGCCGAACCAATGAACCAACATGGCAGGTGTAGTCCAAGCATCCCACACAAGTTGGCGCGGCGCATCGAACACGCGGGTGATGCGGATCTCGTCCGGAGCTGGTGTGCTGACGTTGTTGCGCTGGTGTTGGGCAGATGGAGTTTCCATGGAGCGAAATTAGACGCGCGGGTCCATCGATAGTGTGTGCATTGGCGGGAGCAATGACGCTTGGGCCAAGTGGATATTACGGACCGCCCGGCCCCACCCGACCCAGCCATCTGCGATCTTCGTTGCCATGTTGCTCACCAAACACGAGCTCGAAGCCATACGCATGGGGACCATTTCGGTCGTGTTCAGGCGTTGGCGCCGACCCAGCGTCAAGAGCGGAGGCACCTTGTTGACCGCGATCGGTCAACTGTCGATCGATCGGGTCGAAATGTTGGATGCCACGACCTTGCGACCGATCGACGCGCGCAAGGCAGGCTTCGCATCACTCCCCGAACTGATACATGCCCTAGGCGATCGTGAAGGAGACCTGTACCGCATCCAATTGAGTTATGCCGGTGCGGACCCACGGATCGCATTGCGTGAAATGGATTCCCTTTCCCCAGCAGAGGTGAACGACCTATGCATGCGCTTGGCGCGATTGGACAACGCGTCATCAGTTGGCCCCTGGACAAGCAAGGTGCTTCACACGATCCAGGTACACCCATTCATGCCGGCAGTAGACCTGGCGGCACACACCGGATTCGCCAAAGAGTGGTTGAAACTGAACGTGCGCAAACTGAAGAATCTGGGTCTCACGATCAGTCATCATCCAGGCTATGAATTGTCGCCAAGGGGACGGGCCATACTTGAACACATCGATCGGAAAGCATAGTGCTCTCGGAGAGTTGGCACGGCATCCTCAGCCTCGCCGTATCATCGTGTCCCTCACCCAAAGGATCGTATTGATCCGGCATCGATACTCCAGTCACTTGCGGTATTGGACCTCCGCCTACCGGACCTTCACTTGCCGTTCTCCACGATCGTCTTGAACCCGCCGTAAGCCATGCGCTTATCATCGAAGATCTTCGGCGACATCATTTCGCGGTACATCGCGTCCATGCGCGGATCGGCAAGCACCTTCTTGTTCACCTGGTCGCGGTGCCTGCGGTTCTTGAAGACGATCCAGGAGAACATCACCGTCTCACCGGGCTTGCACTTGGTCATCTTCGGGAAGGGCATCATGGGGCCGGTGTTGTCCAGGTCATCGCCCATGCATTCCCAGTATTGCAGTGCGCCGTATTCCATCCAGATCTTGCCGGCCGCAGCGGCCATGCGCTTGTAGCGGGGCATGTTCGCCTTGGGAACCGGGAGGACGAATGCGTCGATGTAGTGTGCCATTTGATCAATCGTTGGTGCTTGTTACAGCAAGCCGCTTATGGTGCAGGACATACGCAAAGATCAGCACCGCAATGAAGAGGAACATCGGTGCCCAGATGCCGATCGGGTCACCGATCGCCCAGAAGGAGAACAAGGCCGCCACCAGGTCGATGAACAACCCGAAATAGGCCCACTCCTTCACACGTGCTGGCACGAATGGCAACAGAATGGCAATGGCACCCAGGATCTTGGACACGGAGATCATCCGAATGAAGTAGAGCGGGTAGCCCATCTTATCATGCAAGTATTCCACGGCTTGCTCTTGGAGCGTTAGTCCGCCGATGCTGGAGAAGATCATGAAAGCGCTAAAGAGCGCGGTGACGATCCAGTAGGTGATGTTGAGCCGTTTCATGGTTTGTCACTCCGGGGCTAGTCCTGAGCGGAGTCGAAGGATGACCCGGAGTCGCATAAGTTCATTTCCTGGTTAGTCACTCCGGGCTTGACCCGGAGTCGCATAAGTTCATTTCCCAACTTTCAATCTCATCTTCTTCGTCCCCCAACGCACCTCGATCTCCGCGCACTTCTCCCGCACGATGGCTTTCACCACTTCCACCGGCAAGGGCTTCTCCGGCGTGAACCGGATGGTGCCCTTGCTCACATCGAAGTCCTTCAGCTTTTCCGCGAAGCCGCGCGGCACCGATCCATACAGCGCACAATGCGCCGTGGCCGCGCCGATGTACGCCACCGGATGTCCGTTGTACTTGAAGGCCGGCATGCCGTAACCGAAGTGCTCTTCGATCCCTGGCACAGCAGTGAGGATCTGCTTTCGTAGCGCCTGCAAGGCCTTGCGTTGTTCCACTGGCAGCACGGCGAGGTAGTTCTTGGTATTGGCCGTTCCTTTCTGCGGTGTTGGCTGCTTCGGCGCGGACTTCTTGGGCGCAACGGTCCGGAAGGCCAGACCGGCTTCCTCCAGTGCTTCACGCAAGGTGGGCATGGAAGCTGGTCCCACACCGTGCAAGGCCAGCACTTCCTTCTCGGTCCTCTTCGCAAGCTTTTCAAGGTCCGCTATGCCCGCGTGTTCCAACGCGCTGCGCGTGGGACCGCTCAAGCGTGAGAGCCAGCCGGTCTTCGGTGCCTTCAGCGCTTCACATCGCGGGCAGGTGGGACAGTCACTGGACTTGTTGAAGCGATGGCCGTTGGGGCAAGTACGTAGTGGGCTCATGGCGGCTTCTTCAAGGGTTATCCGCGAACCACTTCACAATGCTCGGCATGTTCCGCTCGAAACCACCAGGAATGAAGAAGTTGAGCGCCGCAGCATTCTGGTCCGTGCGATTCGCGAAGTCGTGCATGGTCTTGGCCGGTATGCGCAGGAAAGTGCCGCGCTCGGCATCCACCCAACGATCGCCAACGAGGAAGGAGACGGTGCCTTCGATCACGTAGAAAACCTCATCGTTCTCCTCGTGCAAGTGCGCACCCGGACCGCCGGAGTTGGGCTCCAGGTACCATTCCGAAATACTGTAGCGGGCATCGGTCTCGTTCTCGTCGGCCTTGAACACGGCGGTCATGGTGCCGCAGTCGTAGGTGCGGCCTTCGCGTGGCCCAAGGATCAGGGCGTCGGTAGCGGAATTGGAATGCTGCATTGGTGCTGCAGTGGGAGCTTTACTGCGCAACGGTGCTATCCGCAGGAACGATCGCCTCAGGTTCCGGTGCGGGCTTCAACACAGGCAGCACCTTGTTCATCCGACGGAAGCCTTCCTCGTACTTCTCCCCGATCATCTTGTCCATGTCCATGAACAGGCACATGATCTTGCTGAAGAAGTTGTGATCGCTGTGCATGCTTTGCGTGAGCTTCGTGCCCGCGCCTTCAGATGCCATCACGTATTCGGTGATCGCCTTGCCAGCGAAGGGTTCGATGAATTCGAGGTCCACCTTCACGTATTCGTTCGGCCGGCTTTCCAGGATGGTCATGCGGCCTTCGCCCATCTCACTGTTGCCTTTCCAATGGAGCTTGGCTCCTACTCCGCTTGACACGTCGCTGTACGTGTACACGGCGTTCGGGTCGGCATCGCCCCAGGCGTTGAACTGCTGCCATTCCCGGAAGTCGTTCATGTGCGCGAACACGACTTCGGGCGGTGCGTCAATGATGGCGCTGCGCTCCACCGTGTAACTGTCCGGCTGGAAGCGTGAAACGATGATGATGCCAGCAATGATGATGGCGATGACGAGGAGGATCTTCTTGAGCATGATTCGGACGCCGTTGCCCGGCGTAGGCGTTGGTTGGTGGTTTGTTGTTGTGAAAATACGGAGCCCTTCACTTCACATAGTTCGCAAGGCGATCCAAGGTGCTGCTCCAGCCTTCTCCGTGATCGTCGCGGCTGTCCGCAGAGGGCAGGCCGCGCTGAAGCAGGTCCAAGCGTGTGCGTCCCGCACCATCATCCGTGAAGGTGAGGATCACTTCCGTCATGGTCTTGGGGAAGCCATCGCCACCGAGCCATCCATGGGTCATCACGATGCGCTCGTGCGGCGTTACTTCCAGGTATTCGCCGGTCAGCCAATTGTCGGTTCCCTCGTGGCGCATGCACACCTTGTACTTGCCGCCGGGTCTATACTCCCCTTCGCGGAATGTTACCTCACAGAATTCCGGGCAGCATTGCCAGCGCTCCAAATGAACTGGATCTATCCAGCACAGGAACACCAGTTCGCGAGGTGCATTGAAGGTGCGGGTGAGCTTCAACTCGAAGGTTTTGTTCGTTGTCGTTTCCATGGTGTGTGCTATTGGTGAAAAGCCTCTCCGCGTTCCATCATCGCGACGAACAGCGCGAGGCGTTTGGCGCGGGTCTCTTCCTTCTTGGCAGCGTGCAGGCGATGCAGGAATGCGAAGCGCTTGCTGCCTGTGAGGGTGTCGAAGAACGCCTTGGCCTTCTTGTTCCTCTTCAGCGCTTCGGCCAGGTCGGGAGGCACTTTGATCGTGCTGGCGGGCGCGTAGGCCTTGTCCCACTGCCCGTTGGCCTTGGCCTGTTTCACGGCGGCCAGACCGGCCGGACGCATCAGCTTGGCCTTGATCAACTCCTGCACCTTCTTCTTGTTGATCTCGCTCCACACGCTGCGTGGCGATCGTGGGGTGAACTTCTGTAGGAAGGACTTCTCGTCGTACCGTTTCCGGATGGCATCGATCCAGCCGTGGCACAACGCGATCTCCACGGCCTCGGCATAGCTCACCGAGGGGATGCCGCTGCCCTTCTTTGCGATGCGGATGTAAATGCCGGGACTCTCGGCACCGTTGGCCTCCAGCCATGCCTCGAAGGCCTGCGCGGTCTCGAAGCTGAGGATCGGGCGGTCCAGGGATGCTGTGCTCATGGTAACGAAGGTATTGGCCTCGAAAAGCCTCAGCCGATCACCCAGTTGAGTTCCGTGCGGTAGTCCTTCGGGTCATTCACCTCATCAGGGTTGTTCAGGTAGCACTCGTAAAAACGGCCGCTCTCGCTGAGCTTCCGCTCGCGCACCCAGCGCTGCAATTCGCCCCATGCCTCGCCCAAGTGCTCGTACTGTCCTTGGTACACGGCGCGCGCCACTTTCACAGCGGGCAGGGTGCTGTTCTTCACGCGGCCTTCCTCCTTCACGGTCTTCGACACTGGGAAGCCGATCTCGAACTCGAAGGTGTCGCTGGGGCGCCGGTGGTGATAGCTGAACATCGGGCCGGTGATGCTGACACCCTGTTCGGTGATGACCTTGATGATCTCTTGGATCGCGGGGTCCATGTAGCGGCCCATCTCCCTGGCGGGGATCACAAGGTGGATGGAGGCCGTGGCCTGTTCGGTGGTGGTGGTGAGTTCGGGTGGAGTGATCATGTGGGGGCGTGTTGGTGAATGGGAGTTAGCGAATGGTGAATGGGGACTGCGGATCTGTTCAGGCATCACTTACCATCAACCGTTCGCTATTCATTCGATACTGCATTGGGTGAATAGGTGTTGGTGAATGTGAATGGAGCGAACCTGGCTCAAGTGCATTTCCCCATTCACCATCTGATCTTCCCCGCATTTCAAAGCTGCTTCAACCAGGCTTTAATGATCGAACCGACGGCCTTCTCCTGAGCCCTTATCTCCTCCCCATCCTTGAACACGATCTGCGCCCGGTCATTGCCCATCCACTTCAACAGCCCTTCAGGATCGGGGATGCGGTCCTTCAGCACGATGCCCTTCGCCTTGGCGCCGGCATGCAGGATGATCATCGCTTGCTTCACCTGCTTCGGCCCGTTCAGCGTGGCGAACCAATCGCTTGTGCGGAAGCTGGCGGTGTTCCACTTCACGCCTTCTTCAATGGAAGGGTCCACACTGAGGATGATTTTCCGCAATGCATCAAGCTCCTTGCGAAGCGGATGCTTGTGCGCATCGAGGAGCGCGGTGGTGGCCGGATCGAAACGCGTGTTGCTCATCGGCGATCAGCTTAGCGAAGTAAGGAGTACATCAAGGTGGTCGTAGCTCGAGTCCAAGCCCGCGGCCATCGGGCCAGCGATGACGCCATCGCGAGCCTCGGTGCTTTCATAAGTAACGGTCAGGCGCATAGTGGTAATGCCGTTCTCTTCGGTGAGTTCGATCGTATTCGTTGCCTCACCAGGGTACCACGCATCGTCGAACAGTTCAGTGGTCACCAGTCGATCGGGTGGGGATACTTCCAGTACGGTACCTCCCATGCCCATTTTACGACCATCTTCATTCTTCCAGGCCCAGCGGTATGTGCCACCCGATCGGAGGTCCATCTCACAGGTGGACATGGTCCAACCCGGAGGCCCGTGCAGCCATTGGCTTACCATTTCAGCCTTGCTCATGGCATCGAAGACCAATGTGCGCGGCGCCTTGAAGCTTCGTGTGATCAAGATCGATCGGTCGCCTGATGCGACGACATCGACTTTGTGTCTGCTTTGGGGCTGCATGGGTCCAGTCTCGTGAAATGGTCAATGAGCTTCCGCGTGTGCTTTGAACCGGTCCAGGATCGCCTGCCAACCGCTACGCTGCATCTCCACAGGGTTCTCGGTTTCCGCATCGAACGACTCTGTCACCTCTGTGCCTCCGTCCTTCTCCGTGAACAGTATCTCGCAGGTGCGACCATCGGCCATGGTGTAGACGATTCGCTTGTGCGGCTGCACATCGTCGTACACGCCCTCGAAGTCGAAGCTGAAGCTGCCGTCACGCGCGGCCATGGTACTGTTGAACTTGCCGCCGGTGCGCAGGTCGTTGCTTGCCTTGGGGCAATGCCAGTCATCACTCGCGGCGTTCCACTGCATGATGTGTTCTGGATCGGTCCAGATCTTCCAGACGTGGGCCACGGGTTTGTTGATGTGGGTGGAGATGGTGATGCGGGTGCTCATTGTGGAAAGAGGTGAATGGCGTCCCGATAGGTATCGGGAGGGACTTGGTGAATGGGTGCTTCGACTTCGCTCAGCATACCCGCCAGTATTAGTCTTCGATGGCCTCGATGCCTTGTTCTTTGAGTTTCTCGATATGGTCCTTCATGGCTTGTAGTTGCTCTAGGGCGTGACCTTTCCAATCCATCACTTCGCCCACCACGCGCAATGCCGCCTTCGTGCGGTAGGACTTCGTTGGATTGCCCTTGAACCTCTTGTCCGTGAGATTGGGGTCATTCTGATAATGCCCCGTAGGTTCCACGATGTAGATCTGGCCGCGCCCTTCGCCCAATGCGAGTTCTGCTCCCCATGCGGCTGCATCCAGCGTACCGGTGAAGTACACCCACGCCGCGTTCTTGCGCTGACCGTAGTTCGAGTGGAAGCCGGACTCGATCACGTCGCCGATCTTCAGTTCGGCTTTGGTACCATGAAAGAATTGTGTGGTACTGAGCAGCTCATCAAGTTGGTCGAGGCCAGTAGTGAATCCTTCCTTGAAGCCCATCTGGATTATCCCTTCAAGATCCTCGGCGGTTGCACAGCGGATCAGGATCTTCACCACGGTCCTACCCTGATCTTCTGTGAAGCTGTTCTCCCAGCGCATCCTGGGTTTGGTGATATCGGCCATACCCTCGTCATCGCTGAAAGCATCGTAGCCGGAGAAAAAGCTCTTCGGCCGGATGGTCTCAAAGTCGAAGATCCCCCAGTGCCGATCGCCTTCCGGACCTTCCATGCAATAGAGCCACTGGCCGCCCTCACGGAAGTCATGCGACTTTATCACGCACTTATAGGGCTTCGGTGCCCACCATTGGCACAGAATGTCGGCTTCCGTCCACGCGGCCCACACGGGGTCCAGCGGTGCGTTGAAGGAGCGCTCCACAGTGATGGTGCGGTCTTCCTTCTGCACGTTGAAGTTGAAGATTGATGGCTTGTTCATGGTCAAGGGTCGTGATGTGGCCGACATGCGATTATAGTGTGAGATCAAGTGGAGCGATGGGAAGCCAGCAGTTCGTCCAACTGGTCCAGCCCCATGGTGAAGCCTTCCTTGAAGCCAATCTCGATCATCCGCTCCATGCGCTCCAGCGAATCGTTGTGGATGGTGATGCGCACGATCGTTCGGCCATTCGCTTCATCGAAGCTCAGGTCCCAGTTAGAGCCTGGCAATTGGAGATTCTCATTCTGGTCAGCGAAGGCGCTCAAGAACTTGAAATTGTTCTTCGGCGTGATCGATGTGTATTGCTGCACCTGCCAGGCGGCTTCCAGGCCATCAGGACCGACCATGGCATAGAACCTTCGGCCTCCCACCTTGAAGTCCATGTGTTTGGTCCTGGAAGAAAATGGTTTGGGCGCCCACCACTGATCGAGGATCTCGGCTTTGGTGAAAGCGTCCCATACCGGATCGAGTGGGGCCTCGAAGGATCGCTCCACTGTAACGGTGCGGTCTTCCTTGGCGACGATGAAGTTGAAGAGGGTCGGTTGGGGCATGGGTCAGTTCGTTTGAAAGGATCCAACGTATTCGGCAAGGTGCGCCAACGTCTGCTTGCCGCCTTCGATGGCTCCCACCTGCTCCACGGCCTGGTCGCGCATTTCCTTGCTGGGGAACACCGTGCGCAGGGTCACCAGTGTTCCGCCATCCTGCTCCTCGAAGCGCAGTTCGCCCTCGAACCACTTCGGGTTGGCCGGGTCGCCGTGGTCGTAGGCCATGCGGCTAATCGGCTCGATCTCACGGTAGGTGATCAGGTTGGGCCACACCTTGCCATCAGGACCGGTCATGGTGAACTCCCATTGGCCACCCACGCGGAAGTCCATGCGCAGAGTGCGATTGGTGAATCCATCCGGCCCCCACCAGCGGTCGATGTGCTCCGGCTCTGTGCAGGCTTTCCACACCAGCGCTTGCGGCGCGCGCATGTGGCGGGTGATGATGATCTCGCGGTCGGTGTTCATGTCGTTCATGCGCGTTGTTGTTCAAGATGCCTCTCCAACAGTTCCTCCAAGCGCGCCAAGCTTTCGCCCGCACCCACCTCGAAGCCGCTGGCGATATGCCCACCGCGCCCCTCCGGCGTGGCATGCACGGTGGTCTCGGTCACCAGCGTTCCGCCATCCACCTCAGTGAACTCGGCCGTCACGATCGCCTCATCGTTCGGATAGGGATCGAAGACGTAGGTGTGCTTGATGCGCTCCGGCCGCAGCACTTCCAGATAGCGACCACCGAAGCCGTAGTCCTGACCGTCGCGCTCGCGGATCACGTAGCGCCAGCTTCCACCGGGACACAGATCCACTTCGCAGACCACCAAGCTGCTGCCGCGCATGCCGTACCACTGGGCCAGGTGCTCGGGCTTGGTCCACGCATCGAAGACCAGTTCGCGCGGTGCGTTGAAGGCGCGGCGCAGTATGATGCTGCGATCGCCTTCCAGGGTGACGGTGAGTTTCTTGTCCATGTGCATTCACTCAAAGTTTATCGGCGAGCATGTAGAGACGCTCTTCCCACAGGTCCACGAAACCGCTTGCGATCAACAAGGTGGTACTGACCGGTTCAACAGGCAGGAAGCGGAGGCGGAGGTGGGTCAGATCCTCCTCTTCCTGGAAGCAGGCCTCGATGCCCACGGTGTACACGCCATCCGTTACGGACGCTTGCACGCAGGCGGGTGTGATGTGCAAGATGCTCAAGCGCGCTTCATTGCGTAGCTCCAACCAACGTTCACGCAACACGGGTTCGGTCCACATGCTGCGCAGCATCTCCACGTTGGTGCGATAAGCCCGCGTAAGCACAAGCTCTTGTGCAACCGCCGGCGCATAGGGCGCACCTGCAGGAAAGAGCATCGGCTCATCCATCGGCATACCGTCCGGTGTCATGGCTTCTTTGTTTTACCCTGCAACTCCTGCAGGTATTCGTCCAGGCGATCGAAGCGCGCCTCCCACATGGCACGGTACTGTTCGATCCAGGCATCGGCCTCCTTCAGCGGTTCGGCTTTCAATTCGCAGGGCCGCCACTGCGCCTCCCTCCCACGCTTGATGAGCTGCGCGCGCTCCAACACTTTCAAGTGCTTGCTCACGGCAGGCAGGCTCATGCTGAAGGGTGCCGCCAACTCGTTCACCGATGCCGGACCGCTGGCCAAACGCGAGAGGATCGCCCGGCGCGTTGGGTCGCTCAAGGCATGGAAGGTCATGCTGAGGCGGTCGGGTGCGATGGCGGGTGACATGGTGTTTCTGTCTTCGACGGCACAAACGTATTAAACCATTCAGTTAAATACCAACTCGCTGCGTAACCGTTCATCACCAGAGGTCGTGCTTCAATTGCCTTCCTTTGGATCCATGTGGACACGAGCAGCAGCATGGGCAGGTATGACAGGCGTGGCGCTCTTTGTAGGCAGCGTGCTGGTCGGTGCAGCGCAGTTCGAGGCCTACAGCCATACGGCACAGTTCATCAGCGAGACCTACGCCACGGGCACCGCCTGGGGGCCTGCACTCCGAAACTTCGGCTTCGTGCCAGCCGGACTCTTGCTGGCCCTCTTCGGCGCGGTCAGTAGCCTGGCCAATAAGGGCAACCGTCAGTTGGCCATCGGGTTGGCGGGATACGCCTTGTTCTATGGTATTGGCACCGTGGTGGTGTCCCTTGCACCCTGCGACTTCGGCTGCGATCCCGACCAAGCCTCCCCCTCGCTCGCGCACACGATCCACTTCGCCATGGGCGGCCTTACCTACCTGCTCACGCCGCCCAGCTTGTTGCTAATCGCTCTGGGCCTTCGCAAAGATCCGCAGCTCGCGCGCTACTTCCCTTTAGTGTTTTCCGCTGCGGTGATCATGACCATCTGTTCGTTGCTCATCTTCACTGGCAAGCCACATGGACTGCAGGGTTTGGTGCAACGCATCGGTGAAGGCGCTGCACTCCTGCTGCCCACATTACTCTTTACGGCATGGTCGGCGCGCAAGAGTAAGCGCATACCGCTGTCCACCTGAACACGCCCTGCCTTCCGTGAACACCACCACAGCGCTGATCGCCGACCACCTGGCAGCACACACCTTCGTACCCGAAGCGCCCAACGGCCAACACATCGTTATCGCCAGCGCCACCGGCGTGCTTCAGGGCTACTACAGGCATTTCGCTGCGTGGATGGCCGAACGCGGCTACCACGTCACCACCTTCGATTACAGCGGCATCGGCGCATCGCGGAAGGGCAGCCTGCGCAGGCACCCCGCAACCGCCACCACTTGGGCCGAGCACGACCTCACCGCAGTTATCGAGCATGTGCATGCCATCTACGCACCGCAGCGCATCATCGGTCTGGGGCACAGCATCGGCGGGCAGTTCTTCGGCATCTGCAAGGCGCAGGACAAGCTCTCCGCGCTGGTGCTGATCGCTTCGCAACACGGCCACTTCCGCAATTGGGACCAGCCCCATCGTCGCCGTATCGCCTTCCGGTGGCTCGTACTGATACCCGTGTTCACCCGGCTGTTCGGCTACTTCCCCGGCAAGCGTTTGGGCGTGATGGAAGACCTGCCGCCCGGCATGGTGCGCGAGTGGGTGAAGTGGGGCCGATCGCCCGGCTACCTCTTCGACCATGTGCCCGGCGCGCGCGAGCGATACGCCAACCTGAGCGTGCCGCTGCTCTTCTGGAGTTTCGCGGACGACCACGACCTGGCACCCAAACGTGCCGCCGAAGAGTTAGTGAAGCACTACGTGAATTGCCGCGTCACGCACGAGCACATCCGGCCTGAAGACTTCGGCATGGAGGCCATCGGGCACTTCGGCTTCTTTAAGAAGGGTGGCGAAGGGAAATTGTGGCCTGCCTTGCTGGAGCGCATTACCGCGCTCTGACCCCGAGCACCTCTCCTCGCCTTCCCGCCCATCCACCGTTCACCACGTGTGGAGGTCACACATGCTCATGCTCTATATTTGCAACATAGTTGCATATTTGCATCCGAGTTCATCATGAGAACACGCGGGAGGCACATCAGCGACGCGATGACCGTCGCTTTCGAGCAGCGTGAGTGTTGAACGGAAACCTCCCCGTATTCTCGCCAAATTCAAACCCTATGAAAGTAGAACGCCGCCTCCCCGTCACCGTCCTCTCCGGATTTCTCGGTGCGGGCAAGACCACCCTGCTCAACCACGTGCTGCACAACAAGCAGGGCCTGCGTGTGGCCGTTATCGTGAACGACATGAGCGAGGTGAACATCGATGCGCGGCTGGTGGAGAACAGCGGCGCCCTGAGCCGCACTGAAGAGAAGCTGGTGGAGATGAGCAACGGCTGCATCTGCTGCACCCTACGCGAGGACCTGATGGTGGAAGTGGAACGCCTCGCGAAAGAAGGCCGCTTCGACCACCTGCTGATCGAAAGCACCGGCATCAGCGAGCCAGTGCCCGTGGCGCAGACCTTCAGCTTCGTGAGCGAGGAAAGCAACATCGATCTGAGCCGCTTCGCCTACATCGACACCATGGTCACCGTGGTCGATGCCTTCAACTTCTTCCGCGACTTCTGCAGCAGCGAACGACTGGTGGACCGCCAACTCACCGACATGGAAGGCGACCACCGCACCATCGTGAACCTGCTGGTGGACCAGGTGGAATTCGCCAACGTGATCGTGCTGAACAAGACCGACCTGGCCACACCCGAGATGATCGGCACACTGGAAGCCACGCTGCGTAAGCTCAACCCCGGCGCGCGCATCTTCCGCAGTACACAAGGCCGCATCGATCCATCCATGATCATGGGCACCAAGCTCTTCAACATGGAGGAGGCCGAGAGCAGCGCCGGTTGGAAGAAGGAGTTGGAAGGCGGTGTTCACACGCCCGAGACCGAGGAGTACGGCATCCGCAGCTTCGTATTCCGCGATGCGCGGCCCTTCCATCCGCAGCGCTTCTGGACCTGGCTCTCGCAGCACTTCCCCACCACCATCATCCGCAGCAAAGGCATGTTCTGGCTGGCTAGTCGTGGGCAGCAAGCATTGAACTGGAGCCAGGCCGGCGGTAGCTTGAAGGCCGATGGTGCAGGGGTATGGTGGAGCAGCATGCCCTTCGGACAGCGCATCCGTTACGCGGCTTTCGTGGAGCACAAGGACACCATCGAAGCGCGCTGGCACCCCGTCTTCGGCGACCGCCAGAACGAGTTGGTCCTCATAGGGCAGGAGATGGACGAGGCCCGCATCCGTGAAGCGCTGGAGCAATGCCTCTGCAACGAAGCGGAGATCGCCGCTTGGCAGAACGGCCGTTTCCCGAAGCATGATGAATGGCCGATACCGGAAATGGAACCCGAAACTGTCAACGAACTCCAAGCCTGAACCATGGAACGCCGAACTTTCATCAAGAGCGGATCTTTGGCGATGATCGCCACAGCCACAACAACATCCTGGACCATGACCCCGACCAGCACGAACATCTTCGACACCATCATCATCGGTGGCAGCTACAGTGGCCTCAGCGCGGCATTGACCCTGGGCCGCGCACGCCGCCACGTGCTGGTGATCGACGCCAACGAACCCTGCAACGCGCGCGTGCCCCACAGCCACAACCTGCTCACGCACGATGGGGTGCCGCCCCACGTACTGCGCACCAAGGCCCGCGCGGATGTGGCCAAGTACCCCACCGTGCAGTTCCTCGATGGCCGCGCCGAGCAACTGGGCGGAACCGACGGCGCATTCACCGTGCGCAGCTCCGATGGCACGGAGCACCGTGGGCGGAAACTCCTGCTGGCGCTGGGTGTGCGCGATGAGCTGCCGCCGATCAAGGGCCTTGCGGAATGCTGGGGCATCTCGGCCGCGGCCTGCCCCTTCTGCCATGGCTACGAGGTGCGCGACCAGCGCCTGGTGGTGATCGGCAATGCGCCGGAGAACGTCCACTACGCCAAGCTGATCCGCAACTGGAGCGATCGCCTCACCCTCTGCAGCAATGGGCCTTCGCGCTTCGACAACGAGCAACACGAAGCACTCCGGAAGCAGGGCATCACGCTGGTGGAAAACCCGATCGCCGAAGTGCTGCACGAGCAAGGCCAGGTGAAAGCCCTGCTGTTCGCCGATGGCAGCAGGCGGGATGCGGATACGCTCTTCCTCCGATCGGACACCATCATACCCAAGGCGCTCACCGAAGCGCTCGGCGTGGAACGCACGGAGCTGGGCCTGTTGAAGGTGGACCCCATGCAGCGCACCAACGTGCCCGGCGTATTCGCCAGCGGCGACTGCACCACGCCCATGCGCGCGTTGAGCGCCGCCTTCGCCAGTGGCACCATGGCGGGCGCTGCGATCACGCATGAATTGTTGCCCGAGTGACCACAGCCTGAGGTTCCGCTCGCAGGGCTCGCTCCATGATCATAACCCAAACCACCATACCAAAACGGCCTGAGCGGTTCAGCACAGCGGCCCAATGCACACTTCCGCGCTAGGGCTACGTCAAGCGACCCGGCCTACTCTACGGCTCCCCGAGGCTGATCATCCACTGCACGCCGTACTTATCGCTCACCATGGCGAAGAGCTTGGCCCAGAACGTAGGCTCCAACGGCATCACGACCTCCCCTCCTTCGCACAGCGCATCGAACCAGCGCTTCGCTTCGGCCTCATCGGCGGCATCCAAGGAGAGGCTCACGTTGTTGCCCACCTGGAACGGAGGCCCGAAACCTTCCGGCGCATCGCTGCCCATCACTACGCTGGTGCCCTTCACGACAAGGGAAACATGCATCACCTGGTTCGCGATCGCCGGTGGCATGGGTTCATCGGATGGCATCTCGGAGAAGCGCGTCAGATCGACCAGCTCGCCGCCGAAGACCGCCTTGTAGAAGTTGAACGCCTCCTCGCAGGTGCCGGGGAAGTTGAGGTATGGGATGGGTGCTTTCATGCTACTATGGATTAGAGTGCACAAGATAGATGTGCTGCTCAGCCCTGCCACCTGAGGTTGGTGCATGTGAGCACGGCACTGCGGACCCTCTCCGCAGCGTCACATACACCCATCCAAGAAATACAACCGCGGATTACGCAGATGTCGCAGATGAATACAACCTGCCGACACGCCCCTTCAAGAAATACAGCCGCAGACGCCCCCGCATCCACGGCATTCCATCCGCGTCATCTGCGACATCCGCGGTTCCTCTCACAGCGCCGCAGACGCCCCGTATCCAAGGCATTCCATCCGTGTCCCTCCGTGTTATCCGTGGTTAAAAGATCCAGCGCCGCAGGCGCCTCTAACCATCCCCGGCATTCCATCTGCGTCATCTGCGGTTCCTCTCCCCCAGCGCCGCAGCCCCCCAGCATCCCCGGCATTCCTCCGCGCCCTCCGCGTCCTCTGCGGTTATGCCATCTTACCACACCGCATCCCCGGCATTCCATCTGCGCCATCTGCGAAATCTGCGGCCCCTCTTCACAGCGCCGCAGGCGCCCCCTCCCATCCCCGGCATTCCATCTGCGTCATCTGCGTCATCTGCGGTTCCTCTCTCCCCCAGCGCCGCAGGCGCCCCCTACCTCCCCGTTTGCCCACCTCACCGAAAAACATACCTTGGCGCTCCGCACATGGCCGCACGCACAGAAAACATCGAGTGGGTATCCCTCCAGGACATCGTCCTCGGAACCAATGCCCGCACCATCAAACCCAGCAAAGAGCGCATCAACGAGTATGCCCGCTCCATTGCCATGTACGGCATCCTCGTGCCCCTCATCGCCGATAAAGTGGATGGCAAGTTCCACCTGCACGCCGGATACACCCGCATGACCGCCCTGGCCGCGCTGAAGGCCGATACCGCCCTCTCCGCCCTCGCCACCCTCAATGGCGTGGACCTGGAGCGCGTGCCTGTGCGCATCTACGCCGGCGACGACAAGGGCCGCCTTATGCTGCCCATCATCGAGAACAACTTCCACGACGTGATGAACGAAGTGGACGTGGCCAACCAGGTGAAACAGCTCCTGGATGCCGGGCAGGATGTGAAACAGCTGGAGGACTTCTTCGGCAAGCCCAAGTTCACCCTGCTGCTTAGCGTGCTGGCACTGCCCGCCGAAGTGCAGGAACTCATCAAGGCCGACCGCATCAAGGCCAGCACCGCCGTCAAGTTCGCCAAGGAGATCCCCGAGCCCGCCAAACTGCTGAAGGCCCTGAACAAGGCCAGCGACAAGGTGGAGCAGCTCTACAAAAGCGGCAAACGCAAGAACAAGCGCATTACCGAGGGTGTGCTAAAAGGCAAGCAGACCCCGCTGAAAGTGGTGAACGATGTGGCCGCCACCCTCAAGAAGAACCCACCCAGCTTCCCCGGTGCCAAGCCCGAGGCCACCCAGCTGCTCCTCAACTTCCTGCACGGCCTGCAACAAGGCATGGATGCCGAAAGCATCCTGGAAGCCCTGGTTAAGGGCGAGGGCATTGAGGCGCCCGTGGCGAAGAAGAGGGGGAGGAAGAGGAAGCAAGCACAGGAGGTGTGACTAGCCGCGATAAGTTGGTAACCACAGAGCGCAGATTTTTTTGATGGAGTATTGCGGCATAAGAGCCAAAGCACGTATCAAGCTGATCAATTACTCTGATGGATTTAGAAATCTATGGCATGAACGGTTTTTACATAGCAAGTATATTGACCGGAGCAGTTACTGCAACGTTGTTAATTCTGGGACAGCATACGGATCGTAAGAAGGACCAGGAAGCGGGCTCCAAAGACCACCAAGAGGTGCTAGCTGAATTAAAAGATTTAAAGTCAAGTGTTGTTGGAATTATTGGAGATGTAAGCCTCGAAGAGAAACTTCGATTTGACTATCCGTATGGATACATTCTTTACGGCTATCAAGAGGGGGTGACAACGTTCACCCCTATTGAACCCAAAGGAGCGACCAAGATTTCTTGTGACCCGGGCTCAATCGACTTGGAGCGCGATTCGGCATCGGGCAAGTTTATCCTTAAGATTGGTAAGGTCCAATACCTGCGGCCTGGAGCGAATCCATTCACCCTGAACGTAGAACAGTTTGAATGGAAATTTCCAGCCGATGATGAGCACCCATACGAGACAAGATTGCTTTCTGAAAATGGGCAGATCTTCTCGCTAATAATAGAACTCTTAAGCAGTCATGATGAGCAGTACATATTCGTGCTTGCGTTTATGCTCCGCGGGGAGGATGAAACACGTCAACGAATACAGGAAAATGGTGTTCCAGGAACGTCTGGTTTTTATTGGCGAAGATTTAATCGACTAAAAATTCGATTCGGGGAAGCTGATAATGAGGAGATTGGCAAGGTGCTTTGTTCGCTTGGCGACGCACTCTGCCAAGAGGGAAGAATAGAAGAAGGATTAAGGGAATTTCGTTCAGGGATATCAATGCTTGAGCGGGTCAAGTCGAAAGCCCTAAATTACGAATACGGAAATTTCGCTTGGGATTTAGCGCATTATGGCAAGCAGTATGAAGAAGCAATCAGCCACGCACGACGGGCCAAGGCACTTTATAACAACCTAAGCGCTGTTGATGAATCAACACTTTTAGGGGTTAACTCAACAATAGCATCTTGTTTGGTTGAGTTAGGTCGTAATCAGGAGGCTATACCTCTGCTGAGAGACAACTTGGTTGCTACATTGATGCAGTTCTATCGCGACGGGATTTACAACCATCAGCTTGAAGTCGCATCTAAGAATTTTGCTAATGTTGTCACTTCGGAGCCGATTCCAATGAACGAGTTCGAGGAAATGTGTCGGCAGGTGGAACGAGAAGCATATCAAAGGGTGCACGGTAATTTAGTTGATTTCAGACCTGTGTTAAGCGTATCTCAGAATCCAAATATTTAGCGGGTATAAATAATTTCATAACTGAATACTATAACCAGAGATGAAATTAAGTTTATTTCCCTGTCTGGTCGTAGCGTGTGTCTCTGAGCGTAGCCTGTGGCTACGCTCCACAAGTACAAGAGCATTGTAGCCTGCGGCTACCTACCCACGCTCGCTCGCCAATCTCTTTCAAGCCCTTCTTTCACCCGCTCCCACTCGTCTTCGACTCATGGCTATTGCGTCCATAACAACAACAAAGACCCCAGGATTCTGCTACAGATACTGGGTGTGATGATCCCCTATCTGGTCGTAGCGTGGTGCATTTCTGAGCGTAGCCTGTGGCTACGCTCCACAAGCACAACAGCAAAGTAGCCTGTGGCTACTTCCCCATACCCCCTTAAACGCACCAGCCCCACCTGTAAGCTCCCCCTTTTCTCTGGGGGATTTGGCCGGGGCTGATCTGCCTGGTGGGGTGTGCTTTGCTTAGGCTGCTGCCATGGCGCGGCAGGGTTCGCTCTTGCTGCTTTCGCCAGCTGTGTTGATGGCGGTAACGGCGAACCAGTAGAAGGTGCCTGGCTCCAGGTGTTCGGCGTTGAAGCGGCTCTTGGTGGTAACGCGGTACCGTTTATTTACCCGCTTTGCCTTTAGCCTTAGAGCCAACCTTCTGGCCAGGCTTATCTGCTGCGGTGAAGGAACTTGTGTCCACTGTCATTAGGAGTTGGGCTGCATAAGGTGTTCCGGAGAGTTTCTCATACAGTATACCACGGAGCGTGGAGAAGCTCATACCTATCAAGGTCTTTCGGATGGCATCGCTATCGCGGAGATCCTGGTCACTCTCGTTACCCTGGAATTGAAATGCGAACAACACCTGTATGGAATAGACCTCTTGCTTATCGCCTTCCGGAATAGCCCGCACGGCAAGGTCAACGACCCCGTGGCTACTATCAGTGTTGTGCTTGCCGAACCGTGCTGCAACTTCGAAGTCTAAAACCTTATCGAAGATTTCTCCATTGGCCGGATAGACCATGGCGAACTTCTCGATGTGGATGGAGCGCATCCTGAAACCCTTGAAGGGCTGTGGCCCACTGACTTTTGTAGATGCCATGTTCAACTTGCTAAGAGTTCTGTTTCACTCACGTCACTATCCTCAGCATCCATTTCTGTATAGGCAAAAAGCTTGACATTACTTGCGTTGAGAGCCGCGAGGTAGCTATCCACCGTCCTGATCCGCAGATCGGGCACCATGTCCATCTTCAGCAGCAACTGGATGATCTTTTTCTGCGAGAGGTTGAAGTTCCCGTTCATCAGTTGCGATACGTAGCCGCGTGTGAAGCCGAGGTTCTTGCCCAGTTCCGTCTGGTTCAGATCATGCTTCTCCATGTACGCGAGGAGCGCCTCATGGATCGCCTGCTGGATGGTCTCCATCCAGTAGACTTCGCCGCGTACGAGCCGTTCTTTGGTATACATCAGCGTTGGGGTTTTGAGCGGTAGTTCTTCGTGGTTGACCGTTGTGCATTCAGGTGGTCGAAGTACGCATCCTTGATCCGGCGGAGTTTCGCGATGTCCTTCTTCTGGTCCTTCTTGAAGCCGATCAAGACCACGGCATTGCCATCATCGATCTTGAAGTAGTATGCCCGCAGGTTGCTGGTCTTGATCTCGTAGTCCTTGTGCGTGTCGTTCTTCTTGCGCGTGAGTTCCTTCCACTTGCTTGGCGAACTGATGTGCCTCAACTCGGCCAGTAGTTCCATCCTGCGCTGGATGGTCTCGAGTTCCGTGGAGTATTGTGGGTCATCTGCGTGTACATTCCAGAAGTCCTCCCACTCACAGGTCCCGTTGACATACAGCCTGTGGAAGGTGAGCTTACCCCTGACCTCCTCAATCGGTTCCAACGCAAAGGTAGGCATATTGTTTAGTGATGTGTAAACAATGGGTACTGCACATCCATCGCCCTTGTCTTGTCTTGGCGAAGATGAACGATCACTAAAGGGATAGCGGCTGAAGATAGCACGACCGCTTCACCCGCCCAAACCTCGGCAGGGTCTCTCGCAGAGGACCCTGCCCGTTCTACTCGAAGCGCTTTCGGATCTACGCAGGGTCTCCTGCAAGGGCCCCTGCACCATACACCGGATGCTGAGGCCACGGGATACGTATGGTCATGGCCTGAAGCGCAGCGTCCCACGTGCCTCTGGCAGTCAGGTTCGTGCCTCAGGAGACCCTGCGCAGGTTAGGGCTTTGAGGGGCCTTTCCTTCCTCCGGACACCCTGTGGCGACCTGATGTTCACCGCTTCTCGAATTGGTGCGGGGCAGGACACTGTCGTCGGCTTAGTTTGACCATGTTGTTGCATTCATGCAGCGCACAACTCCATGCGATCGGAATACATCTTACTCCCAATTGCCGCGCTGACCATGCAGGTGGCGAGCGCGCAGTTGTCATTGGATACGACCTTGACGCCTACGGAGCTGGTACAAACCGTGCTGGTCGGCCCGGGGATCACGGCAAGCAACGTACAGTTCAATGACCTTGCTGGTGAGTTCCATCATCCGCAGATCGGACGGTTCGGTAATGGCCAGTCGGTGCTTGGTTGGACCACCGGAGTGATACTCGCAACGGGCGATGTGCGAGTAGCGCGGGGCCCGAACAATTCACCGTCTGCCACGCTGGGCGGGGGCAATTTCGGAATGAACGATCCAGACCTGGACGCGCTCGGCATGGTGGCGACCAACGACCGGGCCGTTCTGCAATTGGACTTCGTACCCACCGGGAACAGCCTGCAATTGCTGTATGCCTTCGCCTCAGAAGAATATCCGGAATACGTATGCGGCTCCGTGAATGATGTGCTTGGCATCTTTTTGAGCGGACCTGGCATCTCAGGACCGTTCACCAACAACGCCATCAATCTGGCAGTGGTGCCGGGTAGCAACATACCGGTGTGCATCAACTCCATCAATCCGGGTGTGATCGGTTCCAATGGGGTCGCCGCGAACTGCGCAGCGGTCGATCCGAATTGGCAAGGGAATAACATCTACTACCTGCACAACTCCGGGAATCACATGCAGTTCGACGGCAGGACAGTGGGCTTGCTTGCTTATTCGGCACTGGAGGCCGGGCTTACATACCACTTGAAGATCGCCATCGCCGACGGGGGTGACACGGCATTCGATTCGGCCGTTTTCCTTGCTGCGAACAGCTTCAGCTCCGATGGCTCCACCGGAGCACCCACGGCAATGGGTGGCGCCTACGTTTTGAACGTGGCGGTATCGGACGGTCGTTTGGTGGTGGATGATCTGCCATCCTGGGTAGATGCCCTTGTTATTCTGGATGGTACGGGCCGGGTGGTTTCCACGCATCCGGTCGCACAAGGCGATCCACGTGCGTTGGTCCCCGTGCAGGGGATGGCCGCAGGTCTTTATTTCCTGCACATCACCGGCCGCAGCGGCGATCATCGTGCGATCAAGTTCCTTATCAACGATGCGCGCTGACCATCGCAGCTCGTCTTCGATACGTGCTATCCAAACCTTCAAACCTCGGCAGGGTCTCTCGTAGTGGACACTGCCCGTTCCAAACCTCAGCAGGGTCTCTCGTAGAGGACCCTGCCCCCCATAACCCGATCGATCACGTACCACTCCCGATCAGGTAGCCCTCCCCTACTTTTGGCCGTGCTCCGTCCCCTGCCCGTTACCGACTTTCTCGCCGCCGGCCTGCCCATCATCGATGTGCGTTCGCCCGGTGAATTCGCGCGCGGGCACATCCCCGCTGCGGTGAACGTGCCGCTCTTCAGCGATGCCGAACGTGCGGTGGTGGGCACCTTGTACAAACAGACCGGTCGCGATGCGGCTGTGCTGGAGGGCCTACGGATCGTGGGACCCAAGCTGGCGGGCATCGTGGAACGGGCCACGGAACTGGCGCCTGATCGCCGCATAGCGGTACACTGCTGGCGCGGCGGCGAGCGCAGTGGCAGTGTTGCCTGGCTGCTGGACAAGGCGGGCTTCGGCGAGGTGCTTACGCTGCGCGGTGGTTACAAGGCTTTCCGCAAGCACGTGCTGGCGAGCTTCGTGCAAGTGCCCACGCTGCGCATTCTGGGCGGCTACACGGGCACGGGCAAGACCGCCACGCTGCAGCATTTGGCGGCACTCGGCGAGCAGGTGATCGACCTGGAAGCGCTGGCGCAGCACAAGGGTTCGGCCTTTGGCATGTTGGGCGAGAAGCTGCAACCCACGCAGGAGCATTTCGAGAACCTGCTTTGGAACGCGCTCCGCAAAATGGACGGCACACGTCCGCTGTGGCTGGAGGACGAGAGCCGCAACATCGGCAAAGTGATCCTGCCCCTGCCCTTGTTCGAGGCGCTGCGGAAAGCCCCGGTGTACTTCGCTGACATGCCCGTGGAGGAACGCGTGCAGCGCTTGGTGCAGGACTATGGTGCCTTTGCGCAGGAAGATCTGGCGGCGGCCGTGCAACGCATTGCCAAACGGCTGGGTCCGCAGCACGCCAAAGCGGCGCTGGAAGCCTTGGCCAGTGGCGATCTGGCCACGGTGGCGCGCATCACCTTGGGCTACTACGACAAGGCCTATGCGCATGGCCTGGCGCAACGCGATGCGGCAAGCGTGCACCGCTTGGAAGCTTCGGCCACCGATCTTCGCGCCCTTGCCCAACGCCTGAAGGAACATGCCGCTGCCACCGCCCCCACCGTCCACTGAAGGACCCGTCCGCCTCACGCAATACAGCCACGGCGCGGGCTGCGGCTGCAAGATCGCGCCGGCGGTGCTGGACACCATCCTCAAGAGCGAGCTGGGCACATTCCCCGACCCGCGTTTGCTGGTGGGCTACGGCAGCCGCGATGATGCCGCCGTCTACGACATCGGCAACGGTCGCGCACTCATCAGCACCACGGACTTCTTCAGCCCCATCGTGGACGATGCCTTCGACTTCGGGCGCATCGCCGCCACCAACGCCTTGAGCGATGTGTACGCCATGGGCGGCAAACCCCTGCTGGCCGTGGCCATACTCGGCTGGCCGGTGGAGAAGCTGCCGCCCGAGCTGGCGGCACGCGTGGTGGAAGGCGGTCGCCAGGCCTGCCACGATGCGGGCATCGCACTGGCCGGCGGACATAGCATCGATGCGCCCGAGCCTTTCTTCGGGCTGGCGGTTACCGGCGAGGTCGCGATCGCGAACATCAAACGGAACGATACCGCACAAGCTGGCGACCTGTTGATCCTGACCAAAGCGCTTGGCGTGGGCATACTGAGCACCGCGGAAAAGCGTGGCATCCTGAAACCGGAGCAGGCGCACATTGCCCGCGACCTGATGTGCCGCAGCAATGCCGTTGGCGCGGAGCTGGGCGCCTTGGCAAGCGTTCATGCCATGACCGATGTAACGGGCTTCGGACTTGCCGGCCACCTGTTGGAACTCTGTCGTGGAGCCGAGTTGGTGGCACACGTGGATATGGCTGCGCTGCCGATCATTCCCGAAGCCGTGGACTTGCTGGCACAGGGCTGTTATGCCGACGGTGCGCTGCGCAATTGGAAGAGCTACCACATGCACGTTTCCGGCGCATCGGACATGCAGCGTATGATGCTGGTGAGCGACCCGCAAACAAGCGGTGGGCTGTTGATCGCGGTATCGCCGGATGGCGCTGATGAGGTAAGCGCAATGCTGCGGAAGCACGCCTTGCCGGGGCGGGTGATCGGCAAGTTGCAGGCCGGTGATAAAGCTCACCTCCACTTCAGCGCTGCGGTCGAATAAGGATACGATGCGGTGAACAGCCGCTCCGGGCGTAGGAAAGCGAGCATTGGATGCTATTCAGCGAAAAAGATGAATACCGTTCTCTAACTTCGCTGCTTAAACATGCTCCACCATTATGGCCAACAAACGACTGAATGCCAAAGACGTTGATCGTCTGCTTGCGGACTACCGCAGCGAACGCCGTCGCCTCAATTACCAACTGGACCTGGTCCGCAAAGCGATCGTAGACCTGAAAGCCGTTCGCGGCGAACGTTCTTCGGAAGAACCCGAAGATCGCCCAAAGCGCGGCCCCGGCAGGCCCCGCAAAGACCCCAACGCACCAGTAGCACCGAAGAAACGCGCCGGTCGCCGTAAAAAGCGCGTGGTGGAGAACGGTGGTTACCGCCTGAGCGATTGGGACAATATGATCATTGCCGCCATCAACAAGGCAGGTCGCTTGCTTACCAAGGAAGAGCTGTACAAAGCCTCTTTGACCTGGGCCAAAAAGAACGAGCCCGAAATGAGCGAAGAGGACGTGATGGCGAAACTTTCGCGTGTACTGCAGAAACTCAGCGGCAAGCGCGGAATGCTCGGCACGCACCGCACCGGCCTCATGCGCGGATACCACTACGGCGTTAAGGAGTGGTTCTTCGCCAGCAGCGGCGCCTTGCGCAAACAGCACTACGACAAACTGGTGATCAACAAAGGTTGATCATCGGATAGATCCCCAAGCGAAAGGGCGGCCTGTTGGTCGCCCTTTTGTTTTGCTCCCTACGTGCTCAACTGCCCGCCTTGGGCACGCGGAGTTGCGGTAGATCGAAACCCACGGTCCCTACCGCTTGCCGTGGCAGCCATCGGTTCGGCAATCGCAATAGCATAGCGATGCAGCACATCCTCTCCTTCAATGGACCATGCCGTGCGCTTTCACGCTGAGCGTTACTGCGCTTGGGTCAAGGGATGAAACGCAGCATCGCCACTGCACACCGCCCACCCGCTTTTCACCAGCGCAGTACCTTCATCCCATCGAAACCGCGCACCATGAAGAACATCCTGGCCCCCATCGACTTCTCCCCGGTATCACAGAACGTGTTGCGCGTTGCGACCGTTCAGGCACGTGCGTTCGGTGCCAAGCTTTGGTTGCTGCACATTGCTGCGCCGGACCCCGATTTCGTGGGCTTCAAAGTGGGGCCATCGTATGTGCGCGAGCAGCTTGCCGACGAACTGCGCCGCGAACATGCCGACCTGCAGGCCATGGCCGCCGATCTGGTGAAGCAGGGCATCAATGCCGAGGCACTGATGGTGCAAGGCCCCACCACCGACACCCTGTTGGAGGTGGCCACGCGCGTGGAAGCCGAATTGATCGTGATGGGTTCCCATGGCAAAGGAGCGTTGATGCGCGCCTTGCTGGGCAGCGTTAGCGAACAGGTGCTGCGCGAAAGCCCCGTGCCTGTGATGGTGGTCCCCAACACCGACGTTGCCCAATGAAGAAGCCCATGCGCACATCGCTCCTGCTCCTTGCCGCGTTCATGTTCTCCGGCTCGGTATGCGTGCCCACCATGCTCGGCGGCAAGCCCAAGCTGGAAACGGTATCGCTGCCCAAGGGCTTCAGCATAGCGGTGTTCGCCGAGGGGGTTACCAACGCGCGCGCCATGTGCTGGGGAGACAAGGGCACCCTCTTCGTGGGGAGCCGAAGCGAAGGCGTGGTGCATGCCTTGCGCGATACCGATGGCGACGGCAAAGCCGATGTACACCACATCATTGCACGCAAACTCAACATGCCCGTGGGGGTCGCGTTCAAGGATGGCGCCCTGTACGTGAGCGCCGTGGACCGGATCCTGCGCTACGACGGGATCGAGGACCTGCTGGAAACACCACCCGAAGCAGTGGTGGTGACCGATGCCTACCCCGGCGAGAAGCACCACGGCTGGAAGTTCATCGCCTTCGGGCCGGACGGAAAACTCTATGTGCCGGTCGGCGCTCCCTGCAACATCTGCCTCAGCGAGGACAGCATCTTCGCGAGCATCACGCGCATCAACGCCGATGGCACCGACCGCGAGATCATCGCACACGGCGTGCGCAACACGGTGGGTTTCGACTGGCACCCGACCACCGGAGAGCTGTGGTTCACGGACAACGGGCGCGATATGATGGGCGACGATCTGCCCGATTGCGAACTGAACCGCCTGGAGCTTGAAGGCAGCCACTTCGGCTATCCCTTCTGCCACGCCCCCAACTTGGCGGACCCCAAGTTCGGCGAAGAACGCCCGTGTACCGAGTTCGTGAAAGAGGCCGCCGTGATGGGGCCACACACGGCACCGCTCGGCATGCGCTTCTACACCGGTGACCAGTTCCCGGAGAAGTACCGCAACGCCATCTTCATTGCACAACACGGCAGCTGGAACCGCAGCAAGCCCATTGGCTACCGCGTTGTGGTGGCCTTTCCGCAGCCGGACGGCACGGCCACCACGGAGGTCTTCGCCGAAGGCTGGCTGAAAGGAAGCAGCGCTTGGGGCAGGCCGGTGGATGTGTTGCAGGCACCCGATGGCAGCCTGCTGGTGAGCGATGACGCTGCGGACATGATCTACCGCATCAGCTACACGGGCAAATAGTGCAGGATACCGTTCGGGATGGCCTGTGCGTGAGGCATCGCCCGAACCCCGGATGATAGTATTACTATCTCTTTAGATTTATTTACACTCTCTTCCGATAGTGGGTGAACATTCGCCCCTGATATTTGTACCCTTGAACGAAACCGAGGCCCATGCAGCGATTGATGCAGATGAACGTGCAGGTGACCGAACCGGTGTACCTGAAGGACCCGCAAGGCACCGACCTGGGCCGTCGCATCATTGAGCACAGCGTGATCCTGATCGACGAGCTGGGCTTGGAGAAGTTCACCTTCGGCAAGCTTGCAGCGGCACTGGGCACGGCGGAAAGCAGCATTTACCGCTACTTCGACAACAAGCACCGGCTGCTTATTTACCTGGTGGGTTGGTACTGGAGCTGGCGCGAGTACAAACTGGTGTTCGATACCGCCAACATCGCCGACCCCTTGACCAGGCTGGAGCGTGGCGTGCGCTCCGTGACCGAGCCGATCAGCGACAAGGGCAGCTTCGGCTACCTCGACCTTCGCGCCTTGTACCGCATCGCCATCAGCGAATCAAGCAAGGCATACATGACCAAAGAGGTGGACGAGGAGCACAAGGAGGGTTGTTTCAGCGGTTTCAAACGCCTGTGCGACCGCGTGCGCGACCTGGTGCTTGCCGTAGCCCCCGAGCACCCCTACCCGGCCGCACTGGCCAGCAATGTGGTGGACGGTTCCATGGTGCAACGCTTCTTTGCGGACCACCTGCCCTCGCTCACGGATCGCAGCGTGAAAGCCCGTTTATCGGATCATTTCGTACACCTTGTGTTCGCCTCGGTCAATGCCCCTTCACGATGAGATCCAACCAAACGCTCCGCCCTTTCCAGCGCTTGTTCGGGCTACTGCGCACCGATCGACGGGACATTTTCTACCTCTACCTCTTCGCCTTGGTGCGCGGGGTCATCATGCTTTCGTTGCCCTTGGGCATTCAAGCCATCATCAACCTCATCGGTGGTGGTCAGGTGGCCACGTCATGGGGCGTGCTCATCGGCTTCGTCACCATCGGCATCTTCTTCACCGGTGTGCTGCAAGTGATGGAGCTTACCGTGAGCGAGTTCCTGAAGCAGCGCATCTTCGCCCGCTCCGCGCTGGAATTCGCCTACCGCATGCCCCGGATCAGCAACAGCGCCACCCAAGGGCGCTACCTGCCCGAACTGGTGAACCGCTTCTTCGACACGCTCACCATCCAGAAGGGCCTCAACAAAGTGCTCATCGATGTGCCCGTCAGTTCGCTGCAGATCCTGCTCGGCCTCATCCTGCTCGCTTTCTACCACCCCTTCTTCATCGGCTTCGGCTTCTTCCTCATCCTCTTGCTCTACCTCATATTCCGCTTCACCGGGCAGAACGGCATGCGCACCAGCCTGCTGGAGAGCAAGTACAAGTACATGACCGCCCACTGGCTGGAGGAACTGGGCCGCAGCAACAGCACCTTCAAACTGGCTGGCACCACCACGCTGCCCCTGGCCAAAGCGGACGACCTGGCCACCAAGTACGTGAAGGCGCGCAGCTCCCATTTCCGGGTTCTATTGGGGCACTACTGGGCCATGGTCGGTTTCAAGACCATCGTTACCCTGGCGCTGCTGGTGCTGGGTGGCATACTGGTCTTCACCGAGCGCATGAACATCGGCCAATTCGTGGCCGCGGAGATCATCATCATCATTCTCCTGGGTTCGGTGGAAAAGGTGATCCTGGGCCTGGAGTCCATCTACGACGTGCTTACCGCTTTGGAGAAGCTGGGCGAGGTGACCGACATACCGCTGGAGCAGCAGGACGGCCTTTCGGTGCCCGCCAGCATGGACCACGGCCCTGCCATGGCCGTGGAGTTGAGGAACGTGACCTTCAACAGCCACTGGAGCGGAAACCCCATTCTGCGCGATGTGTCCGTGAGCATAGCCCCCGGTGAGAAGGTGTTCCTGACAGGCACCAACGGCAGTGGCAAAAGCGTGTTGCTCGGCATTGTGGCGGGCATGATAGAACCCAACGAAGGCAACGTGCTGATCGACGGGCAAGGCATTCGCAGCCTGTGCCCCAAACAAATGCGCAGTGCCATGGGCGACAGCTTCTCGCACGAGGACATCTTCTCGGGAACCGTGCTGGACAACATCGTTATGGGGCGACCCTGGGTGAGCGCGGACGACGTGCGCAACGCGGCGGAACGTACCGGGCTCATGCGCATGTTGGTGGACCTTCCCGAAGGTTTGCTCACCTCCTTGGACGGGCTTGGCGCAAGGCTTCCGCAAAGCCTGATGAAACGCATCATTCTTGCACGCTGCATTGCGGGCAAACCCCGGCTGGTGCTCTACGAGGATGATGCACACCCGCACCTGGTGGAAGACCACGACCTGCTGCTCGATCTACTGACCGGCGAAAAGGCCGATTTCACCCTGATCGCCGTGGGCCACGATCCTCGCTTGCGCGATCGCTGCAGCCGCAAGCTGAAGCTGGAGCGAGGACTGCTGCTGGAGGACCATGACCTTGGAAACGACCGCTGATCAAGAACCGGGACCATGCTGAACATCTCGAACGATCCCGCTTGTGCCACGCCCCAACTGGATGCACGCCAGTTCAAGGTGTTGGATGCGCTGGGCGACCCACGCACCGCACGCCGCTTCGCCCGCTCTTTGGCCGCACTGCTCATCCTGCTCTTCCTGGCCTTGTTCCTGCCGTGGACACAGAACATCCGCACCCGTGGATCGGTGACCGGCCTGAACCCCGAAATGCGCCCGCAAACCATCCACGCCATCATTCCCGGACGGATCGAGCAGTGGTATGTGCAGGAAGGACAAAAGGTGATGAAGGGCGACACCATCATGCGCATCAGCGAAGTGAAGCAAGAGTACTTCGACCCCCTGCTGTTGGAACGTACCGGCCAACAGATCAACGCCAAGGAAATGACCGCGCGCAGCTACCAGGAAAAGGTGAACGCACTGGACGCCCAGGTGGATGCCCTGAACCAGGCCATGGCCATCAAGCTGGAGCAGGCGCGCAACAAGATCGTGCAGGCCCGCTTGAAGATCTCCAGCGACAGCATTCGGGTGGTGGCCGCCAGGACGGAAATAGGCGTGGCCCGCGACCAGTTGAAACGTGGTGAGGAACAGTTCGCGCAGGGCCTGATCAGTATGGTGGAACTGGAACGCCGCCGCGTGAACGACCAGCGCTCCAACGCTGTGCTGATCGATGCCGAGAACGACCTGCTGGATGCCCGCAACGGAATGCTGAACGCCGAACTGGAACTGGGTGGCATACGCAACGAATACCGCGACAAGCTGGCCAAGGCCGAGAGCGAGAAGTTCGCCAGCATGAGCCAGATGTACACCACCGAGGCCGAAGTGAGCAAGATGCAGGTGGACCTCGCCAGCTACGTGGTGCGCGCGGGCAACTACTTCATTACGGCGCCACAAAGCGGTTACATCATCAGGGCCATGCGCTCCGGACTCGGGGAACTGGTGAAGGAGGGCGAACCCCTGATCAGCATCCTGCCCGAACGGCACGACCTGGCCGTGGAACTCTTCGTGCAACCCATGGACATGCCCCTGATCAACAAAGGACAGCAAGTGCGTTTCCTCTTCGATGGCTGGCCCTCCATCGTCTTCAGCGGATGGCCCAATGTGAGCTACGGCACTTACGGAGGCAAGGTGGTGGCCATAGACAACTACATCAGCAGGAACGGCAAGTACCGCATTCTGGTGGCCCCGGACCCCGACGATAAGCCTTGGCCATCGGCTTTGCGCATGGGCAGTGGCGCCGTGGGCATTGGCCTGCTTGGCGATGTCCCCATCTGGTACGAACTGTGGCGGCAGCTCAACGGTTTCCCGCCAGACCTCTACATGGACCTGCAGACCGTGGGCAACTGGGGCATTGATCCCGCCGAGGACGCCAACTACCACAAATGAGGACCTTGCTGCTCCATATCGCCGTTGCCGTGGCGTTGCCGGTGCACGCGCAGGACGGGACGCAAGTGCTTACCCGCAAAGCCCTTCTGCAATTGGTGGCCGACAACCATCCCACGGCGCGGCAGGCCCAGCTTCGCAATGCCCTTGGCGAGGCCGTTGTGCGCAGTGCACGCGGTGCTTTCGACCCACAGGCCGTTGCCGGGTACAGTGAGAAACGATACGGCGGCAAGGACTACTACGACCTGCTGGATGCCGGACTTCGAGTGCCCACCTGGTTCGGTACCGAGTTCTTCGCCGGATACTCCGAAAGTGGTGGTGATCTGCTGAACCCACAGAACACGCTGCCCGTCGAAGGCCAATTGCGCGTGGGTGCTACCGTGCAGGTGGGGCAAGGCCTCTTCATGGATCGCAGGCGTGCGGAACTGCGCAAGGCCCAAGCCTACCAGGACATGGCGGAGGCGGAACGGCAGCGCCTGCTCAACGAGGTGTTCCATGCGGCACTCAGCGACCACGTGCAATGGTCCGCCAAGTACCAGGAACTGCTGATCTCGCAAAGTGCCCTGCAACAGGCACAGATCCGGCTCGTGGCCGTGCGGGGCAATTTCAAAGGGGGCGATGTGCCGGCCATTGACACCCTGGAAGCCTTGCTGCAAGTGCAGGACCGCATGATGCGCCTGCAGGATGCGGAACTCGGCTACCGCGTGGCCGCCTTGCAACTGAGCAACCACTTGTGGGATGATGCGCTGAGACCCCTCGAGTTGTTGGAAAGCGTGATACCCGACACGCTCGACATGGAACCACCACAGCGTCCGGTGGCTTTGGACAGTCTTCTTGCCATGGCGGAAAGCGTGCACCCCGACCTGTTGGAGCGAGCCGGCAGGTTGCGGCAGTTGGAGGTGGAACGGCGCCTGCGTGCAGAGCTGATAAAACCGCGTCTGGACCTGAGCGGTGCGCTGCTCACAGGTGGCGGTGCCGTCTCCGGAGTGGGCGACTCCAACCCCACCTGGAACTCCGGCGATCGCCAGCTTGGTCTGGCCTTCAGCATGCCGCTTCTGCTGCGCCGCGAACGGGGAGAGCTGGCCGTGGCCCAGTTGGGCTTCAACGACGCTGAACTGGCCTTGGACCGGCAACGCCTACTGATCCGCAACGGGGTGGAACGGCGGGCGAGCGAATTGGCCACCGTGCAGCAACAAGTGGAACTCGGAGCTGCCATGGTGCGCAACTACCAGAGGCTGCTCGCCGGGGAGAACGGGCGCTTCGGAATGGGTGAGAGCTCGCTCTTCCTCGTGAACCAACGGGAGGTGGCCCTGCTGGACAGCCAACTGAAA
Organism: Flavobacteriales bacterium; assembly: GCA_019638115.1. GTDB lineage: Bacteria > Bacteroidota > Bacteroidia > Flavobacteriales_F > PHOS-HE28 > PHOS-HE28. Next base: position 479,741 of record JAHBUK010000002.1, on the reverse strand, counting down.
CAAGTGGCCTTGCAGGCCAAACGCAGGATCGCATACTTCACCTTGGACCGGGATGCCGGTGTGCTCTGGCGCACGGTGGCCGACCAATTAAGCACTGCACCGTAACATGATCCAGATCTCCTTCCTTACCCTGAACGCTGATGATGCGGTGGAACTGGCAGCCGTGCTCAATAAGCGGCGCCTGCTGCTGTTCGACACCCTCGAGGACCACGTGGACCTGCTCTGGGACGGAGAAGCGCCCACGCGCAGAAGCCTTACGCACCTGACCGGCATGACCAAGGCCTTGCTCTACAGCACGGTGGAAAGGACCGCATACGAGTTGCTTGGCGATCGTTTGGTTCGCATGTGGGCACAGCCCGTCACTTCCCTGGATCCCGCAAGCACCCGCCAACTGATGGACTGGACCGCCAAGGTTTAAAGCTGTTGAGGGGTTGGGGCAATGTCCGGCAGGCTTCCAGCCTGTCGCGGTGTTGTGGGCTGCCTGCCTGCCGTTAGGCAGGTTGATGAGTTGAGGCAATGTCCGGCAGGCTTCCAGCCTGTCGCGGTGTTGTGGGGCATGCCTGCCTGTAGGTAAGTTGAGAGGTTGAGAGGTTGAGGGGTTGAGGGGTTGAGAGGTTGTTGCATCGCTTTGCTCGCAATGACCGGGTTGAGAGGTTGAGAGCCCCGATGCATATCTGGGGAGAGGTTGAGAGGTCGCAGTGTTAAGGTGCCTGCCTGCCGTTCGGCAGGTTGAAGAGTTGGCCAGCAGCGAAGTGTTTCTGGGAACAGTATGGCGACGTGCTTGTTCTTTGGGGCGATGGACTTCATCGGTATCGACTTCGGGGCCAGGGCGGCTGGCACCACTGTTATCTGTCATCGCGAACGTGGCTTGTTCCGATTTGAACGGTCGGACAAAGGAGGCGACGCCGACACCTGGCTTCAGGAACGGATCCTCCAAATGCGGCCGAGTGCCATCTACCTCGATGCGCCGCTCAGTCTGCCGGGTGCGTACTACGGCAAAAGCGAGGACCATTTCTTCAGGCTCGCGGATCGGCTTGCTGGGGGCATGAGCCCCATGTTCCTCGGTGGGCTTACCGCTCGCGCCATCCGCCTGGCTCAGCAGTGGCGCATGCTTGGTATCCGGGTCTTCGAGGTCTACCCTTCAGGCTCCATTCGGCACAAGTGGGACTTCTTGAAGATCCCCGCAGGCCGGTCCATACCCGCACACAAGCTCCGCCTCATGGCCGGCGTGCATGCATTGCCGCCACCGATCACCAAAGACCGCCACGAGGCCGATGCTTGGTTATGCTGGCTCATCGGTCTGCAACACCAGCAAGGGAACACCCTGCAGGTGGGTGATCCGGAAGAAGGTGTGATCTTGATGTGACCGGCGCGAAGTCCTCGCGTCAAAAGGTCCGGAACGCAGTGCCGAGGGAGGGAGAGCCCAACGTGCTGTGGACCCGAGGGGCGCCGCAAGGCGCCTTTCGCTTTTTGATGTGCTGCGTTGCACATGTCCGGAGCAATGCCCCGGTAGGAAGGGGCGGCCAAAGCGTGTGCTGGAAGTCGTTCAACCCTTCCATACCAATGGCCGCCCCCTTCCGTGGGTTCGATCCGCAAGGGACCGAGCATTTTATTGGATAACCAGCGGGAAGGTCACTTCCACATCGGTATCGCCACCCGCATTGGTGATGTCGCCACCACTTACACCCGGAGCGTCCTTGTCCAGCTCATGACGCAGGATAACGGTTACCGTTCCGGTGCTGGCCATGCCTGCGCTCCACATCGAGGTGATGCCGATCGGGTCGCCGTTGGCATCCGCATCCATGTACACAATGCCCATGTTCGCACCGGTCACCACGAAGAAGAACTGATGCTCATCACCTTCCTCTTCCACTTCCTCCGTAATGTCCTCCGCAGGGTTCTGGCTCTCATCCAAGAGTTCGATGCTCACCTCGTATACGGTACCGGCCGTAAGTGTATCGTACGTGATCACGGGAGCAGCACCACCATCACCATCCAGGTCGCGCCAAATGAAATGCTTGTGTTCAGTTCCGTCAGCACTGTGGAAATGAAGCTTCACCGTGGTGATGAGTTCCTGCTCGTTCACGGGTGGGTTGCTGGGCGTTGGCGCTACTGGGTCTTCTTTCTTGCAGCCTACTGTTACGCCCGCGATCAGCACGGACATCACTACGGTCTTCAACACGGTTCTCATGGTCTCTGATGTTTTCTTGGAGCTTGCATTATTTGCAAGTCGGTTGCAAATATTGAAAACAAGCGCATTACTTGCAACTCTATTGCACCATGTATCTTCGTCGCCATGGACAACAAGGCATTGCTGCACAAGCATGGACTGCGGATAACGGATACCCGTTTGGCCGTGCTTTCGCTTCTCCAAAACAGTAGCAAGGCGCTTTCGCAGTCCGATGTGGAACGCAGCCTTCCACAGCAAGCCGACCGGGTAACGCTGTTCCGCGTGCTGCAAGCCTTTGAAGACGCGGGATTGGCCCACAAGGTGATGGATGCCCATGGCGTAGCGCGCTATGCATCCTGCGCTCCTACCTGCTCCACGGAACAACACCAGGACAGCCACGCGCATTTCCATTGCACGCAGTGTGGCGATGTGTACTGCTTGGAGGACGTTGAGCTGCCCAAAGTGAAAGTGCCCAAGGGATTCAAGCAGCAGGAAAGCCACCTGGAAGTGGAAGGCCGCTGCGCCGCCTGCGCTTGAGCAGAACATTCGTCGGCCGCACGTGTTCCTCGCATGTGCCGCATCACCGCCCACCCTCCATCCGTCCGGAAAAGACCTGCACAACCTGCGGGCTTCCCTTCCAATGGCGAAAGAAATGGGAGAAGGTGTGGGACGAGGTGAAGTACTGCAGCGAACGATGTCGAAGGAACAGGAACCACAACGCGCAGAACGCGTCCGCCTGATCCTCGGAGATCAGCTCAACGGCGCGCACTCCTGGTTCACGGAGCGCGACCCGCACACCCTGCACGTGCTGATGGAAGTGCGGCAGGAGACCGACTACGCGTGGCACCACGTGCAGAAGGTGCTGAGCTTCTTCGGGGCCATGCGGCGCTTCGCGGAGAAGCTGAAGGATGATGGGCACCGGGTGTTCTACCTCACCCTCGACGATCCGCGCAACACACAGTCAATTCCTGACAACCTGCAATGGATCCTGGAGCAGAGCGGTGCAAAGACCTTCGGCTATCAGTTGCCCGATGAGTACCGCCTGGACCAACAGCTGCAGGACTTCGCGAAGCGTTGCAGATGTGCGGTGGAAGTGGCCGACACCGAGCACTTCCTCACCACACGCGATGAACTCGGCGCACTCTTCAAAGGCAAGAAGCAGTACCTGATGGAGCGCTTCTACCGCGTGATGCGCGAGCGCACCGGCCTGCTGATGAACGGCGATCAACCCATCGGTGGCCAATGGAACTTCGACAAGGAGAACCGGGGGCGTCCGCCGAAGACGCACGTAGCGCCTCCTCCCCTGCTCTTCGCCCATGACCTGCGGGATATGCAACGCATGGTGGAGTCGCGCGGCGTGAAGACGATCGGCACGGTGAACGCTCAGCACTTCCCCTGGCCGCTGGATCGCGAAGAAAGCCTGGAGCTTCTCGCCTATTTCTGCGAGCACCTGCTGCCGCGCTTCGGCACCTACCAGGATGCGCTGATGCCCGGCCAGTGGGCGTTGTACCACTCGCGCCTCAGCTTCGCCATGAACGTGAAGCTGATCTCGCCGCAGGAAGTGTGCGAAGCCGCAGAAGCCGCGTGGCGTGCGGATCCGGAACGCATCACCCTGCCGCAGGTGGAAGGCTTCATCCGGCAGATCATCGGCTGGCGCGAATACATGCGCGGCGTGTACTGGGCGCACATGCCGGAGTATGCCACGAAGAACTTTTTCGGCCACGAGAACCCGCTGCCGCAGTGGTTCTGGACCGGCCGCACCAAGATGGCCTGCCTGCGCGAGGCGATCACCGGCAGCCTCACCAACGCCTACGCGCACCACATCCAGCGGCTCATGGTCACCGGCAACTTCGCGCTGTTGGCGGGCGTGCACCCCGATGAAGTGGACCGCTGGTACCTGGGCATCTACATCGATGCGCTGGAGTGGGTGGAGATCACCAACACACGCGGCATGAGCCAGTGGGCCGATGGCGGCATCGTGGGCACCAAGCCCTATGTGAGCAGCGGCGCCTACCTGAACAAGATGGGCCACCATTGCGGTAGCTGCTACTACGATGTGAACGACCGCACGGGCCCCAAGGCCTGCCCCTTCAACGCACTATACTGGCACTTCCACGCCCGCAACCGCGAACGCCTCGAAAGTCCCGATGCCCGGCCCGGAACGATGATGCGTGTGGGCATGGTGTACCGCACCTGGGAGAAGATGGCCCCGGCGATGCGGCAGGCGCTGCTGGAAAAGGGGGATGCTTTGCTGCGCGATATCGAAACGCTTTGAGCCGGTGGCGGAGATGCAGGAAAAGGAGGTGATGGATGCGAAGGAGGCAAGGGAGGGACATCCATCGGGATTCGCTGACCATTCACATTGATCCCCTGCGGCCACTCCATCGCTTCCATCACCTCCCTCTCTTCCTTCACCTCCCTTACCTCCATCACCTCCCTCTCTTCCTTCACCATATCTTTCCCATGCCCCCCTCCATCCTCTGGTTCCGCAACGACCTGCGCCTGGCCGACCACCCGGCGGTGACACACGCCCTGGCCGACAGCGATGCGGTGCTGCCGGTGTACATCATCGACCCGCGGCAGATCGGCCCATCGCCTTTCGGCTTTGGCCGGCTGGCCCCCTACCGCGCGCAATTCCTGCTGGAAAGCCTGGCCGACCTCGATGCCCAACTGCGCGTCAGGGGTTCGGCCCTGCAGGTCTTCATCGGCGAACCGGCCGAAGTGCTGCAGCGCATCGCACAGGAATGGAACGCACCGGTGGTGTACACCACGCTTCACCATGCCCATGAGGAACAAGTGCAACTCCGGCGAGTCAGCGAGGTTTTACGCGTGAAGACCTCGGAGCCGCCCACCCTGCTTCATCCGGACGACCTCCCCTTCCCCATCGACAAGCTGCCCAAGGTCTTCACCGCTTTCCGGCACAAGGTGGAAGCGCATTGGGAAGTGCGCGATGCCTTGCCCGAACCCACCAACGTGCCCACGCCACAGGAATGGACCAGCCAACTGCCCACCCTCGCGGACCTCGGCTGCGAAGCCCCCTCCAGCGACCCACGGGCCGTGCTGCCCTTCCAGGGAGGGCGTGCCGCTGCGTTGGAACGGCTGAAGCACTACTTCTGGGACACGCGCTTGCTGGCCACCTACAAGGAGACGCGCAACGGCATGATCGGCGCGGACTACAGCAGCAAGTTCAGTCCGTGGCTGGCGTTGGGCAGCATGAGTGCCCGCGAGGTGTACCAACAGGTGAAGCGCTTCGAGCAGCACTTCGGCGCCAATGAGAGCACCTACTGGCTGGTGTTCGAGCTGCTGTGGCGCGACTTCTTCCAATTCGTGGCGGCCAAACATGGTGCGGACCTGTTCAAGCGGGCGGGCATAGCCGGAGCGCCACCCAAGGGCAACCAGGATCGGCGGCGCTTCGAGGCGTGGTGCGAGGGCCGCACGGGACAGCCCTTCATCGATGCGCACATGCGTGAGCTGGCCGCCACCGGCTGGATGAGCAACCGCGGTCGACAGAACGTGGCCAGCTACTTGGTGAACGACCTGGGCTTGGACTGGCGCATGGGCGCCTACTGGTTCGAGCGCATGCTGATCGACTACGATCCGTGCAGCAACTGGGGCAACTGGCAGTACTTGGCAGGCGTAGGCAACGACCCGCGCGAAGGACGACGCTTCGATCCGGTTCGCCAGGCTGGTATGTACGATCCGGATGAGCGGTTCATAAGGCAATGGTCGTGAGCTAAGAGCAACCGGTATCTCCACACTTGGCCAATGGCAGCACCCATGGCGCTACCGAGTGTGGAACGGATCGGCCGGCCGGGGAAGAACCGCCTCACTTTAGGGGAACCAAGCGCACAGCAGTCCAACACCTTGCGGAAATGCCCTTGAGTGCCAAACCCGCACTGCTGCCCATTCACAGGATGGCGTGTACTTATACTTCCCGATCGGCATATGATCGGACTGCGGCGGGGAACAACTTTGCATCCATGAAAAAGTCCCTGCTTGTTCTGTCATTCGCACTGACCGCCGCTTTTGCAAACGCTCAAAGCAGCGGTTTCGGTCTGGGTATCGTGCTCGGTGAGCCTACCGGTCTTTCAGCAAAGGCCTGGTCCGGCGGCAACACCGCCTTCGCCTTCGGATTGGCTTGGGGCGGCTGGGGACGTGGCGGTTACTTCCATGCACATGCGGACTACCTCTTCCACAACATGAACCTCATCAACGTGTCATCGGGTCGCATGGCATTGCACTATGGGCCGGGCTTCCGCATGCGCAGCTGGAGCGGCGACCGGTATTGGAACAACGGTCGCTACTACGACAGTCGTGGCGGGCACACCAGGCTGGGTGTACGCTTTCCGGTAGGCCTCACCTACATGTTCGACGGAGCTCCTGTGGATATTTTCCTGGAAGCCGCTCCGACCCTTGACCTGATACCAGGCACCAGCTTCGACATTGGTGGCGGCCTTGGTTTCCGCTACTACTTCGGCGGTTGAAACGGACGCGCGTTCAGCCATGCCTTGCCCGCGAAGCTGCTACGGTACAACCACACATGTACCAACAGCCCGGTAAGCGTTCCAATGGCCGCACCGAGCAACACATCCTCCGTGAAGTGCTGCGAAAGGTGTACACGTGAATAGCCGAGCACTGCTGCCAATAAGGCCATGGCAGCCCCCCACATCGGCCGTGCAATGATAACCGCCAAGGCCAGGCACATGCTGAAGGCTGCCGTGGAATGCCCGCTGGGAAAGGAGAAATGGTGATGGAGGTCGATGTCCGATACCCAGGCCATTTCGCCAAGTGCTTCGCGGAACATCACCGGGCGGTCATGGTCCGCATACACCACCCGTTTCAGGAACTGTGTAAGCACCGCACTTAACCCGGTGGATAGGCCTAACATCAGGAAGGATCGCACATCCTTGAAGAACAGTAGCAGGAAGGCCAGCACTGCAGGCACTACCCCGTCCGCAAGATGAGTGGACCATTTGAAGAACCAGTCGGCCGCGCTGGAATGTTCCGCGTTGATGCGCGCATGCAATTCCAGTTGTCCTGTGGTACTTACCGCGAAAATGGCCGGCAACGCCATTAGCACCACCAGCACCACGAACCACCCTACCGCCCTGCTCCGATCCATGGCAGCGAAGCTACGTCTGCGAGGCACCCTGGCACACTCTACCTTTGGGCGAATGGCAAGTCGATCGCTGATATCCACCCTCCCGGTTCTGCTCCTCCTCGCATGCACGAGCACCCTACTGGCGCAGTCCGGTTTCACCACGCTATGGGGCGGCCCATTGGCACACCGCGGTGTAGGTGTGGTTGCCTCGAACGGCAACTGGTTGACCGCCATAACGGAATACCGCGGAACAGCGCTTCGCCACGGTGCACGGCTTGCAAGCTTCAACCAACAAGGAGGGCTGATGCAGAGTACCGCTCTCGACCTGGGAAGCAACATCTTTCTTCAAGCCATGCTGAACGGCACCACCGGCCACTACCTGATCGGCAGCCGCATGGCCCCGGACAACAACCGCCAGCAGGGATTGGTGGTGAAGCTGAACGCGGACCTATCGCTCGCCTGGACCAGCACCCTTGACCTCGAATGGAGCAACCAATTGCTGGGTGCCGCGCTGCTGCCTGATGGTGGTTTGGTGGTTTGCGGCAGCATAGCGGATGATACGGGCAAGGACGCCTTGGTGGCGCGCATCTCCCCCACCGGTCAGTGGCTTTGGGACCTGCGTTCCGATCAAGCCCTGGACGATGAGGCCCGTGGTATTGCCGTGGATGCTACGCACGCCATGGTGACCGGTTCGGAGGTCGACTTCAGTGGCAACTCGAACGTGCTGTTCATGCGCATTTCGCTGCAAGGCCAACTGGCCTGGTCCACCAGTTGGGGCGGCGATGGCAACGACCTCGGGAACGCGATCCTGCGCATGCCCGACGGCCATTTCGTGATGGCCGGAAGCACCAGCAGCTTTGGCCCGACCAATGACCTGGGTCAGCGTCGCAACAACCTGCACCTCATCAAGATCAACGCTAACGGCGATACCCTTTGGACGCGTAGCGTGGGCAATGGCACACACGACGTTCCCGCGCTGTGCCTGGCCATGGCGCCCAACGGTGACCTGCTCGCTGCTGGCATGCATCACCAAGCGGGTAGCTCGGATGCCATGTGCACACGCTTCAACAGCGCTGGCACACAACTCTGGCAGAAACTGTGGAACACGGGCAAGGAGGAAAAACTGCTCGCGCTGGTCGCCGACGCGGATGGACTTGTGGCCGCAGGCTGGAGCTTCGGTGAGCAGGGCATGCAACTGCTTCTGCTGAAGCGGAACAGCAGCGGGGAATAACGGCAGTGCGGAGGCGATTACTGCGATCGCAGTATTGCCCACCCTGAACGTGGACAGGAGTTTTGCGCCACCATCAGGAGAGCGCTCATGTCCACCACAGGAAAGCGATACATCGCACGCACACAGGATCCAACCACGCGTCGCATACTCGATCACCGCACCCTGCGGGCCTTGCGCTTGGCAGGGCGCAGCTCCAAGTTGAGCGCCTTCGCCCTATGTCTGCAGCTTCTGAAAGGACCCGGTTCCGGCCTTATGGCGCTTGCGATCGTGTTGTCCCCGCTGCACCTTGTTGCGCAAACGGGTAATGTGGCCGGCATCGTGACCACGCAGAACGGAGAGCCTTTGCCTTGGGTGCATGTGCAGGTGAAAGGAAGCAATGCCGGAGCCGTTACCGATCACGGAGGCCGCTTCATGCTGAAGGAAGTCCCCTTCGGCGCTCAGGTGCTCACAACCTCCATGGTGGGCTACGCTACCGCCGTGCAGGAGGTGGTGGTCGCTGCGGACCTTCCCGACCTGCGCATCATGCTCCAAGCGCAGACCATCGACCTGCCCGCATTCGCAGTGCAGAGCAGCCTTACCGGAGGGCGCGAGAACGTTGACCGCATAGCCGGATCGGCTTGGTTCATAGGCACACGCGAGATCCAGCAGAACGCCTACACCGATGTTTCGAGGATGCTCCGGAGCGTGCCCGGGGTGAACATCCAAGAGGAGGACGGCTTCGGTTTGCGGCCCAACATCGGCATGCGCGGCGCCCCACCCGAACGAAGCGCCAAGATCACCATCATGGAAGACGGCATCCTCACCGCGCCCGCTCCCTACGCCGACCCCGCCGCCTACTATTTCCCGACCGTGGGCCGCATGAGCGGCGTGGAAGTGGTGAAGGGAAGCAGCCAGATCCGCAGTGGTCCCCTCACCACGGGTGGGTCCATCAACTTCATCTCCACCCCCATCCCGGACCAACGCGCGGGGCTCGTTTCCCTCTGGGGCGGTTCCTACGGCACACGCAACGTGCATGCCCATGCAGGCATCAACGAGGGTGGAATCGGGGCTTTGGTGGAGACCTTCCAAAGTGCTTCCGATGGCTTCAAGGAGTTGGATGCACCAGGTACGACCGGATTCAACAAAAGCGATGTGCTGGCCAAGTTGCAGTGGCGTTCACCTGCCAAAGCCCGCGTTCAGCAAGCCGTTGCCGTGAAGGCCGTAATGACGAACGAGCTCAGCAACGAGACCTATCTGGGCATCTCGCTGGACGATCTCGGAGCCACACCCTTTCGGCGCTATGCCGGCTCTGCCAAGGACCGCATGGACGTGCAGCATGATCTGCTCACAGCCAAGTACGCCATCACACTGCCTCGCGGTCCGCAGTTCGCGATCACCGCGTACCGCACCAACACCTACCGGAACTGGTACAAACTGGACCAAGTGGTGGATACCACCGGCGCCAAAGTGGGGATCGCGGCACTGTTGGAAGACCCAAGCTCCAACCCATATGCTTTCGGTGTGCTGCAGGGAGCAACGTCCAATGCCAACGCGTTGCAGGTAAAGGCGAACAACCGCAACTACCAGAGCTCCGGCTTGCAACTGAGCGCCGATCACACCATCTCACGAGAACACGCCACACACCGCTTCGAGTTCGGTGCGCGTTTGCACAACGACTTCATGGACCGCTACCAGTGGACCGACGGATACCGGATGAGCAATGGCCAAATGCTGCAGACCAGCGCTGGTGTGCCCGGCACGGAGAGCAACCGCATCTCCAGCGCACAGGCTTTGGCCATGCACCTGGCCTACGACCTGCAATATGGCAAGTTCGGCTTGCACCCCGGGATCCGTCGCGAGCAGATCGATATGACCTTGCAGAACTATGGAACGCAGGACCCTGGCCGTAATGGTACCGCCTTATCCACCACCACCAACACCGTGGAGGTCTGGATCCCGGGCATCGCTGCGGACTACCTGCTTACGAAGGACCTGCTCGTGTTCGCTGGAATGCACCGCGGGTCCTCTCCTCCCGGCCCGAACCCGGAAACACGTCCGGAAGCAAGTGTGAACTCCGAGATCGGGCTGCGTTGGTCCAAAGCTGGCATCAACGTGCAAGCCATCGGTTTCCACAACGACTATCAGGAGCTGCTGGGCTCGGACATGGCCGCAGCGGGCGGCACTGGCAGTGGGGACATGTTCAACGGTGGGGCAGCACTGGTGAGGGGCTTGGAGCTCTTCGCAGCATTGGACCTGCTGAACGCTCGTTCGCAACGGTGGGGGCTTCCGGTCAGCGTTGCGTACACCTTCACCGATGCGCGCTTCAGTTCCACCTTCCAAAGCAATTTCTCCGGGTGGGGCAATGTGCTGCAGGGCAACGCCATCCCCTTCATAGCGCAGCATCAGGTCAACGCACGTGTAGGCGTTGAGCACGCACGGGGCGGCGTTTCGCTGGGCATTACCCACGTTGGCGACATGCCGACCGAAGCCGGCAGCAACGCGTTGGAGATGAGTCGTCGCATTCCCGCGTTCACCGTGGTCGATGCATCCGCACACTACCGATGGACCGATAAGGCTGAGGTGTTCGCCACAGCACAGAACCTGTTGGACCAGGTTTACCTCGTTTCATTGGTACCAGCAGGAGCGCGCCCGGGCATGCCCCGCACGCTGCAGGCGGGGCTTCGTTTCCGCTTCTGAGAGCCTGTTCAGGATCTCTTGAACGATGGACCCCGAGGCTATTTTTCGTTCAGGCACAACCGAAAAATCATCGCGTAGCGGTGCCTACGGGATCATTTTTCGGCGAAGCATGGGCGGATAAGAGACCAGGGGACGAGTTTGAAGAGATCCTAAACAGGCTCTGAGCGCCTGTTCAGGGCAGTTGCTCGTAGCGCTGGTTGGTGGGCACTATTCCGCCGATGTTCTGGAGGATCGGGTCCCGGTCGTTGTTCTGCCCGGTGTACCTGATCCACCCATCGAGGTTCACATCGCTCTGCACATAGCCACTTGTAGCGGCAGTGGGAATGAAACCGCCGATCTGCTGAAGGATCATATCGCGGTCGTTGTTGGCGCCGGTGTACAAGAGCACGTTGTCGCGTACCACGTTGCCGGCCCACAGTGCCCGTTTCCCGTTGCTCAGCATGGCCCCGGCTTCAGTGCCGTGCACTGCGGTGCCTGCCAGCGTAAGATCGAGCACCACATCATTGGCTCCCAGGGCCACAGCGTTCTGGCTGCGCAGGCCGAAGTGGTTCCTATGCCGCACGGACACGAAGTAGTTGTCCCCTGCAACAGGGAAGATGAGCCTGTTGTTGCCGTTCACGTCCACCACGTCACCGTCCCTTTCCAGCAGGGCGGTGCGCGTGGCCACGATCTGCGCCGGGTTGTTCTTGTTCCGCAATTCCAACAGCACCCAGTCCACCACGGCGTTCTTGCCCGTTACTGCCAAGCGTGTCGGCGACACGGTGGCTCCGGCACCACCTGCCATGGTGAAGCCCAGGCCGCTGTACGGTTCGGTGAGCGGAACAAGGTTCGCTGCACGCAGGTCGTCGCGCATCAGGTTCACAACCTGGTCCCATGGGCCTTGCAGGTTCACACGCACACGAACGCTCGGGCCACAATCCACCCAACGCGCCATGGCACTGCCGGGTATGATGGTCCTTGTTGAATTGGTGGGTGTTTGCCACCAAAGCGAAACGTGATCACCACCGGAACCCTCTTTGTGCAACATTTCCACGTAGTAGTATCGGCCAGCCACCATTTGCACGGCCTCGCTCACCTGCGTGGGGTATTTGTTGAATTCACCCTCGTTGGTCCAACCCGGCACGGAACAGATGATCTGTTTGAAGTTGGGGTCCGAACTGGGGCTCAAGTACACCAGGCTCGCATCGTCGGATACAGCGGTGAAGACATAGGTGCCGGTCGTAGGCGCAATGATGTACCCACGGAAGCGTGTTCCGTAGTTGTTGGCCAGGTTCACCGGCCCTTGGAAACTGGTGGGGTAATTGGTGCTCGCAGGTGCATTCGGGTAGTTCGGGCTGTTCACCAAGGCACTGATGGCGGTGCCGGAAATGTTGGTGAAGTACTCGCGTGTAATGCTTCCCAGCGCGCCTACGCATTGCGGCGGTGCGTCGCTCAGCACGTGGATGGTGCGCTGGGCTTCACCGGTCAATCCGTCATCATCCGTTACGGTAAGGGTCACGTAATTCGCACCAACTTCCGTGAAGGTCTTGGCAGGCATCTGCTCGGTGCTGAAGGTGCCATCGCCGAAATCCCAGAAGTAGGCAACGATCTCGCCGGGGTCGTATGAGGAACTGGCATCGAACTGCACCATCAAAGGACCATCACCGAACGAGGTGGAGGCGTTGATGATGGCCGTGGGCGCAATGGCCTGGCAGCGCGGGTACAGGAAATTCTCCACCGTGGTGGAAAGCCCCCCGGCATCGGTAACGGTCAGTGAGATGCCGTAAAAGAACGTTTCACCATCACAGCCCACACCGCTCACCAAGGTGCTGGAAACGACGTTGGGATCGATCGCTTCCGGGTGGTTGTGCGTATTGTGGAACAAAGTTGTGCGCCAGGCGTAGCTGAGTTGTGCAGGCCCGTGTTCCAGGTCGATCACATCCGCTTCCAGGGCGTACATGGTGTCCACGCCTACCGGGTAGAAGTCGCCGTTGGCGAAACTGGTGATCGCCACCTGCGGCGGTGTGTTGTTCACCGATACCAGCAAGGATGTGGAATTGCTTTGGCCAACGTTGTCCGTTACGGTGAGCGTTACGGTATAGCTGGTCGGCACACCGGGCGGCGCCAGGAAGATGTGGGCGGGATCGGCATCGGTGCTGGTTGAACCGTTGCCGAAATCCCAAGCATAGCTCAAAGGGCCGTTCTCCTGGTCGGTACTGTTGCTCCCGGTGAAATTCACCAACAACGGACCGGGACCGTACTGCACGCTTTGCGTGGCAACGGCCACTGGCGGGAAATTCACGTTCAGGGTGTAGCAGATACGACGTACTTGGTTGGAGTTGTAGCGGATGTACCACACGCAACCATCCGGTCCCGCACCGATCCACGTGATGGCACCAAGGCCCGAGGCGAAATCGTGCACGCTTAACGGTTCATGCTGTTCGTTGAATTTGAACCGACGGATCCATCCGGAGGCGTAGTCGCCATGGAAGGAGCTGTTCTGATAACCGAGCGGCATGTTGGCCCCGTCCATCCATGGGCCGCCAATGGCCGCGAACCCGCCGAAGCGTGGACCCGGAACGGGTGACGCTGGATCGTCCAGATCGTACGTGATCGCCTGGCTTCCGTTGAAGGCGCCACAACGGGAGCGGTTACCGTGGTACCAATCGATCGCCGGACGCTTGTGGAAGTGCTTGGGTATGGAGTTGGGTATCTGCACCGATGGGTTGCAGGGGTTGGGATGTGCGTTGAGGTGGATGGGGGTATCCTGCACCAGCAGGTCCTGGAAGTTGTAGAACTCCTGCGTACATCCGATACCATCAAAGAAGGGGTTCGGCGTATCGCGGTTGGGCGTAAGCGCACTGGTGTATGGAACCACTGCTTCAAGACCTTCGAACATCGGCCAACCGAAATTCTGACCGCCTTCGTAGCACACGTGCAGATCTTCCCAAAGGGTGTAACCAACGTCGCCGATATAGAGAACACCGGGGTTCCCGGCTGCGGGATCCGTGCTTCCCGACCCTGGCTTGAAGGTCATGCGGTACGGATTGCGAAGTCCCAGAGCCCACACCCGTGAGCGGGGGGCACGTGGAGCTGCCGCATCGAACCAAGGATTGCTGGAAACACCGTTCCCGGTGTTGGGGTCCAGTCGAAGCACCTTACCGTTCAAACTGTTCACCATCTGCGAACGGAACGCACCCACGTTCTCCTCGGGGCGCATGATGCCATCCGCGAGACACTGCGCCCAATACGTCTCCGAAGCGCTGCCCACGTCGGTGCTGCTGTAGCTGGCTCCATCACCCACGCTCGCCAGCAGGGTGCCATCGGATCCGAACACCAATGATCCGGTGGAATGCGACTCATGGGTGTTGGGCACGCCGGTGGAGGCACTTTCACCAAGCAGGATGTAGCGGCTGGCTGGATCGACCGTGTTCAATTGAGGGCCCGTGGCCGTATAGCGCGTTATGCGCATGATGGTGGCCGCGAAATACTCGTTGGTCGCCGGGTTGTAATTGGGTGTGCCGAAATTCACCAGGTGATGGCGATCCACCATGTACATCAGGTAGATACGGCCGTTGCTCAGGAACTCGGGGTCAAGTGCGAAGCCGAGGCATCCATGGTCTCGCCAGTTGCCCACCTCGGGAGAGATATCGATCAACGGATCGGGCAAGCGGACCCCATTCTCGATGATCCACACCATGCCACGCTTTTCCCATACGTAAGCTCGGCCGTTCGCATCCCAGGTAACCCCCACCGGCTCAACCCAATTCCCCATTACCAAGGCATCGGCGAAGTCCGGCGGTAAGCTTTGGGCCTGTGCTTCAGAGCTGATCACTTGTGCGAGCAGGGCAACAACAAAGCTGCCATACATAACGCCCCGACGGAACTGAAGCCAGCCTCTCATTTCTCCGACCAGAAGAGAGTACACTTCGACCAAAAAGCTTTTCATGGCGACGAAAGTATGATGACCCGTAGCCCGAAATCAAGCGCTCGGTCCCTTTCGATCAACATCGGGTTGGCCATACACCCGGACCACCACGGAAGATGGCCATCTTCGGAGCCTCGGCCACATTGCCCATGGAAACCACCCGGCTGTTCATTGCACGTGCCGTTAATGCCAAGGAAAGGCAGCTGATCGAGGATGCATGCCAAAGCGAGCTCGCATCTCCAGCCTGGCGGATCCTTGCGCCGCGGAGTTGGCATGTAACAGCACTCTTCCTGGGCGACCAGCCAACCGATCGCATCCCAAAGATCATGGAGGCCATCGCTGAGCAGAGCCAACGCTGGCAGGCGTTCACCTTGTACGATGGCATTCTGAGCACCATGCCATCCACCGAACCGTCCATGCTCTGGATCCGCTTTCGACCCAGCGATGAACTCCAAAGCCTGCATGCGGAATTGGCGCAACGGACCGACACCCCTCCCAGCCCGCATAGCCCCTTCCTTCCCCACATCACCCTGGCCCGTACCAACAGGTCCGCGCATGCCATCGATGGCCCCTTGGTGATGCCTTCAATGAACTTCGATGAACTCACCTTGTTCCGATCGGACCCCGCACCCCGCGGCCGTGTGCACAGCCCTTTGGCTTCATGGACTCTCGGGTGACATCCATTCGCTCTCCCCGATATCGCAACTGCGTTTTCGATGACAGTACGCCGGGTGGGTTGGGATACCTTCGCCGCCGCAATACTATCGCACGCCATGAACCGACCCACGCTGGCCCTGCCGCTTCTCCTCCTGCTTGCTTCCTGCGCTGAACAACCCGAACCACGGAACACGCCTGAACCACCACCCTTGCCGGGCCTTACCACCGCAGCTGATGGTAGTTCGCTGATTCATCCGGAAGAGAAGCACTTCAAGAGTTTGCGCCAACTGACCTTCGGTGGCGATTTCGCAGAGGCCTACTGGAGTTTCAGTGGTGAGCAGCTCGTGTTCCAAGCCACATCGGAGAAGTGGGAAGCACCGTGCGACCAGATCTTCGTCTTCAACCCATTTGTGGATGACTTGGTCAATGGTCGCCCCGACCACATCAGCATCAAGGGCGGCCGAACCACGTGCAGCTATTTCCTGCCTGGCGACAGTCTGGTGCTTTTCGCCAGCACCCATGAGCATGCTGCCACCTGCCCCGGTGTGCCGGAACGCAGGGCCGATGGCAAGTACGTGTGGCCCATCTACCCCAGTTTCGACATCCATGTAAGTGACCTCCAAGGCAACCTGAAGTACAAGCTCACCGACAGCCCCGGTTACGATGCCGAGGCCACTGTTTCTCCCAAAGGAGACCGCATCGTGTTCACCAGCATGCGCGATGGCGATCTGGACCTGTACACCATGAACGTGGATGGCAGTGATGTGCGCCGGGTTACCGATACACCAGGGTATGATGGTGGTGCCTTCTTCAGCCCCGACGGCAGCAAGTTGCTCTGGCGCGCTTCACGGCCCAAGACCGATGCGGAGCTGAAGGAGTACCGCGAATTGCTGAAGGAAGGACTGGTGATGCCCACGAACATGGAACTCTATGTGGCCAATGCGGACGGGAGCGACATGCGGCAGATCACCGAACTGGGCCAGGCCAACTGGGCCCCCTATTGGCACCCCAGCGGTGAGAAGATCATCTTCGCAAGCAATCACAAGAGCGAGCGCGGCTTCCCCTTCACGTTGTTCATGATCAATGTGGATGGCACCGGGCTCGAACAGGTGAGCTTCGGCGACACCTTCGATGCCTTCCCGGTCTTCAGCAAGGATGGGCGCCACCTGGTGTTCAGCAGCAACCGGAACAACGGTGGTACGCGCGATACCAACCTGTTCATCGCCGAGTGGCAGGATTGAGCACGCGCCTGGCCAAATGGCCTACTGCGATCATGGTATTTTGGATCGTGGTCCCGTCTTGTTGGCGTTGAGGTGCCGACATTTGGCACGAACATGAGCAACACGCAAGGCACGGAAGAGCTTGGTTGGATGGACAGGCTTGCACAGCGCTGGGGCGTTACCCCGTCACGCGTGCTCGTGATCCTGCTCGTTTTCGCGTGCACCGGGTTCACCGTGCTTTTCCTCAAGCGGCCAGTGGTCGCCTATTTCGCAGGTGAAGGGGAACAACCGCTCCTGTTCAGCATCCTTTACTACGTGCTCATACTGCCCGTATACAACGTGATCCTGCTTGTGTATGGAGCATTGTTCGGGCAGTTCCGGTTCTTCTGGGAATTCGAGAAGCGCTTCTTCCGCCGGATCACGGGAAAGAAGTCCTGAACGCTCCCTTAGCGGCCCGTGCAAGCCCTTTGGATACGGGCCACCTGCCGCGCGGAAGCCTTCTCCAACTGGCACGCCCAGATGGTGACCACGCGCCAGCCCACGTTCTTCACCGCCTGCACCTGCTCGGCATCCCGTGCCTTGTTGCGATCCAGTTTGGCGTTCCAGAATGCACTGTTGGAGCGTGGGCGCTTGGGGCTGCACCACGGACAGCCGTGCCAAAAACAGCCATGAACGAACACGGCCACCCGCTTGCCCACGAAGGCCAGATCGGGCCTGCCGGGAACGCCGCGATAATGCAGACGATACCCCCTGACCCCGTGAACATGCAGCGCCTTGCGTAAAGCGAGTTCGGGACCTGTGTTCCGCGAGCGGATGCGGCTCATGAGCGCGCTGGTGCGCGCATCCTTGGGTATCGGAGCCCTGCCATCCCGTACATACTTGCGATCGGCCACGCCGAAAGCTAATTGCCGCGCTGGCTTCCGGTGTCAACGGCCTGGCCCGCTCATCACCAAACGGTCGCCCAAGGCCTCGCGCTCGTATACCGTTCGCGAGATGCTCTGCTCATTCTTGAAGTAGTAGGTATCACCCCACTTGTGTACCACACGACGATACTGGGTGCGTACCCCATCGGTGTCCAGTTCAATGATGGTGGTGACCTTGTTGGGCTCGATCACCAGTTCCTCGTGGCGGAAGGTCTCCGGTTCATACACGGTCACCTCGGGACGTGCTTCCTGCCCTACCACGGGTTGAAGGGTGCGCCGCTGTTCCTGACCGGCAACAGCGCTGGCCAGTTTGTTGTCCACCGGCACCGGCTTGGGTTTGGGTGGCGCAACCACCACTGGCGCTGGCGGGGGCGGTGGTGGCGGCACATGCACCGCTGGCGGTGGCGTGCTGTTGTTCTGAGCTGCGGTGGCTTTGCGTTCGGCCGCCTCGCGTTCACGCTGCGCTCGCTGTTCGGCTTCCTGCTGTTTGCGGGCTTCCGCCTCTTCCTTGGCCCTGGCCTTGTCCTCGGCAGCTTTTCGTTTTGCCTCGGCGCTTGCATTGGCGGCATCCTCCTTTTGTCGCTTCTCCACATCAGCAACAGCCTGCTGCATCTGGCCTTGTATGGACTTGGTGTAATCCGTGTCGTAATCGAAATCGCCCAATGAGCGGTCAAAGCGGATCACGCCAACGGGCTGATTGAAGACCACCGTGTTCACATCATCGTACTGTTTGAAAAGGGAAACGGAGAAGTCGAACGGTGCGAAGCCTTGCCCTGCGGCATCCGCTGGCACGCGTGTGTTGAACGATAATTTCTTGGTTACATACCCGTCCTTCTCAAAGGAGAGAATGTAGTTGGCGTTCAGGTCCAGGTCGAGACTGAACTTGCCCAGGTTGGAGGTGATGGAACGTTCCTTCACCCCCTCTTTGTAGATCACCACGCGAGCGCCGTTCAAGTCACTCCCTTCGATCTTCAACCTACCATTCACACTGAACCTGCTTTGGCCTTGCACGCCAACGGACAAGACCGTTATCGCAAGGAGGAACATCAGTGTGTGGATCGAGTATACGTACCTCATGCAGCTTGTCAGGCCCTGCCGGAATAGTGAACCTGTGGCGCCGGTATACGTACGAGGGAGGCAACGGTTCCAAACCAGCCAACACATGCGTTCCTCGCTCCTACTTACTGCGTTTTTCCTCTGCATGCGAGCGATCCTGGCCCAGGACCATGCTGTTGCGCTCCGCATTGTGGAACAGGCGAACTCGGTGGAGTTGCATGGCTCGCGTTCCAGTGCCAATGAACTGCTTATCGATCGATACAAGGAAGGCAAGCGCGTTGAACGCATATCGGTCAACACTGCGCACCTTGACCCCACCGGTGTTTCGGCCAACCCGATCTCCCGAACTGTTCAATTGGTCTGCCTGGTGGAACATCCCCGCTGCTTGCACCGCGACCTTTTCACCCGTTCGGCCAACGTGCGCAGCTCTCAGGTGGAAGCTCTTTTACCGGATGTTCCTGATGCTGCACAGGAATTCCTGGAATGGTTGCGCGGCCAATTGAAGCCCACGGAAGACTGGGACAATGCTCCGATGGTCGAAACCCGACCGTAAGGGATACGTATCAAAGCACCATGCTGAACCACATGCTCCAACGTATTGGCGTCTTGCTGTTGAGCTTGATCATGGTCGTGGGCCTGCATGCTCAAGAGAAGGATGCGAGCAAAACAAAGGCGACCACTGGCATCGACCAGGAAATGAAAACCACCATTCTCAAGGGATTCGTACACTTCGCGAATTCGCCTGGTCTGGTGCCATCCGCCCATCCATTCGGCCCCTGTCCTGCGATGCTCGAGGTAACGGAACACATTCACGCACACTACAGCGCCCGTGAACGGTCGGCCGCCAGCAAAGTGTACCGCCAGACCGAACACTACTACGTGCCTGTGCGATACGTGCGGCCCTCCAACATGCCGGAACTCGCAGCTCCCCAACCCGACCACGCTTACCAACCGATACGTTGATGTTCGTTGCCCGTATGCTCGTTATTCCATTTTGTGCCGGTCTATTTTTCGGAACCAGCACTGCACAAGTCCGCGACCGCAGTGATTGCGTGGTGAAGACCAACAGCGCATGGGGGCAGGCCTGCGAGCCATGCCAGTTCTACACCGCCGACATGAAGCGAGATCACAGCGGCACTTTCAGCATTGAACTACAAAACACCTGCAACGACCTTCTGGAGGTGAAGGTGGCCATGCAGGAACAAGGAGGCACATGGCGCATTTTCCCTACACGGGTGCTGGCCGGCAACGAAAGCTTGAATGCATTCGCATGCAAGGGCACTGGCAAATACATGTACTGGGCACGCCGGGTGAACGACACCGAACTGGTGATCCCAACGGACCAACAGATCATCAGCGAGAACCGCGGTCGCTGAGCGATGGGCAAGCCATCAACAGTGGCCTGTTGGTCACCGTTGCAGGAACCCGGTGAGCAGCACAACACCGCGAGCCATCTTTGGGAGCACCACCAGAGCGGTGGTCCCCAGCATGGCCACCAAACGTTTCCACATTGACCGTACTGAGACCTCGCCACAGATCGACCTTGATCTGGAGCAAGGCGTAATGGAATTCACAGGGCGCTCGTTGCCTCCCAATTCCGAGCAGTTCTACTCGCGCGTATACCACTGGCTCGAAGAGTATTTGCGAGAGCCCTGCGGCGAGACCACGGTGAACATGAAGCTCGATTACCTGGACACCAGCTCCAGCAAGCACCTCTTCAACATCTTCCGCAAGCTCGACGCCGTGAATGAA
This sequence comes from Flavobacteriales bacterium, assembly GCA_019638115.1. Lineage (GTDB taxonomy): Bacteria > Bacteroidota > Bacteroidia > Flavobacteriales_F > PHOS-HE28 > PHOS-HE28. The sequence continues at coordinate 459,048 of JAHBUK010000002.1, read as the reverse complement.
AGCGGACAGCAAGTGCGCATCAACTGGCACTACGAGTGTGGCGATGAAGAGATGGCCGAGACCGGCAAGGACTACCAAAGCTTCTTCCGCCTCGATTTCAACTTCATCGAAGTGGAGGAACTTTTCTGAGCCAAGAGCTACCGTAACGACAGGGCCAAGCCAACGCAGAGCTGGCTCATCTCACTACTTTCGGCATCCCTCCGAGGCCCAGGTCGCACTCGGTCTTTTTCCAGCATGTCCGACAAGAAGGTATTCTCGCTGCTTCAGGTCTGCACTTCGATCCGGAAGCAGATAGAGAAGGCCACGGCCAGCCAGCGTTTCTGGGTGAAGGCGGAGATCGCAGGGATAAACGCCCAGAAACATGTTTACCTGGATCTGGTGCAACACGAGGATGGCGCCCGTGTGGCCGTGATGCGTGGCATCATCTGGCAATACCACATGCGTGGGATACGCGAGGCACTTGGAAGTGATCTATTCAATGTGCTGAAGGAAGGCTCCGAGGTCCTCTTCCTGGCATCGGTGCAGTACAACCCGGTGCACGGCCTTAGCATGCATATCGAGGAGGTGGACATCTCCTATTCGCTGGGGGCATTGGAGCAACGCAAACAGGCAACCGTGGAGACCCTGCGCAAGGAAGCCCTCTACGATATGAACCGCTCCCTGCCCACTCCACTGGTGATCCAGCGCGTAGCGCTGATCGCTTCCATCGGATCGGCAGCGTATGCGGATTTCATGCAACACCTGACGCACAACGAGTACGGATACCGTTTCCACATCCGTGAGTTCCCTTCGTCGGTGCAAGGTGAAAATGCTCCACAGGAATTGCGCGCCGCGATCGCCGCGATCGACCCCGAACGCTTCGACGTTGTGGTGATCATTCGCGGTGGTGGTTCCAAGCTTGACCTCGAAGCCTTCAACGACCTCGACCTGTGCAGGGCCGTGGCGCGGATGCCCATACCTGTAATGACCGGTATCGGACACGATGTGGACGTCTCCGTGCTTGACCTTATTGCACACACCCCACACAAAACCCCCACTGCGATCGCTGACCACTTGTTGGACAAGTGCCTCTACTTCGAGACCGCGCTGAACGGCTTTCTCGTCACCGTGCAACGCAGTATGAGCGAGGTATTCTCCTTTCGCAAAGAGCAACTCAGCGCCTATGCGGAAATGACCCGGTCGCGTCCGATCAACCGCTGCCAACTCGAGCGGGGAGCACTGCAAACCACCGCCTCCATGGTTACCCGCAGGGTGCGCGATGCAATACACCTCTACGACCGCGAGGTGGACGGCCACGCCAGCAAACTGGCCTTGTTGCCCCTGCAAAAAGTGGAACAGGTGGAAGCTGCACGGCTGCGCGAAATGCGGAATGCTTTGGAGCAACTGGCCCAACGCGGGCTGACCATGCTCTTGGACCGCGTGCAAGGAATGGACCAGGCGATCCAACTACTTGCACCCGACCGTGTACTTGCTCGTGGGTTCACCATAACACGTTTTCAGGGCGTACCCCTGAAGAGCGCTTCCCACTTGAAGCCGGGTGACGAGATAGAGACCACCTTTGCAAGCGGGAGCATTCGCTCCACCATTACCACCCAAAGCGATCATGGCTGAACAACGCATGACTTACGAACGGGCCTACGAAGAGCTCGAAACGATCATGAACGACCTGCAGGCCGATCGCATTTCCGTGGATGAACTGACCGCGAAGGTGAAACGCGCGGCAGAGCTCATCACCTTCTGCAACGAGATGTTGCGCAGCACCGAAGCCGAGGTGAGCAAGATCGTGAAGAAGCTGGGCCTTTAAGAGCCTGAACAGGATCTGCGGGCCGCTGATCAGAGCAGTTCGTTCGCCAGGTTGGCCAGCGGACTGCGCTCACCTTTCTCCAGTGTGATGTGTGCGAACAGCGGGTCGCCCTTGGCCTTGTCGATGAGGTAGCTCAAGCCGTTGCTTTCCGTGTCCAGGAAGGGCGTGTCGATCTGGTTCACATCACCGGTGAACACGATCTTGGTGCCTTCACCGGCACGGCTGATCACCGTCTTGATCTCCAACGGCGTTAGGTTCTGCGCCTCATCCACTATGAAGAATATGTTGCTTAGGCTGCGGCCGCGGATGTAGGCCAAGGGCGCAATGGAGATCTTCTCGTTCTCCAGCATCTCATCGATCCGCTTCGGTGTGCTATCGTGCTTCTCGAACTGCCCTTTGATCAACTTCAGGTTGTCCCACAAAGGCTGCATGTAGGGATCCAACTTGCTTTGGATATCGCCAGGGAGGTAGCCGATGTCCTTGTTGCTCAACGGTACCACGGGGCGCGTAACATAGATCTGCCGGTACTCGCGGCGTTGCTCCAAGGCACAAGCCAATGCCAGCAAGGTCTTACCAGTACCAGCGGCACCTTGCAGGGTCACAAGCTTGATCTCCGGATCCAGCAGTGCGCTCATGGCCAGTGCCTGCTCCGCGTTCTTTGGGCTGATGCCGAAGATGCTCTTCTTCTCCACCCGGTCCACGGTATCCGTACGCGGGTCGTACTTGGCCAATATGCTCTTCTTCTTGTGCTTCAAGATGAAGAAATGATTGCCCTTGGGTTTGCCCAGATCGAGCTCCTCCACGCTCATGCTGCCACGCTCAAAGAGATCATCGATCCGCTGCTCGCTCACATCGTCAACCACGGTACGACCGGTGTACAGCTTCTCACGAACGTCGCGCACTTTGCCTGTGAGGTAATCCTCGGACATCAGGTTAAGGCTCTTCGCTTTGAGGCGAAGCGCAATGTCCTTGGTTACCAACACCACCTTATGCCCGGGATTCTGGCGTTGCAGGGTGAGCGTGGCGTTCAAGATCTGGTGGTCGTTCTTGGCATCGGCGAAGACCTTGGTGGCATCCACGCCGTTCAGGTCATGCTTGGCCACCACCTTGAACTTGCCGCGCGATGGCCCGTTCAGCGGTTGCCAATCGCTCAGCACATCACGCTTCGCGATCTGGTCGAGGTGTCGGATGAACTCACGTGCCTCGTAGTTTATCGTGTCATTCCCTTTTTTAAAGGTGTCAAGCTCTTCAAGGACCTGTATGGGGATCGCCACATCATGCTCCTCGAAACAGTCTATGGCGGAGTGGTCGTAGAGGATCACGGAAGTGTCCAGTACGAAGATCTTCTGGTCTTTCTTCTTCATGCGATCAAGGAACGGGGTTGTCCAAATGTACCGGGCAACAACAGGGGTGCCCGGCGCATGCCGCAGCGCACTTATCCACGATCGATCGTGTTCATGTCCACCATGTGAAAGCCGTGTTTCGCTCACATCATCAGTTCACACACGAATAGGGATGGACATCCGATCGGCACATAGTTCCGGAGGCACCACAAGAGGCAGTAGCCCCAGCGGGGCGACATGTGGGTAGAATGATGATCCCACGTCACATCACGTTCGTGCAGTCCCGGAGGGACGACATGTGGGTAGCCCCAGCATGGCGACATGTGGCAATAACACGCTACAGGTCTGCCCATCAGCCCACGCAAGGAATTGCCCCGAACGCAAAGCGGGGACCACCTGAAAGGCGATCCCCGCTTTCACCCGGTACCGGCCTTGGCCGAACCGAATGCCGCAGTATCAAAGAGGCGGTGGTACACAATGACCCGAAGGACATTGCTCCTACCCTGTTGTCCTGGAAAAGGACCGTGCAGGTTCTGGCATGCACTGAACGGACCGTGATCGCATCACCTCTTACCAGGCTGGCCTTGAGTTGGGGCAGGGCCGCGGCGTTCCGTTCTCCTATTTCTTTCCTGAACTACAGCAAGCCCGAAGGCTTTCCTCAATGAACGTTGGTGCGTCGAAAGTATCCGCCGTAGGGGGGAGAAAGCAATTTTTCGTGCCTCGCGTTTTTCACAAGTTGTGCACGATCCATGGGCCGCTTTATCGTCCCTCGTGCAGCAGGCGGACCACCTGCACACCGGCATCGGTCCGGAACCGCATCAAGTAAACACCGGTACCAGCGCCGCCCATGTCCAGAAGCATGCGCTCACCACTGGCCCATACACGCACCGATGGCACCAGGCTTCCGGCGGCATCATACAAGGCCCATTCGCGGAGGATGGCTCCAGGCCAAGTGAACTGGTGTACACCGCCCGCAACTTGTCCGGCCCAACGAACAAGCGCTACGCCATCCCGCTCATCAACGCCCGTGCAGGGATCCACCACCATGGCCACGAACGAGGTGGCGTTGGCACAGGGTGGAATGCCATTGACCTGGTACGAATAGAGACCGGAAACATCGCTGGCCGGGTTGAAGGTGCCGCTGAATGGCAACCCGGTGGGGCCGGTCCAAGCACCGCCAGCATCTGCTCCGTTCAGCAAGGAGAGCAGTTCCTGCGCCGGCGCATTCACGCATAGCGTAGCGGTGGTGCTGGTACCCGCATTGGGGGGAGCATTCACCGTAATGCTGAAGTTGGCCGTATCGTTGGTGCAGGGTTGGTCAGCGTATACCACATAGATAGGTGTGTAGATGCCTGGTGTGGAGAGCGCGCCAAGTTGGAACGGCAATCCGTTCTGAAAGAAGAATCCAGTGATCTCTCCACCCTGCACGAGATTGATGAGCGCAGCAGGAGGTGCATTGCTGCATAAGGAAGTGTTCACGTCCTGACCTGCGTTCGCCGGGTTCACCAAGGTTATGGTAAGCACGGCCTGGTCCTGCGGACAACCGCCGGGGCAATTGGTATTGTAGGTGTAGAGGCCGCCATTGTCCGTGGCCGTATTCAGTACACCGCCCACCGCTACTCCTTCCGGCCCGGTCCATGAGCCGCAGGTGGAGACACCGGTCCCCAGGTAGTCGAAGAGGTTGTAGGTGCCACTGTTCTTGCAGAAGGAGATCGCTTGATCGAGCCCCGCGAAGGGTGCAGCCCCGATCACCAAGGTGCCTGGACCGGGTGAGCCCACCGTGAGCGGTGCGCTGGCCGAAACACGGATACGGTATCCCGCACCGGCCACCGTACCGGGTGGGATGGTGGCATTGATGGTGCCGCTGGTGGTGGACGCTACACTGCCGATGGTGACCGCAGTACCGAAGTTGCCAGCAGCATCACTAAGCTCGGCCGTGAAAACGTTGCCTGCCTGATAATTGCCAACGGACGTGTAGGGCACTTGGATGGCCGCTCCAGCGCACACCTCGTTCACCAAGGCACCGGTGCTAACACTCGTGGGCTCGGACTGTGCGGAAGTGATGCGTACATCATCCACCGAGAAACCGGGGTCCTGCGCGGAAGCGGTGACCCCGTTGAAGAAGCGGAAACCGAAACGTAGGGTGGCCTGCCCGCTGAATTCCGGCAGGCTGATGCTCTGCTGCACCCAGCTCTGCTGGTTGCGGTATTGGCCCGGTGCCGTGGCCACCAGGTTCCAACTCGTGCCGCTGTTTGTGCTGTAGTACACCTCGCCGTAGTTGTTGGTGCCACCGCCGCACAACCACCAGAAGGACAGGGTGACATCACCCGCTCCCACGGTGCTCACGTCGGTGTTCATGCGTGTGAAGTGGTTCGCTGCTGTGGCGCACAGGCCATCCGCAGCCACGAAGGAGGCGCAGAGCACACCACTGCTAACAGCCGCCTGGCTGCTGATGTGCATGTAGTTGCCGTTGGGGCTGCTGATGCCCGCTGGTTGACCCGCCGTGTTGGGCACGCTGAAGGGCAGCGGAAAGCCGAAGCAAGTGATGCTGCCCGCGCCACCGGTGTACACATTGTTGACCAACCAGAGGTTTTGGCCACCGGCCACCGATGATACATCAGTGGTGTTCAGCGTGAAGGCCGGGGTGCCCTCGAAGTCCTCGTTGAAGAGCACGGTTTGGGCCTGCGCTGCACCAAGTAGCGCACTGAGAATTAGCGTAGTGAACGATCGCATGCGGGGGTTCTTTTGCTTGCCAAAATAGTAGTCTCAACGATCGCTGTGACCAACAACTGCCTGAGTGCGTCGGAGTTGGCGATCGGCAATAACCTGAGAGTTCCGGGCGCGACGCACATCGGGCGGAATGGTTGCCATTGCGTTGGATCGACGATCCCTTTACATTGCACCACTAAACATTCGAAGCGCACGACAGAAGAAGACACATCCCCTACTCTACTTACCAGGAAGAGTTCCTGAAGCTCAACACCCGCTCACAAGGCGTCGGCGGTCGCCAGCACTGCCCAAGTTCAACCCTAACGTTCAACAAACTCGCGAATTGATGAAAACCCGAACTCGAACTCGCACCCGGCGAGGCCTGATCGGATGGTCAATGGCAAGCCTTTTCGGAGGTGCCTTGTTCCTATCCCCCGGCCAGGTCAGTGCCCAATGTGCCTATGGCACTCCTACTGTAGTTGCAACTGTTGCCGCACCTTCCGCGGTAGGTGACATTATCACCAGCCCGGCCATGGAGTCTGGCCAAGTATATCGTGTGACAGGTATGCTCGCTGGCGCCACGTACAGGGTGTACAACTGTGGTAGTGGTTTTGACACGCAGATGACGATTTACCCTGAAGGTGGAGGTACCTCACAAGGGTACAATGACGACAATGGACCAGAATGTACTGGCAGTGCTGCCTCTATCAATTTCGTATCAGCAACTGCTGGTACGCGTGACATTAAGTTGTCTCGATACAATTGCCAGAATAACACTTTGGCTGTGGGGACTGTCAGGGTAAGGTTAACTGCTCTTCCAGTTCCCCCTCCTCCTGGAAACGATTGCAGCAATGCGATCGACTTGTCTCTCCAGACAAGCCCGATCAGTGGAACCACTGCGGCGCCTGGAACCACTAACGTCTTCAGCCCATCTTGTATCGCTAACACGGCGAACGACCTGATCTACTTCATCGACGTTCCGGCGAATGGGACGATCACTTTCACGAACACCTCACCAAGCTATGACTCGCGCATTGCGGTGTTCTATGGTGCGACCTGCCCCGGCAACGTGCAGTTGTTCTGCTGGGATGACCCAGATGACCAGACCAACTCCTGGACGAACAATACCGGCAATACCCAGAGGGTCTATTGGATCCAAGACGGGTATCTATCAAATGCTGGAACCTTTACCTTGGCGTGGAATCTGGTTGTTCCCCCACCCTGCAGCGGCACACCAAATCCAGGCAATACCGTAGCCAATTCCACTTTGGTATGCCCAGGCACCACAGTTAACCTATCATTGGAGAACGCCACTTCAGGAACTGGAGTGAGTTTTCAGTGGTTTGAGAGCACGGAAAGCAATTCAGGCCCTTGGACTGCGGTAGGTACAGGTTCGGCAACATTCAGTCCCTCGCCAACCGTGCAAAGCTGGTACTACTGCGAAGTGACTTGCAGTAGCGGTCCGAACATGGGTGCCAGCACCCCTGTGCAGATTGCTATGCAATCTCTGCTTAACTGCTACTGCACAGCGACCTACTCGAACGGTTGCGGATTCAGCGGCGGAGATGCGATAACGAACGTTTCGCTTAATGGCTGGAGCAATGCTTCAGGATGTGCTGCTTCGCCCTATTACACGTACTTCTTCCCCAGTGTTTCGCAAACCACACTGCAGGAAGGCGCCTCTTACACGCTCTCCATCACCATGGGGGCTGATGGAAACCAGTACTCTGCTGCTTGGATCGATTACAACCGCGACGGGATCTTCCAGACCTCCGAAACCGTTGGCCTTAGCGGTAATGCTGGATCGAATGGCACCGCAACATTGAACTTCACGGTGCCTTCAGGCATTACACCGGGCATAACCCGTTTGCGTGTTCGCGGTGGCAACGACTCAGCATTGCTCGATACTCAAGCTTGTGGAGCATCGAGCTCCACTTGGGGCGAGACCGAGGACTATGACATCTCCTTGTCTCTTGCGGTGCCTTGTGCCGGTGTGCCTGACCCAGGCAATACCACTGCCACCGTCTGTGCAGTGCTAACCGGTGGTAATGCCACCCTTGGGCTTCAGAACCCCACGCTTGGAACAGGCGTAACTTACCAGTGGTTCAGCGGCCCCAGCAGCACTGGCCCATGGACTTCTTTTGGCGGTAGCGCTGCCACTCAAGCAGCAACCGGCATTGATGCCACAACTTGGTACTACTGCGAGGTAACATGCACATCACCCGATGGCGGTGCTGCTAGCAGCAATCCCATTTCGGTGAATGCGGTTGAGCCAGCTTGCGCGGCGGGAAGCACTCTCCTCGACGAGAACATGACGAACATCTCGTTCGCAGGCATCAACAACAACTCCGGGTTGGCTTCGTACTCGTTCTTTACCTGCGCTGGCCCTGCGCAAGTATTCAACGGAGTTTCCTATCCATTCTCGGCGACCGTTGCACCATTTTACACGGACACCAAAGTTCTCGTGTGGATCGACTACAACCGGAACGGAACTTTCGATACGCCTGACGAACTGGCGTACGAGAGTGCTGTAGCAGGTCCATTCACGGGAACCATCACCATCCCTGCTACCATCACCCCCGGTATTGCACGGATGCGTGTACGTGTTACCCATACGAACCCCGATTTCGGGACTGTGAACCAAACTCCCTGCGGAACCAGCAACTATGGTGAAGTGGAGGACTACTTGGTGAACTTGGTTCAGTGCGCCATACCCACGGCCACTTTCACTTCCGTGGACAATTGCGACAACAGCCAGTTCAGCGTTGATGTGAACGTGTCCGCATTTGGCCTCGGCACCAGCGGCAACCTCTCTTACACAGTGAACGGCGGTTCTCCTGTGGTACAGGCGCTGAGTTCAACCGGTCTGGTAACTGTTGGTCCCTTCGGCGCTGCGGATTATGTGCAGTTGAGCGTTACCAACAGTCAACCTGCTTGCGGCGCAGCAACTGGCGTAGGCTTCAGCACCTGCCCGGTCGTGCTCGATTGCGGTTCGGAACTGATCGTGTACCATTGCTACACCAACAACGACACGCGCACCTTCACATTCATCAATCCGGATGAAGGGCTGATCTCGATCGAGTTCCTGCCCAGCAGCCCGGTTGCAGCTGGTGATGGTGTGAACTTCTACGACGGCCCTGTCGGCGTGAACCAGATCAGCGTTCCTCCATTCGGAAGCGATCTGTCCAACCTGCCAGTGATCACCTCGCCCAACGATGTGTTCTCCATTGAGGTGACCTCCAACGCAAGCGGAAGCTGTGCCGATGGTGGTGCCGGAGCAGGCCCTTGGAACATCCGCGTGCTCTGCAAACAGAACTGTACTCCGCCTGAGGCCGACGTGTTCGTGGAGAACGACTGCGACATTCCTGGCTTCTACCTGAACGTGGACCTCTACGATCTTGGTGGTATCTACGACGAGGATGCGGAGGAAGTGGTTTACCCCAACAGCGCTGGGATCCGCATTGTAGTGAACGGCGGAAGCCCTACGGACTACACGGGTCTCACCGAAGATCTGTACACGTATGGGCCGTTCCCGCTGAACAGTGTGGTAGCGGTTACCCTGCTCAATGAGGAAAATGAGCTGTGCAACAACTTCCTGGGCAACTTTGTGCGTGACCCGGCTGTGCTTTGCGCGGGTGCCAACGATCTCTGCGCAAACGCGGTTCCCCTTGCGGTGAATCCTTTCGGCAGTTGCATGGCCAACTCCATTGAAGGTACCACGCAAGATGCTGGTAATGAGACCCTGGCTCCGACCTGCCAAGGTGATGTAGGTCCGATCTCGGACGTATGGTACAGCTTCAACTCCGGTTACCAACAGCCCATAACCATTTCGGTGCAGGGTATAACGGCCGGTCATGTAGGATGGCAGATTTTCGCAGCTTGCGGCGAAGCTCAGCTCTATTGTGCACCAACACCGAGTGTAGACGTTGTCGGCTTTGCGCCGAACACGAACTACCTGCTCCGTGTGTTCACGAATAGCAGCTTGGGTGCACCAGGTACGTTCAATGTTTGCTTGAACTACCCCACAACGAACTTCGACCATGCCACCTGCGCGCAAGCGTTGGCCATTCCTGACAACGGCTGTGCAGCGAACAACTTCGCACTCGGCACCTTCGCGATCGCTGGAGCCCCTGTAGGAACTTTGGGTACCAACGTAGCTCTGGAAAGTGTTGAGCTGATCGTACAGCACACCTGGAACAGTGATATGCAGATCTACTTGGTCAGCCCAAGTCAGCAGCAAATCCCCTTGGTGTTGAACCGTGGTGGTAGCGCCGACAACTTCGGTAACCCTAGCGCTTGCCCCGCACAGGTGATGACCCTTCGCGACGGATTCCCTGCCGCGAGCACCATTCCTGCTACGAACAACGTGGTTGGCACTTTCTCACCCGAGCAGCCTTTGAGCGGCTTCAACGTGGGTGAGGCCAATGGTAACTGGAGCATCCGCGTATGCGATGGCGCAACTGGTGACGTAGGTACTGTGCGCTATGTGAAGCTCAACTTCGTTTGCCTCGGTGTTGCGGCCACTGCCAGCAACAACGGTCCTGTTTGCACTGGTGGCGACGTACAACTGACTACCACCACCGCCGAAGACACCAACTTCAGCTGGACAGGCCCCAACGGCTTCTCCAGCAATGCCCAAAACCCTGTGCTGAGCAACGTAAGCGTGGCGAACAGCGGTGTTTACACCGTAACGGTAACCAGCGCTACCAATAGCTGCCCAACCGTTCGGACTACCAACGTGGTGGTGAATCCGATACCTGCCGGGCCTAGTGCCACAGGTAATTATGCCATCTGCCAGAACGGTACTATACCTGGTGGACAGGGGCTTACGGCAACCTACACCGTGACTTCCTCCGCTGTCAGCACCTTTGGTGGAGCTCCGTTCAATTCTCCTGGTCCGGTTACAACGGTAAGCACGATCAACGTGCCTGCCCTCCCGGCTGGTGCTACGCTCACTGGAGCTACATTGACATTGAACAGCATTAACGCTATCAATGGCTCTTGGAGAAGCGAGTTCCGCGTTGCTCTTTCGGGAGCATACACTCTTGCTGCAACGCAGGTGAGCTCTTTGGGCAGCAGCGGCTTGATCACTCCCGATCCCGTGATCAACTTGACCAGCTTCCCAACGAGCGGCGGCACTATCAACCTGGTGCTTTCCGAGTCCTTCGACGACGGTGGCGTTGGGACCATTGATGCCACGGTGGCAGGTGCTTTCATTACGGTGACATACATCGCGCCTGTGGTTTGGTCCGATGCTGCGACCGGTGGGAACCAAGTGGGCACAGGAAGCCCCTTCAATCCGGTGGCCACCAATGCAGTGAATCCCAATGTGGGTGGCCTGTATACCTTCTACGCCGGTGTTGTGGACGGAAATGGCTGTGTTTCGCCACGTTTGCCGGCCTACTTCTCTGTTGGCGACAACAGTGCTACGTTGGAATTCTACACCACGGACAACCCGGCCGACCTGAGCTGGCAGATCGAGGATGTGGCCACCAACGCTGTGTTGTACAACGGCCAAGGCTTCATGCTGCCGCCCAACTCCACGTTCCCGCTCAACTACTGCCTGCCCAATGGTCGCGACTACAAGTTGCGCGTTACGGACAATGGCGATGGTGCAAGCGGTTACCAGTTGCGCAACACCAGCGACCAAGCTCGTATGATCGACAACTTCGACAACCTGGGTACTGGCATCAGCGAGATCACCGGCAACCCCTACAGCTTCTCCATGCCTGTAGGTTCCGACGAGTTGATCTACACCAGCTGCGACAAGTACTGGTGGAAGACCAACGAGTACATCGTGGCTGCTGAGAACGCTGCAGTCAGTGCCCTGTGGATCGATGGCGGTGCCAACAATGTGCAGTCCAACAACACGGGTTACGAGTTCTGGTTCTACAACCCCAACGGTGGCTACAGCTTCCGCAAGTTCCGTCCGCACAACGTGAGCGACGGATACGGTAACGTGGGTGCCACCCGCGCCTGCCACCTCAAAGTGAACAACTGGGCCGTGGCCAACCACATCCCCCAGTTCGATCTGATGAACGTGCGTGTGCGTAGCCGTGTGAGCGGAGTCAACTCTGGCTGGGGTGCCGCCTGCCGCTTTGTGCGCGATGAGGCCCTCTCTGCCTGCCCGCCCACCAAGCTGATGGACATCCCCGGCAACCAGTTCCTGAGCTGCAACCAGTTCCGCCAGTTCGGTGTGGCCGGTTCACGCATCCACGCCCGCCCGGTCACCGGCGCCAACCTGTTCCAGTGGCGCTTCCGTATCGAGGCTGAGAACGTGGAGATCATCCGCACCAGCACCAGCTACTTCCTGAACCTGAACTGGAATGCCGGCGTGGCAGCACCGCTGCTGATCGGCAAGACCTACGAGGTGGACGTGCGTGCCAGCAAGGATGGTGGTGCTACGTGGTGCGGTCTGGGTGGCGACCCTTGGGGCGACATCTGCAGCCTGACCATTGGTACCCCGCCCGCCGTGGATGGCAACCAGAACATGAGCCTGAGCGCCGATGGCGTGCTGGCCATGTGGCCCAACCCGAACAACGGCACCGAAGTGTGGATCAGCCTTGATGGAATCGATGCCAGCATCGAGACCGTTACGGTAGACATCCACGACCTCTTCGGCAAGCGTGTGAGCGCGCGCATCCTGCCAACGCAGGACGGCAGCCTCCTCACCGCACTGCCCTTGAACGGTGACCTGGCAGCAGGCATGTACATGGTAACGGTGATCGCTGGTGATGCACAATACGTGCAGCGCCTGGTGATCCAGCCCTGAGCAATGCGGCAGTAACCCTGCCCGAACTCTTGCGGAAGCCCCGCCCCTTCACTGGGGCGGGGCTTCTTGCTTGAATACAATGTTGCTGAAAGGACTCTCCATGATAACATGCTACTAGAATTCAGGCCACCTCATGATCACTATCACCCGAGCGGGCGACCATTAATTAAGCCCTTGGCACATACATCCCCTCCATAGTTATTGATTTATTAACAATCATTTGTTCTTCGCCTTGCGGTTGAATAGATTGCTAGCCCATAACCAAGCTCAACCTCTCCAAGAACAGCTCCAAAACCAACCGCTCCTCAAGCTTCAGGGACCGTTCCCAAGCTTGTACCCAAATGCTTGTTCCTACCCACGCCAAGCGTGAACCCTGCATGACGCCGGTAGACGTCCCCTCTGCCTTCCCTACGCTCTTTCCTTAACCAAAACCCTTCAACATGAATTGTAGAACGAACTCATCTACAAGGCGAACACGGTGGTGGCTACCGATCGCCTTGCTTTGGGGGTCGGTATTGCAAGTTGGCAGTGTGCAGGCCACTACCTGCGCCAACGCAATTTCGATCAGCCCGGCAAGTTTGCCGATATCGAACCAAGCCTTGGTTTGCGGCGCGACTAACGATCTGAACAGCACCAATGTACCTGGAACTATGTGTGTTTCTGGTGCAACCGCGAGTTACAGGAACGGTATCGAAGCCCTGTACAAACTCACTCCTGCGCTGAGTGGCAACTACACTATCAGCATTGCCGGTCAAACTTGGACAAGCATCCAGGTATGGGCCGGCTGCCCCGATGGTGGAGGCACCTGTGTGAATAGTGTTGGAACAAGTGCGAGTTCGAAGTCGCTGGCTGTTACCCTTTCGGCCGGAACGGAGTACTTCATTTGGTTCGATACCTGGCCCACGCCGAACAGCCCCTGCCCGGGCACGTTCAGCATCGTAGCTCCGGTGCTTTGCTCCGGAACTCCGAACCCTGGTCCTACCACTGGACCAGCAACTGCGTGCAGTGGTTTGGACTTCGCGTTGGGACTCACCAACACGACCACCGGTGGCGGCATCAACTACGCATGGTTCCGCAGTACCGTTTCCAATAGCGGCCCTTGGGACCCCTTGCCCGGCAACACTGCTGTTCTGGTGACCAACCAGACCCAGCAGAGCTGGTACTACTGCGAAGTGACCTGCACCGCCGGTCCCAATACCGGCAATAGCGGAGTGCTCCAAGTGAACATGAACTCGGACTTCTGCTTGTGCCCTTACCCCACGATCGGTATTCCGTCCAGCGCCGCTGATACGGAGATCAGCAGTGTTACGGTGGGTACCATGACCAACAGCGCCAGCACTTGCGTAACCGCAGCTCCTGGTCCCGGGTCTTTGGCAGGACAGTACTCCAATTTCACCACATCCGTGGTTGGTCCTGAGGCCCAGGCGGGAGACCCCGTAAGCTTCAACCTGCAACAGAACTCCTGCAGTGCGAACAACTACAACAACTTGTTCCAGATCTATGTGGACTGGAACCAGAACGGCATTTTCGAGGAGGGCGAACGTATGTACGAAACCCCTGCTTTGGGCCTGAACCAAGCTCCTGGGGTATCCGGAAGCTTCATCGTTCCCATCACCGCTACCCTGGGTAGCACCCGCATGCGCATCGTATGCGTTGAGGGTGGAACACTGGGCACCAACTATGCGGTAACCGGTTACACCTGGGGTGAAACCGAAGATTACTGCTTTACGGTACAGCCCTCTTCCGCTTGCACTGGAACACCAGCACCTGGCAACACCACAGGCCCTGCCTTGGTTGGTGTAGGCACTACGGTGAACCTGGGCTTGCAGAACCCCACTTTGGGTTCAGGCGTCAGCTACCAGTGGTATGTAAGCACGGAATCCGCTGGTGGTCCTTGGGACCCCGTTGGTCCAAATGCTCCGAACTACAGCCCTGTGGTTTCCGAGGATAGGTGGTTCTACTGCGATGTGACCTGCGCCACTGGCCCCAACACCGGCGCCAGCAACGTGCTCGGAGTGCAGACCGTCATTGCGAACACGGTTCCCTATTCCGGGAACAACAGCTTCGCCTGCGGCAGCAACATGATCCTGCGTGACCATGCGGGCACTGGCAACTATGACAACAATGCCAACGGATTCACCGTGCTCGAAGCTGGTGACGGTGGCATCATCAATATCTCCGGATCCTACTCTACCGAGGCTTGCTGCGACCGTGTTCGCATCTTCGACGGTACGGGCACCGGTGGTACGCAATTGCAAGAGTATGCCGGGATCGGTACGGTCAACTACACCGGTCTTCCTGGTCAGACGCTCACCGTGCAATTCACTTCGGACATCTCGCTGGTTAGCACGGGCTTCGAGTTCGTGATCAGTTACACCGGTGCTTGCTTCCAGCCCTGCGAAGGTGAACCTGCAGCTGGCAACACCCTCAGCACTGTTGGATCTGCATGCCCCAACGACAACTTCACGCTGAGCTTCTCCGGTGTGGGTCTTGGATCGGGTCTCACTTATCAGTGGCAGACCTCGTTGACCGGCAGCGCGCCTTGGAGCGACGCACCAGGCACGAGCACCAATGCTACTTACATCACTTCGCAAACCGTGGCCACCTACTACCGCTGCCTGGTTACCTGCGGTGCGGAAACCGGTATTAGCACACCCTTGCAAGTAGGTGTTCAGTCGTGCGGAGGTAGCACCTGCGAGACCGCCGAACCCATCCCTGGGCCTGGCGCTTATGCCTATGCTGCGATCCAAGCTGGCAGCATGAACAACACCTGCCTCACCGGCGCTACTGGTGCTCGCTACTACAGCTACACCCCAACGTCGAACGTGACCGCTACGGTTAAGTCCTGCGGAGGTGTGGATACCCGTTTGTCGATCCTGAGCAACTGCTCCGGCGGCACTTGCATCGGTTCCAACGACGATGATGGTGATACTGCATGCCACCCCAATGGTTGGGCATCCACGGTAAGCTGGCAGGCTGCTGCTGGTATCACCTACATCATCATGTGGGACAACAACTACACATCGAACGGCTCCAACTGGACCCTTACGGAAGGCGCTCCCCAGTACTGCACAGCTTCCGGCACCAACCAAAACGGCAATACCTTGGGTGTCACGAACTTCGAATTCGCTGGCATTGCCAACCCTTCCACTGCCGTTGGCGGCTACGAGGACTTCACCGCACAAGTGGCAACGGTGTTCACCGGTGTTAGCTACTCATTCGTGGTGAGCCGCTCCAGCCTGTTCATCAATGATCAGATCCTGATCTGGGTGGACTGGAACCAGGACTTGATCTTCGACCCGTCTGAGCTGGTGTTCGACACCGGTGTTCTGATCGAAGGCGACCCTGGTAACATCGCCAACATCAGCGGCACGATCGAAGTACCTGCCGGTGCTTTGAGCGGTAACACCCGTTTGCGGATCCGCCAACTGAATAGCAGCGCTGGCACCGAACCCTGGAACAACACCCCTTGCGGTGCGAGCGGTTTCGGCCAGGTGGAGGATTACACCGTGAATGTGACCGAGTGCGGTGTACCCGTGGCATCTTTCACCTCCGTGGATGACTGCGATAACAGCCAATTCAGCGTGAACGTGGATGTAACCGACTTCGGTCTGGGAACAAGCGGTATGCTCACCTACACGGTGAATGGCGGAACTGCGGTAAGCCAGCCCTTGGGTTCCATCGGCCAAGTTGCAATTGGTCCTTTCGGCTCCGCGGACTATGTGCAAATGACGGTGTCGAACAGTCAGCCCGCTTGCGGAGTGGCGAGCGGCGTGGGCTTCAGCACCTGCCCGATCGAGCTCGATTGCGGTTCTGAACTGATCGTGTACCACTGCTACACCAACAACGACACACGCACATTCACGTTCATCAACCCGGACGAGGGCCTCATCTCCGTTGAATTCCTCCCCAGCAGCCCGGTTGCAGCTGGTGATGGTGTGAACTTCTACGATGGCCCTGTTGGTGTGAACCAGATCAGCGTGCCTCCCTTCGGTAGCGATCTCTCCAACTTGCCTGTGATCACTTCGCCTGGCGATGTGTTCTCCATTGAGGTGACCTCCAACGCCAGCGGAAGCTGCGCGGATGGTGGCGCCGGAGCAGGCCCTTGGAACATTCGCGTCCTATGCAAGCCGAACTGTGCACAACCTGAAGCCGACGTGTTCATTGAGAACGACTGCGATATCCCTGGCTTCTACGTGAACGTGGACCTCTATGATCTTGGAGGCATCTACGACGAGGACGAGGAGGAGATCGTGTATCCCAACAGCGCAGGTATCCGCATTGTGGTTGATGGTGGATCTCCCACCGACTACACGGAACTGACGGAAGACCTCTACACCTACGGTCCTTTCCCGCTCAACAGTGTTGTGACGGTCACCTTGCTCAACGAGCAGAACGCACTCTGCAACAACTTCCTGGGCAACTTCGTGCGTGACCCGAACGTGTTGTGCTCTGGTGCCAACGACCTCTGCGCGAACGCTGTTCCGCTCACGGTGCAATCCTTCGGCAACTGCATGGCCAGTGCCATCGAGGGCACTACCCTGGATGCTGGAACGGAAAGCGCTGTGCCACAATGCCAAGGTGCTGGAGGCCCCATTTCCGATGTCTGGTACAGCTTCAACTCAGGAGCACAGCAGCCCATCACCATTACTGTTGATGCGGTTTCCGCTGGCCATGTGAGCTGGGAGATCTTCTCTGCTTGCGGTGGTGCATCGCTCTTCTGCGCGAACACCCCCAGCGTGAACGTAACGGGCTTTGCGAACAACACGAACTACCTGATCCGTGTGTTCTCCAACAGCAGCTTGGGTGCTCCAGGTTCCTTCAACATCTGCTTGAACGGTCCTGGCCCGAACATCGCTCACGCTACCTGCGGACAAACGCTCGCCATTCCTGACAACGGATGCGGTGCGAACAACTTCGCGAACGGCACGTTCGCGATCGCAGGCGCCCCCGCCGGTACCATGGGTACCAACGTGGCCTTGGAGAGTGTTGAGCTGATCGTACAACACACCTGGAACGGTGATATGCGTATCTACCTGGTGAGCCCCGGCCAACAGGAGATCCCGCTGGTATTGAACCGTGGTGGTAGCGCCGACAACTTCGGTAACCCTGCCGCTTGCCCAGCACAGGTGATGACCCTGCGCGACGGTTTCCCTGCCGCGAGCACCATCCCTGCTACCAACAACGTGGTTGGCACCTTCGCACCGGAGCAGCCTCTGAGCGGCTTCAACACAGGAACCGCCAACGGCAACTGGACCCTGCGCATCTGCGACAGCGCAACTGGTGATGTGGGTACCATCCGCTACGTGAAGCTCAACTTCGTTTGCATCGGCGTTGCAGCCACGGCCGGTAACAATGGTCCGACCTGCACCGGTGACAACGTACAGTTGACCACCACCACTGCCGAAGGCACGATCTTCAGCTGGACAGGCCCCAACGGCTTCTCCAGCAGCGAGCAGAACCCCGTGGTGAGCAATGTATCGGCTTCCAACGCCGGCGTGTACACGGTTACCGTGACCAGCGAAACCAACAGCTGCCCCACGACCAGCACGACCACGGTGGTTGTGAAGCCCTTGCCTCCTGCGGCCGCCACAACTGGTGCCTATGCCATCTGCCAAGGTGGAACGGTGCCTGCTGGTCAAGGTCTGACCGCCAGCTATGCACCGCAACCGGCAACTACTTCCGTGACCTACACGGCCGGTGACATCCCGACCAACTCGGATTCGTACAGTGCAGCATGTAACGGTGCGGCCACTCCGCTTACTGTGAACATCCCTCCCGGGGCCACGGTACTTGGCGTGAACGTTACTTACCAATTCACCGCACTCGGTGGAGCATGGACCGTTGAGCAGCAAAGCCGTCTCGCTTGCCAGCAAACGGGCTTGGCAGAGGCTGGTTTCTTTGCCTGCGGCACTGCCGGGTCCGGAGCGGTAGGAACTTGCGGCAATACTGGAGCTACGTTGACCTACACCCGCAATGGACTGAACATTGCCAACGGTGTAACGCCGACCGGTGTGCTCACCTTCGAGTTGCAAGCTTGGCGCACATGGCCGGTAGGTAGTGGTTGTAACACAACCTACCAGTTCATCCCCAACAATAGCTGGACGGTTACGGTGAACTACCTGGCGCCGGCTGCGATCAACTGGTACGACGCCGCTTCCGGTGGCAGCCAAGTGGGCACTGGCAGTCCATTCAACCCCGTAGCTGCAAATGCTGTGGATGCGAACGTTGGTGGTGTATACACCCTCTGGACCAGCATCACTGCTGACGGATGCGAAGGCCCCCGTACGGGTGTTCCCTTCTTCGTAGGGGACAATACCGCTACGTTGGAATTCTACACCACGGACAACCCTGCCGATCTTAGCTGGCAGATCCAGGATGTGGCCACCAACGCTGTGTTGTACAACGGCCAAGGCTTCATGCTGCCGCCCAGCTCCACGTTCCCGATCAACTACTGCCTGCCCAATGGCCGCGACTACAAGTTGCGTGTTACGGACAACGGCGATGGTGCAAGCGGTTACCAGTTGCGCAATACCAGCGACCAAGCTCGTATGATCGACAACTTCGACAACCTGGGTACCGGCATCAGCGAGATCACCGGCAACCCCTACAGCTTCTCCATGCCTGTAGGTTCCGACGAGTTGATCTACACCAGCTGCGATAAGTACTGGTGGAAGACCAACGAGTACATCGTGGCTGCTGAGAACGCTGCTGTGAGCGCCCTGTGGATCGATGGCGGCACCAACAGCGTGCAGTCCAACAACACGGGTTACGAGTTCTGGTTCTACAACCCCAACGGTGGCTACAGCTTCCGCAAGTTCCGTCCGCACAACGTGAGCGACGGTTACGGTAACGTGGGTGCCACCCGTGCCTGCCACCTCAAAGTGAACAACTGGGCCGTGGCCAACCACATCCCCCAGTTCGATCTGATGAACGTGCGTGTGCGTAGCCGTGTGAGCGGTGTCAACTCCGGCTGGGGTGCCGCCTGCCGCTTTGTGCGCGATGAGGCCCTCTCCGCCTGCCCGCCCACCAAGCTGATGGACATCCCCGGCAACCAGTTCCTGAGCTGCAACCAGTTCCGCCAGTTCGGTGTGGCCGGTTCACGCATCCATGCCCGCCCGGTCACTGGCGCCAACCTGTTCGAGTGGCGCTTCCGCATCGAGGCTGAGAACGTGGAGATCATCCGCACCAGCACCAGCTACTTCCTGAACCTGAACTGGAATGCCGGCGTGGCAGCACCGCTGCTGAACGGCAAGACTTACGAGGTGGACGTGCGTGCCAGCAAGGATGGTGGTGCTACGTGGTGCGGTCTGGGTGGCGACCCCTGGGGCGACATCTGTAGCCTGACCATTGGTACCCCGCCCGCTGTGGATGGCAACCAGAACATGAGCCTGAGCGCCGACGGCGTGCTGGCCATGTGGCCCAATCCCAACAACGGCACCGAAGTGTGGATCAGCCTTGATGGAATCGATGCCAACATCGAAACCGTTACGGTGGACATCCACGACCTCTTCGGCAAGCGTGTGAGCGCCCGCATCCTGCCCACGCAGGACGGAAGCCTCCTCACCGCACTGCCCTTGAACGGTGACCTGGCAGCAGGTATGTACATGGTAACGATCATCGCAGGTGATGCACAGTACGTGCAGCGCCTGGTGATCCAGCCCTGAGCCTTGCGGCAGTAACCCTGCCCTAACTCTTGCGGAAGCCCCGCCCCTTCATTGGGGCGGGGCTTCTTGCTTGAATGCCCCATCGGCAATTGACCAAAGACACTGGTAAGTGATCAACATTGGGTGCGGCCCTGACCGCCCCTCGACCGTAGTTAAACCTCACTCAACGAAGCGATTTCCGCATTCGTCGATAAATCACTCTTGACAAGTTGATGACAGCTAACCTACATTACCGGACCTTTTGGCGCGAACCTTTTCCGATGAACCTCCAGACACCCGCCAGCACTGGCTTATCTGCGCCACCTGAGGTGTTAATGTGCCCCCTATGAACCCAAACTCCAACACGATGAACGAACCTGTACTCCTTTCGTGTAACCCCGGATCTCGTACCGGGTATTCGGCGCGCTGGCCCAGGCTGGCGATGATGCTGAGCTTGGCCTTAATGCTCTTGTGGTCGACCACGAGTATGGCGCAGGTCAATTACTTCCAAGGTTGGAACACCAATGGCAACCTGGGTGATTGGACATTCGGCTCTGGTGGTGTGAACAACACGCAAGGACCATGTGAAGGCTCCTTTGGCGCACATCGTTCCGTGGGCTTTCAGATCACTTCAATGACATGGACAGTGACATCCCCCAACCTTGCGCCGGTCGGAGGGAATAGCGGTCTTCCGATCACGACCAGCTTTCAGTTCAAGAGATCCGCAAGCAACAACTTCAACTATTTGCGGTCCTATTGGAGCACGAATGGCACCACTTGGACACAAGTGGACCATACGGTTTCCGATAATAACTGCAACACGTACAACATGAACTTCACCCCTCCTGCGGGTACGCCGATCTTCATCCGGCTGGAGATGCAACGTGGTGCAAGCACCAGTACAACAACAAGGCATTACCACTTCGACGCCGTTAACGTACAGCAGGCTGCATTGGAATGTCCTGCGGCCTTGTTCAGCATCTCGGAGAACTGCGGCAATGGCACCTTCCAGCTTGTTGCGGATGTTAGCACAGCAGGCCCGAGCGCACAATTGCTCTACTCTGTGAATGGTGTACCCCAGACGCCGATCGCGGTTACCGGTCCGGGTGTATTCTCCACGCTCCCCATCCCGGTTTCGGCATTCGTTACCTACACATTGACGAATGCCCAAGTAGGCATCGGTTGTTCGGCGCTTTCGGGAGATGCCTATTCCACCTGCCCGATCATCCTGAATTGCAGCGAAGTTTTGAGTATCGAGTACTGCTACCGCAATTCCGACGATCGCACCTGGCAGTTCGTGAACCCTTCCGCCGGCACAGTGGATGTGCAGTTCCTATCCCCCAGCCCGATCGTGTCAGGCGATGGCATCAACTTCTACAATGGAGCGCCTGGCGTGAACCAGATCAGCGTACCTCCATTCGGAAGCGACCTCTCCAACATTCCGCTGTTCACTTCGCCTGGCTCCACGTTCTCCATCGAAGTTGCCGCCAATGCCACGGGCAGCTGCGCTGATGGTGAAGCGAATGCGCCATGGATCTTCGAGGTGAAGTGTACCCCGGACTGTATGGCACCTGCCGCCGACGTCAACGTGCTTCCTTCCGACTGTGGGAACAACACCTTCATGATCGAATTGGATCTGTATGACCTTGGTGAGACCAATGGAAGTTACAATGGCACTGCCGGTATTCGCTACAGCGTGAATGGAGGAAGCCCTGTGGATGTATTGGGTCTGGAGGAGGACATCCACCAGATCGGGCCCTTCGCCACCACTGCCACTGTGGCTATCACTCTCTTGCACGAAGGTGATGTACTGTGCAACAGCTTTCTGGGCACTTTCGGCCGGCTTACGCCCTGCCCCCCCGCCAACGACCTATGCAGCAATGCCCAGATGTTGACCGTGAACGCACCGGGTGCGTGCATGGGCGCTGCGGTGAGCGGCACCACCTTCGATGCCAACAACGAAACGACCAACCCCGTCTGTGGGGCGGGAGGCACCTATGCCGATGTGTGGTACACGTTCATGAGCGGCTGGAACCAATCACCGCTAACGATCGGGATCACGGCAGGCACGGCCACCAACTGGGGCGTGCAGGTGCTTACAGCCTGCGGCGGCACCTCACTGGCATGTGATGCGAACAACCCCACCTCGGTGAGCGTGGACAACCTGGCGGTGCACACCCAATATTGGATCCGCGTGTTCACCAACACCGGCTTGGGCAATGCGGGGTCGTTCAACATCTGCTTGAGCGCAACACCTCGCGCAAATGTGTGCGGTACCACGGTATACGATACGGGGGGTGCTGGTGGCAATTACACAAACAACCAGAACTACACCGTTACCTACTGCTCGGGCACCTTCGGCGACCTGGTCACAGCCGCCTTTACGCAGTTCGCGACGGAGTCCGGCTACGATTTCCTTTACATCTACAACGGTCCCTCCATCGCTTCTCCCTTGATAGGCACCTACTCGGGCACTACCAGCCCCGGAACGGTGAGCAGTTCACACCCAACAGGCTGTCTTACCTTCCGGTTCACTAGCGATTTTTCCAATACTGCGGCTGGTTGGACGGCCAACCTGACCTGCTGCACCCAACCTGCCGCCGAGGTTACCGCCGGGGTGGTTCAGTCGCCGCTTTGTGCCGGAAACACGCTGGAACTGACAGCCAGCAGCCCCACGGCTACCGTGTTCAATTGGACAGGCCCACAAAGCTTCACCAGTTCAGCACAGAACCCCTCCATAGCCAACGCGCAGACCATCCGATCGGGCACCTATTCGGTGATCGCCCGCAACGGCCCTAATGGTTGTCCTTCGCCGGCCTCCACGGTGAGCGTTAGCGTGGTGGCCCCGCCGGTGAATGTCACGGCCAGCAGCAGCACCGCTTTCCTGTGCCCAGGCAACAGCATTGACCTCACGTCCTCCACCGGCAGTGGCCCGATCTTGCTGCAGAGCAACTTCAACTCCGGAGCCCAAGGTTGGACCACCCTGAACCAATCCACGGGAGGCACGACCGCGAACGCAGCGTGGACCTTGCGGCCCAGCCCATTCACCCAGGGCGCCACTTTCAACAGCAACGATGCCAGCCAGTTCTACTTGAGCAATAGCGATGCACAAGGCAGCGGCACCACCAATGCTTCGTTGACTTCCCCAGCCTTCAGCACAGAGGGTTACACGAGCCTTTCCCTCACTTTCTGGCATTACTACCGGCACCTTAACAACCAGGCCAGTGTTCAGGTAAGCACCAACGGGGGCAGTTCGTGGACCACTGTGCAGACCTATACGACCACGCAGGGAGCATCATCTTCCTTTGTGCAGGCCTCGGTGAGCCTGAGCTCCTATGTTGGCCTGCCGAGTGTGCAAGTGCGTTTCAACCACTTCTGCAATTTTGGCTGGTACTGGGCGATAGACAACGTGACAGTGAGCGGCACGCCGGTGCCCGTCACCTACGAGTGGTCAAGCGCACCCGCCGGTTTCAGCAGCACCGTGCAGAACCCCAGCGGCGTGGTGGTTAATGAGAACACCACATACACGGTGGTGGTCTCCAGTGCACCCGGCTGCACCAACAGCGCCAACGTTTCGGTGGCCACCGATGTACCGCTCCAGGCCAATGTCACCGGCCCCGCCAGCTTCACGTACTGCTTCGGCACCTCATCAGTGAACCTGAGCGGCAGTGCTTCCGGTGGTGGACAGCCGTATACCTATGAGTGGATCAATGCGGCTAACGAAGTGGTCGGCACCGGCACCGATCTGGTCAACTTCGAGCCCCTGGGAAGCACCACCATCAGCCTGCGTGTCACGGACGCCTGCGGTACCTCCATTGTTGTGGGTAACCGCAACGTGACCGTGAACCAGCTGCCGAACGTACAGGTGACCCCGAACCAGGTGACCAACTGCAGCGGTGCAACAAGCACTTTGGTGGCCAGCGGCGCCAATACATACTCCTGGGAACCGGCAGCAGGCCTGAGCGGTACCTCAGGCAGTTCCGTAATAGCCGACCCTGTACAGTTCATTACCGTGTACACCGTGACCGGCACGGACGGCAATGGCTGCATCAATACGGCCACGGCCCAAGTACGGGTGGGTACCACCCCGGACCAAGGCACCACGACCAATCGCAGCATCTGCGTGAACGCGCCTGGACAGGCGATGACCGCTACCTGTCCGCCTTTTACAGCGAGCACGGGTGCAGCTTTCCCTGAAAGCAACTACCCTACGAACAATTGGACCTTGGGCAATCCTGGCGGTATTGCAACGGCTTTCCAAACGGTGGCCACGGTGAACGTACCCGCACTTCCTCCCGGCGCAACCCCTGTTGCTGCTCGTCTGGTGCTGAACGGCATTCAAGCCTTGTCCCCCTCCTACCTGAGCGAGATCCGCGTGGCGACCACCGGTGTGATCACATTGGCTGAGACGCAGATATCGGCGGTGAATGCCAGTGGTTCGGTAAGCCAAGTGGTTATCGATATCCCTGCCGGTTCCTACCCAGTGGGAGGTGGTCTGGTGAACCTCCGCTTGCGTGAGACCTTCAACGATGGGGTCACCACCTTGTTCGGTGTGGAGATCGCTGATAACCTGAATCCCGACGGTCGCGTTGCCAGTGCCTCGATCGAAGTGGACTTCGGCTTCCCCGCCGTGGCCCGTTGGTACGATGCTCCGACCGGTGGTAACCTGGTCTACTCCGGAACTTCCTTCAACCCCGTGGCCGAAGGTCTGGTACCCACCACTGCGGACGGCTTCTACAGTTTCTGGATGGCCTGCGATGGCTTCGATTGCGAAAGTGCACGCACCCCAGGGTACTTCGCCGTGGGCAGTGAGAACGTTACCTTGGAGTTCTACACCACCCAGGTACCGGCTGATGTGAATTGGCAGATCGAAGACGCTGAGACGAGTGCGCTGTTGTACGAAGGTCAGGGCTTCATGATGCCAGGTGATGCCACGTTCCCTTGGAACTACTGCCTGCCCAACGATCGCAGCTACAAACTCCGGGTTACCGATATCGGTGATGGTGCCAGCGGTTACCAGCTTCGCTATACGCCCACTCAGGCCCGAATGATCGACAACCAGGACAACTTGGGTATCGGTACCAGCGAGATCACTGGCAATGCCTACAGCTTCTCGCTGCCTGTTAGCAACAACGAGCTGATCTACACCAGTTGCGATAAGCTCTGGTGGAGGACCAACGAGTACATCGTGGCTGCTGAGAACGCTGCTGTGAGCGCCCTGTGGATTGAAGGCGGTGCCAACAGCGTGCAGAGCGCGAACACGGGCTACGAGTTCTGGTTCTACAACCCCAATGGTGGCTACAGCTTCCGCAAGTTCCGTCCGCACAACGTGAGCGACGGCTTCGGCAATGTGGGTGCAACCCGCGCCTGCCACCTGAAGGTGAACAACTGGGCCGCAGCCAACCACATTCCACAGTTCGACTTGATGAACGTGCGTGTGCGCAGCCGTGTAAGCGGTGTAAACTCCGGCTGGGGTACCGCCTGTCGCTTCATCCGCGACGAGGCCCTGGCGGCTTGCCCGCCCACCAAGCTGATGGACCTGCCCGAGAACCAGTTCCTGAGCTGCAACCAGTTCCGCCAGTTCGGTGTGGCAGGTTCACGCATCCATGCACGCCCAATTACCGGCGCCAACCTCTATCAATGGCGTTTCCGTATCGAAGCGGAGAACGTGGAGATCATTCGCACCAGCACCACTGTGTTCCTGAACCTCAACTGGACCGCATTGGTTGCACCTCCGCTTGAGAACAGCAAGACCTACGAGGTGGATGTACGTGCCAGCCGCGATGGCGGGCTCACTTGGTGCGGTTATGGTGGCGAGCCTTGGGGAGATATCTGCAACCTCACCATCGGTACCCCGCCCGCTGTGGCTGGCAACCAGAACATGAGCCTCAGCGCCGATGGTGCCCTGGCCATGTGGCCCAACCCCAACAACGGCACCGAAGTGTGGATCAGCTTGGAGGGTATCGACGCCAACATCGAGACCGTTACGGTTGACATGCACGACCTGACGGGCAAGCGTGTGAGCGCCCGCATCCTGCCCACGCAGGACGGTAGCCTCCTCACCGCACTGCCCTTGAACGGTGACCTCGCCGCAGGCATATACATGGTAACCGTGACCGCCGGTGAAACACAATACGTGCAGCGCTTGGTGATCCAGCCCTGAGCCTGCTGGCACCGACTCTGACCTACCTTTTGCGGAAGCCCCGCCCCTTCACCGGGGCGGGGCTTCTTGCATGAAGGGAATTCAAGAACCACAAGGGCGTCCTTGCATCAAGCTCAGTCTGGCGCGGTGGCCCCTATCCGGCGCTTGCCGTAAGGCCCTCAGCCGCATCCCGCCCAGGTGGATGACCGCGGGTGATACCTGTTACGACCACATTCCACCAGGCAAGGCCGCGCCAATGGCAACAGGGGCACCCAATAGGTCCATGGTTGCAATGCGCTGAAGTACATCATCCAACGGCACGCAGGATGGAGTCGGCATGGCGCGATGAGCTATGAGCGGTCCTCGGACAATAGACCTCTTACATAGTTCAGCAGAACGTGACCATTCCCACCCATCGAAACAAGCCCCATGAAAAAAGCCCTCCGTAGAGGGCTTCCTTCTAACTGTTCACGATCGGATCAGCGTAGCACGCTGACGTTCATACGGACCAATACCGCGCCAGCGTCATCATCGACCAGCATCAGGTACTGCGCAGCGGGCAAGCCGCTCACATCCACCTGAACCGGACCGTCAATGCGAGAAACCTGCTGGGTGAGGACCGTGCGACCGGCGGTATCCACCAGACGGATCACACGAGCCGAAGCCGGTAGTCCGTCCACGTTCAGCACATCATTGGCCGGCACCGGATGCACGCGTACCGGGTTGGCATTCACCTCATCAACCCCGACCAGCGATACATAGATCGGCTCTGAAAGCACGGTGCAGTTGCTCCCGAAACCGGCCAGAACGGTGTATGTGCCTGATGCCACCGCCTCGTACTCCTGGCCTGTGGCATTCGGGATCAACTCACCGTTCAGATACCACGTGTACGTCTGTGCCTCCGAGCTGGTGAGCACATTCTCCGCTTGCGAGATGATGGGGGCCGCATTGGGACAAGGATCCACAATGCGGTAGAGCGTACCGTTGTTGCTATTGCCCGCATAGAGCTCCAGTGCGCTGTTCTCGCCGATGCACGAGATACCGAAAGAACCGGGGGTGAGCAAGAGATCGTTGATCCACCCACCTTGACCATCGGGGCGCAAAGAGTGGAAGCGACCCAAGCAGTAGTCGGTGTAGATGTACCGCCCATACAAACGAGCGAACTCCTGCCCGCGGTAAACCCGACCTCCGATGATGGAGCACCATTGACTGCTGGATGTGGTATGAACCTGCACGGGAGGAACGTAATCCGCTGCCGGACCGCAACCGTTTGTATTGAACGTTACTAAGCCCTCGTAACAACGCCACCCGAAATCGGGGCCACTGTTATCGCCAGCCGGCCAAAAGTCCACTTCCTCCCATGCGTTCTGGCCCACATCCCCGATCCATAGATCGCCGGTGAGTGCATCAAACCCGAAACGCCAAGGATTGCGAAGACCGCTCGCCCAGATCTCCGGAAGTACGCCTGCCGTGCCTACGAAGGGGTTGTCAGCAGGCACAGCATAGGGACTTCCGCCGTTCACATCGATGCGTACCATCTTGCCCAAGGCCGAGTTCATGTTCTGCGCGTAATTCTGAGGGTCACCGGCACTGCCCCCATCACCGAACCCGATGTAGAGATAGCCATCAGGCCCGAACGTGAGGTCGCCACCGTTGTGGTTGGTGTAGGGCTGGCTCAGTGTGTAAATGATCGATTCGCTCGATGCGTCGGCCACGTTCGGATCACTGCTCACCGAGAATCGGGAAACGCGGCTGGAACCAGCACCGCTTCCGGTGGTGTAATACACGTAGAAGAACCCGTTGTTGGCATAGTCCGGGTCGAAGGCCATACCGAGAAGCCCCTGCTCATTGCCCGAGGAATTGACCGGGATGCTTAGGAATGGCGTGGGCAGTACGGTGCCGTTGGGTTGTACGATACGAATGCTCCCCGCTTGGAGCACGCAAAAGATGCGCTCATCGCCGGCGTGAACGATATCCGTGATACGGGTGAGGCCGGTGGCTACAGGCACCAACTGCACCGTAACCGGTGATTGGGCCACGGCTATCGCACCGGATAGAGCCCAGGGTGCGAGGAAAGCAAGTTTTTTCATGATGTGGTTGCAGGTATGGTCCAAAGGTAACCGCCCAAAAAAGCACGAAGACCGTCTTGAGCCTCAGGGTTCCCCGAAGGCCCCTACTTTTGGCGCCCCGCAACTGCCGCGGGTAGTTCAAAGCGATGGCACTCAAGGAAGAGATCGAACACCGGCGCACCTTCGCCATCATCAGCCACCCGGACGCGGGCAAAACCACGTTGACCGAAAAATTCCTGCTGTACGGGGGGGCCATACAGACCGCAGGAGCCGTAAAGAGCAACAAGATCCGGCGTGGTGCCACCAGCGACTTCATGGAGATCGAGCGCCAACGCGGTATCTCCGTAAGCACCTCGGTGATGACCTTTGAATATGCCGGAAAACTGATCAACCTACTGGATACTCCGGGGCACAGGGACTTCGCCGAAGACACCTACCGAACGCTCACAGCTGTGGACAGTGTGGTGCTGGTGATCGATTGCGTGAAGGGTGTGGAAGCACAGACCGAACGCCTGATGGAGGTATGCCGGATGCGGAACACCCCGGTGATCGTCTTCATCAACAAGCTCGACCTGGAGGGGCGTGATGCCTTCGACCTGTTGGACGAACTGGAGGAGAAGCTCTCCATCAAGGTGCGCCCCATGAGCTGGCCCATTGGCATCGGCGCAACCTTCAAAGGGGTGTACGACCTGTACAGCAAGAGCCTGCGCCTGTTCGAGCCCGGCAAGACCAAGGTGGAAGAAAGCAGCGTACAGATCAGCGATGTGCACGACCCGGCTTTGGAGGAGTTGATCGGCAGCGATGCCGCAGCTGAGTTGCGCGAGCACGTGGACCTGGTGGAAGGCGTTTACGACCCGCTGGATGTTGCCCGCTATCGGGCTGGCGGGATCGCACCCGTATTCTTCGGCAGCGCATTCAACAATTTCGGCGTGAAGGAGGTGCTCGACGCGTTCACCGGGATCGCTCCGCCACCTGGCCCCCGACCTACCGACCAAGGAGAGGTGGCACCGGATGACCCCAAGTTCAGCGGGTTCATTTTCAAGATCCACGCGAACCTGGACCCCAACCACCGGGACCGCATCGCCTTCCTGCGGGTATGCTCCGGCCGTTTCCAGCGAAACACGTACTACCACCATGTGCGTTCGGAGAAGCAAGTACGTTTCGCAACACCCACCAACTTTCTTGCTGCGGCTAAGACCATCGTTGAGGAAGCTTGGCCCGGTGACGTAATAGGGTTGTTCGATACAGGCAATTTCAAGATCGGCGACACGCTCACCGATGGCGCCAAGTTCCAATTCCGAGGCATTCCGGCCTTCAGTCCGGAGCTTTTCCGCGAACTGGTGAACATGGACCCGATGAAGACCAAGCAGTTGGACAAGGGTATCCGCCAGCTTACCGATGAAGGTGTGGCCCAGCTCTTCACCCAACAGCCGGGCAACAAAAAGATCGTGGGCTGCGTGGGGGATCTTCAGTTCGAAGTGATCGCGTATCGCTTGGAACACGAATACGGCGCCAAATGCGCGTTCCAGCAAATAGCAGCGCACAAGGCATGCTGGATGACCACCACCGACCAGGCACAGTTGGACCAGTTCATCCGCATGAAGGCCCAACAGATCGTGCAGGACAAGGACGGCAATCCGGTGTTCATGGCACCGAGCGCCTATATGCTCGACCTGGAACGCAGGAACAATCCCGCCATCACGTTCCACACCACCAGCGAATTCAAGACGGCCATATCGTCCTGAGCGCTGCGGTTTACGGTACGGTACTTGCCTCGGCGCTGCGCCCGGCCAATTATTTTTGCACCCATGTTGAGTAACTTCCGTTCCGCTCTGCTGCTCGGCCTTTTGGCCATTTCTCACCTGCTGCCCGCTCAAACCAGACCTGAACCGGAGGCCCCAAAGCGCACCATCAAAGTGCGTATAGAAGGATGCGCCAAGGACACCATTTACTTGGCCAACTATTACGGCAACAAGCTGTTCTACAGCGACACCGCCGTAGCTGACGCCAAGGGAGTGGTGGTCTTCAACAAGCCCCGCGGTTATCATTCCGGGGTTTACGCCGTGGTCGTTCCCGGGCCGGCCTACTTCGAAATGGTCGTGAACGAAGCACAGATCGAACTGGCCACGGATAAGAAGGACCTTCTGGGAAGGCTGGAATTCATCAAGTCCGAGGAAAACAAGTTATTCATCGAGTACATCCGTTTCTTGAACGCACGCAAAGTGGAGGGCGATGCTTTGCGTAGCCAAAGCGCTGCGGACCCGATCACCAAAGCCACCAGTAAGGCTCGTTTGGAGGAACTCGACAAAGCCGTGAAGGAATACCAAAAGAACCTGATCGCCAGCGATCCGGGGACACTGGCCGCAGCCCTGGTGAAAATGAGCATGGCGGTTGAACTTCCGGAGCCCCGCAAAGCTGACGGCACCTTGGACTCGGCAGCTGCCTACTACCAGTACCGGGCGCACTTCTGGGACAATTTCGACCTGAACAAGGATTGGAACGTGCGCGTACCTGTATTCGCGAACAAGTTCGAGGAGTACTTCCTGCGGGTGGTGCCGCAGATCCCGGACAGTATAACGACACAAGCCGATGCCTTCATTGCCCGCCTGGGCACTGATGAGCTGTTCAAGTACTCCGTGCATACGCTCACGCACAAGTACGAAACGAGTGAGATCATGGGCATGGACGCGGTGTTCGCCCACATGGCCCTCACTTATTACTGCCCCAGGAACGGCCAACCAGGCCGCGCTTGGTGGATGGAGGACGATAAGCTGAGCAAACTCTGTGAGCGTGCTCGCAAGATATGGCCGCTCACCTTGGGCCGCAAAGCACCGAACATCATCCTTACCGATACCACCGAGCAGCAGTGGATCGGGCTGTACGATATGCCCCAGGAATATGTGGTGATCGTATTCTGGGACCCGCACTGCGGGGTTTGCAAGAAGGAACTCCCAGAGATCTACAAGGCGTATACCAGCACCTTGAAAGACCTTGGCGTAGGTGTGTTCTGCGTGGCCAAGGCGGTGGATGAGAGCTTGCTGCGCGACTGGAAGAAGTTCATTCGCGAGAACGGCCTGGACTGGGTGAACGTGGGGCTGGGGAAGAACGTCTATGAAGCTGCCAAGCAGGATGCCCGGCAGTTCGTGCCCCGGCTAACCACCTTGGAAAGCCTCAACTATGCCGAGACCTACGACGTTTACAGCACGCCCAAACTGTTCGTGGTGGACGGCGAACGGCGCTTCGTGGGCAAACAGCTCAACGCCGAGCAGATCGGAGATCTGGTAAAGCAGTTGAAGGCGCGCAAGGCGAAATAGTAGGCCACCTGAGATCAGGCTCACCTGAATTGCTTTGGCCTCCTGGCCTTCGGCGGATACATGGCCTATCCTATGCCCATGTGCATCGCACCCTGGTCAGCGCAGTAAGCGGAACATCGGACCACGACCTCCTTTTCGCCGGTCCATGCCGCGTTCGCTTTCACTGCGGTGATCGACGAACAGCGCGCAAGGTCCTCGGCAAGTGCATTCCAGAAGTACAGGGTTGGCCGCTGCCTTGTTGACCGAGATAGTCGCTACTCGATCGGGGGGAACGCTCAACGCTCGGTCTCCTGGCTCCAGATGGCCTCGGAGATGCTGTGGCCGTTCTTGAAGTAGAACGTGCCCCACTTGGCGATGACCTTGCTGTACTCATCCGCCTTGTTACCGTTCACCACCACGCGACGGATGATCACCTTGTTGCCTTCGGTGAGGCTCTCTTCGGTAACCCCAGGAGGATAGTCCATGGCCAGTTGGGACCTGTTCAAGTCGGCCAGATCGCGAGGTTGGTTCACCGGAATGGCACCCAGTTCATCCTTGGTGACGCTACGTTGGCGCTCGCTGGCGCGGGCCAGTGCGGCTTCGCGGGCCTGCTGTTGTCGCTTCTCCTCCTCCACCCTTCTGCGCTGCGCCTCAATGGCCGCATTGCCCGGTGCTGCGGCCTGGCGTGCCTGTTCCTGCTGCTTCTCCTCCTCCACTTTGCGGCGCTGGGCTTCAACACTTGCGTTCCCCGCCCGAACCATTGCCTCATCGCGCTGGTTCTGTTCCATGATGGCACTGTGTGTCTCGCGATCCCGTTCTTGAGCGGTACTCACGCGTTCCGCTTCCTGGCGACGCACATCCGTTGCAAAGCGCTCAACCTCCCGGTTCTGTTGTGTCTGGCGATCAGCAGCCGTTCGCGTACGGTCCTGTTCAGTCCGCTCAGAGCTCAATTTCTCAGCATAGCTCGTAGACCGCACATCCCCGGCCTGACGGGCGCGTTCGGATTCTTCGCGCTCCAGTGCATTGCGATACGCGTCGATCTCATCCGCATTCCGTCCACGTCGGGCATCGTCTCCGGTGTAAAGGCCGGCCACGTCGCGCTCCACTTGTTGGTTCCGGGTGCGGTTACCGTTGCGTCGTTCTTCAGCAGCCTGCTCCTTGGCCAATTGTTCCGCTTCAAGGTCCGACCTGAATTTTCGGATGCGCTCATACTTCTCCGCCTCCTCACGCTCACGGGCCGCACGCATGAAATCCTCGGCCTCCATCTCCTTGCGGGTATCCACCGTTGAGCTGTTGCGCGCACGAGCCGCTTCACGCCTTTCAGCATCGCGCCGCGCCTTCTCTTCCAGCTCTTCCATTTGGCGCTGCTTTTCGGCCAAGAGCATGTCGATCTGGGCGATCTTGGTGGGCGGATAGGTCTCCTGCGGTTTTAGGTCAAGCGCTTCGGCGAAAAGCCCACGGGCTTCTTTGTACTCCAAAGCGCTGAATGCCTCATCAGCCCGTGCAATGGTGTTCCGGTAGCGTTCGTCCAATGCGCTGGCGGCTTCCCGTGCTTGGCGCTGTCGCTCTTCCTCGGCCCTGCGCGCCTCCGCTTCAGCCTCTGCCAAACGACGGCGTTCCACTTCCTCCGCTTCTTTGGCACGTAGGGCGGCCAAACGAGCGTCTTCGGCTTCTTGTTGCTCGCGCCGGCGGCGTTCTTCGTCGGCACGACGACGTTCTTCCGCATCACGCTCTGCTGCAAGTGCGGCATTCCGCCTGCGCTCCAGTTCAGCATCAATGGCAGCTATCCTATCGCTCGGGTGCTTTTGCCCAGGCTTCACACCCAATGCTTCCTCGTACTTGCTGCGCGCAGCTTCCAGCACCTGGTCTGAATAGAGTTTGTCCGCTGCTGCAATGAGATTCCCATACTGTGCTTCAACGGCACCTTCCGCTTCACGACGTGCACGCTCCTCGGCTTCGAGTCGTGCGCGCTCCTCGGCTGCCCGCTGCGCTGCTTCTCGCTCTTCCGCTTCACGGCGTGCCTTTTCATCTGCTGCGCGCTGTGCGGCGTCCCGTTCTTCGGCCTCCCTTCGGGCGCGTTCCTCAGCCTCCCGTTGGGCGGCCGCAAGCTCATCGGCCGCTTGCTTTGCCATTTCATCGCGCTTGCGTTTGATCTCATCCAATCGGCTCTGCGGATGGCGCTCACCGGCTTTCATATCGAGGGCTTCACGATAGCCTTGCTCGGCTGTTGCGTAGTCGCTACCACTGAATGCGCGATCGGCCGCTTCGATAATATCCGCGTAGCGCTTGTCAAGGTCCTGTTTCTCACGGGCAAGCCTGTCAGCCTCGGCTTTTGCTTGGGCCGCTGCGTCCATTTCCTTCTCGATGGCGGCTATACGCGATGTGGGATGCGCTTCGCCAGGCTTTACCCCCAAAGCATCCTTGTAATCATTCAATGCAGCGGACCAGTTGGATGCATCGAACGCCTTGTCGGCGCGTGCGATCAAGGTGTTGTATCGCGCTTCGAGCTCATCCCGCTTACGGGCATCCTCGGCGTCTTTGGCGCGCTGGGCCATGCGCGCCTCCACCTCAGCGATCCGATCTCGCGGATATGACTCTTGTGGCTTTATGCCGGAAGCATCCGTGTACTTCGCCTTGGCCTCCTCCAGTCTGTCCGCGTTGAAGGCAGCATCCGCTGCGGATATCGCTGAGTTGTAACGCTGCTCCAGGTCCTTGGCAGCAGCTTCGTCCTGTGCGCGCTTGGCGTCCTCCTCCTTGTTCTTCGCTATCGCAGCCAACTGGTCCTTGGGGTATTTCTCGGCAGGCTTCAAGGAACTTGCTTCCGTGTATTTTCCAGCTGCGGCATCCCAAGAACCACTATTGAAGGCGGCGTCAGCGGCAGTGATGGCAGCTTGGTACTTGGCTTCCAACTCTTTCTGGGCGGCCTCATCAGCAGCGCGCTTGGCCTCCTCCTCCTTTTTCTTGGCGATCGTCGCCAACTGGTCCTTGGGGTATTTTTCCGAGGGCTTCAATCCACCAGCCTCAGTGTATTTCGCGGCTGCTACATCCCAAGAGGCATCGTTGAACGCGGCGTCAGCGGCACTGATGGCGGACTGGTACCTGGCATCCAGATCTTTCTGGGCCGCCTCATCAGCAGCGCGTTTGGCTTCCTCCTCCTTTTTCTTGGCGATGGCTGCCAACTGGTCTTTGGGGTATTTCTCCGAAGGCTTCAACCCACCGGCTTCGGTGTACTTCGCTGAGGCTGCATCCCATTCCCCGCTATTGAATGCTCCATCGGCAGCGGAGATGGCGGCTTGATATTTCGCATCCAACTCCTTCTGGGCAGCTTCATCCGCGGCCCGTTTGGCTTCCTCCTCCTTCTTCTTCACGATGGCGGCCATCTGGTCCTTGGGGTACTTCTCCGAAGGCTTTATGCCGCTTGCTTCCGTGTACTTCGCCGTTGCGGCATCCCAAGAGCCACTGTTGAACGCCGCATCGGCAGCACTTATGGCGGCTTGGTACTTGGCATCCAACTCCTTCTGGGCCGCTTCATCGGCGGCACGTTTGGCCTCCTCTTCCTTCTTCTTCACAATGGCCGCCAACTGGTCCTTTGGATACTTCTCCGCAGGTTTCACACCAGCGGCTTCGTTGTACTTGGCGGTGGCCGCGTCCCAATTTCCTGAATTGAACGCAGCATCGGCAGCAGTGATGGCTGCCTGGTACTTGGCATCCAACTCCTTCTGGGCTGCTTCGTCAGCAGCTCGCTTGGCTTCTTCTTCCTTCTTCTTCACGATCAAAGCGAGCTGGTCCCTTGGGTACTTCTCCCCCGGTTTCAGATCACTGGCTTCGGTGTACTTCGCCGTCGCTTGATCCCAGCCATTGGCCTTGAACGCTGCATCCGCGGCGGCAATAGCGGCTTGATATTTCTCCTGAAGCTCCTTGGCCAGCCGCTCATCTTCCGCCTTCTTGGCCAGGTCGGCCAATATTGCCTCTATCTCCCGCAGGCGGTTCTTGGGATGAACCTCATCCCGAAGCACCAATGCTGCCTCATACTTGGTCTTGGCACCCTCGTACTCTTTCTTGGTGAACTGCGCATCCGCTTCCTTGATCAGCGCAGCATACTCTTCGGCCATCTTCTTGGATCCATCCTGCTCGCTGAGGCGCATCTGCGCATCGCTCAATTTGGCCGTGGCCACCGGCTCCTTGGGCTTCAGGTCCAAAGCTGACGTATATGCTGCAACGGCTTTTTTGAAGTCGGCGGCCTTCATGGCGGCGTCACCGGCTTGCATCTGCTTGGCAAAATCCGCTTCCAACGAGGCTTCCCGCTTTTTGCGCTCCTCGTACTCCTTCAACAAGCGGGCTTGGGCGTCGCGCATGCGGGAGGTGTACTCCATGTCCCATTCGAAATTCCCACTGGCCTTCACGTAATTGGCCATCCCGAAAGGCTGCTGCAGTACCGAGTAGTCCACACCTTGTATCTCCACCATCATGGTGAAGTCGATGTTCATACCATGCCCACCGATGCGCTCTTCCTCGGGAACGTTCCGGGTATCGATGCTGATGTTCTTGCCTACGAAACCGGGCTTGGAACACATCACCTTGAAATCGGCGCCATAATCCAAATAGACCTCATACTTGCCACTGGCATTGGTCACCACTTCAGTGAGCTTCGCGCCATTCTTGAACACCGTGACCACAACGCCGTCCAGCTTTTTGGCCGAGCCCATGTCCTTAACGGTACCATAGACCATCACCTTGTCTTGTGCGGACAAGGATGCTGAATTCAGCAGGAACGCCAGAAAGGCGAAGAAGAGCCCAGCGTACAGGTGTGCACCAAGGACACTGCGCGTGCTGACAAGAGCTTTCGAAGAGGCCATGAGAAGCCGCAAAATACGACAACTTTGGCGCACGCCCCGAAGTTGGTCGGCGCACTTATCCACCTGGCGATGCTGAGCATCTGGGAAAGCGGTCATTTCCATCGTCGTCCACAGGTAGTGGTGATCGGCGCCGGCATTACCGGACTTTTTGCAGCGTTGTTCCATAAACGCCAGCATCCCGCCCACCATGTACTTGTGCTGGAACGAGGGGCTTTCCCCAGCGGCGCTACGGTCCGTAACGCAGGTTTTGCCTGCTTCGGCAGTCCAAGTGAATTGCTGGCAGACCGTGCAGTTGAGGGAGAGGAGGCCATGCTCGTACGCGTGGAGGAACGGTGGAAGGGACTTCTGGAATTGCGAACGGAACTGGGAGACGTGAACATCGGGTATGATCCCAGTGGAGGGCATGAACTGCTTCCGGTGAACAGCCCCCTGTACACCCGGGTAGCTGAAGCGTTCGATGGGCTCAACAAGTCATTGTCGCACATTTTCGGTGCTCCTCCTTTCCAATGGGATGAAAGCGCCTTGAAGCAAATGGGACTTCACCCTGGATATTGCTTGACCCGAACGGAATTGGAAGGAGCGCTGGACAGTGGGGCCATGGCCATGGCCCTGTTGCGTAAAGCGCAAGAGTCTGGTGTGGTGTTCCGTGGTGGCGCTGAAGTTCAGGGGCTGAAGGAACTACCTGAAAGTGTGCTTATCACATTGTCCACTGGCGAGGTGATCGCTGCGGATAGAGTGCTCTTGGCCACCAATGGATACACGCCGGGACTAATATCCGGCACGGACCTGCGGCCAGCGCGTGGTCAAGTTCTGGTCACGGACCCCATTCCCGGGCTCGGCCTGCGAGGCACGTTCCACCTGGATGAGGGCTTCTTTTACTTCCGGGATGTGGCACTTATGGGCGATGCTCCGGGAAGCCCACGTCGAGTATTGTTGGGCGGAGGGAGAAATCTGGACGTGGCCGGGGAAACAACATCCGAGGACGGCCTTACATCATTGATCCAGGACCGTCTTGAAGAGGTATTGCAGGAGGTCATACTACCTGGTCGCTCATACCGCATTGCGCAACGCTGGAGCGGAATTATGGGTTTCCGCACGACGGGCAAGTCGCCCCTGGTGGAGCGTCGCGGCGAACGTATGGTCATAGCTGCCGGCCTCAGCGGCATGGGGGTGGCGATCGGCATCCGTGTGGCACGCAATGCGGCAGAACTGCTGAAGTAGCGCTCCGAGATATATGTCCGTTTTCGATCTCCAACGTGCTTTCACCCCTTGCATAATTGGACCATCACGCAGAAGCCGCCGCCAAGCAGCACGTGCTATAAAAGGGCCTCATAGAGCCGTGGTACCGAACAATTAATGTCCGCGGTCCGGGGTTGGCCATCTGATGGTCCACCTCCCAGGCGCCTTGAACCAAGAAAGGGACCACCGCACGGTGATCCCTTTCTGTGAGCCTCCTTTCGGATTTGAACCGAAGACCTGCTCATTACGAATGAGCTGCTCTACCGCTGAGCTAAGGAGGCCAATACCGCTGAAGGCAGGCCGCACGTGAACACGGACCCGCTCCAATGGGCGGCAAATGTAATGGTTGCGGCTTATGTACGGTGCGTGGCCAGAGCTATTGCGCATCTCGCCAAGCGGTCACCCACCATGTTCTTCACAATCCGGCGGACCACCCCGACTTGGGGGCCCAAGAACCCTACACTTCAGCTATCAAGATCACTCTCGGCTCACTTACCGCCGAAGCGGAAGGCCAGGGACAATTGCGCGACAACTCCACTGGTGCTCAGAGTAGCATTGTACACCTCCATGGTACTTAGGCTGTTGAACTCCCGGGCGCGCAATTCCATGCGTGTGGCCAAGTAGCGCAGGTGGAACTCCAAACCTACTTTGTCTCCCAGCCCGAACGCCACGCCCGAGCCCATGCCCCATGCGGGTCCGGAGTAGCGCTCATCGGTCT
Source organism: Flavobacteriales bacterium (assembly GCA_019638115.1). Taxonomy (GTDB): domain Bacteria; phylum Bacteroidota; class Bacteroidia; order Flavobacteriales_F; family PHOS-HE28; genus PHOS-HE28. The sequence goes on along the minus strand of JAHBUK010000002.1, from coordinate 420,457 downwards.
TTGCCCCAGGTGTCTCATCCAGAATACGCAGTGCGGCGGATCCGAGCTGTAAAGAGGCCGACCACGCAAAGCGGTCTTTGTTGACCAAGTAGAAACGTGGTTGCAGAGCCACTACTGCCAGTGCGTTGTTCCGCACCTGTGCTTTTGCTGAATCGTTCACATATCGCCCAGGTTCCAGTATCAGTCCCAAACTGAAGCGCTGTCCCAGACCAAAGCCAATTTCAACAGGGAGCGAAGTGGTAGCAGCACTGCCATTTTTGACCTGCGACCATTGCAGGCCGAACAGCGTAAAGCGCTGTTCGACCGCTGTGCCATGGCCTCCCAAGGCACCACCAATGGCCACATGGAACTTGCCTTTGCTGTTGTATTGCGCGGTGGCGAGGGTAGCTGTGGAAAGTACCCAAAGGAGGAAGATCGCTCTCATGTTCAGAGGGGCTTAGGATGGCAACTTATGCCAAATATCGGACGCGGTCCCAAATGGCAAAGCATGTCCAAGGCTTTACCAAGGCATTGCTGGATGATTACCTTGCCCCCCTGAGTGAACGCTTTGGTCTTGTTAAGCGTTCCATTCCCGATCACCGCAACGATGAGCAAATCGCACAGCCAAAGTCCCGTGATGTCTGGAACAAAGAGTACCAAGCCAGCAGAAGGTCTGGAAGAAGTTGTGACCGCGGGGCACGAGGCCGACACATACGATGTGAAGGATCTTGCGTTCGACCCGATGTTGGACCTGAACCTGCCGAAGAGCTACGAAGAGGTGGTGAGCCGCTTCAACAGGTTGCAGAACGGAAGGAACACCGGATCGATGAATTGAGATCCACGCACGATGCACGACGAGCCCCGCCACAAGCGGGGTTCTTCATTCAAGGTGGATCCATTGACGATCGTTCTTGGAAACGCCCCCCGGACGGACTTACCTTCAACGCATCCTCCGCGCGTCCCGTGTTCGCAACGGTGTGTGGGTGTTCCGATACCGCGTCGGACAGGGACCTCCACGGTGGCATGAACTCATGTCCCACCAAACCCCTGTACTGTCATGAACACCTTCGATGCGAAACACATCAAGAACATCGCCCTGCTGGGATCCCACGGAAGCGGCAAGACCACGCTGGCCGAAACGATGCTCTTCGAAGCGGGTCTTATAACACGCCGCGGCCGGGTCGAGGACAAGAATACGGTGAGCGACCACCACGAGCTGGAACACGAACGCGGCAGCAGCGTGTACAGCCACGTGCTCCATACCGAGTGGCGCAACTACAAGATCAACATCATCGATACGCCGGGTCTTGATGACCTGGTGGGCGAGACCATCCCGGCGCTGCGCGTGGCCGATACCTGCGTGCTGCTGTTGGGCGCACACCACGGCGTGGAGGTGGGCAGCGAGCTCATCTGGGAGCACATGCAACGATACGATCGACCGGTGATCATCGGTGTGAACGCCTTGGACCACCCCAACGCGGACTTCGAGAGCACCGTGGCCCAGGCGAAGGAGACCTTCGGCAACGCGGTCTCCGTAATGCAGTACCCCGTGGAGCAGGGCGAAGGCTTCCACCGCATCATCGACCTCCTGAAGATGAAGATGTACGTCTTCAAGGACGATGGTGGCAAGCCCGAGAAGCAGCCCATTCCCGACAGCGAGAAGGAACGCGCCGAGACCCTGCACAAGGAGTTGGTGGAGAAGGCCGCCGAAAACGACGAGGCGCTGATGGAGAAGTACTTCGAGAGCGGCGAACTCAACGAGGACGACATGCGGATCGGCCTGCGCAAAGGCATGATGGCGCGCAGCTGCTTCCCGGTGTTCTGCCTGAGCGCGTTGCGCAACATGGGCAGCGGTCGCCTCATGGGCTTCATCGACAACGTGGCCCCCTGCTCCATCGAGATGCCGCCCGCGCGCCTAGCCGATGGCGGCACATTGGAGCGCAAAGCCGATGGCCCCACAGTGCTCTTCACCTTCAAGACCATCATCGAGCCGCGAGCAGGCCACATAACGCTCTTCAAGGTGATGAGCGGTGAACTGAAGGAGGGCCAGGACCTGGTGAACGACAACACCGGCACCACCGAGCGCATCAACCAGCTTTTCATCGTGGACGGCAGGGAGCGCAAGTCCGTGAAGCAGTTGGCCGCAGGGGACATCGGCGGCACCATCAAGCTGAAGGACACTGCCACGGCGCACACCCTGCACAGCCCGGGCGTGAGCGTGAAGCTACGGCCCATCGACTTCCCCGCCCCGCGCCTGTGGCAGACCTTGAAGGCCTCCGACCAGAAGCTGGAGGAGAAGCTGCACGCTGCGCTGCTGGAGGTGCAGAAGGAGGACCCCACCATCGTGCTGAAATACGACCGCGAGACCAGCGAACAGCTCATCGGCGCACAAGGCGAATTGCACCTGAACCTGTTGAAGTGGAAGTTGGAGCACCATTACAAGGTGGAGCCGGTGTTCGGCAGCCCGCGCATCCCCTATCGCGAGACCATCCGGAAGCCAGCCGAGGCCAGCTATCGCCACAAGAAGCAGACCGGCGGCGCCGGGCAGTTCGCCGAGGTGCACCTGAAGATCGAGCCGTGGTACGAAGGCATTCCCGAGCCGGAAGGCATGCCCTTGCGCGGCAAGGAAGAACACGATCTGGTGACCGGTGGTAAGCTGGTGTTCTACAACTGCATCGTGGGTGGCGTCATAGACAACAAGTTCATGCCCAGCATCCTCAAGGGCATCATGGAGAAGATGGAGCGTGGCCCGCTCACTGGATCTCCTGCGCGCGACATCCGCGTGATGGTGTACGATGGCAAGATGCACCCGGTTGACAGCAACGACATCAGCTTCAAGATCGCCGGCATGATGGCCTTCAAGGAAGCCTTCGAGAACGCCGACCCGCAGCTCATGGAACCCATCCACGAGTTGGAGGTACGCGTACCCACCGAGCTCATGGGAGATGTTATGACCGACCTGCAGGGGCGCCGAAGTATGGTAATGGGCATGGTTAGCGATGGTCGTTCGCAAGTGATCAAGACCTACACACCGCTATCCGAACTGGACCGTTACAGCACTACGCTGCGCAGCCTCACCCAAGGGCGCGGCACCTTCACTGCACGGTTCCACACATACCAACAGGTACCTTCTGAATTGCAGCACAGGCTGGTAATGGAGCACAAGGAGGAAGGCGTGACCATATAGATAGCCCCCGACTCGGTACTACGCCCCGCACACTGTCCAGAAGTGTTCGGGGCGTTGTCGTTATGGCTTCACGAAGCCACCCGCCCCTGCGGGAAACACCACCCGATCATTGCTGCGGTCGATGTCCGCGGTGCGGTCCAGCGGGTCGATCGTAACGGCAGACACTTGGCCGATACGGCCAGGCACCGCAAAAGTGTAAGTCGCATCCGTCCATTGCCAAGCAGGCAATGCGGTGAATGACCAGGACTCCCCACCTGCGGGCTTGGCGCCGAGCATGAGTGTTAGTGGTATGTGGTAAGCAACGTTACTCCCGTCGTGCTTTTCGACCACCACGTCCACTGGCATCAGCATTTCCCCTTTCCGCTCCAGGGTGATGCGCAGTTCGCCATCCACTTCCATGATGCTTCTGATACCGTAGTCAAGCGTGCGGGTGGTGTTGATCCATTGATCGAAGTACCAATCGAGCTCCAGCCCGCTCTGCTTCTCCATAACGCGCTCGAAGTCGATGGGCTCCGGATGCTTGAAACCACAGGCTTTGGTATAGCGCAACATGCCGGCGGCCAGGTTCTCCTCCCCGATCACCGCACCCAGTTGGTGTACGAACAGCTCCCCGAAGTTGTAGGCCGTCACACCGTAGGCCATATTCGTGGCGAAGTGGTCCGCATGGATGATGGGCGGCTCGTGCTTGCCACTTGCCACCAGCGCCTCGTAGCCTCGATATGCACTGGCGTGTGGCGCCTCGCTCCGGGGAAATAGGTGCTGCATCACCTTGCTGCTGGCGTACTGGGTCATCCCTTCATCCATCCATGGAAAGCGCCCCTCGTTGCTGGCGAGCATGCCGTGGTACCAGCTGTGTACGAACTCGTGTACGCTCACACCCACCAGGCTTCCTATCCGACGCTTACCGGTAATGAGCGTGAGCATCGGGTACTCCATGCCACCATCGCCACCTTGCACAAAGCTGTACTGCGGCCAAGGGTAAGTGCCGAAATGCTCATTCATGTACCGGAGCGCTTTCACCATGTGGCCGGGCAGGTCCTTCCAAACGGCAGCGAGTTCGGGGTCGTTCTTGTGGAAGAAGTGTAGCGTGGGCCCGTTGGGCACTGTTTCGATGAAATGGACGTAGTCCGGATCGGCGGCCCAAGCAAAGTCATGCACGTCCTTGGCCATGAAGCGCCAAGTGAGCTTATCTCCCGCAGGGCGTTTCAAGGCCTTCTTCGCAGGGTAGCCGTGGCCGATCTGTTCGGGATTCTGGAGCACTCCGGTGGCTGCAATGGTGTAGGCACTATCCATGGTCAGCTTCACATCGAAATCGCCCCACACCCCATGGAACTCACGTCCCACATACGGGTACGCATGCCAGCCACGTTGGTCGTAGTGCGCCAACTTGGGGTACCACTGCGTCATGCTGTACGCAACACCCTCGCTGCTGTTGCGCCCACTGCGGCGTATCTGCACGGGTACCTGGCCAGTGAATTCATAATTGAGCGTAGTGCTCTTGCCCGGCAACAAGGCTTGCGGAAGCGTGGCACGCAGTACGGTACCAAGGTGCTCCAGAACGACCGGCTTACCCTGCTGGCTCATGCGGGCCACCACCAGCTCGCCCACCTCGGTGGACTTCAGTTCCGCTATTCTCGCCCCCACCCTGCTATCCGGATCTTCTATCGTCCGCGACCTTACATCCATCTCGCTTCCCGGCCGAAAGGCATTGAAGTACAAATGGAAGAACAACTCACGCAGGGTATCCGGGCTGTTGTTCATGTACGTCAAAGTCCCGTTGCCATTGTACCGGTGTTCTTTCACGTCAAGCGCAACGTCCATGGTATACCGGACACGCTGTTGCCAGCGATCACATTGAGCTTCCACTGCGGATACGGAGAACGAGGCTATCAGCAGAAATAAAAGGCGGCCGTACGATGGATCGATCATGGGACAAAGAAAAGCGCCGCGGTCGGAGTGACGCGGCGCTTCTCGAATAAGCCGGGGTGCTCTACAGCTATGATAACAAGCGTTGACGCAGGGCGAACTCCAATTGCCTGTTGGCATCCTCCAAGCGCTTCATGCGTTCCTCACGCTCGCTTTCCGCTTCGTGCTCTTCATAGGCCTTATCCACTGCGGACACGATCTGTTCTTGAACCCATGGTTTGGAGAAGTACTTGGTAACCCCTCCACTATTCACGGCTTCTATGATCGCTTCAAGGTCGGCGTATGCCGTTACCAACATACGCCGCACGTTCGGGAAGCGCTCCTTCACCAGGGTCAACAATTCACTGCCGCGTGTGCCTGGCATTCGTTGGTCGGCTATTACAACATGAATGGTCCGGCTCTCCAGAAGCGCCATCACCTCATCCAAAGAGGATGCTGTGAACACGTTCATGGACGTGCGAAAGCTGGATAGGAAAGCCTGGCGGTTCCCTGCGTCGTCGTCCACGAAAACCACGTTGGGCTTAGGCGCCAGATAGGGTATCGGAGTTGCTGCACTCATGGTCGTACGCATGGAGTTGTGGACCACTGGAACGAAGCCATACAGGAAAGGTTCCGGCACTTTCTTATTGATATTTTGTTGAAAACTTGTGAATAAGTCGCGGTTGTATACATTTGACCCTGCGAGAGAACCTTGGACAGCTCACTCGACACTCTTCATGACCGCTCTGCTCGAAGCCCTTCAAGGCGCTTCAGCAACCGACCGGGAGACCTACCGGCCGGAGTTCTTCCGCCTGCCCATGGACAAGGACAGGATGGAGGCTTTGCTGAAGCGCGAACCGCGTGTGATCGTGCACGACACGCTCCATGGCCAGCTCACCGAGTTGGTCCGTTCGCTCCACCCTGCCACCAAGTTCAGCAAGGATGAGTTGGACCAGGCCGCACATGCCCACCTAAAGGGCATACCGTCTGCCGAATATGGCGTTTGGGTTTATTACCCCTGGAACTTCCGCCTGGTGCACCTGTTGGACGAGGCCGAGTTCGCCATGGTCCGCACCGACCGGAACCGCAACAAGATCACGCGCGAGGAGCAGGCCATTCTGGCTACCAAGAAAGTTGGCGTGATCGGCCTGAGCGTAGGCCAAAGCGTGAGTCTCACAATGGCCCTGGAGCGCAGCTTCGGAGAGATCCGCTTGGCGGACTTCGACACGCTGGAGCTAAGCAACCTGAATCGTATCCGCAGCGGCGTTCACGAAATGGGCGTGCCCAAGGTGATCAACACCGCACGGGAGATCGTCGAGTTGGACCCCTTCCTTATGGTGACCATCTACAAGGAGGGAATAGATCGTGACAACATCGATGCATTCCTCACCGAAGGTGGGAAGTTGGACGTGCTTATTGAGGAGTGCGACAGTGTGGATGTGAAGATCTTCGCGCGGCAGTGTGCCAAGAAGTTCAAGATCCCAGTGATCATGGATACCAGCGACCGTGGCCTTGTCGATGTAGAACGTTTCGACCTGGAGCCGGACCGGCCTTTATTGCACGGCCTTATCGAGGACCTGCCACCGGTGCCTGAAGACCGTCCCATGACGAATGAGGAAAAGCTTCCCTTCCTGGCCCAGATGGTGGGGATGGACACCTTGAGTCACCGCATGAAAGCCTCACTGCCCGAGTTGGGGAAGAGCATTGTAACGTGGCCTCAGTTGGCCAGCGGAGTTGTGCTAGGTGGTGCATTAGTTGGCGATGCCTGGAAACGAATCGCCCTGAACGAGCTCAATTGCTCCGGTCGCTGGTGGACCGACTTGGATGTTCAAATCAGTCCCGTTACAGCTTTGGAACCATCCAAAGCTGTCAAAGACAGAACTCTGGAAATCTGAAATCCATTTAGCCATGGAAAAGATTACGCTCAAAGCCTTCAGGGCACCAAACAACCCGTCACTGGCTGCAGAATTCTTGCAAGAACACCGACGTGTCTTGGAGGATTTTGGCATTGCCAATGTGACCACGAACTCCGAGAGCTGGCTGAAAGACCCGAATGCCTGCTTGATCGTGGCCCTACACGATGACCTCGGAATGGTCGGTGGTATCAGACTTCAGATCGCTACTCATGAGGAGCCGCTTCCGATGGAATCGGCGATCGGCAAGTTGGATCCCCGTATCAAGACCGAATTGGACTCGATGGTCGAAGAAGGTCTCGGAGAGGTTTGCAGCCTTTGGAACGCTAACCGGTATGCGCAGAAAGGAGTAACCGTGTTGCTAAGCCAAGCTGTGACAGCAATGGCTACGATGGTCTCAGTGCGGCGCATGGTCTGTTTGGTCGCCACCTACACCCAACGGCATCCCAAGCGGAACGGGTTCATCGTTATGGAAGAGATCGGAGACAAGGGAACCTTCATCTACCCTATCCCTACGATTACCGCAGTGGCAATGCTAAACCCCGACACGATGTTGCTTCCGCATGCATCTATGGAGCAACGCCAGCTACTTTACAGCCTGAGGCTACGTCCTCGACAGGTGCGTAGTGAAGTACCAGCGAACCAAGAATTCGAGGTACACTACGATATGCAGATGAACGAGAATACCATAGACCTGCACGCGTATCAGAATATTGAAGCCGAACGCCTGCGACATTCCGCGTGAAGTAATGTTGCAACCGTGCTACGGACATAGCCGTATCACGGGGCCATGTTGCTCCGCAGTGTGTCTATTGGGGTCCTATTTGCCCCTTTATGGGTTTCCGCCCAAGGCCCTTTCCACTTCGATGGAAAAGGATCCTCTATTCCACTTGGTCGACACGTCACCTACATAGAGGACGTGGAAGGCACCTTGTCCCCTAGTTCGGCCGCCAAGCTTGAAGGTCTCCCCTATTTCCAAACCGAGGTTCCTAATCTTGGATTGAGCAGCAGCTATTATTGGCTTCGATTGAACGTCGTGAACGATGGTGTGGACGCTGACATCGTTTTGCACGTATCTCATGCGGACATCGACGAGATCGAGGTATACCAAATCGATGGCTCAACATCCGGACCTCTATTGGTCGGAAAATCCGGTTTGGCATTACCCTTGGCCGATCGTATTCAGGAGGACAAGGAGCTATCGTTTAGACTACGTATCGATCCGGGCACGACTGCTGGCGCACTAATTCGGGTAAGAAGTGACAAGCAACTTCAAGTTCCGATAGTTCTTTCAACGCCAACCATCCATGCCCAGGGACGAATGACGAGGAACCTCTATCTGGGGATGTTCCTAGGCATCATGTTCGTCATGGCTCTGTACAACTTTTTCATCTATCTCTCAATGAGAAACAAGAGCTATCTGCTCTATGTTGTATACATACTTTCCGTAGGACTTACCCAATTGGCTTTCAGCGGAACTGCGCCATTCTACCTATGGCCAGACCTGCCCTGGTTGGCGACCAAGGCTACAGTTTTGCTTACCATACTTACGGCTATTCTAGCCACAGAGTTTACTCGCACGTTCATTCAACCACGTGCCTTTGCCCCTCATTTGGATAGGGTCGTAAGACCATTCTATTTGCTCTTCACGATCTGCATAGTTCTACAGATATCGGGAGCCTCCATCATAGCATATCTACTCACGCAGTTGATATCCGGGGTTTATGCATCCTTCCTTCTCTATCTGGTCTTCACCGTTTGGAGAAAGGGCTCACGTCAAGCAGGGTTCTTCTTGGTAGCATGGAGTGTGTTCTTGATCGGAACAGTGGTCTTTGTGCTCAAGGACATAGGCATATTGCCATACAACGCTTGGACCTTATACACCATGCCTATCGGTTCCGCCATCGAAGGCGTTCTCCTCTCCTTCGGTCTGGCCGATCGCATAAACGTACTGCGGCGTGAGAAGGAGGCATCACAGGCACAAGCTCTTGCCGCTTCCTTGGAGAATGAGCGGATCATTCGCGAGCAGAACGCGATACTAGAGACCAAAGTGAAGGAACGTACCCAAGCACTTCAGGCCAGTAACGATGACCTGAAGCGTACACAGACCCAACTGGTGAACGCCGAGAAGATGGCTTCACTCGGTCAGCTCACTGCTGGTATTGCGCACGAGATCAACAACCCCATCAACTTCATCACCAGCAATGTGGCACCGCTCCGCAGGAACATCGAGGATATCGTATCCATGATGGAAGGATATCGGAGCATTGAGGTGGAACGTGCTGCGGAACAACTGGCCGAATTGCGCGGTCGGGCGGATCGGCTCGGGCTCGATGAGTCCATTGCCGAGCTGGACGATATCATTGGCAGCATAGCCGAAGGTTCGTCGCGTACTGCCGAGATCGTGCGTGGCTTACGGAACTTCTCGCGCCTTGATGAGAACGACCTGAAAGATGCGGACATCAACCTTGGCTTGCGCAGTACGTTGACCGTTCTGGCTCCCCAATACCGCGATCAGGTCGAGTTCGATATGACCTTGGAAGAGCTGCCAATGGTAGAATGCTACCCGGGCAAAGTGAACCAGGTCTTCATGAACATCCTTACCAATGCTGTTCAAGCCACCCTTGCGCGGCCAGATCTGAAGGAGCGCGTAGTTCGGGTACACACCAGCTGCACCCAGGGTTACGTAAGCATCCGCATTTCCGACAATGGCATCGGTATGACCGAAGAAGTGAAGGCTCGGATGTTCGACCCATTCTTCACCACCAAAGCCGTAGGCGAAGGAACCGGGCTGGGTATGGCGATCGTGTACGGCATCATACAGGACCACCATGGACAAATCGAGGTGGAGTCCATGCCAGGAGCCGGGTCCGAATTCCGCATTACCCTGCCCCTTCGCCAGCAGAACATCGCCTTGAAACGGGCTTAAGTCCCATTAGCGCATCAAATGACCATGAGTTCCGATCGTATCCGCGTCCTTTTCGTTGACGATGAGCAAGGGAACCTGAAAGCTTTCAGGTCCACTTTCCGCCGAGACTGGGAGGTGTTCATTGCGGCTTCCGGCCCCGAGGCACTTGAACTGCTCGAACGCGAGTCCGTTCACATCATCGTTTCCGACCAGCGCATGCCTGGCATGACCGGTTCGGAGTTCCTTGCAATTGCCCGAAAGCGGTTTCCGCAGGTCATGCGCATGCTGCTGACCGGATACGCCGACCTCGAAGCAGTGGTACAAGCGGTGAACGAAGGCGGCATCTATGCTTACGCAACGAAGCCATGGGATGCCAACGACCTTAAACTTCGCGTGGAGCAGGCCTATGAGATACAACAGCTCAGGGAGGACAAGGACAAGCTGCTACACCAGTTCAAACAGGTGTTCGAGGCATCCGGTGATCCGATCGTGATCGTGGATAAAAGAGGCGCCATACACGATGCGAACAAAGCCTGCGCAAGACTTCTTGCCATCTCCCGCGAGGATCTACTAACGACCCGCTTCGGCGACCACCTGCAAGACCCCAGGGGACTGGTAAGGTCTCTGAAGCAGCGACGAGAAGGTGATCAATTCGTGAACGTCGACCTGACTTTGCGCAACAAGAAAGGCGACCTGATCGATTGCTTGATGACAGCCAACTACCTGGGCAAACATGCCGATGGTCGCGAGTTGTTCCAAGCGATCATCAAAGACATATCAGACCGAAAACAAGAGGAGAAACGCTTGATGAAGCTCAACTCCGACCTTGATAAGCGGGTGGCCGTCCGTACAAGTCAATTGCTTGAAGCATTGGAGGACCTGGGCTCTTTCTCGTACACTGTTGCACATGACCTTCGTTCTCCGTTGAAGAACATCATTGCGCTCAGCGACATGCTTCAAATGCACTCGCTGGAGCATAAGGACACGGAGGGAGCCGCTTATACCCAGCGCATCCAAAAGGGGGCGCAGCGACTGGTGGAATTGGTTGATGACCTGCTGCGCTTTTCGCAGACCAATACGCGTGAACTGGAACTGCGCGATGTCCTGCTGGCCGACCTCATCGCCACAACGATCGAGGAACAAGTGCCCGAAGAACGGCGTGACCAATTGATCGTGGACATACCCGGCAATTGCCTCATTCAGGCGGATGCCCCCATGCTGAAGGTGGTGCTGCACAACCTCCTTTCAAACGCGTTGAAATTCACCAGGGAGGAAAGCCTGCCGAGGATCGAGATCGGAGCTTGCGAAAAGGATGGCATGCATGTGCTCCATGTAAAAGACAACGGCGTGGGGTTCGACAGCAAACACAACGACCAAGTCTTCGGGATCTTCAAGAGACTGCACGCCCCCGATCACTTTGAAGGGACCGGTGTTGGATTGGCCATTGTGCAGCGCGTGGTAGGCAAGCATGGCGGACGTGTTTGGGCTGAAAGCGCCCCAGGTGTCGGCACGACCGTTTTCGTTGCACTGCCGATGCAAAAGGCAGCGACCGCCCACTCACCGCTATTCAAGGTCGCCTGAGGGGCAACGTAACTCGGAGGATGCCTTCGCCGTAGGAACACCACAGTAATACGAAGATCATGAACGCATTCACTCACTCTCCCGTGAAATGCAGCCTGAAAACAGGGCTTGTTGTCACGCTGTTCTCGCTGCTCACAGCTTCCACGGCCAGTGCGCAAAAGACCTTGGTCGATAGCCGCGAACAAGCTGAAGGATGGTATTTACCGGTTCACGGCTTCGTGTTCGTGGAAGGCAAGAAGACCGAGAAGTTCGAGCTCACCTTGTTCAAGGACAATGTTGAGCTTGGGAAGGTGGCAACCAAGAAAGGACGGTTCGAGTTGGAGTTGGACATCGACCAGATGTTCACTTTGTACATCACTTCCCCTGGCTGCCAGCCCAAGATGATCTATGTGGACACGCGCCTGCCACAAGACCTGGTGAAGTACCCGGACTATGAGTGCTACGTCAACCTCCAGCCCGCCCAGGCCCAATTGGCCGACCCCTTCTACACCGACTTTCCTTCCGCCATTGTGAAGTGGAGCGATGAGATGGGAGGCTTCTACCACAGTGAGCACTACCTCTCGCACATACAAACGCGCCTGGCCGGTATCGCAAGCGCCACATTCTGACCAAGGAACACGATCTCCCGCTCCCGCAACTAACCAAAGCAACGAACGACCGGGAACGGAGTAAAGACGAGGCGGGCCCGTAAGCCCGCCTCTCCCTTTTAGTGAGATGTGGAAATGCCGGAATGTGAAGATGTGGAGATGAGCCCCTCACATCTTCACATCCACTTCATCTCCACATCTTCTTCCTTAGTGCTGGTCGTAGTCGATCGTTACGTTCGCCGAGCGTGGGTGTGTCTGACAAGTCAGCACATAGCCATCTTCCACTTCCTCATCGGTAAGGGCGTAATTCATGGCCATCTCCACCTGCCCTTCCACCACTCGTGCTTTGCAAGTGCAGCAAACCGCGCCTTTGCATGCGTACGGCACGTCCAGACCGGCATCCAGTGCCACATCCAATACCGGGTCGCCACTGGCGGGGATGTCCAGAACGGACTCGCGGCCGTCAATGATGACCTTCACTTTGGAGATCCCTGTGAATGCCCCATCCCCAACGGCCACTGGGGCAACTTTGGCGTCGCTGGTCACCGGTGTGGTGAATAGTTCGACGTGGATGCGTTTCTTCTCCACGCCCTGGTCCTCGAGGGCTTCACTTACGTTCACCATCATCTGTTCCGGCCCACAGATGAAGTACTCCTTATCGAGGCTGTCGCTGACAAAGCGCCCCAATAGCTGGGCTGCCTTCTCCCTGGTTATCCGCCCGTTGAAGAGCATGTCTTCGTTGGTTCCGCAGGTCAGGATATGGTGCACCCCCAGTCGGTCGCCATATTGAGCCTTTAGCTCCTCCAGCTTCTCGCGGAAGATGATCCGATCCACATCGGTGTTACCGTAGAACAAGGTGAATCGGCTTTCGGATTCAGTGCGCAGAACCGTTTTCAGAATGCTGAGGATCGGCGTTATTCCACTACCCGCTGCGAACGCCACGAAATGCCTTTGAGCACCAGGTATCAAGGCGGTCGTGAAATTGCCCATGGGTGTCATCACGTCCAAGGTCATACCCGGTTGAAGCTTGTCCACCAGAACCGATGAAGCCCTTCCGCCGGGCACCTTTTTAACCGCGATGCGGATCTCATCGGGGTCAAGGGGACTGCTACAGATGCTGTAGCTGCGGCGCAGTTCCTCTCCATTCACCGTCAGCTTCAAGGTGAGGTACTGCCCATGCACAAAGCGGAAATCCTCGCGGAGTTCCAAGGGGATCTTGAATCCGACCACAATGCTGTTCGCGGTCTCAGCGTGAACGTGCGATACGGTAAGGGTGTGGAAGCGAGCCATCCGGGTTGTGGTCATGATAGGGGGCGCAAAAATAGAAGTCCCACGAAAGGTGGGTGCCAGTGAACCAGAGAAGCCCCAGGATCGTTCGCGAAGTGACCGATATCAGTGAAGCGAGCAGATCGCTCTCCTATCTTAGCCAACCGCAAAACGAAAGGCACATCATGACCGACGTGAAGAATCTGGAGGACATCTTCCAAGCCAAGATCGACGCCGAACAGAAGATCGAACCCAAGGATTGGATGCCCGATGCCTACCGCAAGAATCTGATCCGCCAGATCAGCCAGCACGCGCACAGCGAGGTGGTGGGCATGCTGCCCGAAGGCAACTGGATCAGCCGCGCACCCAGCCTGAAGCGCAAGGCCATACTTCTTGCTAAAGTGCAGGATGAAGCCGGACATGGCCTCTACCTCTACAGCGCTGTGGAGACCATGGGCACCAGCCGCGAGCAGACCATCGACGACCTGCTGAGCGGCAAGGCCAAGTACAGCAGCATCTTCAACTACCCCACCCTCACCTGGGCCGACATCGGTGCAGTGGGCTGGTTGGTGGACGGTGCCGCCATCATGAACCAGGTGATGCTCTGCCGCACCAGCTATGGCCCCTACGCCCGTGCCATGGTGCGCATCTGCAAGGAGGAGAGCTTCCACCAGCGTCAGGGCTACGAGATCATGGCCGTACTGGCCAAAGGAAGCCCCGAACAGAAGGAAATGGCTCAGGATGCCCTGAACCGTTGGTGGTGGCCCAGCCTGATGATGTTCGGCCCCACAGACGCCAACAGCCCGCACAGCGCGCAGAGCATGAAGTGGAAGATCAAGCGCCAGAGCAACGATGAGTTGCGGCAGACCTTCATCGACCGCACCGTGCAACAGGCGGAAGTGATCGGCCTTACGATACCCGACCCCGACCTGAAGTGGAACGAAGAGACCAAGCACTACGACTGGGGCACCATCGACTGGACCGAATTCAACAATGTGGTGGCCGGCAACGGACCCTGCAACAAGGAACGCCTCGCGGCTCGCAACAAGGCCCACAATGAGGGTGCCTGGGTGCGCGAAGCAGCCGTGGCCTACGCCGCCAAGAAAGCCAAACGCAAAGCCGCATGATAGTGGGTAGTCGCTAGTCGTTAGTCGTTAGTGGTTAGTGGCCAAGTCGCGGTACTGGCCACTAACCACTAACGACTGATCACTTACGACTACCCAGCCCGACCAATAGTATCGCCGACACCACAAACTAATGAGTTCAGAAAACCCGAACAACTGGCCCCTCTGGGAGATCTTCATCCAGAGCAAGCGTGGCCTCGACCACAAACACGTGGGCAGCCTGCACGCCGCCGATGCAGACATGGCCATCGAGAACGCACGCGATGTGTACACCCGCCGCCAGGAAGGCAACAGCATCTGGGTGGTGAAGAGCGAGCACATCCACGCCAGCCGCCCCGAGGACGCCGAAAGCTTCTACGACCCGGCGGATGACAAGGTGTATCGCCACCCCACGTTCTACACGATGCCTGAGGGTGCGAAATACATTTGAAGAGGGTTGAGAGATGTTGGGAGTTGGCGGGGGTTGAGTGTTGCTGCCAACACCGAACTCCTCCAACTCCCAACTTGCCAACCCTTGAGTATCCTTGAAATACTGAGGGTTCATCGTTGAGGAAGTTTGAGAATTGCCGCCCAACCCCCAACTCCTCCAACCTCCAACTCTCAACCTGCAATAGCAATGAGCCAAGCACTTTTCACCTACACCCTCCGCCTCGCCGACGACATCCTCATCCTGAGCCAACGCTTGGGTGAGTGGTGCGGACATGGACCGATCCTGGAGGAGGATATCGCCCTTACCAACCGCGCACTGGACCACCTTGGCGAAGCACGCAACCTGCTGACCTATGCCGGACAAGTGGAAGGCAAGGGGCGCACCGAGGACGACCTCGCCTACCTGCGGATGGAACGCCAGTACACCAGCGTGAAACTGGTGGAACAGCCTAACGGCGATTACGCCCACACCATGGTGCGCAGCTTCCTCTTCGATGCCTACCACCTGCCGCTGATGCAGGCGCTGACCAAAAGCAAGGACGAACAACTCGCGGCCATCGCGGGCAAGAGCGTGAAGGAGGCCACCTACCACCTGCGCGCCAGCAGCGAGTGGATCATCCGCTTTGGCGATGGCACCGAGGAGAGCCACCAACGCGCCCAAGCTGCGTTGGACAACCTGTGGACCTTCACAGGTGAACTCTTCGAGAACGACCTCGTGCTGGAGGAGATGACCAAGGCCGGCATCGCACCCGACATGACCGCCGTGAAAGCCGCGTGGAGCAAGACCATTGACGAGGTGCTGGCCGAAGCCACCCTGAAACGCCCCGAGGACGGCTTCATGGCCACCGGCGGCCGCAAGGGGCTGCACAGCGAGCACATGGGCTTCATCCTGGCGGAGATGCAGCATGTGACACGGGCGTATCCGGGCGTTAGTTGGTAGTGGTCTTTTGAAGACCGCCTGCCCTCGATCGAAGCACCTACCGCGGAGACCCTTGTTGAGCGGAGTCGAAGCAGGGTCGACCTACCACCATGGATCCGAAGACGCACATATCCGAACACCGCATCCTCGAACTCCTCGACTACGTGAAGGCCCCGGAGATCCCGGTGTTCAACGTGTTGGAGTTGGGCGTGGAGCGCGGCGTGGAGGTGGCCCGAATCGTAGCTTTGGTACATCATGACCGCCCCTAATATCCTTCTTGAGATCAAACGCCGCGTGGCCGAAGTGGAGCCCAGTGCGCAGGTGCTGGTGTACGGCTCGTACGCGCGCGGCGAGCAAGGCCCGGAATCGGATGTTGACCTGCTCATCCTGCTGCCCGAGGGCGACAAGGTTAGCTACGACGAGGGGATGCGCATCAAATCGCCGTTGTATCGCTTGGAGTGGAGCACTGGCACCATGATCAGCCCGCTGGTGTACACCCGTAAGGAGTGGCTGGAGCGGCACAAAGGCACGCCCTTCTTCTACAACGTGCAGCGGGAAGCAGTATCGCTATGAGGCCCGAGGAGCGCGAGGAACTGGTTCGATACCGGATGGAACGTGCTCACGAAGCGCTGACCGAGGCTGCATTACTAATCGATCAGGAGCTGTGGCGGGGCAGCGTGAACAGGCTGTATTATGCCATGTTCTATGCGGCCGTGGCCTTGCTTGCCACACAAGGCATCCACCCCAAGACCCACAAAGGCGTTCGCCAACAATTCAGCCTCCTTTTCCTGTCCACAGGAAAGATCCCGGAGGATCTTGGCCTGGCGTATTCAGAGTTGTTCGAGCGTCGGCACAGCGGCGACTATGACGACTTCGTCAGCGTGGAAGGTGACGTGGTGGTCCAGCTACGGGAGCACACCGTGATGATGATCGGCACGATCAAAGCCATGATCACTGACAAGGAGTGAACACCATGATCACCAAACACCGCATCCTCGAGCTCCTCGACTACGTGAAGGACCCGGAGATCCCGGTGATCAATGTGCTGGAGTTGGGCGTGGTGCGCGGCGTGGAGGTGGATGAGAGCGGCAAGGCCATCATCACCATCACCCCCACCTACACCGGCTGCCCGGCCATGGATGTGATGGCGACCGACATCAAGAAGGAACTGCTGGAGGCCGGCGTGCCCGAGGTGGAG
Organism: Flavobacteriales bacterium; assembly: GCA_019638115.1. GTDB lineage: Bacteria > Bacteroidota > Bacteroidia > Flavobacteriales_F > PHOS-HE28 > PHOS-HE28. Next base: position 403,461 of record JAHBUK010000002.1, on the reverse strand, counting down.
GTGAAGCTGACCCTCTCCCCCGCCTGGACCACCGACTGGATCACCGACGAGGGCAAACGCAAGCTGAAGGAATACGGCATCGCCCCGCCGGAGATGAGCGCCGACATCCGCGCGCTGAAAGGCGAACAACCCGTGGTGGCCTGCCCGCAATGCGGATCCACGAATACCGTGATGCTCTCCCTCTTCGGCAGCACGGCCTGCAAGGCGCTGTGGAAGTGCCAGGATTGTTTGGAGCCGTTTGATCAGTTCAAGTGTTTGTGAGGAGTAGAAGCGGTAATGTTCGCTTGTGCGATCTTGCCCGATCAGTCATCTTTGGAATGAATGCGAAGGGCTGTTCTATCTATCATCCTACAACTCTACGTGCTCAATGCTGGAGCACAGAACGTCCTCGTTCTGATCATTGATACAGTCGTGACGCCATCGGACGGGTTCCCGATAAATGCTCAGGAGGAGGGTTCATCGTGGTGGACCAATGACACCAGCGACCGTGTTACCACCTATTCGTCGCTTTCCGGCTGGAACGAGTTCCCCAATGTGATCATGCATGTTCACCGGGATGCCAATGGCTTGAGGATCGCGTTGGATGAAGATGGAGGTGAACTACTTATTCGATGGCCGGCAGGATCCAAGCTCGATACGATCCGGATCCCTCATTTCGAAGTCTTCGCACCATGGTGGAAGGACACGGTTTACACACGGAAGACCTGGTATCATGTGAACGATACCAGCATTGTTCCCATGCGGTCGAAGGACATCCGCTCTTTCGTCAAGCATGTCCCGGCGAGGCGGCCGAAGAAGGTCCATACGCTCTCACTAATCATCAACGGTGAACAATTCCACATTGCGCTCAACCGCAAGCACCTGTTTGACGAGATCACTGTAGGTCATGCTTACAGACCAACGGACTGCGGTTCTGGCGCCGCCGATGGATTCACCAGACGCAAGTGCAAGTACATCTGTTTCGACAGCAGGATGCCGGTTTGGACCTACCACGCGGAGATCATGCTCTCGCCGTAAGAGTAACGAAGCGATCTTTACCCCATGTCCTACACCAAGATCCTCTTCACCGTCGCCGATGGCGTCGCCACCATCACGTTGAACCGTCCGGACAAGCTCAACAGCTTCGATCGGGAGATGGCGCTGGAGACCATCGCCGCGCTGGAAAGCTGCAAGGACGATGCGAACGTGCGGGCCGTGCTGCTCACCGGCGAAGGGCGGGCCTTCTGCGCGGGGCAGGACCTGGCTGAGGCCATTGCGCCAGGCACCAAGATCGAGGAGATCATCAGTACGCAGTACAACCCCATTGTGCGGCGCATCCGCAACCTGGCCAAGCCGGTGGTGTGCGCGGTGAACGGTGTGGCGGCCGGTGCCGGGGCCAACATCGCCTACGCCTGCGACATAACGCTGGCGGCCGAGAGCGCCAACTTCATCCAGAGCTTCATCAACATCGGATTGATACCCGATAGCGGCGGCACCTTCACCCTGCCCCGCCTCGTGGGCATGCAACACGCCTTCGGGCAGATGATCCTGGCCCCCAAGGTGAGCGCCAAGGAGGCCGAGGCCCAAGGCATGATCTGGAAGGCCGTGCCCGATGCCGAGCTGATGAACGAGGCCACCACCCTCGCGAAGAAGCTGGCCACCATGCCCACAAAGGCCATCGCCCTCACCAAGGACGCCCTCAACCGCAGCAGCTTCAACAACCTCGACCAGCAACTGGACATCGAGAACGAACTGCAGAGCATCGCCGGCCGCAGCCACGACTACAATGAGGGGGTGAAGGCGTTCCTGGAAAAGAGGAAGCCGGTGTACAAAGGGGAGTGATCAGAAGATCAGAGGATCAGAAGATCGGACAATGGAAATGCCTTCCAGAATAACCCGAAGCGCCATTCTGAGAGGAAGCATGTCCTTGCACAATGCCTTGTTGTTACTCTGTTCTGTGGCTTTCGGAACAACGAACGCTCTTGGCCAGACCAGCGGTGATGAGCGTGTGGCGAAGGAGTTCTACTTGACCAGGACCTTAGAGAAATACCCCAAAGCTGCGGAGGATGCGGGTATTGAAGGGGTCGTCTTACTCGAGGTCCAGGTCGATACGAATTGCACGATCTCAAGTAAGCGGGTTGTTGATGGACCAGATCATGGTCTCCATGAAGCAGCGCTCAACTTGGTAGACAAGCAATTCGAGCTTCATCTTATTCGAGATATGAAGCAGTGCTCTCCTGGATCTGTATTGATCCCGGTCCGGTTCCAGCTAACGCGTTGATCATTAGGTCCCGCCCGATCTTCTGATCATCTGATCGTCTGATCTTCTGATCCGTGCTCGATCTTCGCGCCCACGCCGTCGCACAAGCTTCGGCGGACAACACATGGATACCTCGATGAACGTCGCCGTGATCGGCGCAGGGACGATGGGCAGCGGCATTGCCCAAGTGGCTGCGCAAGCCGGACACAAGGTGGTGCTGTTCGACACCCGCCGCGAAGCCGTGGACAAGGCCCTGACCGGACTGCGGAAGACATTGGACCGTCTGGTGGAGAAAGGCAAGTTCACCGCCGAACAGGCCGATGGCATCCACGGGTGCATCACCCCGGCCAGCGACCTGAAGGATCTTGCGGGCAGCGGACTGGTGATCGAAGCGATCATCGAGGACCTCGGCATCAAGCAGAAGCTCTTCGGTGACTTGGAAGGCATCGTGGCCACGGACACCATCCTTGCCACCAACACCTCTTCCCTATCGGTGACGGCCATCGCCGGAGGACTGAAGCATCCGGAACGCATGGTGGGTCTGCATTTCTTCAACCCCGCTCCGCTGCTGCCCTTGGTGGAAGTGGTGCCCGGCCTGGCCACCGAGCCCGACCTCGGCAGCCGCATGGTGACCCTGATGACCGCCTGGGGCAAGGTGCCCGTGCTGTGCAAGGACACGCCCGGCTTCATCGTGAACCGCGTGGCACGGCCCTTCTACGGCGAGGCCATCCGCATCTATGAGGAAGGTATTGCCGACATGCCCACCATCGATGCCGCCATGAAGAGCGTCGGTTTCCGGATGGGACCCTTCGAGCTGATGGACCTGATCGGCAACGACATCAACTTCACAGTGACAAAGACCGTTTGGGAGGCTTTCTTCTTCGACCCGCGCTATAAGCCGAGCTTCACCCAGCAGCGGCAAGTGGAGAGTGGAAGGTTGGGCAGGAAGAGCGGGCGGGGGTACTATAGCTACTCGGACGGTGCCGGACCGGCATTCCCGAATGTCGCACCCCCGGTGGCAGCACCCATCATCGAACGCATCCTCGCCATGCTCATCAACGAAGCGGCCGATGCGCTCTTCTGGCAGGTGGCCAGCGCCGAGGACATCGACCTGGCCATGACCAAGGGTGTGAACTACCCCAAGGGCCTGCTGGCCTGGGCCGATGAGCAGGGTGCAGCACACTGGCTGAGCGTGCTGGAAGGGCTGCAGGCGGAATACGGTGAGGACCGCTATCGGCCTTCGCCCCTGCTCAAACACGCAGCACGCGGGAGAAAGCGGCTGTTCTAAACCGCGCGGCGGAACGATCGTTGATGAATTTTCACAACAATTGTTTCCATGGGAAATTTCTCCCGCATACTTTTGCGCTCCTTAACAACCATCCCAACACCAACATGAAGATCCAAGCCCTCGCATTCGTAGGCATCGCAACCGTAGCCCTGGTGGCATGCGGTCCCAGCGAAGCCGAGATCAAAGCCGCCAAGGAAAAGGCAACCGCCGATAGCCTGGCCACCATTGCCGCCACCGAGCGCACCGTAGCCATCGATGCAGCCGCAAGCACCGTGAACTGGAAAGGCACCATGCTCGGCATCAAGAGCCACAACGGCACGGTTGCTCTTACCGACGCCAAGTTGACCGTGAAAGGCCCCTCCGTCACTGCCGGTTCTTTCGCCGTGGACCTGAGCAGCATCAAGCCTTTGGATGATGCATACGCACCCGATGATGCCAAGCAAGGAACCCGTTCCATGCTGGTGGGCCACTTGCAGTCCGGTGATTTCTTCGATGTGGCCAACCACCCCAATGCCACCTTCGAGATCACCAGCGTTCAAGGCAACACCGCCACCGGTAACCTCACCGTGCGTGGCGTTACCAACGAAGAGAAGGTGACCGACATCGTGGTGACCGACGAGAACGGTGCGATCAGCGCTACCGGCAAGCTCGCTTTCGACCGTCAGAAGTACGGTGTGGCTTGGAGCAGCGGTTCCAAGGACGCTGTGCTCAACGACATCATTGAACTGGAGATCGCCCTCACCGGTAGCATCGCCCAGTAAACGCCGTGTTTGGTGAAAAGGGAGGGCGTCCACCGCAAGGTGGGCGCCTTTCCGCTTTCATACCCCTACCGCAGTGCGTCGGCCAGGAAGTCGTTCATCGGAAGTGTGGTATCAAACCTTGCATTCACAAGTGACACAGCGAGCGCCTAACTTTGGGTCATGGCCGAGACAAAAGACAAGCTGACCCTGACCGTCCGTAAGGATGTTGCGCGTAAGGCTCGTGCTCTGGGACGCCGACGCAAACAGAGCGTATCTCGCATGTTCGAGGAATGGGTATTGCGAATGTCGGACACGGAAGATCCTCTGCTTGCACTTGCAGGGCTTTGGAAGGATCGTGAGATAACGCTGGAAGACTTGCGTGCCAAAGCATGGAGCCGGTCCTGATCGATACCTCAGTTATCATCGGGGTTCTTCGGATGCACGAGAACGCACTTCGACTCGCTGAAAAGATAAAGGGGCGCCCAAAAGCTGTTACGGATGGCGTCATCGGAGAACTACTCGCTGGTGCTCGGAACAAACAGGAGTTCTACGTTCTACTCAGGCATCTGCAGGACAATTTCATGTGGCTCGGTGCCAATGACCGCTCCTCAAGGATCTTTCGGGAGATACTCATCAAGCATGGCCCACACCGTGGTGTTCACCTGGTGGACTATCAGATCGCCGCATCTGCAATTGCCGCCGGAATGCCGCTCTGTACTTTGAACAAGAAGCACGTTTCCTTCATCGATGGACTTGAGTTCGCTTAACTGATCGGCAGAACAGTTGGAAGCGTAGACCAAGCCCCTACCGCAGCGCCGCCGCCAGGAAGTCGTTCATCGGCTTCATGGCTTTGTAGTGCTCCATTAGAATGTCCACCAGCTTGGGGTCGGTAACGGTCTTGGGCGGAAGCTCGGCCATGAAGTAGAACTGTTTGTTGGCGATGAGCGGTTCCTTGGCCATGGCCTCCTTGAATTCCTTGGGCAGAACCTTGTTCTTCTCGCCTTGGATCTCCTCGAAGCGGTCCACGAAGGCCTTGGCCGTGCGCAGCTTCTTGAACTGTGCAAGGTTACCCGCGATGTGCTCCCGGATCAGTTGGAGCTGTTCCTTGTCCGGCATGTACTGGCCGCCATAGAAAGCCACGTTCTCCGGACCCAACTCGAAGTAGATGCCACCGGTACTGTGGTCCTTTCGACCACCGACGGCAACCACGGCCGACATGCGCGATTTGTAGGGCGCTTTGTCCTTGCTGAAGCGCACATCGCGGTTGATGCGGAAGATGGCCTCACGTGGGGTGATCGACACCTTGGGATCCACCTTGGCGACGCGCTTGATCACCTCGGCCACGAAGGACTCGAAGGGTTCCTTCACGCTCTGCTCGTAGCGCTTGCGGTTGGCATCGAACCACTCCTTGTTGTTGTTGGGCGCGAGATCGATGAAGAAGCGGTTGAAGTCCGGAGTGAACCAAGGCATGGCTGCTGTAATTTTCGGGGGTAAAACTTACCAATGGCACCAAAACGCAACGTGAAGGAGCCCGAACTGTTCGCCCACTTCCACGTGTTGGTGGTGGAGAGTCCGGTAGGAAAGGTATGGGTGGAGAGCGATGGCGAGCTCATCACCCGGGTATCCTTCGAGGCGCTTAAGGTGCGGCACGCGAAACCCCCAAAGGTGTTGGTGGATGCGGGGAAGCAGCTGGATGCCTACTTCCATCGCAAGCGGAAACATTTCGACCTGCCGCTACAACGGACCGGCACGCGTTTCCAGAAGCTGGTGTGGGAGGCCATCGACGATATCCGCTTCGGCGACACGCGCACCTACCAGGCCATCGCGGACCGCATAGGCGGCAAGGCCATCGCGCGCACCGTGGGCAATGCCTGTGGATCGAACCCCATCCCGATCATCGTGCCCTGCCACAGGGTGATCGCCAGCGATGGGTTACTTACCGGCTATGTGGGCGGCTTGTGGCGGAAGAAGTGGTTGTTGGAGCACGAAGGGGTGTTGACCAAGGAGATGTTCTGATGTCGTAGACCATGCGCTACGGTTGAGGATCCGCAACCGTAGCGTCGACCCATCGGGTCGACTTGCGAATGTTCTGGACCGAATACCTTCGCCACCCCATGCCCACCCTCGCCCAACGCGTCGTAGCCCGTATGTACGACAACGACCCCTTCAGCATCTGGCTGGGGATCGAGCGCGTGGTGGTGGAACAGGGCAAGTGTGCGCTACGCATGACCGTACGGCACGAGATGCTGAACGGCTTCGCGATCGCCCACGGAGGCATCACCTACAGCCTGGCCGACAGCTGCCTCGCCTTCGCGGCCAACAGCCACGGCATCCAAAGCGTGAGCGTGGAGACCAGCATCAGCCACACCAAAGCAGTGAAGGACGGTGATGTGCTTACCGCCACGAGCGAGGAGATGAGCCTTACGCGCAGCATCGGCATCTACCACATCACCGTTACCAACCAGCGTGAAGAAACCGTCGCGCTCTTCAAGGGCACTGTGTACCGCACCGGCAAAGCTTGGTTCCCTGAAGGACAAGAAGGGTGAATAGTGAATAGCGAATGGTGAATGGTGAATGGTGAATGGTGAATGGTGAATGGTGAATGGTCCCATCTGAGAGCTTGATGCCACACCTTGTTCGCCATGCAACCCGCGCAGCTTTCCAGAGGCCCATCGAGCGCATGAACGGGTCCACACCTTGACATCTCCACATCTGTCATTCCGAGCTAAGCGAAGGAAAACATCTCCACATCTGTCATTGCGAGCAAAGCGAAGCAGCATATCTCCACATCTTGACATCTGTCATTGCGAGCAAAGCGAAGCAACACAACTCCACTTCCTCCCATGAACGCAGCCTACATCGTCGACGCCATCCGCACCCCGATCGGCAATTTCACCGGCAGCCTTTCGCCAGTGCGGGCCGATGACCTCGCCGCCCATGTGATAAAGGCCCTGATGGAGCGCCACCAGGACCTGGACCCTGCTGCCGTGGACGACGTGATACTGGGCTGCGCCAACCAGGCCGGCGAGGACAACCGTAATGTGGCCCGGATGGCAGCGTTACTGGCTGGATTGCCAGTTACCGTGCCTGGCGAAACGGTGAACCGCCTTTGTGCCAGTGGCATGAGCGCCGTGGTGCAGGCCGGACGTGCGATCGCGGCCAACAGCGGCGACCTCTTCATTGCTGGTGGCGTGGAGCACATGACGCGAGGCCCATGGGTGATCAGCAAGACCAGCACACCCTTCGGCCGCGATGCCCAGATGTTCGACAGCAGCTTCGGCTGGCGCTTCGTGAACCCGGCCATGAAGGAGAAATACGGCGTGGACGCCATGGGCGAGACCGCCGAGAACCTGCTGGACAACGCTGCCATCTCGCGGGAAGACCAGGACCGTTTCGCCCTGTGGAGCCAGCAGAAGGCCACGGCAGCGCAGGCCAATGGACGCTTGGCCCAGGAGATCGCGCCGGTCTCCATCCCCCAACGGAAAGGCGATCCCGTACTCTTTGGGCAGGATGAGTTCGTGAAGCCGAAAACCAGCCTGGAGGGCTTGGCTGGCCTGAAGCCCGCTTTCCGCAAGAACGGCACCGTGACAGCGGGCAATGCCAGCGGCCTGAACGATGGTGCCGCCGCCGTACTGGTGGCCAGCGATGCTGGCTTGAAGAGGCATGGCCTGAAGCCCCTGGCCCGCATCGTAAGCAGTGCCGTTACCGGTGTGGAACCGCGCATCATGGGCATCGGGCCTGTGACCGCCTCCCGGAAGGCTTTGGAACGCGCCGGACTTAGCCTGGAACAGATGGACATCCTGGAACTGAACGAGGCCTTCGCCGCGCAAATGCTCAGCTGCACCCGTGCCTTGGGGTTGGCGGATAACGACCCACGCATCAACCCCAACGGCGGTGCCATCGCCCTGGGTCACCCGCTGGGCATGAGCGGCGCGCGCTTGCTACAAACGGCCGCACTGGAATTGCAGGCTACCGGAAAACGATACGCCCTGTGCACCATGTGCATCGGTGTGGGGCAAGGTTATGCCACCATCATCGAACGGGCCTGATACCCGCCAAAACGTTCCCGTACTTTTCACGCGGTGTTACTTTCGTCCCAGATCCTTCCGCCATGAACGCTCCTGAACAGATCAATCTGTACATCGCCGAACAGCCTGAATGGCAGCGCAAATTGCTGGTCCGTGTCCGTCAACTGGTCCATCCAGTGGATGAGAACATCGAGGAGTGCTGGAAGGCATCAGCCCCGCATTTCGAGCTCGGTGACCGGTGCATCGGCATGCACGCGCTGAAGACCTGCGTGAGCGTTTGGTTCCCCAAAGGCGCTGCCCTGAAGGATAGCCATGGACTTTTCCAACCCAGCGAGAAGGACAACGAGCGTGAACTCCGCAAGTACAAGCTGCACGAGGGGGATGCCATCAACGAGAAAGCCTTCGTGGACCTGGTTCAACAGTACTTCAAACAAAGCAAGGCTCGCCCGGCGGAAACCGAGTCCAAACCGCAACGCAAGGTGCTGGAGCTTCCGGCGGAGTTGGAGCAAGTGCTCACGAACGACGGAGATGCCCAAAGCAAGTGGGCCAAGTTGGCCCCCAGCCACAAGCGGGAGTACTTGGAGTGGATCACCGACGCCAAGCAGGACGAGACCCGCAAGCGCCGCATTGCGAAAGCCCTGGAAATGATCCGGGAGGGCCGTACCCAAGGGGACATCCAGAAAGTGGGCTGATCGCCCTGCTACTTCCTAATTCCTGCTTGGAGCTGACCCTGGCGCCCTTGGCCGGAGTGGATTTGGCGCGTGCTGGAATTGACCATTGGACCGACGGACCGGCCTGGAACGAACAAGCCCCTGCATCCGGAGATACAGGGGCTTGCTAAAGGGGATCGAAGCGGGACTAGCCCTTCTTCTCCTGGTGCTTGGCGAAACGCTTCTTGAACTTGTCCACGCGACCGGCGGTGTCCACGAGCATCATCTTACCAGTGTAGAAGGGGTGCGAGGTGTGGCTGATATCCAGCTTGATCAGCGGATATTCGTTGCCATCCTCCCATTGAACGGTGTCCTTGGTGTTCGCGCAACTCTTGCCCAGGAACATGTACTCGTTCGACATGTCCTTGAACACCACGAAACGGTAGCTGCTCGGGTGGATATCCTTTTTCATTGCAGTGCTTGCTTTCAGGAGCGCAAATGTACGATCCTTTTTGGTAGGCGCAAGTGGCTGGGGTACAATGATCAACCGCTTGCTGCGTAAATGTCATCGCTTGGTCCATCTTTGCACGCCTTGAACCGCCGCCTCACCCTACCCCTCCTGCTGCTCACCACGTTGCTCCTGTACAGTTGCCGACGGGACAACCTGTTCACGGATTCGCCCGGAGTGCGCCTGAATTTCAGCAAGGACACCGTGCTGTTCGACACGATCTTCACCACGGTGCCCTTCTCGGTGACCAAGCGCTTTGTGGCCCGGAATCCGGAGAACCGTGCCGTGCGGGTGAACATCGCGCTGGAAGGAGGCAGCCCCTCCCCCTTCCGGATCAATGTGGACGGTGCTTCAGGGGTAGCCTTCGAGAACGTGGAGATCGGGCCCGGCGACAGCGTTTACGTGTTCGTGGAGGCCTCGCTGGACCAAGCCAACCAGAACAGCCCGCTGATCCATGAGGACCGTATCCTGTTCAACACCAATGGGACCGAACAGAGCGTGCTGCTGGTGGCCTGGGGGCAGGATGCGCACTTCTTCTTCCCCAACCGGGCCATTCAAGGCTTCCCACCATTCCAGATCATTGCCGGGGTGAACGACCAGGGCCAGAGTATCTGCGAGACCGTGACCTGGCCGAACGACAAGCCTTATGTGATCTATGGCTATGCGGTGGTGGATTCGTGCAGCACCCTGCGCATCGACCCCGGCGTTCGGGTGCATGTGCACGGCGGTGGTGGCCTGTGGATCTACCGCTGGGGCAGGATCCTGGCGGAAGGCACCTTGGAACAGCCGATCACCTTCCAAAGCGACCGCTTGGAGCCCTTTTATGCCGAATTGCCCGGCCAATGGGACCGGATCTGGATAAACGACGGGCCGGCCGGTGCCGACAACGTGTTGCAGAACGTGGTGGTGAAGAACGCCTTGATCGGCGTGCAGTGCGAGACCTGGCCCCTGCAACCCCAAGCCCCCACCAGTGCTGCCAAGGTGGTCCTGAACAACGTGCGTATCCGCAACTGCAGCGCGGCCGGTATCCTGAGCCGCAACTACCGGATCGATAGCAACAACCTGCTGGTGGGCGATTGCGGCCAGTACGCCGTGGCACTCACCGGTGGCGGCGAGTACTTCTTCAACCACACCACGGTGGCCAACTATTGGAGCTACGGCATCCGCCAGACGCCCGCGTTCATAATGACCAACACCTACCAGGACATCACCGGCGCCATCCAGGTCCGCGACATCCTGGCCAGCCAGTTCGTGAACGGCATCATCCATGGCAGCAACACCAACGAGTTCCAACTGGAGTTCGCCAATGAACTGACCCCGCAGTTCACCTTCGACCGCTTCATGCTGCGCACCGACCAGAACACCAGCAACGATAGCTGGTTCCCCTTCCAGGAGCGCATCTACCGCAACCAGAACCCCGGCTTCGTGAGCACTTCCGACCGCGATTTCAGGCTGACCGAAGGCTCCTTTGCCCGTAACAAGGCCATCCCAGTGCCCGGGAATAGTGAGGCCATTAGGGACCTGAAGGGAGACTTTAGGAATTGCGACAATGACCCCAGTGGGTTCGTAGACCTGGGCTGCTTCGAGTGGTGCCCCTGAGCTGCCTGAGCGAACGATCAGAGCCTCGCTGTTGTACCTCGACCCGGTACTACTTCAGATCCAGCAGGAAACGCAGCGTGTCCACCCCATCGGCGTAATCCGCCAGTCCCGGACGCTGGGCTTCTCCGAAGGGTACATGTCCGTGGCCCACGATGCACTGGATGTCCTCCTTATGTGACTCCAAGGCGCTGGTAACCGCAGCGCGATCGGTGTAGCGCTCCACGTGCATGGTGGCCACAGCGCTCGGCAGGGCTTCCGCTTCGCGGATCAGGAAGAAACCGTTCTCCAGAAAGGGCACGCCATCCAGCATCCACAAGGCCCGGGTATAGTCGTAGTTGTTGCCGTACTTCTTGTGGTTGACAATGTCCTTCCACGGGAAGAAAGCCCCGAAGATCCGATCGATGTCAAAGTCCTGCGGGATGTAGACCTTGGAGACGTTGCGGCAGCCCAGGCCGAAGTAGCGGAACACATCCTCGGCCAAATGTGCCAGTTCTTCCGGGGTCTCGCTTCCATCGAGCACGGCAACGCTCACCCGGCTCTTGCGCACTATGCGCGGCAAATGGCCGAAGTAGTGCTCGAAGTAACGTGCGGTGTTGTTGCTGCCCGTGGCGATCACGGCATCCACTTCGCCGAGCTTGTCCAATGCAAAGGCAATGCGCTCCTTGGTACCCGGCACGAAGTGGTCCAATACGCCGACCAGCGCAGGCAGGAGATCGGGCTCTTGGGAAGAGCACTTCACACGGGCCTTATGGCCGCTGATCCATACACAGAGCAGATCATGCAAGCCGACCAGCGGAACATTGCCGGCCAGAATGAGGCCCACCGTACGGACCGAAGCAGGCCCTTGCGCCAGTTCCGGATATGCCGCCAACCAACGGGCGATATCCTCCTGCACCAGCGTGGCGCCCCATGCGGCAAAAGCATGACGGACGTTCTCTTCCGTGGCCCAACCGTTGGCGATGTGTGCCTGTAGCACGAGGCGGTCGAGCTGCTCGTACTCCCCTTCAGAAAGACCGATGGCATGACCAGGCCAAGGCTGGGCTGCACCAACGGCGGTCATCACACGTCCCAGTTGCACCAGGCCGGATAGCTGTTGATCGTGCACGGGACTTCCCATTGGATCCTTCTCCACCATGTTCATCGGCATATCTTTGCGGCCGCTGCATCGAACCGTATGCGGAGTGCAGCGTTCATTGGACAAAAGTAGACCACCAGCCATGGCCATCACCATCACCGACGAATGCATCAACTGCGGCGCCTGCGAGCCCGAATGCCCGAACAACGCGATCTATGAGGGCGGGGTGGAATGGCGGCTTTCGGATGGCACCTCCCTGCACGGCGCGCAGACCACGCCCATGGGCAATAGCTACGATGCGGATGCCACGCAGCAGCCGGTGGCCATGGACGTGTACTACATCGTTACGGACAAGTGCACCGAATGCACCGGTTTCCATGATGAGCCGCAATGCGCTGCTGTTTGCCCAGTGGACTGCTGCGTGGACGACCCGGATCACCGCGAGACGAAAGAGCAACTCCTGGCCAAAAAGGAGTTCATGCACCTCTGATCGGTGCAGGCAGGCACTGGCAGTGCTGCCTCAGATCACAGCTGAAACCACTTTGCCGCTGGGGCTGCGGTGCCCTTCCGGGTAGAATGCCCCGCGTTTCACTTTCAGGTCCAGCAGGAACTGCGTGATGTCGAATGACGGCCGCAGGTCCGTGGCACGCAGCACCAGTTCGGCCGTGGCTTCAGCATCGTTTCCCGCGCGGTGGTGCTTGAAGCTGATGCCGTGCATGTCGCACATGGGGCGAAGACCATAGGAAGCGCGCCCCGGCCAGACCTTGCGGGACATACTTACGCTGCAGAAGTACTCGAACGTGGGGTGAGCCAGACCGTGCGCGGCCAGGGTGCTCCGGAGCACGTTCATGTCGAAGGCCGCGTTGTGGGCCACCACCACCTGCTCGTGAAGCAGGTCGGACACCTCGTTCCATATCTGTTGCCAGCGCGGTGCTCCGGCCACATCCTGGGGCGTGATGCCGTGCACCGCTATGTTGTAAGGGCTGAAGTAGGGCCACTGCGGGGGCTTTATCAGCCAGTTGCGAACCTCGCGGACCACGCCGCCGCGCACCACGGCAATGCCCAACTCACAGGGGCTGTCCGGCTGCGCAGTGGCGGTCTCGAAGTCGAGGGCAAGGAAGTCCATGGTGGTGGTGAAAGGTAGGCTCGAAGATCGCACCAACGATCGGAAATGGTGCTCGACCACGGTGTTCTGATATCGGAAATTCGCCACGGCGTAGCGAATTTCCCACCACCTTGTGGCGGATATCCAACCATCAAGACGTAGTTTCGCATCATGGAAAAGTCGAGGAACCTGAGGCATGCCGTGGATATTGCGCTGAAGGACACCCCTGTGGTGCTGCTCCATGGTGCGCGGCAGACCGGCAAGACCACGCTGGTGAAGGCCATTGCAAAAGAGCGCGGAGCACAGTACGTGACCCTTGATGACCACCCCACCCTGGAGGCTGCGTTGGCCGATCCGCCGGCGTTCATTCAGGGGCTTGGCAAACTGGCCGTGATCGACGAGGTGCAGAACGCGCCGAACATCTTCCGGGCCATCAAGGCATCCGTGGACCGCGAACGCAAGCCGGGGCGTTTCCTGCTTACCGGCAGTGCCAATGTGCTGGTGCTTCCCAGGCTCGGCGACTCACTGGCCGGCCGTATGGAGATACTCCCGCTCTTCCCCTTTGCGCAGGACGAGTTGCAAGGGAGGAAAAGCGGCTTCATCGACCAGGTGTTCGCGGCGCGGCCGAAAATGAGCGACCCGCAAGCCTTGGAGCGCAAGCAGATCGCCACACGGGTGATAGCGGGGGGATACCCGGAGGTGATGACGCGGAAGGATCCCACCCGGCGCGATGCGTGGTACAGCGCGTACATCACCAGTATCCTGCAACGCGATGTCAGGGACATCAGCAACATCACGGGGCTCACCGATCTGCCACGCTTGCTGCAAGCCCTGGCCGTGCGGAGCAGCGGCCTGTTGAACCTTGCCGACCTGTCCCGGACGCTGGACATACCGCACAGCACCATGCGCAGGTACATGGCGCTTCTGGAGGCCACCTTCCTGAGCACGCCCTTGGAAGCATGGCATGCACATCGGGGAAAGCGCCTGGTGAAAGCTCCCAAACTGCACCTCACCGACAGCGGGTTCGCGGCACACCTGGCCGGCATCGACACGGCTGCCGACATCCTGAACAGCCCCGCGTTCGGGCCGCTGTTGGAGACGTTCGTGCTGAACGAACTGCGGAAGCTGGCCGGTTGGAGCAAGCTGCGGGTGAAGTCCTACCACTTCCGCACCGAGGCCGGTCGCGAGGTGGACATCGTGCTGGAGGACAACAAGGGCCGCATCGTGGGTATCGAAGTGAAGGCCGCCATGGCCGTGGGAAGCAACGATGTGGCCGGTCTGAAGCACCTGCGGGAAGTGGCCGGGGACAAGTGGCTGCGGGGCCTGCTGCTACACCCGGGACTGGGCATCACACCATTCGACAAGGACATCCACGCGGTGCCGCTGAGCGCTTTGTGGGAATGGTAGATGGCTGGAAATTCGCCACGGCGTGGCGAATTTCCAGCCACGCAGGATCTTGCAAAGGGGCTGCGAAGACCTCCGGAGATCCTACAGCTTCACCACTTCCGCATCCGCCAGCGCCTTGTAGAGCTTGTTGGCAATGGCTTCGCTGATGTTCACCAAGGGCAGGCGCATGTGATCGCCACAGATGCCAAGCACCTTCAACACGTGCTTGATACCTCCGGGGTTGCCTTCAGCGAAGAGCAGGTCGATGACCTCGATCAGGCGGAGGTGTTCGCGTCGGGCGCTCACCAAGTCGCCTTTCAAGGCGGCTTGCACCAGCGTGCTGAATTCGTTCGGCAGTGCATTGCCCACCACGCTGATAACGCCTTCGCCGCCCATGGCGATGATGGGCAGGGTGAGCGCATCATCGCCACTGATGAGCATGAAGTCCTTCGGCTTGTGCTTGAGGATGCGACCCATCTGGTCCAGGTTGGCGCTGGCTTCCTTGATGGCGATGATGTTCTTGAAGTCCTTGGCCAGCCGCAGCGTGGTGTCGGCGGTCATGTTGCTGCCGGTGCGTCCAGGTACGTTGTACAGGATGATGGGCCGCAGTGCCACCTGGGCCAGGGCCTTGTAATGCTGGTAGATGCCCTCCTGCGTGGGTTTGTTGTAGTATGGGCTCACACTGAGGATGGCATCCACACCGTCCATCTCGAAGCCGCCGAGCGTATCCACCACTTCCGCGGTATGATTGCCCCCCACGCCCAGCACCACCGGCACCCGATTGCGCACGAAGCCGATGGTCTGTGCCAGCAGCTCATGCTTCTCCGCCTTGGAGAGCGTGACGCTTTCGCCCGTTGTGCCCATGCTCACCACGTAGTCCACACCACCGGTGATCTGGTGTTCGATGAGCTTCTCCAGGCCGGCGTAGTCGATCTGGCCGTTGGAACGGAAGGGGGTTACCAGTGCGACCCCAAGGCCGCGGAAACGTTCGTCCATGTGATCTGCCCTTGGGGCTGGTTCAATTGAGGGATGGTTCCGGCTTGGCGTTGATCATGCTCAGGTAGCGATGCACCTGCTGGATGTACTGGGGCAGGCTCTGCGACCCGGCCATATCGATCATCATATCAAGCAGGCGCTTGTTGCTATCGCTGAGCCTTCCCACCTTGAAGCGGGCACGGCTCTTGGCCACGATGTACTGGATGGGCAGGCGGTCCTGCAGGGTGAGGTCGATGAGGATCTCATACTCCTCGGCCATGAAATTCTGCACCGCGTTACCCTGTGGAATGCGATACCAATTGAGGTCCTTCTGGCAGATGGCGTCGAAGTTGAGCTTGGCGTGCAGGTAATGGGGCAACAGTTTCTCGTCACTGTAGCCCAGGGCCATGATGTTGCTGATGCCCAATTCCTCCTTGATGCGCTTCACGTAGTTGCGCACGTGGTTGTGGGAAGCCTCATCCTCCACCACATAAACGATGGCGATCTTCCGGGCCAACGCGATGTTGCGTGCAATGGGCTTTCGATCCGCGGGCAGATCACGCAGCAGCCGCCGCGTGCCCATCCATTCCTTGATGCGGTCCAGCAATCTCATCCTTCGATCATCCGCATGAATTCATCCTCATCGATCACTGGAACACCGAGTTGTTCCGCTTTGGTGCGTTTGGCAGGCCCCATGTCAGCGCCGGCAAGCACATAGTTGGTCTTGCTGGAGATGGATCCGGACACCTTGCCCCCATTGCGTTCAACGGCTTCCTTGATGCTTTCGCGGCTGAAGTTCCGGAAAACACCTGACACCACGAAGGCCAGCCCTTTCAGGCGGTCGCCCACTTCGGCCAC
The DNA here is from genome assembly GCA_019638115.1 of Flavobacteriales bacterium. GTDB lineage: Bacteria > Bacteroidota > Bacteroidia > Flavobacteriales_F > PHOS-HE28 > PHOS-HE28. Next base: position 387,010 of record JAHBUK010000002.1, on the reverse strand, counting down.
TTCGGAGGGGTCAAGGGCCATGCGCAGGCCGTGGTTCCGCAAGCGCTCCACGATGACGCGGTTGCCCTCCGCTTGGAAGAAATCCACGATGCTCTCCGCGATCACCGGTCCCACCACATCAATGGCCGTAAGTTCTTCCTGCGTCATGGAAGCCAGCCGGTCCATGCTGCCTACGGCGCGGGCGATGCGTTTGGCCACGGTCTCGCCAACGTGGCGGATGCCGAGCGCGAAGAGCAGGCGTTCAAAGGGTGCTTGTTTGCTGGCTTCCACACCATCCACCACCTGCTGGGCGCTGCGCTCTCCCCAGCCACGGCCAAGCTGCAGCAATTGCTCCTTGCGGAGTTCGTAGAGGTCGGCCACGTTTCGCAAGAGTTCTGCGCGGAAAAGCTCCTCCACGGTCTCGCCACCAAGACCATCGATGTCCATGGCCTTGCGGCCTACGAAATGCTCGATACGCCGGGTGATCTGGGGGGGGCAGCCATGCTCGTTGGGGCAGTAATGCTGGGCCTCCCCTTCCAGGCGCACCAGTTCCGTGGCGCATTCCGGACAGGCATGCGGGAACAACACCGGCGCCGCATCAGAGGGACGCTCGGATAGCTGCACCCCCACGATCTTGGGGATGATCTCGCCACCCTTCTCCACCAGCACCCGATCACCGATGTGCAGGTCGAGCTTGGCGATCTGGTCGGCATTGTGCAGGCTCGCCCGCTTTACCGTGGTGCCCGCGAGCAACACTGGCTCCAACTCGGCCACCGGTGTTATGGCCCCGGTACGACCTACCTGGTACACCACGCCGTTGAGCCGTGTTGTGGCTTGCTCGGCAGCGAACTTGTAGGCAATGGCCCAGCGTGGGCTCTTGGCCGTGAGACCCAGTTCATCCTGCACATCCAGGCTGTCCACCTTGATAACCACGCCGTCGATGTCCACTTCCAAACCATGGCGGTGCTTGTCCCAATGGTCGATGAAGGCCATGATCCCCTCCAGGTCGGTGGCTCGTTCCACGAATCGGCGAGCCGGGTCCGGGGTCTTGAAGCCCCACTCGGCGGCTTTCCGGATGTTCTCGAAATGGCTCCGCGTGGGAAGCACCTCTCCTTGAACGGCATAGATGAAGTTGTCCAATCCGCGGCGTGCCACCTCCTTCGGGTCCTGGAGCTTCAGGGTGCCTGCAGCCGTGTTCCGGGGATTGGCATAAGGCTCTTCACCAGCTTCCAAGCGTTGTGCGTTCAGGGCCTCGAAGCGGGTACGTGTGAAGACCACTTCTCCACGCAATTCCACCAAGGCGGGCACATCACTGCCGCGCAATACCAAGGGTATCGCCCGCACCGTGCGGATGTTGCCGGTTATCTCTTCCCCCTTCTCGCCATCGCCCCGCGTTACACCGCGCAACAAGCGTCCGTCCTGGTAAGTAAGGCTGATGGCCACGCCATCGTACTTCAACTCCATTACGAACACCGTGGTGCCGATCTCCTTCTCCACCCTGGCCACGAACTCGCCCACCTCCTCGCGGCTGTAGGAATTGCCGAGGGAGAGCATGGGGTAGCGGTGCGCCACAGTCGGGAAATTCCTGGTGAGATCACCACCCACCCGCTGCGTGGGACTGTTGGGATCGGCCAGTTCCGGGTGCCGGGCCTCCAACTGCTCCAACTCCTTCAGCAGCATGTCGAACTCCCGATCGCTGATGACCGGATCGGCCAACACATAGTAGCGGTGGTTGTGGTACTCGAGCTCCGCGCTCAATTCCTTCACGCGGCGTGCTGCTGCATCCTTATCCATCATCGTTCTGCTCCAATGAAACGTGGAAGACCGCTCAGGTCCTTCAACACTTGAACCTTGCGGAAACCTTGCTCGCGCAAGAGCTCACCGACCGCTTCGGCATGCTTGTAATGCCCCTCGAACCACAGCCGCCCTCCGGGCGCAAGCACCTTCAGGGCATGCGCACCGATCAAGCGGTAGAACAGACAAGGGTCGTCATCGTCCACGAACAAGGCCAAGTGAGGTTCGTGCTCGCGCACCTGCGGTTCCAGTTCCGCCGCTTCATGCCGAGGCACGTAGGGCGGGTTGCTTACCACCAGTTCGGCTTGCGACATTTCAAAAGAAGGGTCCAGCACATCGGCCTGGAGCCACTCCACCTGTAGATCGTTCCTGGCCGCATTGCGCCGCGCTATTTCCAAGGCTTCCTCGGAACGGTCGATGCCGGTCACGAGGGACTCCGGGAGTGCCTTTTTCAGTGCCAATGCGATGCAACCGCTTCCGGTGCCGACATCCACGATACGCGCAGGCTTGCCGCACTTGTCCAGGATGAGTTGCACGAGTTCCTCCGTCTCCGGCCTGGGGATGAGCACACATGGCGCCACGTGCAGATCCACATCGTGGAAGTGCACCTGCCCCAGAACGTATTGCAGCGGCTCTCCGGCTTGCAAGCGCTTCAGCGGATCGTAGACCTTGATGAGTTCGCTCTCGCTCAGGTGCTCATCCTTGCGAAACTCCAACATGGAGGCATCCCACGTGAGCGCATGCTGGAACACCGCCCGCAGGATGGCCTTCACCTCACTGTCCGAATAAAGGCCTGAGAGCCCCTTTTCATAGAGCCCGACCAAGGTCCTTACCCGGTTGTCCGCTGTGCGCATCGCGCAAAAGTAGCGGACAAGCAAGGTGCAGCAGGTGATCGGTATCGCCAACTTTGCGGCCATGCCCGACCACAGCACCTGGATGCGACGTGCTCTGCAACTGGCCCGTCTTGGCGCTGGTTCGGCCGCACCCAACCCACTGGTGGGCGCGGTGCTGGTGCAAGGCGATCAAGTGCTTGCGGAAGGCTGGCACCAGCGCGCCGGTGGCCCGCACGCCGAAGTGGAATGCCTCCGCAACTTCGGCGATGGACCGGTGCCTGCGGATGCGACGCTGTACGTGAGCCTCGAACCCTGCAGCCACCACGGTAGAACGCCACCTTGCGCCGACCTGCTCATAGCGCGTGGCGTACGTCATGTGGTGATCGCGCATGAAGATCCCTTCCCGCAGGTGGCCGGGCGCGGCATACAGCGATTGCGCGATGCAGGCATACAGGTGAGCATCGGTGTGTGCGAAGCCGAAGCGCGCTGGACGAACAGGCGATTCCTGACCTCCGTTCAACTCGGCCGACCCTACGTGATCCTGAAGTGGGCCCGCTCGGCGGATGGCTTCCTGGACCGGCACCCGCGAACAGCACGAGCGGTGCAACGCATCAGTGGAGCAGCGAGCAACACCTTGGTACACCAGTGGCGCAGCGAGGAACAGGCCATACTGGTAGGTAGCCGCACGGTGCTGAACGATGATCCCGCATTGACCGTGCGACACGTGGAAGGCAAGTCGCCGATACGAGTTGTGCTGGACCGCTCCGGCATTACGCCAGCAGCCTCTAAGGTGTACAACAGCGAAGCCCCGACCCTGCTCTTCACCAACGCGCTCCGGAACGACATCTCAGCAGAACAAGTGGTGATGCCCCCCGATGCGTCCCCTTTGAACACACTACTCGATGCACTGCACCAACGGCAAGTGCGCTCCGTGCTGGTGGAAGGTGGTGGAGCATTGCTGCAGGCCTTCCTTCGGGCGGGCTTGTGGGATGAAGCACGCGTGATCACCGGACGCGTGCTGTTCGGCGCCGGCACTGCAGCTCCGGAGTTGAGTATCCCTGCATTGAGAGCGAGCACCATCGGTACCGACGAAATGACCCACCACCTTGCCCCACTCCGGGACCAACCACCTTTCCCCCTACCCGACCCCACATGGCCCTGGTGATCGCTGCCGCCTTCTTCATGGCGGTCCTGTTCCTGCTCTTCAAGATCTTCGAGCAACGCAACGTGGCCCTCTTCCCGGCCATCGTGGTCAACTACTTCGCGGCTTCCGCTTGCGGTATGTTGGTGTCCACACCATGGCAAGCGGGCGACTTGTCGCACTTGCTGCTACCCAGCGTACTGCTCGGCTTCCTGTTCATCACCATCTTCTACCTCACCGGCCTTTCCGCACAACGCGCGGGAGTGGCCGCTACCACGGTGGCCAGCAAGATGAGCCTGGTGCTCACCGTGCTTTTCGCGGTGTACCTCTACAATGAGCAGCCCGGCTGGATCGGCTGGTCCGGGATCACCCTTGCGGTGGTGGGTGTCGTGCTGGCCTCCTGGGTACGTGAACGCGGCGCAACGGGTCGTGAATGGTTGCTGCCTGCAACACTCTTCCTGGGCAATGCGGTGATCGACATCGGCATCAACTGGGTGCAGCGTATGCGCTTGACGGAAGCCACGGAAGCCGTGTTCCCAACGCTGGTATTCGCTTGCGCAGGCATGCTCGGCGTGCTCTGGACGCTGCGTGGTGGATCGCGCCAGCAGTTCGCGACACCGGGCGTATGGATAGGCGGCCTGGTGCTCGGACTTGCCAACTATGCAGCCCTGTACTTCGTGGTGAAGGCACTTGCACGCGGCGGACTGCCGAGCAGCAGCGTCTACCCATTGATCAACATCGGGGTGATCCTCTTCGGCACAGCCCTCAGCATGCTGCTCTTCAAGGAACGGCCACGTGTGGTGCAGTATGTGGGCATCGCATGTGCGGTGGTCGCCTTGGTGCTCATCCTCAATGTGGAGGCATGAGCCCCGACCACTACCTGAGCATCGGCACTGAAGGCGAAGGGCTTTTCCGCGACAAGGCCAGCCGCTTTATCGGCATCGCTTTCCAAGTGTGCGATGAGGAGCAGTTCAAAGAGCGGCTGCTGCGCCTGCAGAAGGAGCACCATGGTGCGCGGCACTTCTGCTATGCTTGGACCATCGGCGTAAGAAACACCCGCCATCGCGCCAACGACGATGGGGAGCCGGCAGGCACGGCAGGTAAGCCGATCCTGAACCGCATTCGCGCAGCGGGACTGAGCGACGCAGGCGTGATCGTGCTGCGCTACTTCGGCGGCACATTGCTCGGCAAAGCAGGGCTTATCCAGGCCTATGGTGAAGCGGCACGCCTGGCTTTGGAAGCCGCAGTGAAAGTGGAACTCGTGCTGCGCGACAACGTGCATATCACATGCACTTACGCGCAACTCGAAGGCATCCGCAACACCGTGCTTGCAAGTGGTGGGGATGTCCTGGACAGCAGCTTCACGAATGCGGTGACGCTGCGTGTGGCACTGCCACTGAGCCGGGTTGAAGCACTCTGTGAGGCATGGCGCACACAGGGCATCCAAGCCGCCCGGGAAGATCAGGGGAAGTAGGGCGCAAGCGCATCCAGCAAAGGCTGCGGTGCTCGACAAGGGCGCTTGTCCGTGCTGTTCACAAAGACCAGTGTGGTGGACGCTTCCGTTAGCAGATCTCCCTGCTCGTTGCGCAACTCGTAGGCGAACACGATCCGCACACCGGGCATCGAAACAATGCTTGTGCGCAAGGTCACCAGATCATCATACAAGGCCGGCCGGTGATAGCGCACCTGCAGGTCATGGACTGGCAACATCACCCCTTCAGCCTCCAGCTTCCGGTACGGAAAACCCAGGTGCCGCAAGGCTTCCACGCGTCCCACCTCGAAGTATTGAGCGTAGTTGCCGTAGTAGACGAAGCCCATCTGGTCGGTCTCTCCATAGCGCACCCGGAAGGAGGTCTCGTGCGAGTACATGGCCGTTGCTGGTTGAGCAGCAAAGAAAGCCAAGCGCGGCTTGCAAGCACCTCCCCAAGTACCTACCTTCGATGAGTGTTGAACAGCACTGAACATCCTCGTGCGGACCGTGTCACCGAACATCACGCGGCCGAGTGTGGAAAATGGGACCGGAACAGGTACGAACAAGTTGTGGAACCTGCAAGGACGAAGTTTGCGCAAATTCGCAGGAAGCCTTGTCCAGCAAGGGTTACAGAAAGGTTGGGTGGATGTTGTTCGCAAGTAAAATTTTTGGTCCCGTCAAGTACCCCCTTCATTTTTTTGTTCACTTTCTTCAGTCCATATTTGCCACCCGTTACACCACACCATGTGTCGTAAAGAACACGCGTGATGATGCAACGGACCACCCACCAAGGAACCACCCAACAACTCGCTGAACCATCCATGAAGAAGGACCACGAGAAGACTTGGGAGCGGTGTCTGGACGTGATCAAGGACAACGTCAACGAGCAAAGCTTCAAGACCTGGTTCGAACCGATCAAGGCATTGAAGCTGCACGACCATGTGCTTACCATCCAGGTACCCTCGCAGTTCTTCTATGAATGGCTCGAGGAGCATTACATCGGATTGCTGAAGAAGATCATCCGCAAGGAGCTCGGCCCTGACGGACGCTTGGAATACTCCATCATCATGGAGAACGGTTTCCAAAGCGCCAACCCATACACGGTGAAGGTGCCCACCAGCAATGCACGCGATGTGCGCAACCCCTCCGTGAACCTGCCGATCGATGTGGCCAACAGCCCCATCAAGAACCCGTTCATCATTCCCGGCCTGCGCAAGATCAAGGTCGAAAGTCACCTCAACCCCAACTATTCCTTCGACAACTTCATCGAAGGGGACTGCAACCGATTGGCCCGCAGTGCCGGTTATGCCGTGGCCCAAAAGCCCGGAGGCACCGCCTTCAATCCGCTGCTGATCTATGGGGGCGTCGGACTTGGCAAGACCCATCTCGCCCATGCCATCGGCATCGAGATCAAGAAGCACCACGCCGACAAGACCATCCTCTACGTTCCTGCCGAGAAGTTCACCCAGCAATTCATCGAAGCGGTGAAGAACAACACCGTGGGCGACTTCACGCAGTTCTACCAGATGATGGACGTACTCATCATTGATGATGTGCAATTCCTCGCTGGCAAGGAGAAAACGCAGGACGTGTTCTTCCACGTGTTCAACCACCTGCACCAGAGCGGCAAGCAGTTGGTGATCACCAGCGACAAGGCACCGGTGGAAATGGCCGGCATGGAGCAACGTCTCCTCTCCCGCTTCAAGTGGGGCCTCAGCGCCGACCTGCAAACGCCCGGACTGGAAACGCGCATCGCCATCCTGGAGAAGAAGATGTATGCGGAGGGCATCGACCTGCCCAAGGAAGTGGTGGAGTACCTCGCGTACAGCATCACCACCAACATCCGCGAACTGGAAGGCGCCATGATCAGTTTGATCGCGCAGAGCTCGCTGAACAAAAAGGCCGTTACGCTCGATCTCGCCAAGCAGATGATCGACAAGTTCGTGAAGAACACGGCGCGCGAGGTGAGCATCGACTACATCCAGAAAGTGGTGTGCGATTACTTCGACCTGCCGATCGAACTGCTGAAGAGCAAGACCCGCAAGCGCGAAGTGGTGCAGGCCCGTCAGATCGCCATGTACTTCGCCAAGCGCATGACCAAGAGCTCCCTGGCAAACATCGGCGCACACTGCGGTGGCAAGGACCACGCTACCGTACTGCACGCCTGCCGCACGGTGAACAACCTGCAGGAGACCGACAAGCAGTTCCGCGGATACTTGGAGGACCTGGAGAAGAAGCTCAGCATTCACTGACCGAGCAACAGCGAACAACTACACGAAAGGGCCTCTCACGAGGTCCTTTCGCTTTTCGTCCATTTGATATCGGACCTTCGCAACATGAAGATCATCACCGTTTGCCTGGGTAACATCTGTCGTTCGCCCATGGCCGAAGGCATCCTACGTCACCTTGCGCGCGAACGCGGCATCACCATCCGTACCGATTCCGCAGGCACCAGCGACTACCACGTTGGCGAAGCGCCGGATCGCCGGGCCCAAGCCGCCATGAAGCGCAAAGGCATCGACATCGGCGACCTGCGTGCGAGGCAGTTCGTAGCGAAGGACCTGGAGGACTTCGATATCATACTGGCCATGGACGCCAGCAACCTGCAGAACATGCTGAAGCTCGCACCGAACGATGCGCTCGCCGCCAAGGCATACCTGATCATGGACCATGCTCCTGCACATCCCCTGCGCGAGGTGCCGGACCCTTACTTCGGTGGCGATGAAGGTTTCGATGCGGTGTACCACATGCTGATGGATGCCTGCAATGCCCTGCTCGATGAGGTGGAGCAGCGCACCAACCTGAAGCACGGAGCGCAATGAGCGGCACCGGAAAGCTCTATCTGATGCCCGTATGGCTGGGCGATGAAGGAGGTACGGAACAGTTACCACCGGAGAACGTGGCCCTCGCTGCACGCATCACCTTGTGGTTCGCGGAGCACGAAAAGACCGCACGCCACATGTTGCGGCGCATGGTGCCGGACATCGCGCTACCCCAGCAGGAGATCCATCGCTTGGACAAGGACAGCACGGCAGATGAGATCGCAGCGATGATCGCACTTATGCGCACCGGACGCGATGCCGCGATCATCAGCGAGGCGGGCATGCCGGGCATTGCGGACCCCGGCGCAAAGCTCGTGCGCGCCGCACATGCACAGGGCATCACCGTGGTCCCCTTGATCGGCCCTTCATCCCTCTTCCTTGGGCTGGCGGCGTCCGGGCTCAACGGTCAGCACTTCGTATTCCATGGTTACCTGCCCCGCACACCGCAGGAGCGCAAACAAGCCATCAAGCGACTGGCCACGGATGCGCAACGCAACGGTGCCGCGCAGCTCTTCATTGAAACGCCCTACCGCAACGATGCCTTGCTGCAGGACCTGATGCAAAGCGCACCTGCAGACCTGTTGCTCTGTGTGGCGGTGGACCTTACGCAGCCCGGCGGCACCTGCGAAACACACAGCATTGCGGAGTGGTCCAGGAAGAGCGCCACCTTGGGCAAACGTCCGGCCGTGTTCATCCTCGGCACTGCGCCCTGAGCGATCAGCTTCTGCGCCGCTCCACAGCTCCGATGCGCACGGTGTAGAGCACCGGTGCATGCGGTTCCACCACACCTGGCACACCCTTGCCACCGAAGGCCATGGAAGATGGAATGAGCACATCACCGTGCTGTCCTTCGCGCATAAGGTGCACGGCCACGGCCAGTCCTTCGATCACTTGGTCCGGTTGCCCTACCAGGTAACTGAAGGCTTGGACATGCTTGTCCGTATCGTCGAACACCACGCCATCTTCCAAGCTTCTTCCTACCCATGATAGCGTTACGCGGTCACCGGCCTTCAGTGCATTGGTATCCGCTGCCACGCCCTTGATCTCGTAGTACAGATCGCTCGTGCCCCAGCGTGTCCAGCGCCGTGCATCATGCTTCAGGAAAGCCTCCACCAAGCGGCGCTCGTAGCCTTCGGGGTCATCGCGTTGCAGTTGCTCACGCGTTGCCTTGATGGCCGCTTCCGTGCGCAGATCGAGCATGGCCAGTTCCACGCGAAGAGGTCCTGCTGGGCGCGGGGGAAGCTCGAAACTCGTCAAGCTGTGCCAAGGCCACGCATCGGATGGAGCGATCACAGAGGCACTGTCGCCGGTGTGAAGCCGCGTCAGCACCACCTGCATGGCACCGGAACGAAGCTCCTCCGCGGCGTACCACTGTTCAAAACTGACGTATGACCCCGGTGCCGCTTCCAATTCAGCCGCGCGAAAGCGGAGCAAAATGCTGTCCCCATCCGCTGCAAGCGTTTCGCCATCGCCCAACACGTGCAGGCGCAGGTGCACATCGTTGCCCACATGCTTGAAGCCCTCGTGCGGAGAACCGCCACAAGCAGCCAGGAGCAGCGCCACTAATGCAAAGGGTAGCGCACTCTTCATCGCTTATCACCGCTCACCTTCACCAGCCCCACGTGGTACACTACCGTACTGCGACGCGGTATGCGGTCCATGTCGCCGACCAGCCCGTGCGCGCGGTATGAAGGGATGATCAGGATGGCGCTATCGCCGGGGGAGAGATACTGGATGCCTTCGTGAAGGCCGCTTTCCACATCGTCCATCTCCACCAGGAATGATTCGGGCTGGCCGTTTTGGGAGAAATATGCCGTGTCACCGTTCAGCAACTCCACACGGTAATTGATCTTGGCCCATTGTCCGGGCTTCACCGTTTCACCGGCATTATCGCGGAACAGGTGGTAACGCACTCCCCTGCCGGTTTTTTGCACGGGCAGTTCATGGCGTTGCACGTAAAGGGTTATGTCGTTGTCTTCCAAACGCACCATGTCGCGGTTATCGCGGATCAAGTCTTCGCTTGAAGGCATTTGGCGCTGGGCGGTGGGCACGCGACCATCGCCACCACAGCCCAGGGCGAATACGAATAGCAGGGCAACGATGGTCTTCATGCGGGATGCTGTTCCATGAAGGACGGGAGCAAAGCCATGAACCGATCCACGGCCGTGGCCAAGGGCTCGGGGGTCTGTCCGCCTGCGGCATTGTGGTGCCCCCCACCGTTGAAGTGTGCCTTCACCAAGCGGTCCACGGGCAGGGTGCCTTTGCTGCGCAGGCTCACCTTCACCATGTCAGGCCGTTCCACGAAGAAGGCGCACATGCGTATGCCGCGGATGGAAAGCCCATAGTTCACGAAACCTTCGGTGTCGCCCGGCCGGAAGTTGAACTGTTCCAGGTCGGTACGTGATAGCACGATCACGGTGGTGGCCAATTCGGGGTACACCGTCATGCGCTCGTTCAACGTGAAGCCGAGCAGTTTCAGGCGATCGATGGTGTTGTCGTCCATGATCGCATTGTGCACCGAAGCGACCTGCACACCGCGCTCCATGAGTTGCGCAGCCACCCGCATGGTGTGCGGCGTGGTGGCCGGAAAACGGAAGGACCCCGTGTCTGTGACCAGACCGGTGTAGAGGCAGACGGCCGCATCGCGGGTGATGTGCGCATCAAGCCCCAGATCACTCACGATATCGAACACCATTTGGCAGGTGGCGCAGGCACTGGTATCGGAGAAGCTCACCGCAGCAAAGGCTTCAGGCTCCTGGTGATGGTCGATCAACACCTTCACGGCCGCGGCCTTCAGGGCATCCTCCAATTTGCCCACCCGGTCCGTCCGATTGAAGTCCAGGCAGAAGAGCAGACCGCATTCACGCACGGTCCTCAGGGCTTCATCAGGGCGTTGGTCCAAGTAGAGGATATCCGCATGCCCGGGCATCCAATGCAGGTTACCGGCTGCCACGTTGGGCAGTACGACCTTCACTTGGTAACCTGCCGAACGCAGCACATGGGCCAAGCCCAAGCTCGATCCAATGGCGTCGCCATCCGGGTTGTAATGCGCCACTATCGCGATCTCGCCCGCAGCATCCAAAAGCCCACGCAAACGGCGCAGGTCGTCGGCCGCATATCGGGTGTTCCGCACTTCAGTATCCGTGTTCAGCATGCGGGTGCAAAGTTAACCCGGCGTGCTGAAGGCTTCAGAAACCCAAGCCCGGCGTTGGCATGTGCTCAATGAGGATACCGGCACAGCCGATGTCGTACTGGCGATCGCTGCGCTTCTGTTTGGAGGCGTCAGCACCGGGAGCGATCACTTCAATGGCAATGCGCTTGGTGGCGGTGCAGGAGAATTCCACCTCCAAGGCCATCTCGTGCTCGGTGTTGTCCCAGATCACTTTGGTCACCTCTTCATACACTCGTTTGGTGCGCTTGCTGCGTACTTCCTTGGTGGCGCCGGTGGGGTTTCCTTCGCTGTCCAACACGGCTTCCACAGTGGTAACGGTCTCCTCCACGTCACGTGGCTCGCGCACCTTTTCCACCAATCGCAGACCGATGTTCTCACCCAGGATCTTGGAATCCGAACAGAGCGAGATGCGGTAATCCTGGCCGCGATAGACGATGATGTTCAGCTCCGTGGCCTGGCCAACTTGAACTGCGGCGCTCTTGCTTTGGCCATTGATCGAGAAGCGCTTGTCGCCGGAACGCTGGCAATTGAACTTGTGGTAGTCCACACAGGTTTGGGCGCTGAGGCTGCCCACAGCGAGCAGGGCCACCAAGGGGGCCACGAAATGGAAGGTGGTTCGGCTCATGATGGGTTGGAAGCGTTGGGGGTGTTCTCCGGCAGGATCATGTCGGCGCGCAGTGCATCCACTACTTGCACCAGTTCGAGGTAGAGTTCGGGGGTGAGTTCGATGCGCACATCGTCACCGAGCATCATGCGGCCGCTGGTGGAACGGCTTTGTGGCGCTGCGCGCTGCACGGTGGCCCGGTCGTAAACGTCGCGCACTGCGATCAAGCGATCACGCAGGATGGCCACATCCTTGTCGGTGGCATGCATCTCCATCATGCTGATGAGGTGCTCCAGGGTCACCTTCTGCTCGGCCACGCGCTGCATCATGGCCTCGCTGGAACCGAAGTTCTCGATCTGGCGGATCACCAAGTGCATGCTTTCCACCCAACCACCGGCCAGCACCATGCTCAATACGGGGCCCATCTCCTCCTCCTGCAACTTCTCGTAGGCGCGCATGTACGCGGCGTTGCTGATGATCTCCAAGGAATCACCACGTGTGAGGTTGGCTTCCAGACGCACGAAGTCGGCATCGGTGAAGGTGTTGGTGAGCCCCAGGGCATCGGCCATTTTCTTGCTGGTGAGGTAGTAGCGCGCCACTTCCACCTTCATCTTGAAATAGCTCACGAACACCAGGTCGGTGGCGTAGACACCGAAGTTGACGGCCCGGCTCCGCAGGCTGGCATAACCCGTGGCATTGCTGGCGGGATTCAACATGCGCTTGTTGCCCTCGCCCACCATGTCGCGCACCAGGCTGAACAGTTCGTTCGGCGTGGGCATCTGGTAAATGCTGTTGGCGTCCATGCCCACGGCGTCCTCACCGATCACCAAGGAAGGCTTGGCCTCGTTGGCGGTTTCACCACCGCCACAGCCCAGCATAAGGGTGGCGAGCAAGGGTATGAGGGGGGCGCGGTATCTCATGGTACGGGGAAAGTGAACGTGACGTGGAGCCCCAGCTGCCAACAGCGGCAGGCATGGTCGGCGGAACGAGCACGAAGGAATGATACCCGCGCGTGCTGTCCGAAGGGGCTGCTCGATTACTTTTGCGCGGCTTTTTCAACAACCCAGAAACATGGCAACCAATAGGACCTTCACGATGATCAAGCCCGAGGCAGTGGCCGCCGGGCACGCAGGCAAGATCATCGACATGATCATCGACAACGGCTTCCGCGTGGTGGCCATCAAACTCACCCGCCTTTCCCGCCAGGAGGCCGGCATCTTCTACGAAGTACACAAGGAGCGCCCCTTCTATGGCGAACTGGTGGATTACATGGCCAGCGGCCCCATCTACGCCGCCATCCTGGAGAAGGACAATGCCGTGGAGGACTTCCGCAAGCTGATCGGCGCCACCGATCCCAGCCAAGCCGATGAGGGCACCATCCGCAAGCGCTTCGCCGAAAGCAAGGCCAAGAACGCCGTTCACGGCAGCGACAGCAACGACAACGCGGAGATCGAGAGCAACTTCTTCTTCAGCGGCCGCGAGCGTTTCTAAGCTTCGCCGTACACACCAAGCTCAAAGCCCGGTCCGCCTATTCGGCGCGACCGGGCTTTGTTTTTCTTGCACCGACTTCTTTACAAGGCGCTCACGGCTATCCGTTAAAGGGCCAGCTATCTGATCGTTCCGCAACAGGAGATCCGGCCATCACGCCCCTTCCATCACCATACCTCACTCCAGCACGATCTCCTGCACCACTTCGCGCCCGGCGTTGCGGTTCAAGATCTCCTTCAGGGCCTCGCGCATGTAGCTCAGCTCCTGGCGCAGGGGGGCGGAATCCACTTGCACGGCCAAGCGGCCCTTGCGCAGGCGGAGGCGCTTGGTATGGCGCGCCACCATGGGCCCCACCACCTTGTCCCATTCGGTGGCAATGTCCAGTTCGTCCATCTTCTCGCGCATGCCATAGGCGTCGATCAGGTGGGCGAAGGCCTGCTTAAGCGTTTGCTCGTTCTGCTTTTTCATGGCGCAGTGCGTGGCCGTGGTCCAGGTGGAAGAAGCGCACATCGAGGTCCAGTCCATCCAGCGCTTGGTGCAGGCGGGCAGCATCGGTGTCGGTGATGAGCACCTGCCCGAAACGGTGGTCCTTCAGCAATTTCAACAGGTGGCGCATGCGCTGGGGGTCGATCTTGTCGAAGATGTCGTCCAGCAGCAGGATGGGCCGCACACCGGAACGCTCCCGCGTGAGGTCGAACTGTGCGAGCTTCAGCGCGATCAGGTAGGTCTTCTGCTGGCCTTGCGAACCGAAACGGCGCAGGGCCTGACCGGTGATGGTGAACTCCAGGTCATCCTTGTGGACGCCCACGGTGGTGTGCTGTGCAGCCCGGTCTCGCGGCCAAGCTTCGTGCAACAATTCGCGCATGCCTGAAGCATTCAGTGCGCTGCGGTAGGACAGGGCCACGGTCTCAGGCCCGGCGCTTATCCCCCGGTAGTGCTTGTCCAGCATGGGCACCAGTTCCTCCATGAAGGCGCTGCGCACGCCATGTACCGTCGTGGCGTGCAGCACCAGTTGCTCGTCCCAGGGTTCCAGGTCCTGCAGGCTGCCGCGGCCTAGCTCGGCAAAGCGTTTCAGCAGCAGGTTGCGTTGCGCCAGCGCCCGGTTGTAGCGGATCAGCGCATCCAAGTAGCTCTTATCGAACTGTGCGATGAGGCCGTCCAGGAAGCGGCGGCGCACCTCGCTGCCTTCCAGCACCAGCTGGCCATCGTAGGGCGTGATCATCACCACCGGATAGCGGCCCACGTGGTCGGCCATGCGCTCATACTCCTTGCGGTTGCGGCTGATCACCTTGCGCTGGCCACGGCGCAGGCTCACCAGCACGGTATCCTCGCCGGCTTCGCTGTGCATGGCCCCCTGCACCATGAACATGTCCTCGCCATGCAGGGTGGTGTGCATGTCGGTGGCCTCGAAGTAGCTCTTGCCTAGGCTCAGGTAATGCACGGCATCCAGCAGGTTGGTCTTGCCCGTGCCGTTGGGCCCCGTGAAACAGTTCACCTCCGCCCCCAGATCCAACTCGGCATCGCGGTGGTTGCGGAAGTTCAGCAGCTTGAGGCGGGCGAGGTGGAAGGCCATTTGCGGGGCGAAGTTAACCGTGCTCCGGGCCATGCCGGAAGCCTCCTTGCAAGGCCTTGGTGCAGAGCACGCTACCGGCCCGTTGCCAAGTCGCCAAAAGGTCTATTTTTGCGGCCGCTTGTCGCCAAGGCAGGCACAACCGCTGTAACCCGGCTCCTGCCGGAAGGCCCATAAACCATGAGCAAGAAGACCGTCAATAACCCGGGTGCCGATCAAGACGTGGACCTCGGTGAAGTGTACTCCCGCACCGAGCTCTTCGTGGAGAAGAACCGCACGAACATCTTCATCGCGGCCGGCGCGCTGGTGGTGTTGGTGGGCGGTTTCCTGGGCTACAAGAAGCTGATCGCCGAGCCCCGCGCGGCAGCCGCTGCCGAGCAGATCTGGAAAGCCGAGTACTGGTTCGAGATGGATTCCCTGGACCTGGCCATCAATGGCAACAACATGTTCCCCGGCTTTGCGGAAGTGGCCAGCCAGTACGGCAGCACGCCCTCCGGCAAACTGGCCCATTACTACCTCGGTGCCATCCACATGCTGCGCGGTGAGTACGAGGACGCCGTTGCCAACTACAAGAAGGCCGATGTGCAGGACGATGTGCTGCGCGCCATGGCCGTGGGCGGTATCGGCGATGCTTACGTGGAATTGGGCAACACCAAGGAAGCCGCACGCCAGTTCGAGAAAGCCGCGGACCTGGTGCGTAACGACTTCACCACGCCCATGTACCTGATGAAGGCCGGCATTCTGCACCACCAAGCCAAGGACTGGAAAGCTGCCGCCAAGGCCTTCAACCGCATCGTGAAGGACTTCCCCACCAGCAACGAAGTGAGCACCGCGCGCAAATACGCCGGTCTCGCCGAGGGCATGAGCGGTAAGTAAGCCTCTCCCTTTTCCGCGCGTGAGCCTGCGGGCTGTACCATGGCCACCAGCACACACCACCTTTCCACTTACGATCCGGATGCGGTGCCTTCCGGTGCCGGTCGGCGCTTTGCGTTGGTGGTGAGCGCTTGGAACCGCGAGATCACCGACGCCCTGCGCAGCGGTGCCCGCGAAACGCTGTTGAAGCACGGTGTGGCCGAAGCCGACATCGTGGAGACCTGGGTGCCGGGCAGCTTCGAGTTGGCGGCCGGTGCGCAGTTCCTGTTGGAGCGTGGGGACTTGCACGGCGTGATCTGCCTCGGCAGCATCGTGCGGGGCGAAACACCACACTTCGATTTCGTGTGCCAAGGCACCACCCAAGGGATTATGGACGTGGGCTTGAAGTTCAGCGTGCCCGTGATCTTCGGTGTGCTTACCGACAACGATATGCAGCAGGCCCGCGACCGCAGCGGTGGCCGGCATGGCAACAAAGGCGTGGAGTGCGCCGTGGCCGCATTGCAGATGGCGGAGTTGAAGGCCGGGCGCTGAAGGGATCCTTCTCCCGCCTATCTTTCACGTCATGATCCGTTGGTCGGTCCTGCTACTTCTGATCGTCTGCCTACAGACCGGACTTGCCCAAGCACCTTCCCGTGTCCTACCCTTCATCCACTTTTCCGATGAGCGGGAGGAGAAGAGCTTCAATAAGCTGTTGGAAGAGCCGACGGCGGATGATGTGCTTACGGTCCTGCTGCTGACCGACCTCGATCGCAAGGGGATCCCTGTGGACGATGCAAGGCGAAGGTTGGCCTTGTTCATTCATGGGCACAAGGAAAGGAAAGGTGCTGCCCTTTCCGAGAAACACCTGCGGCAGATCTTCAACGAGGTACAGTCCACCTTCCTTGTGCGCTACGATGCCCAAGCCCTCTTCGGAGACCTGTTCACGAAGGGCGACTTCAACTGCGTGACCGCCTCCGCTCTATTCGCCCTTATCCTGAACGACCTCGACATCCCTTATGGCATACACCTCACGCCAGACCACATGTACCTGGCCACTATGGTGCAGGGCGATCCGGCGGTGATCGAGACAACGGACCCCGTGCGTGGAGTATTCGTCGTAAGCCAGCGCGCACGGAAAAAGTATGTGCAGGAGATCCTGCGTGCGAAACGCATCTCACATGGCCAGATCGATTCCCTCGGACTGGACGGAGCACTGGCCACATTGGTGACCAACGACACGGTGATCGACCTACGTGCCACGGTGGGTACACACTACCACAATGCTGGGGTATTCGCCGCCGATCACGACTTACAGAAAGGCATCGACCAACTCGCCAAGGCCTACATGCTGCATGCCTCCCCGCATACCAAGGAGCTGCTGCAATTGGCCTTGCTCAGGCAAGTCGAACAACTCAGCTACGAAACGTTCGAGGACGTTCGATTCCTCTTGGATACGTACGCCTTCATCGAGCCTCCCACCATGGACCGCCATATCCCCACCGACCATGCAAGGCTGCTCGATAAGCACTTGATACATCGCGGTGATACAGCATTCGTGAACTCGATTCTGGACGCCTTCCTGGAATTGCCGCGCAGCGAGGAGGCCCGTCGAAAGATCCGGTTCCAGCACCATGTTGAAATGGGCCGTTACCATGCCCTGAAGCGCCAATGGGACCCGGCTGTGGAGCACTTGCTGATCGCCTATTCGATAGAGCCAGACCATGTGCAAGTATCAGCACTTGTGACCGAAGCTCTTGTGCACCGCCTAGATCGGTTGCCGGACCGGTCCAGCTATGTGGCACATTTGGACGAACTGGTAGCGATGCATCCGGAACTCAAGGGAACGCCGGGCATACAGCACTGCTATCAGATTGTCTACCTCATCGCAGCGGAGGACCACTTCAACATCGATGAACGGCGCAAGGCCGAGATGTTCCTGAAGAAGTTCGAAGCGTTGTACGAGCGCGAGGAGGACCTACCCGTGAACGCCGTTGCCAGGGCCTACATCGCCGGATGGCGCTCCTGGGCGCGGGCGCGCGACAGTGACAAAGCGAGGAACTACTTATCGAGGGGCCTGAAGATCGCGCCCTTCAATGAGGACCTCCACCGTGCCAGTCGCTACAGTACGTACTGAACTGGGTCAATACTTGTGCCCCGGCCGTTCCGGTACGTCTGGGCGATATTTGTCCCATGCGTATACCGTTCAACATACTCGTTGCCCTGATCGCTTCGGCACTTGCCTGTAGCTCTGTGGCCCAGGAAAGCCACCACGGCCCACGCTTCGGTCTTGGCCTCGCCACACAAAGCGTTGGCGGCCTTTTCCAGAACACCAGCAACCTGATGCCCGCCCCCTTGCTGGGTTGGCACTTCGATCTGCCCATACACCAGCAGGTCAGCGTCATGCCCGAAGTTCTGTGGATGACGAAGGGCTTTTCGTTCCGCAATCCGGCCATGGCCACACGTGCCAAAAGCACCTTCAACTACTTGGAAGTACCCGTGCTCTTGAAAGTGCATATGGAGCGCAACCGTTCGGATGGTTTGTTCCTGCTCGGCGGTCCCAGCATGGGGTACTTCATTAACGGCACTTACAAACAATGGGTGGATGGTGACTTGCTCATTGATGGCAAGTACACCCTTCCTCCGAATGGCCGCAGGATGCAGATCAGCGGCTTGGTGGGCATGGGCATCGAAGGCGAAAAGTGGGGCTTCGATGTGCGGGCTCAGACCAGCGTCACTCCTTTCGAGCGTTTCACGCGCATCCAGAACGTGGTGTACGCGCTGACCTTCGCTTACCGCATCGGCGAAAAAAAGCCGAAACCACGCGTGGAGGACGAGGAGTGATCAGACCTTCGTACGCACCTTGTCCCAAGGCTTCACCTGCCAGGTGATCGTGCCCGTGGCCAGGTGGTTACCAGCTTTGTCGTGCAGCATTACCGTGCTGGTGAAATCGATGCTGGGCTGTGTCTTCAGCGGATCGATGGCACGCTCCCGGATCTCCTGCACCGTGGGAATGCAGCTTGCGTGTGCGCGCTTTTTCGCCTGGTAGTGGTACTCCATGTGGAGCGAGCGCATGATGAGGCGATACTGTTTGGGGTCCAGGTGTTCCAGCAGGGAGAGCCCGCTGCACATCTCGGCGGCCGTGGCCATGGCGCAGGCATGTATCCCACGGATGTGGTTGTGATTGACGCGCCAGTTGGGGATGTGGACGCGGATGCCACCTTCCGGCAACGGCTGCACTTTGAAGCCGTGCGGCCTGTTGAAGGGGATGGAGAACGGCAGGGCCAGGTTGAGCAACCAGCGCTGAAAAGCCGAATGACGGGCTTTGTTGAGGAGGTTCGGCAGGTTCATGGATGAACGTATGAGGTGAGGATCGTGCTCCGGAGGAAGGGACGCGCTACTGCTCCAGGATCGTGGCGATGTCCGGCTTGAAGTAGAGGGCGCTCTTCATCACCTTGCCGTCCTCGCGGTAGATGGGCCGGCCATTCGCATCAAGCTTGCTCATGTTGCTGCGCTGGATCTCGCGGAACACCTCATCGATCTTGTGCTCCAAGCCATGCTTCAGCAGTGTGCCGCACAAGATGTAGAGAATATCGCCCAAGGCATCGGCCACTTCCACCAGATCTCCTTTCAGCGCTGCCTCCAAGTACTCCTCGTTCTCCTCGCGGATCAGCTTGTAGCGGAGCAGTGCATCACGATCACCGATGTCGGCCACGGGAGCCGCGGCATTGGGTATCCCGAACGCATCGTGGAAGGTGCGGACATGATCGACGGCTTCCGCCAAGGTCATTGCTGAAGAGGTGTTGCTCATGGTGCCGAAGGTAGCTGTGCAAGCGCCCATCACAAACCGGCACTACAACATGTGCAAGCGCGCGTGGCGACCTGTTCGGGGCATATCCATCAACAAGCTGGGAACGCACGATCCACGGGACTTTGGGGAGGTTACCCACACTTAACACTCTTTAACGGCGGGGCCTTGGTGGGCGCGAAGGGCACCGGGCACCTTTGTGCGTCGATCACCACGCACTATCACCGGTCACCATGGAAGACATCGGGCAACAAGAAAGCAGCACACCAACCCCGGACAGCATCCGCGAACTGAACGAGCGGATCAAACAGGCCAGTGCCTTCGTGGACCTCATCGATGCCGAGATGGGCAAGGTGATCGTGGGCCAGAAGGACATGGTGCACAAGCTGCTGGTGGCCTTGCTCGCTGATGGCCACATCCTGCTGGAAGGCGTGCCGGGCCTGGCGAAGACCATGGCCATCAAAGCGCTGTCCCGCTCCATCAACGTGGGGTTCAGTCGTGTGCAGTTCACTCCCGACCTGCTGCCCGCGGACCTGATCGGGACCATGATCTACAGCCAGCGCAACGAGGAATTCACCGTGCGCAAGGGACCGCTCTTCAGCAACTTCATCCTTGCCGACGAGATCAACCGCGCACCGGCCAAGGTGCAGAGCGCGCTGCTGGAAGCCATGCAGGAAAGGCAGGTGACCATTGGCCCTTCCACCTATCCCCTGCCCTCGCCTTTCCTCGTGATGGCCACCATGAACCCCATTGAGCAGGAAGGTACCTATCCCCTGCCCGAAGCGCAGACCGACCGCTTCATGCTGAAGGTGGTGCTGGATTACCCGCGCCGCGAGGAGGAGAAGCTCATCATCCGGCAAAACGTTAGCGCTGGCGCTGCTTTGGAGCCACGTACCGTGGTGCATGGTGATGACATCCTGGCCGCCCGCAAACTGGTGCGCGAGGTGTACATGGACGAGAAGATCGAGCAGTACATCGTGGACATCGTGTACGCCACCCGCAAGCCGGACCAATACCGCCTGAGCGACCTTCTTCCCTTGATCGGCCATGGCGGTAGTCCGCGTGCCAGCATCAACATGGCCCTCGCCGCAAAAGCCTACGCTTTCACAAAACACCGTGGCTACGTGATCCCGGAGGATGTGCGTGCCGTGTGCCCGGATGTGCTCCGTCACCGCATAGGGCTTACCTACGAGGCAGAAGCGGAGAACATCGCCGTGAACGAGATCATTGACCGTGTGCTGAACATGGTGGAGGTGCCTTGAGGGGGGGGGCAGTTGGCAGTTGGCAGTTGGCAGTTGGCAGTTGGCAGTTGGCAGTTGACAGTTGACAGTAGGCAGTTGACAGTAGACAGTAGACAGTAGGCAGTTGACAGTAGACAGTAGACAGTAGGCAGTTGACAGTAGACAGTAGACAGTAGGCAGTTGGTAGTAGGCAGTTGGTAGTGGGCAGTGGGATTACCGTAGTGATGAGCGATCCAGTTCAACATACCAAGGAGCTTCTGAAGCAGGTTCGGCTCATTGAGCTGAAGACGCGCGGATTGAGCCAGCACATCTTCTCGGGTGAGTACCACAGTGCGTTCAAAGGGCGGGGTATGACTTTCAGTGAAGTGCGTGAGTACATACCGGGGGATGAAGTGCGCACCTTGGATTGGAACGTGACCGCACGCTTCGGTCATCCCTTTGTGAAGGTCTTTGAGGAGGAACGGGAGCTGACCGCAATGCTGGTGGCCGATGTAAGCGGCAGTGGTGAGTTCGGCACTGCGGAGCGCTTGAAGCGCGAGCTCATCACGGAAGTGTGTGCCACCATCGCCTTCAGCGCGATCAAGAACAACGACAAGGTGGGCTTGATCCTCTTCACGGACAAAGTGGAGAAGTTCATTCCACCGAAGAAGGGCCGCAGCCACATTCTGCGCATGGTGCGCGAACTGCTGGAGTTCCGTCCTGAAAGCAAGGGAACGGACATCACCGCTGCGCTGCGCTACCTGAACAATG
Source organism: Flavobacteriales bacterium (assembly GCA_019638115.1). Taxonomy (GTDB): domain Bacteria; phylum Bacteroidota; class Bacteroidia; order Flavobacteriales_F; family PHOS-HE28; genus PHOS-HE28. The sequence goes on along the minus strand of JAHBUK010000002.1, from coordinate 365,488 downwards.
TGATCAAGAAGCGCAGCATCGCCTTCTTCATCAGCGACATGATGGACGAAGGGTACGAGGATGCCTTGAAGATCGCCAACCGCCGACATGACCTGGTGGTACTGCGTACCTCCGACCCACGCGAGGAAAACCTACAACCCATGGGCTTGGTGCGCTTCATGGACCCGGAGACCCAGGAGGAGCGCTGGGTGAACACCAACAGCCGCGCTGTGCGCAACGCCTACCATGCAGCGGCATTGAAGCACCGCAACCGCACTTCGGAGCTTCTGCGGCGCGCAGGTGTGGACCATGCCACCATCACCACCGACCAAGGTTACGTGCGGCCCTTGATGCGCCTTTTCAAACAGCGCGATAGCAAGCAATGAGGATGCTCGCTGCCATAGCCTGCCTGTTCGGTGGCGCGCTGCACGCACAACAGCCGTCCGCAAAATTGGACAGCAGCATCATGCGCATCGGAGAGCAGGTGCATCTGCTGCTCGCGGTGGACCTTGAAAGCAAGTCAACACCGGTAGCGATCGGATGGCCTTTGGTGGGTGAGCGTTTGCATCCCAAAGTGGAAGTGTTGCACCTGGGCGATCTGGATAGCACCTACACGGAACACGAGGGAGGCCAGCACCTGCGCCTGTCGCGCTCCCTTACCATAACCGCCTTCGACACGGGCTACTTCGCCATTGCCCCCTTCGTGTTCACGGTGAACGGGAAGACCGAGGAGACTGCAGCGCTCCTGCTGGAAGTGCGCGGTGTTCCGCACGATCTGGAGGTGAGCATGCACGACCTGAAGCCACTGCACACGCTCCCCTTCAGCCTCTCCTTTCTGGTGCGCGAATACGGCCCTTGGGCGCTTGGAGGACTTGTGCTGATGGGGCTGCTGCTTCTGCTGGTCAAGCGTCTTCGGACCAAGGGCCCCGCTACCGCACCTCAGCCTGCGTCGGAACCCGAAGAGCCCCTGCATGTTCGTGTACTGCGTGATCTGCGTGCCGTGCAGCAGGAACGGATCTGGCAACAAGGCCAGCACAAGGCCCACCATTCACGTGTGGCCGATCTGCTGCGCGGGTACATCGAAGCACGCTATGGCATACGCGCCATGGAGCGCACTACGGATGAGTTGATGTCCGCTTTGCGCCTGAGCGCCATGGACCAACCCGATCGCACCAGCCTGGAGAACATGCTGCGCCTTGCCGACCTGGTGAAATTCGCCAAGGCTGAACCCGGCGCGGTGGAGAATGAACAGTTGGTGGCTTCGGCCATCCAATTCGTGGAACGCACCAGTGCATCATTCCATCCCCAACATCATGCGCGCTGATCGGGATCGGACACTGGCATTTTTGTGGACGGCAATGGCCGCGGTAGCGCTCATCGTTGCGGTGCTGCACATCCACAGGAACTTCGAGGCAGCGGACCCGATCTTCCTCTGGGTATTGATACCGCTACTGACCCTCGCCCTGCTGCTGCCTTGGCTGCATCGCCCGCGCACCCGCTCCATCCCGCTCCCCACCTTGGGCGCTTTCCGGCACATCCCACGCGATGTCAAAACGCTCCTCCGATCGTTGCCACGTGCTGCCACCATGCTCGGCCTTGGCCTGCTGCTGGTGGCCATGGCCCGCCCACAGAGCAAGGACCAATGGAAGGATGTGAAGCGCGAAGGGATCGATATCATGATCGCGATGGACGTGTCCGGCAGCATGCTGGCCAAAGACCTGAAGCCCGACCGCCTCACCGCTGCAAAGCGCATGGGTGCGCAGTTCGTGGATGCCCGCCCGAACGACCGCATCGGCCTGGTGGTGTACGAAGCCGAAGCTTTCACCCAGTGTCCGCTGACCACCGACCACACCATGCTGAAGGAACTGTTCTCCACCACACGCCCAGGTCTGATGGATGGCGGAACAGCCATAGGCATGGGCCTGGCCACGGCCTTGAACCGGCTGCGCGACAGTGAGGCCAAGAGCAAGGTGGTGATCCTGCTGACCGATGGGGTGAACAACGCCGGCATGGTGCAGCCCCTGGATGCCGCGCAGATCGCGGAGAGCCTGGGGATAAGGGTTTACACCATCGGGGTGGGAACGCACGGCAAGGCCCTCTATCCGGTTGACCGTTATCCGAACGGGCAGGTCAGGTACGAATACGTTGATGTGCAGATCGATGAAGTGGTGTTGAAGCGCATAGCCGAGATCACCGGGGGCACCTATTTCAGGGCCACGGACGAGCGCAAGTTGGCGGACATCTACGCCCGGATCGACGAACTGGAGAAGACCCGCATAAAGGTGACCGAGCACAGTTCCCGCAACGAAGAGTACCCTCCATTCCTGCTCTACGGGCTGGTGGCACTTTGCGGTGGCTGGGTATTGGAACGCACTTGGCTGAAGAGCATGGCATGAGCACGAGCGGCACATATCACCTGGGCCGGCTGGTGCTGTACACCCTGCTCTTCGAGTTGCTACTCTTATGCTTGCTCGGTGCGGGCTGGTGGTTCATGCACCTGGAATCGCGCTTCGTGCTCGAACGGCCGGAATACATCCGCATACTACCCATACTTCTGCTCCTTCCCGTGGTGTTGCTGCTGCACACCGGTTGGCGCATGCGCGCACTCGCACGTTTCGCCGATGATCGCATGCGTACTCGCATGGTGCATGGCATTTCCACCGGTCGCGTGTTCGCGCAATACGCCTGCTTCAGGGCTGCCACGGTGCTTGCTGTTGTGGCACTGGCAGGTCCGCAATTCGGAACGCGGCTGGAGGAGACCTTGGCCGAAGGCATTGATGTGGTGCTTGCCGTGGATGTGAGCAACAGCATGGAGTGCACCGATGTGAAACCCGATCGCATGGAAGTGGCACGGCGCACCATGAACCGCATTGCCGACAACCTGCACGGCGACCGTATGGGTATCGTGGTCTTCGCCGGTGAAGCATTCGTGCAACTGCCGATCACCACCGATCGCTCCGCGGCCAAGTTGTTCATCAGCACAGTAAATACCGCCACCGTCGGGCGCCAAGGAACCGCCATCGGAGCAGCGATCGAACTGGCGCAACGCAGCTTCGATCCCACCTCCGAAGCGGGCAAGGCCATCGTGGTGATCACCGATGGAGAGAACCATGAAGATGATGCGCTCGGTGCGGCACACGGTGCACACGAGGCAGGCTTGGTGGTGCATACCGTGGGCATGGGCACACCGCAGGGAGGCCCCATCCCCCTTCGCAGGAACGGACAGGTGACCGGCTTCCGCAAGGACCGCAACGGCAACACCGTGATCAGCAAACTCGACCAGGCCATGCTGATGGGGATCGCAGAGGCCGGTGGTGGTAAGTACCTCGGGCTGGCCGATGGCTCCGGCGACGTGGCAGGACTGATGGACGAACTCCGCAAGTTGGACAGGTCCGTTTCCGGGGCCTTCCGCTACACCGCGCACGAAGACCGTTTCCAGTATCCCCTGGCCCTGGCCATCCTGCTTGTGATCTGCGCCATGCTGTTGGGCGACCGAAAGGGTACCGGCCTCCTGGACGGCCCCACCAAAGTCCTGCGGAATGCGCTTCCGGCCTTGGCTGTTCTGGGGCTTTCCGCGTGCTCCGGTACCGGGCGGCATGCTGAAGAGCGGGCCATGCGCAAAGGCATCGATCTCCACCAGCAGGGTGAATTCGAGAAAGCCGCCGTATCCTTTTCACGGGCCGGCAACTTCCCCTGGGCCAGCTATGATCTGGGCCATAGCCATTACCGCATGGCCAGCATGGACAGTGCGGTCGCGGCCTTCACGAAAGCAAGTGCTTCCAATATGAGCGAGGAAGACCTGGCCAGCGTATGGTACAACCTCGGTAATGCCCGGCTCGAACAAGCACGCCTGGCCGACAGCACTTCGCAAACGCTCTTGGCGCGGATCGTCGGCATCAATACCAAGCAGGTGGACATCGATCAAAAACTGAAGCTCACGCTGCTCCGCGATTCCTTGCGCAGGGATCGACGCCGAATGGAACAGCTAACGGATTCCGCCCTGGCACAAGGCGTGGAAGCATACGCGCAGAGCCTACGTTTACAGCATCGTGATGAAGAGGCGCGCTACAACCTGGCCGTAGCCTTGCGCAGACAAGCGGCTCGCAGAAAAGCCCCCGACCATTCGGACAACAAGCAGAAGGACGAGGACAAGCAGCTCAGCGAACGCGCCCGGATCCTGCTCGAAAAGGCCGAAACGCTCACCGACGAGTATCGCTTCCAGGATGCGCTGGACCTTCTGCGCAATGCTCTGCAACAGGAACCCTCGCTGAGCCAACGAAAGGACTACATGGACAAGTTGGAACTGATCACCAAAGCAGCCAACGCATCATGAACAGCCCACACTTCATTCTTCTTGTTGTCGCCTGGGGCCTTTGCTCCATGGCATCCGCACAAGACGCCACTCCCCAGGAGTGGTTCAACAAGGCCGCTCACCTCTACATCAAGGAAGATCGTGTATCCGCGCTGCGCATGCTGGATAAAGGGCTTGCCCAACACCCTGGTGATGCCCGGCTGCTGCGCCTTGCGGAAGAGTTGCTGAAAGAGAGCGAACAAGATCCGAAGGAGCAGCAACAACAGCAGGAAGAGCAGCAACAAGAACAGCGCAACGAAGAGCAGGGGAACGAGGGCAAGGGCGAGCAAGGAAAAGACCAGGAGGAAAGCCGTTCCAAGGAAGGCGACCAAGGTCAGGACCAACGCGAACGTTCAGCGCAGGACCGGGAGAAGGGCAACGAGCAACAGCCCGACCAAGGCAAGGAGGAAGAGCGCAAAGGGGCGCAGCAAGCACCCAAGGACCGCATCAGCCCACAGGATGCCAAGCGCATGCTGGAGGCTTTGGACAGACAGGAACGCACGACCCTGGAAAAGGCCCGCGAACGCGAGCGCCCGGTGAAACGCAGCACTACCGACAAGGACTGGTGACATGAAGACCGTACGGCATACCCTGCTCCTGCTGTTCGCTTTAATCATTGGCCTGCAGCTCAACGCCCAGGAGATCTCCTTTACGGCCAAGGTGGACAAGCCGGCCGTGGTGACCGGCGAGCAGTTCCAACTCACCATTACCGTGGTCAACGCGAACGGCAGGGTAAGCGCGCCCGACCTGGACGGATTGACCATCGTTAGCGGTCCCAGAACCCGCCAAGGCAGCAGTGTACAGGGCGGTCGTGCGGTAAGTTTCAGCACCTTCACCTGGGTGCTTACGGCCGTGAAGGCACGCAAATACACCATCGGTGCAGCGCGTATGCAGGTGGGTGGTGGCATCTTGGAGACCGAGCCGATCACCATTGAAGTGAGCAAAGCACCGGGCACACCCGGTGAGGCCATCAGCGCCCAAGGGCAGGCACGCGACCCGAACATCTTCACCACCATCACCTTGAGCCGGAACAAAGGCTATGTGGGCGAACAGGTGCTGGTGACCTACCAGCTTTACACACGGTATCCGAACACCCAGTGGGCTCCCTTCGAGCCGTCCGCCATGCAAGGCTTCTGGGCCGAACGTTTGGAGATGGGACAACGCCTGGAGGAGCGCGTCGAGATGATCAATGGGCTCAACTACACCGTGGTGGTGCTTATGCGGCAATTGCTCCTGCCCCAGCGCAGCGGCAAACTGCGCATCGAGCCGTTCACGCTTCCGGTAGTGCTGGAACGGAACCTGTTCAGCAATGGTCGTATGGTGGAATTGAAAAGCAATGCCTTGGAGTTCAACGCGCTCGCGTTGCCCGATCCGCCGCAGGATTTCACCGGCGGTGTGGGTGAACTGCAAATGAGCGTACGCGCGGACCGCACCGAGTTGAAGGCCAACGAGGCGCTGGAGATCACACTGAAGCTTAGCGGTAAAGCGAACCTGAAACTGATCGACGCTCCCAAACTGAAGCTGCCCGAAGGGATCGAGGTCTATGACCCCAAAGTGGTCGACAAGATCTCGGTGAGCAGTGCAGGGATGTCGGGCAGTCGCGAATTCCAGTACCTCGTGTTGCCTCGCTACGAGGGCAACTATCCACTGCCCCCCATGGAGTTCAGCTACTTCGATCCGCAAGAAGGCAAATACCGGAGCCTGAGCAGCAAGGCCATGGAACTGGTGGTTGCGGCCGGTGACGGGAACACTTCAGGAACGGGTGTTGCCTTCCGCCCGAACGAGGTCAGGCAACTGGACCAGGACATCCGCTTCATCCGCACCGGCGATCTGGACCTCCGCCCCAAAGGGTACTACCTCTTCGGGTCTTGGCGCTATGTGGCCGGTATCGCCACCCCTGCATTGGCATTCCTGCTTTTGTTGTTCTGGCGCCGCAAAACGGAACGGGAGCAGGCCGATGTGGTGCAAATGCGCCGGAAACGCGCCGAACGGTCGGCACAACAGCACCTGAAACATGCGAAAGGATCGCTCGACAAACCTGAACGCGAACCGTTCCACACTGCTTTGGGCAAGGCGTTGAGCGGTTACCTCATGGACCGTTTCGGTCTCGGCCCAGCCGAACTCAATGCTGCCAACATCGCCTCCCGATTGGGCCAGGTACCCGATGCGCAACGCCTTGCCGAGCATTGTTCGGAACTGCTGGAAGCTTGTGAGATGGCGCGCTTCGCACCCATTGAAAGCAAACCACGCCAAGACCTGTACAACGAAGCAGCCGAACTCATCACACGTTTGGAGAACATCAGCCGATGATGCGCACCACCATCCTCCTTTCCCTGCTCTGCTTGGGCGCGTTCTCGAACGCTTCAGGCGCCACTGCCCTTCCCGCCGATTCACTGATGCGAGCGGCCGAGAAAGCCTATTCCGATGGCGATCACCAGCAGGCGCTCGACTTGTACAAATCGCTCAACATCGAGTTCTCGTCAGCATCGCTGCTCTACAACATCGGCAACTGCAACTTCAAGCTGGGCGACTACCCGCAAGCCATTCTCTACTACGAGCGTGCTTTGCGCATGGACCCCGGCTCGGAAGAGGTGCATGTGAACCTGGAACTGGCCCGACAGCAGGTGGTGGACCGTATGAAGCCGATGCCCACTTTCGAGCTGGGCGCTTTCTGGGCGCGCTTGCGTAGCGGTGGTGGTGTGGACAGCTGGGCGCGGCGCTCGTTGGTGGCTGGCTTGCTGCTGTTCACCGCTTTGTCGCTGCTTTTGTTCCCAAAGTTGCAGCGGCTGCGCTCGGCGCTGCGTGTCGTGGCCGCCATCGCAGGCGTTGTCCTGCTCACCAGTGCGGGCTTCGCCTATGCGCGCCATGCCGCCTTGGTGGACCGTTCGGAGAGTATCATCATGCGGGCACGCATCGAAGTGCTCAGTGAACCACGCGCGGGATCCACCGTGATCTTCGTTCTGCACAAGGGTACCAAGCTCAGCATCCTGCAACAACGCGATGGCTGGAGCGAAGTACGCTTACCCAACGGCAGTGTGGGATGGACCCAAGGTGAAGCGCTCGAAGTGATCTAGCCGGTAGCGTCGCCACGCGCAGATGTGTGTTGGCGTCCCTTGTTACATGCCACCGTTTCCTGCCCCCCAAGCGCAATGCAAGGCAATGGGTGAAGCCCAACCATCCTGACGCGGATCGCTTGTAACACGCCGCAAGTCTCCGTTCCGGTCCATGCTGGTGCCTGATGACCGCTTCGCAGACACCGCGAAGACGTACTTCGTAGGCCGGGCCAGCATGAAAGACCGCTTCGGTGAACCATCGTTCAGGAAACTTCATTCGGCATTACGACCATCCCTTCGCAAAGCAGGGAACGGTATGTTCCGTTACCGCGCCGGTCGATCGGCTTGCTTCCGCGACCTTAACTTTGTACGTATGCGCGCCTCCATTCAATTCGTCGCTCTCGTTGCCACCTTGTTTTTCTCGCTGCCGCTCTGGTCCGCAACTGGTCTGGTGGTGGAGGCCAAGGTCTTCCACGATCCCGGTCGGGGTCCGCGGGTGGAAGTGAACATGGCCGTAATGGCCGGCACCATGGAAGCCCGGGAGAACGAACGGGGCTTTCGGTTCAGCCGCATCGAGGCCATTACCATCGTGGAACAGAACGGTGTCATCAAGGCCTTCTCCAAGGTCGAACTGGCCGGGCAGGAACGTTCAGACACCTTGTCCGTTGACCTGATCCACCAAGAGGTATTCCAACTGGCGGCTGGCTTGTACGACCTCTATGTGGAAGTGCGCGACCTGGAAAGCACCGACACCACCGCAACACGCTACCAAGCTCCCCTGGCCGTGGGCAAACTGGGAGACGGGGTGCAGATCTCCGACGTGCTCCTTGCCGAACGCTTCGACCCGGCGAACGGTGCAGTCGGCAGTAAATTCGGATACATCGCGGTCCCGCTCATCAGCGACTACTACCCCAGTTCCATCACCAACCTCAGTTTCTATGCAGAGGTCTATGGTGCGGACCAGGCCTTCGGCGCGGACAGCATGTACCTGCTCAGCTACCAGTTGGAGAGCTTCGAGAAGCGCACCGTGTACGGCTCTTTCAGACGTGCACAACGCGTTCGCGCCAAAGCTGTGGAGCCGGTCATCGCCGAATTCGACATCGCCGACCTTCCTTCCGGCAACTACCTGCTGGCCATTGAAGTGCGCGATCGCAAAGGAGATCTCGTAGCGCGACGTGAGCAATTCATTCAGCGTAACAACCCCAAGGAATACAACTACGATCTGCAGTCCATGGAGAAGGTGGATATCTCAGGCAGCTTCGTAGGTGCCTTCAACAACGTGGACTCCCTCGTTGAACACATCCGCAGCCTTCGACCCATTGCAGACCCGCTGGAGCGCAAGATCATTGACGACCGTTGGAAGGACCGCGACATGGTGCTCATGAAACGCTTCTTCTACAGCTTTTGGGTGAACCGCAGCCCCGATCCCGAACTGGCCTGGAAGGAGTACCGTGAACAAGTGATCAAGGTGAACAAGCTCTTCAGCTGCCGTGTCCTGAAAGGCTATGAGACCGACCGTGGATACGTGTACCTGAAGTTCGGAGCACCCAACACCATGATGGACCGCTTCAACGAAATGGATGCTTATCCCTACACCATCTGGCATTACTACCGAGCCGGCAAATACACCAACCGCCGCTTCGTGTTCTACCAGGCATCGCTGGCCAACAACTGCCTGGAACTGTTGCATAGCGAGGTGCCCGGCGAAATAGCCAATCCCCGGTGGAACCAGATCATCCACTCGCGCAACGTGCCATTGCAGAACGTGGACCCCACTCGGGTCAACTCCGCCAGCGGCGAACGCACCGAAGAGTTCTTCGAAATGCCCCGCTGATCCGCGTGCACCGGATTGTGCCATCTTGCGGGCCTTTTGGTACAAGGGCATGCGCGTAGCGGTCGTCATTCTCAATTGGAACGGAAAGCACTGGTTGCAGCGCTTTCTTCCTGGGGTGCTGGCCAATAGCCCCGGCGCCCGCATCGTGGTGGCGGACAATGCCTCCACCGACGGCAGCTTGGAGTGGCTGGAAAGCGCCATGCCCGAAGTTGAGCGTATCGTGCTTACCCGAAACCTGGGTTTCGCCGGGGGGTATAATGCCGCGTTGGCCCAAGTGACCGCAGAACGGTACGTGCTGCTCAACTCCGACGTGGAAGTGTCCCCCGGTTGGTTGGATGCGTTGAACCGCTACATGGATGCGGAACCGGGCATGGTGGCCTGCCAGCCGAAAGTGCTCTCCCACCGGATACCCGACCATTTCGAGCATGCCGGCGCTGCCGGTGGTTTCATTGATCGCAACGGGTACCCCTTCTGCCGCGGTCGCATTTTCGAGATCACCGAAAAGGATACCGGGCAGTACAACGACGACCGTGATGTGTTCTGGGCTACCGGAGCATGCCTGATGATCGACGCCCAGGCATTCCACGGTGTTGGTGGTTTCCACGCGGACCTTTTCGCACACATGGAGGAGATCGACCTGTGCTGGCGTCTTCGCCGACGCGGTGCCCGGATCGGGTATACCCATTCCGCAGTGGTCCATCATGTAGGCGGTGGCGCACTCGGCTATGGTAGCCCCCGCAAGACCTACCTGAATTTCAGGAACAGTTTGATGGTGCTCACCCGCAACCTGCACGAAGGCTGGCTACCCAGCCGACTTCTGCGCCGCCTGGTGCTTGATGGTGCTGCCGCGTGGAAATTCCTGCTGGAAGGGCACGGCGCTCACACCTGGCAGGTGGCCGTTGCGCATTGGCATTTCTTCTTTCGCTTGCCGGGCCTGTTGAAACAGCGCAGACAACTGATGAAGACCGAACAGGACCCCGACCTGACCGGGCTCTACCGACGCAGCATCGCCTTCGACCGTTTCATCCTGAAGTACCAGCATTTCAGCCAGCTGGACCCCAAAGACATCATTCAGCGTAGCCCGGAGAGGAAGCGCACGGCCAATTCGTAGCCTGCTGCCCCCATGCCCATGATGCTGCCTGCGGCCACGCTCCCCACCAGCGAGGTGTGCCTGAAGGGCTCGCGAGCAAGCAGGTTGCTCAGGTGTACTTCCACAACAGGTATTCCGATGGCCGCCACCGCATCACGCAGCGCGACCGAGGTATGCGAATAGCCCCCGGGGTTGAACACCACCCCGGCATGTCGGGTACGCGCTTCATGAAGCGCATTGACCAGTTCACCCTCCACGTTGCTTTGCATATGTTCCAGCAGAACGTCCGGGAACCGCTCGCGGAGTCCGTTGATGAGCGTTTCAAGGTCGGTGCTGCCATAGATGTCGGTTTCCCGGCTGCCGAGCAAGTTCAGGTTGGGGCCGTTCAGGATAAGGATGCGAAGCATGCTTGGTGGGGCTGAGATGGCAAAGATGCGATGAAGCCCTCTGGCCACGGCCATTTGGCGCTTAACGAACGGGGGCACGACTCCTGCCGAGGGAAGTTCCTGAAATGCTTTTTCATTACCCCTTTCGCGTTCGGTCCGTACTTCTATCTTTGCCGCCCCGGAATACCGGGGGCGTTCTTTGTAAGGACCACCTTGGAGAGGTGGGTGAGTGGCTGAAACCAGCAGTTTGCTAAACTGCCGTACTGGGTCAACCGGTACCGGGGGTTCGAATCCCCCCCTCTCCGCGAAGGCCCGGAAATCGGGCCTTCATTGTTTACCAAGGGCATAGCGTAGCCCGGTAACGCGTCCCGCCTTCAGGCGGGAAGGTCGTCACCAAATACGAGACAAGTTCTTCGGGGCGTAGCGTAGCCCGGTATCGCGCCTGCTTTGGGAGCAGGAGGTCGTCAGTTCGAATCTGGCCGCCCCGACACAAAAAGGTCAACCATGGTGGTTGGCCTTTTTTAGTTCTTACCCACCACTACGTAACCCGGTAGCGCGTCCCGCCCGTGGGCGGGAAGGTCGTCAGTGGATCTGGCCGCCCCGACACAAAAAGGTCAACCATGGTGGTTGGCCTTTTTTCGTTCTTACCCACCACTACGTAGCCCGGTAGCGCGTCCCGCCCGTGGGCGGGAAGGTCGTCAGTGGATCTGGCCGCCCCGACGAGCATGCGCACGATATCCCGATGCACACCGTGTGCAGACAAGGTCTATTCGGCGATCTTTGCGCCATCCGGTCCCGTAGCTCAGCTGGATAGAGCACCTGCCTTCTAAGCTGGTGGTCGTTGGTTCGAATCCAACCGGGATCACAAGCCCATCCGTGTCGATCGGACCAAGCCGCAAGCCATATCGGAGGCTTCCTGGTCGCTTTCCACACTTTCACGGATCGATCGTGGACAAGTAGAACCACCGATCATTGGGTGCATCAGCGCCTCCATCGGGCCTCGTCGCCTGCTTGTCGAAATGTTGGCACACAGGGGCTTCACGCTCTCGTATCCGGGCGTGACAACTACCAACTTCACGGCGCCGAAAAATCCAGGACACCATGATCGGACTTCGTTTGCTTTCCGCTTTGGCGCTCATGATCCCGCAGTTGGGAATGGCCGTTATCTACTACGTGAGCCCGACCGGGAACGACTCCAACAACGGAACCTCGCAGTCCACTCCCTGGCGCACCATTACCCGGGCACAGCAAGTAATGGCAAGCCTGCAGCCTGGTGACCAGGTACTCTTCCAGCGTGGTGGAGTATACCCTGGCGAGCTCCAGATCTATTCCAGTGGCAACGCGGCCAACCCGCTTGTTTTCGGTGCTTATGGCTCCGGCGAGCAGCCCATCATTTCCGGCGGTATCCCCATCACCGGTTGGGTACAACACCAAGGCAACATCTGGCGCGCCAACATCGCCAGTGCGCCCAAGTACATCCTGGTGAACAATGAGCCCATGACGCTTGCCCGCTTCCCAAATACCGGTTGGCTGCGCAATCAACAGGGAAGCAGTACGCAGATCAATGCGGGATCTTCGTTGGCACAGACCAACGGCTATTGGGCAGGAGCAACAGCCGTGATCCGCAGTACCAACTGGTGCTTTGAAGCCGTTCAGGTGACCGGTTCCGGCAACAACGCCATCACCTTCCAGCCGATCACGGCCAACATGGGCACCAACGACTGGGGCTTCTATCTCTGCAACAAGCTCAGCGAATTGGACATGCCCGGCGAGTGGTTCTACGATGCGACCAACGGTCGCGTGTACCTCTGGGCGCCCAACAATGCGAACCCGAACAACATCAATGTGCTCGGTTCCATCCATAACCGCGGTATCGTCCCCACCTGGCAGCGCAATCACATCCGCATCGAGAACCTCTGTTTCCAAGGGCAGAAGGGTGAAGGCGTGTATGTGGAAGGTGCCAACAACGTAACGGTGACCGGTTGCACGTTCCGCCACCTCTACAAGGCCATCGGCAGCTCGGGTAACAACAACACCTACAGCAACAACATCATCAACGATTCCTACGCCACCGCCATCTGGTCGCATGACAACACGGTGCTCATCGCGGACAACGTGATCACCGAATGTGGCCTTCGCCCCGGTCTTGGGGAGAGCATCTGGGGCCACATGGGCATCAGCACCACCGGTGATAATGTGGTGATCCGCGGTAACCGGTTGGACAACATCGGCTACATCGGGATCATTGCCAATAAGAACGCATTGATCGAACGGAACGTGGTGCACAACGCCACTTCCCTGCTCAACGACGGTTCGGGGATCGCCTTCGACCATGCGGACGGCATGATCGTGCGTGACAACGTGGTCACGGACATCGTGGGGGACCTGGAAAGCGTTGCCACCAACTTCGTGAACTACCGGAAGATCTGCATGGGCATCTATTTCGGCAACACCTCCATTCGCAATACGGTGGTGGAGCGCAACACGGTGGCACGCTGCGAAGGGACCGGCATACACGTGGACCACACGATGGTGTCCGCCAACAACATCATCCGTGATAACGTGGCCTTCGATAACGTGATCCAGCTCGGCCTCTCCGACTACAGCAACTACAACGGACCCGGTGCAACGCCACCATATCACGTGGCCTCCTTCAACGGCCTGTATAGCGGCAATCTGCTCTACAGCATACGGCCCGGGCAGTTGTGCATGCACCACTACAACGTGCACTCCCCCAACTTGGTGGACTTCGGCACCTTCGTGAACAACCGCTATTACAGCCCCTACAACGAGTTGAGCATTCACATCCACAACACCAACAGTGGCGTACGCACCGACTACACGCTGGAGCAATGGCAGGTGGAGCGTGGCGAGGATGCCGGATCATCACGCAGCCCGCTGCGGCAGGCAACCTACACCACCCTGTCGGAGCTGAGCAGCAACGTGGTGGTGAACGGGGATTTCAACACCAACGTGAACGGTTGGGCCGCATTCCCGAACAACAGTCAGCTCACACACAGCACGCAATACCTGGACAACGGTGCGATGCGTGCGAACCTGCCCAACAACAGCCAGTATGGCAGCATGGTGAACCGCAGCACCAACCAGTTCAGCATTCAGAATGGTCAATGGTACCGCATGCGCTTCAGCCTGCAATCGGACATCCACGGCATTCTGAAAACCGGTGTGAAAGGTGTATCCCAATTTTCAGGTGGCCTGGTCATCCATGAACGCCAGATACCGTTCTCGCCAGAGCGTCGCGACATGGAGATCTATTTCCAAGCCGGGCTCACGGACCAAGGGGTCATCCAACTCACCAACGACTACAGCGACCCGCGCTATTGGATCGACAACATCCAACTGCAACGCGTAACCGTGCAACCCATTGACCCCAACGACCACCATGTGCTTCTGATCAATGATCAATCCACCACGCAGCAGTTCTCGGCGCCCGCCGGGTGCTGGTCCGATGTGGCCGGCAACATGATCAACGGCCCGATCAGTGTGCCGGCATACTCCTCCAAGATCATCTACCGTGTGCCCTCCACGGATTGTGTTCAAACCCCAACGAACACGGTAGGCGCCCGAGTGCTGCTCGAAGGCCCCTTGAACTGGACGACCGGTATCATGCGCACCGATCTGCGGGAGATGGGCCTGCTGCCCATGAGCGAACCCTACACCGCGCTTGGGTTCGTGGTGGCCAACCCCGGGGTTACCATCTCACCCGGCGTGGCTGCACTTACAGGCAACGATGCCATTGTGGATTGGGTGTTGGTGGAACTGCGGAACAACGGTGCGGGACATGCGCTTGTTGAGCGCCGTGTTGCCCTTTTGCAAGCTGATGGGGATGCGATCTCGCACGATGGAAAGCTCCGTTGTTGCGTTCACCAATACGCTACAGGGCGCCGTTGGCCATCGGCCACCGGAACCACCTTGCCGTTATGAGCGCGCGAACGTCATGGCTTCCAATGCCGAAGTGGTGAACATGACCCAAGGTGGTTTGGCGCTCTATGGCCAAGATCCCATGAAGGTGCAGAGCAACCGCAGAGCCATGTGGGGTGGGGATGTGAACTCCGATGGGGCTGTGCTCTACACCGGCAACAACAACGACCGCGACATGATCCTGATGAGCATCGGGTCCGTGGTACCGTCCAACACGGTTAGCGGCTACTTCACCGAAGACCTGAACTTGGACGGTGTGGTCAAGTACACCGGCGTGAACAACGACCGCGACATCATTCTCCAGTGCATCGGCGGCGTTACACCCACTAACGTCCGCTTCACGCAAGCCCCCTGATGCGCTGAACGCGCCCTTGTGCGCCGTTGAAGCCTGATCGGTGTCGTTCCAAAGCGTGCTGCTCCTGGCGCCCCCAACGGCGGCACGCGCTCACCGGAAATACAGCGTATCCGAGAATGCCGGGTGATCCATGAATGGTCCGCAAGGGAAATATCGCTGCCAGCAGATCCTACTACACAGAGAACCGTCGCCACACCTTGCTGGGCTGGTTCATCTTAACCGATCGCGCCATAACGTTCAGGTGCTTCTTCGCCAGGGTTCAGGAGTTCATCACTGCATTAAATACCACCCAAGGTTCAGCCTCCCGACCTTGCCGAAGCGGTAGCCCACCTTCATTTCATGGTCGACCAACCCGCGTCTTTCACCGATGGGCGAGCGCCTTTGCGCGATGAGCGAAAGTTGAAAACTCCCCCACTGCCGTAGGCACCGTCACTTCTACTTTTGCCAGCAGCAAAGCACGATCCCCCGCCCCTTTTCATGCGTATCGCATTCGTTCATTTTACGGGATTGCGCCCCACGGCCAGCTGGTCGGAAACCGCCGTAAGCATGGTCCGTGGGCTTCGTGCGTGTGGGCATGAGGTTACCGTGCTGGAACCGCAAGTAACGCGGAACACCTTGCTGATACTCGCTCGCAAGGCCATGTACCGCATGGTGGGCCAACATTTCCACGCGGACAGGCAACGCAGCGTAGCGCTGGAATTGGCGCGCTCCACGGAAGAGCAACTCGCCTTGTTGCCGGTGAAACCGGATCTGGTGCTGAGTTCGAGCTCGTTGCCCATCGCCTTCCTGCGCACCGACCTGCCCACCGCTTTTTGGACCGACGCCACTTTCGCATCCATGCTGGGCTTCTACCAGGAGTTCCGCGCCCTTAGTGCGGAGACCATTCGCAGTGGTTTCGAGGTGGAGAACCAAGCACTCGCCAATTGTACCTACGCCTTCTACTCCTCCGAGTGGGCGATGCGATCGGCCATCAAGGACCACCAGGCCGACCCTTCCAAAGTACATGTGGTGCCCTTCGGCCCCAACCTGATCGACATACCGGATACCAGCACCGTTCAGCAGCAGATCGCCGCGCGTGGCACAGCACCATGTCGCATGATCTTCATCGGTTACGACTGGGAACGGAAGCAAGGTGACCTGGCCATGGCGGTCCGCAAGGAGCTGGAAGCGTTGGGCATTGCCACCGAACTGAGTTTGGTGGGTGCAGGCCCCACCAACGGCAGCACGTCATCACAAGTGAAAGCCTTGGGCCGCTTGAGCAAAGGCGATCGTGCACAACGCGAACTACTCTTCAGCACCCTTGCGAACGCACACTTCCTGGTGGTGCCCTCAAAGGCCGAGTGCTACGGAATGGTGTTCGCAGAAGCAGCCGCCTACGGTGTACCCAGCGTTGCGCTCGACGTAGGTGGGGTCGCCACCGTAGTGAGACATGGCCACAATGGCCTGCTCTTCCACAAGGACGACAGCGCCCGTAACATGGCGGAGCGCATCGCAGCCCTTTGGAATTCACCCAACGGCTACAGGGATCTGGCCATGAACAGCAGAAACGACTTCGAGGAGCGTCTGCAGTGGTCCAGTTGCATTGCGCACATGGAACGCGTGATCATGCACGACGCCGACGTGTTCGCTCGGTAGGGAGCGCAGCGGGTGCAGTGCGCTCCCGCAATAAAGCCGCTTCTGGGCTATTCTTGAACTCAACGTGCACGCGAGCCTGCTGATCGGCGGCTCCATGCTCAAGTTGCGGATCTTCCTCTTCTCGAAGTCAGTGGAACTGATCCTCAGCAACAAGCTGCTGGCGCAGATCGAGGAGCAGGCGACCAAGACCAAGTTCGCCAAGTACTTCACCGCTGAACAAGCCTCGTTACTGCTCGAACTATTGGCCGAAGTAGGCACCATCCATGCGGACAACGACCTGAAGCAGGCGATATCCCGCGCCCCTGACGACGACTACCTCCTGGCCCTGGCCAAGACCGCCAATGCCCATGTGTTGGTTACCGGTGACCGGGACCTGCTGGTACTGGAGAAGCACGGCCGCACCAAGATCATGAACGCGCAAGCTTTCGGGAAGGAGTATCTGGGGTGAGGGTTGGCGGAGCGCAAGTTGCCCTCGTTCCTCGTGAAACCCTAACTAAATTTGGGTTGATCAAGGGCTTGCATACATTCGAGCTCAGCGAGGCAAGACTGAACCACTATTGCCAATGACTGCAATGCAGAAGAACGCTCTCTCAAAAGCTCACTCTCTTTCACTTGAATACTTACGGCGTCATTTTCCATTTACCGCCAATCGCTTCGTATCATCACCATACTGGCAACGGACCAACGAGAATGATATTGCTGCCGAGCTCGTGACATTTCTGGACATGGCGGATTTCGTGATCGTCAACGTGATGGTCTTCGACCGCGAGGGAGCCGATACCGACGGCCCCATCGGTTACGATCCCGTGGTGAAGATCAAGGGCCAGAGCGTGGACATCGGCGGGCAGTGGTTCCCGGACTTCGATGAAGCCCGCTTGCATGCCCTGGATTACGTGCTGGATATCTTCGAGGAAGAACAGAAGGTCACTACATGAGCATGGTTGAAGTACCTTACAGCATAGGCGCAGATGCCGCCAACACACACGAGTTCGACCTGAAGGACCTCGGTGATCGCAGGTACGTTCATGTGGCGAGTGTCGGGGCATACAATGGCAGGAAGCAGACATACGGCTATCATTCGGATGTGAAGGTCGAAGACTATGATCGACAGTTCCGAGAGAAGCTTCGCAAGCTCAACCCGCCCCAGCGGGTATGGGATTTCCTGGATTACCACAAAGCGCATTTCGAGAAGACTGGACAAGAGGTTGCGGTATTCCTGGACCATTTGAAATACAATGTCTTACACCAACTGGTGCAGCACTATGCCACATCGCCCAACACCATTGTTGCAAGAGACTGGTTCAACAAGATCATGGACAACATCCACAAGCGCAACGCGATAGAGCGTGCAGAGTTTCTTGCCGCCGCATACGCCTACGCAATCAAGCAGAAGCCCGACAGCCCGACGTTCCAAGCGGTGGATCACAAGTTCATCAAGGACGAGTTGGGCTTCGATGAGGCCAAGTGCAAGCGCCTCCGTGACGAACTCGACCAGGACGGGTTGATCAAGATCGTAGCGGGGAACAAAGCGTTCCGCATACTCGACGCTGGCCGTCGTGCATTGGAGCGAGCGGAGGCTGATCGTGCGGCATCTATAACGTACAACAGCATCAACGCCAACAATTCCAACGTCCAGATCCAGAGCAACAGCCCCAACGCCACACAGACCGCCAACGTGGGCAATCAACTCGCCGAGACGCGGGCCTTTGCCGAGCGCGTGACGGCCAAGCTGGACGAGATCCAGCAACTGATCACCGCCGAACAGTTCGTGAGCCTCAAGGCCGATCTGGAGTTCCTCAAAGAGAAGCTAGATGAACCCAAGCCGCGCTTGCCTCTAATCGCTCAGCTCGCCCAAGGCATTATCGGTAGCCTGCCTTCGGAATTGCTCGGAGCGCTGGCCGGATCGCTCCTTGGGTAAAATTGTCAGGACTACAGATTGGAACCAGCTACAGGGGTATTGAGTCCGACACAAGGATTGGTCTAAGTTTGATAATCTACGCCGGGATCCTAGTGGGCGGCCTTCCTTCGCACATGCCTGTCCATGCCAAACACTTGAACCAAGTTACGAGGAAGACACGCGCCAGTCTGGGGGGCAATAAAAAAGCCCGGCACGAAGCCGGGCTCATTAACTGATGCTCACCAGCCTAACCAACAAGGCGTTGGGTTATTGGACCGGTGAATCCTTTTCTGCGGAGCGAAGGTACGTACATTTATTAGAGAAGTTGCAAAACGCCTGATAATTAGGTCATCAAGAGGTCGACCCCATCCCTGATTGGAATGTTTCTGCCAGCCTCATCGCGACTGACCGGTGAACGATGCCTTGGACTAAACTGCTCATACCCACTAAGCGGAAGCGTTGATTAAAGCCTACGAATCCGAACATCACCACAAGCTTCCCAACAAATTCATCAGCGTACGACGATGATATTAGTTCAATCCCTTCAAAGTCTAGCAATACTACTCCAGAATGAGAGTTTATTAGATTCATGATATCGTTCCGAGCCCGGGCTGCCGCCATCCTAGTTCCAAACCCCTCAGATTCGGACTGAATACAGTACCTGATTTGGCCATGTTCATCTTCCATAGCTTCAAAACGCATGTCGACCGGGATGTATGATTGACCATCAAACATGAGCGCCTCGGCAATAGATACTTCACGACCATAGTCAAGTTGAATATCGACCGTTGTACATGCTCTGTCCCTTGAGGGAAATGGAATCTTGTCAAATGTCCGTGCTTCACGTCCTTGTATCAGATAAGAGGCTGAATGTGAAGTTAGAGCAAGCCTTCCTTCGTTAAACTCAATCACACGCCTCAGTCCAAACATGCCATTCCCCTGTCCTATGTTACGATCTCGAGTGACTCGCTCCTGGAGACTCAATGTTAGTGCATCTATTGCATGTCTGGGCCGGTGAGGAGAGGCTCTAAGCGAGTTGTAGATTCCTTGTCCAGAGTCGAAGACCGTAAGAGCAACATGCTTCGAGGTCTTGTGAATCTGGGCCATCACGTAACCCACCTCTTGCCCTGAATGGAGCAATACATTATCCATGGATTCATTAATGCACCATTGAAGCCCCTGAAGTACTCCTTTCTCAAAAACATCACTCTTCTCAAATGCTTTGATAAATCCATTAACTATCCAGTGTACTTCATTAGAGTTTGAAAACTTAAATATTCTATTCAAAACGTTCATAGAAATTAGCTCGTCATGACTTTGAGGCACAATTGAATTCAAAATTCCCGTATAGTCAACTATTTCAGTAAGCCCAATTATATCAAATACAATTCCATTCATCTTATAGTATTCAATCAACCCTGCTATAGGTACTGCTGAGTTAGGAAATACTGTTTCAACTTTTGTAAAATCAAGTTGAAACGAGATTATACCTTCCAGTCCACCACGATAAATCTGACTGATGAAATAACCAGGATCACGAGGTGATTTTAAGTCTACAAAGGATATTATACTGCGGTCACGATAGACTCCCATTTCGTTTAGATGTTTTGGGTTCGCAAAATCAGCTAGCTCTTCGTCAGAACCTTCCCCCCTTCGTCGCCCCCCCGTTCGCATACCAACCTCCGCAGGGTCTCCGCCCATTTAGCGGGACCCTGCGGTTACCAATTCACTGCCCATGCTCCTCCACCACCGTCTCCGTCTTCCCCACCAGCTCCTTGTTCCTGTTCGGGATGTCCTCCTTGCTGAAGGGCACCTGATCATCCTCTTCCTTCAGCTTCAGCACCAGCGCTAAGGCATCGGGCACCACGTCGCTGCAGAGCACCACGAAGGCGCCCTTGGGTGCGTTGCCGATGGCGTGGCGGATGGCCTCCTCCTCCTTCTTGATGATGGTGTACTTCTTATCGGGGTCCACCTCCTTGATGCCCTGCACGAGCAGCTCGATGATGGCATCGTCCGTTTTGCCGCGCAGGTTGCGGTCCTGGCGGATGATGATCTCGTCGAACATGCGGGCGCTGAGCTTGCCGAGGTTCACGGTGTCTTCGTCGCGGCGGTCGCCCACCCCGGCGATGACGCCGATCTTGGGGCTGTCGGGCACCTTGTCCACGAAACGGCCCAGGGCCTCGAAGCCGTGCGGGTTGTGGGCGTAGTCCACCACCACCTGGAAGTTGCGGAACTGGAAGAGGTTGAGGCGGCCGGGGGTCTGCGTGGCGCTGGGCACGAAGGTCATCAGGGCCTGGCGCAGCTCCTCGATCTTCACGCCCTGCGTGTAGGCGGCCAGCACGGCGGGCAGGATGTTCTGGATGTTGAACACGGCCTTGCCGCCGTAGGTGAGCGGCACGTTCACGGCCTTCTCGATCCGCAGCTTCCACTCGCCCTTGCTGATGGTGATGAAGCCGTTCTCGTACACGGCACCGAGGCCGCCAAGCTTCAGGTGCTGGCGCAGCACGCGGTTGTTCTCGTCCATGCTGAACAATGCGATCTTGGCCTCGCACTGCTTGCGCATGGCCATCACCAGTTCATCATCGGCGTTGAGGATGACATGGCCTTCGCGGCGCACGCTGCGCGGCACGGTGCTCTTCACGTGGGCCAGGTCCTCCAGGGTGTTGATGTCCTGCAGGCCCAGGTGATCGGCGGCAATGTTGGTGACGATGCCCACATCACAATGCTCGAAGCCGAGGCCGCTGCGCAGCATGCCACCGCGTGCGGTCTCCAGCACGGCCATGTCCACCAGCGGGTCTTTGAGCACGAACTGCGCGCTCACCGGGCCGGTGCAGTCGCCCTTCATCAGCATGCGGTTCATGATGTACACGCCATCGCTGCAGGTCATGCCCACCTTGTGGCCCACGCTGCGCATGATGTGCGCGGTAAGGCGCGTGGTGGTCGTTTTGCCGTTGGTGCCGGTGATGGCGATGATGGGGATGCGGCTGGGTGCGCCCGGCGGGAAGAGCATGTCCACCACGGGTTCCGCCACGTTGCGGCCGATGCCCGAGGTGGGCTCCAGGTGCATGCGGAAGCCCGGCGCGGCGTTCACCTCCAGCACGGCGCCACCGTTCTCGGTGATGGGGCTGGTGAGGTCGGGCGCCATGATGTCGATGCCGCAGATGTCCAGGTCGATGATGCGGCTGATGCGCTCGGCGAGGAAGATGTTGAAGGGGTGGACGATCTCGGTGATGTCCTCCGCGGTGCCGCCAGTGCTGAGGTTGGCGGTGGCCTTCAGGTAGATGATCTCGTCCTTGGCGGGCACGCTCTCGGGCGTCATGTCGCGCTTGGCGAGGATCTTCAGCGTGTGGTCGTCAATGTCGATCTGGGTGAGGACCTTCTCGTGGCCGTAGCCACGGCGGGGGTCGGTGTTCACCTCGGCTACCAGCTCGGCGATGGTGCGCTTGCCATCACCGGTCACACAGGCGGGTGTGCGCTTGGCGGCGGCCACGAACTGGTGGTTGATGACGAGCAACCGGTGGTCGAAGCCGGTGATGAAGCGTTCCACCACCACGCTGCGGCTCACCTCCTTGGCCTTGTGCAGCGCGGGGATGGCCTCTTCCAGGCTCTTGATGCCGATGGTGGCGCCGCGCCCGTGGTTGCCGCCAATGGGCTTGATCACGCAGGGGAAGCCCACCACGTCCAGGGCGTCCTTCAGGCCCTCCTCGGTGCGTACCACGCGGCCCTTGGGCACGGGGATCTCGTAGCTCTCCAGCAGGTCCTTGGTCTCCTCCTTGTCGCAGGCGATCTCCACCGCGATGTTGCTGGTCTTGCTGGTGAT
Source organism: Flavobacteriales bacterium (assembly GCA_019638115.1). Classification (GTDB taxonomy): domain Bacteria; phylum Bacteroidota; class Bacteroidia; order Flavobacteriales_F; family PHOS-HE28; genus PHOS-HE28. The sequence goes on along the minus strand of JAHBUK010000002.1, from coordinate 343,146 downwards.
GGTGGCGCGGATGCGCTTCTGGTGTACACCGTGTCCCAGCTGTACCAATGAATGTTTGTTGAGCCGCAACCAGGGGATGCCACGCGCGATGGCCTCGTCCACGATGCTGGCGGTGCTGGGGCCCAGACGGCTCTCCTCGCGAAGTTCGCGCATCTTCTGGATGTCGGCAGCGAGGTCATAGTCCGTGCCATCCACCAGTGCCTCGGCAATGCGCACGGCGGCGCGGGCGGCATACACACCAACGGGCTCTTCGATGTAGCTGAACACCACGTTGTACACGCCGTGCTGGCCGGTGCTGCGGGTACGTCCGAAGCCGGTCTCCATGCCGGCCAGCGTCTGAATCTCCAATGCGATATGCTCGATCACATGGCCCATCCAGGTGCCGCGCTTCAGCCTTTCGTAGAAGCCGCCCTCGTGCCCTTCGCTGCAGCGGTGCTTGTAGAGCGTTGGCATCATGGTGGTGATGCGCTCATAGAAGCCGGGGATCTTGTCGGTGGGCCGCTCTTCCATATCCTCGATATCGAGGCGCATGATCACCAGCTTGTGGCGTTTAACGGACCAATGGTTGGGGCCACGCATGGCCTTGATGTCGATGATGCGCATTGTCGAACAGGCATCCTGCCTGTTCCTGGATCGACATGATCCGGGAACGGCAAGGGTGCAACAGGTGGGGAAGATATTGAGGAATTCGGTTGAATGTTGAGGGTTGACCTTGGGTTGGGGGTTGTTGCTTCGCTTTGCTCGCAATGACCGGGGGTTGAGGGTTGTTCCTTCGCTTCGCTCGGAATGCCGGGTTGGGGGTTGTTGCTTCGCTTTGCTTGCAATGACCGGGGGTTGAGGGTTGACTGGAGTTGGGGGTTGATAGGAGTTGAGGTTGGCTGGGGTTGGGGGTTTGTAGGGTTGGGGGTTGAGGCGAAGGTCAATGGTGAATAGGCCGCGTGGTCCAAACGCCACCCGGCATTCCCTTTCGCCAGTCTCCATTGACCACTCACCCTTCCCTACCATTGGCCAGTCACCATTGATCATTCACCATTCCCTCCTATTCGCCATTCACCAATGACCATTCACCATTCTCTCCCATTCGCCAGTCGCCTTTGACCATTCGCCATTCCCTCCTATTCGCCATTCACCAATGACCATTCACCATTCTCTCCCATTCGCCATTCACCAATGACCATTCACCATACTCTCCCATTCGCCAGTCGCCTTTGACCATTCACCCTTCCCTACCATTCGCCAGTCACCATTGACCATTCACCATTCCCTCCTATTCGCCATTCACCATTGACCATTCACCATTCTCTCCCATTCGCCAGTCGCCTTTGACCATTCACCCTTCCCTCCCATTAACAAATGACCATTCACCAATTGGCTTACCCGCCACATGGCGCTCATGACATCCCCCTGTTCATGAATTCCTGAAAGCAGGTTACCCGATCATTAAGAGGCGGCTACATTCGCGTTGGCGGTTGTCGGACCACAGTTGTCCGTTGACAGTCCGCATTCGGACAACCAACAACTGACAACCGACCACAACTCGGGGGATCTGGGGGGGGACCAACTGCAAAGCATGACACCTAAAGGAAAGCTGATCGCCATTGGCGGCAACGAAGACAAGGGGACCGAGCCCGAAGCAGGGCACAATACCAAGGTCTTCACCCACAAATTCATTGAGGAGGGCATCTTGCGCCGCGTGGTGGACGAGATCGGTGGAACCGATAAGCGGATCGCGGTCATCACCAGCGCCAGCAGCATCCCTGAAGAGGTTGGCCAGAACTACATCGAAGCCTTCGGTCGCCTGGGTGCCACCAACATCGATGTAATGGACATCCGCGACCGGAGCGATGTGCGCCCGGACATGATCAAGCGCCTGGCCAAAGCCGATGGTGTGATGATGAGCGGTGGCAACCAATTGCGCCTCACCACCATATTCGGTGGAACGGCCTTCCTTCAACTGATGAAGCGCCGCTACATGGAAGAGAGCGGGTTCGTGATCGCAGGCACCAGCGCAGGAGCCATGTGCATGAGCAGCACCATGATCTACCAGGGCCACAGTGCTTCGGGCCTCATCAAAGGAGGAGTGAAACTCACCACCGGTGCTGCGTTGATCCAGGATGTGATCATTGACAGCCACTTTGTGGAACGCGGGCGCTTCAGCCGTCTTACCCAAGCCGTTGCTGCGAACCCCTCCGCCATCGGTATCGGGCTGGGCGAGGATACCGGCGTGGTGATCTCCGGTGCTGATATGTTGGAGACCATCGGCAGCGGCCAGGTGATGATCTTCGATGGACATGAGATCACCTACAGCGACTATGCCGATGTGGAAGAAGGTGAACCCTTCAGCATCGAAGGCATGAAGGTGCACATCATCAGCAAGGGACACAGCTACAGCGTGCATCAGCGTGCGTTCGCCGCCATCAAAGTGCCCCTCAAGAGTTGACCCGGCGGCAGATCACGCGCTGCGCCTTTTCCTGCTCGTCTCTCCTGCCCTTCCCTCATGAAATACGGGTACACGGTATGGTTGCTCCTGTTCGCGTTCAACTGCTCGCACAAAGAGCATGATGAGGTCTTCTTCGTGCACGATCACGAAGGAATTCTGGAAGTGCATGAACGGGATGACTTGGACCGTTTGCATCGTGCCCACGAGCGGACCACTGGCAACCACGTGGTGCTCGTTACGCATCCCACCTTCCACGGGCGCGCTGCCAAGGATTTCGCGGTCACGTTCGGGGATTCCCTCGGGGTCGGGGTCGATCAGTTGGACAATGGTGTGGTGATCGCTTTCAGCAAGGCGCGCAGGGAAGTGTTCATAGCCACCGGGTATGGCACCGAACGCGTGCTCCATGACAGTATCTGCAAGCGGATCGTGGACCGCGTGATGCTACCGCATTTCAAAGAGGAGCGCTACTTCGACGGGTTGTGGGCCGGCAGTTCGGCCGTGGTGGACTTCCTGGAACAGCCGGAGAACGTCATCACACCGCGATGAGCACACACCGGTACCTTCGCCCCCGCCATGACCGAGTCCCCCATCATCACCCGTTTCCGCCACATCGCCCGCGCCGAAGGCATCAGCTTCCTGGTGCTCCTGTTCATAGCCATGCCGCTGAAGTACATGGCCGACATGCCGCTTGCCGTGAAGTACACCGGCTGGGCACACGGCGCCCTGTTCATCGGCTATTGGGTGGCGGCCATCCCCCTCTTCACCAAACTGAAGTGGGACCCCGAGCGCATCATCGGCCTGGGTGCGGCCAGCGTGCTGCCTTTCGGCACTTTTGTGATGGAGGCCAAGTGGCTGAAAGGACCGGCGCACTGAAGCTGCGGGTAGCCTTTGGGGTACGGCAACCACGATCCGTGGAACACCTACACACGACCGGGCGGCCTTGGCACAGGACCACGATACCGGCCTTGCCGCGCCATCCCGAGCTTTCCTGATATTTGACAGTGGCGACCGTGCTTCCGGCCCGTACCTTGGTGCTGTCGGGCCAGGTGACCATCCGGTCATCATAACCGATCAATACCCATCAGACCATGGCCAATGAGACCAAGAACGGGATCCTCGGATTCCTGGCAGGTGCAGCAGTAGGTGCCGCATTGGGCGTACTCTTCGCCCCCCGCTCCGGAAAAGAAACACGTGAACAGATCGCCAAGCGCGTAAGCCAAGGCAAGGATGATCTGGACGATGTGATCGAACAGGCGCGCGCCGAGTGGAACAAGACCAAGGGCAAGGCCGCCGATGCCGCTGCCATGACCAAGGATGAAGAGAACGATTTCGTGCGCTTTCTCTTCGAGGAAGGCAAAGACCTGAAAGGGCGCCTGAAGAACGATGTGAAGGACGTGGCCAACGATGTTGCCGACAAGGCACGCAAGACCGCCGAACACGTGCGCAACAGCGCTAACTGATAGCAGGCATGCAGGAGCAGGGTACCTACGCCCGATACACCCGCGAAGGGAGCAACGAACCGGAACTGGGCTTGTTGATGGAAGCCATGGCGGATGATGCCAAAGGCTACATGGACGCCCAGCGTGATCTGGTGGTGCTCGCCGCCTCCGAGAAAGCCGGCCGCCTGGTGGCCATCGCTACGATGGCCCTGGGCGTCGGCATTCTCTTGGGGGGCGTGTTGGTGATGTTGAGCGTTGCACTCGCCTTGTGGCTGGGCGCCCTGTTGAGCAGCCTGGTGCTCGGTTTTCTGGCCACCGCAGGGCTGCACTTGGTGCTGGCCATTGCCTTCTATTTCCTTTGGAAACACCAACTGCGCGAGAAGATCATCCTCGCCTTGATAAATGCCGCACATGATGACGACTGAGCCATTCCGCAGCCTTACTGAGGTGCATGAACGGCGCGCAGCGATCGTGCAGCGACGCGATGCCCATCTGCAGGGCATCCGCGACCATTGGGAGGTGCTTGGTGAACGCGACTTCCGACGCGCCGTGGTGAACGCCACGTTCCGCAGGGTATGGCGTGCATGGGACCCCATGAGCACCCTCCGCACGGTTTCCTCGGACCACACCGGAATGCTGAGCGCCTTGGTGGGCGTAGTACTCGGCAGACAGGCACGCTCGCCCTTCAGCCGTGCGCTCCTGTACCTCTTGGGTGCGGTGGCCCCCATGGCCACGGAGCGTTTGCAGGCCAGCGATAAGGCGCAGCACTTCCTGGCGGAGATAAAACGCTCCTGGGAACGCGTGAAGGATTACGTGGAACGCCGCCGCGAAGCTTACCAGGAGGATAAGCACTGACACATCCCATGACCGGTTCCGACGCTCTACAGCGCTACGTGTACGTGCTGCTCGCCGTGGTGCTTACCGTGGTGGTGCTCTACTACGGCCAAAGCCTCATCATTCTATCCTTGGTTGCGGCGCTCTTCGCGTTCCTGCTTCTGCCACTGGCCCGCCATGTGGAACGGTGGGGAGCGCCTCGCTGGCTGGGTGCCACACTGGCCACCCTGCTCTTGATCGTGGTGGTGATCGGTTCCTTTTTCCTGATCGGCTGGCAAGCCAGTCGTTTCGGCAAGGACCTGCCCGCGTTACAGGCCGCTTTCAGCGAAAAAGGAATGCTGGTGCTGGCTTGGATAGAAGATGTGGTGAACATCGACCAACGCGAACAAGTGCGCTGGTTCAACGACCACCTATCGGGTATGGCCGAGTACGGCGGCAAGGCCCTGCTCAACGTTTTCAGCAGCACCGGCGCGGCCCTGGCCTTCGTGGTGCCCATACCCATCTTCGTGTTCCTCATGCTCCTGCTGAAGGACAAGTTCCGCATCTTCTTCCAGCAAGTGAGCGTGCGCAGCAACGGCATGGTGCTCGATGTGATGGTGCGCATCTCCAAACTCTCCCGGCGCTACATCCGCGGCGTGCTCATCGTACTGGTGATCCTGGGCGTGCTCAACAGCATCGGCTTCCTCATCCTCGGGTTGAAGTATGCGGTGTTGCTCGGTTTCCTGGCAGGCTTCCTCAACATCATCCCGTACATCGGCGTGCTCATCGGCAGCCTCTTCCCCATCGTCATTGCACTGATCACCAAGGATAGCCTGGCCTATGCCGTGGGTGCCTTGGGCGTGTGCATCTTCACCCAATTTCTGGAGAACAACTTCATTACCCCCAAGGTGGTCGGCAGCAGCGTGAGCATCAATCCGCTGGCGAGCATATTGGCCCTGCTGGGCTTCGGCATGCTGTGGGGCGTGGTGGGCATGGTGGTGGCCATACCACTTACAGGTATGCTGAAGGTGGTTTGTGATGCCGTGCCGGGTCTTCAACCCTATGGCTACCTCTTGGGCGAGGACATTGACTACCCGGAGGAGAAGCGGATCAATCTTCCCTTCCTGGGTAAGAAGCGTCCCGCAGCACCGCCTGCGCACGATCCGCCGCTAAGCTGAGGATCACCGGAAGATCGCGGTGTGCAGCACCCCATCGGCGCCCACATGCCCGCGGTACATGCCGCTGCAGTTGAAGTCCAGCACAACGTTGCCGTCCTTGTCCACCGCGATCAGGCCCCCATCGCCATCCAGCGGGGGCAGCTTTTCGTGCACCACCACGCGCACGGCCTCTTGCAGTGACAGGCCCTTGTAGGCCATCAACGCATGCACATCGTGTGCGGCCACGGCGCGGATGAAGCTCTCGCCATGCCCGGTGCAGCTCACCGCACAGGAGGCGTTGTTGGCGTAAGTGCCCGCACCGATGATGGGGCTGTCCCCGATGCGCTGCCACTTCTTGTTGGTCATGCCGCCGGTGCTGGTGGCTGCGGCCAGGTTGCCGTGCTTATCCAACGCAACAGCACCCACGGTACCGAACTTCCGCTCCTTGTCCGCATCGCTATCGGCCGAGTGGTCCAGCTTGTAATCATCCGTGCCCACGGTCTCCTGCCACTGCTCGTAGCGGAACTGATCGAAGAAATACTGGTCGTCCTCCAAGGGGATCTTCTGCTTGTGCGCGAACTCGAACGCACCCAAGCCACTGATGAGGACATGCCCACTTGCGTCCATCACACGGCGGGCAAGCTGTACGGGGTTCTTCACGTTCTGCACTCCGGCAACGGCACCGGCGCTAAGATCGGCGCCGTTCATCAGGCTGGCATCCATCTCATGTTGGCCATCGGCATTGAATACTGCGCCTTTGCCGGCATTGAAATGCGGGCTGTCCTCCAACATCTGTACTGCAGCCTGCACAGCATCCAACGCTGCACCACCGGCCACCAGCACCGCATGGCCGCGGCGCAAAGCCGTCTCCAAGGCATCGCGGTAGGCCTTTTCGCGTTCGGGTGTCATGGATGTGCGTGGAATGGTACCGGCCCCGCCGTGTATAGCCAATGCGTAGCGTTCCATATCAGCGCTTGTTGGTTCCGGAATTGAGGCGGTGAATGTAGGGGACAGCCCATCCCACGAAGGCGCCAATGGCGTAACCTGTCAACACGTCCGTGGGGAAATGACGGCCGCTGCGCACACGCAACCAACCCATGGCTGCGGGTACCGTGGCAGCCCCGATCCACGTGGTGGTCTTCACGGCCGCCGATGCTTCCGAGCCTTGCACCAGAAATGCCGTGGTGAAGGAGATGGCCGCCATGTTGGCCGTATGACCGCTCCAGAAGGAATGCCGGTCGTCCCTTCCCGCCAACAGTTCCGCAGGAATACCGGGTTCGTAGAGGTAGGGACGCGGGCGCTTCACCAATTCCTTCACCACGTTGGTGATACCGGCGGTGAGCAAGCTGCTTTCCAAGATGAGCGCTGCGGGCACAATGGGACCATCATCCTTATACACCAACATGGCGCTTGCCAGGGAAACGCCCACACCAACCCCGAAGAGCACGTTGCTGGCGGTGTGCGATGCCGGGTCCCAGCGCCCCAGCGCCAAACGGTCCACCCCGTTCACCGCTGCAGGGTCCAGGGGTAACGTCAATGCGGGCAATGGTCTTTGGGCCTGCAACAGGGCAATGCCGTTCAAACCCAGGCCTGCACCTACCAACGCGGCATCGCGTCCCCAACCGAGCTGGTAGCGCTGTTGACCAAGCGACCAGCCAGGCAGGAGCACCACACACATGCACAAAGCCCGGAGTGCGGCTCCGGGCTTTGTGATGGAACAAGAACGCATCGGCTATTCGGTGATGAGCACCCCTTCCGCCAGGAAGGTGAGCGTGTGCTTGGGCTCGGTGATCTTCTCGATCTCCTCTTTGCTCTTGCCAGCGTCCTCTGCATAGTGGCGCAGGGTGGCCACATCGAAGGTCTCGCGGGTGGCGGTGCCTTGCAGAATGGCGCGCTTACCCTCCAGACCCTGCTTGGGAACGAAGAAGCCATAGTCCACGAAACGCACTTTCATCGGCTTGCCATCCGGCAGCATCACGTCCATCCAACAGCCCTTCACGGTGCAGCTGGTGATGATCTCGCACTCGAACTTGGTGGTAAGGCTCTCGGTTCCTTCCATGGCCTTCACGAAGGCTTCGGTGCTGATGGCACCATCGGGCGTGATCTTGGCTCCGTAGGACTTCATGCCTTCCTGGGCGGAGGCGGGAACGGAGGTGCAGGCGAAGAGCAATGTGGCGCTGAGCGCAAGGGTAAGGGAACGGATCATGGTCGTTTGGGGATTGTACCCACCAGTGGTCGGGTGGCGCGAAGTTCGGCGATCCAAACGGTGTGCCAATGAGGAAGATCAGATGTGAGGATGTGAAGATGTGAGGATGTGAAGATGTGAAGATGTGAGGATGTGAAGATGTGAGGATGTGAAGATGTGTTGCTTCGGTATGCTTCGCAATGATGGCTCGGAATGACAGATGTGAGGGTGGCACTCAGAGGGAACGGTGATGGAACCTATGTTCCGTCATTGACGCTGCGTGCCCCTTACTTTGCCCGCATGAACGACCAGGTCACCGCATACATCGAAGGCGCCTCCGAGGAGCAGCGCCGCATCATGGAATCTGTGCGAGAGTTGGTACATGGAACGGTGAAGGATGTGCGCGAGGACTTCAAGTGGGGCCGGCCCATTTTCGCCACCGCCAAGGACTTCGCCTACTTCAAGACGGCCAAGTCCTATGTCACTTTCGGCTTCATGCAAGCGAGCAAGTTGGATGACCCCGATGGCAGGCTGGAAGGCACGGGCAAGGACATGCGGCACATCAAGCTACGGAACATGGCCGATGTGGATGCCGCCTTGTTGAAGAAATGGCTGAAGGTCTTGACCGCGTAGATCACGGAGGTACGCCCTTCGGGCGGAAGTGAATACGAACCGCGGATGACGCGGATGAACGCGGATACTGCGGGCTGGTGAATACAGGCAATGCTTCTCGGCGCGGCCAACCATCCGCAGTTCCCCAAAACACCGGAACTCCGCCAGGCGCGACCCTCCCCCACTCCAACCTGTTCGTAAGCGCTGGCACCGGCTGTTGCGCCGATTTCATGGCCCCGATATCTTTCCCCCATGGCGCACGTGGAACAGACCACCATCGGCCGGTTGGAGCACATCGCCCTGCCGGGGCTGGGCGTCTCGCGCGTGGAAGCCAAGATCGACACCGGCGCCTACCGCAGTGCCCTGCACTACCAGCGCCTCAAGGTGCGCACGGTGGATGGCGTGAAGCTGCTCACCGTCGTTTTCCAGATGGGTGGCCGCCGCAAGACCAAGGTCTTCAAGGCCTTCAAGCGGGTAACGGTGAAGAGCAGCAACGGCGAGGCCAGCCGGCGCTACCTGATCAGCACCCGCGTGCGGCTCGGCACCCACGTGGTGCGCGCCCAGTTCACGCTCTTCGACCGTAGCGACATGAAGTACCAGGTGCTGCTGGGGCGCAAGTTCCTGCGGGGACGGTTCGTGGTGGACGTGGCGGCGAAGCATGTGCTGGGCTGAGGGCTACCTTGCCGCCCATGTTCCGCTCTTCTTGGTCCTTACTGTTTCCCTTGTTCATAGCGGCTTGCGCCACCACACCGGAGCGCGACACCCGCGTAGCGCCCGTTGCCTCGCTCCAGTTCCTGGCCGATAGCAGCCTGCGCTACCTCGACCTGCATGGCACGCCCTACGAGCGCGGCCTGGCCCACGGGCAGTTGCTGCGCGACGACATCCACGCGGTGATCGGCCTGTTGAAGGAGGACATTACCGAATACACCGGCATGGAAGCGGACACGTTCATCCACCGTTTCCTGCATGGCACAGCCTACGTGGATGCCATGCGCCGCTGGACACCCGAATTGCTGGAGGAAGTGCAGGGCATCGCGGCGGGCTCAGGCATGGACGAAGCCAGCATCATGATGCACCAGCTCGGCGACGAGTTCTTCTTCAACGCGGAGCGTTTCGGCACGCACAAGTGCAGTTCAATCGGCGTGGATCGCCATGTACATGGGCCGGCCATCGCGGCGCAGAACATGGACATCCCGGCGTACTTCCACGGCTTCCAGACCGTGATGCGCATCCGGGACGAAGCGCGCGGACAGGACATGATGCTGCTCACCATCCCCGGTCACCTGGACATCACCGGCATGAACATCGATGGCGTCTCGATCAATTGCAACATCCTCATCCAGTTGAAGAGCGCGCTGGCCGGTCTGCCGGTTACGGCGATCGTGCGCGGTGTGGTGGCACGAAAGACACAGGCGGATGCGCTGGCCTTCGTTCACGAGGTGGACCATGCCTCCGGACAGAACTACCTGATCGGTGGTCCGGAGCGGGTGCTCAGCCTGGAATGCTCCAGCGATACCATTGTCGAGTTCCGTCCCTTCGCGGAGGCCACGTTCACCTACCACACCAACTTCCCTTTGGCTAACACGAACTACAGCGAGCGCTACCTGGAGATGCTCGAAGAGAACGGGCGCACCGTGGAGGAAGGGCTCTATCGCTGCCAACGCATCCCCAGCTTCGAGCAGCGCTTCGGACCGGGGACCGAAGCCTTCGGTGTGGCAGAGATCAAGGAAGTGCTGGCCAGCCGCGACCACGATGGCGTTGACGTGGTGAGCAACGCGTATACCTATGCCAGCGTGATCTATGTGTTGGACGGAACGCCTCGGTTCTTGATCGCGCCGGGCAAGCCGCATGAGGTGGGGTATGTGGAGTTGGGGTGGGACAGACACGATGCGCCCCACTCGACACCGAGCATCGACAACGTTGAACGGATGCCCTGAATGGTGTAACACCACTGGAGAGAAGAGCGCAACACAGACTCGATGAGCTCAATGGGTACACCACGCGTATTGGCACAACTTCAGGCCTATATTGAGCGCAGGAAATTCGCACCCGATGCATGGTATGACCGGGGGCTGGAACCCTCGGACAATGAGCTCTGTGAGCGTTTGGAGAATGCACTGAACCAATGTGCGCAACACTTGATGCATGCCGTGGAAACCGGAAGTCCGCGTGCTGCAATGAAGCGGATACTGAAGCATGCCTTGTACGATCTGCGGGCAACGGAACTCGACACGGAGGAACGGGAAATGATATGCGACGAATTCCACCGGCTCGCCAGCATTGTATCCGTGGACATCTCGGGCGTGTTGAACCAGTGGATGTACGGCCCCGTGCTTGGCACCTTGCTGAAGATCACCAAGTTGTTCAGACGGCGACCGAAGGTTTTGGAGAGCTTCTCGCAGGAATGCTCCAAGTGTCATGCGATGATGACCACCCAAGTGCTTGGCAAGGATCCGGGATCAGTCCAACCAGCATGGACGATAATCCGTTGCAAGGCATGCAATGAGTACGACCTGCTCCGATCCATAGAGCACGCAACGGCCTGCCATTCCGAGGACTATTTCGTGGAGGAACGGTTGGATCGCGGCGTTCACAACGAAGAGCAAGCCAGAACACGATTGGAACAGATACGGTTCTTCAGAGCGAAGCGGTAGGAGCATACTGAGGATGTCGGATGGGCGTGTAGAGGCTCCGAGAAATAGAGGTCGTGCCAGTTGGATAGTTTCGTGCTCCCATCCAAGTCCCATGCGTCACCTCCTCCTCCCTGTCCTCCTCCTCTCCTCTTCACTACTCGCCCAGCAGGGCACCATACCCGTCACCGACAATCTGGTGGTGGAAGGCATACCGGCCCTTCCGGCATCCATCGCCGACGAGGTGCGCACCTACACCGAAGGGCGCGGGGCCAGCTTCAGCGATTGGCATCCGCAGCGGCGTGAGATGATCATCAGCACCCGCTTCGGCAATAGCAACCAACTGCACCGTGTGTTGATGCCCGGCGGCGCGCGCGCGCAGATCACATTCTTCGCCGAAACCGTGGGTGGCGCCACCTACGAGCCCAATGCGGGCAGCTACTTCCTCTTCACCAAGGACCAAGGGGGCAATGAGTTCGGGCAGATCTTCCGCTTCGATGTGGACGGCGGCAGGACCACCCTGCTCACCGATGGCGGTCGCTCGCAGAACGGCGGCATGGTATGGAGCCGCGACGGCAAGCGCATCGCCTACGGCAGCACTACCCGGAACGGCAAGGACCGCGACATCCGCCTGATGGACCCGGTGGACCCAGCCACGGACAAGGTGCTGTGCGAGAACAGCGGCGGTGGCTGGGGCGTGAGCGACTGGAGCCCCGATGATAAGCAGTTGCTCATGGGCGAGTACATCTCCGTGAACGAGAGCCGCATCCACCTGCTGGATGCCGGCACGGGCAAACGCACGCGCATCCTACCCGCCAAGGACGAGCGCACCACCTACCGCGCCATCTGCTTCGCACCCGACGGCAAGGGCATCTTCCTCACAAGCAACAAGGGCAGCGAGTTCAACCGCTTATGCCACTACGATCTCGGCACGAAGAAGCTCACCGTGCTCACGCCGGATATCCCGTGGGACGTGGCCTCCACCGACCTGAGCAAGGACGGTAGCAAGCTCGCCTTCACCACCAACGAGAACGGACTGAGCAGGCTGTACATCCTCCATACCGGAACACTCCGCTACGAGGCGGTGGAAGGGCTTCCGGTCAGCATCATCGGTGGGCTGAAGTGGACGGCCGATGGACGCGTGCTCGGCCTTACCCTGAGCACCTACGACTCCAGCAGTGACGCGTACAGCTACGACCTCGATACCCGGAAGCTGACGCGCTGGACCGAAAGCGAGAGCGGCGGCATGGATGTGAGCGGCCTGCGCGAACCCGAGCTGATCACCTGGCCCAGCTTCGACAAGCGCACGATCAGCGGCTTCCTGTACCGGCCACATGCGAAATTCACCGGCAAGCGTCCGGTGATCATCAGCATACACGGCGGGCCCGAGGGGCAATCGCGGCCAGGCTTCCAAGGCCGCAACAACTACTACCTGAACGAGCTGGGCGCGGCGATGATCTACCCCAACGTGCGCGGCAGCAGCGGCTTCGGCAAGACTTTCCTGGACCTCGACAACGGATACCAACGCGAGGAGAGCGTGAAGGACATCGGTGCGCTGCTGGACTGGATCGCCACGCAGCCCGACCTGGACGCCGACCGTATTCTGGTGATGGGCGGCAGCTACGGCGGCTACATGACGCTTGCCGTTAGCGTACACTATGCAGACCGCATCCGCTGCGCGATCGACATCGTGGGCATCAGCAACTTCAACACCTTCCTGAAGAACACCGAGGACTACCGCCGCGACCTGCGCCGCGTGGAATATGGCGATGAGCGCGATCCGAAGATGGCCGCCTTCCTGGAGAAGATCTCGCCCTTGAACCACACGGAGAAGATCACCAAACCGCTCTTCATCATCCAAGGCGGCAACGACCCCCGCGTACCCGCCAGCGAGGCCGTGCAAATGAAAGATCGCATACAGGCCCAAGGCGGCACCGTGTGGTTCCTGATGGCCAACGACGAGGGCCACGGCTTCCGCAAGAAGGGCAACCAGGACTACCAGTTCTACGCGATGGTGCAGTTCATGCGGGAGTTCTTGTTGGAGTAGCTCCGATCATAACGACCCCGTGCGGGTATCCATCTACAAGAACCTTCCGACGCATTTGTCGGTTCTTTGGGCATGCTTCGGAGAATTGAGGACCTGCTGTACCACGAGACCCACATTGCCCATGCTGCTGCTGAATGGCTTGTGCTGATCCATGGCGCAGGCGGCAGTACCGTTACCTGGAAACGGCAGGTACCCGAACTGGGGCAGCGCTACAACCTGCTGGTGTTGGACCTTCCCGGACACGGCCGCATGTCGGAACGCCCCAATAACGAAACAGCCTACACCTTCGAGCACATCGGTGAGCGCATCTGGGCCGTGGTGGACCACCTGCGCTTGGGTGCCGTGCATCTCCTGGGTGTTTCGCTCGGCTCGGTGATCGCGCTCAGCATGCGGGAACAACGGCCACAACAGGTGGCTTCCGTGGTGAACGGTGGAGCCATCGTGCGTTTGAGCAGTGGCCTGAAAGTGCTGGCCACCGCAAGCCTCACCATGGCCAAGGTGATCGGCTATCCGGCTTTCTACCGGATCAGTGCACGGATCATGATGCCCCGCAAGAACCACCAGCGCTCCCGCGAGGTCTTCATCCGTGAATCGCGCTTCCTCAGCACCGCTGAATTCCGCAAGTGGACTTCCATGTACCAGGGACTCAATAAGACCTTGAAGCGACTCTTCGCAGCACACTCGGACATTCCGCAGTTGGTGGTGATGGGCGCACAGGACCACCTGTTCCTGGACCAGGCGCAACGCTATGCCCGCCTACATGAGAGCGTGCGTTTGGAAGTGCTCCCACGCTGCGGCCATGTGGTCACCATTGAGCAAGCCGAACGGTTTAATGCCCTCTGCATGGCCTTCCTGCTCAGCATCGAAAAACCGCAGCTGGTGAACGAACGGTGCTGACTACAGCCACCAGCTTAGCTTTGAACACCACGCTTGGATCGAACGACCTGCTGGTACGCTCTTGATCGCCGCGCACACAGCCAAACAACACCACCGCCTCCATTCTGCTTTCGACGCACTCTCCCGCCTCTTGAACCGCACTCCAAGGACATATCGCTCTTTCCTTGAATCCCTGAAACATTCGGCGTTTTGAGGGGTGCGAACAAGGCCATTCGACCAGGCTTTAACTGGCGCAAGCGCTTGGGGTGCGGGCTGTTCTGCTGGTTTCTTCCGCTGATCTTCGCGGTGCTCACCGTGCTCATCAGCTACATGATCCTCAGCAGTTGGTGGTTGGAGTTGCTGAGCTTTTTCATGCCGGTGATACTGGTGGCGGTCATCATCAATTTCGTGCTGGCCCTGCTGCTTCGGCCTGGCCTTCTCCATTTGCTGCTACCCACCGTGGCACTGCTGCTCTCCCTGAAGCCCATGCAGGAGACCTTCGCCTTCAACTTCCTGCGCGATCCGAGTGGCGTGGACCTGCGGGTGATGAGCTTCAATGCGGCACTCTTCAACCCCTACCGACCGTCCACGCTGGAGAGCGATAGCGTGCTTTACAGCTCGTTCTACGCCTTCCTCCGCACCGGCGATGTGCCCGACATCCTCTGCATTCAGGAATTCTACCACGGGCATGGATCGGACGATGAGATGGCCGTTGACTCGATCATCCGCCTCGGTGGGTTCAACTACTTCTACACCAATCCGGTCTTCAACGACGATTACGCGGGAACCATCGGCGTGGCCACCTTCAGCAAGTTCCCGGCCTTCAGCAGTGGGCGGCTGGACCTTGGCTATAAGGAGAGCTACAACGGCCACTGGAACGACTTCGCCATTGACGGCGACACCATCCGCGTGGTGAACCTGCAACTGCGCTCAATGAGCATCCGCTGGAAACAGAGCGACAGTACATCCGCCTTTTCCAACGTGCTTTCCAACCTGCGGGACATCCATGACCGGCTTCGCTGGGGACATGAAGTGCGGAACCGCGAGATGAGCATTGTGGAGGAATTCCTAAGTACCAGTCCGCACCGCGTTATCCTTTGTGCCGATATCAACGCGCTGCCCTACTCCGACACCTACCAGCGCCTGAAGCAGATCTTCCGCAATGCACATGAGGAGGCCGGCCGGGGATTCGGGTTCACTTACCACCACTTCCCTTGGTTCATCCGGATCGACAACCAGTTCCACAGCCCCGAACTGGACGTGCGGTACTCCACCACCCGCAAGGACATCGACGTGAGCGACCACTACCCCATTGAGGCCGGGTACCGCTTGAAGTAGCGCTCGCCGATCAGCCCAGGTAAGCGTTCACGGCCTGCTGCACACGCACTGCGATGTCCTCCGTGGGAGCCGGAACGAAGGCCTCGCCAGTGATGCGCTCGTAAAGCTCCACGTAACGATCGGTGACGCTCTGCACGAAGGCATCATCCATGGTGGGCACTTGTTGTCCCTCCTTGCCCATGAAGCCGCCGGCGATGAGCCATTCGCGCACGAACTCCTTGCTCAGCTGCTTCTGGCGCTCTCCCGCAGCCTGCCGTTCGGCGTAGCCCTCGGCGTAGAAGTAGCGGCTGCTGTCCGGGGTGTGGATCTCGTCGATCAGCAGGATGCGACCGTCAGCACTGCGACCGAACTCGTACTTGGTGTCCACCAGCAGCAGGCCACGTTCCGCAGCGATGCGTGTGCCTTCGGCGAAGAGGGCCAGGGCATAGCGGCTCATGGTGGCCCATTCCTCGTAGGTACACAGGCCACGTTCCAGGATCTCGGCCGGGCTGATGTCCTCATCGTGCCCCACGTCGGCCTTGGTGCTGGGCGTGATGATGGGCTCGGGGAAACGGTCGTTCTCGCGCATGCCATCGGGCATGGTGGCCCCACACAGCACGCGCTCCCCGCTCTGGTAGGTGCGCCAGGCGTGGCCGGCCAGGTAGCCGCGCACCACCATCTCCACTTTCACCGTGCTGCACGCATGACCGATCACCACATTGGGGTCGGGCTGTGCAATGGTCCAATTGGGTGCCACATGCGCCGTGGCCTGTAGCATGTGCCAGCTGAGTTGGCTCAGCACCTGGCCCTTGTGGGGAATGCCCCGGGGCAACACCACATCGAAGGCACTGATGCGGTCGCTGGCCACCAGGATGATGCGCCCATCGCTCAAGGTGTACACATCGCGCACCTTGCCGCGGTACACGTTGGTGATGAGAGGATGCTGGAGGTCGGAGTGGAGCAGGGTGTCGGGCATGGTGGGTGGACGCGTGGAGGTCGGTGGGTGGTAGTCGGTTGTCGGTTGAACAGTTGTCGGTTGTCAGTTGTCCGTTGTCCGTTGTCGGTTGTCCGTTGTTGGTTGTCAGTTGTCCGGAGCTGGGTGGGGCATCAGCAAGGTCCGTCTACGCGCAGGGTGGGTTGCAAGGCTGTGTATCGCGTTCGATCGGTCGAGACGGACAACGGACAACTGAGAACTGACAACGCCCCCTGCGCTTTCATCCCCGCTCCTCCAGCTTCCGGAAAGCACCCAACACACGGGTAACGAGTTCGTGGCGGATGACGTCCTTCTCGGTGAGTTCGATGACGGTGATGCCTTCCACATCCCGCAGCATGCTCACGGCAGGCATCAGGCCGCTGGGCATGCGCTCGGGCAGGTCCACCTGGGTAACGTCGCCGGTGATGACGAATTTGGCGTTGCGCCCCATGCGGGTGAGGAACATCTTGAGCTGGGGCAACGTGGCGTTCTGGGCCTCATCGAGGATCACGAAGGCGTGGTCCAAGGTGCGGCCGCGCATGAAGGCGAGCGGGGCGATCTGGATCACCCCTTCATCGAGGTGCTCGGCCAAGCGTGATGCAGGGATCATGTCCTTCAGCGCATCGTAGAGCGGTTGCAGGTAGGGATCGAGCTTCTCGCGCAGGTCGCCGGGCAGGAAGCCCAGGTTCTCGCCGGCCTCCACAGCTGGGCGGGTGAGGATGATGCGGCGCACCTTGCGCTCCTTCAGCGCCTTCACGGCCAGGGCCACGGCGGTGTAGGTCTTGCCCGTGCCTGCGGGACCGATGGCGAAGACCATGTCGCTGGCAGCCACGGCCTCCACCAAGCGCTGCTGATTGGGAGTGCGGGCCTTTACGCGCAGGCCGGCATTTCCGTAAACGAGCACATCGCCATCGCCGGCATCGCCACTGCCGCCGGTGCCCATGATGTCGTCCAGCACTTTGCGTGGCAGCTCGTTGTAGCGGGCCACGTGGGCCACCAGCTCATTGAAGCGTTCCTCGAACTGGGCGATGTCCACCTCGGTACCGGTGATCTTCAGCGTATCGCCACGGGCCACCAGGTTGAGTTTGGGAAAGTGTGGGCGGATCAGGCGGAGGTTCGCATCGTTGGCACCCAGCACGTCCAAGGGGTCCACGCCCGTTATGGTGATCAGCTTCTCGAGCAAAGCAACTTCGGGTTGTTGAAACATTTCCCCGGATGGGCTTGGACCATGGGGATAATTTTGAGCGCCGAAGGTAGCCCTTGCCTTCGGTTCCCCACCTGCACCATGGCCATCATCACCCTTACCACCGATATGGGTCTGCGGGACCATTATGTGGCCGCCGTGAAGGGTGCCATACTAACGCA
Organism: Flavobacteriales bacterium; assembly: GCA_019638115.1. GTDB lineage: Bacteria > Bacteroidota > Bacteroidia > Flavobacteriales_F > PHOS-HE28 > PHOS-HE28. Next base: position 325,292 of record JAHBUK010000002.1, on the reverse strand, counting down.
GCATCCGGAGGCCAACATCGTGGACATCAGCCACGGCATAAGGCCTTTCAGCAACGCCCAGGCGGCTTTCGTGCTGCGCAATGCCTACCCGGAATTCCCGCGCGGCACCATCCACATCATCGGCGTGAATCCCGAGGCCGACCCACGCACCCCGCACATGGTGGTGCGCCATGATGGGCATTATTTCATCGGTGCGGACAACGGCATCTTCTCCCTGCTCTTCGACGGCAAACCGCACGAGGCCTTCGAACTGACCATGAAGCTCGATGCCGACCACGCGGTCTTCACCACCAAGAGCGTTTTCGTGAAGGTGGCCACGCACTTGGCGCGCGGTGGCACGCCCGATGTGATCGGTAGGCGCGTGGCAGGCATCCGCGAGCAGATCGGTTTCCAACCGGCGGTGGACAGCAACAGCATCCGCGCCAAGGTGGTCTATGTGGACTCCTATGGCAACCTGGTGACCAACGTACGCCGCCAGCTCTTCGATCACGTGGGGGCTGGCCGCAACTTCCGCCTCAGCTTCGGCAGGCGGCAGGACGACATTACACGGCTGCATACCACCTATGATGATGTGCCCCAGGGCGAACGTGTGGCCTTCTTCGGATCCAATGGCTTGCTTGAAGTGGCCGTGAACAAGGGCGCCGTTGGGGTGGGCGGCGGCGCTTCGGGGCTACTGGGCATTTCCGAAGAAGATCCCATCCGCATCGACTTCGGTGAACTCTCCCGCTGAGCACATGGTGGTACGCATCGTAAAAATGACCTTCCGACCGGATGCCGTGGAACGCTTCCAGGAACTCTTCGAGGGCTGGAAACCGCGCATCCGCAGTTCGTCCGGCTGCCTGCATCTGGAGCTGCTGCACGATGTGAACGACCCGCGGATCTTCTTCACCTACAGCCATTGGGAACAGGCCTCAGACCTGGAGGCTTATCGGCTTTCCGAAGTGTTCGCCTCCGTGTGGCCAACGGTGAAGCCGCTCTTCGAGGCACCGGCAGAAGCGTGGACGGTGGACCGGGAGCACCTGCTGCCGTAAGCATCTCCCATCCTGGCACGCTCCTTTCCGGGGATCCGGCCAATGCACGATCTTCGTCCCATGCTGCGTTCGCTTACCCTTGCCCTCGCCTTCTCCCCTGCCCTGCTCTTCGCACAACCGGGCGCCTCGCCCAACGATGCCTTGGCGCATCTGGAAAAAGCCCGCAAGGCCTATGCGGCCGAGGACTACACCGCGGCACTGGCGCACGCGGATTCGGCCATCACCTTGGATGGATCCGTGCCGGGCGGTTACAAGCTTCGGGGCGACATCAAGCAACGGCAGGAGAACCTGCACGGCGCCATCATCGACTACACCAAGGCCGAAAAGCAGGACCCCAACGATGCCCGCCTGTATGTGAGCCGCGGTGCCGTGTACATCACCGAAGGCCGCCTGAAGGAAGGCATCAAGGATTGCGACAAGGCCATCAAGCTGGCCCCCAACGATCCGGACCCATTCTACAACCGGGCCTGTGCGCATTACCTGGGCAGGAATAATGAAGCCGCCCTGCGCGACCTGAACCGCAGCCTGGAACTGCGCAAGGACAACGCGGATGCGCTCTTTCTGCGCGGCGTGGTGAAAGGCGAACTCTTCCGTGAGGAGGACGGCCTGGCCGACCTGGAAGCCAGCCTGCGCATCAACCCGGAACAAGATGGCGGACTGATGAGCCTGGGGGTGCTGCTCTTCGACCTGGAACGCTACGACGAGGCCATCGCCAAGTTCACCGAGGTCATAGACAAGGGTAAGGACGACCTGGCCGAAGCCTACTACTACCGTGCGGATTGCTACTACAAGATGGACAACAAGGGCGATGCCTGCGTGAACTGGCGCCGCAGCGCCGAGTTGGGAGACAAGGACGCCGTCTTCATTGTGCGCAACTACTGCAACACCGATGCGGACAAGATCCCCAAGAAGCCGCAGCGCAAGCGGAACATGGTGATCGAGTTTTAGAAGCCATCTAGCGCATACCCGTTCCGAGGAACGGTACCTGCCAGCGCATGGCCGGCAACTATCTTCGCACGCTTTCCGCATGCTGGCACTCATCCTCAAAGAGATCCGGGGCTTTCTTGGCTCGCTGATCGGCCACATCTCCGTGGTGGTCTTCCTGCTGCTCACCGGCCTGTTCCTGTGGGTGTTCCCCGGCAACCTGCTGGACATCGGCTATGCCGACCTCACCCCGCTCTTCATCACTGCGCCTTGGGTGTTCCTCTTCCTGGTGCCGGCCGTTACCATGCGCAGCTTCAGTGAGGAGCGCCGCACGGGCACCATCGAGTTCCTGCTCACCAAGCCCCTGAGCGAGCTGCAGGTGGTGCTGGCCAAATACATCGCCGCCGTGCTCCTGGTGGTGATAGCCCTGCTGCCCACCCTGGTCTACTGGATCAGTCTGCACGAACTGGCCGACCCCAAAGGCAACCTCGATACCGGCGGCATCGTGGGCAGCTACATCGGCCTGCTTTTCCTGGCATCGTGCTTCGCGGCCATCGGCATTTTCGCTTCCGCCCTTACGGACAGCCAGATCGTGGCCTTCCTCGTTGCGGTCTTCCTCAGCTTCTTCCTCTACCTCGGCTTCGACCTCATTGCCAACTTCGAGGCGCTGGGGGCTTTGGAAGGCCCGATCAAGAACATCGGCATCGATGCGCACTACTCCAGCATGAGCCGTGGTATCATCGACCTGCGCGACGTGCTCTACTTCCTGGCCGTGATCGCCATCTTCCTGCTGCTTACCCGTACCACCCTTCAAAGCCGCACCTGGTAATGGCCAAGAAGGAGAACACCAAGGTGCCGGGCAAGCGCTCCAACCGCGCGGCCAACTTGCTGGAACTGATCGCGGGCATTGGCATCGTGCTGGTGCTGCTGGTGATCGGCTCGTACCTGCGCGTGCGGGTGGACCTTACTTCCGAGAAGCGGCACACGCTTACCGATGCCACCAAAGAACTGGTGCGCGACCTGGAGGACATCGTGTACGTGAAGGTCTACCTGAGCGGCGACCTGCCCGCCGACCTGCAACGCCTGGCGCAGGCCACGCGCGATCTGCTGGACGAGATGCGCGTGTACCAAGCAGAGCATATCCAGTACACCTTCATAGACCCCAGCGCCAGTGCCGATGAAAAGACGCGCAACGACGTGTACCAACAACTGCAGGACCAAGGGCTGAGCTACAGCAGCCTCACCTTTGGAGGAAAGGGCGCACACACCGAGCTGATCATCTTTCCCGGTGCACTGATCACCTACCGCGAAAAGACGGTGCCCGTGCAACTGCTGCGCTCACAATACGGCGCCAGCGATCCGGAGATCATCAACCGATCGGTGAACAACCTGGAGTATGAGTTCTCCAGCGCCATTCGCCAGGCCATCTCAACGCGCAAGTCCAAAGTGGCCTTCCTGGAAGGGCATGGCGAACTGCCCCCCATGCTGGTGATGGACGCCACCACCGTACTGGGCGAGCAATACGAGGTGAGCCGGGTGCGGATCGATGGGCGGATCGACGCCCTGAGCAAGCGCGTGGATGGCATGAAGTACCGCGCCAACGAGTACGATGCGCTCATCATTGCCAAGCCGGACAGCACCTTCTCCCAACAGGACCGCTATGTGGTGGACCAGTTCGTGATGAACGGCGGCAAGGTGCTGTGGCTGCTGGATGCCATGAACCCCTATCTGGACAGCTTGCGCGTGAAGCAGTTCTCCATGGCGCTTCCCCGTGATCTTGGGCTCGACAACCAGTTGGCCGCTTATGGCGTGCGGGTGAACAAGGACCTGGTGTTGGACATGAGCTGTGCGCCCATAGAGATCATGACCGAGCCTTATGGCGGGCAGCGCAAACGCGAGCTCCTGCCTTGGTACTTCGAGCCCATTCTGGTGCCACAGAGCAACCACCCGATCGTTGCCAACATCGACCCGGTGCACACCCGCTTCGTTAGCAGCTTGGACACCCTGGGCAGCGACGAGATCCGCAAGACCGTGCTGCTCACCACATCGCCCTACTCACGCTCCATGCGCAACCCGGTGCGCATCAGCCTGAACATCACCAAAATGGAGATGGGCTTTGAGCGGAACAGCACACCGTACATGCCCGTGGCCGTGCTGCTTGAGGGCCCCTTCACTTCCGCCTTTATCGATCGCCTGCCGGCCGATTTCACCAACGACCCCGAAGTGGGCTACCGCGAACAGGGCACCAAGACCGCCCAGTTGGTGATCAGTGATGGCGACGTGATCGAGAACCGCATCGATCCCGCCAAGGGCGTGTACTTCCCGCTGGGCTGGGACCGCTACTCCAATGCGAAGCGCTACGGCAACCGGGAGTTCATCATCAATGCCATGAACTACCTGCTGGACGACCAGGGCTTGATCAGCATTCGCTCGCGGGCCATCAGCTTGCGGCTGCTGGACTCCAAACGCATAGAGGACGAACGCCGCTACTGGCAGGTAGTGAACACGGTGGTGCCCATCCTGCTCAGTCTGCTTGCCGGCCTTCTCTTCCACCTGTTGCGCGTGCGCGCCAACCGTGCACCGGCCACAGGAAAAGCCTGAAGAACCATGAACAAACGCCTGCTTCTCCTCATTGTCATTCTCATCGCCCTGGGGTCCATCGCTTGGTGGCTTGGCGGCCAGCGTGGTACCAGTACCCTCGACCGTCCGCTCAGCGATTTCATGGTACCCGATACCAGCAAGGTGGATCGCATCTTCATTGCAGAGACCGATGGCAAGTTGGTGGACCTGCGCCGCACCGCCAATGGATGGCAAGTGGTCCGTGGAAACGAGCTGTACACCGCCAAGCAGGACTACATCAACCTCCTGCTGAAGACCTTTTTGCGTGTGGAAGTTCGCTCTCCGGTGCCCAAGAGCATGGAATCCAATGTGTTGCGCGTGATGTCCTCCAATGCCAAGCGCGTGGAGATCTACGAAGGGGGAAAGAAGCCCAGCAAGGTGTGGCTCGTGGGGCACGGGACCAAGGACCACTTCGGCACCTACATGCTGCTTGAGAAACCCGGCATCGGTCGCAGCAGTGTACCCTACGTATTGAACATGAGCGGATTCACCGGCATACTCAGCACCCGTTTCCACGCCAACCTCGACGAGTGGCGCAGTTCCGTGGTTTTCCAGTTCAAGGACATGTACGACCTGGCCGCGGTGGAAGTGAGCAACCCGGCCGTGCCACAGGTGAACTACCGCATGGAGCAAGTGGACCGCAGCACCGTGCGCCTGCTGGATGCGAAAGGCCAGGACATTCCGTTCGACACCCTGTTGGTGAAGGCATCCCTGCTCACCTTCCAGCAGATGAACTTCGAGTACATCGACCGCGAGTTGAAGCCCGAACAGCGCGATTCCTTGTTCAAAGCACAGCCCGCCCATGTGTTGCGTGTGATACACCGCGATGGAACGGAGCAGAACGCCAAGTTCTGGTACAAGCCCTACGAGGGAGACCTCACCGCGGCAGACGCCCACTTGCAGGAGAACGACAAGGTGCGGATGCATGCCCTGGTGCAGGACACGCTGCTGGTCACCGTTCAGCGGCAGATGTTCGACCGGGTGCTGCAGCCGGTGGTCAACTTTCGGCGATGATGGTTGGGGGGGGGGAGGGTGGTTGGGGGGGTGTTAGGGTGGTTGAGGGGTTGAGGGGTTGAGCGGTTGAGGGGTTGAGCGGTTGAGGGGTTGAGGGGTTGATGAGGTTGATGAGGTTGAGGAGGTTGAGGAGGTTGAGGAGGTGGAGGGGTTGATGAGGTTGAGGAGGTTGAGGAGGTTGAGGAGGTTGAGGAGGTGGTTGTGAGTTGTTGAGGCCCCAATGCACGTGGATGTCTGCGGAATGATGGTCGGGCATGCTCAGGGTGTGGAAAAACGCCCCTTGGTGTTGATAACATGGCCCCTATCGGCCTTGGCACCCGGCTACCTTTGCCATCCTCATAAACGCCTTATCTGACCGATGAAATTCATCGTTTCGAGCACTGCGCTGCTCAAGCAACTCCAACTCCTCCAAGGTGTGCTCGCCAGCAGCAACACCCTGCCCATCCTGGACAACTTCCTGTTCGAGATCGACAACAAGCAGCTTACCCTTACGGCAAGCGACTTGGAGACCACCATTACCGCCACCATGGCCGTGGAGGCCAAGGACAAGGGCAGCGTGGCCATTCCGGCGCGTATCCTGCTCGATACCCTGAAGGCCTTCCCCGAACAGCCACTCACCTTCAGCGTGGATGGCAAGCACCATGGCGTGGAGATCAACAGCGATCAGGGCAAGTACAAGATGACCGGCTTCAACGGTGCCGAATTCCCCAAAAGCCCCGTGCTGGAGGATTCCACCAGCCTGTCCATGCCCGCCGGTATTCTGGCCACTGCCATCAACAAGACCATCTTCGCCACCGGCAACGATGATCTGCGCCCCGTTATGAGCGGTATCTTCTTCGAACTCACCGAAGAGGATGTGCGCTTCGTGGCCACCGATGCGCACAAGCTGGTGCGCTACAAGCGGACCGACATACAGGCACCCCGCACGGCCAGCTTCATTGTGCCCAAAAAGCCGCTGAACCTGCTGAAAGCAACGCTCGCCGGTACCAACGCGGATGTTTCGGTGGAATTCAACGAGAACAACGCCGCGTTCCGCTTCGACAACACCGTGGTGGTGTGCCGCCTGATCGATGGCAAGTACCCCAACTACGAGGCCGTCATCCCCAAGACCAACCCGAACAAGCTCACCATCGACCGGGCCACCTTTCTGAGCTCCATCCGGCGCGTGAGCATCTTCGCCAACAAGACCACGCACCAGGTGCGCCTGCACATCAACGGCAGCCAGCTCACCATCAGCGCGGAGGACCTGGATTTCGCCAACGAGGCCAACGAGAAGCTCACCTGTAGCTACGAGGGCGAGGAGATCACCATCGGCTTCAACTCCCGCTTCATCATGGACATGCTCAACAACCTGAACACCGAGCATGTGATACTGGAGATGAGCGCGCCCAACCGCGCCGGTATCCTGCTGCCCGGCGAGGCTGGCGAGGTGGGCGAGGACGTGCTGATGCTGGTGATGCCCGTGATGCTGAACAACTAAGCTTGGCCCGACGCTTGCCAGTGCTGCGGAAATCCTGATCGGCCATGAAACACTACGCCATCGCACTAACACTGCTGCTCACCCTGAGCGCGACCAAATGCGTGAATCAAGCAGCTTCTCTCGCGGACAAGAAGTGGGTGTTCCAAAGCGTGGCCGGTGAGGCCGTGAAAATGCCCGAGGGCGTGGAAATGCCCTGGCTGCAATTGGCCGGTGAGCAAGTGCAAGGCTTCGGAGGATGCAACCGCCTGATGGGTGGGTACTCCATGGAAGGCACCAAGCTGAGCTTCCCCTCCTTGGCCAGCACCAAGATGTACTGTGAGAGCACCATGGCCACCGAGGATGCCGTGAAAAAAGCCCTGGGCCTGGTGGACAGCTACAAGCTGGACAGGGACGTGCTGAAGCTGATGGGCGGCGGAAAGGAAGTGGCCACGCTGAAGGTCGCGGCCGAATAGCGCTTTCCTTAAGCTTGAAGAAGCCCCGGTGGAAGACCCACCGGGGCTTCTTACTCTTGATCGGCGGCTGAAACGCTTGTGGGCAGCTGCGGCAAGCGCCTCCCGATGCTCCGGATGGGCGATGGCGATGAGCGCTTCGGCGCGCTGCCGCAGGTTCTTGCCATAGAGGTAGGCCGTACCGTATTCGGTGACCACCCAGTGCATGTGGGCACGTGTGGTGACCACACCCGCACCTTCCTTCAGGTAGGGCACGATCTTGCTCCCCCCCTTGCCAGTTGTGCTTGCCATGGCAATGATCGGCTTGCCGCCCGGACTCAATGCCGCACCGCGCATGAAATCCATTTGCCCACCCACCCCGCTGTACTGCCAGGTGCCGATGCTGTCCGCACACACCTGCCCCGTCAGGTCCATCTCGATGGCGCTGTTGATGGCCACTACCTTGGGGTTGGCGCGGATCACCTTGCCGTCGTTCACGTACTGCGCATCCAGGAAGGCGAAGTCCGGGTTGTCGTGGAAGAGGTCGTAGAGTTGGCGGGTGCCCAGCGCGAAGCTGGTGACCACCCGGCCGGGGTGCTTCTTCTTGAAGCGGTTGGTGATCACGCCCTTCTCCAGCAGGGGCATGATGCCGTTGGAGCACATCTCCGTGTGGATGCCCAGGTCCTTGTGGTGCTCCAGCGCGCCGAGGATGGCATCCGGGATGGCTCCGATGCCCATCTGTAGCGTGCTGCCATCCTCGATCAGTTCAGCACAGTGGCGCGCGATGGTGCGTTCGCAGTCGCCGATGCGGGTGCGGTAGTCCACCTCGGGCAAGGCGTCGTTCACTTCCACCAGCGCATCGAAGCGGCTGATGTGTACATGGCCTTCACCATGCGTCCGTGGCATGTTGGGGTTCACCTGAGCGATAAGCACCTTGGCGTTCCGCACGGCGGCACGGGCCACGTCCACGCTCACGCCCAGCGAGCACAGGCCATGGCGGTCCGGCGGTGACACATGCACCAGCGCCACATCGATGGGCATGATGCCACGGTCGAAGAGGCGCGGGATCTCGCTGAGGAAGACCGGCACGTAATCGCCATGCTCGGTGTTCACCACCTTGCGCACGTTCTCCGAAACGAAGAGCGAGTTGATGAAGAAAGCTTCGTGTACGCCGGGCTTGTCCAGGCCGATATCGCCGAGCGTGCTGATGCTGATCACCTCCACATCGCGGAGCTCGCTCGCCCGATCGAAGAGCGCATGGAGCAGGGTAAGCGGCGTAGCGGCGCTGCCGTGGACGAAGACACGATGGCCGGGTTGGACGAGGGTGAGGGCGTCTTGGGGGGAGGTGTGGTTCATCTCTCTTGCTGATGCGGAATTGCTAATTGCTGATCCCCCGACGCTGGACGCGGGGATCAGCGATCAGCAATTTCCAATTCATCTATTCTGCAAATTCTGCCGCATGTACTTGAACACCTCCCCCGCCACCAATATCAGTGAACCGGCCAGTGCGAGGACGAGGAATTCCAGGAACGCGAGGGTTTTGAAGTGGAAGAGGTCCTGCAGGAAGGGGATCTCGATGATGGCCACTTGGATCAGCACGGAGGCCACGATCGCCCGGTTGAACCACTTGTTGCTGAACACGCCGATGCGGAAGATGGAGCGCTTGAGCGAACGCAGGTTGTAGGCGTTGTAGAGCTGCGAGAAGGCCATGACGACGAAGGCGGCGGTGCGGGCCTTCTCCACACCCTGAGGCAGGAAGAACTTGAAGGCTACGATGGCCATCACGGCCATCAGCACGGCCGTCATCAGCACGAAGGGCACCACCTCGCCTGTCAGGATGTTCTCGCCGCGCTTCAAGGGCTGCTGGCCCAACACATCGCCGTGCCCCTGCTCCACGGCGAGGGCTTTATCGCAGAGGCCATCGGTCACCATGTTCAGCCAGAGGATCTGTGTGGCGGTGAGCGGGATGGGCAGGCCCATGGCCACGGTGCTGAGCAGGGTGGTGATCTCCGCGAAGTTGGTGGTGAGCAGGTAGAAGCTGGTCTGCCGTGCGTTGGTGAACACGATGCGGCCTTCCTCCACCGCATGCACGATGCTGGTGAAGTTGTCGTCGGCGAGCACCACTTGGGCCGAACCGCGTGCCACATCGGTGCCGTTGATGCCCATTGCGATGCCCACATCGGCTTTCTTCAGGGCGGGTGCGTCGTTCACGCCATCGCCGGTCATGGCCACCAGCTCTCCCATGTGTTGCAGGCGCTCGGCGATGCGCAGCTTCATGGCGGGGGTGAGACGGGCGAAAACGTTCACCTCGCGCACAGCACGGTCGAACTCGGCCTCGTCGAGCTTCTCCAACTGTTGTTCGTTGAGCGCGAGAGTGGTGCCGGGCTTCACATCGGGCCGCACGATGCCGATGGCACGACCGATGGCGACAGCGGTGTTGATGTGGTCGCCGGTGGCCATGATCACGCGGATGCCCGCACCGTGGCAGGCCTGCACCGCAGCGGGGACGTCCTCGCGCGGCGGATCGATCATGCCGGTGATCCCCGCCATGGTGAGCCCGGTGATGCGCTCTTTGTCGATGGTCATGTCATCCACCTCCCGGTAGGCCAGGGCGATCACGCGGTAGGCTTGGCTGCTCCAATCCTCGATGCGTTGCTGCACGCGGGAGCGCATGGCGGCATCCATCGGCACGGCCTCGCGCCCGTTCCAGCTGCCATCACACAAGGCCAGCACTTTCTCCGGTGCGCCCACCACCAGCAGCTGGCGCTTACCATCGCGCTGCACCAAGGTGGCGCGCAATTTCAGGTCGCTGTTGAAGGGCAGGTCGTCCACCCGTTGCCAGCCTTCGTGCCTGTCGCTGCCATCGGCCTTGCGCGCCAGCACCAGCAAGGCCCCTTCGGTGGGATCACCGACCAGGGTGTACTGGTCCGCCTTCGGATCATGTTGCACCTGCGCGTTGTTGCACAGCGCTGCCACGCGCAACAGCGGTTCCATGTCGGCGAGTTGCTCGTCCTCCAACACCTCCTCTCCTTCCAACACGTTGCCGATTGGCGACCAGCCACTGCCGGTCACACGACGCACGGGACCATCGGGCAGGGCCACACGCTCCACCGATAGCACGTTCTGTGTGAGCGTGCCGGTCTTGTCGGTGAGGATCACACTGACGGCACCCAGCGTTTCAGTGGCGGTGAACTCGCGCACGATGGCCTTGCGCTGGGCCATGCGGTGTGCGCCCACGGCCAGCACGATGGTGAGCACTGCCGGGAGTCCTTCAGGAATGGCAGAGACCAAGGCAGCGATGGAAACCAGGAGCAGTTCATCCACCTCCATGCTGTGGAAGGCGTAGCCCAGTGCGAAGAGGGCTGATGCGCTGAGACTAGCGACCACTGCCATCTGTTTGGCCAGCTTATCGGTCTTCTGGCGGAAATGGGTCTTCACCTCCTTGATCGCGGTGAGCGAACCCGCTATACGCCCGATCTGTGTGGAGAGGCCGGTGGCGGTGACCACGGCCACAGCGCTACCACCGGCCACATGCGTACTCTTCCAGAGCATGTTGCGGCGGTCGGCCATGCCGGTCTCCTTGGGCAGTGCATCACTGCGCTTGCTCACAGGCACGGACTCGCCGGTGAGCGCGGCTTCGATGCAGCGCAGGTCCTTGCCATCCAGCAGGCGCGCATCCGCAGGGATCTGGTCGCCCTCCTCCAACACGATGATGTCGCCGGGAACCAGTTCGCTGGCCGGCACGGTGCGCAAGCGACCAGCACGACGCACCTTGGCCGTTGGGGCCAGCATGTCGCGCAAGGCCTCCACCGCTTTTTCGGCCCGGAACTCCTGCACGAAACCAATAAGCGCATTGATCAGGATGATCACCAGGATCACCCACATGTCCACCGTGTGGTCGGTGAGCCAGGAGATGAAGGCCGCAATGGCAAGGATCAAGATCAGCAGGCTCTGGAACTGCTTCAGGAGCAGCACGAACCAATGGCGCCTGCCCGCTTCGGGGATCAGGTTTAGGCCATGTTGAGTGCGGCGTAAGGTCGCCTCAGCTTCCGTAAGCCCTTCCTCCGAGGTCTTGAACCTATTGAGGGTCTCTTCCGGGCTTAGCTGGTGATAAGTCCTGTCATCCATGCTTCCCGTAAAGAAAACAGGTGCAGGATGAACGAAGCCTGAGCGATGTCAGCGAGGGTCCCCAGCGGACCATGTGCCGGAGGTACGATCGGGATCGGAACGCTCGCCAGCTGCATCTGATGCTCCACTCGGCGCATCGCTTTGAAAATGGTAGACAATGCGGATCGGGGCGTTCCCATCACCCCCGGCCTGTACCATATGCTCCATCAGCGGCTCCTCGTCCTCATCATCCTCATCAAGCACGGGAACGGGGTCTTGGATCGCTGCGGGCAACTTGCGGTAGTACCAAGCCAGCAAGGTGCCACCTACCGCTCCCCAAAGGTGGCCTTCCCAACTGATGCGGGGCACGATCGGGAACACGCCCCAGACCATGCTGCCGTAGAGGAAGACCACCAGCAGCGAAAGGGCCATCAGCGTGCGCTGCCTGCGGAACACGCCGCTCATGAAGAGGAAGGCTGCGAGTCCGTAGACCACGCCGCTCGCACCGATGTGGTGGCTGTCGCGCGCACTGATCCACACCCAGACCCCGCTCACCAACCAAGTGAAGAGGAAGACCCTTCCGGCACTGCGCGGATAGAAGTACATCAAGGCCCAGCCCAACATGAGCAGCGCGGTGGAATTACCGACCGCATGGTCAAGGTCGCCGTGCAACAGCGGCGCGAACAGGATGCCCCGCAGGCCGACGGGGTCGCGCGGCAGGATGCCAAAACGGGCCAAGCCCAGTCCGAGCACCTCATCCACCAAAAGCACGAGGAAGATCACGAGCACCAGCACCGCCGGCAGTATCAGGGCGTTCCAGAAGCGCCTTCCGAACTGGTCCAGTTTTTTGGTGTGCTCCATGGCCGGGCGTCAGCAGATCCCGAACCCATTGCCAACAACGGCCAATGTGTCAGGGCGCCCTCCAAGTTCTACCTTTCGGGCCAAGCCATGCGAAAAGAACTCATCGCCCTTCTTGTCATCGTTGCCGTGGTAGCCTGCTCTTCAAGCCGGAATGCGGACAACAGCATACCCGTGGCATCCTTCCAGCAAGATGTTACCAGTGAACTGGCCCTGCTGATGCGCACCATGGCCGCGCACGCGGACAGTGTGAAGGCGGCATTGGCGCGCGACGGCAAACTGCCACCGAAGCCTGCCATCAAGACCTTGTTCACCGCCACGCCGACGCAGGGCATGCACATCGACCCGATCACCTACCCCACCTTCGGAAAAGATTACCTGGCCAAGCTGGATGCCTTGTACAAGGCCCCGAAGGCCGAGCGTCCACAAGCCTACAATGCACTTGTGCAGAGCTGTGCCAACTGCCATGGCACCCATTGCCCGGGTCCGCTGATGCGCATCCGCAAGATGTACGTGGCCGTGGAAGAGTGATCTGAAGAAGCACCGGAAACCGTTCCTGTATGGAGTACCTGAAAGCTTTCGCCAACCTGGGCACGCGTTTCCTGCGTCCACCGGATGCCTTGCAGCGCAACCTGGGCACCGTGCGCGCCCTCATCTTCGATTGGGATGGTGTGTTCAACAACGGCTGGAAGGACACGGCCGGAGGAAGCCCCTTCAGCGAAGTGGACAGCATGGGAGTGAACCTGCTGCGCTTTGCGCTGTGGCAACGGGAGCGACGCATGCTGCCGTGTGCGATCATAACAGGCCAGCACAACCCGGATGCGGAACGCTTCGCGCAGCGGGAACGCTTCGACGGCATCTACATGGGCTTTGCCAACAAGCCGGAAGCCTTCAATGCCTTCACCTCCAAACACGGCTTGGATCCCCGGCAGGTGGCTTTCTTCTTTGATGATGTACTGGACGTGCCCGTGGCGCGCCAATGTGGTTTCCGGGTGTTGATGAAACGCCGGAGCAGCCCCTTTCTGGAAGATCACATCGTTGCCCGCGGCGATGCGGACATCCTGACGGCGCACAGCGGTGGCGAACATGGCCTGCGCGAAGCCTGCGAACTGATGATGGGCCTCTGCGGAAGACCTTCGGAAACGCTGGAACACCGCATCGGATTCACCGACCTGTACCAGCAATACCTGGCCGATCGCGCCCGCATCGAACTGGCCGTCGTGCGAAATCCGCGCTGAGGCTCAACCGCGCATGCGGAAGCTGGCCTTGTTGCGGCCTGCAGCGATCGGGAATCCGGCCTGCTGGAAACTCGGCGGACCGAAGGTCCCCATGGCATCGTTGCTGAAGCCGTAAGGCTCCTTGGGGATCCCCATCCAGTTCGTGTCCAGCTTGCCGTTGTCGTTCACATCGTGGAAGGCTTTCACGGCATAGGTCCCTTCGGCCAGGCCGGTGAACTGCACACTGGCAGTGGGACCGTCCACCTTCACCTGCTTCAGGATGCAACCCTTCTCGGAATCGAAGGATGCCGCATCGGGACAGAGCACCACCCGCAGCGTTCCTCCATCCTTGGGCTTGTTCAGGGTAACCTCCAGCACCAGGCTGTTCTGTGCGAAAAGCGAAGCGGGTGCGATGAGTGCCAGCAGGGGAAGGAACACACGGAAGATCATGCGAGTATGCTTGAGGCTTGGTGGATCGCCTTGTTCAACATGGCCAGGTATTCGGTGCGTGGCACCTCTACTGCACCCAGGCTTGCTGTGAAAGGGTTGATGTACTGGGTATCAAAGAGCGTGCAGCCGCTCTGCTTCAGGTGCTCCACCAAGGCATGGAACACCACCTTGCCCGCGTTCGGTGCCCGGTTGAACATGCTTTCCCCGAAGAAGGCCGAACCGATTACCACACCGTAGATCCCGCCAACGCGCTCATCACCCTCGAACACCTCGAAGGCGAGCAAATGACCCGCTTGGAAAAGCTGGACGTAGGAAGCCTTGATGCGTTCATCGATCCAGGTCTCCGGCCGATCGGCGCAGCCGGTGATCACGGCATCCAGGTCAAGCGCATTGCAGACGCGCTGCACGTGGAAGCGGCCGGAACGCATCAGGCGCTGCAGGCGGGCATTGGGCGCCACGCGATCAAGCGGAAAGATGGCGCGGGGATCGGGATCATGCCACCACAGTTCGCCATCCTCATGGCACATGGGGAACCTGCCACTCGCATAAGCATGCAACAGTTCCGCTACCGGAATGGTCGGAACGATCACATCCGGGATCACCATGTGCGAACCACGGTGGCCTGCCGTACGAGATCGCCCGAACGGATGCGCAGCACGTAGAGGCCTTCCGGAAGGCTGGAAAGCACCGGGTCCGTGATCTGCAACTTGCCGGACTCGAACTTCAGCCCTTGGCGCTGCAGCACGGTACGACCGGAGGTATCGAACAGGCTGAGATCCACTGCGGCCAGGTCCTGGTCCAGTTCCACGGTCAAGCGATCCCGGAATGGGACCGGGAAAACACGCAGGGACGGTGCCGCGAGTTCGGCAACACCCGTGGTGCTGGAGAGCAGTGTGTGCGCAGCCATGAAGTCGGGGATGCCGTAGCCCATCTCCACGTCGGGATCGTCAGCGCGTGAAGCGGTGCTGCGAACAACATCCATGATATCGGAAGCGCTGCGCTCCGGATGCAATTGCCAAAGGCAGGCCACCAGACCGGCAACGAGCGGACCGGAGAAGGAGGTGCCATTGACACCGGTCACCTCGGTGCCATCGAAACCCAAGGCGATGGTTCCCCAACCCATGGCGGTCACATCCGGCTTCACGCGACCATCGGCGCTGGGGCCGCGAGAACTGAAGGGGGCCGGCTGTTCCTGATCACCAACTGCTCCCACTGCAAGGATGCCGATGGCATCGGCCGGAGCGGAGATGTGGAACCACTCGGACCCGCCTTGGTTGCCAGCGCTCACCACGGGCACCATGCCACGCGTGGCGGCGATGCCTGCAGCGATGCTGATGCGGGTGGTCTGGCCATTCATATCGGCATAGCTATGGTCCTGCTCCTCCCAATCGAAACGCGTGTAGCCGAGGGAAGTGTTAAGCACATCAGCGCCCAAGCTGTCCAGCAATTCCGCACCGCTCACCCAGTTGTCCTCTTCGATCAACAGCTCGAAGGCCACTGCTTCGGTGCGCACAAGGGCATAGTCCGCCTGTGGGGCCGTACCCACCAATTGCCCGGGCAGCTCTGCGGCCATGCAGGAGAGCACGGAGCGCCCGTGCCAATGCTCCGCGTAGATGTTGCCACCAGCGTTCACCATGTCCTTGGTGAGCACGATGCCGTTACGGTCCCTGAGCGTGGTGAAGGCATCGAGCACGTCAACATTGTCGAACCCGGAATCCAGCACACCGATGAGCATGCCCTGCCCTTGTGCCTCCAACTCATGCAGCAGATGCCCGTTCATCATGGCGATCTGCAGGTATGATGCACCGTAGGGTTCTTCCCCCCCACCCCTGGCCATGCCCGCAGGCACACCGAACTTCTCCTGGCCGGGCATCTCCGCACGCAGCGTGCGGGTGCCGCGTACCACGGAAACGAAGGGCAGGCCATCGATGGCCTCCAGCACACCGGGATCAGCGGTGCGGATGGTGATGGCATTGAACCAGCGGCTGCGGTTCACCAGTTCCACCTCGCCGAGCGCAAGCACCGCACCCACATAGGCCGGGTCCACGGGCAGGTCCAGTTCATCAACCGCGATGCCTTGGGCCTGCCTGCGCTCCAACGCCCGCTGGCTCAGGAATTCCAAGGGCTGTTCCACGCTGTACGGCGTGTTGGCCTTGTCGATGAACTGTACCCACCAGGTATCCGGGGCGGTCTGTGCCACCGCGCCACCCCATACCAAGGCGAAGGCCAGGATTAGCGCTGGTTTCCGAAGTTGCATGCGCATGGTATCAGTTGCTTCCGTATGCCACGGCTTCCATGGTCCACCAGGTCCCTACCAAACGGAGTTGCGGAGGCTGGCCACCTACGGTTACGAATTGGGAGATGGTCTCCACCTGCCTTTTCCGCACCATGCCAACGTGCTTGGCGTAACGCTCCTCCAGATCACGACGTGCAACGAAGTTGGCGGGCACGGTCTGCCGCACGATCAAGGTGCTATCGAACGCAAGACCGTTCAAGCTGTATGGCTTGTGGATCTCGCGGAAGGCCATCTCCCATTCGCTGTTGGGATTGTACACGTTGTAGTCCCAGCGTCGGCCTTCGTTGATGGGGAAGGAGAGTTTCAAGAGCCTCACGTTCTCCTCGGTGCGCTCCGCGTAGAAATTGTCGCGGGTGCAGGTCCATACATCGCGCACCTGCCATTCGTTCTGATCATCGCGCACGTAGCGGTGTATGCGCCACGCGGGCCTGCCTGCGGGATCGGTGTAAGCTTCTTCGATGCGCTCCAACAAGCGGTAGCTCACGCTGTCGTGGATGTTGAAGTAATCGTCGCGCCACACACTATCCACTTGGTACTCCACCCAATTGCCCACCGTAACGGGGAAGTACTCGTAGCCCAGGTCGCGTGGACCGGCGGAACCCTCCTTGCTACAGCCCTGCAGGAGCAGCACCAAGACACCGAAAAGAATGGCGAGCTTTTTCATGTTCCCGGTTTTCAGTTTGTGCGGCGATCGATGAAACCACCTCCGATCACATCGTCACCGTCATAGAAGACGGCGGACTGCCCCGGAGCGATGCCTGCCACGGGTGCATGAAATTCCACAAGCACATGTTCACCATCCATGGAAAGGGTGCTGGGCGTGCCTTTGTCCTTGTATCGGATCTTGGTTACGGCTTCCATCTCCCCCTTCAACACGGGGATCTTCTGGAAGTTCGGCTTACGCACGTACATGATGGTCCGGTCCAGGTCCTCCTTGCGGCCCAGCACCACGGTGTTCGTTTCGGGCCGGATATCGGTGACGTACAGGGGCTCGCCGGTGGCAATGCCCAAGCCCTTGCGCTGGCCGATGGTGAAGAAAGGATAACCATCGTGTTCTCCCAACGCTTCCCCGGTGGTGCTCACCAGTTTGCCGTGCGCCAGTTGGGCGGTGGCCTCCGGTTCCTTGCGCTTCAGGAAGCCGCGGTAATCATTGTCCGGTATGAAGCAGATCTCGTAGCTCTCGCTTTTGTTCGCCAGTTCGGGGAAGCCACTGTCCATGGCCATCTGCCGGATCTCGCTCTTGCGGAACCCACCGATGGGGAAGCGTGTGCGGGCCAGGTTCTTCTGCTCCAGACCCCACAGCACATAGCTCTGGTCCTTGGCGGGATCGAGGCCACGGCTCACCACCCAGCGCGCTTCAGCACTGTCCGGCAGCTGTTCGCTACGCACCTGTGCATAGTGCCCGGTGGCGATCAACTCGCAGCCCATCATGTCTGCCCGTTTCAAGAGGGCCTCCCACTTGATGAAGGTGTTGCACAGCACGCACGGGTTGGGCGTGCGACCAGCGAGGTACTCGCTCGTGAAATTCCCGATGATGGATTCCCCGAACTCCTCGCGGATATCGATGATCATGTGGTGGAAGCCACGGCTCACGGCCATGTTCCGCGCATCGTTGATGCTGTCCAGGTCGCAGCAACCGGTTATGCGTTTGCCTCCGGAGGCATCGGCATAGTCCCAGGTCTTCATGGTGACCCCGATCACCTCGTATCCTTCCTCATGCAGCATCAAGGCGGTCACGGAGCTGTCCACTCCGCCGCTCATGGCCACCAGTATCCTTCCGTGCTTGCTCATCGTGTCTTCACCACTTCACCAGCGGCATAGGTCGTGGTCCGTATGGTCCTCCCTTTCTCGTCGTACTCGCGCACATCACCTTCCAGGAGATCATTCACGTAGGTGCCTTCGCGCGCCTTGGTCTGTCCCTGCAACACGCGTTCCTCGAAGGCCGGAACACCCTTTATCGGATCACCAGGCACCTTGCGCATCGCCCATTGCCCATTGTTGTGGTATTCCACGAAGGGGCCTTCGCGCTTGCCCTTCTTGTAGGTGATCTGGCTCTTCACACGGTCGTCGTCCCAGTACTCGGTGAAGGTGCCGTTCTCCTTACGCTCCAGGAACTGCTCCCCCTTCTTGTAGACCACGGTCAGTTGCAGGCTTCCATCGGCGTTGAAGTAGTACCAGGTGCCTTCGCGCAAGCCATCCACGTACTTCCCTTCGATCTCCTTGCGACCGTTGGGGTGATGGAAGATGATGGTGCCATCGGGCTGGTCGTCCCGGTAAACAGTGGACATGCGCGGATTGCCGTTGTCGAACCAGCTCTGGTGCTCGCCATTGCGCACACCGCTCCGATACGTGGTGTGTTCGGCCAGTTGTCCGTTGGCATAGTAGACCAGCTGTTCGCCATGCAGTACGCCCTGCTTCATGCCTTCCACCCGGCGCAAGCGACCATCGGCGGAGTAGTAGTTCCACACGCTGTCCTTCTCCTGGCCAACGTATTTGCCCGTTGCCATCAGGGTGCCATCGGGGTGGTAGTGCTTTGCCCGGCTCACCTTGCCATCGGTTGCATAAACCTGTACGGTGGTCAATACCCCACGCTCATCGTAGTGCTTGAACTCGCCCACGGGACGATCGTCCTTGAAGCGGCCGGTATAACGGAGCTTTCCCGAGCTCTCCCAGGTGCGCGCCCATTCGCCCTGTTTCCGCCCTTGGGCGTCGGTGCGGTTCTCCGCTTGGGCGTGAAGTAAAAAGCTGCTGCAAAGCGCTATGAGCAGGACGGAGGTACGCAGTTCCATGGGTGTGCAAAGGTACGGGGCACGAATTGCGCCATGATCGCGTGGACATCGCCGAAGATCCACCGATCCTTCGTGGATCCAGCTACCTTTGCGGCCTACGCGGAACAACATGAAATTCTTCATCGACACGGCCTCTTTGAGCCAGATCCGGGAAGCCCAGGACCTGGGTGT
Source organism: Flavobacteriales bacterium (assembly GCA_019638115.1). GTDB lineage: Bacteria > Bacteroidota > Bacteroidia > Flavobacteriales_F > PHOS-HE28 > PHOS-HE28. The sequence goes on along the minus strand of JAHBUK010000002.1, from coordinate 305,908 downwards.
TCTTGATGGTGTGACCACCAACCCCTCGCTGATGGCCAAGGAAGGCATCACCGGCACGGACAACATCCTGAAGCACTACGTGGAGATCTGCAACATCGTGGACGGCGATGTGAGCGCGGAGGTGATCGCCACCGACTACGCTGGCATGATCAGCGAAGGCGAGAACCTGGCCGCCCTGCACCCCAACATCGTGGTGAAAGTGCCCATGACCCGCGACGGCGTGAAGGCGATCAAGTACTTCACCAGCAAAGGCATCAAGACCAACTGCACACTGGTGTTCAGCGCCGGGCAGGCGTTGTTGGCCGCCAAGGCAGGTGCTTCCTACGTGTCGCCTTTCATCGGTCGCTTGGATGACATCAGCACGGACGGCATCCAGCTGATCGACCAGATCCGCACGATCTACGACAACTACGGCTACGGCACGGAGATCCTGGCCGCCAGCGTGCGCCATCCGATGCACATCATACAGTGCGCGGAAGTGGGTGCCGATGTGGCCACTTGCCCCCTCAGCGCCATCACGGCCCTGTTCGAGCATCCGCTCACCACGCTGGGTCTGGAGAAATTCCTGGCCGATCACCGCAAAGCCGGTCAGCAGTCGGTGAAAGCCTGAACGGATCAGCATGCTGCTGGCCATCCATCCGGTGAATCCGGAGCCGCGCAAGATCGCCCAAGTGGTGAGCGAACTGCAGCGTGGTGGTGTGGTGATCTGCCCTACGGACACGGTGTACGCCTTCGTGTGCAGTGCCCACCAGCCCAAAGCGATCGAACAGGTGGCCAGGCTGAAGGGCGTGAAGCCGCAGAAGGCCGACCTGTCGCTCATCTGCCGCGACCTGAGCCAGCTCTCGCTCTATTCCAAACAGCTGAGCACACCGGCCTTCCGGATCATGAAGCGTGCCCTGCCGGGGCCTTACACCTTCATCGTGCCGGCCAGCAGCGAGATCCCGAAGCTCTTCCGCAACAACAAGCGTACGGTGGGTATCCGTGTTCCGGACCATACCATACCACAGGCCTTGGTGGAAGCGCTCGGCCATGCCCTTGTGGTGGCCAGCGTACACGATACCGACGAAGTGCTGGACTACACCACCGACCCGGAGCTGATCGAGGAGCGCATGGGGAACCAAGTGGCGCTGGTGATCGACGGCGGCATCAGTGGGCTGGAGCCTTCCACGGTGATCGACCTCTCCACGGATGAGCCCGAACTGATCCGCGAAGGCAAAGGCTCAGTCGACGGCTTCTTCTGAAGCGTTCCGCAAGTTTTTCCATGCCTCCGGGATGGACTCGGCGATATCCATGGCCGTCATGCCATCGGAGCCCTTGTGTGCTGCCGCCAGATCGCCGGCAAGGCCGTGCACATAGACCCCGAGTATGGCAGCCTCCAAGCAAGTGAAGCCTTGGGCCAACAAGCCCGTGAGCAGTCCGGTCAGCACATCTCCGCTTCCCCCCTTGGCCATTCCCGGTCCTCCCGTTGGGTTGAAGAACACCCGGCCATCCGGCGCACAAATGGCGGTGAACGCTCCCTTCAGCACCACCACGGCATTCCACCTGGCGGCTTGCTGGATGGCTCTTTCCAAGCGCTCGGCACCGCTTCTTGCAGGGCTTCCGAACAAGCGATCGAACTCCTTGGGATGCGGTGTGAGCAAGGTGCTGGCGGGTAAAAATGCCATCCATGTAGGTTGGCCGGCAAGGATGTTCAATGCATCCGCGTCCAGCACGATCGGCACCGAGGTCTGTTGGATAAGGTTCTTCACCACCCGCTCCGTATCGCCATGCTGCCCAATGCCAGGCCCCATACCGACGGCATTGTAGGGATCGAGCGAAGGGAGCTCCGTGAGGTGGTAAGCATCGCGATCCAGGGAACACATCGCCTCCGGACAGGTGCTTTGCAGCACCACATGGCCGTCGGCCGGCACTTGGGCAGTGACCAGGCCCACACCACTGCGCAGCGCTGCACGGGTCGCCAGCACCGCTGCTCCCATCTTGCCTCGGCTTCCCGCCACCAGCAAGGCATGACCGAAGGTGCCCTTGTGCGCGAAACGGGGGCGAGCGCTGAGCATGTTGCGCACATCCGCTTCTTCCACCAAAGCATGCATGGCGGGCAGCGAACGGAAGTATGCTTTGTCAAGGCCAATGTCCACCAGCTGCCAGAGGCCCACGTACGCGGCATTGTCCGACAGCAGCAGGGCCAGCTTGGGCACCTCGAAGGTGAGCGTTATCAATGCGCTGATGACAGCACCGCCATCCGGACCGTTGTTGGCGCCCATGAACAAGCCCGAGGGCATGTCGATGGCGATAACCGGACGATGCGACACATTCACGGCTTCGATGATCTCCGCCAACCAACCGTGGACCGGCTCGCTAAGCCCTGCTCCGAGCATGGCATCGATCACCACTTCATGGTCGTCCAGTGCGAACCGATGGTCCGTGGAACTCAGGTCCGAGCAGGGTACTCCCAATTCGGCCAAGCGTTGGTGGTTCAACGCACAGTCGGGACTTGCGTGGGGCCGATGAAGAACCCGCAGCACACGCACCGGAAGGCATGCTGCATGGAGGAGTCGGGCAATGGCCGCACCGTCCCCGCCATTGTTCCCCATACCCATGAAGACCACGTACGCCAACTTGGTGGGGTTGCCGAAATGCCCAGCGGAATGGAGCTCCAAGATGTGCTTCACACATGCCTTGGAAGCACGTTCCATCAGTTCGGTGGAAGTGATGCCCTCTTGTGCAATGCACTGGGCATCCGCCATGCGGATCTGTTCCGGACTGAGCAGTGGGTTCATGGGTGGAGGTGAAAAGGTAGCATACCGAAATGAGAAAAGCCCCCCGGAAATTCCGGGGGGCTTTCGCTCAGAATCCTATCTCAGGAGTAACTACTACTGGAAGTAGAAGTTGATGCCGATGGAGGCGCCGCTGATACCGGTGTCGATACCGAAGCTGCTGCCTTTGCTAGGACCTTCGATGGTAACGGTCTGAACCGCACCAGCGTTGTTGTTGGCAGAGGGATCCCAGCTCTCGGTGGTGGTCTCGCCGTAACCCTGGCTGCTCATCATGAGGCCCCAGGTGTACTCGCCGCTGAGGGAGAGCTTGGGAGCGCAGAACCATTCAATGCCTGCGAAAGCTCCGATACCCAGACCGAAGGTGCTACCGAACTTCTCCTCGGTCGTACGAGCACCGGGGTTCTGTGCGGAAACCACGTTACCGTAGTCGAAGGTGTTCTTCTCGCTACCGAGGGCGATGTAAGCCTCAGCACCGTAGATACCTACAACGCGGCTGCTACCAACCCGCTTCTCGAGACCAGCACCGAGCACCAGGTTGAAGGTGCTGTTCTTGGCCACGTCCTCAACAGTTGCGAGGGGGGTGGGAACAGGCGTAGGCTGAGGGATGGCAGGCACCAGATCGGTAGCCTTGGTGGAACCGAAGCCGATGCGCAGTTTGCCACGGTAAGCCGTGTTGGCGTCGATCAGTTTCTTACCCTGGATAGCGAACATGGGGTTGGCCCAGTTGAAGGCAGCACCACCGTTGCCGCTGGTACCGTTGAACAGGTTACCGGCATAGTTCAGGAAAGGCTGGGCGTCGAAGGTCAGGCCCCAGTCTCCATCCTGGCTCAGCCAGTTCTCACCACGGTTGCTGGTGATCTCGCCCGTCTGGGCGGTCGCTGCGGAAGCGACTACGATCGCTGCAGCAAAAAGTACGGTCTTCTTCATGTTGAACGTTTTTGGTTTGCGTGCTTCTTTGGTTTGACGAGAAGGATCTTAAGGATCAAAAGTATCCGACTTGCGGCGGCAAATGTATTCCACGATCCGGGACTCTATCAACAGAAATTTGTGAATAGCCCTTTTTCGTTCATCTCCCGCTTTCGGTCGTTCAGCGATCCTTTGCGTCCATCAAGGCGCGGCAAAAGTAGAAAAGTCCACCAAACTGTGGATCCTATCCGGCTCGCTTCTCCAACATGGGAACAAAGCGGAATGCTCCGTGGGTGGACGTGGCCATTTCAGTACTTGCTGTTCGCTCCACCAGGGTCATGGTCTGCACCGCTCCCTCGCCCACCGGTATCACCAGGCGTCCTCCCACCTTCAGCTGGGCTTGAAGCGCCTCCGGTATGAAGGGCGCTCCGCAGGTGACCAACACCCGGTCGAAGGGCGCTTCGCGTTCCAGGCCGATGTACCCATCCCCATAGAACAAGGATGCCTTGATCCCCATCTCGGTCAAGCGTTGACGGGTGCGCAGGTACAGCGGGCGTTGGCGCTCTATGCTGAACACACGAGCCCCCATGGCGGCGAGTACCGCGGTTTGGTAACCACTGCCCGTTCCGATCTCCAACACCTTCATACCGCTGCTCACCTGTAGCAATTGGCTTTGGAAAGCCACGGTCCAGGGCTGTGAAATGGTCTGCCCACAACCAATGGGGAAGGCAATGTCCTGGTAGGCCTGCTTCTCGAAAGCGGTCTCATCAATGAACTGATGCCGGGGTATGCGCCCTATGGCATCCAGCACGCGGTCATCCTTTATCCCTTTCGTTCGCAACTCCTCCACCAACTGGCGGCGCAGTCCTTTGTGCCTGTATGAATCCTCCATGTTCGAGCGTGGCCAAAGGTAACCGCGGGGCGACGCCCGGAACGCTTGGCCTATTTTCGCGCCCCGCAATAGGTAACCATACATATGGCCGAGCAAGACAAACTGCGCATAGGGGTATTCGGTGCCGGCCATTTGGGTCGCATCCATGTTCAACAATTGCGCGAACTGAGCGAGTGGGACGTGATCGGCGTTTACGATCCGGACGCCAACAAGGCCGCAGCCATCACCGCGGAATTCGCTGTACCGGTGTTCACCGACGCCGATGCGTTGATGAATGCCTGCTCGGTGATCGACATCGTTACCCCCACCCTTACGCACCACGCACTTGCGCTGAAGGCGCTCAACGCCGGGCGCCACGTGTTCATCGAAAAACCAGTGACCAATACCCTGGCCGAAGCACAGGAACTGGAGCACGCTGCCAACATGCAAGGGCTGCACGTGCAGGTAGGTCATGTGGAACGCTTCAACCCTGCCTTTCAAACGGCGCGACCTTCACTGAAGGAACCCATGTTCATTGAAACACATCGGCTCGCCCAGTTCAACCCTCGTGGCACCGATGTAAGCGTGGTGCTCGACCTGATGATCCATGACATCGACATCGTGCAGCATGTTGTGGGGCATCCTGTAACGGAAGTGAGCGCCAGTGGCGTGGCGGTCGTCAGCGATACACCGGACATCGCCAACGCGCGACTGACCTTCGCCAATGGCTGCGTGGCCAACCTTACCGCCAGTCGGATAAGCTTGAAGAACATGCGCAAGAGCCGGTTCTTTCAGCGTGATGCCTACATAGCGGTGGACATGCTGGGCAAGAGCGTGGAGATCGTTACCATGGCCGATGTGGAGGGAGAGGAAGACCCCTTCGCCATAACGCTGGACCTTGGCCAAGGCAGGGGAAAACGGCAGATCGGATTCAACAAACCGGAAGTACCCGCAACGAACGCCATTCGTGAAGAGCTCCGCTCCTTTGCGCTGTCCATCCATCAGGGATCCACACCCGTGGTGAGCCTTGCGGACGGAAAATCGGCGCTGGATACGGCACATCGGGTGCTTGCCGAAATGGAGCGCCACATCAAAGGTGCCTGACACATACTGATCCCCTCGTTGATGCGTTCTGCCTCCGGACCAACATCTACCATTCTGCGCTCCGCGCTTCCACTGGCCCTTCTGATGGTCGCCTGCTCCAAGGGAGATAAGGTGCCGGGCTATTTGGACATACCCGCAATTACATTGAACGCCGGTAGCAACGCCGGGGGTAACACCATTAGGGCCACCGATGCCTGGGTGTATGCGGACGAAGAACTGATCGGTGTGTGGGAGTTGCCGGCACGGGTACCTGTGCTGAAAAGCGGTGCCACCACCATAACCGTAGCGGCCGGTATCAAGCAGAACGGCATGTACGACGACCGGCTGCGCTATCCGTTCTACACCCGCTGGGAAGGAATGGTGGACCTGGCCCCCACTGCCAGCCAGTCCATTCTACCGGTGGTCAATTACATTCCACAAGCCAATTTCTGGATCGAGGCTTTCGAGGATGTGGGTACCCAACTGAACGTAACCTCCAACAGCGATACCACGCTCCTGCGCTTCACCCCGCAATCCCATCCGGACATCGTATTGGATGGAACACCCTGCGGTGGCGTGATACTCGATAGCGAGAACCGGTACATACGCCTTTACACTGACATCAACTTCGAGCCTTCCAATGGTCCGATATTCCTTGAAATGGACTATCGGAACGATGTGCAATTCACTGTCGGGGTAACCTATGTGCAGAGTGGTACGCCCATAGTCCAACCCTACGTGTACGTGGTGCCTACGCGACGTTCGGACGGCAGTATGCCTTGGAACAAGATCTACATCGAGCTTTCAAGCCGATGGAACCTGGCGGGCATCGGTCAGCGCAATTTCTACCTGGAAGTAGCATTGCCGAGCGACAGGAACTCGGGCGAGGTGTACTTCGACAACATCAAAGTGGTGAGGGCTGATTGATGATGGACCGCAGGAACCAAGTAGCCAAGTATGTGCTGTCCGATATCCTCGGCAGTGCGGCTGCATGGACCTTGTTCTACATCTATCGCAAACTCAGCCTTGAGCCCATCAAGTTCGGGCATGCCGTTCCCCTTGAGTTCGATGCCAACTTCTACAAGGGCCTGGTGATCATTCCCTTGTTCTGGTTCGGGCTGTACACGGTGATCGGCGGATACCGCGACATCTTCCGGCGCTACCGGATCAAGGAACTGGGACAGACCCTGCTGATCACGATCGTGGGTGTGGTGGTCATCTTCTTCACCCTCTTGCTGGACGACCAGGTAGCCAATTACACCTACTACTACCGCTCGTTCCTGGCGCTGTTGCTGCTGCACTTCGCATTCACATTCCTACCCCGGTTCATCCTCACCAGCATCACGGTAAGCCGGGTGCACGACCGAAAGATCGGGTTCAACACGGTGCTGGTCGGTGGCAACGAGCGGGCACTCGCCGTGTTCGAGGAGATACAAGGGATGCGCCGCTCGCCGGGCAACCGCTTCATCGGTTTCGCCAATGTGAACGGTGGCGATCAACTGCTCACCACCGTGGGGCTGCCCCGCTTGGGCAAGTGGAACGAGCTGCGGACGATCATCGGCCAGCATGATGTGGAAGAGGTGATCGTGGCGGTGGACTCCGGTGAGCATGCCCACATAAGCCGGATCATGAACGAACTGGAGGGCACCGGCGTGCGCGTGAAGATCATTCCGGACATGTACGACATCCTTGCCGGCTCGGTGAAGATGACGAGCATCTTCGGCACGCCCTTGATCGAAGTGAACCCGGAGATCATGCCTGCGTGGCAATTCTCCCTGAAGCGCATCGTGGACATCAGCCTGAGCCTGCTGGCTTTGCTCATCCTGTTGCCCTTGTTCATGGTGCTTGGTGTGCTGGTGAAATGGTCCAGTGCAGGGCCTATCTTTTTCCGCCAGGAACGCATCGGCAAGTATGGCCGGCCATTCCACATCTACAAGTTCCGCAGCATGTACTGCGATGCCGAGAAGGACGGCCCCCAGCTGAGCAGCAGCAACGACCCACGGATAACACCCATTGGCCGCTGGATGCGACGCACACGCATGGACGAAGTGCCCCAGTTCTGGAACGTGCTGAAAGGCGACATGAGCCTGGTGGGACCGCGGCCGGAACGCCAGCACTTCATCGATGCCATCATGGAAGTGGCTCCGCACTACCGACACCTGCACAAGGTGCGGCCCGGCATCACCAGCTGGGGGCAGGTGAAGTTCGGCTACGCCGAGAACGTGGACCAGATGGTTCGCCGCCTGAAGTACGACATCCTCTACATCGAGAACATGAGCCTGGCCGTGGACCTGAAGATCCTGGCCTACACCGTGCTCATCATCTTGAAGGGTGATGGCAAGTAGGACCGGATCGTGATCCGCTCCTACCTTGCCGCGCCAAACGCATTCCCGACCATGAAGATCTCCGTTATCGGCGCCGGCCAGATGGGCAACGGCATCGCACACGTTTTTGCACAGAGCGGCCACCACGTCACCCTGATCGATGTGGCACAAACCAGCCTGGACAAGGCCCTCGCCACCATTGCCAAGAACCTGGACCGCCAGGTGGCCAAAGGCACGCTTACCGAGGAAGCGAAAAGCGCTGCACTGGCGAACATCACCACCGCTACCGATCTGGCAGGTGGCGTGAAGGACGCCGAACTGGTGGTTGAGGCCGCCACGGAGAACGTGGACCTGAAGCTGAAGATCTTCCGCGACCTGGACGCGAGCGCTCCGGCGAACTGCATCCTGGCCACCAACACCTCCTCCATCAGCATCACCCGCATCGCGGCCGTTACCAAGCGGCCCGCGCAGGTGATCGGCATGCACTTCATGAACCCCGTGCCGGTGATGAAGCTGGTGGAAGTGATCCGCGGATACGACACCAGCGATGCCGTTACCAGCACCGTGGTGGAACTGAGCACCGCGATCGGCAAGATCCCTGTGACCGTGAACGACTACGCCGGCTTCGTGGCCAACCGCATTCTGATGCCCATGATCAACGAAGCCGTGGAGACCCTCTTCCAAGGGGTGGGTGGCGTGGCCGAGATCGACAGCATCATGAAGCTGGGCATGGCGCACCCCATGGGTCCCTTGCAACTGGCCGATTTCATCGGCCTTGACACCTGCCTATCCATCCTGCGGGTATTGCACGAAGGGCTCGGCAACCCCAAGTATGCCCCCTGCCCCCTGTTGGTGCAGATGGTGACCGCCGGCAAGTTGGGCGTGAAGAGCGGCGAAGGCTTCTACCAATACACCGCAGGCAGCAAAGACCTGGTGGTGGCGCCAGCGTTCAGGAAGTGAGCATGCGTGCCATCTGTGCCGCCCTGTTGCTTGTTCCGTGCATGACCGTAAGTGCGCAGGAACCTGCTGTCGTGGGCCACTCGAAATGGCGCATCGGCCTCTCGGGCAGTTACGGCATCGGGCACCGCGAGTTGTTCAACCGATCCGGAGCGGCCATCGGAGAGATCCTGATCGATGGTCGCAACGACATGGAGGAGCCGGCGCCTTACGTAGGCGGCAACCTGGACATTCTGCTCGACATCGGTGAACGCTGGGCAATTTCATCGGGGATCCAATACCTCAATGTTGGATATCGCACCAAGGATCTCACGCTTGTCCCGCTCTCGGCCTCGGAGGGCTTGAACGGTGCGACCGTACGCTACGACCACAGATACCGCTACTTATCCATCCCTTTGCTTGTTCGATTCCGGATCGGGAATGGTCGCTTCCGCTTCGAACCGGCGTTGGGCCTATCCGGTGATCTCCTCCGATTCGCCTACAGTGATGTGACGATAACGTATGGCAACGGTTCGGTGTTCACATCCCGAAGCGAGGTGGATTCGAAACAACTCAGTGCCCTGAATCTGTCCGGCATCTTGGAACTGAACCTGTGCTATGCCTTCGGTGAGCGTTGGGGGATCCGCTTGGCACCGACCGCCCGACAGCAGTTCCTATGGATGAGCGACACACCCATAACGGAACGTCTGCGTGGAGCAGGGATCACCACGGGCATCGAATTCAGGCTGTGAACATGCGCTTGCGCGAAGCCAGCCCGGCCGATATTCCATCCATTCGCTCCATCGCCCAAGCAGCGTGGCCTGTGGCCTATGTGGGCATCATCACGCCTGCACAGATCGCCTACATGTTGGACCTGATGTACAGCGAGGCTTCCCTGCGGGAACAGATGACCTCGAAAGGCCATCGTTTCCTGCTTGCCGAACGTGATGGGAAGCCCATCGGTTTTGCGGGCTTCGAGCATCACTACGAACCTGGTCGATCGAGGCTCCACAAGCTGTACGTGCTGGCGGATGTGAAAGGCTCAGGTGTAGGACATAGCCTGCTGGAAGCCGTTCTGAAGGAGGTGGAACGCAAGGGCGATACCGCCATCGAACTGAACGTGAACAAGCACAATCCTTCAACGGGCTTCTACACCCGGCAAGGCTTCACGATCGAGCGTGAGGAGGTGATCGACATCGGCAACGGCTTCGTCATGGACGACTTCGTGATGGTACGTGGTATCTGAGCCGCTCACTCGAACACCACCACGGTGATCCCTTCGCTTTGCGATGGCCAGTTCCGCACGTTCATCACACGGCCGTTGAAGGATACCGGAATACTCTCCGGCTGGGTGGTGGGAAAGAACATGTCCACGCCGCTCAGGAAGGGGAAACTGCCGAAGAGGCCCACGGGCGTTCCGTTGGTCTGTCCGTCACCGTTGTCGTAAAGGAAAAAGGCGATCGCCGTTGTGGCAGCCGATGCGAACTGCGGTGTTGAAAGCACGAGACCATCGGCCACCAGTTCATCACGACCGGTAAGCACAGCTTGGTTGGCCGTGAATACCGTGAGCACGGCCTGATCGTCGTTGGAAGGCAGTGATGCCAACAGGGCACCGGCCAGCGATGAAGCGGGCGGCATGGTACGCAGGTACACCAAACGGTCGGAGGTGATGAAGGGCTCGCGGTAATAGTGCAACCGCCGACCACCGGGGGGCGATACTTCGAACTCGTAGTGCATGCCGGGATTGGCCGCGAAGGAGCCCCAGTTGCCCGATGCATCCGAGGTGAAGCTGTGGACCGGATCGGAGCTGAAGCGGAAACCTGAAGCGGCATCCACCTCGAACACGCGCACCGGCGCGTTGGCGATGGGCTGGTTCTCGCCCAAGGTGAGCACTTTGCCAGCCACGGTGCGGGCTCCATCGGCTTGGATGATGGAGGATGCTGGCGCCGATCCACGGAAGAAGGTGTACATGGCCTCAAAAGCCTCGGCGGATGTAGCCACCTCGTAGTGGTCCTGTCCGGCCAGGCTCACATTGGTGGCGCCTGTGATATCGCCACTGCTGGCAATGGCATCATCGGGCGACCAGATGTTCAACGTGGGCACACTGCCACCAGGGCCTGCAGGACCGGGTTGCACACCGCTGCCAATGTGTACGTAGTGCCCCACTTTGGCCGCCCGCACGGGATCCGCCAGGTAATCGTAGCCCAAACCACCGCCGGCACTATGCCCCACCAGATCCACGCGCTGTGCACCGGTCTGTTGCAGCACCTGATCGATGAAGGCATCCAACAGGGCCACCGCTGAACCGCCTCCGAGCGTGTTCCGGTCGTGCACGAAGATCCGATCGCCACACTGGCCGTTCTGCACGAAACGCTTCACCTGACCGGCGTAAGTATCTCCGCTGGCAAGAAAGCCATGGCACATCACGATCGGGTCGTAGCTCGTCTGGCAACCAGCAGTTCCGCCAGTTTCCGGTGGAAGTGGATGGGCATCATCCTTCTTGCGGCACGACGCTGTTACGAGGAGAAGAAGGATTAGCAGATGAGCGGTTGATCTCATGGTAATGGTGGTGTTGGTCGCGAGGGCTGAATATATCCAGAACCTGGTCATGCACGACGGAAGGACACTCATTCCCAGCTATTTGCATTCCGGGCCGAGGCGGATTAGCTTCACCACGCTTTGGAATTTCCCTAACACCTTGGCATACGCATGAGTTCATTCCACTCCCGGCCTCTACGGATCATTCTGGGCTCGCTACTGTTCCTGGGTGCAGCGGTCCAGATAAAGGCTCAGGAACAGTCCATCGTGCGCCAATGGAGCGAGCAGGTGCGAGGGGCGATCCGCAGGGATTTTGCGCGGCCGCCAGTGCATGCCCGCAACCTGTTCCATGTGCATGCCGCCATGTACGATGCTTGGAGCGCCTTCGAACCTGGTGCGGATAGTTGGCTGCTGGGAAAAACGCGCGGTGAATACACCTGCGCTTTCCTGGGAGTGCCGGTCCCTGAAGATGTGGTGGCGGCGCAAGCGGAAGCCATCAGCTACGCCGCATACCGCATCATTGCGCACCGCTTCCAATTCTCGCCCGGACAGGCCACCACCATGGCCATCATCCAGGGCATGATGCAGGACCTCGGCTATGATCATCTCTACACATCCACTGATTACTTGACGGGTGGCCCGGCCGCTTTGGGCAACTACATCGGCCAGGAGTACATCTCCTTCGGCTTCTACGATGGCTCCAACGAGACCAACAACCACGCGCATCAGTACTACACGGTCATCAACCCGCCCATAGAAGCGGAGGAACCCGGTAATCCGAACATGCTGGACCCGAACCGCTGGCAACAGATCACCCTGACCAACGCGATCGACCAACAGGGCAACCCGGTGCCTTCCACTCCCCCACCCGTGGGCCACGAATGGGGCGATGTGGTGCCCTTTGCATTGGACCCGAGCCAGGCGGATGTATACACCCGCGATGGAGCCCAATACCGCGTATACCACGATCCCGGCGCGCCGGCCTACCTGGATACCCTGGACAGCAGCGGACTGGAGTCCTTCTACAAGTGGAACTTCGTGATGGTCGCCATCTGGCAATCGCATCTTGACCCTGCTGATGAGACCATCTGGGACATCTCGCCCGGCGCAAAGGGCAACATCACCAGTTACCCCACCGCTTGGGAGGAGTATCCCGATTTCTACAACTTCTTCGAAGGTGGTGAGAATGGACAAGGTCGTCCGCTTAACCCGGCCACCGGCCAGCCCTACGAACCGCAGCTGGTGAAGCGGGGTGATTATGCGCGCATACTGGCGGAATTCTGGGCCGATGGACCGAGTTCCGAAACGCCACCGGGCCACTGGTTCGAGATCATGCACCACACCATGGACCACCCGCAGTTCTCCCGCAAATGGATGGGCCTGGGCGACGAGCTGAGCCCCTTGGAGTTCGATGTGAAGGCCCACATGGCCATGGGCAGCGCCATGCACGACGCGGCCATAACGGCGTGGAGCATAAAAGGCTGGTACGACTATGTGCGCCCGGTCTCAGCACTGCGCTACATGGGCGACAAAGGCCAGTGCACCGACCAGCTCGCCAGTAACTACCACCCTGCCGGCCTGCCGCTGATACCCGGTTATGTGGAGACGGTGGAGACGGGCGACCCACTGGCAGGAGAGAACGATGAGCACGTGGGCAAGATCAAGCTGTACACTTGGAAAGGCCACGATCACATCGAGGACATCGAAACCGACCATGCCGGTGTGGGATGGATCCTGTGCGAGGACTGGTGGCCCTACCAGCGCCCCACCTTCGTGACCCCGCCTTTCGCAGGCTACATCTCCGGGCATTCCACCTACTCCAGCACGGCGGCTCAGGTGTTGGAGCGTTTCACCGGCGACCCCTTCTTCCCAGGGGGCATGAGCAACTTTGAATGCCTCCAGGATGAATTCCTGCAGTTCGAGAACGGCCCCAGCGAAACGATCTACCTGCAGTGGGCCACCTACCGCGATGCTTCCGATCAATGCAGCCTATCACGCATCTGGGGAGGCATCCACCCGCCTGTGGACGATATCGCAGGCCGTTTCATTGGCATGGAGATCGGCGATGATGTGATGAACACGGCCAACACATTGTTCCAGAACGACCGCCCCGTATTACTGTCAGTAACGGCCTCCGACACGGAGCTTTCGATCATTGACATCGGCCAACAATTCACCTTGACGGTGGTCTACGATCGCCCCATGAACACGGCCTTCCAGCCGCAGATCGCCTACCTCGTTGATGACCCCTTGGGGAATGCACTGGCATTGAACAGTGCCGGCTGGAGCGATGCCAACACCTTCGTGCTCACCTACACCTTGCTCGATGTGGAAGTGCGTTTGCCGAACATCCTGGTGCAGGTCAACAGTGCCATTTCCAGCGAAGGCCGGGTGCAGGATGTGCATGTAACGGCCCGTCCGTTCGTCATTGATACCGATCGGCCGGTGGTGGTGGCACTTGAACCACAGCAAGGGCTGATCAACGATGCGGTGGCCATGCAGGGCACCTTCGCCTTGGGCATCACCTTCCAGGAACCCTGCGACCAGACCACGCATCCGGTACTCAGTTTTCCCGGAAGCCCCGCCATGAACGGGACGCTCTCGATCAACAACGCGCTGAGTTCGTGGAGCAGCGCCACCCAGTTCACTGCCGTGTTCGATGTGAGCGATGCGAACGTGGAGATACCCGCTTCCGCAGTGCGCGTGGAAGGCGCGCGTGACCTGCTGGGCAACGGACAAGTGGACAGCACGGCAACGGAACTGATCGCTGTGGATACACGCAATCCGGAGCTGCTTGGACTGGAGATAAACGACACGATGTTGAACGAGCAGAACGTGGGTGCTTCCGCGTTGGTGATGACGCTCCTGTTCGACGAAGACATGAACACGGACCTGACGCCGGGCTTCCAGTTCCCGGACGACAACCCCGTAGGCACATCGTTGCAGCTCAACCCCGGCAACAGCTTCTGGGTGAACAGCACCACCTACCAGATCGCGTTCAACCTGCTGAACGCTCAGGAGGAACACTTCAACATCAATGTGCTTCTGCAAGGCTTCCGTGATCATGCCTCCAACGATCCCGCACAAGCGCTCCTCACGCAGCCCTTCAGCATCGATACCCGTCGTCCTGAAGTGAGTGTTGCCGCGCCTTCCGTAAGCGTTGTGGCCGATGCACAAGTGGGCCCTGCAGGCTTCAGCGTATCGGTACAGTACAGCGAGGCCATGGACCAACAGCAAGCCCCTTTGGTGCAACTGACCGGTGCTTCTGGGCTCAACGGTTCTTTCACGCCTTCCCTGGCCACCAGCGGATGGGACAACGCCAACACCTACGTAGCGCGCTTCAATGTGGCGGACCAAGGGCGCGAGGAAGCGGCACTCGGTGTTTCCGTCGGATTTGCGCGCGATGCAGCCGGCAATCCCCAGCAATCCTTTGCGGTCGGTGGCCTGTTCCAACTCGATACCCGAAATCCCGAAGTGGTGCTGTTCACGGCCAACAGCTACAACGTGACCAATGCCTTCATGGGCGAAGGTGGACTGGTGTTCGCTGCCGTGTTCGATGAGCCGATGAACGCTGTGGAACATCCTGCTCTATCCTTCGCCCCTTCCGGTCCGGTCAATGACGCACTGGTAGCCAACCCCGATCTATCGCTGTGGCTCGCTTCCTCCACCTACCGCTTCAGCTTCGATGTGGCCAACATGGACCTACAGGCGGGCCCCTTCAGCGTTTCTCTTAGCAACGCGTTCGACCTGGCCGGCAATCCTGTTGAAGGGTCCCTTTATCCGGACTACTTCGTGCTGGACCTGAGCGCAGTGGGCATTGCGAGCAACAACGGGCTTGCCGGATCCAGCGTGTACCCGAACCCTTTGCGTTCGGCTGAAATGTTGTGGATACGAACGGACCGTGCCTACCCCCGCACCGACCTCATCCTGCACGATGCCCAAGGCCGGGTGGTGTACCGCAACACCCTCGATCTGGCATCGGCCGGAACGCACGCGGTGCGATTGCCGGAGCTGAGCGCAGGCAACTACTTCATGGAGTTGCATAACGATGCAGCGCACCACACCTGGCAATTGGTGATCGTGGCCCAGTGATGATCAAGCGGGTGAGCACACAGCACCTCGGGCACATAATGGTCCGCGTGCTGCTGTTCCTGCCCATCCTTGCTGCCGCTCCACGTTCACCGCTATCGGCACAAGTCCACAACAACATCGCGGAAGCCCAGGGATTGGACTTCATCGTGAATAGCGACCTGTATGGCAGCGGGGTCAGTTTCCACGACTTCGACAACGATGGCTGGGACGACCTGAGCTTCGCAGCAACGAACGACAGCCTTCACTTCTACCGCAACGTTGGTGGGACCTTGCAACGCATGCCTTCGCCGGTGAACGGTGCGGGCGAGGTGAAACAGGTGCTTTGGGTGGACTATGACAACGACGGTGACGCCGACCTGTTCACGACCACCTTCGAGGGGCTTCACAAGCTCTACCGCAACGATGGCGGATGGACCTTCGTGGATGTGTCGCTAAGCGCCGGGTTGCTACAGACCCCGGGGCCGAACTTCGGTGCCGCCTGGGGCGACTACGACCGCGATGGGCTGTTGGACTTGTATGTGTGCAGCTACGTGGCCGAAGGGAATGCGAGCCAATTCGAGCTTCTGAACCACCTCTACCACAACAATGGGGATGGCACATTCGCCGATGTGACACTCGCTGCCGGTGTTGGCAACGGCATCGCCTACACGTTCCAAGCGGTTTGGATGGACCACGACCGCGATGGTTGGCCGGACCTCTACCTCATCAACGACCGGGAATTCGACAACACGCTCTACCGCAACAATGGCGACGGCACCTTCACCGATGTGACAGCAGCAACTGGCAGCGCACTTTCCGGTCAAGATCCCATGACCCTCTCCGTTGCGGACTTCGACAACGATGGCGACCTCGACATCTTCATGACCAACACGGGCATCCCGATCGTGGAACAACATTGCAAACTGCTGGTGAAGAACGCCATCGGCAACTTCGACGAGCGTTCGGTGGAGTTCGGACTTGACGCGTACGTGTGGTCCTGGGGGGGCGTGTGGGTGGACTTGGAGAACGACGGCTGGCAGGACCTGTTCTTCGCCACCGGACAACCCTTGGTGGCACCGGTACCTGATCGCTACTACCGGAATGTTGGTGGTACCTCTTTCCAGCAGGTGAGCGTGCTGGTGGGCGAACCCGCCGCGCGGGGCTTCGGCTGTGCGCGTGGCGACCTGAACAACGACGGCTTCCAAGACATCGTGGTGCAGAACCAGGCACCACGTCCACCGCACCTCTGGCTGCATGATGGCACAGGTGGCAATTGGATCAAGGTCGGCCTGCAGGGCACTGCTTCCAACCGCATGGCCATCGGCTCCTGGTTGGAGGTATTCGCCAACGGCCTTGTGAGCACACGCTATACGCACTGCGGCGAAGGCTTCGTTTCGCAGAACTCACAACACCTCATCGTGGGCCTTGGCAATGCCACCAGTGTGGATTCCGTGGTGGTGCGCTACCCCAGCGGCCACGTGGACCGCTATGTGGGGCTCGATGCCAACATCGCCTACCAGTTCACCGAAGGCGACACTTACCAGGCGCATCTACAAGCCAACGGATCACTGGGCTTCTGCGTTGGAGGTACCGTGCTGCTGGATGCCGGTGAGCATAGCACCTACCTGTGGAACACAGGGGCACAGGAGCGCTATCTGGAGGTAAGCACCTCAGGCACGTACTGGGCGCAGGTCACCAACGCCTTCGGAGTGAGCACCACCAGCGACACGCTGACCGTTACCGTACATCCGCTCCCTACCGTGTTGATCGCGGCCACCCAGCCGGATTGCTACGGGGCCAGCACCGGCAGCATCGCGCTCAGTGACCTATCCGGAGCAACACCCGCGAGCGTGCTTTGGAGCACAGGTGCCACCGGTGCCTTGATCACCGGGCTGGAAGCGGGATCCTACGGCTACACCTACACGGACCAGAACGGATGTAATGCCTCCGGGGAAGTGCTGCTCCAGGAACCGCTCGAACTGCTGGTGATCGCCAGCAGCGAGCCCGCCGACCAAAGCGACAACGGCTCCATACTGGTGCAGGTTTTCGGTGGTGTGCCGCCGTACACCATCCTCCTGAACGGCATTCCTTCCAGCACGTTGAATACAGGTCTTGCCGCTGGTACTTACACGCTGGAAGTGACCGATGCCAATGGATGCATCGAGGAACAGCAGATCACCGTGGACGACTGGACCGGCGTGGAGGATCTTCTCGGAGCGACAGGAACTCCACGATACGACGAGCTGGCCCAGATGATCCGATGGCCGGAAGATCGCTCCATCCAGGATGCCAGGCTGTTCGATGGACAGGGCCGTGAGCTGCTGCGTGTGCGATCGGGCTCAGCGGGCCAGATCCCTGTTGCACACCTTCCGGCCGGCGTCTACTTGCTGAGCTACCTGGATAGCATTGGCATGCGCAGGGGCTTCCGATTCGTGAAGCGCTGAGGGCGTTCCCTCAATTGCGTTCCTGCAGGCCGTACTTGCGATAGAGCCTGTTCTTGCGCTTGTCCAGCCGGGCCTGTGCCTTGGCCGTGCGCGGACCACGGGCCTCCACGCCGATCTCGCCGTTCTCGATCCGCTGTACCACCACCTCCACCAAGTGATCCTCTCCCGTGGCGTCATAGGTGCTCTTCAAGTCCTGCCCGAAGAGCTTGGCCATGCCCTGCCACATGAAGGCTTGAAAGGATCCGCGCAATTCCTTGACCAGCGAATAGGATGTGCGCCCGGTCTCCCGGTCTATGAGCTTCATCAGCACCTTGCCCTGGCTCATGGTCAGGTCCTTCAACTCCGCCTCGAACTCGGCCCTCAATTCCGCTTCCGCCAGCTTCAGGTAAAGGTCCCGTTCGCCTTCCTTCTCGATCCGGCTCAGGTCGTGCTCGTACTCCTTCAGCAGATCGGCCGTGATGCGTGCGTAGGGGTACACCTTCTGCACATTGCGGGTGATGCGATCCAACCGGATGGCCTCTTTGCGATCGCGGGGTTTGTAGCGGCCGGCGAGTTCAAAGACCTGCAACTGCATCTGCAGGATGGTATCCCCATCCACCACCTTGGCGCGCATCACCACAGGGGCAACGGGCTCCTGGGCAAGCACCAACGCTGTTGGGGCCGCCAGAAAAAAGATGATGATGCCGTTGGCTAAGGGGCGCATGAGCAGGCTTCCGCGTGGTGAAGTTACCAACGCAAAGCAGGTGCCGATATTCCCCTTGTACGTCCTAACGACGCTTCAGTTTCCAAGCGCTGGGGGCACCATCCTGCATCACGGGCGTGCGTGCCGTGCTGCGTTCGCCATCCAAGTGCGCCACTACCAGCGCCGCAGCCAAGGCAGCCTCGGCATCCGTTCCAAGCAGCTGCTCCGGACTGAAATGGTCACGCACGAAATGGGTGTCGTACTTCCCGCTGCGGAAGGCATCATGCCCCATCACATAACGGCAGAAGCCCAGGGTGGTCTCCACGCCGCTGATGGCGTAATCGTCGATGGCGCGCTCCATGCGCTCGATGGCTTCTTCACGCGTGGCCCCGTGGGTGATTAGCTTGGCGATCATGGGGTCGTAGTGGATGGGCACCTCCATGCCTTCTTCAAAACCATCGTCCACACGAACTCCCAGGCCTTGCGGTGGGCGGTAGGTGGTGAGGCGCCCGATGTCCGGCAGGAAGTTGTTGGAGGGATCCTCCGCATAAACACGGACTTCGATAGCATGGCCCTGGATGCGGAGATCATCTTGCGTAAAGGGCAGCTTCTCCCCTTCCGCCACGCGGATCTGCAGCTTCACCAGGTCCAGCCCCGTGATCATTTCGGTAACGGGATGCTCCACCTGCAGGCGGGTGTTCATCTCCATGAAGTAGAAGTTCATCTGCTCATCCAGCAGGAACTCCACGGTACCGGCGCCGGTGTAGTCCACGCTGCGGGCCACGGCCACTGCGGCTTCCCCCATGCGCTTGCGCAGCTCCGGGGTGAGCACCGCACTGGGGGCCTCTTCCACCACCTTCTGGTGGCGCCGTTGGATGCTGCATTCCCGCTCGAAGAGGTAGCAGGTGTTGCCATGCGTATCGGCCATGATCTGCACTTCGATGTGGCGCGGACCGGCCACGTACTTCTCGATGAACACGCTGCCATCGCCGAAGGCATTCTGCGCCTCGCTGATGGCGCGCTCCAACCCTTCCTTCAGATCGCTCTCCTGCTCCACGATGCGCATGCCCTTGCCACCGCCACCGGCAGCGGCCTTGATCAGGATCGGGAAGGTGATGGTCTTGGCCACGGCCATGGCCTCTTCCAAGCCGCTCACCGCGCCTTCGGTACCGGGCACCAAGGGCACCCCATGGCTCTTCACCGCTTCCTTGGCGGCGAGTTTGTCGCCCATCACCTTCATGGCATGGGGTGAAGGCCCCACGAAAATGACCCCGGCCTTCTCCAGCGCACGGCAGAAGTCCCCGTTCTCACTGAGGAAGCCGTAGCCGGGGTGTACCGCATCCACCTTCCGATCCTTGCACACCTGCACGATCTTGTCCACCACCAAGTAGCTCTCCTTGCTTGCCGCAGGACCGATGCACACGGCCTCATCGGCGAAGCGCACGAAGGGGGCATTGCGGTCGGCCTCGGAATACACGGCCACGGTGGAGATGCCCATTTCGCGGGCGGAACGCATCACGCGCAACGCGATCTCGCCCCGGTTGGCCACAAGGAGTTTCTGGATGGTACGCTTGCTCATGGGTGCAAATATCCTTCGTTCAGGGGTTGCGTCACTCCGTGCGATCCGGTTTTCGCCCAGCTCCATCGGCGTTGCATGCGGTACCGTGCCCATTGGCGGCCGTGGATGTAGCGTGCAGCGATGTGATATCCCAACCCGCCGATGGCTATTGCGGCACCGAGTTCTCCCTGTCCAAGAAAAGTGAGCCCCACACCGGCGAACATGCCCCCCATGGCGATGTAATCCATGCGCCGCACGGTCCTGCCGTTCTTTTCCGGATCGAAGTTCCGGCCAGGACGGTACTTCTTCCAGTAGTAAAGCACGGTGACCTCCGCTTTCCGTAGCACGAGGTCTTCCGACATGGGGCCTTCCTCTTCTTCCATGGTCCGGAACACCAAGGTGGAATCGGTCCATGCGATGATGCTGCCCCCCAAGCTCAGATCCCCCAGCCAGACCTCCACCACACCGGCAGGATCGAGCCACAGGGTGTCACCGTTGCGCTCGTTCAGCAAAGCCAAGCGGTCTTGCTGGGCATGCAGCGGCCCAAGCAGGATCAAGAAGTGGATGCAGATGAGTGAACGGAGGAACATGCAAGCCCAGTGATGCGATAAATGTATGTGGCCCGAACTTTGGCGATACCCGATCATGCCATACCGGATACTCCTCCCTTTCCTGATCGCTGCACTTGCCGCATCCACTGCATTGGCCCAAGGACGCGTGCGCACCTTGCAGACCGACAGTGGCCGCGTGGTGCTGCACCACTTCACCACGGGCCAGATCAGCACCAAGGAATGGACCGACAAGGACGGGCGCTGGGGCCGAAGCTTGGCCTACAACAGAAGTGGCGAGGTGATCTTTGAGGGACAAACGCGCAGGGTGGCCGGGCACGCTTCGGTGCGCTTCAGCTACCACAGCAACGGCGGCGCTAGCAAAGTGGAGACCAGCGATGCACCGGATGGCGGCATTCAATGGTACCAGAGCACCATCACCTTCGACGCCGATGGTAACAAGACGGGCTTCACCGAATACGGCCGCGATAACTACGGCCCCATCCCCCGCCTCGATCTGCGCATCACAACGGAACCGGAGCCACCTCCGCAACTTCCGAAGCAGGAAGTCGTCGTTTGCCAGCGCATGTTCCAGAGCGAGCTCTTCGTGGTGAACCCCACCAACGCAGCCGTGCGTGTGGTGGCAACTCCGAAAGAGACCTCACCCGGTCTGCCGGGAGGCACCTGGACCATGGCTCCCGGTGATACCATTCGCATCGGCATTTTCAGCAAGGGCGAGCTGTGGCCCGAATGGAAGACCATGCTGGAATTGAGCATCGTGCAAGTGGTGCTTGGCGATCGGAACAAGGCCGTGGCCCGCATTCGCACTGATGAGCGCCTGCTGAGCGAGGAACGTCGGCAGCTGCATGTGGTGATCGAAGGGTGGGCAACGGAGCGGCCATTCGAGGGGCCCGATGTACACCATGCACCGCCCCCCTTGGTCACGATCGAGGAGGAAAAGGTGAAGGAAGAGAAACCGGTGCGGAAGCGCTTCCGCCTGCGGTTCTGGTGAAGGTCTTAGGGCTGGTCGGCCTCCACCTCCTGACCCCAGAACGAGCGCAGGTGGTGTACCAACACGTTCAGGTCCACGTGATCGAAGGGGTGCTGGGTGTTGGGTAGAACGAGCGTCGAACCACGCGGCATCCAGCGCGCCGCCTCCAAGGTGTGTTCCGGCACCGCCGTTCGGTCGCGGTCGCCAACGCAGAGCATGGCCGGGCAGGTGATGCGCTCCATGCTTTCACGCGTCAAGGGTGGCTGCTCGTGCAAGCCGGTGATCAGGCCTGCCGTGGCGCGCACCAGGTCCTCCCAACGTTCGGAACCGTGTTGGATGAGCAGATCCATGGCGAATTGCGGCACCTTCTCCTTCATCTTTTGCGGGTCCAGAAGGCGCAACTCGCGGTCCAGGCCTTCGCGGTCCCACTTCAGCTTGGTGCCGAGCGTTACCACCGAGGCCACCTGCTCCGGGAAACGGCTGGCATACAACAGCGCCGCATAGCCACCCATGCTGTAGCCGAAGAAGTGCGCCTCGCTCCAACCAGCTTCCTGCATGGCATCGCGGATGTCGCGCACGAAGACCTCCATGGATAACCCTTCGTCCGGGATGCCCCGCTCGCCATGGCCGCGGAACTCGAGGGTACGTGTGTGGACTCCGGGCAACACCTCGCGAAGGATGCCCAATTGTTGCCTTGTGCCAAGTGCACCGTGTAGGAGGAGGAGGTTCATGGATGTGTGAACGAAGATGCGAACTTCGGCCTCTCCCCTGCTGTTCAAGGATCGCTCCAACAACGTTTCATCCCTTCCCCATGCGCACCCGCCTCACCGTCATGCTCAACCTGGAGCACCCGCTGATCATGGCCCCGATGTTCCTGGTAAGCAACGTGGCCATGGTGCAGGAAGGCATGCGCTGCGGCGTGGCGGGCTGTATACCGGCCTTGAACTACCGCACGGAGGAGGAGCTTCGGAAAGCCTGCAGGGAGCTGAAAGCCACCAAGGCCGAATGTGGCAAAGGGGCCTACGGCTTCAACCTGATCGTGAACAAGAGCAACCCCAAGGCGGCCAAGCAGCTGGAGGTCTTGTGCCAGGAGGGCTGCGACTTCATCATCACATCGCTGGGTAGTCCGGAGACGACGATCAACGCGGCTCACAAGGTGGGCATCAAGGTCTTCTGCGATGTAACGGATCTGAAGTTCGCGCAGAAGGTGGAGGCACTGGGCGCCGATGCCGTCATCGCCGTGAACAACGAGGCGGGCGGGCACCGGGGCAGCATTTCACCCAAGGACCTCATCGAGCTGTTGCGCTCGAACTGCTCCATACCTGTGATCTCTGCCGGCGGCGTGGGCAACAAGGCCGAGATGGAACAGATGCTGACCTGGGGCGCAGAAGGCGTATCCGTGGGCAGCCCCTTCATCGCCGCAGTGGAAGCCCCCATCACGGACGACTACAAGCAAGCCTGTGTGCAGTACAACGCCCAGGACATCGTGATGACCGAGCGCATCAGCGGCACGCCCTGCACGGTGATCAACACGCCCTACGTGCAGAAGATCGGCACGCGCTCGCCTTGGCTGGAGCGCATGCTGAACAAGAACCGCAAGCTGAAGAAGTGGGTGAAGATGCTGCGCTTCTATATCGGCATGAAAGCCACCGAGAAGGCCGCGCAGCAGGCCACGTACAAGACCGTGTGGGTGGCGGGGCCGAGCATCCAGCATACGAAGGCGGTGGAGCCGGTGCGGGTGATCATTGGGAGGTTGGTGGGGTGAAAAGCGCAGCAGGGTCCTTTGCGAGAGACCCTGCTGAGGCTTGGACCCAGCTGAGGCGCAGGAGGCGTTGCGCTCTGCTGTCTACTGGACCTCGTTGATATAGCTCAGTTCGATTACCTTCGGAACGCTCCACAGAATGAAGCACCAACAAGACGATCTCCAAGAGCTACCTACAGTGACTTCCAGTTCGAACGTATCAATGGCGGTAGAGCCTACCGGCATATGGGAAAAGATCCGTGACTTCACTATTAGCGATGAAGATGATGCCTTTCCGTTCATGGACAGATTAGCGCGTGATAACGGATGGTCATTGGACTATTCCGTTCGCGTTTTCGCTGAATACAAACGGTTCATCTATCTCATATGTATTAGCGAACGACCATTGACGCCTTCGGACCAAGTTGACCAAGCCTGGCATCTTCATCTACTCTACACGCGATCCTATTGGTCCGATCTCTGCGACAAAACACTGGGCAGGATGATCCACCACGGCCCAACCAAGGGGGGGAGCGAAGATAAGAGCAGATATCAGGATTTGTATTCCAGAACCCTTGTGTCGTACCGCACTGTGTTCGGAAAGGAACCACCGGCCGATATATGGCCATCCTCCGTGGTCCGGTTTGGTGAATTACACTTTGAGCGAGTAAACATGCATCGCAATTGGGTGGTCCCGAAACCCTGGTTTTTGAGATGGACATCTTCCAGAAGCTTACACCGGCGGAAACGTATCTGATCCTGGCCCCGGCGAAGTCCTCTGCCCGCGACTTGGCAAGGTCGACGTTCCTGGACCTCGTGATCCGAGGCATACTATCCATCTCCTTTAGCCCTTCGGATCACGCAGTGGTACAAGGAGGTCCTAAGTATCGAAAAGTAGTTTCGACCGGTCCGAATTTTCAAGGTTATCGGCCCTTGAAACACGAAGCGATATTCCTGAAGCCGTTCATGAAGGATGAGGAGATTCGAATTAGTCTGGTGGATTTGGCCAAAGTGGCATTCGAACGAATACACTCCGGGGACGAATACAAACTGAAGTACATCTTCAGTGATCGCATATCAAAGTATTTCCGAGCGAATGTGATACAGCGTCTTATGGGTGTCAAAGAACTCAACGAGGAAGGCCTTAGACTTGGCAAGGAGATCACTGATCACTTGAGGTCCGTTGGGAGGAGGCTCAGCGAGCATGGGAAGGATCCGGATGGAATGGAGGAGATCCTGCTGGCCATGCGTGGAAATATCCTGCTGCTGCCTGAGACGGGCCGAAAGGCTTTTGAGTTCCTGAACAAATCAAGGCGCGGAAAGAGAGTGAAAAAGGAATGGTTCGATCCAGGATCGATGTATGTAGGCTCGTCAATGCCTGGCGGTGTCAAGGAACCGGCTGTTCTGGGTGCGACCGCAGTAACCTTCGAATCAGTACTATCCAAGCTGCACCAATCAGGAGACAGCGGAACCGATACGACTAGTACTGCGGGAGACGACGGTGATTCGGGCTGTGCTGGTTGCGGAGGCTGCGGGGGCTGCGGGGGCTGCGGTTGACCCCAACGTTGACATTCATCCTGTGCCCCCCAGCGTTCCCTACCCACCTGAAAGGACACAAATGGACCCTGATGGACTGGGTGTCCATCAGGGTCCATTTGCGTCCACCTGTGAGCTGAAATGACGAACGCCCGAGGCATGCCCCGGGCGTTCCTTCTTCATGTTCGGTAGATCAGGCCAACACCTCCTTCACCCGGTCCGCAGCCTCTTGCAGGGCCACGGCGCTCAGCACCTTCAGGCCGCTGTTGACGATCAGCTGCTTGGCCTCCACTGCGTTGGTGCCTATGACCGAGCGCATCAGGGGCACGCCCTGCACGGTGATCAACACGCCCTACGTGCAGCGGATCGGCACGCGCTCACCTTGGCTGGAGCGCACGCTGAACAAGAACCGCAAGCTGAAGAAGTGGGTGAAGATGCTGCGCTTCTACATCGGCATGAAGGCCACGGAAAAGGCGGCGCAGCAGGCCACGTACAAGACCGTGTGGGTGGCGGGGCCGAGTATCCAGCATACCAAGGCGGTGGAGCCGGTGCGGGCGATCATTGGGAGGTTGGTGGGGTGAGGGAGTGGCAGGGTACTCTGCGAGAGGTCCGATGCCTATCGGACCTGCAAAGGCACTGAAGCTCAGCGCGGCCCTTCAGAAGTTGAATTTCAATCGTGAATGGACGGAAATGGACGTGAATGAAATGCCGCGTCATTCACGTCCATTTCCGTCCATTCACGGTTCTTTCGGAATGCAATGCTGTAGACAACAGGAACGCCCGAGGATATTCCCCGGCGTTCATTTCAGTTTCAGTGGGCTGGTAGGCCGACCCGTCCCGACTTCGCCAGAGCGCTTCGTCGGGCGAAAAGGGTCGACCTGCCTAACGGCAGGCAGGCGCTAATGCGGAGATCTGCTTCCAATGATCACGGTATGCTTAACTCAATGTGGCAGCGAACGCTGTTATGAAGACGGATGAAGTTTGTAGGTCACTCCATTCTATCAACGTACCAGTTTAAGGCTGAAGCATCCAGTATTCCGGCATCATGAGCTTGCTGGAGCATTGGCATCCATTTACGGCGCGTTCCCCCGCTAGCAGCGTGATGTAATACGGTCCAAGGCGCGATCAGGGCCAATTCCCCATAACTGGGGTCCAACGGGTGACCATATTCGCCGAGATACAACTCCATTCGATAGAGGTTGACAATATCCGTGTCGGACATGGCCCTTAATGCTTGCTCATGAACAGGGGAGCCATATCCGTACAGTGCCAGACTGCGCTGCACTCGCTGCCTAACGGCCTGGTCACATCGGAACACCCCCTCGAGCCATATACGCTTCCGTTGATCCGTTCCAAGCTGATCGATCTCAGCCCTGATACGCTCCTTTGAAGTGCTATCCAAGACGATTCGGCTACGGTCGTTATACCAACGCAGGGTGCCGATCGTCAATACAGAACACATGACCAGCAACCCCAGTGCTATGGATATCCTTTTCACCGCATGCAACATACATCAATGAAGGCCGATTATACCCCGGCGCCTAAGGTCTTCGGAGATCCCAAGGCATTACTGGTAACTAACTCGACAATGTCGTGTTGCAATGATCAAAGATCACTTCAACACCTCCTTCACCCGGTCCGCAGCCTCTTGCAGGGCCACGGCGCTCAGCACCTTCAGACCGCTGTTGTCGATCAGCTGCTTGGCCTCCACTGCGTTGGTGCCTTGCAGGCGCACGATGATGGGCACGGGGATGTCGCCAATGTTCTTGTAAGCGTCCACCACGCCTTGCGCCACGCGGTCGCAACGCACGATGCCGCCGAAGATGTTCACCAGGATGGCTTTCACACGGGTATCCTTCAGGATGATGCGGAAGGCTTTCTCCACGCGGGCCGCATCGGCAGTACCGCCCACATCGAGGAAGTTGGCGGGCTCGCCACCGCTCAGCTTGATGATGTCCATGGTGGCCATGGCCAGACCGGCGCCGTTCACCATGCAGCCCACGTTGCCGTCCAGGCGCACGTAGTTCAAGCCAGCTTCACCGGCCTCCACTTCGATCGGGTCCTCCTCGGTCTTGTCGCGCATCTCCACGTAATCGGGGTGGCGGTAGAGGGCGTTGCCGTCCAGGCGCACCTTGGCGTCCACGGCCGCGATCTTGTCGTCGCTGGTCTTCAGCACGGGGTTGATCTCGAACATGGCGGCATCGCAGCCTTCGTAGGCTTTGTACAGGGCGGCCACGAACTTCACCATCTCCTTTTTCGCGTTGCCGCTGAGGCCCAGGTTCACGGCGATCTTGTTGCACTGGAAGGGACGCAGGCCCACGCGGGGATCCACGGTCTCCTTGTAGATCTTCTCCGGGGTGTGCTCGGCCACCTCTTCGATGTCCATGCCACCCTCGGTGCTGTACATGATGATGTTCTTGCCGCTGGCGCGATCGAGCAACACGCTCATATAGAACTCCTTGGTCTCGCTGGCACCGGGGTAGTACATGTCCTCGGCGATGAGGACCTTGTGCACCTTCTTGCCGGCTGGCGGGGTCTGCGGGGTGATGAGTTGCATGCCGATGATGGCCTCGGCGCGTTCGCGCACCTCATCGATGCTCTTGGCCAGTTTCACACCACCACCCTTGCCGCGGCCACCCGCATGGATCTGGGCTTTCACCACCCAGAATTTGGTGCCGGTCTCCTGCCCCAGGCGCTTGGCCATGTCTACGGCCTCATCGGCGTTGTAGGCCACGTGGCCACGTTGGATGCGGACGCCATATTGGGCGAGGATGCTCTTGCCTTGGTACTCGTGCAGGTTCATGTGCTGGGAGGCTTGTCGTTTGCGGGGGCGAAAGTAGTGGTTAAGAGAGAGTGGACAGTGGACAGTGAGGACAGTGGACAGTGGACAGTGGACAGTGGACAGTGAGGACAGTGGACAGTGAGGACAGTGGACAGTGAGGACAGTGGACAGTGGCGACAGCGGGGACGATCAGTTCATGACAACTTCATCAGAGCGGCTTCGAACCAGCTTGCGATGAGGAGAACACTGGTGAAACCCGGCAGATTGCCGAAGCGCTGTGTGGAGCGATTCATATAGGAATAAAGCAATCGGCCGATCTCTTCGCAAAGGCCGAATGCTCTTTCTGTGTCGGTCGTGTTCATGTACTCCATGCGTTTGGCATGGTGAAGCATGGAGCGGACCTCGTTGCACGATCCTTTTGCGATGACCAGGTAGCGGTTGCGATCAGCAACGGTGGGTCTGCCATGCCCTTCGGCAATGTTGTTCATTATTGACAGAGAAGCACGAAGCAACTGGTCCTTGAACCAGAAGCGCTTGCTCTCTCCGAAATGTGTTTCGAGCAACGCGAGAAGATCTCCCGCTCGCTGCCATGCTTTGGATTCTTCGAAGGTTGAGGTCATCAGTTCTGGAGTTTGTATGTGGACTTGTGAAGTAAGTGATATAATGGGAACAGTGTACAGTGAGGACAGGAAGAACAGGGGACAGTGAGAACAGGGGAAAAGGTGGTCGCCACTGTTGCGCGTGAGCTTGTGTGGGAGGACTGTTGCGCAGTAGCAGGTGCGTGGGTCCTGTTGCGCGTGAGCCTGTGAGGGAGGACTGTTGAGCGGTAGCCGGTGCGTGGGCACTGTTACCTTTCTTTGCGGATATGATCGAAGCCAGGGCCATCCGCAAGCAGTACGGTGAATTGGAAGTGTTGAAGGGCGTGGACCTCAGCGTTTCCAAGGCCGAAGTGGTGAGCATCGTGGGGGCCAGCGGCGCGGGCAAGACCACCCTGCTGCAGATCCTCGGCACCCTGGAGCGCCCGGACCGGGGTTCACTCCACATCAACGGGCAGGACCTCACCAGCCTCTCGGAGCAGGCACTCAGCGCCTTCCGCAACCGGCACATCGGTTTCGTGTTCCAGTTCCACCAACTGCTGCCGGAATTCACCGCCCTTGAGAACGTGATGATGCCCGGCATGATCGCGGGACGCAGCATGCGCGACTGCACCGGCCGCGCGGAGGAACTGCTGCAACGCCTGAACATCCTGCCCCGCAAGGAGCACAAACCCAACCAACTGAGCGGTGGCGAACAGCAGCGCGTGGCCGTGGCCCGGGCGCTCTTCAACAACCCCAGCGTGGTGCTGGCCGACGAACCCAGTGGCAATCTCGATTCGGCACATGCCAAGGAGCTGCACCAGCTCTTCTTCGACCTGCGCTCGGAGTTGGGCCAGACCTTCGTGATCGTGACGCACAACGAGGAACTGGCGAACATGGCCGACCGGAAGCTGGTGATGCGGGATGGGGTGATATGAGGTAGCAGAGGATGTGAGAATGTGAAGATGAGAAGAGGTGAAGATGAGAAGAGGTGATGTGGGAGTGGCGGATGCTGAATTCGTTGGTAAAGCGAGCCCAGGGGACGTAATCTTGTAGGCATGGACGACCTGTTGGATGTACCAAAGGAGAAGCAAGCGTTCCAGGAAGAGCT
Source organism: Flavobacteriales bacterium (assembly GCA_019638115.1). Lineage (GTDB taxonomy): Bacteria > Bacteroidota > Bacteroidia > Flavobacteriales_F > PHOS-HE28 > PHOS-HE28. The sequence continues at coordinate 276,437 of JAHBUK010000002.1, read as the reverse complement.
GTTGCGTGGTTTTCCGTTGATCAAGGCCAGGAAACTCTCGCCGGTTAAGGCGGAACGGATACGCGACATGGTGGAGGCCATCGTTGAGATGAAAGCCATTGAAGCCGGTAAAGCGGAAGCCACGTTCCATGAATGCGCTGCTCAGTGAGCTTTGAGGTGTTGCCGCTTATGCCTTTCGAGAGCCCGACGAAAGAGCGCTAACTGAGCGGGCTGGCCCGATAGTTGCCAAACGCGCGCATCCTTCACCGACCTTCGCAGCATGCGCGCCGCACTGTTCCTTGGCCTCCTACTTCTTGCGCCCTCCCCCCTCCTCGCTCAATACGAACACCCCGTCAAACCGGCGGACCTCCCTGCCTGGATGGCCGAACTGGTCACCGGCGAAGCCCCAAAGACCGCACTGAAACCGAGCGGCAAACCGGTCCACACCAATGACTTCGTGGGCACGTGGATCATCCGCGCCACGGGTGGGAAGCGGCTGCTGTACTGGGGTGATGAGCACCGCATGATCTTTCAGGAGGTGGAAGGCATGGACAAGCCGGTGCGCACGACCCTTGTGGACCTGCAAGCAAACGTGTCGATGGTGCTGTATCCGCGCCAGAACAGCTACGGTGGCCGGGTACGCGACCTGTACCATCCGCAGCAGGGCTACTTCCTGGAGATCTGGAGCGACAGTGTGATGGCCACGGGCCAACGCGACGCACTGATGAACGAACCCGTGGCCGAGTACATGGGCACCAACAGCAACGGCGGCAAGGTCAGCTACTGGCGCACCACAGCATACCCCAAGCTGTTCGCCGACCTGCGCGTGTGGGGACCCTGGCTGCGCGAAGGCGAAACGAAGTACCTCAGCGCCTTCAACCACAGCCGCACGGGGCCCGCCATTCGCGTGAGCTGGGATGGAGAACAATACACCCCAAAGCAGGGCGAAGTGACCTTCCACAAGGTGACACCCGGCAAGCAACCCATGCCAACGCTGGACCTGAAGGGCGCGGCCGTGGTGGAGGAGCGACTGCTTTGGGTGAACGCCACGCAACTGGGTCGACTGCCTGCGTGGATGCGCGAACGCCTGAACCGGCTGCCGCCCGACAGCCTGCCACTGGCCTACACGCCGCCCGCCGTGGATCGCGGCATTGCGGACAACCAGTTCGTGGGCACGCTCACCGCGCAGTCCCTCTCGCGTTGGACGGACCACGAAGGCACCAAGGAGCAGGCGGGCACCTTCACCTACTGGGCTGATGCGCGACGTGCCATCCTCACCGTGGATGCGCCACACGAGAAGGGCAAATGGACCTACCTGGTGGACCTGGACCACGACGTGGCCGTGGTCGCGCGCAACGCTGGGCACAGCCACGTGATCCCGAAGGTGGAGATCACCACGCTGGAGGGCGCGGGGCTGGTGGAATTCGGCGATGGTGTGGACCTACCGTTCACCCCTACCGGCACCAGCCGTAAGATCCTCGGGCGACTGTGCGAATTGCATACCACCACCGAGTACTACCTCTCGCACTACTGGTTCTCCAACGAGACCACGCCGAACCCCATCCACGACATGGCGCGCTGGATGATGCCCAAGCCCTCACAGCCCTTCAAGGACCTGATGTTCTTCGGGGTGAAGGACCGTCCCATGCCCTTCGCGGTGATGGCCACGGAGCTCACCAGCTTCAAGCCCGGCAAAGTGCCGCCACCCGCGCTGGACCTGAGCGATCATTGGGTGAAGGACCATCGCTTGGACAGTCACAAGCGGGCAAGGTCTTATGAAAGTCAGAACAGTGGCGGTATGTATAGCGGTTCGGGCACCGGAAGCCGATCGTATGAACGGAACTACGAATTGACCTCCGAGCCCATGGAAAGGGTCGAGGTGGAAGCCGCGCCGGAGGTGGCTGTTCCACCGGCCGAGGTAGCCGGCCGCAACCGGGGCACTGTAGCGCCGGACCCGAACGCGGTGGCGAAACGCCTGCTCGCCGCCAAGCTGGATCGGAGCATGAACGACTTCCGGGGCAAGGCGCGCCTGAAGTACACACTGATCAACAAGCGCGACACCACGGAGTGGATCGTTGACTATGCCAGCACACACGAACGCATGGTACTGGTGCGCACCATGATCAAGGCCAAAGGGGCACCTGCCGATATCCTCGCTCCCACCGCACTGCTCGTCGACCGCAAAGCAGGCATCGAGACCCGCTACACCTTTGACCGCTCGACCGGCAAGGTCACCGCGCAAGAACCAGTGCCCTTGCGTACCGAACATTCGCCGTTCACCATCAGTCCGCTGATCGTCTACGATCGCATCGGCGAGCCGATCAAGATCCTCCGTCGCGATTGCGTGCCCATGCAACACAGGTCCGAATTGGGGCTCCGCACCATTTGGCAGACCCAAGCGCCTGCCTCCTTGTTCCGCGACCTGTGCAGTGCGCGCAAAGGCTGGGATGGCACCAACGAATACGTCATGGGCGGGCTGTTCGGTCTGCTGACCTATGATGGTGACGGCATGGTACTGAAGGCCGAATGGAACGATGGACGCCAAAGCAAGGGAACCATGGAAGTGATCTCCTTGGAACCCGGCGCGGTGGATCCCAGCGTGTTCATCATCACGAAGGACAGTTGGAAATGAACCAATTGAAAATGGTACAGAGGGCGGTGGCGCAAACCTGGACACGAAGCACCCGTAGCGCCTGCCTGGCCGGTAGGCAGGTCGATCCCATCCCGAGCGGAGCCGAGGGAGGGTCGACCTACTGGTGCGTTAAGCGAAGGGGCACGGATGGACCAGCGGAACAATAGGAGAACGCAGCGAATGATCAACGTTCGGAGCATATTGCTGCTGGTGATAGCATTTATCGCGTGGAGCACCGCCTCCGCCCAGAACCTGCGCAGCGACCTGAGCGAACTGCCGGGCTGGATCTACACCGGGATCACCGGACAAACAGCACCGAAAGCCGCTGCGAACAAGACCAAGCCGCTGCACACCAACGCCTTCATCGGCACATGGACCATCCGCGATCGCTACGGCAAGCGTATCCACTACTGGGGCGATCAGCACCGCATGGTGTTCCGCGAGATGCGCGACTCGATCACGACCAAACGCATCACCGTAGTGGACCTGCAGGCCAATGTGAAAGTGAAGATGAGCCCCTCCCCCAGCATCACGCACATCACGCTGGATGATCTGAAGTTGGAACAGGCAGGCTACTTCTACAAACTCTTCAACGACACGGTGATCGCCACCGGCCGCGCGGAGATGGTGATGGGACAGACCTGCGAAGTGCTGAAGGGCGGCAACAGTAACAAGGACACCGCCACCTACTACCGCACCACTGTTCACCCCAAGCTCTTCGCAGACCTGAAGGCATGGGCGGTGTACCTGTGCCGGGAGGGCAACCTGGAGATCCTCAGCGCCTTCAGCGACAAGCGTGCGGGCTCGTCGTTGCGCGTGAAGTGGAAGGACGTGGGCTACTCCAACACCGATGGCGATTGGTGGTTCGAGCAGATCACGCCCGGCAAACAGCCGATGCCCACATTGCCGTGGCGCCCGAACCGGGTGGACGAAGAGCGCTTCCTCTTCACCAACAACGCGCGGCTGGGGCGATTGCCGCAGTGGATGCGCGAACGGATCAACAGGCTGCCACCGGTACCGGAGCTGGTGCAAAACACGCCACCCATTGTGGACCGCGGTTTTCCTGACAACCGCTTCGTGGGCACCTTCACCTTGCAGACCAAGAGCCGCTACGTGGATGCGAAGAAGGACACCATCGAGCAGCTCGGCAACTACACCTACTGGTCCGATGAGCGCCGCGCGGTGATCACGGCTGATGTACCGCACGAGAAAGGCATCACCCTTTACCTGGTGGACCTGGACCACGATGTGGCAGTGGCGGCCTACAACGAAGGGCACAGCTACGTGATCCCGCGCCTTTACATCGGCACGCTGGCAGAAGTGGGCATGCCGGATCTGATCGGTGGGATCGCGGTCTCCCTTACTCCCGGCGACTATACCCGGGAGATCCTTGGCAAGCATTGCCAGGTATACCGCTTCATGGAATTCAACCATGGCGCCGTGTGGATCCCCGAACACGATGTGCCGAACCCGGTATTCGACATGGTCCGTTGGATGGAACCGCGCTACATCAATTCAAAGCACCGGAAGCACTTTCAAGAGGTGCTCATGTTCGGCCTGAAGGACCACCCGATGCCCTACGCCATCATGGGCACCTACCTCACCAGCTTCAAACCTGGCCGGGTGCCACCGCCAGCCATGGACCTGAGCAACTACCGGGTGATCGACGAACGCTTCCGCGACATGGAGAAAGAGCGTGAGGAATACGAGCGCGAATTGGAACGGACGCGGGTGATCTCCATTGAAGACTTCAGGGATATGGTCGTTCCTGAACCTCCGATGGAAGAACCCAACCAACGTGGCAGTGACCGCCCCGTAGCACCGCCGCCGCCACCGGTAGTTCCTCGCTGACAACGCTCGCGCTACCTTGCTGGACCATCCCGTCATCATGAAGAACATCCCTTCCACTTTCCTTGCCCTCACTCTCCTGTTCTGTGCATGTGGCACGGAGAGCCCGGATACCGAGGCACGCGCAACGACCTCGGAAAGCCGTGCTGCAACAAGCAGCGTGGTGGACCCGGCTGCCAACCTGGCACGCACCTGGCTCGCAACCGCCGTCACCATCAATGGCAAGACCGCTCCGGAAATGGACCCCAACGGCAAGGTGGTCTTCACGCTCAACGCGGACAGCACCTTCGTGATGCACGATGCGACCGAGGGTGATCTGGAAGTGATGACCGGCAGCTGGCGATTCGCCGGCAACGACCTGCTGACCTTGATCGACAACGAGTTCAACGAGGTCACCGATTTCCGGATCACCGAACTGAACGCCGAACGGATGGTGACCCAGGTGCTGGAAGAGACCGAAGTGGAGGTGCTGCTGCATTACCGCGCCCAGTGAGCCATTCCAACGCCCCCTGCCTAACTTGCGCACTCATTCCCATGACCATGTACCGCATCCTCACCCTCTCGCTCGGCCTGGCCACGCTCATCACTGCTTCCGCCCAGGTGAACATGAACAGCATCATGCAGAAAGCCCAGGGCAACCAGGGTGGTGGTGCATCGGTGAGCTTTGAAGAGGACAAGAGCGATTTTGTTCCGAACAAGTTCATCGGCAGCTTCCAAATGGAAGTACACAGCTATAAGAACGGCGTGGAAGAAAAGGACAGCCCAGCGCGGCTGAACTTCTACAGCAAAGCGGACATGACGCTGTTCCACCCGGTCGGTGACGGCAAAAGCAAGGAGGAGATGAAGGTGCTCATCGACCTGAAAGGCAAGTGGCAATACACGCTGATGACCGACAAGAAAGGCAAGCGGACCGCCATGAAGATGCGCAAGATGAAGACCACCGTGAGCGACGGTAGCAGCAGCGACAAGACCAAGGAACCCACCTACGAGCGCACCGGCGAAACGCGTACCATCAACGGTCACCTCTGCCATAAGTGGGTGGGCACCAACGAGGATGGCACTTGGACCAGCTGGATCGCAGAGGACCTCCAAGCCCCATTCATGGACATGGCCCGTTCGGTGGGCGTGAGCATGGATCAGCCACAGACACGCATGCCCAAAGGCATGAACGGCTTCATCATGGAAGGCGAATTCATCGATGCGAAGGGCAAAGAGCGCACGGAGATGTTCACCCGCGAGCTCAGCATCGGCAAGGTCGACGAGTCCGTCTTCAGCCTGGATGGCTACGAGGTGATGGAAATGCCCACCATGAACTTCGGCGGCCAGTAGCGCGTGTCCACCAAGCCACTGCGCAGCACCCGTGGGATGCCGCACACCGACCTCCGACAGGTGTTGGATGAAGCGTACGAGCAATACGCGCGTCCATCCTTCGCGGAGCACGACCCGATACAGGTGCCCCGCTCCTTTCCGCAGCGTGTGGATGCCGAAGTGATCGGCTTCCTGACGGCCACCATCGCGTGGGGCCAGCGCAAGACCATCATCACCAATGCCTGGAAGTTGGTCCACTTGATGGACGATGCCCCGCACGACTTCGTGATGAACGCATCGGCCGGAGAGTTGCGGCGCATGGAAGGCTTCGTTCACCGCACCTTCAACAGCGTGGACATGGTGCACTTCGTGAAAGGCCTTCGCCACGTGTACCGCACCTACGGCGGTCTGGAGGAAGCTTTCCTGGAGAACGGCACCTTGGGTAGCATGGATGAAGGCATCCACCGCTTCAAGCAGCGCTTCTTCGAGCCACTCCATCAGCCACGCACCCAAAAGCACGTGGCCGATCCGGCCAAGGGCAGCAACGCCAAGCGCATCAACATGTACCTGCGCTGGATGGTGCGCCCCAACGACCGCGGCGTGGACCTGGGGCTCTGGCAGCGCATCCGACCGGCACAGCTGATGGTGCCCCTCGATGTACACACGGGCCGGGTGGGCCGCGAACTGGGGCTGCTCCGGCGAACGCAGGACGACTGGAAAGCCGTGGAAGAACTGACCGCAGCGCTACGCACCTTCGACGCCGAAGACCCGGTTAAATACGACATCGCCTTGTTCGGTATCGGCGTGGATGGATAAGCCCTTCCCGACCGCCTGCATCCGCTCGTTACCTTAGCGCCCCATGGCTTTCCTGCACCCGGCATTCCTGTGGGCCCTCGCCGCCCTGGCGATCCCGGTGCTCATCCACCTCTTCCAGCTCCGCCGTTTCAAGCGCATCGATTTCACCAACGTGCGCATGCTGGCCGAGGTCTCCGTGCAGACCCGCGCCCGCAAGAAGGTGCAACACTGGCTGGTGCTGCTGGCCCGCCTGCTCGCCATCACCTGCCTGGTGCTGGCTTTCGCACAGCCCTTCATCCCCACGGGCGACAGTACCACCAAGGCCGGTCAGCGGGCCGTTTCCGTCTATGTGGATGACAGCTTCAGCATGGACGGCGAGAATACCGGAGGCCGCCTGCTGGACCAGGCCCGCGCTGGTGCCCAGGATGCAGTGATGCGCTATGCCGCCACAGACCGTTTCCAAGTGCTCACCGGCCGTTTCGAGGGCCGCCAGCAGGTGCTCATGGGCCGCGACGAAGCGCAGGAAGCAGCCACCCAGGTGCAGGTCGGACCCTACGCCAGACCGATCTCGCAGGTGCTGGCCCGCCAGCGTGAAGCCCTGTCCAGCAGCGATGCACCGGTGAAACGCGCGCTCCTCTTCACGGACCTGCAGCGCAGCGTTACCGATGTGGACAATTGGGTGAACGACACCCTGGTCCCCACTGTGATCATCCCGATCCCCGCCGCTCGTCCGGACAACCTCAGCATCGATTCCGTGTGGTTCGACTCGCCCGTGCGCCGCGCCGGGCAGAACGAAGCGCTCACCGTGCGCATCCGCAACCACGGCGAGCAGGAACTGGTGAACGTGCCCTTGCGCCTCACCATCAACGGGCGCCAGCGCGCCATGTCGAACTTCAGCGTGGAGGGCGGTGCCAGCATCGATACCACGCTCTACTTCACGCAAGGGCCTCCCGGCCTCTACCACGGCGAGGTGCTCCTGAACGACCAGCCCGTGACCTTCGACGACCGTATGGCCATCAGCTACCGGGTGAGCGAGCAACTGCGCGTGCTGCTGATCGGTGGGCGCGATGCCACCGGCGATGGGGCCGTGCGCCGCGTGTTCCAAGGGGACAGCCTGCACCGCTTCAGCGAGCAAGCCCTCCGTGCCGTGGACCTCTCCCAACTGGACCGCCACGACCTGGTGATCCTCAATGCGCTGCCCGAGGTGCCCGGTGGTCTTGCGCAGGCCCTGCAGCAGTTCATGGAGGAAGGTGGAAGCGTGGTGCTCTTCCCGCCGCGCGGCGAGAACCCGGCCGGGCACGCGCAGTACTTCAGCAACCTGGGGCTGGCCGCACCGCAGCGCATGGATACCGCCACCATCAAGGTGGACCGCATCGATCTTGAACACCCCTTCTACCGTGAGATCTTCCAGAGCATGCCGCGCAACGTGGACCTGCCCATGAGCCGCGAACGCTGGAGCCTGAAACCGCCTGCGGGAAGCGATGTGCTGCTGCGCCTGCGCGACGGATCGCCCTACCTGGCGCGTGTTGACCGGGGCAAGGGCTCGGCCTACTTCTTCGCTTCTCCCCTGGATGCCGCCGCCGGCAACCTCATCGACCACGGACTTTTCGCCGCCTCCTTGTTGCGCATGGCCGAACTAAGCCGTCCCATGGGTGCGCTCTACCACAGCATCGGCGCGGAGGCCCTGATCCCCCTGGAAGGCTACGAGCAGAGCGGCGATGTGGTGCCGCACTTGAAAGGACCCAACGGCGTGGACCTGGTGCCGGAGATCCGCCGCCTGCCTGGTTCAGTGGCCATGGTGCTGCACGACCAGGACCTGCCCGATGGCATCTATGCCGTTACCGCAGGCAAGGACACCCTGCTCACCCTGGCTTTGAACCTCTCGCGCCGCGAAAGCGACCTTTCCGCTTACAGTGCCGATGAACTCCGCGAGCTGCTGGACGCGCGCGGCCTTTCCAGCTTCACGGTGCTGGATGCCACGCCCGACGATCTTTCGCTACGTTTGGATGAACTCGACCAAGGGCGCAAGCTCTGGAAGTGGTTCATCCTACTGGCCCTGCTCTTCCTTGCTGCTGAAGTGTTCCTGATCAGACTCCTGCGATGAACGACCTGCTGCTGCGCCATGTGAAGGTGGTGGACCCCGGAGGTCCGCACCACGACACCGAGGTTGATGTGTTGATCCGCGCTGGCCGCATTGCGCGCGTTGGCAACCGACTGCCCATGGGCGATGCCACGGAACTGCGCGTGGAAGGCCTGCACGCCAGCCCCGGATGGGTGGACCTGCGCGCGCACTTCCGCGATCCCGGCGAGGAATGGAAACAAGGCATCACCAATGGCCTGGATGCCGCCGCTGCGGGTGGATACACTGCCGTTGCCGTGCTGCCCAGCACAAAGCCACAGATCGATGACCGCGGTGGTGTGGAACAATTGCTGAGGCGCGCACAAGGCCACGTCGTGCGCCTGCTCCCGCTGGGGGCGATCACCAAGGGGCTCGAAGGCAAGGGACTGGCCGAGATGCACGACATGCACCAGGCCGGTGCGGTGGCTTTCAGCGACGACCAACACAGCATCCGCAACACGCGCCTGATGATGCTGGCCCTGCAGTACGTTGCCTCGCTGGATGATGGGCGGATCCCCGTGATGGTGTTCCCCAAGGACCCCGATCTGTCCAAGGGTGCCAGCATGCACGAAGGCCCCATGAGCACACGCCTCGGGCTGAAGGGCATGCCACCCATGGTGGAGACCATCCAACTGGCGCGCGACCTGGCCCTGCTGGAATATGCCGGTGGACACTTGCACGTGGCCACCTTGAGCACGGCGGAAAGCGTTGAACTGGTGCGCCAGGCGAAGGCCCGCAAACTGAAGGTGACCGCGAGCGTTACGGCCTACAACCTGCTGCTGGACGACGGATGCCTGCGCGGTTTCGAAGCTTGTTACAAAGTGATGCCGCCCCTGCGCGATGCTGCTCACATCGAGGCCTTGCGCGAGGGGGTGAAGGACGGCACCATCGATGCCATCGTGAGCGACCACCGGCCCGATGACCGCGAGCACAAGGTGCTGGAGTTCGGCAGTGCCACCTTCGGCATCATCGGTCTGGAGACCGCATTCGGCGTGGCCAACACCGCCCTGAAAGGCCGCACCACGCTGCGCCGCATTATCGAGCGCTTCAGCCATGGCCCCCGCGCCGTGCTCGGCATGCCCATCGCCCACATCACGGAGGATGCCCCGGCCGACATCACGCTCTTCGACCCCGAGCGCGAGTGGACCTGTACCGAGGATGACCTGGTGAGCCGTTCGCACAACACGCCTTTCCTCGGTCAGCCATTCACTGGCAGGCCGATCGGCATCATTACAGCACAAGGGCTGAAGCTGGCCCCGGCTTTCAGCTCGGAAGCACAGGCCGTTCGCTGAGCGCTGATGCGCGGTTGAGGCGAGCTATCAAAAGCTGCTGGCGCGAGGTAGAACCTCTACCATTTCCTCCCTCCCCTCCATTTCCTCCATCACTTCCTCAGCCAGGCGGCTATCAAGTTCCGCGTCGTCAGCGTGCCACTGAAGTAGGCTCCTCCAGTTCCTTGCGCTTGGCCATCTCAAGGAACTCTTCATCCGACATGTGCAGGGTCTCCAAACGCATGCGTGATTGCTGGGCGAAGTCGTGCTCCTTGAAGTTGTTCATCACGAACTCGTAGGCCACTTTCGCTTCACCCTTGCGGTCCATGCCTTCATCCAACACGAAGGCCTTGTAGTAGTAAGCGTCCACCAGTCGGGTCCAGCCCGGATAATCAGTGGTGATGCGATCCAACTGCAGGATGCTCTTGTCGTACTGGCGGAGGTTGTTGTACACCCCGGCGGCACGGAAGAGGTACTCGGGCGCCATGGTGTCCAAGGGAAACGCGGTCACGTATGCTTTGTACACGTCGATCAGCGCGTTGGCGCCACGCGGGTCCAGCGTGCCCACAGCGAACAAGGAGTCCTCCATGGAGGTGATACGCGTAATGGCCTCCACCTTCTTGGCATCCGCAGCAGGCGGTGCATCGCTGGAGCCACCGCAGGCCATCAGACAGGTGGCGAGGATCGCGATCGGTATCAGTTTCGAGTAGCTCATTTCTTTCCGGGGAATCGCATTTTGTACTTCGGGTCGGTGCGGCCGATGCTGATGTCGTTCAGTTTACCACGCAACATGCGCCGCCTCAGGGGGCTCAGGTGGTCCGTGAATAGGATGCCGTCCAGGTGATCGTGCTCGTGCTGGATCACCCGCGCGGCGAAGCCATCGAATTCCTCTTCGTGCTCCACGAAGTTCTCGTCCTGGTATTGCAGCACGATGCGGGATTGCCGGGACACTTCCTCGCGGATGTTCGGGATGCTCAGGCAGCCTTCCTCGAAGGGCCATTCATCGCCATCCTCCTCCACGATGTAGGGGTTGATGAACACCCGCTTGAAGTCCTTGAGGTGCGGTTCCTCGGCCGGGGTGCCATCCTCGTCGGGTTCGGCAAAGGGTGAAGCGTCCACGATGAACAGGCGGATGCTCTGCCCGATCTGGGGTGCTGCGAGCCCCACGCCGTTGGCGGCGTACATGGTCTCGAACATGTCGGCGATGAGTTGCTCAAGACCAGGATGACCAGGCTCGATGTCCTGGGCGACCTTCTTCAGCACGGGGTCGCCATAAGCGCGAATGGGAAGTATCATGATGCGGTGCGCAAAAGTAGCGGTCGCGCGCTGCGGTCGGCTGCCGTTCCTTGGAACTCACTGTCCGCTCATCCAACCCTGCAGGATAATGGTGGCGCTGATGCGGTCCAGCGTGCCTTTGTCGCGGCGCGCCATACGCCCCTTCCCGCTGGCCAACAGGGTTTGCTGGGCCATGCGGCTGGTGAAACGCTCATCCACGGTCTCCACCCATTTACCCGGGAACGCTTTACGCAGATGCCCGATGAACTCCTGCACATGTGGCGTGGCATCCGTGGGGCGTCCATCCAAGTGCATCGGCAGGCCCACCACAAAGCCGTCCACCTCCTCCTTGGCCACATAGGCCTTCAGGTAGGCGAAGAGTTCCGGGGTCGGAACGGTATCGAGCGCTGTGGCGATGATCCGCAGGGGATCGGTGACCGCCAGGCCGCTGCGCTTGAGTCCGTGGTCTATGGCAACAACGCGGGGCATAAGGATGATGTGGAAATGGGAAGATGTGGAAATGCGAAGATGTGTTGCTTCGGTAAGCCTGGCAATGACAGATGGGAAGATGTGGAGATGAGAAGATGTGGAGATGTGGAGATGTGGAGATGTGAAGATGTGGAGATGTGGAGATGTGGAGATGTGGAGATGTGGAGATGCGTTGCTTCGCAGAGCCTCGCAATGACATATGTGTTGCTTCGCGTTGCCTGCAATGATAGGATGTGAAGATGATGGATGCGAGCGAGGCGATGGTCGAGGGGCATGGATCAACGCACATCTTTGTGCTCTGCCTTTGCTAAGGGCCAAGGTGGAATAGCAATGCACGAACTGATCGAGAAGGCTTGGAACGACCGCGCGATGCTGCGCGATGAGGAAGTGGTGCTCGCCATCGAGGGCGTCATCGAGAAACTGGACCGCGGGGAACTGCGGGTGGCTGAGCCAGGAAAGGCTGCAAATGTTGCGACTCCGGGTCAAGCCCGGAGTGACAATGCATGGCAGGTGAACGAATGGGTGAAGAAGGCCGTGTTGATGTACTTCCCCATCAAGGCCATGCAGACCATGGAGGTGGGGCCTTTGGAGTTCCATGATAAGATCCCCTTGAAGAAGCGCTATGCCCAACTGGGGGTACGCGTGGTGCCGCATGCGATCGCGCGGCACGGCAGCTACCTGGCGCCGGGCGTGATCCTGATGCCCAGCTACGTGAACATCGGTGCCTATGTGGACGAGGGCACCATGGTGGATACCTGGGCCACGGTGGGAAGCTGCGCACAGATCGGCAAGAACGTTCACTTGAGCGGCGGCGTGGGCATCGGCGGTGTGCTGGAGCCTGTGCAGGCCGCACCGGTGATCATCGAGGATGGCTGTTTCATCGGGTCGCGGGCCATTGTGGTGGAAGGTGTGCACGTTGGAAGGGAAGCCGTGCTCGGCGCCAACGTGGTGCTTACGGCCAGCACGCGCATCATCGACGTTACCGGTCCAGAACCTGTTGAGATGAAAGGCTTCGTGCCACCCAGGTCGGTGGTGATCCCCGGCACCTTGCCGAAGAAGTTCCCGGCCGGCGAGTACGGTGTGCCCTGCGCGCTCATCATTGGCCAACGCAAGGAAAGCACCGACAAAAAGACCAGCCTGAACGAGGCTTTGCGCGAGCACAACGTGGCGGTATAGGTGCAGGGTAGCTGCTCAGGCAACAGAACGAGCACGGTGGCCGTCAACCGATCGAACCACTTACCGGACCGCCCCCATGAAGCAAGCGTTACTCTCCCTATTCGTAGCTCTCGGATCGATCTGTGCACAAGCACAGACGGTGCTGCTGAACGTGCAGCACGCAACGTGCGGTAATTCCACGGGGAGTATCCTGGCATCCGCATTCGGTGGTTCGGCGCCTTACACGTTCATGTGGTCACCCACACCGCCTGCTGGGCAAGGAACTTCATTCCTCCCCGATCTGCCACCGGGTGAATACACGCTGACCGTGACCGATGCGATCGGGAATGCGGTCTCAACCACCGGCGAGGTACTGTTGGTCAGTGGACTATTCCCGGACATCGTTCCAAGCGAACCTGCTTGGTCCTGTCTGCCAGGGTGCAACGGCTACTTCAACCACTACATCCCGCTGAGCGGCGCCAACATGCCCTACACTGCGGTGTTCGACCCGCCCGGGCCAAGTGGTGGTGGCAGCCCCAATGGGCTCTACTTCTCCGGTATGTGCCCCGGCGAGGAATACATGGTAACCGTTACCGACGTCAATGGCTGCAGCGGCACCGTAGGTCCCATTCAGGTGGTTGGCCCCATGGCTCCGACCATCGTTGATTCCACCATCGTGGGCAGCTGCCCGCAAGGTGCCACAGGTTCCATGACCTTGCTGTTCGATCAATTGGACTCGATCCTGGTCTCCGGTCCGAACGGAGCCATGCTCAACGTGCCCACCAGCAATCCGTTCACCGCCACCAACCTGGCGCCTGGCCCGTACGTGATCTACGCCTTCACCACCTCGCAAGGGGGCAACCCACCGGGCACTTCGGGCAGTAGTTGCAACGCCACCATCACCGTTGTCATTCCCAACAGCAGCGATCCCTGCGGCCTGCTCGTGGGAGTGGCCTTTGCCGACCTGGATGATGATTGCGGGCAAGGCGCGGAAGACCTTGGCCTTCCTTATCGGGTGCTTACCGTTGAACCTGGTGGTCACCATGTACTCACCAATGCCAGCGGCTTTTTCGGCACGGAACTGTTCTTCGACGACTACACGCTGAACGCTGCGATCAACGGCTACGCTTCCAACTGCATTCCGCTGCCCGCATCATTCACGCTTTCCGCTTCCGATCCAGTAGCTGAGTGGGAACTGGCCATGGCGCCCTCCGTTGGTGCCGATGTATCCTCCCTGGTGAATGCCGGCGTGCACGTACCTGGCTTCGCTGTGATGTACAACGTGTCCGTGATCAACGACAGCCCTTACCCCTTCAGCGACCTCACGCTCGATCTGTACTTCGACCCGGTTTTGTCCTTCAGCTATGCGGATGGTCCTTCCACACTGGTAGGTCCGGGGCATGTGCAGTGGACCATTCCTGCGCTCGGGGGCTTCAGCACCATCACCTACCCGGTCGCACTTGCCGTACCTCCCACCGCAAGCCTGTTGGGCACAGTGGTGAGCGCCACTGCCACGGTAACACCGACCACCCCTGATAGCGACCCTGCGAACGACAGCCACAGCATCTCGCGCACCATCGTCGGTGCCTACGACCCCAACGATAAGTTGGTGCAGACCAGTTCCCGATTGAGCAACTCGCTCTATTTCCTGGACCAGGATGCCTTCGTGGAGTACACCATCCGCTTCCAGAACACCGGCAGCGCGCCAGCCATCAACGTGTTCCTACTGGATACCATTGCACCGGAGTTCGACCTCAGCTCCCTGCAGATCCTGGCAGCCTCACACACCTTCGAGGCCTCCCTCCTGCCCGGTCGCGTACTGCGCTTCGACTTTCCGAACATCATGCTTCCGGACAGCACCTCCGACCTTTTGGGTAGCCAAGGTTTCGCCAGCTTCCGGCTGCGTCCTGTTGCGGGCCTTGTGCCCGGCATGGTGCTGCACAACGCGGCCGACATCTTCTTCGACTTCAACGAGCCGATCCGCACCAACGATGCCGACCTGGTCGTGGAATTCAGTGTGGGCATCGCCGCGAACACCGCCCTTCAGGTGCAACTCCACCCGAACCCGGTGAGCGATGTGCTTCAGGTGGTGGTACCCGATGGCAGCTGGTTGCTTGAGGTCATCGCCATGGATGGTCGCCAAGTGCTTGCTCAGCGCCGTTCAGGCGCCCTGTTGGCCTTGGATGCCGGCAGCCTGGCCCCCGGCAGCTATGCACTGCGCCTCACTGCGGCGGATGGTACACAGAGCACCGTGCGCTTCGTGAAGCAGTAAGTCGACACCTGCATGGGTGATGACAGGCGGCTAACTTGGCCCGCTGAAGCGCCCATGGCCAAGCAATTCCTCGTCATACAGACCGCCTTCCTGGGCGATGCCGTGCTGGCTACCAGCTTGCTGGAGAAGCTACATGCACACTACCCGGATGCTGCCATCGACCTGGTGGTACGCAAGGGCAATGACGGGCTGTTCACGGGCCACCCGTTCCTGCGAAAGCTCTTCGTCTGGGACAAGCGCACCGCCAAGAACAAGGCACTCTTCAAGCTCATCAGCGAACTGCGGAAGACCGAATACGACCACATCATCAACTGCCAGCGTTTCTTCAGCACAGGCTTGATGACCGCCATGGCACGCGGCAAGGAAAAGATCGGCTACGACAAGAATCCTTTGAGCTTTTTCTTCAGCCGCACGGTGAAGCACGTCATCGGCGACGACAGGCACGAAGTGGACCGCCTCAACGCGTTGATCGAACACCTCACCGACGGCACACGGCCTTTGCCCCGTCTCTACCCAACGCCGGATGACCGCGCCAAGGTCGACACGATAATCCGCTTGCATGGGGCGACAGGCATTGGCGCACATGAGCACATGAGCACATGGACACATGGGCACATGCCGTATGTGTGCATTGCGCCCGCCTCGGTCTGGTTCACAAAACAATGGCCGGAGCACAAGTGGATCGAACTCGTTGAAGCCTTGCCCAAGGATCGTCAGGTCTTCATCATCGGCGCACCCGGAGATTCAGCACTGGCACAACGCATCATAACGGCCTGCGGGCGTGGCGTGGACCTCACCAAGGACCTGCGCCTGCTCGAAAGCGCGGCACTGATGGAAGGTGCCGTAATGAACTACGTGAACGATAGTGCGCCGCTGCACATCGCCAGCGCGATGAACGCCCCGGTCACCGTTGTGTTCTGCAGCACTGTGCCCGCCTTCGGATTCGGGCCCTTGCACGAGAACGGGCGCGTGGTGGAGACCAGCGAGAAGCTGGACTGCCGACCGTGTGGATTACATGGGCACAAGGCTTGTCCCAAGGGGCATTTCAAGTGTGCGGAGGGGATCGGGGTGGATCGGATCGTAGCTCAATGACATTCCGCCGATCATACAAAGCAGTGCTCATCGCGATCGCAATGGGTGTCTGTTCCTTATGGTTGGCGGGCCGGGATCACCTACGTGAAGATCACTTGCGGATAGTGCTCGGCATTGCGGGCATCAGCTGCTTTTTTCTGGCTGCGGTCCTGGTCTTCCTCAACCGACGAATGAGCCTGACCATCACTCCTGTTGGCATTCTTGTTCCTGCCATGGACCCCGACATCATTCCCTGGCACATGATCTTATCCGCAGTTCCGCTGCGCAGTTCGGTCGATACCCAGCTACGCTTGGAGTTGGCACCGGGCTACCATCCAATTGCACAGCGGATCGGCTTGCCCCGAGGCAATGAACGCATAGCCCCGAAAGAGGAAAAAAGCGAGTGGACCATTGAATGCGCGGACTTCCATCTTAGCGCTGCGCGCATTGCAGAAACCATTGAGAAATGCATCCTGTCGGCCCCCCCTGAACGCCACGAACACATCGCCACATTGCCCAAGCGGCCATTGTTGTTGCTTTGACCAAGAGCATGCACAGCACAATGCAGGAAGCACAGATCAATCATGAGGTGCTCAATGATCTCCTTTCTGAACAGATCGGTGCAGCACGCGATATGATCAAGATGGACACTGACATCGAAGCCGATCTCAGCTGCACCGGCGACGACTTCCACGAGTTGATGGACACCTATTCCAAGCAGTTCAATGTGGACATGAGTGAATACATCTGGTACTTCCACACGCAGGAAGAAGGGTTCAACATCGGAAGCATGCTCTTCGCTCCGCCCAATGAGCGGGTGGAACGTATTCCGGTCACGCCCGTAATGCTGATCAAGTTCGCCGAACAGGGCAATGGGACCTGGCCTATCCCGATCATCGACTTCCGAAACACAGGCTCGACCTGGCTTTCAATTCGCTGTTGTTCTTGCTTGTACTATGCTGGGTGATCTACCGCTTTGTTTGATAGCGCAACAGTAGGTGTGACACGTACCTTTGGGTTCACAACGCAGTGCCCCATGTCATTCACCAAAGGCCCCATCATCACGCTCACCTACGACCAGGTGGAGCAACTGACGGAACAGCTCTCGCAGGATGAGCAATTCAAGCTGGCAGACAAGTTGAGCAAGAAACTGGCGCGTAAGCGACTGCTCGACCTTATGGACTCCATGCGGCCCCAAAAGCCTGTGTCCGAAAAGGAGATCTTGAAAGCTTCAAGGGAGGCACGGAAGAACGTTCAAGCACGTCGCCGGAATGAAGCCTCTGCGGGTCGTAGTTGATTGCAACATCTTCATCAGCATTCTGATCGGGGGCTCAATGAAGCCGCTGAGAGACTTCCTATTCTCAGACCGAGTCCGTTTAGTGATCTCCGAAGACCTTCTTGCTGAGATCGTCGATGTGGGTGATCGATCACACTTGCGCCGGTACTTCGATCATGAAAGGCTTCATGCGTTCATCATCTTGCTACGCGAATTCGGCGACCTTGTGGAGGACCCCACGAACAGACCGAAGATCGCGAGAGACCCGGATGATGACTATCTGCTTGCCCTTTCCAAGAAAGCCAAAGCGGACGTGCTGTTGACCGGTGACAAAGGCCTGTTGGTGTTGAATGCTATTGGGCGTACCCGCATCATGAAGCCCAAAGACTTCCTCAAGGAATACATGATCTGAACCACCATAGCAGTGCAACGTTTGATCGCACCTCGATCCGTGGAGCACAGGTGTACCGTTACCGTTCCGAGGATGTCATCGGCATACCTACCTCCAATCGTAACGTCCCGCACCTCCTTATACACTGCGGATAGCTCCCACCGAGATGACCTGGATCGGTCTCCCGCATGAAGCCCATCCGCATTCTTACCGGCCTACTGATAGCCCCTGCCTGTTTGCTGGCACATGATCTCTTCGTCTCGGTGTATGACCATTACATCCCCACCACCAGGCACGATATGCTTGCCTTCGGCGTGAGCATGTACATAACGGGGTGGGCACTGGTCACCCTGTTCCCCATTGCCGCTTGGCTGGGTGAGCTGTGGTGGAACGATCGCAAGCGCTACCTGCTGACCGCCCTGTTGCTGCTCGGCTTGACCATTTTCTTCGCACCGAACTGGGGCCTCCATCCCCATCGCTCATTGCAATTCCTGGCGTTCTGCTGGCTAACGATACCGGCACGTATGCTCACCGACCGGATCGGGACCAACGCCCGGTCCTGAGTCACAGCCTACTTTTGCCGCCCTTCAACGATGTCCCGCACATCCTCATACACTGTGGACCCGGCCCGCTTGGAAGGTGTGGTGAACGAACCGCTCTTCGCTGCGGTGGCTGCGGAAGCGGCCACGCGAGGCATTCCCGCATTCGCCATTGGCGGCTTTGTGCGCGATCGGCTCATCGGCAGGGCCTGCAAGGACATCGACTTCGTGGTGGAGGGTGATGGCATCACCTTCGCCCAAGCCGTGGCCGAACGCCTGAACGCCGGGCATGTGCACGTCTTCAAGAACTTCGGGACGGCGATGTTCATCCTTCGACAGGCTCAGGATGACCTCCAAGTGGAGTTCGTGGGTGCCCGCAAGGAGAGCTACAGCCGCAACAGCCGCAAGCCCGAGGTGGAGCCCGGCACCATCAAGGACGACCAGGAACGCCGCGACTTCACCATCAACGCGCTGGCCATTTCGCTTAACGCGGGCAGTCTTGGCGCGTTGGTGGACCCCTTCGGGGGCATCCTTCACCTGGACCAGGGCCTCATCCGCACACCGCTCGATCCGGACATCACCTTCAGCGATGATCCGCTGCGCATGCTGCGCGCCGTGCGTTTTGCCAACCAGCTCGGCTTCACCATCGACCCGGTCACTTTCGATGCGATCAAGCGCAATGCGCGCCGCCTGGAGATCATCAGTGCGGAGCGCATCCACACCGAACTGAACAAGATCATCGCCACCGCCAGGCCCAGCATCGGCTTCAACTTGTTGCGCGACAGTGGGCTGCTCCAGGAGTTCTTCCCGGAGTTCCTGGAATTGGCTGGGGCCGAGGAGAAATTCGGCATCGGGCACAAGGACAACTTCCACCATACCCTGCAGGTGCTGGACAACGTGTGTGAGAAGAGCGACGACCTCTGGCTGCGCTGGGGTGCGGTGCTGCACGATATCGCCAAGCCAGCCACCAAGCGTTTCGTGCCCGGCATGGGCTGGACCTTCCACGGGCACGAGGACAAGGGTGCGCGCATGGTGCCGAAGATCTTCAGGCGCTTGAAGCTGCCGCTGGACGAGAAGATGAAGTTCGTGCAGAAGCTGGTGGCCCTGCACTTGCGCCCCATCTCGCTCACCAAGGAGGAAGTGACCGACAGCGCGGTGCGCCGACTGCTCTTCGATGCGGGCGATGACATCGATGCGCTGATGATCCTGTGCCGGGCCGACATCACCAGCAAGAACGAGAAGAAGAAGGAGCGCTACCTGCGCAACTACGACCTGCTGATGCGCAAGCTGGCCGAGGTGGAGGAAAAAGACCGCGTGCGAAACTTCCAGCCACCCATTACCGGAGAGGACATCATGCTGGCATTCGGCATCCCCCCTTGTCGTGCGATCGGCGACATCAAGACCGTGATCAAGGACGCCATCCTGGACGGCCGCATTCCCAATGACCGCCAGGCCGCCTGGCCCTTGATGTTGGAAGAAGGTGCACGCATCGGGCTACAGGCCCAATACACTGCCGACCCCGGTCCGGCACGGCCTTCCACAGCAAGCGCTTGATGAACAACCGCTGATCCCGTAGGCCGTAGCTTTGCCGCACTTTCCGCCTTCCGCACCGACCCCATGCGCATCCATCGTTTCCGCGTTCTGATCGACCATCCCAGCGAGGCTTTCCGGGACATCGAGATCCAGAGCGACCAGAGCTTCCTCGATCTGCACACTGCGATCAAGGACGCCTTCGCTTTCATCGGCCAGGAGATGGCCTGCTTCTATGTGAGCGACGAGGAATGGGGCAAAGGACCGGAGATCCCGCTCGCGGACCTCGGCTTCGGCATGGATGGCGACGAAGCACCGGCATTGATGGACCAGGTGCTCATCAGCGATCACATCCGCAGCACCCAGCAGCGCTTCATCTATGCCTACGACTTCCTGCACCTGTGGATGTTCATGATCGAACTGATCGGCGCGAGCGAAGCACTGCCCGGCGTGCAATACCCCCGCGTGGTGATGAGCATGGGGCAGGCACCCGACGAGCACAGCAAAGAGATGGACCTCGCCGACGGCATCCTGGAGGACGAGGATCCCTATGCGACCGGACCCGAAGAACACGGCTACGAGGCGGATGATGAGGACGACCTCTTCGGAGAGGATGGTGATGACGAGTTCGGTGGCCACGGCAACATCGACGACCTCGGCGAAGAGTATCGATAGGCCCGCCAAGGGCGCTGGCACCGATCCCGAGGGATCCGCTTTCTTCGCGGAACAGTGAGCGCACCAAGGCCTCCACACAGCATGTCCCGCACCCTCGTCGTGATCGGTGGTCCCACAGCCTCGGGAAAGACCGCCGCCGCCGTAACGCTTGCCAAGCACTTCGGAACGGAGGTGATCAGCGCGGATTCGCGCCAGTTCTACGGTGCCATGCGCATCGGTACGGCCCGGCCCACGGAGGCTGAATTGCAGGGTGTGAAGCACCATTTCCTGGGCCACCTGCCGCTCTCCGAGACGTGGAGCGCAGGAGCCTTTGCGCGCGCCGCAGAGCCGGTACTCCAAGAACTGCTCGACAAGCATGGTATCGCCGTGCTGGTGGGTGGAAGCGGCCTCTATATCGACGCGCTCTTGAAAGGACTGGACCCGCTACCCGTTTCGGACATCCGCCTGCGTGAGCGTTTGCAGCACCGCTTGAAGCACGAGGGCCTGGACCCGCTCCTCACCGAGTTGGAACAGCACGACCGCCCGACCTGGGAGCGTATCGACAAGCAGAACCCGCACCGTGTGCTGCGTGCCTTGGAGGTGTGCCTGCTAACTGGGAAGCCCTACAGCGAACAACGCAGCACTCCAGTGGATCGCGACGATATGCGGATCGTGCGGATAGTACTGGATCTGCCGCGGGAAGCGCTCTACAAGCGCATTGATGAACGCGTGGACCGCATGGTGCAGGACGGGCTGGTGGAGGAAGCGCGCGACCTGCTTCCCGCTCGAAGCCTGAACGCCTTGCAGACCGTGGGCTACCGCGAGCTCTTCCTGCACTTCGACGGCGAGTTCGGCCTGGAAGAAGCCATCGCCCTGGTGAAGCAGCACACGCGCAACTACGCCAAGCGGCAGGGTACCTGGTTCCGGCGCGATGGGAACTGGAAACCTTGCGCACCGCAGGATATCGATCGCATGATCGCGTTGGTGGAGGGGCCCTGATGCTCAAACGGCGATGCCGATGAGCAGTACGTCGTCCACCTGCTCCTCCTTTCCCTTCCACATCCTGAAGCGATCGCTGATGGCCTGGTACTGATCGTCCATGGGCAAGTTGGAGGTCTCCAGCAACCACTGCTTCAGCCCCGCACTGCGCAGCTTCTTGCCCTGTGGTCCGCCGAATTGATCGACCATGCCATCGGAGAAGAGGAAGATGCGGTCACCTGCTTGCAGTTCGATCAATTCCTCGCGGAAGGGCACCACCTCGCCATGATGCGCTCCTATGGGCATCCGGTCGCCTTTGTACTCGATGAGTTCCCCGCTTCGGACCAGATACAACGGACCGTACGCGCCAGCATAGCGGAGTGAATCCCGCTTGGGACCGATCACCGCCAGGCCAACGTTCATCCCATCACGGCTTTCGGTGCTTTCGTCGTTCCTGTTCAAGGCAGCGATCATGCCTTCGCGCGCGGCTTCAAGGATATCCGCTGCCCCGAGCATGCCTTTGGCTACAACCTGCTCTTCGAACAAGGATGCTGCCACCACGCTCAAAAGGGCACCGGGCACACCATGGCCCGTACAATCCGCGGCGGCCACCACCAGATGCCCCTCACGCTCCGCGAACCAATATAGGTCACCACTAACGATGTCTCGTGGCCGGAACAGGATGAAGGAATCTGGGATGATCTCCTGCAAACGCTCGGGCTCGGGTAGCACCGCCCGCTGTATGCGTTGTGCGTAGCGTATCCCCGCAACAAGATCGGCGTTCGTTTGCTGCAACTCGGCTTGTTGCAAGGCAACACGCTGCTCAAGCGCCAGCCGCTCCCGGATATCCCTGGCGAACAGGATCACCGCCGGCTTGCCGGCATAGCTGGTCACTTTGGTACTGCACTCCACTTGTATCCGCTCACCTTGTGCCGTAAGCAATGGGATGTCCTGGTACACCGAACCCTTCTGCTCCCATGCATCGGCAATGCGCATGGCGCTCTGGTGCAGGAACTCCTGCGGATGAAGTTGGAAGATGGTCAAGCCTTCCAAAGCGGCTCTGTCGTAGCCCAGCAGATGGCCTGCGCGGGCATTCGCTTGCAGGATCCGCCCGTTCACGAAGTTGATCACGAAGAGCGCATCATAGCTTCCTTCGAGCACCTCCAGGTAGCTCTCGCGGTCCCGCTCAACCTGACCGTGCATGCCATGCAAACGGTTGTATGCCACAGCAAGCCCCACGGATGCCCCGAGAAAGAGCACTGGAAGCACGCCAAAGAGAATGGTTGTACTCAGTTCCATGCAAGATCGGAACGTGCGGGCAATGCATCCAACGTCTTGAAGATCAAAGCGGGATCAAGGAACTCCCCCACCCTTTCGGGGCGTGATACATAGCGCACCAGACCATCGATATCCACCAGGAACGATGCAGGAAGGGGAATGCCCACCGAATAGTCGGTCATCAATTCGATGGCCGGGTTCGTGTAGACCACTCCGTACTTGGTGGAAATGGACTGGCCGGTATCCGAGAGCATTCTGAAGCCCACTCCGATACGACCGACCATATCCTTGTTCACGCTGATATCGTCCGGACCGATGCCCAGTACATGGACCCCCTTGCTCATGAAGACCTCCCGGTTGCGCTCGTAGGTACGCAGCATCATATGACAACCGGGGCACCAATCACCTCGCACGAAAATGAGCAGCACCGGGCATTTGCCACGCAGGCTCGATAAGCGGAGCAGGGCACCGTTCTCATCGGGCAATTCAAAATCCGGTGCTTCGGCACCAACGGCTATCCGGTAACCACCTTGCACCGAACGTTTGATCTTGAAACCGTCCTGCACGTAGGCGGCGGTCAGGAATAGCGCTCCACCGATGGGCAACAGCGGTGGCAGCCACAGGAATGCATCGAAGGTGGTCGAGTACACGGCCCATACATGCAGACCCAAAGCCGACAGGGCAAGGCCGCTATCCAACCAGAGCAGGTTCACGTACGTGAATTGCTGCATGTACTTCTGTCGGGCAATGGTCGCGAATGCGGCCATGCTAATGACCAACGTTTCCAGCGGCCAGGTGTGGTACTGCTGATCGAGCACGATGCCCAGCGCCGGACCGCTTACCATGAGCATGGCGAACTGGAAATCGCTGGTGTACTTCTTGAATTCCGCCGCCGCCGCGCCATAGGCACCGGTCAGCATCAGTATTCCAAGCCAGGTCTCTCCCACCAGCAGGAACGGGATGGACGTGATCAATAACAGGGCACCCAGGGAGGTCAAGGGGTGTATGGTCCGGAGCATGGTGCGTTCCTACGCGAAGAACAGCGCTACGGTTGCCTATGCGGTGGCATTCGGTCTTTCCATACCGCGATCGTGCGATGTTGCCGCCGACATGGCAAGGTTACTTTCGCGCCCCAGCCGGAAATGCCCCATGCGCACCCTGTTCGTAGCCTTGTCAGCTCTGCTGCTCCTCGCGTGCGGAGCACCTACCACCGATAACGCGGATCAGCCCGGTGAGGTGAACGTGTACACGCACCGCCACTACGATGCGGACAAGGAACTTTATGCCCACTTCACCGAAGCCACCGGCATCCGCGTGAACATCATCCAGGCTGGTGATGATGAACTGCTGGCACGCTTGGAGCAGGAAGGCCCAAGAAGCCCCTGTGATGTGTTCATCACGGCAGATGCCGGAAGGCTGGGGCTGGCCAAGGCACGCGGGCTGCTGCAAGCCATTGAAAGCCCGGCCCTGAAGGCGAACATCCCGGCCCACTTGCGCGATGCGGAGGACCATTGGTTCGGGCTCACCATGCGGGCACGCCTACTGGCCTACAACAAGGATAAGGTGGACCCCAACTCGCTCCGGACCTACCAGGACCTGACCTTGCCCGAGTGGAAGGGGCGTGTGCTGGTGCGCAGCGCGGAGAACGTGTACAACCAGAGCCTGATGGCGTCCATGATAGCCCACGATGGACCTGCGATAGCAGAAGCCTGGGCCAAGGGCCTGGTGGCGAACATGGCGCGCACACCCAAAGGCGGCGATACGGACCAACTGCTGGCCATCGGTGAAGGCATCGGTGATGTGGCCTTGGTGAACTCCTACTACGTGGGCAAGCTCCTGAGCAGCGACGAGCCGGAAAAGCAGAAAGCCAAGGCCTTGCTGGGTGTGTGCTTCCCCGTGAACGGTGCGCACGGCACCCACGTGAACGTGAGCGGCGCCGGGGTGGCCAGGCATGCGCCGAACAAGGTTGCGGCCGTGGCCCTGCTCGAATTCCTTAGCGGTGATGATGCCCAGCGTGTATTCGCGGAGGCCAACAAGGAGTATCCGGTGAAACCGGGGATACCACCGTCAGGAACGCTTGCTGCCTGGGGTGCTTTCGTGCCCGACACCTTGGACCTTGCCCTTCTTGCCAAATTCAACGCAGAAGCCACCAAGCGTATGGACGCTGCCGGTTGGCGATGATGGCCATGGGCGGCAAACACAGGCCTTTCGCTGGTAGCTGGCTCTTTGCCACGGTCACGGTCGCATCCGTTCTGCTTGCCCTGCCCATACTTGTTGTCATCACCTCACCCCTGCACAGCGCAGCACCCGAATGGGATCACGTAGTGCGGGCACTGCTTCCCGAACACCTCAAGGGCTCGCTGCTCCTCCTCTTCGGCACCCTGTTGCCCGCGCTCGTATTTGCGGTCCCGAGCGCCTGGTTGGTGGCCCGGACCAACTTCCCCGGAAGGTCCTTTTTCCGCTGGGCCCTGGTGCTTCCACTGGCCTTGCCCACGTACATCAGCGCCTTCACCTATGCGGCCCTGCTGGGTCCAACGGGCAGCGTTTCCACACGCATCCATGCGCTTGTCGGGGTGAAGCTTGACATCATGAACATGCCGGGGCTATGCCTGGTGATGGCCGCCGTGCTTTTCCCATACATATACCTGCCAGCACGTGCAGCTTTCGTTGCGGGCATGAGCGGCCAACTGGATGCCGCCAGAACACTGGGGGTTGGCCCATGGATGCGGTTCCGGCGCGTGGCGCTGCCGCTTGCACGTCCGGCCATTGCTGCGGGCGCACTGCTGGTGGCCATGGAAACGCTGAACGACTTCGGAGCCGTGAAGTATTTCGGTGAACGCTCCCTCACCACCGCGATCTTCCGAAGTTGGGGCGGGCTCTACGACCTGGGCAGCGCATTGCGTATCGGGTTGGTGCTGCTCGGTATCGTGGCGCTGCTTCTTTGGTCGGAGCGCAGATCACGCGGCAATGCCGCGCATACCACGGACCAAGTGCCGCTGCAACGCCAACGACTACGAGGCTTACGTTCACTACTGGCCACGCTTTGGTGTGCCCTGGTGCTGCTCTTGGGGGCCGGCATTCCGATAGCGAAGATCCTGCTCGATGTGTTCGGTGGCTCCATCACTTGGTCTTGGACCGAGGTGCTTCCCGCGTTCGGCAACACCTTGCTCGTAGCGGCATTGGCGGCAGCGCTCACTCTCCTCGTCGCTGTGCTGTTCACCTTCCGCGAACGATATGGCGCACGGGCACCTTGGTCCCTACACTTGGCCAACTTGGGCTATGCCATACCCGGTGCCGTGATCGCGGTCAGCAGCATGGCATTGGCCGGTGTTGTGGACCGGAGCATGGTGCTCCCTTTCGCCCTGATCGGAAGCACCGGGTTGCTTGTCTATGCGCTCACCGTACGTTTTCTGGCCGTGGGCAACCAACCCTTGCGTGCAGCCTTGGGCCAACAAACGCGCGCGCTGGACGATGCCGCGCGACTTTTGGGTGCTTCTCCCCTGCGCGCCTTCGTGCACATCAACCTTCCACTTCTGCGCCCCGCATTGCTCGCCGCCGCACTGCTTGTCGCGATCGATGTGATCAAGGAACTCCCCCTGACCCTGATCCTACGCCCCTTCAACTTCCACACCTTGAGCACACGCACCTACGAACTGGCAAGCATCGAGCAATTGCGCGAGGCATCACTTCCGGCGCTGTTCATCGTGCTTTGTGGGCTCCTGCCCGTGTTGCTGCTGGATCGCATGGCCGACGGAAGAGCGTAGCAGCGCTTCCACGTAGTTTCGCATACCGTACCGTGAGCAACCTACTTGAACTGGACCAACTGCATTTCGCCCTAGGCGATCGCACCATACTGCGCGGGGTTTCGCTCCACTTGGCAGCGCGGGAAATACTCGTGATCATCGGGCCCAGCGGCTGTGGGAAAACCAGCCTGTTGAGATTGGTGGCCGGTCTGGAGAGGCCCGCTTCAGGCACCATCACCCTGGCTGGCACGGTGCTGAACAACGAGCGCACACACATTGCACCTGAGCGCCGCTCCGTGGGCATGGTATTCCAAGGACTGGCTCTTTTCCCGCACTTGACCGTGGCTCAGAACGTGGGCTTCGGACTGCATGCATTGAAGCAGGATGAACGCCAACACCGCATCAGTGAGGAACTCCGCAGCGTGGACCTGGAAGGGCTGGGGGATCGCTATCCGCACCAACTGAGCGGAGGCCAGCAGCAGCGTGTGGCCATAGCACGATCCCTGGTCATGCGCCCTCAAGTGCTGCTGATGGACGAGCCATTCAGTGACTTGGACAGCGACACGCGGGTACTCGTCCGGGGCGAGGTTCTGCGCATTCTGCGGGCACACGGCACCAGTGCGATCATGGTCACGCACGATCGCGAGGATGCCGTTCACATGGCCGACCGCGTTGCAGAGATGCGCGATGGTGCCATCATGGGTTGTGGAAAAGCGGAAGATGTCCTTCAATTCCCGGATCCGGAAAAAGGCAAATGAGCAGCGAACGATTGGCGCAATTGAGGGCCATGCTGGCCGATGAGCCCGGAGACAAATTCCTGCGCTACGCCATTGCCCTCGAACAGAAACGGGCAGGTGACACGGAACCGGCCATAGCCGACCTGGAGGCGCTACTGCGGGATGATCCCAAACACATTCCAAGCTACTACCAACTGGCCGTGCTCTATGCGGAAATGAGCCGTTTGGATGAAGCGCGCGAAGCCTGTAAGGCCGGTGCGTTGCAGTGCCTTGTTACCGGCGATACCAAGGCACGGCAGGAGTTGCTCGCCCTGTTCGCCACCTTGAACGAAGAAGACTGATGCGCAAGGCATCCATCGCAAGATGGCTCAAGGCAACGGCCGTGCTGCTGGGACTGCTCCTGTTGGCAGGCATATCTCTTCACCCCTACCTGGCGGTCACTGCCCCCGTGGATGGCACTGCGGTCGCCGTGGAAGGATGGATGCCTGAAGCACTGATACCGGAAGTGGTGAGGGAGATCGAGGAGCGGGGCTATGAGCATGTGTACACCACCGGAACGACCAGGCCCTTCTCCTACCATCTGTACACGAGCGACCGGTTGGTGGTCCGCTGGGATCCGCCTGTTTCCGGTGAGCTGAGCTTGAAGGTGGCGGGGCTGAACGAGGCGGCCTACCTCTTGCTCGCGGATGGTGATACGCTGCTCTCCAACACGGTAGCGCCGCGTTCCGAATGGGCCTCCGTAAGCTTGCAGCTCGTGCAATACCTGGAAGTGGTCCCGCAGTATGCGGAGCTGCAACCGTCGGGATCGCCGGTGGTCTTCATCAAGTACATGCTCCTGAACGGCAAGAACGTGCATACCACAACACAGACTTGCGGCATTGTGCACACGAACGGCAGCTACACACCTGGTACCATAACGCATGCCGACCACTGCGCACACCTGCTGCAACGCGCAGGCATCCCGCAGGAAAGGATAACGGTGGTGCGCGGCAGCGAGCTGTCCAAGAGCCGCACCATGGCCAACGCGGAGGGATTCGCGATACAAGCCAGGGCGGACGGCCTTCAAGCTGTGAACATCATCTCACTGGGCGTACATGCCAGGCGGTCCCGAAAGATGTTCCGGAAAGCTTGCGACCCGGGAATGTCCATTGGCATTATCGCATTGCACGATCCCGAAGCTTCATCGAACAATTGGTTCAAGCATAGAATGGGATGGTTGCGCGTAATGAAAGAGCTTGGTGGCTTGCCGGCCTCCTCCTTTTTCGATGCTCAGGGCTCCGAGCGCGAGGAATGAAAGCTATTGCCCATCCGCCAAGCGCTCCGTCCACCAGGCATGCTCTTCGCCTGCACGCCTGAACCGAGCGTGCGGTCCATCGGGTTCCGCTCAGCAACGGATCGGCCGGTGAAAAACAGCGGCACAACCAGTTGGTGGCCAACAGTCCCTTGGCCGTCCATCCATGGAGAAACGGTGTTACCTTTTGCACATGAACGAAACGCAACGCCCGGACCTCATCGAGGTTCCTGCATTCTACCGGGGCTATGTTGAACAAGTGAAGACCACCGATCCGGGCCATGGCCTGGAACTGGCCGAACAGCAACTTGCTGCCGTAACTGCGCGCATATCCGAGCAGCAAGCCTCCCACCGCTATGCCCCCGGCAAGTGGAGCATTCGCGAAGTATATCAGCACATCATTGATTGTGAACGCATCATGGCCTACCGTGCACTCTGCTTCGCACGCAAGGACGGCACGGAGCTGCCCGGGTTCGATGAGGATGCCTATGCTGCCGCCAGTGATGCGGACGGGCGGACCTTCGCTGAACTGGTGCATGAACTGGACCTGGTGCGAGCATCGTCCATCGCGCTTTTCAACAGCTTCTCGCCAGCGATGCTCCAGAGAAGCGGCATCGCCAACGGCAACAGCATCAGTGTGCGTGCACTCGGTTGGGTGATCGCCGGGCACGCCATGCACCACACCAACATCCTCCAACAACGATACCTGGACCATGGCAGCGCGTAGTATGCAACAGTGGTTGGACGCCTATGGTGAAAGCCATCTCAACGCCACCAACAAACTGATCCATTGGATCTGCGTGCCCACCATCTACTTCTGTGTGGTGGGTCTTCTGTGGAGCATTCCCGTTCCCGGTGCGAGCGTA
This sequence comes from Flavobacteriales bacterium, assembly GCA_019638115.1. Classification (GTDB taxonomy): domain Bacteria; phylum Bacteroidota; class Bacteroidia; order Flavobacteriales_F; family PHOS-HE28; genus PHOS-HE28. The sequence goes on along the minus strand of JAHBUK010000002.1, from coordinate 246,943 downwards.
GGTATTGTGGCCAAGGTGGTGGTAGCGCTCGTGGGCGTGTTCTATGCCCGTCTTTCGCTGTCCATCATGCTTGGCATGATGCTCTTCAGCATCGGCTGCCTTGCCCTGGCGCGTTGGATCGACCTGGGCACGGACCTTTCGCTCTGGATGGTGTGCGTGGTCCTTTTCGTACTCGCCTGGATCGGCCAGTTCATCGGGCACAAGATCGAAGGCAAGAAGCCGAGCTTCTTCGAGGACCTGCAATTCCTGATGATCGGCCCGGCCTGGTTGATGGGCTTCATCTACAAGCGCTTCGGCATCGCCTACTGAGCGACCGGCCGGAAATAGACCGGCACATGCCCCGCACACGCGGAGGTGTGGAAGATGCAGCGCAGGTCCTGCAGGATCACATCCGGCTCCATAACGGCACGGCCGAAGAGATCGCTGCTGTGGCTGTTGCCCACGAAACCACCGCTGCGCAACGCAGGTAATGCGGCGATGCGGGCATCTCCATGGGCAAGGTCCATGGCGTGCGCTTCATGCGGAATCGCCAGCACAGCGCCGAAATGCGCGGCTTGGGAGGCTTGGTCGAGCACGGACTCCAGGTCCATCGGCAAGTTCTCCGAAGCCGTTCGCGATGCATGGATGTAGCGCCCACCGGCATCCGAGATGAGCGTTGCCATGTAGCTGTTGCCAGGCGGCACGAACCAATTGCCCTGCCAGGCGCTCCCGAAGAAGACCAAGGGCCTTTCAGCACCGTCAACCATGGCCGATGCCGCATGGTAGCGATCGCGAATGGCCGCGTACAAACTGTCGCCCGCGGCTTTTCTGCCCAGTACGGCACCGAAGAAGCGCAACCACTCCGCACGCCCCAAGGGATGCTCCTCCAAATACTCGGTCACCGGCACATGCACCATTCCCGGAATGGTGATGGCGGCATCCGACCGCTGGCCGAAGGGATAGTTGAACAAGGCCTCCGGTGCGAGTTGCACCAGCCGCTCGCGGTCGATCCCGGATGCCGTGCCGATGTCCACGAGATCGGCAGGTAAACGCTCCAGCATGGGTCCATCAATGACCTGGGCCAAATGCGCAGCCCCCACCACGGTGGAGGAGCGCTCCAAAGCGTCGATGAAAGGCAGGTGCGTGGTGCTCACCACGGCAACGCGTTGGAACGCCGGCCGAGATCCGTTCGCTTCATTGTCCGACGCTGTTCGTTCGGATGGTCCGATGTAGAGGACCGAGAGCGTGTCGGATACGCCACCGGTCCCCAGCACGATCACGCGCAACACGCCTCCCCGCTCTGCGATCTGGAAATGCCGGGCATGTTCGTTGGGCAGGTCGGTCCATGCACCTTCTTGCAGTGGCGGTCGATCCACTCCACAGGACAGCAGGAACAGCACCGGTAGAAGCAGTGCAGTTCTCACCCAGGGCATTGTTCTGTTAGGATGTGCGATCATGAGCGATGCGCTCTTTGGTAACAGAAAACCCTGCCCCGCACTTGCGGGACAGGGTTCTCCTTGAACGTTGGATGGATCACGCCTTCTGGGTGACACGGGGTGCTGCTGCCAGGATCTCAGCATTCGCACCATCCTTGTACTTCACGAAGTTGTCGTTGAACTGCTTGGCAAGCTTCTCGGCCGTGGCATCGTAGCCGGCCTTGTCGGCCCACGTGCTGCGTGGATCGAGGATCTCGTCAGGCACGTTGGGGCAGGTGGTTGGCATGTGTACACCGAACACCGGATGCTCCTTGTACTCCACCTTGTCCAGTTCGCCACGCAATGCGGCGGTGATCATGGCACGGGTGAAACGCAGTTTCATGCGCTCGCCGGTACCGTAAGCGCCGCCGCTCCAGCCGGTGTTCACCAGCCATACCCGCACGTTGTGCTGCTTCATCTTCTCGCCCAACATTTCCGCGTACTTGGCGGGATGCAGCGGCAGGAAGGCCTTTCCGAAGCAGGCGCTGAAAGTGCTCTGCGGTTCGGTGACACCGGCTTCGGTACCGGCCACTTTCGCCGTGTAGCCGCTGATGAAGTGGTACATGGCCTGGCCCGGGCTCAACTTGCTGATCGGGGGTAATACACCGTAAGCGTCGCAGGTGAGGAAGAAGATATTCTCCGGATGGCCACCCACGCTGGGCTCAGCAATGTTGCTGATGTGGTGGATGGGATAGCTGACACGGGTGTTCTCCGTTTTGGTGCCGTCGGCGAAATCCACCTTGGTGGTGCCTTCCTCGAAAACGATGTTCTCCAGGATGGCGCCGAACTTCACGGCTTCCCAGATCTGGGGCTCCTTCTCGGCGCTGAGGTCGATGCACTTGGCGTAGCAGCCGCCCTCAAAGTTGAACACACCTTTGTCGCTCCAGCCGTGCTCGTCGTCACCAATGAGCTTGCGGTCGGGGTCTGCGCTCAGGGTCGTCTTGCCGGTGCCGCTGAGGCCGAAGAAGACCGCGGTATCGCCGGATTCCCCGATGTTGGCGCTGCAGTGCATGCTGAGCACGCCACGCTCCTGGGGCAGCACGTAGTTCAGCACGGTGAAGATGCCCTTCTTGATCTCGCCGGTGTAACCGGTACCACCAATCAGGATCATCTTCTTGCTGAAGTTGATCACGGCGAAGTTGTGCTGGCGGGTGCCATCAATGGCAGCGTCCGCACGGAAACCCGGGGCATTGATGATGTTCCACTCGGGCTCGAAGTTCTCCAACTCCTCCTTGGAGGGGCGCAGGAACATGTTACCTGCGAACTGCGCGCTCCAAGGCTTCTCGGCCACCACCCGGATGTTCAGGCGGTAGGTGGGGTCGGCGCAGGCTTGTACATCCTTCACGTACACATCGCGCTCCATGAGGTATGCGCACATGCGGGCGTGGAGGGCATCGAACTTGGCAGGCTCGAAGGGGAAGTTCACATCGCCCCACCACACGGTGTTCTCCGTTTTCTCGTCGCGCACGCAGAATTTGTCCTTGGGGCTGCGACCGGTGAACTCACCGGTTTCGATGGCCAGCGCACCGCTGTCAGCGAACACGCCTTCACCATTGAGGATGGAGTGCTCCACCAGCTCGGCGGGCTCCAGGTTCCAATAAGCATCGCCAAGGTGGCGTAGGCCGATCTTCGAGAGGTCGGCGCTTTTCGGTTTATGACCGAATTCGTTCATGTCCATGTTTTTGGGATGGGCCGCAAAATTAGGCCGTTCGTGTCACAAGGAATTAACGATCGACAGGCCTGCGCAAAGCCGTTATCAACAACATCACCCACCCGGAAACAAATGCCAGCCCGCCCAAGGGGGTGATCGGCCCCAACCAGGCTGCCGCTCCCGTCAGACTACTCAACTCCCTGGTGCTCAAAACATAAAGTGAACCACTAAAGAGCAGAACACCGATGATGAACAGGGTGCCGACCATCCTTCGTTGGCGTTGCGAAGCCACATTGGGTAGGGCACCGATCAGCAGCAATCCAAGAGCATGGTAGAACTGGTATTCCACCGCCGTGTGCCATTGTGAGAGTGCTTCCGGCGTTATCGCGGCCTTTAGAGCGTGGGCCCCAAAGGCTCCAAAAAGCACGGCCGTTGCTCCGAATACGGAAGCCCAGGCCACATTACGTCCGTCCATGGTGCAAATGTCCGTATCGTGCCCCGCTTAGTGGGTAAAAAAGAAGAACCCCGACCTGTGTGGCCGGGGTCCTTCCGTGTTCCTTGGGGCTGAGGGGTCAACGGTTGCCCATTTTCTCCATCTCCTTGTCGAAGGTCTCCTTGAACTTCTCGTAGTCGTAGTCGATGCGCAGGCGCTCGTCACTGCTGAGGCGCTGGTTGTAGGCGCTGAGCAGGTCCTGTGCGCTGAGCTCGATGGCCACATAGGCCTTGTAGTTGCCGCTGCTGGTAACGCGCTTCACCTGCTCGCAGATGGTGCGGGTGCCGCTCAGACGTTGGTCGACCACTTCGCGGGCAAGGCTCTCGTAACGCTCACCAACCTCCTCCCGGTTGTTCATCTCACGGCTGTTCACGTAGTTGTCGATCACGGCCTTCACCTGCGTGTTGATGGCGGCGGCCAGGTCGGCGCGGGCGTTGCTCATGGCCTTCTTCTTGGCAGTGGCCTGGTCCATGCTCTCACCCAAGCTGTTAGCGCGGAACACCTTGTCGTTGGTGAAGAACTCGGGGCCGGAGCAGGGAATGATCACATCGACCTCTCCGTCGGGGTTCTTCGGCACTTCAGCAACATTCTTCTTGCTCTTGCAGGCGGTCATGGCCCCGGACAGCATCAGCGCCGTAAGGAGGACCGTCATGGTACGGTTGGTGGTCATGGTTTTCATGGTCGATCGGACTTTGATGGTGTCTCTGTTGAAGGTGTTTCCAATTGCGTGCCAAACTTCGCAAATGCTCGCCAATGCTACATAATGGCTTTCATCATGGCGGGCACAAGATCGCGTCGCACATCCTGGGCGGCCCTTTTGTAGGCATCGATCCCAGCACGTTGGTGGTCCAGTTGGATGCCTTTCACACCCTGGCTTCCCCCCTCGTGGATCACGTCGCCACTGCGACGATCGCGGAAGCTGAAGTTCAGGTCGAGGAAGGTGGTGAAGAAACCGCCGGATTCACCGCCTTGGCGGGTGGTACCGGTAAGGGTGAGCAGCATGTCGCCATCGGCCTCGCGCTCCACGAAGCGGAATCCCCTCTTGGTGAGCTCTTCCCGGATCACCATGGATACACCGGCGTCGCCGACGGGCTGCCCGAGGTTGGTCTCCTGTGCTCGCATGAACACGCGCGGCATGGTGATGTCGATCGTAGCCCGTTTCTCAGGAACGGTAAGGCTTGAGGTCAAGGCTCGGACGAAGGTGGCATCGTGCTCCTTGGCGATCAGCGCATCCATGTCCAAACGCACGACCAGCTCCCGTGGGCTTCCATTCGCATCCACCTGCTGCACCGTGGTGCGTACATGCCCTGCCCCATCGGTGCTCTTCATCTCGGTCACCCGCCCACTGTTTCCCGGCCAGGTGATGACCACGGGCAACTGGGCAAGATCCCGCAGGTTCCCATTGGTGCCGTGCTTGGCACTGATGAGCAGTTCGCGACGGTACCTGTCCGCATAGGTCAGTTCGCAACGCTCGGGCAGGATGCTGAAGCGGATACCGCTCGTGAGGCGCTGCAGATCACTGAAGAGTTCGTTGGCCAAAGGAACCTGACGACCGTCGAGTTCCACGAGGTCGTTCTCTCCCCAATAGTCGCGTATGGCCAGTAGGCCGCGCATGTCCTGATCGAAAGCACCGCGCAGGTCTCCGTTCGCCAAGCTTTCGCGGGAACGCATGAGCAGGTCTTTCGCATTGCCCATGGCCCTGGCCTTGCGCTCCGCTTTGATGCGGGCATGCTCGGATTTGGACAAGCGGTAGTAGGTCCAATACTCCGTGCCGTTCTCCCAGGTCCCCATCAGCTCGAAGCCCTCCAATTGTTCACTGGTGCGAGTGTTGATGGTGCTGGTGAAGGACTCGTTGAAGCGCGAGCGTTGATCGAGGGTGTAGAGCAGGCTGTTGCCTTCCACCACCACGCTGATCTCACTGGCCAGGTCATTCAGGGCGTTCTTCTTCGCCGTTTCCTGGAATTCCGGCCTGGCCTTGTTGGCCAGACCGATACCAACGTAGTACATGGAACTGCTCGGCCGGGAGCGCACCCACTCAGGACGGAGGTCTTGCCCGGAAGGTGTATTGGCATCCACCACCGCTTTGTTGCCTTTGCAACCCGCTACCAGCAAGAGTAGCGCTATGGCCAGCGGACGGATCATGGCAAGCGCGAATTGAGTTCTGCCTGGATGGAGGATGCCATGGTGGAACTTGCCGTTTGCACCAACTGGTTGCTGAGATCCGCAACGGACTTCATCTGGCGGGGTGCATTGAGCAACGACACCAGATCGCGGCGTGCGTTGCCAGCGAGGTCCACCACCCCGTTGCGTGCAGGGAACAGGGCATCGCGGTTGCCCTCGTAGGCAGCGTAATACATATGGTCGGCCACTTCCCGGTCCACCACCTTGCTCACCAGCACTTCTCCGGTCTCCAAAGAGACCAAGCGGTAAGAGAAGGACATGTACACCTTGTTCTCCTGGTAGAACTCGTTGTATCGGACCGCTTTGTAGCGTGTCTCGAAGTACTTCTCACCGGTCTCCTTGTTCACCAGTTGAACGCGGTAGCTCTCATAACCGTCCTTGGTGCTGCGGCGCAACTGGCCGGGCTCCTCGCGATACTCGATGAGGTTGCCCATCAGCACGGCATGTGCTCCCATCAAGTTACCCACGCGCACCGCGGTCTGCTCATCCACCACCCCGCTCAGGCTCAGCCGCTGCTCTTCCAGGATCCGATCCATGTTCTCGCGGTCCACGATGCGCAGGAAAGGGTCTTTCGTTTGTGTGAGCGCGGTCATGGAATAAGCCTGCACTTTGGTGACCATACCACTGGCCCTACTGGTGCTGGTGAAAGGCAACACCGCAATGGAGAACTGCCCTTTGGTGATGGCCTGCTGGCGCAACGCACTGGCATCCCTGTAGCTGGGGTCCTTGCGAAGGATCTGATCGAACTCGGTGTATGCTTTCCGGTACCGGCCAGCTTCGAGGTCCGCTTTCCCGTTGCGGTACAAGGGCTCCAGGTATGCCACGGCCTGCAAGCTGCTGGCATCGCGGTAGCCGGGTTCCAGCTTCACGATCTTGGCGAACACCTGCTCGGCGGCACGGTGATCATCGCGATCAAGGAGATCCTGGCCCTCCTCATACAATTCCACCAGGAGTTCTCCTTTCACCCGGTCGTAATCCTTGGCGTAGTGATCGGGCACTTCCAACTGAACACCCACACGTCTTACGCGCTCCTGGTAGGCGATGGCTTCCTGGTAAGAAGATACCGCAAGACTCTTGTCACCACCCATGGCCACTGCACGGAAGAAGCCACCAAGCTTATCGTCCAGCACCATCTGCCCGGTCTTCTTCAGACCGATCTTGGCATCTATGTTCCCATTGTTCCGCAAGGCGGACTGCAGGTACATCTCCGCCGCCTCCGCATACATCCCTACGGCATCCAGCTTCGTAGCCTTCTTGGAAAGCGGCTTGGAACCGGTGCATGCCTGCAGCAGCGTGGCGAAGGCCAACAAGGCTATGCGGGATCCGAGGGTAGGCATGACGGTCTGTGGATGTAGGGAGAGTGAGCTTTAGATCCGTACGATCAGCGTGAACCGATGTACTTGGTGAGCTCTTCGATCGAGCTCTCGAAGGTGAAGGCATCGTTCACCTTGTAGTAGTTGCCAATGTCGTGCGTGCGGTCGTAGGCGAACTTGGCGAACTCCAGACGGGTGTCCTCGAAGCTGAAGGCACCGAGCATGTTCTTCACTTGGTCCGCACTGAAGCAACGATCACGGGCGATCTGCTTGGCCATGGTCATGCGGGTGTCCTCGAAGCTCTTGCTCTCCACGCTCTTCTTGGCATCGTTGAATTCGGTGCTGCTCATGGGCATGCCGCAGCCGATGGGGCCACTGTATCCGGGCATACGGTACACTTCGGGCTCCTTCACAGGAGTAGGTGCAGGCGTGGTGGGCACGGGAACAGGCGTTGCCGTTGTGGTGGTGGTAGTGGTGGTGCGCGTGGTGGTGCGTGAGGTGCTGGTGGTACCGGTGGTGCCCGTGTTCATGTTCATGCCACCATCGTCCACTTTCACGTTCATGTTGAAGCCCACACCGTTCACTCCCATGCTGATGTTCACGTTCTCACCACCATTGGGGCTGGCGAATCCTTCTTCTTCCACAACAACGACGGTGGTCACTTGATCAACACCACCAACCGTGGTGGTCTGAGTAACACCCGTGGTACTGGCGGGCGTGATCACCGTAGTGGTCGCAGGCACCACCACCACAGGTACATCCTCCACGAACTCGGTGGGCTTGGGTTTGGCGGGTTCCGCTTTGGCGGCGGTGCCCAAGGCAGCTTCGCCGGTGGGACGAAGTACACGTTCGCCTTTCTTGTTGGTGGTCACCATCACGGTATATTCCATGCCCAAGGGGAAGTAGCCCGACTTGCGCAATTGTGGAATACCACCATCCTCGAAACGGATGATGACCATGGGCGTCTCGTTGCGGATGCCCGTTGCCACAACACGGGTGGCAGGAGCGTCGTTCTTCACTTCGCCATCCACCACCAGGGTGAATTTGGCGCCATCATCGGTGAAGAACACCAGATCTGCGGTTTGAGCGGATGCCCATGCCGGGAACAGCAGGGCCGAAGCAAGAACGAGGGTGGAGAAGGCTTTCATGGCTGAAATTTGGGTTTGCGAAGTTAGCTGTTGGGCCGGGGCAGGCAAGGGCTGTGCCAAAGGAGCGCAAGGCCCTGTCCATTCAAGGTCTTCGGCTCTCCACGGCTTGCTCTGACGCACGCTTCGCATCTTCGCGCCCCAGTGGGGCCCATCCCCTTCCCTTCGCATGCGCAAGATCCTCATCCTCGGTGCCGGCCGTTCGGCTTCCTCCCTCATCTCCTACCTTATTGAGCACGCCAGCGAGCAGGATTGGCAAGTGACCGTGGCCGACCGCGATGAAGCCCAGGCCCGGCGCATGGTGCACAACGGCGGAAATGCAGCGCTGGGGGTTGCGTTGGATGCCACACAGGCCGCTGAACGCGCTGCCTTGATCGAAAGCCACGACCTGGTGATCAGCATGCTTCCGGCCTTCATGCACATGGATGTGCTGAAAGACTGCCTTCGCCTGCGCAAGCACGTGATCACCCCCAGCTACGTGCCCGATGCCTTGTGGGCCATGGACCGCGAATTCAAGGATGCCGGCCTGATCGTACTGAACGAGATGGGGCTCGATCCCGGCATCGACCACATGAGCGCCATGCGCATCCTCGACGCCATCCGTGCGAAAGGCGGTGTGATGGAAGCTTTCGAGAGCTACTGCGGTGGACTGGTGGCACCGGAAAGCGACACCAACCCCTGGGGCTACAAGTTCAGCTGGAACCCGCGCAACGTGATCCTTGCAGGACAGGGTGGATCGGCGAAGTACATCCGCGAGGGGATCACCAAGTACATCCCCTACCACAAGCTCTTCCAACAGACCGTGCGCATTGCGGTGGAAGGGCTCGGCGAATACGATGGTTACGCCAACCGCGACTCCCTGAAGTACCGCGAAGCCTATGGCATGGTGGACATCCCCACGTTGGTGCGCGGTACGCTGCGCAAGGCAGGCTACTGCGCGGCATGGGATGCCTTCGTGCAGTTGGGCTGCACGGACGATGGCTTCCCGATGGAACTGCGTGCCGATGCCACTTGGAGCGACTACCTGAACGCCTTTCTACCCGGGTCCACCGGAAAGGACCTGCGCGGAGCCTTGGCGGAATACCTCGGTATCGACCTGGCGGGCGAGGTGATGCAGAAGTTGGACTGGCTCGGCCTGTTCGGGAATGAGGCCATCGGGGTATCGGGACTGTCGCCTGCCGCCACCTTGCAGAGCCTGTTGGAGCGCAAATGGAAGCTGGAAGCCGATGACAAGGACCTGGTGGTGATGTGGCACCGCTTCCAATACATGCTTGGCGGGCGTCGCCACGTGATCAAGGCCTCGTTGGGCGTGATCGGGCACGACCAGACCCATACAGCGATGGCCCGCACTGTGGGCCTGCCCATCGCCATGGCCAGCAAACTGGTGCTGAACGGGGAGGTGGCGGACCGCGGTGTGCTACTGCCGCTGAAGCCTGCGATCTATGATCCAGTGCTCAATGAGTTGGAGACGCTGGGCATCGCGTTCCACGAGCAGGAGAGCGTGGAGTGATCAGAAATTGAGCATCAGGTCGGCGATGAGCGCCCGGTACTCGGGGGTGTAATCGAACGGCCCGGTGGCTTCCACCGTGAGCTCCCCTTCGCGCAAGGGCCTCGTGCCGCGGGCCAGTTCCAAGAGCAAGCGCTTGGCAGGGCGGTGTGCCACATAACGCACGGAGCATCGCCTGAAGACCTGCAGCCCGACACGGTCGGCTTCCTGTTGCAAGGCTTTTTCGCGGTTCAGTGGGATGATGCAGGCGAATCGACCTTCTGGTGCGAGCAGCTTGGCCACCACATCCAACAGGTCCGGGAACTCGAGTTCTCCGCTGTGTTTCGCAAGGCCCAACTTGGGGTCCGGCGAGGTGCTGTAACCCGAGTAGTAGGGCGGGTTGCAAACGATCAGGTCGAAAGGTTCCGTGGTGTGCATGCGACGCACGTCCATGGCATGCACGCGGATCCTATCGTGCCAGGGACTTGCCTCCACGTTCTCGGCGGCCTGTTCGGCGGCGGCTGTATCCAGTTCCACGGCATCGATCCGTGCACCGGAGTTGCGCTGTGCCGCAATGAGGGCCAGCAGGCCGGTGCCCGTGCCGATATCCAGCACACGCCTTGCACCACCGGGCTCCACCCAGGCACCGAAGAGCACACCATCGGTGCTCACCTTCATGGCGCAGCGGTCCTGCTGCACGGCGAATTGTTTGAAGCGGAAAACGGGCTTCGGCATCAGTTGCTACTGCTCGCGGTAGAACGCGATGAGCCCAGGCGGCGTGCGCACCAGCAGGCTGTTGTCCTCCGGGTCGATGCCCAGGATGATGTCGTCCGCCATGGGGACCATCACCTCCTCCGTGCCGTGTTGGATCACGAGCACGGGGTTCTTATCGCTGCCTTCTATGGCCGTAACCTCGCCCAGTTCGCCGTGTTCCTCATCGCGCACCAGCATGCCGATGCAGTCCTCCGGGTCCCAACTCTCATCGCTCCCATCGATCAGAAGTCCGGGCGGCGCATAGAGCTCGCGACCCACCAGGATGGACGCGCTCTCCGGGTCGTTGAAGTCATCGAACTTCACCAGCACACCGGTCCTGCCTTTGTCGTAGAGCTTGTTGAAGAAGAAGGGCACCTTCTGCCCTTCGATGTCCACGAAGAGGGAACCCGCGTGCACCAGGTCATCGAGGTCGCAATCCTCCAGGTGAACGGTCAACTCGCCCTGGTTGCCCCAAGGCTTACCGAGCTTGCCGATGTGGTGCAGGCTTTCGAGGTCCATGCGGTGAAATTAGATGCCATCGGCCAATCCCAAGAAAAAGCCCGCGCTCCAAAAAGGGGCGCGGGCTTCGTGTGCGAGGTATTGCGAGGATCACTCGGCGGCAGGAGCCTCGGGAGCAGCCTCTTCGGCAGCAGCTTCGGTCTCTTCGGCAGCGGCGGGGGGCGGAGCGCTGGCCGCGGCCAGTTTCGCGCTGAGTGCTGCGGCCATATCGGCGGCCTTCTTGGTCTCGGCCTCGATGCGTGCCTTGGTGGCAGCGTCCTTGCCTTGCAGCAAGCCGTTCTTCTTGGCTTCGATCTTCGTGTTCTTCTCGTTCAGCCAGATGTCGAAGCGGCGGTCAGCCTCTTCCTGGGTGAAGGCACCTTTCTTCACGCCGTTGGCCAGGTGGTTCTTGTAGACCACACCGGTGTAGCTGAGGATCGCACGGCAGGTGTCGCTAGGCTGGGCACCGCTCTGGAGCCAGGTCAGGGCCTTTTCCCGATCGATCTCGATGAAGGCGGGGTTCTGGTTGGGATCGTAAGCACCGATCCGTTCGATGTATTTCCCGTCTCGTGGTGAACGGGAATCGGCCACCACCAAGTGGTAGTAGGGCCGGCCTTTCTTGCCCTTGCGCTGAAGGCGGATGCGAGTTGGCATGTCGCTGTTGTTTAGGTTTCCCCGGAATTGGGGCTGCAAATGTGCGGATTTCCTGCGGAATGACAAGCGGCCCCAACGAAGCACCTTTGCACCATGCGCCTCCTTGCAGCCTTCGCCCTCCTTCCCACCCTGCTCCTCGCTCAACCCGCAAGCGTGCCCGACCTCATCCCCAGGCCGGTTTCCGTGAGCATGGACAAAGGTCGCTTCCCCATTGACAGCCGCCTGGGTATCGTGGTGAGCGAACGCAGCCTGAAGCAGGAAGCCTCCTTCCTCCGCGAGGCACTTACGCCCCTGCTTCCCGAGCCACCCATGGTGATGCCCAACATGAGCATGGAAGGACATGTGATCGCGCTTCTGTTGAACATGGATGCCGACCTGCCCCCCTCCGGCTATTCGCTGGTGGTAACGCCTGAGCGGATCGAGTTGGAGGCTGCTGACGGTGCGGGCATCTTCCACGGTGTGCAAACGCTCATCCAACTGCTGCCCCAGGGCGGCACGGAAGCGGGCATCCCCTGCATGCGCATCACCGACCATCCGCGTTTCAGCTGGCGCGGCATGCACCTCGACGAGTGCCGCCATTTCTTCGGCATCGACTTCGTGAAGAAGTACATCGACCTCATGGCCCGCTACAAAATGAACTCCTTCCACTGGCACCTCACCGAGGACCAGGGTTGGCGCATCCAGATCAAGAAGTACCCGCAACTGACCGCGTTGGGCGCCTGGCGCAGGGGCAGCCAGATCGGCCCTTATGCCGCACAGACCTTCGACACCCTGCGCTACGGCGGCTTCTACACCCAGGACCAGATCCGCGAGGTGGTGGCATACGCCGCGGCGCGCCACATCACCATCGTACCCGAGATCGAGATGCCCGGCCATGCCATGGCGGCGCTGGCCAGCTACCCGCACCTGGGCTGCACAGGTGGGCCCTATGAGGTGCAACGCGGCTGGGGGGTGTTCGACGAGGTATTCTGCGCGGGTAACGACAGCGTGTTCACCTTTCTGGAGGATGTACTCACCGAAGTGATGGACCTCTTTCCCGGTCCGTTCATCCACATCGGGGGCGATGAATGCCCAAAGACGCGCTGGAAGACCTGCCCCGAATGCCAGTCACGCATGCAGACCGAAGGGCTGAAGGACGAACATGAACTTCAGTCCTATTTCATCCGGCGCATGGAGCGTTTCGTGAATAGCAAGGGGCGGAAGATCATCGGCTGGGACGAGATCCTGGAGGGAGGTCTGGCACCGAACGCGGCCGTAATGAGCTGGCGCGGAACCGAGGGCGGCATCGCAGCGGCCAAGGCCGGGCACTACGCCGTGATGAGCCCTGGCAGCCATTGCTACTTCGATCACTACCAAGGGGATCCGGCCAATGAGCCGGTGGCCTTCGGGGGCTACACCACGCTACAGAAAGTGTACAGCTACGAACCGGTCCCCGCCGAGCTGAAGCCGAAGGAGCAGCAGTACATCCTCGGCGCACAAGGCAATGTGTGGACGGAATACATCCTATCGCCCGAGCATGTGGAATACATGGCCGTGCCGCGCATGCTGGCCCTTGCGGAAGTGTTGTGGACGCCCAAGGAGCAGCGGGATGAGGCGGACTTCATGCGCAGGCTGGAGGGGGAGTTCCCGAGGTTGGAGCAGTTGGGCGTGAATGCGAGCAAGAGCGTTTACCAAGTGCGGATAACACCGAAGCAGGGGAACGAAGCCGGTACGATCGCTCTGGAATTCAGCGGAAGCCGAGAGGATCTTCCCATCCACTTCGACCTAACGAAAGAAGTTACAGACCAGGACAACCATGATCCAGCGACCATTTATAGTGTGCAGTATTCAGATCGGGTGAATGGCCCCATTATCATAGATCATAATGCATTCGTTTCCGCATGGGCCGCAATCGATGACACGCCCCCCTCGTTGATCTCTATGCCGTCGAGTCGGCGCAACTTCCACTTCAACCTTGCCACCGCCCGGCCCATCACCCTAAGCACCCCGCCCCACGAACGCTTTAGCACAGGCGGCGCCTTCACCTTGGTGGATGGTATCCGTGGCAGCAGCCGACGCGTGGACAACGAGTGGCTGGCTTGGAAAGGCGATGTCACAATCACCGTGGACCTGGGCGAAGCGAAGGAGATCACGCACATGGGCATCGGCGCCTTGGGCGACACGCACAGCTGGATCCACCTGCCGAAAGAAGTGGAATTCAGTACCAGCCTGGACGGGAAGACCTACCAGGAAACAGGCGTGGCGCGCCCCAGTGCTGGAGCAAGTGGCAAAGTGGAACTGACCATCAGCCAGCAGACCAAGGCACGCTATGTGCGCTTGACGGTACGCTCGGCAGGAGCCATTCCGGAAGGCCTACCCGGAGCCGGTAACCCCGCATGGCTCTTCCTGGATGAAGTGGAAGTACGTTGACACCGAACTTTACGCCATGCGCATCACCCTTGCACTGTCGCTTCTACTCCTGAGCATCGCACCTCCGCTCCACGCCCAACTTGGGGCCAAGCGGAACGGCTTCACCCGGGCGGATACCCTGCGCGGCACCATCAACCCGGATCGGGCCTGGTGGGACGTGCTGCACTACGACGTGACCGTGAAGCCCGACTTCGCCTCACGCAGCATCCAGGGACGGACCAGCATCATCTTCCAAGCCGTGGCCGATGGGCAACGCATGCAGATCGACCTGCAACAGCCGCTGGTGGTGGACAGCATCGTGGCCGAGATCACCACGAAGACCGAGCGCGGCGGGAGCTTCAGCACCCCCAAGTTGTCCTACAAGCGGGAAGGCAACATCATCATGGTGGACCTTCCTGCGCCCATTGCAAGCGGCACCGCAATGCCCATCCACATCCACTACCACGGCATTCCGCGCGCAGCGAAAAACCCACCCTGGGATGGTGGCTGGATCTGGAAGAAGGACCCCAAGGGCAACCCGTGGATGAGCGTGGCCTGCCAGGGGCTGGGCGCCAGCGTATGGTATCCCTGCAAGGACCACCAGAGCGATGAACCACAGAGCGCGGCCCTGCACATCATCGCGCCCGACAGCCTGGTGGGCGTCGGCAACGGGCGCTTCCAGAACAACACGGCCAACGGCGATGGCACCACCACCTGGCACTGGTCCGTATCGGCACCGATCAACACCTACAACCTGGTTCCCTACATCGGCAAGTACGTGAACTTCCGGGAGCAGTACGAAGGCGTGGAAGGCCCCTTGGACCTGGACTACTGGGTGCTGGAGCACAACCGCACGAAAGCGCGCGCGCACTTCATGCAGGTGCCGACCATGATGGCCTGTTTCGAGGACTGGCTGGGCCCCTACCCCTTCTACAAGGACGGCTACAAACTGGTGGAAGCGCCGCACTTGGGCATGGAGCACCAGAGCGCCATCGCCTACGGCAACAACTACGTGAACGGCTATATGGGCCAGGACCTGAGCGGCACCGGGCACGGGCTGGACTGGGACTACATCATCGTACACGAGAGCGGCCACGAGTGGTACGCCAACAGCATAAGCACGGCGGACATCGCGGACATGTGGGTGCACGAAGGCTTCACCATGTATACCGAAGCCCTCTACGTGGAATGCCAGTACGGCAAGGAAGCGGCAGAGGACTATGTGGTGGGGATCCGCCGCAACATCCGCAACGACCGGCCGGTGATCGGCCCCTACGGCGTGAACGAGGAAGGCAGTGGGGACATGTACCCCAAGGGCGCCAACCTGGTGCACATGGTGCGCAACATCCTCGGCAACGATGTGCGCTTCAAGGAAATGCTGCGCGAGATGAACCGGCGCTACTACCACAGCATCGTTACCAGCGCGGAGATCGAAGCCTTCATGGACACGTACACGGACCACGACCTGCGCCCGATGTTCGACCAATACCTGCGCAGCCGGAAGGTGCCGACCTTGGAATGGGGCGTGGCCAAGAACAAGCTGTACGTCCGCTTCGAGAACAGCATCGACGGCTTCCACATGCCCGTGCGGCTTTTCGTGGACGGCCAGGATGTGGGCTTGCATGTGGTGCGTTCCGATTGGCAAGTGCTGCCGGTGAAGGTGGGCGGCAAGTCGGCCGTGAGCGTTGACCGCAACTGGTACGTGAACAGTCAGCCCGCTTCCAAGATCGCGCTGAAGGAATTGTCCAAAGGCGTTCGCTGAGCGAGATCACCCAGCCTTTCCCGGCCCCGGGCAGCGAACACGTGCCTGTGGGTATTGTTGCATGTGGGCACCGTTCACACAGGGGACTACCTTTGCGGCCTCCTGAACGAAAACAACCCTACCGATATGGCCACCGAAGTCGTCATCGTATCCGCTGTTCGCACGCCCATGGGCAGTTTCGGCGGCAGCCTTGCTGAAGTACCCGCCACCCAACTGGGTGCCACCGCCGTGAAAGCCGCCGTGGAGCGCGCCGGCATCAAGCCTGAGCATGTGCAGGAAGTGATCATGGGCACCGTGCTCCAGGCCAACCAGGGCCAGGCCCCCGCCCGTCAGGCCAGCAAGTTCGCAGGCCTGCCCAACGAGGTTACCGCCACCACGGTGAACAAGGTCTGCGCAAGCGGCATGAAGGCCATCATGATGGCCACGCAGGACATCCTGCTCGGCGACGCCGATGTGGTGGTGGCCGGCGGCATGGAGAGCATGAGCCGCACCCCCTACTACCTGGACAGCGCGCGCTACGGCTACCGCTTCGGCAACGGCACCGTCATCGATGGCATCAGCAAGGACGGCCTCACCGATGTGTATGACCAGACCGCCATGGGCGTGTGCGCAGAACTGTGCTGCAGCACGCACAACATCACGCGTGAGGAGCAGGACGCCTTCGCCATTGAAAGCTACAAGCGCAGCGCCGCTGCCTGGGCCGCCGGCAAGTTCGCCGATGAAGTGGTGCCCGTTACGGTGAAGACCCGCAAGGGCGACGTGATCGTGGACCACGATGAGGAGTACAAGAACGTGAGCTTCGACAAGATCCCCGCGCTGAAGCCCGTGTTCAAGAAGGACGGCACGGTGACCGCCGCCAATGCCAGCACCATCAACGATGGCGCCGCCGCACTGGTGCTGATGAGCGCCGCCAAGGCACAAGCCCTCGGCCTGAAGCCCCTCGCCAAGGTGCTTAGTTATGCCGATGCCGAGCAGTCGCCCGAGTGGTTCACCACCACACCGGCCAAGGCAGTGCCCCGCGCGGTGGAAAAAGCCGGTTTGAAGATGAGCGACATCTCGTTCTTCGAATTGAACGAAGCCTTCTCCGCCGTTGGCATCGTGAACACGCGCATGATGGAGCTCGACCCCGCCAAGGTGAACGTGAACGGCGGTGCCGTGAGCCTTGGCCACCCGCTCGGCTGCAGCGGTGCACGCATCATCGTAACGCTGATCAACGTGCTGAAGCAGAACGGCGGCAAGTACGGTGCGGCCGGCATCTGCAACGGTGGCGGTGGTGCGAGCGCGATGGTGATCGAAGCGCTGTAGCGTGATGTGGAGATGAGAAGATGTGGACGCTTCAACTTCGCTCAGCGTAACGTGGAGATGACCAGATGTGGAACTGTGGTGACAGCGGGATCTGATCTTCACATCCTCTCATCTTCACATCCTCTCATCATCACATCTTCACATCTCCTCATCCTCTAATTCTCACCTCCTCTGAACGCATGTCCGCCGTCATCTGCCCCCTTTCCATCGTACCTGTGCGCTCCGAACCCAGCGACCGCGCTGAAATGGTCACGCAGTGGCTCTTTGGCGAGACCGCGGAAGTGCTGGAGCAGAAAGGCAACTGGAGCCGCTTGCTGTTCGACCACGATGGCTACGAAGGCTGGGTGGACAACAAGCAACTGGCACCGTGCGCCACACCCAACTACGACCCAGATCTGCGCGTGATCGGCCCCAACAGCATGGTGGACCTGGGACACAGGCAGGTGATGTTGCCCTACGGAGCGGTGCTGCCATTCTACGAGGATGGCACCATCCTTTGGGAAGAGCACCGCGTGGATGTGCAAGCGGTAACGAACCACAAGCCCGACCTGGAGCGCGCCGATCTGATGGAACTCTACCTGCACCCTTTCCTCGGTGCTCCCTACCTCTGGGGCGGGCGCACGCCATGGGGTGTTGATTGTAGCGGCCTCACGCAGATGATCTTCATCCTGATGGGCATCTACCTGCCCCGCGATGCCAGCCAACAGGCCGGCGAAGGCGACAACGTGGACCTGCTGGACCTCTGCGAACCCGGTGACCTCGCATTCTTCGAGAACGAGGAAGGACGCATCGTGCATGTGGGCATCATCCTCACTCGTAGTGAGGAAGGCGACCTGCGCATCGCACATGCCAGTGGCCGCGTACGCATCGACAAGCTCGACCAACAGGGCATCTTCAATGCGGATGCCGGGGTGTACACGCACAAGCTGCGGATGGTGCGGCGGGTGTTGTGATCTGATAAGCGGCAGGGTCCCTTGCAGGAGACCCTGCCGAGGTCTTGAGACCCTTGCAGAAATTGATCGTGATTAATACTCTGAAGTCATCCAACACGAGTTAAATTCGTATCCATGAGCACTATGACATTTGAAAAGGTAAAGCAACTTCTGACGGGTAGCCGTCATACGCCAAATTATGTGGAAGAGCATCCCTTGATAAAGGTGATATCAAACACTTTTGCCATGGACAAGGGACGCCATCGTGATCAAGATGCCTTCCTACACTACGTAATCAGAAATGCTGAGATTGCTATGGCAACTCACGGAAAGGATCAACGCATTCATCTTTATGGGACCTTTCCAGAGGAAGCGAATTTGCCTCATTTTCTTTCATTCGGGATTTATTTCCTACATGATGGTTCGGGGTCATTTACAATTGCCGATGAACCGACTTTCGAGGGGAATCGAATTCAGTCAGATACTAGTAGGATTGGGTTCACAATAGAAATAATCGGTCCATCAGCTATGACCAAGGCTCCGATTGAGGATAACCTTCATCACATCCGATATCGATAGAGTGAAGTTTTCGTAAAGGCATCCGACGTTACAAAGGAGATTCATACTTCTGACTCTGCACAACGAAGAAAACGGCCAGCAGGAAACACCTGATGGCCGTTTTTCTTTTTTACTATTCAGAAGCGCAGCGTGTACTGCAACACCGGCAGGATCGCCAGTTGATCGACCGTCTCGATGCGCTGGGTGCGGGCGTTGAAGTAGAAGTACACCGGCGTATTGGCATTGAGCACGTTCTGCACATCGAGCTTGATCTCGTGGCTCACCCGGGTCCGGCCAACGCGGTAGGCCAGCACGGCATCCACCTTGTGTACCGCATCACCTTTCAAGCTCATGGCCGCATCGCTCCACACGGTGTAACCCGCTTCGATACTGGCCTGCCGATCGATCGGGGTGCTCCACTGGCCGCCCATCACACTGTATCGGAAACCAGCTGTCAACACACGGTCTTTTCCTTCGCCGCCCAACTGCCATTCCTTGCCGGCCAGCACGTTGCCCACCGCACCCAGGTTCCAGCGGCTGTTGTACCAATTGCCGTCCATGGCGCGGTACTTCGCCTCGAAGAGCGAGAGGGTGGTCATGCCATGCCAACCGCGTGTAAAGAACTTCTCGACACTGACTTCCACCCCCGTGTTGTAGCCAGTGCCTTCGTTCACCAATGGCCGCGTGGTGAACCAGCCATCCCAGTTGCCCAACCAGAAGCTGCTGTTGGGCGCATTCTCCACCGGCTGTCCGTACAGGTATTGGTAGTAGGCTTCGACCTTGAACTGTACATCCTCCGCCAACATGCGCTCGTAACCGGCCACCGCATGTGCAGCGCGCGTAAGCCCCAAGCCACGGTTGGGTTGGAACGTGCGGCCTTGCTGGTCGATGTCCTGGGCCAGGTAGGTCATAACGGCTTCGGTTCGGCTGTGCAGACCGGCACCCAGCGTGAACGCACTGGCAGCATCCCTTTGGAAACGCAGTGCAGCGCGTAGCTCCACACTGGTGGACCCGTTCAGACCATAGTGCAGAACGTGCACACCGCTGGTCAGGCTGAAGCGTTCGTTCAGGCGCCACTTCCAACTGCTGAAGGCCTGCAAGGTGGTGGCACTGCCATCCTGGTCCACCTGGCGCAGCATCAAGCCACGCTCCTCGTCGTAGCTGTCCACCACCATGCGGAACCGGTCCACCGAAAGAACAAGGCCCGAACGCAGCTTATGCGCAGCGCTGATGCGGGTGTTCAGCGTGCTGCTCACGCGCAGGGTCCAGCGCCCCATGTCATCCTTGTGCCGTTGCTCCAGTTCCTGCTCCATGGGGGCATCGGTGCTCCGGAAGTCCGTTCTACTGCCATTGCCACTCACTGCCGCGGTGCTGTAGAGAAAGTTGTTCGCACCCATCAGCCGGGTATGCGTAACGCCAACGATGCCCATGCGCGAACTGAAGCGGGTATCGGAGAAGAGGGTATCGCCCAGTGCGCTCTTGTCCTGTTGGTCGATGTGGCTTCGGCCACCTATGCCGAACAAAGAGAACGTTCCTGCGCCTGCGGTCGGGATCTTCAGCTTGAACGCGGCATCGCTGTACTGCGGAACGCCTTGGAAGTCCACGATACCGGCACCGTCCAACAGCGCCAATGTGCTGTAGCGGAAGTTGGCCAGATAGCTGCCTCCTTCCACGCTGGGAAGAGGACCTTCCGCGGTAAGGTCGGTACCGAGCACACCGGCCTTCAGCGTGTACTCGCGTTTGCGGTCGTTCCCATCGCGCAGCTTCATGTCGAACACGGCACTTGTCACGTTGCCGTATTCCGCTGCAAAGGCACCGGTGTAGAAATCGCTGTCATCGATCATGTCGCTGTTCAGCACGTTGATCGGACCACCCGTGGTCCCATCATCGCTGAAGTGGTTGGGGTTCGGCATCTCCATGCCTTCTATGCGCCAGAGCACACCTTTGGGAGAGTTGCCGCGCACGATGATGGTATTGTCGCCGGAAGGATCGTTGGCAACACCGGGAAAGGTGCTGACCATGCGTGCGGGATCGTTGATGCCGCCCGCAATGCGCGAGGTCTCCTCCACGCTGATCTTGCGCGCGCTCATGGCCGCCATGTCGTTGCGCACTTCGCCATGCGAGCGCCTGCCGCTTACCACCACTTCCTGCAATTGCGCCAACGACTCCTGCATGCGCACCTCCACAACAAGTTCCTTGGCACTGTTCACAAGCAGGTTCGCCATCACTTGTTCCTCATAGCCCAGCATGCGCACTTGCAGTGAGATCCGCCCCACAGGCACACGCGGCAGAACAAAGCGACCATCAAGATCGGTGGTGGCACCGATCAGGGGATCACTGCCCGGCACGATGACGGTGGCGCCGATCAGTGGTTGGCGCGTATCAGCATCCGCTACGCTGCCGCGCACGGACTGGGTGTGGCTTTGGGCCAGCGCCACGGTAAAGCAGGCCAACATGGTAAGGCCCGTTGCGAGGGATCGAAGGAAAGAGCGCTTCATGATGCGACTGTTGTTTCAGTAGTTGACTTAGAAGCAGCCCACCTTCACGGTAAGACCGGCGTTGATCCCATGAAGGGCGTCCTTGGCCGTTGCGGGCAGATCCACATCACTGGTGTATCGGTAGCTGGCGCCGATGCCCACGCGCACCAAGGGGATCACGTTCAGTTCCAACTCGATACCGGGCTCCACCACGAAGAAGGCCTGGGCATCGGAAGTGCGATAGCCGCTTTGGGGGTCGGCCCCCTCCGGCAGTCGGCTGGTGTATCCGTAGCCAACGCCACCGGCACCCACGATCAAGGGCAAGCTGACATGCAGCGGCGAACGGTATGCGATGACCGGCTCTATGAACAGTCCACCATAGCCCATTTGCAGGCTGCTCTTGCTCCGGAGCACCTCCCCTTGGGCTTGCACGTGTGCATCGTAGGCCACATTCCCGACGGGCGTTACCAGACCATGCCCTGCGAAACCGATGGTGACACGGTGGTTGATGAGCCAACCGCCTCGTGCGCCCACAAGCAAGGCATCCTTCTCCAGCAAGCGGGTATGATGGCTGGTAAGGGCACCCCAACCGCCATGGTGCAGTTCGCGACCGTCGCCGAGCAGGGTGCGCATGGGGGCGTCGTCCGTGTGTTGCGAAATGGCCGGAATGGATGCAATGGTGAGCAGAACGAGCGTGTGCAGAAAGCGGGAAAGCATGTTGTTGTGTGTTGCGTTTCCTGTGTGACAGGGAGCCTTGAGGTTACCCCTATCCGGAGCTGAACATTTGGTCCCACCTTTGGTCACTTTTGGCACCAGTAACCACTGTATGAGGTCGCAGGGTATCGATCCCGCGTAGCACACAACCACGAACGCCACCTTGATCGTCTACTCTTGCCGTAGGTAACTTGCCACTGTTAAATCCCGATCAGCATATGCTTGCCGACACACTGGCCCAACTCGACCTGTTACACGCCGAATTGGAAGCCCTGCGACCCATGAAGCGCGAACATGAGGATCGCCTGTGGCAGAAGCTCAGTTTGGAGTGGAACTACAACAGCAACCACATCGAAGGCAATACGCTCACCTACGGGGAAACCATGCTGCTCCTGGTCCATGGCCAGGTCAACGGCGGACACAGCATGCGGGAGTTCGAGGAGATGAAAGCCCATGACCTGGCCGTATCCATGGTGCGCGATTGGGCTAAGGATGCTCAACGGGACCTGAATGAAGCAGATGTACGCACGCTCAATCAAGTGCTGTTGAAAGAGCCGTTCTGGAAAGAAGCGGTCACTTCGGATGGTGGTGCCACGAGCATCCGGATATTTCCCGGTCGATACAAGGAGCAAGCGAACAATGTCCGGTTGCCCAACGGGGGAGTTTTCCTCTTCGCCACTGTGGAAGAAACACCTGCCAAGATGCAAGAGCTGATGGCGTGGTATGCAGGAAGCAGCGACCTGCACCCCGTAGTTCGTGCCGCCCTCTTTCATCATCGCTTCGTGCTCATCCATCCGTTCGGTGACGGCAATGGACGAACCGCAAGGCTGGTCGTGAACTACATTCTGATGCGGACCGGCATGATGCCTCTGGTGATCAAGAGCGCTGACAAGCGGAACTACCTGCGCGTGTTGCAGCAGGCCGATGCCGGTGACTTGGAACCATTCACCGAATACCTCGCGCTACGAGAGATCGAAGCGTTGGAGTTGGGGATAAAGGCGGCCAAGGGAAATGACATCGAAGAGGACAATGACCTGAGGAAACAAGCGCAGATACTACTGCGGAAAGCTCAGGCCGAGAAGGATCAAGGCGAGTCCACTGAACGTAAATGGCGAATGGAAGCTGCTAATTGGATCAGCGTCAATTTCGACGAAATCCTCATGCAGCTCGATCAGAGCGTCCTTCATTTCGAAGAGTTCTTCAAAGACAACAAGTTCCGGATACTATCCAATGCAGATGGAAAGTTCGAACCGCTCAACATAGATCTTCGCAAGGCCACCAAGAGCATTCTGCTTGACTACTGGAACCGAAAGAGGCTTTCAGTACTCTCCTTCGCCATACAGTTCGGCTCATACAAATTCGAAGGTGTAGCACCTAGGAGACATGTCCTGTTCAACATTGAATTCGGACCAGAGGGCATATCCATTACTTGGAAAAACCCTTCAATGGCTGTAGAGTTTCTTTCATACCACCAACACTTGCACGAACAACCAATTGCTGGTCTGAAGGAAGCTGGAAAGTGGGTTCTGGAGGCTATAGAAAAAGCCCAGCGCACCAAACGATAGGTTTTTCGGATCTTCTTCAGAACCTCACCCCCAGCCCTGCCTTCCAACCCCACCAGCCATGGAACGCAGTGGTTCCCGAACGCTCTTGGAAGTTGGGCTCGGCGGGCGGTAGTGCGCTCAGGTAAGCACCCGTCTCCGGATCGCGCCAATCCGTTGCCAACAGGTTGAGGACCGGCCCGGCGTAAAGGAAGACCCTGTTCGAGAAGCGCACGCCGGGCGTTACCGATGATCGCCCAAGCACGTTCCAGGCATCCACCCATTCCTCCTGCTCCACCACTTGCTCGCCGGTGATGTCGATGTTGGCGAAGAAGCGTTCGCCGAAGTGAAGCTCGAAGCCGAAGCCATAGAGGAAGCCCCAGCGCTGATCCACGGTGACCGATGGTGAATAGCCGAGTATGTTGTGGAAGACGCGTGTGCCGGTGCGCAGCTGCAGGCTGAGCGGAAACACGTCGCCGGTGATGAGGTCGAAGCGGTGGTAGCCTTTGAGCGAAATGGTAAGCAGGCCCACGGCACCTCCTTCAAGGGTATCGCTGAAGTTCACGAAGCCTACCTGCCCACCGGTGATGCGGCGCGCAAAGTTGAACGCCCCCACCTGTCCCCCATCCACTGTTCCGGGAACGATGTTGGCGCCGAAGCTGAACTGTCCACCGGTAACATGGTGCGCGTAGTTCAGGCCGAAGCCCACTTGACCGGCCTCCACAACACCGGGAACAACGTTGGCCCCAAAGCTGAATTGGCCACCGGTAACACGGTGTGCATAGTTCAAGCCGAAGCCCACCTGGCCACCGCTCACTTCGCCGGGCACCACGTTGGCCCCGAATGAGAATTGGCCACCACTTACCCGCTGTGCATAGTTGGCACCGAAACCCACCTGCCCACCGCTTACCTCGCCCAATGCCACGTTCACACCACCAGCCACCTGCCCACCGCGCACACCACGTGCATAATTGAGCGCTCCGGCCACCTGGGCCTTGTTCACCACGCCATGGGCCACGTTCACTCCTCCGGAAACCTGCAGGCCATCCACATTGCCCAAGGCCACGTTGGTAGCGCCCGATAGTTGCGTACCGCTCATGCCCCGTTTCACCACGTTGACGCCACCGGCCACCTGCACACCGGCCAAGGTGTCCCACACCGTATTGGCAAGGCCGCCGAGTTGCAGGCCGCGCAAGGATCGCATGCTGTGATTGATGCCACCACTGATCTGGAATCCGTTGGTGCTGCCGCCCACCAAGTTGGCCAGCCCGCTGAACTGGAATCCGTTCATGTCCTGGCCGATGAGGTTGATGCCACCGGCCACTTCGGCGCCTTCAACCCCGCGGGCGTAGCCACCCAGTATGTTGATGGAGACCCTGTTCACCACCGAACCGGCAATGGCGCCATTGGTGCTCAGACCCGGCACCAGCGACAACTGGAAGGCCGCACGTTCTTCAAGCCCCAGGTTGGCGGCCTGCTCAAGACGTGCGGAAGGCACCAACAGACGCGTCATACCCAGGTCCTCCACGGCACAACGCTCAAAATTGCAGAGGGGCTCCAAGCGCTCCAAGTCATCCAAACGGCGCAGCGCGATCCGACCTACCGTCGCATTCCGTTGCACCTGGATGATGGTGTCCCGGTAGCCATGGCGTGCAATGCGCAGCGGTAGTCGTTCTTCATCGCCGGTGAGCTGTATGCGGAATGCTCCCTGATCATCGGTATTCACCGCGTTGTTCTGCAGCACCTCCAGCACAGTGGCCCTTGCGATGCCCTGGCCGTTGGTGGCATCCACCACGCTACCCTCACTGGTGAAGCGCTGTTTGCGTCCGGCCTCGCCGGAAATGATCAAGTGGGATCCACTGGCCCTCCAGCGCAAGCGTCCGGGAAGCAGCGAGCGCAGCACGCGCTCCACCGTTTCGTTGTTGGTGTTCAGGGAAACCACGCTATCCACAGGCACCACGGCCGCATTGTAGCTCAGTTTCAGGCCAGCCTCTTTGGCGATCAGTTCCAGTGCGCGGGACAGGCGCACATCATCCGCTTGGATGGTGACACGACGTTCGAGCAAAGGCCCCTGGGCTTGAACGACCACCACCCCAAGGAGGAAAAGGGCCAACGCAAGAGGTCGCACAGGCATCCTTCCAAGAAAGCATGGCACGGACATCCGCTTCGTTCCTCGCAGTGACATGCCTGTGCGACCATGTGCTTCAGCAGCCATCGCCTTTCAGGATATAGATTCCATCACTGCCGTGCTCCACCTCGAATCCGAAGGTCTCAGCGATCACTGCCATGATGGCCTCGATCGGCTCATCATCGAACTCAGCAGTAAGGCGGCACGATGCAATGCCTTCGCTGGAAAGGGTGATGCGGACCTTGTAGATGCGTTCCAAGTGCGCCACCACCTGGGCCAACGTGGCGCCCTCGAAGTGCAGCATGCGGAGGCCCCATACCTCTGCCGGTGGTGCTGGTTTCCGTTCCAGAATATGACGTTCCTTGTCGAAGAGCACGTGTTCTCCTGCGCTGAGCAGAACCCGCTCTCCCTTCGCCTCCACCTGCACAAGTCCACTTCTTACCCGCACCAGAACCGTTCGCGCACTGTCGTACGCGCTCACTTCAAAGGCGGTACCCAATACGGTCACGGATACATCGCCAGCGCTTACCACGAAGGGTCGCTCCTCATCGCGCTTTACCTCGAAGTAGGCTTGGCCCTGCAAGCTGATGTTGCGTTGTTTGCCCATGCGCTCCTCCATCCGCGAGCTGGGTGAAAGCACACTGCGGCTCTCGTCGCCCAGCAATACTTCGATGGCTTCAGCCTGTGCGAGGTGCTCCATGCTTGAAGGTTGCATGAACCAACGTGCAGCGAAGACCAGGCCCGCCAACACCGCAGCAGCGCTCATCCAACGCTTCCAGTTCATACCACCGCCTATGGCACGTACACGTCCACGTCCTTCCGCATCCGCGATACGTTCTTCCACCTTGCCCCATGCGGCCTCAAGGTCCACTTCCGGAAAGGCCTGCGCTTCGGCACCCAGGTCCCAGAGCTTGCGCATGCGGTCCAGCTCATGAGCGTTCTCCGGCGATGCGGCCGCCCAGTCCTCCACTGCTTGCCGCTGGGCAGCATCGGTCTCTCCCGCCAGGTAGGCGGCGAGGAGGTGGCTGGGGATGGGGGTGTTATCGTTCATTGATCGTCAAGTCGACCCGGAGGGTCGACGGTGCCGGAGGTGCATAAACACCTTTCCATGGTATGTGACAATGGACATCATCAATACCCCTATCCGCCCCCTTCGCCCAGCCAGAAAAGCCAGGGCAGCAGAGGCATCAAGTCCTTCAGTTCGATGCGCAGGGTCTTCAGGGCGCTGCCCATCTGGTTCTCCACGGTCTTCACGGAAATGCCCAGACGTTCGGCGATCTCCTGGTATTTCAACCCTTCGTAACGGCTCAGCTTGAAGACCTTCCTCCGTTCCTCGGGAAGGGCTTCAATGGCGGCTTGCACACGAGCGATGCGTTCCGTGTGTTCATCCTCGGTCCGCTCTTCCTCCTGAAGGTGATCGTCCACCTCCTCGTTCAGCGCACGCACCTTGCTACCGGCCTTCACAGCATTGAGGCAACGGTTGCGAACCGCCACATAGAGATATGCCTTCACGCTGGTGGTGATGTTCACCTTTTCGCGATCGAGCCAGAGGCGGAAAAAGAGGTCCTGCACCAGATCCTCGGCCTTGTCACCATCCTTCAGGTAGCCCATGGCAAAGGCGCACAGCGGCCGGTAATGGAGGCGAAAGAGCGCCTCGAAGGCGGCACGGTCACCGGCGGCGATGGGTGCGAAGTCCATGGGCGATGGGCCGAAAGTAGGCCG
The DNA here is from genome assembly GCA_019638115.1 of Flavobacteriales bacterium. Taxonomy (GTDB): domain Bacteria; phylum Bacteroidota; class Bacteroidia; order Flavobacteriales_F; family PHOS-HE28; genus PHOS-HE28. Next base: position 219,788 of record JAHBUK010000002.1, on the reverse strand, counting down.
CGGCGATGATCCCGACCGGCAAGCATTACACAAGCGGCAACAGCGTGGACCGAACGAACCAGAGCATCATTCCCGGACACTGGGCTTACCATCCGTGGCACTGCTCGGGGTATGCATGAGTGGCACTTCGCCACGGAGACCAACGGAACTTCTCACCGCTGAAGAGCACTAACACACATCCCCATTGCTTCAACCCGCAAACGGACCTTATGCTGCTACGGCAAATGCAGCGAAGAGCTTACTGCAAGTGGAAGTACCCGGCTTTGCTGATGACCCGACCATCCGAGCGAACGAGGTCGATCACGTAGTAGTACACTCCATCCGAGCATGGTTCGCCAGTGCGGAAGTGGCGACCGTTCCATGGCTTCAGCAACATGTCGCCTTCATAGACCACGTTGCCCCACCGGCTCCGGATCTCCGTAAGGGCCTTTACGAATCCACCGGACGGGAACCAGCCATCGTTGATACCATCGCCATTGGGTGAGAACACGTTCGGTATTTCGATGTCGCAGTCCTGCTCCTGCACCAACACCATGGCCTGCACCGGGCAGCCCTGTGGGTCGTTGGCATTGACCATCAACTCCACTCCGGCCGTGATCACCACCGAAGGCGTGGTGATGCCGTTGGACCACTGAATGTCGGTGAAGCCCTCAGGCAGCGTAAAGGCCACCGATCCACCTGAGCACAAAAGAGCCTGCTGCGGAAGGCCGGGATCCTGCGGCACGAAAACGATCAGCTGGTGGGTGCTGGCGGGCCCTTCACAGCCCATGTACACCGCAGCGCAGGAATAGAGGCCTGCATCTTCCACCGCAACCTCCGGAATGGAAATGGAACCACCTGCGTACGGCCCTGCAGGCGTGACCCAGGTGTAGTTCAGCGTATCCACGGTCTGAAGCGAAAGAAGGAAAGCATCACCGAGGCAAAGCGCCCCAGGCCCCGAAAGTTGTGGTGCTGCCGGTCTTGGTATCACCTCAAGCATGGCGACCGCAGAATCTCCGATGCATCCATTTTGCTCTTGCCGCACATGGATCAGCATGCTCTGCTCAGCCACTATGTTGAGCACGGGACCACTGCCAAGCAGCTGTGTGTATCCAGGATCCGCGTACCACACCGGCGTGTTCGAACCGGTTGCCAGGAGCACGGCAATGTCTCCCTGGCATACAGTGGTATCAGACACCACCAAGGGATCGGGAAAGGCCACCTGTTCCACAAGTACCACAGCCGATGTATCGCTGCAACCCGATGCATTGGAAACGGCCACCGAATAAGAGCCGGGCGAGTTCACCACCAGCGTGTTCGTGTCGCCGGGTCCGGGTATCCAGGAATACGTATCTGGACCGGGTGCCACTTGCAGCAGCACACTATCACCGGGGCACAGGTAAAAGGGACCAGCGTCCAGCAGTTCCACCACAACGGGATCCAGAACCACCACCATGGACAATTGTGTGGTGATGTTGCACGCGCTTACACTGCACGTGTACGTGCCCGGTTGAGTGACCACTTGTGTCTGCCCCGTACCCGTAAGCGGCGCCTGCCACTGGATCAATGCACCTGGCACGCTCGCCACTTGTAGTGTTACCGGTTGTCCGGGATAACACTGCACCGGTGGAACTGATACATCGAAGAAGGGCGTTCCATAGCCGGACAGCAGCACGCTGTTGCTGGTGACCGGACAGCCGCTCACAACCATGCTCAAGTAGTATTCTCCCGGCACGTTGGTGGTCAGCGAAGGTCCTTGCCCGTTGATCGCCCCCTGCGGACCATACCAAACATGCCCGGTGCCTTGCACGGTGGTCATCACGGTAGCACTGGTATTCGGACAGATGATGCCATCCGGTGGGTCGATGATGAGCACCGGTCCGATGGGCACCAACACCTCAATGCCTTCCGAATCCGTGTATATACATCCAAATTCATCCGTGGCCGTGCCGAGCACCGTGTACAACCCGCCGCCACTTACAGAGATGCTCAGTTCATCGATGAGCGTGAACGATGGTCCCGTCCATGATACTTCCTGGCATCCGGAGCATGTTGCGACAAGCACCACGGCATTGCCGTCACAGAGCTGCGTTGGTCCGGTAAGTCCCACCTCCACTTCCAACACAGGATGCACGATCACATGAATGCTATCGATCACGGTGAAGTAGAGGGTATCCTCAAAACATGGACTGTTGTCCACCATGATGATGACCTCGATCGGGTACCATCCTGTTCCGGCGGAGGGCGAGAATATGGATTGCTGCGGACCACTGTCCGCAAGGATATCCGGGGGCCCTGGCGCAAGGCTCCAATGGATGTGCAAACCTGGCGGCAGCTCTTCAACCACTTCGCCATCCACGATCCACGTAGGTATGTATTGAAAGCCGATCGCCTCTCCTCTGCAAACTTGTATGGTGTCGTTCAGATCCACATCCAAGGGAAAGACTAGGTCGACAAGGAGCTGGATGTCAGGCATCGGTGTAACAGGGTTGTCGATCACCTGTACGTTCACCATACGCACGCATCCGAACTCGTTCATTACATGGAGCACGTAGCTACCCGTGGTATCCACTTGCACCGAGTCATTGAAGACCTGCACACCCCCGAAGGGAGTGGTCCACCAGATGGTGGCATTGGCGGGCATGTTGGTACCCCAAACCCATTGCATTTGCGGATGGCACAATTCGATGAGTGCTGGAGCGGATGTACCAGCATTCACCACCACATCATCGAAGATCAAGGGGAAAGGAGGCAGGGGCGATACCTGTACGACGATGTTGTCGGTCCACTGCCAGCATCCGTTGGCCGAAGTGATGGTGACCGAATAGGTGCCGCTGGTGGTGACCAGGATCGTGGGAGCAGTGCTTCCGGTGGACCATTGGTATTGGATGGACGGCGAAACAAAGGGCGGGAGCGCATCGAGCGTATGCGGGAACTTGAGGTCCACCGTTAGCGTGGTGCCCAGACAGACATTGATGGTATCCTGGCACACACTGGCATTGGCGGTGCGGATGCAGGGCTCCAACTCCGGCCTGTTGCATCCACCACCCGTGCGTATCCACCAATCGTAGGGTGCCCGACCTTGCACGTAGCCGCGGGCCACGAAACCGTCCATCAAGCCAGCGCCCACGCTTGCCGCGAAAACACCGTAGTTGGGATCGTTGCACAGAGTGCCGTTGGAGGTGCCCAACAAGCCAGCACCCGCGGTGGTCAGCTCGGCCGTGAAACCAGGCACTGCCGGAAAGATCAGGTGCTGTTGAAAGGAGCCCGTGAACACGGCATCACCGCCCGGCATGAATGCAATGGCGCCCGCTGCTTTGGACGACCCACCTCCGAACTGTTGCGCTTCCTGAAAGGCCAGGCTGCCGGGCGCATGCATGGCCACGAACAGATCCTCTGTTCCGGTGGCCATGAATATGCCCTGGGCGTTGTAGAAATTGCTCAACCCGGTGAAGCGACAATCGAACTCCCCCACCACCGCAACATGGGCCGCGTTGGCCGCGATACCACGCACACTTACTCCATTCTCCGAACCCATCGTGGTGTTCGCCAGCAATTCTCCATCGGCACTAACGGAGAGCAAGTAATACGCATACGCCTGAGCGGCGGGGACATTCACGGAACTCGAACCCACCCACACCATCGTGCCTTGCAGGTCACCGGTCAGCAGCAGCGTTCCACCGGAAGTAAAGGTCATATCACGCACATGGTTGAAAGCCCCACCACCAAAACGCCGGAACCAGACGTCGTTACCGGCAGCATCCAATCGAAGCAGAAAACTGGCGTTCACCATGGGGTTGGCGTATGTCTGCCCGAAGGCGATGTCGCCGCTGAACTGGCCCGTCACATAACAGTTGCCGCCAGCATCATGCACCACTTCGACCGCAAAGTCCGTAAGCCCACCAGCTCCCTGCTTCAGCCAAAGCAGTTGGCCGTCCGGAGCGTAGGTTACAATGAACACATCCGCACTCGGTTGTCCGGTATCGATATCGGTCATGCTGGTCAGCGTATTGCCGTTCCAAAGTGCATTGCCCCGGAACTCACCGGCCACCGTGACCCGGCCATCGGATGCAATGCTCACACCACCGGGCGAATCCGTGCCTGTGGCGCCCCCGCCCTGCCGGATCCATACCAGGTCACCACTGGCTTTCTCCAAGAGCGCCACGAACATGTCCGAAGTACCACCGGCACTGGTGAGCGTTGATCCGAACACTTGGGCCTGGCCCATGAAATCACCGGCTACGGCAAGCGTGTTCTGCGCCCCCAAGGCCAGCTTCTTTCCGCGGTCTATCCCACTACCTCCACCTTGCTTGAACCAGGTAACATCTCCGCCAGGCGTCAGGCGCGCAGCGAACACATCTATTCCTCCGCTGCTCGTGTAGGTCTGCCCGCCGAACTGGATCGTTCCTCCGAACTCCCCCACCACGTAAATGGAACCATCGCTATCCACCTTCACGTCCGCGACGTGCTCGTTACCGATCCCACCAACATCCTGAACCCAATAGGGCTGGGCTTGCAACACAGGCGCAAACAGTACACATGCAAAGAGCAAGCACGCACAGGCCATGTAGCCTCTCACGATCATTATATGCTCTGGCCACAACGCAGCCCTATCGCCTCTTTGCATCTGTGACCAAGATACCCTCAGAATCAAAAACGCTGCTTCATCGCCGGAACTTCTCGCACACTGGAACACACTCTATCCTTGGTAACTCTTCATTCCAACTCCCTCGCACAAGCCATATCGTCCGGAACTCCGGTCTATCGTCGGACTAATTTGCAGGTGCGACCATTCAAATCTGCCACAATTTCCTTGTCCGTGCATCGGTTCATGCTTTGCTGACACCGCGTCGACCTATCTACCACGAAAGGCACTGGATGGTCGATCGACACTGAGCGAAGTTGAAGTGGGATCGACCATGATAGCTTAACCAGCAACAAAAAATCACCACAGGCAAGATGCCTGTGGACCAACGATGGACCTCAACAAATTCACCATCCGCTCCCAGCAGGCCATCCAACAGGCGCAGACCATCGCCACCGGATACGGCCAGCAGATGCTCGAGAACGGCCACCTGCTCAAGGGCATCCTGGAGGTGGATCCCGACGTGACGCCCTTCCTGCTGAAGAAGCTCAACGTCAACGTGCCCGCCATGACGCAGGCGCTGGACCGCATCGTGAAGGGCTACCCGAAAGTGAGCGGCGGACAGATCAGCCTTTCGCGCTACAGCAGCGATGCGCTCACCAAGGCGCTCGCTGCGCTGAAGGAGTTCGGCGATGAGTTCGCCAGCGTGGAGCACATGCTCATCGGCATCCTGGACAGCGGCGACACCGTGAGCCAGTTGCTGAAGGATAACGGCGTCAACAAGAAGGACCTCATCGCGGCGATCAAGGAGCTGCGCAAGGGCAGCAAGGTCACCAGCCAGAGCCAGGAGGAGACCTACAACGCGCTGAACAAGTACGCGAAGAACCTCAACCAGCTCGCCAAGGACAACAAGCTCGATCCGGTCATCGGCCGCGACGAGGAGATCCGCCGCGTGCTGCAGATCCTCAGCCGCCGCACCAAGAACAACCCGATCCTGATCGGTGAACCCGGCGTGGGCAAGACCGCCATCGCCGAAGGCATCGCTCAGCGCGTGGTGAATGGCGACATCCCCGAGGACCTCAAGGGCAAGCAGGTCTTCAGCCTCGACATTGCCGCGCTGATCGCCGGCGCCAAGTACAAGGGCGAGTTCGAGGAGCGCCTGAAAGCCGTGGTGAAGGAGGTGATCGCCTCGGAAGGCAACATCATCCTCTTCATCGACGAGATCCACACGCTGGTGGGCGCCGGCGGTGGCGAAGGCGCCATGGACGCCGCCAACATTCTGAAGCCCGCCCTCGCACGCGGCGAACTGCGCAGCATCGGCGCCACCACGCTCAACGAGTACCAGAAGTACTTCGAGAAGGACAAGGCATTGGAGCGCCGCTTCCAGAAGGTGATGGTTGACGAGCCTTCACGCGAGGACGCCATCTCCATCCTGCGCGGCCTGAAGGAGAAGTACGAGAGCCACCACAAGGTGCTGATCAAGGATGCCGCGATCATCGCCGCCGTGGAGCTGAGCACGCGCTACATCGCCGACCGTTTCCTGCCGGACAAGGCCATCGACCTGATCGACGAGGCCGCCAGCAAACTGCGCATGGAGATCAACTCCAAGCCCGAGGAACTCGACGAGATCGACCGCCGCATCATGCAGCTGGAGATCGAGCGTGAGGCCATCAAGCGCGAGAACGACGAAGCCAAACTCGCCGAGCTGAACAAGGAGCTTGCGGAACTCAGCGGCCAGCGCGACGGCTTCAAGGCGCGCTGGGAGAGCGAGCGCCAATTGGTGGAACGCATCAACAGCGCCAAGGACCAGATCGAGGAACTGAAGCACCAGGCGCAGCAGTACGAGCGTGAGGGCGACTTCGGGAAAGTGGCCGAGATCCGCTACGGCCGCATCCAGGAGACCGAGAAGGAACTGGCCGCCGCCAAGGACGAGCTGCTGAAGCTCCAGGCCGAGAGCAAGATGATCAAGGAGGAGGTGGACGTGGAGGAGATCGCCGCCGTGGTGAGCCGCTGGACCGGTGTGCCGGTAACGCGCATGCTCGAAGCCGAGCGCACCAAATTGCTCCACCTCGAGGATGAATTGCACAAGCGCGTGATCGGTCAGGACGAGGCCGTGCATGCCGTGGCCGACGCCGTGCGCCGCAGCCGCGCAGGCATGGGCGATGAGAAGCGGCCCATCGGCAGCTTCATCTTCCTCGGCACCACCGGCGTCGGTAAAACGGAACTGGCCAAGGCGCTCAGCGAGATCCTCTTCAACGACGAGCACGCCATGACGCGCATCGACATGAGCGAGTACCAGGAGCGCCACAGCGTGAGCCGTCTGGTGGGCGCGCCCCCGGGCTACGTGGGCTACGACGAGGGCGGCCAGCTCACCGAGGCCGTGCGCCGCAAGCCCTACAGCGTGGTGCTGCTGGACGAGATCGAGAAGGCCCACCCCGACGTGTGGAACATCCTGCTGCAGGTGCTCGACGATGGCCGCCTCACCGACAACAAGGGCCGCGTGGTGAACTTCAAGAACACCCTCATCATCATGACGAGCAACATCGGCTCACACATCATCCAGGAGAATTTCGAGAACCTGGAGCGCAAGGATGTGGACGCGGTCGTTGAGAAGACCCAACGTGAAGTGATGGACCTGCTGCGCAAGACCGTGCGCCCCGAGTTCCTCAACCGCGTGGACGAACTGATCATGTTCCGTCCGCTGAGCCAGGCAGATGTAAGGGAGATCGTGAAACTGCAGTTGCACATGCTCTTGCACAAGCTGGAGGAGAAGGACATCCACCTGCTGCCCAGTGAGGAGTTGATCGCGCACATCAGCACGCAAGGCTTCGACCCGCAGTTCGGAGCGCGGCCGATCAAGCGGATGATCCAGAAGGAGCTGCTGAACGAGTTGAGCAAGCAGATCATCGCAGGGACGTTGGAGACGGGGAAGGCGCAGGTGATCGATGTGTTCGACGGGAAGATCGTGTTGCGGAAGCCTGTGGACGAGAAGGAGGCGGAGAAGGCGAATGGGAATGGGAAGGCGAGGAAGAGCAAGGCGGAGGTGTGAGGATAGCCCGCCCTGAGCAGAGTCGAAGGGTGGGCGTGTCCCCGCCCTCTAAATGACAACCAGTGGGCTGCGCCCGGTTTCGCTACTCGGATGAGGGCGGGGCCGGGTGCTTCGCTTTAGCCGGACTAGTCCGGGCCAGCACCCGCGGCGCTCCGGGGTCCCCTCCTACCGTCGGGGCCTCCTCTCTGCTCGCGGCTGCAAGGCCCTGCCTACCCCGGGCTGCCGTTGCGCCCCCTCACGCAGCGAGCAATACCCACAACATTAGGCGTCCTATCGAGATCGCACCTGGCCAAAAAAGGACTCCAGACTTTCATTGCGCCCAAGCACCATTCTCTCCGCCTCATTGAATTGCCGGATGTTGTTCTCCAGCACCTCGGTCTCGGCCTCAGACCCACTCAACTCGAACCTGTAGATGCGCTTGAGTTCTACCTTAGGGATCCCGGGCACGAGTTCCACTCGATAAGACTCATTCAGCGGTAGTGTCAATACATCCGTGACGTTGAAGGGCGCTACGATCCCTGCGTCAGGTGGATAGTGTATCCGTGTCGGGTTATCCGAAGAAATAAAACCTGTCGTGCCATGGACCTTGGTGATACATATCGCATCACGTGACCGAACCTGTTGGAGCCTCACACCAGTGATGAACTGCTGCACAAGAAGTCCATCATTGTTCGTGTTCGCTTGGTATTCCGCCCATAGATCATCCTCCGTTTTCCCCTCAAGTTGATACGTCTTGCCATCAAGCTCCGCAACCTTAGGTTGTGACCCATCCAGCGCCCGTGCATTTGCCATGAAGGCAATGCTCTGGCGCATAAGGCCATCTACTGCATTCACTATACGCTGGGAGCGGAAAAGAAGCGAACAAACAGTGCCTACTACGATTTGCCGTAGACGATCATCTATGATGACCGTCGTATCATCGACCAGCGTCTTGTAAACCTCATCGTAGTGATCCTCCCATAGGTTCTTGTAAGTGGTTTCCAAAATCAACGCATCCTCCGGTGCCACGCTCACCAGCTTGTAGCCATCGATCTCACTGCACAGCTTCTTGGCGGATGTACTACTGATGATTCTCGACTCCTTCCACGCGTAGTGTACCTCGGTATCGGGCATAACGAGGCGCTTCAGATAGCCTCGCGGCACAAAGTGATGGTTCTTCGGAATGCTCATGTGAACCTAAGATTTACAACCTCTTGATTTGACCTGGCGCTACACCATACTGTTTCGCATGGGGATCGAAGATCGTGCTGAGGAAGCCGATCGATGAGAAGAAGAATGGGAAGGCGAAGATGGAAAAGGCTTGTGCCTATGCGCTTTGCTGAAAGATCGCACCTGAAGCGTCGCCCCATATAGACCGAAGTCGAAAAGCGGCCGACCTACAGTGTGTGACCGAATGGGACGATGGTCGAAGGTCACCAGGAGGCATAAAGGTGCGGGATGCCACCATTCCCCTTGCCGCATCAAGTGTCTCGGATAACTTCGTCCGCATGCACCCACGGCTGCGTGAACCACTGGTCGTACTGACCATCCCCACGGGATATGCACTCCTCATAAGGATGCTTACTGGTGAGGATCTATTCGGAGTCATGTCGATCACCTTCCTGTTCCTCGTGCCCACGGTGGTCGGATTTCTCACCGTCCATTTCAGCCGCCGGGAGCGAGTGCAGCGCATTACCTACAGTATCCTTGCACCCTGGCTGCCGATCTGCCTATTCATGCTGATCACACTGGGTTTTTCCATTGAAGGCTGGGCTTGCTGGTTGATGGTACTTCCCCTGTTCCTGGTTGCGGCTTCTATCGGTGGTCTGCTTGCGCGCCGCTTCAAACTTCGCACTACGAGCGAGCGCCTCCAGCTCTCCATCGCCGTCCTTATCCCTTTCATGATAGGCCCGCTGGAATCCTTCATCGGGACGATCCCCGGTACCTACGAAGCTCGGACCAGCATCGACATCCACGCACCCGCCGAACTCATCTGGATGAACGTTACGCGTGTTAAGCTCATTCCTGAAGAACTTGATAGCGGTCATCTAACACGGTTGCTGGGCTTCCCTCGCCCATTGCGTGCAGAACTCGACACTCTAGCCGTTGGTGGATATCGAGAGGCGGTCTTTACGAACGGACTCGTCTTCCATGAGACGGTGTCGGATTACATCCATGAGGAACGCATGGTGTTCCACATCGAGGCGCGTCCCCACGAGATCCCGTCCACTACCCTTGATGAACACGTGGTCGTTGGCGGCAATTATTTCGATGTCCTGCAAGGCACATACGAATTGGAACAACTCGGCGAGCAGAAATTTCGCCTGCATTTGTACAGTACATTCGAGATGAACACGACCTTCAACTTCTATGCAAGCTGGTGGGCACGTTGGATCATGAAGGATATCCAGAACAATATCCTCCGGGTCCAGAAGATCCGAAGCGAAGGACAGCCAGCCTAGTGGACAGCGCACCCACATGACCAAGATCTCCATCCGCTTCTTCGACGATCGCGAGGTCCGCGCCGTGTGGGACGAGGAGCAGGCCAAGTGGTGGTTCTCGGTGCTGGACATCGTGGCCGTGCTGACCGACCAGGACGACTACGAAAAGACCCGCAACTACTGGAAATACCTCAAGGCCAAGTTGAAGCGGGAGAACAGCGAAGTGGTTAGTGCCACTACCCAGTTGAAACTGCTCGCGCCGGACGGCAAGAGGCGCCTGACCGACGTGCTGGACCACGATGGCATCCTCGCCTTGGGCAAGGAGTTCCCGAGCAAGAAGGCGAACCGCTTCATCCAGTGGTTCACCCACAGCGAGGAAAGCGTGGACGGGAAAAGCCGGTCGAAGGCCTATGCCCTGTTCGAGAGCTCGTTCATCGACAGCATCGAGGTGGGCACCGCCAAGGGCCTGCAGCAGATCCACGCCTACCTGTTTGGTGGCCTCTACCCTTTCGCCGGTCAGATCAGACAGAAGAACATCTCCAAGGGCGGCTTCCAGTTCGCCACGTCGCACTTCCTCGGCACCACCCTGCAGCAGATCGACGCGATGCCCGAGAACACCTTCGACCAGATCGTGGCCAAATATGTGGAGATGAACGTGGCCCACCCCTTCATGGATGGCAACGGCCGCAGCACGCGCATCTGGTTGGACCTGATGCTGAAGAAGCACCTGAAGCGCTGCGTGGACTGGAGCCGCATCGGCAAGAAGGATTACATGAACGCGATGGTCCAAAGCGCGGTGGACGCCCGCCTCCTGAAGAAGCTGCTGAAGAACGCGCTGACCGACGAGATCGACAGCCGCGAGATGTACATGAAGGGTATCGACCACTCGTACTACTACGAGGAGGAGTGAGCTGTTTCCACCGTTGTCCGGCGGACGGGCGGAACTATCTTGCTGGCATGCGCTTCCTCCCCGCCCTTTACGCACTGCTCCTGGCCGCAGCGCTGATGTTCTCCGACCTAATTACCGTGGTGCGTGTGGATGCCTGCCCTGACGAGAACATCCCTGCCTTGATCGGCCTGCCGCTCCCCTACCGCACAAGCATACCCTGGGTGAACAGCATGAGCGGCGTGCTTTACATGAAGGGGCTGTTGATCGACCTGGCATTCTGGTCTTTGGTTGCGATCACGATACGATGGAGCCTCCTTCGCGCTGCCAGGAACCATCCGCGCACCGACCGGTTCATTCGCACTGCACTTGCCATCGTGGCAGGGATATCCGCGGCTTTCATGCTACTCTTCCTTGGCGCTATCGAATGGCACTTGGAATGGTCGCCCGACCTGCCGTTCCAATGCCCCGAATGGTCGCTGAAGTGCTTGGTCGGACCCTGATGGACAAGCAGTCCACCCCGATCAGTAACCAAAGCTTAGTAATCTTTCATTACTAATCTTTCCTAACTTGCGGGCATATCCACGGTGCCTGCCATGACCAACGACAACCCCTTCGCCGTCAACGCCTACCTCTCGCCGCAACTTTTCTGCGACCGGGAAGAGGAGACCCGCACCATCGCATCGGCGCTGCGCAACGGGCGCAACGTGATGCTGCACAGCCCCCGACGATATGGCAAGACGGGCCTCATCCACCATGTGTTCAACACGCTGACCAAGGTGCGCGGCGCACGGACCGTCTTCGCCGACATCTATGCGGCACGCGATGCGCACGAGTTCAACACCATATTGCTGAACGCCGTGCACGAGGCGCTGAACCCTACACCAAAGCAGTTCCTGAAGAACGCCATGGCCTGGTTCGGTGCCCTGCGTCCGGTGGTGACCGTGGACGAGCTGACCGGCAAGCCGAGCATCGGTCTGGAACGCAGCCCCGGGTCGGGGCCCGGGGCAGGATCCAATAAGGATGCGGCCACAACGCGCGAGATCTTCCGCATCCTGCACGAACAGGACCGCACCATCTTCCTGGCCATCGACGAGTTCCAGCAGATCGCGGAGTTCGGGGACATCCGCATGGACGCCGTGCTGCGGACCGAGCTGCAACGCAACTCGAAGGTGCGCGTGATCTTCTCCGGCAGCCAGCGCCATATTTTGCTGGACCTCTTCAACAACGCGAAGAACCCCTTCTATGGCAGTGCCGACCAAGTGGAATTGAAGCGTATCGATCGCAGCATCTACGCGGATTTCGCCCGGGCCATCTTCAAGCGGCACAAGCGCACCCTGAAGGAAGAGGACGCACTGTTCTGCTACGACCTGTGCCGGGGGCACACCTATTACGTGCAGGTACTCTTCAACCGGCTCTTCGCTGATGGCCGCCCGCCAGTGCGCGATACCATCGTGGACATCCTGCTGCGTATCGTACGGGAACAGGACGCCATCATGGCCACGCTGCGCAGCGCACTCACCCGCAACCAGTGGGACCTCTTCGCCGCGATCTCCAAGGAAGGCGAGGTGGACACCCCCACCGGTTCCGCCTTCATGAAGAAGTACGACCTGCCTTCATCGGCCGCGCTGGTAACCGCCTTGCAAGCGCTGATCGACCGCGAGTTGGTGTACATCAGTGAACACAGCGCCCAGAGTGGAAAACCGGTGTACGCGCCGTACAACCCGTTCATGGCGGCGTGGTTCAAATACCGGTGAGGGAAGGATATCAAAGCGGTCGTTGCGAGCGAGGCGCTCCTACTTTGATGGGCACCTCGGGCAACGCGGACTACCTTTCCAGCATCATCACGGTATGTCCACCATGCGCAACACCCTGTCCCTCGTCCTCCTTGGCGTAGCTGCCCTGCTCCACGCCCAAGTCCCCATCATCGACTACGATTTCCTGGCCGTGCCACCGAGCGTGCAGGTGAACAAGGTGGTTGAGCTTCCCGATGGCAAGATCCTGCTGGGTGGTTTCTTCCTGAACTATGCAGGCAGTGGTAAGAACCATTTGATCCGCTTGAACAGCGATGGCACCGTGGACCCAACGTGGAACCCCGGTGGAACGGGCCCGCAAAACCAGGTGCGCGACATCGTTCTGATGCCCGATGGACGTATACTCGTTGCAGGCGGATTCGTGGAATACAACGGCGTGCAGACCCAGGCCATCGTGCGGCTCTTCGAGAACGGAATGCGGGACTTCGCCTTCAACATACCGCCCAACTCCTTCAATGGCGCGGTGAACGCAATTGAACTGCATCGCGATGAGAAGGTGATCGCCGTCGGTGACTTCTTCGAGTGTTACGGCGTCAGCAGGCCGCACATTGCACGTTTCAACTCGGACGGGTCCATGGACTTCGGATTCGACATCGGAACGGGCTTCAACAACAATGCGCATTGCGTGCTGGTGCTTCCTGATGACCGGATCCTGGTGGGTGGCGTATTCGGCATGTACAACGGCATGCTTACCGGCAACCTCGCGCTGCTCACCGCGGATGGCCCATACGATGCCAGCATGAACAACACACCGGGCTTTGGCGGTGGCCCCGTGTATGCATTGGCGCTGCAACCCGATGGCAAGGTGCTGGTGGGGGGCGAATTCCAATACCACAACATGCAGCCCGCCAGTTGCCTGATCCGCCTTGACCTTGCCGGTATGCCCGATCCCGCATTCACTTCACCGATCTACCCCTATGCGCGTGTGAAAACGATCGCATTGCAGGACGATGGCATGATCCTGATCGGCGGTGAGTACACCAGCGCTATGTACTCGCCACCGGTGGAAGGTCCCAACCGCATCACACGCATCCATGCCAACGGAACGCGCGACGATGACTTCGCATTGGGCGAGGGAGCTTTGCCCGGCTCCCAACCCAACGCGTACGTGAGCGACATAGCGGTGCAAGCCGACGGAAAGATCCTGGTGGGCGGCTTCTTCGGAAGCTTCCATAACCCCGCGGAAGTACAGTACCGCAACATCATACGCTTGCTTCCGGAAGCCGTGACGGGCATTGCCGAGGCCACCGACCCGATCGCGCTCCAAGCATGGATAGCGCCCGGCACCGGAGACCTGATGCTGCTCCACCCCTTCCCCGACGCAACGAACGCGAGCCTGCATGTCTTTGCTACCAACGGACAAGTACTGCACGAGGGGACCTTGCCAAGCGGCAACAGAGAGACCATTCGCGTTGGGCTCGGACTGCAACCCGGTGTACATCTCGTTCGCGTGCAGCATGCAGGTCGCAGTATGGCCGCACGTGTGATGGTCATGCCATAAAATGATCTACAAGGTCTTGCCGCTTCCGTTCTCACCTCCGGCCTATACGGAAGAACGCCGCCATAGCCCGCCAAGGACCACACCGTATCCGCCATCATGAGGACACTTGTACCCACACTTTGGTGCCTTGCTCTTTTGGGCTTGGTGCTGAAGTTCATGCACCTGCCGTTCGCTTCCATCGTCCTCATCCTTTCCTGCAGTGCGCTTACGGTTTTGTACTACCTGCCAAAAGGAGGTGCGATACACACACCGGATGTGATCGCCACGCGCATGGGGATATTCGGCATCAACATGGCACGCTACGGAGTGGCGACCACGGTCTTGGGCGTTCTCTTCATGTTCCAGCATTGGCCGAACGGACGGGTCTTTCTGCTGGTGGGTGGTTCTGCCTCACTGGTGGCATACGTGGTGCTGCGGCGTGCCAAACAGCAACACCCGGAACTGCATGGCGTGTACAGCAGCATCATGACGCTCATGGTGACCATGTTCCTCGGTGCGGCGATCAACTTCATGGTATTCAACAAATGGCCGGACCCCGTGGAAATGCTTTGGCCGCGCCAAGAACAGGTAGAGGAGCAGCTGTCGAACATCCATCCGAACGCGGATCGCAGATGACCGCTTCGGACCAGTACCAGCTACTGTATGGAGTTCACGAAGTGCAGGTCACTGCGCGGACCGCATGAGCCACATTGGCCACCACGGGGCCATACGCTCGGCTCCATCAACGATCTGCGCAGCATCCGGTTAACGGGAAGTCCAGTTGGATGCGGCTTTCCAGCGCGTTTCGATCGTGAGATCGATCGTGGATAACCGATCCCGAACCAAGCTGCGCATGAAGCCGGTATGGGATAGCTTGCCTTCCAGAAAGACCTGTTGACGCATGACATTTTCCGCACAGATCGAAGACCTGACGACCGCACTGCGCCTTACTCGTTCCCGATTGCTGGCGCCGCTCGATCAGAACCAGTTCCAGTTACCGCGCGACCCCGAGATCTTTGTTGAGGACGTGCTCCTATACGTGATGGACGAGTGGGGCAACGACCTCCGCGAACAAGGCCACGTGCTGGAAGAGGACACCAGTTGGAACGACGGCATCAGCCACTACCCACGCTATGTGCTCAGAATGGCCGGCGGTGGCATGGCTCAACTGCACTTCACCGGCATGTACCCGCAGGACCTGTTCCTGTCCATTTCCAAAGGTTTCCGCAATGGGAACCAGTTCAGCGATGCGCGCCAAGTGCAGATCGAAGTGCCGATCTCCATGGATCCCAACGTGGTGCTCATCAGTCTGCTGGAGAGCTTGAGGAGCGTTACGGTCTGAAGGTCTTCCCCCAAGGGTGACCAAGCATGATGCGGCCACCTAAATTTGAAGGTACCAAGCCCGAACGCCATGCTGACCCTATACATCTGCCGCCACGCGAAGAGCAGTTGGGCGGACCCCGGCCAGGCCGACCACGACAGACCGCTGAATGAGCGCGGCATGCGCAACGCCCCGTTCATGGCCAAGCTGTTCAAGCAGCGCGGTGAGCCGGTGGAACTGATGCTGAGCAGTTCCGCTGCGCGCGCCCTGGCAACTGCGCGCTGCTACGCGCAGGAACTGGGCGCCACCGAACGTTCCGCCACGCACCAGCACGGTGAAAGCACCACGCCGGAAATCTTGCCCATGCGCATTGAACCAGCGCTCTACCTGGCCAGCGTGAACGCTTTGATGCACCTGATCTGCAAGCAGCCCACACAGGTGAAAAAGCTCATGTTGTTCGGGCACAACCCGGGTTTTACCGACTTGGTGGAGTACCTCGCAACGGCCGAGATCGGCAACTTGCCAACCGCTGGCATCGTGCGCATCGACTTTCCGGTCGACGATTGGAAAATGGTCTCGCGCGATCTCGGCACCTTGGTCTGGATGGACGTGCCCAAACGGCATCCCGGGCAATCCTAAGCTTCCCCTTCACCGCAATGCTTCGCGATACAAGGTGCGGTGTTGCGTACTGCCGTGTGGCCGGTACACGTAGTACACGTGGCCATCGAAGACCTGTATTTCCTCCGGGAAGGGATAGCTGAGCTTGAAGGCGCTGCCCACCTGCCCGTTGGCTGCATCCACCTCGCGCAACCAGGTGCTTGCATTGCGGGTGTAAACGGCGAAGATGCGTTCGCTGGCAGGGTCCTGCACAAGTTGTTTGCGCCAACCTTTCTCACGTTGATGCACCAACGGCACATCGCCCAACGGCGCACGCTGCATTGAGAAACGACGCAAGCGCATACCAGTATGATCGAACACGCACAGCGTATCGCGCACCACGAACAGCGGAGCGTACGGCACCTTGAAGAAGGGATCATGCTGGAAGCCGGTCATGTAGCCGGCGATAACCTCCCGATCAATGCCCGTTGCAAGTTCCATGTCCATGGCCATCACCTTATCCCTGCCGCTCATGTACTTGTATTGGCTGCGGAACAGCTCCATCACGAACTCGTCCTTCACGGAGCAGATGATGTGCACACTGTCCGGAGCGGGATCGTAAGCGAAATGATCGAAGGCGGGCCAAGCCGCAGATCCGTTGTTGCCCAGAAGAAAGCCGGGGATGCTATCCGTCCATGGAAGCACTTCTTCCCGCAGTGTGCGGCGGTCCATGCGGGCCAGTCGGATGCCCTCGTCGTCCACTTCGGCCATCCAGGCGAGCTCCTTTCCTTCCACGATGGTGCGGTGCCGGTGATCGTGCACCAAGCGCCTTACCATGCCCGGCAATGCGATCGATGCGCGCTCCTGAAAGGCGGTGTCGAGCAGGTGCAGGCGGGCATTGCGGTACAACTGTTCGCCCGCGTTCTCTTCCCGGTGCAGCAATTGGGGGCGCTCATATACCAACACCCACAGCCCCCGTGCGTTGGCGTGGTATCCACCCACATGCAGATCCTGTCGTTGGTAGACCACTTCCGGCTTTCGAACCCCTACCACGAAAGGCGCCAGTTCCTTTGCGCCACGCTTCATGGTCAGTACGAGCGGTGCGCTGCCATCGTGGGAGCGCGTGTCCATCCGGTGCACAAGTTGCTCATACCCCAGGTGCGTTACCTGCAGGGTGATCACCGAGCGCTGGTCCCATGGAAGATGAAAACGCCCTTGTGCATCCGTAACCACCCCACCGGCCCGATCAAGGATCCGGATATGCGCGCCTTCAAGGGGACGTGCAGTAGCTTCGTCAAGCACCCGGCCGTGCAGCAACTTCTCTTGTGCCGTAGCCACCCTGGGGAGCAGGACGCACATAAGAAGCAGGAACAGGTGTTGAAGATCTTGGGTCATGTTCGATACCGTTAAGATACCGCGGGGTGCGAAAATGCATATCGTGACCTTTCCGCTGAAGCTGAATTGATGTTCGGGCAGCAATGAGCAAGCCGCTTCAATACGACCACTACAAGGTTTTGGGCATAACCCGGGATGCTACGCCGCAAGAGGTGAAGCGAGCCTATCGCGAACGTGCCAAGGCCTGCCATCCGGATGTGAACGGCTCCGGTTCGGCGGCCCGGGTGTTCCATGCGGTGAACGAGGCCTACACGGTTCTGAGCGATGATGTGCTGCGTGCAGCATACGATGCACAACTGGCCCACCACCGCCCCTCCGGGCCGGGCAGCGGCGGGCATCCTCGAGACCATCGCACCAAGTATCGCACGGCCCATGATCCGGAGGAGGATGAACTGCCTGCAACCCGCCTGCAACGTTGGGCCTTCATCGGCCTGCATGTCACCGGTTTGCTCTTTGGAATAGCCACCGTGGGCACCGTGCTCATCGGCATCACCTTCATGCATTGGCCATACTACATGCTGTTCTTCACCGCTCCGGGCGCATTGGCCATTCCGGAAAGCCTGCAAGGTCTCCGTCGGTGAACGCCAAGCAGTCATAAGGGTACCAAGGGTAGCCCGGATCACTTCAAACTCGGCCCCTAACTCATTTTCGTCCGTTGGTGCCGGATCATCATCCACGCATACGCCATTGCATGACCACGCCCCGGCTGCACCAGATCGAGGAATGACCACGGGGCGTCATCGTTGAAGAGGACCCGATAGACTAAGACGGGTGGGATCAAGCCACCGGCACCATCCAGCCGAAGGTATCCACAGCACGGCCGCGACGGATATCATCCAACTCGGAACCCAGGCGGTTGGCCACGATGCGTTCCTCCAGCGCTGGTAACTCGAACAGTTCGTCGTTGAACGCGATCTGTGCGATGTGTGCGATGGTGGCCGCAGTACCTGCACCGAAAGCTTCCTTCAACTGGCCCGCACGAGCGGCTTCCACCACTTCGGCAACGCTCACTTTGCGCACTTCCAGGGGAAGCTTGGCACGCCGGGCAAGTTGGATGATGCTGTCACGTGTCACGCCTTCCAGAATGGTCCCACCGGTTTCCGGGGTGACCAGCGTATCGCCGATCCGGAAGAAGATGTTCATGGTACCGCTCTCCTCGATGTACTTGTGCTCCGTGGCATCGGTCCACAAGAGCTGGTGCACACCGCGGTCCTGCGCCAGCTTTGCCGGGTAAAGGGCTGCGGCATAGTTGCCCGCGCACTTGGCGTCGCCCGTGCCGCCGGGGAACGCTCTGCTGTATTCCTGTTCTATCTGCACACGCACGGGTTCGGCATAGTAGCCGCGCACCGGGCAGGTGAAGATCATGAAGCGGTAGGTATCGCTCGGACGAATGCCGATGTACTCATCGCTCGCAATGAGGAAGGGCCTGATGTACAAGGATGCGTCGTCGCCATCGGGGATCCACCCTTTGTCCTGGGTCACCAGTTCGGCCATCGCTTCCATGAACAGGTCCTCCGGAATGGGCGGCATGCACATGCGCTTGGCGCTCCGGTTCATTCGCGCAATGTTGGCTTGTGGGCGGAAAATGGCCACGCTACCATCATTTCGGCGATAGGCTTTGAGCCCTTCGAAGATGGACTGCCCGTAGTGCAACACGGCCGAAGCCGGGCTGATGGAAAGGTTCTCGAAAGCCACGATACGTGGATCGCTCCACGTGCCGTTGGCATGGTCCATTACGAACATGTGGTCGCTGAAAACTCGACCGAACTTCACATGCTCAAGGTCCGTTGCCTGCAAACGTGAACTGTCTGAAGGTCTGATCGCTATCTTTTGCCCGGTGGTTATCATGGGCTGGTGCTTAAGTGTGGTACAAAACTATCCGGGGCCGTCATGCGCCGGGCGGGGAAGGTAGCAGGCCCATCGGAGGTGCCAATGTTAAAAGATGGAAAGTCCTGAAAGCCTGCCGGTACGAGATATCCATGAAGTGCTGCGAACGCACTGGGGATACGGTGCGTTCCGGCCGGTGCAGGAAGAGGTGGTGCGCTCGGTGATGGCCGGCAGGGATACCCTGGCGCTGCTACCGACCGGGGGCGGAAAAAGCCTTTGTTTTCAAGTGCCGGCCTTGGCCTTGGGCAAGTTGTGCGTGGTCATCTCACCGCTCATCGCCCTCATGAAGGACCAGGTGGAGCGCTTGCAAAAACTGGGCATTCCAGCCCGGGCCATTGTTTCCGGCATGTCGTACGCGGAGATCGACAATGCTTTGGAAAGTGCTGCACTGGGCAAACTTTCCTTCCTGTACATCGCTCCCGAACGCATCGGATCCGAACTGTTCCAAGCGCGGTTGGATCGTTTACCACTGGGCCTTATCGCCGTGGACGAAGCACATTGCATCACGCAATGGGGGCACGATTTCAGACCCGCGTACCGCAACATCGCCAAGATCCGCGAGAGCCATCCACAAGTGCCCGTAATTGCGCTCACCGCTTCGGCCACTCCCGCTGTCGTATCGGACATCCTTGCGCAGCTCGCCTTCAAGGTTCCGCACGTTCTGCGCGCTCCCTTTCAACGCCCGGAACTGGTGCTTTGGGTCAGCTACGGCGAGGACAAGCACGGCCGCTTGTTACGCATCATGGAACATTCTCCGGGAAGCGCCATCGTGTACATGCGCGATCGCAAAGGCACCATGCGCCTGGCGCAATACCTGCGCGAGCACGGCATACCGGCTCTGGCCTACCACGCCGGCATGTCCACCGCGGAACGCGATAAGGTGCAACAGGACTGGACCAGCGGTGCGCAGCGCGTGGTAGTGGCCACCAATGCCTTCGGCATGGGCATCGACAAAGCCGACGTAAGGACCGTGGTCCACATGGACCTGCCCGACGATCCGGAGAGTTACTACCAAGAGGCCGGCCGCGGTGGCCGCGATGGAAAGACCGCGCACGCATTCCTGCTCCTGGCCCCCGGCGATGAGGATGCCTTGCGTGAACGCGTGAACCGCTCTTTCCCGACCATCGCAGAGGTGCGACGCACCTACCAGGCCTTCGCCGACATGAACCGGATAGCCATGGGTTCCGGCTTTCTGGAGACCTATGAGCTGGACCTTGGCACACTGGCCGACCGGGCCGCACTTTCGCCCATGGTCGTTTCCAATTGCCTGAAGGTGTTGGAGCTCGATGGTCGTCTTACACGCTCCGATGGACTGCGAAGCCCCTCGCGTGTATTGATCGTCACCTCCCCCCAAGTGATCTATCACATGCGGGTGAACGACCGCAGGAACGGTCCTTTGATCGAGTTGCTGTTGCGCCTGCATGGTGGACTATACGAAGAACCGGCGTTGATCGATGAAACGCGCCTGGCCCGGATGCTTGAATGGGATCTGAAAAAGGTGATCACCCGGCTAAAGGAACTCGATCAACAACGGGTCATCTCCTATCGCCCGAAGAGTGATCGCCCGTCCATTACTTTATTACTACCACGCAGTGATGCGCAACGGCTAACACCCGATGCACAAGCACTCACCGCCCGCGAAGCACGAGCCTTGCAACGCATGGAGGCCATCATCCACTACGCACAGGACCGCAGGACTTGCAGGGCGCGGCAGCTCATTGAATACTTCGGCGAAAGCATGGACCACGACTGCGGAAAGTGTGATGCATGCAGGGATCAACGCCCGGCTCCGTCGCACTCCAATACCCCGGCGGACAACCTGCTCGCGGAACCAGATGCCCACCGTACCATTCGGATCGAGGAGCAGAGAAAACGCATCGATGCCGGTTTGGAACAGCGCCCCCCAAAGGCATCCCTTTAGAGGCCATTCGGTCACTCCACGGTTCAACCATTCCTTCCTCCTTATGCTGCGTGGGCTCTCCTCGCCCATGCACAGCTGCACCGCGGTCGTTGAGGATGGACCGCTTCCAAGTTGCCGACCCGGCAAGTTCAGCTCGCGGGGGAATGCACAACGAAGTTGGATGGACCAATGCGTGGGTCGCCACTTCCGGAGCGCTCCGGTCCGCTCTGCAATTGCCCATCGCATCGCGTACACGGGCGTATGTTGAATACACCCCGGACATTGCACTACTGCCGATACGTTCCCATGTGCCACCTTCGCACACCGAAGGACCATGAGCAACCAACGTATCATCTTCATGGGCACACCGGAGTTCGCTGTGGCCAGCTTGAAAGCGCTGGTCGATGCAGGGTTCGATGTGGCCGCCGTAGTTACCGCTGCCGATAAACCAGCAGGACGTGGCAGACAATTGAAGGCATCCGCCGTGAAGGAGTATGCCATGGCGAACGGCCTTCCAGTACTTCAACCCGAACGCTTGAGGGATCCAGACTTCCTGCATACGCTCGACACCCTCGCCGCATCCTTATATATAGTGGTCGCATTCCGCATGCTGCCCGAGGTGGTCTGGTCCAAGCCGGAACTGGGCACCATCAACCTGCACGGATCGCTACTGCCGGACTACCGCGGCGCCGCGCCGATCAACTGGGCGATCATGAATGGCGAGCAAACCACAGGTGTTACCACATTCTACATCCGCCAGCAGATAGATACCGGAGACATCATTGCACAAGAGCACATCCCCATACCTCCTGATGCGAATGCCGGCGAGTTGCATGACCGCATGAAAGAGATCGGTGCAGCACTGATCGTCCGCACGGCATCGGACATCTTCTCCGGCAAAGCAGCCCGACAAGCCCAACACATTGCTCCGGGTACGTTGGCCAAAGAAGCACCCAAGCTCAGCCCAACGAATTGTCGCATCGATTGGTCACGTGGTGCGCGCCAGGTCCACGACCACATCCGTGGCCTATCACCCTACCCCGGCGCATGGACCATGCTGACGCTCGCAACCGGGGCTTCGCTCCATTTCAAAGTGCTTGCCTCGCGCACATCGGCACATCCCTCGAACGGATCACCGGGTACCATTCACATCCGCAAAGACCAACTGTTCGTGCAATGCGCAGATGGCACGTTGGAGCTGCTGGAAGTACAAGCCGAGGGAAAGCGGCGCATGAGCACGGCTGAGTTCCTGCGTGGCAACACCGGTCTGGACGGTGCCATGTTCGCGTGATCACCGAAGCACGTTCATGAGCAATCGAATGCTTGAAGAATTGGGACGCGGCATAATGCAATCGCGCGCAAGAGAACATGACATCCGTTGGTCCAACAGTTCCAAGAATGCGACCAACTCCATTTCCTGAAACCCTTGCTGGGGGCGGGATGCAGGCGCACTTATGAACAAACCCCTTGTTTTATCAACATTTTCAGGACATCCGGCCGGAAACCCTTGACAGCACTGGTTCCTCGGATACATTTGCCCGAGAGTTCACAAACCAACCAACTCAAACAAACCCTACTACCATGGGACTGAACAAAGCCGAACTGATCGAATCGATGGCCGCTGAAGCAAAGATCTCCAAGGCCGATGCCAAGCGTGCACTGGACGCTTTCGTGAACAGCACCACCAAGGCCCTGAAGAAAGGTGAGCGCGTTGCCCTCGTTGGCTTCGGCACCTTCTCCATCACCAAGCGTGCTGCCCGCAAAGGCCGTAACCCCCAGACCGGCAAAGAGATCAAGATCGCTGCCAAGAAGGTGGTGAAGTTCAAGGCTGGTGCCGACCTGCAGGCCAAAGTGAAGTAAGCTTCATCGCTTCTTCCTGGAAAGTCCTCCGCCCTGCGGGGGACTTTCTTTTTTTGCACCCTCCATACCTGTACATCCCATGGACGACCTTCAACTGTACGACAAGCTCAGCGCGTTCATCAGCGACAACAAACGTGCGCTCTTCGATCGCATCGCACCACAACGTACACGACACATCACCGTGGTGCTCGAGAACATCTTCCAATCGCAGAACGCCAGTGCCGTAATAAGGACATGCGATCTGGTAGGTGTGCAGGACATCCATGTGATCGAAGACCGGAACAAATACCAATTGAACCCGGACGTGACCATGGGCTCTTCCAAGTGGATAGACATACACCGATACCGCAATGCCGAAAGCAGCACGATGGATTGCGTTCGCGCTTTGCGTGCGAAGGGCTATTGCATCGTAGCAACTTCACCACGCAGTGAACACATCACTCCGGAGAGCATTCCCTTGGACCGTCCGCTCGCTTTCTGTTTCGGAACGGAGCTCACCGGATTGAGCGATGAACTGCTGGAAGAAGCGGACATGCACCTCCGCATACCGATGCACGGTTTCACCGAGAGCTACAACATCTCCGTATCGGCGGCCATCGTGTTGTACACACTGATGCAACGCTTGCGCAGCAGCGATGTGCAGTGGCAACTGCATGATGAAGCACTGCTGCAATTGAAGTTGCAATGGACACGCACCATGTTGCAGAACCCTTCATTGATAGAGCAACGCTTGCGTGATGACGCACGTTGATGAAGTGTGCATGCAGTTGCATCGCGCACGCATCGCGTTGATCGATCGCTTCGATCAACGTCATCAACAAACATGCGTTAACAATTGGGAACCATGTATCGTGTTGCACGTATGACGCGCAGGATACTTTTGGATCAAACCCTTAACACTCCATACAATGGGAAAAGGTGATATGAAAACGAAGAAGGGCAAGCGTACTGCTGCAAGCACGGGAAAGAGCCGTCCTGCAAAGCGCAAAACCCGCGTTGCCGCTGCCAAGAAGGCTACGGCTAAGAAGGCTGCTCCTAAGAAGGCCGCTGCCAAGAAAGCTGCTCCTAAGAAGGCTGCTGCCAAGAAGGCCGCTCCTAAGAAGGCTGCTGCTAAGAAGGCTGCTCCGAAGAAGGCCGCTGCCAAGAAGGCTGCTCCTAAGAAGGCTGCCGCCAAGAAGGCTGCTCCGAAGAAGAAGTAGTACTTCCTTTCGTACAGAAGCAAAGACCCCGACGTTGTCGGGGTCTTCTGCGTTATGGACCTTTCCATTTCGCACCAAGGGTCACCTCGCGCGTGTATCCGCACACCTCGATCAATGCCTGGTGATCATGCATAGCGTACTTCTCACATCCATGCACGCTGCTCGATCGCTAGTACAGTGCGACACGTGCAAGCAACACTGAGATCACTTGTCAAAAGGGAAAGCCCGCATAGCATACGCGGGCTTTCTCTTTGGCACGATGCAGCGATCGATCACGGTTGCAACCGCACTCGTATCCACTCACTGTCGGACATACGTTCATAGGCCAGGCGATCGTGCATCCTGTTGGAGCGGCCCTGCCAGAACTCGATACGCACCGGCTCAATACGGTATCCGCCCCAATGCAGGGGGCGCGGAACTTCACCTTGTGCAAAGCGTTCCTGCCAGCGCGCATAGCGCTGTTCCAATTGCTCACGGTCGTCAACAGGGCGGCTCTGGTCGCTGCTCCATGCACCAATGCGGCTTTCCAATGGGCGTGTGTTGAAGTACTCATCGGACTCCTGTGCATCCACTTGCACCGCGCGACCTTCCACACGCACTTGGCGCTCCAGATCGGGCCAGAAGAAGTTCATGGCAGCGCGCGGATCGCGCTCCAGGTCCATCGCCTTACGGCTGTTGTAGTTGGTGAAGAACTGGAACCCACGTGCATCGAAGCCGCGCAACAGGACCACCCTGCAACTGATCGTAAGGCTTCCTGCGGTGGCAAGCACGAAGGCGTTGGGCTCCGGCACTTCCGCTTGTTCCGCGTCGCGCAACCAGCGTCCGAACAAGGCTATGGGATCATCACCAGCGGTCGCTTCATCCAAGATCGAACGGGTATAGTCCTTTCGGTAATGACGGTGGGCATCGTTGTCCATGGTGTGCTTGTTCTTTGAGCGGTGCAAAGGTATCCGCTGGACCTTGCATCGATGCCCTTGCACAGGTGCGTGCTTGCACAACAGAGCGCGATGCATTTACTTTCAACTCCACATGAGCAGCAACATCCTTGACCTCGATCCGGACAACGAGCACAGGCCTGCACGTGGCAAGTTGCTCGTTAGTGAACCCTTCCTTCCGGATCCATATTTCCGGCGCACGGTCGTGCTGCTATGCGAACACAATGAAGAAGGTTCATTCGGGTTCGTTCTGAACAGGCACATGGACATTGCAGTGCATGACCTTATGGACAACATGCCTCCCATCGGTTCGCAGGTTAGCATCGGTGGCCCCGTGCAAAGTGGGGATCTATACTACCTGCACACGCTGGGGCCACATGTGCAGGGCAGCGTGGAAGTGGTGGATGGTGTACACATGGGTGGCGATTATGAGCAACTGCGCGCCTTACTTGCAACGGACCCGAAGCTCTCCAAACACGTGCGCTTCTTCGTGGGCTACTCCGGATGGGAGCGCCAACAACTGGAACGAGAACTGGAGCAGCGCAGCTGGTTGGTGACACCGGCTGATAAGCGACGCGTGATGAACGCCCGCGACAAGGACCTCTGGGCGGCCACCTTGCGCGCCATGGGCAAACGCTTTGCGCCTTTGGCCAACTTCCCGGAAGACCCGACCCTGAACTGAGCGACCTATCGGGTGGATGCCACCAGCAGATCGATAAGGATCGCGGAGAGCCGGTGCGCGTACTTCTTGGTGCGGTAGGTGCTCACCCACTGGATGCCGCGTACGGCGTTGGTGAAGAACAACTCGTCCGCCGCAAGCAGGTTCTGCGGGTTGAGTGAACACTCGTAGACCTTGATGCCGTTGGCCAGTGCAAGGTTGATGATCTGTGCCCGCATGACACCGCCCAAACAGCCATCGCTCAAGGAAGGTGTATAGAGCACACCGTTGCTCACGATGAAGAGGTTGCCACTGCTGCTCTCGATGATGTTGCCGCGATCGTTCTGCAGGAGGCAATCATCCAAGCCACGCTGCTGGGCCCATAGCGCACCCATGATGTAGTAGTGGCAGTTGAGCGTTTTATGGCGCGAGAGTTCATTGATCGGCTTGCGCATACCCTGCCAGATGTCCACCATCAAACCTTGCTCGTTCAGCGTGTGGTGCTTCTCCGGCAGGGCCTTCAACTCAATGGTGTAATCGCCTGTGTTGGTCTCCGGGCGGTAGAACCCGCCACCACCGCGGTACAGGGTGAACCTGCATCTACCGCTCACATGTCCCGTGCGCTGCACCAGGTCGTTGATCTGTTTCTCGAAACTGCCCCGGTCAAGACCGTTCGGCAGTCCGATCTGCAACAAGGCGGCACCGGTGCTCAAGCGCGCCCAGTGAGCGTCCAGGAAGCAGGTCTTCCCATCCACCACACGCATGCTCTCGAACAGGCCATCCCCGAAATGGAATGCCCGATTGTTCAAGGTGATCACCGGCTTGTCGCCAGGCACCACTTCACCGTTGATGTTCACCAGTTCCCTCATGCGTTCAATACATGTTCGCCCACCACAGGCAGCAGGGCTTCGTTGGAATCCACACGGATACCGCGCACACCGCAAGCGGCGGCGGCATCCACATCCCGATCGCGGTCACCGATCATCACCGAACGTGCCGCATCTATACCATGTATGGCCATGGCCCGCTCCAACAGCAGCGAACCCGGCTTACGACACAGGCATTTCCCTTTGCTTGGATGGTGTGGGCAATAGAACACGTCGCTCAGTTGCACGCCTTGATCGGCCAATGCCCGGCGAAGGTAGCCATGCACTTCCTCCACCTCCGCATGCCCATAAAGGCCCAGACCGATGCCGCTTTGATTGGTGATCACCACCAGCACCCAGCCGGCGTCCTGGAGCAGGCGCAATGCTTGTGGCACCCCAGGCAACACCTCGAACTCCGGCAAACTCCACGTGTGCTGGCCCCGTTCCCGGTTCAACACGCCATCACGATCCAGGAACGCTCCTTTGCGCATGGCTTCAGATACCAAGACTGCGTTGGAACCCGCCGATGTCCCACACCAGGTCGGGGCTCAACATGGCCGTGAACAACAGCCCATAGACCGCACCATAGAAGTGTGCATCGTGCGCCACATTATCCCCACCTCGCTTGTCCATGGCATAGGAGTACAGCAGGTACAGCACTCCGAAGATCCAAGCCTGCAATGGAAATGGAATGAAGAGGAACACGACCTCACTGGTAGGCAACATGAGGATCTGTGAGAACAGAACGGCGGAAACGGCTCCACTGGCACCTACCGCGCGGTAACCGGGATCCTGCACATGCCGGGCGTACGATGGCAATGCCGAGAAAAAGATGCCACCCACGTAGAGCATTAGGAAGTACCAGGTGGCCGTGCGCCCGGTAAGCATCGGATACAACACTTCCACGTTGCGGCCGAACATGTACAGTACGAACATGTTCACCAGCAGGTGCGGCCAGTTGGCGTGGATGAAGGCATGCGACAGGAAGCGGTACCACTCTCCGCGCACCTTGATCACGAAAGGCTCGAAAAGCAGCAGCTGAAAGACCCGTCCATCACTGAACGCCGCCAGGGAAACGAGGACGGTAATGGCGACAAGGATGAAGGTGATGCTCTCCAGCATGGATCGGTTGTCGGTGTCGAAGATACCGGGCCGCTCTCAATAACTGTGGTCGCGCACAATACGCCAGGACCCGGCCCGCTGCTCCCATAACAAGCTGAAGCCACCGCTCAGCGTATCGGCCGAACGCAGCAAACTCCACGTGCCGCTTACCCAGGCATGGCGACCACCGGCAGCGGTGACCTCATGCACTCCGAAGGTCAAGCGCCCCATGGCCGAGCCGTCCGGGTAGCTGCGCTCATAGTTGGCCTGCACGCCATCGCTGCCATGGGTAAGGCCCTTGGGGCTGATGAACACCACATCCTCCCAATAACCCGCCATGAAACCCGGGATGTCGCCTTCGTTCCAGGCCGACTCCTGCTCGTGCATCACCGCACGGATGGCCTCTTCATCCGCAGGCGAGAACGCCGGCGTGCAGGCCACCAGACAAAACAAAGTGGGGATCAGGAAACGCATGCCGCTAAGAAATGCCATCGATGCCGATCGAGCACGGTAAAGTGACTATTCTTGTCTTGAACAGCACCCGTATGCGACCACACCTTGCTCTTACCCTTCTTCTGTTGGCATCCGCCAACTATTCGGATGCACAGACCATCTACAGCAAGGATGGACGATCCCTGGGCGACCGTATGGAGTTCATCAACAGTTGCACCGAAGCGGCAGGTGCCGAACTGCTTCATGTGGCCGGTATGCGCATGGACGCTGCCCATTACTGCCGCTGCATGTGCGATGAGCTGATGCCGCAGGTCCCCTATGCCGAGTTGGATGCCGCCATCACCAACGGCTCCATCGAAAGTCTCCTGCTGGACGACCGCTACATCGACAAGTTCAAGGAATGCGCGCTGGCCACGGCCGAGTTCGACGACAGCCTGGAGCTTGCGGACCTGAAATTGGATGGACCCGCCGGGGCCATGTACATGAAGGAGTGCGTTTCCAGCGCCATGATCAGTTTGGGGACCGAGGAAGCGGCGATGAGGCTCCTCGTTGAGCAATATTGCACCTGCACCTTGGAACGTATCCAGGTGGCCGGCCTTACCTGGGGAGACCTGCAGCAACTTGGCGATATGGAAAGCATGGCCTTCAAGGATGTGGTGGCCCCTTGTCTTTACGTGTTCGAGTAGCAGCCGCCGCTGCAGAACCAGTTGATCAAAAGAAAAAGGCCCCGACTTTCGACCGGGGCCTTTTCCATCCAAAGTAGCGCGAGAGAGACTTGAACTCTCGACCTCAGGATTATGAATCCTGCGCTCTAACCAGCTGAGCTACCGCGCCTTGTTCAACCGTCGCCAGAGCAACGGGGCGGCAAATATAGAAAAGGGTCGCACTGGCAACGATGCGGGCCACATTTACCTGACTTGCACGGGAAAGTGATCTTGCTACCTTAGCTGCCTACCCTATCCCATCGATAACGCCTACGGTCATGGCCAAGCAGAAAAGCAAGAAAAAGCCCATTCCCAAAGCACCTGCCAAGGGAAAAAGCATGAAGAAGGCTGCGGCCGTTGTTACCAAGCCCGCTGCCGGTAAAGCAGCCAAGAAAGCAGCGCCAAAGGGCCCGAAGGTGAAAGTGGTGGCGAAAGGTGCCAAGGCCACCAAAGCCACGGCCAAGCAAACCAAGGCCAAAGCAGCCCCGAAAAAGGCGGCCAAAGTGGCCCCCAAGAAACCGCTGGCCAAAAAGCCGGCACCCCAAAAGACGGCACCGGCCAAGAAGGTGCTGAAGAAAGCCGCAGCACCTAAAAAAGCGGCGCCCATGAAGAAGGCCGCACCAGCGAAAAAACCAGCCTTGAAAAAGCCTGTGGCGAAGAAGCCCTTGGCGAAGAAGGCCGTGGCGAAGCAGGTGGCGGTGAAAAAAACCGCTGGCAAGAAGGCCCCCGCCAAGCAGCCCGTGATCAAGAAAGCGGCAGCAAAAAAAGTGGCGGCCAAGAAAGTTGCTCCGGCACCACCCAAGCGAAATACCACCAGCAAGGCACCGGCCGCCAAACAAGCACCAGGCACCAAAGCGGCTGCACCTAAAAAGGCCGCTGTGCCCGCAAAGCCTGCTGCTCCCAAGCCCACAGCCAAAGCACCGGCACCCAAAACCCCGGCCAAGGTCGCCTCGAAGACCGCTGCCCCTGCCACACCTGCACCCAAGGTGGAAGCGCCCGCACCGCGCGCCGCCGAAACACCTGCTGCAGCGTCTGCGCGCATGGACCGCAACGCCGCGAAGAAACCGCGCAAGGAAAGGGTGCAGATCGAATTCCTGGTGCGCAGCACGCCCACCATGCTCTTCGACCTCATCAGCACACCGAGCGGATTTTCCGAGTGGTATTGCAACGATGTGAACGTGCGTGACGACCAGTACACCTTCATCTGGGATGGCGAGGAAGAGCACACCACCATGATCGGGCGCAAGTTGGGCGAGGTGATCCGCTTCCGCCGCAACGATGATGAGGACGAGAACGCCTTCTACGAGTTCCGGATAAGGATCGATGCCATGACGAACGAGGTGGCCCTGATCGTTACGGACCACGCCTGGCCGGACGAGGTGGAGAGCACACGCAACCTCTGGAACAGCCAGATCGCGGCCTTGCTCCGTGTGCTGGGTGCGTAGTCTTCGAGACCGCCAATTCGCTTGTTCCGCGCGAAGGGCTGACCTTTGTTCCGTGGAGCACCTTTGTATGAGCCCTTTCCATCCTTCGGTGGTTCTCATATCCATACCCCGGCGAAGCATCCCGGCAGGTTCCCCTGCAGCATGAAACGTTTGCACCGCATGATCATCGGGGCCTATGTAGGGCCCTTGCTGGTGACCTTCGTCATCGTGCTCTTCCTGTTGGACATGCTCTTCCTCTGGAAGTACGTGGACGACATGATGGGCAAGGGTATAGCCTGGCACGTGCTGGTGGAATTGCTGGTGTACGCTTCGGCGAGCTCGGTGCCGCTCGCACTGCCCTTGGCTGTTCTTTTCTCCAGCATCATGACCATGGGGAACTTCGGCGAGAACTCCGAGCTGGTGCCGCTACGCAGCGCCGGTCTCGGCTTGGTACGCATCATTGCCCCGCTCATCGTATTCGTTACCCTGCTCAGTGGTTTTTCCTTCTATTTCAGCAACAACCTGCTGCCCATTGCGAACCTGAAGTTCCAGTCCTTGCTGTGGGATGTGACCCGCAAGAAACCCGCCCTGAACCTGCGCCCCGGCATTTTCTACAACGGGGTGGACGGATTCAGCATACGTGTGAAGGACAAGGACGAGGACAAGGGCGTGCTGTACGATGTGCTGATCTACGATCATCGCAAACCATTTCAAGGCAACCGGACAGTGGTGCGCGCCGAGACCGGCACCATGCAGCGCAGCATCGATGGCGACCACCTACTGCTCACCCTCTTCAACGGCAACATCTATGATGAGGACGGGGGCAGCGGCACGGCCCGCGGGCGTTTCCATATGACGCGCGGCACTTTCGACAAGAACGAAGTACGGCTGGACCTGACCGGCCTGGGCATGGAACGCACCGACCAGGACCTTTTCAAGGACCACTACAAGATGCTCACCATGGGCCAGTTGGCGTATGCACAGGACAGCCTGCTCCAAAAGAAAAAGCAGCGCGAACAAGACCAGGTAAGGCACCTGCAGAACAGCCTCTATGTGATGCGCGACAGTTTGCGCGACGGTGCTTCCGACGCGTTCCGCCCCATGCGCGAGTTCCAGACCGAGCTGCCCACGGACGAGCGGAACAACCTGATGGAAGTGGCGCTGAACATGGTGCGCAACCACATCAACTTCATCGATGCATCGCTGGAGGAACAGAAAGGACGCAAGGAACAACTCTCGCGCTTCAGGATCGAACAGCACCGCAAACCCATGATGGCCTTTACCTGCCTCGTGCTCTTTTTCATCGGGGCTCCGCTCGGTGCCATCATCCGCAGGGGGGGCATGGGCTTGCCCACGGTATTCGCCATCGTGTTCTTCCTGTTGTTCCACATCATCTCCTTCAGTTCGGAGAAGTTGGTGGTAGCAGGCTCTTTGGAAGCCTGGCCAGGCATGTGGATCAGCACCCTGGTATTGCTGCCCATTGGAGCCTTCCTTACCTGGAAGGCGGCCACTGATAGCCCCCTGCTGGACAGCGATGCGTATTATCGCGGCTGGGAGCGTTTCCGTTCCCTTTTCCGCAGTCGGAATGCGAATCCTACAGCTCTGCAATAAGCCGCCCTACCCGCCCATTGATGGGGGCAGCAAGGCCATGCACAACCTTACCCGCGGCCTGCTTGCCGCAGGGCACGAGGTGAAGGTGCTCTGCATCAGCACGCCCAAACAGCCTTTCGACCCGGAGGCCCTGCCCAAGGACCACGCCGCACGAACGCGCATGGAGGGCATTTTCGTGGATACCTCGGTGAACGTGGTGGATGCCTTCGCGGACCTGCTGACCGCGGACAACTACAACATCAGCCGCTTCTTCTCACCGGACATGGACATCCGGCTGATCCGCCTGCTGAGCGATGAACAGTTCGATATCATCCAACTGGAAAGCCTGTTCATGACGCCCTATATCCCCACGATAAGGCGTTACTCCAAAGCGCCGATCGTGCTTCGCTCACACAACCTGGAACACGTGATCCAGGAGCGCATCGCCACAGGTGAGCGGAACTTCATAAAGCGTCCATACAGACGGTTCCTTGCCAAGCAGTTGCACGATTACGAGATGGCCGTGCTGGACCGCTTGGACGGGGTTGCGGCCATAAGCCCGGCCGATGCGCAGCACTTCATGGACCATGGTACCGCCACCCCGATAGCCAGCATACCCTTCGGCGTGGACCCGCAGGAATACCCGATCGACCCGCAGAACCGCAAGGGCCAGCCCGTCTTCTTCCACCTCGGCAGCATGGATTGGCTGCCCAACGAGGAAGGCATCCGTTGGTTGCTGGACAAGGTGTGGCCCAACGTGATGCGGAAGCGCCCCGATGCCAAATTGAACCTGGCCGGCAACAAGATGCCCACCGACCTGCTGAAAGGCGAGTACCCCGGCGTTACCGTGCAGGGCCGGGTGAAGAACGCCCTGAGCTGGATGCGGGCCCGACAGGTGATGGTGGTCCCCCTGTTCTCCGCTGGTGGCATGCGGGTGAAGATCATTGAAGGCATGGCCCTGGGCAAGGTCATCATATCAACTCCCATTGGTGCCGAAGGGATAGACCACAGCGATGGCACCAACATATTGCTCGCCAATACGGCCAACGGTTTCGTGGACCACATCATAAGCCTGCTGGACGACCAGCAACGCATAACGAACATGGGAAGAGCGGCGCGGGAACTAGTGCAGGAAAAGTATTCCGACGAATACATCGTTACGGACTTGATCGCCTTCTACAACCGGCTTCGGAAGGCATGAGGGTACTGGTGCTTTTATCGCGTGTTCCCTACCCGCTGGAGAAAGGCGACAAGCTGCGCGCCTACCACCTCATTTCGCGCTTGGCACGGAAGCACGAGGTTTTCCTGTTCTGCCTGAGCGACACGGCCACGGACCCGGCGCATATCGAGCACCTGCGGAAGTTCTGCAAACACATCGAAGTGGTGCGCATTCCCCGCTGGCGCATCCTCCTGAAGCTCTTCGCGGCCGTGTTCTCCCGCCTGCCGTTCCAAGTGGCCTACTTCCACAATGCCATGGCCCAACGCAGGGTGGATCGTGCCATTGCGGAATTCAAGCCGGACCACGTGTTCTGCCAATTGGTGCGGACCACCGAATACGTGCGCCACCGCTATGAACTGCCCAAGACGCTCGACTACATGGATACCCTGAGCAAGGGTATGGAGCGCCGCACCGAGAACGTCCCCTTTTACCTGCGACCCATTTTCCACGCCGAAACGCGCCGCCTTATCCGCTATGAGAACCTCATGTTCGACCTCTTCGACCATACGGTGATCATCTCCGCACAAGACCGCGACTACATCTACCACCCGCACCGTGACCGCATGGCCGTGGTACCGAACGGCGTGGACACGGAGCACTTCACGCCCCAGCAGCTGGACCCGCACTACGACCTGCTGTTCACCGGCAACATGAACTACCCGCCCAACATCGATAGCGTGTTGTACCTGGTGCGCCATGTATTGCCCATCGTAAGGCGCAAGCGCCCGGGAACCAGCCTGCTCATCAGCGGTGTGGACCCCACTCCTGCCGTTCGTGACCTTGCCCGTACGGACACGCTGATAGAGGTTACCGGCTGGGTGCGCGACATCCGAACCTCGTATGCGGCGGCACGCATATTCGTGGCCC
The DNA here is from genome assembly GCA_019638115.1 of Flavobacteriales bacterium. Classification (GTDB taxonomy): domain Bacteria; phylum Bacteroidota; class Bacteroidia; order Flavobacteriales_F; family PHOS-HE28; genus PHOS-HE28. The sequence continues at coordinate 185,599 of JAHBUK010000002.1, read as the reverse complement.
CCATGCAGATCGGCACCGGGTTGCAGAACAAGCTGCTGGAGGCCATGGCGATGCGCATTCCCTGCATCACCTCCGCACTGGCCAACAACGCGGTGGGTGCCGAACCCGGCGTATCCATCCTGATCGGCGACGGGCCCGAGGAGTATGCCGAACACATCCTGCGTTTGCTGGAAACCCCGACGGAGCGACAGCGCCTGGCCGATAACGGCTATGCTTTCGTGCGTCGCCAATTCGATTGGGACCGTGCCGCGGAAGCACTTGATGGCATGATCGGCATGGGACGCCGCGTGTGACCCACCCTATCACCACCACCCTTCCCGGTGCGGCCACCCCAAGGCCCCTACCTTTGCACCGCATTCCCCCAACATGAGCAAGCTATTCGACCCCATTGAGGACGCCATTGCCGACATACGCGCAGGCAAAGTGGTGATCGTGGTGGATGACGAGGACCGTGAGAACGAGGGCGACTTCGTGACCGCCGCACGCAACGCCACCCCCGAGGTGATCAACTTCATGGCAACGCACGGCCGGGGGCTTATTTGTGCGCCGCTCACCGAGGCCCGTTGCACCGCACTGGGGCTCGAACTGATGGTGCGCGACAACACGGCCTTGCACGAGACTCCCTTTACGGTGAGCGTGGATGTGAAGGGTCGCGGCACCACTACCGGCATCAGCGCCAGCGATCGCAGCCAAACGATGATGGCACTGATAGACCCGGCCTGCACACCCGACGATCTTTTGCGGCCCGGCCACATCTTTCCCCTGAAAGCCAAGCAGGGCGGCGTGCTGCGACGCACCGGCCACACCGAAGCCGCCGTGGACCTGGCGCGGCTCGCAGGATTCGAACCGGCAGGTTGCATCGTGGAGATCCTCAACGAGGATGGCACCATGGCCAGGCTGCCCGAGTTGCAGGTGATCGCCCGCAAATTCGGGTTGAAGCTCATCAGCATAGAAGACCTGGTGGCTTACCGCATGCGCACCGAGCGCACCGTGGAGCGCCAAGTGGACGTTCAATTGCCTACCGAGTACGGCAACTTCGAGCTGGTGGCCTTCCGCCATACCACTACCGGCGAGGACCATCTGGCACTGGTGAAAGGCAAGTGGGAACAGGACGAAGCGGTGTTGGTGCGGGTACACAGCAGCTGTGTTACCGGCGACATCTTCGGTAGCTGCCGTTGTGATTGTGGCCCGCAACTGCACCACGCCATGAACATGGTGGAAAAAGAAGGCCGGGGCGTGATCCTCTACATGCAACAGGAGGGGCGTGGCATTGGCCTGCTGAACAAACTGAAAGCCTACAAGCTTCAGGAACAGGGCGCGGATACCGTGGAGGCCAACCTCATGCTGGGCTTCGATATGGATGCCCGCGACTACGGTGTGGGTGCGCAGATCCTGCACGACCTCGGGGTTCGCAAGATGCGCCTGATGACCAACAACCCCAGGAAACGGACCGGCCTGGTGGGCTACGGATTGGAGATCGTGGAGAACGTGCCGATCGAGATCCCCTCCAACCCGCACAACAGCGGTTACCTACGCACCAAGAAGGAGAAGCTCGGCCACAATCTGAAGCTCGGAACGGGCGAGTAGCCCAAGTCCTACGTGTTCTTCTTGCGGAACACGCCGAACACCTTCCGCCAGAACTCGCCCCAGTCATCGAATTCTTCGCGGTAGGCCACTCCGGCGCCCTGCGTGGTCAACGCTTGGTCGGCCCGGTTCAGGTTGCGATCGTTGCTGATGCTGAACGCCTTCAGGCGCAGCTTGCCGTCGTTGGTGAGCAGGTACTCCACTTGGAAGTCGCCCACCAGTGTGTTGGTGCTCTGTGCGGCCTGCGCTCCGTATTGCACGCCCACGTTGGTGCTCACGAGCAAACGCTCATCGAACAGCTGTGTGCTCACGGCCAGTTCCAGTTCATCCTGCGTGATGTTGTCCCCTGGGCGGTAGTTCACACCCAGGTCGAAATCGTTGCTGAGCTTCGAGAGCCAGTTGCTCACCTGGTTGCTGAGCAGTTCGCTGGTGGTGGTGCCGGCCAAAGCGCTGCCGCTGCCCGGCGTACCCTGCCCCGTGTAGTTGGGTGGTTGCACGAATCGGTTGAGCACGATCAGCGCGAACACCTGGCGGTTCATCTCCTGCTCGGTACTGAGCACACTGGCCACCTGTGTGCGCACGCTTTCGTCCACCGTCGGCAGGCGCACCTGGAACCCGATCTCGGGGTTCATCAGCTTGTCCTGCAGGTGCATCACCACATCCACCGGCACGCGCTTGCGGAAGGCATCGTTCTTCTCGAACATGATGTCGTAGAGCGGAGCACGGACCCGATAGGTGGCATACAGGTCGAGCAAGGCATCGAAGGGATCGCCGAACCAGGTGATGCGCCCGCCGGGTTGCAGCTGGAAGCGCTTGTTCACCACGTTCCGCAGGGTGAAGAGGTAATCACCTTCGGAGACCTCCACTTGGCCGCGCATGGAGAACTCGTTGGTCTGGGTAACGCTCATCTCCATGTTGCCCCTGCCACGTCCGGAAAGAATGTCGCCCACGGTCGGGTCGAAGATCAGTTCGAACTGCGCATCGGGCGTGACCTCCACTTTCAGATCGAGCGTGATGCCTGAAAGGTCCACGGGTGGCGCTTCAAAGTCCGTTGTATCGCCGGAGAGGAAGCGGACGAAACTGATGGCGGAGACCTCCGTACTGCCCCCGATGGGGAAGTGGATATCCGTTCCCGGCATGGTGCGGGCGTCCACGATGATGTCCAGGCTACCTGCGAAACCGCTTAGTTCGATGTCGCCACTGCCATAGGCTTTGCCATAGTAGAGCTCGTTCTCGCGTATGGTGGTGTTCATCACCAGAAAGCGGTCCATGGAACCCCACACGTTGTAGTTCCAGTCGGAGAGCCCCTTGTGCAGGATCGTGCCGCCGATCCGCGCCACGTTGCCTTCCTCATCGCGGATGTTCACGAAATCGAGCGCGAACATGTCGGGAGCCACCTTTACGCGGTGCGTGAAGCGGTACAGCGTGTTGAGGTAATCGATCCGTAGGCCAGCATCCACCAGATCGAGCTCGCCGTTCATCTGTGGTTCTGCCACCGGCCCCGTTACCGTTAGCGTGCCCGTTACCTGGCCTTGCAGTTCACTGATCCCTTCGGGCAGGTAGGGGTCTATGAAGCCAAGGTCGAAGCGGTCCATCACCAGGGCCACATCAAGGGTCTTGTCCGCATCGAGCAGCAAGGCACCGTTGAAGTCGAGCGCTTTGATGGGACCTCGGTTGAGCGTTCCGTTCAGATCGATCGCTCTGCGTCCATCACCCCAACTGGCGCTCATCAACAGATCACCTACCGGCTTGTCCTGCACCATCACACTATCCAAGCGCAACTCGCTCAGCACGTACGGTTCGTTGTACACATCGAACAGTCTTCCATCGGCATGCAGCACACCCTTCACCACGGGGCCGCTCAGGAACGGGGTCAGATTCTCCAGGCTAACACTGTCCAACTTGAATGAGAGTGCCGCCGTGGAGTCCTTGCCGATGCTGCCTTCCAGCAGTATGCGTTGCCCATCGTTCGCCAGCTCCAGCCCTTCCACATGCACCGTGCTCGAATCGATGTGGAAACGTGCGGTGCGCGTATTGGACCAGTTGCCACGACCGAAGTGCAGATAGGACGGCAACAGGGAAAGGTCCACTGAACGGATGCTCCGTACTTCGCCCAGCATGTCGAGGTTGCCGCTGGTACCGCTGCTGCTGGTGGCCCAGCCCACGGAAATATCCAGTTCGTCCTGGTAGGCTTTACCAATGAACGAGGTGCCTGCGAACCACACGCTATCGCCCCAGTTCTGTCGCTCGCTGGCCAATCGGAAGGCCAACACATCAAGTGTTTTGTCGGCCAGAACATCCACCTCGCTTGCTTTGAAACGGCCTATGGTGATGGCTGGTAGCTGTGCACTGGCGCCCATGTCGAACGTGCGGCTGTTCAGGTGACCACGCACCACGCCGCCACTGTCCACGGAAAGGCCGGGAACGAAAAGCGAGAGCAAAGCCTCGGTGTCCTTGGTGCGCAGTTCGAAGCTGAACTGCTGCTCGGCCTGCGCATAGTCCACATCGTTCCGAAGGGCAGGGAACACACTGTACACCACGTTGGCCAAGGCACTGGGCAAGCGTGTTGGCAGAAAGGTGCCGCGCACCTCCGCATCGGCGAAGCTGGCGTCCAGTTCCAAAAGGTTCTCACCATCCGCACGGCTGCTGCGCAACAGGATATCCCCAAGGTCGTGCTCACCATCCTCGTTGCAATAGCTGATGTCCTTCACCTCCACCACGCCCACCAGGCTGTCGGGCGACAAGCGCCCTTTGGCCATCATCAACATGCTCACGGTGTTGTAGCCCTCCACGTCGAGCAGGGCCAGAGCTCGCAGATCGGCGTGCTGCAAATAGGCCTGGAAATCCACCACCGGCCAGCGGCCGCTGAGGTCTGCCAAGCCCTTGAAATCCAGCACCAGGTTCTCGTCCTGCACATGCAGCTCTCCATTGAAGCTGTTCGGCTCCAAACGGCCGTTGGCCTTGATGCCGGTTATGGACGTAGCGCCATAACCGAGCAAGGGGATATCGCCTTCAATGTCGGCGGACATGGAGGCCAGGCTTTTTCCGCTGGCATCGATGCGCACGTTGGCCGCCACCAGACCGAGAGCAGGCACACCCAACAGCGCGCCGGGGCTGAAGGATGTGGTGGCGGCACGCCCACGCAAGGCAAAGGTGTTGCGCAGGGTGTCGCGCTTGTAGGACAGGTCGGTACGCAGCTCACCAAGGCGGGTTGTGAAAGCTCCGTAAGCGGTGAAGGAATTGAAGAAGCCTGTGAAGTTGCCTTGGAAGCCGATGTCGCCCAGGGCCACCAATTCCGCGGGTGGTTCCACCGTGCGTCCGCTTATGAACGGCGGTATCGGTACGCGGGCCAGGTCCAGGTGGTCGGTCCGCAGTTCAGCGATATCGAGCAGCATGAAGGTCTCCTCGATATCGGGCAAGCCGGTGAGTTCAGCGCTGCCTTTGAAAAAGGAGTGCTCGCCAAAACCGATCTCCAAGCCCCGCCCGCGAAGTTCGTTTACCGTGCCGCGCACCCTTCCGCTTATGCTTATGGGGAACTCCACACCCTGCAGACCGGGAGCGAAGTATGCCACATCGGCGAATTCCAAGCGCGATGGGGCCAGCTCGAACTGCATGTTCACCAAGCTGGTGAAGTCGTTGAAATCGGCCCAACCTTCGGACCGGAAGTGGAGCACACCACGCAACTCGCTCCGTGGCGTGCGCAGTTCAAGGCTATCGATCACGATGCCGCGCGGGCTCACCGTGGTGATCCCCGCCAAGCGCTCCAGTTGCAGCCCACTTTGCTCCCTGAACGAAAAGGAGCGCAACGTGGCGGAAATGGAATCGCCAGCTATGCGCAGATGATCACCGGTAACCCGGGTATTGCGCACATCCACATGCTTGAAATCCACGCCGAAGGGGATCTGCTCCACGTTGGCATCGTGGTAGCTGAAATGCAGTTCGTCGACGAGGATCCCGCCACAGTGGATGGACCAGCTGTTCTCGGTCTCGGTGGTATCCGTTGAAGACCACGGGGCGAAGAGGTTGGTGAGGTTGCTGGTACTGTCTCCCATGGCTGTTGCCAGCTTGAAGCGTGCACCACGCAACTCGAGCACCGAAGCGTTGATGAGCTTGGACCGGGGGTGTATGCGCAGCCCACCAACATGGATGCTGGTGGCACCGATGAGCGTGTCGCCATGCAGGTCGCTGATGTACACGTCCTGCAATTCCACCGGGCCAAAGGGGCGGATGGCGAGCCGACCGATGGTGATGGTGTTGCCCAGCTCAGCGCTCAGGCGCTTGGCCACGAAGGAGGCGAGGCCCTGCTGCACGGCAGGCAGCAACAGCAGCACCGAAACGATCACCAACAGCAGCGTAACGCCCAGCAGCAGCCGAACCGTCCAGCGGAACGCGCTCCTCAATATCCGGTATTTCCGCTTCGCCGCCAGTTCACCCGTAGTTTTGCCCGCCGCTCCAACAAGTACCGGGCCTTGCAGGCCAAAAGTAGCCCCCACAGCCATGAACGCGCCGCCACCGGTGATCATACTGGGTATAGAAAGCTCTTGCGATGAGACCGCTGCAGCCGTGCTGGTGGATGGTGTGGTGCGCTCCAACGTGGTGGCCGGCCAGGATGTGCATCACCAATGGGGCGGTGTGGTGCCTGAATTGGCGAGCCGGGCGCATCAGGAGCACATTGTCCCCGTGGTGCACCGCGCCTTGCAGGAGGCGTGCATGACCAAGGAGCAACTGTCGGGCATCGCTTTCACCCAAGGGCCGGGGCTGATGGGCGCCCTGCTGGTGGGCACCTGCTTTGCGCGTAGCATGGCGCAATCCCTGGGTGTTCCGCTGCTTGCGGTAGACCATGTGAAAGGCCATGTGCTCGCCCATTTCATACAGGACGGCACCCCGCGCCCCATTCCGGCATTCCCTTTCCTGAACCTTACCGTAAGCGGTGGACACACCCAACTGGTGCTGGTGCGGGGTCCGCTGGACATGGAGATCATCGGCACCACATTGGACGATGCCGCTGGCGAGGCTTTCGACAAAGGAGCCAAGATCCTGGGGCTACCCTATCCGGGTGGTCCGGAGATCGACCGGCAGGGACAGGGCGGTGACCGCAAAAGCTTCGCACTTCCGTACCCGCAGGTGCCAGATTACGACATGAGTTTCAGCGGCATCAAAAGCGCATTCCGCAATACCGTGGTCAACGGGTCGGCGAAGGATCCGGAGTTCGTGGCGGCCAACCTGAAGAACCTCTGTGCCTCGCTTGAAGGACACATCGTGGACGTGCTGCTGCGCAAGCTGGCGAAGGCGGGCCGGGCCCTCGGGGTACCCCGGATCGCCATATCCGGCGGGGTAAGTGCCAATGGAGCACTGCGTGCCGCAGTGCGCGCGCTGGCGCAGCGTGAAGGGTGGGAATGCTTCATTCCGCCATTCGCTTATTGCACGGACAATGCAGCGATGATCGCCATGGCCGGTCATTTCATGTATGCCGAAAAGCGGTTCGCGGATCTCGACACGGTGCCCGTTACCCGCTTCTGAGGTGTTGACAGTATGGTCCGGCACGGGATCGGTTCACGGGGCCAGCCGTTACCTTTGTATGGTTCCATGTTCATCCGCCCGAACTCTTCAGGACGAAGTTCAACAACCAGTGCGATGCTGTCGTGCCTCTTGTTCATGCTTGCCTTTCCGGCCATTGGCCAGGATGATGTAGCTCGTTATCTGGCCGCAGGAGACTCTTTGATGCGGATCGAAAAGCCCCAGCGCGCACTGGCGGAATATGAGCGTGCCCTGAAGCTGCAGCCGAGCGCCACCACCTATCTGGCACGGGCCAAAGCCTGGAATGCACTGGACCGTTCGGACCGTTTCCTGTTGGATGTGGAGCAGGTGTTGCGCATGGACAGCGTGAATGCAACAGCCCACTACCTGCGCGCTGAGTACGCCATGCGTGGCGGAGATATGCAACGCGTGGTACACCATGCCAGCCGATGCTTGGAGCACAGCACAAAAAGCGAGGAACGCAACAAGGCACTGGTGCTTCGTGGTGAAGCACGCGTGGAGTTGAAACAGTACCCCGGTGCCATTCTTGATCTGGAACAAGGCCTCGGGAACACCAGCACGGATACCGAATCCTTGGCAACGCTCGCGCGGCTCTATGATGGCGTGGGCAGGTATGCGGACGCCCTGGCCATACTGGAACGTTTGTGCGAATTGGAGCCGCGCTCCGTGGGGCATTGGTCCAATCGCAGCTTCGAGCTGATCATGCTGGAGCGCTACGATGAAGCGATGCAAGCCGTGGAGCAAGCGCTGGCACTGGACAAGGACGAGCCAATTGCGCTGAGCAATCGCGCATACATCCATTTCAAGCAAGGCCGGGTGAAGGAAGCCTGGTCCGATGTGGAACGCAGCCTCCGCTCCTACCCCGCCAACCCCTACGCGCTTCGTACACGCGGTGTGCTGCGCTTGCAGGCGGGTGACGTGGAAAAGGCGTGTGATGATCTCACCTTGGCCAAGGTGCTGGGTGATATCCCCGAGGTGGAGCAGCTGGTGAAGGAGCATTGCGGGAATGCCCGCCCTGGAAAGAAGTAGTGCAGACTTAGCCCACCTGGAGCTTGTTCAGTCGGTTGCTTGCCGGCGCGCAATGAACTCCTCCTGCATCCTGCCGAGCAGTTCCGCGGCCTCTTTCGGATCCAGGTCCATACCGAAACGGGTGCGCCTTCCGGAGTGGTGCAGCACGATACGCCCTCCGCCAAGTCCCCACTGTTCCATCCACCACATGGGTGCTGCGTCCGGGGCTTGCTCCATCCGCTCCAACTCATGCCACTTGATCACATGCCTGCCGCTCCAAGGCGAGCCCGTGGTCCAATAGCTGAGCCCATCGGCATCCATCCTTATGCACTCCCTGCCCACCAATTGCCAACGCACGTACGTTGCTGCGCTCGCACAGAGGAGCAACAGGACCGCTGCGACAGCGTAGGGAAAGCCATCGCCGGACCTCTTTTCGGCGGCACCTGCTATGAGCACCACGGACATGGCCAGGCAGAAGAGCAGGCCAACGGATGCCAACAGCACCCGTCCCCAGCGCACCCGGACCTTCACCATGTGTTGCGCCGGAAGCCCTGCACCGCGCATGGCCTTGGCACTACTTGCCGATCACCAAGCGCTGCACGCTGCGATCACCGGCATCGGATGTGATACGCACCAGGTACGTCCCGGCAGGCACATCCAGCAACAAGGTGGCACGGCCGTTCATCAGCCGCTGTCCTTCCTGCACCATACGTCCCAAAGCGTCCAACACTTCCACCGTGGCGGGCAAGGGCGAGACCATCTGGATCTCCACCTGGCCGTTGCTGGGGTTGGGCCACAGCGAGAACGCTTGTTCGGCTTGCTGATCGGGCACCGAAGCGGGGCTCATCTCCACCATTTCGAAGAGGTCGAGGCCGCCTTCCACCAAATGCCCGGGCTCATCGTCGGTGATGAACACGATGAGTTGCATGTTCGGTGTCCGCTCAAGATGATCTAGGATGCGGACATCCACGGGCACCCACGCCGAGGACGAGGACGTGATGTTGAGCACCTCCACCGTGGTGATGCCGTTGGAAAGCGAAATGCGCATCCGATCGTTGGGAGCACCGGAACCACCGGCGTTGAAGAACCAGCGGCGGAAACGGATGTGCGGATCGAATTGGGTGGTGGCATCGAACAGGGGTGATGTGAGTACCGTGTTGCCCCCGTCCAGGTCATCATTGCCAGCAGCGCCTCCACCGTTACCGGTCACGTAGGCCTGCGCTCCACAATCGCCCGGCACATCAGCCCCCGGGTTGCTGAACACCCCATTGAAGGTGGTGCCGACGGGTACACCACGTTCCCAATGCCCCACGGTGGCCGTGCCGCTGACAGCCCAGCCAAAGTCGAACTCGAAATCGTCGTAATAACCGCGTTCCAATTCGATGGTCAGCGATGGTCCGCCAATAACGATGGACTGCTGCACGGGGCAATGGGTGCGCCAGCCCCACTGGCCAGCCACCACGTTGTAGTCATCACTGAACACGCCTGGCACGGCGAAGATGCCTTGTGCATCGGTCAGCACTTCATAGTCGTACGTAGGGCTGGTGAGGCGAACGTGGGCATTGGGCACGGGATCACCGCTTGCCGCATCCACCACGCTGCCTTGCAGGGTGAAGGCCACCAGGGGTACCAGATCGATATCCAGGAAGGTGACCTCGCCGCTTTCAAGCACCACTCCTTCAACGGTCGCACTCAGAAAACCGGGGGCGGAAACCACTACCTGGTAAGTGCCCGGGGTGTGGTAACCGGTGGCGTACGTTCCGGAAATGCTGGTGGGGTCCGCAGTGATCACACCGGTTATGCTCACCGTGGCATTATTGACCGGAAAGCCATTGACCGCATTGCGCACGTTACCCTCCAACCAGCACGCACGCACATAGGTGGGTGCAAGCACGATCAAGCCCTGCTCAATGTCGGAGATGATGAGGTTCTGCGAGTCGAAGAAGGGGTACACGCCCCACGCTCCGTTGAAGCCATCGCCGGTGAAGGGGGATGTATCATAGTGCCCGACCTCAACGAGGTTGTGGGGCCGCAAAGCGTCGTAGATGGTGACTCCGAAGGTGTAGTAGGACGTGACCAGGAAATGGTTGAGCCAATAGGTATTGTGCGGAATGGCCCCCGATCCGTTGTCACTTTGGAGCTTGTCCTGGAACTGGATGTCCGTGGGGTCACTGATGTTGTATGAACCGACGTAGGAATTGGTCCGCTCATCGGTGGTGTAGAGGTTGTTGCCGCTATCGTCCAACCACACATTGTGCGTGAAGAGGTTGGGCGTGGTCTGCGTACCGAGCAGCACTGGAGCAGCAGGGTTGCTCACGTCCACGATGGAGAAAAAGCCATCGTAGATGTGCGCTGCGTACAGCGTGTCGCCCCGGGCGAAGCTGTCGTGACAATACCATTGATCGAATTCGCCCACTTCGACCGGGTTCATGGGGTCGCTCAGGTCGTACATGATCACACCACCGTTGCCACGCCCGGACCCGTGTATGTACAACAAGCCGTTCTCATCAATGAACAGGGAGTGCGAGGTGGTCCAGGTGGGATCGAACCATACCACGCTGTTGAGCGCGGTGCTTTGTGGCAAGGGGCTCAGATCCACGATCACCAAGCCACCGTTCTCCGCTTCGGTGGTGATGTAGGCGTGATCGTTCCACACCTTCACTTCGCGCCAGATGGATGCCGGACCGGGGCGGAAGAAGATCTCCTGCGGGTTGGCTGGATCGGCCAGGGAGACCACACTAACGCCTCCGGGGTTCTGGGCATTGGTGCCGTTCACACCTACGATCGCGTATTCATTGCCATCCTCATCGGTGTAGCCCCACAGGTTGCTCAGGTTGGAGTTCCGCAGTTGCTGGTAGCTGAGTTGGCCTACGAAGGAGATGTTGGTCTGGGCGAAAGTGACCTGAACGGCGAGCAGGCAAGCTGCAGCGAAGAATTTCCTCATTTCACGGGGTAAAGGATGCGCAAGGTAGCTCAATGCATGTGGCACTTGGCGGCCAGTGCTACGGAGCACTTCGCACATGCTTGGATTGCTTCCCAAACGATCCGCAATGCGCTTCTCGCCTCTGCGCCCAACCCGTTCTATCTTTCCCGGCGAAGTTCCAATTGCCATGAACGATATCCTCTGCACCTCGGACCTGACCCCCACGTCGGTCACCGCCTTACGTTTCGCGCTTCGCGAAGCCGACCACTTCAGTTCCAGTGTGACCTTGCTGCACGTGATCTCCAAAGGCGGTGAGGCGGAACGGGCCGATGCTACGAAAAAGCTTGCCCAGCAGATAAAAGGAGCGGATGGCACCGAACGCGTGAACGTACGCTTGGTGGAAGGCAAGTTCATGGAGCGGATCGCGGAGGAAAGCACTCAAGGACACGGCCTTACCGTGGTGGGTACCCACGGCCCCAAAGGCTTGCGCCAGAACCTCTTTGGTGCGGACATCCTGAAACTGGTCCGCTCGCTCAACACCCCATCATTGGTGGTGCAGGAGGGCAGCGACCCCAACGTGAACATGGATCGCATTGTGCTGCCCGTGGCAGGGCACTCGGACATTGAGAAGTTGCTTGGCATGGTCTGCGACCTGGCCAAACGCCATGCTTCAGAGGTGCATGTGTACCAACTGATGCGGCCCAATGAATCCCCTTCCGATGAGCTGTTGGCCAACAAGCTGCACATGCTCAACAGGTTGAAGGAAGAAGGACTGCGCTACGTGGAGGCCAATGAGCCCAGCACCACCTTCAGTGTCGGCTTCGCAGGCCCCACGGTGGAATATGCAAGCCGGATCGGTGCGGGATGTATTGCGATCAAAGCCCACGCATCCGACGAGTACCGCTACATAGCGGATGCTGAAAAGGAGCGGATATTGGTGAACGACGCACTGATCCCGGTGCTTTGCGCATAGCGCCTGTTCAAGGTCTTTTGCAACGCAGCTTACAGAGTCTGCTTTCCGGGGTGCATTACCGGGATCGATAGGCGGGTGACCATGCAGCGCTGAGAGACTACTGAGCGCTTTCCGTCCGTCTGCTTGGCATGGCACGCTCCGGCGTTCAGCGGCACCGCAAATGGCGCTGCTCCCCTACACTGGCGTAGGGTTGGGGCTTGGGGAGGCCGGATCTTCTACATTCGTGGTCCCAATTGCATCCCAGCGGCCCCTTCCCTACTGTCGCTGCCACTACCCCCACCCCGCACGATGCGCCACTTAGTGTCCTTCGCAGCAATGCTGCTCGCCGCTGTGGCGATGGCCCAGTTCGCCGACCCTCAGCAGATACACCCCTGGGGCAGCAACCCCACCTTGCGCGCCCTGGACCTTGATGGTGACGGGGACCTGGACCTGATCAGCCTGCACGGCAACGACCATTTCAAGTTCCATAGGAACACCGATGGTGCCGGAACCTTCGCTTATGCTGATGCCTTCGACCCCATTGATGGTGGAGTGACCACCTTCGACCTGGCCGACCTCGACGGGGATGGCTCACTGGACCTCGCTTTCGTTCCTATGGGCAGCACCACGGTGCATGTGTTCTACAACCTGGGCGACGGCCAGTTCGCGGCCCCGGTGGAAGTTGGTGATGTAGGCCAGGAAGTATTGGCCCTGCGCCTTGGTGACTTGAACGGCGATGGTCTGGCCGACCTGGTGTTCTCCGTGAACACGGACAACGGCGGAGGACTGGCCTGGATGCAGAACATCGCACCCGGCTTCGCAACGCCATTGCTCATTGACGGCCTTTTCCCCAGCGGCGGCAGCACCACCATGTTGCTCGGCGACATGGACCTCGATGGCTCGCTGGATATCATCCTCTTCGACCCGGACGGCGTGGTGATCGCGATGCGTAACGAAACCGGCACCGCCGAGGAGTGGACCATTGCCACCGTGATCGAATTCCCTGGCTACCCCTTCCAACGCCCACTTCTGGTGGACATTGATGGCGATGGCGACCTGGACATTGCCGATGCGGTGAACGGCGCCATTCAGTGGGCAGAGAACCCCAGTGCCAACGGCGAGTTCGGTGCGTTCAACACGCGCACCGTGGAGGCGTTCGCATCCGCCGGGCCGGGTGCTTTCGGGAACATGGGCTGCGGAACGGGTACCGCATTGGTCTTCGTACCTGCCAACCCTACGCTGCCTGTGCGCTGGCGCCATTGGATGGGGCTTCTGAACGATTTCTCCTTCGCAGTTGACATGCAGGACCTGCCGCGCGCTGCCAACGTGCTGCTGGCGGACTTGGACGGCGATGGGCGTGATGATCTGGTCCTGGGCCAATCCAACGGCACTTTCTGGTACCGCAACACCACTGTGCCCCCCAGCTTGATACTGGACATGCCCACTTTCGACACCCTGTGCATCGGCGGGGCTCCCGTTCAACTGCCTCCGGTGGATGCGGGCAGCGGCCGCTGGAGCGGGCAATGGGTCTTCGACAACATCCTGTACCGCGCCAACCTGAATGTGAGCGCTGCATATCCCCTGGCCTACACCACGTTCGAGGAGGCCGGGTGCCCGGTGGCCGACATTGCACTTATGTCGCTCATCACCGGCCCGGCCGTCTCACCTGCCATCGGGCCCGTGATCTGTTCCGGATCGGCGCCGATACAGATGTCCTCCGTTCCTGAAAGCACCGAGTGGACGGGCCTGCAACCAGGCAATATCCTGGATCCCGCATTGTTCACCGGTGGCTTCATTGCCTGTGCCTATACCGACCCCACCGCTGCTTCCTGCGCGAACGTGATCGGCCCGCTGCTCGCGTGGAACTCGCTCCCTGCTGTTATCGCCCCCATAGGCCCGCTCTGTGTGAATGCCGGCCCGCAATTGGTGGTACCGCAGAACGCTCCTGCAAGCGGTATTTCGTGGAGCGGAGACATTGTAAGCTACGACGCACAAGGGGCGACCTTCGATCCCGGACAAGGGGCAGGCACATACCAAGTGATCATGTCGGTGAGCCCACAAGCCCCGCAGCAGTGCCCCAACAGCGACACGCTCACCGTAGTGGTGAACGATGAGTTCCCCGAAGTGAGCGTACCACCTGCTGCGATCTATTGCCAGCAAGGTGCGGTGATCGACCTGCAGGGCGCCAGCCCGATAGGTGGCACCTGGAGCGGAGCCGGCGTGGTCGGCGACCAGATGGATCCGGCCATTGCGCAGGAGGGGGTGCATGAACTGGTATATGCGTTCACCGCCGACAATGGCTGCACCACCTTGGGCAGCACCGAGATCACGCTCATCAACGCCACCGAGGTAAGCTACGGCGCCGATGATCTGCTCTTCTGCAAGACCGATGAGCCGCTGCAGTTCTCTGCCACTCCGTTGGGCGGGACCTGGAGCGCGCCGCTCGATGAGAACGGTTTGTTCGTGCCGGGTGACATGACCACCGGGTCGTTCCCCTTGATCTACACCTACACGGACCCCAACGGCTGTAGCGTGGAAAACGCCAGCGAAACGCTTGAGGTGTTGCCCATTACCCAAGTTGGGATAGAGCCGGTGAATGCGCTTTGCGTGGACCATGCACCTGTTCTGATCCAAGGCTCACATCCCGGCATCTGGTCCGGTGCTGTTACCGGTTCGGGCAGCAGCGTGCTCTTTGACCCGGCGGTGGTGGGAATTGGTGTGTGGAACGTGGTGCTCGATGCTGAAGCGGAAGGGGAATGCCCCGGCAGCGCCACCGTTCAAGTGGAGGTGCGCTCTTGCGTCGGCATCAGCGAACTGGATGCCTTGGGCAGCTTGCACATGGCCCCCAATCCCTTTGTGGAAAGGACCTGGATAAGCGTGGACGCGAATGGCCTGATGCAACTCGATGTGCTGGATGCCGCCGGACGCGTGGTTCACCGGACAGTGCATGCCGTGCAGGGCTCGGTCACCTTGCCTGTGGACCTGAGCGGCCAACCTGCCGGCAGCTACTTGGTACGTGTGCAACTGGCCGACCAAGTGCGCCACCTTCGTGCCGTGAAGGTGAACTGATCAGCTCACCTTTCTTTCTCGTTGGCCCAGGAACATGCTCAGGGCCAGTGCTCACGCATAGAACGGCTTCTGCGGTCCGTCCTGGTGATCCGCCGGGGCTGATGGCTACCGGATGATCAAGTACCTGAGCGCCGGTGTGAAGTACGGCTCCAGCCAGTTGTAGGGAAGGTCGATGGCTACCTGCCCCAACTCATCCACCGCGCGTTCGAAGTGCGAACCACAGCTGGCCACATGCACGCGCAAGCCATTTTCCAAGGGCTCCACTTCATGCACCGGAACATGCCCTTGGGCGCGGCGTTCCAGGCAGCTGCGGTAGAGGCTCATGACGGCGTGTGAATGTTCAACGTCCTCCGCTGAACGCCCTCGCCTACCCAATTCGAGCTCTTCCTTGCGCATGTGCTCGTGCACCCGCTGGCGCCACCAATGCGCCACTGAATCCTCCACGGTATCGCGCTCCTCCTTCCACAACAGAACATCCCAGGTGAGCAAGGCGCCGAACGGGAACGCGTAACTGCGATATGTGGTGTAGCCTTCGCAATACGCACCACAACCCTCGGCGGAGAAGGTCACCACCAGCACATCGGGCAAAGGCCTCGCCACGCTCCAGGATATGCTCTGCATGGCGATATCAACTGCACCACCGTATTCATCGGGTCTTCCCCAAAGTGGCTCGAAGAAGGACTCCGCAACACTGTCGCGAACGGAGCCCAGCAGTTCCACCTGCAGGTTGCGGTTGATGCGTTCCCCCACTTCGGGGTCTTCCGGTGTGCGAATGAAGGGGAAGGAATACACCTCCGCAGGACCGAACGGACGCAGCGCACGCAGCGTGTCCACATGCACCAACCGCCCTTGCGCGAACAACGAAGCACTGAGTGCCGTGCATGCCGCTATCGCACAAGCGCGCAGCATCAATCCAGACCCAAGGTGATCTGCTTGCCGGGCTCGTAGCCGATCAAGGGATCCTCCGGAGAACGCTCCACCTCGGCCTTCACTTGGGCGCGACGGAACTGCTTCATCGGTGATTCCTCCAGGTCCTCCTCTTCGGGTGCCTCCAGGTTGCCCACCTCGTCATCGCTGATGAGCATGCCCTGCAACTCTTCCATGTCCGGTGTCATGGGTATGAACACTTCAGAGAGCAACTCGATGTCCTTCACCTTGAAGGGGGTGAGCCTGTTGCCGAGCGCTTTCACGCCTTTCACGGCAATGAACTCCTCCAAGTCCAGTTCTTCGTCCTCGCGCGGATTGCTGCGTTTATCGAAGCTCACCTTCACACGCGGATGCTGCACGAGCGAGTGGGTCGTCAGCTTGCTATCCGCGTGCTCCGTGATGAAGGACACGGCGTCCTTGGCCTGCTCGGGAATGAAGCGCTTCACTTGGTACTGCTGCTTCTCTCCTTCCCAATACACGGCGCTCACCACCTGCTTGGGATCGAACTTCACGAGGGTCACCGCATCATCGGGGAAGTGGGTGCTGAGCGCGAAGGGGAAGAACTGGTAGGTGCCGTTGCGCATGATGGCGAGGATGCGATCCTCACCGCCGAAGCGGCCCAGGTAGCGTCCGTGACCGGCACTGTTCAGGCGGCGCACGGTCTCATCGAACCAGATGGGGATGGCGCCGAGGGTGCTCACACCACGTTCCTTCTGCGTGATCTTGCTCACCATGTAGCGGGTGAGCAGGTTGCCCTTGCTGCTGCGGCCCTTTACGGCCAGCTTCGCGAAATCGATGTCGAACTTGGTCTTGCGCAAGTTGGGGCGCGGACGCAGCACCACCTGGATCACCTCCGCAGCACCATCCGGGTTCGCGGTGAAGTACTCCACCTTGGAGCCCTTGGTGCCGCTGGTGAGGTCGTACTCCTTGTCGCGTGTGATCCCGGTGACGGCGAAGCGCTTCATGTAGTAAGCGCCCTTGGTGCCGTCCTGGTACACGAGGTGGTAGATCGTGCGGTCGTCGTTCTTCTTCCACACGCCCACGTGCAGCACGCCTTTGCCGATGAACTTCTTGTCGGCCACCTTGGTCACGAGCATCGTACCGTCCTCGCGGAAGATGATGATGTCGTCGATGTCGGAGCACTCATCCACGAACTCGTGGTTGCGCAGGCTCCAGCCCATGAAGCCTTCGGCCTTGTCCACATAGAGCTTGCGGTTGGCCACGGCCACCTGTGTGGCCACGATGGTATCGAAAGCACGCACCTCGGTCTTGCGCTCGCGTCCGACACCGTACTTCTTCTTCAGTTCCTTGAAGAATTCCACGGCATGGTCCACCAGGTGATCGAGCTTGTGCTGCAGTTCCGCGATGGTCTCGGCCAACTGCTTGATGTGCTCATCGGCCTTGAAGCTGTCGAACTTGGAGATGCGCTTGATCTTGATCTCCGTGAGGCGCACGATGTCCTCCTGGGTAACCGGGCGCTTGAGGTCCTTCACATGCGGCTTCAAACCCTTGTCTATGAACTCGATCACCTGCTCCCAGGTCTCGGCCTCCTCGATCTTGCGGTACACCTTCTTCTCGATGAAGATGCGCTCGAGCGATGCGAAGTGCCACTGCTCCTCAAGTTCTCCCTTGCGGATCTTCAACTCCAACTCAACAGACGTAGCGTGTTCTCGGTGCTGCCTTCGGCAGTTTCACACCCACGAAGCGGGGCTTGTCGTTCGTGCATACCGCGTTGGGCGCGATACTCATCTCGCAATCGGTGAAGGCGTAGAACGTCGATAGTGTTGTCGGAGCGATACACCGGCCGCGAGGTGCGAGGATCTCGGCATTCTCGGCGGTGTTGTCCTCGATGTGCCGCACCTTGATCTTGCCCTTGTCGTTGGCCTTGATGATGCTCTCGATGAGACTGCTGGTGGTGGTGCCGAAGGGGATCTCGTGGATCACCAGCGTCTTGTTGTCCTCCTTGCGGATGCGCGCCCGGCAGCGCACACGACCGCCGCGTTCACCATCGTTGTAGTTGCTCACATCGGCCAGGCCACCGGTCGGGAAATCGGGCACCAGCTCGAAGGAGCGCTTGCGCAGCACGGCGATGCTGGCATCGATGAGCTCGTTGAAGTTGTGCGGGAGCACCTTGCAACTGAGGCCCACCGCAATGCCCTCGCCACCTTGTGCGAGCAACAAGGGGAACTTCACCGGCAGGAATACCGGCTCTTTGTTGCGGCCGTCGTAGCTCAGCTGCCATTCGGTGGTCTTCGGGTTGAAGACCACATCGTGTGCGAACTTGCTGAGGCGCGCTTCGATGTATCGGGGAGCCGCCGCACTATCGCCGGTAAGCGTGTTGCCCCAGTTGCCCTGGCAGTCGATCAGCAGGTCCTTCTGGCCCAGTTGCACCAGCGCATCGCCGATGCTGGCATCACCGTGCGGGTGGTACTGCATGGTGTGGCCGATGATGTTCGCCACCTTGTTGTAGCGCCCATCGTCCAGGTCCTTCATGCTGTGCAGGATCCGGCGCTGCACGGGCTTCAGTCCGTCGTACAAAGCGGGCACAGCGCGTTCCAGGATCACGTAGCTGGCGTAATCCAGGAACCAATCGCGGTACATGCCGCTCACCGAGAAAGTGCCGGATGCACCGGAGGCCGGTATGCCCTTGGGGGAGGCCTGTTCTTCACCGCCTTCCTGTTCGTTCTGAATGTCCTCGTTCTCGTCGCTCATCACAGTGTTGCACAGATCGTGGTGGGGCCTGCCGCCGCCTGGTTGTTGCTCAGGCGCAGCTCCAGGCAAATGGATTGACCGGGTGCAGGCTCACGGAAGAATTTGAAATTGTCGCTGCCGGGTGGATCAGCGTTCAGTAGTTCGGTAACGCCGCTCTGTAGGTCCCGTACCTGCACGCTGTAGGGCGTTGGCGAAAGGAACAGCTCGGAGCGCACCCGGAAGGCGATCACCTGGCGCAGCACGCTCACCGGACCGATGTTGGTGACCTGCGTGTAGGTGCCTTCGGACACGAAGACGGTAGGGCCATCGTATTCCCGATCGAAGGGATTATCCGTGGGCAAACGATCATCCAATGCATCCTTGTAACAACCCGAAAGGCTCAGGAGTGCCACCATGGCCAATGCTGCCCAGACGCAGGCGCCGCTATGTCCGTAGGTGCTCACCGGATGATGTAGGTTAAGCCGGTGGCCCAAGTGCCGCCATGTTCACCCGGTGCCCAGACCAGGCCATTGAACCGAAGGCCTTCATTGTCCTTGAACTCCGGTTTGATGCGTGTTCCGCTTCGCTGCTTCATGTACATCACGGTGGCCGTTGAAACAGCGAAAAGACCCGTGCTGATGTAGAATCCACTTCGCGCACTGCGCAGATCGCTGCGTGCTTCCGGCAGGTCCTGTTGTTTCAAGCGGGCAATGCTGACGGGGTCGGACAAGGTGGCGTAAGTGTCCTTCAGGTCGCGCAGAACATTTCCGTGCCGGATCATACGAATGGCACTCACCGTGGCCCAAGTGCCTGTGGCGAAGGTGGCAATGCTGGGCAGCAACACGCTGTATCGCTGCTGTTTCTCATAGCGTTCCAGGGCGCGCCGATGCTCCACGTACTCCAACGAATAGCGCAACGAAAGCCGCACATCCTGGGTCTGCCCACCTACCACGAACAGGGCGGTATCCAACATCCTGCGCTCGGGCGCCCAGAAAACGAAGTTGTGCCGGCCTTCCTGCAGGGTGATCTCGCGATCGCTCAAGCGGTACTTGCCATCGACCACATAGCTGACACCCTGCGGTGGCTCAAAGCGGAAGCGCACCTGTCCGGTCTCCTGGGCGTTGGCTCCACTCGTTGGCAGGGTCGTGCCAACAAGCACAAGTACCAAGGCCGCAAGCAAGCCCGTGGGCTCCTTTCCGACTATGCCGCGCAACGCGATCATGCTTCTTCCTCCACTTCGTCCAGTTTGGCGGCGATCACCTTCACCGGGTCCACCTTCATCTCCGCCACCAGGTCCTTCTCCACCTTCAGGTTACCGATGATGAATTCCTGGCGCTGGGGGGTGTTCTTGCCCATGTAGAAGCCGAGCAGTTCCTGCACCGCGGCCTCGCGGGTGATCATCACCGGTTCCAGGCGGATGTCCTCGCCGATGAAGTGCTTGAACTCGTCGGGGCTGATCTCGCCCAAACCCTTGAAGCGGGTGATCTCGGCGCTCTTTCCCAGCTTGATCAAGGCGCGCTGGCGCTCCTCATCGCTGTAGCAATAGATCGTCTCCTTCTTGTTGCGCACCCGGAAGAGCGGGGTCTGCAGGATGTACAGGTGGTCGTTCTTCACCAGGTCGGGGAAGAACTGCAGGAAGAAGGTCATCAGCAGCAGGCGGATGTGCATGCCGTCCACGTCCGCATCGGTGGCGATCACGATCTTGTTGTAGCGCAGCCCGTCCATGCCATCCTCGATGTTGAGGGCCGCCTGGATAAGGTTGAACTCCTCGTTCTCGTACACCACTTTCTTGGTGAGGCCGTAGCAGTTCAGCGGCTTTCCCTTCAGGCTGAATACGGCCTGCGTGTTCACATCGCGGCTCTTGGTGATGCTGCCGCTGGCACTGTCACCCTCGGTGATGAAGAGCGTGGTGCCGAGCTTGCGATCGTCCTTCTTGGGGTCGTTCAGGTGCAGGCGGCAATCGCGCAGCTTGCGGTTGTGCAGGCTTGCTTTCTTGGCGCGTTCGCGGGCCAGTTTGCGGATACCGCTGAGCTCCTTGCGCTCCCGTTCGTTCTGCAGGATGCGTCCTTGCAGCACCTCTGCCACCTGCGGGTTCTTGTGCAGGAAATTGTCGAGCTCGCGGCTCATGAAGTCGCCCACGAACGAGCGCATGCTCTGCCCGCCGGGCTCCACCTCCAGGCTGCCGAGCTTGGTCTTGGTCTGGCTCTCGAACACGGGTTCGATCACCTTCACACTTACAGCGGCCACGATGCCGGTGCGCACGTCACCGGCCTCCCAATCCTTCTTGAAGAAGTCCTTGATGGTCTTGGCCACGGCCTCGCGGAAAGCGCCCTGGTGGGTGCCGCCCTGTGTGGTGTGCTGGCCGTTCACGAAGCTGTAGTACTCCTCGCCGTAGTGGTTGGCGTGGGTAAGGGCCACCTCGATGTCCTCGCCTTTCAGGTGGATGATGGGATAGAGCGGCTCGCCGTCCATCTTGGTCTCCAGCAGATCAAGCAGGCCGTTCTTGCTCTGGTAGCGCTGGCCGTTGAACACGATGGCCAGGCCGGTGTTGAGGTAGCAGTAGTTCCAAAGCAGGCGCTCGATGTGCTGATCGCGGTACTGGAAGTTCCGGAACATCTGCTCATCGGGCTCGAAGACCACGCGGGTACCGTTGGCCTCGGTGGTGGGCTCCAGCTTTTCGTCCTTGCGCAGGGTGCCGCGATCGAACTCGGCGCGCTTCATCTGCCCTTCGCGGTAGCTCTCGATTCGGAAGTAGGTGCTGAGGGCGTTCACCGCCTTGGTACCCACACCGTTCAAGCCCACGCTCTTCTTGAAGGCCTTGCTGTCGTACTTGGCGCCGGTGTTGATCTTGCTCACCACGTCCACCACCTTGCCCAAAGGCACGCCCCGCCCGAAGTCGCGGATCTCCACCCGTGGGCCATTGATGTTGACCTCCACCTTGCGGCCGTGGCCCATCACGAACTCGTCGATGCAGTTGTCGAGCACTTCCTTCAGCAGGATGTACACGCCATCGTCGTAGCTGCTGCCATCGCCCAATTTGCCGATGTACATGCCCGGGCGCAGGCGGATGTGTTCCTTCCAATCGAGTGACCGGATGTGGTCTTCACTATAGGCTGCTTCGCTCATCGCTTTTCTGGGCGGAACCTCAGTATTGACAAGGGTTCCGGAGGGTGGACGAAGTTACTTCACAGCGCCCGGAGCGCTTGAAAGGGGGTTATTCACGATCAGTGGTAGTTATCAACAGTTCAGCGCCCAGGGAGCACCTGCGAATTTCGCTGCAGCTGTCCTTGCCCCCTTCCGGATAACTTGCGCCCGATGCGCACCCAAGCTCCTGTTGCTCTGGCACTTCTGTTCCTGTTGGCGGCACCTTTCGCGGGCCGGTCGCAGTCCGCCAGCAGTCTGGTGGAGCGCCGCTTCGAACAGGCTGCGGATTCCCTGCGTAGCGTGATCGTTTCCACCCGGCAGACGCAACGGGCCTTTCTTCAGGCCATGCGCAGTGTGCATTGCGACAGCACGGAGCGCTGGGGCTTCACGGAACGGGTGATGGAGGTGCGCATGGGAACGATCGCGCACATCGACACGCTGCTGACGCTGAACGAACGCCTGCTTTCGAAGGACCCACAGGCCCGGCTATTCCCTGCCTTCGATGCCCTGGACCCGGCCGAACGCATGCTCACTGCATTGGACAAAGCGATGGCCGAACTGATCGCCCTCTGCTTCGATGGCAGTTGCCGCCAGAACATCGATCAGCGCCACCAAGCCCTTGTCCAGGACCGAAGCATGCAGGACCGGGTACTCAGCAACTTCTACAATGTACCGGCCGGTGCCCTGAACGCGGTGCTACTGAAGTACACGACCGAAGTGGAACAAGCCACGCTCGTCGTGCTGGAAAGCCACGCAGGGCAATGTCCTTAGCCCCCCTACGGCAACTGCTCCACCTTCGTATTCGTGGGCACCACACCGCCGATCGTGCTGAGCACGAGGTCGCGGTCGTTGTTGTCGCCGGTGTACTTCACCAAGGCATCCAGGTTCAGGTCCGCCATGTGGTAACCGCTCAGCGAGTTGGTGGGCACCGTGCCGCCAATGGAGAACAGGATGAGGTCGCGGTCGTTGTCGGTACCGGTGTACATCACCCGGTCGTCGCCACTGGAATTGCCGGGCCACAGCAGCATGGTCTGGCCGATCTGCTTGCGGGCATCCGTACCCCAGGTGCCTGTGGCGGCGCTGCGCAGGTCCACCGTTGTGGACGTTGCTCCAAGCGCAACGGTCGATGCGCTCATGCAGCCCAGGTGATTGCGGTGCCGAACGGCCACGTGGTAGTTGCCCACGGGCACACAGAAGCTAAGCGGCGAAACGCCATCCACGTCCACGATATCACCGTCGCGTTGCAGTAGACCAGCACGGCGCTGCACCACTTCGGCAGGGGCCACCGAGCTGCGCAATTCCACCAGCACCCAGTCCACTATGGCGTTGGAACCGGTGGTGTTCAACACCGAGGCCTCGATGGTTTGCGCACCAAAAAGGTCGTAACCCAAGGCCGTGTAGGGCTCCTGCAAGGGCAATGCACCGGTCGTGCGCAGCAGATCGCTCATCAAGCCATCGGTAGCATTGAAGGGGCCATCCAGCCACACTTGAGTTTGTACCAATACTTCAGGTCCACCGTCGCAAGGCCCTACGGACAGTGTGGTGAACACCTCCGATCCGGTCCAGTCGGACAAGGTGACGCCTTGTTGACCAGCCCCGCTGCAACGGCTACGCACCTGCACCTCATATTCCGTGGACGGAGCCAGGCCGCTGATGGTGGCAGCATTGGTGGGGATAGGACCCAGAACGGTCCACGTACTTGTCCCGGTCTGGCGGATCTGCACATCGTAGCCGCTAACGCCTTGCACCGCAGGCCAGGAAAGTGTCGCTTCATCGGTACCTACTTCAACCACGGTAAGTCCATCCGGGCGTCCGCAAGCAGCCACTGGCGAAACCGTGATGGAGAGTGAATAGCAGATGGACGCGTTGTTGGCGCCGGAATATCCGTAGACCTCGGCGTAGTAGGTTCCAGCATCGGCCGTGTAGGAAATGAACTCGCTGCTCGTACCCCCGTTCTGCGATGTCTGTAGCACGGTCCCGGCACTGTTCCTGAGACGCAGGTCATAATCCGCGGGTAAGCCGAACAGGGACAAGCTGATGGAGCTGTTTGTGGCCACCGTGAAGCCGTAGTAGTCCACATCGTTGCTCGGCGAGATCAGACCATTGACCGTTATGGGAGGAGTAACCGCTGTGGCAGCGGCAATGCTGTTGTTGGGCTCGTGGGGATCGGTGCAGGGCAAGGGTGTGGTGAAGGTCACCACCACCGACCATTCCGAAGTACCGTTCGTGCAGTTGGCGCGCACTTGGAATTCATATTCCACACCGGAGGAAAGTCCGCCCAATATGTAGGAGCTTGAAGTGATGCCGTTCACTTGGTTCCAAGTGCCTGATGCGGTTGGCTTCCAGCGCAGGTCGTAGTTGACCGCACCCACCAGTGTCCAACTAAGTGTGGCAGCAGTGGGTGAAAGGCTGGAGACGAAGACGGTGAGCGGTGCATCGCAAGTGGTGCCGCAGGTTGGCAGGCAGTTGGCCGCGTTGATGCGGTTCTGCATGCGTTGCGCCGGCTGTATCCCGAAGCCGTTCGCGAACTTGATGGTGCTGCTGGTGAGGTGGCAGTAGCTCATGATGGTCCCCCCTACGCTGGAGGTCGGGATCGGACCTTGCGGGCAACTGCCTTCGGTGTATCCGGCGGCCGGACCACAGCCATCGATGGCCGTGTTGTTCCCGTTCCAAACGCAACCGTGGGTGTGCTGCGAGCCCAGGTTGTGGCCAGCCTCGTGGGTTACCACGTTCACGCTCCAACTGTAGGTGGGCACGTTGCTGTAATTGGCATTGATGCCGCTGTAGGCCATGCGGAAGCTGAGCGGATTGGAGCAGATGGTGTTGAGCCATGCCACACCGCCGTAGTTGCCAAGGTCTATCAAGTGGGCCAGGTTGCCGTTGAAACTGGTGCGTACCGTGCCGAACTGGTTCAGGCGTCCGCTGCTTGATGTGGCATTGTACGGGCTGGCAACATCCCACACGAAAAGCTCCGTGAGGTTCATGTCGATGCCGTCGTTCAGGAAGAGCAGTGCGCTCTGGTTGAAGAGGCCGCTGATGTAGTTGGTGGCATTCACCACACTGCCTTTGTTCTGCACGATGTCGTAGGCCACCTCCCAGTAATAGCCCACGCAGCGCACGGTCCGGTCGCCGCCCTCTTCCACCGCCGCTTCGTTGTCGTCAAAGGGTGCCTCGTCGGGTGTGGCGCACGTAGCAGTGGAGCGACCCAACAGGTCGGCATCGTGGTAGAATACATGCAGCCCTTCCGGAGCTTCCTCAAAGGGACCGAGCACCCACTGGCCATTGGCATCGGCGATCAAGGCCATCATCATATCGGGGAATACGCTCACCGCCACGATGGAGCCGGGCGCATTGCGCAAAACCCCGCGGTAGTGCAGCCCTTCGGTATACGCCATGGCTTGGCGCGTGCTGGCCAACACCACTTGAAAACCGTCCGCTGTTATGTCCGCGCGCTCCAGCAGGATGCTCATCTCGCCCATGGAGCGCGGCACCCGCATCTCAACCAGTTCCGGAGCGTTGCGCAGCAGTTCAGAGGCCGCATCAGCATTCCACCGCAGCACGTCGGCCTTGCGGCAGGCGGTGCTCCACAGCGCATTGGTCTCCGGCGTGGGTGCTTCCACGGAGAACAGGCTTGCCGGTCGGAAGCGCTCTCCATTCGCCACTCGGTCGAGCAGCCGCTGTTCCAAGGCACCACGCTGTGCCCAGGAGGTTTGTAGGAGCAAGAGACTGGCAATGATCGCCAGGGAACGAGCGAGTCGGGATGTGATCATAATGAGCGACGCAGGGTGGATCGCCCTGCGTCGCACAAGATATATGGAAGAATGATCTCCCCGGCCGATCGTCCTCCTCCCCTACAGCAGCCCGCGCTTACGCAGCAGGGGCTCGGTACGTGGATCGCGGCCGGTGAAGTCACGGTACAGTTCCGCTTCCGGTTTGCTGCCACCTTGGCTCAGGATCGTTGCGCGGTACTTCTCGCCGTTGGCGCTGGTCATGCCCCCGTTCTCGGTGAACCAGGCGTAGGCATCGGCATCCATCACCTCGCTCCAGATGTAAGCGTAGTAGTTGGCCGCGTAGCCCGTCCAGGCATGGCTGAAGTAGCAGCTGCGGTAGCGCGGGGGCACCGTGGCCAGATCGAGGCCGTACTTCTTCAGGGCGGCTGCCTCAAAGGCGTCTACATCGGTCACCAGGGGTGCATCGGCGGGGAGGCTGTGCCACTCCAGATCGATCAGCGCGGCTGCCAGGTATTCGGTGGTGGCGTAGCCTTGGTTGAAGGTCTTGGCCTTGCGCAGCTTGTCGGCAAGGGCGGCGGGCATAACCTCTCCGGTCTTGTAGTGCTTGGCGAAGTTGTTGAAGACCAGTGGCTCCAGCGCGAAGTTCTCGTTCACCTGGCTGGGGAACTCCACGAAATCGGTGCTGGTGGCGGTGCCGCTGAAGCGTGGGTACTTCTGCGCGCTGAGCATGCCGTGAAGCCCGTGGCCGAACTCGTGGAAGAGCGTGGTCACATCGTCCCAGCTAAGCAGACAGGGCTGGCCTGCTGCGGGCTTCACGTAGTTGCACACCTGGGTGATCACCGGGCGCTGTTCCAGCAGGGTGCTCTGGTCCACGAAGGTGCTCATCCACGCACCGCCGTTCTTGTTGTCACGAGCGTAGTAGTCGCCGTAGAAGAGGCCCATCACGGAACCGTCGGCATCGATGATGTCGAACACGCGCACATCGGGGTGGTACACGGGCAGGTCGGTGCGCTCCTTGAAGCTGAGGCCGAAGAGCTGGTTGGCGGCGAAGAACACGCCGTTCTGCAGCACGCTCTCGAATTCGAGATAGGGCTTCAGTGCAGCCTCGTCCAGGTCGAACTCGGCTTTGCGCACTTGTTCAGC
Source organism: Flavobacteriales bacterium (assembly GCA_019638115.1). Lineage (GTDB taxonomy): Bacteria > Bacteroidota > Bacteroidia > Flavobacteriales_F > PHOS-HE28 > PHOS-HE28. The sequence continues at coordinate 158,889 of JAHBUK010000002.1, read as the reverse complement.
GTAGATGTCCCAATCCCACGCTTCCACCTTGAAACCTCCGCCCTGCTTGTCCACGATGGCCTGGAGCTTGGCCGCTTCCTTGCGTGCGTTGGCAGCTGCTGCCGGGGCCATGCGTCCCATCAGCTTCATGGCGTTGTCCGGGGTCTTGGCCATCTGGTCGTCCATGATGTAGTGCGCCCAGGTGGGGAAGCCGAGCAGCTTGGCCTTCTGCGCGCGCAGTTGCGCGAGGCGTGCGATGATGGACTTGTTGTCGAACTCGTTGCCACGACCGTTGCGTGCCAGGGAGGCCTTCAGGATGCGCTCACGCAGGGCACGGTCCTTCAACTCGCCCAGTGCCGGCTGGGTGGTGGTGTTGCGCAGGTCGATGAGCCACTTGCCTTCCTGGCCTTTGTCCTTGGCCGCTGCGGCCGCTGCTTCAATGGCCTCCTCGGTGAGCCCTTCGAGCTGCTCCTTGCTGTCCACCAAGATGGCGGAAGCGCTGCGCTCCTTCAGGATGTTGCCCTCGAACTTGGCGATCAGGTTCGCCTCCTCCTCGTTGAGCTTCATCATCTGCTCCTTGCCTACGGCATCAAGCAACGCACCTGCCCTTACGAAGCTGGTGTAGTAGCGGTCCAGCAGGCGCGCATCCACGGCTTCCACGCCGGTGCGCGGCTCATCGTACAAGGCCTTGATGCGCTTGAACAACTGCTCGTTGAGCGTGATGGCATCGGCATGCGCCGCCAGCTTGGGGGCCAGGTCGGCCTTCACGGCTTCCAGGGTATCGTTGGTGTTGCTGCCGACCAGGTTGTAGAACACGGTGCTGGCGCGGCCCAGGTCCTGACCGGCCTTCTCCAACGCAACGATGGTGTTCTCGAAAGTGGGTACCTCGGGGTTGTTGGCGATGGCATCGACCTCCGCCAAGTGGCGCTTCATCCCTTCCAGGATGGCGGGGCGGAAGTCGGAGTCGGTGATGCGGTCGAAGTGCGGTGCCTGGAAAGGCAGGGTGCTGCGCTCGAGCAGCACGTTGGCCGTGGTGGTCTCCATGTCGGTGCGTGCGTTATCGGGGCCCTGGCCGCAGGCTGCAAGGAACAAGGCCGGAAGTAGAAGGTGTGTGTGGCGCATGGCTCTGGAAAAGAAGCTCGAAAGTACTGGCGTAGACTACGGCTGTTGGGACTTTGGTCCGCTCGGTGTGCTCGGTGATGAACGGGTATCACACGTTGAAGAGGAAGTGCATCACATCACCGTCCTGCACGATGTATTCCTTGCCCTCCACGCGCAGGCGACCGGCAGCGCGGCAGGCGGCTTCACTGCCGTGTTTCACGAAGTCATCGTAGGCGATCACCTCGGCGCGGATGTAGCCCTTCTCGAAATCGCTGTGGATCACGCCGGCCGCTTTGGGACCGGTATCGCCTTCGTGGATGGTCCAGGCGCGTACTTCCTGCACACCGGCGGTGAAGTAGGTGCGCAACTTCAGCAGCCGGTAAGCCGAGCGGATCAGCTTGTTCACGCCGGGCTCGTCGAGGCCCATGTCGGCCAGGAACATTTCGCGCTCTTCGGGCGACTCCAAGGTGGCGATGTCCGCTTCGATGGCGGCGGTCACCATCATCACCTCGGCGTTCTCGGCGGCCACGGCTTTCTTCACGGCTTCCACATGGGCGTTGCCGCTTTGCGCGCTCTTCTCATCCACGTTGCAGACGTAGAGCACGGGCTTGGTGGTGAGCAGCTGGAACTCGTTGAGCAATACGGGATCGGTATTGGCATCCACGGCCGCACGTGCGCTTTCGCCACGCAACAGGTGTTCACGGATGCGGCTGAGCAGTTCGAATCGGCGCTTGGCCTCCTTCTCCCCGATCTGGGCCTGCTTCTCCACCTTCTTGATGCGCGCCTCCACGGTCTCGAGGTCCTTCAGCTGCAGCTCGATGTCGATCACCTCCTTGTCGCGCACGGGGTCCACGCTGCCGTCCACGTGTACCACGTTGGGGTCGTCGAAGCAGCGCAGCACGTGCAGGATGGCATCGCACTCGCGGATGTTGCCGAGGAACTGGTTGCCGAGGCCTTCACCCTTGCTGGCGCCTTTCACCAGACCTGCGATGTCCACGATCTCCACCGTGGTGGGAATGATGCGCTGGGGCTTCACCAACTCGGCCAGCTTGTTCAAGCGGGCATCGGGTACGGTGATGGTGCCCACGTTGGGCTCGATGGTGCAGAAGGGAAAGTTCGCAGCCTGGGCCTTGGCGTTGCTGAGACAGTTGAAGAGGGTGCTTTTACCTACGTTGGGCAGGCCTACGATGCCGCATTTGAGGGCCATGGGAAGATGCTTGTGGAATGGAGCACGCCGTTCGTTCGGCGTTGGGGCCGCGAAAGTAGGGTTTGACCGGGGGACGGGAGGAGCGAAAGCCAACAAGCCATGCCACCTTACACTTCGTTGCGGCGGAAATGAAGAACGGGGACCGCAATGCAGTCCCCGCTCAACTTCAGAACCGGCCCAAAACCAAGCTCCCGGTCCGTGTACATGACAACGTGAACGTGCAGGATCGTTGTCCGGGCTGTGATGAACAGTTCACGCCGTGATGCTCAAACAGGTTTTCGGAACACCAGGAAATGCTGCCAAGGAAGGCCGTTCCAACTGCGCTCCCAAACCAAGCCCGCCGCCTCCAACTCCAGAATGCACTGCGCCTTGGTCATGCGATGCTCGTCCTTGATCGGCACACTTGCATCCATGCGGAGAGGTATGTGCACCGGCGCTTGGCCGCGAAAGTTGCATCATGATGCAGGGATACCTTCGCCCCATGCCCATCGATGTCCAACTGGCCCGGTCCCTCACTCCCGGTTGCTCCCATGTGTTGCATTTCAATAGCTGCGGTTCCAGCCTGATGCCGACCCCGGTGTTGGATGCGGTAAAGGCCCACCTGGACCTGGAGGCACGCATTGGCGGCTACGAGGCCGCTGCCCAGGCCATGCCGCATTGGGAACGCGCCTACGACTCCCTGGCGGGCATGTTGAACTGCGACCGGAACGAGCTCGCCATCACTGAGAACGCATCACGTGCTTGGGAGATGGCATTCCACGCCATACCCCTGGGCCCGGGCGACCGCATACTGACCGGCCATGCGGAATACGTGAGCAATTGGCTGGCCTTCCTGCTGGTCCGCCAACGAACGGGATGCCGCGTGGAATTGGTACCCAATGATGAGCACGGCCAGATCGACACGCACGCGCTGAGCAGCATGATGGACCAGCGGGTGAAGTTGGTGGCGCTCACGCACATGCCTTCCAGCAATGGGCTGATCAACCCCGCCGAGGAGGTGGGCAGGCTGGTGAAGGGAAGTGGTGCCCTGTACCTCTTGGATGCCTGCCAGAGCGTGGGGCAACTGCCCTTGGATGTAAAGGCCATCGGCTGCGACCTGCTGAGCGGCACAGGCCGCAAGTTCCTTCGCGGGCCGCGTGGCACCGGTTTCCTATTCGTCCGCAAAGAGGTGCTGGAGCGGCTCAGCCCTCCGTTCATCGAACACCAGTCCGCCAATTGGGATGAACTGGAACGGTTCTCCTGGCGAATGGATGCCCGGCGTTTCGAGACTTGGGAAAAGAGCTACGCCAACGTGATCGGACTGGCACAGGCGGTGGACCATGCCATGTCCTGGGGCCTGGATGCGATCGCTGAGCGCGTGGGCGATCTGGCGAACGAACTGCGCAACACCTTGGCCACCGTTCCGGGCGTTCGCGTGCATGACCTGGGGCTTCGCAAGAGCGGCATCGTCACCTTCACCAAGAACGGCGTGGACCCCATGCGGATGATGCAGGAACTGGGTGCACAGGGCATCAACATCACCGCTGCCCGCAAGGAGATCGCCCGGCTGGATCTGGAGGAACGCGGCTTGGACCGAGTGGCCCGCGTCGGCATCCACTACTTCAACACCAGTGAAGAGGTGGAGCGCTTCGTGGCAGCGGTCAGTGACATGTCCTGAAACTTGGAAGCGGGACTGAGCAGCCCGCGAAGGGAAATCAATTAGCCCGTCCGCATCACCGCCTTCGCTCCAAGACTTCCGCGAAAAGACCACCGTCGCTTGCCCTTGGCCGAGCCGATCATTCGAGGCCGGAACGTTCAGGCTTTCGGAAGGTGAGGAAATGCTGCCAAGGAAGGCCGTTCCAACTGCGCTCCCAAACCAAGCCCGCCGCCTCCAACTCCAGAATGCACTGCGCCTTGGTCATGCGATGCTCGTCCTTGATCGGCACCCTTGCATCCTCTCCCCTGAACTCCACCAGGTAGAGCAGGGCACCCGGCTTCATGGCCGCCACGATGCTCGCCATCATCTCCTTCGGGTACAGGAACTCGTGGTACACATCCACCAGGAGCACCTTGTCCAGCTGTCCTGCGGGAAGGCCGGCATCTTGCTCGGTCCCGAGCACGGGCTCCACATTATCCAAGCCTTGGGCGAGGCTGCGCGCGAAGAGGGAGTCGAGCATGGCAGGCTGGATATCCACTCCGTACACTCGACCACCGGGCACTTGGCGGGCCATGCGCAGGCTGTGGTAGCCCGTTCCGCAACCGATGTCAGCGACCACCTCGCCGGGCTTCAGGTCCATGCGCTCCAGCATGCGCGTGGGGCGTTCTTCGCGTTCGCGCTCCGGGCGGTCCAACCAGGCCGCGTGGGCCGCATGCATGGTGTGTGCGATCTCGCGCCCCATGTACCACTTGCCGGTGCCGTCATCACTGCCCGGCCGGTATTCGTACGCGTCCTGCCCCAACAGCCGGAGGGCCGTAAGCGGAAGCAGGAGCAGCAGGGAACGCAGCGCGGCCATGGACAAGGATAACCGCTGGAATGCGGGGCTTGTTCAGGTGCGGGGCGGGACGCGCTTCACTTATCACGAGTTTTCCACAGCAACCGGGCCTTGTGGAGCGCTCCGGGTACCTTCGCGGCGTCCCTCCAACCCTTCCTTTCTTATGCCCGCACCGTCCCCAGTGGCACCCCGCACTTCAGCCGATATCCCCGCTTTACAGAACATCGCATCGCAGGTGCGGCGCGACATCGTGCGCATGGTGCACGCGGTGCAAAGTGGCCACCCCGGTGGTTCGCTGGGCTGCGCCGACTTCTTCGTGGCGCTCTACTTCCACGTGCTGCGCCACGACGCTGCCAAGTGGGACATGGACGGCGATGGCCAGGACCTCTTCTTCCTGAGCAACGGGCACATCAGTCCGGTGTGGTACAGCGTGCTTGCCCGCAGCGGCTACTTCCCCGTATCGGAGCTCGCAACCTTCCGCAAGCTCGATTCGCGCCTGCAAGGGCACCCCACCACGCACGAAGGGCTGCCCGGCGTGCGCATGGCCAGCGGCTCCCTGGGCCAGGGCTTGAGCGTGGGCATCGGTGCCGCACTCACCAAGAAGATGAAGGGCGATGCCCACCTGGTCTACACCCTGCATGGCGATGGCGAACTGCAGGAGGGCCAGATATGGGAGGCCGCGCTCTTCGCTGCCGCACACAAGGTGGATAACCTGATCGCCACGGTGGATGTGAACGGACGCCAGATCGACGGCGATGTGGAGGACGTGCTTTCCCTCGGTGACCTGCGCGGCAAGTGGGAAGCCTTCGGATGGCTGGTTCTGGAGGCCGATGGCAACAACATTCAAGGCCTGCTTGCCACTCTGGAGGAAGCCCGCCAGAACACCGGCAAGGGGCGCCCCGTGATGGTGCTCATGCGTACCGAGATGGGACAGGGCGTGGACTTCATGGTAGGCAGCCACGAGTGGCACGGCATTGCACCCAACGATGCCCAACTCGCCGCCGCACTGGCCCAATTGACCGAGACCTCGGGCGACTATTGAGGCCATGCATCATCGCGGCACGCTTTTCACCGTTCATCGGAGAAAGAGCCGTCCCATGTCCTTGCTGAAAACCTTGCGGCACCTTCCCCTGCTCCTCGGCGCTTTGTTGCTGGCCGCTCCCCTGCTGGCCCAGCAAGGGAATACGCAGCCGCCGCTTACGCGCATGCTCTTCGTGTTCGATGCCAGCAACAGCATGAACGCGTTCTGGGGCAACAAGACGCGGATCGAGGTGGCCAAGGAGCTGATGCTGCGCTCGCTCGATGAGCTGCAGGGCATCCCCGACCTGGAACTGGCCCTGCGCGTGTACGGCAACCGCTCCCCCATCTCGGCCGGCAAACAGGACTGCGACGACACGCATCTGGAGGTGCCCTTCTCGGCGAACAGCATCCCGGCGATGCGGAACATGATCAAGGGCATCCGCGCCGTGGGCACCACCCCCATCGCCCGCTCGTTGGAACGTTCCGCCGATGACTTCCCCAGCACCAACACAGGGCGACGTGGTGAGCGCCCGGTGCGCAACGTCATCATCCTCATCACCGATGGCATCGAGGCCTGCGACGAGGATCCCTGCGCCGTAAGCCGCGCCCTGCAATCCAAGGGCATCGTGCTAAAACCCTTCGTGATCGGCGTGGGGCTGGACGAAGCGGAGAAGTACACCCTGCGCTGCATCGGCAACTTCTTCGATGCCGACACACCCGAGCTCTTCGAGCATGTGCTGAAGATCGTGCTCACACAGGCGCTCAACAGCACCACCGCACAGATCAACCTGCTCACCAACGACGGCAAGCCCACCGAGACCGATGTGCCGGTGACCCTCTACGACCAGCGCACCGGCGCCATCCGTTACCACTTCGTGCACACCCTGAACGACCGTGGCATGCCCGACACCCTGATGCTGGACCCCGTGTACACCTACCGCGTGGTGGCGCACACCCTGCCGCCATCCGTGCGCGAGAACGTCACCATCAAACCCGGCACGCACACCATCGTTACCGTGGATGCTGGAACGGGCATGCTGCTGGTGAAGATCGGATCAGGACCCGGCGATGCGCATGTGGTGCCCTACATCGTGCGCAAGGCGGGCGACATGAACACGCTGCACGCCATGGACGCCGGCAGTGCGCAACGCTTCCGCACCGGCACCTACGACCTGGAAGTGCTCACGCTGCCGCGCATGCTCATCCCCGGTGTGCGAATCGAACAGGGCCGCACCACCGATGTGGTGGTGCCGAAGGCCGGCGTGCTCAATGTGGTGGCCGCCACGCCCGGCCCCGGATCCATCTTCGCAGTGAAAGGCGACGAGCTGGAATGGGTGGCCGATCTGGACCCGGTGAGCGCGCGCATGCAATGGCGCCTGCTGCCCGGCAAATACCGCATCACCTACCGCAGCCGCAATGCGCGCCGCACCGAGCTCAGCATCACCAAGGACATCACCATCGAAAGCGGCCGTGCCGCCACCGTCAACTTCTGATCACCCTCCATTCCCGCAACGCCCATGAGCCAGTTCCCGATCCTCGACCAGAAAGACACCCGCAGCGGCTTCGGCGCCGGCCTACTCGAACTGGGCCGCAAGAACCCCGATGTGGTGGCCCTTTGCGCCGACCTCACCGGCTCGCTCAAGATGGATGCCTTCGCCAAGGAATTCCCGGAGCGCTTCATCCAGGTGGGCATCGCCGAGGCCAACATGATGGGCATCGCGGCAGGCCTTACCGTGGGCGGCAAGATCCCCTTCACGGGCACCTTCGCCAACTTCAGTACCGGCCGCGTGTACGACCAGATCCGCCAGAGCATCGCCTACGCTGGCAAGAACGTGAAGATCTGCGCCAGCCACGCGGGCCTCACGCTGGGCGAGGACGGCGCAACCCACCAGATCCTGGAGGACATCGGACTGATGCGTATGCTGCCCGGCATGGCCGTGGTGGTACCCGCCGATCACAACCAGACCAAGCAGGCCACGCTCGCCATCGCGGTACACGAAGGCCCGGTGTACCTCCGCTTCGGACGGCCGAAGTGGCCCGTGTTCATCCCGGCCGACATGCCCTTTGAGATCGGCAAGGCGCAGGTGCTGGTGGAAGGCTCGGACGTGAGCCTCTTCGCTTGCGGGCACCTCGTATGGCGTGCACTACAGGCTGCCGAGGAACTGGCCAAGGCCGGCATCAAGGCCGAAGTGATCAACGTGCACACGATCAAACCTTTGGATGAAGAAGCGGTCGTAGCCTCCGTACGCAAGACGGGATGCGCAGTAAGTTGCGAGGAGCACAACCGATATGGTGGCTTGGGCGATGCCATTGCCCAAACCCTTGCCTTGCGCCTGCCCAGCCCCCAGGAGTTCGTGGCCGTGAACGACAGCTTCGGCGAAAGCGGAACGCCCGACCAGCTCCTGCGCAAATACGGATTGGACACACCGGACATCGTGGCCGCAGCGCATCGCGCCCTGGCCCGGAAGTGATCCGGCAAGCACGGGGAGCATGACGGAACTCTCCGACGAGGAACTACTCGCCCTGCTCCGCAGCGAGCAGTCGAAGCAATACGGCTTCAACCTGCTGGTGCGCCAATTCCAACGGCCGCTGTACCGTTTCGCGCGCCGCATGGTGACCCAGCACGCCGATGCGGAGGACGTGCTGCAGAACGTGTTCATCAAGGCTTGGAAAGGACTGGACGGATTCCGTTCCGATGCGCGCCTCTTCAGCTGGCTCTACCGCATCACCCACAACGAATGCCTGGACCACCTGCGCAAACAAAAGCGCGGCTTGTTCCGCGATGGTGAAGGACTGCTGGATAGCGCCGGTGCAACATGGGACAGCAGCGAGCACTTCACAGGTGATGAGATCCAACGCCGCCTGCAACTGGCCGTGATGCGGCTGCCCGACAAACAACGCGCGGTGTTCACCATGAAATACTTCGAGTCCATGAAGTACGAGGAGATGAGCGCCATAACCGGTACCAGCGTGGGGGCCCTCAAGAGCAGCTACCACATTGCCGTGCGCAAGATCGAAACCTGGCTGCAGGCCGATCAAACCAAGTGACCTTTGCACCAGTCAAACGACCAGCACCAACAAGCCATGGAAGCCCGGCACGAACACGACGAACCAACGAACGCCCCCCTGCTCGGAAGCATTCCGAAGGTGGACCCCTTCGTGGTGCCGCAAAACTTCTTCGAGCGCTTCCCCCACCAGGTGCAGGCATCCATCGCCGAACGGGAACGCAAGCCTTCGCTGGGCAATTGGATGACATGGCGTTGGCGCTATGCGGCGGTCCCCGCACTTGTAGCCGCCCTGGTGATCGTGCTTTACCAGACCCGCGATACCCCCGGAACACCTGCCGTGAACAGCGAGACCTTTGCTGTGTACGATGACGAAGTGCTCTTTCTGGATACCGACGAACACGACCTCATCGCCCTGCAGGAGCACGCCCCGCTCCCCTTCCAGGAACTGGCCGGTGATTGGCACGCCGACGAACTGGCCAGCTACCTGCATGCACAGGAACTTCCCTTGGACCTCTTGATCGAACTGCAATGAAGAACGCAATGCAACGCCTGACCATGCTGTGCTTCGCAGCCCTGCAAGTGCTCGCAGCCTCCGCCCAGGAACCCGGACCGCCGCCGCCCCTGAGCCCCGAACGGCTGCAGGAGATGAAGGCTCAACGCACCGCCTACATCACCACCAAACTGGGCCTTACACCGGATGAAGCCCAGCGCTTCTGGCCCGTGTACAACGAGTATGACGAAGCCCGCGAGCGTTTGCGTCGCGAGGTGCACGACATGCACCGCAGCGCCAAGGACAAGGAAGGCGGCATGAGCGAGGCCGAGGCGAAACAGATCCTGGCCAAAGTGCGCAGCAACCGTCAGCAGGAACTCGACCTGGAGGCCCGTTACACCGATCGTTTCGTGAAGCTCATCGGCGCCGTGCGGACCGTGGAGTTGCATGGCGCGGAAAGGGACTTCCAACGAGAAGTGCTACGTCGCTTCAAACAGGAAGATCGGCACGGCCCACCTCCCGGCAAGCGCTGAGCCTTTTCGCATCCACCAGCGCCAACGATCTTCGCAGCGCCATGGAGGATATCCGTTCCGCGTTCAACGCGCATTTAGCACAGACCAGTCCCTACCCCATGGGGCTGGACATCGTGGAAGCCGAGGGGTGCTGGCTCACCGACCGCTCCGGCAAGCGCTACCTGGACCTGGTGGCGGGCTTGGCGGTCAACAACACCGGGCATCGTCACCCGCGCGTGATCGCAGCCATCAAGGAGCAATGCGACCGCTACCTGCATGTGATCCCCTATGGTGAGTTCGTGCAGGAACCACAAGTGCGCTTCGCCGCGCGCCTGGCTTCCGTGCTGCCCCCCGCGCTCGACAATGTGTACTTCGTGAACAGTGGCACCGAGGCCATCGAGGGCGCCCTGAAACTGGCCAAGCGCTGCACCGGCAGGACCGGCCTGGTGGCCTGCCACAAGAGCTACCACGGCAGCACGCACGGTTCGCTCAGCATCACTGGCAACGAGCACAAGAAGTACCGCAACCGCCCGCTGTTGCCCGACGTGGGCTTCATGCGTTTCAATGAGCCGACGGACCTGGCGCTGATCACCAGCAACACCGCCGCCGTGGTGGTGGAGCCGGTGCAGGGCGATGCCGGGGTGCGCGTGCCAGACATGGAATGGCTGAAGGCGCTGCGCCAACGCTGCGATGCGGTGGGTGCCTTCCTGTTGTTCGACGAGGTGCAGACCGGCTTCGGCCGCACGGGCAAGGTCTTCGCATGGGAGCACAGCGGGGTGGTGCCAGACATCCTGGTGCTGGGCAAGGCGCTGGGCGGCGGCGTTCCGATGGGGGCTTTCTGTGCTTCACGCGAGCGCATGGCCTTGTTCACACACGACCCGGTCCTGGGGCACATCACCACCTTCGGTGGGCACCCTTTGCCCTGCGTGGCCGGCCTGGCCGCATTGGAAGTGCTGCTTGATAATGACCTGGCAGGAAACGCTCAACGCATGGGTGCCCTTTTCAAGCAGGAGCTGAAGCACCCTGCCATAGTGGAACTACGCGGCGAAGGCCTGATGCTCGCCGTGGAATTGCGATCGCCCGAACAGGTGCAGCAGGTTGTGCATGGCTGCCTGGCGGAAGGTGTGCTCGGCTTCTGGTTCCTCTCCTGCCCGGAAGCGTTCCGGATCGCGCCCCCGCTCACCATCTCCGAAACGGAGGTGAAGCAGGCCTGCACGGTGATCAAGCAGCAACTCGACCGCCTTTCCTGAACGAATTTCCGACCATTCTATACATCCCTGAGCAGGCCTTCCAGCCCCCCTGCCCTTGTGGAAAGGCACGTCCTGTCCGCAAACCTTCCTGGGGACCCCGTTGTTCCGATTACAGTTACCGTTCCTCGACCAAATCCTCACCATGGCTTCGCATTCCGGCAACAGCACTTACTTTAGGCCCTTGTTGACGAAACGCTCAGCCCTAAAACCCATGTTCCTGAACATGAAACACTATGTACTCGGCCTTGCAGCCATAACCCTGGCCGGCATCGCAACCGCCCAGGATACGCATGTCTGCGGCACCCCCATGATGCGGCAACGTGCCATCGAACAGGACCCCACTTTCCTTGTGCGGGAAGCGGCCCTGGAAGAGGAACTCCGCCAGATCATCCTGAACAACGCGGTTCAGCGCGATGATGAGTTCATCATCACGATCCCCATGGTGTTCCATGTCCAGCACCTGAAGGGCAACGAGAACATCACCGACGAGCAGATCTTCAGCGCGGTGAACGACCTGAACGACGACTTCAATGCCCTGAACAACGACTTGGCGGATGTGATCGCGGCCTTCCAGCCGATCATCGGCAACACCCGCGTGGAGTTCAAGCTGGCCACCAAGGACCGCTTCGGCAACTGCACCAACGGCATCAACCGTGTGCAGTCCGTGCAAACCTTCCTGGGTGAGTCCACCTCCAAGGAGATGCAGTGGCCCCGCGATCAGTACCTGAACGTGTGGACCTGCCGCAACCTGCCCACCGGTACCGCTGGTTATGTGAACCCGCCGGGCAGCACCGACGGTTTCGCCCAGTTGCTGGACGGCGCCATGATGCGTGCCGACTACACCGGCAGCACCGGCATCAGCAACCCCAGCCGTCGCCACACCCTGCCCCACGAAATGGGCCACATGTTCAGCCTTCAGCACACCTGGGGGGGCACCAACGAGCCCGGCGTGGCCTGCGGTGATGATGGTGTTGAAGACACCCCGATCACGGCTGGTTCCAGCGGGAACTGTAATCTGGGCCTCAACAACTGCGAGCCCGGTGTGATCGAGAACGTGCAGAACATCATGGACTATGCAAGCTGCCCCAAGATGTTCACCCAAGGCCAGTCCGCTCGTATGCGCGCACTGCTGAACACCACCAGCGCCGACCGCAGCAGCCTGTGGACCGAAGCCAACCTGGTAGCCACGGGTGTCGCCCCTGGCTCTGAAGCAGTGTGCGGACCCGTGGCCGACTTCTACGCCGTGGTGGGCAGCAGCGTAACCAACCCCGCTGTGCCCTTCACACCCACCACGTGCTCCGGCACCCAGGTGCGTTTCGTGGACAACAGCTCACGCGCTTTCGCAACCGAATGGTCCTGGACCTTCCAGGATGCCACCCCCTCCACCAGCAACGTGAAGAACCCCACGGTGAACTTCAACTCGCCAGGCTGGAAGTCGGTGACCCTGACCGTGAGCAACCAGCACGGCAGCTCCACCAAGACGGATGAGTACGCAGTGCTGATCGGCGACAACAACTCCGGCTTCAATGCTGGTTGGTACGCCGGTTACGAGGAAGGCAGCAACTCGTTGTGGCCCATGTTCGAGTCCAACTACCACCTCAACCACACCTTCTTCCAAGTGTACAACGGCCCCGGCGCCGTGGGCAACGGATGCGTGAAGCTGAACAGCGGTGACCGCAACCCCTTCAACCTGATGAACCCTGACAACGTGCAGGACATCGACGACCTGGTGAGCCCACAAGTGAACTTGAGCGGTGCAGGTACCACCTACCTCAACTTCCACTACAGCTACAGCACCCGCACTTCCAACCTGACCAACGTGACCGAGAAGTTGGAGGTGTTCTCCAGCACGGACTGCGGTCGCACCTGGTCACTGCGCACCACCATCAGCGGTGCCGCCCTGATCACCAACGGCAACGTGAACGCCCCCGGCAACTGGCAGGTGCGTTCCCTGCTGCTGCCCCAGAGCGTGCTCACGGCCAATACCATGTTCCGCTTCCGCTTCACCAGCAGCGCCTTCTCCAACGACCTCTTCCTGGATGAGTTCTCGGTGGGTGGACCTGTGGGCATCACGGAGACCGCCGGCAATGCCGTGCTGAACCTCTACCCCAACCCCACCAACGACCGCTTCAACCTGCAGGTATCCGGCATGGAAAAGCACTCCACCGAGGTGACCATCCTTGACCTGCGTGGTGCCGTGGTGTACCGCAACGTGTTCACCCCTGCTGCTTCCTCCGGCATTGAGCTGGACGGACGCGCGCTGGGTCTTGCCGATGGCATGTACACCCTGATGGTGCGCAACGAAGCTGGATCAGGTGCCACCAAGCTGATGATGGCCCGCTGATCATAAACAGGACCTTTATTGGGGAAGCCCTCGCAGCAATGCGGGGGCTTTCTGCTTTTCGATCAGTAGGTGCCCACGGACAGCATCACCAAGGTGCAGCCCTCGACCACCTCAATGCCGTGGGCCTGTGCCTTGGCCGCCAATGCCGGGTTCTCCGTGCCAGGGTTGAAGATGATGCGGTGCGGTTTACAAGCGAACATGGCATCTTCCCATTCCGGCTGTCGCCAGGGTGCGATGTAGAGGGTGATGGTGTGCACGTCCGCGTCCTGCGGTATCTCGCCAACGATAGGCAAGCCGTGCACGGTATCGCGCCGCTTGATACCAACGGGCAGCACCCGGTGGCCATGCTGCAGCAATCGCCCCACGGCCATGTAGGCATATCGCCCGCTATTGGAACTTGCTCCGAGTACCACGGTCATTCCTTGCATGGTGCAAAGATCGCTCGTGCCGCCAACAGGGCCTGTTCATGGACCGACCGCAATTAACGCGCACTTCACATGCCGGAAAGAACAGCCCGGGAGCTTTGCACCGTGCAATACACCCATTGGACCCGGAAGCCATGAAACGTGCACTCGACATCCTGGTGCTCTCAGACCTGCACCTGGGCACCTACGGCTGCAGAGCGCGCGAACTGAGCCGCTACCTGCGCAGTGTGAAACCCGCCATGGTGATCCTGAACGGCGACATCATCGACATCTGGCAATTCAAGAAAAGCTACTTCCCGAAGAGCCACATGCAGGTGCTGAAGCGCCTGCTGAAGCTGGCCTCCAAAGTGCCGGTCTATTACATCACCGGCAACCACGACGAAGCCCTGCGCCGCTACAGCCCCACCACCTTGGGCAACCTGCGCCTGGTGGACCGCCTGGCGCTCACCATCGAGGGCGAACGCTATTGGTTCTTCCATGGCGACATTTTCGATGCCAGTATGAAGCATGCCAAGTGGTTGGCAAAACTGGGTGGCACGGGTTACGACCTGCTGATCCGGATCAACACCTTGGTGAACTGGGCACTGGAACGGATGGGCAGGCCCCGCATGAGCTTCAGCCGGAAGATCAAACAGAGCGTGAAGCGGGCCGTGGCCTACATCGGCGATTTCGAGGAAGCCGCCGCCACCATTGCCGTTCATGAAGGTTTCGACCACGTGGTCTGTGGTCACATCCACCAACCACAGATGCGCCGCGTGGAACTTCCGAAGGGAAGCGTGAACTACATGAATTCCGGCGACTGGATCGAGCACTTGAGCGCATTGGAATACGCCAATGGGCGTTGGAGCATCTACATGCACGAAGAGGCCCTGAAAGAAGCGGCCGCCCGCCCTGTGCGCAGCACTTACCGGAGCGCGGAACCGGCTTTGGCGTAGGTACTACTCCATCCCTTTGCGCAGGTCCTCCACCGTGCGCTCAGGCAGTTTGGTCAGGTCCAGCACCATCAGCGCATCCAAGGCATCATTGAACTTGGGATCGCGGTTGAAGCCGATGATGCGCGCATTGAGCAGCAGGTATTTCTTCAACAGCACCGGCATGGACGTCTCCTTCGGATCCAGGTCCGCTATCAGGCGGTCCATGCGCTTGAGGTCGGCCTGCGATGCTTGCACCAGCGCTTCGCTATCCGCCTTGTCGTTCTTGATGCGGAATCGGTTGCGCGGTTTCACCCACTCGGCCATGGCGTGGTCGAAATGGTGCTGGCGTACGAACTCCAAGATCAGCTGGCGCGAGAAGCGGCTGTAGCTGCCGCTGATGCTGACCGGGCCGATGAGGTAGCGCATGTCCGGGTTGGCGGTGATGTGCAGCAACAGACCACGCCACAGCATGAAAAGCGGCAGGCGTTGCCGCTGGTATTCCACCGCCACGAAAGAGCGGCCGAGCTCAAAGCTTCTACGCAGCACCGAATCCATGCGCCGATGCATGCGGAACAGGGTGGAGATGTAGAATCCACGCCTGCCGTAGCGGGCCATGATGCGACCGCCGTTGCCGATGCGGTACGCCCCCACCACGCGGCGCGCCTCGCGGTCCCAGAGGAACAGGTGGTCGTAGTACAGGTCGAATTCGTCCAGGTCCACGGGCTTGTTGGTGCCTTCGCCCACGTCGCGGAAGGTGATCTCGCGCAAACGACCGATCTCGCGCAATACCTGCGGGATGCGTCCGCAGGGTGCCAGGTACAGATCGAACTCGCCCTGCGTGTTGATGCGCAGATCGGACAATCCTTCCACTTCGGCGGCAAGCACATCCTGCGGCAATGGCTCCACGATGGGCTTGGGTTCCGCGGGGAAGCGGAGCGGTGCGAAGTACTCCCGTTTCACCTGCATGCCACTGCCCAGCGCGTAGGTCTTGGCCCGCAGGTACCGGGTGAGCTGTTCGGTGGAACTGAACGCGGCCATCTCCTTGGGCGAGATGGGCTTGCCGATACGGATACGCACCGAACGGCCGCGCATGCGCATCATCTCCTTGGGCAGGGCCAGTGTGCGCAGGTTGGGATGGATCATGCCCAGCATCTGGAACACCAGGCTGTTGGCACCATCGAACCACAAGGGTACCACAGGCACATCGGTACGCTGCACAAGCTTGATGACAGGCTGTTTCCAACGCGGATCGGCAACGGCCTTCAGATCGGTGCGCCAACTACTCACCTCGCCGGCGGGGAACACGCCCAAGGCACCACCCTCCTTCACATGGGCAAGTGCGTGGCGCATGCCTTGGAAACTGCTCAGGGTGGTCACATCCTCGAAGGGGTTGACCCCGATGAACCTGTCCTGCAACGGTTCCAGCTGCCGCAGCAGGAAATTGGCCATCACCTTTAGATCGGGGCGCACCTGCCCAAGCACCTGCACCATGGCCAGGCCGTCGATGGCGCCATAGGGATGGTTGGCCACGAACACCACACCACCCTCCGTCGGTACATTGGCCAGATCGCGGTCCTGCACATCGATCTCCAGGTCCAGGTTGGTGAACACGGCCTTGGCGAACTCCAAGTCCTTCAAATGCCTGATCTCGTCGTAGAAACGTTCGAGCTTCTTGAGGCCGCTCACCTCGGTAAGCAGGCCGATGCGGGGATCGCCCGGGCGCATCTGGCTGGCCTTGGCCAACTCGGCGGGATCGATCAAGCGTTTCATGTACCCGGGCGAAGGTACCACCGCCACCGATCATCCGTTACCCATGGATCTCCAGGATACCGATGATGCGTTCGTTCATCAGTTCGCCGCCGGGATAGTTGCGCGTGTAGTCGAGGTTGATCCAATGCGCTCCATTGGGGTCGGTATGGTGGTAGAGCGGTGCTTCACCCACCTCTTTGGTGAAGAGCACTTTGCGGATCAGGTGCGCCGATCGCTCCAAGCGGGTGTCATCACCCACCTTCAGTTCCGGGTACACGTGTCCTTCGGTGCGCACCAAACGCACTTCACCGCCAATGGCCGTTATCAAAGCAGCCATCAGCACCGCATGGTCATCGCAATCGCCGGCCATCAGTTCAAGGCTTTCCGCCGGTGAGGCGAAGTACTCCCCGCCCTTCACATCGGCCACGTAGCGCCACTTGTTGTTCACTTCCTTGAAGATGGAGAACGATTGGATGAGGATGAACTCATCGCCGCTGCTCTTCACCTCCGTGAAGTTGGCGGTGGCCATGCGCACGGCGGCCTTGCGCACCGCAGCATCGCGTGGGTCCACCAGTGCACGGAGCTTCTCCGCATCGTGGAAGGGCTTGGCGCGGCGCGATGCCATGGGCACCTGCTCCGCGGTATCCCGCAAAGACCGGAGGAATTCCGCATAGCCCTTGTACATGTCGCCCACCGTGTACCAACCCGTGATGGTGGTGATCGTAAGCGCCAACATGCCGACGATGAGCAGGCCATAGACCACGGCCTGAAAGCGGTTCACCAGAACGATGAAGGCCACCAATACCAGGATGAAGGTGATGCCGTGATCCACCCGAACACCTTCGCCGATGGGCAGGGTGAGCTCAGGCACGAAAGGATGCACGATGATGAACAAGGGCAAGGCCAGGAGAAGCGCCGACAAGTAAGTGATCACCACGTGTGCGAGACCACTGCCCAAACGCTTGGTCCCTCCTGTTCCGATGCCTTCCCGCAAATGTTCCATGAGCTGCTTCACGCCGCTAAATTCATGCCTCGTTGTTCACTGTGCCACATCGTCCGGAGCACTTCACCGACCATGCCCGGTTGAGAACGCGGCCGCGTGGTGGAAGACCGATCGCTTAACAGCTTTTAACGTCCGTTCATCATCGGCGGTTCCATCAGCATTCACGGGGCTTTCAGCTACAGTGGCGGCTTTCCACAACGGGTCCTTGACAGTGCCCCGGCCGCTGGGCTTGCAGGGTTCAGCAGCGCGGATAGATTTGCCGACCATGATCGGAAAACTCCTGAACCTCTGGACCATCGGCCTGATGGCTGCCGCCCCCATGGTGGTGAGCGCACAGGTGGATACCACCGGATTCGGCGGACCTGATGGAGAGGACCTCTACATCGAACTCGATATGGCCGACGGAGAAGGCATCGAGGACATGGTGATGCCGGTTCTCCATTGGGACGTGAACGATTCGCTGCTCCACATTCCGCATTACGACGTCTACTGCAACTGGAACACGGAGACCATCTTCGACCGCATGAAGGTGGCCAACCTGCCCAAGGACACCCTGCGCCTTCAACTCATCCACGAGGACTGCGACCACGCCCTGCCATGCCCCGGCCACGTTACCTCCCCGTTCGGGCCGCGCAAAGGACGCATGCACTACGGGGTGGACCTGAAACTGCAGACCGGCGACCCCGTGGTTACGGCCTTCGCCGGCATGGTGCGCATCTCCAAGTACAACAGCAGCTTTGGCCATGTGGTGGTCGTGCGCCATCACAATGGGCTTGAAACGCTCTATGCCCACTTGAGCAAGCGGCACGTGAAACCGGGTGATATCGTTGAGGCTGGCGATACGTTGGGCCTTGGCGGAAATACCGGCCGTAGCTATGGTAGCCACTTGCACTTCGAGGTGCGTTTTCTGGACCAGCCGATAAACCCGGCGGAAGTATTCGATCTGGAGAACGGCCAGTTGAAGGCGCGTACGTTCGACATCCATAAGGGCGTGTTCGAGGAGATCGCTGCGGCCCGCGCGGCCATGGCGGCCCGCAAGTACCACGTGGTGCGCAGTGGGGATACGCTCTCCGCCATTGCCCGCCGCTATGGCACCACGGTGCCCAAGCTCTGCAAGCTGAACGGCATCAGTCAGAACAGTGTGCTGAGGCTGGGCCAGAAGGTCCGCTACAACTAAGCCGCCGGTATCTCCTCCGCTGTTAGAGCAACGAAGGCAGGCACCCGTAGTGGTGTTCCCTGAACGTACGGCCAATGCCTTTCGCGGCTTAAATGGCCAGTGGCCAGATGCCGTTACGTATTGCGGAACAGCGCCGTAAGCAAAGCTTAGGAGATCGGGTGTACCATGCGGTTCACCGCAGCAACGAGATCCTGGTTGTACTGGGGCGAGAGCAACAGGTCTTCCCCTCCCTTCAGGCGCAGCAACACCAGGTCGCGTCGAGCATCGGGCATACGGTCGATCATGCTGCGCCCCAAGCCCAGCGTGAACGAGGTAAGGCCGATATCAACCGAACAGAAGCGGGTAAAGGCGCGCTGGCGATCCCTACGATCGCTACCGGTGAAGCCCTGCTCACGCAACTTGGCGCGGATGTAGTCGCGTGCTGCGGCGCGATCGATGAGGCTGGCATCGGAGATCTCCTGCAAACGGACCTCGAAGCTGCCCTTGCGGTCGCTGAGGATCATACGTCCATCCTGCATGCGGTAAACGCTCCTGTTGCTGCCATCGCGGAGCAAGGCCACCAGCAAAGCAGCCAACGCAACGCCTCCGGACCAGACCAACGGGTCGGCCTTGCCGGTGGCGGCGAACACCAACACCATGACGAGCAGCACGGGCGGCGTTACCAGCAACACCAATTGCGTGTTATGCCAGCTGCGACGCGTTTGGAAAGACTTGGAGGCCATGCGTGGAGCGGCCGCAAAAGTAATGGCGAACAGCAGCGCGGAACGTGCAACACACGAGTGTTGGGGCACAAAAAAGCGAGGTGGCCTTGTGGGCCACCTCGCTGGTACCGGAGGCGGGACTCGAACCCGCACAACCTTACGGTCACACGCCCCTGAAACGTGCGCGTCTACCAATTCCGCCACTCCGGTATGAGGGCTCTTTTCTCGCTCAGGGGCCGCAAATATAGAAGTTCATTCGTTCGGCATGCATGCACCGCGATATTCCTTCCGTTGCGGGTATGGGTGCCGCGCCCCCCCAGGGGTCCGGAAGCACGAAGCCCCCATCCACCGGAGTGGACAGGGGCGACGTGACTCTTCAGATTGACCTTTGAACTACTTGGACAGGCGGGTTGAACGCAAGCTTCCGGACCAAGGTTCCAAAAGGCCGAAAAAAATCTCAGTTCACGTCAGGCAGGAAGCTGAAGCGTTTACCGTAGTCGAGCATCTGCTCCACGAAATCCTTGGCGTGCTCGATGCGGATGTCGGTGATGTTGCCCTGCGCATCGGTGACCGGCACCAGCACGGGGTTCACGAACCCGGCATAGGGCGCGCTCTTCACGTTCTCGCTGCGGCGCAACACCTCGGCGTGGAGCTCGCGGTCCACCTTCACCCCGTAGGTCTCGATCAGCGCCTTGCCGGCCTCGTAGTCGCCCTGGCTCTTGATGCGTTGCACCTCGCGCAGCAGTTCGCCGAAAAGCTGGCGCAGGCCTTGGTGGTCGTGGATGCGCACGAAGCTCTTGCCATCGCGCTGCTCCAGCGTTACCACACCGGTGCGGCTGCCTCGCTCCAGCACCCACTTGCTCACCATCTGGCGGTTGCGCATGTGGGCCTGCTGAACGTCATCACCCAGCTTCAGGCGGCGCAGTTGCAACATGAGGCCGTTGCGCAGGTAGGCTTCGTACTCGGCCACGGCCACATCCATGCTGGGCATCAGGCCGATCTCCACCAGCTTGGGGTCCATGATGTAGTAGAGCGCCACCAGGTCGGCACGGGCCTCCTCCAGCGGGCTGGCGTAGTTCTTCAACATATCCGGGTTCTTGCCGGCCTCCAGCACGCCACTGGCATGGCCGATCACCTCGTGCAGTGCGGTGTGCAGCTTGCCGGCCAGGGATCCGTACTTGGCGGCCCGCTCGCGTTCGCCCTCATCCCATGCGAACTCCTTCATCATTTCACCCCCGCTGGCCTTCTCGTACGCCTCGCTGATGTTGCCCAGGCTCACGCTCTTGCTGCCGTGCTTGGCGCGGATCCAGTTGGCGTTGGGCAGGTTCACGCCCACAGGTGTGCTGGGGCTGGCATCACCGGCCTCGCCCACCACGTTGATGAAGTTGTAGGTGATGCCCACCACGTCCTTGCGCTTGTGCTCGGGCAGTATCGGGCTGTTCTCCTCGAACCAACCGGCGTAGTCCATCAGCACGCTCATGGTGGCACTGGCCTCGGGGTCTTTCATTTGGATGATGACCTCGTAGCTGCCGCGCATTCCCAGGGGATCGTTGTACACCTCCACGAAGCCGTGGATGAAGTCGATGTCGCTTTTGGTGTCCTGCACCCAGGCGATGTTGAAGTCGTCCCAGGTCTTGAGGTCGCCGGTGCGGTAGTACTCGATCAGCAAGCCGATGGCCTTCTCCTGCTGCTCGTTCAGGGCCACGCCCTTGGCCAGCTCCAGCCACTTCACCACCTCCTGCAAGGCGGGGCCGTAGAGGCCGCCCACTTTCCAACGCTGCTCCTCCACCTTGCCATCGCGGCCACGCACGAGCTTGCTGTTGATGCCGTAGCTCAGCGGCTCGGCTTCGTCCTTTTTGCTGGTGGCCGCATGGAAGGCTTCCACCTCGGCCTGCGTCACGTCCTTGCCATAGAAGTTGACTGCGCTGTGCAGCACCAGGTCCTTGTCCGCATCCTGGCTCACCTTCACGGCGTCGATCGCGGGGTTGAACATGGCTTCCAGCACCTCCTTGTCCAGCTTGTGCTTGGCGCGGGAGAGTTGGCCCTCGAACCAGCTGCGGCTGAAGCCCGGTGTGAACTTGGCGTTGCTGTAGTGGTGATGTATGCCGTTGGCGAACCACACTTGCTTGGCGTAGGTCATGAAGGCATCCCACTCGGGCCCCACATCCTTGGCACCGCGCATGGCCACCACCTTCTCCAGTGCACGACGGATGCTGAGGTTGTGCCGGTAGTTCTGGTCCCACATGATGTCGCGCCCGGCAAGGCCGCTCATGGTGAGGTAATACGCGAGCTGCTTTTGCTGCAAGGGAATGGACTCCCAGCCGGGGATGCGGTAGCGCAGGATGCGCAGGTCCTCGAACTGGTCCACCTCCCATTGGAAGTCGGACTGTGCTGCGGCGCTGCGGGGTTGTAGCAGGGACGTTCCCAGCAGCAGGGCGCTGCAGAGGATAAGACTGGTCTTTCTCATGTGTTCGTAGGGCTTGGTCGGTGCGTGGGTGTAGCGCGGTCCCGAGATCCGGACCGGCTCCGCCGTAGCGCCGGACAAGGTAATCCGAGCGGAATGATCGCGGGATGCCGATCATCGTTGTCCGGATCGGCGCCATTGCCATAGCGCGTTGCGATGGGCACATGCGATCGTGGAGACGACCGCAGCATCAAGAACTACGGCTGCGCCCGATACATATCGGACAGAGCGGTATTCAACCCACGTTCTTCAAGAAGATAGCGGCGCTCGATCCGGCCACGTCAACGCGGCGCGGAGGCGCTGTTCAGGCGGACTTGGTCTTGCCGTCCAAACGCAGGCTCATGTTGGCCTTGGCCTCTTCCACCAACTTCTTCATGCGGTGGTAGGCGGTCAACTGCTTGTTGTAGCGCTTCAGGTCGGCAACGCTCAGGGTCTCCACATGCAGCAGGTCCATCTTGTCCGCCAGGTCGTGCAGTTTCACGCGGATGGCGAGGTTGTCCAGCATCACACGATCGATGTATTCCTCGTAGGTCTCCTCGGTGCGGCGGGTGATGTGGTCCAGGGCCTTCAGCACGCGTGGCGTGAAGCCCTTCTTCGCCAGATCGTCCATGGTAAGAGCCGAACGCTCCAACACATCGTGCAAGGCACCGAGTACCTGCTCATCGAAATCGTGTCCGCGCATCATCACGCGCATCACGTGCAGGATGTACGGCTTGTTGAAGCGGTCCTTCTGGCCTTTGTGCACTTTGGCGGCCAAACGGATGGCGGTCTCCAGCAGGTGGTCCATGGTAACTGATGGCGGTCGCGGACAGGAGCCGTTGCGGAACCGCTTTCCCCGTTTTGTTACTTATCCAAGGTGATGCGCAGGTCCAGCGCTTTGTCCTCCTTGCTGATGTAGCCGAAATCGGTGTCGAAACGCAGCTCCTTGGAGCTTGGCGTGGCCTTGTTCACACCATCGGCGGCGGTGCTTCCGCTAACCGCATTGGCGAACTTGAAGCTGAACTTGTACTTCATGGCTTCGAGCATCATGTTCATGTCCAGGCCACCGTCCTCATCTTCTTCGCCCTCGATGGCCTCGTCCACCACGGTCTCGGTCTCCTCCTCTTCTTCGTCCTCGATCACCTCGGCCGTGCCGCCACCGCCTAAGCTCTTGCCCAATTCACGGGCATGGCCATTGTTGCTGCGCACCAAGGTGTTGCCTTCCCAGCGGAAGAACTGGAAGTCGGGCTTCGCCTCATCGGCCATCAGGGTATTGAGGGCCTTGTTCAGGGCGTTCACGTCCTTGAAGGCGAAGTTGATGCGCTGCACCCACTTCTTCTTGCTGTCGAGCTTCACCTTGCTGATGCCTGGGATGGTCTTTAGCGCGGCGATCTCCGAGCTCATGTCCATGTTGCCCATGTCGCCCATGGCGCCATCGCCGCCGAAGCTCTTCATCATCTCGCCCAGCTCGCTCATGTCCACCACGTATTGCATGGTCCCGCTGCCGTCCTTCTTGAAGGTGTAGTTCTCTTCGATGGTGATGCAGCCCGTGAAGAGCAGCAGGCCGGCCAGTGCGGCCAGCAGGTTTTTGCGGAACATGGTGATCATGGGTGCAAGGTAGATCGGTGCCTGCAATGGGCAACGGCAACAAGGGGCCTTGGCCCGTAAAAAAGCGAAGGCCCCGTTGCTGAACGGGGCCTTCGATCTGTGCATCGTGTGCGATCAGCGCACCAGGGGTACGCGGTAGCTCTTCTGCTCGCCGTTGTTGGTGACGCGTACGAACCATACACCGGTGCTGAGGCTGCTGTTGGGCAGCAACACCTGACCGGGGCTGGCGGCCACTTGCTTCTGCATGTGCAGGCGGCCGGTGGCATCGATCACCTCGATCAGCAGGCTGCCTTTGTCCATGCCGTGCTGGATCACGAAGTGCTCGGTGGTGCTCCAAACGCTGGTGCCCACTGCGGTGTGGCTGGCCACGCTGGTGCTCACTTGCACCACCACGTCCTGCTGGAAGCTGTCTTCGCAAGCACCGCCGAACACGGTGAGGGTAACGGTGTACAAGCCTGGCAGTGCGTAGCTGTGCACCGCTTCCATGTCGGAGCTGGTGTTGCCATCACCGAAGTCCCAGAAGTACTCATCGCCCAGCACGCTGGTGTTGGTGAAGAACACGTTCTCACCCACGAGCAGGATGCCTTCCTCCAGCTCGAAGCCGGCCTCGGGGCCATCGCCGCTGGTGATCACGAACTCTTCGGTGCTGGTGCAACCGTTGGCATCCGTAATGGTGAGCTGGTAGCTGCCTGCGGGCACGGTGATGCTGGTGCCGTTGCTGCCCGTGCTCCAGCTGTATTCAAGGGGAGACACACCGCCGAACACACTAACGCTCAGCATACCATCGGCCGTGTTGGGGCAGGTGGCCATCACGTGCTCGGCATCCATCTCCAGTGCGAAGGGTGCGCTGATGGTGAAATCCTGTGAAAGGGCACCGCAACCGGCTTCGCTGGCCACGCTTACGCTGTAGTTGCCGGCAACGAGCGCAGGGCTGTTGGCGGTACCGCTAACGCCTACCTGGCTGCTGAGGGGCAAGCCCATGCCATCGGTCCAAACCACATCGGTAACCAGGGCACCAAGTTCCACGCTGGCGGTGCCGGTGGCATCGGCGCAGAGGGCATCGGTGCTGCCGAAGCCGAGGGGTGCACCCACGCGCAATACGAAGCGCTCGGTAACGGGCTCGGTGGTGGCGGGCAGGTTGAAGGTGTAGGTGGCACCCTCATGGAGCGGGGTGATGGCGCCGGTGAGCAGGTCCTCCAACAGGATGCATGACAGGCCGGGCATGGCGGCGGTGTATGCCGTAATGGTGAAGTTGCCGGTGATGCCGGTGCGCACGGTAACGGGGATCAGGGCTTCGCTGGTGAGCTCGCCGTAGCGGTTCACGATCATCTCCAGGCCGTCGGTGCTGCGGGTGGCGATGCGCGGTGCGGAAGCGTGCGCGAAGTCGAGCTTCAAGGCATCCTTGCTGTCGTATGCGGGAATGCCTTCGGCGAAGACCACGCGGGCCTCATCGCTGAATGTGTTGGCACCGTTGATGCGCAGGCGCAGGCTGGCCAGCGTGGCCATGCTGCTGCCACCGAAGAGACCGCCCTGCTGGCCGCTCACCTTGGCACTTTCATCAAGGCTGGCGCTGGCATCGCTGCCGTTGGCCTTCAGCCAGAAGCCTTGTGAGCTTTGGATCACGCCGTTCAGCAGGCCTTCGGGCGTACTGGTCTGGCTGTCCTCATCCCAGAAGGCGGAGTTGCCCGTGGCGGGGTCGTACACGTAGTAACCTTCGGTCATGTCCGCGCCGAGGGTGATCTCGGTGAAGTCCACCGGGCTGGCCAGCGGGTTGCTCACCAGGTTCCAGCCGTCCACGGTGGGCAGGCTGTTGTCGGTGAAGCTCACAGGCAGGTTGATGGCCGAATAGGCGATGGTGGGCTCACCGGTCACCGATACGGTGAAGGCGGCAGTGCCACCCAGGTTGTCGCCGCTCCAGGCCGCGTAACCGCGACCGGGCACCAAGGCCTCGGAGGTGTTGACCACACCCACCAGGCCGTCGTTCACATCGCTGCCGGGGTTGCTCTCCTCGTACTTGCGGATGCTGGGCCAAGGCTGGCCGTTAACTATGAAGTTGGGGTAGTTGCTACCGGGGAAACCGGCCGTGAAGAAGTCGTCGTTCCATTCGGCCACCGTGGCATTGTCCATGGTGCTGCCCAACAGGCGCCAGTTGGTGGCACCGCCAGGGATGAAGCGCTGCACGGTGAGGTTGCCCGTGTAGCTGGCGGTGGGGCCCACAGGACCCAGGCGGCCGGTACGGTCCTCATCGCTGGTAAGGGTAACGTTGGCGTTGGTGGCGTCAAAGTCGCCATCACCCAGGATCAAGGTGCCGCGGATGTTCCAGTTGCCGCTCAGGGTAACACCGCCACTGGCCGCCACGGTAAGGTCGGTGAGTTCCACGGTGCTCGCGGTGCTCATGGAGACCGGGTTGACGCTCTCCAAGGAGATCTCGCCGTTGAAGAGGCCCGAGGTGTTGCCATCAAAGACCACAACATCGCCGAACACGCTCAGCAAGCGCTCGTCCTCAATGTCCAGGATCGCGTCCTCTTCCACGGTCAGGTTGTTCACGCTGGTGTTGGCGTTCACGCTAACAATGTCCCCGCTTTGCACCACCATGCTGCTGTTGCTGGTGAACAAGGCCGGACCGGGATCGCCGGTGGGCGTGGTGCTCCACATGGGCTCGGTGATGTTGCCCTGGCCACGGCTGTACCACACTGCCGCTGGTTGCAGGGCCACGCCCAGCACCTCCAGGTCATCGATGCGCCAGTTGGCGTTGCCTGCACCTGGGCTACCTGTGCCACCATAACCGTAGATACGGATCGTGACCGGGGTGTTCACCGGTGCAGTCCAGTTGTAACTGTCATTGGTCAACAGATCCCAAGTGGAGGAAGCCGGCGTGCCGCCTTGCGCAAGGTCGCTGGTGTATCCGTCCAAACTCCAACGAATGGCATAGAACTGAGGACCGGTAGCTGTGCGACGGGTGCCGAAGTTGATGGCGTTGATCGCCATGCCATAACCGCTTGCCGGAGTGAGGGTGAATGAGAAATAGGCGCTGGTGGACGTGTTCAAAGCACCGGTCGTGGCCGTGATGGCCGCATTGTTGCCACCTGAAGCACCGGTGAAATTGGAAGCGCTGGAGGAGTTGATGAACGGGGTGCTTCCCAAGTCGTTGCCTTGTGAAAGGGCTCCGCTGCTCAGGTTGGCGATCGCATTAAAGGTTGGGCTCGCATTGGCCGGCGCCGAGAAGTTCCAGTAGATCTGCGGGGCAATGCCGCTTGCGCTGAGCGCCACAACGGGTGGAGCACCAACGCCGCCACCGCTCAGGGTCACATCACCACTTTGGGCGCCCAGTGACTGGGGGGTGGCGCGCACCCATACCGGAGTTGCGCTCAAGGTGGCGGAACCGTAAGCGATGGTTGTGCTGCTACCCCAGGTGCTGTTGTTGTTGCTCACCTCGAAGTTGGCGTTGGGCGCGGTCACCGTGATCACGCCGGGAGCGCCCGTGAGGCCACTGCCGCTGAGGTCGAAGCTCTGGCTGCTGCCATTTCCGCCCACGGCCACACTGCCAAGGTCAAGACTGCCGGGGTTCACGAAGAGCTCCGGGCACACATCATCATCCGTGATGGTGAGCACGTGGCTGGCGTTGGCCCCCACGAAGGGCGTGCCCTGGCCACCGCTGATTCCGGTGATGGTGAAGGTGACGTTCTGGTCGCCATCGCACAGGGCGTTGTTGTCGATCACCACCACGCAGTTCTGGTTGCTGCCGTTGTTGGCGAGGAACACCACCGGCGAAGTGAAGCTGGTGATGCGGCCCGTGGCGCCCGTGGCGCTGATGGTGACGCTGGTGGCGTTGGCCGCATCGAAGTCGGTGATGGACAACGCCAGGTTGGTGCTGCCAGAAGCTTCGCCAGCACTGCTGCTGGTGCTTACGAATTGCACGGAGGTGTTGGTGCCAGAAACCGTACCCGTGAGCGTGATGTCATCGATCCGGAATTGGGGAGATCCTGTACCCGAAGCAGAATTCCTCCAACGGATCCGCAAGTTGCTGGTTGCCGGAATAGTACCACCGGTTATCGTGACCAATCGCCAGTTAGCTGTTCCCGAACCAGTTGGCTGCGCCGCAAAGGTCAAAGCGCTGTAGTTCACGCCATCGGTACTCACCTCAACCACCAATTCGGTCAAGTTCGAGGCCGTGGTACTCTTGAAGGCACCGAAGCTCAGCGAGAGGTTCTCATAGCTCAGCGTATTCACGCCAGCGATCTGAAAACTCGCAGTCCCGTTGTTGGTCAAGAACACATTGGCAACTCCACTGGCACCTGCATAACCTGTTGAATTGGTGTTATTGCGAAGATCCCCAGTACCTGTGTAGGTGTATGCTGCCGAATTATCGAAGCCACCATTCGCATCGTGTGTAGCGATGGCGGTGGTACCTCCAACCGTGCCCATGCTCTCAGAGAAGATGGTCACCTGGGCTTTGGCAAGCGAGGTGGTGAGCCCGGCAAAAAGCAGGGCAGCAACAGGAAGGACCGAGAAGGACCGAAGCGTAGAAAGCTTCTTCATGTGGGATGGGTTTGGGCGTTACCCCGGGGTTAGGGTACCGTTCATCGTTAGGGTCGGCCAAATTAGGGGGATCCACCCTTATGCACAAGAGGCTGTTCATAAGCCCCGGAAGCTCAGCCCCTGAACGAGCACGGCCGCCCCCTTTCGGGAGCGGCCGCGCCGATCTATGGTATGTGGACTGGTTCTTTTTTACTCCACCACGGGCAGGGTGAAGGTCCATTGCTCCCAGCTGGTGCTGGCGTTGAGGAAGTACACTCCGGGTGCCCATCCGCTGGTGGGTATCTCCAGGCGGTTGCTGTGCGCGGGCACACGCTTCACGGTCTTCATGCGGCCGGCAGCATCGTACACCTGCACGTGCAGCTCCTGCCCCAGGTTGCTCAGCAGCACCAGAGCTTCGCCGTTGCTGTAGGCGCGCACCTCGTCGGCATCCAATTCGTTCAAGCCGGTGCTTACGGACACGCTGATGGTGGTCTGCAGGCTGCGCTGGCATTCGCCATCACGCAGGGTAAGGGTTACCACGTAGGTACCGGGCAGGTCGTAGCTGTGCACGGGTGCCCAGTCGCTGCTGGTGTTGCCATCGCCGAAATCCCAGCTGTGCTCGCTGCTGGCGGGTGCGGTGCTGACGAAGAAGACGGCCTGTCCCACCACGGTGGCTTCGGGCTCCACGATCTCGCCACCCAAGGGGGCCGGGGCGTTCACCACCAGGGCGCCGGGCTGCAAGGTGCAACCGTTGGCATCGGTAACGGTCACCACGTAGCTACCGGCACCCACGTTCTGCAAGGTAGCCGTAGTGGCGCCGTTGCTCCAGAGGTAGGTGTAGGGGGCCACGCCGCCCAGCACTTCCAAGGCGAGGGTGGCATCGCTGGCATCGTGGCAGCTGGGCATGCCGGCCTCCACATAAACCTCCATGGCGAAGGGTTCGGCAATGGTGAAGGACTGCACCAACTGGCCGCATGCGCTGCCTGTGCCGCTCACGCTCACTTGGTAGTTGCCCGCAGGCAGTTCTTCCACGGTGGTCACGTCGCTGAATAGCACTTCACCAGCGGAGCTGCTCCAGGTGATGCCATAGGCACCGGCAGGCACATCGAGCTGAGCGCTACCACCGGCACCGAAGCATGCGGCACTGCTGAAGGTGAAGGGAATGGGCGCAGTGGCGCGCAGCATGAAGCGGGGCTCTTCGGCGTTGGCGTTGGCCGCCATGGAGAAGCTATAAGTGGCGCCCTCGTGCAGCGGGGTGATGGTGCCGGTAACGAGGTCCTCCAGCACCAGGCAGCTAAGGCCGTTGAGGTGCTCCATGTCGGTGGTGGTAATGGTGTAGGTGCCGGTCACGGCCACCTTCACGGCCAGTTCGATCGCCACATCGTTTGCGAAAGAGCCGAAGCGGTTGATAGCGAGCTCGTGTTGGTCGCTGCTACGGCTGGCGATCTGTGGTGCCTGGGGATGAGCGAGCACGAGCTTCACAGCATCCTCATCGCCCAAGGTGGGTGTTCCGTCCTGGAAGATGATGACGGTTTCGTCGCTGAATTCGTTGATGCTGCTGGAGATGGATAGGCGCAACATGGCTTGCTGCTGCTGTTCCAAGCCACCGAAGAGCCCCCCGGCATGGGTGCGGGTCTTGGCCGCTTCGCCCAGTGTGGTGGTTACCGCAGGGCCGTTCGCCCTTAGCCAGAAGGCCTGGCTGCTTTGGATTGCTCCATTGGCTCCGTTGGTGCCCACGCCGGCGATCCAGGTGGCGTAGTTGCCCGTTGCCGGGTTGAAGATCCAATAGGCATTCTGCACATCGGCATCGCGGGAAATTGCACTGAAGAGGATGGGCGAAGGCAGGGGATTGGCCACGAGGTTCCAGCCATCTGCGGCGGCCGAACCGGTGTTGGTGTATGACATGGGCAGCGTAATGGGGCTGCGCGCAATGGTGGGTGGGCCGGTAACGTCGACCACGAAGGGTTGTGTGCCCTGGATGTCATCGCCACACCAAGCCACGAATCCTTGTCCGGTAAGGAGCGGCTGTTCGTTGCCGCTCACCCCGGTGAGGCCGTCGTTCATGTCGCTTCCAGAATGCTGCTCATCGTACCATCGGATGCTGGGCCACAGGGTGTTGCCTTGTGTGAAGTTGGGGTAGTTGCTACCGGGGAAGCCGGTGGTGTAGAAGTCGGCGTTCCAATCGGCAATGGTGGCGCCTTGTACGGGGCTACCGAGCATGCGCCAGTTGGTTCTGCCTCCGGGCACGAAGCGCTGCATGGTGATGTTGCCCAGCAGGTCGGCGGAAACGGGCACAGGACCGAGGCGGGCGGTGCGGGTGGCGGAGCTGAGCAAGGTGATGCCCGCCCTGTTGTCCAGCACCCCGTTCTCCAACTGCAGCGTACCGCGCAGCGCCATGGGTGCTTCAGCGAGCACACCGGCAGGGCGGTCCACGGTGATGTCGTGGATGTTGATGAGCCCCGCACCGGTGATAGCCAATGGGCTCTGGCCCTCCAGCACCAGGTGGCCTTGCACATCGGTGAGGATACCATCCACTGAGAGTAGCTCACCGAACACCTCCACGGTGTTGGAAAGGATGTTCAGAAGTCCGCCTGCCTCCACGGCCAGGTCACGGACCTGGGCCGCTTGCAGGCTTACCTCGTGGCCGTCCTGCACCACCAGGGAGGCCAGCTTGTCGATCGCAGCACTGGCAGGGACACCATTGCGTACAGTGCTCCAGATGGGGTCCGTGGAAACGCCGCTTTGGGCGGAGTAGTAGGTGGGCTTGCACAGGACACCGGCAACGCGCAGGTCGTCGATCATGATCTCCTCCAGCACATCCGTGGAGCGCAGGCGCAGGCGCACATCCATGGTATTGCCCTGGATGGACATGGGAATGGAGAAGTTGCGGAGAGCGGTGTTAAGGGGTGAGCCATCACCGCGGCCGTCGAGGTCGGTATCCTGAGCAATGCGTTTATTGTTACCACCGATGACAGCCGTGGATCGGAATGCACCGACCGTGGTCCACCCTGCACCGTCCACGTTCACTTCCACAAGGAGGTGATCACGATCGGCAGTGCTGTTGTCGTAGTTGGAACTTGAGCGCGCAGCCACCCGGAGTCCGATATCCACCCCATACATGCCCATGATGTCCAAGGCAGGCACGGTGATGGTGATCTCCGAGTTGGTGGCCAGGGGGCCCAAGCGGGTGGCACCGATGGCATGGGTACCTTCCATGTTTGTGGGGGCAAGGGCACCGGCAACGGCGAAACCGCCCAGGTCGGCGCGAAGGAAATAGGCACCACCCGGGCCCACGCCGTGGGGGACACTGAGGAAATAGCGGCTTCCTGCACCATCGGTCTCGAAGCTTTCATCAAGCAGGGAAAGCTGGGTCGATTGCGGGTCGACGATGGTGAGTTGAAGATCGGAAAGGTCGCCGATGATGGGCGAACCCGACCCACCGGAGGCCCCCTGCAACTGGAAGTTGATCATACCGTTCCCGGTACAGCCACCATCATCGAGGATCTGCACGGGCACGTACTGCACGGCACTGTTTCCCGCCGGGAAGGTGAGCACCTCGGTAGTGAATCCACCAACGCGGTCGGCATCACCGCTGGTGCGTACCACGCTCACCTGGGTGGGCACCGTGGGGTGCGGATTGGTGATGCGCACACCGATCAGGTAGCTGCCGTCCGTCTCCATTGCGGAAGCACTGGCGGAGACCATCTCGAGGCGGGTTTCGCAGGCGTATGGCACATGGATATTATCGAACACGCCCCGGGCCTGGCTGCCGATGGCATGGTTCCAAAGGCAGGAGAAATGGCCCAACGGGGTTGAAGCATGCACCACGTCCACTGCTGTGCCACCAGGAGTGGAAGCATTGCGCGGGTTGCCGAAGGGGCCACTGCCCTGGTCGGCATAGAAAAGGGACCAGGTGCCGTCCGCGGGGTCGAAGGTGACCCGCACATCGAGGTGCTGCTGGGCGAAGTTGCCGGTGGTGATGATGTTGGTGATGTTGCTGTTCTGCGAAAGTCCGCCAGTGTAGCGAACAAGCCTGAGCCGGTTGGTGGTTGAGTTCGGCGTTCCCAGCACCACCGCGTATCCCGAACCCTGAAGCGGATCGGCGTCACTGCCGGCGAGCACCACGGCGATACCCCAACCCTCCGGATCGAAGCCGGTGGGGTTGCTGCGGGTCTGGCGCATGCTGAAGGCCCATTCCAAGGTGCATTGGTTGTTGCCAAGAACGGGATCATGGCCACCCACGAACGCCCTGGAGGCATGGTCGCGACCGATGGAAGGGCTCTTCATGAAGAGCACCCCGTTCTCCACGGAGATACTCCCCGGAGCGGATGTCTCGGTTTCCACCCAGCCGTTGCCGACCACCAAGTTGTTCGGACGATCGAAATCGTCCAACGGGGCTTGTGCGACAGCGAATTGGTGGCATGATACGGCCAGGATGACCATGGCCGCGAGGCGTGACAGGTACGGACCGGAACGGTCCAACTTGACGCTTGCTTGATATCCGGCGATGCTGTTCTTCATGTTCAAAGTGTGGCATCATGAGTGTGATGCCGCCGCTAATACGGAGCATTCGCACATATGGTTGCACCAGGGTTCCAGCTGGCTGCGCTGCCCGGCGGCGGCGATGCTGAAAAGCCCTTTCCCACCCTGTGCACAGGGCCGAAAAAGCGGCGCCCGCCGACAGGTCTAAGACCTGCGGCGGGCGCCGTATCCCGGTAACCGTGATCAGCGGGTCAGCAGCAGACGGAAGCTGTGCTGTGCGGATCCGGTCTCGATCGTAAGGAACCAGACACCGCTGCTCAAATGATCGGCGGCCAGTTCCACCTGGTTGCGGTCCACCGGTACCATGTTGGAGCGATGGAGCTTTCCGGAAGCATCGTGCAACTTAGCCTGCACCACCCCTTCGGAGGAAGGCAACCAGACGTGGAACGCATTGGCGGTCGTCCAGGCACGCACTTCACCCTGTTCGCGTACACCATCCACACCGGTGGAAGCTTCCACCACCAGGGTGGTGGCAGCCGTATCGGAGCAGAGACCCTGGATGGCCACCAGCGAGATGCTGTAGGTGCCGGGCAGGGCAAATGCATGCACAGGCATGATGTTGGTGCTGGTGGAGCCATCACCGAACTCCCACAGGAGGCCGGCCGCGCTGGTTGAGAGGCTGATGAACTGCACCTGCTCGCCGACCATCACATAGGGTTCCATGGAGGCGATGGCCGCCACGGGATAAGGACCGCTGCTGACAGTGACCACCTGCTGGGTCTCACAGCCATGGGCATCGCGTACCACCACCTCGTACTGTCCACCGGGAATCTGTACAGTGCTTCCCTCCATGCCATTCGACCAGAGGAACTGGTAGGGAGCCTCACCTCCATTGGCCGTAACCGTTGCTTCACCGTCGTTCGACGATGGGCAGCTGGCCGCCTCCACCACCACCGCCATGGAGATGGGTGCAGGTTCGACCAGGGTGAAGGTGCGCTCCAAGGAGCAGCCGTTGGCATCGGTGAGCACCACCGCGTAGTTGCCCGCAGCACCGAGGAACTGTTCGCCCGTAACACCATTGCTCCATGCGATGGAGAAGGGAGCCACACCTCCTGTCGCAAGCACCGTGGCGGAACCGTTCTCAGCTCCGGCACAGGTCACGGGCACGGTCACCACATCCAGCGCAAGGGCATCCGGAGCGAACATCTCCGCAGGTACCAGCACCGCACAGCCGGCGGCATCGGTCACAGTGAGCAGGTGGGTTCCGGCATGCACATTCACCATGGCATCCGTCGCACCATTGTCCCAAGCGTAGTGGTAGGGTGTCACACCTCCGCTAACCGTAGCGGAGAGCAGACCGTCCGCGTATCCCGCACAACTGACCGGCTGCACGTTCACTTGCACCGAGAGCTGCTGGGGTGCGGGCACATCCACCGCCTGCACGAACTGGCATCCAAGGGCATCGGTGATGGTAACCTGATGCACGCCGGAGGCCAGGGTCGTTTGGGCACCGCTGGCACCGTTGCTCCACAGGTAGGTGTAGGGCGCCGAGCCACCGCTGGCCTGCAACATGACAGTGCCTTGTGCAGCATCTCCGCATCCAATCACCTCCAACAGCAGTTCAGCTTCGATCGGTCCCACCTCATTAATGGTGACCGCTTGTTCGACCTCACAACCGTTGGCGTCGGTCACCAGCACATTGTAGGTACCTGCCGTGGCAACGAGTTGCGTGGTGGTCTGACCAGTGCTCCAAGCATAGGCGTACGGGGCGGTACCACCGGCGGGGGTAACCTCAGCAACGCCATCCGCAAGACCAGCGCAACTGGCCGGTTGCACCGTTACACCCATACCCAATGCGGGCGGTGCGGAGACCTGCACTTCCTGCTGGGTGACACAGCCGAGTTCATCGGTAATGGAGACCGTGTATGCTCCCTCCCCCACCGTGAGTTGTGCTCCCTGGGCACCATGGACCCAGGCGAAGGAGTAGTTGCCACTTCCACCCTGGGCGCTGATCGTCAGCACACCATCGTTGGCCCCATGACAGGTCGGCGGCGTGCTCGACACCGTTGCACTGATGGGCTCCGGAGCGGAGATGCGGTACTCGTTCTGCAAGGTGCAGCCACGGTCATCGGTAATGACCACCTGGTGCTCTCCAGGAGCGGCCAGGAGGCTGTCCGTGGTGGCGCCGTTGCCCCAGAGGTAGGTATAGGGGGCCGTGCCTCCCAACACATCGAGGACGATCCCGCCCTCCGTGCTATCGTGGCAATCGGGCATCGAGAGGGCGGCCTGGACCTCCATGGGCATGGGTTCCACAACGACCACATCACCCTGTATCGCACCACACTCACCCGCGGTGCCCACGGCAACGATGTAGTTACCGGCAGCGAGCCCACTGATGGTGGTGGTGCCAGCGCTCAGTGCTTGCTGACCGAGCGTTACACCCGCAGTGGTGGACCAGGTCACCAGCTCGTCCGAACCACCGGGCAGGGTCACCTGCACAGCGCCGTTCGCTTCGCCATGGCACGAGACCTCGGTGACCTCCCTGCGCACGGCAGCGGACACGTGGAGGTTGAAGCGATGCACCAGGTTACCAGAGGTGGAATTCATGGTGAAGGAATGAACGCTTCCTTCCTGCACGGGAATGCGCGCACCGGTCACCAGGTCCTCGAGCACCACGCAGCTCATGCCCACGAGCGCTTCCACGCCCGTGATCGTGATGGAGTGGCTGCCATTGGTAGTGGCCCTCACCGCCACTGGTACCACCAATGCCTCGTTGAGCTGGCCGGCCGCATTGATGGAAAGCATGGTATTATCGGCGCGGGTTGCGATACGCGGAGCCGAGCTGTGCCCGAAATCGATCCGTTCCATGTCACCGTCGTCAAATCCGGAAGTACCCACATCGAAGAGCACCACGGTCTCGTCGGCGTATGCGGGGTTGTTGTTCCTGAGGTGGAGGCGGGCCATGGCGAGCTGACCTGCCAACATACCCCCGAACGAACCACCGGTCTGGCTGGCCACCTTGGCGGATTCATCCACGGAGGTGGTAACGTTCGGTCCGTTGGCCTTCATCCAGAAGCCTTGGGAGCTTTGGATGATGCCGTTCGCACCATTGGTACCCACGTTGAATTGTGCGTTCCAGCTTCCGGATGTACCCGTTGCAGGATTGTAGATGTAGTAACCGTTCTCCACATCGGCACCGCGAGCGATGGCCGAGAATGCGATGGGACTGGGGAGCGGATTGCTGACCAGGTTCCAACCGTCGGCATTGGGGTTGCCGCTGTTGCTCCAGGTCAGGGGCAATTGGATCGGAGTGGTGGCGATAACCGGTGGTCCGGTCACGTCCACCACGAAAGCCTGTGTGCCACCAAGGGCATCGCCGCTCCAGTTGGCATAGCCGCGCCCCACCTGCAGTTGCTCGCTCGTACCGGCCACGCCTACCAAACCCACGTTCATGTCGCTGCTGGGCATGGTCTCGTCGTAGCGGCGCACGCTGGGCCACAGCTGGCCACCGCTGTAGAAGTTGGGGTAGTGTGAACCGGGGAATCCGGCCATGTAGAAGTCGTCCTTCCAATCATTCACGGTCGCACCCACCACCGGCGAGCCCAACAAGCGCCAATTGGTGGCACCGCCGGGGATCTGTCGCTCCATTTTCAAGTTACCGGTATAGGTGGCGCCTGGTGCCACTGGGGCCAAACGGGCGGTGGCACTGGCCGTACTGCGCAGGGTGATGCTGGCGTTCGTAGCGTCGAAGTTGCCGGCCGCGAGTTCCAAGGCCCCTCTAACATGGAACGCCCCGTTGGCGGTCACGCCCTCAGGGCACGCAATGGTCAGGTTGGTGATGTCCAATACACCGCTGGTACGGGTAAGGGCGGTGGCGGACTGACCATCCAGGGACAACACACCGCCTCCGGAAACCTCACCGTCAAGCACCACGGTACTACCGGTCACTGTCAACAGCACCTCGCTCAGCGCGAACGAGAGGGTGGCGCCGCTTTGCACGGTGAGGTCACCTACCAATTGCTGGCCGGACACGGAGATGGAGTGGCCGGAAGACACCACGATATCATGCCCCACGGGATAAACCCCTGCAGGTGGTCCGCCTGGGGTAAGGCTCCAGATACTGCCGTCGGTGAAGGTGCCTGAAGCGATGGAATACAGGGTGATGGTCGATCCAGCGCATTGGCAAAAAGCATTGACAACATCGTTCTCGGTGGTGGGGTCATTGTCGTCGCAGGTGTCGCCCACCACACCCGGCAAGATGGGGCAGTCGTCATCGCTGTTGGCTACGTAGCCATCTGGCTGTTCGCATGCAACGATGCTGTCGTTCAAGTCGCCGTAGCCATCCTCGTCGGTATCGGCATACCATGTGGTGGCCTGCTGGTGGCCAACGCTCACACTGGCGGACGCTGTGCATCCCCCGGGGTCGGTCACAGAAAGGGTGTACGAAGTGGCCTGACCTACTGCCACGCCCTGCGGGCTCAGGGCATTGCTGCTGAAACCTGCCGGGTCGGAGCTCCATACGTAGGTGGCAGGGATCGGCGTTCCACTCACCGTCACGTTGTCCATGGCCCAGTAGTAATCCCACGTAGCGTAGTAACGGAAGCGGATGTGCAGGGTGGGCTGGCCTGTGTAGGCGTTCAGGTTGATGTTCGCGTTGGCGAAGTTCGCCTGGCTGCCCTGGTCGGCGTTGTACTGCGCAGCACTGGTCCAGTTGCTGCCATCGGTGCTCACTTCCACATTGGCGTTCTCAGTACCCTGATAGCGGCGATAAAAGTGGCGGAAAGAAAGGCTCAGGCTGCTGTAGCCCATGGTGTTCAGCACCGGCAGCTGCAGCATGGTATTGGTTGTGCTGCCACTGCCCTGCAGGTCGCTGTTGGAAAGGAAGAACTGGCTCGCATCGTTGCTGCTGATGGTATTGTAGGTGGCATTGTGCGGGCTCTGTACCAAGGTCCAATCCGCCGCGCTCACAGTACCGCCACTGCCTTGGTTGAACGCCTGCCATCCTGCGGGCATACCGGAACCTTCAAAATCTTCCTGGACCAGGATGCTGGATCCGCCCAGGTCGGAAGTACCGGTCAGGTCCACCGTGTTGTTCAGCGAACAAACGCTAGGAGCGGAGGCGGTTGCGCTAACCCCGGTGGGCAGGCTGTTCACCGTTACGGCCACATTGGTGCTGGCCGCGCCACATGCACCGGTCACCGTCACGCTGTAATTGCCGCTCTGCGCGCCGCTTACGGTCACATTGGCCGAGGTGCTATTGGGGCTGAAAGTGCCGGGGCCGCTCCATGAATAGGTGAAGGGACCTTCGCCGCCCGCCGTTACTCCGAGTTGAAGATCCTGCCCGGAGCAGATGGGACCGCTCTGGGTGGTGCCTGTGATCTGTGTTGGTTGGCAGAATGTCCAGACGTACGTCAGGCCTTCAGGCCAACTGCGTGCGTTCGAGCCACTGGTGAACCGGCATGCCGAGCTGTTGGCCGTTCCTTGTGAACTGTTGTTCCAGTTGCTGCCGGAGGAGGAGGTCACTAGCCTGTTGTTCACGTTGGTGGCGAAGGCGTTGCTCGGGCCACGGAGGCCCACCTGTGGTTGGTGGTCCGTGCCGCTGTTCTGGCTGGCCAACGGGCCATACACAATGCGGATCTGGCCATCGCTGGTGTTCATGCGGATCTGGAAGCTGAATCGCTCACCGCCGCTCACACCCCGCCGGCGTACATCCCGCCATTGCACGATCAGTTCATCGCCGATGCGCACCACGCGCACTTCCCGTGTGCCACTTGTGGCGTTCTCCAATCGGGCACCGAAACCGGCAATGGCTCCGCTGTATCCGGCACTATTGCTGATGGGGGTGTAGTTGGTGTTCGATGCTGCGGAACCGAAGGTGATGAAGCCGTTCGTGGACACATACATGGTGTTGTACTCCACGCCTTCGAAGAGCACCCCGGGACTCGCCAGGCTAACCGTGTGTACGGTGTTGTCGAAGGTGCCACTGCTCAGCACGCTGCCTCCGCTGGTGATCATCGAGTAGCTCCCGTTCTCCTGCGAGAACTGGTATGTGCTGGCCACCTGGGCCCGGGCACTGATGCCCAGAATGCACAGGGCCGCTACAAGCACCTGCCCAAGGTGCCGGGTGATGAACGAAATGGTAGTGTTGTTTTCCATGGTCGCTGGTGTTGTAGTGTTCCGAGCGGCCCTTGGTCCAGGCGTTTGGCCTGTTCCCGGTGCCGGCTGTGTCCAAGCAGTTCGGCGGGTCCGGGTTTCGACGTATCATCTCTGATGATCGACTAAATGGGCTTTATCATCGACGAATGATCAAAGAACGGCGGCAAAGGTGAAGGTATCGCTCTCCTCATGTCAAGGGGGGCGTCAAAAAAAGATCACAAAGGAACCAGCCTTTTCTGGCCCATGTCCTGTTCAACAGTAGAACATGTTTGGATCCAGCCATTGCGGATTCCGTGGTCTGGAAGCGTTCGTCGATGACCTGGATGGTATGGCATGGGGTTGACGCAGTCGCAGTTGCTTGAGATAGCCTTGCCGGCATCGGTCGGTTGGCCATCAACGATGTTGCTCACGTTGTCGCTTGGCTGTACGGAGGACTGCTGGGTCAAAGCGGGTTCGCCGAAGTCATCACCGTCCGCATCGGCGTTCGAAACGCTATGGGGATCAATGTTCACTTAAGCCATGGTATGGTATTGAGCGGAAGCACATGGTGAGACCACGGTGTCGATGACACTGGTGCTGGCGGCCAAGCCCCATGTTATATTTCTTGCGGACGCGTTATGGGACCTACTTGGTCGTAGGCCCCGTCCCTTGGTACTTCGAACGGTGCACGTTCGGATCATTGAATGGTGACAGCGAGTTCGTGAATTCATGTTCTGTTCAGCCACGGAACTATGCTGCAGGAGGTACAGTCTGCAGACCGTGAACGGTGGCCTTGAACGGAGGAACCATCGAACGGGTTAGCCCCCCAATGTGAAGCAAATCACGAAACGGAGGATGACGTTGACGAAAGCTAGCCCAAGTAGAGGCGGATCCACCGCGCCGTAACGACCGCCGCTCACGCTGAAGCCCAAGCCCCAGCTACGCAAAAAGGCGCCGAGCGGCGCCTTCTGCTTTCTTGTGCACCCGTAGGGAGTCGAACCCCAAACCTTCTGATCCGTAGTCAGATGCTCTATCCAATTGAGCTACGGGTGCGGATCGCCAAAATGCCGGGGCCTTTTGGCTGAAAGAGGCGGCAAAGATATACATCCAAAGCAATGGCGAGCAGGTGGATGGTGGAAATGTGCAGAAGCCGTGTTGGGGATGCTTTGGTGCGACAATAAACGGGCAGACAGAACAGCCGCTGCGTCCGATGCATATATCGGACGCAGCAGGCGTTCATACCGTGCGGAGGACGCCATCTTCTCCAGCGATCCACACCATCATGTTGGTGCGTTACAACCAGCCATTCAACGCATAATAGGCAATGGCAGCGGCCTCGCGCAGGCAGACCAACTCCAGCTTCAGGCGGTTCCAGAGGTCATAGCGCAGGGCATTGCTGGAGGAGACGTCGGGCACATAGGCCTTCCCTCCCACCCCTTTGTGCGAATAGCCCAGGTCGATGAACATGGGATTGTCCCAGGCAGGGCTTCCGCAGATGCGAACAACACCGGCCCGGCGGAAGGTGTGCAGGCTGCGGTACATGTTCTCGGGGGCCGTTACCAAGAGGTATTGCTCGTCCGCTTCAAGCTGACCACGCTCCACGAATGCGAGGGCCTGTTGCCGGGTGTTGGTCCCTTCAAGCAGCGGTTGGATGCGTTCGCCCTCCACCCCCCGCAGAAGCAGTTCGTCCACCATGGCCTGCATCACAGCGCTGTCCGTGGGGTGTAGCAGCACGATGCGGGCCTGCGGGTGTTGTCCGGCCAATTGGGCCGTGTGGTGCAAGCGCAGCAACTCGGGGCCGGAAGGCATGCCGCTGCCGCCCAACACCACGATGCACCGTGGTTCCGTGTGGTGGCAGAGTCCCGCTGCGGCGCCCAGCCAGCGGTGCACATCGAAAGGGATGCGGGTGAAGGCCAGGGCGAACAGCACCAGCGCCATTACGCCTGCGGTCCACACCAGCCGCTTCAGCCCACGGACCAAGGCCCGCAGCACGCGGGTAAGGATGGTGGGCAGCCGATCGAGCCAGGTGTGCATGAGGCTCCGTGATCAGCGCCAGCTCAGGGCTTGTAGTACTTCAGCGCCTCGGGCATGAAGGCCTCCAGGTCGCGGATGCGGGTGGCATCGCTGGGGTGGGTGCTGAGGAGTTCGGGTGGTGCTCCGCCCCCGCTGCCGGCGCTCATACGTTCCCAGAACTTGGGTGCTTCGCGGGGATCGTAGCCTGCCATGGCCATGAAGATGAGGCCCATTTTGTCGGCCTCGGTCTCGTGGGTGCGGCTGTAGGCCAGCATGCCCAATTGCCCGCCAACACCCATGCTTTGGAGGAAGATGTCGCGGGCCAGGCCGGGTTTCTGGGAGGTGAGCACTTCCACGGTCATGCCGGCACCTTGCAAAGCGATGGCCTGGCTCATGCGCTCGTTGCCGTGGCGGGCAATGGCGTGCGCCACCTCGTGCCCCATGACCACGGCCAAGCCGGGCTCGTTGGCGGTAATGGGCAGGATGCCGGTGTAGAAGGCCACTTTACCACCGGGCATGCACCAGGCATTCACGGTGGGCTCGTCAATGAGGTTGAAGGCCCACTGAAAGCCCTCCACACGTTTTCCCTGTTTGTTGTCTTTGAGGTACTTGGTGGCCGCCGCCGCGATCTTGTCGCCCACGGACTTCACCTGGCGCGTGCGCGGATCGCTATCGGGCACCAGTCTGCTGGCCTGTAGCACTTCCTGGTACTGGGTATCGGCCATGCCCATGATGGTGCTCTCGCTCACGAGGTTCATCTGTTTGCGACCGGTAATGGGCACCTTGGCACAGGCAACAAGGATGGCCACGGCAATAAGCGTGATGAACAGAAGCTTCTTCATGATCGGGCGATGATGGCTGAAAGACCGCGGTCCTGGAGTGCGGTGCAACGTGGTTCGAGGTCCTCGAATGCGCCGCGCTTCACGCTGCACTTGCCGTTGTAATGCACGATGTGGGCGCATTGCTCGGCCTGTATGGGGTCGTGACCGCAGATCTCCATCAGGCAGACGATAACGTGCTCGAAGGTGTTGACGTCGTCGTTGTGCAGTACGATCTCGTGGTGGCGCTCGGTGGCTTCCAAGAGCTCCTCCAAGAGCGCTTCCTCGTGGTGAACGGAATAGCGGGACATGGGGCCGAAATTACGGCCGGGACGGGATCTGTATGGGTAGGGCGTATGGAACCTATGTGCCGCCCCTGTGGGGCTACCCGGATGTCGCCCCTTTCGGGGCTACCCATATGTCGTCCCTATGGGGCTAACCACATGTCGTCCCTACGGGACTGCACGAGCGCGATGGGATGCCGGGCGGAATGCTACCCATATGCCGTCCCTATGGGACTGCACGAGCGCGATGGGATGTGGTAACGGAATGCTACCCACATGTCGTCCCTACGGGACTGCACGAACGCGATGGGATGCCGGGCGGAATGCTACCCACATGTCGTCCCTACGGGACTGCACGAGCGCGATGGGATGTGGTAACGGAATGCTACCCATATGTCGTCCCTACGGGACTGCACGAGCGCGATTGGATGTGGTAACGGAATGCTACCCATATGCCGTCCCTATGGGACTGCACGAACGCGATGGGGTGTGGTAACGGAATGCTACCCACATGCCGTCCCTACGGGACTGCACGAGCGCGATGCGGGGCGGCAGGCTACCCATATGTCGTCCCTATGGGGCTGACGCTACAGATGCGGGAAGAGGCGCAACTGCGGATCTGTTATCCGGGCTCAGGGTTGGGCCAGGATGGCGGGGCCGAACTTCTCCAGCAAGGCGCGAGCCTCGCGCATGGGGATGCGCTTGCCGTTGAGGTAGGCTGTGACGAAGGCGTCTTGAACTCCCAGCACGACGGTGGCGTCCTTGCGCACGCGGGCCTCGTCCACATCGAGGTAGAAGCCGGTGGTGTAGCGGATCTTGCCGGCCTCGGTGCGCTCGCTGTTGAGCGGGGTGATGTTGAAGAGCTTGTCGAGCGCAACGGGCTTGCTGTACACCCCCACCTGTACGGTGAAGAAGAGGCCCTTGATGGTCTCCACTTGGCGGGCAGGAGCGGCACCGGGCACGTTGTAGTAAGATGACGCGTCGGCGGGCGGTGCGAAGGTGGCCATGATGGCCTCTGCCGTGGCAGGGTATGCGGCCAGCACCACGGCTGGATCTTCAGCGATGGCCGGTGCCACACCGGAAGGCGCCACGGTAGGCGGTGCAACTATGCTGACCACCGGCCCCTGTGGCGGGGTAGCTGTTGTCGGGGTAGCTGTTGTCGGTGTTGCTGGTTCGGAAGTGGTGGTCGCTTCAGAAGGTGCTTGTCCTTCCGTGGTGGGCTGCTGCTGGGCGGTGCGCTCGCCGCCGGTGGCAGGCTGCTCCTGTCGGGTGCTGGAGCGCTGCGGAGTACCAGGCGCAACATCACTGCCGGGGTTGATGGTGCGTGCGCTCGCCAACTCGGCATTGCTCTCGCGCATGGCCTCGGCCAGGGAGATGCGCACACCATCGCGGTAAGCCACCACAAAAGCATCGCGGTATCCGCGCTCCCGCACCAGGTCCTTGGCTTGAGCGGCATGCTCATATCCTGTAAAGAGGCCTGCGGTGTAGCGCACCAGTCCATTGCCCACGTTCTCACCCATTACAGGGGTCATGTCGCTGAAAGCTTCCTCGGGCACAGCACTGCGGAAGGCACCGATCTGCACCTTGAAGACGATGCCCTCGGGCATGGCCACATCCATGGGAATGGCGGTGCTGCGGCGTTCACCGGCAGGACGCAACTGGAAGATGTCGGAATCCAACTGGCGTGGCAGGCTGGTGAGCGGAGCGGTTTCGGGCCGTGTAGTGCGGCTCTCCACGCTGGTGGGTGCGGAGCTGGAAGCCACATCGGATGCTGCAGTGCCGCTGCCCACGCCTGTCGTAGCGTTACGAGGCTCTTCACGGGACTGGCTGCCGGCTTGAGCGCGGGCCTCGGAAAGCAGCGCTTCACTTCGGCGTGCGCGCATTTCCATGGCCATCAGCTCGCTGGCCTGCTCATCGGGCATGGCCTGCAGCATGACAGCTGCCTGCGCTTCGTTGATGCCGGCTGCTCCACGCAGGCGGTCGGATACGTTCTCCAAGGAATCGGCACGTGCCATGAGCGCCTCGGCACGCATCCGCAGCACGGGTGCCGACGCTTCGGGTGCACGTCGTGCCTGGTCCATCAAGACGGTGCCCACGGCGCGGTTGCTGGCGGCAGCATCGCGTGCCTGGTCTGCGGCATCGTACTGTTGCAGGGCAAGGGATCGCGCACTGAAGTAGCGGCTGCGGTCTTCGTTGTCCAAGGCGATGCCCATGTCCTCTCCCGAGAGGTAGTAGTACTTCTGCAAGCGTGCTTCGAGGGCGGCGCGTTCGGCATCTCGGCGTGCTTGGCGTTCCAGATCACCGGCCTGTTGCAGGCGCAGGGTGGCTGCACTGCGCAGCGAATCCGCAGCCAGGCTTTCGCGCAGCGCGAGCTTCTCCAATTGCTGGGCGTCGCGTTTGCGTGCACCGGCCGCTTGTGCGCGCAGTTCATCGGCCGCCTCATCGCGTGCTGCGGCCTGTTGCTGCAACTGGACGGATTCGTTCCGCGCTTCCTCTGCACGTGCTTCAGCCGCATTGGTGGCCGGCTGCACAGCGCTGGTAGCGGTGGCGGGAGCGGCTGGTTGCAGGAATTGCTCGTAGTTGACCGCCGGGGTGCGTGCGGCCTGGCTCAGGGTCTCCTCGGCACGGCGCGCTTGCTCCAAGGCTTGCTGGCGATCACGTTCAGCGGCTACGCGGCGTTGCTCGGCAAGGGCATTCTCCGCCGCGAGTGCGGTTGCCGCTTCGGTGTCCGCACGTTCGCGTTGGCGATCGGTCTCCTGTGTAGCGAGTGCTGCGGCAGCATCGGCCGGGTCCGTGGCACCGGGTCCATCAACACCGGCATTCCGTTCGGCTGCAACGGTAGCACCTGCCGTGGCGGCTTCGCGCTCCACA
Organism: Flavobacteriales bacterium; assembly: GCA_019638115.1. GTDB lineage: Bacteria > Bacteroidota > Bacteroidia > Flavobacteriales_F > PHOS-HE28 > PHOS-HE28. The sequence goes on along the minus strand of JAHBUK010000002.1, from coordinate 114,366 downwards.
TCGGCAGTGCGGTCGGCATTGCTTGTATCGGGTCGGGCATCCTGCTGGGCAGCACGCTGTGCCGTGTCACGGTTCTCCTCTGTTGTTCCGGTGCTTGCATTGGTGGTCCCATCCGCATCGCTTCCCACCACGCGTTCATCGGTGCGGGTGGCAGGGACGGTGCGGGCAGCGATGGCCGGACCGGTATCCCCGGAGGTACCGCTGTCTTCAGCAATGCCCAACACACGCGCAGCCACCACGTTGTAGGCCAGGGTCTCACCGCGCAGGTGCTGATCGCCAAGCAGGTAGTTGTACACGGTGATGGAACGGTCCATTTCGCGCAGCGCCATCAGTTCGGTGGCGTAGGCGCTGCGGTAGAGGCTGTCGCGCAGCATGATGTCGTTGGCGCGGTCGGCCCGTTTGCGGATCTGTTGGGCCAGCTCGAATTCGCGCTCGGCATCGCTCTTCATGGTGCGCGCCATCACCAGCAAGGGGTCGGTCGGCGGCAGGCCTTTGGAATTGATGGCCTTCTCGGTGCGCTTGAGACTGTCGGTGGCCACACGCCATTCCTCGCGGGCCAGGAATGCGGTGCGCTGGCCCAGGTCGGTGCTGATGATGAGGCGTTCGTCACGCAACCGGTCGGCACTCTTGATGACGCGATCGTAGTCCTTGCGCGGCAGACCGGCGGCAGCTTCCACCAGCGAGTCCACTTGTTGATCGATGCGCTCCATACGGGCCAGGTCGGCTTCCTTGAAGGCCACGGCATCCGCCACTTTTCCGGAGCGGTGCTCCACATGCGAAGCGTACACCTGAGCGGGGTCCCCGTCCAAGGCCACGAAACGGTCCATGATGGGGTCTTTGCCGGAGGCACTGCCATTACGCACCGGCTGTTGGTTGCGCGCTGCGGCAGGCGCATCGCCTTCGGCGCCTGCATTGGCGAGTTCCAGCAGGCGTTCGCTGATCAGGCGCTCGGCCTCGGCCAGGTGTTCTTCGCGCAGCTTGCGGAGGCGCTCCACGCGCGGCAGCACACGATCGGCCTGCTCAGGAGCGAGTTCCAACAAGACCACCTGACGCACCATCTCGGCCTTTATGCTGTCGGCAAGCATGAGCTCGAGGCCTTGCAGGTCGGCGGCGCGCGCATCGGCATCGCTCACACGTTCCAAGGTGCGTTTGTCGTTCGCGTAGTCCGGGTACAGGCGGCGCACCAGTTCCTCATCCGTGGTGGAGCGATCGAAGATCAGTGCGCTCCGGCTCATGTCCACATCCTCGGTCGCCATGCCGAAGGGCTCGTTGGCCCCGCTTTCCGTTTCATCGTTCCCATCCGCCACCTGGCCTTGTTCGGCCACCGCTTTGGCAGCATTGATGTCAGCGAGCTCCTGCTCCACGCTGCGCATACGACGCTCCAAGCTGTCCCGGCGGGTGCGGTTGCGCTCGGTGGCGCTGAGCTGCTTCAGCTCGGCAAGCTCGTTCTCCAGCAGGAAGGGGTCCAGCGCCTGGCGTTCGGCAGCGGCGCGCAGGTCGTCGGCTTCATCGGTGGTCACATCCATCGCCTCATTGGCCTCATTGGCCAGATCGGCATTGCGGATCTGCTCGGGCGTAAGCTGTGCATTGCTGGCAGCATCGTTCCCGGCACTGCGCTCACGCGCGTTGGCATCGGCGCGTTCGTTGGTGCTGCGGCCTTGCTCGGTGCTGCCCTGCGAGCTGCGCTGCTCGGCAGCCGTGGCCGTGCGCTCCTCAGCACCTGCGTTGTTGCCTGTTCCTGCTGCCCGCACGGCTGTGCCATTGTCGCTGTCCCGCTCTTGCACGTTGCTTTCGCGGGTGCTGGTGGTGCCTTGTCCGGCATCGGTCGTGCTGCCGTTGGAACGTGCCTGTTCGCCTCCGGCAGTGCGCGCGTCCTGCCCTTGTGCTTGTGCACGGTCGGTCGTACTGCCCGCCTCGGTAGCGGAGGACTCCTCCCCTCGCACCACGTTGCCAGCGGCATCGCGTTGCACGTTCGCGCTTATCGGACGGCCATCGGGACCCGTGGTCTGCACGTTGGTGCTGCGCGCATCGGCACGCGCCAATGCTTCACGTTCGAGGGCTTCGCGTTCGGCGCGCTCTGTGTTGATGCGGGCTTGTTCGGGCGTGCGGTCGCCAACGTTCCCACCGGCAACAGTGGTGTTCACCCCTCCTGCCCGCTGGGCATCGCCGGTAGTGTTGCGATCGGCGGTACGTGTTGCATTGCGCGTATCGGCCATGGCACCGCTGGCGGCCAGGCTCCAGTCGAAGGTGCGCGCTTCCTGCTCGGCAACGTTGCCCAGCTCCAAGCCATCAAAGCGTTCATCCACCGGCAGATCACGTGTGCGCTGTTGGCTGCCGGCTATCCGCTGCGCCAGTGCATCCACTTCGCTCTTGGTGGGTGCCTTGGTACCTGAGGGTGCGCCGTTCTCCTGTAGGTACAGGGTAAGGCCCGCCTGTCCGCGGATCACGGCGGTCTCTTCCTGCATTACCCGGCTGCGAGCATAGGCTGCGTTGGTTTCGCTGCGCAGCGCATCAAGTTGCTGTTGGTACTCGGTCAACTCACGGTCGATCTCGTCCTTTCTGGTCTTGTTGCGGGCACTCTCCTGCTCACGCTTCAGGCGGTTGATGCGGTCCACCAGTTCATTCTCCTCGCCACGCATGGTCTGCGCGCGTTGCATGGCCCGATCGGCTTCCTTGGATCGTTCGGTGGCTGCGCGTCGGGTAAGCTCAGCGAGGTCGGCCTCGGCCTTGGGCCCGGTACGCAGGTCAAGCTGTTGCTTCAGGGTGGTGAGGTGCTGCACGGCTTCCACCTCCCCTGCCTTACCGGCGGTAAGGGTGCGTTCCACATCGGAGGCCAAGCGGGTGGCGGTAACGGACTTCTGCCGGTTGGTGAGCGACGCGGTCTCCAGCTCCTGCCCTGCACGGAATGCGGCGGTGGCGCGCTTGTTGGCCTCGGTGGCCACCTGGCGCGAACGCGCAGCCTCGGACATCAGTGCATTGCGCTCGGTGCCATCTTCCATGGCATTGGCGCGGGCCACGCGATCGGCGGCTTCACGGGTGTTGCGTTCGGCCTCTTCCAAGGCATCCATGGCCATGCGGTACGCGGCCTGTGACTGCTGCTCTTGCGCGGTGGCCAGACGTTCCAAACCGGCGGCGTCGTCCTTGGCCAACTGCACGGCGCCTTTGGCATCCACGTTACCGGCGAAACCGGCGCGGGTGAGCACGTCGGCCACGGGTGCATCGGCCTCCACCACGGGCGCAGGAGCCGCTTCGTGTATGTCGAGCCGCGCACGACGCTTGATCTCGTCCAAGGCCATGGCGATGATGTCGCCTTCCAGCGGTTCATCGAAGTAGTTGCGGATCATCAGGCGCTCCTGATCGCCTTGGCGGGAGAGGCTGAGCTCCTGCCGGTAGGCGCGGGGCCCGTCATTGCGCGGCACGTCCACCATACCAGCATGGGTCTTGCCGGAAGGGCCGCACTCCACCAAAAAACGGAAACGCCCACTGCGTGGCAGCGCCAGCACGTAGTTGCCGTTGATGTCGGTGCGCACATCGGCCACGGTTTCGCGGGTCAACGCATCTTCAACCACGATCCGCGCTTTGCGGTCGTTCGCATCAAACTCGCTGGCGTAGGTGCCCTTCAGTACGGTGATCACCAACGGCACCTGTGTGGTGCTTACGCGGTACACGTGCAACTTGCCTTGTCGGCTGTTGCGGCCGCTGGCGAAACAGGCTTCCTTCTGTTCGGGATCGGTGATGTAGAAGATGTCGTCGTCGGGTGTGCTCACCGCGAAGTCCAGGTTCTCGGGGCGGCCGAAAGCATCCATGCCCCGGTCGTACGTGGCGCGGAACACATCGTACCCGCCCATGCTGCTGTGGCCCTTGCTGCTGAAGAAGAAGGTCTTGCCATCGGGGTGCATGAAGGGGTAATCATCATCGAGGTCGGTGTTGATGTACCCGGCCAGTTTCACCGGTGTTGCGAAGCGACCGTCGGTAAGCAGTTCCGTGCGGTAGATGTCCAGGCCGGTCTTGCCTTCCTTGCCGTAACTGCTGTAGTAGATGGGGCCACCGGTACCGGGCAGGAAAACGAGACCGCGGTGCTTGTTCTTCTTATCGAGCGCGGTCTGCAGTTCGGTAGGTGTCACCACAATGCGGCCGCCGATGTCGCTCAGGTCATAGAAGCGGAAGAACTCGCGGTCCTCCACCTCCACCTTGCTGCGCACGGAGATCTCCTTCAGGCTGGAGAGCAGCTTGGCGCCGTTGCGGCACTGCACTTCGAAGGCTTCCACGGGCATCTCCACCAAGGTGCGTTTGTCGGCCACGCCACGGTAGCGCTGGTAGGCCCCCTCGGCCTCTTTGAACCGGTAGTTGAGGTGGTATGCCCGGCCCAGCCAGTACCAGGCCTTGGGCTCGATACCGGGATCCTCAACGGCGTACTTCAGGTAACCGATGGCCTTCTCCTTGTCCTCACCGCCAAAGAGCTGGCAGGCGCCCAAGCGGTAGTTGAGCTGACGGTCCTGCGGGGAAAGGCTTACGAGCTGGGTGTACAGCGGCAGCGCCTCGGCGTAGCGCTGTTCAGTGAACAGCGCATCGGCCTTGGAACGCACCTGCTGGTCTCCGCCCTGTGCACTCAGGAACAGGGGTAGGAACACCAGGCAGCATATGCCGGCGAAACGGGTCATCCGTAAAGAGTGGGCGCTTGTACCGCGGTATGTGGCCCTGGGTTTCATCGGTCCTTGCCGCCCCCGGAAGAGAGGCTCATCCTGTTCTCCGTGCCCTTCAGCAGACGTCGGATGTTCTCGCGATGCGTATAGAAGACCAGCGCGCCGAGCACAATGGCGAAACCGGTCTTCACCATGCTGGATTCATGGTACACAATGAACATGGCCACGGGAAAGGCCACGGCTGCGGAAAGCGATGCGAGGGAAACGTAGCGCGACAACAGAAAGACGATGAGGAACACCAGGACGCAGATGCCTGCTGCACCGGGGTGTACCGCCAGCACGCCACCCAACGACGTGGCCACGCCCTTGCCCCCGCGGAAACCGGAGAAGATGGGATAGAGGTGCCCCACCACGGCAGCGATCACCAAGGCTACGCGCAGCCACATCCACTCCGGGCTATCGGGTTGCAGGCCGCTGAGGTTGGGCAGCAGGCGCACGGGGATGAAGCCCTTGGCGATGTCGATGAGCAGCACCGGCACACCTGCGCGCCAGCCCAGCACCCGGAAGGTGTTGGTGGCCCCGGCGTTGCGGCTGCCATGCTCGCGCACGTCCATGCCGTGAAAGGCACGCCCCCACCAAACGCTGGTGGGCACGCTCCCGAAGAGGTAGGCGATCGTCATCGCAAAGGCACTGTACACCCAGGGGAACTCCATGGTTCAAAGTCCGAATCGTTCGCGGAAATCCTCCACCCGTCGCTTGGTACCCGGCAGGAACTGGTAAGGCGCCTGGTCTTTGCCTCCATCCAATTTGCGCTTGTCCTCCTTCATCTCGGCGATCATGGTGTTGAACTGTGTGTCGCTGCTGTACACGAAAAGCTGGTTGCGTGTGTATTGGAAGAACCAGTAGGTCTGGTCGTCGAGCATGAGCAGCATGGTGAAGATGTCGCCACTGCGCTTGCGCTCCATTTGCACCTTGCCCTTCACGTAGCGGTACACGGCCTTCTTGCCAACGGTGGCAATGCCGATGTCACCCTCGCTCACCCAACTCTGTTCAGGCCCGTTCCAGCGCATCTTCAGGTCGCCGAACACGATGGGTTTCACGATCTCGTCGGGCAAACGCTTGATCTCGCCCTTGATGCTCAGTTCGCTGATCAGCTTATCGGATCGCTCCAGGCCGAGCAGTTCGCGGAGCATCTTCTCGTAATAGGTCTTGGTGATGTCCAGCTGCTTCTGCTCGGGGTAGGCCATGATCTCGCTCACCATGCGCTCCAGGGCATTGTCGTTGAAGTGGAAGTCCACGAGCATCACGCCGCTGGTGGTGGCCACATCGCCGGCCGACTCGAAGCGCACACCACCCACGTTGGTGGTGGAGATGCGACCCAGCGTGACACCGGGATCGAAGCGCCCATCACCGGCCACCAAGCAATTTTCGACGGCCAGGGTCACGAGGTCGCCGGGCAGGTCGCGTTGGCGGATCTTATCGATGTTGGAGATCACATATTCCTTGCGACCCTTATCGTAGTGCAGGAAGCCCTTGCCGGCTATGATGGCACGGTCGCGGGGATCCTTGGTGCGGCTCAGGAAAGTGCCGAAGGTGCGGTAGGGATCATCGTCCGTGAGGTAGATGCCCGCACCGATGCGCACTCCCTGTTCATCGTAGAGCGTATCGGCAACGGGGATGTAGATCTCCAGGGGATCGATCGCTCCGCGGAAGCCCATCCAGTTGCGCGCAAGCCCCTCGCAACCGTGCTGTATGCGCGTGCTACCGGTGAAGGTGAGCAGGCGTTCGTTCGCTTGCATGCGCACATCGCCGAAGTAGTCGAAGGCGGGGCTTAGCTGGAAGTCCTGCTCACGTGTGATGCGGCCCATGGCCACCGTCTGGAAGGTGGTGTCCACGTTGATGTTCTGCAGCGTGATGGGGAATTCCTTCTTGTTCTCGTCCACATAAGCGATGGTACCGGACCCGCTGTACTGCCTGCGCGCAGCGATGCGCACGGTGGCGTCGGTTATGCGGTGGTACTTGGTGGTGAGGTTGGCCACGATGATGGCGTTCTTCAGCGGATCCATTTCGGCATGCTTGCGCACGCGCACGGTCATGCTGTCGGGTGTGATCAGGGCATCGGCCACGCGGATGTACTGCACTTCGGTGGCGGTGATCAGGTGTCGCTTCAGGTCGTAGCGCGCCTTGGGAGCGGTGAAGCTGAGCGAATCCTGATCGGGCCTAATGCTGATGAAGTTGGAACCGCTCAGCTGCAGATCCTCCGAACCTGATGCCGCCGTGCGATCGCTCTCCAGTTCGATGTCGCCCTGGTCCATGTACCACTTGAAGCGGTCCATGAAACAGATGTACTGGTTCACGGGGAACTCCACCTTGGTCTCGTTGCCGTTGCTCACGAACTCGCCCACACGCTCATCGAGTTTGATGGTGGAGTTCACGTTGTCGGTCTTGAAGGCGATGGCGTCGATGTTGCCATCGGTGAGGCGGAAGTCGGAGGTGTCGGCATGGATCCGCATCGTCTCGAACTCGAAGAGCTCGGACTGCAAAGTGGCATTGCGGAAGTCCACCAATCCGGCACCGGTCATGCCGGTGGGCGTTAGCTCGGTGAGGCCGTGCAAGTCGGCCTGTCCGTCATACATCAGCAGGGGCTTCTTCAGCTTCTCGGTGCGCAGCACATCACGCGCGGGTTCCAATCGAACGAACACGCCGCCGGCCTTCACATCGGGCACCTTCGCGGGTTTGGCGGCCGCCAGGTTGGTGAGCGTATCGGCACGGCCCAGGGTGCTGTCCGGCGTGAACACGAGCTGCTTGGAGCGCAGGCTGGTGGTGAGGTAATCGAGCTTGCCACTGCCCTGCAAGCCACGCGCGTTGAGGGTGATGGTGTCGGTGAAGGTGGCCTTGCGCCCATAGAGCGGCATGCCGCCACCGCCGGTGCCGCGCACGAAGCCCAAGGCGTAGTCGGTCTGCAAACGCAGCGGCTCCTTGATATCGGGGAAGATGCCGCCGGACACCAGTGTACCGCTGAAGGTGAGGCCTTCGTTGGTGAAGTTGTCCAAGCTGTCGATCATGAAGGGATCGCTGCGGTAGTAGAAGCGTTCGCGATCGTACACGCCACGCTGGATGTTGCGCCGGTCGTAGAACACGAAGCTCTCACGGGTGCTGTTGAACTTGGGGTACTCGGGGTACTTCTCCTGCTGCCTTCCGCTCTTGTTGGAGGGCGCATCGATCTCCAGCACGCCGGTCACCTGTTCCAGCACGTTCTTCACGCGCACCAGGGTGTGCTGGCCCTGGTCGTTCTTCTGGAAGCTGGTGGCCATGAAAGCCACGGAATCCACGTTGAGCAGATCGATGTTGAAGGCATCGTAGTGGAAGTAGTACTCCTTGCCGTGGAAGGTGAGCTTACCCGCCTGGATGCTTCCCCCGAAGGTGAAGTCGCGGTTCTTCTTCATGGTCACCACCTGCTGGCTCGGGTAGATCTTCACGTCCTGCGAGTCGCTCACGATGATGCGCGACACTCCGCGCATGCTCAGATCGAGGTTGAGCATGTTGAGCGTGGCGTTCAGGTTGTCGTCGCTGTTGGAGTTGATCTGCAGCACGTCGTAATCCTGCTTGCCCGCATTGTTGAGGATGTGCTGACGCAAGCGGGGTGTCACTTCCACCCACTCGGTCTCGGGATCGAAGCTCAGGTAACCCTTGTTGGCCATGTCGATGAGCAGCGGCACCACGGCCTGCTTCTGCATCTTGGTGTACACGGCGAAATCCTGGGCATAGAAACGCCCATCGTTCTTCTTGCCGAAGTCGTTCAAGCGGACAAGCGGGTGCACATTGTCCAGGCCGAGCATGCCCATGTAGCGCTTGTCGCGGTAGAAGTTGAAGCTCTCGAAGCTGGCCTTGGTCTGGCTGGTGCCCTGCAGGTTGCCGAATTGCACCACGGGATCGCCCTGCTTCCAGGTGATCACTTCGCAGTACATGTCCAACTGGTGATAGGTGTTGTAGAAGGGTGCTTTGCTCAAGCCCTCGTCCTTCTTGATCAGGGAGAGCTGTTTTTTGTCCTTCAGGAAACGGAGCGAAACGCTCTGGTGGTGGATGGAGTCCTTCTCCAGGGTGATGCGCACGGCCACATCGTCGCTGGTGATGCGGGTGGGTTCGATGCTGAACTGCAGGCCGCGCGCAATGATGAAGGGGCGTTTCTCCCGGTAGAACGTGAGGAAGGCGGGCTCCTCCTTGGTGCCATAACCCTGCAACTTGGCGCCCTGCATGCTGAAACCACCTTCGTAGTCGATGCCCTCGGCTATGTCGCGGATCTTGATGCGGCGATCGTAGCTCTCGAAGCGGGGGTAGCTGGCGTTGGAGGCATCCACGTTCGCCAGCACCTTATCGGAGAGCTTCCCCATCATGGCCTTGTCGAAGTAGGGGTCGTTGAACTGAACGGAATCCACTTCAATGGCGGCGGTCTTCAAGCGGAGCCTGTATACATGCGACCATTCCGCGAAGGTGGCAGTGGGCTTCAGGCCAGCACGCTGCCAAGTGACCCGCCCGCCGGTACCCACCCATTGCTCCTGGGTGGGGTAATAGGTGCCTTTCGTCGCCCGGATCACCGCACTGTCTCCCTTGGCGGTGCATACCAGGTCGCACCCCGCGAAGATCACCTTGGGCACACTGTCGTAAGCGAAGGTGAAGTTGCTGTTGCTGGCGCGCCACTCGGTGCTTGCACTGCTGAAGAGGATGTTGCTCTTGAAGAGCCCGGCGCACATGCTGATGAACGTGGACACGTTCTGCTTGCGCCCTTTCTGTACCAGTACCTCCATGGCCTGCAGCCAAGCATCGAACTCGTTGGCTTTGCGGCCGCCGCTGGGAAATGCGGCCACGGCATCGAGGTAATCGCGGAAGAAGGGGAAGGCCTCGAAGCGTTTCTTCTGCATGAAGTTGGCCACTTCCACCACGCGGATGCGCTGCCTTTCGCTGTAGTAGGTACCGTTCCACACCGGGGCGAAGGTGCCTTCCATGAAACTGCGGGCCTCCTTCTTGTCGGCCGCCTCCAGAAAGGCGGTCATTTCCTGCAGGAACAGGGCCTGATCGGTGGAGAAGGGTTTGGTCTGTGCGGATGCGCTGTTGTGCACAAGCGGCCCGGCCAATAGCAGGACCAATGCGAAGGTTTTAGCGGATGGCTGCATCCATCCGATCATCCAGGTCATCCAACGCACTCCATGGTCCATGAGCAGTTCCCTATATCGGTTTGCGGCACCCGAGCAGCGCCCAGTCGCCTTCGTTCATCCGCAATTCAGGTACCAGGCCGTGCTCTTTGGCACGCTCCGCCAGCATATGCCGGTCGTTCACGGTGAAACCACTAAGGAACACCAGACCGCCAGGCAACAGCGCGGATGCGATCAAGGGCATGGCGTCCAGCAACACATTGCGTTCAATGTTGGCCAAGATAGCCTTGAAGGTACGGCCTTCGAGGGCGCTTGCTTCGCCCTTTTCCACAGTGATGGTGCAACAATTGTTAAGTGCCACGTTGTCGCGGGCATTGTCCACGGCATCATCGGCATTGTCCACCGCTACCACTTGGCGCGCCCCCAGCCGTTCGGCAAGGATCGCCAGCACGCCGGTACCACAGCCCAGGTCGCAAACGGAAGCACCCTCCATGGGCTCCTGCAGCATGGCCCGCACCATCATGCGTGTGGTGGCGTGGTGCCCGGTGCCGAAGGCCATGCGCGGGGTTATCACCAGGTCGTGGGTGAAGCCTTCCACCGCCGGATGGAACTCGGCGCGGATGCGCACCTCGCTGCCCACCTCAACGGGCTGGAAACTGCTCTCCCACTCGGCGTTCCAGTTGCGGTGCGCGATCTCCTCGCTGGTCCAGCTCGCACTCACATGGGGATCACGCAGGGTGAGCAGGCCCTCCAGTGCGGTGGCGTCGAAACGGTCTGAACGGATGTAGGCCTTCAGTTCCCCCGATGAGCCCGCAGGATCGGTGAAGCTGTCCTGGAAACTGTCGTAGCCCAGATCGGCCAATTCCACCATGAGGATCTCGCGCCAAGGCTCGGCAGGGGCGATGAGGAAGGTGACTTCGGTGTAGGTCATGGGAGGTCGTTGTCAGTTGGCTGTTGGCTGTTGTCAGTGGCTTGGTGCAACACTGGGAGGTCAGTGCTTCGATCGATCTCGTCGAGGGTGTTCATTGGTTGTCCGTTGTAGAATGGCAGGGCCTTGTTGGGATCAATGGTAGGTCCCCACCACTCGGGATGAGGGTTGACCGAAGCGTTGACTTCGCAAGCGGCTCTGATCATGATGCGAAGCGCCCCTGACAACTGACAACTGACAACCAACAACTGCCTACTTCCTCCCCCCTATCCGCACCAGTTCCAGGAACGAGGCGGCCTCCAACGCTGCACCACCGATCAACCCACCGTTGATGTCCTGTTGGCTGAAGAGCCCTGCTGCATTGTCGGGTTTGCAGCTGCCGCCGTAGAGGATGGGGATGGCATCGGCCACATCGCCTGCGAGGCCACGCAGTGTCTTGCGGATGAAGGCGTGCATCTCCTGCGCCTGTTCAGGGCTGGCGGTAAGACCGGTACCGATGGCCCACACGGGCTCGTAGGCCACCACCACGCGGGCCAGGGCACTTGCATCCAGTGCGCCGAGCGCCTCGGTTATCTGGCGTTCCACTACGGCGAAGTGCTGCTCGCCCTGTCGTTCCTCCAGCAGTTCGCCGCAGCAATAGATCGGCATCAGGCCGCCCTCCAGCAGGGCTTTCACCTTGCGGCCCACGGCGGCATCGGTCTCGTTGAAGTACTGGCGGCGTTCGCTGTGACCCACGATACATGCCCCCACCCCGATGCTACCGAGCATGGCCACGCTCACCTCGCCGGTATAGGCACCCTGTTTGGCCTCGTGGCAGTTCTGTGCAGCCACGGTGATGCGGGTTCCGCGCACACGCTCGGCCGCCATGGCCAGGAAGGGGTAAGGCGGTGCGATCACCATCTCCACCCCTGCGGGTAGCGTTTCCGCTTCGGCCACCAAGGCCATCACCAGGTCAAGGGCCTCCGTGCGGTCCTTGTGCATCTTCCAATTGCCGGCAACGATCGTTCTCATGGGGGACAAAGATGGGCACGGGTGTGGGAGTTGATCGGATACCCCTGGAAGCGACGAGCATTATGCGGACCTGCGTACCCGTTGGATCGCTCCAACTCGTGCCGAACGGAGCGCTTCACCAGGGCACCAGCCAAGGATAGGCGCACCAGCGATCACTCGATCCTGCCTTGTATGGCCAATCCGTAAATCCCCACCTTTCGCCCATGCTCTACAGCATCATCAAGGTCCTCGTGCGGATCAGCACTTCGGTCTTCTTCAAGAACATCGTGGTGGTGGGGCGTGCGTACCTACCCGAAAGTGGACCGGCCATAATTGTAGCCAACCACCCCAACACCTTGATGGACCCGCTGCTCGTGGCCATGTTGTTCCAACAACAGGTGGGCTTCGTGGCCAATGCGGGCATCTTCAGCAACAGCCTCCTTACCCGCTTCTTCCGCCACTTCCACGTGATCCCCATCTACCGCAAGAAGGATGTGGCGCCCGGCGAGAAGCAAGACAACACGCAGGCCTTCGCGGAATGCCACAGCTACCTGGCCCATGGTGGCACCTTCCTCATCTTCCCCGAAGGCAGCAGCCACTACGAGATCAACCTGCGCGAGATCAAGACCGGCACCGCGCGCATTGCCCTGAGCTACACCGGACCGGGCGATGTGCGGATCATCCCCGTAGCGCTCGACTACTCGGACGCCATCCAGTTCCGCAGCATGGTGCGTGTTACGATAGGCAAGCCGATCATGGTCGCGGAATACAAAGCGGCACAGCAACGGAACGAGGCCGAAGCCGTGGACGCCTTGACCGACGACATCCGCAAGGCGCTGGCGAAGAAGCTGCCGTGGACCACCGGCAAAGACCAAGAGGAATTGTTGATCAAGGCGCACACTTTCTACACTGCCTACGCAGCACCAGAAGCCGACCTGCACGAGAACCCCAAGCGTTCGCTCCTGGTGCGCAAGCAACTCGCCGATGCGCTGCATCACCTTCAGGGCACGCAACCAGAACTCTACGCACGCACCAGTGCGCAGATCCTCCACTTCTTTGATGCACTGCGCACCGACCGCATCACGCCGGGCTTCCACACCGATGCCTACCGCAGGAAGAGTTTCGCCCTGCTGGCCTTGGGTTACGCGGTGGAACTGGCGGTGCTTGCACCCATGTACCTCTTCGGGCTGCTCACCAACTACCTCCCCTACATCCTGCCTTCGCGCATTTTCAAGGCCTCGGGCATGGAGGTGGAATACAAGGCCCCGGCGCAGATGATCCTGGGGCTGATCTGCTTCCCGATGTTCTATGGACTGGAGCTGTGGGCTTTCCACCGCTTCATCGACCCACGTCCGTGGACCGCAGCGCTCTTCCTGCTCACACTGCCGATCGCAGGCTACACGGCCATGTGGTACTGGACCGAGCTCCAGCGTTTCGTGAGGGTACTTCGCTTCCAATTCGAGGTGCCCAAGGAGCGGAAGGACGAAATGCTGCGCGAGCGCGATGCTATCCTGGGGGCGATGGCGGAAGCGCGGAAGAACTTGTAGGGTAGAGCGGTTCAGCAACAGCTTTCATGTAACTTAGAGCCATGGGACTTGTAAATGGCCATCTCATCCTGAAGAACCCCAGGCTGCCGGAGCTTGAGCCTGTACCAGTGAACGCTTTGGTGGATACCGGTGCGGTACACCTCTGCATTCCTGAACATGTGCGCATCCAATTGAAGTTGGAGGCCATAGACCAGAAGGAGGTGACCCTTGCCGATGGCAGTCGCAAACTGGTTCCATACGTGGGGCCGATCGAGATCAAGTTCAAGAACAGGACCGGCTTTGCTGGAGCCTTGGTCCTGGGCGACCAGGTATTGATGGGCGCCATTCTCCGGAGGACATGGACCTGGTCGTCATTCCGAAGACCCGCAAGGATATCCAACCGGACAGCCCGAACATTGCTTCGAGCATTGCGCTGGGGGGTGCTATCCTGACCTTGCTAATTGACCAACAAAGAAGGCGGCCCAACCGGACCGCCTTCTTCACTTGTAGCTATGCGTAGCGCTTACTTCTTCAGATCGAAGCGGTCCAGCTCCATCACCTTCACCCAGGCCTTCACGAAGTCCTTCACGAACTTCTCCTTGCTGTCGTTCTGGGCGTACACCTCGGCGATGGCGCGCAATTGCGAGTTGCTGCCGAAGATCAGGTCCACGCGGGTGCCGGTCCACTTGCGCTCGCCGGTCTTGCGGTCGTGACTGCCGTAGATGCCTTCCTCACCGGCCTTGGGGGCCCAAGCATGGCGCATGTCCAGCAGGTTCACGAAGAAGTCGTTGGTCAGCTGGCCCACCTTGTCGGTGAACACGCCGTGGGTGCTGCCGCCGGTGTTGGCACCCAGCACACGCAGACCGCCCACGAGCACGGTCATCTCCGGCGCGCTGAGGGTGAGCAGTTGGGCTTTGTCCACCAGCATCTCTTCAGCAGGCACGCTGTAGAGCTTCTTCTGGTAGTTGCGGAAGCCGTCGGCCTGGGGCTCCATCACGGCAAAGCTCTCCACGTCGGTCTGCTCCTGGCTGGCATCGCCACGACCGCTGTTGAAGGGCACGCTGATGCTGACGCCCGCATCCTTCGCAGCCTTCTCCACGGCGGCGCTGCCACCGAGCACGATCAGGTCGGCCATGGACACCTTCTTCCCGCTTGCGTTGAACTCGGACTGGATCTTCTCCAGCACGCCGAGCACCTTGCTCAGTTGCGCGGGGTCGTTCACCGCCCAGAATTTCTGGGGAGCGAGACGAACGCGGGCACCGTTGGCACCACCGCGCTTGTCGCTGCCGCGGAAGGTTGAAGCGGATGCCCACGCAGTGGAAACGAGTTCGCTCACGGTAAGACCGCTGGCGAGGATGCTGCTCTTCAGCGCCGCCACATCGGCATCGGCGAGTTTGTTGCCTGCAGGGATGGGGTCCTGCCAGATGAGGTCTTCCTTCGGCACTTCAGGACCGAGGTAGAGGCTCTTGGGGCCCATGTCGCGGTGGGTGAGCTTGAACCAAGCGCGGGCGAAGGCATCGGCGAAGGCCTGCGGATCCTGGTGGAAACGACGGCTGATCGGCTCGTAGATCGGATCGAAGCGCAGGGATAGATCCGCCGTGGTCATCGCTGGGCGGTGCTTCACATTGGGGTCGTGCGCGTCGGGGATCATGTGCTCGGGCTTCACGTCCTTGGCCAGCCACTGCCAACCGCCGGCGGGGCTCTTCACCAGTTCCCACTCGTATCCGAAGAGCATGTCGAAGTAGCCGTTGTCCCACTTGGTGGGGTTCGGCTTCCACGCGCCCTCCAGGCCGCTGGTGATGGTGTCCTTGCCTTTGCCAGTGCCCATGGAGTTCTTCCAACCGAAGCCTTGCTCCTCAATGGCAGCGCCTTCAGGAGCAGCACCAACATGCGATTCCGGACCGGCGCCGTGCATCTTGCCGAAGGTGTGTCCGCCGGCGGTGAGTGCAACGGTCTCTTCGTCGTTCATGGCCATGCGCTTGAAGGTCTCACGCACGTCCTTGCCGCTGGCCACGGGGTCGGGGTTGCCGTCGGGGCCTTGCGGGTTCACGTAGATCAAGCCCATTTGCACCGCAGCGAGCGGGTTCTCCAGGTTGCGCTCACCACTGTAACGGCTGTTGGGCTTATCGCTCGTGGCGAGCCATTCTCCCTCGCTGCCCCAGTAGATATCCTCTTCGGGAGCGAAGATGTCCTCGCGGCCACCGCCGAAACCGAAGGTCTTGAAGCCCATGCTCTCCATGGCCACGTTGCCGGCGAGCACCAGCAGATCGGCCCAGCTGAGGCTGTTGCCGTACTTCTGCTTGATGGGCCACAGCAGGCGGCGGGCCTTGTCCAGGTTGCCGTTGTCGGGCCAGCTGTTCAGCGGTGCGAAACGCTGGTTGCCGTTGCCTGCGCCACCACGACCATCGGCAGTGCGGTAGGTTCCCGCAGCGTGCCAGGTCATGCGGATCATGAAGCCGCCGTAGTGTCCCCAGTCGGCAGGCCACCAGTCCTGCGAGTCGGTCATCAGCTTGGTGAGGTCGGCCTTCACGGCTTTCAGGTCGAGCTTGCTGAAGGCCTCGCGGTAGTTGAAGTCGGGATCCAGCGGCTTGCTCACGGGCTGATGCTGATGCAGGATGCTCAGGTCGAGCTGCTCGGGCCACCAGTCCTTGTTGCGGCGACCACGGCCGGCAACTGGCAACGCCTGTGCGCCGTGCATCACGGGGCACTTGCCGTTGGACTGTGGGGTTACGCCTTCGAGCGGGGTGTTGTGGGGATGGGTTCCGTCTGCCATGTTGTAGTACGAATTGTTGTTGTTCCGGGGCTACAAGTCTATATAAAGACTTCGGCGCTCGGTCTATGACTTAATAGAGCATCTCTATATCGCCACGAGTCCGGTGCCTGCCTTGTGCAAGGGTATGGGTGGTGGGGGGATGGGGGAATGAGGGATGTCACGTTGGAGAGTGGACAGTGGACAGTGGACAGTGGACAGTGGACAGTGGACAGTGGACAGTGGACAGTGGGACAGTGGGACAGTGGACAGTGGGACAGTGGGACAGTGGACAGTGGACAGTGGACAGTGGGCAGCGGACAGTGGGACAGTGGACAGTGGGACAGTGGACAGTGGACAGTGGACAGTGGACAGTGGACAGTGGACAGTGGACAGTGGACAGTGGAACTATGCGTGGGCGAGAGCGTAAATGCCTGAGGCTTTCAACGGCTAACCCCGCTTCAGGACAGTACCCGGCATCAGTGGTCACGGTAGTGCGGCGCAACTTCCGGAGCTTGCAACCGTGGCATGTCGCGCTATATTCGCTGTCATACTACTGCCATGTATACCGTCAACGCGCTACCTATCGTGAAACTGGAGGCCTTGTATAAGGATGGGGTGAAGCGCATTGCGCTGCGCTTCGGGTACGACAAGGAGCTGATCGCCCTGTCCAAGGAAGCCGGTGCACTCTGGAGCCATAGCGAACGTTGCTGGCACGTGGAGGACGGCAGTGCCAGCTTGAAAAGGGTCTACGCGGTCTTCAAAGGGTTCGCACGTCTGGATGGGAGCGCGCTCTTCGGCCAATCGGCCCCTGAACGCAAGCCTCAGCAAGCGGCCCCGGCGAAGCCCCCCGGGCAAGGCGAATGCACAGGTGGCCACTGTGCGCCAGGTGAGCAACAGCTACCTGAACCAGGAGGTGAACGCTGTGCGGTACTACTATAAGGATGTGCTGGGCGATGCGTATCGGGTGAAGTTCATCGAGAGGCCACGCAAGGAGCGGAAACTGCCATCTGTACTGAGCGAAGCGGAAGTTGCGGCATTGTTGAAAGCCCCGACCAACCTCAAGCACCGGTGCATGCTCATGCTCATTTACTCCGCCGGGCTACGCATGGGTAAACTCTTACGCATGGAACTGAAGCACATAGACCGCGACCGCAGTCAGGTATTGATCTTGGGTGCCAAGGGTAAGAAGGACCGAATTTCGCTCTTGAGTCCAAAGCTTGTAAGCGTGTTGGATACCTACATCGCCGAATACCGACCGAAGCAACTTCTCTTCGAGGGGCAATCGGGGGGCAGCTATTCCGAGGCCAGTGTGCAGGCCGTATTCCATGCAGCCAAGGACAAGGCAGGCATAACCAAACCGGCCACCGTACATACCCTACGACACAGTTTTGCCACCCATCTTTTGGAGAATGGCACGGACCTGCGCTATATTCAGACCCTGCTTGGCCATAGTTCGAGCAAGACCACTGAGACCTGCCTGCCGGCAGGCAGGTATACACCCACGTTAGCACCAAAGCCTTAGGCAAGATCCGCAGCCCGCTCGATGACCTGGACCTCTGAACACGATCTAGGGTTTACATGCCGCAATAGTGGAATAGTAACATGTCCATATGCGAAATAACCCTAACTCCTGGAACAACCCCATAGTTATGGGCAACCTTAAAAATGACAACAACAAAATACATATTGACATTTATCATTGGACTTTTTCTTGTTTCCTGCAATAATGGTGTAGACAAAAATTCCAATAACCTAAAAATTGACTCTGAGAAAAAAACCATTTCATTGGACAGATTTTACAGAGAAGACAGTGATAAAAATGGAGAGTTTTTGAGCGTTTATTATGTTCAAGTTACTGTTGATACACTTTATAATGAATTGAAAAGGTCAGATAGTGCAGAAGTATATTTTCAATCTGACACAGGTTCAATTCTTTTTTTTGAGAAAAGGTAAAATTCTGTCAAATGACCGAGTACATGCAATAATTTTAAGTAGCCCGACCGATACAACATATAAACTTGAACTTTTTAGCCTGAAAAATTTAGAATGGAGAAAAAATGATGAAATTATTGTTGAGAGTCATCCGCTACAATTTGACCTTGAATTTGATGACTTTAATTTTGATGGCATCAAAGATATTTATATTCAATGCTCTGTTTCTAACGGATACGCTTTATCAAGAGGACATTTACTGACTATTAACAAAAACAAAGACAAATTTGTTTTTCATAGAGAATTAAGAGAACTTGGAAATATTACTGTTGACAAAGACAAAGAATTGGTATTAACAGAAGAAGTTATTTGGTGCAAGCTAGACGGAAAACAAGAAGTTTGTAAATTGACCCACAAATGGACAAATGACAAATTAATATTACAGAAAAGAGAATGCCCGTGTGTAGAAGAATAAGAAAGGCAGCCCATAACAGCACCTACCCAAAAGTGGCGGTTCAGTGGTTAAATCAAGCTTTGTGCTTCTATCAAAGTTTGTGGTTGGTTGACAGTGTAGTGCTTCGAAATCGCCACCTTCGGGTAGCTGCAAACCGTTATAGGGCATTTTAAAAGACAACCGTGAAACAACTAATTTACATATTGACAATCCTGTTTTTGACAAGTTGCGGACGACAAGACGACTTTTACACCGTGACAAAAATTATTGACATTCAAGACACAATTATTGTAAACGAGCCTTTTGACTTCAGACTTGTTCTACGAAATGACAGTTTGAACGAAATGAAATTTACAATTGACGACACCGTTCAAAAATCTGTTTTTTTTTAATCTCGACTTCAGGTGTAGTGACCAATTTATAAAGTATGACGTTGAAAATCCTAAGAAGCAAAAACACAACTATCAAAAGTATTATTTAAAAAGTGGCGATTCTTTGACTTATCAATTCAGCGGATTATTTAGACAGGTAAACGACAAATTAAATATGGAAATTAAAGGATACGAAAGAACATATTCTATTGACAAAACTTCTTGTGATCTTTTGACAATTAACTTTGGTGGAATGTGGATTCCTGGAGACTTTAATCCATTTGACGCAATGGAAGGTTATAATTTTAGAAAAATAATATTTGTGAGACTTGACACAACAAAAGCAGAAAAATGAAAAGAAAAACGCCCTATAACACGGGTTTTGCGTCAGGCGGGGTGACGTGCAAACTTGGAGCTTTGTGCTTCGTATCAAGTTCAGTGCAGGTTGACAGTTTTGTGCTCCGAAACCCGCCCGAACGCAAAGCCCGAAAACGTTGGCAGTAATTCAAATGAAACCGATTACGATAGCCATCATCGTTGTACTTGTGATAGCCATGATTGGTGTGCTCAGATGGTATTCCATTCCCAAGGTGATAAGGACTGATTTGGCATTACAAGGGCTTTCAAATCGTTACTATGACCTCCAAGTGAATAGTACCGATTCAATCATTCATGAAGGCTATCTATACCGTGGACTTCTTGCTCCAATTCAAACTTTAACTTCAGAGACGATTACCGAACTTCTTGAGTCATACGACCGGGAAGACACCCGACTACCAGATGGCTGCACCATATACCTGGTGAATTCATCAGGAGAATTGATTAAGAAGATAACTACTGCCAACAGCACCTAAACACCAGCAGGCACTCAGCGCTCCGATCGAATGGGAATCGTTAAACTTGAAGGTCGCTGCATTGAAGGCTGGTCCCGGATAACCTGCCGGCGTTTAGCTGCGGCCCGTTCCAGGGCATGGCTGGCCCCCTCAACACCGCGCAAGGCCCAACGCAAAGCCGCCCAACACCGCACAAGCCCAACGCGCCACGCCCCAGAACAAAGCCTAACCGCAATGCCCGCAGCGCAAATCCCACCTTCTGCACTGCGTTTAGCCTTGGAACGTTATAGCCAATTATAGAGAGCCGACACAGTGACAAAAAAAGGACTTATATGGACAATAGTAGTTTGGGTTATTTTGACCCTGATAAACTATTATTATATGAATTTTTTCTTTTTAGCATTTATATGGTTAGGACTGACTTTGACATTATTAATTCTGACAATAATTCAATTAGTAAAGACATTTAAAGAAAGGAAAACATTAGCTAAGCTTCGCATTGCTAAACTTGTGACATTTTCACTACTCTTTTTATTGACACTTTACCGACATAAAACCAATCTTGTAATAGAAAAAGTAGACTGGTTCATTCTTGAAAACAAAAGAAATGAAATTGTGGAACAAGTAAAGGACAAAGAACTAAATCCAAATGTAAGCTGGAATGGTTGGGTTTGTGAACTACCTTTTGAATTTCCAGTAGTTTCAAATGGTGGAAATGACATTGGAATTTCACGAAATAAAGAAAACAATGGACCGACTGTGACATTTTGGGTTTTCAGAAACTTTTTCGACTCGCCTTCGACACATTTTGTTTACACGGATGACCCAGAAGAGATAAAAAGATTAAATAAAAAAGTTACTGAACGACCTGACGACAACTGGAAGATTAAAGAAAATTGGTATAGAACTTATGGAGACTGAAAATAGAAAAACTGGCTATAACAGCACCTACCCAAAAGTGGCGGTTCAGTGGTTAAATCAAGCTTTGTGCATCTATGAAAGTTTCTGCTTGGTTGACAGTGAATCGCTCCGAAATCGCCACCTTCGGGTAGCCGCAAACCGTTATGCCACAGCCCAATACGCCGACCCGCAGAGGCCAACGCACGAATGAATACGCCCAAGACAGAGCCAACGCGCTGGAATGACATGCTGAGAATTGCAGGCGTTTTCATGGTTTTACTTTTTTCGGTATGCGTCTACGCGCTTGGACAGGGTTCGGTAGACTCCACCAAGCCACGCGAAGAGACAAAGGAGAGCCTGAAAGCCGAAGAACAGGAAGAAGCCTCCAACAGCAACAACGTAGAGGATAACGAAGGCAATAAGGGCGTAGAGCGTCCATCCACTGAAGCAGTAGGGGAACCTACATTCTTGCGTCGCACCTCCACCGAGTGGACCGCCATCGGAACTATTATCATAGCTCTGTTCACCGTGGCCTTGGCTTTGACTTCCTGCCTTCAGTGGAAGGCCATCAACAAGACAAACGAGACTACTAAGAAGAGCGTGGATTCTTATGTCGGTCGAGAGCGCGGGAGACTTATCCTGAAGAAACTTAAAAGAATGTCCAGCAAGGGCGGGAATGGGTTCGAGTACCAGTTCGTCAATGCCGGACCTACTGGCATAGTTGTCCATGGATTCAACTGTGCTGTTGTCAAAGAAGTTATTCGTGATGATGGCGCAATTTCCATCGACCCTATTGAGGAATTGACCCTTATGGCTGTTTCGTACTACGTCAAGCCTGGGGGGTGCTTCGGGTTTCAAAACAGCGACGACGACTTGATTCCAGCAAAGGTTGGCATTGACTACATCCAAGAAGAAATTGCGCACTACGACCTTAGTCCTGACAACAATATCGTTGCTGTATTCGACTTCTCTTACGAAACCTCCTTCGGGACTTATAACAATAGGCACGTAGCCGCCTTCGCGGACTTCGGACATGTTGGATTTCCAGATGGAACCCTGTGCTACGACCTTCCCCATGCCGAATGGGTGGAGAAATACGGAAAGAAAAAGGAAGAGAAGATATGAAAGAGCCGTGGCATAACAGCACCTTGCTGCAAGCCGCCATCGTTCAGGGTGACAGGTTTCGTTTGATGGGTGAGTCTCTTCCTGTGAAGACGTTCCCGTGGGGCGGCCTTCAGCAAGTTGCGAAACGTTGGCAGCCATGCAGAAAACAATGAGAAATAGAGCACCATATACTCTTCTAGTTCTTGCCCTTTCCTTTATGAGCTGTTCCATAGAGAAGAAGCAGTCTTATAATGAACGAATTGTTGGAGAATGGCTGTGCGATTCAATAGTAACAGATTACCTTACATATGTGCCTGAGAACAATCCAACCTTATTTTATTACAACAAGGAAAGAGTGGTAATCACGTATGGAGCTGATGGGACTTTGCTCGTTACAAACAAGGGTCAATTCGATTCTTCATATAGCATTAAAGATAATGTGCTTTTAATAAAACAAGAGCAATTCCCAGACACATTAATTAAGGACATTTTATATATATCTAGTGACCAAATGGCTCTTGAAGAAGAAGCGCAGATAGTTAATAATGTAATTAACAGAGGCGCAGCTTCGCTTGGGAATAGAATTAGATTATACTACACACGAAAAAGTTGAAAGTACGGCTGCCAACAGCACCTAAACGCCAGCAGGCCCCTTAACACTCCGATCGAATGAGAATCGTTAAACTTGAAGGTCGGTGCATCGAAGGCTGGTCCCGGATAACCTGCCGTCGTTTAGCCGCGAAACGTTGCCAGTAATTTGAAACTATGAGCTACAGACTGGTAGTCATATTCTCAGTTCTCACGACCCGCTTATTCGGACAGGATACGAACTATTGCGACTGGACTTCGTGTCACCTTCCCAAGACTCGTGAAGCCCACTTTGACCCGTATTACAATGGTCACCTTTGCGAGAATTTTGACCCTGAACAAACAGATTACAGTAGGGAATATTTGGAGCTGCGAAGAGAAAGAATTTCAAAGGTGTCTTCAAATACCACAAGCATAGTATCGCAGTATCACGTTGAAATTGATTCATTGTTCAACACATTAGGTCATTCTCAAAATGGCATGATTGGGCTGGACTATCAAAGAATTAGAATACATATTCACAAGACCTTACAGGACCCAAAGAATCTTCAGTTCACTATTTACGGTAGATCCAACGTGTCTGATAATATATGTGATTTTCAGGGCACCATTGATATACTGAGTGTCCACGAGATGAACGAAGACTACGATTTTCCCGGACAAGGCGTCTTGTTTGGGGAGTATGTATTATACGAGGATAGTGCCCAGAAACATGCTGGAGTATTCAAAGGAACATTTGAATGTGACGTACTGATTGATCACGAGAATAGAAGTATCAAACTTGATGAAAGCGATGCGATAGCCGACGGATACTTCAACAGAACATATGTGGGCACCTGGAGGAGCTACCATACGAAGGCGAAAAAGAAGTGTATTTGGGGCGATTACAGATTGCCTTTCACCTTTGACTTCGACTGTGGAGACGGGGAAATGTATGTCTGTGAGAAGTATGAGTCTAATGGATGGACTTCATTCAACGACAGAAGTGAATATCATTCTATGGATAAATGGTGGAAGAAAGATGAATAAAACTACTGGCAACATGCCCTTGCCAAAAGCCGCCCTCGTCCCGGTGCCAACTCCCGTTAAAGGGTTGTACATTTCGTCTAAGAACAAGATCACGAAAGGCGGCCTGCGGCAAGCGCAGGCCCGTTAGGTGTAATAGAATTCACAGGATGTGGGCCTCTGTAATACTCGCCCTTTTAGCCTTGCCCTTGATTCTGTATGGATCTCTGCAACTTTGGTTTCAGTTTCTTCGACGTAAAGAAGCGGCTGAGAGCATGCAGCTTGTGGAACAATTGAGATCAAACAATACTGATAAGTTATCGAAGCAGGAACAATTCGAATGGCTTGATGGTAGTTCCAATTGGGAACGTCTTCGTAGTATAACCGGCAGGCAGGAACTTCCCCTATACGTGTTGGACTACTTTATTGAAGTGACACCTGATGAATATCTGGAACATCTAAGGACGCATAACCCGCCGAAGTCTTGGATGGAAGACACTTATGGAGAAGTCCAGCTTACCAGATCACCGACTGGACATGAAATTACTCGCTACAGCCACGGAAAACGCATTTGGTCCAAATCATTTACCAGTTATGACCAAGTACTGAAGTATTTGGTATACGAGAGATTGATGAACGTCGGTGGTAAGTATAAGTACCAATTAAAAAAGAGCTACTACACCTAACAGCACCTAAACGCCAGCAGGCCCTTAGCTCTCCGATCGAATGGGAATCGTTAAACTTGAAGGCCGCTGCATCGAAGGCTGGTCCCGGATAACCTGCCGGCGTTTAGCTGCGGCCCGTTGTGCGTCAGCGTAAAAGGTGCCCTATATCACAATGAAGAAGAGCTATATTGTTCTTTTACTTCTTTGGGGCTGCAGCTTTGCAGAAAGTCCTAAACATTCGAGTGTGCAATTATTGGATAGTGGCTTCTCTCTTCACCAAGACACAATTTCGTTTCAGGTTAAAGGGGAAATGACACACGCTCTCAGATTTCATGATAAGCATTATGTGCTTTATGAGCAGAAACTTCGGAAATATGGTGGCTATGGTAAGCGCTGGTTGTATGTTTTCTCAAATGGGAAAGTAGAAAATGTAATTGATTGTCCCAAAGAACTGAACACCGTGAATTTGGACTTTTATGTCAAGAATGACAGCTTGATAATTAAGCCATACATGGAAAAACAAAGCTACTACTTAGATAGCGTTAATTACTCTTGGATCAAGCTAGACAGAACTGATGACCTAATCTTTGAGGATGACTCATACATGGTCTATTCCCTTGACTTTGGCGAATGGGGTGGGAAAACTTGGTTCAGAGACAAACTGAGCGGCCAGGAATACATTCTTGAGTCGACCACTCCTTTGGTCAATAGAATTGGAACAATATATTATCTCACCACAGCTCAGAAAATATTGAAAATTGTTGATCCGAAATTGCTCACGCCGGCGCATAACGATATTACGTACAGAAATATTAAATCTACTGGAAAAGCCTATTCTTGGTATAGTAAGGCGACAGGATTTGAAATCGTATACCACGATAGCGCATTCAACTATTTCGATGACTCCTATAACTCGCTCATTGTCAGTTCATTTGTTCTGAACAATAAATTGCTACATATTTATGTGACGGATACTGGCAGCTTCATCACTTCAGCTGAAAATGGTTCAATGACGCTTATCGATAAGATCTTCAATGACATAGACTTCGTCCATCAACATTACTCATACCGCTGTAGAAATATCTACGGCAACAATGAGTTGCTAAAATTTCGGACCAATGTCGACCAGATGGACGGGTTATTGGAAATAAGAGGCAGTGAAATCCACATAACTTATCTTGTGAATGGCACCTTGATGGAGCCGCAGTTGTACGGAAGGAATAAAGCTGACAGCATCTTGGACAAACGGCTGGATATGGCGGTTCCACATCTAAGAACGTTGAGTCTAGGTGAGGTTGATAAGAACGAACAATCGTGGGAAAGCTTTGATATAACCCCAAATCACAAAATCGGAGTAGCAGAGTATTGGAATCCTTTGAATTTTGTGTTAGACACTATAAAATCCTACATCATCATTGAAGACTCACTCATATCAAATTCAATAATATACTACGCAAATAAAGAAAGTGATCTTGTTAGAACGATCACCATGGATTGGGAAAAAGCGAGGTCACCGAGAGATGACCCACGAGCCTTTATTGCACAGAGAGAAATTTCACGTCAAGCTTTTTTGGATAGGTTCCAATCATTAGAGTCGTTCTTTACGGGTAAGCTAGGCCAGCCAATAAATGTAACTGTTGGAACAGAAGAAAAATATGCTTCTTCGATTTGGAAAGTCCCAAATGGGGTTACCGTCGAGTTAAGTGGGATGAGTCAGGAAAATTACAATAACATAAGGGTCGTGTTATATCTGAGCGAGTTATAAGGACAATGCCGAACGCACAACATGCGTTTGCCGCAAGCCGCCCTCGTCTCGGAGCCAACTCCCGTTGAAGTATGAACACTTCGTCCAGGAACAAGATCACGAAAGGCGGCCTGCGGCAAGCGCAGGCCCGTTAGAGGTAATGCTGAAGCCACTACTCATATTAATCTTAGTAATCTTTCAGGCCATATCAGCTATGGGTCAAAATATTACACATAGAAATGATAGTTTATTTATCAATGATTTTTATGTGAACCCACAAATTACCAAAAGTACCCTCGATAGCTTATTAGCATCAACCAGTAAAGCAAAAAAGTCCAAGGGTAATACTCCACCATGTCCTAATTCAGACAAGAAGGTTACTCGAACCACATACTTCTACTACGAGCTTGGTATCTTTCTGAGGAAATATGACTGTGATACTTCAAAGTTCAGTCTTGGTATCAAGCTGTACCATGACAGCGACCGAAAATATGATAAGAGGTCAGGTGAATTAACGAATACGTTCTCTGGAGAACTCCTGATTGCTGATAACGAGATTCATGATAAAAGAGAGATATCCGAGTTACAAGCCATGGATAATGTAACGGTGACGATTTCCAAGCTCGAAATTGGTATCATTTCGAGCGTCATAGGAGGTGATATTGTATCAGTCAGGGACTTTATTCGATTGTCGTTCGATAGTAAAACCGATCAATTGACCCATGTGTACATCCACCATAACTTCAGGAAATAGTAAGAGGCACTACCTATAACAGCACCTAAACGCCAGCAGGCCCTCAGCGCTTCGATCGAATGGGAAGTAGTAAACTTGACAGATCGGAGCTTCGAGGCTGGTCCCGGATTACCTGCCGGCGTTTAGGTGCGAACCGTTGAACGCAATTGCGCGCAAAGCCGCGCAACAGCGTTCAACTTTTGAACCCGGACGCATTTAGGGAGCACGTGCTTGTCCTTACCCCCCCCTCACGCCGTCCTCACCCTTGGGTCCAGCACGGCGTACAGCAGGTCCACCACCACGTTCATCACCACGAAAATGGTGGCGAAGACGAGCACGGCGCCCATCACCACAGGGAAGTCCTCGCGCTCCAGAGCATTGAAGACCTCGAGGCCCATGCCCTTCCAGCCGAAGACGTACTCCACGAACACGGCGCCGGCCAATAGTGACGCGAACCAACCGCTTACGGCGGTGAGCACGGGCATCAAGGCGTTGCGCAGTCCGTGGCGCAGCACCACCTGACGCTCGCTAAGTCCCTTGGCGCGGGCGGTGCGGATGTGGTCCTGCGAGAGCACATCCAGCAGGCTGCTGCGCGTAAGCTGGATGATGACCGCCAGCGGCCGGATGCCGAGGACGAGCACGGGGAGGATGGCATGCTTCCAGTTGTAGAATGGGCCGGTGAAGGGGTCCACATCGAGCAGGTTGCCCGACATGGGGAGCCCGGTGCCGGGGAGGGAGAGGGAGTGTGTGGCCCAGGGCCAGTGGAAGAGGAGGCCAGAGATGTAAGTACCCAGGAGGATGATCGGTAACCATGTGCTCATGTGGGCATGTGCCCATGTGCCCATGGTGCCACCGGAGGGCTTAGTGGGTAGCTGCGAGCTTGTGCGCTTTTGCTTGGTGAGGCGGAGGGTGAGCCAAATGAGCACGGCCAGCGCAGGGAGTATGGGCAGCGGGACGCGCTCGAACCAGACGTAGCCGCCGAGCCAGGCGACGAGTACGGCGACGAAGAAGCTGGGGCCTGACATGCCGAGGGCGCCGATGGCGAGCAGTGCGCTATCCACCCAGGTGCCTTTGCGCAACGCGGCCCAAGTGCCCATGGCGAGGCCGAGTACCACGGCGAGCAGCATGCTGAGCACGGCGAGTATGGCGGTGTTGGGGAATGCTTCACCGAGGATCTGCGCCACTCCTCTCCTGCTCTGGTAGCTGAAGCGCAGGTAGGGCGCTTTGATCACCAGGAGCTTGTCGCCACCGATCGGTAGCGCTGCGGCCACGCTGTAGCGTTCGGGATCGAGGTAGGCGGGGCGGCTGCGGTCGGCGCGCTGCATGAGGGCCAGCGGGCTGAGGTCGTTGAGGTAGAGCAGGTAGCGGGTGCCCAGCGGAAGATCGAAGCCCAGGTCCTGGCGGATGGCGGCGAGTGCCTCGGGGCTGCTGCGCTGGTCGGCCAGCATGCGGGCAGGGTCGCCGGGCTTGATGTTGAAGATGAGGAACACCAAACTCACCACCCCGAAGAGCACCAGCAGGCCGTTGAAGAGGCGGTTGGTGAAGTAAGAGAGCATGGGGGGCTCAGTTGTGGGTTGTTAGTTGTTAGTTGTCTGTTGTCTGTTGTCAGGGAGTCGGTTGTCGATTATCCGTTGTTGGCTTGATGTTGATGTTCAAGTCAAGAGTTCCAAGGCCCAAGTTCCAAGACTCAAGGTTCAAGACTCAAGATTCAAGGTTCAAGATTCAAGGTTCAAGGTTCATGATTCACTATTCAAGGTCAAGACATCCATGGTTCACAGCTCCACGGGAGCAGGTTCACTTTGGATCGACCTGTTGCAGTTCGGCCCACTGACACCGTACAACTGACAACTCCTACAACCTCGCCTGCGCTTCCTCGAAGCTCGGCGTGTCGTTGCCGTGCCACTTGCCTTTCACCACACCTTGTTGGAGCAGCAGGATGCCGGGGTTGGCGCGGGTGGCGGTCTTGATGGTCTTCTCGTCGCATTGCAGCATGTCCATGGGCAGACCGTGCTCGTGGCGAAGTGCATCGAAGGCCTCGAAGGGACTGGCGCTGACGGCATAGACGTACCAGCCCTGGCTGTTGGCCTGCTCGGCGAGCGCTGCAATGGCCTTGAGGTTGGACTTGGCGGCCTTCTTCACGTTGTAAATGGTGACCAACAACACAGGCTGCGGCTCGGCCAGCAGGTCGGCGGTGATGTCGTAGTCGTCCTGATCGGTGAGGGCGAAATCCTGCACGGGTGAATCGATGCCGGGTTCGATCTCCACCAGGCGCCGATCCACGTACTCGTAGTCGGCATCATCCCAAGGGTATTTCCCGTTGGCATCGAACTCCTTCACCTCGCCGCTGGGCTTGTGGCGGTAGAGCATGAAGATCTGCTGCTTGGCCGGGCGCCCCATCTCCTTCTGCTCGGGGATGCTCTTGCCGATGGCATAGGGGCGGTAGTCGCGCACGGGCAGGTGGGCATAGCACCAATAGGTGAAGAGCAGGGTGATGACGGTGGCCCACCCGGCGCTTGTCCATTCGGCCTTGGGGCCTTGCATGATGCGCTTGATGACCAGGTAGCCCAAGTAGCCGACCAACGTGAACCACACAGGGCCCCACCAGGTGAAGATCCAGCTCCAAACCGCCACCAAGGCCAGGCCGAAAGGCAGGTAAATGAGGTCATCGGCCGTGCTGTTCCATCGGATGCCATCGTTGCGCCAGGCCGCCACGAAGAGGGGCAGGATGAACACGAAGAGGATGGCGTCCTTGGCGAAGCTCTCCCACGGGGTGAGGCTGCGGCCCACGGAGCCCTTCATGGCATCGCCGAAGCAGCCGCAATCGGTGACGCAGGTGCGATCACGCTGTTCCTTCACGCCGTCCACCACCACGGTGTAGGTCATGGGGGTACCGGCTTCGGCCAGGTCGTTGCAGCGGCCGGTGAAGGCGGTGAGCCAGCCGAAGAAGATGGTGAGGACGAGCAGCGCGCTGGTGGCCAGCTTCATGCGACCGCCGAAGAGCACGGCGAAACCGAGCACGATCTCGGCCAGGCAAGCCAGCACGGCCAGCCCAAGCGCCCAGGGCTCAAGACCGGGCAGTCCCAGTGCGCTCTCGGCGAAGTACTCCTCCAGTTTATAGGAAAAGCCCAAGGGGTCGTTGGCCTTGATGAGGCCGCTGACCAGGAAGAGGGAACCGACGATGAGCCGCGATACGAGCAGGAGGATGCGCATGATGCTGGAATGATGAGGGCAGCGAAGTTAGCCGCACCAATTGCGATACGCGCGGCCTTAACAGCTCTTTGACTATCGGGCTTGCACCACCTGGGCGTGGGTGCCTTGCTCCTGGTGACGTTGCTTCACCTCGGCCATCAACCGTTCGGCCTCGCCACGGATGCGCCGCTCGTAATCGGCGTTCCAGGAGACATGGCCGGTCATGGGCTGGAAGCGGGCCATGCCCATGGGCAGATCGAACCAGCTGAGGTCAACGCCTTCCACCGGACGAAAGAGGGTCATCTCCACTTCGAGGTCCATTACGCGCTTGTCGTCGGCCCAGGCCCCACCGTGGGTGTGTACAGCAAAACACTTTGTGACGCGACCGGCCTGCATGAAGCGGATCACGTAGCTGGCGTTGTTGTCCAGCAGTACTTCATACGCACCGCTGTTGCCGGTCCTGAGCACTTGCTGTTTCACGCCGTCCTTGTACACGCGCACTTCCACGCCTGCAAGCGGGGTGCGCTCCAGCAGGTCGGTAACACTGCCGTGCACGCGCAACTGCACCGCATGGGCCAGTGCGGTGATCACCAAGGAACAGGAAAGGAGCAGTATGCGCAGCATGGTTCCGGTCCAGAGGCGGCGAAACTATCCGCACAAGGCCTGGGGATCAAGGCCTCCAAGGCCTCCAGAGGCGGTACTTCCCAACGATCGGATGTGAACAGCCCCGGGCTCAGCCCTGCTCCTGCTCCATTTGGATCATGGCGAACACGGCGTAGTTCAGGATGTCGAGGAAGTTGGCGTCGATGCCTTCGCTCACCAAGGTGGCGCCCTGGTTGTCCTCGATCTGCTTGATGCGCAGGAGCTTCATGAGGATGAGGTCCACCAGTGAGCTGACGCGCATGCTGCGCCAGGCCTCGCCATAGTCGTGGTTCTTGCGGGTCATCAGGTCGCGGGCCTCGTGCATCCAGTGCTGCACGTGTTCGGCGGCTTGCGCTGCGCTGAGGTCCGGTGCGTCCACCACGCCACGTTCCAACTGCACCAACGCCATGGCCGCGTAGTTGATGATGCCCACGAGCTCGGGCCGGATGCCTTCATCGACCTTGCTGTGACCCACCTGCTGCAGGGTGCGGATGCGCTGTGCCTTGATCAGTATCTGGTCGGTGAGCGAGGGCACGCGGAGGATGCGCCAGGCCGTGCCATAGTCCTTTGCCTTCTTGGTGAAGAGCGCAAGGCATTCGGAAATGACGGTGTCGAACTGTTGGAGGGTCTTGTCCATGCGTGATCCGCTGGTGAACTTCGGCCCCTGAAATGGAGCGCGGCGAAGATAGCGGCACACGGCGGCTCACCTTGCGGGTGAAGCAGCGCCTGGTGGATCTGGAGGTCCCTTGCGTGATGGGCATCCTCAACGCCACGCCCGATTCCTTCCACGCTGCGAGCCGGGTGGACCTCGATGCGGCCATGGCGCTGGCGGAGCGCATGCTCGAGGAAGGTGCCGCGATCCTGGACATCGGCGGCATGAGCACCCGGCCGGGATCGGAAGCGGTGAGCGAGGACGAGGAACTGCGGCGCGTGATCCCCGTGATCGAGGCCATACACCAGCGCCACCCCGAGGCCCTTCTCAGCATCGACACCTACCGCAGCAAGGTGGCCCGCCTGGCCGTTGAGGCCGGTGCCGGCATGGTGAACGACATCAGCGCCGGACTGCTCGATGCCGATATGCTGCCCAGTGTGGCGCGGCTGGGCGTCCCTTACATCGCCATGCACATGCAGGGCGATCCGAGCAGCATGCAGACGGCTCCGCACTACAACGATGTGGCTGCGGAGGTGACACACTTCCTCAGTGAACGCCTGCATGCCGCACGTTCAGCAGGCATCGCGGACGTACTGCTTGATCCCGGCTTCGGCTTCGGCAAGACCACGGCACACAACTATGCCCTGTTGAACGGGCTGGAACGCTTGGGCACGCTTGGTGCCCCGCTGCTGGTGGGCGTTTCGCGCAAGCGGATGATCAACGAAGTGCTCGGCACCACTGCCGCCACAGCGCTGAACGGCACCACGGTGGTGAACACCATCGCCCTGCTGCATGGCGCGGCCGTGCTGCGTGTGCACGATGTGCGTGAAGCCGTGGAGGCCATTGCCGTTGTGCGGGCGTTCCGGGAGAACGCTTAGCAGGGCCACTGTACCTGCGGGCTTGCTGACAAGGTGGGTGGAAGGAAGGCGCAAGCAGGCGCCAGAGATCAGAAGTGGACCTCCTTGCGTTTGCGCTTGCGATCGCCGACCAGCTTCGCCGCTTTGCGCCGCGCTTCCAATTCCCGTTCGTAGCGGATCATCAGCTTGGTGAGAAGCGGCTTTCTGCGCTGGGTGTACTCGAAGTCCCAGTTGAGGTTGCGCACGGAGTGTTTGTATGCCGCCACACCCACTGGCTCATCGAAGAGGCCGAAGTCGAAGGCATCGATCCAGGTGAACATGGTCATCTGGAGGTCCATCTCATAGAAGGGCACATCAGGGAAGAGCGGGATCTCGCGGGCATCGATACGCACGAACTTGGTGACGAGGTCCTTGCGATGGAACCAGATCAGATAGTCGTAGCCGCGCTCCAGGATCAGCTCGTACTTGCCGTTGTGGCTGGTGGTCACTGTTTCGCGCTCAATGCTGTCCTTCACCAGGCGCACCTGCACGCCCTTCATCAGATCACCGGTGAAGTGCTCCGTGACCAGACCGTAGAGCCGGATGTGGAAAGCCTGGGCCTGGTGGGAGGTGAAGGTCATGAACAGTGCGACCCACAACACGGGCAAAGCAGCCCTACCGATCCGTGCAATGCATTCCCCTGCGTGCTTCGAATGTCCTCCGCTCATCGATCGAACAACAGCATATGGGCTTGTCCCAGGTCGGCCTGTTGTGGGGGCGAAATTACCCTTCGTTGCAGCGCCCTTCAGCTGCGCTCGGGAAAGAACTGAACTACTGCCCTGTTGAAGACTTGCTACGCGCTTGCTCCAAGGTATCCTTGATGCGGGCGGTGTGCTTCAGGTCCCACACCATGTTGTCCTCCTCCACGCTGTAGCTGGCCATGCCGATGGGCTCGTCCTTCAAGATGGAATAGTCGATTCCCGGCTCAGGCTCGAAAAGGACCACGTCCACGTTCATCCCGAAACCTTCCGGGCTCTTCTCCGCATCCACATTGCGTGTGTCTATGCGCACCCACTTCGATACACGCCCATCTGCTTCGAAGTGCACGGAAAAGTGCAAGCGAAGCCCCATATCGAAGGAATAGCGGCCCAGGCTGTCAGTGACCATACGCCCGACCTCTTCACCCTTGCTCTTCACCAACACCCGTGCACCGGCAATTCCCCGGCCATCGATGTCGTTCTCCACCACGCCGAATACGGTGAGGTCCTGCGCAGGAAGCAGTGCAGGAAAGAGCAGGCAGATGAACAGATAGCGAAAAAGGTGGTGCATGATAGAGCGCGTTGAGACCTGCCGAAAGTAGCGAGATGCGCCGATGAACGCTGCACCTTTGTGCAAAAGCCGACCATGTTCATGAACCTCCGCACCAGTGAGAACTTCCACATCGTATTGTGGTTGCTGAAGGACCTCTGTTGGGTGATGGACCTGCACTTGGCGGGGGTGATCATGGTGGTGCCCACCGTGGCCATGGCCGTTTACATCACTTGGCAATGCCGGCATGATATCGGGGAGCTGCTACACAGTGCCTCGGTCGTGCTTTGGATACTTGCGAATTCCACCTGGATGCTCGGCGAGTTCTTCATGAACGATGGCACGCGCCCGGTGGCTGCGGCCTTCTTCATCCTGGGGCTGCTCACGGTAAGCTGGTATTACGTGGTGCTGCTACCACGCAAGTTGAGGGAGCAACGCCAGCGGGAAAGAACCGGATCGTGATCCGGCCGGTTTCAGGTAGCCCCCTTGCGGACCTCGACGATAGCCCCCGACCGAGGGGATACCGATCCTTTACAAGACGGTCCTACGGACTACCGGTGCATTCGATGATACGAGAGGTTCTTGGCGGAGCCAGCGCGCGGAACAGGTGAACAGATCACGGCGGAAGTCGCGTGTCCCAAAGGTGTTAACACTGGCTTCACACGCCGCACATCGGGCCAGCTAACTTCGCGCCGCTCCGACCCGAGGATACTCCATGGACCACCCCCTGGCTTCCACCCGACTGCGGCTATTACGCACGCTGCGCATCACCCTGGCATGGGTGGTAATCGGGCTGGTGGGTGCCTTGTTCGAGCATAACGTGCTGGTGGAGCAGGGCGTGGATGATGATCTGATGCGCCGCATCGATGTCAACTTCTTCCGCGCGCTTGCCACGGGCTTGCTCGGCGGCGGCGTATACATCTTTCTGCTGCGCGACCTGTTGCGGGGCAAGGCCTACTTCGTGGCTGCCGGTATCATGGCCGTGGTGATGCTGGTGGTGCTAACCGCAGCGGAGGCCATCGCCATTGGAACGCACGGAGCGGAGAACCTGGCTCAAAGCCTTGCGGAACGCCTGTTCTCCTTGCGGTTCCTGGGGCTCTACCTGTACTGGACCCTGCTCATGTCCGGCACCATGTTGATGGTGCGATTGAACGACCAGTATGGGAACGGTGGCGTGGCCTACCTCACCGGTCGTTACCACAAGCCGCGCCAGGAGCTGCGCCTGTTCATGTTCCTGGATATGCGATCCTCCACGGCCATTGCGGAAAAACTCGGGCACGTGAAGTACTTCCAGCTGCTGAACGAGCTCTACCGCGATATCACCGACCCCATCCTCTAT
Source organism: Flavobacteriales bacterium (assembly GCA_019638115.1). Taxonomy (GTDB): domain Bacteria; phylum Bacteroidota; class Bacteroidia; order Flavobacteriales_F; family PHOS-HE28; genus PHOS-HE28. The sequence goes on along the minus strand of JAHBUK010000002.1, from coordinate 80,082 downwards.
TCGCGCGGCGAGATCTACCAGTACGTGGGCGACGAGATCAGCGTGAGCTGGCCGCTGCGGCGCGGTGTGCGACGCCAACGCTGCATCCGCTGTTTCCTGGACATACGCACCAAGCTGCGCAAACGTGCCAAGCATTACGAGACCCGCTATGGCATCATCCCCACCTTCAAGGCCGGCTTCCATTATGGGCAGGTGACCACCGGCGAGGTGGGTTTGGTGAAGCGCGAGCGCATCTACAGCGGCGATGTGGTGAACACGGCAGCGCGCATCCAGAACACCTGCAACGCCCATGGAGTGGACAACCTGATCTCCAAGGACCTGTTGGACGTGCTGCACCTGCCAGGCAACTACAACACGCGTGAGATCGGCAGCATCGCCCTGCGCGGCAAGCAGCACCCCACCAGTCTGTGGACGATCGTGCATGGAGATTCCGAGCCCGCCGTGGCTCCGGAGCAGGACGCTCAGAACATGTAGGTGCGGCGTCCGCGCAACACCACCTTGGTACCGCCGCGCCCGGGGTGCACCACGGCATCGCCAAAGAGATCGAACTCCGGAATGGCCGCTTCGGGTGTGCAGCGCAAACGCGTTCCGCGCAGCATGCCGCACACCTGGCGATCAATGTTCAGATAGACCAAGCGGCTATCCCACACCTGCCATTGCTCGGGCACATAGCGCTCCACGGTGGTGCTCTCCCCTGCCCGGTGTAGCATGAAGTGCCCTTCGTGTGGATAGAGCAGCAGGCTGTCCTGCACCCAGTAGGCGGCCGGAGCAGGCGTGGCCACCACGCGCACCTGCCCCTGCTCATAGCACTTCAAGCGGTCGGTACCATCCACGAAGGCCAGAAAGCCAGGACCAGCCTTCGCGCTCCATGGCCGTGTGTCGGCAACATCCACCAGTTCCTCTCCATCCAGCACGGTGAACACTTTACGCGCATCGTCCCACCAGGCCACCAGTGAACCGCCGGCCACCACCATGGAGCGGGCCGTACTGTCCAGCAAGGTGCGCAGCTCTCCCTGGCGGAATAGGCGCAGGCTGCCCACGCCGCCACTGTGGAAGACCACATCCTCATTGTTCTGCGCCCACAGTGGCCCTTCCGCTTCGGCAGCCACATCGGCCAGGGTGTACGCACTTCCCTTCCACCAGGCTTGCAGTGTTCCCATGGCCACTTCGTGGAAAACCACCAGGCCGTCGGACACCTCGAAGTGCTGCACCGCTGTGCCAATGGTGCGCACGCGCAAACCCTCGGTGGTGCGCAAGGAATCGTTCACCAGCCAGGCCACCCGCTTGCGCGATGCTTTCACCTGGCTCACCGGGCCTTTGTCCAGCAAGTTCAGCACCTGCTCCTCGGCCCGGAACACCTTCATCTGGCCAACATGATCGAGGTATATGAGGCGGCCTTCCTGTGCGAAGAACGCTTGGGGAGGGCGCGGTTCAAGGCGGGTGAAACGACCGTTGGAGAACACCATGAACACTTCGCTCTCCGTGGTGAACGGAACGGGAACCTCCTGCGCGCTAAGCAGCGTGGGGAATAGCACAGCGAACAGCAGCAGGCAACGCATGGTCATGCTTCCTTGCGAAGCCTGTTCAGGGTATGCACGCGCACTTCGCGCCTGCGGCCCTTCACCGGCACGGTGTGTTGCGGCCCGATCAGGAATCGCTCGGTGGCCTTGGGGATGCGCTCCAGCACCTCGGCTGAAACGAGGATGTCCGCATCCATGGTCTTGGCCAGGCCCAGCATGCGCGAAACGCTGTTCATCACATCGCCGCTGAGGTCGATGGCGCGCTTGATGTGGCCGATCTGCGCGGAGATGACGCGGCCACCGTGCACTGCGGTACGGTAGCGGGGCACCACGCCGAACTCACGCTGCAGTTCCTCCGCATGCAGTTCGATCCGCTCGGCCACATCGAAATGGAGGTCGAGGCAATTCTCGTAGCGCACGCCCACGCGCATGGGCCAGGTGAAGATCACCTCATCGCCCACGTACTTGTGGATGTCGGCCTCGTTACGCAGCACGGCATCGGTCATCAGGGAGTAGGTGACGTTGAGGAAGCGGTAGTACTGCAGGTCGCCCATGCGATCGGCCAGGGCCGTGCTGCCCACCAGGTCCATGGTCATCACGATCCGTTCCTCCGCCTTCGGGCGCTCGTAGCGGCCCAACAGGAAACCCAGGAACATGCGGCGACCCATGAGCTCCTCCACCTGCACCACCAGAATGGCCAGTGAAGTGACCACCACCACGCGCAGCATGAGTTGGTAGAACTGCCGCATGAGGAAGAAATCGCCCATGCGATAGGGCTCCTCCGCTGCCAGCAACATCATGCGGTCACTGTCCAGGAAGAAGGCCGCCGCGATAAGTGCGAGCGTGAGCATGTTCACCAGGAGCACCTTGCCCAGGAACTGCAAGGGAATGGCCAGTGAACGGAAGCGACGACCGAACAGGAACTCCTCCAGGATTCCGGTCCAAAGTCCCAAGAGGAGCCAGGCCGCCAGCAGCACATCCACCCGATCACCGCTGAAAAGGGTGAGCACCCAGGCCACAAGGGCGGTGACCAAGGCGTACTTGAGGACCTTGCGGAGCTTGTATCGGGTAATGGCGGTCACGGACGGAGGGGCGCGAATTTACGGGGAATGCACGGGCCGAACGGGAACGGACCACGCGCTTGCAACAGAGCGGTCAACACAACACGTGCGCGTGTGCAACGAAGGCGTGGGCCTCCTACCTTCCATGCCCGAAGGGACCAATCGAACCGGCAGTTCATGAACAAGCACAAGCCTGCAGACCTTGACGTGGTGATCATCGGTGCCGGGCTTTCCGGGATCGGCGCTGCGTACCACATCCAGACCCATTGCCCCGAGCTGAGCTATACCGTGTTGGAAGGACGCTCCGCCATGGGCGGCACCTGGGACCTGTTCCGCTATCCGGGCATCCGATCGGACTCGGACATGTACACCCTTGGCTTCTCCTTCAACCCCTGGACCGAGGGCGAGGCCATCGCCGACGGGCTGGCCATCCTGCGCTACATCCAGAGCACCGCCGAGAAGTTCGGCATAGACAAGCGCATCCGGTACGACCACAAGGTGATCGCCGCCGACTGGTCCGATGCGGATGCCCTGTGGACCCTGCGCATCGCCGCGACCGACCAGGCACCCGAACAGCGCATCACCTGCCGCTTCCTCTTCACCTGCTGCGGCTATTACGACTACGCGCAGGGCCACGCACCACAGTTCCCCGGTAGCGAAGACTTCCGCGGCACCATCGTGCATCCGCAACACTGGCCCAAGGACCTGGACCACCGCAACAAGCGCGTGGTGGTGATCGGCAGCGGGGCCACGGCCGTTACGCTGGTGCCCGAATTGGCGCGCGAGGCCGCCCATGTGACCATGCTGCAACGCTCGCCCACCTACTACCTGAAGCTGCCACGCAAGGACCGCACAGCGGCACGGCTCCGGCGCCTACTTCCGGACCGCATGGCCTATGGACTCGTTCGTTGGCGCAACATCCTCTTCAGCCTGGGCTTCTACCAGGTCTCCCGCAAATGGCCGCAGGCCGTGGCCCGTTTCCTGAAGAAGGGTGCCCGCAAAGCCCTGGGGGACCAATACCACGATGCCGACTTCAGCCCGCGCTATGCTCCATGGGACCAACGCCTGTGCGTTATTCCGGACGGGGATCTCTTCCAAGCCATCCGCAGCGGCAAGGCCGAAGTGGTAACGGACAGCATTGAGCGCTTCACCCCTGCAGGTATCACGCTGGCCTCCGGTCGTGCTTTGGAAGCCGATATCATCATCACCGCCACCGGCTTGAAAGTGCAGTTGCTCGGCGGCATGCAAGTGACCGTGAACGGGCAGGGCATGAACACCGGCGACATCCATTGCTACCGGGGCGTGATGTTCGGCGGGGTGCCCAACTTCGCGGTGGCCATCGGCTACACCAATGCCAGTTGGACCCTGAAGTGCGACCTGAACTGCGGCTTCGTGGCCCGAGTCCTGCAACACATGGCACGCCACCGTTACAGCACGGTGACCCCACGCTACCAAGAAAGCCTCGGATCGGAACCCTTGCTGGACTTCGACGCCAACTACATCAAGCGCGCGGCCGAAATCCTTCCCAAGCAAGGCAGCCGCAGTCCGTGGAAGGTGTACCAGAACTACATCAAGGACACCTTCACCCTGAAGTACAGCAAGCTGGAGGACGGCCACTTGGAATTCCGGTAGCGCGATCCGCCATGGCGAAGCCCATCTTTGCGGCATGGATTGGCGCCGTTGGATCAGCTGGTTCAGGCCTATCAGCGCAGAACGCACGGAAGGCCTATTCGGAACGCTGGATGTGCGCTGGGAACTGGGCCGCAAGGTGCTGAACACCGCCAACGCCAACCAGTCCTTCGGCAGCCTGCACAACGTGTGGGCTGCGGTGTTGCAGCATTTGAACCTGCCGCAAAAGCCTCCACGCTCGGTGTTGCTGCTGGGGCTGGGAGGAGGCAGCGCGGTGCACATCCTGCGAAGCGAATTGAAGTTGGCATGCCCGATCACCGCCGTGGAACTCGACCCCGCCATGATCGATCTGGGCAAACGGCATTTCGGGCTGGGCCACTGGGCCGATGTGAACATCGTGCAAGGCGATGCCACCATTCAGGTACACGCTCTTCGGGAACGCTATGATCTGGTACTGGTGGACCTCTTCGACGATCTGGACCTGGCCCGGGGAGTGGACCACGGAGGATTCATGCATGGTCTTCGGGACCGCTGTGAATTCGGCGGCACACTCTGTTTCAACACGGTGAGCCACGACGAGTTTAGCGAAGGACGCTGCGACCGTGTAAAGAACCTGTTACAGCGCGTTTTCAGCGAGGTGGAAGAGTTCAGAACCAAGGAAACGAACAGCGTGTTCATAGCCCGTTGATCACGCGTGCAACGGATGATGGCGCCATAGCGTCTATGGTGCGATCTTTGCGATGCGCCCGCGACCTGTGCCAATGCCCTTCCCCCTTTTTCAGCGAACCAAGACAATGCTGCCCTTGCTGGGCATGCTGCTTGGCACCGGGGCCATCCAAGCACAGCCCATCTGCTCCATCGACATTGGCGATGACCACACCATCTGCCAGGGCGAAACGGTGCAACTGAACGGTCCGGCAGGATTCCCGAACTACCTCTGGAGCAACGGCGCCATCACCCAGAACACCACCGTGGGTACGGCAGGTACATATACCTGCCAGGTCAGCTACCCTTCCGGGGAGTTGGTAACGAACGGAAACTTCACTTCGGGCAACACGGGCTTCAGCACGGAATTCACTTACAACACCAACCTGAACCTGGGTGATGGCCACATTTTCGTGGGCAGCAACGCGGCCAGTCACCACCCCCAATTCTCCGGCACGGGCAACGGCAATTTCCTCATTGTGAACGCCGGCTGGGCTGCCGCCCTGTTCATGGTATGGTGCCAGGATGTGGTGGTCTGCCCCGGCCAGACCTATACCCTGAGCTACCGCGCACGCACCATTTCCAACGCCACGCCGGCCCGCTTGCAGTGGTGGATCGGTGGCGTTCCCGTTGGCCCAGAGGTGAACCTGCCCGCCTTCAATGCCGGGTGGCAGACCATCAACCAGACCTTCACCACTCCGGCCGGCATGACCAACGCCACCATCTGCCTGCGCGTTATGAGCGGCGAAGGGGTGGGCAACGACTTCGGACTTGATGATATCTCCATGCAGGGCACCGTGGTCCTCACCGATCAGGTGGAGGTCTTCGTCACCCCCCTGCCTGTTTTCGACCTGGGGCCCGAGCAATCGCTCTGCGATGGCCAAACAGCAACCTTGAACGCCACCGTACCCGGAGGCAGCTACCTGTGGCAGGACGGTTCCACCGACCCCACCTACACGGTGAGCACGGCAGGACTCTACAGCGTGACCGTTACGGCCAACGGTTGTCCCGCTTCGGACAACGTGAACTTCATCTTCAACCCCTTGCCGGTGGTGGACCTGGGGGCGGACCTGAGCCTCTGCGATGGGCAGACCGTGACGCTGGACGCGACCGTGCCCGGTGCCACCTATGGCTGGAGCACCGGTGCCAACACGCCCACCTACACCGTTAGCGGCCCCGGCACTTTCGGCGTAAATGTCTCGCTGAACGGTTGCCTGGCCTACGATGCCGTGAACGTGTTCTACGACCCCATACCCGTGGTGGACCTGGGGAACGACCTGACCGTTTGCGAAGGAGTGCAGGTGATGTTGGACGTGGGTACGCCGGGCGGCTCCTACCTGTGGCAGGACGGAAGCACCGACCCCACGTTCAGCGCCAACACCAGCGGCACCTACAGCGTGCAAGTGACCGTGAACGGATGCACCGGCTCGGACGCCATGGACATCTCCGTTACACCCGCACCGGTGGTGGACCTGGGACCCGACCAGACCGTGTGCCCTGGCACTTCGGTATTGCTGAACGCCACGGCTCCCGGCGCCACCTATCTCTGGCAGGATGGAAGTACGGACGCCACGTTCACCGCCAGCACGCCTGGCACATACACCGTAACGGTAACCGCCAACAACTGCCCCAACACCGATTCCTTCACGCTGAACAACCACCCCTTGCCACCGGTGGACCTGGGGCCGGACCAGACCATCTGCCAAGGCGCCACCACCACGCTCAGCGCCAACAGCCCCGGATCTTCCCTGGTCTGGAGCACCGGAGCGCTAACCCCCACCATTACCACGGGTACCGCCGGCATCTATTGGGTGGATGCCACGCAGAACGGATGCACCGTGCGTGATTCGCTGGTACTGAGCGTTACCCCGCTGCCCGTGGTGGACCTGGGTGTGGCGCCAACGGTGTGCCCCGGCGGCCAGGTTACTTTGAATGCCACCACGGCCGGCGCCACATACCTCTGGAACACCGGTGCCACTACCGCCACCATTTCCGCCACGCCGGGACCTTATAACGTGCAGGTAACCGTGAACGGCTGCAGCAGCACCGCTTCCGTGATCGTGGGCTCCCACCCCGCTGCGCAGGTTGACCTGGGCAACGATGCCACGCTGTGCAGTGGCGAAAGCGCCACCCTCAACGTTTTCCAGGCCGGGGCCAGCTACTTGTGGCAGGATGGCAGCACTGCTCCGACTTTTACGGTGACCACGCCCGGCACCTACAGTGTTACCCTTACCGATGCCAATGGCTGCGCAGCCAATGATGCGGTGAACATCAGCTATGCGGACCAGATCGTGGTGGATCTTGGGCCCGATGCGGTGGTGTGCCAGGGCAGTGTACTGCTGCTGGATGTGGGAGCACCAGGCGCCACCTACCTCTGGAACACCGGGGCCATCACGCCAACGCTATCCGTCAGTACCGCCGGCACCTATGAAGTGACCGTTACCATGGGTTCATGCAGCGCCACGGATGCGATAAGCGTGGTGGTATTGCCTGCACCGGTGGTGGACCTGGGCCCCGACCAGACCGTGTGCCCCGGCACTTCCGTACTGTTGAACGCCACCCTGCCCGGCGCCACTTACCTCTGGCAGGATGGCAGCAATGCGGCAACCTTCAATGCCAGCGCTCCCGGTAACTACTCCGTTACCGTTACCGTGAACGGTTGCCCGGCATCCGACACGTTCACGCTGAGCAACCACCCCTTGCCCGCGGTGGACCTGGGGCCGGACCAGACCATCTGCCAAAGCACCACCACCACGCTCAGCGCCAACAGCCCCGGATCTTCCCTGGTCTGGAGCACCGGAGCGCTAACCCCCACCATCACCACGGGTACCGCCGGCATCTATTGGGTGGATGCCACGCAGAACGGATGCACCGTGCGTGATTCGCTGGTCCTGAGCGTTACCCCGCTGCCCGTTGTGGACCTGGGTGTGGCGCCCTCGGTATGCCCCGGCGGCCAGGTTACTTTGAATGCCACCACGGCCGGTGCCACCTATCTCTGGAGCACCGGTGCCACCACCGCCACCATATCCGCCACGCCTGGGGACTATGATGTGCAGGTTACCGTGAACGGATGCAGCAGCACTGCCGCAGTAACGGTGGGCGCCTACCCGGCCGCACAGGTGGACCTGGGCAACGATGCAACGCTGTGCAGTGGTGAAAGCACCACCCTCAACGTGTTCCAAGCCGGGGCCAGCTACCTGTGGCAGGATGGCAGTACCGGTCCATCCCTCACGGTAACTACGCCAGGTACCTACACCGTTACCCTTACCGATGCCAACGGCTGCGTGGCGAGTGATGCGGTGGACATCAGCTTCACGGACCCGATCGTGGTGGACCTTGGCCCTGACCAAGTGATCTGCCAGGGTGATGTGGTGGACTTCGATGTTACCCTGCCTGGTGCCACTTACCTCTGGAACACAGGAGCGCTCTCCCCCACCCTGAGCGTGAACGCCACTGGCACCTACACGGTAACCGTTAGCGTTGGCGCGTGCAGTGCCAGTGATGTGGTGGATGTGCAAGTAGTGAACGCACCCAATGTTGACCTCGGTCCCGACCTCTTGCTCTGCACCGGTGAAAGCACCGTGCTGGACGCTTCCGTGCCCGGTGCCACCTACCTGTGGAATACCGGCGCCACTACCGCCACCCTGAACGTGGACGCGGAAGGCACGTACTCCGTGACCGTTACCCTGGCCTCCGGTTGCAATGCGAGCGACGCCGTGAACGTGAGCTACCAAACCCCGGTGAGCGTTGACCTCGGGCCCGACCTGAGCATCTGCAACGGCGACATGGCATTCCTGGACGCCACCACACCCGGCGCCACCTACCTCTGGAACACCGGTGCCACTTCCGCCAGCATCAATGTGACCACCGCCGGCACCTACAGCGTGGCGGTGGACCAGAACGGATGCATCGTGACCGATGAATTGGAATTGACCGTGCTGCCAACGCCGGCGTTCGACCTCGGTCCCGATGTGACCTTGTGCTTGGGCGATGAATTGTTGCTGGACGCTACCAGCGCCGGAGCCACCTACCTGTGGAACACCGGGGCCACCAGTGCCACGCTGCTCGTTAGCACCAGCGGCACATACAGCGTTACGGCCACGCTGAACTCCTGCACGGCCACTGATGCCATTACCGTTACCGTGCTCAGTGCCGATGCCGTTGACCTCGGTCCCGACATCACCCTCTGTGCAGGAGAACAGCAAGTCCTGAACGCTGCGGTACCCGGTGCCACATACGTGTGGAGCACCGGTGCCACCACGGCAGCAATAACGGTGGCCAACGCTGGCACTTATTGGGCGGAGGTGACCCAGAGCGGTTGCAGCGCCAGCGATACGGTAGTGGTGAGCGTGAACGATCCGGGGAGCATCAACCTGGGTGCTGACCTCAACCTGTGCGAAGGGGAAAGTGCAACACTGGATGCCACCTTGGCCGGGGCCACCTATCTGTGGAACACAGGCAGCACCAACGCCAGCATTCCGGTATCGACCAGCGGAACCTATAGCGTGGTGGCCACGGTAGGCCAATGCAGTGTGAGCGATGACGTGCTGGTGATCGTTACCCCCTTGCCCGCCATCGATTTGGGTGGAAACGTTAGCCTGTGCCCCGGTGAAAGCGCCACTTTCAGCGCCCTAACAATGGGCGCCACCTACCTCTGGCACGATGGCTCCACCTTGGCCACCTACAGCACAAGCACCCCCGGCCCTGTTTCGGTAACGGTTACGCTGAACGGGTGCAGCGCAACATCCAACGCCACGGTGAGCATGGCCAATGCCCCGGTGGTGGACCTCGGCCCGAACACCACGATCTGCGCTGGTGATGTGCTGCTATTGGATGCGGGCCAGGTGGGCGCCAGCTATGTGTGGGACGACGGCAGTACCGGTGCCACACGCAGTGTTGATGAGGCAGGTACCTACTGGGTGGAAGTGCTGCGCGATGGTTGCAGCCGCTCGGATACGGTTGTCGTAAGCGTATTCAACCCCGCCGCGTTGGACCTTGGGCCCGATCTATTCCTGTGTCCCGGGGGCAGCGCCGACCTCAGCACCGGTGTGGTGGGTGCAAGCCACACGTGGAGCACCGGTGCCAACACGACCTCCATCTCCGTGGATCAAGCGGGCACTTATTGGGTGGAAGTGCAGGTGGCAGGCTGCACCGCCAGCGACACCGTGGTGGTGCAAGCTGTTGAATTCCCCGTGATCGACCTGGGCGGCGACCGCACCATCTGTGCCGGTGAACAGGTGACGCTGAGCGTTGCTCCCGGCAGCGCCGCGGTCCTCTGGTCCACCGGCGGCACGGCGAACAGCATAGCGGTCGGCAGCACCGGACTTTATTCGGTCACCCTAAGTGATCAAGGATGCAGCACGAGCGCATCCGTTTCCATCAACGTGCTGCCCGTTATCACGTTGATCGACCTTGGGCCCACCACAAGCCTGTGCCCGGGTGCTACGCTGCTGTTGGATGCCGGCTTGCCCACGAACGCCAGCTACACGTGGAGCACGGGCGGCACCGGACCGCTGCTCAACGTGGAGCGACCGGGCACTTACACGGTTGTGGCCACAGGACAGTGCGTGGAAGCCACGGGAAGCATTGTGATCCTGCCCGGCGAATGCGGTACCGAAGTGCATGTTCCGAACGCCTTCACCCCCAATGGTGATGGCATCAACGATGTGTTCCTTCCGATCATCAGTGCCGATGTGGCCGATTACCGCTTGACGATCTTCGATCGCTGGGGAGAGGTCATTCACGAAAGCACCGACCAGAACGCACCGTGGGATGGACGCGCGAAGGGCAAGGAGGCCCAGGACGAGGTGTACGTGTGGGTGCTCGAATTCCGCACGTTGGACAATGCGGACGTGCGCCGGGAACGGCGCGTGGGGCACGTTACCCTACTCCGCTGAGGGCTGCCCTCCGTCGAACCCTTCCTCCTTCCAGATGAAGCGGCCGTCGCTCAGCCGCACATACGCGAAGCGCTCGTTGAGTTCCACCCGTGCAATGGTCGGGCTTATGGCTTCCACGGCATCATACACCAGGGCCACCACCACTTTCCCTTTGCTGTCCAGCAGGCCGGTGCCTTGTTCGTTGCTGGCCACCAAGTGACCCATTCGAACGTCAGCAAGCTCGTTGTAGCGCACTGGCACCACCTCCTTACCGGTGCTGTCCAAGGCACCGAACAGCCCGCCGTTCGATACGCGCGCCAGACCTTCCACCATGCCCCAGGCGGCATCGTAGCGGTTCTCGAAGAGCACGTTGCCCTTGCGATCGGCATAGCCCCACTTGGTCTTCTTGCGCACCGGCACCAAGGGGCCTTGCGGATCACCGATCTCGGCGAACTGGCAGGGCAGTATGCGGCTGTTGTTCCGATCGATCAGGCAGCGCTTGCCTTGGGCTTGCACCCGTGCACGACCGTTCACCAGATCACCCCGATCCACCACGCCCGGCCCCGACTCGTACTCCATGGGGATCACCAATTTGCCCGTGATGTCCATGTACCCGCAGCGCTTTCCTTCCACCACCAGTGCCAGGCCATCCACGAATGGGCCGATGTGATCGTACTTGGCGGGTGTGATCTCATCACCGAAGGGACTGAGCAAGCCCATCAAGCCGTTGATGCGCACGCGTGAGATCCCCGATCGGAAGCCCTCCACCCACTCGTACTTGGGCGGCACCACCAGATCGCCCTTCATATCGATCACGCCATAGCGCCCTTCTTCACCGATCACGGCCAAGCCGTTGCTGAACGTACCAGCGGAACCGAAGCTTGCGGGGATGATCACATCTCCACGCGCATTGATGTAGCCATAGCGCCCGTCCTGCTTGGCAAAGGCCAGCCCTTGGGAGAACTCCCCCACATCTTCGTAGACCATGGGCACCACCAACTCCCCGTTCCGGTCCACCGCACCCACTTTGCCATTGCGCTCCACGGTGCTGGTGCCCTCCACGGCATCCATTACTTCGTCATACTCGATCGGTACCACCACGCGGCCCATGCGATTTATGGTACCTATGCGTCCACCAAGGCCCACCACGGCCTGCGCTCCTTCAAAAAGCTCCACGAATTCGTATTCGGCCTTGATCCGCTCGTTGCCTTGGTCGTCCATGAAACCCCAAGCCCCATCACGCCGGAATGGCAGCATGACCAGGTTGGCGGTCTTGTAATCGTCCACCAGTTCCTCCACGAAGGGGTAATCCGGGAACTCCTGCAAGAACTTGGTGATGGTACCCACGCTCAGGTCGCGGGTACTGATCTCATAGAGGCTTCGCCAGGCGTCCGGCACACGGTGGTTGGTGGGATGCTCCTGAATGAACTTCCGATACTCCTTGGCTGTTCTTCCGGGCGTGCTCAGCAGGTACACCTCTTCTTCCGCCTGCCGCACGTAAGGGCTTTGCGGATGCTCCCTGATGAATGCCAAGTAGGCCCCCAGTTCCTTGCTGAGCGTGGCCTCCCTGTACAAGGCTTCCTGCATGCGGCTGCGGGCCTCGTACACATCACGTGCTCCGGGGTACTGCTCCATGAAGTGCGCGTAGGCCGCAGCGGTATTGGCTTCGCGCGCTTCCTGGAAGGCCAGGTGATCGCGCACCAAGGTGGCGTCGGCAAGCCAAGCACTGCGCTTGAAGGTGCTGATGTAGCGATCGTAAGCCGCAATGGTGTGCTGGCTCTTGGCCACCTGCCAGGCCAAACCGGTAACGTGCCCCAACTGGCTGATGATGGCATCGTTGTCCACACCCACCTTCACCAATGCAGTGCGTTGTTTGGCGGTGGTGAGGGTGAACGCTTCATCCGAACGGAGGATGTAGGCGTAGGCGGAATCCAGGTCGAAGAAAGGGTTGTTGTCGCGCCCGCTGATGACGCTGAGGCCGTACCACGCAGCGGCCGGCTGCCGTTTCACCTCCTTGCGGAAAAGCTCCCGTGCCTTGAAATAATCGTGGATCTCCAAGGCTTGGAACGCCTTTTCGAGGCGCCCTGCCAGTGCGGGCTGCACAACCAGCACGAATATGAACGCCAGCCCGATCCTGCTCCACATACTGCTCATCGGCGGACAAAGTTAGACCGCGCCATGGCCCTCCTGCCCCACCTTTGCCCACCTGCATCCAACATCGTTTGTTGATGGACCCGCGCATACCCCGAATTGAACGCTACCTGACACCGCGCAACGCACGCCTTACCCTGTTCCTACTGGGCCTGCTCACCGTGGTGTTCGCCATCGCTTTGCGCAATGTGAAGCTCGACCATGATTTCGAGCGCTTCTTCCCCACCGACGACCCGGAACTGGACCGCTACCTGGAGTTCCGCGAGCGTTTCGGCAACGACAACGACTTCCTGCTCATCGCCGCCGAACGCCCCCAGGGCGTGTTCCAGCGCGAATTCCTCACCGCCTTCGACAGCCTTGCCGAGCGCCTGCGCACGGTGCCCGACGTGAATTCCGTGACGAGCCCCACCAGCCTGTCGGATCCGCGCATCACCCCGGTGGGTGTTTTCCAAGTGCCATGGCTGCGGCTCGATGCGGATAGCACCCTTGCGCCGGATTCCGCCCGGATCTGGCAGGATGAGCGCGTGCGCAACACCTTCTTCGACAAGGAAGGCAAGGCCGTGCTGATGATCATGCAAACCGAACAAGGCCTGAGCAAGGAGCGCAGCGATGCCCTGATGCTCGCCGTGGACCAAGCCGTTTCCAACAGCGGCCTGGAGCGTGTGCGCATGGGTGGCCGCATCCACGGGCAATACTGGTACATCCAGAAGATGCAGTACGAATTGGTGCTCTTCTTCTCCCTCTCCGTGGCGCTGCTCGCCGTGTTCCTGGCGGTGGGCTTCCGCACCCTGTGGGGCGTGCTGGTACCGATCGGTGTGGTGGGCCTCACCGTACTGTGGCAGGTGGGCGCCATGACTCTGGTGGGCAAACCGCTTGGCATCCTCACCATGCTGCTGCCCACCATCCTTTTCGTGGTGGGCATGAGCGATGTGGTGCACATTCTGGAACGCTACATAGAAGCGCTGCGCAACGGGCACACCAAGTCGCGCGCGCTCGCCATCAGTTACCACGAGGTGGGGCTGGCCACCTTCCTCACCTCGCTCACCACGGCCATCGGCTTCGCCACGCTGCTCACCAGCGGGATCGGTCCGGTGCGTGAGTTCGGTGTGGTAACCGCGGCCGGGGTGTTCATGGCCTTCGGACTTTCCTTCACCCTGCTGCCAGCGGTTTTGCTGCTTGTGGCCACGCCGGTGCAGGCACAGGTCGCCCACACGGCCTCTTTCTGGCATCCCTTGTTGCACGGCCTATATCGCACGGTTCTGCGCAAACGCCGCATGATCCCCTATGCCTTCCTAGTGCTCGCCCTGGTAAGCAGCGTGTTCATAAGCAGGCTGAAGGTGGACAACTACCTGCTGGAGGACTGGCCGGAGGACGATCCGCAGAAGCAGGAGTACTACTGGTTCGAGGCGCATTTCGGCGGGGTACGGCCGTACGAGATGGAGGTGCGCCTCACCAGCGACAGTGGCTCGCTGTGGGACCTGCCCAACCTGCAGGTGATGGAACAGGTGCAACAACACCTGGAGCAGGTGCAGGGAGTGCAAGCCGTTATCAGCCCGGTAACAGTGATGAAAGCCCTGAACAAAGCCTTCAACGGCGGTAGTGAGGCGTTCTACAGACTGCCGGATGACGAAGCGGATGCGCGGCGCCTTGCCAAACGCGCCACTGTGCTGGCCGGAAAGGATGCGCTGAACACGGTGATAACCGCCGATGGGCGCCATGCACGATTGAGCGGGCGCATGCTCGATGAGGGCGGCCATGTGCATGGCAAACGCAACCTGGTGCTTGATGTCTTCCTCGCGGAAGTGGAGCATGATGTCCCCTTGGATTTCCAGCAAACGGGCATGGCCTATTTGATCGATCGCAGCAATGCCAAGCTCAGCAGCCAGTTGATCGGGGGCCTTTCCATCGCGTTCGTGCTCATCGCCCTGCTTATGGCCTGGGTTTTCAGGAGCTGGCGGATGACCCTGATCGCATTGGTGCCGAACGTGGTGCCATTGATCTTTGTGGGGGGCATCATGGGCATGGTGGGCATCGACATCAAGGTGAGCACGGCGATCATCTTCACCATCGCCTTCGGCATCGCGGTGGACGACACCATCCACATGCTGGGCAAGCTGCGCATCGAATTGATGAAAGGACGCAGCCTCCCCTATGCCATGAAACGTTCCTTCCTATCAGCCGGCAAGGCCTTGCTGATCACCAGTGTGATGCTGCTCAGCGGCTTCATCTCCCTGGTCTTCTCCGATTTCGCCAGCGTGTTCCACATGGGCCTGCTGGTGAGCATCACGCTCTTCATGGCACTGGTGGCAGACCTGCTGTTGCTGCCTGTACTGGTGCTGCGCTACCTGCCCCGCGACAGGAGCTGAGCGCTTGTGTAGGACCGCCGAACCGAAGCAGGACCGAGGCCGAACGCGACTGACCGGAAAAAGGAACGGGCCTTTTGAGGCCCGTCCGATGCTTGTTGGTGCGTGTACCGATCAGTGCAGCGAATTGTACGCGCCCTTGAAATCCGGTTCACCCATGAAGTCGTTCTTACCCAGCGCGATGTACTTGCGTGCCTGGTCCTTCATGCCCTTGGCCGCCAGGAAATCGGCGTAGCGGATCAACGCGTTCTTCAGCAGTTTGCGCTGGTCGGCCGGCAAGCGGGCAATGTCACCCGCTGCGGCGAAGGCCTTGTCGAACTCCTTCACGCTGAGGTCACCATCCTTGGCCAGGTTGGAGTTGTATTGGGTGATGGCCAGCATCAACCAAGGGCCCGGGTTCTCGGGGTAGTACTTGATCATGCTCGTCCACACCTGGCGTGCGCGGCTCAAGCCTTTGGGGTCGTCCATCAAGTTCTCCCCTTCTTCCATGGCCTGCGTGTTCAGGGACATCCAATAGTCCTCGTAGTTGTGGAAGAACTCCAGGTCCTTGTCCTTGCGGCGGTACTTCTCGGCCCATTTCAGGGCATCGCGGGAGGCCTTGGGGTAATCGTCCTTGTACTTTTCCTGCTTGGCCATCTCGTGGTAGCACATGCTCACGTAGAGAAAGGGCAACGCATCCCGTTTGGTGGCTTCCGCTTCGGTGTAGGCCTCCGCCTTGGCAATGCACTTCTCATATTTCTCATCCACGTAGAGCACCAACAGGTCCTCATAAACTCCCTTCTGTGCGTGGGAGGCCGTGAAATGAAGGAACAGGAAAGCGAGGATCGACAGGTATCTCATGGTCTTCAACTTGGGTGTGCCGCCTTTGCAACAGACATGCCGAAGGTAGAAAAAGCCTGCCGGAGCGAAGCAAAAGGCCGTCACACCGGCGCTTGCGCAGTGCCCGGGAAAGAGGAACTTCGCGCCTTCA
Organism: Flavobacteriales bacterium; assembly: GCA_019638115.1. Taxonomy (GTDB): domain Bacteria; phylum Bacteroidota; class Bacteroidia; order Flavobacteriales_F; family PHOS-HE28; genus PHOS-HE28. The sequence continues at coordinate 63,807 of JAHBUK010000002.1, read as the reverse complement.
ACGGCCCGGCACCATGCGTATCGACATCCTTTCCGCCGTACCCCGCCTGCTCGATAGCTGGTTCGGGGAGAGCATTTTGCAACGCGCACAGACCAAAGGGCTGGCTGAAGTGCATGTACACGACCTGCGGCAGTGGAGCACGGACAAGCACCGCCGGGTGGACGACTATCCTTATGGTGGCGGTGCTGGTATGGTCATGACCCTTGAACCCGTGCACCGGGCGATCACCGAGCTGAAGGGCCAGCGCAGCTATGATGAGGTGATCTACATGAGCCCCGACGGTGAACTACTGGGCCAGGAATTGGCCAACACCCTGAGCACGCGCACCAACCTCATCCTCCTTTGTGGGCATTACAAGGGCATCGACGAGCGGATCCGGCAGCACTTGGTGACCCGCGAGGTCAGCATCGGCAACTATGTACTGAGCGGGGGTGAACTGGCAGCCGCCGTGGTCAGTGATGCCCTTATCCGGTTGATACCGGGCGTGCTGGGCGATGCCACCTCGGCGCTGAGCGACAGTTTCCAGGACGGATTGGTGGCCCCCCCGGCGTACACCCGCCCGGCCGACTACCAGGGTTGGCAGGTGCCCGAAGTGCTGCTCTCCGGCCATGAAGGAAAGATCGATGCCTGGCGCCATGAGCAAGCACTTGAGCGCACCCGGCAACGCCGGCCGGAACTGCTCCAAGGCGGTGGTAATGAGGGCGATGCAACGGATCGCTGAACATTTCTTACGTTTGCGCCCCCGAACGCGGAACCGAATCCCCTTGATCGGCTTGGGGCGCTGGGTTCCGTAGAACACGACACACGTCATGGATCGCATCAAGCAACTCGAGAAAGAATACGCGCCGCTGAAGGAGCTTCCTGAATTCAGCGCTGGTGACACCGTAACGGTCCACTACATGATCAAGGAAGGCAACAAGGAACGCGTTCAGCAGTACCAAGGCGTGGTTATCCAGCGCAAAGGTTCGGGCAGCACCGCCACCTTCACCGTTCGCAAGATCAGCAACAACGTTGGCGTGGAGCGGATCTTCCCCGTGGCCTCCCCCTTCATCGAGAAGATCGATGTGAACAAGCGTGGCCAGGTCCGTCGTGCCCGTATCTTCTACCTGCGCGAACGTCGCGGTAAGAGCGCCCGCATCCAGGAAAAGCGCCAACCTGTGGCAGCCAAGTAAGGCTCCCCTACCATTCGCATTCAAGGCCCCGGCAACGGGGCCTTTTGCGTTGGTGTCCGTCCCGTGATGAACCGTGCACTTCTTTTCCGATCTTGGGGCACCTTGCAAACAACCCAGGAACCCAACAACCCTTTTGATCAATGAGAAAAGCAGTACTCCTTTCCATGACCTTGGCCGCAGCCCAGCTGGCCAGCGCACAATTGCAGATCGGCAGCATGGACCTGCTCGACGGTGCGCCCATGTTCGCACGCGGTACGGACACCATTTTCACACTTGGCGTGGAGAACGCCTTCAATGATCAGCAGATCGCCATCTATACCACCCCTGCCGGCGGCATGTTGATGGGAACGAGCGAATACCCCACCACGGATTTCGCACAACAGTTCGAACTCTTCGGGCTTGGTGCCACGGTTGATGGCATGGTGCTCTGGATCGCCCAGGCCGTGTATGGGTCCGGCAACCCGGCTTCGCATGTAAAGGCCCGTTTGTACCGCATGAACGGCACCACTGGCACCACCAGCGCCGGCACCGGCCAAACAAGCCCCAACACCGTGCTGGCGTTCCAAGACATCGCGATCTCCACCATCGATGAGGAGGAGTTCACCTATGCCGACTTCACCCCCACCTGGGTGCCCTCCACCTTCGCAGTGGGCTACAACATCACGGGGGTTGCTGCAGGCGATTCCGTGAACCTGGCTGCAACGGCCTCCGGTTACGTGGAACTCGACGACTACAGCTGGATCCGCCTCGGCCCCAGCTGGGTTACCCTGAAGGCAGCCATTGACGGTGATGGTAACATCGACTTCGTGGCCGGCCCGATCTTCACCCCCAGCTCGGTGAACGTGGGTGAGAACTCCTGGATCAACGGCCTGCAGATGACCCTGCTGAACGGCAACCCCGTCAGCGAATTCCTTACCGTTCAGTACGCCGTTCAGGAAGCCGCCAACATGGCGCTGAAAGTGGTGGACACCAAAGGCCGCGTGATGGTCGAACAAACCCTCGGCACCCAGCACGGAAAGCACCAGTTGGAGCTCCCGACCAACGACTGGGCCGCAGGACAATACTTCGTGTGCCTCTTCGCCAACGGCCAGCCCCTTACCAAGCGTGTGGTGAAAGAGTGATCTCCGATGCTCGTCGTGAAAAGGGCCGTACCGCGTTGGTGCGGCCCTTTTCAGTTCCAATACCAGCGCTTCAACAGCACGGACGCGGCGCAGCACTTTCGTTAGCTTCGGCCTGCCACACGCGCCTTCAGCCATGACCAGACCCAGCCTCGTTCTCCTGCTCACCCTCGCAGCGCTCTTCCAAACATCCCGTTCCAACGCCCAGCCCAACCCCTTCGGGTGCCACTTCTTCCATGGGCAACAAGCGCCCATGGCGCCCCTCAACGCCGGAGAACGCAGCAACATCCTGGAGACCATTGCCCGCAGCGACACCTTCGATATCCTGAACTACGACATCCACCTGGACGTGACCGACTACGCCGGGCAGCGCATGGTGGCCCACACGACCATCACGTACAAAGCCCTGCAGGACAATGTCACCCACATCACCTTCGACCTCATCGGGTTGAGCGTGGACTCGGTGATCGGTGTGGATGGCCCACTGGCTTTCGAGCATGCGGATGGCCTGTTGCGTGTGACCTTGGCGAACCCGACCAGCGCCAACGAGGAAGCTGAAATGACCGTGTATTACCAAGGGAACCCCGTGCGCGACCCGCAATGGGGCGGGTTCTACTTCGCTTCCGGATACATCTACAACCTGGGCATCGGCATCAGCACCATCCCACCACACTTCGGCAAGGTGTGGTATCCCTGTTTCGACTCGTTCGTGGAACGCGCCACCTACGGATACCACGTGAAGAGCGCAGGCACCTACCGGCTGCACGGCCAGGGCACCTTTCTCGGGGAACAGCAGTTGGCGGGCGATACGGTGATCCGGAGCTATGCCTTCAACCAGCCGATACCAACGCACATCAGTGCGGTGGCCATTGCAGACTACGCTGTTCATGCATACACCCACAGCGGCGCTTACGGTGACATACCCGTTACCCTGGCGGCCAAACCGGCAAACCTCAATGCCATGATGGCCCGTTTCCTGGACCTGGGCACCGCGATCGACGTGTGCGAGCATTGGTACGGCCCGTACGGCTTTGAACGCGTGGGCTACGTGCTTACCACCGATGGCGCCTTGGAGATACCGACCAACGTCGCCTACCCGCAATTCATGACCGGCCAGCCGGTGAGCAGCAACCGCGGGCTGTACAGCCATGAGCTGGGCCACCATTGGTGGGGCGATGTGGTGACACCGGACATCCACAACAACATGTGGCTGAAGGAAGGCCCGGCCGAATACACCGGGCACCTGGTGGAAGAGTGGATAGACGGTGCTGCCGGCCTGCAAAAAGCCGTGAAGGACAACCTGCTCTATGTGCTGCGACAAGCCCACGTGAACGACGATGGCTTCCAGGCGCTCTCGCCCATGCCCGATGCGCACATCTATGGCACGCACACCTACTACAAGGGAGCCGCTGTGATGCATAACCTGCGGGGATACCTGGGCGACGAGCTCTTCCGGGAAGCCATGCACACACTGCAACAACTGAACGCCTACACCACCATCTCCCCTGAAGGTTTCCGTGATGCCTTGGAAGCTGCCACCGGCACCGACCTGGACGACTTCTTCAATGCCTGGGTCTTTGCGCCGGGTTATTCGGTGTTCGAAGTACGTGAGCATAGCGCCCAGCAGGATGGCAACAACTGGAACGTGGCCCTCACCATAGGGCAAAAGCTGCGGGGCACCTCGGAAATGCACCTGAACGTGCCCTTGGACCTCACCTTCATTTCCGCCACCGGTGAAACCCACGACCAACGGATCGTGTGCAGCGGTGCGCTCACGGACCTGAACGTGAACTCCCCTTTCGAGCCGGCCATGGTGATCTTGAACCGCCATGCACGCTTGAACCAAGCCCGCTTGGACCACGAAGTGACGGCCATACCCGGTGTAAGCCTGGTAAGCACCTTGCCTTACGTGGACTTCCGCCTGTACCAGGAAGCATTGACCGATACGACCTTGGTGCGCATTGAACACCTCTGGGCGCCGCCCGATCAAGGTCCGCTGGAGACCGAGATCCTGCAGATCAGCAACACCCACTATTGGACCGTTGATGGCCTATGGCCGGAAGGCACCACCTTGCGTGGACGCATCTACTACTACGGAGCCAACTCGAACCAACTGGACCACGGGTTGATAGCTGGCAATGAGGCCGGCATCTCCATCGTGTACCGCGCCACACCGAACGAGCCCTGGCAGGTGTATCCGGAGCAGGTGGTTACCGCAGGCAACCTCACCAACGGCAGCGGCTACATCGATGCGAACAACCTGCGCAAAGGACAGTACACCTTGGCTAAGAGTTCCGCCATAGTCGGCATATCCGATGCGGAAGCACCGAACCCGGCGGACATCGAGCTCTATCCGGTACCGGCCAGCCAGCACCTTACCGTTAGCGGGGATAGTGAAGTGCCATGCACCGTGATCTTGGACGTGATCGGAACCGACGGCCGCATCATGCAACGCAGTGTGGCCAATGCGCAGGGCGCGTTCCAAGCGCAAGTGGATGTTTCCGGTCTTGCCACCGGCCCATACCTGATGCGCGCCACCAGCACCGATGGCCGTGCCTTGGGCACGCGTCGCTTCGAGGTTGTCCGATAGGGTGATGGAGGCTACCACACTGGCCCGATGGTCGTTCAGGGCCCGGAGGTGACCGGTGCATAGCGCACAGCCTTCGGGCAGGATGAACAGGCTGAAAAAAATGACGAACCCGTAACATCCGTCGACGAGTCCCGTAGCAGCCCCCCGAACAGCCTCCCCGGAGGCCCAAATCGGAGGGATATGAACTTCAGAACGCTCGCCTTGCTGACCAGTACTTCACTTGCCTGCTCAATGGCGGTGGCACAGTCCTACACCATTGAATACCAATGGCTGAACCAGGCATGCGGAACCGTGTTGAACTGCAACGAAGGCTGCACTGCGTGCAACATCCCGGAGGCCAGCAGTCAATTGTTCTTCGGAACCAACATGGCCTGGATCGGTGTTCCGGTATGCCCCCATCCGGTAACCACAGGGGACAATGCGATCTACTCGAACGCCTGGCCCGCCATACCCAGTGCCAACCACTATGGCTTGGTATCGGGCCTGAGCATGATCCCCTTGCAGGTGGATAGCATCATCATTCGCCACCGACGCGAACAAGCCGGCCCCCAGCGCTTGAAGGTGGGCTTTACCAGCAACGTGAACGAACCCGTGGTGGAAGTGGCGGATGTGAGCGTTGGCGTGGAATTCGAGAACACCGTGCTAACGGACCTCGGCTGCATGCCCATCCTGAACAACATGGCCTATGGCACCTTTCAATTGAAAGTGCAGGCCTACCAAGGCAACGGAGGCAATTGGCACCTGGATGAGATCAGGGTCGTGGGCAGCACTTGCTCCTCGCTCACCACCGGTATTGAAAGCTACCAGGACCGCCCCTTGAACACCAGCACCACCTACGTGGATGTGCTGGGCCGACCGGTCTCCGGTGTGCCCGCCCCTGGTGTCTACATCGGTTCCGGCCAGCGTCGCGTGGTGCAACTGGACCATTGATCAGCTGCGCGCTTTGGCGCGGGGATGGAACTGCATGATGTTGCTTCGCAGATACTCCCGGTCCAAGTGCGTGTAGATCTCCGTGGTGGTGATGCTGGCATGGCCGAGCATCTCTTGTACGGCCCTCAGATCGGCACCGCGCTCCACCAAATGCGTGGCGAAGGAATGCCTGAACGTATGCGGCCCGATCACCTTGCGAATGCCTGCCTGAACGGCCAGCTTCTTTACCAGCGAGAATACCGCCACGCGCGATAGCCCACCCCCGCGGTGGTTGAGGAACACCACATCCTCCGCTTTGCGCTGCAAGGGGGCATGCACCCGCTCCAACTCCACGTACTGCCTGATCTGTTGCATGGCATCCGGTCCTATCGGAACCAGTCTTTCCTTGTCGCCCTTGCCCACCACGCGGATGAAGCCGGCATCGAAGTGAAGCCATGACAAGCGCAGCCCGCACAATTCACTGACCCGAAGTCCGCAGCTGTAGAGCGTGGCCAGAATGGCGCGATCACGGTGCGCATGGGCCCGGCTCATGTCCACAGCGGCCTCCATCCCATCGATCTCCTCCACCGTAAGGAACGTAGGCAACTTACGCCCCAGGCGCGGGCTTTGGAGCAGTTCGGAGGGATCCTCCTGCACCACTTTCTCGATCAGTAGCATGCGGTAGAACGCACGCACCGAGCTGAGCAAACGGGCTTGGCTGGTGGCACTGGCACCATCGCGCACCACCTGGGTCACGAAGAGTTGAAGCTCCTCCAGCGTGATCTCCGCCGGCTGGTGTACCGGCTGCATGGCCTCTGCAAAGCGACGCAACTTGGCGAGGTCGCTGAGGTAGGCATCCACCGTGCGCTGGCTCAAGGAACGCTCGAGCTTCAGATGCATCCTGAAGTCGGTGATCGCCCGCTGCCATTCCATGGCGCTAAGTTCCGAGCACGCAACGGAGAAGACGGCCACGGTAGTGAACGACCATCAACCACGGCGTGTGAAGTGCGCGGAGCGGAACAGCCGTGCCGTGGCCTTCGCGCCTACCGCCAGTGCTGGAGCCTACTTCAGCCTTGCTTGCAACACGGAACCGATACGCTCCACGATACCCGTTACCAGCGCGTTCCCCATGAAGAAGGCGCGACGCGCATCACTGGCACCGGCCGTATGGTCGTCCGGGAACATGTTGAGGCGTTCCAATTCCACGGGTGTCAAGCGGCGCAACTTGCCTTCGGGCGTGCGCACCACATGCTTGAAGCGCGATGGACCGCTTCCTCCTTCGCCGGTAACAATGGTGCGCGAGGGTTTGTCGAGCGGATCGGGGAAGGCCATGGCGCCCTCGCTGTACTTGTAGCTGAACCCGTTGCTGGCATTGGTGCGGAGTTCCTTTTTTCCACCTTTCAGGTACTTCCATCCCCGCACTTTGGTGGCGGGCACGAAGAAGGTCTTGGGCACGTCCTTGCTCGGCAGCAGGATCTCGCCAAGCGTGGTGAAGGTACCCGCGTACGAGGGCTTCACATCCATGGTATGCACCGTGCGGCTCACCAGCAATCCGGTGCTCAGGAAGGGGCTTTTCGCGCTCCGCTTGTCGTGGTTGAAGCGCTGGGTGATATCAGCCAGATCACCCTTCAACTCGAACGTGCAAAGCGTGCTTTTGGCCGTCGCACGGAACGCATCCGCGAAGATGCCGTCCTCCAACAACCACGTCTCGGCGTTCTTCAGCTTCAGCATTTGTTTGCCGATGGCCGTGCTTTTGTGATGCCCCAGAATGAACACGCGGCGACGACGCTGCGGCATGCCATAGTCCGCAGCATTGATCACGCGCCACTCCACCACATAGCCGAGATCGGCCAAGGAAGCCAGCATCACGGCGAAGTCACGACCGCGTTGGGTGGATGGCGACTTCAGTAGCCGGTCAACGTTCTCCAGCAACACATGGCCAGGAGTGTGTGCCTTCAGAATGCGGTGGATCTCCCACCACAGCACGCCCTTCTTGCCAGCAAGCCCTTCGGCCTGTTTCAGCGTGCGAGCAACGGAGTAATCCTGGCAGGGGAAACCACCCACCAATAGATCGTGCTTGGGTATCTCCTTGGCATGCACCGTGGCGATGTCGGCATTGCTGTGGCCTTGATGCCCGAAACGCGCCGCATAGATCTCCGATGCTGGTTGCCGCTTGGTGCCCGGTTCCCATTGGTTGCTCCATACCACGCTGAAGCGATCACTAGCACGCTGCAACCCGATGCGGAAGCCGCCAACACCGGCAAAGAGCTCTACGACCTTGATGGATCCCATGGGCGGCACGAAAGTATCGGCTGGCCTTCGGATGATCAAGCGGTGCTACGCATCGGTTATGCACAGCGATCGGCGAGCAACCTTCCGACCTTCACCAAGCCATGGTCCAATGCCCATCGCCCCAGGTCGTCCACGGGGTTCCGTCCTGCACATACCTTGGCACCGCCATGCGAATACCGGCATTCCTGTTCACCTTTCTGCTTGCGCCATGCATGGCATCGGCACAGGACGCCATGCTCAATGAACGAGCCGCGAAAGACGCCGTGCAGCGGATCGTGCGGCACAGTGGCCTTCAACCGGGGTTCACGGTCGTGGAGAACTTGGACATTCCCACCGCCATCGCGTACATCAAGGGGAAGCAACGCATCATAGCCTACAATCCGGGTTTCATGGCGCGGGTGATGGACAGCACCTGCACCAATTGGAGTGCGATAAGCATCCTGGCGCACGAGATCGCCCACCACCTGCTTGGACATACGCTGGACCCTGGACAGGTACACCCGGGAGATGAACTTGCTTGCGATCATTACTCGGGCTTCATCCTGCATGCCATGGGAGCCACGTTGGAAGAAGCACTGGCCACCCAGGAGGTGACCGGTGATCCGCACGGCACGCATCGCCACCCGCCAAAACATGCACGCATACAGGCCATTCGCCAAGGCTGGGAAGAGGCCCGTGCCATCGCAGAACGTCGTGAACCCGAACCCTTCCACGTACACGATGCATTCCGCTTCGTGGTGCGCTTCACCGGCGATGCGAACACCTACTACGTGGATGCCGAAGACCGGCTCGTATGGTTCAACAACCTGGCGGAACCCATCCAGTTCGGCCGTCTGGAACAGTTCCCCAACAAAGACGCGAAATATCGCTTGAGCTGGAACGACGAGGACTTCGTGGTGGACGGCCGTGAAGTGATCTGGAAGCGGACCGCAACCGGCATGCAGATGAAGGTGGGTACAATGAGCGTTTACGCCAGGCAATGAACTGAACCACCGCCCCCTACTCCTTCACATCATCCCATCTTCACATCTGTCATTGCGAGCGCAGCGAAGCAACACATCATCCCATCTTCACATCTGTCATTGCGAGCCTGCTTGTCGGGAGGCGAAGCGAAGCAACACACAACGCTGAGCGAAGTCGAAGCGTTCTCATCTTCACATCTGTCATTGCGAGCTCAGCGAAGCAAAACATCTCCACATCTTGTCATTGCGAGCCGTCATTGCGAGGCTTGCCGAAGCAAAGCGAAGCAACACATCCTCACATTTTCACATCATCACACCTTCCCCCATGTCCAACATCGACCTGATCATCGAGGAGCGCGAAGCCGACATCGGCAATTTCCTGGTGGGGCGACTTCTCCCCTTTCGCAAGAAGCGCTTGGTGGGGCCGTTCTGCTTCATCGACCACATGGGCCCGGTGGAGTTCACCGACGGCACCGACTTCGACGTACCGCCGCACCCGCACATCGGCCTGAGCACGCTGACCTATCTCTTCGAGGGCAGCATCATGCATCGCGACAGCCTGGGCACGGCGATCGAGATCAAGCCCGGGCAGGTGAACTGGATGACGGCCGGCAAGGGCATCGTACACAGCGAGCGCACGCCGGACCACCTGCGCGGCAAACCCAAAGGCATGCACGGATTGCAGATCTGGGTGGCGCTGCCCAAGGACAAGGAGTTCATGGAGCCCTCCTTCTTCCATGCGGGTGAGGACCAACTGCCCACCTGGGAGCAGGATGGTGTGCGCATCACATTGGTGGCCGGCGAAGCATTCGGCAAACGCTCACCCGTGCCGGTACACAGCCCGCTCTACTTCCTCGACATCCAAAGCACGGAACGGAGCACGCTGGAGATCGGCAAGGAGTTGTTCGGGGAGTCGGGGCTGTACATCCTGGAAGGCGCGATCGTTAACGATGGCGAGCGCTTTGGCCCCAAGCAGATCCTGGTATCCAAGAACCCCGATTTGTGCGCCTTCACACTGGAGCCGGGCACACGTGTGTTCCTCTTTGGCGGTGAGCCTTTCCCTGAAGATCGCCACATCCACTGGAACTTCGTGGCTACCGAGCGCGCCACCATCGAGGAAGCGCGTCAACGTTGGATGGCGCAGGATTTCCCGAAGATCGAGGGGGAGACGGAGTGGGTGCCGTTGCCAGGATAAGACCCCTGGGGATCGACAGAAGCCCAATTACACGATCGCCCCAGCCTACCCGTTCGAGATGGACAAAACGGCTGCCAGTCCTGCGCGTACCTCATCCATGAGTGTGTCATCCACTGAACCGATCCGGGCAACAAATCGGGTCTCGCTGATCGACCGAACCTGGAAACAGTCTGCCGCCGATGTTTTCGACAAGCGCGTGCGTTGGTCGGCATCCACGCGGACCATCCATGGGGCTTGAGCGTAACGATCCTTCCACTCGGTAAGCGGCACGACCACTCGCAATGGCAATCGGCCCAAGGCATCATCATTTACGATGATCACGGGCCGGGTCTTGCGGATCTCGGCACCTTGCGTAGGATCCAGGTTCACCGACCAGATCTCACCTTGCTTCATAGAAGGCATCCATGTCGATGTCCGTGAACGCTGTCAAACCCTTGTTGGAGCGGTACTCCGTTTCCAGTTCTTCCGCAGCAATGGAAAGGGTGTGCTTGAGTTCCTTCTCCCGCAAACTGCGCAGTGTGGCCTCGAGCACCCGGATACGTTCCGCCACGGGCAGGCGTTGGATCTCTTCGATCAATTCTTTCGTGCTCATAAAGCGAAGATAACGCAAGCGTTCATGGGCATTCCCCCTGCCCCACCACCCGTACACCTTCCCGCTGCGCATGGCAGGCGTTGGAGTAGGTTTTGCCGTCGCAGCCACAGACCGGCGTGTAGTCCATGGTACACGTGTCGTCCTGGTGTTTGGCGCGGAGTTCAGGATCGGGGCATTGCTCTTTGGGACCGCATGCGAACAGCAGCAATACTGCGGGTAACAACCATGTTCCGTACATGGCAACAAAGCTCGCCAGTACCGACCGGAAATGAAAAGGCGCTGAACCCGAAAGCCCAGCGCCCTTTCCGGAAAAGCAACGTTCCTACCCTTGCACGATCTGGCTGCGCAACGATTCCATGAGCGCGCCGAACTCCTGAATGATCGACATGGGCACGTTGTTCTGTTGAGCTCCGATCACAACATCCGCAATGAATCGGTCGTGGGCTTCGTTCGTCACAAGCCCGGTCATGCGCGGATTGGTGGCCGGGTTGTGTGCATCCACCATGTTGAGCCCGGCGTATTGAATGCTGGTGGCTCCAGCTCCCACAGCGAAGAAGTCGCTTAGGCTTTTGCTGAGAACAGCCAGGTTGGTGAGTTGGCCAGCGCCCACTTCACCCAACAGCACGGCGAAATATGGCTGCAATTCAGGATCCGCAGCGATCACGAAAATGGAACTATCGACCACCGATCGGATGGCCAGGTAGCCTTTCTTCACCTCCATGCCTGGAGCGGCTGGGTCGGCGACCAACGTATCGCCACCCAGCCTCAGGTACAATGACGGAGTTGGCGCTGGACCAGGGCCGGGAGGAGTTGGCGTATCGTCGTCCTTTTTGCAACCTGTGATGATGATCACGGAGGTGAGGGCTGTCAACAGTAGTGTTCCAATGGAGGTCTTCATGGTTGTTGTGGTGTTTGTTCAGAGGTTCGTTCATCATGGTGTTCTCCAGCATCTTGTTCACCAGAAGCTGGATGCACTGGGGGCTTTAATGGGGCATCCGCCCGCAACATCTTTCGCGGAGACCACGAATTGTTCCACGGGTAGTGAAGTGGTCTTGCGCACCTGGTCGACCACGGCATCTTGCGTCAGCACCTTTCGGTCATAGCCGTAGGTTACCGTACCTGCATCGCTGTTCACGAAGCAGTGTTGCACACCTGCTACCGCCAGTATCGCATGTTTTAATTCAGCTGCCTGCTCCTGATCGATGGAACCTTGAAGGTCCATGCGAGCCATTTGAATGTTGGCAAGATGCCCTTTGGGCGCGCTGGTCACTTGGTGAACATGATAAGCCAACGCGCCGCCGAGCAATACAACGACCGCAAGGGCTGCGAAGAAGATCCGTTGAAGGGTGAGCGATGTTCTGCACATGGTGATCGGTACTTGGGGTTGTTCAATGCCTGATTTCCTTTCGAGTTCCGGTCAGGGCCGCTCCGTCATTGTTGACGAAAGCGGCCCCTACCACCGGAACACCACATCGATCGGTTTCAGTTCTTGGGAAGCAGTACGGTATCGATCACATGGATCACACCATTGCTCTGGTTCACGTCGTAGATGCTGATGTTGGCATATCCACCATTCGCATCCCACACCGTGATGTTGTTCGGGCCATTCAGGCTGAAGGTGAGCTCCTGTCCGGCCACGGTCTTCATCTTCGCCTTTCCACCTCCCTTCTTGATCGCTGCTTTGATCGCAGCGGAATCGAACTTGCCGGCAAGAACGTGGTAGGTAAGCACCGTGGTAAGCGTGTTCTTGTTCTCCGGCTTCAGCAGGTTGTCCACGGTACCTGCTGGCAGTTGGGCGAACGCCGCGTTGGTGGGGGCGAGAACGGTGAAAGGACCATCACCCTGAAGCGTGACCACCAAACCTGCCGCTTTCACAGCAGCTACCAAGGTGGTGTGGTCCTTGGAGTTCACTGCATTCGTAACGATGTCCTTCATCGGGTACATCGCCTCGCCTCCCACCATCACGGTATTCCCCTTTTCGCTTTGCGCATTCGCGAAGCCGATCGGACCCATCATCATCAAGGCCAGACCCAAATTCCTCATCGTTCTCATTGTTCTTGGTTTTGGTTGTTTCCGGTGGCGCCTGCTTTGCTTGTTTTAGCTCGGCCACCTTCAAACAGACATACGGTGCCGGATGATGCTTTGGATCGACGCTCCCGTAAATTCTTTCCGCGACTCCCTCTTCCATCACTTCCGCTCATTCCTGTGTGGACCTACTCCAATGCGAATGGGCCATCCCTTTCGGAATGGCCCATCCAAGCAACAGGTGTACGTGCGTTACCGCGCTATGATGAAGCGTACGGAGCTTGTCGATCCATTGCGACCGACCATCGTGAGCAGGTAGCTACCATTGCCCAATGCACCCACATCCATCGTTACCGTGCGCAGCGCACCGGCCGCAAACACTTCCGAAGTGAATTCCATCACCCGGCGTCCGACAGCATCCGTCACAAACAGGTCCATCACACCATCCACCGCAGTCGTCACGGAAACGTTCAGCAGCTCATTGGCAGGTACAGGGTACAAACTCACACTTGCTCCCAGTGGTCCTTCCAATTCGCCCACGCCGACCGTGCTACAGTCGATCGTGAAATCCACTTTCGTGACACAGCCGTTCACATCCTTCACGATCACCCAGTAGTCGCCATCCATGAGATCGGTGATGCCCATCTCCATGGAGCCCGTGCTCCATTCGATGTAGTAGGGTTCCATGGCTCCGTTGATCTCAACGATGTTCGCCCAACCATTGTCCACGGCAACACAACCCGTTTCGATCTCCACGGAGAATTCGGCACAGAGTGAATCGCAATCCACTTGCAGCTCGAAAGCACCCATGTCACGCTGCATGTTGAACACCGGCATGCCCCGCTGATCGTCGTCCATCAGGGCAGGATCTCCGGCGTTGATGGCAACGCTGCCACAAGCCAGGCCCATGGTACGCGTAGCTCCACCGTTGTCCATCAAGGGCATGAGGCCGGGATCCGCACCGACCAGGTTGCCGTCAACGCCATCGGCGATGCCCATTGCACCCGTTCCATCTTCCACCAAGGTGAACATGGCGTTGCTGAAACCACCACTGAAGTCAGCGGCCATCGGCGCCGTGTTGTCCGCAATGATGGAACTGTTGGTGCTGATCATGCCAGCCATCAGGAATGCGCCACCACCGGTCTCCAAGGCGCTGTTGCCTGCGATCGTGGAGGCCAGCAACATCGCCTCGCCACCATTCACCTGCACACCGCCACCAGTGGTCGCTTTGTTCGCTGCTACCGTGGAACGATCCACGAGCATCACGCCCGTATCAGGACCACCACCTTGCAGGAAGAGGCCGCCACCCTTGGGCGCAAGATTGTCGTTCACCGTACTGCGCACGACGTTCAGCACGCCCGCGTTGGCTCCCCAAAGACCGCCTCCTTCGTTGCCTGCCTTGTTGTTCTCCGCCGTGCTGGTCATGAAGGTGAACACTCCTGCACCGGTCACGTGTACCGCTCCGCCATTACCCGGCGCAAAGGCGGGAAGCACTCCTTCCGCTGAACAGTCGTTGCCAACGAACATGGAGTTGCTCACGGTGGTGGTTCCGTTGAGCGCTTCAATGCCACCACCCGCACGCACCGCTTCGTTCATGCCGAAGTACACGGAATCGACCATGACCACTCCGTTGAAGTTGAACAGGCCACCACCGCTACCAGCAGCACCATCGGCGATGTTGTTGGTCACCATGGTACCGTTCTGCACGATCAGTGTTCCACCATTGTTGAAGAGTCCCCCTCCACCATCATCCGCAGCAGGGCCGCTTGCGATGTTGCCATCGATCATCACGGCATCCACCACCATGGTTCCGGAGCCGTTCCAAAGACCACCGCCTTCACGAGTGGCGGTATTGCCGGTCACCGATCCGCCGGTGATGTTCATGTCGCCGGGGCCTGTGATGTGGACCGCACCGCCATTGCCTGGCGCAGGACCGGTGGTATTGTCGGTGAAGATCACGTCCGTTACCACGTGCAGCAAACCGGGTTTACCGAAGATCTCGATGCCACCACCCGCGCGGTTCGCGTGGTTGTTGTGCAAGGTGCTGTTCATGATGATCAGCGTGGCCGTGGTATCGATCATGATACCGCCGCCGCTACCCGCAGCGCCGTTCGCCATGTTGTTGCTGATCACCGTTCCGTTTTGGACCGTAACGGTTCCGCCAATGGCGAAGATGCCGCCACCGCCTTGATCGGCCAGGGCGCCGTTGGCCACGTTGCCATCGATCGTTACACCATCCACCAGCATGGTGCCGGTGCCATTCCACAAGCCACCGCCTTCAAGGGCAGCAACGTTGCCGTTCACGGTTCCGCCAGTGATCGTCGCGACACCAGGACCGGTGATGTGGAAACCACCACCATTACCCGGCGCACTACCCGTCATGTTGTTGTTCAGGATCACATCCACCAAAGTGACACTACCGGCTGCGCCGGCATTGTCCTCGATGCCACCACCAGCACGCACGGCGGAGTTACCCATTATGGTACTTCCGGTGATCGTGAGCACACCATTCACTTCGTTGAAGACACCACCGCCACTGCCGGCAGCGCCATCGGCCACGTTGTTGGTGATCATGGTGCCGTTCTGCACGATCAACGTTCCACCGTTGTTGAAGAGTCCACCTCCACCGTCGTGTGCCGCAGGACCGTGCGCCACGTTGTTATCCACCACTACGCCATCCACCGTCATGGTACCGGCAGCATTCCACAGGCCACCACCTTCGCGGCCAGCGCGGTTCATGGTCACTGTACCGCCCGTGATCATGATGGTACTTGCACCGGTGGCATGCAATCCGCCACCATTGCCTGGGTTCGGTGTGCCGGCCATTCCAGCCACATCGTTGTCGCTGAGCATCACATCCGCCAAGAGCAGGTCACCCACGGTGATCTCGATACCACCACCAGCGCGGTTGGCAGCATTGCCCGAGATGGTGGCGCCGGTGATCTGCACCACACCCGATGCCGTGAATAGACCACCTCCGTTCCCGCTGGCACCATTGGCCATGTTGTTGGTCAATGCCGACGTGGCATCGATCATCAACGTGTTCATTGCGTTGTAGATGCCACCACCACCTTCCGAAGCCGCAGCTCCGGAAGCAACGTTGCCCGAAACGGTGGTACCCATCAGGAACAATGATCCGCCAGTAGCATGAATACCACCACCGTTGATCATGGCCATGCTGTTGGTGACCATACATTCCACCAGGCTTACCGTGGAACCCGCGATGAGCAACGCTCCACCGTGCTCTGCCTGCCCCATGGTAAGGGTGAGGCCGTTCAGTTCCACGCCGTCCGCATTGGTGATGTGGAAGACGCGATCCAGCATTCCACCGCTGATCACCGTATTGGAAGCACCGTTGCCAAGCACAGTGAGCGGAACGGCAATGGAGATACCACCGGTGCCGAGCACGATGGGTGTTCCGTTGGTGGATGCATCGAAGGTGATGGTGTCACCCGCGTTCGCAAGCGCGACCGCTTCGCGAAGCGAACCGGCACCTGCATCGTTGGTATTGGTTACCGGTATGGTGGCAGCCCACGCCCCGGGAAGGGCCGCGCAGAAGGCGGCACAAACAACATAGTTGCGGATAGTTGGTCGTCTCATGATCGAACTGGTTTGGTGTTGTGAAGAGTCCTGTCCCTTTCACATACGGCCGCTCCGGTCCGATCGGATCACATGGCAGAAGAAAAATCTTCGCCGCTCCCTAACGCTCTATTCTTCAGACCGCTAAGCAGCTCGTACCACACAGCGCAACTGCACCGGGTCGATCATCACACCGAAAAAAAATGAAGAATGGTCGGTGGTAAGTTGGATCAGACCTGACCGATGAGGACCATGGCCTCCAAGGTGGGGTTCACGCTTCCGCCCTCGGGCTCCAGCGTTACCGCGAAAGCCTGCGCGTTGCCGATGCCCTTCATGGCTTGGATCGGTGCGGTACCATCACCCATGTCGAACACACCGGCATCCACCGGCTGTCCATCCACGATGGCCCAGAGCTGGTACTGTTTACCGGCTGGCGCTTGGGCCAATTGAAGCACATCGATGTGTACGGCCTTGCGCTCCTTGTCCCAGTATACGCGGGCTTTGGCTGCCGGGTCGGCGGCGGTTCCGTTCAGGGCCACCACTTGCATACGTGGATCGCTCACCACGGCCAGCATGTTCTGCGAACGTTCCAAAGAAGCACGCTGCACCTGTAGTTCTTCCGCCAACACACTGCGGTCGTTCTCCAAGCGCGCCAATTCAACGCGCACGTTCTTCAGTTCCGAAAGCACCATCACGTTCACGGCGGCGCTTACCACGAAGGCGATGGTGGCCGCGGCTGCCAGCCAAGCCCAGGAGCGTGGCGCCTTGGTATCGCGCGTTATGGGGATAACCGGTGGTGCTGTGGCAGGGCCCTTCTTCTCTGCGCTCACCGCCTGCAACACCTGGGCCTTGATGGCGGGTGGCGGAGCAACGGCCGCTGCCATGGCCTGCAACTCGAACGCTTCTTCGATCTGGTCCAACTCCGCACGCACACGCGGATCATCGGCGCAGGCCTGTTCGACCACGCGCGCGTCGGCACCGCTCAGCTGGCCCATCGCGTAGGCTTCGAGCATACCACTGCTGATGATCTCGTCGGCGTTCATCGGTGATCCTTGAGCAAAGTTCTCAGTTCCTGCAAAGCTGCGCGTGTGCGCGATTTCACTGTTCCAAGCGGAGACCCGGTCCGGTCCGCGATCTCCTGCTGGGAATATCCTTGGTAATAGGCCTGTACGATCAAGTCGCGGTGCTCCGGACGCAATTTGGTCAACACATTCCGTACATCGGCACCTTCCAGATCCATGTTCAGGTCGTCGCATCCGATCCGATATACGTGATCCTCTATCGGTCGGATCATTTCACTGCGCTTCACATCCGCAGAGCGCAACAGATCGATGGCGGCATTCCGGGCGATGTTCACCATCCAGGTGAAGGGGCGCCCCTTGCCACTGTCGTACGAACGGGCGTTGCGCCAGATCTTCACGAAGGTGTCCTGCAACACTTCCTGTGCCTGCTCCTCCTTCTCCACCATCCGCAGCACCACACCATAAATGGCAGGACTGAACGCATCGTAAAGTGCGGCCAATGCAGCCTCGTCGCCAGTGGCAACGCGTTCGAGAAGCTGTATGGGTTCTACCGGCACGGGGAGCAAGATAGGAAGGCTTATCCCCGATCCGATCTTCGACTTGAAAATCGAACTATCGATACTACACCCCTCGCTCCTTCCACAACGTATGCACCTCCGGCCAGTCCGGTATGCGGTCCGTGGCGTAACCGAAGGTGGATCCCTCGGCGATCCGATGGAAGGCCTTCATGGCTTCCAGATGCGCCCCACTGCGCACGAAGGCCAGCATGGCATCGCGGTCCTTCCAAGCTGTGACGGTATGCTCCACACCGTAGATGCGCCTGGCCGCCACGTGGAGCACGCCCGGTGCTTTCTGCGCCTGCATGAAGGAGCGCACCGCATGGTACTGGAAACGCAAGCGGTTCATCAGGCCGGGTTTCACGCGAAGGCCGGTGATGGAGAGATGAAAGCTTGCAGGTAGTTCGGGGATGGGCATGTTCGTGCTTGTTCAGGCCGCCTTCATGATCATCTTGTCGAACAGCCTGTCGCCGCCGTAGATGCGCATGAACATCACCGGCTTGGCCAGGAAACCACCGGCATAGCGGGTGCGCGGTTTACGGGCACGGACGGCCTTCGACACCAGCTCGGCGATCACCTCGGGTACCGATCCCTGCCCGCCTTCCCTGCCGTTCTCAGCACCCTTGGCCACGCGTCGCGCCAACTCGCCATAGGGCCCCACACCACTGCGTTGCAGCATTGGCGCGGTCATCACATCGGCGAACTCGGTCTTGATGATGCCCGGTTGCACGATCACCACATCGATGCCGAAGGGCTTCAGCTCCAAACGCAGGCAATCGCTCCAGCCTTCCAGCGCGTGTTTGGTGGCGTGGTACCAGGCGCCCAGCGGCGTGTACATCTTACCGCCCATGCTGCTGATGTTGATGATGCGCCCCTTGCCCGCCTTGCGCATGTGGGGCAGCACCAGTTGCGTGAGCCGTCCCAGTCCGAAGAGGTTCACCTCGAACTGGCGGCGCGCGTCCGCGATGCTTGTCTCTTCCACCGCACCGTAGATGGCGTAGCCCGCGTTGTTGATCAGCACGTCGATGCGGCCCTGCTCAGCGATGATGCGCGCCACGGCATCCTGCATTGAGGCATCATCGGTAACGTCCATGGCGATCGCGTGGCCGCCTGCGTGCTCCAGGTCGTGCATGCGCTCCACACGCCGTGCGGCGCCGTATACGATGTGGCCCTCGTTGAGCAGGCGCTGCGCGAAGGCTTTGCCCATTCCGCTGGAAGCGCCGGTGATGAGGATGATCTGTTGCATGGTTGGTTGAGGGGTGCTGGTTGGTGGAGAGGTGAATGAACAGGCGAATGGTGAATGGGAGTTGGTGAATGGGAGGTGATGAATGGGAGGTGGTGAATGGGAAATGCCTACGATGTCGCACAGGTTGCGAGGTTGATGATCGCGGGACGGCACTTCCCATTCGCCATTCACCAACTCCCATTCACCCTGTATTACTAAAACTGAACGCGGTACATAAAATCCGGGAAGAACCCGTTCTGGTACACCGGGCCCACGCGGTCGGTGACGCGGTTGTAGCGCTCCACGAAAATGTTCTCACGGTCGGTGATGTTCTGCAGGTCCACGAAGAATTGGTGGCTCACCTTGCCGGCCTTGCCGTTGAGGCGCATGCCGAACTTCACATCAAGGCGCAGGTAGGCATCGTAGCGTTTGCTGAAGGCCTCGCTGTCCACGTACACCTCGCGACCCAGGTTTTCGCGGGTGGCTTCCAGGTCGATGGGGCTGAAGGGCCGACCGCCGCTGGTGGTGAGGCGCGTGTCGAAGGTGAGGGCGTTGCGCTTGTCCTTGCCGATGCCCCACTCCTTGCCCAATAGGGTGTTCAGCACGTAGCGGTTGGCGAAGCCGGTGTTGCGCTCGATGCCGTCACTGCCGGTGTAGCGCGAATCGAAGACCGATGCGGTGGCCAGCGCATAGTAGCCGCGGCTCAGGAACTTCTCGATGGTGAGTTCCACGCCGTAGTTGCGGCCCGTGCCATCGCTCACCAGTCCGGCTCGCTCGGTGAAGATGAAGTCCGCTCCCTCGTTCAGCACGGAGTAACTGCTGGGCGTGCGCTCGATGCCCACGTCGTAGAGCCACTGGTGATAGGCTTCGGTCTTCACGCGCCAGTCGCCCTCGAAGCGATGATCATAGGCGAGCACCACGTGGTGGGCCTTCTGGAACTTCAGGTCGCGGTTGTTCGCGCCGGTGGTGGGATCCACGTAGAGCAGCACCGGCAAGGGGGCCATCTGGCCATGCAGACCGTAGGCGAGCGAAAGGCGTTGGCGCGGGCGGAACTGCCAGGCGAGCGCGGCGCGCGGGGCGAGCATCACATCGTTGTTGAGGTCGAGGTGCTGGCCATGTACACCGGCGGTGAAGCTGAGTTCGTCCGTGAACTTGTACTCGCCCTGCGCATAGGCTTGGAAGAGGTTGATCGTGCCCTGTACATCGCGCACCTGCACGAAGAAGTCGGGGATGCTGTCGCCATCCAGGTCGGGGATGCCGGCACGGCGGTCGCGGTCCTTCCAATCGATGTCGAGGTCGTACAACTCGTTGAGGATGCCGGCACGCAGGCTGAAACGCGGCGAGAACTTGCGGTTGTATTGGCTGCTCACGGTGTAGCGTTGTTCGCGGTCCAGCGCGGTGGTGGCCTGGTAGCGGCGTGCGGCCTGGTCGCTGGCACCGCCGAGGATGTTGTCCTGCGTGAAGTCGGTGCCGAGGTAGGTGCTGCCGATGGTGGTCTTCAGGTAGCTTTTGTCATCGAGCTGCAGGAAGTGCGAGAGTCCGATGAGCGCCACGTCGGAGCGGAAGTAGGTGTCCACTGTGGGATCGGCGAAAAGGTCGGTGCTGTCGATCTCGGCCCCGAGGAAGTCGATGCTGCTGCGGCCGCCCATGCCGAAGAGCTCGAAACGCCCCAGCTTGCTTTGCCCGAAGTTGAGCTTGAAGGCAAGGTCCTGGAAGTAGGGCACGGCGCTGGTTCCCGTGGCGGCGGCACCGGCGATGCCATAGCGGTAGCTCACCAGGTACGACGACTGGTTCTTGCGGCTCAGCGGCCCCTCGGCCATCAACTCCGCGCCGCTGAAGGCCGCCATCTGCGCGGTGAACTCGTGCTTGTCCGGATTGCCGTTGCGGAATTTCACATCGAACACGGCCGCGTTCACGTTGCCGTATTCCGCCGGAAAGGCGCCGCTGAGGAAATCGCTCGTGCGGAGCAGGTTGGTGTTGAGCGCGCTCACCGGACCACCGGTGGTGCCCAGCGTACCGAAGTGGTTGGTGGTGCCGATGGGTAATCCCTCGATACGCCAGAGCAGGCCGGTGGGCGAGTTGCCGCGTACGACAATGTCGTTGCGCGCATCGTTGGCGGCGCTCACCCCGGCGAAGTTGGTGGCCAGGCGCGCCACATCGTTGCGGCCACCGCTGTAGCGTGTCACCTCCTCCAGGCTGAAGGTGCGGGCGCTCACCTTGGCCAGGTCGTTGGCGGGCCGGTCCTTGCTGCGCTCGCCGGTGATCACCACTTCCTGCAGGCTCTCCACGGATGCGGTGAGGCCGATCTCCAGCACCACTTCCTTGCCGGCGGTCACCAGCACGTTGGGGATCACGGTGCTCTTGTAGCCGATGGACGTGACCTGCAATTGCTGGCGCCCCACGGGCACACCTTCCATGCGGAAGCGGCCATCGAGGTCAGTGGTGGTACCGAGAAAGGGGGCGCTTTCCAGCAGTACGATGTTCACGCCTATCAGGGGCATCTGGGTGTCGGCGTCCTTCACGGTGCCCTTCACCACCTGGTTCTGGGCGTGCAACAGGCCCGGCAACAGCAGGGCGATCATGGGGAGGAGTTTCTGTGGGCGCATGGCTTCGGGGTTTGTTCCGGTGGCGAAAGTGGCCGGACCTTCCACCCTATGTCCATGCCTTTCCCGTGGAGCGAAGGACCTCCCTGCTGAAGCGCCGGAAAGGCCTGTTGGAACGCGCGGCATCCTCACCGGGAACATATCCTCCGCTTCATCCCCTGACTCCTACGCTTCAGCCCCCGCATCCGCTGTTCCATCCCCCATGGCTCGACAGCACGCGTTGCCCGGCGCTACTTTCGGGACCGCAACGCATGCAGCCCTTTCACCCCTTCCGCGAGCCCTGGCCCCGCATCATCGGCATCCCGCTGGTGGCGCTGATCCTGAGCGTACTTTCCCACGACAGGGGCTTGAACTTGCTCGACTTTGGTGTCACCCTGCTCATTACGGGTCTCATCTGGCAAGGCTGCTTCATGATCATCTCACACTTCCGCCGCCGTTTCCCCGGGTTCGAGCGCACCGCACAGCGGATCGGGCTCACCGTCCTGGCGCTAAGCGCCTACATCCTCGTCGTTGACATGTTCACTTGCACCGCGCTGGATGCGTTGGGCCTCCAAGAGAACGCCTACACCAACGGCGAATGGCGCGGGAACTTGATCAAATGCTTCGCAACAACGGCGCTGATCGGCACGCTCTACGAAGCTGGCTACTTCTTCCAAATGTGGAAGCGGCAGGCCATCGAGGCCGAAGCGCTGAAGAGCCGACAATTGCGCGCCGAGCTGGACATCCTGCGCAACCAGGTGAGCCCGCACTTCCTCTTCAACAGCCTGAACACGCTGGTGGCCCTGATCCCCGAGGATCCCACGCAGGCCGTGCGTTTCACCAAGGCATTGGGCCATGTGTACCGCTACATCCTGCAGCACAAGGACAAGGAAGTGGTTGACCTGGGCACGGAACTGGATTTCACCGAGGCCTACATCCACCTGATGAAGGTGCGTTTCGAGGAGGCGCTGCACATCACCGTGGCGGTGGAACCTGAACACCGCCGCCTGCTGGTGGCGCCGCTGAGCCTGCAACTGCTGTTGGAGAACGCGCTGAAGCACAATGTGGCCTCGCTGGCCCATCCGCTGCAGGTGGACATCCACGTGGAGAACGGCCGCACGCTGGTGGTGCGCAACAACCTGCGCCGCAAGCAGGGCAGCGTGGAAGGCACCGGCACCGGGCTCAGCAACGTGAAGCAGCGCTACGCCATCCTCAGCGACCGGCCGGTGGACGTGATCGAAACGCGCGAACACTTCCTGGTGGCGCTGCCCTTGTTGGAGTTAAGCGAACGTACACCTGTACACGCGTGAAGCGCCGCACCCTGATCATCGAAGACGAAGCCCCGGCCTACCGCAGGCTGAGCGGCTTGTTGGCGCAGCATCATCCCGGCTTGGAAGTGGTGGACGTACTGGACAGCATCGAAGCGGCGCTGGATTGGTTCCCCGCCAACCCCGCGCCAGAGCTCATCTTCAGCGACATACAGCTCAGCGACGGGCTCAGCTTCGAGATCTACCGGCAGTTGCCGCCCCCCTGCCCCATCGTCTTCACCACGGCCTACGATGCGTACATGCTGGAGGCCTTCCGCACCAACGGCATCGACTACCTGCTGAAGCCCGTGGAAGAGGAGGACCTGGCGCGCAGCATCGCCAAGTTCGAGGCACTTGTGCAACGCAGCACAGCGCCCGCCCTGCCGGACATCGAGCGCCTCCTGGCCGCGGTGAACGGCACGAAAACCAGCTACCGCGAACGTTTCCTGGTGAAGCTCGGCACCAAGCTGCTGCCGGTGCCCACGCGCGACATCGCCTACTTCCTCAGCAGCGAAGGCACGACCGAACTGCACACACGCGACGGCAAGCGCCACCTGCTGGACCAGCCGCTGGACGAGATCGAGCAGCAACTGGACCCAACGGTCTTTCATCGCCTCAACCGCCAGTGCATCGCCTGTGTGCAGTGCATCGCCGTGGTACACCAACACTTCAACGGCAAGCTGAAGGTGGAACTGAAGCCAGCCGCACCCACCGAGGTGATGGTGAGCCGTGAGAAGGCACGGGGCTTCAAGGAGTGGTTGGATGGCGTACGATAGGGATCGCTTCGTGGGAATGACGAAGAGGCCGAACTTCGCGCCCTCATACCATTGGCATCCATGAGCGACGGCTACGTGAATTCAGATGTGAAGGATGGCATCGCCACCGTCACCTTCCACCACCCCAAGAGCAACAGCCTGCCCGGCCACATCCTGCGCGGCATGGCACAGGCCATCGAACAATGTGGCATGGACCCGCAGGTGCGCGTCATCATCCTGCGCAGCGAAGGCGACAAGGCCTTTTGTGCCGGTGCCAGTTTCGATGAGCTGGTGGCCATCGAGGATGAAGCGAAAGGCCTGGAATTCTTCAGTGGATTCGCCTTGGTGATCAACGCCATCCGCAAGGCACCGGTCTTCGTCATCGGCCGCATCCATGCGCATTGCGTGGGCGGAGGTGTGGGTCTTGCAGCTGCGGTGGACTTCGCCCTGGCGCACGAGGAAGCCACGGCACGCCTGAGCGAACTGGCCATCGGCATCGGCCCCTTCGTGGTGGGTCCCGCAGTGGAACGCAAGGTGGGTGCCGGGGCCTTCGGGCTGATGAGCGCCACGCCCGCCACGCGCCGCGACTCGCATTGGTGCGAACGCCATGGGCTCTTCAGCGAACTGTTCAGCCATGTGGGCACGCTCGACATCCGCTTGAATGAACTGGCGCACGAGCTGGCGGCATACAGCCCAGAGGCCATGGCCGAGTTGAAGCGCGTGATGTGGCGCGGCACAGAGGATTGGGACCGGCTCCTCGCCGAGCGTGCGGCGATCTCCGGTCGTTTGGTGCTCTCCGAGTTCACGCGGAACGCCATCGCCAAGTTCAAGGCGGCCACGGCCAAGCGCGGTTGATCCCGCTGGGGCTATCTTGGCCGGAACACCCATCCGTCCAAGCCATGTTGCGCACCGTACTTCCAGCCTTCCTGCTCTTCACCAGCGCTGCGTTCGCACAGAACGCTGCACCCTCGGTCACCATCACCAACGTGCTGGTGGATGAAGGTGCCAGCACCGTCAGCGTGAGCTACGACCTGGCCGATGCCGAGAACGACCCGTGCACCGTGCTCTTCAAGGCCTCCACGGACGGTGCCAGCTTCACCGCCGATGTGAGCGCTGTTAGCGGTGACATCGGCGCGGGGATCGCACCCGGCAGCGGCCGAACGATCACGTGGAACTATGGCGCACTGCCCGACATCTACGCATCACGCATACTGGTGGTGGCGGATGATGGCCATGCGCCCAGCATCCAGGAGATGGTGGAACAGGTGGACCTCGCACGCATGACCCAACGCTTGAACAACGTGGCCATTCCCCGCCACCACAGCAGTCACCCGGAAGGCATTGCGGCCATTCGCGATAGCCTGTTGAACGCTTTCGGTGCTGCCGGCCTGGAGGTGACTACGCAAACGGTGAACTTCCTCGGCACCAGTGTTCCCAACGTGATCGGGCGCAATGCCGGCCTGGTGAACGACCACCGCACCTACATCGTGGATGGCCACTACGATGCAGTGAGCAACACGGCCGGTGCGGACGACAATGCCACCGGTGTGGCCGCCACGTTGGAGATCGCGCGCATCCTTGGGCAGTACCGCTTCCGCAACAGTTTGCGCTTCATCGGCTTCTCCTACGAGGAGCAAGGACTCGTAGGCTCCGGCTACTATGTGCAGAGCGGCATTCCCGCGTGGGAGCAGGTGGAAGGCGTGCTGAACATGGAGATGATCGGCTACTACAGCGATGTGCCCAACAGCCAGAGCGTGCCGGCCGGCTTCAACATCCTTTTCCCGAATGCCATCGCTGCGTTGGAAGCGGATGAATACCGGGGCAATTTCCTCACGGTGGTGGGCAATGCCGTGTCCGTTCCGCTGAGCGACGCCTTCCTGCAAGCCTGCGATACGCACGTTCCGCAACTGAAGCGCATCGCCTTGAACGTTCCCGGCAACGGACAGATCGCACCCGACCTGCGCCGCAGCGACCATTCGCGCTTCTGGGATGCCGGCATGAAGGCGCTGATGCTCACCGACGGTAGCGAGTTCCGCAACGCCAACTACCACACCCCGAACGACGTGGTGGCCACGCTGGACATGGAGTTCTTCACCAACAGCACCAAGGCCGTGCTCGCCGCTGCCGCCATGCTCGCGGAGCCCATCAATGCCGGGGCGGATACCTTCAACCTGGCGAGCCTCGTGGGCGTGGAGGAGCACCTGCACCGCTTCCCCTGCCGCGCGGAGATCTTCCCGAACCCCACGCAGGACAAGCTCTTCGTGAAATTGGGCGATTGTGTTCAGCAGCGCATCATCGCTGAACTCTTCGACCTGCGGGGCAACAAGGTGAGCGGTCGCGACCTGCGGAATACTTACGGCGAAGCGACCTGGGAACTGGACGTGCAGGGCGTTGCGGCAGGTACCTACCTTCTGGTGCTGCGCGCCGGTGAAAGCAGCACTTCGCTGTTGGTGGAGATCGCGCGCTGAGCGGAAGCTGGATCAGCGCAGGCGGTCCATGCTGCGCACCAGCGCCTCATCGGAACGGATGGCGCGCTCGGCCAGGAACGCCAGCACCAAACCAATGATCGGCGCATAGAACGAGAGGCCGTAGCTGGCATCCACAGCACCCTTCTCCGCCAAGTAGGCCAACGTGGAGTTGCGCGTGATGTATTGGAAGGCGATGACGGCCAAGGTGATCAGGTAGGTACCACGCACCACCGCAGCCTGCCGCAAGCGCTTGCCATAAAGCAGGATACTTACCAGCAAGGCCGCACCAAGGATGGAGTGCAGCAGGTGGAAAGGCAGCATGGGTGCACGTTCCGCGTTCTCCACGCCGTCAGGCCCGAAGATGCCCGTGGTGCGCAGGGCATGCACCCCATCGGCACGCTCGAATGTGGCTATGGGGAACAGCCAGGTGGAGAGGGCCAGCAGGCCGGCGAGAAGCAGGAAAAGGGATTGTTTGCGTTGCCACATGGTACCAGGGTTCCCGGATGGGCTCCGGGGGCGGCAAAGGTAGAAGTGCCATGGTGCCGATGCCCGGATGTCGCTTTTTCGTCGGAGCAAGCGCGTCAGTTCGGCCGAAGGCGTTAACATTGCACCGCATCAATACAAGGTGTGTTGCATATGATGGGTTGATGTTGAGCCCGTTCCGCACCTTTCCAACGTTCCTCATCACGGTTTTCCCAGCAGCCGCAAGGCTCCACAGAAGTGACCCGACCCGGGTCCTTTCCCTCCCAATCATTCATTCCCTTCGTCCATGTACGACCAGTCGAAATTGAGCGCCATGAAGCTCGCCGAACTGAAGGAGATCGCCAAGGCGCTCAACCTGAAGAAGGCCGAAACGCTCAAGAAGCAGGACCTCATCGCCAAGATCCTGGAAGAACAGGAGAAGCACCAGGCCCGCGAAAAACCGATCGGCCCCACATTCGTGGGTGATGAGCAAGCAATAGCCGAAATGGCCACGGCCGACGAGGTGGTGCCGGAGGAGGATCCCGAACCCGCCACCCTGGATGAAGGACTCTTCAGCAATGCCGATGAGGATGACGATGATGACGACGATGATGATGATGATGACGATGATGAGGATGACGACGATGACGAGGAGGAGGACGAGCGCCCAGCTTCAAGCGTGAAGGAAGAGGCCGCACCCGCTGAGCTGCCGCAAGCTTCCGATGCACCAGAAGCGCCCCCGGTGCGCGAGCGTCGCGACCGAGACCAACGCAACGAACGACGCCAGCCCGAGCAACGCCAGGACCGCCGCGAACAGCGCGGGGACCGACCTGCACAACCCGAGGCAGGCGGCGCGCGCAACGACGACCGCGACCGCCGCGACCAACGCCGTCCCGAACGCCCGCAGCGTGATCAGCAACAACAAGGCGAGCGCCCGCGCAACGAACAGCAACGTGGCGAGCAGAACCGCGGCGACCAACAGCGCGGCGAACAGCAACGCCCGGAACAGCAGCGCGGCGAGCAGAACCGCAACGACCAGCAGGGGCGCCATGATCGCGACCAGCAGCGCAACGAACGCCAAGAGCGCCAACCGCAGCGCGAGCAGATCAACTTCGAGGCCTTCGTGGAGACCGACGGCGTGCTGGAGGTGATGCCCGAGGGATACGGTTTCCTGCGCAGCAGCGATTACAACTACCTGGCCTCACCCGACGATGTGTACGTGAGCCAGCAGCAGATCAAGCAGTACGGCCTGAAGCTCGGCGATACCGTGCACGGCTATGTCCGTCCGCCGCGCGAAGGCGACAAGTTCTTCCCGCTGGTGAAGGTGGAAAGCATCAACGGTCGCGACCCTGAGTGGGTGCGTGATCGTGTGCCCTTCAAGTTCCTTACGCCGCTCTTCCCCGACGAGAAGTTCAACCTCGCGGAGCAGGGCGCCAACCTCAGCATGCGCGTGCTGGACCTCTTCGCCCCCATCGGCAAAGGACAACGCGGCCTGATCGTGGCGCAGCCCAAGACCGGTAAGACCGTGTTGCTGCAGGACGTGGCCAACGCGATCGCCAAGAACCACCCGGAGGTATACCTCATCGTGCTGTTGATCGATGAGCGTCCGGAGGAGGTGACCGAGATGGCGCGCAACGTGAAGGCGGAAGTGATCGCAAGCACTTTCGATGAGCCCGCAACGCGCCACGTGCAAGTTGCCGGCCTGGTGCTGGAGAAGGCCAAGGCCATGGTGGAATGCGGTCACGATGTGGTGATCCTGCTCGACTCCATCACCCGACTGGCCCGCGCCTACAACACCGTGCAGCCTGCCAGCGGCAAGATCCTCAGCGGTGGTGTGGACGCCAATGCGCTGCAGAAGCCCAAGCGCTTCTTCGGTGCGGCCCGCAAGATCGAGAACGGCGGCAGCCTCACGATCCTCGCCACCGCGCTGATCGATACCGGCAGCAAGATGGACGAAGTGATCTTCGAGGAATTCAAAGGCACCGGCAACATGGAACTGCAGCTCGATCGCAAGATCAGCAACCGCCGTGTGTTCCCTGCGATCGACATCCTCAGCAGCGGTACCCGTCGCGACGACCTCCTGCACCACAAGGACGTGCTGCAACGCACCTGGATCCTGCGCAAGCACTTGGCCGACATGAACAGCGTGGAAGCCATGGATTTCGTGAAGAAGCACATGGAAGGGACGAAGAGCAATGAGGAGTTTTTGGTGTCGATGAATGGGTAACCTCCGCAGATAACAACGCAGCGGACCTCCTATTCAGATCAAATCGAACAGTCCTTTCACCGCGCGGCAATGCTCCTCGCCCTCCTCACGGCCCTATCCGTCATCACCTTGCGCATGGTGCTGTTCTACAACGGACGCCCGGCGGAAGGCACGGATTTCATGCTGGTCCACTTTCTGGCCATCGTCACCATCGTCTACTTCACCGGCCAGCGCACTTTGCAGAAGGACCGCAGCAGCGGCTTTCCCGACCTGCTCCGTGAAGGCTTCAAGAATGCGGCGCTCTATACCCTGATCATGAGCTTCTTCCTGTGGCAATACTACACCCACGTGGAAGCAGACCTGTTCCGCGCCAAGATCGAGGAGCGCGTGGCGCTCGGCGTTTCCGAAGGGCAACCCGAGGCACTCATCCGCGAACGCATGGAACGCTTCTTCACGCCCTTCAACTACGCCACCATCACCTTCTTCGCCCTGCTCATGGTAAGCGCGTTCCAGACATTCCTGATCGGCCTGTTGCACCACAAGGTGATGCGTCGCTTCATGCGATAAAGGCCTCGCTCAGCGCCTGCAGATCGAGCCCACCGAAATTGCCGCTGCTCATCATCAGCAGCACATCCTTGCCAACAGTGCCGCCGCGCACAGCGCCCATAACGGCAATGGGATCGGTGAGCACTTGCACATCCGCACGACCGAAGGCCTGCTGGATGCGTTCCGCAGGGATCGCAGGCAGGCGCTTGAGCTGCACAGCGTGGGGATCGTAGAACACGATGGCCCGATCGGCAGCGTCCATGCTTCCGGCGTACTGGTCCAAAAAGCCTTCGCTGAGGCTGCTGTAGGTGTGCAGTTCCATGCATGCGGTGAGCGTCCGGTCGGGGAACTGCTCGCGCACGGCCTGCACTGTCGCCTTCAGCTTGCTGGGTGAATGCGCGAAGTCCTTGTAGACCGCACGCCCAGGCACCTCGGCCAGCTTCTCCAGCCGCCGTGCCGCGCCTTGGAAGGTGGCGATCGCCGGGTAGAACGTGCCATCGCCGATGCCCAGCAGGTGGCACACGTGGCGCGCGCCCTCCAGGTTCTGCAGGTTGTGCCTGCCGAAGACCTGCAAGGGCACCTCACCCATCGCCGTGTCCAGGATCGTACGGCCATCCAAGATGCGGTGCGCCGGAACACCGTAGGCCACCTTGGGCAGTTCGGCGGACGCCTCGTCGGCCAGATGCTTCACCTCGGCGTCCTCCGCGCAATACACCAGCTTGCCTCCGGGCTCTATGCAGGCGATGAACTTGCGGAACTGGTCCACGTAGCTCTCGAAGGTCTTGAACACGTTGATGTGGTCCCACGCGATGCCGCTGATGAGCGCGATATCGGGCTTGTACAAGTGGAACTTCGGCAGGGGCTCCAAGGCCGAAGCGAGGTACTCGTCGCCTTCGATGATGGCCACCTGCGCGGTATCGCTGAGCTTCACCATACAGTCGAAGCCTTCGAGCTGTGCACCCACCAGGTAATCGAACTCCACACCCGCGTGGCGCAGCACATGCACGATCATGCTGGTGATGGTGGTCTTGCCGTGGCTGCCGCCGATCACCACACGCGTCTTGTTGCGGGTGCGCTCGTGGAAGTAGGCGGGGTAGCTGAACACCGGAATGCCCAGTTCCTGCGCACGCTTCAGCTCGGGGTTGTCGATGCGGGCGTGCATGCCCAGGATCACCGCACCGATGTCCGAAGTGATGTCCTCCGGATGCCAGCCCAGCTTATCGGGTAGTAGACCCAGGCGGTCCAGGCGGCTGCGGCTGGGCTCGAAGATCTCGTCGTCACTGCCGGTAACATCGAAGCCTTGCTGGTGCAGGGCGATGGCCAGGTTGTGCATGGCGCTGCCGCCGATGGCGATGAAGTGGACGCGTTTGGAGGACATGTTCGCAGGGTGCTTGAGCGCAGGTGCTCAGGATCGCTGAGCGAAGCACGCGAATGTTGTGAGGCCTAACGCATCACGGACCGTCCGATCATGAACTTTCCGCTGTCGATAGCAGCCCTGTGCGCATCCTCACAACGCGAAGCCGCAATGCATGAGAACCTTGTTTGGCCACCCGTTCCACAAGGCCGATCTTCGTTCCCCATGAAGCTCCACACCATCGATACCGGTTTCTTCAAGTTGGACGGCGGCGCCATGTTCGGCGTGGTGCCCAAGAAGCTCTGGGGCAAACAACTGCCACCTGACGACAACAACCTCTGCACCTGGGCGCTGCGCTGCCTGCTGGTGGAGGATGGCAAGCGGCTGATCCTGATCGACAACGGCATGGGCGACAAGCAGGACGCCAAGTTCTTCGGGCACTATGAGCCGCACGGCGAGACCACGTTGGAAAGCTCGCTCCGGAAGCTGGGCTTCACCCCGGACGACATCACGGACGTGTTCCTCACCCACCTGCATTTCGACCACTGCGGCGGAAGCGTGAAATGGAACAGCGCGCGCGACGGTTTCGAACCAACCTTCCGCAATGCCCACTATTGGAGCAACGAGTACCACTGGGAATGGGCCACCAAACCCAATGCCCGCGAGAAGGCCTCCTTCCTCAAAGAGAACATCCAACCCATCGCCGAGAGCGGGCGCCTGAAGCACGTGAACATCGGCCGGCGCAGCAACGAGGAGAACTGCTACATCCGCAACGTGTTCCCCGACTTCGATGTGTTCCTGGTGAACGGGCACACCGATGCGATGATGATCCCGCACATCCGCTACAAGGGCCGCACGGTGGTCTTCATGGCGGACCTGCTGCCCAGCGTGCACCACCTGCCGATCCCCTGGGTGATGGGCTACGATACGCGCCCGCTGCTCACCATCGATGAGAAGAGCGACTTCCTGGACGTGGCGGCGAAGAACGACTACGTGCTCTTCTTCGAGCATGATGCACACACCGAATGCTGCACTGTGCAACAGACCGACAAGGGTGTGCGAGTGAAGGACCGTTTCCTGCTCAGCGAGCTCTGACCTCTTAAGGGGCACGCGCCGTGCCTGTGTACCATGTGCTACAACGTGGCCTACCTCACCAAGCGCAAGATCACCTATGCCCGCAGGGCGGGTGCTTCGGATGCGGAAGTGCAGGACCTGGAGCAGCAGTTGGAGGAACTCACGCGCACGCAGGTGCCCATGTTCCATGTCAGTGGATTCGCACATCCGCAGTTGTTGTGCTTCTCGCGCGATGACGGCCCGCACTTCGACCTGTTGCGCTGGGGACTGGTGCCGCCCTGGGCCAGGGATGCTGCTCAAGCTGCGCAACTGAGCCGCCAAACACTGAACGCACGCGGCGAGACCATCTTCGAGAAACCCGCGTTCCGTCTGGCCGCGAAGCAGCGCTGCCTGGTGCTGGTGGATGGCTTCTTCGAGTTCTTCCACTTCGGCAAGCGCACCTTCCCCTACCACATCCGCCTGCGCAATGATGAGCCCATGGCCCTCGGCGGCATCCGCTCCACCTGGCATGCGCCCGACACGGGTATCGCGCTGAGCACCGTGAGCATCGTGACCACCGCCGCCAATGCGCTGATGGAAGGCATCCACAACAACCCCAAGGCCGAGGGGCCGCGCATGCCCTTCATCGTGCCGCGTGAGTTGGATGCGCTGTGGCTGAACGCGCACAGCGAGCAGGACCTCGTGTTGAATGCGATACAGGCCTATCCGGAGACGGAACTGGAGGCCTATACCGTGGCCCCGCTCCTGGGCAAGCAGGCGCTCGGCAACGTACCCGAAGTGCTCGCCCCGCTCAGCTATCCGGAGCTGGCGTTCAGCTGATCACCTGCGCAGGACGAAGGCACCCTGCTCGCGCACCGCGTGGAAGGGAATGCGCAGTGCGGCACAGCGCTCCTGCACCTGGTTGCGCGACCAGCGCGAGGATGATCCCCAGAGCACCAAGTGCTGCACCGCACCTTGTAGAGCACTGTCCGGAACGTGGCGCAAGGCACGCGCATCCTGTACAAGCAATACGTCCCACGTGCGTCCTTCATGCAGGGGCTCAAAGGCACGGCCACTGTCCAACACGGCCACTTGGAAATGCGGCGAAGACCAACGACCTGCACCGCTCAGCGTTGCACCGCGATCAAGTAGAACGTTCTGCTGCACTTCCGCATGATCGAGAAGCAGTGGCTCGTTCAGACCCACCGTGCGCCGGTGGTTCTCCAAGCGTTTCAGCATCGCGGGATGCCCCTTCAGGCTGTCCGCATCGCAGAGCACCACCAGGTTGCGACCGCTTTGCATGGAAGCCATCGGGAAGCCCCCGCTGTCGTAGACCGTGAACGTTGATGAAGTATTGATGCTGCGTACGCGCTCCTCGATGTCGAACACCAGCAGGACCACCAGGCCGGTGACCACCCAGCGCATGCTGCGCCAGCCCCAGATCAACCAAGCGGAGATCGCGAAGAGCAGCAGGTAGATGAGCACGGTGGTCCATGCTCCGATGCGGATGTCCGGATAGGCACCCGGCAGCCCACCGACGAACGCGGTGATGATGCCCACCCCTTGCAGCAGCTTGGTCAACGCCCAGGTCAACACCGTACCCAGCACAGGCACTTTGTAGAGCGCGATTAGGGCCACCGATGCATTCACCGCAATGCCCACGGCGGTAACCACCACGATGTTGGCCGGCAGGAACCACATGGGGAAAGCCTTGAACAGGTGGACCGAAAGCGGACCGGTGAGCAGCTGCGCCGAAATGGAGACCACGGCCAAGGCCCAGATGCTTGCCATGAGCTTGCTCTCGGGCAACAGCAGGCCACGCAACGGGCGGTAGAAGAGGATGATGCCGAACACCGCCAGGAAAGACAGCTGGAAACCGTAGGACCACATCATTCCGGGATCCACGAGCAACAGGATCAAAGCCGCGCCGAACAAGCTGTTGAGGTGGTCGGTGCGTTGCTCGGCCATGTTGGCCAATGTGAACAGGCTGAACATGATGGTGGCACGCAGCACGCTTGGCGATCCACCGGTAAGCCCGGCATAACCCCACAGGGCCAGCAGGATGAAGAGACCGCGGAAGATGCGCGCGCGATCGCTGCGCCCCCACCAAGCCAACACGAACGAGAAGATGGCGAAGATGAGCCCCACGTGCATGCCTGAAACCGCAAGCACGTGTATGGTCCCGCTGCGCGAGAAGGCCTGTCGTTGCTCGCTGTCCAGTTCGTCGCGCTGGCCCAGCACCAGGGCCTTCACCAAGGAACGCTCGCGCAGGGGCAGCTCACTCCCGTCCAGCCAGGTGCTGATGCGCGCGCGCAACCCTGTGAAGGGATCCGTCCATTGTGCACGATGGTCCACCGGCCGCCAATGACCTTCTGGGGCGAACAGCTCATAGTACATGCCTCGGCTGGCGGCCCATTTGACGCGATCGAAACCGCCGGGGTCCGCCACACGATCGATGCGCTCCAAGGGGGCCTCCACCAACAGGCGATCGCCGGCTCGCGGCAAGGGTTCGTCCGCATTGGCAAGCAGTGCCAGCAGCACGTTGCCGGTGTATGCATGCAACGAATCATCTTGGAACTGACCGATCACGCGAGCATCCGCACGGAACACCCGTCCCGAACTGCCATTCACCACTTTCACCTGCACTGCCCATGGCCCTTCGCCATGCCGTTGCTGCACCAAGTGGTGGGGATCGGACTGCGGGGTATGTACCGCGCTCCAATACAGACCGAAGCAGAAGAGGCCCAGAAAGAGCAGGTTTCCTCCGGCTTTGCGGTACAGCACGCTTCGCGGGGAAAGCAGCATGAAAAAAGCTGTGATCCCCGTGAGCAACTGAGCGATGAGGAGCACCTTGGCAGGGACCAGCAACACCGATGAAAAGGCCACACCGAGGATCACGGGGGTGGCGAAGCGCACCATCGGCGCACGCACGATCGCCCTTCTGGGCCCTCTCAGATCCACTACCCTTTCCATTCGTCTGTCGGAAAAGGTAGTTCATCGCACGAGAACACCTTTCTACCTACCCCGAGGATCGATCGCTACAGGTGCCATTAGCTTCATCATCCAGAAACACACTGGAAATGATCGCATTACTGGTCCTCCCCTTTGTTTTCGCGTTGATCACCGCCTTCATCGCAGGGCAACGCGGCTACGACCTGATGAGCTGGTACATGATCGGTCTGCCCTTGGGGCCGCTGGGGTTTCTGGTGGCCTTGCTGCCACGTCGCCGGCACGAGCCGGAAGCCCTTTTCGGGCACGAGCTTCAGGGCGCCTAAAGCACTTCCAGCATCAAGCACTTCAGGTAGTGCGTTTCAGGCGCACCCCACAGCACCGGATGATCCGGAGGTTGTGATCCGTTGTACAATTCACGCAGGCGCACTCCGGCATCCCAGGCAGCCTCTTCCACCATTTGGCGGAAAAGCTCCGGCACCATGTGCTGCGAGCAACTGCAAGTAACCAGCACGCCACCGGGGCGCAGGCACTTCAATGCCCGCAGGTTGATCTCCTTGTAGCCGCGATAGGCGTTCTCCAAGGCTCCCTTGCTCTTGGCGAAAGCCGGTGGGTCCAGCACGATCACATCCCACTGTTGGCCCGTGCGGCTGGCCTCGGTAAGGTGATCGAACACGTTGGCCGCTTGGAAGCGAACCTTTGTGAAGCCGTTCAATTCGGCGTTGCGCGTGGCCAGGGCAACGGCATCCGCACTGATGTCCAAACCCAGCACTTCGGCCGCACCGTGCCGTGCCGCATGCAGGGCGAAACCACCGGTGTGCGTAAAGCAATCCAGCACCCGTTTGCCACGGCTCACCAAGGCCATGGAGCCGTGGTTCAACACCTGGTCCAGGAAATGGCCGGTCTTCTGCCCCTCCATCAGGTCGGCGTGCATCAGCACCGGCTCGCCCGCACCGGAACGCTCGGCGATGATCATCTTGGTGTTGCAGGCGGCCGAAGCGAAGCCCTTCTCCTGGGCCAGACCTTCCTTCTCGCGGATGGGCACATCGTTGCGCAACACCAGGCCATCAGGCTTCACGAGGTCCTCCAGCGCCTTCACCACCACACTGCGCCAGCGCTCCATGCCCAGGGTGAGGAACTGGAGCACGAGCACCACGGTACCGGTGTTCACATCCTGGAAACGGTCCACCACCAGGCCGGGCAGTTGGTCGGCTTCGCCGAAGATGAGGCGGCAACTGCCGCTTGCGCGCCCCTGCGCATCGCGCTGCAACCACACCTGCTCGCGCATGCGCACCGCCCGTTCCACCCGTGCGGTAATGAAAGCCGCGCTCACCCGATCGGCCATGTCGTTGGTGAGCATGCGCACCCGGATCATGGATGCCGGGTTGATGTAGCCCTGCCCCAGTGGACCGTGGCGTACATCAACCACCTGCACCACATCACCGGGCTGGTAGCTGCCTTGTTCCTTCACCACCTGCGTGGCGAACACCCAGGGATGGCCCTGACGGATGCGTTGGTGGGTGTCGTTTACGACGATGCGGGCTTGAGCCATGGGCCGAAGGTAGCCGGGCTTAGCGGCTGGTGGGCGCGGAAGGACCGTTGGCCGGCCGTTCTTCGCGGAAGAAATCCAGGGTCTGGAGATCCACCAGGTGGACATCCGTGTAGTAGTGGTGCAGGA
The DNA here is from genome assembly GCA_019638115.1 of Flavobacteriales bacterium. GTDB lineage: Bacteria > Bacteroidota > Bacteroidia > Flavobacteriales_F > PHOS-HE28 > PHOS-HE28. Next base: position 27,209 of record JAHBUK010000002.1, on the reverse strand, counting down.
TGTCGGTGTAGGAGCGTCCCGCGCGGGCCATGCGCATGGAGCCTTCCTGGCAGAGCCCCACACCGTGCCCGAAACCGCGGCCTTTCAGCACCACGTTCTCGCCTTCGCTGCGCACACTGAAATAAGTGGAGCGCAGCTTGAAGTCCTCGCGCACGTTCTTCAGCGGAACCAATGGCCACATGTTACCCAGGTAAAGATCACGGCACTGCGGTTCGTAGTTGAGCAGCGGCTCCAACAGTGCTTCGTTGTCCGCCTGTATACCATAGCGCCGTTTCAGGTAGGCCACCCATTCGCGGCGCGGGATGGTCTTCTCCCAATTGGATTGCGGAGCACCGAGGCAGAAGGTATCGGCCGTGGCGCGCAGGTAGGGCTCGCTCTTGCTCCATACATCCTCGGCGTTCACGGTCTCGCCGCCGCAGTTGCTGTGGAAGGTGGCGTGGATCAAGCGGATCTCGGGGTCCACCAACACCAAGCTGTGCGTGGCATCCACCGCCATGCGGATGCTGTCGTTGCGCACCCTACCATGGAACACCTGGCAGTGTACCCCATCGCAAAGCTCGAAGCCGTCTGGCAAGTGCTTGCGCAGATTGCTCAGCGCATAGGTACGGCAGCTCACGCTCTGCAGCTTGTAGTACTCGATGTGGTGATGATTGCCTGCTTCGGCCTGTACCACTCCGGCCACGTAGTTCTCCAGCATCACGTGGTTGCGCAGCTTCAAGCTAGTGCCACTGCGCAGTACCAGCAAGCTGCCGGGGTAGGTGCGCTCGGCCACCTTGGTCTCGGGTGCCCGCATCCGGAAGCCACCATCGGCCAAGCGCGGCACCACTTCAATCCGCTCTTTGGCTTCCACGGAAAGGGTGAGCGACTTGGCCACCAGGCCGCCGGGCCCCACCTCGATCTTCAGGCCGTCGTTGGTCTGTATCTCGCCCACCCGGACACCATCGGCCAGCACCGTGCTGTTGCCCTTGGCGCTCATCACCACCACTTGTTTCACGGTGCGGTCGTGCAGCAGGCCGATGCGCACCATGCGTTCCTGCGCGTGTGCACCAATGGCGATCACGCCAAGTAATAGGAAGAAGGGGCGCATTCTGGTGGGCGCCCAAAAGTATCTGGCGGTGGCGGGCTCAGCGTGAAGCGCTGAACAGACTTTTCCACACGCCCGATGCAACCTTGCGCGAAGCTCCGGGGCCGCCCAACACGCGCCCCAATTCCGCCAGGTCGGCGAGCATGGTGTTGCGCCTGGGACCATCCGCCAGCAATGCGGCGAGTTCGGTACGCAGGCTCTGCTCGGTGAGCTCGCTCTGTATCAGTTCGCGTACCACCTCGCGGTCCATGATCAGGTTCACCAGGCTGATGTACTTCACCTTCACCAGACGGCGGGCCAGCCACACGTTTATGGCGCTGCCGCTGTAGCACACCACCTCAGGCACCCCGAAGAGCGCCGTCTCCAAGGTGGCGGTGCCGCTGGTGACCAGCGCGGCGCGGGCGTGGCGCAACACGTCGTAGGTGCGGCCCTTCACCACGGTAACGGGCGGATCGCCGGGCTGGGCTGCGTAGACCTCGTCCGGTATGGAGGGCGCGGCGGCCAGCACGAAGCGGTGGTCCGGGAAATGGCGCGCGGTGGCACGCATCAGCTTCATCATGCGCGCGATCTCCTGCCTACGGCTGCCGGGCAGCAGGGCCACCACCGGACGGCCATCATCGCCGGGAAGGGGCTGGAGCGGGGTCTTGCCTTCGTGCTCGATCGCATCCAGCAGCGGGTGCCCAACGAAGTCCACCGCCATGCCGTACTGCGCATACCAGGCCTGCTCGAAGGGCAACACCACGTACATGTGGTCCACAACTTTTTTGATGGTGTGCACCCTACCCTTCTTCCAGGCCCACACCTGCGGACTGATGTAGTAGTGCACGGGGATGCCCTTGGCGTGCGCCCATTCGGCGATGCGCAGGTTGAAGCCGGGGTAGTCGATCAGCACCAGCGCATCGGGCTTGAAGGCTTCGATGTCCTCCTTGCACTGCTCGATGTTGCGGAGGATGGTGCGCAGGTTCATGATCACCTGCGTGAAGCCCATGAAGGCCAGCTCGCGGTAATGCTTCACCACTTCGGCGCCGGCAGCGGCCATGCGATCGCCCCCCCAGGCTCGGATGCGGAGTGGCGCGTGAGGAGTAATGAGTGGCGAGTGATGAGTGGCGAGTGGCGAGTGTAATGCCCCGGGATCAGCATCCCTTGGAAGGGGCATTTCACTCGCCACTCGCCACTCGCCACTCATCTTCACTAGCTCGCGCACCAGGTTCCCCCCGTGGAGGTCGCCACTGGCTTCACCGGCTATCATGTAGATGCGCTTGCCCATGGCCTTCACATCCAAAGCACCACGATGACCACGCCGTAGATGAAGGTCGCTGTGATCACCCCGCGCATGGCCTTGTAGAGCACATAGCGGTCCAGCAGGAAGAAGAGCGGCAGGTTGGCCAGCAGCGACAGGCTGAGGATGGGCGCTTGGTAGACCCGCGTGCCCAGGAACAGGTCGTGGATGAAGTACGGCAGGTCCAGGTGCGGACGGATGATGTTCACGTGGATGGCCCCGTAGATGAAGAAGCCCAGCACCGGGGTGATGAGGCCGAGCACGAGGCCCACGATAAGACTATCCCAGCGCATGGTCCCAGGTGTTGAGGGTGGCAATGCTGTGGTGGGCGGTCATGTCGTACTGCGTGGGCACGATGCTCACATAGCGGTTGTTCACGGCATACACGTCGGTGTCGTGGCCCTGGTCCTCGCTCTTGAACTCGCCGCGCAGCCAGTAGTACTCCTTGTTGCCGGGATCGAGCCGCGTCTCGAACTCGTCCTCCCAGTTGGCCTTGGCCTGACGGCACACGCGCATGCCGGCGAGCGGCATCCCATCGTTGCGCGGCACGTTCACGTTCAGGCAGGTGCCGGGTGCCATGCCGTGCTTCAGGGTGTTGCCCACCACACTGCGGATCACGGGTCGCACCTGGCTGAAGTCCGCCTCGATGGCGTGGTCCATCAGGCTGAAGCCGATGCTGGGGATGCCTTCCATGGCCCCTTCCACCGCCGCGCTCATGGTGCCGCTGTACAGTACGTTGATGCTGATGTTGGCACCGTGGTTCACGCCGCTCACCAACAGGTCGGGCTTGTTGCCACCGAGGAGTTTGTAGATGGCGAGCTTCACACAATCCACGGGCGTGCCGCTGCAGCTCCAGGCCTCCACGCCGTCCATCAGGTCCACGCTTTGCAGGCGCAGGAAGCTGTGGATGGTGATCGCGTGGCCCATGGCGCTCTGCGGCTTGTCCGGCGCCACCACCATCACGCGGCCGTAGGCTTTCATCTCTTCCGCCAAGGTGCGGATACCGGGGGCGAAGATGCCATCGTCGTTGGTGACCAGGATGAGGGGCAGTTGTTCCATTGCGGGGGCAAAGGTATCCGTGGGCATCGAGCGTGTCTTGCAATGAAAAATGTAGAATGAAAAATGTAGAACTGTGACTACTGCTACCCGCGAAGCTGGCGCCGTCCATCGCAAGCCAAGTCTGACATCCATCCACCGACCCGTTCAGCTCACCACCTTGGTCCCGGCATCTTTCATTCATCATTTTTCCTTCTACATTTTTCATTCTTCATTTATGCCCATTCCGCCCCTCGCCCCTTTCCCCACCTTCGCACCCATGAAACAAGCCATCTTCCCGCCCAACGCGGCAAAGCCAATCGCACCCTACACGCCGGCCATCCTCACCAATGGCACGCTCTACCTCAGCGGCCAGATCGCGCTCGACGAAGCGGGTAATCTGCACACCGGCGACATCGCAACCGAAACGCGGCAGGTGATGGAGAACCTCGGCAAGCTGCTGAAGGCCGCCGGCATGGACTACAGCGACCTGGTGAAGATCACGATCCTGCTTAGCGACATGAGCCTCTACGCGGCGGTGAACGAGGTGTACGGCAGCTACTTCGGCGAGGTACCACCAGCACGCGAAGCCTATGCGGTGAAGGGCCTGCCGCGCGGGGTGAACGTGGAGATCAGCGGCGTGGCGGTGAAGGGCTGCGCTTAGCGAATTTGGTCTTCCACCACGGGATACAGATCCCGTACGGCGTGGGTGTAATGGGTGTTGTTCCAGCGTATCAAGCCTTGGAAAGTAGCAGGGCGATCCGCTCCGATCGGGTAAAGCGTCAGCTGCTTCTTGTTGCCGACCACCCTGTCCCAAATGCTGATGGACTGTCGATCCAGGGAAACGTAGAAGTAGTAGAGGTACGGTCCCACCCAGCTCAGGTAATCTTCTGTACTGATGGCTCCGCTGGGGCCTACAAGTTCCACCGGAATACCATGTGCAATGGCATGCTGAAACTGTACTGCATTCAGCGGAGCACCATCGCGCAACACCATCACATTGTACTGTGGGTCGAGAAATGCCCAACGCTTCAGATCAGGCAGATAGACCTCATTGACCGCATGACCACCGCCGGAACGTACTTCCGCTATGTCACGTGTCATCAAGCCCAAACCACGGACCCGGAAGCCCAGCGATGCCAAGCAGGCTGAGGTGACCACGCTGTACTCCACACAGCGGAAACGTTGCCCTTGCTCTGCCGCCCGCAGAATAGCGATCGCATCCGATGTACCAGCTGAATTGTCGCCATCGTGTTCCCATCTGCTTTGCACCCAGCTCTGCACGGCCAGCACTTGTTCAAGCGAGCTTGATGCCGAGCCGATCAGCGTATCCAACTGATAGGTTTCACGCAGTTCCACCAAATGAGGCTCACCACTCAGGTCCGGATAATTGAGCTCGTAGCCATCGGTACCGAGTGAGTCGAAGCTCAGGGTAGTGATGGTGGTTTCGATGGACTCCTTGCCCAGGTCGATCAGTCCGCCTAAACGCGGAGACAACCAGAACGCAAAGCCTACGAGTAGCACGAGCATGAGCAACAAGCCCCTCAAGATCGATCGTACCATGTGTTGCTTGCCCAGCTTTAGGGATGCTGCGCCTTTCAAAGAAAAGCCATCCTACGGATCGAAGCTCACCCCAGCGCCACCAGCAGCACCGCCACCAGCGCGAATTGCACGGCGAACACGATCAGCCCGAAGCCCAAGCCCTTGCGGCCGCTGGCCAGCAGCTCGCCGAAGCTCACCTTGAGGCCGATGGCCGCCAAGGCGATGGGCCGTTGCGCGCCCTACACTCCCTGCAGGGCGGGTGCGTTGAGGAGCGGTCCATGGTGACGGTCGGAGCGCTTGTAAATGCCGCTTCACGCACCTACATTCGAGGCATGCGCCAGTTCCTCCTCACCCTCGCCATGGCACCCGGCCTGCTGCATGCCCAGGAGCTGGCGGAAGCCACCAGCGGCTACTAGGCCGTGCCGTCCGCTTGGGTTTTTGGCATTGGTTTCGGCCAACCCTACGGTGGCTTGGGCGGGCAGTTCCAGGTGCGTCCGTGGCAGCCGGTGGCGCTCTTTGCCGGAGGCGGCTATGCCCTGGCAGGCTTGGGCTACAACGTGGGCATGAACCTGCGTTTATCGCCCAATTCGCGGGTGTGTCCCCTGATCACCGGCATGTACGGCTACAATGCGGCCATCGCCGTTCGGGGCCTGCCGGAGGAGAACCAACTCTACTACGGCACCTCTTTCGGCATAGGGCTGGAGATCCATGGCCTTCGCCAGCCCCGGCGCTACTGGAGCGTGCAGGTGATCTTCCCGCAGCGCCCCACGGAATACGAGGATGACCTGGATGCCCTGGACAAGCGCCCCGACGTGGAGATCCTGCAGCGGCCCTGGTCTTTTACCGTGGCCGTGGGCTACCACTTTGGGCAGTGAGGGTGGCGGGAGCGATCGGCGGCAATTAGCTGTCGGTAAGCGGTGGTCGCTTGTAGTTCGTCAAGTCGCTCCAGAAGGGCTTGCTGCGATGGATGGGGGGGCTTGCTCGTACCCCGTACCTGTCCGCCTTGGGCAAAGACAGGTTCGCAGGGGGCGATCCGCTCCCACTCACCATCCTTGGCGCTGCGGCGGGGAACCACTCCCGGATAACGGATGCCCTGCACCCTACCCCACCAGCACCATCAAGCCCGCCACCAGTGCGAACTGCACGGCGAACACGATCAGTCCGAAGCCCAAGCCCTTGCGGCCGCTGGCCAGCAGCTCGCCGAAGCTCACCTTGAGGCCGATGGCCGCCAAGGCGATGGTGAGCGCCAGCTTGCCCGCCACGTCCACGGCGCGGAGCAGCTCTGCGGGCAGGGTGACGACCGAGGTCAGGAGCGTGATGCCGATGAAGCCCCAGAGGTACCAAGGCAAACGCAGCTGCTGGCGCCAGCCTTGCGACTCATCACGATCCACCAGCAGGTTGAAGAGGATCAAGGCCGGGCTGAGCATGGCCACCCGCGCCAACTTGATGGTGGTGGCCGCTTCGCCCACGCCATCGCTGATGGTGTAGCCTGCGCCCACCACGTTGCCCACGCTATGCAGCGTACCTCCGATGAGGATGCCGAGCTGGGTATCGCTGAGGTCGAAGCGCACGAGCACCAGCGGCAGCACGACCATGCCCACGCTACCGAAGAGGTTAACCACGGCCATGGCGATGCCCACATCATCCTTGTTCTTCGCCACGCGGGGCGCCAGTGCGGCGATGGCGCTGCTGCCACAGATGGCCGTTCCGAAGCCCACCAGCCAGCCCGTGCTGCCGGGGCAGCGCACCTGCCGGGCCAGGTGGTAGGTGATGAACACCATGCCCAGCACCATGATCAGCACGATGCTGAAGGACGATGCGCCAAGCCGCGTGATGTGCCCGTAGTTGATACTGAAGGCCAGGAAGAGTACCGAAAGCTCAAGGAGCTTGCTGCTGGTGAAGCCGATACCAGGTTGGACCACCGCTGGTAGTTTCAGCAGGTTGCCCACCACCATGCCCAACAGCAGCGCCAGAAGTATGCCGTTGAGCCAAGCGGGAGTGTACGCCGATCCGAAGTACCCGCCCAGACCGATGAGCATGGCGAGCAAGATGCCAGGGAAATGGGTACGCTGGGGCATGGGAGCGCGCAAACCTAAGCGTGCTGAACGTAGGCTTATGGAACAAGGCTCACGATCGAGTGGCAATACGCACAGGCCGGACCGCCGACCAACGAACGGAAACACGTGTTACTCCAACGAGGTCAGGTTCCCGAAATCCGCCGCACGAAGCCTCCTCAGCACATTGCACCCATGGCTGTTGCTTCGAGGTCATGTCGCTCAGATACCGATCGAACCTTCCCGCAGCTTACCATCGCATGCTCTCAGCGCAAGCGCAACACAATGACCGGACCGCGTCGGAAACGGAGACCATCGTTCAGAGCCTGTTTAGGATCTCTTGAACGATGGACCCCGAGGCTGTTTTTCGTACAGGCGTAACCGAAAAATCATCGCGTAGCGGTGCCTACGGGATCATTTTTCGGCGAAGCATGGGCGGAAAAGAGACCGGGGGACGAGTTTGAAGAGATACTAAACAGGCTCTCAGAAGCCTGGCAATGGTCGACGACACCTCAGCAGGCACTGGATGAACAGGCTCGTTGATCACTGCTGACCTTCCGCCAGCTTCAGCCCATCCTCGATCATGCCGAAGAACTGGTCCAACTTGGGTAGGATCACAATGCGGATGCGGCGGTTCGTGGAACGGTTGTCCGCGGTATCGTTCGGAACCAAGGGCACATACTCGCTGCGACCACCAGCAGTGATCCGTGCGGGATCCACCTTGTAATCGGTCTGCAACACGCGCGCTATGGTGGTGGCACGTGCAGCGCTCAGGTCCCAGTTGTCCTTGAAACAGTCCCTACGAATGGGCACATTGTCCGTGTGGCCTTCCACCAGCACTTCCATTTCGGGCTTGTCGTTGAGCACGGTGGCCACCTTGGCCAGCACTTCCTTTGCACGTGGGCTTAGGTCGGTACTGCCGCTGCGGAAGAGCATCTTGTCGCTCAACGAGATGAAGACCACGCTTTTCTCCACGTTCACCACCACGTCCGTGTCGTTCAGGTTGCCGAGCGAGCTTTTCAGGCTCACCACCAAGGCCAAGGTCACCGAGTCCTTCTTGCTCATCGCGTCTTGCAGGCGGCGGATGCGCAGGTCCTGTTCGCGGATCTGCTCCAAAGACTTCTCCAGGTTCACGGCTTCCTGCTTGGAGAGTGTGGCCATCTGGCTCACGTTGTTCAGCAGGGCGGCGTTGGTATTGTTCAACTGCGCCACCTGGTCCACCAAGTGCTGGTTCTTGTTCTGCAGCTCACTCAGGCGGGCCTCCGTTATGCTCAGGTCTCCCCGGCACTTGTCCATTCCCCTGTTGCACTCTTCCAATTTGCTGCGGAGTGTTTCATTGGACATGGTCAAGGATGCGTACTTCTTCTTGGACACGCAGGAAGGAGCGAGCATCAGCAGCAGGGCCATGGAGCTCAGAAGCAGGTGGACACGTTTCATGGTATTGCGGTTTAGGTGGTCCAAAGCTACCAGCGGACCAACTACGGAAAACCGATGACCGGAACTTTCCGGGCCGGTGAAATGCATGCCTCACTCCACCACCAGCAGTAGTTGAAGCGCTTTGCCTTGTGTTCCAGTATCCCACGTCCGCCAAGGCCGATGGTCCAGCCCTTGATGGACGATCACCTCGGCACCGCCGCTGTCCACCGTGGTGATCCGGAACACCGAGAAGAAGTTGCTGGGGTAAACGTGGCCACCGCTGCCTTCCTTCACATGGTGGATGTGGACCGTATCACCAGGCGGCACGGTGTCACGCAGCAAGGACACGGGCTGGTTCCGGTACTCCGCGTAGACCTTCAGACCGGTGCTGAGGTGGTTGGCCACGTGGTAGTCGCCCTCGTGGATGTCGTCGGGTTTGACGCAGGCGGTGAGGGAGAGGGCCGCGAGAAGGATGGGGAGGATGGGGCGCATGGGGATCATGGCTTCTTCTGCATACAAATATCGACCTGAGCGTGTGTACTGAACGTTACCGAGCCTGCTAACTTTGAAGCATGCCAGTGAAGAAGACCACCATCATCACCCGCAAGAAACCCAGTGCTGAAGGTGAAGCCATGGCCAAGGCCTTTAAGACGGCTATGAAGCGCGCGGAGCGGCAGGCGTTCTCAGTGCGCAAGACCATCATGGTGGAGCGCGATGGATGGTTGGTGATGGTGAACAAGGATGGGAAAGTGATGAAGAAGGTGAAGAAGTTGGATGAGCTGATCCTTCCTGCGAATTAGGTCATGCCTAGAACGTTGCGCAGCGCGTGTCCGCCGGTCCGAATAGATCGGGCAAGAGCACGAAGAATGGGCAGGCAGACATTCCAATTCTAACTATCTTCAAACCGGTCCTTTAGCTCGGAAAAATTCTCCCTATCCGGAGTGGAATTTTTATCATAAAAATCAATCGTATTACTAAGCTTTGAATATACTTCGGGCATAGATGGACCTAAATTCAGGATATGAGAAATGAATCTATCCCTAGCCTCTACAGCATTCTCTTCTGATGCCCAAACAATAGGCCAGTTCAAGCACAATCCATTTTTGTACGTGCCATTTTTCGTTGGAACATCATGGCGAACCAACAGATGAGGATAAACAAAATTATCGATATTCACTTTCAAGGAAGCTGAAGGTGTTAAGAATCCCCCAATCCATTCTGAATTTTCATACCAAGATGCTACCTCATCTACCGCAGGTCCCAACAACACGTTACTCGAAGACTTAAAAAGACCATAACTTAACGCACCTCGCAGCGGCAAATGACACCCTATTCCATTAATGATTAAATAGTTTCCCACATAAGAAAGTAGTTCGACAGATTCATCTAATTCACCATGGCAAGTAATTGCAATAGTATCTGATATTGTAAGCACTTCAACCCTTAATCCGGAAAACCTATCCCCCATTACCTTATCACCCGAAAAAGAAGATATTGCATCCCGACAACTAGCAACCAGTTGCAGCATTGCTTCAATAGCATCAGACCTTCGGAGCCATATGCCCTTCCATCCTAGGACATCCAATAAAAGGACTGCGCCGTTCTTCATGTCGTCCTCAAACTTTTTACATGCATTCAATACCCCGCCAACCGTCCCACCCCCTCCCTCAACCTTCCCTTCGCCAGGAACCCCTACTCCAACGGCACCGCTAAGCACGACTGCAGATACCCTAGAGAATCTCCCCTACTTCGAATTCAGCACCCACAGACCTGCTCCGAACATGATGAAGGGCACTGTGCTGATTACGTTCCAGCCGTCGATCCCCGCCCATAGGAACCACCCCAGTAGCGCTCCGCCCGCCATCAACCCGAAGCCCAGGAATCCCTTCATGCTTTGGTACATCCCCGAACCCTTGGCTTGGTGCTCCTTCAGCAACCGCTTGTCGATCTGCCGCAGGATGAAGCGGCGGGCTCCTTCATCAGCGCCTTCACGCTCGAGGAATTCACTGAGCTGACGTCCACTGCCGCCTTCCCTTTTCAGGGTCAGACCGCGTTCTATCAGAGAGTCCACGTCCAAAGGCATGGAGCGAAACTATTCATGGGAAGGGCGTGTCACAAATCACGGAAGCATTCGATGGAAAAGGTCCCGGCCGAAAATGTGGTGGTAGGAGGTTGATCGCGTCCATCACCATCGGTCGGTCAGCCTAGTCGACGCTGCCGGTGCCACGATCACCGGCAGTGGGATGCCGATCAGCGACCTAATACCCCGCCAACCGTTCCACCGCCTCCCTCAACCGTCCCTTCGGCAGGAAACCCTGCTCCAACGGCACCGCGAAGGGCACCGGCGTATCCCAGCTGGCCACACGCATGATCGGGGCATCCAGGTACTCGAAGGCCTGCTCTGCGATGATGGCCGCCAGCTCGCCACCGAAACCGGCGGTCAGTGTGTCCTCGTGCAGCAGCAGCACCTTACCGGTCTTCTTCACGCTGGCGAGGATGGTCTCCACGTCCAAGGGTACGAGCGTACGCAGGTCGATGATGTCCATGCTGATGCCCGTCTCCTCCTGCACGGCCGTCGCCCAATGCACACCCATTCCGTATGTGATGATGCTCAGGTCGCTGCCCTCGCGCACCACCCGCGCCTTGCCGAAGGGTATGCTGTACGGCTGCTCAGGCACCGGTCCGCTGATACTGCGGTACATCGCTTTGTGCTCGAAGAACATCACCGGGTTCGGGTCGTCGAAGGCGGTCATCAGCAGGCCCTTGGCGTCGTAGGGGTTGCTGGGGTACACCACCTTCAGGCCGGGCGTCTTCACGAACCACATCTCGTTGCTCTGGCTGTGGAAGGGCCCCGCCCCCACTCCGGCGCCAGTGGGCATGCGCACCACCACATCGGCGTGCTGCCCCCAGCGGTAATGGATCTTCGCCAGGTTGTTGCAGATCTGGGTCATACCCTCGCTCACGAAATCGGCGAACTGCATCTCCATCATGGCCTTCATGCCCTTGATGCTGAGGCCCAGCGCCGCACCCAGGATGGCGCTCTCGCACAGCGGCGTATTGCGCACCCGGTCCTTGCCGAACTTCTCCACGAAACCGTCCGTGATCTTGAAGGCCCCGCCGTACTCGGCGATGTCCTGGCCCATCAGCACCAATTCCGGGTGGCGTTCCATGCTTTGACGCATGCCTTCCTGGATGGCGTCGATCATTCTGATCTCGCGGGACTCGCCAATGGCTATTGGCTGCTGGCTACTGGCCCGATCCTCCAAGGGGCCAGTAGCCAGCGGCAATAGGCCAGTGGCGGAATTTGCATACACGTCCCCAACCTCAGCGGTTTCCACCGGCACCGGTTCCGGCTCCTCGAACGCCACCTTCAGATCGGCTTCGATGCCGTCCTTCAGCCGCGCACGGATCTCGTCCTTCTGGGCAATGGTCAGCACACCCGTCGCCACCAGCCAATTCTCGTAGTTGGCCACGGGATCCTTCCTGCCCCACTCCTCGAACAGCTCTTTGGGAACGTACTTGGTGCCGCTGGCCTCTTCGTGACCGCGCATGCGGAAGGTCATGCATTCGATCAGCACCGGACGCGGGTTCTCGCGCACGCTGTTGGCCCACCACGCCAGGGCGTCGTACACCTCCAAGATGTTGTTGCCCGCCAGTTGTACCGTTTCGATGCCATAGCCGATGGCCTTGTCGGTGAACTGCTTCATGCGGAACTGCTCGCTGCTGGGCGTGCTCAGTCCGTAGCCGTTGTTCTCAATGATGAACAGCACGGGCAGGTCCCACACCGCCGCCACGTTCACGCTCTCGTGGAAATCGCCCTCGCTCGTGGCGCCATCGCCGGTGAAGACGATGGTGCAGCGGTTCTCCTTCTTAAGCTTGTGGGCCAGCGCGATGCCATCGGCGATGCCCATCTGCGGCCCAAGGTGGCTGATCATGCCCACCACCTTGTGCTCCTGGCTGCCGAAGTGGAAGCTTCGCTCGCGGCCCTTGCTGTAGCCCGTGGCCTTGCCCTGCCACTGCGCGAACAGCTTGCGGAAAGGCATGCCCCGCGTGGTGAATACGCCCAGATTGCGGTGCATGGGCAGGATGTACTCGTCGTCCTGCAGGGCCATGGTGGCGCCCACGGCGATGGCCTCCTGCCCGATGCCGCTGAACCACTTGCTGATCTTGCCCTGCCGCAGCAGGCTCAGCATCTTCTCTTCGATGATGCGCGGGTACACCAGCTTCTCGTAGGTGCTGATGAGGAAAGCGTCGCTGTGGTTGCCGCGCTCGTAGGTGAGCTGGCGTTTTTCGGTGGCTTCGAGGGACATGTCGATCAGATGATCGGACGATCAGAAGATCAGAAAATGATCTTCGGTATCCGAATGGTGCGGCAAAGGTATCTGCGTTACATCTGCAACTCGCTTGGTACAGCACAGATACCAGCACCGGGTTGTGGATGTTGCTCGGGGCGCCTTATCGGGCTGTCCGCTGTGGTGTCCTTGTCCGGTCCTGGCATGGCGGGGCTCCGGGGTCCCCTCCTACCGTCGGGGCCTCCTCGCTCCACGCCCTGCCATGGCCCGTCCTACGGCCAGCCGCCGCTTCCATCCCGGGCGCGGGGCCCACGTTCGTGCTTACATCTTGCTGCTGAATGTGGTGTTACGGCTTGGTCCTGCGCACTGCGGCGGGCGAACGATCGTCTTTCTGGTGTATGGCGGCGGGCGGACGATCGTCCGCCCCTACGATCGGCACCTTGTGCCGATCTTCGCCGCCATGCGCGTCGGTCCCCTGTCCGTACTGCTGCTCCGACTGGGGCTGGTGGCCGCGCTGTACACCCTGCTGCGCCTGCTCTTCGTGTGGCACAATGCCGCACTCTTCCCCGATGTGCCGCTCACGGCATACCTCGGCGGCATGCGCTTCGACCTGTTCGCCATCGCATGGTTGTACCTGCCTTGGCTGCTGCTGGTGCTGTTCTCCCCACGCCCCGGCACCGGCATGGAACGCATCCAACTGGCCTTCTTCCTGGTTGCCAGCGCCTTGGGGCTTCTCCTCAACACCGTGGATGTCGGCTATTACGCCTTCACCCTCAAGCGCAGCACCAGCGACCTCTTCAACATCATCGGGGCCGGTGGCGACATGCTCAACCTGGTCCCGGCCTTCCTGCGCGACTACTGGTACCTGCTGCTGGCCTTCGCAGTGGCCATGGTACTTGTGGCCTGGGGCTACCGCCGCATCGGACGCTTGGATAAGGGGGACACGATCAAACTACCCTGGCGGATCGGCTGGCGGGTGCTTGCCATTGCGTTGGTGGTACTGGCCTCGCGGGGGGGCACCCAGCTCATTCCGCTGCAACCCTTGGATGGCGCGCGATATGGCGGGGCCGCCAACCTGCCCGTGGTGCTCAACACGCCCTACACCATGCTCATGAGCATCGGCAAGCCCAGCTTGGAGGAGCGCATCTACATGCCCCGTGAGGAAGCCGATCGCCTGTGGCCCGTGGTGCATCAGCCCAACAGGGAGCACCAGCCCTTCGAGTACACGGCCTCCACTCGCAAGCCCAACGTCGTGGTCATCATCCTGGAAAGCTTCTCCGCAGCTTACAGCGGCACCCTTTCGGGCGGCGAGGGCTACATGCCCTTCCTTGATTCCCTGATGGGCCACAGCCTCAATTTCACCCGGGCCTATGCCAACGGGCGCCGCAGCATCGACGGCGTGCCGGCCATCCTCGCCAGCATGCCCGAACTGATGGACGAGGCCTTCCTCACCTCCCGCTACGCCAGCATCCCTTTCACCTCACTGGCCAGTGTTTTCGCGGCCGATGGCTACCACACCAGCTTCTACCACGGGGGACGCAATGGCACCATGGGCTTCGATGGTTTCACGCGCTCGGCGGGCTTCCAGCGCTATGTGGGCATGGATGAATACCCCAACGGTAAGGAGGACTACGATGGCAACTGGGGCATCCGCGACCGGCCCTTCCTGCAGTTCTGGGCGCAAGAGTTGGCCAAGGAACAGGAACCCTTCCTCAGCACGGTGTTCACACTGAGCAGCCACCACCCCTACCGCCTGCCCAAGGAAGAGGCCGAACGTTTCGCAGGAGGCACACAGGCCATCCACCCCACGTTGCGCTACACCGATGATGCGCTGCGCCAGTTCTTCGCCACGGCGCGCACCATGCCTTGGTATGCCAACACCTTGTTCGTGATCACCGCCGACCATACCGCCGATCTGGAACGCACCGGTGCACACGGCGACCTGCCGATCGACTACTGGGTGCCGCTACTCTACTACGCACCTGGTGTTGCAGTATCGGAGCATCCCAACCCCTTGGTGGGCGAAGCGCGCGATGCGGTCACCCAGCACATCGACATCCTGCCCACAGTGCTCGATCTCACAGGGCAGCAACGACCCGTGTTCAGCTTCGGCAGCAGCGCCCTGCGCAACACGCATCAGGGCGTGGCCATCTGGTCGGCCAACGGCATCTACTCCATCACCAACGCGCACATGCAACTGCAATTCGATGGAGAACGTGTGGTGGACCAGCGCATGATCGACGACACACTGAGCGAAGAGGCACGTACGGCCATGGCCACCAACCTGGAGCAACGCTTGAAAGCCGCCATCCAACAATTCAACCACCACCTGATGCGCGGCGCGTTGGTGGCACAACCCGCTTCGGAATGAAAGCGATGCTGGTGATGAATCCCCGCTCGGGGAAGAAGCAGGCGCTTACGGTGCGTGCCCTTGCCGAACGCATTGCTGCGGAAATGGGGGTGCAACTCGACATCCGCACCGTGGAAGGACCGGGACACGGCACCGCCCTGGCGAAGGAGGCCGTTGCGAGCGGTTGCGAACGCGTGATCAGCGTAGGTGGCGATGGTACCAACAACGCCATCGCCGCAGGCCTCATCGGCACCAACGTGGCGCTGGGTATCGTGGCCATGGGCAGTGGCAACGGTTATGCGCGCTCCATCGGCCTGCCCCTGAAGCCCGAGCCTGCATTGCGCCACGCCTTCAGCGGAACACCCAAACGCATGGATGTCTGCTACCTCAACGAGCATCCCTTCCTCGGCACCGCAGGCATCGGCTTCGATGCGCGTGTGGCGGACAAGTTCGACAAGAGCCGCACGCGCGGCATGTTCACCTATGCGCGCATCACCGTGCAGGACATCTTCGGTACGCCCCCCATGCCCATTGAACTGACCGTGGATGGCAAAACGATCAAGGAAGATGTGCTGATGCTCGTGTTCTGCAACACCCGCGAGTTCGGCAATGGCGCGGACATAAGCCCTTCTTCCAAGCCTGACGATGGCATCGCGGAATTGCGCCTTGTCCGTAAGCCACCGTTCTTCCAACTGGTGAAGGCCTTCTACGACGTGTACACCCACCGCGCGGACAGCAACCCCAACCTGCTCAACATCCCGGCCACCAACGCGTACGTGAAGCAGGGCGGTACGCTGGCCCACCTGGATGGCGAGCCGATGGAGATCGGGCATGAAGTGCGGTTCCGGCTGGAGAAGGGAGTTTTGTGGGTGGTGGGCTAAGGAAACGCATTTTACCAATCCTCGTGCCGCATGGCATTCCAATTAACCGCAGCCAAATGTGCCTCTTGAATGCCACATTTGGCTGCGGTTAATACTCCTCGAAAAGAGCCTCCATGCGCACATCGTTCTGCACCAACTGGCTGCTGTACGCGTTCTGAGCCACACCATGGGTGGTTACGAAAGTGATGAAGATGCTCTTCCTCGAACGCGTGGATGAACGGAATGCCTCGCTCTTGGCCATCAGGTCCTTCGCATACTTCTTGTCGATGGTGAAGGGCCCGTTCGCGAACTTCATCTCACAGAGGTTGATCACGTTGTCGTCGCGGTCTATGAGCAGATCCACCTGTGCACCGCTTTCATCGCCCTTGCCGATCCAACTACCCTCCGTGGAGCGCACACCCTGGATGCCCAGCGCCGCCTTGATCTGCTCCACATGCTTCATGCAGATGGTCTCGAAGGTGAATCCGCTCCAAGCCCGATAAGCTGGTGTACCCATCTCCTTTGCCCAGTAGGCGCGCCTTACCGGTTTGCCGCCCTCCACATGGCGCAGGTAGAACTGCGTGTACTCATCCGTTATGCGGTACAACGGGTCCTTCTTCGCATCGTAGGGCACATACTTCTCTATGAAGCCCGACTCCTCCAGTTCACTGAGCGTCTTGGTGAGGGTGCCACCAGACGACACCTTGCTCTTGCGCAGGATGGCGGTGCGTGTGAGGCCCTTGCGCACACCGGCCAATGCACGTACGATGGCCTCGTGGTTGCCGGCATGGTCGAACAGCGAGGCGAACACGTTGTGGAACTCTCCACGCAGGAAGCCCTGCGGCTGGAAGCACAGCCGGTCGACGGCCTGGGCCATGCTTTCGCCCCGTTTCAGCAGTTGCAGATAGTAGGGCACTCCGCCGAGCGCCATGTACAGATGTATGATATCGTAGCGTGTGAACCGCACCTTCCTGTGTTGCAGCATTTGCTCCGTCTCGCGCAGGTTGAAGGGTGCCAGTCGGATCCGCCGTGTAAGCCGGTTGTGCAGTCCGCCCTTGTTGTTCACCACGCGCTGCACCATGTAGCTGGCCGCCGACCCGCAGATCACCACCACGATGTCCTTCCGCTTGCTGCAGTAGCCGTTCCAGAAGTGGCTGAAGGCGGCCAGGAAACCGCTCCGGTGAGTGTCCAGCCATGGGAACTCATCGATGAAGAGCACCTTCTTCCGCTTGCTTCGAAGTCCGTCGATGTAGCGCCCCAGGAGCGCGAAGGCATCCAGCCAGTCGGTGGGCGGGCCACCCTTGCGCAGCCGTGCGGGCAGCACCAGGTGGAAGTTCTTGAGCTGCTGCCGGAGCGTGCCCCGGTGCATGCCCGAGAACTCGAAGTCCACCTTGCCGGCATACACTTCGCGGATCAGGTAAGTCTTGCCGATGCGCCGTCTTCCATAGATGGCGATCAGCTCGGAATGCCCGGATGACAAGGCATCCAGGAGAATGTCGCGCTCCTCTTCCCGGCCGATAAGCATGATGTGCAAGTCTTTTATCCGCAGCCAAATGTATGCTCATGATGGCACATTTGGCTGCGGTTCTTCTGAACACCCAATAAATACAAGCACTTACGAACCCAGATATATGGATGGTCCGCAATGCCTGTCCGGCCATCGGTCGGCTTTGGAGCATCGTTCGTGCCGGGCATTCCCCCAGCATGCCTTACCAGCAGCATGCGCTCGCCCTTTCACCCATCCGCCGGCCGTGGTTATCCGCAGCCAAATGTGTGCTTCAGATGGCACATTTGGCTGCGGTTCTTCCAAAGTGCCTGTTATTGCTGGGGTATCATGGACCATGACCGGCCCATCCCAATGGATCGGCATCCGGCCGTGCGCAGCGCTCAAGCGTCCGGGGACCGGCTCGGCTTCACCCTTCGGCCAGCTTCAGGCCGTGTTCCTCCACCCATGCCTCCAGCTCCTCCCACAGCCGTTGGTCCTGATGGGCGTACCACTGTGGCAGCAGCCCGGCTTCGTCCATCAGGTGCTTATTGCGCTCAGCGCCCGCTCCCCGCTCCCTGCCCCTCCTGCATGGGATTCGGCCTTCCACCCCTCCACTCCCCGCGCTTGAACACATCGAACCTTGTCGGCGCCATCCTCGGAGGCCAGGCGTTGTTGTTCAGGTCGGTATCGGCGGTCTCCAGGAAGGGATCGAGCACCACGCCGGTAGCTTCCTTCTCCTTGATGAAGACCTTGCTGATGCGGTCGCTGGTCTTCCAGATCTCGGCGGGGATGCGCTCGATCTCGGTGCTGCCATCGGCGTAGGTCCACTCCAGGATCAGCGGCATCACCAGCCCACCGATGTTCTCGAAGCTGAGCTCGTAGAAGTGCAGGTCGCGCTCCAGCAGGGCTTTCTCATCGGGCGTGAGGCGCGCCATCATGCGGTCGTAGGCCTCCTGCATGCGTGGCGTGGCGGTGAGCGGGTCGTAGCTGTTGTAGAAGTCGCGGGTGGCGGGGTCGCGCATCACCACGGTCTCGAAGGCTTCGCGGTTGCGCTCGTTGCCCAGTTCACGTGGCTGCGCGGCGCGGTCGCTGCGGGCGAGTTCTTCACGGGCCTTGGGGTCAAGCGGCTTTACCTGCATGTAGCGCAGGTTGGTGAGGGCGATGTCCACATGGTCGGTGGTGAAGAACCAGCCGCGCCAGAACCAGTCAAGGTCCACGGCGCTGGCGTCCTCCATGGTGCGGAAGAAGTCGGCCGGCGTGGGGTGCTTGAACTTCCAGCGCTCGCAGTAGGTCTTGAAGGCGTGGTCGAAGAGCTCGCGACCCATCACCGTTTCGCGCAGGATGTTGAGCGCGGTGGCGGGCTTTCCGTATGCGTTGTTGCCGAACTGGGTGATGCTCTCGCTGTTGGTCATGATGGGCTCAATGCCGCTCTTGTCGCCCTTCATGTAGTCCACGATGTGGCGTGCGGGCCCGCGGCGGCTGGGGTAGTCGTGGTCCCACTCCTGCTCGGTGAGGTACTGCACGAAGGTGTTCAGGCCCTCGTCCATCCAAGTCCACTGCCGCTCGTCGCTGTTGATGATCATCGGGAAGAAGGTGTGCCCTACCTCGTGGATGATCACGCCGATCATGCCGTACTTGGTGCGTTCGCTGTAGGTGCCGTCCTTCTCCGGCCGCCCGCCGTTGAAGCTGAGCATGGGGTACTCCATGCCGATGCGGTCGGTGTGTACGCTGATGCACACGGGGTACGGGTAATCCACCGTGTACTTGCTGTAGGTCTTCACGGTGTGGGCCACCACCTTGGTGCTGTACCGCTCCCACAGCGGATTGCCCTCCTTGGGATAGAGGCTCATGCACAGCACGTTGTTGCCGCCCACGGGCTGGTTCATGCCGTCCCAGATGAACTTGCGGCTGCTGGCGAAGGCGAAGTCGCGCACGTTCTTCGCTTGGAAGACCCACGTTTTCTTGCCGGTGGCCTTCTTCTTTTCGGCTTCGCGGGCCTCGGCTTCGGTCACGATCATCACCGGTTCACGGGCCATGCGGGCGCGGCCAAGGCGTTCGCGTTGGGTGGCGGTGAGCACGGCACTTTCGTTCTGCAGCGTGCCGGTGGCGGTGACGATGTGGTCGCTCGGCACGGTGATGGCCACCTTGTAGTCGCCAAAGGTGAGGGTGAACTCGCCCTGGCCGAGGAACTGCTTGTGCTGCCAGCCCTGATAGTCGGCGTAAAGGGCCATGCGCGGGAAGAACTGCGCGATGGTGTAGATGTAGTTGCCGTCCTCCTCGAAGTACTCCATGCCCGAGCGGCCGCCGTACTTCATGCGGTCGTTGATGGGGTACCACCAATCGATCTTGAAGCTGTAGGAGGCGTTGGGCGCCAAGGTGCGCGGCAGGTCGATGCGCATCATGGTCTTGTTGATGGTGTACTTCAGCGCCTTGCCGCTGGCATCGGTGACCTTGGTGATGCGGAAGCCACCGTCGAACACGTCCACCATGCGGGCCAGCTGTTCCACCGACATGGAATCGCTGAGGGTGCCCGTGCGGATCTTGTGGCTGTCACTGTCCTTGGCGCGCATGTTCTGGTCCAGTTGGATCCAGAGGTAATCGAGCTTGTCGGGACTGTAGTTGTAGTAGGTGACGGTCTCGCTGCCGGTGATGGTCTGCTTGTCGTCGTCGAGCTCCACGCGGATGTCGTAGTCGGCCTTCTGCTGCCAGTACTGGTGGCCGGGTGCGCCGCTGGCCGTGCGATAGGTGTTGGGCGTGGGCAGTTCCCATTCCAGCTGGCGGAACTTGTCGCGTCCGTAGCGGGGGGAGTCCTGGGCGAGGGCGGTCGTGCAGATGGCGATGAGGGCGAGGGCCGGGAGGGCGTACTTCCAATGCATGTTGGCGAAGATAGTGGCGAGTCTTGAGTGGCGAGTGGCGAGTGCCCGCGCGCTGGTCTGCCCGCCGAGTGGCGAGTGAATGCCCCTGTGACGAACGTTTTTGATGGGGGCATTCACTCGCCACTCGATACTCGCCACTCGCCACTACTCCCCAACTTTGCGGTACATGAAGACCTTGCTCCTTGCACTGGGGTCGATCGGAGCGCTGCTCCTGCACGACTTCTACGTCTCCATCTGCACCATCCGGCACAACCCGGAGACCCGCACGCTGGACATCACCTGGCGGATGACGACCCACGACATCGAGCACACGCTGTTGAGCGAGAGCGGTGACCGCGACCTGAAACTGGGTACCGAACGCGAACTGCCCGAGGCCGACAGCCTCATCGCCGGGTACCTCCTGCGGCACCTGAAGCTGAGCATGGACGGCCAGCCGATCGAGCCGCGCTACCTCGGCAAGCAAGTGGAGTTCGACGACCTGTACTGCTACCTGCAGGTGGAGGGCATCCCTACGTTGGGCGCGCTCACGGTCCACAACACGCTGCTGCAGGACCTCTTCGATGAGCAGGAGAACGTGGTACACCTGGAAGCCGGCGGGAAGACGCGTTCGCACAGTTTCCTGATCAACGGTGCGCCGTACACCTTCAGGCCCTGACGCGCGCCATGCTCCCCGACACCGCCCGCCCCTGGATCGAGGCCGCCTACGGGATCTTCGCCCGCGAGGGTCCGGCCGGGCTGCGCATCGAGTACATCGCGCGGTCCATCGGCAAGAGCAAGTCCTCGTTCTACCACCACTTCGCGGACCTCGCCATCTTCACCGACCTGCTGCTGGAGCACCACCTGGAGCGGGCCGCGGACATCGCCCGCCGCATGCAGCAGTGCCAGAGCGTGGACCCCGACATGCTGGACCTGCTGGTGTCCGTGCAGGAGGACATCCTCTTCCAGCGGCAGTTGCGCATCCATCGCGTGGTGCCCGCCTACCGCAGCTGCATCGGCCGCGCGCATGGCCCCATCGAGGAGGCGCTGCTGGGGCTGTGGTCGCAGGCCCTGGGGCTGGAAGGCCGCACCCACCTGGCCCGCGCCATGCTCTCGCTGGTGGTGGACAACTTCTACCTGCGCATCACCGCCGATACGCTGGACCAGGTGTGGTTGCGGGGCTACCTGGAGGAGATCCGCGGGATGGTGGCCGGGCTGGCCGGTGATGCGTGAGGACCGCTTGGGTTGCGCGCCTGTCGGCGTTTGAATGCCGAATGCAGGAACCACGGTGCTTCGCTTCGCTCGCACTGACCGGTGGTTCGACCACACAGGCGGAATGGCCTCATGAACGCTGCGCGCCTGGCGGCGCTCGAATGCCAAATGCAGGAACCACGGATGCACACGGATGGACACGGATGAATGCCATGCGGGCGTTGCGCGCCTGACGGCGCTTTTGTGTGGAATGCAGGAACCGCCGATGAACGCCGATGCACGCGGATAAATGCCCGCTCCGATTGAGCACAGCGTCTCTTCCAACCGGATCACTGCCCTCACTCGATGAGCTTATCCGTGTGCATCTGTGTCCATCCGTGGTTAAAGAAGCCAGCGGGGCCGAAGGCCGCGCAAATCCTCGTCATCCGCGATCAGATCAGCACCCGAGCACGAAGGGCGAGCCGATCGCGCAATCCGTGTGCATCTGTGTCCATCCGTGGTTAAAGAAACCAGCGGGGCCGAAGGCCACGCTCATCCACGGTTAGATAAGCGATCGAGCCCGAAGGGCGAGCCCACTGTACGGTGCCGTCTAACACGCAGCGGGCGGCGGTGGTAGTTTCGTGTTGCAGCTATCAAAGTCGACCCAATGGGTCGACGGTACAGGTGGATGCAAAGCACGTTTTCCAATGAATGCCGCCGCCCTCAAATACACCCTCGTTTACATCATCCCCGGTGTAGTGCTCTTCTCCCTGCTGCAGCCCAACGGCTGGGCCTTCACCGCGCTGGTGGTGGTCTTCGGGGTGCTGCCCGCGCTGGAAATGCTGCTGCCCGCCTCCACCGCCAACATGTCCGCCGCCGAGGAGGAAGTGGCCAAGAAGGACCGCCTCTACGATCTCATCCTCTACAGCCTCGTCCTCATCCAGTGGGCACTGCTGGTGTTCTTCCTGCTGCGCATCAGCGAGCCCGGGCTGCCCCTGCTGGTGAAGCTGGGCTACACCACCGCCTTCGGCATGGCCTGCGGGGTGCTGGGCATCAACGCCGCGCACGAGCTGGGGCACCGGCCCACGTGGTACGAGCAGCTCATGAGCAAGCTGCTGCTGCTCACCACCCTCTACATGCACTTCTTCATCGAGCACAACCGCGGCCACCACAAGCACGTGAGTACCGACGAGGACCCCGCCAGCAGCCGCTACGGCGAGATGCTCTACATCTTCTTCTTCCGCACCATCACCGGCAGCTGGCTCAGCGCGTGGAAACTGGAACGCACGCGCTTGGAGCGAAAGCGGCTTCCCTTCTGGAGCTGGCACAACGAGATGCTGCGCTTCCAGGTGGTGCAGGGCGCCTTGGTGGCGGCCGTGTGGCTGCTCTTCGGGGCCGAGGTGATGGGCTGGTTCCTGGGCGCGGCGCTCATCGGCATCCTGCTGCTGGAAACGGTGAACTACATCGAGCACTACGGCCTGCGCCGCAAGCGGAAGGGCGCCACCTACGAGCGCGTGCTGCCCGTACACTCCTGGAACAGCGACTACCCGCTGGGCCGCCTCATCCTGCTGGAGTTGACCCGCCACAGCGACCACCACTACATGGCCAGCCGCAAGTACCAGGTGCTGCGCCACTTCCACGATAGCCCCCAGATGCCCACCGGCTACCCCGGCATGATGGTGCTCTCCTTCTTCCCACCGCTGTGGTTCCGCGTGATGCACAAGCGCATTGAGCAATACAGGCTGGGAGCGCAAGGGGATGCGTTGGCGTGATGTTGCGAGGCATTCTCTCATCCGCACTAGGCCTTCCCTGCATCCATGTGCATTTCTTGCCGTGACCTTTCGCGGTCGATCGAGCCTTAAGCCCCCGTGCGACGCCAGCCGACATCAGTGCCCAGCATGGTCCATTCATGTGCAAGCACGTGTACTATCTGGCACACGCGTCCTTACTTTTCCCCTGTCGATCCATGGATGCACCGCGCACTGTCACCCTTGAAGCCCTGACGCACCGCAATGGACCGCGCGTGGCCTTGAAGTTCCCCTTCGATGCGGAGCTCATGGCCATCGCCAAAGGGCTGGGCGCACGGTGGAGCCGCACGCATCGGGTATGGCATCTGCCCCATGGCCCTAGGACCGTGGCACAGGTCTTCGCCGCGTACAAGGGCAAGGCTTGGGTGGACTACACGGCCCTGAAACGACCAGAGGAACATCGAGCGGACCCCACGGCCATACAGAAGCCCCAGCGCCCAATAGTGGTGCCCGGCCCCGCGCAGCAGGCCGCACTTGAGGCCATGCGGCAGAAGATGGAGATGACGCGTTGCAGCCCCAACAGCATCAAGGCCTACCTCGGCGCAGCCCGGCAACTCTTCTTATTCCATGCAGCCAAGGCCCCGGAACGGCTCACCGCAGCGGACATCGAGGCCTGGCAACACCACCTGGCCACCGAGCGCCAGCTCAGCAACAGCAGCCTGGAGCAGGCGGTGAACGCCGTGCGCTACTACTACGCCAATGTGCTGGGCGATGCCGAGCGCGTGCGGCTCATCCAACGGCCACGTCGCGAACGGAAGTTGCCCACCGTGCTGAGCGAAGCTGAGGTAACCGCCTTGTTGCGCAGTGTGGACAACCTCAAGCACCGCTGCATGCTCATGTTGATTTATGCGGGCGGTCTGCGCATCAGCGAACTGATCAACCTGCGGGTGGGCGATCTGGCGCGCGACCGGGGTCAGCTCTTCGTGCGCAGCGGAAAGGGCAACAAGGACCGGGTGACCCTTCTGGGTGAAAAGGTGTTGGCTCCCCTGTCCCGCTACCTGGCGGAATACCTGCCCAAAGACCACCTCTTCGAAGGGGCGAAGGGCGGTGCCTACACCGCACGCAGCGTACAGCAGGTCTTCCACAGGGCCAGGAAGAAAGCGGGCATCCACACGCCTGCCACTGTGCATACCCTGCGGCACAGTTTCGCCACGCACCTGCTGGAGAAAGGCACGGACCTCCGCTACATCCAAGTCCTATTGGGACATGCCAGCAGCCGCACTACCGAGATCTACACCCATGTGAGCACCAAGGCCTTGCGCAATATCCGCAGCCCCTTGGATGACTTGGACCTCGGCTGACATACTCGTTCGCATAGGCAACACATTTGTGCATGCTATCTGTAGTGATACGAAAGATTACCACACACCTACAGCGGAAAACGCCATTTCAACTACATTGGCCGCAGCGCAAGTACTTCGGGATGTCAAAGGCAAAGAATGTTCGCATATGCGCAGTTGGTGGCAACCCTACGACACTGACAATGCAACCATTGACAACGTAAAAAGAACGCTTTGGAGAAGAATATTAACTTTACAAAACAAAAATGAGAAAAGAGCTTAAAATATTATTACTTATTTTCATTTTCAATTTTGGCGGTTGTTCAGTCAATTGTGACGATGTGCCGAATTTCTTGAATATTGAAGGATTTGAAATCGCTATAAAGAGAATTAACAACGTTTACAATGATGGTAGCTTGAGCACATCACAATTTGACACAAACAACAGTATTGACTTTGACAAACTTCTAATCGAATTAACAGCAACCGGCAACTATTTCGGACAAAATAAGAGTTTTGACATTGGTGACTTATTTGTAAATACCGCATATGCCAGTAAATGCCCAAGACCAGGTCATCAAGGTTCAACAGAGAATATTTCTGACATAGTGATAGTTAGTAATAATCCATTTCTTTCTACAAGCAATTCTTCTGACACACTTTCTCAGTTTTTCAATATTTCAGGCTTTGTTGGCAATCAATCCATCAAACCGACTGACTTAGTAACATACGTTTCAACACAACCAAGAGCTTTGAATACCTTAAATCTAACCTTAAAAGTTAAGCCAACAGGAAGTAATGAACATAAGTTTACAATAATTTACAAACAGACTAATGGTGAAATATATGAAGTCATTACTCCGACAATAATATTTAATTAGACGCGAGAAAAGAAGGGCAGCCACCAACAAGCGTTTGGCTCAATGGCGGGTGACGTGGTTAATTGAACATTCTACCTCGCATCAACTTTTGTGGTGTATTGACAGTTTAGTGCTCCGAAATCCGCCACTGCGCCAAGCGCCAAACCGTTATCGCTCAGTGTAAAAGACAACGACAGAAATAAAAATGAACGACAGAAATATAAAGCCAACCGCACATTCAGGCACATTTGCTTGCCCCAACGCACGGACGACCGCTTCGCAAGCAAAAGAGCCTGAATTTTACCAACGCTAAAAAACTGCCGAACTTAAATTGAATGAGGATTAAATGACAATTGAGGAAATATATTATTCTGAAGACATTAGTGTTCGTTCTTTCAACGTCTGTAATGACAATGACTTAAAAGACTTGAGTGCAATATTAAAACACTACCGTGAGCATAAAACTTTTGGCAATTTAAGAAATTGCGGAAGAAAATCTAATGAAGAATTGACAGCTCTCTGCTTGAAATATATCAATTATGATAGTAATCAATTCGTTGAAACTTTAAAGACTGAAAAACAACTTATTTCGACAATAAATAATTTCACCAGAACTCAGAGAGAAATAGTAAATAGCTTCATCGAAATAAACACAAATAGCTTATCTAACAGAAGCAGAAATGCTATAACCTCATTTCTAAATGGGAATTTAAAAATCCGAAACATAAGCGAAAAAATTTTAACTAACGACAGGTTCAATTTTCAAGATATAAAAAATGTCGGAACAAAAACAGTAACGGAGTTAAAGATTTTTTTTGATACAATAATAGATTTTATCGAAAAAGTGGCAGAAGTAGAGAACGAAAATGATTTAGTAGCTTTACGAAACAGATTTTTTATTGAAAAAACATTTTCGATTTCATCCATCCCTAATGAAATATTAGAGTCACAATCAATATTTAGCTTAGTTGACTTTTTGATAACTAAAGACGCCATCTTTGATAAAAATGAAAACATCATTTTTCAGAAAGCCTTTAAAATTTATGACAAGCAATCCGAACTTACTTTGGATGATATAGCAGAGGAAATAAATATTTCAAGAGAAAGAGTCCGGCAAATAAGGAAAGGTATTGTGGAAAATTTATTCAATAGCCTCCAATTTACTAGAAATATTGAAGACGATTTATATCAAAAATACAATATTGACCAAACCCAACTTTTGATCCATATTGAAGATGATTTGAATAATTTGATTAATGACGTCAATAAAACTAATTTTTCAAATGAATTTAACGCATTCATAATCTACACATACATTTCTGATAAATTTGATCTTATTGGAGAGATTGAAGATGTTTTGCTACCTAAGTATTTTAATTCAAGAAAGCGTCATAATTGGGATAATTTTTATTTAATGAACAAGAAAATAAGTTGTTTATTCAATTTCATTGATTTTGTTAATGACCTAGATAAAAGATCAAGTGAACGTATAGAAGAAAGTTACATTTTCAACTTTAAAAGTTACTTATTGAGTTTTTTAACATCAACTAATTTAGATGTAATAAATAATATATCAGAAGTTGCCGAAAAAATTCTAAATAATGAATTTGGAATTTATATTGATACTAATGACAATATTAAATTTACTAGAAATTCTTTAAAGCAAGCACACGAATATGCTTATGAAGCTTTGAAATTATTAGGTAAGCCATCAAAAGTCAATGAGATTACCAAGAAAGTTGAAGAATTACATCCCGATTATGAAACTAATGAAGCAAAAGTTCGAGTTTCAATGAAAAGACAAAATGGTTTTGTGCCAA
>JAHBUK010000001.1 GCA_019638115.1 Flavobacteriales bacterium | reverse complement strand
CACCGTTGCGAGGCTTCGGTCAACATATTGCGGGACATGCCCTTGAGCCTGCATTGCACTGCTAGCCGACGACGCTCATTGAGCTAGGGCATCGACAGCTTTCTGGAATCGTTCGCACGCATGCCCTGGCAAAATCCACATGTAGGACAAAACGTCCGCTAAATAGGTGTCGAATCAATAAAATCCATGAAGGGCACGTCAGAGCCCGTACTTCACGATGCACCAGATGGCGCGGAAGCCATCCTTCCAGCCGATCTTCTTGCCTTCCGCATAGGTGCGGCCGTAGTAGCTGATGCCCACTTCGTAGATGCGGATGTCCTTCACCCGGGCAAGCTTGGCCGTGACCTCCGGCTCAAAGCCGAAGCGCTTCTCCTGCAGCTTCAAGCCCTTGGCGATGTCGCTGCGGATCAGCTTGTAGCAGGTCTCCATGTCCGTAAGGTTCAAATTGTTGAACGCGTTGGACAGGAAGGTGAGGAATGCGTTGCCGATGCTATGCCAGAAGAAGAGGATGCGGTGCGGGTGGTGGCCCATGAAACGCGAGCCGTACACCACATCGGCGAAGCCTTCCACCACCGGCCGGAGCAGGTCGTTGTATTCGCGGGGGTCGTACTCCAGATCGGCATCCTGCACGATCAGGTACTCGCCCGTGGCCTCCAGAATACCGCGGTGGATGGCCGCTCCCTTGCCCATGTTGCGGGGCTGCTGGAAGAACTTGATGCCCATCTCCGGATGGGCGGCCATGTAGCGCTCCACGGCCTGCACGGTGCAGTCCTTGGAGCCGTCGTTCACGATCACCACCTCCTTGCCAATGCCGTTCACCAACTGCACCGCGCGCACTTTGTCCAGGATCAGGTGGATGGTGCGCTCTTCGTTGTAAGCGGGAATGATGATGGAGAGCTTATGGATCGTATTCATCAGGGCCATTTAGGCGGTGTTGGCGAAGGTACTCTTGTGCCAAGATCCACCAGCATGAAAAGCCCGACACACACCTGTAAGAATGGGTTCATAAAGCTGCACCGCAAGCTCCTCTCCGATCGACATCACGGGCCATCATTCGGACACTGGCACTGGAACACTTGAAGCACGCAGGTCGAACACGCGCATCCCTTTGTAGTAGCCGATCTGTCGCGTCATGAAACGGTGGAGCTCCGGCCGGTCGTCCCAGTCCCCTTCATACAGCAAGAGGTAGCTCGCGCCGGCCTCGATCCGGGCATCGATCGCTTCGGGTGTCAGGGGATTGATGGCAAAGTCCACCCAGCCCCGTTGCTTCAGGAAGTAGAGCGCACCCGTTACGGTGCGATCGCTCATGCACATGACCAGGTCTTCCTGTTGCACCCCGATGGAGCGCAGGTAGGGCGCCATGCTGAGCATGGGCTTCATGGTCCAGTATTGCATGCGGTCCCAGAACGCCACTTCGGCCGGGTGCAGCAAGGGCAGGAACGCCCCCTCCCGCAAAGGCCCATCGCCGCGCGTACGTACCCCGTGATTGTTGGCGGCATACACCAAGTGGTAACCCAGGAAAAGCAGGAAGGCCCCACGCAGGTACACGGACCCGAAGGCTTTGGGATGGCGCTCACGGAGGAGCCAGAGGGCCGTTCCGGCCAGCAGCATCAGCAGGATGATGGGGTGGATGAAGTAGTACTCGTGCGCATCGAGGGTGATGAACCAGAGCAGCGTGTAGAGCACGGTGCCCGCAGCGAGCACCACCGTGGCGACCCACAGCACAAGAGGGACACGGCGTGTATGATGGAGCAGGAACAAGAGCAGCAGACCGAAGAGGATCCAGGCCGGCGTGTCGAACAACTGGTACACAAGCACCTCCTTGCCAAAGGTCCAGGCGCGGATCGCGTCCTCTTGGGGCAGGTCCCACAAGGCCCATGTTCCGCTGTGCGAATAGGCCACACCGTGTTCCCTTACAAAGGCCGCGGACCATGCATACCACGCTGCAGTACCTGCAAGCACCAACAGAAGGCATCCGACGAGTAGCCCTTTGTGCCTGAAGAAGTCATTCCGAGGATCTGCTGCGCGGCGGAACAACGCGCGGACCAGCAGCACGGCGAGGATGGTCAAAGGCACCATGAGCGCAGTGACCTTCAGCAGTGCGGCGAGCAGGAACAGGGCGGAGGCCAGGAGGATGCGCCAACGCGTCATCCCCTGCACACCGGCCGACCACAGCACCGCGAGCGCGATGAGCACCAGATCGAACGAGGGTACATCGGGCATGAAGCCGATGGCGAAATACACGATGGTGGGCGAGGTGAAGAAGAAGAGGGTCAGCATGGCCGCCCAGCCCGCATGCTGCAACACCCGGCGGAAGAGGGTGAACAGCACGTAACTGGCCAGGAAGTGGAGCACGAGCATGAACGCACGGTACACGAATTCACTGGGCCCCGTGAAGTGCCAGAGCTTGGCGATCACATAGTACAGGATGGGGAACTCAGCCACCGTGCGGCCTGAGCTGAGCCCATCGGCGAAGAGGTGCTGCAGCTGGGGGTCGAGGAGGTCGTTACCCTGTTGCCAGTAGGTGTATGCGAAGGAAAGGCCGGTGGTCTGCCGGCTCAGGTGATGCGGGAAGGGAGGCAGGTTCAGCACGCGGCCATACTCGTAGACCGCACAGAACAGCACGAAGCCGAGAACGAAGAGCAGGACGCCCGAGTGCCGCTTGAGGTCCGAAAGGGCGCGCATCCTACTGCGGCTCTTACACCACCATCTCCGGCACCTCACCCTCCACCACCAAGCGGCCTTCGGTCTTCGCCTTGATCTCCTCCACGCTTACACCCGGGGCGCGTTCCAGCAACTTGAAGCCATAGGGGGTCACATCGAACACGCCGAGGTCGCTCACGATCTTCTTCACGCAACCCACGCCGGTGAGCGGCAGGGTGCAGCGCTTCAGCAGCTTGCTCTCGCCGGCCTTGTTGGTGTGCATCATGCACACGATGATGTTGTCCGCACTGGCCACCAGGTCCATGGCGCCGCCCATGCCCTTCACCATTTTGCCGGGGATCTTCCAGTTGGCGATGTCACCGGTGTCGCTCACCTCCATGGCGCCGAGCACGGTGAGCTGCACGTGCTGCCCGCGGATCATGGCGAAGCTGGTGGCACTGTCGAAGATGCTGCTGCCCGGCAGCAGGGTAACGGTCTGCTTGCCGGCGTTGATCAGGTCCGCATCCTCCTCGCCTTCGTAGGGGAAGGGCCCCATGCCCAGGATGCCGTTCTCGCTTTGCAGCACCACGTTCATGCCCTCGGGGATGTAGTTGGCCACCAGCGTGGGGATGCCGATGCCGAGGTTCACGTAGTAGCCGTCCTTCAGTTCGCGGGCGATGCGCTTGGCCATCGCGTGTTTGTCCAATGCCATGGTCTATTCGTTCGTGGTGGAGCTCTCCACCGGTTCCAACAACGTGGCCACCACACCATCCAAGGCGTAGCGCCTTCCATCAGGTGCCCAAATGTAGAGCACAAGCCCTTCGGCCGCAGGGGGCAAGGGAGGCAGCACCTGCACCATGCTGAAGAGTTCCGCCCTGCCGTGTTGCAGCGCACGATGCATGGGCAATGCCCGGTAAAAGAATTGCTCACCTGCACCGTTCCGTAGCTCGGTCACCAGGAACAGTTCGCCACGGTCCTCCACCGGACCGGAGATCGCCCCTGCCAGCGAGAGCTTCACGGGCATCCCTTGGTGTGCACGGAGCGGAACCTCGAGCAGGGTGAGGAACTCGCGTGCTTCCAAGGGCACGGTCCATGCCCGCTCCGCGAAAGGCACCCAGGCCCTTGGCTCACTGCGTTCGAGCAACTGGTTGGGGCCTGCGGCAAGCAGCATTCGGTGGCTGCCCGGCACCGGGAACGAAGCGGGTGCGATGATCAGGTCCGCGAGCGTATCGGGTTCTTCATGCGGATCGGGGAAGATCGCGGAGGTGCCGCGAGTGAGGTTGTAGTGGTCCCAGATGGGGATCACGATCGGCGGCATGGAGATGGACAGGTTGTGCCCGGCCCTGAGCTGCGCCTCCACCACAGCGTCATGCACTGTCGCAGGCAGGTATTCATCAGACCAATTGGAGACCTGGCGTGTGTTGGCCACATACGCAGCACGCACCGGGAAGAGCAACAGCAGCAGTGCCACCCAACGGCGATAGGGCGCCTTCTCCGTGCTGGCATCGATGGCCAGCCCCAGGCCAAGTATGAAGAGCGGCACCCAGTGCATCGCTGCCCGGTAGGTGGGGTACAGCACCTCGAACACGCCGCCCAGCACCATCCGTGCACCCACCTCCGCAAGCAGCAGTCCTGATGCCACCACCAATAGCGTTTGCGCTTCGCCACGTGCTTTGCCCTTCACTGCGCGAAGGGCGTAGTAAAGCGTGAGCATGAACAGCACGGCCGCAAGCACGCGCGGCAACACGTACCACGTCCTGAACATCACATCCACCAACGACGCCACGCTGCCGTTGAGCACCCCTTGCATGTTGCCGTGATAGAGCAAGCCACGGTCCCGCAAGCCCAGTGCGAAGGGGACCATGAGCAGCCCCGGCAACGCGCCCAGCGCTGCGCTGAAGATGAACGCAGCGCGTTGCTTGGTGGCGCTCAATGCCAGCACGGTGACCAGCATCGTGCCGGCTGCCCACATGGGCAACAACGAGAGGTTGGCGAGCACACCCAAGCCCATGGCGACAGATGCCCAGAACGCATCCTTGGGGGAATTCGAACGCCACGCTGCGGCCAGGTGGTGGATGGCCATCAGGAGGAAGGCCAGGGAAGGCCCATAACCCCGGAAGAGCGCGAAGAACTCCAGTGCGAAGGGCATGGCCAGCAGGGCGGCCCACGTACACCAGCGCACCATACGCTCGTTGATGACCCCACCCACGCGCCACACGTACCACGCATAGAGCAGGAAGCACAGCAGGGCGAAGGAGCGAAGCGCCAAGGGACCCGCACCGAAGAGCGCCGTGGTGCATCGGCCCACGGCCATGGCCAATACGTGGTTGCCAGCATCCCAATGCGCCCGGAAGGGCACCCACGTGCCGTTGTGTACGAAGTGGAAGAAGGTGTTCGCCTCGTCGTGCACCAAGGGCACCAACAAGGCGCGCAACACGAGGTACACGAACACCAATGCGGTGGCCCCCAGGAACAGCCGGGCCTCGGAACGGTCCCGATCAGTGCGAGGGAGTGACATTGGTGCGGTGCAGCTTGATCTCGCCCGGTATGAAGGTGATCGCGTCACCACCGCGGTTGCGGAAGAAGAGCGATCGGACCTCGGCATCGGGCAAGGCCGGAAGCAGCAGGGCCACGTGAAGTTCCTCCCCGCTCCACCGCGCCCGGATCACGGGCAGGTGATGCGTTCGATCGAACAGCCGACCTTCCTTGCCTTCCACACGGATCACCAGGTCGGTATCCAGAAAGTCGGTGGTGGCCCAAATGCCACAGCGCAGCTGCAGGATCACGTCCTGCGTGGCGGCAAGGCTGTCGTCCCGCCACACCAACACTTCGGGGTCGGAGGTGGTCCCAGGCGCAAAAGGCAGTCTACCGAAGATCGCCGTGCGCAACGAACGTTCGGGCACCAGCAAGGACAGGCCGGGACCCGGTGCACGGTCCACCACCCGATGGCCGGGCAGGGCTTCTTCCAAATAGCGGTCATCCAAGATCCGCACATCGTGCGGTCCCTCGGGGAAGGCATCCACCTCCGGCAGGTTCAAGGTCAGGCCGTTGATGCGTGCCGCGTAAGGCAGGGCCACGTTCAGCTGGTTGTACGCGCCGATGATCAAGGGGCGATGGGCCTTCTGCTGCATGGTGGCGATGTGCTGCAGGAAGCGCGTGGGCACACTTTGTTCCGGCCACAGGATCGTATGGTCCAAGTTGGCGGTCCAAATGCTGCGGATGGGCAGGAAGAGCAGTGGAAGCGCCATGCGGTACAGGCCCGGTCGTACTTGCTGAGCCTCATCAGCAGCGAATGCCACCAGTAGGATGGCGAGCGGCACCAGGTGCAGTGCAGCGCGGTCCTCCGGGTAGTTCACGCCCAGCAGCAGGGCCATGCCCACGCGCATCACCACATCAGCCCACAGCAACAAGGCTATCCACACCACGGGCGAAAGCAGGGCACGTTGGCGCAGCGCCCAAACACTGCCGAACAGCAGCAGGAGGGAAACGGCCGCCAAGGCCGGTAGCGCAGTGGTGCCCACTACGAAGCGGCACAGCGAGACCAGCGTAACGGCCCCGATGCCGTCCAGCGAACCGTGGTACAGGAGGCCACGGCGACGCATCTCCCACGAGAGCAGCAATCCGATCAGGACCGGCACCACACCCATCGCCGACCAGATGGCCACCGTACGCATTGGGAACGACGAAGCACTGCGCCAGCGCTTCAGGATGACGATCCCGAGCAGCGCCACCACGGCCACCCAGAGCGGCACCAGGGAAAGTGTGGAGAAAGCGGCGAGGCTCAGGAAGAGCAACAGGAGGAAGAGCGAGCGGTCACGTGCATCCACTTGGTAACGAAGCCCCACTTCCAAGGCCGCAAGGACGAATGCCAGCCCCAGTGCATACCCGCGGAAAAGGGAGAAGAAGTCCAGCACGAAGGGGCAGAGCAACAAGGCCGACCACAAGGTCCAGCGCACGGTCCTGTGCTGCACGCGCGCACCCAGATGCCACGCAGCCCAGGCATACACGGGAAAGGCCAGCAAGCTGCCCACGCGCGAGCCGAACAACGACAAGCCCCAGAGCTTGTGACCGAACACGCCGATGGCCGAACTGAGGAAGTGGTTACCCGCGTCCCACAAGGCCTGATAGGGCAGGAATTGCCCGCGCTCCAGGTACCAGAAGAGCGAGGTGCTTTCGTCGTGCACCCAAGGCACCCAGGCTGCGCGGCAAGCGGCGTAGAGCCAGACAAGAGAACCGAGGATGATGTAGGCCGAACGTTCACCGGCGCCTACGATGTGAAAATGTCCCGATGTGGAGATGTGGGCGGCAGACACGGGCTGGTCACTGGCCTTTGTTACTACGCGCCTTGATGATGATGCTCGAAAGGATGTTCCTGATGCTCTGGAGATCCTCCAACAAACCTTCCTCATAAGGGAGCTCATCCGCGTATTTGCAGAGCTTCAACCAGAACCTTGTTTCACTGGCCTCCTTGGCAGAGACTTTTAGTTTGTGAATGAAGTCCTCACGGCTTTCGGCTTCTTGTGCCTCATGCACATTCGCGCCGATGGACGTACCGCTTTTGAAGACCTGTCTGGAAGCATCATACCAACCCTCATCGCGCAGGCCCTTGCTGAAACGCACCACCCGAAGAGCGAACTCAAAGCTCTTGTCCACGATCAGGTTGCCCGTGTACCTGTCGCCACCATACGGCGCAGGTCCTTCCTGAAACTCCCACGTATCATAGCTGCTTTCCATCGGACAAGGAATTGGTTCCAACCGTTATCTACATTTCATCGCCCATCATTCCGAGCGAAGTCGAATCGTCCTCCTCATCCTCACATCTCCCCCACATCCCCTCATCCCCACATCCCCACATCCCCACATCCCCACATCTTCACATCTTCTCATCTCCACATCTTCTCATCCCCACCTCCCCACCTCCCCACATCCCCACATCCCCACCTCCCCACATCCTCACATCCTCACATCTCCACATCCCCACATCCCCACATCCCCACATCTTCACATCTTCACATCCTCGCCCTCACCGTGCGTTGCTCGATCCGCTTCTCGTAGTTCGTGCCTTGGAAAATGCGCTGCACGAAGATGCCCGGGGTGTGTATCTCGTCCGGATGCAGTTCGCCGGGTTCCACCAGCTCTTCCACCTCGGCCACGGTGATCTTGCCGGCCATGGCCATCATGGGGTTGAAGTTGCGCGCCGTGGCCTTGAAGACGAGGTTGCCGAAGCGGTCACCCTTCCAGGCTTTCACCAGGGCGAAGTCGGCGCGGAGCCATTGTTCCAGCACGTACATCTTGCCGTGGAACTCGCGCGTTTCCTTGCCTTCAGCCACCTCGGTGCCGTAACCGGCCGGTGTGTAGAAGGCGGGGATGCCGGCGCCACCTGCGCGGCAACGCTCGGCGAGGGTGCCTTGCGGGATCAGCTCCACTTCCAGCTCGCCGCTGAGCATCTGGCGCTCGAACTCGGCGTTCTCGCCCACGTAGCTGCTGATCATCTTGCGGATCTGCTTGGTCTGCAGGAGCAGGCCCAACCCGAAATCGTCGACACCGGCGTTGTTGCTGATGCAGGTAAGTCCCTTCACCCCCTTGCGCACCAATGCGGCGATGCTGTTCTCCGGGATCCCGCACAGGCCGAAGCCCCCCACCATCAGCGTCATGTCGTCTTTGATCCCCTGCAGTGCCTCATCGGCATTGGCCACCACTTTGTTCATCGCGTGTTCGGTCTGATTTGGAACGCGACGAAGATAGCGGGCCGCTGGGCTGCGCGCCCGCCGGTCAGAAGTACAGCTCCGTCCAACCGATGGGCCAGTACCAGTAGCTGAGCAGCAGGGTGATCAACGAGAACACCGCA
The DNA here is from genome assembly GCA_019638115.1 of Flavobacteriales bacterium. GTDB lineage: Bacteria > Bacteroidota > Bacteroidia > Flavobacteriales_F > PHOS-HE28 > PHOS-HE28. The sequence goes on along the minus strand of JAHBUK010000001.1, from coordinate 1,144,541 downwards.
CCGGCCACCATGAGGCATGCACCGGTACGTCGATCGGCGGCGGTGTAGCGCGGCACGCGTCGCCCATCGGGCAATGTCTTGCGGCCTTGGTTCAGGCTGTACCCGATCAGCATGCCCACCACACCACCGAACAGCACCATCACGATGCCCGCCACGATGAGCATGAAGCGGGCTTTCTCCGGCAGGGCCAGTTCGGCCAGCCTGGCTTGCCGCATGCGGGCCACTTCCGCGGGGTCCACACGCACTCCGCGCTGCTGTAACAAGCGCTTGGCCAGTATGCGGTCGTGGGCTGCCCATTCATCGGGCTTACGCAGCACTTCCAACAGCTCCTCATCGCTGAAGGCATGCAGGTAGTGGTCGGCCGGCAAGGCATCGGCATCGGCCTGCGCTTCCTCCTCCAGCACGAGCTCTGCCTGCGTGAACTGCTCGGGGGGAAGCATCACGTGGAACTCGCGCTCCAAGCCAACGGTGAAGGTCACATCGAAGGTGGCGCTGTTCTCCTGCAGGCTGGCATCCAGACCGGCTTCCTCCAGCTGCTGTTGAAGCTGCCTGGCATGCACCGGGTCGGTGGTGCTGCGAAAGCTGGCGAAAGCGCTCTTCATGCCGCAGGATCAATCTCCCCAGTCGGGTTTACCGGCCTTGCCCGGATCCGTGCCCTTGCGCCGGCAATCGATCTCCACACCGAGGTCCACTGCGGGCCGCTCGAAATCGCCGGTGCTTATCTCGATGGAGGCGTCGGCGTAGACCTTGTTCATGAAGTAGCCGTAGATGGGCAGCGCCATGTTGGCACCCTGCCCCTTGTCCGTGGTGCTGAAACGCACGCTGCGGTCCTCGCCGCCGGTCCAAACACCGGTCACCAGATCGGGTGTAATGCCGATGAACCAACCGTCCGAGTTGTTCTGCGTGGTGCCGGTCTTGCCCGCTGTTGGGAACTTGATATTGGCGTACCTGGCGCGGTTGCCATAGTTGGCCCGCAAGCGCATGCCAGTGCCCACGGTCTTGCCGGTGCTGGGGTTGTAAGCGCCATCGGTCACCCCCTTCAGCATGTCCAACATGATGTAGGCGGTCCGTTCATCCAGCGCCTCGTAGGTCTTGGGGGTGATGTCGAAAATGGCGTTCCCGTTCTTGTCCTCGATGCGCGTGAAGATGATGGGCTCGATGTAGACCCCTTGGTTGGCGAAGGTGGAGAAGGCGCCGGTCATCTCCATAAGGCTGAGGTCGGCAACGCCCAGGCACAGCGAAGGAACGGGGTCCAAGTGGCTCTTCACACCCATGTGGCGGGCCAGTGTGGTAACGGCCTGCGGACCGTATTGCTTCATCAACCAGGCGGTGATCGTGTTCATGGAGTTGGCCAGGCCATACTCCACGGTCACCATGCCGCCATAGACCGCATCGCTGTTCTTGGGGCACCATTCCGGCTGGCCGGGTGGCATATCGAAGCAGACCAGCTGGTTGGGCAGTTCGCGGCAGGGCTCGATGCCTTCGCGGATCGCTGTGGCGTATACGAAAGGCTTGAAGGTGGAACCCACCTGGCGCTTGGCCCGCTCCACATGGTCGTATTGGAAGTGCTTGAAGTCGATGCCACCCACCCAGGCCCGCACGAAGCCGGTGCGGGGGTCCATGCTCATGAGGCCGCTGCGCAGGAAGCTCTTGTAGTAGCGGATGGAATCCATGGGGCTCATCAACGTGTCGACCTCGCCCTTCCAGCTGAACACGCGCATGGGCACCGCTTTATCGAAATAGGCGGCCATGTCCTCCTCCTTCACCACGGGCCAGTAGTTGTCGCATCCGCCCGCCTCAGGTTTGCAGTGGTAGTGCGGTGTGCCCTCGTGCGTCACCTGTTCGATGTAGCGTGAAGGCCGTTCGCAGTTGCCGCATTGTTTGCCCGTCGCAATGCGGTAGCGCACACTGCGCTTCATGGCGGTGGTGAGTATCTGGTCCACCTCCGCCTGCGACACGCGGAAGTCGAAGGGCCGGTTCTTCTTCTTACCGATGTCGCGGAAGAAGTCGGGCTGTAGTTCGCTGCTCAGGTGCTCACGCACGGCGAACTCCCCGTAGGCCTGCATGCGCCGGTCGATGGTGGTGTAGATCTTCAGGCCATCGGTGTAGATGTCGTAGGGCTTGCCATCGGCTTTGGCGATGCGGTAGTTGCCGTCCTCGTCCTTCTCGTTGAGCAGTTTGATCAGCTTGGCGCGCAGTTCCTCGCGGAAGTAGGGCGCGGGACCTTCCGTATGGTCCACCCGCTGGAAACGCAGGCCCAAGGGAAGCTGCTTGAGCGAATCATACTCCTGTGTGCTGAGCATGCCACTCTTCACCATTTGCGAAAGCACCACCATGCGGCGATGGAGCGTGGTGTCCGCACGGCGCAAGGGGTTGAAGAGCGCGGGGTTCTTGCACATGCCTACCAGCATGGCGGCCTCCTCGATGCGCAGGGAATCGGGCGTGGTGTTGAAGTAGACGCGCGCCGCACTGTTGATGCCCACCGCCTGGTTGATCCAGTCGAAGCGGTTCAGGTACATGGCGATCAGCTCGTCCTTGGTGTACTGCCGTTCCAGCTTGGCACTGATGATCCACTCCTGGAACTTCTGGAAGGTGCGCTTGATGAAGTTGGACGAGCGCTCGGTGAAGAGCATCTTGGCCAGCTGCTGGGTGATGGTGCTGGCCCCACCTTTCTTGCCGAGGTACACCGCAGCGCGCGCGGTACCGCGCAGGTCCACGCCGCTGTGCTCTCGGAAACGCTCATCCTCGGTGGCGATCAGGGCGTTCACCACATGGGGGCTGATCTGCGTGTAATCCACCGGTATGCGGTTCTCACGGTAGTACTGGCCCATCTGGGTACCGTCGCTGAAGAGGATGGCCGTGGCCAGATCACTACGGGGGTTCTCCAGGTCCTCCGTGCCGGGCAGGTCGCTGTTGGCGGCCAGCAGCAACAGGGTGAAGAGGGCGAGCACCGGTGAGAGCACCAGCGCCCACCACAGCAGGAGCAGTCGGCTGCGTAAGGGGGATCTCTTCTCGGCCATGGGGCGGTGAAATTATCGGTGTGTTGGGCTTGCTGGCCGATCGTTCACCGGATACCTATGAACAACGGGAACGTGGTAGCACAACGTGTACAGGGATCAACGGGAACGCTCCACGCTCACGCCCACATCCAGCACACCGGGTAGCACCTCCGTTCGCATGGCCTGCTCCAAGCGGATGGTGTAGCGCCCGCTGGCCGGAAAGCGGTTGCCCAACTTGTAGAGCACCTTGGCATCGATGGTGCGCTGTGCGAAGATGAATCCGGTGCCCTTGCCATACCACCGTCCGGTGGGGTCCGCCAGCAGGCATTCCACCGTATCGCGCAAGTGCCGGTCCCCGGGGCCTTTCAGGTCCACGAAGAGGTACATGTCGCTGAAGGGATAATCGCCCGTGTGGCGGATGTCGATGAACAGGTCGTGCTTGTTCACCGTGTCGGTGATGTCCAATTCATAGACCAACGTGTCGCTGCGGTCCCAGCCCAAAGAAGGCATGGAGGTGCTCGCTTGGAACACCACCTGGTCCGAACAGCCCACCAAGAGGACGGCTGCGACAAGCGCGAGCAAGGCGATGCGGATCACGCTCCTTGGGGTTTAGGGGCTCCCTCTCCGCCGCCGCCGGGCCTATCGCCCCTGCCGCGTCCGCGGCCTCGGTTGCGCCTGTTGCGGCCCTGGCGATCACCGCCCTCGGCGCGCTGGGTCGGTGCGCCATCGGCCATGGGCTTGCCTCCTTCGGGTCGGGGTGCTTTCAGCGGACGTGGACCGCGCTCGGGACGGGGTGCAGCACCCGCTTCCGCAGCCGGGCGTTTGCCCTTGTTGCCTTTGCCGCCACGCTTGCGGCCACCCTTCAACTTGCTGTCGAAGCGCGTCAGGTCGTCCTGGCCCACCACGTTCTCGTAATCCGGCTTCTTCTCCACCGGCTCGGCGGCATCGGCCATGTTCAGGTCCACCTCGGGGATGATGCCCTCCTTGTTCTGTGCCAGGATCTCGCGCACCACATCCACCGGGAAACCAGCCATCACGAAGGGCGATCCGGGCATCTTGAACCCGTACCACATCTTGCCGGTGAAGATGTCCGTCTTGATGTGTGCCCCGGTGCCCTGCTGGGTCTTGAGCTTGGCGTTCTGGCTGGGGTAGCTCTTCACCGCCTCGATGTACATGTCCAGCTCGTAGTTCAGGCAGCACTTCAGCTTGCCGCACTGGCCGGCGAGTTTCTGTGGGTTCAGGGCCAGCTGCTGATAGCGCGCCGCACTGGTGGTAACACTGCGGAAGTCGGTGAGCCAAGTGCTGCAGCACAGTTCGCGGCCGCAGCTGCCGATGCCCCCGATACGGCCGGTCTCCTGACGCGCACCGATCTGCTTCATTTCCACACGCACCTTGAAACGATCGCTCATGGTGCGTACGATGCCGCGGAAATCGATGCGCTCCTCGGCCACGTAGTAGATGGTGGCCTTGGTGCCGTCGCCTTGGTACTCCACGTCGGTCACCTTCATGTCCAGGCGCGCCTCGCGCACCATGTTGCGGGCGGTGAACATGGTGTCGTCCTCCAGCTTGCGGGCCGCATGCCAGCGGTCGATGTCCTCCTGGGTGCTTTTGCGCAGGATCTTCTTCAGCTCGAAGGTATCGGTGCCCAACTGTCGGCGCTGCATCTGGGCGCGCACGAGCTCGCCGGCCAGGCTCACCATGCCCACATCGTGTCCGGGCGCCGCATCAACGGTCACCAGGTCGCCGGGCATCAGTTGCAGGCCGGCCGTGTTCCGGTAGAAGGCCTTGCGGGTGTTCTTGAAGCGGACCTCCACCCCATCGAAGGCCTGTTGGCCACCCGGAATGGGGACCCCTGCAAGCCAATCGAACACGCCGAGCTTGTTGCAGCCGCTGCTGCTGCAATACCCGTTGCTTTTGCACCCGGCCGGTTTACCGTCCGCTCCACTGCTGCATCCTGAACACGCCATTTCCTTGTGCCTCTGCCCTTTGACTGGTGGGGCAAGGTGCGAAGATAGGCGGGGGCGGCAGCGAGTGGAATTCCACGTCCAGACCCTGCCCTACAAGGACCTCAGGAAGGCCTCAGGCGTGCTCACCGGCAACTGCGCTTGTTTGAAGTCGTTGGTATTCCGGGTGATCAGCACGTCCATATCCGAACCCAGTGCGGTGAAGTACTGCACGGCATCCTCAAAGTCATTGAAGCGCGAGGCGATGGCTTGGTCCACCACCATGGTATCCGTGGGCAGCACGGTGACGATGGAGCGCAGGCCGGCCAGCTTTGCGCGGGCATGGGCCGAACCCTTGAATTTCCGAAGGAAATAGTAGAGCGTGGAGAATGTGACCGCGCTCAGGTGTATCGCGACCACCCGGCGATGCCCCAGGCTGAAGAGCTCCGCGCTACGCTGGAAGAAGGGCTCCCGCTCCAACAGCAGGTCGAGCACCACATCGGTATCCACGAAAACCTTCTTCACAGGTACTTCTGTTCCAGGTGATCGCGGTAGTCCTTCCTGGCATCGAATTTCTTGGGAAGGTCCACTTTGCTGCCCAGGTTGCGAACGAACGGGGAGATCTCCGTTCCGTGCTCTTCCTTGGACCGGCCAACCAGTACTGCGAGGTAGTTCTCGATCAGTCGGCCCAGGCTGGTGTGGTTGGCCTCGGCGTACTTCTTGGCCTTCTCGATGGTGGCCTTATCGAGCAGCAGGGTGAGCTTGGCGTCCATACGTACAAAGGTAGAACATATCGTACGTGCGTCGCTCTGGTCACAGGCCTCCATACCCATGTAGGGGGGCGCTTGGTGGCCAAAGGATCAGCTCATCAGGCTTCACCGTGGAAAAAGAACCTAACGACCCGATCTTTCTTTACATCTATCCAAGCTTGCCAGAAACAGCGTCCGCCATCCCTGACCTCGAATAGCGAGAACCAATCATCCTCAAGGTGCCCACAAGAGCCGTAAACTAGAATGAACTGCCTGCCGGTCGTATCGTCCAATGGTGTGAAGTGTCGGTAGTAGTCATCCAAAGCCAGATCACCGACCGCTGCTTGGGCACCCTCACGAACAAGTGAATCAAGTCGGGGGATATCAGCTTCGGAGAGGACTATGCTGCCAGGCACCAAGGCCCTGCTCTCCTTGAGCCGATCGTCCGCAATCAGGATCCTGGTCCTTTGTGGCCCCGCTTGGTCCACCGAACCATCTACTTTGGACCGGTCTACCTCCAGTTGGCAACTCAACATCAACGCGCTCAGTATCAGTGATGAGATGATGCAAGGCCAGTGGGTCATAGGGTACCGCATTACCGCCCCTTCCGCAACAAGCCCATCATCCTGTAGCTCATGTCCATGAACAGGAGCTTGGGGTTGGCGTTGCGTTCCACGTGTACGTAGGAGCGCTCCAGTTCCGCGCGAATGCCTTCCGCGTTCCGTGGGCTGAGCAGGGCGCTGAACTTCCGAACGAACTCCAGCTCCTCACCGATGGCGCGCACCAATTCGGGCACCGCCTGCTCCTGGAACACGCATTGGCGGATCAGGTACAGTCCGTAATTCAGCAAGGCCTTCTGGTTCTCACGGCCCATTTTCTGGAACTGCTCCCCGAACTCCGAAGCCTCGGCCACCTTGGCACCATAGCAGGCGCGCAGCCAATCGCGGAAGAAGACGAAGAGCTCCTCTTCACCCTGCTGTGCAATGGAGATGGCCTCCAGCAGGTCGCCTTCGCTGCGCAGCGCGATCATTTGTGCATCCTCCGCAGAGAGCTCGGGGAATTTCGAGCGCAGCACTTCGCTCACTTCCCCGGGCCGCAAGGCCGGCACCTTCACCAGCTGCGTGCGGCTCAGGATGGTGGCCAGCAACTGGTCGGGATCGTTGCTCACCAGCAGGAACACGGTGTTGGGCTCGGGCTCTTCCAGGGATTTAAGCAGCTTATTCGCAGCAGGAACATCCATCAGTTCCGGCAGCCAGATCACGCTCACCTTGTATCCCCCCCGGAAGGACTTCAGCGAAAGCTTGCGCTGCACCTCCTGCGCAATGTCCACACCCATCCGCAACTGCTTGTTCTCGCTCTCCAGGCTTTCGCGCCAATGGTCCAGGTCGGTGTAGGGCTCTGCGATCACCTTGGCCCGCCAGTCCGGTATGAAGGGCTCACAGACCTTCACCTTTTCGGTGAAAAAGATGGGGAACGCCAAATGCAGGTCCGGGTGTTCCAGCTTCTGCATCTGCAAACAGGACGGACAGGTTCCGCAGGAATCCGCCACATCGGGTGCCTCGCAGAGCAAGTACTGGGCATAGGCTAGGGCCAATGGCAGGTTGCCACAACCCCGTGGTCCCATGAACAATTGGGCATGCGCAACACGGCCCTCCCGGATGTTGCCGATGAGCTTCGCCTTCAATGCAGCATGGCCGATGACCTTCGCGAATTGCACGGCACAAAGGAAAGGCTATGGTACCATGTGGCCATGTGACCATGTGCACATGTGACCATGAAATGCTCCTTCGAGCGAGTACCGCGCAGGCCGAAAAGAGGACCGCCTCGAAGCACTGATGGCTCAGAACTGTACTACTCTGTACCGAAGCGCCCCTTGAGCACATGGCCGCATGAGCACATGAGCAGTTGGTATTTTCGCGCCCATGTTGACGATGAACACCTTCTCTTTCGCAGGCAAGAAAGCCCTGGTCCGCGTGGACCTCAATGTACCGCAGGACGCCAACGGCAAGGTCACCGACGATAGCCGTGCGCGGGCCATCGTACCCACGGTGAACAAGATCCTGAACGACGGTGGCAGCGCCATCCTCATGAGCCACCTCGGCCGCCCGAAAGGCAAGGTGAACCCGGCCATGAGCCTGAAACCTGTGGCCGACCACCTGAGCGGCTTGCTTGGCAAGCCCGTGATCTTCGCCACCGATTGCGTGGGCGAGGACGCCAAAGCGAAGGCCGCAGCGCTGAAACCCGGCGAGGTACTGGTGTTGGAGAACCTGCGCTTCCATCCGGAGGAGGAGGCCGGTGATGAAGCCTTCAGCAAGAGCCTGAGCGAACTCGGCGACGTGTACGTGAACGACGCCTTCGGCACGGCCCACCGTGCGCACGCCAGCACCACCATCGTTGCGAAGTTCTTCCCCGAAGCAAAACTCTTCGGCCACCTGATGCAGGGCGAGATCGACAGCGTAGGCAAGGTGTTGGGGGATCCCCAGCGCCCCATGATGGCCATTGTGGGCGGCAGCAAGGTGAGCAGCAAGCTGGCCGTGCTGGAGAACCTGTTGAACAGCTGCGACGAGCTGATCATCGGTGGTGGCATGGCCAACACCTTCGTGAGGGCCATGGGCGGGCAGACCGGCGCCAGCCTGGTGGAGGAGGACCTGCTGGACACCGCGCGCAACGTGGTGGCCAAGGCCAAGGAGAAGGGCGTGAAGCTGCACATCCCCACCGATGCCGTGGTGGCCGATGCCTTCGCCGCCACCGCCAACACCGACCAGTGCGCGGCCGACGCCGTGCCCGATGGCTGGATGGCCCTGGACATCGGCCCCAAGAGCATCGAGACCTTCCGCAATGCCATCCTGGGCAGCAAGACCATCCTCTGGAACGGACCCATGGGCGTGTTCGAGATGGAGCCCTTCCAGCAAGGCACCATCGCCATTGCCAATGCCGTAGCAGGATCCACAGAGAAGGGCGCCTTCTCCCTCGTAGGCGGCGGCGACAGCGTAGCGGCTGTGAACCAGTTCGGCTTGGCGGACAAGATCAGCTACGTAAGCACCGGTGGTGGTGCGATGCTGGAGTACTTGGAGGGGAAGGTGTTGCCGGGAATAGCGGCGATCGTCGGACGATCATCTTGATCGTCCACACGCCGCATTGGCAACACCTGCACTTCTACCCGGATCACACGCGCACGCCAACGTGCGAGCATGGCTTCATGCGGTTATTATCTTTGACCTATGCGCATGAAGGAACCCACCGTTACCCGCAAGGCTCTATTGCGAAGCGTGAAAGAGCTTCCCGAAAATGTGCCGGTGGACGAGTTGATCGACCACATCCTGCTACTCAGCAAAATCGAACGCGGGTTGGAGCAATCCGCCAAAGGCGAAGTAGTCTCCACTGCTGAAGCACGGAAACGGTTGCGCAAATGGTCGAAGTGAAGTGGACCGTTGATGCCATCACGGACATTGATGGTATAGCCACCTACATCGCACGCGACTCTCCCCGAAGCGCAAAGGACATGGTGGACCGCTTTTTCGCTGCAGCGGACCTGCTCATCGATCAGCCATTGAGGGGCAAGCCTGTTCCGGAGGCCAATATCCCCGCCGTACGGGAATTGCTGGTGGGCAGCTACCGCTTGATCTATTTAGTGGTGAACAAAGACCGTGTTGACGTGCTCGCTATACACCACCAGAAGCGAAGATCTCCGCGACGCGTGATACTGAAACGCTTACGTAAGCGGTGATGTTGAGACAATGGATGAACAATTGGGCATGCCAAACAGCTTAGCAAGAAGATCAGCTACGTGAGGTCCGATACATATCGGACCGATAAGTTTCGGACCAGTGATGGTGCGATGCTGGAGTGCTTGGAGGGAAGATGTTGCCGGAGATCGTGGCGAGAAATGAGTGGAGTTCACTAACAGTCAGCAAAGGTTGACCGTAGCCAACGTGGCTGCGATCTTCGCACACCGAGCATGACCATCAGCAAGAAGCAACTCCTCGTCCTGTTCTGTCTCTGGCAGGGGATGGTCGTATCCGCTCAGGATGGCGAGCGCCAAGTGGACGGTCCGGCGGCGAAGAAGGGTTTCATGTTCGGCCTGAATGTGGGTTACTTGCTGCCGAACAACGAGCCGGCCACCTTCTACGATGGCACGCCGAAGGAGCCCGGGTTCCTGGACCTGAATGAGTACCTGGGCCAGTGGTTCATCCGTGACCAAGTGATCAACACCCTTGGCGATCGGGCAGCGAACTTCCGGCTGAGCGAATACCCGCAGGAGTACCGGTACAACAATGCGCTGGCGATCGGGGGCCATTTGAGATACCAGTTCAACTGGACCCACGCCGTGGTGGCGGACATGAACTTCGCCAGGCTTCGCTCGGGCGGCCTCTTCGTGATCGAGTACCCCAACACCACCGGTTTCACCCAACCGATCTACGAGAACTTCGAGATCACCGGGGAGGAGGACCGAATGAACCTGAGCCTCGGATACCAGGTGGCCTTGGGCGCCCCTTCCGAATTTGGCTTACACCTGGAGTTCGGCCCCATGCTCACCTCGGTCAATGTCAGGAACAACCAGTTCCGCATCGGCGACAGGACCTACAGCATCCTACGCGCCCAAACGGTGGGTCCAGCACCCGATCAGTTGATCAACGGCCCCATCCCCACCGTGACCTCGCTCGGTGGCTATGGTCAGTTGGGGGCCAATCTGGAGTTCCACAATTTCACTGTGGACATGGCCCTGCGGGTGAGCTTGGAGAAGATCGCGCTCTACAAGGGGCAGGAGGCCAGGTATCGCCCGAACTACCTGCCCTTCCTGCGGCTGGTCTACCGGGTTTCGGGGAGTGGGTCCTGATGTTGAGCGGTACCTGCGAACTCGGCAAGCCGATATGCTGCAGGACACTTGACCACGCCTCATTGGGAAACTCAATACGTGAGCATGAATCTGAGCACCCGTCGAGAAAAGGTGTTTGGTACTATTTCGGGATCGAATTCCCGAATTGTTCCCCTGGGCATGTTCCCGCGCCAAGCCAAAGACTAACACCTTTGTGAGGTCCGATGCATATCGGTCTGATAAGTATCGGACCGGCGGTGGCGCGGTGCTGAAGTACTTGGGGGGGACGGTGTGCTGGGATCCCGGTGATCCAAGCCCCCTCAGGCTCCTGACCGAAAGTACTACGAGAGCACATTCTGAGGGTTTGTTGGAGACAGCAGGTCCTAAGCACGTGCACCACCAGCGCTCCGTGATCATCGCCACCCCGGTCGCAAATTTTCACGGTTACCGGATCGAACCCTGCCCGGTACGATGTGTACTGTTGCATATTCCTCCATGCGCACCTACCTCCTCCCCCTCCTGCTATTGGCCACCCAAGCCTTCGCCCAGGCACCACTCCAGCTCGAAGGCCTGCGCTACCGTGGCACCGCCGAGGTACAGTGGCAGGAGGGCTGCGAAGGCTGCGGCAACGCCGGCCATGTGTACTTCCTGAAGGGCCGCCATGTGGACTACCTACTGCCCGGCAGCGATACCCCGAACCGCTTGCGCTTCACGCGGGAGGGTAACCGTGTACTGCTTGAAGACACTTCGCTGCGCATGGAGCTTCAAGGGGACAGCCTCTTCTTAACCGCATATGGTTACCGGCATGCCTTCGTGAGGGAAAGGGATTGAAGGAGGTGTAACTTGGGAGGACCATACACCCTCGCCGTGCTGCGGCGCATACCATGAGCACCAAGGAACTACGCGATAAGGCAACGAAGGCCATAGAAGGGCTTTCCGATAAGGCGCTGCTTAAGCTCATTGAACTGCTTGATGAACTAAAGATCGCATCGGCCGATAAGGATGATGATGATGCAATGATCGAACGCATCATTGAAGAGAATCGGGACGTACTTGCACGCTTGGCCAAATGATCTCGCGCGCACTGGCGGAGCGCTTCCACGAACGATCCATCAAGGAGTTCGGGGGAGCAAATGGCATTCGTGATGAGGGTGGTGTGGAAGCCGCGTTGGCAAGGCCTTACCAGACCTTCGGAGGCGAGGACCTGTATCCAACGCCTGCCGCGAAGGCGGCTGCCCTGATGGAGAGCATAATCATCAGGCATCCTTGGTTGGACGGGAACAAACGCACGGGGCTTGGTTTGGCGTTGCTACTATTGCGAAAGGAAGGGATGCGGGTGGAAGCGACACAGGACGAACTGTACGAGCTCACCATCGCAGTTGCTGAAGGGAAGCGCAGTGCATAAGAGATCCAAGCCTGGCTGGAACCTCGACTGAGGTTGGGTCGGTAGCAGCACTGTAGCGGACGGACCAAGGTGGTAACTCAGGCTTCATCCTACCTTCGTTCACCATGAACGTTTACGCCTTCATCACCCCCATTGTGGTGGCCCTGCTGCTGTTCGAGATCATCTACAGCATCCGGGTGAAGAACGGGATCTACAACTTCCAGGACACGATCACGAACCTGGGCACGGGCATTGGCAACCAGTGCATCAACCTGGCGGTGGCCTTCTTCGTGTACAAGTGGTACGGCTGGCTCTACCAGTTCGCGCCATGGCAAGTGCCCACCACGTGGTACAGCATGCTGGGCCTGCTGATCATCTCCGATTTCGTGTTCTACTGGTTCCACCGTACGGGCCACCGCGTGAACGTGTTCTGGGCTGCGCACATGCCGCACCACAGCAGCGAGGAGATGAACCTCTCGGTGGGCATCCGCGCCAGCTTCACGCAACGCATCTTCCAGTTCGCATTCTTCGATTGGGTGCTGGTGCTCATCGGCTTTTCCCCCGAGCAGGTCTATTCAGTGGCCGCAGTGCATCTACTCCTCGCCTACTGGCACCACACACGCCTGATCGGCCGCATGGGCTGGGTGGAGAAGTACTTCGTTACCCCCAGCCACCACCGCGTACACCATGGCGTGAATCCGCAGTACATCGACAAGAACTACTCGGAGTTCCTGATCATCTGGGACAAGCTCTTCGGCAGCTACGAGGAGGAGAAGGAACCCGTGTGCTACGGCATTACGCACCCACCCCGCACCTGGGACCCGATCTATGTGAACTTCCAGTACTGGCGGCAGTTGTGGAGCGATGCTTGGCACACCAAGAGTTGGTGGGACAAGATCAGGCTGTGGTTCATGCCAACCGGCTGGCGGCCGGCCGATGTGTGCGACGAACCACCGCCAGCTGTGATCGGATACAACTTGGATCAACAAGTGAAGTACCGCAGCGAGCCCTTCCCCAATATGACCGGCTACCTGGTGGCCCAAGTGGCACTGGGCATGGGCTATATGTTCGTGGCCATCAACATGGCCTGGCCGTTGAGCGCGTTGGACCGCGTGGTGCTCACGATCGGACTTTTCCTCATGATCACCAGCTGGGGCGGCATCCTGCAGGCGCGCAAGTGGGCGGTTCCTCTTGAAGTGTTCCGGCTACTCTTCATGGCTGGTAGCGTAGTGTTCGTATTGCACCGGACCGGCCTGGTACCTTACACCAGTTGGCTCACCATTCCGGTGGCTCTTGCAGCCGGTATCAGCATGCTGTATTTCACCTTCCAAGTACGGCGGGCAAGCCTCTCAATGGCCCGTGAACACTAGCGTTCCGGTCGGTTGAGCAAGGAAAGCGTACCTTCATGCTCGCGGAACGACAAAAAGCCGCAGTACGAACACCACACATGGCCAGATCCCAGTCCACCTTCAGCAAGCGCGAAAAAGAGAAGAACCGCCTGAAAAAGCGGGAAGAGAAGCAACAGAAAAAGGAGGAGCGCAAGGCGAACTCCGGCGGTGGAAGCTTCGAGAGCATGCTCGCTTACGTGGATGAGAATGGCATGATCACCAACACCCCTCCTGACCCCAACAAGAAGCGGGTGGAGGTGGATGCGGAAAGCATCGAGTTGGGTGTTCCCCGTCGCTCTCAGGCCGATGCTGATGCCGTGCGCACCGGACGTGTGGATTTCTTCGATCACTCCAAAGGCTTCGGCTTCATCATTGAACAAGGTTCGCAGGAGCGCTATTTCGTGCACGTGAGCGGCTTGGACGAGGAGGTGAAGGAAGGCGACGTGGTGACCTACGACCTGGAGCGCGGACCCAAGGGCATGAATGCGGTGCGTGTACACAAGTACAGCGCCCCCCCTGCCGCCCCCGCCACCGAGGCCCAGTAAGTCTTTCCGCCGATGTCCGCGATGGACCGGACAAGCATGCCACGGACGCCCCGGGTAGTGCACGCGCTTGATGGCCGTCGCGGTATTCTCGGCCTGTTCCTACTGGCCATGCTTCTGCGTGCCGCTTTCGCGCTTTTCCATGCAACGCAAGGCTGGCATCTGCACTTCGACCCGGGCTACTACCTCGCCCTGGCGATGAACCTGCAGCATGGCGTGTACAGCCTGTTCCATCCGCTGGACGTGCCGGACACCACGCGCATGCCGGGGTATCCGTTCCTGATCCACTTGTTGGGAGGCCACCTCGGGCTGGTGTTGTGTGTGCAAGTGTTGCTATCCGCAGCGAAGGTCCCGCTGGTGCATGCGCTGGCAATGCGCACTGGCTTGCACACGAGGTGGGCTTTCTTCGCGGCGGGATGGGTGGCGATCGATCCAACGGACATCATCCTCTCCGGCAGCATCCTCACCGAAGCGGTGTTCATTACTGCGGTTCTGTGTGGCACGCTGCTCCTGGTCAAAGGGCGCGAACCACAGCACATGGTGCTTGCCGCGCTGTGTTTCGCACTGGCCACCTGGTTCCGTCCGAACGCGCTCGCCATCGGACTTGTAGCAGGGACTGCTCACGCACTCCTGCACCACCGCGCATCCCGTGGTCACGTGCTGTTCGCCATCACCCTGGCGCTATCCGTTCTGCCTTGGATGATGCGCAACCAGGCGCGCACTGGGCGCTTCATGCTTTCAGACAGTGGCCCAGTGGCCGCCGCCTATTTCCACCTGCCGGAAGTGTTGACCCGCGCACAGGATCAGCGCGCTTCCGGCTACCTGCAGGAACTGCACGGCCGATCCATGGCCACCGATTGGGAGGACCGTGCCCAGGTAGCGGCATACTTCAACACCTTGCGCCAGGATGTGCGAAACACCTTGCTCGAACATCCCATCGCTTGGTCCACGGCACAGTTGCGCAAAACACTGGGCACGCTCGCGGCACCGGGTCGAGGCCACATCCGGCAGTATTTCGGCAAACGCTCGGCCCTGGGCATGGGCCTGGTCGGACTGGCCCTGCTGCTCACCGGAACGCTGTTGCTGGGGCTGCTTCTGGTGCTGGCCAGGTTCAAGCACCTGAACAACGAGCTCCTCTTGCTGCTCGTTATCTCCGCTGCCATCCTCTTCTCCGCAGGAATATCCAGCGTGGACGCCCGTTTCAAGGCACCGGCACTACCCCTGCTGGTGATCGTGGCCACATGGGCTTTCAACGCCCTACTACCCGCGCTGAACAAGCGTTCGGGTTCTTTCGGGAAATAGGGAACACTGCACCCAAGCGTACTTGCCCACGGGGCTCATCGCGCCAGCTCCTCGGCCTCCTGCTTCAGCTGGTCCACCACCTGCATCACCCACGTGGTCTCGCCAAGGTCGGGCAACAGGAATGGAGCTGATGCGCGTACCGGGCCGTAAAGCGCGGATCCCTGTCGCACCTCCGCTGGCGGCAAACGACCATCGGACCACCCGGCAAGCAGGTTGAAGAGCACGCTCCACAGGAAGACCGATCGCAGTAATGCGAATAGGGCCCCGGTTATCCGGTTAGGCATGCCCAACAGGGCCATGTCCACGGCTTTGGTGAGCGCCCTGGCCAAGAGGTGCACCGCGATGAGCACCGCCACCAAGGTGACCAGGAAGGCGACCGCGGTGCGCTCCGGATCCAGACCGATGGCGGCCCCCACGCGATCACTGAAGTGTATGCCCGCCCAAATGCCCAGCACCAGCGCCACCAAGGCGGCCAATTCCACCAACAGGCCTCGCCGGAAACCGCTGAACGCGGCCCAGCAGAACAAGGCGACCAAGACCCAATCGAACCAATTCATTGCAGGGCGTGAAGATGCATACAATGCGAAGATGGCCTGCGCTCAGGCTTCCATCTCAAGTGCTGCACAACACCCATCACAAAGCGCATCTTTGCGCTCCTTTCAGCATCCCCATCACGTCATTGCGAAGCTTGCCGAAGCAACACATCTCTACATCTCTACATCTTCACATCTTCACATCTCCACATCCTCTTACTCCCTTGGACCTCGCATTCGAAAAACGCTGGCGCGATCTCGTTAAGGAACTTTCAGCCCGTTTCGATGCCGGAACGCTGGACCTCAACGCCCTGCTTTTCCTCATCGGTGTGCAGGAACTTGGGCAAGGCGCCCGCGAGTTCAAGAAGGACGAGAAGGTGAACCTGATGCACATCGGCATCTGCGTTACCCTGCTACCCTTCGGCTACTATCGCGAACTGGGGCGCGATGCCGACGGATGGCCACACTTCGAGCGGGTGAAGGACTTGCCCGCTTTGGGACCGGAAGAGCAGGAGCGCCTGATGAAAGAGGCCGTGCTGGGCTACTTCAGCACGAACTGATAACACCGACTATGCCGGTTCGAGGAACACCGTTTCCTCGTTGGTCTCCTCTTCCAGCACCTTGATGATGCCTTGGCCGATGAAGCCCGTGGTGGTGCTCAGGATGTCCAGCACCGCAAAGCCGGATTGGCCCTGCTTGTAGAAGTCCGAATAATCGAACTCGGCGCGGCCGGAGGAGTTGGTGGTGGCCTCCTTGTCGAGACGTGTGGGATCGGCGAGGGGAAAGGCCGGGTTGGCATACAACTTCACGTAGGCACCCGGTACGGTGTTGCCGTTGGCATCCTTCACGATGATCACCACGGTGGTAGGCTTCTCCTTGTTGCAACCCGACATGATCGGGGCAAGCAGGGCAAAGGCCAGAACGGGCAGAAGGATGCGGCGAATGGAGCGTATGGACATTGGGTTACTTTTGGGGCCAGCGTCGGAATGGCACGCCGAAAGGCGTTCGCGGCCATGGCCGGGCCGCCCAAATGTAATCATGCAACCGGTCCTCACGCCACCCCCTGTGCCAAGGCTGCTCGCCGTGCTCCTGTTCGGGGCGCTGCTGTTCCCCGGCCTTGCGCAGAGCCCGCGGCCCGAGAAGCGGGTGGAAGTGGAGATCCGGACCGAACTGGGGGTGATCCGCGTGGAGCTGTACAACGAGACCCCGATCCACCGCGACAACTTCCTGCGCAACATGGCGGCGAAGGCCTACGACAGCCTGCTCTTCCACCGCGCCATACCGGGCCTGTTGGTGCAGGGCGGCAACCCCGCCAGCAAACACGCGCCGCCCGGCGCAGCCCTGGACAGCTATGCGCAGGAGGGCACGCTCGAGCCCGAGATCAAGCCCGGTCTCATACACCGGCGGGGAGCATTGGCCGCTGCGCGCGAAGGCGATGACCGGAACCCCGGCATGCGTTCGGACCCGATGCAGTTCTACATCGTGCTTGGCAACAGCTACCGCAAACAAGACCTGGACCGCATCGCGGAACGCAACACGGCCGATGGGCGCAACGTGAGCTACAGCGAGCAGGACCGCGCCACTTATGCCCGCTTGGGCGGCACCCCCCACCTGGACGGCGGCTACACCGTGTTCGGCCAGGTGGTGGAAGGAATGGATGTGGTGGAGGCCTTGGCAGCCTTGCCCTGCAACACCTACGATCGCCCTGTGAAAGACGTCCGCATGTATCTGCGAAGCACCCGATGAGCCTGGAACAACGCATAGCACAACTGGAGGCCGAAGTGTCCGGCGCACAAGCGGCCAACGCCGATGAGGCCGAACGCCTGCGCATCGCCCTGCTGGGCCGCAACGGCAGCATCACCGCCCTGTTCGACGATTTCAAGCAGGTGCCGCCAGAGGAGAAGCGCGCCTTCGGCCAGCGCCTCAACCAACTGAAGCAGGCGGCACAGGCGCGCGTAGATGAACTGAAGCAGGCGGCTTCCAACGGATCCGCAAGCAGTGGTCCGCAGGTGGATGTAAGCGCACCGGCCTCCACCGCACACAACGGCAGCCTGCACCCCATCACCATCGTGCGCCAACGCATCGTGGAGGTGTTCGCACGCATCGGCTACACCGTAAGCCAAGGCCCCGAGGTGGAGGACGACCACCACAATTTCAGCGCCCTCAACTTCCCGCCGGACCACCCTGCACGCGACATGCAGGACACGTTCTTCGTACGCTCGAACAACGGTGGAGATGGGCCTGCCGGACAGGCAGGCGGAGTCGAGGGCCTGGCCCTGCGCACCCACACCAGCAGCGTTCAGGTGCGTGTGATGGAGAGCGGCAAGCCGCCCTTCCGCACCATCAGCCCCGGCCGCGTTTACCGCAACGAGGCTATCAGCGCCCGGGCGCACTGCATGTTCCACCAGGTGGAAGCACTCTACGTGGACGAGGGCGTGAGCTTCGCGGAGCTGAAAGGCACCCTGGACTACTTCACCAAGAGCCTCTTCGGGCCAGAGGTCTCGATCCGCCTGCGGCCCAGCTACTTCCCCTTCACCGAGCCCAGTGCCGAGGTGGACATGAGCTGCACCATCTGTGGTGGGCCCGGATGCAACGTGTGCAAACACAGCGGCTGGGTGGAGATCATGGGTTGCGGCATGGTGGACCCCGCCGTGCTGGCCAACTGCGGCATCGATCCGCAGCGCTACAGCGGCTTCGCGCTGGGCATGGGTGTGGAGCGCATCGCACAGTTGCTCTACCGCGTGCCTGATCTGCGCCTCTACTGGGAGAACGACGTGCGTTTCCTGGACCAGTTCGCAGCGGGCACATTCCGCGGATGAGCAGCATGCACGCACCGGTGCTGATCCTTGGAGGCGGGCCGGGGGGCTGCTCGGCAGCCCTTCAACTGGCCAAACGTGGTGTGGAAGCAGTGCTGGTGGAGAAAGCCGTGTTCCCACGCGACAAGGTGTGCGGCGATGCCCTGAGCGGCAAGGTGATGCGCACCCTGGAACGTGTGGCGCCCGAGTTGGTGGACCGCGTGAAGATCGACGCGCACCGCATGCCGAGTTGGGGGGTCACCTTCGTAGCGCCCGGAGGCAAGTCCCTGCGGGTACCCTTCAGGCGGGAGACCGGCATCGGAGAAGCCCCTGGCGCCATTCTACCCCGTTTGGACTTCGATGACCTCCTGTTCCAGCGGGTGAAGACCGCGCCAGGCATAACCGTGCTGGAGGGCACCGCCGCCAAAGCGTTCGAGCGCATCAAGGAAGGTTGGCGGGTAACGCTTGAAGACCTTGGTCAAAGCTCGATCACCACACCCCTGATCCTCGATGCCAGCGGCGCCAATTCGCACTTCGCGCGGCATGTGGCCGGCCTGGGCATGGAACCGCGCCACCACGCGGCCGGCGTACGGGCCTACTACAGCAACGTGAAAGGCTTGGATGCGGATGGCTTCATCGAGCTCATCTTCCTGAAAGAACTGCTGCCCGGATACCTCTGGGTATTTCCATTGCCGAACGGGCGCGCCAACGTGGGCCTGGGGCTGCGCAGCGACGTGGTGCGCAAGCGCAAGGCCGACCTGAAGAAGCTCCTGCTGAAGCTGCTGGCCGAACACCCCTCCTTGAAAGAGCGCTTCGCACACGCCACCTTGGATGGCCCCGTGCAAGGCATGGGACTTCCGCTGGCCAGCAAGCGCCGCCCTTTGAGCGGCGATGGCTACTTGCTGATCGGCGATGCCGGCCACCTGATCGACCCCTTCACCGGCGAAGGCATCAGCCACGCCATGATCAGCGGCATGCATGCGGCGGATGTGGCGTGCGAAGCACTTGAAAAAGCGTCACAGCAGAGCATTCTCCCCCTCCTCCGGAGGGGGCACACCGGTCAAGGCGCAAAGCTCAGTTCAAGTGGGGAGGCCGAGCGGGGGCACTCTGAGCTAAGTGCGAAGAGCAGTTCAGCCGAGGAGGCCGGTTCCGGAGCCGCACTACGCTCGACCGATGCTCCCATCCCACACACCCTGCTCCACTCCTACGATGCCCGCGTATGGCGTCGTCTGGGCCAGGAACTGGCCATCAGCTCCCGCCTGCAGCAGCTCGCGGACAAGGCCTGGCTCTTCGACTTCGTGGTGGACCGCGCCAACAAGAACCCTGCGCTGGCCGATACCATCAGCAGCATGTTCACCGACCTCGACCTGCGGGCAAGGCTGAAGAAGCCCGGGTTCTACATGGACCTGCTGCTGGGGCGGGGCTTGAAGTAGTCTAAGCCTCGCTCAGCTTCAGCATGTTCGCCATGCCCTGGTCGGCTATGGGCATGCTGGCCACGTTCACCACCAGATCGCCTTTGTCCACGAACTTCTTGCTGCGCAGGATGTGCTTGATGTCGGCGATGGTGTGGTCCGTGCTCACGGTCTTGTCGTAGAACTCGGCCCGTACGCCCCACACCAGGTTCAGCATGTTCAGGATACGCTTGTTGCTGGTGAAGGCGAAGATGTGCGCCTTGGGGCGCATGCTGCTGATCTTGAAGGCCGTGTAGCCACTGTGCGTCATGGTGACGATGGCCTTGATATCGATGGCCGCGGACATGCGCACACTGGCTTTGCAGATGGCATCGCTCACCATGCGGTCGTTGTCCTCCAGCTTCGACTCCTCCACGTTGTACATGGTGTCGCTCTTCTCCATCTCCAGCAAGATCTTGTTCATGGCCTTCACCACCTCCACCGGATACTTGCCCACGCTGGTCTCCGCACTGAGCATCACGGCGTCCGCATGGTCCAACACCGCGTTGGCCACGTCGTTCACCTCGGCGCGAGTGGGGGTGATGTTGGTGATCATGCTCTCCATCATCTGCGTGGCCACGATCACCGGGCGGTGGTGGGCCAGGCAGCGCCTGATGATGTCCTTCTGCACCAAGGGCACCTGCTCCATGGGGATCTCCACACCGAGATCGCCACGGGCCACCATCAGGGCGTCGCTTTCGTGGATGATCTCGTCGATCTCCTTGAGGGCCTCGGGCTTCTCGATCTTGGCCACCACGCGGGCATGCTTCTCACGCGAGTTGATGATGCCCTTGAGCTCGATGATGTCGCGCGCACTGCGGACGAAGCTCAGGCCGATCCAGTCCACTTCGTGCTCCAGCGCAAAGTCCAGGTCCTGCTTGTCCTTGTCCGTGAGGCAGGGCAGGCTGATCTTGGTGTTTGGCAGGTTGAGCCCCTTGTTGGCGCTGAGCGGGCCGCTGTTCAGCACGCGAGTAGTAACGGTGTTGCGGCCATCCGTGGCCACTACTTCCAAGCGCAGTTTGCCATCGTCCAACAGCACCAGTTCGCCCTTCTTCACATCCTGCGGGAATTGCAGATAGCTGGTGCTTACCAGGCCCGCGCGGCCCTGGGTCTGTTCCGTGGTGATGATCAGTTCATCACCCTCCTCAAGCATGATGGGGCCATCGGCCATCTCACCCACGCGCATTTTGGGGCCTTGCAGGTCGGCGAGTATGGCGGTGTGCAAGCCAAGCTCCGCACTTACGGCACGGATGTCACGGATCAGTTCTTCGTAGAAAGCGTGGTTGCCATGGCTGAAGTTGAGGCGGCACACATCCATGCCGTTCAGCATCAGTTCACGCAGCACCTCGCGTGATGCGGAAGCAGGGCCGATGGTGGCAACGATCTTGGTCTTCGGTTCGGTCATAGGGTCTACTCAAGAAGTTTGTGGCCCAGGCGCATTTGCTCCAGGTCCAAGGGAAAAACGGCGAGCACGAACTCCAGTTTGCGCAAGCGGTCCAACAGGTCGGGCATGCGCTCTGCGAGCTCATTGTCCACCAGCATGAAGAAATCTGCGTTGCGCTGTTCCTTGATCAGGATGCCTTCGGGACTATGGTTATGCACCAGGATCACGCGCCCTTCGGTATGTGGATCGGTGTGGTCGAACACCGAGTAACGCGCAGCGCGACCGGCCACTTCATCAGTGATGTCACTCCTGCGCCTGGCCAGATCGAAGCCCAGGGCGCGGTTCATGGCCCAGCACAAACGGTGGTCGTGCACGTGGCAACTGATCCCGAACACCGAGACGTCCGGGTCCGGGTCCAGGTCGAGTTTTACTTTGGAAACAGCACGCATTGTTCGCTGGGGATCGAGGCCAAAGGTAGACACGGCCTGTTCCGCCAATGTGAAGCGTGTTCGCTCAGCCCATATCGGTCGTGGGCGCGCCACCTCCTACGCGCCGTGCAGGACGGCGACGGCGGTTACGAGCGGGTGTTGTCGCCTTCTCGCCGGTTGGATCGGCCTGCTTGCGCGCTTGCTGTGGGCGTCGCGAGCGCATGCCGGCGAAAGCGCTCTGTGCAGCATCCTGCTCGGCCACTTTCTTGCTGTTGCCGCGGCCACTGCCCTTCACCACACCATCAATGAGCACCTGCGCCACATAGGTCTTGCCCCGGCTGCCACCGTTTTCCTCCTGCACCACGAATTCGATCTTGCGCTTGCGCTTCTGGCCCCATTCCAGCAGCCGGCTCTTGCCATCCTTGTCCTCCTTGGCAACCTCCTCCAGGTCCACGTGGGTAAGGAGCAGCTTCACCACCACCTTGCGGGTACGGTCGAAGCCTTTGTCGATGAAGAGGGCGCCGATGAGCGCTTCCAGGGCATTGCCGGGCACGGACGACTCCTGGCTGCGCGCCACATTGCTTTCCATCACCCGTTCAATGGCAATGAGGCGTGCCAAACTGTTGAGCTGAGAGCGGCTCACCAACTTGCTGCGCATGCGCGTCAGGAAACCTTCGCCCTTGTCCGGGTAGGTGCTGAAAAGCAGGTCGCCGATGATGGCATCGAGAATGGCATCACCCAGGAACTCCAGGCGCTCGTTGTCCGGCAGGTCGGGCCGGTCGTCGGCCACGGCACTGCTGTGGCGCAAGGCTTGGCGATATAGGGGCAGATCGCCCGGTGTAAGGTGCAGGGTTTGGCGACACCATGCCCGCACCCGTCGTTCCTCGGGGTTGCGTGCTCGGCTGAACAGACTACGCAGCAAGGGATCAGCTGTACTTGCGGAAGATCACCGAAGTATTGTGGCCACCGAACCCGAAGGTGTTGCTCAGGGCGGCGTTCACGGTGCGCTTCTGCGCTTGGTTGAACGTGAAGTTCAACCGGGGATCGATCTCGGGATCGTCAGTGAAATGGTTGATCGTGGGCGGCACCATATCGGTGTGCACCGCCATGATGGCCGCAACACCTTCCACCGCACCGGCACCACCCAGCAGGTGGCCTGTCATGCTCTTGGTGGCGCTGATGTTCAGCTTGTAGGCGTGCTCCCCGAACAGGCGCTGGATGGCCTTCACCTCCTGGGGGTCGCCGATGGGCGTGCTGGTACCGTGCGTATTGATGTAGTCGATCTCGGTGGCTTGGATCCCGGCATCACGCAAGGCGTGCTTCATGCACAGCTCCGCGCCCAATCCATCCGGATGTGGAGCGGTGATGTGGTAGGCATCACTGCTCATGCCACCGCCGATCACCTCGGCGTAGATCTTGGCCCCGCGCGCCAAGGCATGCTCCAGGTCCTCCAGGATGATGGCCGCACCACCCTCGCCCAGCACGAAACCATCGCGGTCCTTGTCGTAGGGCCGTGAAGCGGTGGCTGGATCGTCGTTGCGGGTGCTCATGGCATGCAACGCATTGAAGCCGCCCACACCCGCCTCGTAGATCGCCGCTTCGCTGCCACCCGTTACCACGGCCACGCAAGTGCCCAGGCGGATGTAGTTGAAAGCGTCGATCATGGCGTTGTTACTGCTGGCGCAAGCGCTGGCGGTAACGTAGCTGGGGCCGTGCAACACGTGGCGCATGCTGATGAGGCCTGCCGCGCTGTCGGCGATCATCTTCGGGATGAAGAAGGGGTTGAAGCGCGGCGTACCGTCGCCCCTACCGTAGCCGATGCACTCGTCCTGGAAGGTCTTCAGGCCTCCGATGCCGCTGCCCCAGATCACGCCGATGCGTTCGCGGTCCACCTTGTCCAGGTCGAGCCCCGAATCCTTCATGGCCTCATCTGCACACACCACAGCGAACTGGGTGTAGGGGTCCATTTTGCGTGCCTCCTTGCGATCGATGAAATCCTCCGGGTTGAAGCCCTTCACCTCGCAGGCGAAACGGGTCTTGAACTTGGAGGCATCGAAGCGGGTGATGGGCGCAGCACCGCTTGTGCCGCTCACCAACCCATCCCAATACGCCTGAAGGGTATTGCCGAGGGGGGTGAGCGCGCCCAGGCCGGTTACTACCACACGCCTTAGCTGCATCCGAAAGGTCCCTGCGGACCGGGTTTACTTCGCGTTCTTCTCGACGTAATCCACAGCCTGACCCACGGTCTGGATCTTCTCGGCCTGGTCGTCGGGAATGGCGATGTTGAACTCCTTCTCGAACTCCATGATGAGTTCGACGGTATCGAGGCTGTCAGCGCCAAGGTCGTTCGTGAAGCTCGCCTCGGGTGTTACCTCGGCTTGGTCCACTCCGAGTTTGTCCACGATGATGGCGATGACCCTTGACTTGATATCCGACATGTCAGTTCGTTGTTGGTTGAACAGGCTGCAAAGGAAAGACATTTTCGATATGCGCAAGCCCTCCCTACAGGAAGGGCACCAATACCTCCTCCAGCGGCTTGCGCCGCAGGTCCGGAACCACGCACCCCTCGGCAGGGAACCCCATGGGTATCAGCAGGAAAGGACGTTCGTTCGCGGGGCGCCCCAGCACCTGTGATAGAAAGTTCATCGGGCTCGGGGTATGGGTAAGCGTGGCCAGGCCCGCATGGTGCGCGGCCGCCAAAAGCAATCCCGTGGCCAGGCCCACGCTCTCGTTCACGTAGTAGTTCTGGTGCTTGGCGCCATCGGGTTCCAACTCGTATGCCCGCTTGAACACGACCACCAGCCAGGGCGCGGTCTCCAGAAAGGGCTTCTGCCAATCGGTGCCGAAGGGCTTCAGGTCCTCCAACCACTCCTCGCTCATGCGCCCACCGTAGTTGATGCGCTCCTCCGCCTCAGCCGCTTCGCGGATACGACGCTTCAATGCCGGATCACCCACCACGCAGAAGGTCCACGGCTGTTTGTGTGCGCCACTGGGGGCCGTACTTGCAGCACGCACCACCTCGGCGATCACTTCGTATGGAACAGGGTCGGCGCTGAAGCGGCGTACGCTTCGCCGCCGGTCCAGCAAGGCATGGAAGGACTTGGCGCGCTCCAGCATCTCCGTGTCGGGATAGCGTAGAAAGTCCAGTGGGATCTGCGGCTGTTCTGTTTGCATGGCTCCTGATCTGTGAGGGGAAAGATCGCACCTTCGCAGCATGAAGCGCATCGCCATCCTTGCCAGCGGCTCCGGCACCAACGCCCAGCGCCTGATGGAGCACTTCGCCGGAAACAGCATTGCCAAGGTGGTCCTTATCGGCAGCGACCAGCCCACGGCCGGTGTGCTGCAACGCGCTTGGGATATGGGCGTGCCCAGCTACCTCTTCAATGGCCCACAACTGAAGGATGGCACGCTGCTCCGCGAACTGCAACAGCAGCGCATCGATCTGGTGGTGCTCGCCGGTTTCATGCGCCTGATACCCGCGGGGATGGTGCAGGCCTTCCCGCAACGCATCGTGAACATCCATCCCGCGTTGCTGCCCAAGTATGGTGGCAAGGGCATGTACGGCGAGCACGTACACCGGGCCGTGATCGCCGCAGGCGAACAGGAAAGCGGCATCACCATACACCGCGTGAACGAACGCTACGACGAGGGCGAACACCTGTTCCAAACCACCTGCCCGGTGTTGCCCGAAGACACGGCAGAAACACTGGCGCAGCGCATCCATGCCTTGGAGCATGCGCACTATCCACGCATCGTGGAGGCGTTGATGAAAGCCCTTTGATCACGCCAACCACACCACCGGCCCCGCAGGTTGAGCGCTGCTTCGCACCTTTGCCACCGCAGCCCGACCGTATCACAGCTGCGCTCCCACATACCCTGAGCGAATACGAGGGGTCCACTCTCGGGCAGCAACACATCTCCTCCCATGTTCGACCTGGTACAGATCGGTAAGGCCTTCCTGGTGCTCTTCGCAGTGATCGATGTGGTCGGTGGCATCCCGCTCATATTGGAAGTTCGGCGCAAGGCCGGTAAGATCTACCCGGCGCGAGCCACCCTGGTGAGCCTGGCCATCATGGTCACCTTCCTCTACGTGGGCGAGACCATACTCGGTTTTCTGGGCCTGGATGTGAACTCGTTCGCTGTTGCGGGCTCATTGGTCCTATTCTTCATTGCGCTGGAAATGATCCTTGGTGTGAAGCTCTTCAAAGAGGACACCTCGGCACCCGGTCTCACCCCGCCGGAAGAGGACAACAAGGTCTACAGCATCGTTCCCCTGGCCTTCCCGGTGATCGCCGGGGCGGGCACCATCACCACCATCCTCTCCCTGCGCGCAGAGTTGGAGCGGCCGAACATCCTGATGGGCATCTTGCTGAACATGGTGGTGGTGGTGGTGGTGCTGCTGCTCACCAACCGGATCGAACGCTTGTTGGGGCGCGTGGGCCTCATCGTGTTGCGCAAAGCCTTCGGCATCATCCTGCTGGCCATAGCGGTGAAGCTCTTCGCCGGGAACATCACCTACCTGTTCCCGCACACGTGAAGATCATGATCCATACCGATGGTGCCGCCAGTGGCAACCCTGGGCCCGGTGGCTATGGCGCCGTGCTGGAGAGTGGCAAGCATCGCAAGGAGCTGTGGGGCGGCTTCCGCCGCACCACCAACAACCGCATGGAATTGCTGGCAGTGATCGTTGCCCTTGAAGCCCTGAAGAACCCGGGCATGGAAGTGACCGTGGTGAGCGACAGCAAATACGTGGTGGATGCGGTGGAGAAGGGCTGGGTGTTCGGCTGGGAGAAGAAGGGCTTTGCGCAAAAGAAGAACCCCGACCTCTGGAAGCGCTTTCTGGTGGTGTACCGCAAGCACCGGGTGAAATTCCAATGGGTGCGCGGACACAACGGCCATCCGCTCAACGAGCTCTGCGATCGCCTCGCCGTGGCCGCCAGCCAACAGAAGGAACTTGAGGTGGACGAAGGCTACGAAGCGCAGGGGGGTGACGCGATGTTCGAGTAAACGAACGGCAGGCGGATCAGGGTCGGCCTTGCCAGAAGACCTTGTCGCTAACGGTGCGTTGCTCGGTGCGCAAGCGCATCAGGTATATGCCGGCCGGTAGATGCTCCATGGGCACATTGTCGCTGAAGCGTGTTACTCGCACTTCCCGGCCGCTCCTATCGTACAACTTCAGGTCCCGGACAGCGTCGTCCTCCTCGTCCAAGATGAGTTGGATCCCATGTTCGGAATTTATCCACCAATGCGAACCTTCCGAGGGGCCATCCAGGTGGTCCTCGTCGTCCAACTCTCCCCACCGGAAAATGCGCGTTGCCAAGTGCCCGCTTTGCAACCATACCCTAGCGCGGACATAGACCACCTGGTCGTATATCATCAATTCGATCACATCTTCCGCATCGATGGAATGGTCGGTCCATGTAGACCCCCCATCCTGTGTGGAGAACACTTTTCCTTGCCCTCCCGCGATCCAGACATGGTCCGTTGAATAACCATCCACGCTTCGCCAGACCACCGGAGCGGGACTGTCCAGAACACTCCATGTTCCACCCGCATCCGTGGTGACCGCGATTCGGCCCTCATCGCCCAGTAGCCAAGCGGTTCGATCATCCAACCATTTCATTGCTTTGAACCAGACCTGCTCATCCGACAAGGCAAGAGACCACGCCAAACCCGCATTGGAGGTGATCCAAACCTCTCCCACCCCTTCGGAACTCCGGAGTAGGACCGCACCAGTCTGGTCGTCAAAGAAGTAAATGCCGTACAACTTCTGGGCAGTGGCCGGCAAGCCGGTCACGGTGACATACGTGTTTGGATGCACATAGCGCAGCACAAGTTCATCTGTGTTGTTGTGGGTCAATGCATAGGCCGATGTTTCTCCGGTGGGGGCTACTATCAAGGTGTCATACACACCTCCAGCCACAGGGTAGACTTTGAACTCAACTGTTCCATCATGCCGCGTGAAGGACTTCAGCTCCTGCGAGCCGCCCGAAAGGCGCCGGTAGAAGCACCCGCGATCACCAGAGCGCCACATGGCCGAAACTGGCTGACTTCCGGCACCGCCGCTTATCGCTTGCACAATGTCATTCGTGGTCCATTCATCCTCGGTGGCCACGAAGCGGATGATATAGCCGATGCTGGGAGAAACGTATGTGCTTTGGGCTGCGAACCCGACCCCCGGAGCGGTGAACAACATGGGGCCGTTACTGTAATTGCCGAACGTATGCCATGTCGGAAGGGATACCACTATAGGCGTCCACTGTGCAACCGCCGAGAGGCACAATGTGAACCCGATCGCCCCGAGGATGCCGCGCATGTCCCAAATATAACCGCCGCAAAGAGCACTTAGCCCCGCTCCCAACATGTGGGCAAGGTTTCGGGGAGCCGGGTTTTCATGGCTTGTTCGAGTAATTTCGCACCATGGCCAAACAACTCTACGCAAAGGTCAACGGCTCCGAACAGGACATCGTGTTGGAACGGGCCACCCCCCACTCTCCCTGGAGTTTGCCCGGCGAAAGCCCAGCCGACCTTGTCCGCACCGGACCGGGGCAATACAGCGTGGTGCGCAATGGACGTAGCTACCGCGTGCTGGTGCTGAAGGAGGACCGCGAGAACAACACAGCCCGTCTGCGCATCGGGGGAGCCACCTACACCGTGCACCTGCAGGATGAGCAGAGCCGCCTGATGAAGACCCTGGGCTTGGAGAAGGCCGCAGTGAAGGTGCGGGAGATCAAAGCCCCCATGCCCGGCCTGGTGCTGAACATACTGGTGAAACCCGGCGATGCCGTGAAGAAGAACGACCCCATACTGGTGCTGGAGGCCATGAAGATGGAGAACGTGATCAAGGCGCCCGGCGATGCGGTGGTAAGCGCTGTGCCTGCCGAGAAGGGCAAGGCGGTGGAGAAGGGCCAGTTGCTGGTGAGCTTCGTGTGAACTGGATCCCGGTTGTCAGTTGACCGTTGTCCGTGAGGGACAGTGATGGATCCGTCTCACCTTACGGTCTGATCAACGCGTGCGCCTGATCCGATCATGCAGATGCTGCAAGCGCTTCCTGACAACTGACATCCGCCAACGGACAACTACCTTCGAGGCCATGGACCGCAAACAATTCCTTTCCCGCTCCCTGAAAGCTGGCCTGGGTGCCTTGGTGGCCGGCCCCGTTATCCTGCAAGCCACCGGATGCAACAGCACCGAGGGTGGTGAGGCGAAAAGCGAAGATGGTGGTCCTGTGCTGCCCCCCTTGGTGATGGCGCAGCTGCCCCTGCCCTATGCCTTCGACGCATTGGAGCCGCACATCGATGCACGCACCATGGAGATCCACTACGGCAAGCACCACGCGGCCTACGTGAAGAACGTGATGGAGGCCGTGGCCGAGGAGGGCATCACCGCCAGCAGTGAAGCGGACTTCCTCTCGCGCATCTCCGCATACAGCACCAAGGCCCGCAACAACGGCGGTGGCGCGTGGAACCACACCTTCTTCTGGCAGGTGATGCGACCGGCTCTGAGCGGAGTCGAAGGGCAGATCGCTCCCCAAGGAAAGGTCCTCGACGCCATCAACGCCTCCTTCGGTTCCTTCGAGAAGTTCCAGGAAGTTTTCACCGATGCCGCCATGAAGCGCTTCGGCAGCGGCTGGGCCTGGCTGGTGGAGAAGGACGGCAAGCTGGAGATCGGCAGCACGCCCAACCAGGACAACCCGCTGATGGACGTGAGCGATTTCAAGGGCACGCCCCTGCTTGGCCTGGACGTGTGGGAGCACGCCTACTACCTCAACTACCAGAACAAGCGAAACGAGTACGTAGGTGCTTGGTGGAACTTGGTGAACTGGGAGGAGGTGGCCAAGCGGATGGGGTAAGTAAACTCACTCCTTCACCACCCTGCCCATCCAGCGCTTGCCCTCCATCCACACCTCCACGGCGTAAAGCCCAACGGGCATCCCGCCCAAGTCCAGCCAACGTTCCTGCGCCTGCAGCACCACACGGCCTGCAGCGTCCCACACACGCACTTGCGGCACCGCACCGGGTGGTAGGTCAAGCTGCAACAGGCCGCCCGTGGGGTTGGGGAAGAACAGCAAGGGCTCTGTGGCCTGCACTTCCGAAAGCCCTGTACCTATCTCTGGCGCACGGTACCACGTGGTAGTGGGTTCCGTCCGGAAGAACTGGAAGAGACGCGTTGCCACCTTGCCCACCCCGTTGGCATTGGGGTGTACACCATCGTTCTGGTAATCCTGGGGGCACAGCCATGCGAGGCCATCGTTGTTGGGGTTCGCGCCGTCGCTCCAGATGTAGTTGGCCCAAGCCAGCCAAGGCACGGGCGCATCGGGGCCTTCGTAGGCCAATGCGGGGTCGCCGTTCAATTGCCGCTGCACCAAGCGGTGGAAGGCCCAGCCGGTGTAGTAGGCATAGGGCTCCGGATTGCCCTGGCCGGGGTTGGAGTAGCCGCCGTAGTCGCGGCCGCTGCAGTAGATCTGCTTCAGGCTGGGGTAGCGCTGTTTCAGCAGCACGAAGGCATCGCGGAACTTGCGCTCCAAGGTGTCCAAATGAGCGATGCCCATGCCCTGCGGAATGGTGGCAATGTGTTGCGCCTGAAGGAACCACACGGCCTGCACCTGCGCGGCGGTCACCTGGCTTTGGTCCAATCGCTGTTGCACAATGGCCCAGTAGCTGTCGGTGGTATCAAGCATGCGGTCGATGTCCTTTCCGCCCACCGCAGCGCTCACCAATTTCATGCTCGGGTTGCGGCCGTTGAAGAGTTGGGTACTGTCCCGCAAACCGTTCCAGCAGAGCGAGGCATTGGACATGCCCACGCCCATGAAGACTACCCAGCCCTGCGGATCGGGATTGCCGTCGGCATCCAAGGGCTGGATCTCCTGGGCCATCTGGATACTCCCTTCAAGGTGTGCCGACGGGATGCTGTTGCTGCCGCCTCCGTAGAGGCCGCCGCTCATGCCTTGGAAAGTGGCGCTGCCCATGTCGGGAATGGGCAAGAAGCCGGGCGGCGGGTTGCCGCAGAGTTGGGCGAGCGCGGTGGCGCTGACCAGGAGGAATGCGAATGCGAGCGTGGGGCGCATGGGTGTTGGCTACCAGAGCGAAGGTAGGTCGGCGGCTCCGGCGGCCAAGCGCTGCGGGGGTGGCCGTCGTCCCCACGGGCGGGGCGCCCGTGGGACTTAGCCCACCAGCTCGATATCGAAGTCCACCAGGTCCACGAACTCCTGGATCCGCTGGTCGATGTCCTCGCGGGAGACCTCCAGCATGCGCTCGATGCCGAACTTCTCGCAGCAGAAGCTGGCCAGAGCGCTGCCCACGATGATGGCGCGCTTCAAGTTGTCGAAGCTGTGGTCCTGCGTGCGGGCCAGGAAGCCGATGAAGCCACCTGCGAAGGTGTCGCCGGCGCCGGTGGGGTCCACCACATCCTCCAAGGGCAGGGCCGGTGCGAAGAAGACCCGGTCCTTGCTGAAGAGCAACGCGCCGTGCTCGCCTTTCTTGATCACCAGGTACTTGGGGCCCATGGTCAGGATCTTGCCGGCGGCCTTTACCAGGCTGTGCTCCCCGCTCAGCTGGCGCGCCTCGGCATCGTTGATGGTAAGGATGTCCACCCGGCCGATCACTTCACGCAACTTCTCCATGGCGCTGTCCATCCAGAAGTTCATGGTGTCCATCACCACCAGGGCCGGGCGCTCGGTCATTTGGTCCAACACCTTGGCCTGCACGGTGGGGTCCAGGTTGCCCAGCATCACGTAGGGCGCAGTGCGGTAGTCCTCCGGAAGCGTGGGGTCCAGGTCCAGCAGCACGTTGAGGCGCGTCTCCAGCGTGTCGCGGGTGTTCATGTCGTAGTGGTAGCGGCCGGCCCAGAAGAAACTCTCCTTGCCTTGCAGCACTTCCAGCCCCTGCAGATCCACACCGCGCTGGCGCAATTGGTCCATGGTGGCCTCCGGGAAATCATCGCCCACCACGCTCACCAGGCCCATCTTGTCAAGGAACACGGAGGCGGCCAGGCTGATGTAGGTGGCGGCGCCGCCCACGGTCTTTTCGGCCACGCCGAAGGGGGTTTCAATGCGATCGAAAGCGACAGTGCCTACGGTGATGAGCTGCATGGAGGGTGAGGTGAACAGTGTTGGGCGAAAACAAAGAAAGCCGCTGGCGCGGCTTCCTTCAACTTGCTCCCCGGGCTGGACTTGAACCAGCGACCCCCTGATTAACAGTCAGGTGCTCTAACCGGCTGAGCTACCAGGGAAAGTTCCCTTCCTGCGAAGGGACGGCAAAAGTAGCAAGTTGTACACAATGCGCAAGCATTCCTTGCCCGGTGTTTTGAAAGTACCTCAGCACCGGGCGCACGGAGCTACTCAGCGATGTCGTAAACAAAGAGGTATCCCGGGGGGCCACCATGAACAGCAAGTTCCGCAGGAGTGCCCTTTCGTATCGCATAGCGGGTGGGTACCACCCCTGCGGAAACAAACGCCGCACGAACCGCAGCTCTCCGCGCTTGCTCCACCCCGGACCACAGTTGCCGAACAGAGCTCGCCCCCACCAGTGCTACACTTCGTTGGTGCATGCTTTGGGAGGCCGTTCCGGGCATCTGCACATCCATCCATTGCATGAACAAGGTATCGCGCTCGGAAACCGCAAGCACGCGTGTACTGTCCGCCGCGCTCAGAACAACCGCGCCCGGTAACAGATACCTGGCCTTGGCCTGAAATAGGGCGAGCGCACCCGTTTCGGCCACACTATCCACCAACTCCACCAAGTCCACACGCAGGTCCGGCTTGGCCAGCAATGCTTTGGCCACTTGCTGCAACGCTCTCTCCTGCTCTTTTTCCAGGTGCTGTTGCATTGGCTCGAAGCGCACTTTCTCCAGTGCGCGTTCATCAGCCCCATCAAACACGCGAACAAGCAATTTGGCCGGCGCGGCGGCAGCCTTTACCACCAGGTTCTTCAGCACCTGCCACACGATGGGCAACACCTTGAACGATGGGTCGCGCAGATCACCGCGCACCGGAATATCCAGGGAGACCATCCCTTTTACATCCTTCAACAAGCCCGCCGCAAGGCGCAGCGGCAGCACGAAGACCTCGGGGTCGTGTTCTTGTATCCGCTTGCCGAACCGCAAATGGTCGATGCGCAAGTTGTTCCTCGAATCGATCATGCCTGCATGTATGGCCGTTTCCGAGGTGAATGCCAACACGCCATCCAGCGCCGGATGTGCGGCATACCAGCGGGTGTAGGCATCCAGATGCGGCATCAGCAAACTATCCAGCCGCACAGAAAGGGTCACATTGCGCAGGTCTGCGGGGTCGAATATCGCCTTGGCCACCAGCGACCCCGCATTGTTGAGGCGCATGGCCAAGCTCACAGGTGCGGACTGGGATCCCGCATTGAACCGCTGTGCGCGCAGGTCAATGGCCGACAACCGGTAGTTGAACCCGCCGGGAACCGTGAGGTCTTCAAAGAACAGGGCGCCATTCCGGAACACCAGACTATCCGCGGAATAATCGCTTGTGGTGACCGCCGACCCGAGGTAGCTGATGTACTCTGCCAATAGCACGAAGTAGTTGCTGGCGCTGGCGTCCAGCACCATGGCCCCCGCTTCATCGGCGGTCGTATCCGGCACCAACCTCAGCAGTCTGGTCCAGTTGTCGGATCCATCGGGCAACAAGGCGAAGCGGGCATCCAATCCGTCAATATCCACCACCCCCAGCTCAAGATGGTCGCCTACCAAGGTGTCCAGATGAGCACGAAGCGAACGCATCCGCACCAAGGGGTCACCATCGGGTCCACGAAGGTCCAAGCCGCGCATGTGCATACGCGCACTGAGGGCCAGATCACTGCTATCGGCATAGCTCTGCTTCACATCAAGATCGACATCCAGTTTTCCCGCCAACGAACCGGCTCCAAAGAAGTCCTGTAGGTATGGCAGTGAGCTGGCCAGGTCCAGATCGCGCAAATGGGCCTCCACGGCATAGCGGGCGCTGTCCGTATCAATGGTGAACCCACCGTCCAGCCGTGTGCCGTCCGTTAGCCCAAGACCCACAACAAAGTCCATGTGTCCGCTTTCACTGGTAATGAGGTTACAGGCAACGGCCAGGTCCACTACGTGCAGGGGCTCGCGCAACAAGTCACTATCATAATCCATGCGACCACCGGTCAGTGCGATATCGACAACGGTGAAGAGCACACTCCCTTGGTCCGCTTTGGCCGTATCAGCCTCACCGCCCAGCTCCAATAGGTCACTGAAATTGAAGCGCTCGCCACGGTGGTGGATGTGTACATAGGGGTCTCGCAGTTCAGCATCATGAAAGCGCCAATGGCCCTTTCGGAACCCATCCAACACATCTCCCTTGACACCCAACTTGTTGAACGAGATGAACACCTGCTCGCTCCGGGGTTCAAAACAGACCAGGTCATGCACGGCATAGGTGCCTGTTATGGGGTTGAGAACTATACTGCCTATGGTGATCTTGCGATCGATCCATGCCTCACTATTCTGCTCGATGTATCTCTTGAGGAGATGGGGAAAGAGGAATGCGGTGACCAGCAACCCGAGCAAGACCAATGCACCGAGTGCATAGGCGAACGTTCTCCAGCGCGGTCTTTTCTTTTCGGCCATGGTACAAAGAACCGACGCATGGCTTGGAAAGAAAAGGGGGGCGCGGTTATACCGCGCCCCCCTTCATGCCGTGTAACTCGTTTCGGGTTCAGGCCGCTTCCGCATGCTCGTCTTGGCGTGTTCCTCCGAGAACTTGAAAGCCGTTCATGACCACTTCGGTGATGTATCGCTTGGTGCCGTCCTTGGCATCGTAGCTACGATGCACCAGCCGCCCTTCCAACGTAACGGGAGAACCTTTGCGGAGCAGGCGCTGCACTTGGTCTGCGGTCTGTCCCCAAGCGACCACGGTATGCCACTGGGTGTCCGTTACGTACTCACCATTGGCATTGCGGTAGCTTTCATTGGTGGCCAGGGACATACGGGCCACCTTGCGTCCTTTAGCGATCTCGCGCACTTCGGGGTCAAAGCCAAGGTTACCGATCAGGCGGACATTGTTCTTCAGCGTGTTCATGGTACAGGAGTGTTTTAGGTGTTTTGACTTTTTGCGTGTTGGCCTCGGAGCTGAACCCGATGACCGATGCAAAACTGCCGGGGTGGTGACGGGAGATCCGGGTAACAGTCGTTTGTAATCGTTCACAGCCGTTTGCTGTCGTTTGCTGGGCGGGAATGCAAAGGAGCGTGGTGGCTTACCTTGCTGATCGGGAACGGCACAGGGCAGCGTTTGCACGCAAGCCAGTGTCTTGTTACCCGGACCAAGCCCCGCAGGTTGAAAGAGCAAAGCGAAAGCGAGCTTGTGCGCGCTTGCCTGGCGAACCATTCCGCCAGCCAGGAAGAGCTGTACAAGCGCTACGCACGACGTATGTACGTCGTGTGCTTGCGCTATGCGCGAAACGACCTCGAGGCTCAGGACCTGCTTCAGGAAGGGTTCATCCGGGTATTTGACAAGCTCGACACCTTCCGGTTACAAGGCTCCCTGGAAGGTTGGATAAGACGCATCATGGTTACCACGGCCATCAACCACTACCGCCGGAAATCCTATCAGCTGGAGCGCTCCGGTCTGGAACAATTGCCGGATAGCCCCGTTCCCTCCGAAGCGTTGGAGCAATTGGGTGAGCAGGAGTTGCTTGCCCTGGTGGCCAACCTGCCCGATGGTTACCGAATGGTGTTCAACCTCTACGCGATAGAGGGTTATGACCATAGCGAGATCGCCGAACAAATGGGTATCGGCGAGAGTACATCACGCAGCCAATTGGCCAAGGCTCGGCGAATGCTGCAATTGAAGATCCATGAACTGACCCCGCATGTCGCAACACGAGACACATCCGCTTGACGAGCGCTTCCGCACGGCGCTGGGGCAGGCAGAACGCACGCCCCCGCCAGCGGTTTGGCAAGCTGTGAAGGCCGGCCGAACAGGCCGTAGGGCCGGCTGGTTCTGGCGTGGCTGGGTGGTGCTGGCCGGCATTATGCTGCTCATGGGTGGTGTTTCGGCCTACCACCTGTTGGCCAGCAGGCATTCCAACAGGGACCACACGGCCCAAGCCGCATCCGCCCCAACGCTGGTCGCCCTTGCCGGTGAAGAAGCGCTTGCGCCCATGCACCACAGTGCCCTCCGACCGGGTGGCGAACAAAGAGCGCATATGGGTGCGGAAAATCCCGAACAGACCTCCTCGACAACTGGACTGCTGGTCAACCGGGAACATGATGATGGCGCACACGAACAGAAGCTCGGAAAGGGCTCATTTGATGGCCGGGAGACAGCTCCGATAACAACACTGCGAACGGTTGCTCCGCCAAGGTCACAGGTGCCAACCGGAGCCGGAGCGATAAACGAGCCGGCCGCGCAGGTCGTGTTGCGTGCCGACATCGGCACCGACCCCGAGCAGACCCACCAGCAGGGACATGGAATCACAACAGGAGCGGATGCCGAATGGATGCTACCGCTCCGGCCGATCGGCACCATCCCCCCTGAGAAACTGGTGCGTTGGCAACGGCTTCCGGACCATCCGTACGTACTGCGCAAAGGAGAGTGGTGGCTGGAGGCCGCCATTGGCGCTTATACACTTCGGGATGAGTGGAGGGGTACCAACCGCGCATTGGTGGATGCGCTGAACAACAGTAGCGCACCCACCCGAACATGGTCTTTGGGTGCAGAGATCAGCAGGCAATGGCGAAGCGGGTGGTCCCTGCGAAGCGGCCTTCATCTGGAGCGCTCGGAACAACAGTTGTCCCACCAGGATCGCCGCGTGTATGTAGAGCAGGAGATAACCACGTACTACGTGACCCTCAACACACAGGTGTTCCAAAGCAGCGTTGATACGGTGACAACTGTGACAACGGAAGATCGCAGCACCACTGGAAGTGTGCAACGCAGCATGATGCGCATTCCCTTGGAACTCGGTTATGAGCAAGGGTTCGGGCGCTGGTTGGTCGGCCTGCAGGGCGGCCTGGCCGTTGAGCTGACAAAGGCACAGGGGGCCACCATAACCGTTATCGACCAAGAGGGCTCCCTGGCCAGCCGACCTGCCGAGGCCTCAATTCTCCGATCGCGCTACCCCGTCCAACTCTTGGGCTCGGCCAGCTTGCGGGGTGGTTACCTGATCAACGAACACTGGCGGCTTTGGGGCGGTCCGAGTTATATGCAGGCCATCCTTCCCTTGGGCAGCGACCCCGGGGCACACATCTCGCCACAGCGTTGGGGGCTCCTTTTCGGGGTCTCACGTTCCATCAATTGCACGCGCAAACCATGAGTTCTCGCTCCTATTCGATACTGCTCTTGTTCCTGCTGATCTCAGGGGCCGCGCGCGGCCAACTGCTGGATGAGCAACGCGATGCCTTGGGGGGTGGGGGCTGGCAAGGCTGCGACCCCTCGCTGGAGGTCGAATTCAGCGAGGAGCTGATCGGCCTCCTCACCTACACGTTCCTCCCGGAAGTGACCGCTGGCCAAACGATCCCTTACAGCAATGTGTGGAGCGTCTTCGATGGCGTCACGTTCGATCAGTATTTCACGGAGACCCATACACACTCGTTCCAATTGCCGGGCGAACACCTTGTGTGCCTTACCGTGAATGCTTTCGACGTGCTCGCGCAGCAGCCATGCAGCACCACCACCTGCCGCTTTGTGAATGTGTTGCAGGATACGAGTTGCGCCACACTTTCGGCGGATTTCGAGCTTGCTTCGGCACTGGCATCCACGATCACCTTTCAAGATGTTTCGGCATTCGGGGAGGGGATAGTACAACAAACCTGGTCCTTTGGGGACGGAGGAACAGGGCAGGGTGCAAGCCCGTCACACACCTACTACGGCAGCGGCCCCTTCAAGGTGTGCTTAAGCGTGAGCGGCCCGCCCCCTGTGGCATGCACCAGTACGGTCTGCAAGTGGCTATACCTGGGGGCTGTGCCGGTGCCTTGTGATGTTGTGTTCGAACCGGGCTTCATCATGGTGCAGCAGGAGGGTCTTGTAGGGGTGCTCGATACGTCCATAACCTCTGGCATGAACAACACGATCAGCTGGGATTTCGGCGACGGAAGCCCTACCGAACAGGGGCGCTTCGCGTTGCACAGCTATACGCTTGCGGGCTCTTACCAGCTATGCTCCACCGTGCGTACATGGGGTCCGTTGTTGGCCGATACATGCGTAACCATCACCTGCCGCGATGTGTTCGTGAACGTGGTCGGAACGGAAGAGATGGGCGGCTCGGATACGCCAGTGCGGGTGTGGCCGAATCCGGTTGGCGACCAACTGCATTTGAGCGGACTTGAGCAGGGTGCATATGATGCCGTGCTTTTTGATGCGCTCGGCCGTGCAGTGGTGCGACAAACCCTCCTGGGTCCTTCAATGAACACATTGGACCTAAGCGCACTTCCCGGTGGGCCCTACTCCTTGCAACTTACGGCCGCGCGATCGCGGCATATGCTTCGCATCATCAAGCATTAGTACGCAGAAAGGGGGCTTGCTCGGCCCCCTTTCCGCGTTAACAAGGATCATCCGCTATGCTGCCACGCCCTTTGCGGCAGACATCAGGCGGTAATCGGAGAGCACCACTTCCGAAGACGTACGCTTCTCCCCTTCCTTGGTCTCGTAGTTCCGGTGCACAAGTCGCCCTTCCACCAACAAGC
Organism: Flavobacteriales bacterium; assembly: GCA_019638115.1. Classification (GTDB taxonomy): domain Bacteria; phylum Bacteroidota; class Bacteroidia; order Flavobacteriales_F; family PHOS-HE28; genus PHOS-HE28. Next base: position 1,106,171 of record JAHBUK010000001.1, on the reverse strand, counting down.
CGCTGCCCTTGCCCACCTGTCCGGCCAAGCGCTCCGCTTGTTTGCCCCAGGCCACCACCGGGTGCCATTCCGTGTTGTCCTTCCACTCTCCGTCCGTGCCCTTGTAGCGCTCGTTGGTGGCCATGCGGAAACGCAGCACGCGCTTTCCATTGCCCACGTCCTTCAGTTCGGGGTCGTTACCGAGGTGCCCGATGAGTTGTACTTTGTTGTTCATGTTCATGATGTGTTGGGTTGATGGGTTTATCGGAGCTTTCCGGTCGGCGGAACCGACCATTGACGCTGCAAAGGAGAACCCCTTGAGAGCGATGATCCGGGCAGTAAGCATTTGCAGCCGTTTACAAGCGTTGGCAAGCGTTTGCTTTACGCCTGAGAACTTGCCCGATCGCCAATGGGCATCGGCCCGGCGCATGGAACATCCGACTTCAGGCTTTCGTCTATCTTTAGCCGCCTTCAGAGCACCATACCGCAAGGAAACCGGACACCCCCAATGACCCAGAAAAAGACGAAGATCCTGGTACCCACCGACTTCACACCGGTGGCCGATTGTGCTATTGACCATGCCATGAATCTGGCCGAGCACGCGGCAGCAGAGGTTTACTTACTGCATGTTGTACCCAAGGCTTCCGAGGCGGAAGAGGCCCGTCGCAAGCTGGAGGCCGCTGTGGCACGAGCCACGGAAAAAGGCACCACGGTGCTGGTCCATAAACTGGTCCGGGTAGGCAGCATCTTCGAGGACATCGGTGATGCGGCAGCGGAGATTGATGCCTCGTTGATCATCATGGGTACCCACGGCATGCGCGGCATGCAGTTCCTGACCGGTAGCCGGGCCCTGCGCGTGATCACCAATTCCGAGGTGCCGTTCATCGTGGTGCAACAGCGCCCCATCAAAGAGGGTGGCTATGATTCGATCGTGGTGCCACTTGACCTTCACAAGGAAACCCGCCAGAAATTGACCTTGGTGGCGGACATGGCAAAGTACTTCAACAGCAAGGTGCACTTGGTGACCCCGCGGGAGGACGATGAATTCCTGCACAAGCAATTGGTCAATCACATCAAGTTCGCCAAACAATACCTGGAGGAACGGGGCATTGCGCACGATGCCACCATTACCGACGAGGACAGCGGCGATTTTGTGAAGGCGGTTGTTCGCTACGCCGTGGAGGTGGACGCGGATCTGATCGCGATCATGAACCTGGCCCAAGGCAACATCTTCGGCGTGCTGGGTGTGCCCTACGAACAGGAGGTGCTCTCCAACGAGGCGCAGATACCGGTAATGCTCATGAACCCCCGGGAGACCTCGGTGGGTGGCGGCTGGAGCTTCCAGTAGGCTTGCGTTGGCCGTTGTGTGCCGGATGGTCCGAGCAAGGACTTAGGCGCGCATTCCGATCACCAGAATGTCGTCCACCTGCTCGTGGGCGCCGCGCCAGTTGTTGAACACCTCCTGGAGCATGCTGCGCTGCCTGGCTGTGGGTTCTTGGCTGAGCCCGACCAGGGTGTCCCGGAATTGTTTGTACAGGAACTTCTTTCCCTTGGGCCCGCCGAACTGGTCGGCGTATCCATCTGAGAAGATGTAAACCATGTCATCCGCTTCCAGTTGGATGCGGTGGTCCGTGAACACCATGTCGGCCAGTTCGAAGCTTCCGATGGCGCTCTTGTTCGGGCTGTACTGTATCAGCTCACCACGTCGCACAACATACAGCGGGCAATTGGCGCCCGCGTATTCCAGCTCACGCGTTCGGGGGTCGTAGCTGCAAAAGGCCATGTCCATACCGTCGCGGACCAGATACTGCTCGCGGTCTTTGTGAAGGGCCTCGAATGCGATGCGGTTCAACTCCTTCAAGACCTCACTCGGTCGGGTGTGTTGTCGCTCCTTAACAGCCTGGTTCAGCCCGTTGTGCCCAATAAGGCTCATGAAGGCTCCGGGCACACCATGGCCGGTGCAGTCCACGGCTGCGAACAGGACCTTGTCCCGCATGCGATCCACCCAATAGAAATCACCACTTACAATGTCCTTTGGCCGGTATAGCACAAAGGAGTCGGGCATAAGGTCACGTATGCGCTTTTCGGGCGGGAGAATGGACTCTTGAAGCCTTTTGGCGTAACGGATGCTGTCTGTGACGTTCTTGTAGAGCTCCACCACCTTGCGGCTCTGGCGCTCCACCTCATCCTTTTGGCGCACCACTTCCTCGGTGCGCTCCATGACCTTCAGTTCGAGCGAGCGTTCACGTTGTCCAAGCTCGTCGCGCATCTTCAACAAGGCCAAGCCGAGCACGTCCTCTTGGCTCATGGGCTGGAACTCTGCCTCGAAATTGCCGGCGGCCACAGCGTGCGAGAAGTCCGTGGTCCTTTTCAAGCCCTCCACCAAAGAGGTGAGCGCCACGCTCATATCGCCGATCTCATCATTGGTAACACTAATCCGGGTGCGGGGGAATACACCGCGCCCAAGGCTGAGCAGCACACTTCGAAGGCGCCTAACGGGCCTAACGATACCGCGGATGATGAGCACCGCAACGACCACTCCGATGACCACCAGTGCGATGCCCAGGTAAAGGACGAAGAACTTCAAGGAGTCGAAGCTCCTGATCATGCCGCTGGAGAGCTGTCGTCGTTTGTCCTCCTGCATGAGCATCAGCCTGTCCAAGCTGGCCAGCACAGCCTGGCCCTGCTGGTCCAGGGCCCCGCCCTCTTCCGCCAGGTCATTGCGCATGAGGTGCACAAGCGGGTCGCTGTAGCTCTCCAGGGATGGGAGCATGGTCTTTATCTGCTCATGCAACTCGAAAACTCCCCCCAGCTCAGAGGAGACCTGGTTCATAAGCGCGACCTCTTCGGGATCCCAATGCGCCATAAGGGTATCCAAGCGGTCCAACACTTGGGGAAGTTCCTGGTTGGTGATCTGCACCAAGGCGGTTTTTTCGGGGGCGTCGGCCCGGCTTTCCAACAAGGCCCATTGCTTGATCAGGGTGTGTGCGTTCACCGCCAGGTTGCGCAATGTCACCAGCGCATCCAGGGATGGCGAATAGACCCGGTTTATCTGGTCGTTGATGGCCCGGCTTCGCTCCAGGGTACGGTTGGTGAGCAACACCACGATGAGCGCGAAGAATATGAACAGGCCGAAGCCCATTGCGATCTTCCGGCCAATGGTCATGCGCATCGCCATGGCAGCAGCTTACCGGTCGTCGTTGTTCGGCGGCAGTTCTTCGAACAAGCGGCGGATCTCTTCCGTGCGCTGTTGGTCCTGCAGGCTGTAGTAGATGTTCTCCAGGCCCAGAAGGGTTTCCCGGCGCGTTGGGTTCAATTCATGCGCTTTCAGCATGTACGGTAATGCTTGGCGGAAAGAGACCCGTGCGGTTTCCTGTATGTCAATGATGTCCGCGATCTCATCCGTTGGACCCACTTGGCGTATGCGCATGACCCCTTGGTTGTAGTACAGCGTGGCCAGGTTGTAGTTGGCCCCATAATTCTCGGGATCCAAGGCAAGTGCGGCCTTGAAGTCTTGCACAGCCCGCTCAAAGAGCGCATCGTTCTTACGGTCCTTATTGTGTTGTTTGGTATGCAGCGTGCCCAAGGCATTGAGGAATTCTATCTCGCGCGCCTTCAACTGGACCTTCGGGTCCTGCCTCAACATGGCTTCCTTGTATTTGGCAAAGAGCGCTTCGGCACGTGCATCGTCCATACCGCTAAGCGCCTTGGCCGCATCGTTGTAATAGGACCTTGCCAGGTAGTCATAGGCCTGGTCGGCATTCACACGGTAGGTGTTCTCCTCATCCAACAACATGCAGTTGTACAAGCTCGCCACTGCTTCATCGCGGACCACATCAGCCTCGCTGGCGTTCTGCATGTCCTTGAAGACATCCTTGTATATGAAACCGCGCAGCAACCAGGCTTCGGCATTCACGCTATGCCCCGGAGACTTCACAGCGCGATCGATGAGCTGCTTTGCCTGCTGAAGATCGCCGGCCTGATATTTCTCCAGCGCCGATACGAAGGGGTCCGGCTGCGCACGCAATACAAGCACGCAGAACGCAAACAGGAGGGTTATGACTGAGCGCATGGTCATGATCATTCCTCGACCCGATGTGCCAGGTTCTTCAGCGTGGCTCCCACCACCAGACCATGACCACGGGCATTGGCCATGTTGAGTTCATATTTCAACAGGTTGTCCACCTCCACGAAATTCACCACCGCACCATCATCGAGCGCCCCTGAATACTCGGTGACGACCATGGTGGGTTGCGTCTTCATATTCTTGTAGATATCGGGCAACAAGGCCAATTCCGTGCGCCCCACGAAGAGGATATGGCATCGTTCCACTTGTGCCGAACGGGGCAGCTTTCGAACTTCAATGCTTTGGCTGCCGATGCTCCTTGTGGAGTACTGCTTGATAAGCTCCTGGTAAAGGTTGACGTTGCCCAGCACGCCGATCACGAAGTTCCCACTGCGCATGCTGGTATCTTTCCACTCCACCAGCTTGGCTATGTTGTACAGATAATTGGCCTGCAGAATGGCGCGGGTATCCTTTTCCGGGTCCCGTTGCTGTTGCACCGCCGTGCAGAGCAACAGCGGAAGCAGTATCAACAACTTGGAAATACGGCGAATACGCATGCTGCCCAACGTAGCTTTGGCGCCGCCCTTCACCGATCCCATGCCGATCCACTTCACCACACGGCAAAGTAGCGTCATGCCAGCGCTGCTTCGCGCGCTCGTTCTGATCCTCTGTCAACACGGGTTTGTTGACTTACAGGCACAACAAGATCGCTGGGTGGCCTTCGATATGGAAGCCCAGCGCCACGCCCTTGGATATACCTGGCTGCGTTGGAGTACGACCCATATCGGGCACCGCCTGACCGGCAGCCCACAGGGCACCCGCGCCGAGGTAAGCTCGGACAGTCTTTTCCGCCGATCGGGCCTGGAACATGTGCAGCTCTTCCCGTTCCGGGCACAAGCTTGGTCACGGGGTCGCGTAGGGCTTACCATTGGCGATGGCTCGGGCTTTCTTCACTTGACCGCCGTGGCTCTGGCGAACACCCCGCTGGAGGCCGATGTGGAGGCGCCCCTGATCGATGCGGGCAATGGCCTGCCTGCGGATCTCGACCTCTTGGGCAATGCCCTGGCCGGCAAAGTAGCGCTGGTGAACATCGGCCTGGTGGATGCCCCGGAGGGAAGCCGCAACCTGCACAGGAGCGAAAAGGCAGCGCTGGCCTTGGCCCGCGGGGCGGCGGCCATCCTCTTCGTGAACCAGGTGGAAGGCGGGATCTTGCTGACCGGAACCGCTTCCATAGACGGCACCCTGATCCCTGTTCCTGCGGCATGCGTAGCCACCGAGGATGGAACCAACCTGCGAGCCATGCTCGCCAATGGACAAGCGCTTACGGCACGGCTTACCATGAGCAACCAAAGCGCTGTTGTGGAGGCCCACAATGTGATCGCCGAGATCCGCGGTACCCGGCTTCCGGAGGAGGTGATCGTGGTGGGCGGGCACCTGGATAGTTGGGACCTTGCCACCGGAGCAACCGACAATGGGCTTGGCTCCTACTCCATTCTGGATCTTGCCAGGGCCATGCAAGCCATGCCTTTCAAGCCGGAACGCACCGTGCGCTTCGTGCTGTTCATGGGCGAGGAACAGGGTCTGCTGGGGTCTCGGGCGTTGGTTGAGCACTACCGGAAGAGCGGGGAGCTTGCACGGATCAAGTGCATGATCAACCTGGATATGGCCGGCCACCCTCAAGGTTTCGGTGTGGCCGGGCCTTCGGGCTGGAGCGATCTCATTGCCGCACTAAGCACCTCCATCCATCAAGTGGACAGCAGCTCTTACTCCGGCCGCGTTTCCGAGGAAATATGGCTGCATAGCGACCACCAACCCTTCCTAATGGCCGGCGTACCGGTGCTCTACCCCCTCAGCGATCTGGGAAAACACGTGTACGGCTGCTACCACAGCAGTTGCGACGACATACACCTGGTGGACCCGCAGGCCATGGTGAACAACGTGCGCTTTACGGGAATGCTGGTGTACGGATTGGCGGCACAAGAGGCACTGCCAGGGCAATTCAGCGAGACCCAACTGAAGCGGCGCTTGACGGAAGCCGGTCTTGAGGGCCCGCTCCGGATCGGTGGCGATTGGCCTTGGTGACCTCCGAACAAGGAGCCAATACCCGCCCTACTTGGCGTTGCCCGTTCCCTGTGGTCCGGTCATGCCTTCCAGGTCGCGATCGAACAGGTACAGGCCACCTTTGTCGTTGCCGATCAGGTTCAGCTTGTCGATCAGGGTACGGGCCAAGGCCTCCTCTTCGATCTGCTCACCCACGTACCACTGCATGAAGTTGTGCGTGGTGTAGTCCTTCTCTTTCAGGCACAGGTCCACCACGCCGTTGATCTCGTTGGTCACCTTGGTCTCGTGGTCCAGCAGGGCCTTGAACACATCCGTGATGGCCTTGTAGTTGGTACCGGGCTGTTTCAGGGCGGGGATCACGGCTTTTCCACCACGCTCATTGATGAACTTCACAAGCTTAAGCATGTGCATGCGCTCCTCATCGCTGTGGCGATAGAGGAATGCAGCAGTACCGCTAAGGCCGGTGTTCTCTGCCCAGGAGGCCATGGCGAGGTAGGCTTGGCTGCTGTTGGCCTCCACGGCCACCTGGCCGTTCAGGGCCGCTTCGATCTTCTTGGAAAGCATGGTCTGGTAATCTGGTGTGGGGGCAAAGTTAGTAGGCACATTAGGCGCCCCCCCCTACCGCTTGTTGAAGTTGTTCATGGCGCTGTCCACGCCAAGCAACCCGAACTGCAGGATGGCCTTGGAGGCCAGATCAATGCGGTCTGATAGGGTCTTGCGCTCCAACTCGTTCCAAGCACCCAATACATACTCGCTCTGCCGGCCCCTTGGAAAATCACTTCCGATACCGAAGCGCAAGCGGGGGAATTCCTCGGTGCCCAGCAGCTCAATGATGCTGGTAAGACCGTTGTGGCCACCTGCACCACCCTTGGGTTTTATGCGGATGGCACCAAAGGGTATGGCCAGGTCGTCAGTGATCACCAACACGCGCTCCGCGGGAATATGTTCCTGCTCCATCCAGTAGCGCACAGCCTTGCCACTGAGATTCATGAAGGTGCTTGGCTTCACCAGAATGAAGGTGCGGCCCTTGTGTTTCAACTCGGCCTTGTCACCGTATCGGGCAGGGCCGAAAACAAGGCTGGACGCCCCGGCGAGGGCGTCCAGCACTTGGAATCCGATGTTGTGGCGGGTATCCGCGTATTCCGGCCCGGGGTTGCCCAAGCCCACGATGAGGTACTTCATCGCTCAGGTGGCACGTACGGGGATGACTCCCCGCGTAGTGCTTACTTCTTCTTACCCTTCTTGTCGTCCGCGCCCTCGGTCTTCACCTCGGCCTTCTTCACCATCTTCACGGCGGCAACAACATCGCCTTCGCGCTCCAACAGGGTAAGGCCTTCGAACTTGAGGTCGCTGACACGAATGGTCTGGTTGATGTCCAATTCAGCGATATCCACATCCAGGTGGGTGGGAATGCTGTTGGGCAGGCCCTTCACACGCATCTTGCGCATGCTCTGGTTGAGCTTGCCACCCTTGCGCACACCAACAGGCTGACCCTGCAGGCGCACGGCGAGCTTGGCGCGCGCGGGCTTGTTGTCGTTCAGTTCCAGGAAATCCACATGAAGGACGCGGTCCGTGGTGGGGTGGAACTGTTTCTCGCTGATCATGGCCAAGGTGGTGGTGCCATCGAGATCAAGCTCGATGCCATTCACCTCGGGAGTGAAGACGAGTTTGTTGAGGGCTTTCTCATCCACGCTGAAATGGATGGTCTTGTCGCCTCCGTAAAGAACGCAGGGCACGCGTTGATCGCGGCGCAATTGCACGGCTTGCTTGGTGCCGACCTCGGTGCGGACGGTGCCGCTGAGCGTTACTTTGTTCATGGCCTGTGGATGGGGTGGTTATGCAATGATGAAATGGCTGCTGATGCTTTCGTGGCTACGCACCCGACGAATAACGTCGGCGAAAAGCTGGGCCACGGTAAGCTGCTTGATCTTGGCGGTGGGCGCACCAGGTGCGGGCCGCAAGGGGATGGTATCGGTAACGATGAGTTCTTTGAGGCTGCTGCGCTCAATGCGTTCGTAGGCCTCACCGCTCAGCACGGCATGGGTGCATACGGCACGCACGCTCAGGGCGCCAAGGTCCATCATCATGTCGGCCGCCTTGGTAAGGGTTCCGGCCGTGTCGATCATGTCATCCACCAGCACCACGTTCTTGCCGGTCACATCACCGATCACGGTCATGCTGTCCACCTTGTTGGCCACTTTGCGCTGCTTGTAGCAAATGGCCATATCGCAACCCAAGTGCTTGCTGTAGGCGTTGGCGCGCTTGGTTCCACCGGTATCCGGGGCGGCCATTACCAGGTCGGTAAGGCCCAAGCCTTTTATGTAAGGCAGAAAGATGGTGCTGGCGAAGAGGTGGTCCACAGGAACCTCGAAGAAGCCCTGGATCTGGTCCGCATGCAGGTCCATGGTCATGATGCGATCCACACCGGCCGCGGTGAGCATGTTGGCCACCAGCTTGGCCCCAATGGAAACGCGTGGCTTGTCCTTGCGATCCTGGCGGGCGAAACCGAAATACGGCAGAACGGCTACGATGCGCTTGGCGCTGGCGCGCTTGGCGGCATCCACCATCATGAGCAGCTCAAAAAGATTGTCGGCAGGTGGGAAGGTGCTCTGAACGATGAACACCAACTCGCCTCGAACGGTCTCCTCGAAACTGGGCTGGAATTCACCATCGCTGAAGCGGGCCACGGAAACCTCTCCCAAGCGCTCGCCGCTGGCCGCAGCGATCTTCTCGGACAAGTACTTGGTGGCAGTACCACTGAAGATCTTGGAGCTTTCCTGCATGTTTCCCGTTCGACCCCCGCTCTCATACCAGCCGCAGCGTTCGGTTGGTGAAATGGGGAAAAGGGCTGCAAATGTAGTGATCTCCCGGTAGTTATCAACACCTGTTGGTCGTGCCTGTTTTCCATGGTCCCGGGTAATGAATGCCCACGGCCGAAGCGAGCACGGCGGCTAACTTGCGGCACCCTTGAAGGAAAGCCATGTCCAAACAACAAAACGAGCGGAACAGTACCCCATTGAACGAGGAGGTCCTCGCAGCGGTAAGGCGCTCCGGGCATGCCGGGATCACCAGCCAACAACTGGCCCTTCAGTTGGGCTTCAAGGACAAAAGCCAGCGCTATCTGTTGTTCGATGCCATAGATCAGCTGCTGGACGAGGGCCGCATTGAAAGTGGCAAGAAAGGGCGCTACACCAGCACCGGAGGCAAGGACACCGCCGAGGGCACCATAGACATCATAGCATCGGGCGCAGGCTATGTGCGCTTGGGCCAGGCCGGCGTGGATGATGTGTTCATCCCCCAACGCGACATTGGTACCGCACTGCACGGAGATACCGTGCTGATAAAGGCCCGGGGTGGTCGTGGCTTCAGGGCGGAGGGCAAGGTGTTGGCCGTACTGGAGCGCCGCCGTACCGAGTTCGTAGGCACCATTCAGCGGCACGAAGGGAGAACCCTGCTGGTAGCCGACGACCAGCGCGTGCAAAAACCCTTCTTCATAGGCCCGGCGGACACGAACGGCGCCAGCGAAGGGGACAAGGCCATCATTGAACTGGGCGAATGGAAGGACGCGCGCGATCTGCCCCGCGGACGGGTGTTGCGTGTGTTGGGCCGCGCCGGAGAGCACCAAGTGGAGATGCACGCCATTCTCGCGGAATTCGGACTGCCGTTGGAGTTCCCGGAGAGCGTGCTGAAGGCCAGCGAGGACATACCCAACGGAGTGACCGCGGCGGAGATCGCCAAGCGGCGCGATGTGCGGGAGATCCCCACCCTTACCATAGACCCGGACGATGCCAAGGACCTGGACGATGCGCTGAGCGTGCGCAAGCTGGACAATGGCAACTGGGAGATCGGCATCCACATCGCCGATGTAAGCCACTACGTGAAGCCCGGCAGTGTGGTGGACATGGAGGCGGCCAGCCGAGCCACCAGCGTTTACTTGGTGGACCGCGTGGTGCCCATGTTGCCGGAGAAACTGAGCAACGACCTCTGCTCACTGAACCCACACACGGACAAGCTGGGCTTCAGCGCCATCTTCGAGCTTGACGAACAGGCCCGTTTGCGCGGCGAGTGGTTCGGCCGCACGGTGATGCGCAGCCACCACCGCTTCGCCTATGCCGAGGCACAGACCATAATTGACGGTGGGGACGGGCCCTTCAAACAAGAGGTGCTCACCCTGCACAACTTGGCGCAGATCATTCGCAAGGAGCGCATTGCCAACGGTGCATTGGAGATCGGCGGCAACGAAGTGAAGTTCAAACTGGACGAGAAGGGGCGGCCGCTGGGTGTGTACGAGAAGGTGATGGGGCCGGCCAACTGGCTGATCGAGGAGTTCATGTTGCTGGCCAACAAGCGAGTGGCGGCATCCGTGGGCAAGCCGAAGAACGGCAAGGCCAAACCCTTTATTTACCGCGTACACGACCTACCCGACCCCGAAAAGGTGGCCCAGTTACGTGCCTTGGCGCACAGCTTCGGGCATGAATTGGATACGGCCCATGCCGATGACCTACCGCATGCCATCAACAAGCTACTACGCGATGTGCAGGGTAGTGAAGAAGAGAACCTGATCAAGCAAGTGGCCATCCGAAGTATGTCCAAGGCCATATACACCACCGAGAACATAGGGCACTACGGGCTGGCTTTTGAGCACTACACGCACTTCACCAGCCCCATTCGCCGGTACCCGGACCTGCTCGTGCACCGGGCCCTGGCCCATTACCTGGCAGGTGGCATGGCGCTGGACGGCGGTTCGCTGGAGCTGAGCTGCAAGCACAGTTCGCGCATGGAGAAACAGGCGGCCGATGCCGAACGGGCCAGCATCAAATACAAACAAGCGGAGTACCTACGCGACCGCATCGGCGAGGAGTTCGATGGCACCATCAGTGGCCTTACCAATTGGGGCATTTACGTGGAGCTGGTGGACAACAAGTGTGAGGGTATGATCGGGCTACGGGAGCTACCCGGAGACGTTTTCCGTTTCGACCAGGAGCGCTACGTTGTTGTCGGCCATCGCACGGACCGGCGTTTCCGCTTGGGGGATGAGCTGCGGGTGGTGGTAAAGGCCGTGGACATGGCCCGCCGAAGTGTGGATCTTGGCCTGGCCGGTGAAACCATGCGACAGGATGGGGGGCGCACCACATCGGGAAAATTCCAGCGGGGCAAACCGCCCGGCGGCAATAAAAACCGACCCGCTGCCAAACCAGCCAAGTTCGGAGCCAAAAAAACAAGCAAGAAGAAACGGCGATGAGCATAGGCCTACATTAGCCGACAAACTCATCCACCCCTCATGAAAGCCGTATTGGTACTTGGTGCTGTTGTTCTGTTGGCGTCCTGCTCCACTACAAAACGAGTAGAGACGGCGAAGACCATGGAGATCTATGGGCCGGGCGTTATCCAGAACCCGGTACTGGCGGAGCTGGATGTGAAAGAACAACGGGTGCGCGGCACGGCCACGGCACGCGGTTCCGCCACCGCGGAGCTGAAGAACCAAGCCTTGGTGAACGCCATTCGCACCGCCAATGCCGATGTGCTTGTGGCGCCCGTGTATGAAATGGAGACGGTAAAGCGGCACACCACCATCACGGTAACCGGCTTTCCGGCCACGTATAAGAACTTCAGAAGCGCCACGCCGGCCGATTCAAGCTTGGTCAGCGCGGGCTACATGCAGCTACCGCAAACAGCAGTGGCCAACGACCCCACCACACGCAAGGGCGGTGCAGGCTGGGCTGCCGCAGGTATAGTAACGATCGTGGGCCTTCTGGTATTCATACTGGCGCTTTAGCACCAGTGCGGTAGGCCTAAGGCTGCTTACACCAAGTTCAGTCGCTTGGCCAGCTCGTCCTTGTAAGAGCCTCCAATGGGGATCACCTTCTTGTCGTTCTCCAAGATCAGGTTGGGGCCCTCTATGGCCGTTATCTTGTCTTTGCGCACAATGAAGCTGCGGTGCACACGGATGAAGTCACTGTCCGTCAGCTTGGCTTCGATATCCTTCATGGTGCTGTGGATGGTGTAACGCGTGTTGAGCGTATTGATCACCACATAGTCCTTCAGCGCTTCTATGAAATAGATGTCCTTCGTGTTGAGCTTCACCAGGCGGCTATTGCTTTTCACGAACAGGATATCACGCGCACTTTCCTTGTTCTCCACAATGGCGTAGAGCATATCGCGCTCCTTCAGCACCTCCAGCTCTTTCTTGTGCTTGTACAGGGCCATCTCAATCGACGTGTGGATGTCGATCTCCTTGAAAGGCTTGATGATGTAACCGTAGGGCTGCGTCACCTTGGCCTTGTCCAGGGTGCTTTCGTCGGCGTAAGCGGTCAAGAATATGACCGGGATATTGGCCTCCTTGCGGATGGTCTCGGCGGCTTCAATACCGTTCATCTCCCCTTTGAGCATGATGTCCATCAGAATGATGTCAGGCATATGCTCCAGGGCCAGTTTCACCGCGGTCTCACCCGTATTGGCAGCACCTACCACGGTATAGCCCAATTTCTTCAGGCTGTTCTGGATATCCTTGCTCACGATGCTCTCGTCCTCCACTACAAGGACATTGGTCTGCGGCATGGGGCTCTCTACTTGGTACGCTCAAAAGTAAACAAAACCGCCACCCCCTTGGCGGGAAGGAATTCCAAGGTGCCATCCAGCTGTTCCACCAATGTCCTTACGAGCTCCAAGCCCAGGTTGCCATCCTTGTTGGGGTCCAAGCCCTTGGGGAACCCGGGGCCGTTGTCGCGGATGGATATTCGCACAAGATCCCCGGAGCAGGAAAGGCCAAGTCGGATGTTTCCCGGTAGCTGACCGGGAAAGGCGTGCTTCAGCGTGTTGCTGATCAATTCATTAAGGATAAGCCCGCAAGGAATGGCTTGGTCGAGCACCAACTCCACGGGCTCCAACTCGGTGTGCAATTCCACTTTGCCGCTCAGGCTGTAGCTCATCATCAGGCTCCTGCTGAGCCCATCGATGTAGCCGGCCAGATCAATGGAGCTGAAGTCCTTGTGCTGGTAGAGGCTCTCGTGGATGTAGGCCATGCTGCGGATACGATCACGGCTATCGCGCAACAGGCCCAATACCCTTTCGTCCTCGCCCACATGCGCGGTCTGTAAGTTGAAAATGCTGCTTACGATCTGCAGGTTGTTCTTCACCCGGTGGTGGACCTCCTTCAGCAGCACTTCCTTCTCTTGAAGATTCCTGAGGATCTCCATTTGTGCGGTCTTGCGGTCGGTGTTGTCGTAGGCCAGGCAGGATATCTCCTGCACTACACCATCCACCACTATGGGGTTCAAGAAGTTCTCCACCCACAAGGTCTTCCCGGAAACATCCAGCAGTTCCGCTTCGAACTGCTGTGGCTTACCGCGCAGGGCGGCTTTGTAGCGCTCCAAATACCGGTCGTTGCGCATCCCTGCGGCTTTGGAGGAATGTTCGGACAGGAACTCATCCCCCACCTCCGGCTGTATACCGAAATGGGCTTTTGTGAGCTGCTGGAAATGCCTGTTGCAGGAAGTGATACGAAGGTCGTGGTCGAGGGTCCAGATCATCATGTTCGCGGCACTTTGGAATATGGCCTGAAGCCTTGCATTCCGCTCTTCCGCAATACTCTCGGCGGCCTTCTGCTCCGTTATCTCATGCCCCACACCGAACACCTCCGTAACCTCGCCATCGGGCCCGAATACCGGGCTCAGGAAGATGGCATTGTACAGCCTGTTCCCTCCTTTATCCAGGGGCGAGGTCTCGAAGTGTACCGGTGTTCCGCCCAGCGCCACCTTGTACTTCTCCTCCCAGAAGGCGTGGTAATCCTCGCTGGCGAAAAGCTTGCGCGGACTTTTCGGGTCGCGGTCCACATCCGGCACCTTTCCGTAGAGCCGTTGCATCATGGAGGCATAACCCTGATTATAGGAGGTGAGCTTGATGTTCGGATCGACGGTCCAGAACATGTGCTCGCTGGTTTGGAAGAGGGCCTTGAGCTTGGCCTCGTGCTCCTGAACGCGCTGCTTGGCTTTTTGTACGCTGGTCACATCGCGGAATATGCTGCGCGTGGCCACCGCTTTTCCTTCCTGCATCCTTACGTTGGAGCTACCTTCCACAAGGACCTCGCTCCCATCCTTGGCCACGAATATGGTCTCTATCGGTGTGGCGGTCCTGTTATCGATCAGGCTCTTGAACTTGTTCAAGCATTCATCGCGATGGTCCGGGTGTATGATGTCCATCAACCTCAAGCCCCTGAGCTCGCGCGGCGAATATCCCAGGGTGTTGTACCATGCGTTGTTCACGTACTGGAAACGACCATCACTATCCACGCTTTGTATCAAGTCCGTGGCGTTCTCGAACAAGTCGCGATACCGCTCTTCGCTGGCTTTCAGGGCCTCCTGGTCCTGCTTCATGCGGGTGATGTCTCGAGACACCCCCATGGCGCCTATGGTATTACCACTCTCATCGATCAACCTCGAAGCCGCCAGATAGGTGGTGAAGACCTCTCCGTTCCGCGTGATGTTCTGGATCTCACCGGAGAACACGCCGTGTTTGCGAAGCTCTTCCTTCACCATGTGGAATTGCTCCTTGTTCGCATAGAGGATCTCCGTGTTCTTGCCCATCACCTCCTCCACCTCCCATCCAAAACGTAGGCTCGCTGCCGGATTATACTCCGTTATCCAACCTTCCGGATCGGCTGCTATGATCATGTCCAAGGAGCTGTCCACCAAACTGCGGGCGAACTGTTTGGAGCGACGCAGCGCTTCCTGGGTACGGCGGTGCTCCGCGATCTCTTCACGCAACACCTCGTTCACCTCTTCGGCCAGTTGCACACGCAAGCGCTCTTGAAGAACGGACTTCTGGTAGCTCTGGTCCTGCAGGGTCAATTGAACCGCCTGTTGGCCTCCTTCAACGGTCAGCGCTGCGAACACGACCACTTCCTGGTCCTTGATCGTTCTTGCCGTGTGGGGCTGTACCTCTCCACCTGCCAACACCGTGTCTATGACTTGTTGCAAATGGGGAATGTCCGCAGGATGGATAACAGCATCAAGGGTCTTGCCCAAAGGCTGGGATCCAACCCAGTCCACAACAGCCGGGTTGGCATATGAGAACCTACCCTCCACAAGTACGAGCAGGCCATCGCGAATATGTTCCACCAGGCTCCGGTAGCTGTTGGTCAAATGCGCCTGTTCCAACTCAGCTTGTCGAAATTGGCTCACATCCATCAACGTCCCTTGAATGGACGGTTGTCGACCATCGGGTTCATCCAGGAAAACGTTCTCGAGCACATGTACCGCCCTTCCGTTCTTATGGCGAAGCGTGATCTCGAAATTCACCAGCTTCTTTTCGCGGTTCAGCTGTTCAAGGAACTCTTCGCGGGCCACATCATCGTAGTACAGCACATGCGCTGGTAGTTTCATCAACTCATCACGCCCTGCATATCCCATTATGCGCGCCATGGAATCGTTGCATTCCAGGAACCGCCCATCCAGGGTGGTCCTGAAAACCCCGGCCAGGTTCCTGCCCACCAGATCATCGTATTGCCGCTTCAGGTCCAAATAGGCCTGCGCGATCTCGTGGTGCTCCATGGATCCTTGTTCCGGCCCCTCCTGCACAGGATCACTTGCCATGATCAAGACCGCTTTGATGGATCATTGGGAAATGCGTTCCGGTTCATAAGGAGGGGGCACTTTGGTGCCATCTATGCGTATCTGCCTGCCATCCTTGTAGCGAATGGTCAGTAGGACGATCCCTTGTTCGTTGAAATACACATGATCGCCTTGTTCCAGGCCCATGCTGTACCTGCCTTCCGATCGAAGCTGTCCATTGGGCCAATACCACTTGTGCTTTCCATTGGGTTCACCGTTCACAAAGCTGCCCGTAAAGCTCTTCTTCCCATTCTCATAGGTAAAGACCCAATTACCCTCGCGCAGACCATCCTTGTACTCGCCCTCTTCACGATGGTCCCCCAATTCGTAGGTCCAACGTCCCTCCTTTCTACCATCGATGTACTCACCTTGCGTAATGATCTTACCCTCATCGTCATATTCCGCGGAGGCGCCGTCCTCTTTCCCCCTTCTGTAGTTCTCCTCGCGGTGCAACTGACCATTGGGATGATACCAACGCCATGATCCAGTTGGTAAACCGTTCATGTACTTTCCTTTCTGTTCCACCTTTCCCTCCCTGTGGAAGAATGTCCACTCCCCTTCTCGTTTCCCATCCTTGTATTCTCCTTCCGCACGCTTCTCACCGGAAACGAAGTACTCGGTCCATTTGCCTTGCAGAGCACCCAGTTCATTCACCAGGCCTTCGCTTACCAATTGATCGTCCATGTAGATCTTGGCGGCCTCCACTTCACCTGTTGGGGAGAACTCCCTGAACAAGCCCTCTCGTTTGCCGCTTTTGGTATAACTGCCAACGCTGGCCACTTTACCACCGGCATGGAAGGTTCGTTTGATCTCTACGGTCAAGTTCTCACGCCCCTTCAGGTCCTCCACCCCCGAATCGTATTTCCGCATGTCCTTCAGATTGCCGTTCTGGTCGTACTCCTTGAATATGCCTTGCCGGCGATCATCGACATAAGAGCCCTCCACGGCGATTTTTCCATTGGGGTGGAATTCCTTCCAAGGCCCTTGCCTTAAGCCCATTCGATCGGTGCGGTTGATATCCTCCCGTTTCCTAAGCATTCCCGCCCGGTAGTGCAGGATCGATAGCATGCGGCCATCGGTTCCATATTCATGGCCTATCCCCTCCTCCTTGCCGCTCACGAACGGGATCTCCTTCTGCAATACCCCGTTGGGGTGGTAGTACTTGGCAACCCCAAGCCGTTCATCATTCACCCAGGTCTCCTCGCTTTGTAACGTCCCGTCCGGATGGAATTTGCGCGAAGGACCCTCTCGCTTGTCCGCTGCATAAGTGATCTCGCTGTGCAGGTTCCCTTCCTCATCAAAAAATTGCCAGGTACCCTGTAGAAGCTGGTTGCTGCGTGATCCGGTCGATCGTAGAACCCCAGTAGGGTAATAGTTGCGCCAGTTCCCTTCGGGCTTTCCGTTCAACATGGGGCCCTCGCTGCTCAGCTGGCCATTGGCATGATAGAAGCGGGCAACGCTGTCCTGTTCTGATTGGCCAAAGCTAATGGCCTGAATCAGCACCAACACCAATACGATCATACTCTTCTTCATCCTGTATTCTCTCTTAACTTCTAATGATCTGTTGATGATATAGTATGTGCTGTTGGTTGTGTTGATGATGATCTGTCGTGCGGCTTGGAAAAGTGGGATATCAAAAGTAATCCACTCCTTATGAACGATCGGCCGATACTTGATCGTGACCCAACTGCTTCATTCCGAATAAGAACAAGTGCGTGGATCAACGATCATGGACAAGCTTGTTCTTCATATGCTGTGGATCATCATGTGATCCTTGGATCATCGATGAACGGTGGGATCGATGTCGGTCATTGCTCCATAAGTGGGCTTGTGGAATTGCAGGGAATGATCATGGGGACCAAAGCGATCGTTGATGATCGGAATGATGCTACACGTTATCAACCATTGAAGCATGGATCTAACGATCCGATCGTGGGATCGAGATCCGGGCTTGGGTATCTTTGGACAAAGATCAAGGGATATGAAGATCCATTTAGGGAGCGACCATGCGGGTTTCGGCTTAAAGGAAGAGTTGAAGCGGTACTTGAACGAGGCGGGCCATCAGGTGGTCGATCATGGCACGCATGGATCTGAAAGTGTGGACTACCCCGAATTCGCACATGCCGTTGCCCGGGCAGTGGCGGAGAACGATGGGAGTGTTGGTATGGTGGTTTGCGGCAGTGGTAATGGTGTGAACATCACCGCCAACAAGCAACCCGGTATCCGGTCCGCCCTGGCGTGGTTGCCAGAGATCGCCAGTCTGGCGAAACAGCACAACAATGCCAATGTACTTGCGCTTCCAGCTCGGTTCATTACCCGGCCTGAAGCCCAGTTGATCGTGCAGGCATTCCTGGATGCCAACTATGAAGGTGGTCGACATGAACGCAGGGTAAGTGCAATTGAGCAATGCTGATGTGCAACATGAAGTGTTCGAGGACCGCGATCATCGCGGCACTTTTCATTGGCGCAACAAGCCCAAGCGCATTAGCCCAGGTCGACACGCTGGCACGGCACTACG
Source organism: Flavobacteriales bacterium (assembly GCA_019638115.1). Classification (GTDB taxonomy): domain Bacteria; phylum Bacteroidota; class Bacteroidia; order Flavobacteriales_F; family PHOS-HE28; genus PHOS-HE28. The sequence goes on along the minus strand of JAHBUK010000001.1, from coordinate 1,087,939 downwards.
CCAAGCTGATCACCGTGCAAGACCTTGAACGAGACCTGTATGTGCTGGCCAGTGATGAATACCAAGGAAGGGATACCGGTAAGGAGGGACAAAAGATGGCAGCGGAGTACATCCGCGACCGATTCGTGGAAGCGGGTATAGGGCCGGTACCAGCTCATGCACAAGGTGAAGTGGTGGCAGGCTATTTCCAGCCGTTCGACCTGATCGAGAAGAGAAGCGGAGGAATAAGTATTTCCAGCCCATCAGGGAAATTGTCATTCATGAACGAGATCCTCTATTTCAATGAGGAGATAAGCGGGAATGTGCCGGTAAGAGAGCTGATCCATATGGGCGATGGTGCCGGTATAGGCAAGAGTGGTAAGCTCAAAGGGAAGCATGTCCTTATAGAAGATGCCGGAACCGGGAATGTGATGTTATTCCTTGGATCCATGCGGGTGCGCGCTGAAGCAGCCAGGCAAGCAGGTGCCACTACGCTGTTCATATCAACGCCACGTATGCCCGAACTGATCGAACGGTTTGGTCACTACCTCGGTGGTAGCAGCATGCAATTGGCGATCGATGTGGTGGACCTACCTGTGGAGAGTGGTCTGCAGACCGTGCTTGTGGATGCGGATGCGATGGGCCGATTGTTAGGCTCCAAAAACGCCGACCTGAAAAGGAAAAAAGTAGGATCGAAGATCAAAGTAGCCTTCGTGCTGGAGCACGCTCGTGCTGATCAACGCCTTAGCAGCGAGAACGTGCTGGCCTATGTGGAAGGCACTGACAAGAAGGACGAACTCATCATAATTACCGCGCATTACGACCACATAGGGGTGGAGCATGGTGAGGTGTACAACGGTGCCGATGATGATGGCAGTGGTACGGTGGCCATCATGGCCATAGCGAAGGCGTTCGCAGCAGCCAAAGCGGCAGGGCATGGCCCAAGAAGGAGCATTCTAGTGATGCCTGTTTCCGGAGAGGAGAAGGGTTTGTTAGGGTCCAAGTATTACAGCGAGCGACCCTTGTTTCCCTTGTCCAGCACGGTTGCCAACCTGAACATAGACATGATCGGCAGGGTTGATAGCGCTCACGCGGAAAGCGACCCGTACGTATATGTGATCGGTAGTGATCGTTTGAGCACCGATCTGCACAACATCAACGAGCAGGCCAATTCAGAACATGTTGGATTGATGCTCGATCATACGTTCAACGCTCGGAACGACCCCAATCGCTTCTACTATCGTAGCGATCACTACAACTTCGCGCGTAAAGGAATTCCGGCCATTTTCTACTTCAGTGGGGTTCACGAGGATTACCACCAGCCAGGGGATACGGTGGACAAGATCATGTTCGAACTACTGCATAAGCGTGCACTTCTTGCTTTCCACACAGCATGGAAGTTGGCCCAGCGAGAAGAGCGTATCGTGGTGGATGGCGTGGTGGAGTAGAAGCGGGTCCGAAGTGCCTCGAACCCGTCTTCCTGTCCACCGGCGGAAGGTGGGCGAGACCACCACATCAGACCGAACATGGCGCTATTAGTGAAGGATACTGGAACGGGATATCCGGCTGTGCAGTAATGCCTTCAGGCTTGATGTGGGACCATTAAGTGCGATGGGCACGCGCACGTCATCACCTCAGGAGCGAGGTGCTTCAGGCCTCCTTGGAGCCTAACGCTGCGCAGTAGTGGTACTCCGCGCTTCCTGCAGGAGTTTCTCCACAAAACCCTCCAGACTACGCTTGTAGGTCGTGTAGTGCGCACCCGTGCTGGGGCCATAGATACCGGTATGGATGCGGCGCACAACACCCTTATGGTCGATGATGATGCATGTTGGAAAGCTCATCACATGATCAAGGAAAGGGAGCTTCTTTGTTGCTTCCTCCTTGCTGGACCTCCCCCCATACAGAATGGGGTACGAGACATGGAGTACTTCCCTGAATCGCCTCAGCGCTGCAAGAGAGCGCTCCGTATCCTCATACTTTTCAAAAGCAATGGAGATGACCTCCAGCCCATTCGTGCGGTATTTGGAGTGGAGTTCATTGAGGAGTTTCGTCTCGTCCACACAGTTGGGGCACCAACTGCCCATGATCTGGACCAATATCGTCTTGCCTGCGTATTTCTGGTCCTTGGGGGATACCATGTTCCCATCCAGATCGGGAAACTGGAAATCGATCATGTCGTATCCCTCTCGCAGAAAGGTCAAAGAATCAGGGTTGCGCAAGGTGAAAGATGGGTTACGAGAAGCGACCCAATCCGTGCGCCAATGTGAGCCACTGCGGAATTCGCCATGCAGACCGACGCTGTCCGCTTTTGCCTTGAACAAAAAGGCATGAGTACCATCAAAACAGGAGAGGAAAAGGGAGTCACCGCTTACTACACCATCCAAGTAGCGGTAATCCCCTGTTTCCGTTAGGAATGTGCCGGTGGTCCTACCCGAGGTGTGCTGCGTGAACAGCCCAATGGCGGGGTATGGATCGGAATCTTTCGGCTTGAAATGGACCTCCCACTGGCCGCTTAGGTCCATTGTGGGAGGCTTGGAACCAGCAAAACGAGGAGACGGGCCATGAACAGCCACGAAAGGAATTCGGTAGTCCAGTCCTTTCAAGTAGTTGTGCCAGTTCCCCTCTATCCTATCAGCACTGCGCAGAATACCGATGAACTCTGAGTCATAGAGCGGCATGCGAGCAAGCAGGGTGTCATCCCTGAGTTCCACATCTTCCACATGGATGGTCTCATCACCGTTGTGCAGGTCCATGATGTATGCACCGTCCTCACCTTGCTCAATATCGATCTGAAAAGGCAGAGTGGCACCGCCGAGATCAAGTTGAACCAGCCAGCGCCCCGTTCGTGGAGCGCCGTAGCCCGCTTCAGAAGGCCGCTTTCTGGAGCAAGCAAGGGTAAGAAAGACCGCTAAAAAGGCGCAAGTGCGTAGTAACACGGACAAGGGATGGTAGGCGAAGGTAACCGAATGGCTCGATCAGGAACCCTTGTGAACAGAGGGTCACAGATCGAACTTGATACCCTGTGCAAGTGGCAGTTGAGTACCGTAATTGATGGTATTGGTCTGACGGCGCATGTACACCTTCCAGGCATCGCTGCCGCTTTCACGGCCGCCACCGGTCTCCTTCTCACCACCAAAGGCACCGCCGATCTCCGCACCACTGGTGCCGATGTTCACGTTGGCAATGCCGCAGTCACTGCCCGTAGCACTCAAGAACAGCTCGGCCTCGCGAAGGTCCAAGGTCATGATGGCGCTGCTAAGACCCTGCTTTACGCCGTTCTGTATGGCAATGGCCTCGTTGATATCGCCGGAGTATCGGAGCAGGTAGAGGATTGGTGCGAACGTTTCTTCCTGCACGATCTGCATGTCGGGCTTGGCCTCAACAACAGCGGGCCTCACATAGCAACCACTTTCGTAGCCATCACCTTCCACAACACCGCCGGCAACGAGGATCTTACCACCCTGTTCCTTGGCTGCGTTGAGTGCATTCAGGTACTGCTGAACAGCAGCCTTGTCGATCAAAGGACCTACGTGGTTCTTCTGGTCCAATGGATCTCCGATACGAAGTTGACCATATGCCTTGACCAACTTTGTCTTGAAGGCATCATAAACGGAGGCGTGGATGATGAGGCGACGGGTGCTGGTGCAGCGCTGACCAGCGGTGCCTACTGCGCCAAAGAGGGCGCCGATCAAAGTCATGTCCAGGTCGGCTCGGTCGCTGACGATAATGGCATTGTTACCGCCGAGCTCCAGCAAGGAACGCCCTAAACGTTGCCCCACCGCCGCGCCAACAGCCTTGCCCATGCGGGTGCTTCCTGTTGCGCTCACCAGGGGTACGCGCTCATCGTGGCTCATCCACTCGCCAACCTCACGGCCACCATTGATGATGCAACTAACGCCCTCGGGCACATTATTACGCGCGAATACGCGTGCTGCGATGTTCTGACAGGCCAAGCTGCACAGCGGTGTTTTTTCGCTGGGCTTCCACACGCAAACGTCGCCGCAGATCCACGCCAAAGCAGTGTTCCAACTCCATACGGCCACCGGGAAGTTGAATGCGCTGATGATCCCCACGATCCCCAGTGGATGCCATTGTTCGTACATCCGGTGCAAGGGGCGTTCACTGTGCATGGTTAGGCCATGCAGTTGTCGGGAGAGGCCAACTGCAAAATCGCAGATGTCGATCATTTCCTGAACCTCACCGAGGCCCTCCTGGTAGCTCTTTCCCATTTCGTAGCTCACCAGTTTTCCCAAGTCCTCTTTGTGTTTGCGGAGTTCTTCTCCGAATTGACGAACAACCTCGCCACGCTTGGGAGCGGGCCAAGTCCGCCATTCCAAGAAGGCCGCGTGGGCGCGCTCAATTACCGCCTCATACTCCTCCCTGCTAGTTCCGCGGACCGTGCCAATTTCGGAGCCATCAACTGGGGAATGGGAGATGAGCGTGCCCCCATCGCCGTTCAGGTATTGAGAGCCTGTGCTTACACCGCTGCTTTCTCTGGCTATGCCCAGGTTCTCAAGGATGTGCTGTACGGGGCTGGATTGGATGATGGTGTTGCTCATGGGTTGCGGATGCTTTGCGGGCGCAAAGGTATTCTTGCTCGCTATGGGGAGATGGGAGTGGTGTCACGCTAAAAGGCCACCGAGCTGTGTAAAAGGCTCCCCTTCAAACACCCATAAGCGTAAGTGGTTGATAAACAATGAATTAGGGCGAGCTCCACAAACGCCCCCTGTTGCACGAACGGGGAGCTGGTATAGGTGCACCACTGGCGCGGGTGCTATTGTGCGCCGTAGCCCCTAAAAAGCACCTTCTCAGCCTCGGTCCTTCTGAGCAATGAACAATAAGCTTGAAGTCGGGCGCCCATTAAGCACACTCTTCATGTTTGACCATAGTCCGGTCAGCGACCCCAGCAACAAGGATAAAATTGGCCCACGGCCTTTGTATTGTTCGCTTAGCATGCCAATGTAGAACGCGTCCATCCACATTTTGCGAACCTTGACGACAGAGAAGCCTTGATCCTCCAGGATCCTTCGGACATCAACATCCCTGAAGTGCGATAGGTGTCGTGGTACATCCAGGGCTGCCCATGTGGTGCCATAATGTTGTGCATCCCAGCTATTGCGAATTGGGACGGCAATGAAGAGGAAGCCCTGGTGTTTAAGCAAGGCGAAGGCGCGCTTCAAAGTGGATCGCGGGTCGGGCATATGTTCCAGTACATGCCACATGGTGATGACTTGGAATTGCTCTTTTGATTCAATAGCGTCCAAGGAGGGTAGAACTTCCAGGCGATGGTGGTCTGTGGCATAGCTTCTTGCCGAAGCATTGGGTTCAATGCCTAATACATGGTGTCCCTTGCTTCGGAGTTTGGCGATGAAGTCTCCGGTTCCACAACCAATGTCCAGCACGGAGGCAGAGTGTGCGTATTTAGCTATTGTGGAAGACTTGTTGTTCAGGGCCCAGCGACGCGCGATCTGGTAAAGCTTGTCACGAAGACTTCGGCTTGTATTGCTGTGGGAGATGTAAGTCTCGCTTTCGTAATATCGAGGAAGGCGATCGGCCAGTGGTCTTGGGTTGGTAAAGGCGTACCCGCATGCTCCGCAAATGCATAGAGTGAATTGCTCTTTACTAATGGAGTGGTCGGTAACGGGGGATGTGAGCTGGAGGTTATCAGATGCGCATAGGGGGCACTTGTCCAGGTGTTCCATGGTACTATGTTCCACGTGGAACGATCGGGTGCTTGATGCTGGGTTCATGTATCAATGCGGCGGCTTCAGCGTCCCAAATAGACCATTAACACACCAAGATCGGCAGGAGATACTCCGCTTATGCGAGAAGCTTGACCCATGTTGTCGGGTTTGATCTTCTGGAGTTTTTGCCGTGCCTCATAGGAGAGGGAGGTTAGTTTGGAATAGTCCAGGTCGGACTCAAGTGGAATGCCATCCAACCGAGTAAGTCGATCGGCCAGGTCTCGTTCTTTGGCCAAGTAGCCCTCGTATTTGGCATTGATCTCCACTTGCTCCAGAACCTCTTCGCGGAGGTCTCCAAGGGACGCATGGTGTTCGTCTAGGAAGGGTAGTAGGGGACTTAGGTCCTTAACGGACAGCTGGGGCCTTAGAAGTAGGTCGATGGCTTTGACGCGTTGTTTCAGGGGCGATGTTCCACGTGGAACGATCAGCTCATTCGCCTCAACATGATCGATGCTTTGGGTGCGAAATAGCCCAGTAATGAACTCGCACTTGCTCACCTTTTCTTCCACGCGCCTCATTCTGTCTGCACCCGCCAGGCCGATCTCGTAGCTGCGCGGGGTAAGTCTAACATCCGCATTATCCTGCCTTAGTAGAATCCGGTACTCGGCCCTACTGGTGAACATGCGGTATGGCTCTTCCGTGCCCTTTGTGATCAGGTCGTCGATCAGGACGCCGATATATGCTTCGTCCCGTTTCAGGATAAAGGGGCCCTTTTCCGAGGTTTTGAGGTGTGCATTGATACCGGCCACCAAGCCCTGACAGGCCGCCTCTTCATATCCAGTGGTTCCGTTTATCTGTCCGGCAAAGAAGAGTCCTGCAACCAATTTGGTTTCCAGGGTGTGGGTAAGCTGGGTAGGGGGGAAGTAGTCGTACTCGACTGCATACCCGGGACGGAACATACGAGCCTGCGCAAAGCCGGGGATCTTGCGCAGCGCCTCAAGCTGGACCTCTTCCGGAAGGCTTGTGCTGAATCCGTTGATGTAGGTCTCTACCGTGCTCCAGCCTTCGGGCTCCACGAATATCTGATGCCTTTCCTTGTCTGCGAAACGGTCTATCTTATCCTCAATGCTTGGGCAATAGCGCGGGCCCACCCCCTGTATTCTTCCAGCATACATGGGGCTCCTATCAAAGCCGGTGCGAAGGATGTCGTGCACCTCGGGGCTGGTATAGGTTATCCAGCATGAGAGCTGTTTGCCAAGCACGGGGGAGTCTGGGCGGAAACTGAAGCGGCTCGGATGCTCGTCACCCAATTGCTCTTCCATCATTGAGTAGTCGAGGCTTCGGCCATCCAACCTTGGGGGGGTCCCGGTTTTCATTCTACCGGCCTCGAAGCCCAGTTCAACAAGTTGCTCGGTAATGCCGTGGCTGGCCTTTTCTCCGGCACGGCCGCCCCCCATTTGGCGCTCTCCGATGTGCATCACACCGTTCATGAAAGTGCCATTGGTAAGGACTACGCTGCGGCATGGAATGAAGTTGCCCATACCGGTATGCACCCCTGTAACACGGCCGCCAGCAACTTCAATTCGGACCACGCTGTCTTGCCAGAAGTGCAGGTTTGCTATTCCCTCCAGTTGGGCTCGCCACTCGGCCGCGAACAGGTTCCGGTCATTCTGGGTCCTGGGGCTCCACATGGCTGGCCCTTTGCTCCTGTTCAGCATCCGGAATTGCACCGCACTGCGGTCGCTGACCAGCCCGGAGTAGCCACCCAGTGCATCGATCTCGCGCACGATCTGACCCTTTCCAACACCACCCATGGCGGGGTTGCAGCTCATCTGGCCGATAACTCCCATGTTCATAGTTATCAGCAGAACGGAAGAACCCAGGTTGGCAGCGGCAGCGGCCGCCTCACAGCCGGCATGACCCGCGCCCACCACTACCACATCATAAGGCTTCATAGTGTTCTGCATGGCATATTGGGGGCGTCCCTTTTCGCTAGAGCGTCACTGTTTCAGGCGCAATTAGGGCGCCCAGGAAGCACCATGCACAAAAATACCGCCCCCGGTGCATTTCCGTGCGGCCCCGTACACGTGGTCGTTGCGCAGGTAAGAAGCTGCTGGGTTTAGATCACTCGCGCATCTTTTTCACGTACAGCCCAACACCGTGGTTCAGCGCGGAAAGGCTGCGCTTGAATATCGCCTTGAAGTCCTCTGGCTTTGCAATGAAGGTCTCGATGCTTACCCACACGTTGTCCTTTACCATATAGGCTTTGGTGACCTTGGCGGTGGCATTGCAGTGGTCCATTGCCAAGCGGACCTTGTCCCGCTCTTCTTCGCTTTCGATCTCCCAAATGTTGGCCAGCACTACTCTGAAGCATTCCGTATCCTCGGCATCAACTGCAATGAAATAGGTCTTGCCTTCGAACTTGAAACGAACATCTCCATCCTCATCGATCTCGGGCGAGAAGCCTTCGGACTTCAGGTAGTCCGTGTACATCTTTTGAAGGTCCTTTTGGGTAAGTTCCTTCCCGCCCTTCTTGGAGCTTTGCGCGAACGCGCCGGATAAGCAGACAAAGAATGCGGCAACTAGAAGCAGGGTTCCACGGAGCATGGCAGGTTGGTTTTGTGTGTGTGATCGAGACACCGATCCACAAGAATAGCAGATCGTACCGTGGTAACGGCGGAGCGTGCAAGTAACGTGTGCAGCCTTGGACGGAGCTGTTCGTTGCAACTCTTACTTGGGCCCCGTCGACAAGAGTTCTTTGCCTTCCTTCCCCAATTCTATGGTGCGTATGGGGTAAGGTATGGTGATGTTGTGGGAGCGATATGCGGCAACGATCGCCATGATGGCCTTGCTGCGCACGGTGTGGAAGTGGTTATTGCTGACCGAAGCGATCCAGAACCTCACTTCGAGGTTGATGCTGCTGGCAGCGAACTCCTGGTAGAACAAGTCCACACCCTTTTCCAACAGAACATCCGGAACGCTGCGAACGGCATCCACGGTGACCTGTTTGGCATATTCCAGGTTTTCGGAATAACCCAGGCCGATCGGAAGGTCCACCCGCCGAATACCGTTCCGGGTATAATTGACCAGCACTTTCTGGAAGATGTCCTTGTTCGGTATGATCACCTGGCGACCTTGGAGATCGCGCAGCTGGGTGGTGCGTAGGTCGATGCGTTCCACCACGCCGAATTGCCCGCCGGTCTCCACCAGATCACCCGGCTGAAGTGGGCGTTGGGCGGCCATAAGTATGCCTGCAATGAAATTGCTCGCGATGTCCTGAAAGGCGAAGCCCAGCGCCAATCCAAGAATACCGACCCCCGCAAGCAGGGAGGTGACCGTTTTATCCAAGTGCAACACGCTCAGGGCCGTGAAGCCACCTACCAGCACAATGGCCACATACAGCGTGTTTGCGAACAGACGCTGAAGGGTTCCACTCTCGAAGAAGCGCAGCAACAGCTTGTTGGCAACGTTGCGCACCAACTTGGCCAGCAACCAGAAGCCCACTACGATGAGGGTGGCCAGGGCCAAGTTCGGTAGCATGACCACCAAGCCCTCCAACCAGTTCAGGAGTTTGGATCGAACCAGGTCCAGTGCCTTTTTAGCCTCGATCATAAGTGCCTGTTATGCGAGGCTGAAGGTATGAATATGGCCGCATCCTCGTATGGACCGGAAGGAAGCATTACCGAGCCTCGGAGGGGTGGAGTGCTCCTTGAAAAAGAGGTGGATACCGGGCCTGGATCAAGGACGCATCGGGGTTCCGGCGCACCACTTCGCAGATCGCCAGATCTCCGCTGCCGATCGGCCGGAAGGGCACTTGCCCATGAGAGAAAGCACAAATGGTCCCGATCTGCCCTAACTTGGCACTGTGCTTGGGTGCGAGCAGGGTCTCGGGGAACACTCAGTACACACATTCGATCCGAACAAACACAACACCATGAAGACGATCACCCTTCTCTCGGCCATTTTTCTGTTGGGCACTGCTGCGAACGCACAAGAGCTGCGCGCCGTAGAGAACAACGCTACCCCTCAAAAGCTTGAGCACCCAACGGTACCAAGCGAGGAACAGCGCGCCATGAGTGCGAAGCTGAAAGAGTCTTACGGACAAATGGACCAGCTGATCGGCCTTGCCAAAGAGCAAATGGCCAAAGGAGGAAACGAGGCCACCAAGACCCTGATGGCCGAACTGATGGCTAACAAGAGTGCTCTGGAGACCGAGTTGAGCAACGTGGGTATGGCAACGGCACACACCTGGCCTTCGGTACAGGCGGCTGCCGCCAAGCGGTTGCAATTGAGTGACGCACTGGTGGTCCGTGCCAAGGAAGAGCTTGCTGGAAAGAAGTAGATCCAGGGCCAAAGGACCGCGGCAGGATCTCCATTGGGTGTGGAGTTGATGGGGGAGGCGTATCCTATTCCGGAGACATCGCGTTGCAGCGCCAAAACAATCCCAATACACACTCCATGGAGGTAAAGAAGGTCGATGCATCCGACATCACCTATGAACAATTCGTAGAGGAACACTGGAAGCCTGGTATTCCGTTGGTCCTGAAGAATGCCACCAAGGTCTGGGGGGCGTACGGGCAGTTCAGTCCCGATTGGTTCCGCGAACGTTTCGGGGAGCGCAAGACGCATGTGAACGGCGTTGAATACAGCATGCTGGAGTTGATGGACCTGGTGGAGGGAAAGGACACCTCGCGCCCCGTTCCATACCCCTGCAAATACCACATACCCTCCCAGCTTCCAGAGCTCATGCCCATGCTCACTCCGTTGGACATTGGCTATGCCAAGCCCAATTGGCTGGAAAGCGCTTGGTTCAAGAGAGGCTACTGGGGCAGCGCGTTGGAACTGTTCATTGGTGGTACAGGGGGGAAATTCCCCTATGTCCACTTGGACTATTACCACTTGAGCGCATGGATCAATCAGCTCTATGGGAACAAGGAGTTCACCGTGTGGCCAAGAGGGCAGGAGGCTTACTTGTACCCGGACCCGCAGAACAAATGGTCCAGCAGCATTCCTGACATAGAGAACGTGGACTTGGGAAGTATCCCCTCTACAGGAATGCCACGCCCATCAAATTCGTGGTAGGGGCTGGCGAAACACTATTCATCCCCTTTGGGATCTGGCATACGGCCAAGTCCCTGGAGCCGACCATCTCCGTTGCGTTCGACTTGTTGAATGCCCACAACTTCCCCCTGTTCCTGAAGGATGTTTGGGGCTTCAAGAGCCGAAACGGGATCTTGAAAGGTGCTGCCGCAACCGGCTATGCTGCCATGGGCGGCGCGTTCTGCCGGATCGGTGATGCTGTGGGGGTGCAGCGGAAAAGCGGACACCAGTAGGTACAGGATACCACTCGGGAAAGGCCTTCAGGAGTTCGCTCCTGGGGCCTTTCTGCTTTTGGGGGAAGCTGCCCAGCGCCGCAAGTACTTGTCTTCCAGTGTGCGCATTGCCTGACGCTCGGCGGGGGTCTTGTCTTTGTGCCCCAGCAGATGAAGAAGGCCGTGCACCATTACCCGCCTTAGCTCCTGCTGGGCGGTTGTGCCGAAAGACCGGGCATTCTCCTTTATCCGGTCATGGCTCATAAGCACATCGCCTGAAATACCGGTGCCGGTCTGGCCGTCGAAGGTGATCACATCGGTGTATTCGTCGTGATCCAGATACCTGCGGTTATAGACCAGCAGGGCATCATCGCCCATCAGGACATAGTTCAGCTCGTTGATCTGGTGGCCATGGTCCTTGGCCACCGTATGGAGCCACCGCCGCGTTCTGTTGCGCTCGCGGAACGCATTGGGGACATCCAGCACCGTGAAGGCGATGGCACCCATGGACCTATTCCTGCACGGGTTCCAGTCCGAACGCCAAGGCCACGGTGGCCCCGTTGTCCGTGAACTCCACCCCGTCAGCAAGAGCGCGCATCAGGAACACGCCTCGGCCATGGGGCTTCTCAATGTTCTGTGGGTCGGTGGGGTCGGGCAAGTGATCGTGGTCGAAACCAGGTCCTTGGTCTTGCACCAGAAAGACCAATTTGTCGTCTTTCAGCTCGTAACCCAAGGTTACGGTCTTGGAAGGGTCCAGCCCGTTCCCATGGTGTATCGCATTGTTCACCGCCTCGGTGAGCGCAATGAGAATGTTGCCATATCGGCTCTCGTGGACCTTGTGCGTGGCGCAGGCCTCGTCGATGAGCTTTTCGGCCAGCGCGATGTTCTCGGCCTTGGCGGGGAAGTCAATGCGCCGGGTGAATTCCAGCTCGTCGGTGAGTGCTCCCATGGTTCGGTTCAGGGTCGGTCAAAAGTACCGAAATAGGCGTTCACGCGATCACGGTAGTATGGCTTAAGGCCCGGAGGTACCGTTCGGAGCAACTCCGCTTCGCGCGCTTTGCGCCGTTGATAGTCGAAATACTTGGCCGGATCTGGTGGTGGCTGGTCCTGCCCTTCATTGCTGGTGCGCTTCTGGTCCAGTTCGCGCTCGCGCTCGGCTTTCTCGTGCTCCAACAAGCGGGTCATGATGTCTTGCTGGCGACGGAAGGTCTCCGGTGTGATGTTTTTATTCACGATGTCGCGCTCCTGCTTCTCCATTTCCTCGGCCAGCTTGTTCAATGCATTGCCGGCCCCGCTGCCATCCTTGTTCAGTTCCTGGGCCAACCGTTGCATCTCCTTGCGGATGGCGGCTTGTTGTGCGGCCATCTGCGCCAATTGTTGGCTCATGCCGGGCATGCCCATGCCTCCGGGGTTCTGTTCGCCGGGCTTTTCCCCGGGCTTCTTGCCGCCTTGCTCCATGGCCTTGCGCATATCCTCCAACTGCTTCTGAAGGGCTTCCTGTTGGGCCTTCATCTTGGCCATGGATGCGCCTTGGCCCTTGCCGGGTTTGCCTGGTTTGTTGCAGCTTCCACTACCGCTCATCTGTGCTTGCTGCTGCATCATCTGTTGCAGCGCTTCGTCCAGCAAAAGGGCCAGGTTGTTCAGGGAGGTCATGGCATGCTGCTGCTGGTCCGCCGCCATGGGCCTGAAGCGGTCGTTCGCGCGTGCTTCGCCCATGTACTGGGTGGCATCGTCCATGTTGCTGTTCACCGCGTTCATCTCGCGGTTCACGATGCTTTCCAGTTGCGGCACACGCTTGCTCAACGCGAACAGGGAGTCCTCGATCACCTTGGCATCATCGCGCAGCTTGCGCTGTTTGCGGCCTTGGTCCACAAAGCGCGGGTCGCGGATATTGGTGCTTCCCACCTGGGCCATCAGGCTTTCCTGCTCGAAGCTCAGGTGCACGATGTTCTCCAGCAATTGGCGCAGGGCGTCCATGTCCTCCTCCTGCTGCTCCTGGGCATTGCTCTGCATGGCGCTCTGCATCTGGAAGGCGAGTTGCTCCATCTTATCGGCTGCGCTCTTCTGTTTCTCGCCGGCCTTCTGGTTCTGCTTCTTGTCCAGCTGCTCGCTGCTCTGCTGCTGGTCCTTCTGGATCTCCTCCTCCAGGCTGTCCGTGTCAGGCAGTTCCATGGGCCGCTCCAGTTCCTCGTTCTTCTTGGCGAGGTCGTCCAGTTCTTTGCGCAGCTCCTCGAACTCTTTGTTCAGTTCGTCCTGCTTCTGCTTCAGTTCCTCTTGCGGACTCTGACCTTTCCGTGTTTCCTGGCTCAACTCTTCCTGCTTGCGGGCCAGGTCTTCCATCTGCTTGGCAATGTCCTCCGCCTTCTGCTCCACCTCCATGCGCTTGAACATCTCCAAGGCGCGGTCAAGCTCCTTTTCAATGTCCTCCTGGCCGAGCTTCATCTCCTTCAATTGCTCCTGCAACTGGTCCTTGTCGATGCGCTCCATGAGCTCCTGCATCTGGCGGTAAAGCTCTTTCATTTCCTCGCTCAGGATGTCCTCGAAGAGTTTCTGCACCTGTTCCTGTTTCTCCAGGATGCGCTCATCGATGTTCCGGAACTCGCGCTGTTGCTGCTGGCTTTGGCGCAACTGTTCGGCATTGCGCTCAATGCGCTCCTGAAGGTCGCGCTGCCGCTCCAGCACGTTCTCCAGCTTCTGCCGGTCCTGCCAGTTCAGCTCCTTCTTTTCCAAGAGCTCGCGCCGCATCTTCTCCAGCTCGCGCTGCAGGTCCTGGGCTTCGCGGATGTTGTCCTTCAGGTCGCTCTTGATCGCGTCGCTCTGTTGGTCCTGTTGTTTGGCGAGCTCCTTCAGGGTGGGTGCCTCGAATACCTGGGTGATGCTGCGGCTGCTCTTGCTACCATGCACGCCATCGTTGTCCCACACCTCGAACCAATGCTCCAAGCAATCGCCCGGCGAAAGCGCCAGATCGTAAAGGTCCCAGCTGTGGTAGAACTCCTGCCGCAGCGCTCCCGGATCGAGGCGGAGTTCCTTGCTACCGTTGCGCCGATCGGCCGGCAGGCTATCGCCGCCCGCGGTGAAGCGGTAGTGGAAGACCAGCTTGCGCAGACCGTGGTCGTCCGCGATCTCGCCCCGGTAGAACAAGCGTTTCAGCGCGGTGCTGTCCGTGCGGCTTTCCACCCGTATGGTGGGGTAGAGGTCCGGCACCACTTCCACGCGGTACTCAAGCGGATCGTTTGCCAGGCGCTCACCGATGGCGGGCTGCATGCTGTAGGTGTGGCTTTGCAGGAAGCGTCGTTCCGTGCGGAAAACGCTGGCCCCTGTGCTTCGGGCGCTGGGTTCCAGGGTAAGACTGGTATCATCAAAGGCCACCAACAGACGATCGGCGCTGCGCGCATTCATGGACCAGCGCACCCGTGTGCCCACGGGGATCAGCAGGTCGCCGGTGTTGCTAAGCCTTTCGGCAGGTCGACCCAGGTAGCTCGGGAACTCCAACTCCACGGCCATGTCCAGCAATAGCGGATGCGGTACCGTGGACAGAGTGTACGTGCTTGAGCTGAAGCCCTGGGCGCTGAGCTTGAATTGCTGGGCCGCCCGAACGTTGCGGAAGCGGTGCGTGAAACGCCGGGCATCCTGTTTTACCAGCGGGATCCGTGCATCACCGATCTCCAACTCCACTTGTTGGGGAACCACATCGCCCTCCATTTGCACCAGCAGTTCGAAGTCCTGCTCCTCGGGCACTTCGAGCGTTTCGTTCAATACCATAAAACGGAACGGGGCCTCGGGAATGAACTCGCTCCCGTGGCGCAGCAGGCGCTCCGTGGGGCCGGTGATGAGGCTGGGTGCCGCGAAGAGCAGCACCAGCAGCAGCGCCAATGGCGGCAGGGCGTAACGCAAGTGCTTGCGGTTCCTGCGTAGATCGATGGCGTTCACGAAGGGCACCGGACCCAGTTCGCGGCTGCGTTGCGCAATGGCCGCTTCGATCAGGTCCTGCCTGCCGGGCTGTTCGCTGGCCATTTCCCGCAGTTGCAGGGTGTTCAGCAGCTTGTCCCGCACTTCGGTGAAGTGTGTGCCGATGATGCGGGCGGCTTCCTCGTGGGAGATCACCTTGCCCAGTCGGAAGAGTTTGATGGCCGGAACGACCACGAAGCGGACGAGCACCGCCACCATGGCGGCCAGGCTGCCCCAGAACAGGAGCGTGCGTGTGGCGCTGCCGAAGCGCCCAAGGTGCTCCAACAGCGCGGCGGCAAGGAAAACCACCACAACCAGGCCCACGCTGTACAGGGCGCCGCGGATCAACCGGTCCTTGTAGAACTTCCGGGTGAAGGCGTCGAGCTTGGAGATCAGCAGATCGTAATCCGAGGCCATGGGCGCATCCTTACAACGACCACCGGGTGGTCTTGTTGCAGAACAAAGCTACGGTCCCGATAGGCTCTACGGCACGGAAGTGTGCCTCAAGGTGCAATGATGGAACGAAGCACGTGCCCGACCTGGCCATCCGACACGTGTATCCAATAGCTGCCGGGAGCCACGGCTACACGCACGGCTTCGGTGAACCCACCTTGCACAAGGCTGTATTGTTCACTGAACACCAACCGGCCGGTACTGTCCAGCATGCGCAGCGCGACCTGGTTCCCTGTGAAGCCCGCGCCACCCAGGGTGAAGCTGCCGTCCGAGGGGTTCGGGAACAACACCAGAGCGGGTACTACCGGGTCGCGTTCATTCACGGAGGTGCTAATGCTTACCACCACCAATTCCGCGGAAGCGTTGCAGCCAAGTGGAGCATTGGTCGACACCGTGTATGTGCCCGTGACCGCGGGTGTCAGGAAGGGTCCCACGATGCCGGGTATCACAACACCATCAAGGGTCCAGACATAAGGTCCGAAGCCGGGTTCGGTGACCAACACGCCTCCGTTCTGTTGCAGTGTGATCTCCGGGCAGAACAGGCCGCTGCCGTAAACAGCGCAATTGCCATCGGACTGGCCGGCCACCGTCCAACTCCCGAAGGGTGCGTTGGTGATGCAGTTCGTTGTGGTGCTATCCCAGGGCTCGTTGTTCAGGTACCAGATGTACAGGTCCAATCCTTCCACGTCACCGCAAATCGTGAATGTGGTGGGGTCTTGGTCCAAGAGCATGCTTTCGTTCACCTGGGACTCCACCCACACGCTGTCGGTAATTTGGCAGAAGGGTTGGCCGAGCGCGGACACGGTAAGGAAGTACCACCCACTTTCCGCAGTGAAAACGGTAGGGTTCAAAATGGTGGGATCGGAAACGCCTGTGCTGGGCGACCACTCAAAGGACCATTCTGTTCCGGAACCGGAACAAGCAGCAATGGTGCTGAATGCAAGGCCAGTAGCTGGGCCGGAACCGGATGCGTAAAGCTGGCTTCCGTCGGGCCCGAAAAAGGCGAAACTGTTCTCGTTGTTCCAAATGGCGCCAGCCGTGTAAAGCAGCTGCACCACATGGCCTGTCGATACCTGGATCGGGAAACTCAGTTCGTTGACACCGAACGCGGATATGGTGTAATTGGTGGCCGATCCATTGATGAGGACGGTCACTTGTGCCCCCCCGTTCCAGCCATCGCCGAACAACTCGTATAGCGTCAAGGAATAGGTGCACGAAGAGGTCCCGGTCCAGTCGTTTATCGAAGCATCGAACTGAACCGGCTCCGTGCAGATCGTCAGGTCCGGTCCGGCATCCATGGTGGAGAAGTCCACGATCTGCACCAGGAATAGCGTGTCGTGGACGCAGCCGTACGAGTCCTCCATGCTGAAGACGACTTCCGCAGGACCGGTGCTGCCGAAGGTGATGCTTGCGGACCCGGACCCGGCGGGACCGTTCGTTACGTTGGGGCCTGTCCAAGTGCCGGTTTCGGGTAACAGCTGTGGCCCCAGGGCGAAAATGGAGGAATCCATGGCAGGGAGGCCCTCCAGGCACCAATTGCACAAATAGCCATCATCCGCAGCCCAAAGGTCCAAGATGTTCAAAGTCCAAAGTCCATTGATGGGGCAACCGATCAATTGTGACATCGGTTCAACACTTTGATAATCACCCGGGGGTAAGCTGGAACCGCCGGAATTCGAAGAGGCCCAAGTTCCGTTCGTGGCAGAGGCGCTCCAGCAATAGTATGCGCACGACCCAATGGCCGCCCCGGGCCCGGGTATTCCCAGGTCCGTACCGCCCCCTCCCTGAGCGTGCATAACAACGCTTTGGCCGTTGGGACAGGTTACGGAGATCAGGAGGTCACCCATGAAGGAGTGCTCCATATCCACGCAAATGGAGGGTATTGCAGCTGGTGAATCAACGAGCGTGCCTGGCGTACCGGTCGAAATAGGAATGTGGAACAGGTTGGGAATGCCGAGGTTGTCGGACAAATAACCGGGTGGATCGAGTCCTGCACAATGGTTCAAGGAGGTGCTCCAGGGCTCAGCAAACGCCTGGCCCATCAGGTCGACCTCCAGTCCGGCACAGGCATTCGCGGGAACGCTTGAGCCAGAGAAAATGGGCGCTCCCGATGCAAGTACGATCACCGGGCCAACAAATTCGCTGGGGCAACCCAGGTCATCCACCACTTGCAGGTGTACCGGAAATACACCGCCGGTGGTAGGGCTCAGGGAAAAGGCAGGACCGTCGCTTTCGAACACCCCCGCCGATCCGCATGACCAGCGCCAAATGGCCAGGGTGCGATCAGGGAAGGGGTAGGAAGCGCTACCGTCCAGGTCCACTTGGTCGCCGGGGCAGAGGAACAGGGTGTCGGCAGCGGCACCGAGCACGGCCACCGGCTGCAGGCAGGGGGTGGTACACGCGATCGATGCGACCAAGTTACCGCCTCCGGTGGAGTTGGTGCGCAAGCGCAAGGTCAAACAACCAGAGGTGTTGTACGGCGATCCGGTGATCGCGAGGCCTTGAAGGGATTGGCCTGTGAAATCGCCCAAGACCGGCGCCATGATGGAGTTGCCGTCATGGATGACCAAGTGGTCCTCGGGGCCAACGCCACCTGCGAGGAGATTGAAAACGAGGAAATTCAGGGAAACGAATTCATCCGTGCCATCGGGGCAAATGGTGCACGTGTAGTCCTCGTTGCTTGCATAGCCGGATCCACCGGGTCCGCCACTATCGAACAACACGCCACCGCATGTCGTTATGGTCGGCTCGGTGATGGACCAGTTCTGGGCACTTACGCCCAAGGGCAGCAGCAGCACCGAACACACCACTGCTCGGGTCATCAGTTCTTTGATGCGCTGGATCCCCGGTGGTGTGTTCGGTGCTGTCATGGTGCCATGGTTTCGTGCTGTTGCCTTGATCAACGAAGCACCACGCGCCTCACGTAGGAGCGTTGTGCGTCGCTTACTTGCAGCAAGTAACTGCCAGACGCGGCATCGATCAACAATGCTGCTTGGAAGGCTCCCTGGATGATCGCGTGTTGTTCGGTGAGCAGCAGCCTACCGGTCTGATCGAACAGTTGCAGGCGTGCCGTGCTGCCCACCATGCCGGTGCCATTCACGGTGAACAAGCCGTCGCCCGGGTTGGGGAACACCTGCAGGAACAATTCGTCCTGTGTTCCCTCCTCGATCCCGATCGTGCTCAGCACGAATTCCGCAGTGGCGGTGCAGTCGTTGGCGCCACTGGCGGTAACGGTGTAGGTGCCATCACCGATGGAGGTGATCTGCGGGCCGTTCGCACCGGGAATGGTGTTGCCGTTGTAGGTCCACACGTAGCTGTCGAAGCCGGGAGATGCGCTCAGCGTTGGGCCGTTGCGTGTGATGGCGATCGAGGGGCAGATCACCACGGTATTGCTGGTGCTGGTGCATCCGAAGCCATTGGTGCCGATCACCTGCCACAGGCCCGGGCCGGTTGGCGTGAAGCACGGCGTTGCTGCATTGGGAACAGTATCGCCATCGAGCAACCACACGAATGCGATCAGCTCATCGGGTTCGTTCACGCACAGTTGGTTGTCGCTTTGTGCCAGCACCACCTCGGGGTTGGCAAAGACCACCACGGTATCAGTATCGTTGAACTGCTGCTGTACCTGCAGGGAAATGCCGAGGCTGCCGGCAGTGCCGCTGGCCACATTGAAGGCGTAGTTACCACCTGGTTCAAGGGTGATGGCATAGGTGCCGAGGTTGTCGTTGCTGGAGATCACGTCCTCGTCCCAGAAGGTGATCGAGTAGGGGGGATTGTCCAGCAGGATGTTCAGTCCGGTCCA
Source organism: Flavobacteriales bacterium (assembly GCA_019638115.1). Lineage (GTDB taxonomy): Bacteria > Bacteroidota > Bacteroidia > Flavobacteriales_F > PHOS-HE28 > PHOS-HE28. The sequence continues at coordinate 1,068,761 of JAHBUK010000001.1, read as the reverse complement.
GTTTGCGGAGGTCACGCCATCGATCGTGTTGGAGGCATAGACCGGTCCGTTGGCGTTGTTCAACTCGAAGAACAGGTCGGGGCAGGTGCCGATGATGGGCGTGCCACAGTTGCAGAAGGGTTCTTCAATGTCGCCGCACCAGCTGCCGTTCACACCCGTAAGCGTAACACTGTTGAGTACGTAGCTGCTGATCGTGGTCTCCAGGGTCACCACGTACTCACCCGGCTGGTCGTAGGTCTGTGCGGGTGGCGTGGCGCTGTTGCTGGTGTTTCCGTTGCCGAAGACCCAGGCCCAGGCCGTGGGCTGTGGGCTTGCGTCTATGAGCGCTTGGAAGGTGGTGGAAATACTGCCACAACCGCTGGCCGGGCTGTAGGTGAAGCTGCTGTTGCCCCCGCTGCCGGGAAGCACATTGATGACGATGGCGAACTGCTGAGGCGCATTGATGGGTATGCCGCTGAACTCCACACCCGCGATGATGCTGATGGTGACCGTGAAGGTGCCAGGACCCACCGGAGTGCCGCAGATGCGGGCACAGCCGTATTCGATCTGCTGCGGGTAATAGATGCCCGACGGTTCGTTGGTCTGGATGCCAAGGCCGAAGGGAAGGCCGGATACCCCGGTGATCGTCATCTGCTGAAAGCTCACATTGAAGCCCGTGCCGGGATCGGTGAACTGGGGCGGGAGCCAGAAGGTGATGTCGGTCTCATAGTATTCCCCAGCGGTGGCATCGGGCGGTTGCAGGGGGCACAGGGTCGGGAACGCGGGGCTCACCGAACAGGTCACGTCAGAAACGCAGCCCGCGCATTGTCCGAAGGTGTTTCCGGAGAAGGTTGCGACGAACGCAAGCGGAAGAACGAGGCGTAAAGCTTTGAGCATGGGTGAATGTTGGATCCGGAAATATAGCAGGATACCCGATCTGCCCTGCCGAGACGTTCAGGCACCGGCACGGAGCAGCCGATAGGCTACCCACGCCATGCCCGAAGCCAAGGCGATGATCACCACCCACAACCAAATAGCGGAAGGGTCGAAGGGGCCGCTATCTGCGCCGATATGCGGGATCGCTTGCAAGCGTTCATCGGGCGCAAGCGTGTCCACAGCAGCCGTGCCGGTCGTAAAGGGGGTTTCGTCGTATTTCGGGGCACGCGCTTCCGTATCGCCGGTGGTCAAGCGGTAGCCGGTTGAGCGGTCCAGATAGGCCAGCAGGTGTATGGGCAGTTGGTGCACGCGCCATTCGGTGAAGCGCAGTGGCCGGTCATCGCCGTTCTCCACCTCGATCAGCAGGCTGTCGCCCCGAGCGGCCTCGAGCCTGATGGGCAGTCCATCCCGGGAGTCCAGGAAAAAACTCCCGAGCACGCGTTCCGTGGTGATCGATCGCTTTTTCCTTCCCTTTCCCAGTTGCTGCTGCTCCCAGCCAAGGAGCACGGCGCGCCTGCGGAAAGGAAGGGTATCCGTTACTGAGAACGAGAGCGCCTGCAAGGCAATGCCGTGTTCAGAAGTGAGCAGGATGCGGGTTTTACCCGCATGTTCAGCACTGCGCCAACGTACCTGCTGGTCCATAACCCAGGCGGCACCTTCCTGTTCCGTGCGGTAAGCGCCGGCCTGCAGTACCTGTACCGGTGCTGTCAATGAATCGTTGATCTCCAGACGGAGGTACTTGTGGGCCGTGTAGGGCAACGCCAGGCGGATCACCTCGTGGGGCGGGTCACCATGCAAACCGCGCAAAGCCACGTGCTCATCCTTCACCATGTACCAGTTCTGTCGATCGGCGCTACCGGTAACACGGATCCGTTTGTCGGCCACCGCGTTGCGTACCCAGATGAACACATCGCCGTTCAGCTCCTCCTGTTGCAGGTCCAACTCCAGCACGGTGCTTTTCGGCAGCACCTCATGGCGGATGATCGGATAACCGATCAGTGTTTCCGCTGTCTGGCCGGCGGTTCCGCGTTCCAGGCGGAAGGGCACCTCGTTCCCCGCTGCATCCAACAACCGAAGATCCGCCAACGATGGCTGCGATCGTGCGATCACCTCTGGGCTGAGCGCTATGCGGTGCAGGCCGCTCTGCTGTGGAGCGGGCAGCACCAGCTCCCAGCTCGCTTGTTGTGCAAGCAGCCGCATGGCCATCAAGCATGCGCCGATCAACAACGGGGTTCTCATGGCTGGTCGGGTGTTCCGTTATCGGGTGTGCTGTCATCCTTCAGCAGTCCTTTCAAGCGCTGGTACATGAAGGAGATCACCAGCAGAAGCGCGCCAAGTAGAATGAAGGAGGCCACGCGCCCGCCCTCGCTGAGCCTGCCGAGGTCCACCAGAAAGAGCTTGAGCAAGGTGAGCGCGAAGAGCACCAGGCTGAACACGCGGATGGTTCGTAAGCGCTGCGCCATGCCGTACCACATGAAGAGGAATGAACCACAACCCCAAAGGATCGGATAGCCAACACGCCGCATGGCCGCCAGCGAAGCGTACTGCTCCACGGCGCTGGGCCAGGCCCCCAGCAACATGGCCACATCCAGCTGTTGGCTCGCCAGTACCACCAGGTAGATGCTCATGGCCCAGAGGTAGTTGGCCCATGCGGAGCTGCTTCTGCTGAGCAGTGCGCGCGCAAGCCACGCGATACGTACCAGCGCCACCACCAGAAGTGCGAAGACCAGGTAATGGAACGCAATGGCCCCCTGCCCTCCGGAGCCATCCAGCAATTGCGAAATGGCAGCGCGCGTGCTCGGCTGGCCAACGAACACCTGTAGTACCGCGACGGCAACCAGTAGTAAGGCTACCATACGCCGTTGGTACACCGGTGCTTTTCGGGTGAAGAAGTCCAACCCGATCAGGCAGATCAGCGTCCAGGCCATCAGGGCCAGGTTCACCACCGGGAAGTCGAACACACGGCCCAGTTGGTGGCCGATCTCCAGGAAGTTGACCAGGTACAGGACCACAAAGCCGGCCACAGCGATCAGCGTTCCAAGTATGCCCACAGAGATCAGTGGCAGTGGTTCATGCGTGCTGGGCACACGAGCCAGCAAACGGTGCATCAGCAACAACGAGATCATGGCCGCCGCACCGGTGGTCCAGCCCTTGTTCAGAAGGGGGGTAAGCGCAACATCGTTCCACCTTCCGTAAACATGTTCAAGGTCCATGGCCAGGCTGATGACCATGAGCGTCATTACCAGATACGCGCTACGCTCCACCAGGGTCAGCCCGGTGCGTTGTGCGAACCACAGAAGCAGCACGCATTCCGCCGCCCAGAACAGGGTGATGTAGCTGCCCTCCAATTGCACGGGTGCGGCCAGGCTGATGAAGGTGAGCACCAGCCCGATCAGCAGCAGGCGCAGGATGCGTGGCGAGCCTTGGCGCTTGTGGAAGTACACGGCGAAGACCAAGTGGAACAGGCCTGCCAGCACCGTGAACAGGCCGGTGAGCTTGGGGACCACACGATCCAGGATCAGCATGCCCGCGCCGTAGTACGCGGCCGAGTTGGCCACCAACAAGCCCAGGTCCATCGGGGTCAGGTCGCTCCGATGGCGCAGGCTGTAGCGCAGGTTCATGCTGAAGAAGGTTACAAAGAAAGCGGTGGCGAAACCCCAAGCGACGGCCCAGGGGCGCGGTTCCAAGGCCTGGTAGCGGTCCAGCAACCAGCCCCCGAAAAGCAGCACGGTGAAGGCGAAGGCGAGCACATTGATCACATGCCATTTCTTGTAGCCCGCCAGCACCAGCATGCCTGCGTTCAGGATCAGCAGGTAGGTGAACAACACGCGGAAATCGCCAGCACCGGTGCTTACCATGAAGGGGGTTGCGAAACCGCCGATCAGCGAGATGATGGCCAGCTCCTTGCGGTCGTAGGCCAGGGTAAGGAGCACCGCCAGTGCGGTGATCAGCACCATGATGGCGAAGGCAGCGGTCTGGCCAATGAGATCGTATTCATGGAACGCGATCCCGATACTGAAATAGAACACCGCGATGCCACCCGCAACGAGCACGGAGCTGAAGGCCCGGAACCCTTCGCGCAGCCGGTGTGCGAAGAACACCAGCACACCTCCGCTGGCCAGCCCGATCAGTGTGCGGCCGGTCTCGCTGATGAGGCCCTTGCCGATGGCATATTGCATCAACAGGCCAATGCCCAGCACAAGCACGGCGATGCCGATCTTGTTGATGAGGTTCTCGCCAATGAACCGCTCCAGGTCCGGGTGGCGCTCGAAGAAGCTCGGCTGCGGTTCCGGGGTCGGAACGGGAACCGGTTCCGGTCGCGGGGTCGGCTTCGGAGGAATGGGTAGCACCGCCTTCACGGGCGGCGGAGTGTCCACGTGAGCCTCTGTCGGTGGCTCGGGTTTTTCTGCTGCGGGTAGTGCTTCCACATGGGGTTCCGGAGCGGCCTTCGGCGCAACGGGCCGTACCGTTTCCGCAGCCGCGGAAGCGGTGCCGCCTCGCATTACGCGCTCCAACTGAAGGCCGAGTTCGCTCATGCGCTCGCCCATCCGGTCCATTTCAGAGGAGAGCTTCACCAGGCGGTTCAGCACCCGCGCCAGCAGCACCACCAACAAGATCGGCAAGGCCACCAGCAGTACGTAGAGCAACTCCATGCGCTTTTATATGTTGGGCCAAGCTACACCGCCGCTCCATATGCAAGCGGCCGGGCATCCATTTGTGCAGCCTTCCGTCTTACCGTCCAATGATCCGCAAGTCACCCTTCCGCGCATTCCCGGCATATGCGCTTCTGGGGTGCGCATTCATCGCGTTGTTTTTCTGTCCACCTGCCGTGGCGTCGTTTGGTGCACCCCATGACACTGGTGCTTACACATTGGGGGAGTGGTCAAAGCGTGGCAAGTTCCGCTCCGGAGGATTGCGCCTTAGCCGCGAGGCACATGGCAAACACTATTTCCTGGGCACCTCGGCCATACCGCAAGCCAAAGGCACCGGCTATTACAAGAACACCTTGGTAACCCTCAATTCCGCCAGCTATGGGCTTACCCGGCACTTGGCCATCGGCGCCGGTCTGGATGTGTTCTCCATCATCACTACGCGTGGCGCCGACCCCAATTGGTATGCCCGCATGCAGTTCGGTGGAAGCGTGTCATCGTTGTTGCACCTGGGGGTGCAGGCCATGTACATGGCCCTGCCTCCCCCGCGCCGCACCGAGCCATCGGCAACCGCGTCCCTGCCCAGCGGTTTCGGCACGCTCATGGGCCTTGCCACCGTTGGTAATGAGGCGTACCAGTTCACCCTGGGCGCGGCCTACCTGAACGATGGAACACAGGCGGCTCGGGGTCCTTTGTTGCAAGTGGCCGGCATGATGCGCGTAGCACCCAATTTGGCCGTGGTGATGGAGCACTGGATCTTCACCGATCCCGACAACAGCTATCCCATGTACAGCGCCGGGGTGCGTATTCTGGGCGATCATTTAGCGCTGGACATTGGCCTTGCCTATGACCGGGAACGCAGCGCGACCATCACCCCGATCGGGCTTCCGTTCCTTTCCGGCACATTGAATTTCTGAGCATACCGGCACGGTTGACCGGGCCCATGGCCATCGGGTCATACCCGGCCCAAGGCGGGAATTTTCCAAAGGGGTACCTTTGCGGCCCGATCATGAGCAAGAAAACCACGATCCTTCCAGCTGACCTCGCTGCTTTGCCACTGGAAGATGATACCGAGGCACGTCAATTCGTGATCCGCATTGGCGACCACCGTGCCCGCATGGAATACGATCGGAGCAGCGACCGGATCTTCCTTACCGGGGTCAACATTCCCAAGGCCGTTGTTGAGCAAGGGCTAAGCGACCCCTTCATTGAGCGCGTGCTTACCTGGGTGGAAGAGAACAGCCTTCGGCTGGTGCCCACCCATCCGGCGATAAAGGATTACCTGCGGCGGAACACCGCCTGGCAAAGGCTGCTGCTGAAAGGCGTGCAGTTGCGTTGAGAACTCGCCCTTCCTGCTCGCACGGGGAGTAGAGGTGTGTTGTAGACTTGTCGTTCCCATCAGGGGCCGACACGAACATCAACCCACATCAACGCTTAGCCATGATTAGAATACGACTCGGGTTCTCACTGCTGTTTACCGCGCTTATGGCCGATCTGGCCCATGCCCAATGCACCCCTGTGGATTGCCTGGACCAGCTGCCCGCGGCAGGAGGCCTCTGCGCAGCGAACTTCTTGGTGGGGCGCGTGAACACGCCTTACAACGATGCCATTTCCTTCCACGTGACCAATGCGTGCACACCGGCTTCGGTGTTCGACCCCAACTTGGCAGGGGCATCCATCCGCATCACGCAGCTCAGCAACATCACCTTCTCCAACCTGTCCGCAGGGCTTAGCGGTACCACCAACCAGGCGTCCTACACACCTCCGGCCAACGGTTGTGGCTCCATCTCGGGTGTACCTACCGAAGCCGGCGTTTTTGCCGCCACGGTGAACTTGGTAGTGGATGTGAACGTGTGGCCCTTCTCGCTCACTTGCGGGGGCTTGGGACCCATCCCCCAGAACAACCAGTCCATAACCGAAGCGCGCGAGCTCATCATCCTGCCGGACCCGTCCTTTAGCGGACCCAACGGCACGCTTTGCGTAACGGACGAAGACGTTGTGCTGGTGCCGACCGGTACCGCTGGCGGCACGTTCTCAGGCCCCGGTGTTTCGGGCAACACCTTCAGTCCGGCTTTGGCCGGCATCGGATCGCACGAGGTGAAGTATGTGGTTTCCGCTCAGGAGGGTGCTGCCATTGCACCGGCCTCTGACAGCCTCACCATTGTGGTATCGGTGATCGCCTGCGCAGGTGCTTGCGATGCTTTGGCCGGCACTGTGGAGGCCAATGAAACCCCGGTGTGCCTGGTGGATGGCGTGGCTACCATTTCGGCGACCGCCAATGGTGATGCCGTGGTGCCCGATGGGTTCATTCAAGTCTTTGCCCTCACACAGGGTTTGGACCTGCTGCTTGTTGATGGGCAGGACAACCCGCTATTCGAGGTCTATGAAGCGGGCGATTACACCATCCACTCGTTCGTGGTCGACCCCTCGACCTTCGATCTGGATGCTGTGGTCTTCGGTGAGTCAACGGCAACCGACATTCTCGAACAACTCATACAAGGAGGTGGTAGCATCTGTGCCAGTCTCGATGTTGTGGGAGCTTCCATAACCGTGGAGGAGTGCGTGGTGCCCTGCGAAGCTGATGCCGGTACGCTCAGCGGAGGCACTACGGTTTGTTTGGAGGAAGGTGAGGCTTCGCTGTCTGCTGTCACCGATGGCAATGCCGAGGTTCCTGCAGGTTATGGAACGGTCTACGTGCTTACCGAAGGTGCTGGGTTGGTGATCGTTGATGCAGGTGCTTCGCCGGAGTTCACCGTGGATGCCACCGGCACGTACACGATCCACACCCTGGTGTACGACCCCAACACGTTGGACCTCTCCATCGTGGAGTTCGGTGTCACCACCGGCTTTGATGTGAACGGCCTGCTGATCCAGGGCGGAGGCTCGGTCTGCGCCAGTTTGGATGTGGCCGGTGCCGCATTCATCGTGGAGATCTGCACCGGGGTCAACGAGATCGCCAGTGGCGGCATGCACGTAATGCCCAACCCGAACAAAGGCGATTTCGCCATCACGTTCGGGGAGGATGCTCTGGTGGTTCTGGAGCTGTTGGACATGAGCGGCCGTTTGGTGTACTCCGAACAGCGCATGAACACGGCCAACATGCCGATGCAGGTGCAGTTGGCCGGACGCCTGGCACCGGGCACCTACGTGCTGCGTGTGAGCAGCGAGCTCGGTCGCAGCGAACAGCGCATCGTGATCGGTCGCTGATCGCCGCATAAGCGGACAAGTATGAAGGGCTGCTCTGCGCACTGCAGGGCGGCCCTTCTTTTTGTGCCATGGAACAGTGTTCCCCTCCCTTGGTGCCAGAACGCGGACGTGGCACTATTCTGGTGAGTTGCGCGGCCGCTCAGACCCGAAGCACATGCAACACCGCAACAACCGTTCGTCAACAGCCCTTGTCCTCCCGTTCATACTCGTTGCCCATGGCCTGGCAGCCCAAACACCCGAGCTGCATTGGGCTGCGCAGTTCGGCGGCACCAGCTCCAGCCTGGGCCGCGCAGTGGCGGTTGATGCGCAAGGCAACGTGTACACCGGGGGCCGCTTCAATGGGCAGGTGGACATGGACCCCGGACCCGGCACCTTGCCCTTCACCTCCGCAGGCAGCACGGATGTGCTCTTGACCAAGGTTGACGCGCAAGGCGCCCTGCTCTGGGCCAGGAGCTGGGGAGCGGCGGGGCAGGATGATGCCTTCGCACTCGCAGTGGATGCCCAGGGCAATGTGCACGTGGCCGGCATCTTTGAAGGTGCTGTTGACTTCGATCCGGGTCCTGGGCTTGCCCTGCTCTCCGCCTTTGGTGGCAGCGACGTGTTCGTAAGCAAGTTCGATCCCTCCGGCGAGCTGCTCTGGGCGCGCCAATTGGGTGGCAACTCCACCGATCGTTGCACCGCCATCGCCGTGGATCCGCAGGGCAATGTCTACACGGCGGGCACCTTCCAAAGCCAGGCGGACTTCGATCCCGGCCCCGGCTTCTTCAACCTTACGGCCACCCAGTCGCGCACCAACTTCGTATCCAAGCTCAATGCGGACGGGGCCTTTGTTTGGGCCAAAGCGGTAGCTGGCGCGCTGAACGAACTCCCCCTCGCGTTGACCGTGGACCCCGCCGGCGAAGTGCTCTTGTGCGGCGGTTTCCAAGGCACCGCGGACTTCGATCCCGGCCCCGGCCAATTCCTACTTACCGCCAATGGGCTGGATGCCTTCGTGGCCCGCCTGGACACCGAGGGCGAACTCCTTTGGGCACAGACCCTATCAGGCCCCCAACAGGTGGTTGCGCGTGGGGTGGCGCTCAATGCCAATGGCGACCTGCAGGTGGTGGGCAACTTCCTGGGCACGGTGGATCTTGACCCCGGCCCTGGAACGTATGAGTTGACCGCACCGGGCAACAGCGCGCACGCCTTCGTGCTGAAACTCACCGCCAGCGGCCAGTTGATCCAGGCCGCACAGATCGGTGGTACCGGCAATGCCTTCGCCATAGCGCATGCCGTGGCGGTGGATGCCGAGGACAATGCCTATGTGGCCGGCGCATTTCGCGGCACGGCGGATGTGGACCCCGGCCCTGGTGAACTCCTGATCACGGCTCCGCTCTTTCTGGACAACATGCTGGTGTTCTCGCTGGATGGCGATGGTGAACTGCGATGGGCCGCACAGGTGGAGGGTGCCAACGAGGGCGTCCTGAACGGTGTGGCCTTAGGCCCGCAGGGCGCCGTATTGGCCACCGGCTATTTTCAAGGCAGCGTTGATGTGGACCCCGGCCCCGGGGTGAACACCATTACGGCCGTGGCCCAAACCGACGCACTGCTGCTGAAGCTGTTGCCCGCGGGTACGGTGGCCGTACCCGAACGAGAGCGCACGGAAATGCTCCTGTACCCCAATCCCAGCCCAGGCGACTTTGTGGTCGCCCTTGGCACCGATGCCTTGGTGCTGCTGGAATTGCTGGACATGAGCGGACGCGCGGTGTACTCCGAACAGCGCATGATCACGGCCAACACGCCGATGCAGGTGCAGTTGGCCGGACGCCTGGCACCAGGCACCTACGTGCTGCGTGTGAGCAGCCAGCTTGGTCGCAGCGAACAGCGCATCGTGGTGGGGCATTAAGCCGCACGGAACCTGAATAGCCAAGAGGCCGTTCCGCGAAAGCGGAGCGGCTTTTTTGCGGAAGAAGCACTGCCATTTCTTCTGCCCTTGAGGAATTTGGTGTTGCGGCGACCGAGCGTATCAACGGGAATGGAATACCCCGATCACCGGCCATTCCGGATAGGCCCGCAACACATTTGGATGGTTCGAGTTGGCGGCGCTGCTCGGTCGTAGCGCATTTCCGGACCATGGTCGTGTGCGCCACCCGTACGGTCATGGACCTGCTGGCTGGTATGTGATCACATCGCCGATCCACTTAGGGCCTGTTCAGGATCTCTTGAACGATGGACCCCGAGGCTGTTTTTCGTTCAGGCGCAACCGAAAAATTATCGCGTAGCGGTGCCTACGGGATCATTTATCGGCGAAGCATGGGCGGAAAAGAGACCGGGGGACGAGTTTGAAGGGATCCTGAACAGGCTCTATGACCATCCCAACAAGCGCAACGCACTTCCCGCCATTCTCATAGGTCTGGCCATTGTTGGCCATGGCCTTGTGCAAAAGGACGTAAAGCAGCTATCCAATGAACTGGGTGATACGGAGATCCAACCGGGCAAGAAGGACGGGTTCTTCCCGCCCTACTTCATCATGGGCGGCATAGCGGGCTTGGTGATGCCGGTGAGTGACCGAACGTCCCGAGTTGATTCCGGACCGGTGATGTCAGCCGTTGGGCTTACAATTTGACGAAGCGTCCGCTGGTGGATTTCGTCCCTTGAGCAAGTACAAGATATTGACCTCGCGGAAGCTGGGACAAGTCCAGTATGATCTCCGTTCCGTTCCGATCCATGGGCAATTGCACTTGCTGGCCCAAACTATTGAGCACCCGGATCGAAGCACCCTCGTTGTCCGCTACCTGAATGGATATACGGTCCTGCGCAGGGTTCGGCCAAAGCACCAAACTGCTGGTCGTGGGACCCGTGTGGTACAGCGAGCGGATCGGCGAATGGGCCACCGAGCCGTCGATATCCACCTGTTCCAGCCGATAGTAGGATAAGCCGGTCAATGGTTCCTGGTCCAGAGCATCGTAGTGGATAAGCTGTTGGCTTGTGCCTGCTGCTGCATGCGTTGCTACCGTGGTCCAATCGGTCAGATCGGTACTGCGCTCCACGTTGAAGTAAGCACTGTTCTGCTCACTGGCGGTCGACCACTCCAGGGCAACGGAACCGTCCTCTGAACGCGCCTCGAAGTGCAACAATTCCACGGGCAAGGCGCTTACCAAGGTGTAGGCGAAATTGTCAAAAAGCATCCCGTAGGAAACCGTGAAATTCGGTGTGATATGCAGGGAGTGTGTGGTTGATGTGGCCGTAAAGAATAGGACCTCTCGGTCCAGGCTCCATCCACCCGACCGCGTTACCACGGCCTCCAGTGTATTGTCAATTCGCACGGTAACGGAAACGATCGCTGGTGTTGGTCCGCCCTGTCTGCGAGCGGCATCGAATTCCAAAGCGTAGATCGATCCGATCGTAAATCCGCTCACCGTTTGGCAAAGCTGGCGGTCATCCGCAGTGCTGGAAGGGTCGTTGTCACCGTCGACCTCCGCTACCCTATTGCTCCCTACACCACCATAGACCGATTCAGGATTGATCTCCAACGGACAGGAACTCCAGCCGGTCGTTCCGTTCTCGAAGCCCGGGTTCACGAAGGTTTGCGCGTGGACAGTTGTCCCCACCCAAGCGCTCATGCACGCAAGGGCGAATACATGGGGGCGAAGAACTGCTAATGCTCGACACGTCTGTTCCACACTGATGATCTTTGATCCGCTTGGAGGTAAGCGTGGCGTTCTACGGAATACCTGTGCCATTGTTCGGTCTTCGATACCATTGTGCCGGAGCCACTTCAGGCTCCACCCCCTGACATACTTTTGCCGCCCATTCAGTAGCGTGATCGGGTATTGTCCAACTTCTTGGCATAACCCATCCGGTCAGATGGATATCCATGAGCGTTCGAGTCCGTTTTGCCCCCAGCCCCACCGGCCCCCTGCACATGGGTGGTGTGCGCACAGCTTTGTACAACTACCTCTTCGCCCGCAAGCACGGCGGCGAATTCCTGCTGCGGATCGAGGACACTGACCAGACACGCTATGTGCCCGGCGCCGAGGACTACATCCGCGAAGCCCTAAACTGGTGCGGCCTGGTACCCGATGCCAGCCCCTGGAACCCAGGCCCCGATGGCCCCTACCGCCAGAGCGAGCGCAAGCCCATGTACAAGCAGTACGCCGAGCAGCTCATTGCGGCCGACAAGGCCTACTACGCCTTCGATACGCCGGAGGAACTGGAAGCCATGCGCGAGCGCCTGAAGGCCGCCGGAGTGGCCGCGCCGGCCTACAATGCCGTTACGCGTGAGCACATGCGCAACAGCCTTACCCTGAGCGCCGATGATGTGAAGGCGCGCTTGGAGGCCGGCGAACCCTACGTGGTGCGCCTGAGGGTGCCGCGCCACCACGAGGTGCGCTTCGAGGACATCATCCGCGGCTGGGTGGTGGTGCACAGCAGCAACATCGACGACAAGGTGCTCTTCAAGAGCGACGGCATGCCCACCTACCACCTGGCCAACATCGTGGATGATCACCTCATGCGCATCACCCACGTGATCCGCGGGGAGGAGTGGCTGCCGAGCGCACCCCTGCACGTGCTCATTTACGAGGCCTTCGGTTGGGAGCGCCCGGCCTTTGCGCACTTGCCTTTGATCCTGAAGCCCGACGGCAACGGCAAGCTGAGCAAACGCGATGGCGACCGCCTCGGCTTCCCCGTGTTCCCGCTGGATTGGCTGGACCCCACCAGCGGCGAAAAGAGCAGCGGCTACCGCGAGCGTGGTTATTACCCGGAAGCCTTCACCAACATGCTCGCACTGCTCGGCTGGAACCCCGGTGGCGACATCGAACTGATGTCCATGGCCGACATGGTGAAGTACTTCGACCTGGCCCGTGTGCACAAGGGCGGCGCCAAGTTCGACCCGGACAAGACCAAGTGGTTCAACCAGCAGTACCTGCGCATGCGGCCCGATGCGGAGCTGGGTGCCCAGCTGCAGGCCAAGCTCAAAGGGCAGGGCATCGAGACCAGCGTGGAACGTGCCACCGCAGCCGCCCTGCTGCTGAAGGAGCGTGCCACCTTCGTGGACGACATGCTGGAAGGCACCTACCTCTTCACCTCCGGCAGCCCCCTGGAGAACAACGCCGACGCCGAAGCCGAGCTCCGCAAGCGCTGGAAACCCGAAGCCGGCCCCGTGCTGGAGGCCTACCTCATCAAGCTGCAGGCCCTTTCCGCGTTCACCGCGCCGGAGTTGGAGCGCGTGTTCAACGAGGTGCTCACTGCCAGCGGCATGAAGGTGGGCCAGTTGATGCCCCTGTACCGGCTTTACGTGGCCGGACGCATGCAGGGCCCTGGCATGTTCGATGTGAGCGTGCTGCTGGGCAAGGATGAGGTGGTGGCACGTCTGAAGGCCGGTCTCCAGCATTGCCGCTCATGGGCCTGATGGAGGTGAACGGCATCCGGGTGTTCGCCTACCACGGCTGCCTGGCGGAGGAAAGCCGCATCGGTGGGCACTTCCGCGTGGACGTTGCCGTGGAAGGTGATCTGGAACAAGCCGAGTTGCACGACCGCCTGGCCGATGCCGTGGACTATGGCCGCGTGAGCGCGATCGTGGCCGAGCAGATGGCCATCCGCGCCAACCTCATAGAACACGTGGCGCGCCGCATCCTGGAAGCCCTGCGCGCCGAATGGCAGCAGCCTTACCGGTGGTCCGTGCGCGTGGTGAAGGAGCGCCCCCCGATCAATGGCGACGTGGCCGAGGCCGTGTACGTGGTGAAAGGCTGAACCCGCTTCTGTGCGGATCGGTGCTTCCTGCTATCTTCGCGCTCCACTTTTTCCGGTCGCGTGGCCGAGTGGCTAGGCACAGCTCTGCAAAAGCTGCTACAGCGGTTCGAATCCGCTCGCGACCTCTGAACAATGCCCCGGACCGCCGGGGCATTGTTATTTGTGGCACACCCAGGCATGTGCACACTGCTTTTCAAGGGGCACCCGTACCTTGGCCCATACCGATCACCGTGCTCAAGCGTTCATAGGCACAGTCCGCACTCCGTCATGATCCCACACCGTACGCTTCTCGTCTCCCTTATCGGCATTCTGCTCGGCCACACCACACAGGCCCAACTGGCCTTGGGCGAATGGAACGACCACCTGCCCTACCGCAACGCCGTGGCAGTTGCCGAGGGTGGTGGTTTCGCGTGGTGCGCCTCTGCTGATGCCCTTTTCCGCTACAGCCCGGGTTCGGGCGAGATAAGGCGCCTGACCAAGGTGAACGCGCTGAGCGACGTGGGCATCAACGGCCTTACCTGGAACGAGGAGCTCGGCATGTTGCTGGTCTACTATGCCAACGGCAACCTGGACCTGGTGCACGGGGAGCGCAGCTACAACATGTCGGACATCAAGCGCAGCAACCTGCTGGGCAACAAGAACGTGTACCACGCCCACTGCCAAGGCACCATGGCCTACCTCTCCTGCGGTTTCGGCATTGTGGTGGTGGACCTGGTGCGCCGGGAGGTGCGCGACACCTGGTTGATCGGTCCGGGCGGCTCGCAAGTGCGCGTTAACGGGGTGGTCTTCCACGGCGACTCCATCTACGCGGCCACCGCCACCGGCCTGCTCAGTGCATCGCGCAATGCCGGCAACCTGGCATCCTTCACCAATTGGAACAAACGCGACGACCTGCCCGAGGCCATGGTGAACGGTCCCTTCAATGCCGTGGCCAGCCTGGGTGAGCGACTGCTGCTGAACTACCGGGCCCCGGTGGACAATGCCGACACTCTGTTGGTGCTCGATGCCGACAACGCGTTCGAGCGATTCGGCCCGTTGTACGGCAGGCGCAACCTGGCCCTGAACACCTCGCCCGATGGCCAATTCGTGGTGATCCCCCATCCCGGCGACATACACCGCTACACGGCCGAACTGCAGGAAGACCTTTTCCAGTATGGCTTCGACGATGGTTTCTGCAGCCCCAACAACGCCATACACGCCTCCGATGGCCGCTTCTGGGTAGCGGACCGCGAACTGGGCCTGGTGCGTGGCGCCGGGTACGACCAAGGCTCTGCCGTAGTGCCGAACGGACCCCGCAATGCCGGGGCATACCGGCTTACCTCGGGCAATGGTGTGGTGTTCGTGGCCACCGGTGCCGTGCAGGGCAACTGGACCAACCGCTTCTTCAAATTCGGTGTGCACCACTATGCCGATGGTACCTGGGTAAGCAACGTGCCGGAGAACACGCCCCTCTTTCAAGGCGTGAACGATTTCGGCGGTGCCATCAACGATGTGATGGCCGTGGCCGTGGACACCAAGGACAAGACCCGGGCCTTTGCGGGGAGCTGGGATGAGGGCATCATTGAATACAAGGACCGGGTGCCGGTAACGATCCACAACAGCACCAACAGTGGCCTGCAGGTGGAGACCAACAACGGCGAAGGCAAGGTGAACATCGGTGGCCTTGCCTTCGATCGGGATGGCAACCTGTGGATGACCAACTCCAACACCAGCGCTCCCATCAAGGTCTTCACCGCCAGTGGGGAGTGGTATGCCTTTTCGCCCGGCAGCATCTTGAACGGGAACTTCCTCATGTCCGACATCGTGGCCGCGCGCAACGGCTACAAATGGGTGATCCGCCCGCGTGGGCAAGGCCTGCTGGTGTTCAACGACGGGGGCACCATAACCAGCACCAGCGACGATCAATTCAAACTGCTCAACAACCTGGCGGGCAGCGGCGGCTTGCCCACCAACGATGTGTATGCCGTGGCCGAGGACCTGGAAGGCCAGGTGTGGGTGGGTACCAACCGGGGCGTGGCGGTGTTCTATGTGCCCGAGGCCATTTTCGGCAGCGGCAATTTCGATGCGCAACAGATCCTCATTGAGCAGGATGGCAACGTGCAGATCCTGCTGGAGACCGAAGCCGTAAGCACCATCGCCATAGACGGGGCCAACCGCAAGTGGATAGGCACCGAGACCAGCGGCGTGTACCTCATCTCCGCCGATGGCCGCACGCAGCTGCAGCATTTCACGGCGGAGAACAGCCCACTGCCCAGCAACACCATCAGCTCCATCGCCATCGAAGGCAACAGCGGCGAAGTGTTCATCGGAACGGACCGGGGAATCATCAGTTACCGCAGTGATGCCACCACCGGAGGCTCCGAGAATGCCTGCGCCCTGGTGTACCCCAACCCCGTGCACGAGAACTACAGCGGCCCCATTGCCATTTCAGGGTTGGTGCGCGATAGCGAGGTGAAGATCACCGACGTGGCCGGCAACGTGGTGTTCCGCACCACCTCCCTGGGCGGCCAAGCCGTTTGGCCCGGTACCGACATGGCCGGTAACCGCGTGAGCACGGGCGTTTACCTGGTGCTGGTGGTTGACCGCTTCGGCAACACCAAGTGCAACACCAAGGTGCTGGTGGTCCGCTAAGGGGCCCGCTCCTTACCCTCCGCCATGTTGGTCACCACACGGGCCATCGTGCTCAAGACCTTCAAGCACGGCGACCGCTCCATGGTGCTGAAGGCCTGGACGGCACACGCCGGGCTGCGCTCCTACGTGGTGCGGGTGGTACGCAAAGGCCCATCATCGGCCGCACTTCAAGCCCTCAACCGGGTGGAACTGGTGGCCTTTGAGCACCCCGAACGCGACCTGCACCAGGTGCGGGAGATGCGCGTGGAACGGCCCTACCAGCGCATGCCCTACGAGCCCCTGCGCGCCACCGTAGCCCTCTTCGTGCAGGAGGTGCTCTACAAGGTGCTGCGCCAGGAAAGCGCCGATGAAGAGCTGGACGCCTTCGTGCACGCTGCGCTGGAGACCCTCGATACCGCCGCGGAACTGAAGAACTTCCCGCTCGTATTCCTGGTGCGCCTTTCGGAGCTGCTCGGCTTCCTGCCCGAACCACCGACCATGGACCCCGCAAGCGGCCAGTGGGCAGACCGGTTCGACCTGCGCGAAGGGCGTTTCCTGCACGGCCGCAACACGCACGACCACACGCTGGGCCTGGAGCTCAGCGCCGCCCTGGCCACGCTTCTGGAGGTGGGCCTGGACGAACTGGAGCAGGTCCAACTGCCGGCCGGCACACGCCGCGAACTGCTGGACCACCTGCTGCTCTACTACCGCATGCACCTGGAAAGCGTGGGGGAGTGGCGATCGCCCGCCGTGTTGCACCAGGTCCTTGCATAACGCCCGCCGCCTGTACTTTCGTCCTCCTGCTTCCATGCATCCACAAGCCACCACAACCGTGCTGCTCAGCCTCCTGGTGGCAGCCTGCCAGAACGCCCCTTCAACCATGCCAGACACCGCATTGGCCACGCCGCCCGTGGCCGTTAAGCGCCCGCATGCCATCACCGCACATGGCCACACCCGCATCGACGAGTACCATTGGATGCGCCTCAGCGAAGCACAGCGCGACGCCGATCCGCCCGATGCGCACACCCGCGAGGTGATCGAGCACCTCAACGCCGAGAACGCCTACACCAAGGCCGTGCTGGCCCCGGTGGACGAACTGCGCGGAACGCTCTTCACCGAAATGAAGGCCCGCATCCAGGAGACCGACCTCAGCGTGCCCTACCGCGAGAACGGCTACTGGTATCACTATCGTTTTGAGGAAGGCAAGGAATACGCCGTGCATGTGCGCCGCAGGGACGAGCACGGCGCCACCGAACAGGACATACTCAACGAGAACATGCTGGCCGAAGGCAGCACGTATTTCGATCTGGCGGACTATGAGGTGAGCCCCGGCAACGAGCTGGTGGCCTACAGCACCGACCGCGTGGGCCGCCGGCAGTACGAGATCCGCTTCCGCGACCTGCGCACCGGCAAGGACCTGCCCGATGTGATCACCAATACCGGAGGCGGCTGCGCCTTCGCCGACGACCGCACCGTCTTTTATCCCCGCAAGGACAACACCCTGCGCAGCTACCGGATCTACCGCCACGTGCTGGGTACCGACCCCAGCACCGATGTGGTGGTCTTCGAGGAGAGCGATCCCGCCTTCAGCTGCGATGTGTACCGCAGCCGCACCGAGCAGTACGTGATCATCACCACCGAGAGCACCATGAGCAGCGAGCACCGCTTCCTGCCCGTGGCGGAGCCCTTGGGCGAGTTCCGCACCTTCCTGCCCCGCGAGGAGGAGCACGAGCACACCGTGATGCACGTGCCCGGCGCACAGGGCCAACCCGGCAAGTGGTACATCGTAACCAATTGGAAGGCCCAGAACTTCCGACTGATGGAGTGCGCCGAGGGCGATACCGGCAACAAGCGCAAGTGGAAGGAGGTTGTGCCGCACCGTGCCGATGTGCTATTGGAGGATGTGGACGTCTTCAAGGACCACCTGGTGTTCAGCGAACGCCGCATGGGCCTCACCCACCTGCGGGTGCGCCGCCTCAGCGATGGGCACGAGCACGAGATCTCCTTCAGCGACCCGGCCTACATGGCCTATACCGGCACCAACCCCGAGTGGGATACCGACAAGCTGCGCTACGGCTACACCTCCATGACCACCCCCAGCAGCGTGTACGAGCACGACCTGAACGGTGCGGGTAAGGATGTGCTCTTGAAGCAGCAGGAAGTGCTGGGCACCTTCAAGCCGGAGGACTACGTGAGCGAGCGCATCTGGGCGCCGGCGCGCGATGGGGTGAGCGTGCCCATCAGCCTGGTGTACCGCAAGGGCACCACGATAACGGGTAGCGCCCCGCTGCTGCTCTACGGCTACGGTAGCTACGGCCACAGCATCGACCCCGGCTTCAGCAGCGCGCGCCTGAGCCTTCTGGACCGCGGCTTCATCTTCGCCATTGCCCACATCCGCGGCGGCGAGGAAATGGGCCGCGATTGGTACGAGAACGGCCGCATGGAGCATAAGCTCAACACCTTCACCGATTTCATTGATTGTGCTGACCACCTGGTGGCCCAGCGCTACGCCGATCCCGCGCGGCTCTTCTGCATGGGCGGCAGCGCCGGTGGCCTGCTGGTGGGAGCCGTGGTGAACATGCGCCCTGAGCTGTGGAAGGCCGCCGTGGCCGAGGTACCCTTCGTGGATGTGGTGAACACCATGCTCGATGAGAGCATCCCCCTCACCACCGGCGAATTCGACGAGTGGGGCGACCCCAAGGAGAAGGAGGCCTACGAGCGTATGTTGTCCTACTCACCCTACGACAACGTGAAGGATGCCACTTACCCGGCCATGCTGGTGACCACCGGTTTTCACGACAGCCAGGTGCAGTACTGGGAGCCCGCCAAGTGGGTGCAACGCCTGCGCGAGCATCAGCAGGGTAGTGCCCCCATCCTGCTGCAGACCAACATGGAGGCCGGCCACGGCGGTGCTTCAGGCCGTTTCGAGCGCCTCAAGGAAGTGGCGCTGGATTACGCCTTCCTGCTCTGGCAGGCGGGTGTGGCAGGCAAATAGAGTGCGTTCGTGCGCGTGCCTTCGGGAGCGCCAAGCATGGACAAGCGAATGTGCACCCCGCTCAGCTCGCGATGCTTTCGGCCATCACGATCTCATCCGGCTGCATGGGGATCACATGCACCGGCGTGCCTTGGTGTTGCAGGCGTTCGTAATCGCGGATGCTGGCGAAGAACAGGTGCCGCTCGGCAGGCTCATCGCCTTCGGGCGCCAGGTCCCGGGTCTCCACCTCCCAGATCACACCGAACACCTCCTTGCCCGAGCGCAAGCGGAAGCGGCAGTGCTTGTGCGTGTACTTGCGGATGTGCGAAAGTTCCATGGTGATCGACAGCCCTTGGCCGTTCCCGAAAGTACCATGGTGAACGCGCGGAGTGTCTTCCGAATTTTCAACACAGGCACTTGTCCTGTTGAAAAAGTAGGCCTTCTTTTCGGGTGATCGCCTGAAGCTCAGCGCGATGCCTCCGGATCGATCTTCAGCGAGAAAAGAATGCCCTCCTGCTCGCGGATGTATTCCCGCTTGTTGAACTGCGGGGCATAGGTGAAGCCTTCCACGGTGATCACCCGGCCGCGTGCCTCATCAATGGTGGTGAGGCTTATGAAAGGCCCGCCCATCTTGGCGCCGTGCATGCCGAAGAGGCCCTGCATGTAGTAGTTGTAACGGCCGTCCAGCTCCAGCGCGCGGCCTACCGGACGCAGGTCCAGGTCCTCGAAGCTGCGCTGCACCACCATGTAGGTGCCGGGATTGGGGCCATCCACATGGGCGCGCGTAACGGAGTCGCGCTGGTCGATCAGGTAGTCCACCTCAAAGGTGCTCTCGTCGGTGTAGGGGTGCGTGTGGATGAGCAAGCCCTCGATCACGTTGTGCTCCAAGCCACTGCCGGACATGATGCGGTCGCGCTGCAGCCAGCTGAAACCAGGCGCCTGCTTCACCATGCGGTAGCCGCCAGGGATGTCCATGCTCACTTGGTGCGCCTCCTGCACGGCGGCCACCAGGGCCTTGTCGCGCTCCTTCACCAGGCGTTGCATCACAATGGTGCGCTGCTGGTCCTCCAGGGTGCGGAAGATGTCATCGCCGTTGCGCTGCACCAGGCCGATCCATTCCACGGGGTCCTTGGCGGCGAGCTGCACCACCACCTGGCCGCGTGCATGCCGGTTGCGGATGAAGCTGATGGCCGTGCTGTCGGCATCCGTGCCCACCAGGGCCAGCACCACGCTGTGGTGTACGGAGAGCAGCTGTCCGAAACCTTCGGGCGGCACTTGGGCGATGCTGAAACGGGGTTCCCGCTGCGGCAGTCCGTCCACGGCTTGTTCCAGAATGCTGCGCAAAGCCGCTCCGGGCTCGCCCTCCCAGTGCCCATTGGCCATCACCACCAGCACTTCGCCCTGCGCACCACCGGCCGCCGGCAGGGTCTTCTGCCCCGGTCCGCAGGCCACCAGCAGGCTGGCCAACAGGGCGGTATGCAACAGGCGCATCAGGCGTGTGTGGCGTTGGTGGTGGGCAGCAGGGAACTGCTGGGGCTGCTCTTCACCACCAGCTTCTGCCCGGCGCGGATCATGTCGCTGCGCAGGTTGTTCCAGCGTTTCAGGTCGGCCACGCTCACCCCGTACTTGCGGGCAATGATGCCGAGCGATTCGCCGCTGCGCACGGTGTGGGTGCGCTGGGTGGCCGGGGTGCTGGGTTTGGCGTTGGCTACGGGCTGCTTGGTCTCTTCGGCAGCGGCGGGGCGCTCCTTGCTTGGCGTGTTGCCCAGGTAGCGCAGTTCGGCCTCGTTGGCCACCACCACACCGGCCGTTTCGCGGGGCAGGTAGATGGTAACGGGCTGGTCCACATCGGGCACCAGGCCGCGCTTGAAGGTGGGGTTCAGGGCCAGCATCTCCTCGGGCGATGCGCCGGTGAGCTTGGCCAGGGCCATCAGGTCCAGCGGGTAGCACACTTGCAGGGTATCCATCTCGTAGCTGCAGTAAACCGGGCTCACGGGGTAGATGTTGTGGTCGGCGTGGTGCTCAAAGAGGTAGTTCACCGCAATGAAGGCGGGCACGTAGCCGCGGGTCTCGCGGGGCAGGTGCTCGTAGATGGTCCAGTAGTTCTTCTTGCCCCCGCTGCGGCGTATGGCCTTGTTCACGTTGCCCGGTCCGCAGTTGTAGGCGGCCATGGCCATCTCCCAATCGTCGTACAGGTTGTAGAGGTACTTCAGGTAGCGGCAGGCCGCTTCGGTGCTCTTGTACACATCGTGACGCTCATCGATGTAGCTGTCGGCGTGCAGGCCGAACATCCTGCCGGTGGGCAGCATGAACTGCCAGAGCCCCACGGCCCCGGCCTTGCTGCGTGCGGCGGGGTTCAGGGCGCTTTCCACCACGGCCAGGTACTTCATCTCCAGGGGTATGCCGTGGCGGTCCAGCGCTTCCTCGAAGATGGGGAAGTAGAGCTCCGCCAGGCCCAGCATGCGCGAGCTCATTTCGCGCTTGCGCACCACGTAGAGGTCCACGTAGGACTGCACCACGCGGTTGTAGGTGAGGTCGAAGGGCGTGCGGCCGTCCAGCACGGCCATGCGGTAGCGCATGGTCTCCTCCGGCCAGGTGGGGATGTGCTCGGCATCGAAGCCGTGCACGTTGTGGTGCGCCGTGTCTATGGTGAAGGGCGAATGCTTGATCCAGGGCAGCTTGGCCAGTTCATCCAGGCGGGCCACCACGGGGTCGTCCGCGCCCAGGCGAACGGGGGCTTCTGGTTCGGTAGGCTCCTGGGCCCGTGTTGGGGCAGCGATCCCCAGGGCGAGGAGCAGGGCGAGCAAAGGGCGTGGCATGGTTCGGTTCCGGGTTTCCGGCCGTGGCCGAAGGTACCTGTAGTACGCAGGAAGAGTGCCCTTGTTATGTGCTGCCGTTCCCACAGGGGGGTGTTGAGGGATGAAGTCGCACAGGCACCCTGCCAGTGCCTACGTGCCGGTAGCGCATGTGATCAGCACAGGCAGGATGCCTGTGCGACCTTATGCGCAGCCGCCTGTGCGACGACCGCTCAGAACAAATTATGCGCAGCCGCCAACAACCTGGCATCCGCAAAAGGCGCCGCCATCAGCTGCAGGCCGAAGGGCAGGCCGTTGCTGTGCGTGCCCGTGGGCAGGCTGATGCTGGGGGTGCCCACCAGGTTGGCTTGCACGGTGAAGATGTCCTGTAGGTACATGGCCACCGGGTCGGTCACTGCGCCGTGGGCAAAGGCCGTGGTGGGGCAGGTGGGGCCCAGCAGCAGGTCGAAGCGCTCAAAGGCCTCCAACGTCTTGTTGCGCAGGATCCGGCGCACGCGCTGGGCCTGGGCGTAGTACGCATCGTAGTAGCCCGCGCTCAGCACGAAGGTGCCCAGCAGGATGCGGCGCTTCACCTCCGGGCCGAAACCCTCGCTGCGGCTCAGCCGGTAGGTCTCCTCCACACCTTGGGCCTTGGCGCTGCGGTGGCCGAAGTGGATGCCATCGAAGCGGGCCAGGTTGCTGCTGGCCTCGGCCGTGGCCAGGATGTAGTAGGTGGGAACCTGGTGGTCCAGCAGGGGCACCTCCACGGCTTCCACCGTGTGGCCCTCGGCGCGCAGGCGGTCCAGTTGGGCGTGCAGGTGGGCCACCACCTCGGGGTCCATGCCGGCGCGTTCCAGCCCCTCGTGGAAGTAGCCGATGCGCAACTTGCCCGGGTGTGCCAGGTCCAGGGGTTCCAAGGCCTTGCGGCTGGTGGTGCTGTCGCGCGGGTCGGCACCGGCCATCACCTGGTACAGGGCGGCGGCATCGGCCACGGTGTGCGCAAAGGGACCGATCTGGTCGAAGCTGCTGGCAAAGGCGATGAGGCCGTAGCGGCTCACGCGGCCGTAGGTGGGTTTGAACCCCACCGTGCCCGTGAAGGAGGCCGGCTGGCGGATGGAGCCGCCCGTGTCCGAGCCCAGGGCCGCATGCACGATGCCCGCCGCCACGCTGGCCGCTGCGCCGCCGCTGCTGCCGCCGGGCACCACGCTGGTGTTCAGCGGGTTCTTCACCGGGCCGTAGGCGCTGTTCTCGTTGCTGCTGCCCATGGCGAACTCGTCGCAGTTGGTGCGGCCCAGGATCACCGCATCGGCCGCCAGCAGGCGCTCCACCACCGTGGCGCTGTACAGGCTGGTGAAGTCCTGCAGCATGCGCGAAGCCGCGCTGACCTTGTGGTCCTTGTAGCAGATGTTGTCCTTGATGCTCAGCACCAGGCCGGCCAGCGGCCCGGCATCGCCGGCCTTTAGGCGGGCATCCACGCGGGCGGCCTGCTCCAAGGCGCTGTGCGGAAAGAGCTCCAGAAAAGCGTTGAGGTCCTGTTGGGCTTCGGCGGCGGCCAGTGCGGCCTGGGTGCCGGCCACCACGCTGTGGCCTTGCGCCAGGGCGGCGCGTGCCTCGGAGAAGGTCTTGGCCATGGGCTTACTTGCCGTCCTCCTTGCGCTCGTTGGCGTCGCCGTCCTTGGCGTTCTTGAACTCCTTCATGCCCTGGCCCAGGCCCCGCATCAGCTCGGGGATCTTCTTGCCACCGAAGAGGAGCAGCAGCACCGCTACGATCAGCACGATCTGCCAGGGGCCGATCATGCCCAGCAGGATGGACAAGGGGAGGAATGTCATGGCCAAGGGCTTTGTGGTATGCTGCGCAAAGGTAGGCCGAGTTGGGCTGTGTTGGGTGGGAGTGAGTTACGCGGGGGGGGTTAACAATCCTAATCTTCGGTTTAATACTTTTCAAGACCCACAAAACTCGATAGAGAGACTTACTTTGTGGACCTTAATGGATTAGGTCAATATTATCAAAAGACCCCATCATCCGAAATGAGAATCGCCGGATTTTGGACCTTGCATTTCAGAATTTTAATTCGGAGTAAGCCCTCAATACGTAGCAGCGGAGAATCGAGCGAATTGAAAAGCAGGACTATTTCCGGGTAAAAAAATTCTTAAATCTCGACCAACTCGAAACCCAAGGAAGTGTTAATTGTTCCTTGTATTTGATATCGATTTCTCCAGAACCATATCTGCTCATAGCGCTGAAGTACGGCTTTATGTTGCGCTGCCAATAATTGGGATATGGAAAAATAGTGCTTTGCGTTTCCCCAGGTAGTTTTGGACCGTACTTGTTTATGATTGACATATCATGCAATAATTTCTCACGCTGTATATTACATTCGATTAGGCGCAATTGTTTATGATATTTAAACATAAATGCCCGTATAAAATACAATAGGTATGGAGCTATGGCAGCAAATATAATTGTAAAGAAAAGAATTGATTGCCCGTTCTCCGAAAGAAAGAACAACTTAACACATTGAGTGTTCCAAATTAATAATGGAATCACAAAAAGCAATATTGCAAATATTAATATTACCTCAACAGGTCTGACCCATCTTGGCGCTTGGGTGCGATTGAAGCTTTTGACAAATAGGTAAAGGTTGAAAAAGATTACCCCTAAGCTCGAGGACAAACAAATAAGTAAAACAGAGAGGTTTGATTCACCAGTGGCCCAACCAGAAGCAATCAATACATACAGACTAAATAAACCACTCATCATAAAACCCGGCTTCAGTGCTTGCGGGAAATAGGTTGCCTTATAAGCACAAACCTTATCTATGGTTCTTTCTAGAAACTCAAACCGTTCATTTTCTTGCTTGAACTTGTTCAGTAAATCAGGATTGCCGTCTTGTAGAACCGTTAATTTTGCCTGTGCCTCCTCAAGCTTAGATTGAAGTCCAGGACTAATTGTTGCTAAGGTTAGAAGGCCATCAGAAAGAAATTCTTGAAAGGTCTTAGAACCGGCATACCCCAAATTAGCAATAGCAAACACTTCAAATAGTGAAGTGAGATTTCCAAGATTAGGAATAATCATAGCGATTCGTGTTAATCAGTAAACATGTGAGCTAAAAATATGATGAACACGTGCCATATTTCTCATCGAAGTATTTCTTAATAACAGTTGCAACGCTTGGGTAATTAAAGCTACATATAGCCTCTCTGGGCTTAGATGCATCTTCAAGTCTAAATGATGATTCATCCCCAACGGCCACATAAACCAAGCCGCCATTGATTTTTTTGATTGAATCTATGAAATCATTCGATGCGCGCTTTACTTCTAGGAGTGATGTATATTTTTCAGCAATCTTCTTTAGTTCATTGACACCGCTACTTGACGAGTTTATGTGCCCATTTTTAATGACAATCCTCACCCGTTTTCCAGACGATAGTTTATCCTTTAACGCACGCAATAAATCGTCATTCTTATCCATCAAATCACCACAGAGCAATTCTTCAAAAATTCTAATTTCATCTTTAGCCGTTCTTACAATCTGTTCAATCACCAGTGCAGCATGGTCTTCATTCTTGTTGTGGAAAATGAAGTCACTGTTCTTTTCGGCCAGAAGACTAAGCGCGGCTTTATACTCAGGGTCAAGAACCTTGTTGTGAGTGTTAGCCGATTGTTCCTCGGTGCTCATAGCCTTTGAGAGTAAGTGTAGGGTCAAATATATGTGTATTTGTAAGCACCCCCTTGAAAGCTCCCCCTGATCAGGCGCGCGAGTTCCTAAAGAGCACCACTTCTGTGGATCTGTTGTAATCGTCCTGTTGGAATGTGGGGAAGTCCGCGCGTGAGCCTGTGTAGTGGGCAGGGAGTTGTCCACATTTCAACAGGAACTCGCGCGGGGTCAGGTCCAGGAGCGCATCATGGGGCCGCTCGTTGTTGTAGCTCCAGATGAACTCGATGGTCAGCTGGCGAAGCTGTTCGAGATTCTCGAACAGGTAGGCGTCCAGCACTTCTTCCCGGTAGGTGCAATTGAATCGCTCGATCAGGCCGTTCTGCATGGGACGCCCCTTCTCGATGAACGTAAGTGCGATGCCGTTGCGTTCCGCCCACAACTCCAACTCTTGGGCGATGAACTCTGGCCCGTTATCCACTCGCAGCCGCTCTGGCTTGCCACGCCACTCGATCAACTTGTCCAATTCACGCGTCACGTATTGGGCGCGGATAGAGGTGTCGATCGTGATGTTCAGAGCCTCGGGGCCGAAGTCGTCAATGACGTTGAACGTGCGCAGCTTATTGCCGTTCAGCAGCCGATCGGCCATGAAGTCCATGCTCCAAGTGATGTTCGGGCCGATCGGCAAACACAGGGGCTCTTTCACCCGGTCCGGAACGCGCTTCTTCGTAGGTCGACGCAGGTTGAGCCCCGCTGTGGTGTACAGCCGGTGTAGGCGTTTGTGGTTCACCACGCGGCCGTCCTTGCGTACGCGCTTGTAGACCTTCCAGAAGCCCCAAGTCGGTTTCTTGGTCACCCAGTGGTTCATGTGTTCGATCACGTCGATATCGTCCTTCGGCTTGGGCTCGTAGCGATACACGCTCTGGCTCAAGCATAGCAGCTTGCAGACCCGCCGAAAACTGCGCTTGCACTGCGTTACAAGCCAGTGTGCCATCTCACGCTTCTCGGCGAGCCCTAAGGCTTTTTTCCCAGGATCTCCTTGAGGATGTCGCGGTCCAGGATCGTGTCGGCCAGCTTGAGCTTCAGCTTGGTGTTCTCCTCGCGCAATGCCCGTAGCTCCTTGAGCTCACTTGCGCCCATACCGCCATACTTGGCCTTCCACTGGTAGAAGGTCGCGTTGCTGATCTCGTGCTCTCGGCAGAGGTCGGCCACCTTCACGCCCGCTTCATGCTGCTTAAGGATGCCGACGATCTGGTGTTCGGTGAACTTGCTCGTTCTCATGGCTACTTGGTGTTGAAAGTAGCCCCTGGTCGGCCAAAGTGATCCTTGGCCCCGCGGGGCCAAGGATCACTTCACCTCCAGTTATGAGTGGCCGAACTTTTGGGAAGCTTACAATTGCAGGAGTATGACATATGTTTGTTCTATTCAACCCCTCAGCGATGAAAAATGTCTCCACCTTACTTGTCATACTTTTCCTGTGCATTGGCAGCCTCAGATCCCAAACGATTGTCGTCACCTTTGGGGGCTTATTGAGTAGTGCGCCCATACAGCTCGATAGTATCCTGGTGATGAACCTAACCCAGGGCGGAGACACGGTGATTTACTACCCCGACAACTCACTTCTGCTGGGGACTACTGATATGGTCGATTACGAAGGAGTCAATCGTGAACTCCTTGCGTTACCCAACCCATTCGCGTCTAGCACAGAAGTTCATATCAGCTCTGTCGGCCAAGGCAGTCTGTATCTAATGGTTCATGATGCATCGGGCCGTGAGGTGGCATCACTGCATATCAAAAGCTCAAGCAGTGTCCAACGATTTCTACTTACGGCTTCAACTCCTGGTGTCTATGTGTTAAATGTAATCCAAGGTAATCACCACCGCGCGTACCGTTTGGTGGCCACCGAAGGTTCGGGTCAGGATACGGAACTGACCCATCTTGGTGCCAGCGTAGGAGCGCATAAGGGCAAATCAGGCCGTTCAACCTTCGCGTGGCAAGCCGGAGACGAGTTGCGCTACATCGGCTTTGCGCATGAGGGCTCCGTATTATATAGCGGCGCAATCCAAGAGGTGCCGATGGTATCTATATCCCATACGTTCAATCTATTCGCAGGGATCGTGTGCCCTGATTCGCCTTCAGTAAGCGATATCGATGGCAATGCATATAACACGATTTTGATAGGTACACAATGTTGGATGTCCGAAAACCTTAGAACCGCAAGCTATGCCAATGGTGATAACGTTTTTAACGTGACAGATGGCAATCAATGGTCAACCTTAGTTACAGGAGGTTGGGCACATTACGGAAATAACAGCATAAATGAACTCCCATACGGAAAACTATATAATTGGTTTGCTGTAAATGATTCACGTAATATCTGCCCATTGGGTTGGCATGTGCCTACAGAAGTAGAATGGACATCTTTGATAGACTATTTGGATGGTGAAGATGTTGCAGGAGGAAAACTCAAAGCTGCGGGTACAGAGTACTGGATGGCCCCCAATTCCGGCGCCACAAACGAAACGGGGTTTAACGGTCTGCCGGGTAGCTTCCGCTTTGTAGATGGTGGTTTCTTAATACCACTGGGCTCTCATGGGATGTGGTGGAGTGCATCGGAAGCAGATGAGTTCTATGCCTACTGTAGCGGCCTAAGAAACGACAACATGAATATTGGTCGATTCGTTGACTCCAAGAATGGGGGATTTTCAGTTCGCTGTGTAAAAGACTAAAACAATTCAATAATTTATTCTAGCTACTCCGCACGTTCTCCTGTAAGGGACTCTGCCCTACCGGAAGATCCACAACGCGGGATCCACGTTCACCAGTTGGCCTTCGGCGGTGATGCGCCAGATCTCCACGTGGGCCTTGCTGCCGTCCTCGTCGGTGATGACGGTGCCGAGGGCTTGTTTGGTATCCACCTTCTGGCCTTTGGCCACGAGCACATCGCGCAGGTTGCTGTACACGCTGCGGTAGGCGCCGTGGCTCACGATCACGGCCTTGCCGGCGCCGGGCATCACGATCACGCTGGTCACTTCGCCGCGGAACAGGGCGCGCACGGTGGCGTTCTTCTCGGTGGTGATGTCGATGCCGTTGTTGTCGATCTGGATGCCGGGCAGCACGGGGTGCGGCTGGGGTCCGAAACGGCCGGTGATGACGCCTTTTTCCACGGGCCAGGGCAGTTTGCCCTTGTTCTTCTCAAAGTCGGCGTTCAGCTCCTTGGCCTCGGGGGTCAGGGAGAGCTCCAGCTTGCCGGCGGGCGTGCCGGGTTTGGCCTTGGGCTTCAGCTCGGCCTCGATGGCCTTGCGGATGGCGGCATCCAGCTCCTTGCGCTTGTTCTCCTGCTTGCGCTGTGCCTCGCGCAGGCGGTTCTCCTCCTTCTTCAGGGTGCTGAGGGCGTTCTGCTGGCCGCTGCGGTCTGCGGCGAGCTTCTGCTTCTCGGCCAATTGCTGGTCCACCAGCTGGGCTTTTTCGCTGCGCTGCTGCTGCAGGGCATTGAGGCGGCTTTCGATACCCAGGCGGGTCTCTTCGATGAGGGCGGCCTGGCGGCGGCGCTGCTCGGCGATCTGGCCCAGGTAGCGGCTGCGTTTGTAGGCCTGCTGGAAGCTTTCGGCGGCGAAGATGTAGCTCATGCGGTCGTAGCCGCTGCGGTTGCGGTAGGCGAACTCCAGCATGCGGGCGTACTCTTCCTTGAGGCGGGCCAGGTCCTCGGTGAGGGAGCGCACCATGTCCTCGTCCTCGGCGATGCGCTGTTCCACCAGGCGCAGTTCGCCGTGCATGGCGCGGATCAGCTGCTCGCGTGCGCGGATCTGGCTCTCCAGCAGTTGCAGCTGCTCCTGGGTCACCTTCTGGTCCTTGCGGGCCTGGTCTATGAGGGCGGTGGTGGTGCGGATCTGCATGTCCAGGGCCTCGCGCTGTTTCTCCAGGTCGCGGCGCTTGTTGTTCTGCGCTTGTGCGGGTTGCGTGGCCAACAGCAGCAGGGCCAGCAGCAGGGAGCTGAGCCAGCGCAGGGCGGGGAGGGTGTTGCGGGTGCCGCGCATGGGGTTGCCGCTCAGGGCATGGGGGTGAATTTATCGGGGATGCGGAAATTCATCTCCAGGGGTCCTTCACGGGCGATGCGGGAGAGTTCCATGCTGCCGCTGGCGGTGCGGCCGGGTTCGCTGATGGCGATCTCGATGCTGGTGGGCAGGTGGCCCTCTTCGGGACCGCCCCGCTGCACATAACGGATGGTGGCGTGCTGTTCGCGTGCCAGATCGGAGATCTGGATTCGGGTAACGCGGAAGTCGTCCGGGTGCAGCCAGTAGCGCACCACCACGGCATCCTGCTCGCGGGCGCGGTCCAGGGTGCGCTCCAGGCGGCGTTCACCGAGGTTGCGGCTGTCCAGCGTGTCGGCGGGGTCGCGGTCCTCGGCGGCCCGCACGAAGCGGCGTTTCTCGCGGCTGGTGAGCACGTACTGGCCGTCCTCGCGGTCGCTGCGGAACTTCTCGCTGGGGTCCAGGCCGATGGCTCTGCCCAATAGAGCATCCTGCAGCATGGCCAGGCTGGGCATGAGACCGAACTTGGCTTTAGCGGCGGCGCTATCGCCCAGGAAGTACTGGTCGGCCAGCTTGTCCAGCACCTTCAGGCTATCGGGGGTGATGACCACGCGGGCGGCCTCTATACCGAGCAGGGGCACCACGCTCACCCAGGCGGCACTGTCGCGCACCACGCGGAAGTGTGCCTTGAAACTGCGATTGCTGCCGCCGGTCTTCACGCTCACGTTGCCGCGGGCGCTGTAGTATCGCAGGGTGTCCTGCTCGTGAGCCAGCAGGCGTTCCAGCAGTTTCTCGGCGCTGCGTGCGGGCAGTTCGCGTTCCAGGAAGGGCAGGTTCCTGCCGCTCT
The DNA here is from genome assembly GCA_019638115.1 of Flavobacteriales bacterium. Taxonomy (GTDB): domain Bacteria; phylum Bacteroidota; class Bacteroidia; order Flavobacteriales_F; family PHOS-HE28; genus PHOS-HE28. The sequence goes on along the minus strand of JAHBUK010000001.1, from coordinate 1,038,343 downwards.
TGCAACCGGCCAGCAGCAGGGCCAGCACCAGGGCTGCCAGGGTGCCTGCCCTCATTCCACCCAAGTGCCTTCGTTGATCTTGCGTTCCAGCAGTTCGCTGGCGCCGCCGAGTTCGCGGGCCTTCCGCCACTGCTCCAGGGCGCCGTCGCGGTCGTTGAGCTTGTAGAGGATGTCGCCGTAATGCTCCACGATCACGCCTTGGTCCTTGCCGCCGGCGGCGAGGGCTTTCTCGATCCAGGTTCGGGCGTTGCTGTAGTCGCCCTTCACGAAGAGCACCCAGGCGTAGGTGTCCAGGTAGCTGGGCTGGCCGGGGGCCAGTTCGTTGCTGCGGCGGCTCATGCGCTCGGCTTGGTCCAGCTTTTCGCGGCGCAGGCTGAGGTAGTAGGCGAAGTTGTTGAGGGTGTTGGGCTCGTTGGGCTGAATGGCCAGGGCTTTCTCATAGGCCTCGTCGGAGCGGGCGTGGTCCTTGGCCTCGTGGTAGGCATCGCCCAGGCTGGTCCAGAACTGGGCGAGCAGGGGTGGGTTGTCCACCACCAGGTCGCGGCCTTCCAACAGGGCATCGATTGCCTCTTGGTGGCGGCCCAGTTGGCTGAGACCGATGCCTTTGTAGAGGTGCAGTTCGGGGATGAGGGGGAAGCGACCGATGGCGTCTTCGGCATCCTGCACCAGGCCGGCGTGGTCGCCCAGCTGCAGGTCCAGGTTTAGGAGTTGTGCCCAGATGGGGTAGCGCTCCTGCTCGTGCTTCAGGGCCAGGCGGAACTCTTCGCGGGCCTCTTCCAAGCGCCCGTCGCGCAGGAGGAAATCGCCGCGGATGGTGCTGGGTTTGCCACTCTCGGGGTGTGTGGACTTGAGCACGTCGATGAGCATGTAACTGCGCTCGATGAGCTCGGGCCGGTCGCCGGGCTTGGTGCCTTCGTAGTTGCTCATCTCGAAGAAGCCGATGAGCATCTGCATCTTGGCATCGATGTCCAGGTCGGGGTCCTGGAACACCAGGCGAAGTTCCTCGAAGGCTTCATCAGCTCGGCCTTCGTTGTAGTGGTGCTCGGCCAGGGCCATGCGCAACATGCTGTTGCCGGGGTCCAGGTCCAAGGCTGCGCGATATTCGTCCAGGGCTTTGTCGTGCTGGCCTTGCTGGTCGTATAGTTCAGCGAGCAGGGCGCGGTAGGTGGCCTCTGTGGGGTGTGCGGCAATGGCGCGGCGCACCAGCTTTTCGGCCTCTTCCAGGCGGTTGTTGGCGGCCAGCAGGCCGAATTGCTGCATCAGGATGTCCTGCGTGGGCCCGAAGCGCTTCTCCATGTCGCTGTAGACCTTCAGGGCATCGTTCACTTTGCCGGCCTGCGCCAGGGTGCCTGCCAGATCGAAAAACACCTCGTAGCGGTCGGGCCATTTGGTAACGATGCCGCGGTACACCTCGGCGGTCTGGTCCAGGTATGCTGGCCCGGCTTCGCGGTAGAGGTCGGCAAGCAGGAAGCGGTACCAGATGTTCTCCTTGTCGGTGGCCACGGCGCGCTTGGCGTAATCCAGGCCCAATCGGGGGTTGCGCTGCTGGTGGTAGAGCTTGCCCAGCTCGAACATGGCCGCGGCATTGCGGGGGTCCTCCTTCAGGCATTGCTCGTAGAGCAGCGCGGCCTTGCCGGGTTGGCCGGCCAGACGGGCCTGTGTGGCCTCCAGAAAGAGGCGCATGGCGCGGGCGTTCTTGTCGCGCTGGGTGGCTTGTGCGGTGGTGCCCTCGGCAGGGTTCACCGGTTTTTCGGCCATCGGCTTGCTACCACCACAGGCCGCAAGTGCCAGTGCGAGCACCAGGCCGGGGAGGTAAGCGCGTGTTCTGCCCATGGGTTGCGGTGATCAGGCTACGGTGCTGTCGTCGCTCAGGCTCAGGTCCATGGCCTTGCCCGTAACACTGGCGCGCTCGCCGATCATGCTATTGTCGATAACGGCATCGGTGATGTGCACAGCAGGGCGCACGATCGAATTCCGTACCACGCTGTTGGTGATGACGGCATCGTGCTCAATGGAGACGTTCGGCCCCACGATGCTGTTCACCAGGGTCACGTTCTCCCCGATGAAGCAGGGGCTCACCACCAGGCTGCCGCCGAGATTCGCCTTGGGGCTCACCAGGTCTTTGCTGTCCTTCAGGAAACCGAGCACTTTCGTGTTGGTGTCCACCATGGCGTTCTTGTTGCCGCAGTCCATCCACACATCCACCGCACCGGCCTTGAAGCGCGCACCCTTCTGCTTCATGTTCTCCATGGCGTTGGTGAGCTGGTACTCGCCCTTCTCCTTGATGTCGTTGTCCAGGAGGTACTGCATCTCCTTGCGGAGGCGCTCGCCATCGGCGAAGTAGTAGATGCCGATGATGGCCAGGTCGCTCACGAACTCCACGGGCTTTTCCACGAACTCGGTGATGATGCCATCGCCATCGAGCTTCACCACGCCGAAGGGGCGCGGATCTTCCACCTTGTTCACCCAGATCACGCCGTCGCAGTCCTTGTCCAGTTTCAGCTGGGCGCGGAAGAGGGTGTCGGCGAAGGCCACGATCACGCGGCCGCTCAGGGCGCTTTCGGCGCAGAGGATGGCGTGCGCAGTGCCAAGGGCCACCTCCTGGTAGTGGATGGTGCCTTTGGCGCCCACGCGCTTGGCGATCTCCAGCAGTTCGTTCTCCACCTTCACGCCGAAGGCGGGGTTCACCACGAAGGCGACCTCCTCCACGGGCTCTCCGGCCACAGCGGCCAGGTCCTCCACAAGGCGTTGTACAATGGGCTTGCCGGCGATGGGCAGCAAGGGCTTGGCGGTGGTGTGGGTGTGCGGACGCATCCGCTTGCCCATGCCCGCCATGGGGACGATGATCTTCATTCGGGTGTTTATGCTCAGTGCGTGCCGGTGTGGCCGAAGCCCCCTGCGCCGCGTTCCGAGGCGCGAAGGTCCGCAACTTCCTCGAAAGATACCCTGACGTACTGCGCAACCACCAATTGGGCCACGCGTTCGCCGTCGTTAACGGTGAAGGGCTGCTCGCCGTGGTTGATCAGCAGCACGCCCACTTCGCCGCGGTAATCGGCATCTATGGTGCCGGGGCTGTTGAGCACGGTGACCCCGTGCTTGAAGGCTAACCCGCTGCGTGGCCGCACCTGGGCCTCGGTGCCTTCGGGCAGCTCCAGGTACAGGCCAGTGGGGATCAGGGCGCGTTGGCCTGGGGCGAGCACCACGGGCGCATCGAGGTTGGCCCGCAGGTCCATGCCAGCGCTGTGCGCGGTGGCGTAGGAGGGGAGGGGGTGGCGGCTGCGGTTGGTGATGTGGACTTTCACTAAGGCTTGAGTCATGAAGTCAAAGTTCGGCACGAACAAGCCTGAGCTTTCGGATATGCATCACCATGAAGGATTCGATCCCGAATCGATCACTCCTTAATAAGAGGCAGCACGGTAATGAAAGCGCCCGAGGAGTCCTGCACGAGTACTTCGTAAAAACCACGTGCCAACATACTGACCGAGAACGAGGGTCTGTCGCCGAATAACTGACCTACGTTGAGAACCAATTTACCGGCAGGGTCAAATACGGAGATCAGCAAACCTGTATGCGCCTGCGACGCCGATATGGTGACTTGATCATTCGCCGGATTCGGGAAAAGAGCGAAGCTTGGAGATGATGGCAGAGCAGTTGGTCCATTGCCCATTTCCATATTGTCGAAACAGCTAATGCAAGGCAGGTCACCCGGTAGTGCGTAAATCCTGGTTGCAGTATTGATACCTTGATTAACTAGAAGCCGCGCACCAAGTGGTGTTTGGATGATGGAAGGACTGCTGGAGAACAAGTCCAAGCCATTGACGCCACCGGGCCCGAATCCATCGACTTGGAGCAGCACACTGCCGTCCATGCGTGCCACGATGGTGCTGTTGGTGATCGTCCCACCGATCTCGCACTGATATAGGAGCATGTATTCGATGGAGGATGGATCTTCATCGAATAATGACTCAGTAATGTAGGTGGGTAAGGGTGAGGACAAGTAATTGCAGTTGGCAGGTAATGGTGGGTAGGTGGCGGACAAGAACGGTGAGAGATCGGTGTTCAGTAGATCGAATCCGGTCGAAGTCCGCGAAATGAACTTTACGCCTGCGTCCTCCAGTGAGCGGACAGTCTCCATTCGCCCTGGCAAAGTGGCCACTTCGGTGATCTGTGCGTTGACCACGGAGGCAATGATGAATGCTGGCAGTGTGATGCATCTCATGTTCACGATGGTTTTTGATACTGGTATCTATGGACACAGGGAATCTCCATATCGCTGCCTATGGAAGAAGAGCATTGCGCTCCCTTATCCAAACAGCCCCAATGTACAGCAAGAGTAATGCTGCCCGTACCCCATATTCCGACAAACCGCCAAGGCTTGTCACGGCGAGCACAGCCGAAGCCCCCCACCACAACACCACCGCCCCCGCCATGTACAGCAGCACGCGGCTCACGTTGTAGGGGATCGGGTAGTGCTTCTGCCCCCAGGCGTAGCTGATGGCCGCCATGCTGAAGTAGCAGATGAAGGTGGCCCAGGCCGCGCCCATGTAGCCGAGCACGGGGATCAGCACGAAAAGCAGCACGATGGTGATGGCCGCGCCGATGATGCTGATGGTGCTGCCCACGCGCGGCCGGTCGGTGAGCTTGTACCACACGCTCTGGTTGTAGTAGATGCCCAGGAACACGTTGGCCAGCATCAGGATGGGCACCACGCGCAGCCCTTCGTGGAAGGCAGGGTTGGGGATGAACCACTTGAAGAGGTCAATGAAGAGCATCACCACCAGGAAGGCGCTCATGCACACCGCCACGAAGATGTTCATGATGCGGGCGAAGGTTTCCCGGCTGTCCTTCTCCTTGGCATGACTGAAGAAGAAAGGCTCGGCGCCCATGCGGAAGGCTTGGATGAAGAGCGTAATCAGCACGGCCAGCTTGTAGCACGCACCGTAGATCCCGATCTCGGCATCAGCTATATCGGCGGGCAGCAGGTATTTCAGGATCACGCGGTCGGCGGTCTCGTTCACCATGCCGGCGAGGCCCGCGATCATCAGGGGCGCACCGAAGGCGAGCATGGCGTGCAGCAGGTCCTTCTCGAACCCGCGGAAGGCAGGCCACGATGGCAGCAACACCAGCAGCTTCACGGAGGTGCTCACCAGGTTGATGACGAACACATAGCCCACGCCGAGCGAAGGGTCGTACGCGGCGTCGATCAGCGCATTGCTCTCGCCCATGTTGTAGCGCTTCATGCAGTAAAGCAGGAAGAACAGGCTGAGCCCGATGTTGACAGCCACGCTGAGCAGGTTGATGGCCGCGAACTTCCATGGCCTGCCCTGCTGCCGCAACCGCGCCATGGGAATGGTGGTGATGGCATCGATGCCGATGATGCCCACGAGCATGAGCACCGAAGTGGCGTGGGCGCCGAATTGCAAGCCCTCGGCGATGTTGGCCGAGAACAGCCCCCCCAGCAGCATGAACAGCAGTGCGGGGAAGAACAGCCCCCAGGTGGCGGTTGCGTAGAGCACACGACCGCCATCAGGGTTCTGTTTCACGTGGTCCTTGTTGGCGAAGCGGAAGAAGGTGGTCTCCAGGCCGAAGGTGAGCACCACGTTGAGCAGGGCCGTCCAGGAATACAGTGCGGTTACCACGCCATACTCCGCAGGCTCGAATACGAACTTGCTGGTGTAGAGGGGCACCAACAGGAAGTTGAGGAAGCGCGCAACGATGCTGCTGAGCCCGTAGATGGCCGTTTGGCCGGCGAGTTTGCGGAGGGCGCTCAAAGCAGTTCAACCACGGATGGACACGGATGGACACGGATCGGTTCGTTCCAGCTGACGGCACATGGGAAGAGGCTTTTCATCCGTGTTGATCCGTGTGTATCCGTGGTTCAGTTCCCCTGGAATTCCGCCTTCCTCTTCTCCATGAACGCCCCCGTCCCCTCCTTGAAGTCCGCCGTACCGAAGCACTTGCCGAACTCCTCGATCTCGCGTTGCAGGCCGTTGGCGCCGGGTTCGTAACCCGCGTTCACCGCGCGGATGGCGGCACCCAGGGCTGTGGGGCTGTTCTTCGCGATCTTACTTGCGAGTTCCATGGTGGTGCTCATCAGTTGGTCGGCAGGTACAACGTGGTTCACCAGTCCCCATTGCAGCGCCTCGGCGGCGGGCACCATACCCGCGCTGCCCAGTAGGATCATCTCCATGGCCTTGCCCTTGCCCACCAGTTGCGCCAGTCGCTGTGTGCCGCCATAGCCGGGGATCACGCCCAGGCCCACTTCGGGCAGACCGAGCTTCGCATTGTCGCTGGCCACGCGGAAGTGGCAGCTCATGGCCAGTTCCAGTCCGCCGCCGAGGGCGAAGCCGTTCACCGCGGCGATCACGGGTTTGTTCAGACGCTCCACATGGTCGAAGAGTTTGTTGTGCCCATCGGCGCTCAGGGCCTTGCCCTCCTCCACGCTGAAGTGCGCGAACTCCTTGATGTCGGCCCCTGCCACGAAGGCCTTGGGCCCGCTGCCGGTGATGATCAGCACGCGCACGCTCCGGTCGGCCTCGGCCTCGTTCAGTGCTCGGTCCAGCTCGTCGATCGTGGCGCGGTTCAGCGCGTTCAGCTGGTCGGGGCGGTTGATGGTGAGGATGCGGGTGGCGCCTTCGTTGGCGACGAGGAGGTTCTGGTAGCTCATGCTGATGGACTTGTGTGCGACTCCGGGCCCTTCGACTTCGCTCAGGGAGGCCCGGAGTGACAAGGCCAAAGGTATCGGCTACCCGCGCAGTGGCAATGCCACGAAGAACGTACTGCCTTCACCAACCCGGCTCTCGAACCACACGCGGCCACCGGCGCCTTCCACCATGCGTTGCACCATGGCCAGGCCCAAGCCCATGCCGCTGCCCTTGGTGGTGAAGTTGGGGCGGAAGATGCGCTCGCGGTCCTCCTCGGCGATGCCCGTGCCGTTGTCGTGCACCTCGGCAATGGCTTCCCCATTGGCCTGCCGCAGCACCACGGTGATCCGGCCTTCCTGCCCGTCCGGGATGGCCTGCACGGCGTTTTTGATCAGGTTGTTGAACACGCGTAGCAGTTGTTCGCGGTCGGCATGTACGGGCAGCGGCCCGGTGGTCTCGCGTTGTAGTTCGCACTGCATACCCGGCGTGGCGCGGAACACGCTCAGGGCAGCTTCGGCCACCTCGGCCAGGTCGAGGTCCTCGGCATGCGCGCGGGGCATCTGGGCGAAGTTGCTGAAGGCGCTGGCGATGCCGCTGAGGGTATCGATCTGCTCCACCATGGCCCGGCTGAAGCGCTCCAGCCGCTCGGCCGCATCCGGCACATCGGGTGTCCATGTGCGCTGGAAGTGTTGGATGCTCAGCTTCATGGGCGTGAGCGGATTCTTGATCTCGTGGGCCACTTGCCGGGCCATTTCGCGCCAGGCACTTTCGCGCTCGCTGCGGGCCAGGCGTTCGGCACTGTCGCGCAGCTCCTCCACCTTCCGGTTGTACACTTCCACCAGTTGGCCGATCTCGTCATCGCCCCGGTAGCGGATCGGCTCGTTGCCGCCTTGCAGGCCCACGCGCGAAAGGGCGTTCTTCAGCAGGTCCAGTGGGCGGGTGGTCCAGTTGCTGATGAACACGGCCACCAGAATGCTGAGGGCGAAGAGCAGCACGAAGAGGTTGACCACGGCCACCAGCACTCCGGTACGCTCCTCCTCCTGCTGCAACTGATCGGTGAAGCCCGGCAGGGCCAGAATGGCGAGCACTTGGCCACGGCGATCGCGCAGGGGCATGTAGGCTGTGCGGAATTGCGCCGACCCGATGGACTCTTGGTGGATGAAGGAACCCAGGCCGCGCAGCACCAGTTCGCGGTATGCGGCAGGGTCCATCTGCGTGCCCAGCAAGCCGTTGGCGAAGATCTGCGGCCGCGAGGTGGAGAGCATTTCCCCCTTGGTGGTGTAAACGGTGATGTCCGTGAAGAACACGTTGCTCAGGCGGGCCAGCAAGTGGTCGAGGTAGGGTGCATGACGCTTGTCCAGGGCGGGTTCGCCATCCAGCTTTTGCTGCAGTTCCTGGTGCACGGACCGGGCCTTTTCAAGGATGTTGACCTCGAAGCGCTCATCGAACTGGTGGCTCAAGAGATGTTGTGTGCCGAAGCCGAAGACGACCAGGCTGACGAGGCTGAAGAGCAGGAGGGCGATGCGCACTTTGGCGCCGATGCCCAAGGTGGGCAGGCCGCGTTCGCGCACCATGGCCCGCACGGTGAAGAGCAGGGTAAGGAGCACGCTGAAGATGGCGAAGAGGTAGCTGAAGGTGGTGGCCTTGTCCAGCAGGTCGGGCACCGGCAGGCTGAGCACGATGAGGGTGGCCGCTTCATCGCCCTTGGCCAGGTGATCATAGCCTTGCTCTTGCCAGCGGAGCATGCCTTCCATGCCGGTCCGTGGTGTCCATTGCAGGGGGTGTACATACTCGCCCCGGCGCTCCACCAGTTTGCCGTTCTCGTAGCGAGCGTAGTCATAGCGTTCCGCCTTGCGGGCCACCGGGTCATCGCCGGCCAGCAGCAACTCCGGGAACCCGAGGCCTTGTGTGGCGGTGCGCGGGTGCAGTTCGATGATGAGCTGGGCGGGCTGCAGGCTGTCGTTGGGCATCACCGCCACCCGGGCGTGGTAGAAGGGGCTTCTGCCGGCCTGTTCCTCAATGAAGAGGTCGGGCATGTCGGATGCGGCGAAAGGCAGGTCCATCGGTCCCTGCTCTTCGCTGAAGGAGCGTGGACTTCCCGGGTCGGTGGCGCAGAGCACCTGCCCCTTACTGTCCAAGGCGAACAGGCGCACATCGTAACGCTCCCAGTAGCCTCCGAAATAGCGTTGGCGCACTGAGCGGTCCAGATCATTGGGCACGCAGCCGCGGTCGCCGCTCAGCAAGGCATAGACCTCCTTGTCGCGGCGCAGGGTGGGCGCGGTCTCGCGGAACATGCGCTCCACCACGGGGTCCTCGCGGGTGGCCAGGCGCTCGGCAAGCACCGCGCGGTCGCGGTGTTCGCGCCGCTCGCTGTACCGGGTAAGCAGGTGTGCGCAGAACGCTGCCAGCAAGGCCACCCCGAGCACCAGTTGCACGAAACGGTTGCCACGTCCCCGGCCGAAGATCAACAGGGCCAGGATCGGAAGGGGCCACAGGAACTGCACCGTATCCAGCACATCGGCCAGGTGGTGGAGCACGATCGAAAGGCCCAGAGCGACGGCCAGGCTGCCCCACACCGTGGCGGGCCGCTTGCCCGGCACCCAGGCATCCATCAAGGCCAGGGTGAACACCACCCAGGCGCCCAGCAGGAAAGCGATGGCGACCACCGCCAGCAGGCTGAACACGCCTAGGCCCTGCACGTGGTAGAGGTCGAGCGCCACGCTGCTGTCGTTCACCAGGCCGATGATGAGCCTTGTGATCCACGTGGCAAAGGCGAGTGAAACGCACCAGGTGATCAGGCCGGTGGCCAAGCCTCCGGGCAGGGCGGCATGGTCGGCGAAGGTCCTGCGGATGAAGAGGGCGAAAAGCAGCAGCAGCAGGGCATTGATCAGCAGGTCGCCAATGGAGCCGAACACGGCCGAGGTGGCGTAGATGGCCGGATCGAACAAGGCGATGCGTGTGAAGGAGGAGGAAGGCAGGGCCAGCAAGCTGAACCCGCGCAGCAACACCAGGGAGCAGATGAACTGCAGCAGGCCCTGCATGGCGTGGCCGTTGTATACCGACCGCAATGACCACCGCCAGATGGCGACGACAAGCAGGATGCACGCCAAGGCCGAGAGCAGCAACTTCAGCCACAGCCAAGCACCGAACTCCAAGGCTCCGTCACGCCAAGCCAGTTGGAAGAGCGGTACTCCTTGTGGACCCGACACCGACGGACCGTCGCCATCCGCCTCAACGGCCAGGAGGCCTGCCGGGGCTCGCCAAGAAGGGTGGAAACCGCGCTGCAGATAGCGGTTCTCCACGGGCGGTTCGGTCCAGATGGGCTGCCAGGCATGCAGTACAAATGCTCCTGCGCCGTGCCAAGCGTGCAGGTAAACGCCGCGCTCGTTCCTGAAGCCCCGGATGCCGGATGCTTGGGGTTCGTGGGCGCCGGAAACGAGTGGGCCGCTCCAGCAGACCAGGCTGTCCTCGGCGTAACCCGCGTAGGTGGTTCCGGTGAGTTTGCGCTCCGCTTCCAAGGGTGCGGTCAGCGCTTCCATCCAGGACCGTGGCCCCAACTCCGCCAAGGCAATTGCGCGCTCTTTGGTACGCTCGGCCAGTGTTGCCGATCGCGCATCGAGGTCGCGTTGCAGTTGCTTTGCCTCAGCGAGGGACTGATCCTCGGCCAAGGGTTCGCGCACCCAGAAAGCCGCAGCGCCCAGAAGAAGGGCGCCGAGGAAGAGGTATGTGGTGCGGGACATGGCGCGTTCGCTCACAAGGGCCGGGCCAATGTAAGCGCAGCGGCCGTGGGTTGTGCCCCCGTAACGAGCATCCCCGGCGCAGGGATGCACTTGCGCATCGTTCCTGTGCCGGGGATGGTACCGGGTGTTGGAGGGCGTGGGTCCTATCCGCCGCTCACGCTTCCGTTGGAAATGATGATCGGGCGCATCACGGGGTTTCCATCCACAATGGCCTGCACGTAGTAGGTGCCGTTCTCCAGCAACTCGGCGTTCACGCTCACGCGATCACCGTCAAGCTCAAGCTGCATGGGCATGAACTGGCCGCGGTTGTTCAAAACGCTCACCTCGGTTATGTTGCCGTTCGCATGCAGGGTGAAATGGCCGGGCTTGTACCCACCCTGGAAGCTCAGGTCCTGGGCGCTCTCGTGCCGTACGGAGAACAGGTCCGAAAGCTCTTCCAGGCCACCATCGCCATCCTGCACCAAGCGGTAGTAGGATACACCTGCGATCGGGGCGTGGTCCAACACTTCGTAAGCGGTGTAGGCATCCGTGGCCCCCTGTCCGGGGAAAGCGGTAACGGTATGCCAATCCAGCAGGTTGTGGGAGCGCTGAATGATGAAGTGTTCGTATTCGCGCTCGGATACCGTTGCGAAGCGCACCATTACACCTTCGTTCCCGGAGGAGGCTGCTTCGAAAGAGACGAGTTCCAGTACGGCGATGTCACTATCCAGCAATACGGGTTCTTGATGCTGGCCGTATTCAGTGCCAAAACCGGTTTGCTGGTAGGTGTTCAGTGCCAGGTCCGCTTGTGCGTGCAGTTGGCCCAGAATGCCGCAGAATGCCAGTGCGAGTAGTTGTTTTTTCATGGTCCATTCGGTTTAGAGTGGACCGTTCAACGCGACCTCGTTCCGGAGGTTACAGGGCTCCTCGATCAGGGTGCTTTCAGGATGGCCTGATGCAGGCTTCCGGAGGCTGTGCGCACATGCAGTACGTAGCGTCCTGGTGCCAAGTGGCGCGTATCCACCTGCAAGCGATCACCACTGCCCTGCCAGGGCACTGCAACGCGCTGGCCCATGGTGTTGAAGAGCACCACCTCTTCCAGGAACTCCTGGTCGTACTGGACGGTGAAGCCATCCTGGAAAGGAACCGGGAACACAGTTAGCGCCCGGTTGGCACGGACCTCCACGGCCACTGCATGGTAGGGCGTGGAGGTGCCATCAACATCCACTTGCACCAGGCGATAGTAGGACAAGCCCACAAGCGGGTCGCGGTCCATGGAGGAATAGTGAAGGAGGGTATTGCTGAAGCCTGCCGCAGGCACCGCGGTGATGGTGGTCCAGTTGGATGCATCCTCCGAGCGTTGCACCAGGAAATGGTCGCTATCCCGCTCGGAGGCGGTTGCCCAGTCCACGTTCACCTGACGGTCCGTTGCTTCTGCGAAAAAAGAGACCAGTTCAACCGGTAGCGGCGTGGTAACCAGGTTGGTGGTGCCCAAGGTGAAACGCCTTCCGTTCACAATGGCGCTCACATTGCTGAAGGTGTACGATCCACCGCCCACATCAACTGCGCCAGCAATGGGCAGGTCGTTACCCATGATACCGTCATCGTTCAGGTCCACCACCAGCCTGAGATCGGCGGGGTTCACAGGCCCAAGGCCGCTCAGATCAAAAGTGATGTCCACGTTGCCCACGTTGGCTGCAACACCAGAGGCATTCACCTCGCTAACGCGCCAAAGCCTTGCCAAACGGCCTTGTAGACTGTTGTGCATGTCGCTAACGTTCCAGGCACCAAGGGTGCCGTAGTCGTGGCCCCAGAAGAGGTAGGTGTTGTCGGTAATACTCCCGCTGGTGTGTTGTATGGTGATGATGCCAGTGCCGCGGGAACCGTCCACCACATCGCTGCCGCTTCGGCCGATGCCGGCCACGTCGTGGTCGTAGTTGCCATTGGCCTCGTCATCCATGGTGTAGAGGTCGGCAGTGCCCAGCGTGGTCCCGTACTTGGCGGCCAGGTAGTTGTTCACGATCAGGTGCTGTACCGTGCTCAAGGTCTGGTTGAATAGGATGATCTCGGCGATGTAGCCGTTGAAGCGGGTTGTGTTTGCACCAGCGCCAGTGTGGCCATAAAGAGCTCCGAGGTGCAGGTTGGAAGCGTGGTTGGGTATCGTGCTACTGCCCTCCTGCCTGTTGCCCACAGGGCTGTTGTTGGTGAACAAACGCTGGTCGTCGGCATTGCTCGGGTTGGCACCATGGAACATGAAGCTGTTCAGGTAGTTCACTCCGGTGCTGAAACTGTTGGTACTGGTAGCCCGGTGTGTGGTTCCATCAATGTCCAGATGTTGCTTCAGCGTGCCACCATTCTCCCACAGGAACCAGCCGTAGGCGTTCTGGGCGTCCGGACTAAGACGTTTGCTGAAGAACCCGCGCGGAGCGGAAAGCGCAGTGCCGTCGTTCAGGCGGAACACCACGAAGCCGGTGAGCCCGTTCATGCCCTCCAGCGTGCTGTTGTCGGGCACGGTGAGCAGGTCCGGATTGGCCTGGTCGTTATCGAAAAGCACGGCCGGATAGCCGTTCATCGCATTAGGGATGATCACCGGCTGCTTGGCGGCCACGGCCTGTGTCGCGTGGTTGTTGTTGCCGGAGCGGTCGCTCCACTGCTGCACACCGGCCATGGGCGCCACCACGCCTGCATCGGCAGAGAACCAGAGGATGTTGTTGGTGCTGTTGCCGATGCCGCCGGGCCCCGTTTGGGCGTGGCCTTCGTTGTTCAACAGCAGGAAAAGGGAGCAAAAAGCCGCACAGATCGTTCTCATCGGGCGCCTTGTACGGCACCTTCGAAAAGCGGTTGCACGTTCGCGAAATAATGATCAGCCCTTCAAGGCCTCGGCCCCACCCACGATCTCCAGGATCTCGTTGGTGATGGATGCCTGGCGCGCCTTGTTGTAAGTGAGCTTCAGGTCCTTCAGCAGGGCATCGGCATTGTCGGTGGCCTTGTGCATGGCGGTCATGCGGGCACCGTGCTCGGCGGCGTTGCTGTCCAGCAGTGCCTTGTAGAGCTGGATCTTCAGGCTCTTGGGGATGATCTGCTCCACGATGGTGGCGCGATCGGGCTCCATGATGTGCTCGCTCTGGGCTTGACCGGCCGAGGCAGCTTCCGTTGGGGCAATGGGCAGGTATTGCTCCTCCGTGGTGATCTGCACGGCGGCGTTCTTGAACTTGTTGTAGAAGAGCACCACGCGGTCATACTGCCCTTCGGCATAGGCCTTCATGATCAATTCGGCCACAGGCGCCACTTTATCGAAGCTGAGGCCATCGTACAGATGGGCCAGATCGGTGGGCATACCCGCTGCGAGAATGCCGCTGCGCCGGTAGGTATCAGCGGCCTTTTTACCGATCGGCAGTATGGATACCTGCTGCCCTGCACCTTGTGCATCATCCAAGGCCTTGCGGATCAAGCGATACACCTGGGTGTTGAAAGCACCGGCCAGACCGCGATTGCTCACGATGGCCACGAAGAGCACCTTCTTCACTTCACGTGGTGCGCTGTACACGCCCTCGCTGCTGTCGAGGCTGGCGCTCACGTTGCCCAGAATGGTCTGCAACTTCTCGGCATACGGACGCATGCGGATGATCGCGTCCTGGGCACGACGCAGCTTGGCCGCGCTCACCATTTTCATGGCCGCGGTGATCTGCTTGGTGCTGTTCACCGAGACGATCCTGCTGCGTACTTCCTTCAGGCTGGGCATTGTGGCGGGGAGAATCGAGTGGAGGGTGGCGAGTTCGGCCTCCGGCCTACGAGTGGCGAGTGAAATGCCCCCTATGAGCGCTTTGGGCGCGGGGGCATTTCACTCGCTACTCGCCACTCATCACTATCATTTAGTTATCCAGGCTCTTGATCAGGTCGGCGGCCACCGTTTCCAAAGTGCCCGTGATCTGGTCGTTATAGTCACCCTTCTTCAGTGCGGCGAGCACATCACTGTGCTTGTTGCGCAGCATGGTGATGAACTCGGCCTCGAACTGCTTCACGTTCTTCACGGGAATCTTGGTGAGCAGGCCCTTCACACCGCAGTAGATGATGGCGATCTGCTCTTCCACGCGCATGGGGCTGTTCTGGCCCTGCTTCAGGATCTCCACGTTGCGCGCGCCCTTGTCAAGCACGGCTTTGGTGGCAGCGTCCAGGTCGGAACCGAACTTGCTGAAGGCTTCCAGTTCGCGGTACTGCGCCTGGTCCAGCTTCAGGGTGCCGGCCACCTTCTTCATGCTCTTGATCTGCGCGTTACCACCAACGCGGCTCACGCTGATACCCACGTTGATGGCAGGACGAACACCGCTGAGGAACAGGTTGCTCTCTAGGAAGATCTGGCCGTCCGTGATGGAGATCACGTTGGTGGGGATGTAGGCGGATACGTCACCGGCCTGCGTTTCGATGATGGGCAGTGCGGTCAATGATCCACCACCCTTCACCTTGCCTTTCAGGCTCTCGGGCAGGTCGTTCATCTGCGCGGCCACGCTTTGGTCGGCGGTGATCTTCGCGGCACGCTCCAGCAGGCGGCTGTGCAGGTAGAACACGTCACCGGGGTAGGCCTCACGTCCGGGAGGACGACGTAGCAGCAGCGATACCTCGCGGTAGGCAACGGCTTGCTTGGAAAGGTCATCGAACACGATCAGCGCCGGACGACCGGTATCGCGGAAGTACTCGCCGATGGCGGCACCGGTGAAGGGTGCGTAGAACTGCATGGGAGCGGGATCGCTCGCGTTGGCCGCCACCACGGTGGTGTAGGCCATGGCGCCGTTCTCCTCCAGGGTCTTCACGGTGCCGGCCACGGTGCTGCCCTTTTGGCCGATGGCCACGTAGATGCAGTACACGGGGTTGCCGGCCTCGTAGAACTCGCGTTGGTTGATGATGGTATCGATGGCCACCGTGCTCTTGCCGGTCTGACGGTCACCGATGATGAGTTCGCGCTGGCCACGGCCGATGGGGATCATGGCGTCAACGGCCTTGATGCCGGTCTGCAGCGGCTCCTTCACGGGCTCGCGGTAGATCACGCCCGGAGCTTTACGCTCGATGGGCATCTCGAAGGTCTCACCAGCAATGGGGCCTTTACCGTCGATGGGTTCGCCGAGGGTGTTCACCACACGGCCCACCATGCCTTCGCCCACGTTCACGCTGGCGATGCGGCGGGTGCGCTTCACGGTGTCACCTTCCTTGATGCCAACGCTGGAACCCAGCAATACGGCGCCCACGTTGTCCTCCTCCAGGTTCAGTACGATGGCGCGCAGACCGCTGGCGAACTCCACGAGCTCACCGCTTTGCACACCTTGCAGGCCGTAGATGCGGGCAATACCATCGCCCACCTGCAGTACGGTCCCGACCTCTTCGAACTCCGCAGCATCGCGCACACCGGCGAGTTCCTGCTTGATGATCGCCGATACTTCGGCGGGTTTCACTTCTGCCATGATACGATTGACTTAGAACTTCGGGATGTACGGGTTCTCGGCGAAGGTGCGCCGGATCACGTGGAGTTTGTGGCGCAGGCTGGCATCCCATTGCAGGTCGCCGACCTGAATGATGCCGCCCCCAAGGATCGCGGGGTCCACCGTCTCGCGCATCTCGATCGTTTTGCCGGGGTAGCGGAGCGCGGTAATGTTCCGTGCTTTCTCCAGTTCCGCCGGGGTCAACTTCACCGCCGTGGTGATGCTGCAGATAACGATGTTCTTCTGCTCGAGGTAGAGCTCCTCGAAAGCGCGTGAGATCTCCGGTATGAGTTCTTCACGGCCTTTGCGCGTGATGACTTGGAAGAATTGCCGGGCGATCTCGCCAACGCGCGCGCCGAACAGCTTGTCCAACGCACGTTGCTTCTGGTCGGCCCGGATCACGGGGCTCTTGAGCATCACGCGGAGGTCCGAACTGGCGTTGCAGGTATCAAGCATGAGCTTGACATCGGCACGCACCTGGTCCAACTGGCCACGCTCCATGGCCAGGTCCATCAGGGACTTCGCGTAACGGTATGCCGCCTGTTGGTTCCTCATGAAAGTCGGGCCTCGGCCTCTTTCAGCATACGGTCCACCAGCGCGCGTTGGGCGGCGTCATCGGCCAGCTTTTCGCGCAGCAGCTTCTCGGCGATCTCCACGCTGAGCTCGCCCACCAACATCTTGATGTCGGCCACGGCGGCGTTCTTCTCGTTGCGGATCTCCGCCCGGGCGCGCTCGATCATTGCGGCAGCTTCCGCCTTGGCCTTTTCCTTGGCCTCGGCGATCTCTTTGTCGCGGATGTCACGAGCTTCTTTGAGGAGCACTTCGCGCTCTTCACGAGCGGCGCGGTTCAGTTCCTCGTTGCGTGCGTTGAGGGCCGCCATCTCCTCGCGGGCCTTCTTCGCCTCGCTCAGGGCGTCCTCAATGCCCCGCTCACGCTCGCTGAGCGTCTCGAGGATGGGTTTCCACGCGAATTTGCGTAGGATGAACAGCACCGCCAGGAACGATACCGTCATCCAGAAGATGAGGCCGAAGGAGAATTGGATCAGCATGGCTTGGGGTCAATGGTTACGACCGGCCGGTGCTCAGAGCACCATGGCGAGCAGGCCCACAACGATGCCGAACATGGCAGCTCCTTCCACCAGAGCGGCGGCCAGGATCATGTTGGCGCGGATGTCGTTGGTGGCCTCGGGCTGGCGGGCGATGGCCTGCATGGCATCACCACCAATACGGCCAATGCCGATACCGGCGGCGAGAGCAGCGATGCCGGCACCGATGGCGGCGAAACCGAAGTGTGCGTTGGCAGCGGCTTCCAGGAGGATCGAGAGGAACATGTCGAACGGGTTTGGGTTTGCGGTTGATCTTTAGTGATGATGGGGCTCCTCAATGGCAGCACCCAGGTACATCGCGCTCAGGAAGGTGAACACGAATGCCTGGATGAAGGCCACCAGTAGTTCCAGCATGCTCATGAAAATGGTGAAGGCCAGGCTGAAGACGCTCACGCCCCAGCCCAGTCCGGCATTGATCTCACCGAAGATGAAGATCAACGCGAAGAAGCTCAATACGATGATGTGACCGGCCGTGATGTTCGCGAAGAGTCGGATCATCAGGATGGCGGGCCTCAGGAACACGCCAAGGATCTCCACCGGCGTAAGGATCAGGAGAACCGGTTTGGGAACACCGGGCATGGCGATGATGTGGCCCCAGTAGTGGCGGTTGCCGTGGATGAGGGTGAGCACGAAGGTGATGGCTGCCAGGGCGAAGGTCACCGAGATGCTGCCGCTCACGTTGGCGCCGAAGGGGAAGATGGGGATCAAGCCCATCAGGTTGTTGATGAGGATGAAGAAGAACACGGTGAGCAGGAAGGGCATGAAGCGCTCGTACTTCGGACCGATGTTCGCCTTGGCCACATCATCACGCACAAAGAGGATGATGGGCTCAATGAAGCTCTGAAGACCCTTGGGTGCGCCAACACCGCGCTTGCGGTAGCCTGCGGCCACGCTCAGGAAGATGATCAGCATCAAGGCGATGCTCACCAGCATGCCCAATACGTTCTTGGTGATGCTCACATCCCAGGTAGCAGCGGTAAGGGCCTCGTTCTCGGTGGCATGGTGCACATCCGTGCCGTCGGGAGCATCAGTGGCCAGGATCTTTCCTTCGTGCAGGAAGTAGCCCGCATAGGTCTTGTGGCCGTGGTCGAAATGAGCACTGGAGAACAAGCTGAGACCACGTTCCGTGTTGTAGATGATGATGGGGAGGGGAATGGAAGTGTGTCCCCAGAGGTGCCAACCGTGCTCGTCGGTCACGTGGCCCATGATCATTTCACCCGGATTGAATTTTTCCGTGGCATGTCCGTCGTGAGCGGCATGTTCAGCGGCCTCAACGGCTTCGGTCGCCTGGTGCGAAGCGTCGTCAGAGCCGTGGTCGTGGCCTTCGTGTTGCGCCATCGACACCCCTGCGAACAGTACGCTGAACAGAAGGAATGCGGCGCGGATCAAGGCTTTCATCACGTTTGTGCGGGGTGCTACCCCCCTCAATGCGGGCGCAAAGGTAGAATTCGGGATGGAATGGAAAAAGTGTCGATCACCAGGAAAGTTCAACGGCGTCGTCCGGTCTCCTTGAAGAGGTGCAACATGGCGCCGGCAATTCCGAGCAAGGCGAACACGATGGTGAGCAGGGGCAGCTTCCAGTTCAGGAGCCCATCAAGCCACCAGCCCAGGTAGGTGGAGACCAGGATGATGCCCACCATGGTCAAGCCCAGGCCCGTGTAGCGCAGGTACTCCGAGGCATCGCTGGTTCCACGTCCGGCCATCTTCAGGTGCGTGTGCGCCGAAGCAGCGCAGTGAGCCGTACCGTGCCAAATGCCAGGTGGGCCAGGTAAAGGCCCATGAACGGCAGGGCGAAGGACAACACATCCTCCTTGGGTAGTTTGATCACCAGCACCATGATGAGCAGCAAGGAGAGGAGCATCTTGATGACCATGCCGGTCATGTAGCGCTGCACCGAGCCCTGCGGATGGCTTATGAAAGCGCGCTCCTGCCAGGTGTGCAGTATGGCTCCCAGCAACAGAAAGTAGAGCAGAGCGGCGTAATGCACCTTGCCGAAGGGTTGTTCCAATGCGGCAAGCACGGCATAAAGCCCCAGCGCACAGGCCAGGTTGAATACCAGGAGCGAGATCGGGAACGACCAACGGCCGGTCGTCATGGCGTGGTAGGAGCGGGCGCTTAGCGTGCCACCTGTTTGTTCTCCACGGGTGCGCTTTCGGTGCGCAGACGCATGGGGTCCATTTCCTTCACAATGCCGCCGCCCATGCTGCAGTTGCCGGTGAACACGGCGCCTGGTTCAATGGCCAGCTTCTTCGTATTGATGTCGCCCTGCAGTTTGGCCGTGGCTTTCAGGCTCAGCAGGTCCTGGCAATTCACTTTGCCGATCACCGTGCCTTCGATGTCCGAACCATGGCACACCACTTCACCTTCGATCACGCCGGTCTGGCCCACGATAACCCGGCCCTTGGCGTGCACGGTACCCTTCACACGGCCATCGATGCGGATGTTGCTGTCGCTTCGGATCTCCCCTTCAATGGAGGTGCCCTCCATGATGCTGTTGATCTTGCCGGGGCTCACGGATTCTGCGGGCTTG
Source organism: Flavobacteriales bacterium (assembly GCA_019638115.1). GTDB lineage: Bacteria > Bacteroidota > Bacteroidia > Flavobacteriales_F > PHOS-HE28 > PHOS-HE28. Next base: position 1,018,873 of record JAHBUK010000001.1, on the reverse strand, counting down.
TTCATGGAGGATGGCGCAGGTTTTTCGCTTCGGAACATGGTCCTGGGCTTTGTGGGTGTTGGTAGCGTGATGCGCAAAGATAGGCCCGCTTCGGACTTATCCTATTGACGCTCAAGGTAGTTCTTGGAGAAGAACGCGGTGTAGCCCTCAACATCCTTGTTGCGGTACATCTGCGTGTAGTTGTCCGGGCTTATTGCGAAAGCGGCGAAACCCATGTCGTTGACACCTGCGAGCACGTCGCGGTTGTTCACGAACAGGTCGTAGAACTCCATGGCTTTGGCCTTGCTTGTAAAGAAGCTGGCCAGCACGATCTGGTGCTCGGGGTCCAGGAAGGTGTTGGAGAACTCCATGCCCGGCTGCCTGAAGTAGCTGGCGTTCATGTCGGAAAGCTTCGACTTGATCACGCTCATGTCATTGCCTGCATTGGGCACAATGAGGGCGAAGTAGTGTTTGCCTTGTTCCGCGCGGTAGTGTGCCGTGCTGGTGCTTTTGGGCGGGGCCTGGGAGCTGGTGTTGTCCAAGCCGTTCAGCAGGTCTTGGGCCGCTTTGGCCTCGTCGGTACCGGCAAAAAGTCTTGTGATCTCCTCCAGGGCACTGCGGAAACCGGCGCCGTCGCGCAGGCCACCGGTGGCCATGGCGCGCAACATGTGGTACTTGGGCAGCAGGTGGTTGTCGGGCTCATCCTCCATCACCCTGGTGCAGCTCATGATCACGGAGGTGTACATGCGCTCCCGGTAGCGGTCGTATACCTCTTTGTAGGCCGCAGCTTCCACTTGGCGCCGGGCCTCATCGGCCATCAAGGCATCGGGGTTGCGCACCAAACGCGCGAATTCCGAATCTGGATAGCGTTCCAGGATCACACCGGCATAGAACTCCGAGCCCTTGCCTTCCAGGGAATAGTAGTTCTCCACTTCCTCCTTCTCCTTGTAGATGCGGTAGAGTTGGTAGAAGCTCTCGGGTGTGTAGCGGCACTCGTCGAAACGGCTGTTCAGGTTCTCGAAGCTTTCGATGGCGTTGTCCGTATCCTTGAGCTGCTCCTTGTAGATCATGCCGCACACGTAGAGCGCATTGCAGATCCGGGAGTTGGAGGCCTCCAAGGCAATGTCGTCCCGGGGGATGTCCTTCATATAGAACTCGGGATCCCGCCAAGGTTCGGAACCCTTTTCTTTTTGCTCCAGGGCATCGGCGAGGGATTCCGCGCCTTCTTTCTCCATGCTGGTGGCCAGGGCCTGTCCGCTCTTGTCCTTGCGCCGCCAATCGTCCTCGTTCTTGCGGGTTCCCCAGCGCTTGCGGAATTCGGTGGTGCCACGTGCGATCTGTGCGGGATCGTAGAAATACCAATTCCCCCTTCCTCCGGGAGAGCCGGGTGCCGGTGTGGCCGGACGGCTGGTAGGAGCGTTCAGTTCCCGTTCACGCGCATCGGCTTCCAGGCGCTCTTTTTCCGCTTCTTCAAGTTCACGCTCACGGATCTTGGCGCGCAGCACTTTTTCCAGTTCTTTTTCATCCAGCCCGGCCAATGCCTGAAGGCTATCCTCCAGCGCAATGATATCGAGCTGTTCCACCAGTTCGCCAAGCACTTCCGCCCGCGTTTCCACTTCGGGGAACCGGGGGTGCAGTTCGCTCATCAACGTACGTGTGCTGTCGTAGTATTTCTGTGCGCTGGGGTAGGTCCTGTCGTCAAAGTAGAGGTCGGCCAGGCGGAGCCAGGTCTTGGCTTTCTGTTTCACGTCCGATGTGCTCACCCGGGCGCTGGTCTCCAGGTGTGCAATTGCGCTTTCCTTGTTCCGCTCCTTCAGGTCCAACTCGGCCAGGGCATAGTGGATCATGTCATAGTGGTCCACATGCTTTTCATCCTTCAGCATGCGGTTCAGTTTCTGCCGGAGCAGCTTGCTGTTGCCCTTGCTGTACGCCAGGGCTTGGAACACCTGGGCGTGGAAGGCCATCTCATAGGGTGGGGCCATTTTGACCACGGCCGCGTATTGCTTGATGGCCTTTTCTTCCAGTCCCTTCCGCTCGTACAACTGGGCCAGCACGAAGGCCCACCGTACCCGCTCCCGCTTGCGTTTCACAATGGAAACGGCATGTTCGAGGTTCATGATGGCATCATCCAGGCGGCCGCGCCTCAGGTCCAGGTCGGCTTGCACCGCGCTCAGTTCGGCGTGGTTGAAACCCTTTGGAAGGGCCTTTTCGTCGCGCAGCTTGTCCAGCGCACTTTGTGCTTTGGCGTACTGTTCCTTCTGTATGGCGGTACGGGCCATCCAGACCTGGCTTTCGTGCTGCCGGTCGCCCCCTTTGAAACGGCGAGCGATGTAATTGAAACCGCGTTCCGCCTCGTAGTAGTTCTGCTTGTAGAAGTTGCTCTTGGCGATCACGAAATAGGCGTCATCGATCCAGGCGTTCTTCTCTTCCCCGCCAATGTCCATGCTGTGGCGCTCGATCACCAGGGAGCACTTCTCGATGCACTTCTCCAGGTCTGGAACCGCGCTGCGGGCTTGCTCGGGGGTGCCGTACACGAACAGGGGCAGCACGTGGTCGTAATCGTCCAGGTGGGCATTCTCAATGCCCGCCACCACTTCGTTGAGCTTCTCGTTGGCGTTGAACCAGCCGTTGTCCCGCGCGGTCAGCTTGTGGAAGGTGCGGTTCAGGAAGGCATCTTTCTCCTGTGAGCATCCCGTTGCCAACACGACAAGGAGCAGGGCCTTGAACAGGCTGCGGTATGTGCGGGACATGATCACGGGAACCGGCTGGATAACTGCGAACGCGCGAAGATATTTCATTGGCCCACACCAAGAAGGCCACGGCCAAGAAGGCTTTGGATGGCGGTGCGCACATGGGCGGCCACCGCAGGGTGGGGCGCTGGCGGGCCGGGCCTTGTTCGGGTGTGGGCGCATCACGCGGCCCGGACGGCGATATTTGTTCCCCCCATGGCACAAGGCGAAGTACAAGCCCCCAAGTCTGGCGACAAGGACCGCAAGCGGCGATTGCTCAAGAAGCTCAGGAGCAAGTACCGCCTGCTGCTCATCAATGACCGCACCTTCGAGGAGCGCTTCAGCATCCGGCTTTCCCGCCTCAATGTGCTGATGATCGTGGTGGTCACCTTGTTGCTGTACGGTGCGCTGATCACAGCGGTCATCGTGTACACGCCGCTCAAGCAATACATACCGGGGTATTCCGACCAGGACACCAAGCGGAACGCCTACCGCAGCATGCTCCTGGCCGACTCCTTGGAACAAGAACTGGTGATTCGTGATCGGTACTTGGACAACCTGCGCGCGGTGCTGAGCGGCGAACTGCCCACCGACAGCGCCACCCTGTTCGCCAAGTTGGAGTTCAAGCCCGGCCCTTCCGACTTGGATCCCGGGCACTCTGACAGCATACTGCGGGCCCGGCATGCGCGCGATGAGGCGTACAGTCTACAGGATGGTAGGGGCGGCAACGAGCGGCGTGAGTTGGCAGGCATCTTCTTCTTCCCGCCCTTGCGCGGCATTGTCACCACCACCTTCGACCGCTCGCTGGGCCATTTCGGTATCGACATCGTTTCCGGTTCCGATGCGGCGGTAAAAGCGGCTTTGGATGGCACCGTGGTACTGGCCAGTTGGACCACCGATGCCGGGCATGTGATGCAGGTACAGCACCGCAACGAACTGGTAACGGTATACAAGCACAACAGCGTGCTCCTGAAGCAGGTGGGCGATCGCGTGAAGGCCGGCGAGGCCATTGCCATTGTCGGCAATAGCGGGGAACAGACCACCGGGCCGCACCTCCATTTCGAGCTGTGGCAAGCCGGCGAACCCATGGACCCCCAAGCCTACATGGTGTTCGACTGAGCCGTGGTCCTTGCCGCTTGGATACAACCTGTCACATGACGTTCAAAAGCACACTGGCCCGCCCGCTCGCCAAGTTCACCACGGAAGCGGTGATGCGACGCGCCCTGCAGGCCGAGGAGAGCCAACGGAACGTGCTGGAAGGACTGCTCAAAGCGGGGACTCGTACCGCCTTTGGAGCGGAGCATCGGATGGGTGACGTGCACGACCACACGGGTCTGGTGCAAGCCGTTCCGCTGCGTGATTACGAAGGTTTCAAACCCTACATCGAACGGGTCGTTTCCGGTGAGAAGGACGTGCTATGGCCGGGCCAGCCGCTCTACCTGTGCAAGACCAGCGGCACCACCAGCGGCGCCAAGTACATCCCCATCACCAAGGCCAGCCTGCCCAACCACATCGGCAGTGCACGCCGGGCACTGCTGGCCTACATCGCCCACAGCGGCCGTGCCGACTTCGTGGATGGCAAAATGATCTTCCTGCAAGGCAGCCCGGTGTTGGACCACAAAGGCACCATCCCCATGGGACGCCTCAGCGGCATCGTGGCCAACCACGTGCCCACCTACCTGCTGAAGAACCGCATGCCCAGCTTCGCCACCAACAGCATCCCCGATTGGGAGACCAAGGTGGAGGCCATCGTGGGCGAGACCATGGCGGAGGACATGCGGCTGATCAGCGGCATACCTGCTTGGGTGCAGATGTATTTCGAGCGGCTGCTGGCCCGCACCGGCAAGGCCACGGTGAAGGAGGTGTTCCCGCACTTCTCGCTTTTCGTGTACGGTGGTGTCAACTACGCGCCCTACCGCAGCCGCATGGAGGCGCTCATCGGCGGCACCGTGCCCAGCGTGGAGCTCTTCCCCGCCAGCGAAGGCTTCATCGCCTACCAGGACAAGGAGAATGAGGATGGTCTGCTGCTGGTGTTGGACAACGGGATCTACTACGGCTTCATTCCATTGGACCGGACCGGTCCTGAGCGGAGTCGAAGGACGGTCCTCTCCATCGCCGAGGTGGAGCTCGACACCCAATACGCCCTGGTGCTCTACACCAATGCCGGCCTGTGGGGCTACGAGATCGGCGACACCGTGAAGTTCGTCTCGCTCTCCCCGCCGCGCATCAAGGTCACCGGCCGCACCAAGCACTTCACCAGCGCCTTCGGGGAACACGTGATCGCCGAGGAGGTGGAAGGCGCACTGAAGGATGCGATGGCCGTGGCCCCCTGCGAGGTGGCCGAGTTCACCGTGGCTCCTCAGACTGCACCTGCCGAAGGGCTGCCGCACCACGAGTGGTTCATCGAGTTTGCGGCCGCACCGGCGGACATGGCCCGCTTCGCCATGGCCATCGATGCCGCCCTGCAGCAGCGCAACCCCTACTACCGCGACCTGATCACCGGCAAAGTGCTGCGCCCACTGATGATCACCAGCGTGCCGCGCGGTGGCTTCGCGGCGTGGATGAAGGCACGTGGCATGAACGATGCGCAGAGCAAGGTGCCGCGCCTGGCGAACGATAGGCGGTATGTGGAGGGCTTGGGTGCTTGATCGTACCTTTGGTTTGCAATGACACAGACGCCCGTACAAAACAAAGACGAGGTCAAGGAAAGGCTTGCGCAACAAGCGGAACAGCTTCGGGCGTTCGGTGTGGAACGCGTCGGACTGTTCGGCTCTTTCGCACGCGATGAGGCCAATGCGCAGAGCGATGTGGACCTGCTTGTAGACATCGCTGCCGAGCGCAAGACCCTGAAGAACATGGTGGCCCTTTCGGGCTTCCTGCATGCCTTGCTTGGCCGGAAGGTGGAACTGGTGACCCCCGCCTCCTTGAACGCCTTCACCGGCAAACACATCCTGAACGAGGTGGAGTATGTCGCCCTCGCTGCTTGACTTCTTGCGGCACATCGAGGCCGAGTGCGACTATTTGATGCGCCTGAAGGAAGGCCGAACACGGGAAGCCCTGCTCGATGACGAGACCAACAGCCGCGCCATCGTGCGCAGCTTGGAGATCATCGGTGAAGCAGTGAAAAAGCTTCCCATGGAGTTGCGTGTCCGCTATCCACAGGTGGACTGGAGCGATATGGCCGGCATGCGCGATGTGCTTATCCACAACTACTTCGGCATCGACTACGACATCGTGTGGAGCGTGCTCTCCAAGGAGATTCCCGAGCTGCATGGCGAGTTGCAGCGGATCATCCGCCTGGAGGGTGGTCACCTGTAAACCCGTGGTCGCGGCAAGGTGGTCCTGTTCGCAGGTGATGCGCGCGGCATGAACGATGCCCAGAGCAAGGTGCCGCGCTTGGCTAACGACAGGCGGTATGTGGAGGGCTTGGGTTGACCGGTGGCTTTCCCGTTGATGCCGTTCATTGCTTGTTGCCTTTTGCACGCGCCGTCCCAGCTATGTTCGGGGCAAGATCCAACACCATGAGAGCTACGATCCTTGCAGCGGTCATCGCCATCCCTGTTGTGCTGATGGGCCAGTGGACCCAATTGGTACACCCCACGATCGAACGCTGCGATGACCTCTATTTCCTGAATGCCGATACAGGCTGGGCCGCGGGTGGTGGGTCGGGTAGGATCTTGCGCACCCATGATGGTGGTGACTTCTGGTGGGTCGTGGGGGAATTCGAGAACGCCTACCTGAGGAGCATCGAGTTCCTGGATGCCCAAGTGGGCTTCTGTGGTTCTCTGGATGGTCCGCTATACCGCAGCAGCGATGGTGGTGGTACGTGGACCGACATTTCATCACAACTTCAGCAACCCGTGCCCGGCGTGTGTGGTCTGGCCCGTGCGGATGCGAACACCATTTATGGTGCGGGCCTCTTTGCCGGTCCCGCTTATGTGATCAGAAGCAGCGATGCCGGGATAACCTGGGAACACATCGACTTCTCATCGCAGGCCTGGTGCCTGGTGGATATCTTGTTCATCAATGCGGATACCGGGTTCGTGGTGGGTGGTGCGCAGACCAACAGCCTCGGCGCATCCATCTACCGCACCACGGATGGTGGCACCACATGGACCGAGGTGTTCACCACGGGCAGCGGTTTCGAGTGGTTCTGGAAGATCCAGTCCCCGGATGGCGTGCATTTGTATGCCTCGGTCGAATCGGCGTTCAACACGCTACCACGGATCGCTGTTTCCGAGGATGCTGGTGCCACATGGAGCTTGGTCACTCTGGCCACCATACCTGCACGCTTGCAAGGTGTGGGCTTCCTTACCCCGGAGCTTGGCTGGGCGGGCGACAACCTGCTCTTCAGTACCAGCAACGGAGGACAGAGCTGGAGCACATCGTTCGGTATTCCCGGGTTCAACCGTTTCCACAAGGTGAACGACCAGCTGGCCTTTGCAGGTGGCTATGGCATCTTTCGCTACGGCCCTGTCAATACCGCCATTCCTGATGCTTCGACGCTACCCCATGTGCAGGACCGCCTGGTGGTGGTGCCCGTGGGCGATGGAAGAAGCATCCGCATCGACGTGGAACTCCACCACCGCTCGCACGCTGGCATTCGGATACACGATGAGTTGGGCGCTGTGGTGCACGAGGTGCACGGCTCCTACTTGCCCGCAGGCGAGCACAGTTTCACCGTGGACATCTCCAAGCTGGCAGTTGGTGTGTACAGCGCATCGCTCTACACGAACCTGGGTTTCGTGACAGCCCGGTTCGTGCGGCCCTGAACGCTGGTCGGGAGCTTTTGAACGATCCGCCGCGAGGCCTCTTTGTTCAGGCGCAGCAGGTGTCTACTGGCCGATCACCTCCGCATTCGGGTAGCGGGTCTTCCAGAATTCCAATGCTTTCAAGCTGCTTAGCGTGATCACCGTGCGGTGGTCCAGCTTCACTTTGATCGCCTTCAAACCGTCCTTGATGGGCTGGGAGAGGATGAGCTTCTTCTTGGCGCGTGGCATGGTGCGGGGATTTGGTTGTACACCATATACGCGTACTGCGTGCCGATCGGATCATTCCTTCGGAAACCCGCATGGCATAAGGCTTCAACCTCGGACCGGAAGCACATGCCGATCCCCCGATCATCCAGATCTATCACCAGGTTGGGGATATTGTTCCCACACCCCGCGACCTTTACTCCACTCTGCGGAACAGCAATTCCGCACCGCTTGGGTTGTGCAAGAGAAGGTCGTTCCCCTTCAGCATGTAGCGGACCCAGCCTGCCCCAAGAGCTTCCATGAACGCTCGTTCCACTTCTTCCGCATGGTCGGCGCACATGCGTTTGGTCATGCGCAAGGGACCCATGCGCAGCGTTTCGCCATGCACCTCGAAGGGCCCGTCCAGGGTGTTGCAGCCTGTGGCGCCGAACACCCGGCCTTCCGCAGTATTGAACTCCTGCCGCGCGCCTTCGCGCAATTCGCCGGGACGCACCTGTAGATCGCCCACGCGCACCAGCATCCACACATCGTGCAGGCGGGCGGGTGGCAGGTACTGACCGCAGCCGTTCACCTGGTGCTTCACCTTCGCGTCGGTGGCATCGATGCGCATGGTGTAGGGGAAGGTGTCGCCGCTCATGCTGTCGGTGCAGGGCTGCTCCTGGATGGTGACGCGCAACTCGCCGCGCTCGGTCTGCGCCTGGTACAACACCACGTTGGCATCGGCGGCGCGCGCGGGTTGTACCGGCGGCGTGAACCAGCCCTGCGCATCGTCCAGCATGCGGAAACCCATGGCGCCTTCGTGGTTGATCTGCAGCATCCACTCCGGCTCGTGGCCCGTGCCATGGAAGTGGATGCCGTCGGTGATCAGCCGCTGACGCAGGGCAAGCTTGGGGTCTTGAACCGGAGGCGCTTCCGTTAAGTACACATCCGGCGTCCAGCGCTCAAGTAAGTACAGGTACGGATCCAGCATGTGGTTCACGAAAGGCGTCTCCTTGTTCTGTGGGAAGCGCGCCAAGTAGGCACTGTCGGGCAGTAGCGTGACGATCGCCCCGGTGCGCACGTAGAGGTTGCTCTCCACATAGGCGGGCGTCTCCAACTCGGGCAGTTCGCGGCGCACGAAGTTGCCCGCCGAGCTGCCCAGGAAACGCGTGTAGTTGCGCTGGGCCTTGCGCGTGGGCTTGTCCAGCTTGTTGTACACGTACTTGCCGGCCACGCGCTTTTTCAGCGGCAGTTGGCCCATGGCCTTCTTGGCGTCGCTGAAGGGGTTCACCACATTGAAGTCGTTCACCGTTTGGATGCTCATGGGCACCTCGGGCACCCAGTCCAGCGCGTTCACCGTGTTGAAGGCCCAACCGCGCGTGTGGTGCTCGTAGTGGTGCGCAAAGGCCGTGTTGCCCGGCTTGGGTGCAGCGCTGGCGTAGGTCTTGAAACGGATGTCGGCCGGGAGGCGCCCTTCGCGTTGCAGTTGCCGCACATGCGCGGTGAGCAGGTAGCACAGCGCGCCGCCCTGGCTGTGCCCGGCTATGATCATGTCGCGTGTGCCGGCTTGGTACAGCGAATCGATCTTCGGTAGGATGTCGCGTTGCAGGAAGGCCATGCCCACGGTCCAGCCCACGTGTACTGCTGCGCGCGGGTCGTCCGCCAGGTGGTAGCGAAAAGTGCTGCCGTTCTCCAGGCGGATCTCGCCCTGCGCAGGGATCATCGCCGCGTAGCCGTTCTCCAGCCAGCTCACCATCTCGGCCGTGGTGCCGCGCAGGCTGATCACCGCCGTGCCCTTGTCATCGCTCAGCAGCTCCCACATGTTCTTCAAGCCCATCACCGGCGAGCGGTACACGCGGCGGAAACGCTCGCTGGAGGTGATCGCCATGCCCTCCATGGGGGTATCCACGAAGCTCATGCACACCCGCAGCATCTCGATGGCCTCGTCGCGGTCGTAGCCGGGCTGGAGCTGGGCGTGCAGGGTGAAGGGGAAGAGGGCAAGCAGGAGGAAGAGGCGCATGGCGTGCAGCATGATGGCAAAGGAACACTGCGCGGGGCGAGGGTGTGCGGTCGGAAGCCTTATCGCTCCAACTTTTCCGCCGCCTTCCTGATCGCTTGTTGCGTACCCCGCAAGCGCAAGGCGATAAGCAGCACCAACAGCCCGAAGGCCAGCAGGGCGATGCCCATGAGCAGGGTGAAGGAGACCAGCGTGCCGCGCGGGTCGTACACCACCCAAAGGCCGATGGCGATGAGCAGCACGCTGAGGAACAGCCATTGCGTCCAGGAAGCTTGCCCGGCACTCCGGCTGCGGAAAGCGCGGATCAGCAGCATCACTCCGCTGGCCACGATCCAGATGCCCAGCAGGATGGGCAGCAGCTCGGCCACCACGGGTTTGGTGAGCAGCAGGATGCCGATGCCCACGTCCAGCAGGCCCTCCAGCAGGTAGCCCGTCCACTGCGGCTTGTCGCGGTTGAGGATCGCAAGGGTGATCTCTGCGATACCACCCACCAGCGCCAACAGGCCCAGGTAGAAGATGATGGCGTCCAGCGCCAGTTCGGCATTGAACAGGATGAAGGCGCCCATGAGCAGGAGCACCAAGCCTTTGAGCGCGAGCAGCCACCAGTTGCGGAACATGATGAAAGGGATGTGTGGGGATGAAGGTAAGACCGGTCCATTTGGACGCGTGGAATGAGAAAGCCGCAGATGACGCAGATTTCGCAGATTTCCATTGCTGCGGTTGGCGAGGACGTTTGCAAGGAGTTCATGAACTCCAGCAACACAACCGTCCCGGAGATCCCATCTGCGCCATCTGCGTCATCTGCGGCCGCATTCATTTCATACCGCCGCAAGGCGCGCATTCTGCCATTGGAAGTCATGCGTACAGCTGGTCCCATCTGCGTCATCTGCGAAATCTGCGGCCGATTGCCTTTCATATCGCCGCAAGGCTCACATTCTACCATTTGAAGTCATTCGTACAGCTGGTTCCATCTGCGCCATCTGCGTCATCAGCGGCCGCATTCATTTCATATCGCCGCAAGGCTCGCATTCTGCCATTGGAAGTCATGCGTACAGCTGGTCCCATCTGCGTCATCTGCGAATCTGCGGCCGCATTTCTTTCATAGCGCCGCAAGGCGCGCATCTCCTCATTCTCCGCGGTTCAACACCTTTGCGCCATGGCCACCATCGGCTCCGCCCTCACCCACGCCGCGCAACTCCTGCGCAATGGGCACATCGTGGCCATCCCCACCGAAACGGTCTACGGACTGGCCGCCAACGCCTTCAATGAAGCGGCCGTGCTGCAGGTCTTCGCCGCCAAGCAACGGCCCAGCTTCGATCCGCTGATCGTACACATCGGGCAGCGCGCCGACATACATCGGGTGGTGAAGGAATTGCCGCCCGGCGCGGAAGCCTTGATGGATGCGTTCTGGCCCGGCCCATTGACCTTGGTCTTGCCCAAACAAGCCCTTGTTCCGGACCTGGTCACCAGTGGCTTGGATACCGTTGCGGTACGCATGCCCGCCCATCCGCTCGCTCTGGAACTGCTGCGCCAGTTGGAATTTCCGCTCGCGGCCCCCAGCGCCAACCCCTTCGGCTACGTAAGCCCCACCACCGCACAACACGTGGCCGACCAGCTGGGCGACCGCGTGCCCTACATCCTCAATGGCGGGCCATGCACCGTGGGCGTGGAATCCACCATACTGGGCTGGGACGTGGGGCGCTGGCACTTGTACCGACCCGGTGGCATCGCGCTGGAAGCCATAGAAAGCGTTATCGGCCGTGTGGAACCCGCCGTTAAGCAGGTGCTGCCCGTGGCACCCGGCATGCTGGAGAGCCACTACGCGCCGCGCAAACCGGTGCATGTGGGCAATGTGCCCGCGCTGCTCCGTCGTTTCGCCGGGCAGGCGGTGGGCGTTATCGCCTTCCGCAGCGACCACCCCGCCCACCGTTGCGAAGTGCTTTCCGAAAATGGCGACCTGGCCGAAGCAGCACGCCACCTCTTTGCCGTATTGCGCGACATGGACAGCAGCGACTGCACTGTGATCGTGGCGGAGGAGTTCCCGCAGGAAGGACTTGGTCGCGCCATCAACGATCGATTGCGGCGGGCTGCAGGGGCGCGGTGAGGGGGTAGGATGTTCCACCTCCACCTACAAACCCTCAAACCCGCGCAGGGTCTCCGCCTCGGGACCCTGCGCCCCAGGTCTGCGCCCCTACCCCCAACCCTGCGCCCAACACCTACCTGGTGTTGTACCTTGCAGACAACACCTTGCTCCATAGCGGGAAGTTGGTGGTGCAACAATGACAAGCTCCTGGTTGATCAAAACCACGATCACTGCGGCCACCATGCTGGTGGCCGCAGCGGCATGGGGGCAGTGGAGCTTTACACTGGACACAACGTTCAGAACGCAGATCGTTCAGCAGAACGTGAACGATCTTCATCTTCTACCCGATGGGGGCCTGTTTCTATCGGGTCGAATGCGGTTTACCGATGATATGTTCGACCGCGGAAGCGCCAAACTTCTGAATGATGGTACTCGGGATCCATCGTTCCCGTCTTTTCCCCAAACCACCGGAGGTGGTAAGATCGTTGCTTGGCAAAATGCGTTTTACGTTCAACCGGCAGCAACGGTGCGCCGCATGACACCAGAAGGCTTGGTCGATCCGACCTTCATCTCAATGAATTCCAATACTTCTTTCCAATCGCTAACCGGGGGCGACTACCACGTCTTCCCTGACGGCCGTGTTCTGCTAAGTGGGTCACATACGCTCAGCGACACGGCACGTGGCTATGTAGGCCAATACAACTTGATCTGGTTCAGCAACGAGGGCTACCTGGACACTACGCGCTTACATCGCCAAGCCAATGGCACCATTTGGCAATTCAAGGAGCTGCCCGATGGCAAGTTCATTTGCACTTGCAGTTGCAGCCAATACGAAGGGCAACCGGTTAGCAGGCTCTTCCGCATACATGCGGATGGCAGCTTGGACACCACCTTTCAGAGTTCTGTTAGCAGCGGTAACATTTATGAACTAGAGGCACTTCCGGATGGCCGGGTATTGGTGGGGGGGAATTTCCGGTTCAGTGAAAACCCTTCAACCACAGTGCATTTGGCCAGGGTACTTCCCGATGGTTCACGAGACCCCGCATTTGCGAACTTGACATTCGTAGGGAACAGTGCCTGGTGGCCCACTTCGGGCACCATCGTGTTCGAGGTATTTCCTTTCCATGGTGGTCATCACATCATAGGCGGCCAATTCACCGCTGTGAATGGGCAGGCACGGAAAGGTCTCTGTATGATCGATGAGCATGGTGAACTGCATAACGCATTTGCCAATGGAGGTGTTGGTCCTTTCACATACCAAGGCACCACCAATGCGACACCATTGAGCATAGCATGGAACTCGGATTCCACCGCGCTGTACATCAACGGCGCCTATGCCGGTTACGATGACGGCACCACCAACGACCCGCAGCAGCGCTTCGTGAGCCGCCTGCTGGTAAGCGAGCTTACGGTGGGTGCGGAGGAGCGGTTAATGCCCAGCCTGCGTGTGTACCCAAACCCGGCAAGCACCACGGCCACGCTGGAGTTGGATGTGCTGCCACCCCATACGCAACTGGTGTTGCGCGATGCACTGGGGCGCGAGGTGCTGCGGCAGCGCGTGCATGCCCATACGAACGTCCTGAACCTTCAAGCCTTGCCCGATGGCATCTACACCCTTGAGCTGCGCGAAGAGCACAAGCGCATATCCGTACAGCGGCTTGCAGTGCGGCATTGAGCGGGAGCTGCGATCGGTGCCATGCATTACTGAGGCGGTGATGAAGATCCGGTCGGAAGAACATGTTCGCGTTTCGTGGGAGAAGCGTGAAAGCCGGTCACCCTTGATCTGACCGCTTATTTATTGCCGCCTCACCAATACCCTGGCGATCCGCTTCGCCGCACCTTCGGCACCATCGCGAACGGTGCGGTCCGGTTCGGGGATCTTGAAATAGAGCTTGCCCATGGTGGTATTGTGGCGCGCGGCGACGATAAGCATGCCGTGGCGGTCGAACAGCTTCATTTCCACTTTGGTCTCATGGCTTTCTCCGATCGAAAAGTTGTCATCGGCAGTGGGCAACAAGTGCTTATTGTGAACGAATACCAAACGGGACAGCAACAGGGCGTCCACTTCGTATTGCCCGCATAGCTCAGCGATCTTCTCCGGATCAGGTGCCTCGAACGGGAGCTGCTGTCCGATCTCACGGATGTCGTCCACCCCGTGGGCGTTCAACGTGCTGACGACCGTTTGGTGGAACACCTCATTGGTCCTCGGAAAGAGATGCTGGGATTGGCTGTCGCGCACAAGCTCGACGTAGCCCATGCTCTTGATCGTCGGAGTCGGGTCCGATCGGTACGTTGTTCTGGTGCCAAGCGCTGCGCAGGACATGAGCAGGCATGCCAGCATCACGATCACGCTTTTCCCGATGGTGCCCATTGCGCTTGGCATGCTGTACAACCCGGCGGTTGGTGGTAGCAGGGGTCGGTGCATGGGGTGCAGCGTCATCGAAGGTAGACATCCAACGACCCGGTCGTGCGACCCGATCGGGCAGCGGAACAACACACCACGGCGGGGTCAGAGCGTGAACCAGCCAGGCGTTGATCCGTCGATCCGGTCCAAGGTCCTGTCGATCGGCTGCTGCATCTGCAACGAATGGCACGGTGCCACATTTGGAAACGGCCCCCGGCTGGCGTTACCTTTTGCATCACACCAAACCCCCAACGGCCATGAGCACCACCCTGAACTCCAAGGAACTGACGTTGGTGTACGACAGCACCACCACCGAGGGACGCAAGGCCCTGGCCTATGCCTATTCGCTGGCGCCCAAGGTGAACAAGCAGGACGTGAGCGAGGTGAAGCTGAGCACCACCTTTGTGCGTCAGGTGCTGAAGCAACTGAACCTGCGTCCCAAGGACCTGCTGAACAGGGCGCACCCGTACTATCAGAGCCAGTTGCGCGGCCGTGACCTGGATGCGGAAGGTTGGCTACAGGTGGTGGCGCACAACCCTTCGCTGCTGAAGGCACCCATTGCGCTACAGGGCGACAAGGCCGTGATGTGCGAGCCGGCATCGTTGATCTACACGATCACGGAGGCGCAACGCAAGGTGGCGGTGTGAGGTGCCGGTCATGCTGTGTTTCCGCGCCTTGCGGCGCTCCTGGCTTTTTTGAACCACGGTGCTTCGCTCCGCTCGCACTGACAGGACACGCGTGTGCCATCCAGCATGGCGCAACGTATTGAATGGTCCAGTAGTGTCCGGGGTAATTGGTTGCAGCACCGGCTGCGACCCCTCTGGGGTCGTGGTTCTGCCTAAGATGCCAGAACAACATGCTGTGACCCCTCCGGGGTCATCCCAACATGGCCGCGGGTTCTGACCCCGGAGGGGTCACAGCATGTAGCCCGAAGGGCGTTTAACGGTTCGTCGCATTTTCGACCCCGCAGGGGTCGCAGCCGGTGTTAGGAAAGCCGTGTCGTACGTGAGCCCCTTGGATCATGACCTTTGTTGGTGCTTGATGGACCAGCAGTTCAACGCGTTGCAAAGTTTTCCCTGGACACCAATGTTGAATGTTCAGCCTTATCGAGCGTGCTTAACCATGGTCGTGTCAGTGCGAGGCGCTGCGTAGCAAGCCGAAGCACCGTGGTTGAATAGCATTCGAACGGAGCGACCGCAGGTCGCGTAGTTCCCGTTTGCAAGGCCAGTCCCCGCCAAAGCGCGATCTTTGCACGCTTTCGTCCATCCGTCATGTGTTCCCGTCCTCATGGGCACATGGTCCGCTGGGCAAGACCAGTCCCGCACCAGCGGGATGCGCACATGAAGAAGATCGCCATCCTCGGATCCACCGGCTCCATCGGCACACAGGCCCTCGATGTGGTGCGCGAGCAGCCCGAGCACTTCCAGGTGGAGCTGCTCACCTGCGGCAACAACGTGGACCTGCTCATCAAGCAGGCATTGGAGTTCAAGCCCAACGCGGTGGTGATCGGAGACCCCGCCAAGCTCCCTGCCGTTAAGGACGTGCTCTTCCCCGAAGGCATCAAGGCCTATGCGGGTCCCGAGGCCCTGGAGCAGGCCGTTACCATGGAGGGCATCGACCTGGTGCTCACTGCGCTGGTGGGCTACGCCGGGCTGCGCCCCACGCTGGCCGCCATCGATGCAGGCAAACCCATCGCCCTGGCCAACAAGGAGACCTTGGTGGTGGCCGGTGAGCTGGTCACCAAGGCCGCACAGGCCAAGGGCGTGAACATCTACCCGGTGGACAGTGAGCACAGCGCCATCTTCCAGTGCTTGGCCGGCGAGTGGGACAACCCGATCGAGAAGATCGTGCTCACCGCCAGCGGTGGTCCCTTCCGCGGAAAGAGCCGCGCCGAACTGGCCACCGTGACCAAGGCCCAGGCCCTGAAGCACCCCAACTGGGACATGGGCGCCAAGATCACCATCGACAGTGCCAGCCTCATGAACAAGGGCCTGGAGGCCATCGAGGCCAAGTGGCTTTTCAACCTGAAGCGGGAGCAGATCGAGATCATCGTGCACCCGCAAAGCATCATCCACAGCATCGTGCAGTTCCGCGATGGCAGCATGAAGGCGCAGATGGGCCTGCCGGACATGAAGCTGCCCATCCAGTACGCCATGACCTACCCGAAGCGATTGCCCACCACCTGGCCGCGTTTCGACTTCACCCAATACCCAGCGCTCAACTTCGAGCAACCCGACCTGGACACCTTCCGCAACCTGGCTCTGGCGCTGGAGACCATGGACAAGGGCGGCAACGCCCCCTGCGTGCTCAACGCTGCCAATGAGGTGGCCGTGGAGCTGTTCCTGAAGGACGCCATCGGCTTCCTGGAGATGAGCGACCTGGTGGCCGATACCCTCGCCACCGTGCCGCATGTAACGAACCCCACGCTGGCCGATCTGGAGGCCAGTGATGCCGAGGCCCGCCGTGTGGCCCGCGACCGAAAGACCCCTGCATGGAATTCCTGATCAAAGCCGCCCAGCTCATCCTGAGCCTGTCCATCCTCGTGGTGCTGCACGAGCTGGGCCACTTCCTGCCCGCCCGCTGGTTCAAGACCCGCGTGGAGAAGTTCTACCTCTTCTTCGACCCCTGGTTCAGCCTGTGGAAGAAGAAGGTGGGCGATACCGAATACGGCATCGGCTGGATACCCCTGGGCGGTTATGTGAAGATCAGCGGCATGGTGGACGAGAGCATGGACACCGACCAGCTGAAGAAGCCGCCACAGCCTTGGGAGTTCCGCAGCAAACCGGCCTGGCAGCGCCTCATCATCATGGTGGGTGGCGTAACGGTGAACCTCATACTGGGCATGGTGCTCTACATCATGATCCTCTTTGTTTGGGGGCGCGATTACCTGCCTTTGGAAGAAGTGCGCTTCGGTGTGCACCCCAGCGAGACCATGCTGGAGGAAGGCTTCCGCGAAGGAGACCACATCCTTGCCGTTGGCGAGCGCACCCCGCGCACCTTGGAAGAAGTGGGCAAGGCGATACTCATAGACCGTGAGCGCGTGATCACCGTGGAGCGTGCCGGCGAACGTGTACGCGTGCAGTTGACCCAGGACGTGGAGCAGCGCATCATGGAGCGCAACGAGCGCACCCTGTTCAAACCGCGTCTTCCCTTTGTGGTGGATACGGTGATGCCCGATGGTGCCGCAGCCGCATCCGGCATAGCCAAGGGCGATGTGGTATTGGCCGTGGACCGGGTGGATGCCCGCTATTTCGGCGACTTCCGCAAGGCCATGCAGGAGCGCAAAGGCAAAGATGCGGTGGTGTTGGTGAAGCGCAACGACGAGGAATTGTCCTTCACCATGAAGGTGAACGAGGATGGGCTTGTCGGCCTTGGTAACATGGCCCCCTCCACCTGGTTCACCATGGCCCATGAGGACTTCGGGTTCCTGGCCTCCATACCTGCCGGCATCCGTTTCGGCACGGAGACCTTGGGCAACTACGTGAGTGGCATGAAGCTCATCTTCAGCCGCTCGGGGGCCAAGCAGGTGGGCGGCTTCGGCACGCTCGGCAGCCTGTTCAGTCCCACGTGGGATTGGCAGGTGTTCTGGGGCATGACGGCCTTCCTCAGCATCGTGCTGGCCTTCATGAACATCCTGCCCATACCGGCCCTGGATGGCGGGCACGTGGTCTTCCTGCTCTATGAGATCGTTACGGGCCGCACACCCAACCAGCGCGTGCTGGAAGTGGCGCAGATGATCGGCATCTTCCTGTTGCTGGGCCTGCTGCTCTACGCCAACGGCAACGACCTCTTCAAGCTGCTCACGGGCAAGTTCTGAGCATGGCCAGGCACGTCAAGCGGGGCCGCAGGGAGCGGATACGGGCTGCGATCAAGGGCATGCCGGAGACCAACAAGCAGGTCTCCAAGTTCGCCTTCATCGGTGGCCTGGCCGTGCTAACCGACCTGAGCTGCTACGGCCTGCTGCTGAACACGCTGCCGCCCGATGTGCTGCCCGGCGAGCTCGGCAACGAGGCCCTGGCCAAAACGCTCTCCTTCCTCTGTGGCCTCCTGGTCACCTACTACTTCAACAAGCGCTGGACCTGGCGGCAAACGGACCGCGACACCAAGCGTTTGATGCGCTTCATGGCCACCTACGGTGTTTCGCTCCTGCTCAACGTGGGCATGAACTCCGCCCTCCTGAAAGTGCTGCACGGCGTGGACCTGCTGGCCTTCGTGCCCCACAAATATTTGGTGGCCTTCGCCGGCGCCACGGGCTTTTGTGCCGCCTTCAATTTTGTTGCCCAGAAGTACTGGGTCTTCAAGACAAAGGCCAGCGGCACCGAGCCGCAGCAACTCTGACCCGGGCTTTGGCGTAACAGCGGTCCGATCTGCCGCCGCATGCACCACGTTACCTTGATCGAGGATGATGCCTTGGTCCGCAAGCTTTTGGAGAAGTACCTGGTGCAGGCCGGCTGGACCGTGAATGCCCTGCGCGATGGGCGCTCCGTGGTGGAACAGCTCGAAGCACAACCCACCGACCTGATCCTGGTGGACCTGGGCCTGCCTTATTTGGATGGCCTTGCCGTGGTGGAGAAGGTCCGCGCCCATGGCATCAACGTGCCGATCATCGTGCTTACCGCCTACGACAAGCCGCACCTCTTCGCCACCGTGCGCAGCGTTGGTGCCAATGACCTGGTGCAGAAGCCCTACGACCAGGCCGCCCTGGTGGAGCGCATGGCGCGAGCCTTGGCAGCCTGAGAGCCCGGTCGGGTTATCGGTGCGCACACCGTGCCACGTGCATTTTGCAAGGCCATAACACCTTCGTAGGGCGAACACGAAGGGTACTTATGAGCAAAGGCTGAAGGGCTGAGATCGCCCCCCTTGTCGTTAATAGCGATGGTTTCGTGGGTTGCTTTGGACCGTTCGGCGTAATTTGCGCCGCATGAAGAACGTGTTGGTAGTGCTCGTGTCCGTGGCCCTTTGTTGCATGGGTGAGCTCCATGGCCAGATCAACATCGGTGATCGCTTGGAGCAGAAAGCGAAAGAACGTTTGGACCGCAAGGTGGATCGCACCATGGACCGTGGCTTGGACAAAGCCGAGGAAGGAGTGGACAAGGGGGCAAGAGGAGCTACCCAAGGCAAAAAGGGCAGCTCGGCTCCCGCTGGTGATGGCGACAGCCCTGCCGAAGACGCGCCCGCTTCGGGCGGCAATCCCGGTGGTGGCGCCAATTCCGCCCCGGCCACCCTGAAGGCGTACAGCAAGTTCGATTTCGTGCCCGGCGAACGCATTATCGCCTTCGAGGACTTCAGCCAGGATGCCATCGGCGATTTCCCCGCCAAGTGGAACACCAACAGCGCGGGCGAGGTGGTCACCATCAGCGGCCGCGAAGGGCGCTATCTGAAGCTCAGCGGCGCGGGCATATTCTATCCGGAGTTCCTGGGCGAGATACCCGATAACGCCACCTTGGAGTTCAATGCGGCGGTGATGGATGAATACAGCTTCTACTGCGGGGGCATCACCTTGCACTTCATTCCCGATGCGGCCAACCTGTTGCGCTTTGAGAACGAGGCGAGGGTATCGGTGAGCATCGGCCCACAGGACGCCAGCGGCAGCAGAGGCCACACCGGGGTTATCGTACATGCCAAGGACGGCTCCATGATCATGAGCAACGAGCGGTCCCAAAGCGGATTCGTACACCGCAACATCGCGCCTTTCGCACGCATCTCCGTGTGGCGCCAGAAGAACCGGCTGCGTGTGTACATCAACGAAGAGAAGGTGTGGGACCTGCCCCGCGCGTTCCAGGAAGGGGTGAAGTACCGAATGGTGGTGGAGAGCGGCAGCTGCGGGGAGAGTGTTACCTACATGGGTGATCTCCGAGTGGCCGCCGGTGCCCCCGATACGCGCAACAAGCTCATCAGCGAGGGCAAACTCGTTACCCGCGGCATCCTGTTCGACAGTGGCAGCGATCGCATCAAGCCCGAGAGCTACGGTACCCTGAAGGACATAGCAGCCACCCTGAGCGAGAACGCCGGGGTGCGGGTGCGCATCATCGGGCACACCGACAGCGATGGCGACGCGGCGAAGAACCTGGAGTTGAGCAAACGCCGCGCAGCCTCCGTGAAGGAGGCCCTTACCAAGGAGTTCGGCATTGATGCAGGCCGCATGGAGACCGATGGCAAGGGCCAAAGCGACCCGGCCGGTCCCAATGATTCGCCACAGGGCAAGGCGAACAACCGCCGCGTGGAGTTCGTGAAGCTCTGATAAGCGACCTTGCAGCGTGGAACACACGCACGATGTGCTCATACTTGGCCGTGGTATCGCCGGCGCGGTACTGGCCGAGGTGCTCATGCAGCGCGGCCTGCGTGTGCATGTGTACGATAGCAAGCGGCCGGGCAACGCCTCCATGGCGGCTGCCGGAGTGGTGAACCCGGTGGTGCTGAAGCGTGATGTGCCCAGTTGGCGCGCCCTCGAGTTGCTGCCCTTGGCGCAGGCCTTCTACAGGGCTTGGGAGGAGCGCCTCGGTGCCCGCTTCTGGCACCCCGTTGAACTGGTGAAGCTCTTCCCCGGTGAGCGGGAGGCGGCCCAGTGGCAGAAGGCCATGACCGCCCCCGGCACGGCGTCTTTTGTGGACCAACGCGCGCAAGACGAACTGGAAGGACAGGCCTTGAACGCACCCCATGGTCACGGTACCGTGCATGCCTGTGCCTGGGTGGATGTGCCGGCCATGCTCCATGCGCAGCGCCGGTACTTGTTGGACCAAGGCGCACTCACGGAGCTGGAGGTGCGTGAGCAGGACATTGTGAACGATGATCACGGGGTGCGCATCGGTACACATAGCGCGGCCCTGTTGGTGCGCTGCACGGGGCCTTTTGATGCGCTTGCCGGTCTGGTTCCGGTGAAGGGGGAGGGCCTAACGCTCCGCATCCCGGGCTTGCGAACATCCCGCATGCTGCACCGCGGCGTGTTCGTCTTGCCACAGCCGGATGGAACGTATCGCGTGGGTGCCACCTTCAAATGGGACCGTGTGTGGGATGGACCGACCGATGAAGCACGCACTTACCTGCTTGGTCAGTTGGCCAAGCTGAGCCCCTTGCCGGCCGAGGTGCTCGATCACTGGTGCGGTGTGCGGCCTGCGGCAGCTGACCGCCGACCCATACTGGGCCGCACAGGGCCGCACGAAGCGGTGATGAACGGTTTGGGCGCCCGGGGCGTGATGCTGGCCCCGTGGTGCGCGGAGCACTTGGCGGACCACCTGCTGCACGACCGCCCACTGGACCCCGAGGTGCGCGCGGATCGGGCGTTTGGAGGACGGGGGCTAACGCCAGGCGGGGATATCAATTGGGCAGAGCGGACATGAGTTTTTTGAATACATATCGAAAGCTCCAATATTTGGTTTAAGTTCGTTGTAAACCCATAACGCTATGAAGACCCCAACCCCCAACCCCCAACCCCCAACCCCCAACCCCCAACCCCCAACCCCCAATAACCTCTTTATAAGGGTATTTGCTGCCCTATCTTTGGTTGGGGTCGTAGCTGTTGGATGTCAGAAAGAAGACTTGTCTGATCGCCTGCCTGAAGCGACAACAGGCTACCAAGATGTAACCCCGCGTATTATGGCGTTCTTGGAAAAAGGTGGAAAGATCGAAGGGTCAAAGTCTGGTGAGGCGTGCACCCTTGATAGTGCTGAGTGGTACATCGAAGCTGCCCTGAACTTCAGTGTTGCCAGCGCATGGCTTGAGTGCAATCAGACCAGCGTGGATAGCTTGGAGTTCAGCATGCCCGTTGGTTCCAATGGGGTATTGATTTCGGATGCTTTTGCGGCGTACAATGGTCTCAGGGATCAGCTGGAAGCAATGATCGATGAAAGCGTTGAGCATCTGATAGTCGCGGATGTTAGCTTCTCTGAGGTGGTTGGTTCTGAGGTCAGTGCCCGGGTTTTGATCCAAAAAGGATTTGACTACGACAAGGCGGGTCCTAATACGTCTTATGGACCCAACGACTACATCTATTTTGGATTCCTTGATCAGCCCAACAACAATTGTGGCTGTGGTCCTAACAATGGAGGTGCAACGCAATGCGCGGATATTCGGATCCAGCAGCGGGTTCGTGCTACTCTTCCACGGCTGAACGTTAACTGCTACTACTCCTCGGTTACTACTCGGGGCGTGAAGTGGCAATGGGGTGGAGCCGATGCGAATTATTCCCATACGGATTTTCCGACCGGGATACCTGCAACCCCGTTCAAGACCTACTACTGCCAAAATGCAGTTACGTGTACCAATTGTCTTTCTCCCGCACAAATGTCGTTTTACACGCAAGGCATGTATGACGTCATGATGCAACTGAAGCCGAGTAACAGAACCGCATCTGCGGTCACAGTGGATGATTGGTTCTTCGCTGGTGGAGAAAATGCTGAATATTACCACATGGCACTGTTCACATACGGGCAGCTAAACTGTGGTACTAACCAATGACCCGCTTATTTTGGATATTCTGGCCCATGATCACTTCAGTGGTCATGGGCCAGGATGCCTGGTCCTTTCGTTTCGCAGACACCTTCGGACGATCGAGGATAACGGACATTGTCGAAACTGGGAGCGGATACGTTGCGGCCATCACGCAATATAATCTCGCAGCGACTCCTTCGAGGAGGTCTTACTTGGCACATGTGGACTACAGTGGGTCATTAACGGACATCATCCGGCTTTGGGGAGATAGCCTCGCTGCAAGTGTTTGGGCCTTAAGTCAGGATGGATCCGGAAAGATCTCTGCCGTCGGTGACCAGCGTGTTGTGGAAGGTGATGAGTCTTTCTGCTGGTATGCGTCGGATGGCCAGCTACAGCGCATCGATTCCGCGAGCTATCGCGCTTCGGGCCTTTGGCGCATATTCCTGGATAACGTTCATCGAGAATCGAACGGAGATCTGATCATACTCGGTAATGGGGCAATTACTGAATGGGTGTCTTGGAATACCATCCAACTTATCCGCATCAACCAGAATGGCGATTCCTTGGCCGGATTCCAGTATGTAAGTGATGGAATATTAGCCGGTCGCGACATTACACGGATCCATGAGGATACTCTGCTTGTAACTGCCTATGGTGTTCCCCAACTACCATTCTTTGAGTACGGCTTCGCGAGCTATTCCAAGTTCTCCAATGCGTTGGAACTTGTGGATGGCTTTGTAGGGCAAACCTTGGATGGAGCTGCAGGGCCGTTGACGTTCCAGAACAATATTTCCGACCTGCTTCATATGAGTCAACTTCCAAGCGGCGATTTGATAGTAAGCGGCCGCAGGGGAGCTGGTTCCAGTTATCGGGCCGTTATCCAGAAGATCACCACCCAAGGCGATTGGCTGGCTGCGTATCTGCCGGAGAGTGAGTATCCGTTGGACCATCCCGCTGCCCTGCGGTCATCCATTGTGCAAGATGACCGGATACTACTAGCTGCCATGGAGAACTTTTTCGTTGGCCAACTCGTGTTCACTCCCTTTCTCCCGGATATCCCGAACCGTGTTCGTGTTCATCAGTTGGATACTTCGTTGAATGTACAGTGTTCCTATGTCGTGGATGGAATAGCAGAGAATGCGTATTACTGGGTGGACCGGATCAAAGCGACCAACGATGGTGGATTCATCCTATGCGGAGGGCGGGTGGACCTGAACGCTCCTCAATTCCTTTTCGAAGGTTGGGCACAGAAGTTCGGTCCGGAGGATTGCACCGTTGGGATCCAGGAGGATCTGTACCTGGCACCTGTTCGCATATTCCCCAACCCAGGTACGGAGGGATTCACGCTGATCATGAACGGACCGGACCGTAGTGCTGTTTTGGAACTGTACGACATGGAGGGAAAGGTGGTCTGTACTGGGACCATGGCGTATGGCACCATTCAAGTCGATGCATCCGATCTGGCGACCGGGATGTACATGTACAGGCTTGTTGACCCGCTTGGTATGCCATTGGCTTCGGGGCGTTGGATCAAGGAGTAGGACCAGGTCATGAAGGAGTACAGACCGATCGTACTCGTGGTAGTGAAGCTTCCAGTGCTTCCCCTGTGCCATGCAATGCTGTTCTTGTAGCAGTCTACCTTTGGATCATGAAGCATAAGTGGAGCCTCTTCGTTGCCCTCCTGCTCGCCGCCTGTGGCGACGGCAAACAGGAGGCTGCTGAACAACTGGCTGCCGATCAGGCGGCACAGGCCAGTTCGGAATACCTGTTGGACCTCGAGCCCTTTGACATGCCCTTGGTCGTGTCCTTGCCACAGGTGCTGGAGGCCGGCCCGGATTCGGTCTTTGCCGGTGCCCAATGGGTGGAGGAGTTCGGTCACCTGCGCGTAGGGGCCGGTGAACGCTTCGGATTGACCATCATGGAGGATGCCGGTGACATGGCCCGCCTGAAAGCAGGCTTCGAGCGGGACATGCTCCGCACCTTCGAGGTGATCGAAGAAAGCCCCGACATCTTGGTGTACCGCATGAGCTACCCGGATGATGCGCTGGTGTTCATCCACTTCTACCAAGTGATCCGCGTGGGCGACCGCAGTTTCGTGGTGGAAAGTGCCAGCGATGGGCGCTTCAACGAAGCGGATGTGGCGATCATGGTGAAGGCGGTGCGTCCCGCTGCCGTTGCGGCATGAGGAGGGTACTTTTCACGCTTGTGCTGGGTGTGCTGTCCGCGATCGGAGTCCGCGCCCAAACCATCACTAAACCCTGGGAGGCCGAACTGGAGGCCTACTGGCAGGAGATCGAAGCCACGTTCAAGGACAGCATCAAGAGCCCGCTTCGCCCGGAAGAGCGCTTGGGCTTCACGAACTTGGACCGTTACGCGCCCGACCCGCGATTCCGTGTTCAGGCCCGCTTCAAATCCCGCGAAGGCCGTGCTTTCGCCATGCCCACCACCACGGACCGCTTGCCCACCTATATGCCGGTGGGTAAGCTCACCTTCACCTTGGATGGCCGCAAACACACGCTCACGGTGTACCGCAACGTGGACCTGGCCAAAAAGAGCGAGTACGCCAACCACCTCTTCGTGCCTTTCACAGACCTCACCAATGGGGAGACCACCTACGGCGGCGGGCGCTACCTGGACCTGGAAGGCCCGCTCGGCAAGGAGGTGGAGCTGGATTTCAACAAGGCCTACAACCCATACTGCGCTTACAACAGCCGCTATTCCTGCCCCATTCCGCCAGCGGAGAACCACCTTCGTGTGGAGGTGCAGGCCGGTGTGCGCCTGAGCGACCACCACTAAGCCGTAAGGGCTGTGGCGCAACAAGTGCGGCCGAGCCGCGTACACAGCCCCCGCGGCATAGGAAAATCCTGTGCTGGTCCGTATCATTGTCGGCTCTATACCCGGTGAACCCATGCGCCTTCTTCACTTCGCTGCTTTTGCAGCACTGAGTTTTTCCGCTTCGGCCGGCGTAGTCGTGCTTCAAGGCAACTACCAAGGGAAGAACCTCTTCATCCAGAATCCCTTCTCCGAAGCCGGTGTGGGTTTTTGCGTGTTCGAGGTTACGGTGAACGACCAGATCGCCACCGATGAGATAAACTCCAGCGCCTTCGAGGTGGACATGAACAACTTCGGGCTGAAGGTCGGTGATGCCGTGATGGTGAAGATCCGCCACAAGGATGGCTGCACCCCGGTGGTCCTCAATCCGGAAGTGCTGCGCCCCAAGAGCACCTTCGACATCGTGCACCAGTCCATCAACAGCGAAGGCAAATACACCTGGATCGCCACCAACGAAACGGGCGAACTGCCCTACATCGTGGAACAGAAGCGCTGGAACAAGTGGGTGAAGGTGGGTGAGGTGGCCGGCGTGGGAGCACCCGGTGAGCACACCTACCATTTTCAGGTTTCGGCACACAGTGGCGAGAACACGTTCCGTGTGAAGCAGGTGGACATGAGCCGCCGGGCGCGCTACAGCGAGACCGTGAAATTCACCGACAACAAAGTGGCCGTGGTCACCTGGGGTCCTGCCAAACCCAAGGACGAGATCACGTTCAGCCAAAAGACCATGTTCGAGATCTACGACCAGTACGGCAACATCGTGAAGCGGGGCATGGCCGACCGTGTGGATGTTTCCACCCTGAAGAAGGACATGTACTACCTGAACTACGACAACAAGACGGGCGAGACCTTCATCAAGCGCTAAGCCCTCAACACGCACTGTTCGGAAGCCCTCCACGCCGTGGAGGGTTTCTTTTTTTACCCGGCTCCTATCCACTGTACAAGGCTTTCCGCTGATCACCTTTGTGGCCATGGAGCACCTGCTGCGCATTGAACACCTGGGCATCGCCGTAAAGGACCTGGCCGCCGCCGAAGCCCTGTACACCGCCTTGCTGGGCGTGGGGCCCTACAAGCGCGAAGCGGTGGAAAGCGAAGGCGTGATCACCTCGTTCTTCCGCACCGGCCCCAACAAGATCGAACTGCTGGAGAGCACACGGCCCGATGGACCCATTGCAAAAGCGATCGAGAAGCGTGGCGAGGGCATCCACCACGTGGCCTTCGAGGTGGCCGATATCCG
Organism: Flavobacteriales bacterium; assembly: GCA_019638115.1. Lineage (GTDB taxonomy): Bacteria > Bacteroidota > Bacteroidia > Flavobacteriales_F > PHOS-HE28 > PHOS-HE28. Next base: position 992,210 of record JAHBUK010000001.1, on the reverse strand, counting down.
CGCGGAGATGGCCCGCCTGAAGGCCGCCGGTTTCCAACTCCTGAACGAGGAGCCCAAGCGTGGGGCGGACAACAAGTGGGTGTGTTTCATACACCCCAAGAGCACCAACGGGGTGCTGCTGGAGTTGTGCCAGGAGATCCCGGCCGCGGAGTAGCTCCGCGTTCAGCTATCGCCGCTCTTCTTGCGCGTCGCGCTCTTCTTTGCTGGTGCCTTGGTGGTCTTGCGGGCCGCTGCCTTCGGTTTCGCTGCGCTGGTCTTGCTGGCGCGTGCTTGTGGTTCGGCCTTGGCCGCAGCTACTTCGGGCGGGGCATGCAGGGCCAGTCGATTGCCTTCGCTGTCTATGATCAGGGCGAACCACCCGGCATCGTTACCAATGAGCGAACGGCCCATGATCACCCGGCCACCGGCTTCCTCCACACGCAGCAGCATACCGTCCAGGTCGGTGCCGGCATTAAGGTAGATCAGCGTACCGCTGTCATTGGGCATGCAGCCCGGGCCTTGCACCAGCGCGCCACCGATGCCTTTGCTGGCCGGGAAGAAGGCCATGGCGTATTCGCCGGCGTAGGAGCTCTCCATGCGGATGCCATAGAGGTGGTCGTAGAAGGCTTTGGCGCGGGCCAGGTCGAAGACGGGTATCTCGAACCAGCTGATGAGCGAGCGGTCCGCAAGGGATGGTTTACCGGCTGCTTTCGGCGCGGTGGGTTTGGCGGTGGATCCCATGTTCCTCAGAGGTTGTTGTCGTTGTTCTGTTCAGGTCGGATGCTGGGCATGAAGGGCGCTTTGGCAGGAATGGCCGTGCGGTCCAGCTCGGACTCTTCTTTGATCTGCAGGTCGCCGAGCTCCTTCACCCGTTTGGGTTTCAGCAGCGGCCCCAGGCTGTCCAGGTAGGGGTGGGTGGTGCCCTTCTGGTAGATCTCGAAGTCGCCGGCATGGTCGCGGAAGCTCTTCAGCGGCTGGCCCAGGCGCAGCACGCCCAGCTCGCGGCTGCGGCGCACCTTCTCCATGTTGATCTCAATGGGGATCATCTCCTCATTGTTCTCGGCTTGGTACAGTACACGTCCTTCGGGTCCGCACACGATGCTGCGCCCACTGCCTCCGGCATCCAGCCCGTTGATGTCGAAGAAGTAGCACTGGTTGATGGCCGCACTGGCCCGCGCGATGCTGAGCTCGATGTCCCGGTCGATGGTGCCGGTGAGGGTGGGGTGCAGGATCACTTCGGCGCCCATCACGGCCAGGGTACGCGTGGTCTCGGGGAACCACATGTCGTAACAGATGCTCACGCCGAAACGCCCCACCTCCGGTATGTCGAACACGCAGAACTCGTGGCCCGGGGTAACGCCCACTTCGTAGGGGTAGAAGGGGAACATCTTGCGGTAGCGCGCCACGATGCGGCCCTCCGGATCGATCACGCTGGCCGTGTTGTAGATGTGTCCGTCCACCTTGTGGAACACGCTGCCGGGCAGGAGCCAGATCTTGTGCTTGCGGGCCATTTCCTGCATGGGCTCCTCGAAATCCTCGATGCGCTCCAAGGCATGGTGGGTAAGCGGACCATAGGCCGCCAGCTCGCTGAACATCACCAGGTCCACCCAAGGGTAGATGTTCATCAGGATGTCCAGCTTGAGCTTCATGGCCTCCACGTTGCTGTAAGAGGCGCTCACGCGCATTTGGATGCCGGCTATTGAGAATGGCTTCATGCTTGTTCAGTTGTCAGGGCTCAGTTGTCCGTTGTCAGTGATGGCAGCGATATGTGTTCGCCACGGAGCACTGACAACCGACAACTGAAAACCGGATACTATCCTGCGATCTTGTCCAACTCCTCCTCCATGATGTCCAACCCCTTGTTCAGCAGCTCATCGCTGATCACCAGGGGGCTGAGCACGCGGATCACGTTCTTGTCGGTGCCGGCTGTGATCACGATCAGGTCGCGCTTGGCGCAGGCGTTCATCAGCGCGGCGCAGGTGTCGGCATCGGGTTTCATGGGGTCGCCGTCCTTCACGAACTCCATGGCGATCATGGCACCCAGGCCACGCACCTCGCCGATGCAGGCGTGCTTGGCCTTCATCTGCTCGAAGCGCTTGCGGATGGTATCACCCACATGCCGGCCCTTGGCGTTGATGTCGATCTCCTCCATGTATTGGATCGTGGCCAGCGCCGCGGCGCAGCTCACGGGGTTGCCGATGTAGGTGCCGCCGATGCTGCTGGGGCCGGCCTTGTCCATGATCTCCGCCTTGCCCATTACACAGCCGATGGGCATGCCGCTGCCCAGGCTCTTGGCCCAGGTGCTGAGGTCGGGGATCACGCCGAAATGCTCGTAGGCCGCCCACGCGCCGGTGCGCCCGAAACCCGCCTGCACCTCGTCGAAGATCAGCAGGATGCCGTGTTTGTCGCACCACTTCCGCAGGCCCTCCACGTAGGCCTTGGGCGCCACGTTGAAACCACCCTCGCCTTGCACGAGCTCGATGATCACGCAGGCCAGCTGCTTCGGGTCCACGGTGTTGTGCGAAAGCTCCTCCAGGCGGTGCAGTTCGGCCTGCACGAACGCGGCCTCGCTGCGCCCCCCGCCATAGCGGTAGAAGTTGGGGTACTGCGTGCGGTACACCTCCGGCGCGAAGGGCCCGCAGTCCGGCTTGTAGCCCACCTTGCTGGTGAGGGTCATGGCCATCATGCTGCGGCCGTGGAAGGCATCGGTGAAGCAGAGCACGCCGGAACGCTTCGTGGCCTGGCGGGCGATCTTGATGGCGTTCTCCACCGCCTCGGCGCCGGTGTTCACCAGCATGGTCTTGGTAGGCCCGCCGTGGGGCAGCAAGGCGTTGAGTTTCTCGCAGAGGGCGATGTAGGGCTCGTAGCTGGCCACGTTGAAGCTCACATGCAGGAACTTTTCCGCTTGCTCCTGGATGGCTTTCACCACGGGTGGCGGGCAGTGGCCGGCGTTCACCACGCCGATGCCGCCGGCGAAGTCGATCAGTTCGCGGCCATCTACATCGGTAATGATGGCGCCGCTTGCGTGGGCGGCCGTGGCGTGGTTGAACATGCCCACCCCGTTGGGGATGGCGGCCTTGCGGCGGGCAATGAGCTCCTGGCTCTTGGTGGTCTGTTCGGTCATGGATGCTGCGTGAAGGGGGCCTCTCGGCCATCCGGTTCGAGTCCGCAAAGATCCATTCCCCGGAGCAACGCCCGACCGCTATCGGCCCCGAGCTTTCAACAGCGCGGCCGAAGGCCTCAGTCCAGGCGATGGGCCAGGGTCACGGTCTTCTTGTAGGTCTCCACGTTGCCCGCCAGGTCGTACACCTCGAAGTGCACGATGTATGGCCCCATGCGGCCTTTGCTGCCATTCTCCTGCACACCATCCCAGGTAATGGCGCCCGATATGCCCAGTAATTGGTTGTCCATCAGGCGGCGCACTTCACGGCCCGCAATGTCGTACACCCGCATGGTGCCCACAAAGCCGGGCTGATCGAAGCGGTAGGTGATGGTGAGCACATCCTGGTGGCCATCGTTGTCCGGGCTGAAGATGGCGGGGTCGATGCTCATCTCACCGGTGGGTGAAGGAGCCGGCGCGTACTGGGAATTCTCGTAGCCCGGCGTACCGAAGCCCACGCTTTCCGCAGCGCTGTGCCAGTTGGTGCGGTCGATCGTGGCGCGGTCCGGGTCCTGGCGCTCCAAGCTCACACCTTTCACACTGCGCAACAGTGGGAAGTGCATCTTCTCTTCGTAGCGGAACAGGTCGATCACGGTGGCTTGGGCATCCAGCACCACCACGGTACCGCTGGCGTTGGTGTAGCTGGGCAGGTCCACGGTTCTGTAGCGGTCGCTACGGCCCGAGGGGTACTGGCTTGCGGTGACGGTGGGGTTCCGCGTGAAAAGCAGGTATTCGCCCGGGAAGAAGAGCAGGGGCTCCGCGGTGATGGTGCGCGCATTGGCCACCACGCCGTTGCTTTCGTTGGCCATCTGCCAACCTTGCAGGCTCAGCACCTTGTTGCTCCGGTTGTACACCTCCACATACTCGCCGCTGGTGGTGATCGGGTTGTGCAGCACTTCATTGATCACCACATCGCCGGGCTCGGGCGCTTCCGGTATGGCGAATTGGCCGCTGTTGGAAGCTCCGATCGCATTGCCGGAGCAGTCCGTTAGCCCGCCCACCACGATCGTATACACATCGCCGGGCTCCATGGCCGTGCCGAAAGTGATGTCCAGGCGTTGGTTGGTGGGCAGTTGTCCGCTGATGGCCGCAATGGGCAGTGCAGGGGTGATGTTGTAGCTGCCTGCAGCCACGCTTGCGGCATTCATGCCTTCATTGAAAACCAGCGTGATCTGGGTTGGCGACACGGTAAGCACGGAAAGTAGCGCAGGCGGGGTGGTGTCCGGCGTTGGGTCCAGCACGCTGTTGGGCAGGCCGGGAGTGCCACCCTGTGGGGAGTTGGAGGCGCGCCAATTGGGCTGGCCGGAGCAAGGGCTGAACGGGTTGATCTGCTCCAGGCTCCAACCGCCATCGTCACGGGCGGCATCCTGGTACCAGGCCAAGGTGTAGCTCACCACATCGATCGGCACGTTGCCGGGGCCTTCCAGAGTAACGGTGGTACCGCCGTTCACCAGTGCGGTCGTGCTCAGGCTGAAGGGCATGCTGTTGGGCACGAAGCTGAACTGCGGGTGGTTGGCCGTGCTTACCAGCAGCAGGTATTGGCCAGGGCCCAAGGCATAGGTGGGCAGCGTGGCCGAGGTGCTGTTGGTGGTGATGCGCCAGCCTCCCAGGTCGAAGAACTTGTCGGTGGTGGCGTTGAAGAGTTCGATGTATTCGGCGTCTGGCAGTCCGATCGGTGGGTTGGGGTCCACCATCAACTCGTTGATCACCACATCGCGGTAGCTGGGTACGTCGGGCACGAAGTAGAGGAACTCCCGGCTGGCGTTGTTGGTGGCGTTGCCCACCAAGTCCTGCACCGCGTTGGCCGTAAGTGTGTAGGTGGTGCCGTTCTGCAGCGCGGTTGCGAGGCCAAGGCGAACACGGCTGGGGTCCAGCGCATCCCGCAAGGCGGAAGTGATGCCGATGGAAGGGCTGAGCGCATAGTTGTCGGGCTGTTCAGCGCTCACTTGCTCCACGGCCTCATTGAAGACCACTTCAAGCTGCTGCGCGTCGATCACCACTACGGCATCGATCTCGGGCGCAGCTTCATCAACCGGTATGTTGCCCACGGAGAAGTCGTCGAAGAAGTGGTTGTTCACTGCGGTAGCTGCGGTGCTTTGCACGATCAGCACGCCGAAGTGGGAGCAACTATTGAAGGTGTTGTCCACCGTGGTTCCGGCCGTGGTGTAATTGCCGGTGCCGCCCGGTTGGTAGGCCAGGGTCCAGTTGTTGTCCAGATCGCGTGTTACGCGGATGCGGAAGGGGTTGTTGGAGCTGCTGCCCACCACGCCGGCCGCGCTCTGCACAAGCGCGGTGTTGGTGCTGCCCACGCGCTTGTACAACACGATGTGGTCCGGGGTGTCGCCAATGCGGACGAAGTAGCCTTCGGGCCGCGGGTTCAGGTCGGCCTGTGGGCTCATGAGGTATACATCCGTGTAGTTCGCGCCACTGGTGGCGAAGCGCAGGTTCAGGAAAAATTCCCACTGCGCATCGGTGGCCAGCGTACTGGGTGTGCTCAGGTGGTAAGTAGCCGCGCCGGGGCTGTTGCTGCGCAGTTGAAAATTGCCACCGTCGTCGACAACTGTGAACAGGCCCGCGTCGCCGCTCCAAACAGGCGCGTTGGTGAAGTCGCCATCGCTGAAGTCGTCAACGAATTGTGCTTGTGAGCTGAAGCCAGTGCAAAGGGCCAACACGGCAACGAGCAGGATGCTCGGCAGCATGCGTGTGTAGCGCCTTGAAAGATCGATCGCCATGGTGCGTTGGGAACGGGAAAAGAAGGCGGGACAAGGTAGTACTTTCGGGCCCTGTTGAACGTTAGCACAACATCATGAAAGTCGCGGTAGTTGGGGCCACCGGCCTGGTGGGCGGGGTCATGCTGAAGGTCTTGGAGGAGCGCGACTTCCCGCTCGCTGAATTGGTGCCTGTGGCCAGTTCACGCAGCGTGGGTGCATCCGTCCGCTTCCGGAACTCGGACCACGCCGTCATCGGCATGGAGGAGGCCATTGCGCGTCGTCCGCAGATCGCCTTGTTCTCCGCCGGTGGGGCCACTTCGCTGGAGTGGGCGCCGCGCTTTGCCGAGGTGGGTTGCACGGTGATAGACAACAGCAGTGCCTGGCGCATGATGGCGGACAAGCGGCTCATCGTTCCGGAGATCAACGGGGACCTGCTCACGGCCGACGACCGCATCATCGCCAACCCCAATTGCAGCACCATCCAACTGGTGATGGCCCTCGCGCCATTGCATCGCGCATTTCAAGCTGAGCGGGTGGTGGTGAGCACCTACCAGAGCGTAACGGGTACCGGTCAAGCGGCCGTGCACCAGATGGAGGGGGAGCGTGCAGGAACGCCCGTTGAAATGACCTACCCCTACCGGATCGACCGGAACGTGATCCCACGCTGCGATGCCTTCCTCGACAATGGCTACACGAAGGAGGAGATGAAGGTGGTGCATGAGACGCACAAGATCCTGGACCCGGCCATCCGCGTTACCTGCACAGCAGTGCGCGTGCCGGTCACCGGCGGTCACAGCGAATCGGTGAACGTGGAATTCGCCCGCCCGGTGGAACTGCAGGAAGTGCGCAGGCTATTGCGGGAGGCGCCGGGCGTGCTGCTCCACGATGATCCGGTCCGGGATGAATACCCCATGCCCATGCTCACCCAAGGCCGCGATGAGGTGTTCGTTGGGCGCCTGCGCTTGGATGAAAGCCGCCCCAATACGTTGAACATGTTCGTGGTGGCGGACAACCTGCGCAAGGGCGCGGCCACCAATGCAGTGCAGATCGCAGAGCTCCTGTTGCGCAAGGGGCTTGTTCAATAACGGAGCACCACACAGGGGCCAGGCAAGGTTAGCGTGGCCGATAGCCAAGCACACATGGAAAAACGGCGCATGCAGGCACTGATGGTAGCGCTGGTAGTGGCGCTCGTGGGCCTGGTGGTGGTGCAGGTGTATTGGATACGGGGCACCTTGGCCCTGCAGCAAGAGCGCTTCGTAAGTGTTGTCAACGCAGCCCTTTTCAGCGTGAGCGATCGCATGGAGCGGGTGGAGAAGCTGCAGAACTTGAAACAGCATGAGGCCGGTCGCCGCCTGATCGGCCGCCTCGATACGTTGCGCGGTGCACTCGGCCCGGCGGTCCATGCAGGAGCCGCACCACGCGATATCGCCACCATGGACCCCGTAGGCATGGTGAGCCTGGCCGGTGAGCACATGGGCGAAGAAGAGCAGGAGGCGTTCGTTGCGGATCTGGTGCGCAGCATATTGGCGGATGAGCCCGGGCGCCGCCTGGAGGAGCGCATCGATCCAGGCCTTTTGGACTCCTTGCTTACCCACGAAATGCTCGATAATGGCCTGCGGGGAGATGTTCCCTACGGGATATTCTCCGAGGATGGTAAGCCCGTGATGCTCTCCGATAGTGTGCCGGGCACGGTCGCCAAGTTGGCGCGCTCACCGTTCCGCGAACGCTTGTACCGCCATGATCCGAACGGACCATACCACTACCTGCATGTGCTGGTGCCCGGCCAACAGCGCTCCATGTGGCGCGATATGGGCCCTCTGCTCGCTGCCGATGCGCTGCTGCTGTTGGTGGTCGTGTTGGTGTTCATGCGCACCCTGCGCATCATCCTGTACCAGAAACGCTTGGGCGACATCCGCACCGACCTGGTGAACAACCTCACACACGAACTGAAGACCCCGATCAGCACCATCGGTCTGGCCTGCGAGGCCCTGATGGACCCCTCCTTGCCCAAGACCGAAGAACAGATGCGCAGCTACACGGCCATGATCCGTGATGAGAACAAGCGGCTCGGGGCCTTGGTGGAGAACGTGTTGCAGAGCGCGGTGCAGGATAGTGGAAAAATGGTGCTGAAGCGTGTGCAATTGGACCTGCATACCCTGGTGAAGGACGTGGTGCGGAGCAGCAGCATGCAGGTTTCGCGACGGAACGGAGTGGTCGAACTGGACTTGAAAGCCGAGATCCACCATGTGAGCGGCGACCGCATACACCTCACCAACCTGTTGTACAACCTCATCGACAATGCCGTGAAATACTGCGACCGTGAACCGCGGATCCGGATCGCCACCACCAGCGACAACACCGGCATCTGGTTGACGGTGGCCGACAATGGCATCGGTATCGCGCCATCCGAGCAGAACAAGGTCTTCGATCGGCTCTATCGCGTGCCCACCGGAAACGTGCACAACGCCAAAGGCTTTGGCCTTGGCTTGAGCTACGTGCGTGCCGTGGTGGAGCGGCACGGCGGCCGGGTGCGCCTGGAGAGTGCGCCCGGAAAAGGCAGTGCGTTCCACATCCACATACCTTTCGAGCATGTCCCAAGCACCTAAGCTGCTTCTTGTGGAAGATGACCCCAACCTGGGGAACCTGTTGGCCACCTACTTGCAGGCCAAGGGTTATGCGGTCGATCTGCGCACCGATGGCCAGCAGGGCTGGGAGGCGTATACCAACGGCAGCTATGATCTGCTGGTATTGGATGTGATGATGCCCATCAAGGACGGCTTCACACTGGCGCGCGAGATCAGGGAGAAGGACGGGACCACCCCGATCGTTTTCCTTACTGCCAAGAGCATGAAGGAGGATACCGTGCAAGGTTTCCGGTCCGGCGCGGATGATTACCTCACCAAGCCCTTCAGCATGGAAGAGCTGCTCTTGCGTGTAGGCGCCGTGTTGCGCCGCACAAGAGGGGTGGAGCCCAAAGCGGAGGAACCCGAGGAGTTCCACTTCGGCAATTCCTACTTCGATCCCCGCCGCCAGATCCTGCGCACACCACAAGGAGAACGGAAACTCACCACCAAGGAGTCCGAGCTGTTGCGGCTGCTTTGTTTGAAGCGGAACGATGTGTTGGAACGCAGTGAGGCCTTGAAGGAGGTGTGGGGCAACGACAGTTACTTCAGCGGGCGCAGCATGGATGTGTACATCGCCAAGCTGCGGAAATACCTGCGTGAAGATCCCGCTGTGGAGATCGTGAATGTGCACGGCAGGGGTTTCCGCATGATCGCGGACGGCCAGGGGGAGTGACCCCTGTGTTCCTCACAAGCAAGCGGTTCGCCCTCCGTCCACCGGCAGGTTGATGCCGTTGATGTAGGCGCCGGAGGGGCCCACCAGAAAAGCCACCGCCGCAGCGATCTCCTCGGGCCGTGCGAAACGGCGCAAGGGGACCTCCTGCTTCATTTCCTGCGCAACGGCTTCTTCCGCCATGCCTGTCTTGGCGGCCTTGTTCCTGATTATCGCGGCCAGGCGTTCGGTCTCCGTTGCCCCAGGAAGCACGTTGTTCACGGTGATGCCGAAGGGTCCCAACTCATTGGCCAGGGTCTTTCCCCAGTTGGCCACCGCCCCGCGGATCGTGTTGCTCACTCCCAGGTTGGGTAGCGGCTGTTTCACGCTGGTGCTGATCACGTTCACGATCCGGCCATGGCCGCGCGCTTTCATGCCGGGCACGAGCGCGCGCACCAAGGTCTGGTAACTGAGCAAATGCAAGCGGAAGGCGGCTTCAAAGTCTTCCGTGGCCGCTTCATGTGCCGGGCCGGGGGCGGGTCCGCCGGTATTGTTGATCAGGATGTCGACCGGCGTTCGTGCAAGTGCGGTAAGAGCGTCTGCCAGAGCTGCGGTCTGCGCCATGTCCGCTACCAGGTAGGCATGCTCGCCGGCAGGTGATGGGGGTAGCGTATCCAGCACCGCGCGAAGGCTGGGCTCGTTCCTTCCCAGCAGTGTTATCCGGCAGCCGAGCAGGGCCAATTCATGCGCTATGGCCCTGCCGATCCCCTGCGAAGCACCGCATACCAGAGCGTGGGCATTGTTCAATTCAATCCTCATGGTTGGTAAATGTAGGGGCGCAATGTTCGAACATCTTTGGATGTTCCTGAACATTGTCGGACCTTCGGACGGTCTAACAAAACTCTTCTCTGATGAGACATAACTACCTTCTTCTGCTTGGTGCAGTGGTTGCCATGGGTATGGCAACCGATTTGCTGGGCCAAAATGCTCCGGCCAAGCGCCTGATAACCACCAAGAATGCCGGTGAAGTGGCGCCCATGGCCCGTTTCCACCAAGACTCTCCTGTGCGTGAGGGATTGCGCGGTGGTATTGCGAACGACAACTGTGCCGATGCACAGGTGCTTACCGTGAACGCTGCCGGTGCCTGCCCTGCCGCTGGTGTGCCTGGTAACAACTTCGGTGCGAACAACGATGGCGGAGCTCCTGCCTGTGATTCTTCCATCGATGGCTTCGAGGATGTGTGGTACGCCTTCAATTCAGGTTCCTACACGTCGGTGACCATCGCCGTTGAAGTGGGTGATATCGAGGACCTGATCGTGGAAGTGCTTCAGGGCGCCTGCGGAGGAACCTCCATCCAGTGCGACTACACCCAGTTGAGCTACACGATCCCCGTTACGCCCAACACGGACTACCGCATCCGCATCGCGTCCAACCTGGACTTCGGTGCCGGTGGCACCTTCACCATCTGCCTTACGGGCGCTGGTGGTGGCTCCGCTCCTCCCAACGACCTCTGCACCGGTGCCGTTGTGCAGAACCTGGCCGTGGGTAGCACGGTGACCTTCAGCGGCGACAACACCGGAGCCACGGTTCTCGCTGGCACCTCGTTCGTAGTGGTGTGGGAAGCTTTCACCACCACCGAGTGCGCCACCATCGTTTTGGATTACTGCGTGCCCGGTTCCGAGTTCGATGACTTCCTGATCAACCTGGTGACCAACTGCCCTGATGTGCTCACGGGTGTGCTTACGGGTGTGAACGATGCGTGCACACTGACCTTTGCCGAGTTGCCAGCTGGTACTTATTACATCCCTGTAATGGTGGACCCTGCCAGCACCCCGATCGGAGCCTACAGTCTCAGTGCCACTGCCATTGCCTGCCCCACAGGCTATTGCACTGCCGGTGCTACGAGCACCCAATTCGAGAAGATCGGCAACGTTACCTACGCCAACATCAACAACTCTTCCACCAGCACAGCTGGCTATGAGGACTTTACGGCCATCGTAGGCAATGTTGTTGCTGGTGCCACCAACAACATCACGGTGACCATCACCGGACCTTATGATGAGGATGTGGTATTGGTCTGGATCGACCTCGATCAGAGCGAGTCTTTCGAGCCCAACGAATTGATGTACACGTCGCCCATGGGCGTAGGTCCGCACACCGGCGCCATCACCATTCCGCTCACGGCAGCCACGGGTCAGACCCGCATGCGCGTGCGTCTGCACGATTCCTTGAACGGCCCCAACGCCACACCTTGCGGTACGTCCACCTATGGACAAGTGGAGGACTACACCCTGAGCATCTCCGGTGGTGTGCAGTGCGACGCGGTTGCCGGTACGCTGAGCGGGGGCGCCAACGTATGCTTCGAGGGCGACCCCGTTACCCTCACCGCCACGCCTAGCGGCAACGCGGTCGTTCCTGCCGGTTTCGAAACCGTTTACGTACTTACCCAAGGCGCTGGCCTGGTGATCATCAATGCCGGTGCTGCCCCGAGCTTCGCGGTGAATGCACTTGGCACCTACACCATCCATACCTTGGTGTACGACCCCAGCACGCTGGACCTCTCCATCGTTGAGTTCGGTGTTACCACCGGCTTCGAGGTGAACGGACTGCTCCTGCAAGGTGGTGGTTCCATCTGCGCCAGCCTGGATGTTGCCGGCGCTGCCTTCGGTGTGGTGGTTTGCGGTAACTACTGCGATGCTGGTGCCGATGGCACGGGCCTCGGTCTGGAAGAGCGTATCGTGAACGTCACCTTCGCAGGCATCAACAACAACTCACCCAACGTGACCCCTGTGGCGCCTGCCTACTCGGACTTTACCGCAGTGGTTGGCACGGTGGAGGTTGGTCAGTCCTACCCCATCGCTGTTGACGTGAACCGCAACGGTGCGAACACTTCCTACAACACGAACCAAGTGTTGGTGTGGATCGACTACAACGCGGATGGTGACTTTGAGGATGCCGGTGAACTGGTGTTCGAATCCACCATCGAGTCGATCGACGTGTTCACGGGTTCAGTGACGATCCCCGCTGGAGCCACCTTGGGAGGCACCCGTATGCGTGTTCGTTTGCACGATACGCACGATGGCAGTGCTTACACCAACAACTTCAACAACACGCCCTGCGGTATTGCCAGCTACGGCGAAGTGGAAGACTATACCATCATCATTGATGGCAGCAGCAGCATCGAGGAAACGCTCAGCAATGGCTTCACCATCTACCCCAACCCGGGTGATGGCCACCTGAACATCCTGTATGCAGGTGTGGATGGCCGTGTTGCCATGGAGGTGTTCGACATGACCGGTCGTATCCTCTACAGCGACGTGCGTATGCTGAACAATGGCGAGCGTAGCGAAGTGGCCCTGGCCGGACGTTTGTCCGCAGGCAGCTACATCCTGCGCCTCACCAACGATCAGGGCAGCTTGGAGCAGCGCTTCATGGTGCGTTGATCCATATCCGCCGCAATGCAAGCGCGGGTGGGCCTCAGGGTCCACCCGCGCTTTTTTGTGCCGTACACGCCGATCCCGAACCAAGCGAGGGCACCATGGGTATAAGTGGCCAATAAACACGTGGCTCATGGAACGGAACCTACATGCTCGCTTGTGCCTCTTCCTGTTACTGGCACTTAACGGGTCCCTGTTCGCCCAACAGACGTCCATTCTGCCGGTCCACGGCCGGATCACGGATGGTGACAAGAAGCTCGATGGCTGCGAGGTCATCATCTTCGAGGGCAACGAGCAGGTATCCTCACAGACCACCGACCGTTCCGGACGGTTTGGCGTGGGTCTGGAGTTGGAGAAGGAGTATGCGGTGGAATTCCGGCGTGAAGGCTTCGTACCCAAGCGCATCGTGATCGATACCCGGGCCAAGTTGGAGGATGGGCTCATCTTCTCTCCCTTGGTGATGGACGTGAGCATGCTCTTGGCTTCCAAATACGAAGGCGCCGATACCGATGTGCTGGATTTCCCCTTTGCGATCGTACGGTACGACAAGAAGGCCAACGCGTTCATTCAGGACCCTACGTACACGGCCGGCATGATTCGGGCCAATGGTGCGCTGCTGCTCATGGCGGGCCGCGCGAGCAAGGAACGCTGAGCGCTCTGTCGATCCGGTTGCTGATCGTCGGCACGCGCTCATAGTACGCAGACGGCCCGATGGTGCAGGGCATGAAGGGTTCCGGTGGGCGGGGTTACCTTTAGCGGCGAAGAACGCTCAGCCCCATGCCCATCCGTAGACCCTTCAACCTGCGCGCCTGGATCGAAGAGAACCGGGACCTGCTGAAACCACCCGTAGGCAACAAGAACCTCTACCACGATGCCGGCGACTACATCGTGATGGTGGTGGGTGGTCCCAACGCCCGCAAGGACTACCACTTCAACGAGACCGAGGAGCTGTTCTACCAACTTGAAGGCGATATCGAGGTCGGTATCCAGGAAGATGGCAAGGCCGTTACCATCCCCATCAAGGAAGGAGAGATGTTCCTGCTGCCGGCCAATGTGCCCCACCAACCCCGCCGAGGCCCCAACACGGTGGGCCTGGTGATAGAGGTGAAGCGTGCCGATCGCGAGATGCAGGATGGCCTGCAGTGGTACTGCGAGCAGTGCAACACCTTGCTGCACGAATACCGCTTCGTGCTGCACAACATCGAGAAGGACTTCCTGCCCCGCTTCCGCGAGTTCTATGGCAACGAGGCCCATCGCACCTGCAAGAGCTGCGGGCATGTAATGGAGACCGACCCCCGATTCGTGTAAGCCCCCTGGCATGGCCGAACTCTTCTCGATCGATATCCACACGCACATCCTGCCGGAGAACATCCCGGATTTCGGGGCCAAATACGGCTACCGGGGCTTCATCCACCTGGACCATCACCGGCCGGGTTGCGCGCGGATGATGATGGACGACAAGTTCTTCCGCGAGGTGCAGGCCAACTGCTGGGACCCCCAGGTGCGTATTGCCGAGTGCGATCACCACCAGGTGCATGTGCAGGTGCTCAGCACCGTTCCCGTCATGTTCAGCTACTGGGCCAAGGCGCAGGATACGCTGGACCTTTCCATGTTCCTGAACGATCACATTGCGGGCATCGTGCAGCGCTGGCCGCAACGCTACGTGGGCTTGGGCACCATTCCCATGCAGGACACGGAACTGGCGATCAAGGAACTGGAACGCTGCAAGCGCATCGGGCTGGTGGGCATCCAGATCGGCACCCACATCAACGGGACCAACCTGGGCGAGCCCCGCCTATTCTCCATCTTCCAAGCCTGCCAGGAGTTGGACATGGCCGTGTTCGTACACCCTTGGGACATGATGGGTGCGGACCGTTTCGACAAGTACTGGATGCCCTGGTTGGTGGGCATGCCCGTGGAGACCACCACCGCCATCACCTCCATGATCTTCGGCGGGCTTTTCGAGAGGCTGCCCAAGTTGCGCGTGGCTTTCGCCCATGGTGGCGGCTCCTTCCCGGCTACCGTCGGCCGCATTGAGCATGGCTTCCTGGTGCGCCCGGACCTGTGCGCCGTGGACAACAACGTGAACCCCCGCGACTACCTGGGCCGCTTCTGGATCGATGCCTTGGTGCACGATCCGGCCATGCTGAAGTTGGTGGTTGACCAGATGGGGCCACAGCGAGTGGCCATGGGTACGGACTACCCCTTCCCGCTGGGCGAATTGGAGCCGGGAAGCCTCATCAAGGGCATGCCTTACGATGATGCGACCAAGGAGCTGCTGCTAAGCGGTGCTGCGCTGGAGTGGATGGGTTTGGAGCGCAGTCACTTCGGGCGCCGCTGAGCGCCTCGTTCATGGGGTGACCACTTCGCGACCACAAGAGAGGAACACGCGCAGGAGACCAAGCACGGTTAAGGGCCCGGGCAGGTACATTTTCCACGTTTGGGCGACCTTTACTTCATTCTAGCGGTCACTTCATCATGCGTTCCACCACCATTCTCCTCTTGTTCGGCCTTGGCCTGGCACCCTTGGTGTCTCATGCGCAATGCACCGGCTCCATCGATCTGGGCCCCGATGTGGTGCTGTGTGAAGGCCAGACCGTGTTGCTCACACCAGGACCTGGCTACCTGAGCTACCTCTGGAACGATGGTTCCGTTGCTGCGGTGCGCAACATTGGCACTGCCGGGGTGTATACCTGCACCGTGGAGGCGCTGGAAACGGGTTCGGACCTGGTGGTGAACGGCGACTTCTCCGCCGGTGCCACGGGCTTCACCAGCGGCTACATACCGGGCACCGGTGGCACGTGGGGGCTGCTGAGCCAAGAGGGGCAGTATGCCGTGGCAAGCGATGCCAGTACCACCCACAGCAATTTTCCCGCTTGTACCGACCACACCGGCGGCGGTAACATGATGGTGGTGAATGGAGCCGCCACGCCCGGTGTGGCCGTATGGTGCCAGTCCATCGCCGTCGATCCCGGCACCACCTATGCCTTCTCCGCATGGCTCGCCACCATTGTGGTCACCAACCCGGCCGTATTGCAATTCACCATCAATGGCGAGGTGCTCGGCAACCCCTTTGTTGCCGCCAATACGGCCTGCGTCTGGAACCAGTTCTACGAGTTGTGGAATGCCGGGAGCAACACCACTGCGGAGATCTGCATCACCAACCAGAACACCCAGACCAGCGGCAACGACTTCGCCTTGGACGACATCTCCTTCACGCCGTTCTGCAGCTACACGGACAGCGTGACCGTTTCGGTGGTGCCCTATCCGGAGCCCGAGCTGGGACCCGATCAGCTGCTTTGTGGTGTAACCAGTGTGGTGCTCGATGCCACCACCCCCGGCGTGGATAGCTACATCTGGAACGACGGCCTGGCCACAGGCCCACAACTGACCGTTACCACCAGCGGCACGTACTGGGTCAACGTGCTCAACGGTTCCTGCTTCGGCCGCGATTCGGTCACCGTTACGTTGCTTCCTCAACCCAGTGTCGATCTTGGTCCGGACCCATCGGCTTGCACCGGCAGCAGCGTGGAACTGTCCGCCAACGTGCCTGGTGGTGTCAGCATTCTTTGGTCCGATGGCTCCACCGGGCCTACCTACACCACAAGCAGTAGCGATACGGTATGGGTGCTGGTCTCTCAAGGTCCTTGCAGCGCTTCGGATACCGTGCTCGTATCCATTGCGCCCTGCAACGCCGTGGTGGAAATGCCCAACGTATTCACGCCCAATGGCAGCGGGTATAATGAGCAGTTCCAGCCCATCGCACTACAAGGGGTGAGCAGCCTGCAGCTGAGCATCTACAACCGCTGGGGCCAGCTCATTTACGAGACACGGTCGCTCAACTTCGCTTGGGACGGCCGCAGCCCTGCCGGCGTGCAGGTGCCCGATGGTGTGTACTTCTGGGTGCTCAACTACGAGGGGGCGGACGGTCCCGGCGAACAGCATGGCACGGTGACGTTGCTGCGTTGAGGTGAGTGCGCATCGAAGCGCGGGAGACGTGCGCTTGATAAGTGCCATACCATGCCCGGAACGGTTCAGTGCGTACTGCACGTGCCAGTGGCCTGGAGGAGCCCAGCTTCAGGAAAAGGGAGCTCCTGTTCCGCCCCATTAAGTGCGATCGCCTTTGTCCGGCCTCAACGCACCAGGTTCACGTGCCCGATGGCGTTCCGCTTAAAGCCGGATAGCTCCGTGGCCTCCACCTTCCAAACGTAAGTGTCTATGGGTGAAGGAACGCCCTTGTAGGTGCCGTTCCAACGGGTATTGATGTCGTTGCTCTCGAATATCAACTCTCCCCAGCGGTTGAAGACCATGAGCCGCAGTTCGGCGATCTCCGTACCCCAAGCCCCGAAGAGGTCGTTCACACCATCGCCGTTGGGAGTGAAGGTGTTGGGCACGAAGAGGCTGCCGTTCAGGATCACCAGGATGCGTGCGGTGGCCGTGCAGCCGTTGCTCGCGGTAAGGGTAACGGTATACTCGGTGCTTTCGCCGGGTTGTGCCCAGGTCTGTGCGCAGGTATCGCATTGCACGCTCACGCCGGGGTTCCACAGGAAGGTGCCGTCACCATAGGCTTGCAGCAGGGCTTGGCCCCAGGGTTCGATCAGCTGGTCGGCACCCACGAGCACCACGGGTGGGGGCAGCAGGCCCATGGTTGCGCTGGCCGTTCCAATGCAACCAAGGGCATCGGTCACCACAACAGAGAAGGTGGTAGGCTCCATTACCGTTGCCACGGGGTTGGCTATGTCGGCATCGTTCAAGCCGGCTTCGGGCGACCATTGGTAGCTGATCCCGCCTGCGGCCATAAGCGGCACCGGGTTGCCCGGACATACCAGCGTGTCCGGCCAGGCATTGGCATCAACGATCACCAGCTGAACGAACGCACTGTCCACAATGCTGCCGCAGGTGTTGCTGGCCGTTACCCAGTAGTAGCCGGATGCAGCGGGCGTTACCTGCGTGCTTGGGGCGTTCATGGTGGCGATGCCCGCACCACCTGCCCACAGGTGGCTTTCGGCTTCAGGTCCGGTAAGCAGAACGGATGCTCCAGCGCAAATGGCCGTATCGTTCAGCACAGGTATGGGTGGCGCGAACACCACGTTCACCGTAAGGGAGCCCTGGATCTCGCAGCCTTCCACCGTGGTGATCAGCACGGAATAGGTGGTGGTATCCGTTGGGCTGGCCAAGGGGGTGGCGCTGGTGGGGTCGTTGAGCGTGGCCGCTGGTGACCACAGGTAGCTCACTCCGCCGGTTGCTCCAAGCAGCACACTGCTGCCCAGGCACACCGTGGTATCCGGTAGCGTGGCACCTTGGGGGTCGGCGAAGGTCACATCCACGGAAGCGGTGTCCGAGCCACAGTCGGTGGTCACCACCACGAAGTAGGTCATGGGGCCAGGAGGCGTGGCGATGGGATCCTGCACGGTGGTGCTGCTGAGGCCCACGGCCGGGTACCATTCGTAGGTGGTGCCCTCGGAAGCCACAAGTTGCACGTTCGCACCGGGGCAGATGGGCTGGATGGGCTCCACGCTTGCTTGCGGCGTGGCCACGCTGGTGATCACGATGGAGGCGGTATCCGCCTGCGAACAGCCATACACGTCGGTCATGACCATGCTTACCGTGAAGATGCCGCCCTGGGTGTAGGTATGTGCCGGTGCGAAATCGGTGCTGGTGAAGCCATCGCCGAAGTTCCACAGGTAGGTGTTGCCGCCCGAACTGTTGTTCACGAACTGCACCACATCGGGAAAGCAGATGGTGCTCGGTCCGGCAATGTCGATGCTGGCGATGGGTATGTTGAGGTCGAACTTGAAGACCCCGAGGTTGCAGTTGCTGCTGTTGTTGGTGGTGCTCCAGGCCCCTGGGGTGGTGGGGAAGGAGTTGGAGCCTCCACATCCGGCACAAACGGCTTGGTACACCTTGCCGTTCTTGTCGAACCGCGAGGTGCCACCATCCACATGGTCCGATGTTCCGCTGCCGCCGAAGAAGGTGCCGTAGCTCAAACTGGCTGCATCGGGTTCAAGCACCATCAGGTAGAAATCGCTGCCGTTGGTGGTGCTCTGGAAAGCATCCGGCGTAATGGGCGAACCGTTGGTGGTACTGTTGGAAGGGCTCGCCAGGTTGTTGGTGGTGCCACCCCAGCCGCTGAAGTAGATCTGTCCGCAATCGCTCACCAGGAATGCGGAGGGGGAAAGGTCTTGCGTGCTCGAGCCGTTGCCGATGCGGGTGGACCAGATGCTCACCGAAAGTTCATTGGTCAGCTTGTGTATGAATTGGGAACTGCCCGGGTTGTTATACACCAACGGTGATACCGGGTAGTTGCCGCGCGTTTGGCCCACCACATAAACATCGTCCTGCGTGTCGATCTGTACGAAGAAGCACTGGTCGTAGCTGCTGGTGCCGAGGTAGGTGGAAGAGAGCAAGTTGCTGCCATCGGCGGAATAGCGGGCCACGTAGCCTTCCACACCGCCGGCGTTGGTCCCGTTCAGCGGAATGCCGGCCATGGGCAGGTTGCTGCTGTTGGTGCCACCCGTAATGAACACGCGGCCCTGGCTGTCGAACTGCACCCCGTTGCCTACTTCGGCCCCTGAGCCACCGTAATAGGTGCCCCAGAGCAGGTTGTTCAACGTTGGGTCCATGCGGAATACGAAGGCATCCCAGCCACCGCCGCCGAAGGTGGTCTGCGGAGCCCCCGGTGTGGTGGGGATGTTCAGGCTGGAGGTGCAGCTCACCACCACCGGGTTCTCATCGGGGTCCAGAGCGATCTCGCCCCGGAAAGCGTCGCCATAGTTGTAGGCCACGGCACTGGTGTTCACGCCATCGGTTCCGGTGCCGCCCATGTAGGTGGAGCCGATCAAGGCATTGCCGGCCTGGTTCAAGTGCGTTACGAAGAGGTCCACGCCGGTGGGGAAGTTCACCCCATAACCCACGCTGAAGGTGACCCCCGGACCTCCTTGGAATACCGTACGAAAAGCGCCGGTAGTGACCGGGAACGCCGAGGATCCGGTGCTGCCCATCACGTACAACTCGTTGTTCGAGTTGGTCACCAAGCTGTGCGGCGTCTCGTTGCCGGATCCGCCCAGGTAGGTGCTCCACACCAATGTGGCACCGTTCGGCGACCATTTGGTGATGCCCACGTCCACACCGCCGTTGTAGGAAGGGTCGAACACACCGGGTGTGCTGGGGTAACCGGCGGTGAATACGATGCCTCCTCCGTAGAGGTGCCCAAGCTCATCGTAGGTGGCGGTGAAACCGAAGTTGTCCGAGGTGCTTCCGCTGTAGCTTGAAAAGGTGAGGACCGGGTCGATCACCAAGGTGCGCTCTGGGGAACCTTCCACGGCAAAGCTGAGTTCGTTGCCGCGCAGGATGTACTCGCAAGCCACCGTCTCGTGGTTGCTACCCGGCTGAAGAACGCCGCCCATGCAGTACTCGGCCTTGTCCTTCAAGAAAGCGACCGGCTCCGATTCAGCGACCTGGCCCAGGCTGTGGGTAAGGAGCAATTGCCGGCCCACCTTCATCAAGGCATCCTGCCCGCTGTAGCGCAAGCGGATCTGTGCAGGGTCCGCACCGGGGGCCACCACCAGGTCGTATTTCAAGCCGTTGCGGCCGTGCATCACCAGATCGATCCCGGGCCAGATGTCCTTCAGCACCACCTGGCCATACACGGCGCAATTGCTGCCCCAGCGCTCGGGGTCGTTGCCCAGGAAGTAGTTCTCGTAATGGCCTTGGCGCATGCCCCCTTCCGAAGCGCTCGCCTGGCCTCCCACGAATTCCACGCGGTAAGCGTGGCCTTTGGAGGGCTCATCAAGTGCTGTGCTGCCATTGCCGCTGTGGTGGTGATGGCCATAGCCCATGGTGGCGAAAGAGAAGGTGAGCGCCCCCCGCTCCACATAGAGGCACCCGCCGGGTATGCGGGCACGGTACAGCACCTGATCGGGCCACTGCCCCTTGTTCTCCGTGAAGGTGGCCACCGGGCTCCCCGTGTCCAGTGCGGGCAAGGCTTCCAGAGCGCTGAGCGGCAGGGCTTGTTGTGCCAACTGGCCCACCACCAAGGTGGGAGCAAGCAACAACAGGAGGAGCAATTGGCGAAGCACGGCTACCGGTGGCTGGAAGGGAGAGACCAAGTTACAACACCCAAGACAGGCGCGGGGGCCAGGAAGTTGCTTGCCATCCGCCGGATGTGCGGACAAGGGGCCTAAGTGCGGGGCACGTACCTTTGCCGGGCCGCTGCCCGCCCCAACACACACCGCAGCGTCAGCTTTTCATGAGCGATGCGATCAAGCATGAATGTGGCATAGCGCTGATCCGCCTGCGCAAGCCCTTGGAGTACTACCAGCACCGCTACGGCTCGCCGCTCTACGGCCTGAAGAAGCTGTACCTGCTGATGGAGAAGCAGCACAACCGCGGGCAGGACGGCGCCGGTATCGCATCCATCAAGATCGATCCCACACCGGGCCTCAATTACATTGATCGCGAGCGCAGTACGGACAAGCAGGCCATCCCCAAGATCTTCGGCAAGGTGGACCAAGGCTATGCACAGGCCCTGGCCGCAGACCCCGCAGCCGTTGGCGATGCGCAACGCCTGAAACAGGTGATGCCCTTCATGGGCGAGGTGCTCCTGGGGCACCTGCGCTATGCCACCCACGGTAATCAGGGCTTGGAGAACTGCCACCCGCGCCGCCGCCTCAACAACTGGATGACGCGCAACCTGGTGGTGGCAGGCAACTTCAACATGACCAATGTGGACGAGCTGTTCGAGCTGCTCGTTTCCATCGGCCAGCACCCCAAGGAGCTGAGCGATACCATGACGGTGCTGGAGAAGATCGGCCACTTCCTGGATGAGGAGAACGAGCGCCTGGCGCAGATCCACCGCCAGCTCGGCTACAACGAGCGCCAGATCACCCAGGTGGTCGCCGAGAAGATGGACGTGAAGCAGATCCTGGTGAACAGCGCGATCGATTTCGATGGTGGCTACGCACTGGCCGGCCTCATTGGCCATGGCGATGCATTCGTGCTGCGCGATCCGGCCGGCATACGCCCCTGCTACTGGTACGCCGATGATGAGGTGGTGGTGGTGGCCAGTGAGCGCCCCGCCATCCAGACCGCCTTCCACGTGAAGACCGAGCAGGTGCGTGAGCTCAGCCCCGGCCACGCGCTCATCATCCGCAAGGATGGCAACTACAGCGAGGAGCTGATCCGCGAACCGCTGGAGAAGAAGGCCTGCAGCTTCGAGCGCATCTACTTCAGCCGCGGCAGCGATCGTGATGTTTACCAGGAACGCCTGGCGCTAGGCCGATCGGTATGCCCGGCCATCCTGGATGCGGTGGAGCACGATCTGGAGAACACGGTCTTCAGCTTCATCCCCAACACTGCCGAGGTGGCCTGCTACGGCATGCTGAAGGAGATGGAGGACGAGCTGGACCGCGTGAAGGAACGCCGCATCCTGGAACTCGGCCCACAGCCCGATGCCACCGAACTGCGCAAGATCCTCGCCCTCCGGCCCCGCCTGGAAAAGGTCGCCATCAAGGATGCCAAGCTGCGCACCTTCATCACCAACGATGAGGACCGCGACGACATGGTGGCGCACGTGTACGACATCACCTACGGCACCGTGCGTCCGGGCCAGGATAACCTGGTGGTGATCGACGACAGCATCGTGCGCGGCACCACGCTCAAGCAGAGCATCCTGCGCATGCTGGACCGCCTGGAGCCCAAACGCATCGTGGTGGTGAGCAGCGCACCGCAGATCCGCTACCCCGATTGCTACGGCATCGACATGGCCAAGATGGGCGATCTGGTGGCTTTCCGCGCTGCCATCGCCCTGCTGAAGGAGACCAAGCAGGAGAACATCATAGACGATGTGTACGACCGTGCACTGGCCATGGTGGATCGTCCACTGGTGGAGCAGGAGAACGTGGTGCAGGCCATCTATGCCCCCTTCACGGCCGAACAGATCAGTGACAAGATCGCGGCCCTGCTCACCCCGGAAGGCATACATGCGGAGGTGAAACTGGTGTACCAGAGCATCAGCGGCCTGCACGCCGCCTGCCCGGACCACCAAGGCGATTGGTACTTCACCGGCAACTATCCCACGCCGGGCGGCAACCGGGTGGTGAACCGCGCCTTCATCAACTACATGGAGGGGCGCAACGTGCGGGCTTACTAAGCCGATCGTGATCAGGCTATGATGGACCGCCTGGCCTTGTTGTCCGCTGGTTTGCGTGGGACCCTCGCGCTTGCTCTTGGAACGGTCATCCTGCTGCTTCCGGCGCTCATCAACGGGTACCCCTTCGTTTACAGCGATACGGGCACCTACATCCTGAGCGCATTCACGGGCTACGTGCCCTTCGATCGGCCTTATTGGTATGGACCCTTCGTGCGCGCTGCCAGCTTGGGCGGCCTGTCGCTTTGGGGTGTTGCGGTGGTGCAATCGTTTTTGTGCGCCTTCTACGTGTTGCGTGTGGTGCGCATCGTTGTGGCGCCCACTGCCGCGCTTCGCACCTTCCTAATGGTCTGCGTCGGACTTACACTGTTCTCGGGGATCTCCTGGTATGCCGCACGGCTCATTCCGGACATCTTCACCGGCATTGGGGCACTTGCGATCTTCACGCTGCTCCATCCCCGCACCTCCAACACGTGGCGTTTGGTCGACTTGGTGGTGATCATTGCCGCCTGTTGGTTCCACTCCAGCAACCTGCCCATTCTCACCCTGGCAGGTGCGTTGGCGCTCTTGCTGCTGCGCGTGGAGCAAGGCGCTGCCGGGCGCTTGGCGTGGTATGCCGCAGTCCTGCTGTTCGCTTGGGGGGGCGCCATGGTGGCCAACTTCACCCTGGGTGGCACCGCGCAAGTGACCCGCAACAGCCATGTGTTCCTCATGGGCAGGATGCTGGACACCGGCATGCTGAAAGCATACTTGGACGAGCATTGCCCGACCACCGACTACGGCATCTGCGCATACCGCGACAAGCTGCCCGAACGGAGCGAACATTTCCTTTGGCACGATGACAGCCCCCTTTCCCTGCAAGGTGGTTGGGATGCCACCCAAGCGGAATACGGCACGATCGTGAAGGGCTCTTTCAGCCAATTCAAGTACTTGATCTGGCACGTGCGCGGAAGCCTCCATTCCACCGGGGAGCAACTTGTGCTTTGGGACATTTGCCGCAACATGCGCTCCACGTGGTACCGCACGGAAACGAGCCCACCACGGGCCATGATAGCTGCGCATGTACCGCATGAGCTGCCACGCTACCTCGGTGCGCTGCAGAACGGTGGCTGGGGAGAGTTGGACATGCGCTGGCCGGACCGACTATACCGCACGGGTCTGGTGTTTTCGCTCATCATGCTGCTGGTCGGTTTTCGCGGATACAAGCGCACCGATCGGCTTTCCGACCCGCAGCGCTTCCTGCTTTTCGCATTCATCACCACCTTGTTGGCGGCATGGGTATGTGCTTCATTGAGCGTGGTGGATGCTCGCTACCTGGCCCGGAACTCCTGGCTGTTGCCCTTTGCGGCCATGTTGATGGTCCGATCGGTGTGGCGTGCTTTCAAGCCGGAGGCGAGCCTGGCCGCTACAGCGTAACGATCACGCCCTTCTTGCGCAGCTTGCGCAACATGCCCGCATCACCTTGCAGCTGCGCTTCGGGGTGTACGTACAACCGCGAGCCTTTCTCCGCCACGATGCGTGCTTTGCGCTGAGCATGCAGCGCGGCACCTGCTGTAAGATGCACCGCACTGCCATTGGAAAGACGCAACGTGCTGCGCGGTTCCAGCACAACCTTGGCGCCGCTCTGCACAGTGAGGCTCGTTGGATCGGCGAACCATGTATGTCCCTGTGCTTGCTCGGGTCGGTCCATGCGCGTGGGTGTGCGCGATCGGTCCAGATGCAGTGTGCGCCCGGCTGAAAGCAGCAGTGAGGCCTGCTGTGGTCCTGCCAGGGCCGGTAGCACAATGCTGTCCGCGCACCAGCGGAGATCTTCTGCGATCCGGGTGTCGTTCGCCCTTACGCGTATGGTGATGTCACCGTTCGCGGCCATGTCCATCATTTCCAAGCTGATGCTGTTGAGGTAGATGGTGCGCACATCGGGAGGGCCACCGTGGTACAGGCTTGTTCCGTTCGTGCTCACCAAGGTGAGCATGTTGGTGGTGGAAGGGTTGGTGCCCAAGCCGATCTTGCGATTGCCATCCATCCGGAACGCATGCTCGGGCCTGCCGAAGAAAACGGACTGCGCAGTGATGCGACCCCGCTCCCGCCGAGCACCGGTCATGAACGCCTCCGTGCGTTTCACGGTTCCGTCCCCATCGCGATCGTACACGGGCAGTTCCTGTTCGTGGTTGCCGGTAAGGGGGTTGGAGAGGCGTTCATCGCGTGCGAACACCTGCGATGTGCCGCCGAAGGGGCAACTGTTGAAGAGGGTGTCCTTACGCAGCTCCAGGTCATAGCGTCCATTGGCCGGTATGGGGCGCAGGTAGTCCGCATGCCCACCGTAGATGTGCGTACCGGTCCGATCCTCGCGGTCCACTTGCATCATCATGAAGAGACCGGGGTCCACCGGGTCTATGCAGGTGCTCGATGCTTCCCAATGAAAGCGGTCGGTCGGGCTGCCATTGCGCTTGTACCCCTGCCGGTTCTCCACCCAAAGCCACTGTTGGTAGCGGTCATCCGGAATGAAGGGTATGCGGATCCTCAAAGCGTCTCCGGTGGTCACGAAATCGCGCAGTACGAACAAGCCGGTATCCCCGGCCATGGGGTCCAGATCCGCGCTCACCTCTTTGCCAGCGATGCTCCGTGTGCGGATGCGTTGTGTGGCACCTTCTGGCATCCATCCCAAACGATCTCGGTCCCAGGCGCTGCAACTGAGCAGGCTGCTATTGGCGGCCCCCATCATGCTCCAGCCACCCTGCAAGGACATGAAATAGCTTTGGAACATGGCCGCATTGCCCCCGCCGCTGTGGAAGTTGTTGCCGCCCAAAAAGAGGTGGTTGAACTCGTGTTGCAGGATCTCGAAAGGCAGTGCGTTCATGCCACCGAAGCGGCTTTGGCTGTCGCTCTCGTAGCCATAGAGCTTGCCCGGGCTGCCGGGGTCCACGCTGCCCTGCCCGTGTGTGAAACTGCTGTTGCGCAGGATCACCATCACATGGTCGTAACTGTGCGGGGAGTCCGGTCCGGCTTCCTTGGGCAAGCCAGGTTTGCCACCGCGTTTCCAGCTGTCGAAGTCGGCCACCGACAGGCCATGCTGCGTGCGTAATTCGCCCAGCTTGTTGGCCTCGGTAACCACCAGCCGGTTGATGCCATGCCCGTTGCTCACACCGGGGTACTCGCTTTCCTTCAGGATGATGAGCTGCGGGATGTGGTCACCCAGAACTTGGTACTGCCCCAACGAGATGTCGTGGTAGTAGCGCGAGACCTGCGCCTTCGGAAGCGGCAGCGGATGCGGGTCGAAAAGCTCGTCCTTCCACTTCGGCAGTTGGCCTTTGGGCCAGTGTTCGGCGCCATGCGGCTGGGGGTCCTTGCCGGGGTTCACATCGTATTCGATCTCCGCGAAAAGCAGGAGGATGCGAATGGAGCCGTGGGGCGAGAGGTACCAGCCATGCCGACTTTCCTGCACGGGACGTTGGCCCTGCACGAACACGGTGGAAAGGCACAGCAGGAAGGCGGACAGCAAAGGGATACGCATCACCCCGAAGGTAACGCTACCCGTTGGGACGCTTGTACAAGGGCACTGTATTGCACGGCTCACCGTCGTTGCCACTCCGGGTCTACCGTGTCTTGTCACTCCGGGCTTGACCCGGAGTCGCACAAGTTGCTTGTCGTTGTCACTCCGGGCTTGGTCCGATACGTATCGGACCGGAGTCGCACTACGCTTTCGGCTTTTTATACAACGGCACCGTACTGCACGGCTCACCGAACATGAGCGACCTCACCACCATCAGCAGCTTCGCGCTCAGCTCCACATAAGCGTTCAGCGGAACGAGCAGCTTGCTGCAGCCCTTCACCACCACACGGGCATCGCGGTAGGGCTCGATATCCAACTGCTGAACGAAACGCGTGAACACTGCGCGTTCAAGGTGTTCCGCATCACCTTGCGTCACGAATGCCGCGTATGGTTGCAGGTGCGTGGCCACCAGCATGTAGGCCCAGGTGGGCACGATCGCATCGGCACTGCACTGCACGCTAACGAGCTTTCCTTGGTACTTGGCCCAATCGTGCTCCTTGCAGAAGGCCCGCAGGTCGTCCTCCTTCAGCGCGATCTCCTGCCACAGCAGCGGCTTCAGGTCAAAGACGACGCGCTCGCCGGCCGGGTAAAGCTCCTCCAGGTCGAGGGTGATGATGCCGGAGGAGGCGACTTTGTTGATGATGGGGTTATCGTCGCTCATGGCTTTCGTTGCGTTCCCGTCGCGTCGTTGCGTCGTCGCGGTTCAATTACATGAAGCCAAGTTCAAGTTGCGCCGCCTCGCTCATCATGTTCCTGTCCCACGGCGGCTCGAAGGTGATCTCCACCTTGGCGCTCTTCACGCCCTGAACGCTCGCCACCTTCTGCTCCACCTCGTTGGGCAGGCTTTCGGCAACTGGGCATGCGGGGCTGGTCAAGGTCATTTTGATGCCCACGTGTGCTTCATCGCTGATGTTCACCTCGTAGATCAGCCCCAGCTCGTAGATGTCCACGGGGATCTCCGGGTCGTACACGCTCTTGAGCATGTCGATGACACGGTCTTCAAGGTGTTTCTTTTCGTCGGGGGTCATGGAAGGAGAGGGGATGGGGTCGCACACGGAGCCACGGAGCCACGGAGAAATGCCATTGCGCCACGAGGTTGATCCCCTCCGTGTCTCAGTGCCTCCGTGTGAGCCATGCCTTTCATGTCAGTGGGACTGTGCTGAGTAAGCGAGCGCGTAACGTTTCATCTGATCCACCATCGCGCTCAACCCGTTCGCGCGGTTCGGGCTCAGGTGCGCACGCAGGCCGATCTGGTCAATGAAATCCGTGGACGCCCCAATGATCTCCTGCGGCGTGCGGTCGTTGAACACGCGTACCAGCAAGGCCACAATGCCCTTGGTGATCATGGCATCGCTGTCGGCGGTGAAGTGCACAGTACCAGCGCTGAGCGGAGTCGAAGCGCGGTACTCAGCGTTGAGCCACACCCTGCTCTGGCAGCCGCGCACCAGGTTATCGTCGGTCTTGTGTTCCGGTGCGATCAGCGGCAGGTCCTTGCCCAGCTCGATCAGGTGCTCATAGCGGTCCTGCCAGTCGGTGAACATGGCGAACTCGGAGACGAGCTCTTGTTGGGTCTGTGCTAGTGTTCCGCTCATCGCAACATCTTCACGGCCTTCTTCGTGGCCACCATCATTACCTCCACCTCCTCCACCGTATTGAAACACGCGAAGCTCGCCCTTGTCGTCCCGCTCACACCGAAGCGCTCCATCAGCGGCTGGGTGCAGTGGTGGCCCGTGCGCACGGCGATGCCCTGTTGGTCGAGCAGGGTGCCGAGGTCGTAGTGGTGCACGCCATTGATCACGAAACTGATCACACCCACCTTCTCCTTTGCTGTGCCGATGATGCGCAGGCCATCGATGGCGAGCAGCTCCTTGGTGGCATGCTCGAGTAGCAGGTGCTCGTGTGCGGCCATGGCGGCCTTGTCGTAGTCCTCCATCCAGCGGATCGCTTCGCCCAGCCCGATGATGCCGGCGATGTGCGGTGTGCCCGCCTCGAACTTGAAGGGCAGCTTGGCGTAGGTGGTCTTCTCGAAAGTGACCACATCGATCATCTCGCCGCCGCCCTGCCAGGGGGGCATCACGTTAAGCAGCTCCTCGCGGCCGTAGAGCACACCCGTGCCTGTGGGACCATAGGCCTTGTGCCCGCTGAACGCGTAGAGGTCGCAGCCAAGGTCCTGCACGTCCACATTCAGGTGCGCGATGGCCTGCGCGCCATCCACCACGGTGATGATGCCGCGCTTCCTGGCCTCGGCGATCAGTTCCTTCACCGGGTTGATCGTGCCCAGCGTGTTGCTCACATGCGTAATGGCGAACACTTTCGTCCGCTCGTTGAAGTATTCCGTCGCGTCGTCGCGTCGTCGCGGTTCCAACTCTCCCTCGTCCGTGATCGGGATCACCTTCAACACCGCCCCGTACCGCTCACACACCATCTGCCAGGGAACGATGTTCGCGTGGTGCTCCATCCCGCTAATCAGCACTTCATCACCGGGTTTCAGCAGCAAATGCCCCAGGCTGCTCGCCGCCAGATTCAGGCTCGCCGTGGTGCCACTGGTAAAGATCACCTCGTGGGCATGCTTGGCGTTGATGTGTTTGCGGATGGTCTCGCGCGCGGCTTCCTGCGCTTCGGTGGCCTTGGTACTCAGCGTATGCACACCGCGATGCACGTTGGCGTTGATCGTGGCGTAGTAGGCGCTCTCGGCCTTGATCACGCGGCGCGGCTTCTGGCTGGTGGCGGCATTGTCGAAGTACACCAGCGGCTTGCCATGTACGAGTTCCTTCAGGATGGGGAACTGCGCACGGATCTCCTCCACGTCGAAGGCTGGTTTTACCGCTGCGGGCTTCATGAATGCGAGTGTGTTGAACCGCGACGACGCGACGACGCAACGAAAATGCAAACCACACTGCCGGAGCTGTATTTGATGAGCTCACGTCGCGTCGTCGCGTCGTCGCGGTTAACCCTCATAGCGTTACGAGCTTAGCGTCGATGAGGCTGGTCAACACCGCCTTCCATTCCTCGTTCTGCACCCGCTCCACCACCTCGGTGATGAACGCATGGGCCATCAGCTTGCGTGCCTCGGCCTCGCTCACACCACGCGAACGCAGGTAGAACAGCCCCTTCTCGTCCAGCCGGCCGATGGTACACCCGTGGCTGCACTTCACGTCGTCGGCGTAGATCTCCAGCTCGGGCTTGGTGTACACTTTGGCGTCGTCGCCGAGCAGTATGTTGGCGTTGCTCTGGTAGGCCCGCGTGCGTTGGGCGTCCTGTTTCACGTACACCTTGCCGTTGAAGACGCTGGTACCCTTGCCCGCCACGATGCCCTTGTAGAGCTCGTCGCTGGTGCAGTCCGGCACGTCGTGTCCGATGTAGGTGTGGTTGTCGCAGTGCGTGGTGCCGTTCAGCAGGTACACGCCGTTCAATTCGGCATGCGCCTCCGGACCGGCGAGCGACACCTTCACCTCGTTGCGGATCAGCGCGCCATCGAGTGTCGTAGTGCTGATGCTGTAATGGCCTTTAGCATCCACGCGCACACCCTCAAAGCTGATGTTCGCAGGTCCGTTCGATTCGTGTTGCAGCTTGTGGATCGTGAGGCGCGCGCCTTCGCCCACCACGCACTCGCGTACACTGTTGACGAAAGCCTCGGGCGTATCGAGGGCGATATGTTCAACAATGACCTCTGCCTCTGAGCCTTCTTGCAGCATGAACAGGTCGCGCGGCTGCACCAGCTGTCGCTCCCACGTGGTGACATGCAAGACGTGGATCGGCTTCTCCACCTTCACGCCCTTGGTCACCAGCAGGATCAGGCCGTCGGTGGGCGCGGCGGTGTTCATGGCGGTGAAGAGGCGCTCGTTGGTGGGCGCCAGTGTGCCGTAGTGCTCCTTCACGGGACCGTGGGAGAGGTGATGCGTCAGGCTGTCGATGACGACACCCTTCTGACCTTTCAGGTCGTCACTGAGGTCCGCGCGGAAATGGCCGTTCACGAAGACCACACGCGTTGCCCCGAATGGAAGGCGTGCGGGCAGAGCCACGTTCACTTCGCCCTTCGGTGCAGCATAGGGCTGGTTGAACAGCTTGGCCACGCGGGTGTACTTCCAAGCCTCGGTCTTGCTGGTGGGCACAGGCAGTGCATGCACCTGGGCGACTGCTTCGGCGGCGCCGGGCCAGGTGCTTCCCTCGAGCTGCGGGAGCACGGTGGCTTTGGGGTTCATTGCAATTGCAGTGCTCATGGCTTCACGGGTCGACCCTGGGGGTCGACGGTACGGGTGCGTTGATCAAACGTTGTGCGTTCCATGAGCCGTTCACGCCATTTCCTTGAGCCAATCGTAGCCCTTCGCCTCCAGCTCCAGCGCCAGTTCCTTCGGGCCGCTCTTGATGATGCGGCCATCAGCCATCACGTGCACCACGTCGGGCACGATGTAGTCCAGCAGGCGTTGGTAGTGTGTCACCACCACGAAGGCGTTGTCCTTGGAGCGCAGCTTGTTCACCCCGCCGGCCACGATGCGCAACGCGTCGATGTCCAGGCCGCTGTCGGTCTCATCGAGGATGCCGAGCTTGGGCTGCAGCATCGCCATCTGGAAGATCTCGTTGCGCTTCTTCTCGCCGCCGCTGAAGCCCACGTTGAGGTTGCGGTTCATGAGGTCGGCATCCATCTCCACCAGCTTGGCGCGTTCGCGCACAAGGGCGAGGAAGTCCTTGCCGCCGAGCTCTGCCTCGCCGTTCGCCTTGCGTGTCTCGTTCAGCGCGGTGCGCAGGAAGGTCATGTTGCTCACGCCGGGGATCTCCACCGGATACTGGAAAGCGAGGAAGATGCCTTTCCAGGCGCGCTCTTCGGGCGATAGTTCGAGCAGGTCAGCGCCTTGATAGGTCACCGTTCCTTCAGTTACCTCGTATTCTTCGCGGCCCGCAAGCACATTGGCCAGGGTGCTCTTGCCAGAGCCGTTGGGGCCCATGATGGCGTGGACTTCTCCGGCCTTCACTTCCAGGTTAAGGCCTTTGAGGATCTCCTTGCCGTCGATGTTGGCGTGGAGGTTGGTGATCTTTAGCATGCTGAATTGCTGATTGCTGATTCCCTTCGCACCACCGTCAGTGGTTGATCCGAGGAGTTGATGCGCTGAACTTGTTTCCCTTCTTCTCGCTGTCCCTGAGGTAGCGCATGAAGCTTCCGATATCCCGGCTCTCTGTCTTGCACTTGTAGAACACGTGGTCGAATTCTTCTTGCGTGATGTGCGCACGATCCAAGGCACGGTAGAGTTGCGATCGGGTCTCTCCAATCGACCCTTTGGAGATCGCGAGGAATTGTTTGAATTCTTTGTTGCCGTCGCGTTCAAAACCTTCCGCGATGTTGTCCATGCAAGACCCGGACGACCTATTGATTTGATCTTTCAACGAAAAGTCCCGTGCGAAGGAACCTTTCGAGGTCAGGGCATACACATCCTTACAGATTTCTCTTGCTTGTTGCCAGATGGGCAAGTCCTCAAAAGCTGTGTAATGGGCCATAGTTCAATTGCTGATTTGTGAATGGCTGATTTGCTGATCGCCGATCTGGGGTGGAGTGAAGTGGTTTCGGTGTAGCGGTGAGGGTTGGACCAGCGAATCAGCAATCAGCAATTTTTGAATTACCCGACAGATCCTTCAAGGCTTACAGCCAACAGTTTCTGCGCCTCCACCGCGAACTCCATCGGCAACTGGTTCAGCACTTCCTTGCAGTAGCCATTAACGATCAACGAGACCGCTTTCTCCGTCTCGATCCCCCGCTGGTTGAGGTAGAAGATCTGGTCCTCGCCGATCTTGCTCGTGGTGGCCTCGTGTTCCACCATCGCGCTCGGGTTCTCGCTCTCGATGTAGGGGAAGGTGTGCGCGCCGCAGCGGTCGCCGAGCAACAGTGAATCGCACTGGCTGAAGTTGCGTGCGCCCTTCGCGCCCCGGCCGATCTTCACCAGACCGCGGTAGCTGTTGTTGCTGAGGCCCGCGCTGATGCCCTTGCTCACGATGGTGCTCTTGGTGCCCTTGCCGATGTGGACCATCTTGGTGCCGGTGTCGGCCTGCTGCCGGTTGTTGGTCACCGCCACGCTGTAGAACTCCCCGATGCTGTGGTCGCCCTTCAGCACGCAGCTGGGGTACTTCCAGGTGATGGCGCTGCCGGTCTCCACCTGCGTCCAGCTGATCTTGCTGTTGTCGCCGAGGCAGATGCCGCGCTTGGTGACGAAGTTGTAGATGCCGCCCTTGCCCTCCTTGTCGCCGGGGTACCAGTTCTGGACGGTGCTGTACTTGATCTCGGCGTCCTTCAGCGCCACGAGTTCCACCACGGCGGCGTGCAGCTGGTGCTCGTCGCGGATGGGGGCGGTGCAGCCTTCGAGGTAGCTCACGTACGCACCCTCGTCGGCGATCAGCAGCGTGCGCTCGAACTGGCCGGTCATGGCCTCGTTGATGCGGAAGTAGGTGCTGAGCTCCATGGGGCAGCGCACGCCCGGCGGGATGTAGCAGAAGCTGCCGTCGCTGAACACGGCGCTGTTGAGCGCAGCGAAGTAGTTGTCGGTGCGCGGCACCACACTGCCGATGTACTTCTTCACCAGCTCGGGGTGCTCCTGCACAGCATCGCTGAAGCTGCAGAAGATGATGCCTTTCTCTTTCAGTGTTTCGCGGAAGGTGGTCTTCACGCTCACGCTGTCGAACACCACGTCCACCGCCACGCCCACCAAACGCTTTTGCTCTTCCAGCGAGATGCCCAACTTCTCGAAGGTCTTCACCAATTCGGGATCGGCTTCGTCCAGGCTGTTGAGCTGCGGCTTCTTCTTCGGCGCGCTGTAGTAGTAGGCGTTCTGGTAATCGATCTTCGGGTAGTGGATGTGCGCCCACTCAGGCTCTTCCATCTTCTGCCACAGGCGGAAGGCTTCGAGCCTCCACTCCAGCATCCACTCGGGCTCGTTCTTCTTGGCGCTGATGAAACGCACGATGCCTTCGTTCAGGCCCTTCTCGGCTTTCTCGCTCTCGATGTCCGTGACGAAACCGTAGGCGTATTCCTTTTCGGTTACCTCGCGGAGGATGTCGTCGGTGTCTTGTGCCATAGCTCAGAATATTAACCGCGACGACGCGACGACGCGACGGGTTAGCAAGGTGAGTTCAAAGCGAATCGGTACCCGCCGAGCACATGGGTCGCATTTGCGTTGCGTCGTTGCGTCGTCGCGGTTCATCGTATTCAAATGCTGAAGCTTTCCCCGCACCCGCACGTCCTGTTCGCGTTGGGGTTGATGAACTGGAAACCCTTGCCGTTGAGGCCTCCGCTGAAGTCGAGGGTGGTGCCCAGGAGGTACAGTAGGCTCTTCTTGTCCACCACCACCTTCACGCCGTTGTCCTCGAAGACCTTGTCGCCGTCCTTCATCTCGTTGTCGAAATCGAGGTCGTACATCAGGCCGCTGCAGCCGCCGCCTTTCACGCCTACGCGCACGAAGTGGTCCGGCCCGCGGCCTTCCATGGTCAGCAGCTTGGTCACTTCGGACTTGGCGTTCTCGGAGACTTTGATCATGTGCTTCGTTCTTATTTAGAAGCGGTCTAAACAAGATTTCGGTCGCAAAGGTAGGGTCCAAGCGCCTTGTGGCCAAGGGTCGCAGGGGTAAACAACGGGCTGGTTGGGATGTTCTTCGGCCCCGCTCGCGTGCCATGCCGATCCGATCCCCGACGGGTGTTGATGGATAACTGCACACCAGCATTTCAAGGTACTTTCGAAGCTTCAAAACCAGGATACCATGCTCAGGACGACCGCCATTGCGACCATGGGGATGTTCATGATCCTCGCCTCAGGTGCGGCCATCGCCCAAGCCCCCACCTGGACCTACGCCCAAACCCTGGGGTTGAGCACTTACAGCAGCAACGGCAGGGCGGTCGCCGCCGATCCGTTCGGCAATGTGGTCATCACGGGCTCGTTCGGGAACGGCAATTTCGAGGGCGCCCAGAACAGCACCAACAGCCAGGACGGCTCGGTGAGCAAGAGGCGGGCGGATGGTACGGTGGTTTGGTCGCGCCGTTTCGGGGGCGGTTCCATCGATCAAGGCTTGAGCGTGGCATGCGATGCCCAGGGCAACGTGATCGTGGGTGGCCACGGGTACAGCGCGATGATCGATTTCGGGTGGACACTGCCGGCACAGGGGACCTTCGGTGCCACGGACGCCATCATCGCCAAGTACGATTCCACCGGGGCCATCCTTTGGTTCGATGTGGCCGGTGGCGAAGACCACGACTATACGTGGGGTGTGGCAACGGATGCCGCCGGGAACATTTATGCCGCCGGGCATTTCATGAGCAACTCGATCACCTTTGGGAACACCACGCTGACGAATGCCTACCCCCTTTCCGCCACAGGGGATGCGTTCCTGGTGAAGTATTCGCCCACCGGCCAAGTGATCTGGGCCAAACGAGCAGGGGGCGTAGGCGGCGACAGGGTGAAGGGGCTGGCCGTGACTCCAGCGGGACAGGCCTATGTCGTCGGTTATTTCGAGAGCACCTCATTCACCTTCGGCAATACATCGCTCACCCACGCCGGAGGTGGTACCACGGCCTTCCTGCTGAAGTTCGATACCAACGGCGATCCACTCTGGGCCAGGCAGTCCATGCTCGGCCCTGGTGTGATGAACTCTCTGGATCAGTTCGCCGGTGTTGGGCTCGATGCCCTGGGGAACGTCTATGTGGCCGGTAACTTCTCGGCTTCCAGCGTGAGCATATCGGGCACCACGCTGACCAACAGCGGCAGCGGTTTTGATGTGATGCTGTTGAAGTACAACAGCAACGGCGCACTGCAATGGGCCCGCAGTGGCGGTGGTGATGGCACGGACGAAGCGTTCAGCCTGTACACCAACGCCGCAGGCGACTGCTACATCAGCGGTCAGTGACGTTGCACTACTGCCAGCTATGGCGGCCAGACCATCACCCGTTCTCCGAACAGTGGCAATTTCACCTACGATGCCTTCGTGGTGGGCTACGATGCGAACGGGAACGCGCAGTGGGCACTTTCTCCCGTGGGCAACAAGGACGAGGTGTTCCTCGGGGTTTGCCAGGATGTTTCCGGTGGGGTATGGGTTACCGGATACTACTTGAGCCCAACGCTCTTGTTTGGATCTTACGTGCTGTACACCTCGGATACGAACACCAACTGGCGCACGCATCTGGCGCGGTTGGCCGGCCTTAGCACAGGGGTGCAGCCAGCCCCCATTGAACAGGCAAGCTTCATGGCCTGGCCCAGCCCCGGCGATGGGTTGTTCTGGATGGACCTGCCCGATGTGGCCTGTGAGCGCCCGATGCTGGAGGTGTTCGATGCCAAGGGGCAGGCGATCAGGGCTTCGTTGAATTTGCAACAAGGGATGCCCATGATCGACTTGCGCAACCAGGCGGATGGCATCTACCTGGTGCGGGTACAATGTGGTGCGGAGCAGTTCAGCACCCGGGTGATGAAGGCAAGCGGGGTCAATTGACCTGATGCGCAGTTGTGCTCTTGAAGCCTGTTGAGTACCAGTCCTTGGTGTCGACCAAGTCCGTGCTTTGGCGCGAGGTGATGCACGTGCGACCTTTGCCACCCCGCTTCCTAAGCCAAGTGGGCGCCCCATGTCAGACACCACCTCCCGCACCGAACTCTCCGCCTTGGGCGAATTCGGCCTAATCGAACGCCTCGCTTCAAGCATCCAGTTGCAGCATGCCTCTTCCGTGAAAGGCATCGGAGATGATGCCGCAGTGATCGACCCCGAAGGCCTGCAGCAGGTGGTCACCACCGACATGCTGCTGGAAGGTGTCCACTTCGACCTTGGTTATGTGCCGCTGAAGCACTTGGGCTACAAGTCCATTGTGGTGAACCTCAGCGATGTGTACGCCATGAACGCCACGCCCCGGCAGGTGACCGTGGCATTGGGCCTCAGCAACCGCTTCCCGGTGGAGGCTGTGGACGAACTCTACGAAGGCATGCTGCTGGCCTGCAAGAACTACGGCGTTGACCTGGTGGGCGGCGATACCTGCAGCAGCCGCAGTGGGCTGGTGATCGGCGTTACGGCCATCGGTGCCGCCAAAGCGGAGGACATCGTGTACCGCAACGGCGCCAAGGACAACGAGCTGCTGGTGGTGAGCGGCGACCTGGGTGGTGCCTACATGGGCCTGCAGATCCTGGAGCGGGAGAAGGCCGTGTTCACCGAGACCGGGTCACAACCCGACCTGGCCGGCCACGACTACATCCTGGAGCGGCAATTGAAGCCCGAAGCACGTAAGGACATCATCGAGCTTTTGCGGAAGCTGGAGGTGAAGCCGACCAGCATGATCGACATCAGCGACGGCCTGGCCAGTGAAGCTCTGCATCTGGCACGGGCTTCGGGCCTTGGTGTGCGCATCTACGACGAGAAGCTCCCCATCGACCCCAGCACCTACAGCACCGCCCGCGACTTCAACCTGGATCCCAGCACCTGTGCGCTGAACGGCGGCGAGGACTACGAGTTGCTGTTCACCATTGCCCAAAGCGACTTCGATAAGATCAAGGGAAATCCCAGCCTGACGGTGATCGGGCACATGTGCGATGTTGCGAACGGCTACTTTCTGGTGAACAAGGAAGGAGGGCTCCACGCTTTGACAGCACAGGGTTGGGATGCCTTCTTGAAGCGCGGTTAAGGACGTATACGGTCGCACTTGGCGCGCATTTGGTCCGGGTCGTCACCAGACCCGTAGGTGCAGTTCGAGCGTGTGTAACTGCTAAGCAGCTTTCGTAGGTCGTACGGCCCGTTCCTGCACCAGCTCCGCGAATGGCCTTCCGGTACGTCGGGCTTGTGTCCAGGCAAGTACGTCCACATGGTCGAAGACCACGTGCTCCCGCGGGTCGTTCTCCAGTTCGTGGAGCAGGTTCTCGAAACGCTGTAGCACAGGCTCCTGGTTCGCATCGTCGCGTGTTTTGGCGAGTTCGCGAACGGTATCCAGAAAGATGGATTCGAAACGGTGAGCACGTTGGCGTGTCTGCATGAATCGCTCGGTATTGCGGAGCGTGTAGTGCAAGAGGTCCTGGTCCTTCACCTCGACCAGGCAAAGCAGGTACAGCACCCTTCCGAAAGCGATGATCTCGGCACTGTCATCGATCCGGATGTCATTGAAGAGGCGGTTGCACCATTTCATGGCCTTGTCCCATTCGCCGTTGCCGAAGTACACGTAGGCGAGCTGGAAGTAGAAACCGGCCTTCCGCACGTTACCCATGCGCTGCGCGTAACGCGCCAACCCGCGCTCCACGAAAGGCACCATGTCCAAAGCCCGGCCGAAGTCGCCGGTGCGGGCGTGCATGCTTAGTTCCAAGCTGGCACTGGTGGTGAAGAGTTTCTGCTCCAGGTCCTCGTGCTCGGCCATTTTCCAAGTGGCTGGGCATTGCCGGAATTCCTTCAGGGTGCTATCGGCCGCTTGGAACTGGCCGGTGCGCAGTTGCACATAGGCCAGGTTGCTCAGCACGCTCAGCACCAGTTCGGGTTCGTGCGAGAAACGTTCCTGCTCGGTGTACAAAAGCTGACGGTTGGCGCTCAGGTGTGTGTTACAAACGTCCAGTTTGCCCATGGCGAAGGCAGCCGCGGCATGCAGGTGGTGGAACAGGAAACGCCCGCGCGCGGTGAGCAAGCGATCGGGGTCCTGCAGCAGGGGGTGTTCCAG
Source organism: Flavobacteriales bacterium (assembly GCA_019638115.1). Lineage (GTDB taxonomy): Bacteria > Bacteroidota > Bacteroidia > Flavobacteriales_F > PHOS-HE28 > PHOS-HE28. Next base: position 954,310 of record JAHBUK010000001.1, on the reverse strand, counting down.
AAGCTGTTCCACCCGGGCCTGACTGTTGGCATCGCGCACCTGCCCTTGTCGATAGAGGATCAGCAGGATGCGGCTCTTCAGGCCCCAGAGCTCATCAAGCTCCTGCTGCTCCCTGCGCAACTGCTCGCCTTCGTTGGCCAGTTGGTCCAGGTGCTCTTCTTTGGCGTTGCTGTAGTTGCCCTCCTCCATAAGGCGTTTCTCCCATTGCAGCACGGCCACCAAGGCAGAATGTCGATCATGCTTGCGGGCCGCCTTGCGCACGCTGGCCAGCACTTTGGCGGCATCTTCATGCAAACCACGGTGGAACAGCAGTTCCACCTGGTTGATGCTTCGGTGCAAGCGCGCATCCAAGGAGTACTCCGCATGGTAGGCCTCAAGGGCTTTCAGGATGCCTTCATACAAGCGCCGTTTGGTGATGGCGATATGCCGGACGATCCCTTCGTGCTTGAAGCGGCTCAAGATGGCCTCTTCATCATACTCTTCCATGGCCGCGTAGGCATCGAAGAGGAGTTGGTGGTTGGATCGCCCTCCGCTTAGGTTGCGCGCATTGTACAGCTTGTAGTAGCGTCGCTCCGCGCTGGACATGGAGTGGATCAGGCGATGCACGTGGTCTTGTGTCCGGCTGTTCATGGCGATGCTCGGGTCCGTGAAGGCCCAATGGCGATCGGGCGATGAGAAGATAGGGGGGCTACCGGAGGCCACGTTACGCCTGCCGGGGAACGGTGCATCATATCCAAGCAGCGGGTGGTGGGGTGATGCAAGAAAAAAGCCCGGTCATCCCGGGCTTTTGTACGTGCTTGTCAGTGATCGATCAGTTCAAGCGCTTCTTGCGGTTGCGCTCGCTGTCCGGCAGGTCATCACCATCATCGCCGATGCCTTCGGTTCCCTCATCGGAGTCGCTATTGCCGGTGCTGAACCCCGAGGTGCTGCTGCCACCCTGGTCGTGGGTGTTTGCGGAGCGCAGGTCGCCAGGGCTTTGCTGTTCGGAACCACAGGGCTTCACCAAGTCCTCCTTGGTGCAGGAACTCAACAGACACACCACCGCGAAGAGTGCGATGAGGTGCATAATGGAGGTGCGGCTGAGGGTCATAACGAACCAAAGGTAGTCGCTTGAACGGCGTTTTGCAAGCCCGGATCGGACTTTTGGGGAACGGTCGAAATTGGCAATTCAACGGTCACCCGGGTACCGAGTACCCGCCCACTAACCGGCTCCAGCAACTCGTCGGGTCCCGATATGCGTATGTCCGTGATATCCAGGCGCCTGAGCACGTCCGCGCGCCCCTTGGTGATCTCTATCCCGCGGGAAATGTGGTCGCTGCCGGAATCGTGCTTGCGTGCGCGGCTCTGTTCCAGACCGATCCCATCGTCTTCAATGCTCACCTGCACACGATCGGCCCCCACAGCTTGCACCCTGATGGTCACCTGCCCTTGGCGGTCCAGGGGCAGCAGGCCATGCCAGATGCTGTTCTCCACGTAGGGCTGCAGCATCATGGCCGGCAGGCGCACATGCTGCGTGTCAACCCCCGGCGTTACTTCCATGGCATAGCGGAAGCGGTCCTTGAAGCGCATGTGCTCCAGGATCAGGTAGAGCTCCAGGCGCTCCAGCTCCTCGGCCAGGGTGGTGGTGTCGCTTTGGCTGGCATCGAGGTTCTTGCGGATCAGCTTGGCGAAGCTGGTGAGGTAGCGACTGGCCGTGGCGCGGTCCTGTTTGTTGATGTGGTACTGGATGCTGTTCAGTGCATTGAACACGAAGTGCCGGTTCATGTTGGCGTTCAATGCTTGTTGTTCCAGCTGCAACATCCGGGAGCGCAACATCAGTTGGCGTGTCCGTTCGCGGCGTGCGCGGCGGTTGGCCCGGATCCGTAGGACCGCGAAGAGCAGCCCGGCGATCACCAGCAAGGCACCGAGAAAGAACCACCAGCGCAACCAGAAGGGCGGTTCGATGTGCAGGGTGAAGCGGTCGGGTTCGCTCCAAGGACCGCCAGCAACAGAGGCGGCCACCTCGAAGGAGTATTCCCCTTGTGGCAGGTTGCTGTAGCTGGCGAAGCGCGCATCAGTGGCGGGCAACCAATTCTCATCCACCCCCAGCAAACGGTAACGGTAGGTTACCCGATCATGGCCGGCAAGGCTGATGGCGGTGTAATCGAACGTGAGGTAGTTGCGGCCATAGGGTAGCGTAAGCCCTACAGGCAGTCCGGCCTGGTCCAGGCTGTCCATGGGGCCTCCTTGGGTGGGGTTCTGCAAGAAGGAACGAACGCCGGTAATGTGCACCCGCGGAACAGTTATGCGCCCCTGTTCCTTGTGCCGTTCCACATCGTGGAAAAGCAGCCCCCCAGCACTGCCCAGGAAGAGCCGGCCACGGCCATCCAGGAAACCCGCATTGAGGTTGAACTCAAGGCTCCGCAGACCTTTGTTGATGCCAATGCGCTCGTAGGCCGCTTCATCCTGCAACAGGCTATCAGGCATGAAGAGGAACAGGCCGTTGTTGGACCCGGCCCAGACCCTGCCACGCCCATCCTGCACCAACAGGTTGATGTGGTTGGAGCCGAAGTCCTTGCCGAAGCGGATGTTCCGGAAACCATCACCCTGAAGCACGGAAAGCCCATTGCTGGTCCCGGCCCAGAGCCGCCCTTGTCCATCCACCAGCAGGCACATCACCGTGTTGGCACCCAGGCCTTGTTCCATGCCGTAGGTCCTGAACACGCCGCCGTGGTACCGCGAGACGCCGTTATCGGAAGCCAGCCAGCGGCTGCCATCGGAACGATGAACGATGCTGCGGACCGACCTCCCGGGTCCATTGGTGCCTGCAGCGTGGTGGGTTACCGTGCCGTTGGGAGCAAGGACCGACAGGCCTTCGCGCGTGCCGGCCCACAAATTCCCTTGGTCGTCCTCGTGCAGGGCGAGCACCCGTTGGCCCGTTAGGCTGCTGTTGGGTGGCAGGGGCTGCACCACGCCGCGTTCCAGTTTGGCCAAGCCATCGCTGGTGCCGAACCAAAGAGCACCGTTGCGGTCCATCAAGCTGCACCAAACGGTGTTGTTCGGCATGCCATCCAAGGTGTTCACCATGGCCATGCCATCCATCCGGCAAACGCCGTTATCATAGGTGCCCAACCAGTGGTCGCCCTGCTGGTCCACCACCATGCTCATGATCAGATCGCTGCATAGGCCATCCTTCATCGTGAAGGTCACGAAGCGATCGCCACTGAAACGCAATGCGCCTGCGCCATCGGTGCCGAACCACACATTGCCTTCACTGTCCTGGAAAGCGCTCCAGATGTTGTCGTTCGGCAGGCCTTGGTGCACCGTGAACACGCGGAGCCGTCCTTCCTCCAGCAGGTTCAGCCCGAACTTGGTACCCACCCAAAGCCGGTTGCGATCATCCACCAACAGGCAGCGCACATTGTCGCGCAAGAGGCCGTTCTCCTCATCGTAGTGCTTCTGCGTTCCGTTGGGTGCAATGCGGTAAAGGCCGTCCAGGAAAGTGCCAACCCACCAGTTGCCTTTCGCATCCGCCGCCAATGCGCTTACCGCTTTCGGGGCCGCGTCGCCCAAGGGGATGGTGGTGCATGTTCCGGAATCCCACAGGAGCAGGCCGTTGCGCAGCCCCACCAACAGCCGTCCATCAGGCAGGGCCAGCAAGGCACGCACATTGGCGGCGGTGTCCTGGGGGTAGCCGGGTAGGGCGTTGATGCTGCCATTCGCATCGCGCAGGAAGAGTCCCTCACCATCGGTGCCGATGAACAGGTGTCCCTGGCCATCCGCAGCAAGAGCCATGATGCGGGCACCGCTGCCGTGGAACGGAAGCTCCTCCCGCAGGAAACGCTGCCCAACACGTTTCACCAGCGTGTTGCCGGAACCCAGCCAAAGGGTTCCCTGGGCATCGCTTTGAAGGGCACTCACATGCGCATCGGGTAGGCCCTCCTGCAGAGCGTGGTTCACGAATCCGTACCCATCGAATTTGCTGGCGCCACCGAGGGTGCCGATCCACAGGTAGCCATCAGCGTCCTGTGCCATGCAGCGCACCTGGCTTTGTGCCAGGCCCTCTTCCGGTGTGAACTGCCGGAAACCGTGCTGCTGAGCTTGAGCGCCAAGGCCCAAGCACATGGCCAACACGGCCACGACCGCCTGCCCACGGCGCCCTGCGGAAAACATCAGAAGGTGTTGATGAGCGCGAGGAAGTCCGGCAGACGGCGGCGTGAAACGGGGATCATGGCGCCATTGTCCAGCATGGCCATGTTGCCTTCCGCGCGGTTGAAACCCACTAGGTGGGCCAGGTTCACGATGTAGGATTTGTGCACCCGGAAGAAGGTCTTGGGGTCGAGGTTGTTCTCGAAAATGCGGATGTGCTTGCTGCTCACCGAACGTTTGCCATCCTTCAGGTGGATGGTGGTGTAGCTGTCGTTCGCTTCCAGGTACATGATGTCCTCGTGCTTCAGCAGCACCAGCCCTTCACGGCCGGGCACCGCCACGCGGGAGCTCAAGGGCGACTCCGGGTCCTTCATCAAAGCGGCGATGGCGGAGGCGTGCCCGGTGACGATCTCGCCGCTCAGCTTCATGAGCTTGCCTACGGCGCGTTTCAGGTCGTCCACATCAATGGGTTTTTCCAGGTAGTCCAGCGCGTTCTGCTTGAAGGCCTTCAACGCATACTCATCGTAGGCGGTGGTGAACACCACGGGCAGATCGAGCTCGGCAATGGAAGCCAAAAGCTGGAAGCCGTCCTCGCCCGGCATCTTGATATCGAGGAAGAGTGCATTGGGTTGCAGGCTCTTGATCAGCTCCCGCGCTTCCGGAGCGCTGGCGGCCTGTCCCACGATCTCCACTTCCGGGCAGTGCTCCTGCAACATCAGGCGCAGGTTGTCCCGTGCATCGGCTTCATCATCCACGATCAGAGCGCGCAGTGCCATGGTATTGGTTTGTTGGTGCGGCGAAAAGATAGGTCCTTGCCGCATGCAGCGGACCGCACACAGGCCAACGGCGGGTCCCGTCCAGCCATCGGTACAGCCATTCAGCGGCCTTGCATACCAGGCCTTGTAAGGCGTACGGCCGCTTTTTGATCGCATTGCACCGTTGCTCGTTCCCGGCTTTTCATCGCCTGATACCTGCAGTAGTTTGGTTCCAGCAACGACCCAAAACCGAGCGCAGCCATGGAAAAGCACAGCACACAAGGTCCACTCTGGATCTTCAACGACCAAGGGAGTTAAGGGATAGGGAGTTTTCGGTGTTTTTGGTTTGGTGGTAGGGGCCCGGTCCGCCGTTCAGGTGGGCCGGGTCCCGCCGTTTTTGGAACCCACTGCCATGTACGGCCGTAAAGAGGCGCCATACGGCACCCACGGCCATGTCCAGCACACCACACGAGATCCGCCTGCGAATCGATCAGATCGAGCGCCTGCTGATGTTCGATTACGAACCCGGCACCGAAGACGCCCTGTTCGACATCTGCGACAGCAAGGGCCACATTGTGAAGACCGGCGAAGTGAACGGCCCCGTTACCCGGGTGCGCATCACCGACCTGGATGGCGAGGAGTATTTCCTGATGGTGCTCGACGGGGAGCTTTCCACCGTGAAGCCCTTCCAACTCCGCCGCGTCGCTTGACCAGTTCCGTTGCCATCATTCCCGTTTACCGCGGGTTGACCGTGGCCGGCAAAGTGCTGGAGCGGGATCCGCAGGGGCGCATGTACCATACGTGTGTGGCGGATACCACGCTGCCGGAAAAAGTGGAGGTGGTGTATGAATTGCTCTGAGAGCATCCGCTTCTCGTACAGTTAGTGACCGTTCGCTTTCCGAAACGTTTCGTTGCTCGTGATATGGTAGTGCTGCGCAGAGCCGCGTGCTAGGTTGGCACTACGCAATGGTCATATCCAGCGCGGCAAAGCCATGATCGCACGATACGCCATCCTCTTCAGCTTTTTCATTGCTGCGATGCATACGGCCCATGGCCAGGCCTATTCCGAACTCGATATCGGAGATGTACGCGCGCGCTTCTTCTCGAACGGCCGTGTAGCAGGCGGAGGAAGCACGGGCAGCTCACAGTACGAAGTGCCGATCGGCGAACCGGCTAGTCCGCTCTATGTCGGTGGCTTGTGGATCGGCGGGCAGGATGCCGATGGCGGCTTGCGCGTTTCGCGTACGCTCTATGATTCGTTCGGTACCATGCACTTCTTCCCGGGCCCGCTCACGCTCACTGGCACCACGGATGCAGCTACTTCAATGGCGTATGACCAGGTGTGGCGAGTGAGCCGCGCCGAGGTGGATGCCCACCACGCCTATTACCTCTGCCTGAATGACCCAGGCTGCGACCTGTCCATCCAATTCCCGAACGGATACACCATCCCCGCATCGTTCACCGCATGGCCGGCCATGGGCGACATAGCCGCTGGCTATGACCTTCACCTCGCGCCATTCCACGACTTCGACCAGGATGGCAACTACGACCCGGCCGATGGCGATGCTCCATGCATCATGGGCGACCAGGCGCTCTTCAGCATCTTCAATGACTATTTGGGCAGCATGAACGGCAATACGGGCTTGGGCATCGAAGTACACCAGATGCCATTCGCGTTCAACAGCACGGATCCGGCCATCGGCCAAACCGTATTCGTCTCCTATCGCCTGATCAACCGCAGCACACAGACTTACACCAATTCACTGCTCGGCTTCTTCAACGACTTCGACATCGGTTGCGCGAACGACGACTTCATCGGATGCGACCCTTCGAGGAACCTGGCCTACGCTTACAATTGGGATGGGATGGATGAGAACTGCTTGGGCTCCGTGGGCTATGGGCTGCAGCCGCCTGCTTTCGGAATGACCATATTGAAAGGGCCGTTGGTGGACGCCAACGACCTGGACGACGACGCATCGGATCTGTTGCCGAACTGGAACGGTCATGGGTTTGGTGACGGCATCGTGGACAATGAGCGATATGGGCTGTCTCATTTCATTTACTTCAATCGCGATGGGGCGGCCTGTTGTAATGACCCCTCGAACACAAGCCAATCCTATGGCTACCTGCGCGGCATCTGGAAGGACGGTCTGACCATGACCTACGGTGGCGATGGCCACGATATTGACCCCGATGCGATCACGTGTGCGTTCATGTACCCGGGCGATGGTGACCCGGTGAATGCAGGGACCGGCGGACAGGTGCAAGCCCCCTGGAGCGAAACCGTGCAGACACCAGCCACGCCGGATCGCCGCGGACTGATGAGCATGGGCACCTTCACCTTGGAACCCGGCGAGAACATGCACTTGCTGTTCGCTTACGTGTATGCGCGGGCTGCGAGCGGTGGACCAGAAGCGAGCGTGGCGGCACTGCGCACACGCGTGGATAGCGTTCGGGCCTTTGCGGAGACCCTGCCTGTTTGGAATGCAAGTGAGACGCAAGCCTTTAGCAACGGCTGTGCTGACTACACCTCGGTGAGTGTGGGTGAGGTGCAAGGCACTCAGCCGTTCGCGGTCTTCCCCGTACCCGTGTCGGATGTGCTGCACTTCCAAGCACCGAGCGGCTTTGCTGGTGGATCCTTCACCCTGCGCGATGCCACGGGCCGTACGGTCCTTCAGCAACGTATCATGCCCGACCGCAACAGCATTTATGTGAGCGACCTCGCAAAGGGCGTGTACCTATTTGAGGCCGTTGCGCGGGATACACGGTTCACTGGGCGCATCGTGAAAGAGTAGTCGCAAGACTTCTGGAAAGCGCAACAGCCCCTCGAAGCACATCGAGGGGCTGTTACAATTAATGGTCGACCCGTGCTAAACAGTTGCTTGCTCGCTACGCGTAGGGATCAGGAACCACAGCGCGCAGATCGTAAGCCCGAGCAGCAGGAGCATGTTCGCCCCAGGCCAGTGCATGACCTTGAACAATCCGCCTGTGATCACTGCCATCAACGCCCCGATCAGCATGGCGGGGTAGTGCAGCTGCACTGTCATCGGTCCGGGCTTGCGGAACAACAGCAGTCCGAGCGTCACGATGGTGAGCACGCCGCTGATGAGGAGGATGTAGCTCGCCCCCGGCCAGTGCAGGTTCTTGAAGAGGATGCCGAGGATGAAACCGGCGATGGCAATGGATCGGATGGCGCGCATGGTGATGGTGTTTGGGAACCCAATGCCCTTAAGCTGCTTGGGTAACGCAGTCCGTTCTTTTTGGTCCAGTGCGCTGCCATGGTAACAAAGGGGAGGGTGATCATGGCGCCAGCATTTTGTGGTTATGGCGAAGTAACGCTGCCACACCGACGACCGATACATCCCTGCACATGCATGAACATTAGGGGTGACCATCGTAACGGACCATTCCGGATGGATCGGCACCCGCACGCGTGCATGGAATGGGCGCAGTGATAAGCCCCCCGATCATCCACGCTTCCGCACGTTCAGCAGCATCCAGACCACTACGCAGAACACTCCGAGAGAAAGCTGGATCTCTGCCGTAGGCCATTCCATGAGGGTGAAGGCCAACCCGCTCAACACAACAAGCAACGCGGCCAGGAGCAAGGGCAATGCTCGTATGTCCTGGATGTGCTGCAGTTCATGGCGGGTGCGGTCGGAGAGCAGGAAGGCCATGACCAGCATGAACACCATGGAGAAGAGGAAGAACCCGCCGGGGATCTCGAAATAGAACATCAGGCCTGTGCCGTAGAGCAGCACCGCCAGCAGGGGCTTGATCACATCACCCACCGCGGCCGCTGGCCAATCGACCACCAAGGGGATCAGCGAACCCAACGCGACCAGCACGAAGCCTATGAAGAGCAGCGGACTCCCTCCCGTCAGGTGCAGGTGCTTCAGCAGGTAGCCACCGATCAGTGCGGCAAATCCCAGGGAGCGGATCAGTTTCATGGATGGTACAGGCAGTGCAATGGTAACCACCACAAGGCTATCCAAGGGCAGCCGTTTACTTGCGACAGGCCGCTACCTCTCCTTGGCTGAAGGGGCCTTACACCACCACCCCTTTCGCATTCATCATCTCCTCAACCGCCTCCGCTTCCACGGGTATCTCAGCGAAGAGGTCGATCGGAGTGTCGCGGGTGGTGAGGATGTCGTTCTCCAGGCGGATGCCCAGCTTCTCCTCGCGGATGTAGATGCCCGGCTCCACGGTGAAGACCATGTCCGGCTGGATCATCTCGTTCCACAGGCCCACGTCGTGTACATCGAGGCCCAGGAAGTGGCTGGTGCCGTGCATGAAGTACTTCTTGTACAACGGACGCTCGGGGTCCTGGTTCTTCACATCGGTCTTGTCCAGCAGGCCCAGGCCGATCAGCTCGCTCTCCATGATCTTGCCCACCTCCTTGTGGTAGTCGGCGAGCAGCGTGCCGGGGCGCAGCAGTTGCGTGGCCTCGTTCTTCACGCGCAGCACCGCGTTGTACACCGCGCGCTGGCGATCGGTGAAACGGCCGTTCACGGGGATGCACCGCGTGAGGTCGCTCGCGTATCCGCCGTACTCGCAGCCGAAGTCCATCAGGATCACATCGCCGTCGTTGCACACCATGTCGTTGGTGATGTAGTGCAGCACGCACGCGTTGTAGCCGCTGGCGATGATCGGTGTGTAGGCATGCCCGCGCGAGCCGTTGCGGATGAACTCGTGCGTGATCTCTGCCTCGATCTCGTACTCCTTCACACCGGGCTTCACAAAGCCGCACACGCGTTGGAAGGCCTTGCCTGTGATCGCGACCGCGCGTTGGATCTGCGCCACCTCCTCGGCCGTTTTGCGCGAACGGATGCGGTGCATGATCGGCGCGCTGCGCTTCACGCTGTGCAGCGGGTATTGCGTGCGCAGCTCCTTGTTCTTGCGCTCCTCGCGCGTCTCCACCTCGTTGTGTTGGCGCAGGTGCTCGTTGCTGTTCAGGTACAGGTGCTCGCACTGCGGCACCAGGCGCTTGATCGTGGCTTCGTAGCTCGTGGTCCACAACACGGTGGCGATGCCGCTCAGCTCGCTCGCTTCCTTCTGAGAGAACTTGGCACCTTCCCAGATCGCGATCAGCTCGCTGGTCTCGCGCACGAAGAGGATCTCGCGGTCCTTCGGGTCCACCGCATCGGGGAAGAGCAGCAGGATCGTCTCCTCCTGGTCGATGCCGCTGAGGTGGAAGATGTCGCTGGCCTGCTTGAACGGCATGTGCCCATCGGCGCTGGTGGGCATGATGTCGTTGCTGTGGAACACGGCCAGGCCGCCTTTCTCCATGGCTTGGCGGAAACGGGCGCGGTGCTCGCGGTAGGTGGCGGCGGTGAGGGGCTGGTAACGCATCGTTGGGATGAAGTGTCTGAACGGTTGTGATCAGGTATCGTATTCGAATAGGGACTACTTGGTCGCCTTCTGTTTGCGTGGAACGGAACGCCGAGCGTGCATCACCTTGGGCGAATGGGCCGGGTCTGTTAGGCGACGGATGACCTCGCTACGCACAATGGACGTGAGAAAGCCTTTGAGGGAAAGGTGAACATCCAGGTCTTCCCAACCAACCGCTGTCCCGCTGGCCACCAGGCTGTAGTTCAAGCGTTGCTTGGCGTTGGCCTTGGCCAGTTGTGGCACATCGTCCAAAGGGGCGAACACCGTGGCGCCATTGGTCAGGGTGAGCACCAACGCACTCCCATCCGCAACAGGTGAAATGCGCTTGATCCGCAGACCTTCCTCGATGATCAAGCGGTCCAGCGGGTCGGTAGCGCGCACATCAGCGCTGCTTGCCGAAGTGCTTTTCCCAGGTTTTGATGAGCGTTTCATAGTGTTCTTCGATCAGCTCGCTGATCCTGCGTTGTTCCTGTTTCTTGAACCCGTTCGAGTACTCCACCTTGATACCCGGCACCAGCCACCACTTCGCCAAGCCATCGCCCTTGCTCACATGCACGTGCGGCAACTCGCTGCCTTCGTCGCTCCAGAAGTAGAAGCTGAAGCCCTCTTTCAGTAACGGCTTGGGCATGGCGCTAAGGTAGGAACGAGTGTAGGTGCGATCGTTCAGGGGTGCTGAAGGATTGGGGCGTGCCGGCGCCATCCCTTCGCTGCGCAGAGCCTTCGTTCGGGAGCGCGCCGTCGGGCTTTTCGCTCCAAGCCTGCCTGCCGGACAGGCAGGTCCGCACTCGTCGTTCCTCCTCGCTTGCGGGCTTTCCGGTCCAATCGCTCACGCGGAATGCGATCCCGATGCGGAGCTAATCAACAATGGCCAGGCGCAAGAAGATCACGTTGGCGTCTTCGTCCCGCAGTTGTGCCATGTATATACCCGGGGAAAGGTTGTCCCTTGTCAACAGCACTTCACGGGTGCCAATACCAGCTATTTGCTTGACCATGCGGCCATGGGAGTCGAACAGAACAAGTGATGAGATCGCAGTTGCTGATGCAGGCACGGTGATCCGACAATAGTCGGTGAAAGGGTTCGGCGCGACATCGATTGCGGTTGGGACGGACAAGTCGCTCACTCCAACTGTGTTGCTGTATCGCTGCGTGACAATGTGCGAACGTTCAAGGATGTCCATAGATATCCCGGTCACATAGATGTCAGATCCGTCCGCTACGATATCGAACAGGACATCATTCCCACCATCGGGGCCGATATAGCGTATGTCACCAACGTAGTTGCCGTCCGGATCGATCTTGACCACGCAGAAATCATAGTCGGTACCGATGCTCACATGCTGGCTGCGTCCTGCAACGTACGTGTTCATTGCGTCATCCACGAACAGCTGCTGTCCAATGTCACACAAAAGCGCGTCTTGATACGCATAGCGAGACTCCCAGATCAAAGCCCCGGCCGTGTCCATTTTCAACGTGAGGATGTCACAACTCGTGTATGTCGGACCCTGGTAGTCCGGGCCATAGTGCCTTCCGGTCGCACGCAGGTATCCTTCAGCGTCAATGAGCAGGTCAATGCACTCGTCGGCCGAAACGTTCCACGGCAGATTGCTGGGATGCATATAGCTCCAATCGATCGTGGCATCCGGCTTTACCTTGATCACTCGAAATCTGCCGAATGTGCCCCAATAGCCGTTCCCAGCCCCATCCATTTCATAGCACACCGGACCGCCCATACCAGAAGGCGGTGGCCCTTCATTGTGCTGGACCAGTGTCCCAAGTGTGTCCATCACTGTCTGCGTGAACCCGGCCACTCCAAAGAACGGCCAGTAGTGACCGAATACATGTACCTGATCATTGATCAAGCGTACCAAATGACCTCCACACGGGAAGTCGTCCTCGTCACCGAAAACATTCGACCAGATCAACTGGCCGCCGGAGGAGATCCGCTGAACAATGAGCTTCGGAGGAACCAGAGTGTCGATCGTTGTCCTGCCAGTAACGTACACAGAGCCGTCCTCACCCAGTGTTGCGGACAGTGCCTCATCGGTCCCACCCGCGCCACCGTCGTGCATGTACTGCCAGTCGAGTGTGCCGTTGGAAGTAATGCGCACAACGCTCAAGTCAATATTGGTGCTGTCCACCATGCCGCTCCCGACCAGAACAAGGTTGCCAGCGGCATCCATGCTCGCATCATGCAAGCGATCATCACCATTGAAGGGACCTTCCCACGTGAAGGTCCACAAGAGATCCCCAAAGTCGTTGTACTTCAGTACGATCCAATCCCTGGCGTTGGCAGTAGCCAAGATGTTGCCGATCACCAATAGATCGCCGTTCGCGTCCCGCAGCAGCTTCGGTCTATCAGAAAAATAAAACGGGAACCCGGTCTCGACACTTTGGGTCCAAAGCGGTGTCAGTTGCGCATGTACATTCACCGAGTTGATGGAAAGCACTGCTGCGAGGATCCATTTTGTTGGTCTCAGTGCGATCATGTGGGATAGTGTTGGTTCAACTAAGATGCACTCTATTGTGCTTCCGCTGCCTGTCCGGCGCTGCTGCGTTTTTATGGCCAACCAGAACGAGGTCTGCTTTACCACAAGCCACACGGTCTCCACATGGTCCCGCCTCCTATCTTGTTCAACCACCCTTGACGCTAACCACGTCACGCAGTGCCACCCTCTATGGTCAAGGAGAAGAAGACCAAGGGGGCGGGCATCGCCGTCTTCCAACAAAAGCAGATTCGCCGCACACGACAACAATGCATGGTTAGCATAACTTTGGTCCACAACACACCGCGCCATGACCGCCGTGCAACTGCGCAACCAACTGATACAGCTGATCCAGCGCGAGGGTGATGTGAAGCTGCTTGAGCTGCTCAGCAAGCTCTTGGACCGCAATTCCGGCGAAGGCGCCTACCGGGCCATGCTCGCCGACGGGGCCGATCGATCCGAGGCGGATATCGCGGCCGGCCGCGTCAGCACCATCGAAGAAGCGAAGTCGAAAGCGAAAGCCGCGTTACGCCGCAAGTAGCCGTGGAACTGAAGATCACCGACTACGCCATCGCGCACTTGGTGGAGTCCGTTGAACTCACCTTGGGCAATGCGAGCATCGAAAAGCGCGAAGCGGTGATCGATACCGTGCTTGAAGGAGCACGCCAACTCATTCATTGGCCGCATGCCGGACAAGTGGAAGTCTGGTTGGCAGGCCGTGAGTATGAATATCGTCGCCTCGTGGTCGGGAACTTCAAGATCATCTACCGCATCGTCGACGATATGATCCACGTCACCGACATCTTCGATGCGCGCCAGGATCCGAAACGAATGCGGGGATGACCCGCCATGCCATGTCCAAGGCCAACAAAACCACCGCCACCATCGCCTCCGTCTCCGCCTTCATCGACAAGCACCCCAAGGAGGAGATGCGCGATGACAGCCGGGTGCTGATGGCCATGATGCAGGAACTGACCGGCGAGGAGCCGCACATGTACGGGCCGAGCATTGTCGGTTTCGGCACTTACCACTACACCTACGCGAGTGGCCATTCGGGCAGTGCGCCCTTGGCGGCCTTCAGTCCGCGGAAGACGGAGCTGGTGCTCTACCTGGGCGAAGCAGCACAGGATGAGGCGATGCTGGCGAAGCTGGGCAAACACAAAGCCACCAAGGGTTGCGTCTATGTGAAGCGCTTGGCCGACATCGACCTGAAGGTGCTGAAGGCCATGGTGAAGAAGTCCATCGCCGCCACGCGGAAGGCTTGGCCGGAGAAGTAGTCCGACAGTTGGAGTAGGGTACTGCCCCTTGGGAACCGGCCACTGCCAGGCTCTTGTGGCGCTACACACCCATAGATCAGAACCGTTCTAAACAAGGACGCCCACAGGGTCGGCTTCCATGCCAACGGGCCACCGGCTAAGTTTGCGGCCCGAACGAACATCATCCGTTCGCTGTTACAGAGACATGGCACGATCAGCTCTACTCGGTTCCTCACTTGCGAAGAAGTACTGGATGGCCCTGACGGGCCTTTTCCTTTCCGTCTTCCTGATCACCCACCTGGCCGGGAACCTGCAACTGCTGGACATGAGCCCCGAGGGCCAGCAGAAATTCAACGAGTACGCCCGCTTCATGACCACCTTCCCTTTGGTGAAGTTGGTGAGTTACGTACTCTACTTCAGCATCCTGTTCCACGCCTTCGATGGCTTTCTGTTGGCCATTCAGAACCGCAAGGCCCGTCCGGTGAAATACGCTTACGAAAAGCCGGGTGCCAACAGTACCTGGTACGCTCGCCAGATGGCCCTGCTGGGTACGTTGATCCTGGTGTTCATCGTGATGCACATGAAGCATTTCTGGTATGAGATGCATTTCGGCGAGTTGCCCATGACCGTTGACAAGAGCGGCGAGCCGTTGAAGGACCTCTACACGGTGGTGGCCGCCGCCTTCACGCAGTTGTGGTACGTGGCCCTCTACGTGGTGATGATGGGCGTGCTCGCTTTCCACCTGCTGCACGGCTTTCAAAGCGCCTTCCAAAGCCTGGGCCTGAACCACCCGCGCTACACCCCGATCATCAAGAACGTGGGCGTGTTCTTCGCCGTTGTCGTTCCCATTTTCTTCGCCCTCATCCCCGTGTGGATGTTCATTAACCGATGAGTTGTGCCCGCGCACATAGCCCACGCAGGTTGATCGTTGAGAAGTTGGATGTTGCACCCAACGCCTCAACCCGCTCAACCCCTCAACCGCTCAACTTCCGCTGAAATGGCACTCGACAGTAAGATCCCTCCTGGACCCATTGACAAGAAGTGGACCTACCACAAAGGCCACATGCGCATCGTGGCACCCGCCAACAAGCGTCGCATAGACGTGATCGTGGTGGGCACGGGCCTGGCCGGTGCCAGTGCGGCCGCCTCCCTGGCGGAGATGGGCTACAACGTGAAGGCCTTCTGTTTCCAGGACAGCGCCCGTCGCGCGCACAGCATCGCCGCGCAGGGTGGTATCAACGCCGCCAAGAACTACCAGAACGACGGCGACAGCACCTACCGCCTGTTCTACGATACCGTGAAAGGTGGTGACTACCGTGCTCGCGAAGCCAACGTGTACCGCCTTGCCGAGGTGAGCGCGAACATCATCGACCAGTGCGTGGCTCAAGGTGTTCCTTTCGCCCGCGACTACGGTGGACTGCTGGACAACCGCTCCTTCGGCGGCGTGCAGGTGAGCCGCACCTTCTACGCCCGCGGGCAGACCGGCCAGCAGTTGTTGCTGGGTGCCTACAGCGCACTGATGCGCCAAGTAGGTAAGGGCGCGGTTAAGATGTACGACCGCCACGAGATGCTCGATGTGGTGATCGTGGACGGCAAGGCGCGCGGCATCATTGCCCGCAACCTGATCACCGGCGAGATCGAACGGCACGGCGCGCATGCGGTGCTGCTCTGCACCGGCGGCTACGGCAACGTGTTCTTCCTGAGCACGAACGCCATGGGCAGCAACGTCACCGCCGCGTGGAAAGCCCACAAGCGCGGAGCCTACTTCGGCAACCCCTGCTACACGCAGATCCACCCGACCTGTATCCCCGTGAGCGGCACGCACCAGAGCAAGCTCACGCTGATGAGCGAATCGCTGCGTAACGATGGTCGCATCTGGGTGCCTGCGAAACTCGAGGACGCCAAGGCGATCCGCGAAGGCAAGAAGAAGGGCAGCGATATCCCCGAGGCCGACCGCGACTACTACTTGGAGCGCCGTTACCCGGCCTTCGGCAACTTGGTGCCGCGCGACGTGGCCAGCCGTGCCGCCAAGGAGCGTTGCGATGCCGGTTATGGCGTGAACAAGACCGGAGAAGCCGTGTATCTGGACTTCAGTGCCGCCATTGAGCGCTACGGAAAATTGCAGGCCAACGTGCTGAAGATCGAGAACCCCAGCAAGGAGAAGATCACCGAGCTGGGCCGTGCCGTGGTTAGCGAGAAGTACGGCAACCTCTTCGACATGTACGAGAACATCGTCGGCGAGAACCCCTACGACCACGCCATGAAGATCTACCCGGCCGTACACTACACCATGGGCGGCCTGTGGGTGGATTACAACCTGCAGACCACCGTGCCCGGTCTCTTCGCCTTGGGCGAGGCCAATTTCAGCGATCACGGCGCGAACCGCCTTGGTGCTTCAGCACTGATGCAGGGTCTGGCCGACGGCTACTTCGTGGTGCCCTACACTGTGGGCGACTACCTGGCCGATGATATCCGCACCGGTCCCATCGACACCAAGCGCGCCGAGTTCGACGCTGCCGAGAAGGAGGTGAAGGACCGCATCAACCACTTCCTGAACAACAAGGGCACCAAGCCCGTGGATGATTTCCACCGCGCATTGGGCAAGGTGATGTGGGACAAGTGCGGCATGGCCCGCAACGCCGAAGGCTTGAAACAGGCCATCGAGGAGATCCGCGCCATCCGCGCCGATTTCTGGCAGAACGTACGCGTGCCCGGCAAGGCCGATGGCTTCAACCAGGAGCTGGAAAAGGCTGGTCGCGTGGCCGATTTCCTGGAGCTGGGTGAACTGATGTGCCTGGACGCACTGGACCGCAACGAGAGCTGTGGAGGCCATTTCCGCGAGGAGTATTCCGAGACGGAAGGTCCCCAGCAGGGTGAGGCCAAGCGCGACGATGCCAACTACGCCTACGTGGCCGCCTGGGAGTGGCTGGGCGAGGCCGGCAAAGCGCAGTTGCACAAGGAGCCACTGACGTTCGAGGAAGTGAAGTTGACGCAACGTTCGTACAAGTAGGAGGGTGAATGGTCAATGGTGAATGGCGAATGGAAAATGCAACTCATCAACACCATACACATATGAGCCAGGAACGATTGGATGCTTTCAACGACCTCTGCATGGAGGAGCCGAACGAGCCTTATGGGTCGATCAGCAGCTACCGTGACCTGGTGATCTGGCAGCACTCCATGGACACCACCGAGATGGTGTACGAGTTCGCCGCTCAACTTCCCAGCGAAGAGCGATTCGGACTCGTGAGCCAAATGTGCCGTGCTGCTGTCTCCATGCCATCCAACATCGCCGAAGGTTGGGGACGTGGCACCAGCGGTGATCGCCAGTTGTTGAGCTACCTGCGCATTACCCGTGGTTCTCTGTACGAGTTGGAAACACAACTTGAACTCTCGCGAAGGATCTATCGCAAGCTGAAGCTTGATCCAACACCCGTCACTGCGCGGCTTACTTCGATCGCGCGCATGCTGAACAAGATGATCTTCAAGATCGAAGAACGAAACGACCACTTACGCAAGGATCGTGGCCGATGAGCTCAGGCCCATTCGCCATTCACCATTGACCATTCGCCATGAAGCTGACACTCAAGATCTGGCGCCAATCCGGCCCAAACGACAAAGGCAAGATCGTAGACTACCCGGTCAACAACGTCTCCGAGGACATGTCGTTCCTGGAGATGCTGGACGTGCTGAACGATGACCTGGTGCGCAAGGGCGAGGACCCGATCGCGTTCGACCACGATTGCCGCGAAGGCATCTGCGGATCGTGCAGCCTGTTCATCAACGGCGAGGCGCACGGCCCGGGCCGTTTGATCACCACCTGCCAGCTGCACATGCGCAAGTTCAAGGATGGCGACACCATCCACGTGGAGCCTTGGCGCGCCGAGGCCTTCCCGGTGATCAAGGACCTGGCGGTGGACCGTGGCGCGTTCGACCGCATCCAAGCGGCCGGTGGTTTCGTGAGCGTTAACACCAGCGGCAATCTGGTGGACGGCAATGCTGTACCTATCCCCAAGGATGACGCCGACAAAGCATTCGACGCCGCTACCTGCATCGGCTGCGGCGCCTGCGTGGCCACCTGCGTGAACAGCAGCGCCATGCTCTTCGTGGCCGCCAAGGTGAGCCAGTTCGCCCTGTTGCCCCAAGGTAAGCCCGAGGCCAAGCGCCGCGTGATGGCCATGGTGGAGCAGATGGACAAGGAAGGTTTTGGCAACTGCAGCAACACCGGCGCCTGCGAGGTGGAATGTCCCAAGGGCATCAGCCTGGAGCACATCGCGCGGATGAACCGGGAGTATCTGGCGGCGAGCGTGACGAAGGAGTGATGAGCCATGGGAGCAAGATCCATGATCCTGCAAGTCTCTTGGGTCATTCTTCTTGTCTCTGGGATATGGGTAGCGACCAGGTGGTCGCTGATCGCGACCTCGCTCATCGACACAGGTTTTCTCCCTTAGGAGCCAAGTATTGCGGATCATCAAGCCATTAAGACTTGTCTCTTCGCGATGGAGGGGCTTGGGTGGTTTGTCGGAACGCTTGCCACCTTTGGTTTGAAAGGAGCCTCCGGTTGGCTCCGTTTCGCGTATGTGTCCGGTCTCGTTGCTTGGGGCCTCTTCAGTCTATCGCACGTGATCGTTACGGGGATTGTATCGTAGTGATGAAGGCAATATTGCCTGCACTTGCAGATACACCGCCCGCATGGCCTGCGAGAACCTGGCGACGAGCGTGACGAAGGAGTGAGAAGTTCAGGAGACCGAAATGATCTTGGCGCGATAGACCTTCCACTTACGTCCGCGCTTCTTGATATAGAGATACCTGCTCGACCCTCCCCACTCGCCAGAGCGAACAGCGTTGACAACTACGCATTCTTTGCCAGCTAAGATGAATGCCGGTCTTGAAATGTAGAAAGTGAAGCTGCCGTGCTCTAAATGGTCTCGTAGTTCGGATTTAATGCTCTCGGCATTTATCCATTCGATAGGCCAAACATCGAAGTAAGGGCAATCCAAGTACGCTTCATTTGACGTTAGTGTTCGGGTGCTATCGAAAGGTGTTGTTTCCCTTACTAGCGTGTGCTTACTCTTCACGTCTTCGCCTTGCCACTTCAAGGCTGCTCTGAGTATCCTTCGAAGGACCAGTGAGTCGCATTCAAGCGCGATTGTCTGAGTGAAACCCGTGGCCCAAGTCAGATGAAAAATGATGACGAATTGGAGTCTCATCTCCCGCTAAACTAATCGTACCGCGCAACCTGCGACATATCTTCCATGAGTACATCGCCCGCATGGACTGCGAGTACCTGGCTACGAGTGTTACGAAGGAGTGATCCGCTGCTACACCGCCGCCGGGTCCTGCCGCAGCATGGCGCTCAACGTGGCATAGAGCTCCGGAAGATCCTGCTTGAAGTCCTTGGGCCGCTCGAAGAAATACTCCACCGCCACGGCGAAGAATTCCGGCTGGTTGGTGCCTGCATAGCTTCTTAGCAAGCGGCTCTTTCCGCTGCGGATGCGCTCGATCTCGGCGTCGGCGTGGTCGATCCAATCCTGCAGCAGTTCCGGATGCAGGAAATTCTCCTCGCCATTGGCAATGCTGTTCTCGAACCACAGCGCATGGGCCATCTCGTGCAGGCCCACGTTATGCGCATCGCTGGTATGCGCATAGCCGTGCAGGAAATCGCGCCAGCTGACCATGACAATGCCGCTCCGTGGGCGCACTTCACCTTGGTGCATGCGACCGGAAACGGGACTTCTATAAGTGTCCGGATGCACGATGATGGTGGTGAAGTGCTTCAACACCAGATCGGGAAAACCGAACAACAGTTCAGCGGCACAAGCGCTGATCATCACCTTCATCTCCTCAGCCACGTACATGCCGGCTCCACGCCACTCCTTGTCGTTGATGAACCCGGCAACGATCCGTTCGAACTTCCGCTGATCGTTCTTGTTCAAGCGCTGATAAAGGATCGCATACTTGGCCAACGTTGCCCGTTGCGAAGGATTCAGCGATGAAGGCTTTCCCTTGTACTGGGTCATCACCCAAGCAAGGATGCCCACGGACGCTAAAACGATGAAGCCGATGAACATGTGTTATCCGATGCCAAGCATCCATTTTTCCAAGCGCTCGCGTGTGGGTGCTCGGGATATGAGCACCACCAGGGCCGCGATCGCGAGTCCCAGGTTCAGCAGGGAGCCGCTCAGGAAGTAGAAGATCCCGTTCAGCATGCAGATGCCTTCGATCAAGGCCCAGTGCACGATGAGTGCGGCGCGCACGGCAGCAAAGCGGTCTGTGGAAACGTTGCGTATGGACGCCTGTTGCAGGAGCCGCTTGAACGTGATGAACGCCACCACGACCCCGGTCATGGCAAGTGCCCCCGCCAACTGGAATACGGCCTCCAGGTCCGGAAGGTCCGCGGCATCGGGTTGCCTGCGCGCCAGGGTGAACACGGCCAGAAAGGCAATGCTGCCCGCGACCAGGCTGAAGTGTAGGATGCGCAGGGCGCGCAGGTCCGTGTCCGTGGTCATTTCAGTAGGTGGTCTTGTCCTGTTTCGCGATCCACGCGGAGAATACGGCCTGTGCGTCCAAGCGCAGAAGTCCTGCGGTGGTCGGTATGCGCCGCTTTTCCCGTGGAAGCGGTAGCTCATCGTAAATCAACTGGTCATCGAATCCGGCAGCCGCCGCATCCTCCCGTTGAGCAGCGAACACGATCCGATCGGGCCTTGCCCAGTAGATGGCCCCCAGGCACATGGGGCAGGGTTCGCAGCTGGTATAGAGCGTGCAGCCATCGAGTTGGAAGGAGCCGAGCTTCTGGCAGGCCTCGCGGATGGCCACCACCTCGGCATGGGCCGTGGGGTCGTTGCTGCTTGTAACCCGGTTGTTCCCACGACCAATGATCTCGCCATCCTTCACGATCACGCAGCCAAAGGGGCCACCGTCGTTACGTTCCATGCCGGCGCGTGAAAGAGAAATTGCTTCGCGTAGGTAGTGCTCGTCGTGCTGCTGCATGCCGCCAAGATACCGAGGTGCATGTATGGGCCATGATGTTATCTTCCCTGCCCTAAAAACTCCCTACATGCAGGTTTTCGACACCAAACAGCGTCTTTCGTTCACCGGTAAAGGTGGAGACCTCTTCGTGGTGCTCATCGTTAACGCGTTGCTTACGGCAATTACGCTGGGCATCTATTATCCATGGGCCAAGGCTCGTCGCCTGCAGTACTTCTACGAGCACTCGGAGTTGGACGGCAACCCGTTCCACTTCCATGGAACCGGTCGGGAAATGTTCATCGGGTTCATCAAGGCGATGGGTTTGTTGGTGCTGATCTATGCGGTGTTCTTCGCTTTGATGATGTCCATGGAACCAGTGCTGATGATGCTGGCATACCTGGTCTTGTTCGGGGCCATATTGGGTCTCACGCCGCTCATCATCCACGGTACGTATCGCTACCGGATGAGCCGCAGCAGCTGGCGGGGCATTCACTTCGGGTACCGGGGTGAGCTCAAGGAGCTGTATCGCATCTTCTTGCGCGACGGGTTTCTTACGCTCATCACCTTGGGCATTTACGGCGCCTGGTTCCAAATGAACTTGCGCAACTACGTGCTCAGCCACGTTCGATTCGGAAGCACGCGCCTGGAGTACAAGGGCGATGGGCTCGACTTCTTCCTGATGAACCTGAAAGGCTATTTCCTCACGCTCATCACCTTGGGGATCTATTCCTTCTGGTGGCAGCGTGACATTTTCAATTACTACGTGGACAACCTCAGCTGGCACTTCGGCGAAGGGCGTCGCATGCAGTTCAAAAGCACAGCCACTGGTGGCGGGTTCTTCAAGTTGATGCTGGGCAACGTGCTTCTAGTGGTGTTCACCCTGGGCATCGGGTTGGCTTGGGCACATGTGCGAACCATGCGGTTCGTTATGCAGCACATGGAGATGGGGGGCGATGCGGACCTCAATTTGGTGGTGCAGACCGAGCAGGAGCATAGCAGCGCCATGGCGGACGAGCTTGGCGACATCATGGACATCGGCATCTTCCTGTGAGCGCATCGGCAGCGGCAAATTTCTTCGATGGTCAAACCAGCAGGCCGCACGATGCCACGGTTGCGATCCGTGAACCGGATGCGCTGGAGGTTGAGGTGAACGGGGAGCGTTTCCATTGGCCATTGGAGGATGGCGGCATGCAGTGGGAGCGATCGAGCAACACCCTCCGCATCACCTTCGGTGAACATCCACGCAGTGTGGTACTAACGCGCGATGCGGCCTTTATCAGGCTATTCGTGCAGCGCATGCAGCGGGCTGGCCGCCGGGGTGTTTACGACCGCACGCTCTCCATGGCCCGCCAAGGGCCACTGCTGTTCGTGTTGGGGCTGTTGTTCCTTGCGGTGGTGGGTTATGTGTGGGTGTTGCCCTTTGCCGCAGAGCGGTCGGCATTGCTGCTGCCTACGGAAGTGGATCGACAGTTGGGCCAAGCCGCCGCACCTGAACTGCTTTTGGAGCTTTGGGAAGACACCGCGCGCAGCGCCGTTCTGCAGCAGTTCGGCGACCATCTGGCACTGGGCGACCGCTTTGAACTACGCTACCATGTGGTGAACGACGAACAGGTGAACGCCTTTGCCATGCCCGGAGGTCACATCGTGGTGTTCACCGGCATATTGGACCGCATGGACCACTCCGGGCAGCTTGCGGCATTGCTTGCGCACGAAGCCACCCATGTGGAGGAGCGGCACAGCATGCGCATGCTTGTGCGTCAAGGTGCCAGCTACCTCTTCCTCTCCCTGTTGTTGGGTGATGTGAATGTGGTGGTAGCGCTGTTGGCGGAGAACGCGGACAAGATCCGCAACCTCACCTACTCACGCGCGTTGGAGACCGACGCTGATCTGATGGGCATGGAACGCATGGCCCAAGCGGGAGTGGACCCGGAGGGCATGGTACAACTGCTTGAATTGCTGCAACGCGAAGCAGGCGACATGCCCGGTTCGTTGTCCTTCCTGAGCAGTCACCCGCTCACGGAGCAGCGCATCATCAAAGCCCGGGAACGTGCACCTCAACTCACCATGGGCAACTCCAGGCAACCTGAGCTGGACCGTCTGTTCCAGCAATTGAAGGAGCGGTCGACTACCCCTTCACCGTGATCCCCAACTCATCCAGCTGTATCTGATCGATCCGGCTCGGCGCATCGATCATCACATCGCGACCCGAATTGTTCTTTGGGAAAGCGATGAACTCGCGGATGTCCGTGCGGTGGCCGAAGAGGCTCACCCAGCGATCGAAGCCGAAGGCCGCGCCACCGTGTGGAGGAGCGCCGTACTCGAAGGCGTCCATGAGGAAACCGAACTTGTAGCGGGCGTCATCGTCGGTGAAGCCCAGCACGCGGAACATGGCCTCCTGCATGGTGCGGTCGTGGATGCGGATGCTTCCGCCGCCGATCTCGGTACCGTTGATCACCAGGTCGTAGGCATTGGCGCGCACGCTGCCCAGGTCCTGCTGGTCGAAGAGCTTTTGCGCATCCTCAGGCTTCGGCGCGGTGAAGGGGTGGTGCATGGCGTGCCAGCGCCCGGTCTCTTCGTCCTGCTCCAAGAGCGGGAAGTCGATCACCCACAATGGCTTGAACACCTTGGGGTCGCGCAATCCCAGCAGGTCGCCCATGTGCAGGCGAAGCTCGTTCAGTTGCTTGCGGGTCTTGTCCGCCTTACCGGCCATGATGCACAGCAGGTCGCCCTGCTTCATGCAGAAGCGCTCGGCCCATTTCTGCAGATGCTCCGGCGTGTAGAACTTGTCCACCGTGCTCTTCAGGCCTTCCTCGGTCCATTTCAGGAACACAATGCCGGTGGCACCGATCTGCGGACGCTTCACGAATTCGATGAGCGCATCGGTCTGCTTGCGGCTCCACCCGGCGCAGCCTTCCGCGTTGATGCCCACCACCAGCTCGGCCTCGTCGAACACCTTGAAGCCAACGCCCCGCACGAGGTCCTCTCCCCTCTCCCCGGGAGAGGGGTCGGGGGTGAGGGATTGGAACTTCATGCCGAATCGCAGGTCAGGCTTGTCACAGCCGTAGCCCTTCATCGCCTCATCAAAGCTCATGCGCGGGAAGGCCTCGCTGAATTCCACCTCGTGGATGGACTTGAACAGGTGCTTGGCCATGCCCTCGAAGGTGTTCAGGATGTCCTCCTGTTCCACGAAGGCCATTTCGCAGTCGATCTGCGTGAACTCCGGCTGGCGGTCCTGGCGCAGGTCCTCGTCGCGGAAGCACTTCACGATCTGGAAGTACCGGTCGAAGCCTGCCACCATCAGCAGCTGCTTGAAGGTCTGCGGGCTCTGAGGCAGGGCATAGAACTCGCCGCTGTTCATGCGGCTGGGCACCACGAAGTCGCGCGCACCTTCCGGAGTGCTCTTGATCAGCACGGGCGTTTCCACCTCCAGGAAGTGATGTGCGCTGAGGTAGTTGCGCACCTCCATCGCCATGCGGTGGCGCAGCTCGAAGTTGCGACGGATGTTTGCGCGGCGCAGGTCCAGGTAGCGGTACTTCATCCGCAGCTCGTCGCCGCCGTCGGTCTCCTCCTCAATGGTGAAGGGCGGCGTCTTGGCGGCGTTCAGCACCTTCAGTTCGGTCACCAGGACCTCAATCTCTCCTGTGGGGAGATTGGGGTTTTCATTATCGCGCTGGCGCACTGGGCCGCTCACCTGAACTACGAATTCTCGGCCCAGTTTCGCGAGGGTTTCCACTTTCTCAGCTCGTTTGGCTGGGTCCACAACGAAAGACCCCAATCCACCTTCACCTTTCACGTGGTAGTCTAACCACTCAACGACTATTTGGGTTATGCCATATCTGTCTCGCAGGTCAACAAACAAGAATGGACCAAGATCCCTGACGCGTTGGACCCATCCGGCCAGGGTCACGGTCTTTCCAGCGTCGGTAAGGCGGAGTTCGCCACAGGTGTGGGTGCGGTACATGGGGGAAGGTGAAAGGTGCTGCCTAAGGCAGGCCCTGCCTACCGGCAGGCAGGCGCGAAGTTATCCAGCGCAGGGGCACGTGGGCCAGCCCTTCTACTCCACCACGGTGAAGGTGAGGGAGCGGCGGATCACATCGCCATCGTTCTCCACCACATTGAAGCGCCAGAGTTCGGTACCGGCTTGCGCACGAGTGATGATGATCTTGTCGAACTCGAAGTTGTCAGCACCGATCGGCAAGCTGTCCATGACAAGCTCCGCACCATTGTCGTAGCGACGGGTCACCTTGAAGTGGTTGAGCGCATGGGTGCCGCGTTGTATTACCACGCCCACGAGCAGGGTGTCCTGGGTACTTACCGTGTCGCTTGCCCAGGTGTAGCCGTTGTCAGTCCGGAACTCAATGGTGGGATTCACCGTGGGGCCGGTGTTTTCGCGCTCACACGCCACAAGCAGCAGGGAGAAGGACAACAGGACAAGTGTGGGACGGACGGTAGCGGGCCTTAAGCGCTGGAACATGCGGTAAAGCTATGTACTCGAAGCGCCTACTTCTCGGCCATCAAGGCAGCGCGGGCATCCTGCAGGCCCGCCATTGCCTTCTCGTCCAAGGTCGGGTTCTTCAAGCCCAGCGCCTCCAACTGCAGACGTAGCAGGCGGCCCACCAGTGCGCGGCTCTCCCACTGCTCGTCGGCCGGTATGATGTACCAAGGAGCATGCGGCGCGGCGGTGGCACGTATGGCTTGTTCGTAGGCCTCCTGGTAAGCGTCCCAATGTCCCCGCTCCTTGATGTCGTTCACGCTGAACTTCCAATTCTTCTTCGGGTCATCAATGCGTTCCAGGAAGCGCTCCTTCTGTGCGTCCTTGCCCATGTGCAGGAAGAACTTCATGATCACCGTGCCGTTTTCTGCAAGGTGCTCCTCGAAGTTGCGGATGCTCGCATAGCGCTGCTCCCAGAACGTCTTCGTGATGTCCTTCTCGCTGTTGATGCCCGGTATGTTCTGTCCGAGTATGAACTGCGGATGCACACGCGTGACAAGCACCTCCTCGTAGTGGCTGCGGTTGTGGATGCCGATGAAGCCGCGCGGCGGCATGGCCAAGGCATGGCGCCAGAGGAAATCGTGGTTGCGCTCCAACGTGCTCGGAGCTTTGAAGCTGTGTACCTGCACACCCTGCGGGTTCACGCCGCTCATCACGTGGCGGATGCAGCTGTCCTTGCCAGCGGCGTCCATGGCCTGGAAGATCAGCAGTAGCGAGTGCTTGCCAGCGGCGTAGAGCACTTCCTGTAGTTCGCTGATCACCGCCTTGTCCGCTTCCAGTTGCTTCTTAAGTTCCTTCTTCTCGGCTTCGCTGGGCAAGTCGCACACGTGGTCCTTCAGGCGAAAGGTGCCTTGCTTAGTGATCGCGAATCGTGGGTCGGTGAGATGGATGGTCTTCATGATGACCGCAAGCTACGCGACCCACACCACTGGCCATGCGGTTCTTGACCCACATCAAGTGCCTCTGGAACAATCCGCTGGGACCTTTGCTGCCGAACCCGGAAAACACATCACATCATGCGTACCAACAGACTTCTTTCCATCTGCAGCTGGCTGCTCATCGGCATCTCGGTGCTGGGCATCCTTTCCGTGAGCTTCATGGCCTTCGGCGACCCGCAGGCCGTGATGGACCTCGTCCACGTGAAGCTGGACAACACCGATGCCTACAGCTCCATCCGCGGGGTGTACGGCGGCGTGGGCATCGCGATCCTGGGCGTACTGCTCTACCAGGAAGCCATTTCAGTATGGTCTTTGGAAGCGAGCCGCAGGGATTTCGTGCCCAGCCTAGGCGCGAAACCCGCGCATAGCTGGATGCTCTGTAAGGGTTGAGCAACGCGGGATGGGCGCGAAAGACCAAGGCGCAGCCCAAAGGATCATGCTGAGTTGGCTTCACATCTTCTCCGACCGCAAGGCCGCGCTGGGCTTCATCGCGCTCTTCTGGGGCATGTATGCCATCTCGCGCTTGATCACCATTTCAATGGAAGGCCCGCTGGGCGATTTCGGCAGCCAGTGGCTGGTGATCGAAAGCACACTGAGCTTGGTGGCGCTGGGGCTGCTGGTCATTTACGTGCGCTTGGAAAGAGCAACTCAAGCCGCTTGACCAGATCCGAACGGGGCTGGTTCAAGCTGCTTTCCCAGAACCGTTCCCACCTCTTGGTGGAAGCGTGTTCGCGATTGGTTCCTTGGGCCGCAGTATCACCTGCCAGGCCATGGTTGGTCACCTTTACCTGTGTGGGAAATGCCTATCGTGGTGTTGTGCTTTCTATCGAGTGGATGACCCTGTAGGTTCACCTACCAACGCATCACAACACCATGCGCAAACTGTATTACCTCTTGCTTCCCACCATGCTGTTCACCACAGCAAGCGCTGCCCAAGAAGGTCAGCTGGACCTGTCGTTCGGTACGGATGGCATGGCCGTTCTTTCCATTGATACGCTGACCTTGTTCGTGAGCGACATGGTGGTACAGAACGATGGAAAGATCGTGACAACGGGGCGCTGTTACACCGAACAAGGGTGGGACATCTACGTGATCCGCTGCCTACCCGATGGGGAATTGGATCCTGCGTTCGGGAGCCTGGGCGTTGTGAGAACAGACCTTGGCTCATACTGGGACCAGGCGTTCGCGGTCACCATTCAAGACGATGATAAGATCCTCGTAGCTGCGGAGTCATCTTCCAGTGGCCTGCAATCCACGGTCACACTGGTGAGGTATCATCCAGATGGTGCCTTGGATGAAACCTTCGGCGCATTTGGTGTGGCGACTGCTGTCCCGAATGCTTATGGGCATCCGTTAGACCTCTTCATAAAGGATGGCGGCGAGATACTCGTGGTTGGCACCTCTGCCTATTACAATGCAATCACCCTCTACCAGTTCACGTCAGATGGATCACCGGACAATTCGTTCCAGTTGGACGGTTCCATGACCATATCGCCCTTCTCGGGCACGAATGTCGCGCATGCCGTTCAGATCCAGAATGACGGCAAGGCCTTGTTGGCCTGTCTGTTCGGTGCTGGTGGTGCGTATGATGTCGCAGTGATCAGGCTTCTTCCCGATGGCTCTTTTGATACCGGGTTCGGCAATGAAGGCATTGTAACATTGAGTTTGACCCCGGGTGATGAAACGATCGGTGGAATGGGGATCCAGAGCGACGGCAGTATTGTTATCACGGGTGCGACACAATACCTACCGAACTATGACATGTTCGCGGCACGCTTCACCCCCAGCGGAGCCTTGGATGAGGGGTTCGGAACGGGAGGCATTGTAGTGATCTCAACTTCCATCGGATCCGACCGAGCGCACGATCTGGTCATTCAACCGGACGATGCGGTGTTGATCACTGGCGGGTCCGGGCAAGTTGGTGGCTTGGGTGGTGCCGTTGCAGTGGTCCGGTTGACACCCGATGGTTCATTGGATCCGGTTTTCGGTGATGGGGGTATCGTGCGTACATCGATACCGAATGCCTCACAGCCTGCGGGGTATGCGGTGGACCTTCAGCCTGATGGGCGGGTCATTGTTGCGGCAGGTGGTGCGTTTAAGCCGGTGCTTCTTAGGTATAAGGCCGGACCCTTTGCCGGGCTCCACGAGTATGGCGGTCTGCATGAACCGTTGACGGCATTCCCCAATCCAACGTCTGGTCTTGTCTCGATAGGGTTCATCCTTGAGACCTCAGAGCTGGTGATATTGGATGTGGTGGACGCCATGGGTAGGGTAGTTATTCCAGGCGTGTACCGCCAGATACTACCTCCTGGAAGTCATCATGCCCATTTGGACCTTGGTCAACTGGTCGGTGGTGTTTATTCGGTCAGACTACACTCGGCCAGTGCGTACAGCTCGGTGCAAGTGATTGCCGATTAGATGTGCGCCCATCTGCTCGTAGGTGCCAATTGGTCGATTCAATGAAGAAAGGAGCCCGATCGGAGCGCCTTTCCCTTTTCTGTCGTCCATAGGACCTACAACGTCCCCCGGTTCTCCTGCTCCCTTTCAATAGCCTCGAACAGCGCCTTGAAGTTCCCCTTGCCGAAGCTCTTCGCACCTTTGCGCTGGATGATCTCGAAGAACATGGTGGGGCGGTCCAGCACCGGCTTGGTGAAGAGCTGCAGCAGGTAGCCCTCGTCGTCGCGGTCCACCAGCACGCCGTGCTGCTTCAGCACCGCCAGGTCCTCGTCGATCTCGCCTACGCGGTCCAGCACGTCGTCGTAGTAAGTGGGCGGCACGTAGAGGAACTCCACGCCGCGGTCCTTCAGCGCGCTCACCGTTTCAATGATATTGTTGGTGGCCACCGCGATGTGCTGCACACCGGCGCCGTTATAGAACTCGATGTACTCCTCGATCTGGCTCTTCTTCTTGCCCTCGGCCGGCTCGTTGATCGGGAACTTGATGCGGCCGTTGCCGTTGCTCATCACCTTGCTCATCAGCGCGGTGTAGTCGGTGCTGATGTCCTTGTCGTCGAAGCTCACCAGCTGCGCGAAGCCCATCACGCGGGCGTAGAAATCCACCCAAGTGTTCATCTCGCCCCAGCCCACGTTGCCCACCATGTGATCGATGAACTTCAGGCCCACCGGCTCTGGGTTGTAGTGGCTCTTCCACGGCTTGAAGCCGGGCATGAACGCGCCTTTGTAGTTGTCGCGCTCCACGAAGATGTGTACCGTTTCGCCGTAGGTGTGGATGCCGCTGCGCACCACGTAGCCATGCTCATCCTCTTCGCGCACCGGCTCCATGAAGCTCTTTGCACCGCGCTTGGTGGTCTCCTCCCAGGCCTTCTTCGCATCGGGCACCCACAGGGCGATCACCTTCACGCCATCACCGTGTTTGCGGATGTGCTCGTTGATCGGGCTGTCCGGCGTCATCGGCGTGGTCAGCACCAGGCGGATCTTGTCCTGCTGCAATACGTAGCTCGTGCGGTCCTTCACACCCGTCTCCAGGCCGGCGTAGGCCACGCTTTGGAAACCCCAGGCGGTCTTGTAGTAGTGCGCACTCTGCTTGGCGTTGCCCACGTAGAGTTCCACGTAGTCCGTGCCCAGCAGTGGCAGGAAGTCCTCCGCATCCTGCATGATCTTTTCGAGGCCGTAGTCGACGTCTTTCAGTCCGGTTGCCATGGTGGTAAGGTTCAGTGCTGCGAAGGTCGGGCTTTTTCGGGGGAGGGGGATGATGAAGGTCAGGCTGGCCCTGAGCGGAGCTTTGCGGAGTCGAAGGGTGAGGCAGGGGCACGCCCAAACACCCACACGCTCATGACTCGAACACCTTGAAGTACTCCTCGAACCGATAGATGCGCCCCCACTTGTTGCCGGTGATCTCGCGCAGGATGCCGATGCGCTCGAAGTCGCTCATGATCTTGTATGCGGAGGGCGAGCTCTGGCCGGTGGCCTTCATCACTTCTTCGGCCCACACGATCGGTTGCTGGAAGAGGTGGTTCAACAGTTTCGGCGCGGCCTGTGTTTGCCGACCGATGCGGGGGATGCGCACGTCGAGGCATTCCTGCTTCAGGCGCAGGATCTCACGCAAGCCGTTGGTGGCTTTGTTGGCGGTTTCGATCACACCCACCAGAAAGAAGCGGAACCATTGGCGCAGGTCGTTCTGGCTGCGCACTCGCGTTAGGTTGTCGTAGTAGGCGCTGCGGTTGCGCTCGAAGAAGTCGGACAGGTAGAGCACGGGCTGCTTCAGCACACCGGCATGTACGAAGTAGAGCGTGATCATCAAGCGGCCGATCCTTCCGTTGCCATCGAGGAATGGGTGGATGGTCTCGAACTGGTAATGCGCCAACGCGGCCTTGAGCACATGCGGCAGGTCGGTGCGGTCGTTGTGGAACACGTTCTCCAGGTCGCTCATCAGCGGGCCCACTTCTTCCCAGATGGGAGGAATGAAAGCGGCATCGGCGAGGGTTGCTCCGCCGATCCAGTTCTGGCTGCGGCGGAACTCGCCCGGCATTTTGTGTTCGCCGCGCACACCTTGGAGCAAGGTTCCATGTGCCTCGCGCAGCATCCGCGACGACAAGGGCAGGTCGTTCATGCTGGCCAAACAGTGCTGCATGGCCTTCACGTAGTTGTTCACCTCGCGGCGATCGTCCCGGCGCTCCGGGGAAATGGCGCGCTCATCCAAGAGCGCCTCTTCCATGTTGGTCTGGGTGCCCTCGATCTTGCTGCTCACGGTGGCCTCCTTGTACACGTGCATCCGGATGAAGTGGCCGATGTTCGGGACCAGCTCCCCGAAGGCGTTCAGCTCGCCCAGTTTCAGCGTGGCCTGCTCCAGAAGCCCTTGTAACTCCATGTCGTCCAGCCGGAAAGGCCGATTGATCGGCTCTGGCTGGAAGGCCTTGTAGCCAGCGGTCGTTGGGGTGGCTCGGCCAGCACGGAAGGTCTTCATGGTGAGGAGGTTGTGCGACTGTTTAAAAAGCGCTTGGAGCTTTTTAACTAATCGGCCACAAACTTAAAAAGAGTCGGCCGCTTTTTCAACTCTGGTGAAAAGTCTCTGTCCCGGAATAAGGCCGAGTGTAGGAGCAAGCCGTCTTTGGCGAGGGCTACTACCGATAGCCGACCCGAGGCGCGAGGTCACTCACCAACCCGGTCGAATGTGTTTAGAACAGCGTGGTTTTCTATACATGTAAAAAGGGTCATGCATAGAAAGGTTGGGAAGCCCGCTTGCATGCCGGAATCCAGGCTTACGCGGGGGCACAATGGGTGTTTGGCCAAGGGTTGCGTGGTGCCGATCAGTGGCCTGTGGCTTTCTGCTACTATTCCGCACACGATATACGTTGAATTATTGCGGGCTTCCATAAGAACTGGAAGGATCCAGTTAGCCGTGGCGGCGCATAGTGTACACAAGCTGGCCTTGAATGTACCGCAGGGTGTGTGAAAGCCAATCTGCGACACACTGCTCATCCTGAATCGCTTGGACACAATTGGAGTTGTTGGAGCTCCAGCTCGCACACATGGCGAAGTGGAACTTGGGAACGTAGTCGTTGATGGATGTAGTGATGCTCTCGGATGGATCAAAAGCTGGTGCAGTATCGAATAGTTCTGATTCCTTGGCGATGGACCCCACCCTGGAATTGTAGACATGCCAGTGAGGTTGTGCGTGCGGTGAAGCGGCATTGCTTTCCCATTCTGCACGCAGCAGTGGCTGCTTATCGCTGTTATACGCTTCACCGGTGAAAATAATCATGGTGGCACTGTCGGGCGTGACTATGTTTCTGTTGGTTTTGAATTCGAGCGTCGCAGCTAACCAGAAGAGCTTGAGATCAGAGACAGGGAAGGGTAATGCAGCGTATGTGTACTTATCTGTTCTAGCAGTCACCGACCCTGGGCCGTTCAACTGAACCAACATTTTCTGTCCTGCAACGGGCCTTGGCTCTCCGAAACGTATGCTCCGATCACCAAGAAGTTCAAAAGACTTCGAGCACTGCTTGCTGAAAGTCGCGATTTGTCCTTGGATTCGGGAGACCTCAGTTTTCCCCATAGGCACGCTTAACTAAAGAATCCAAATGATCAAATTCATACGACATTCCCTTTGACATCCTTAGGCCAAAGTCTCGCAAGCCAAGGACCACTGCATTATTAAATGAGGCGCCATACAGGTCCGGTACTGGCACCCTGCTCACATACCTCTTTGAGAGGTTGAGCTGTCCTCCAGCAACAGGGTTAGAAACGGCACTTAGAAGCGTAAAGAAAAATTGGCTGTTTAATATGGCCAAATAGGCATACGAGAGAGTTGAATCCTCACTGAATTGAGGGCGTTTCGGCAGCCATGCATAGCCTTGAACAACTGCATGGGTCCCTTCTTTGTCGTATGCGAAAGACCCTGGTGAGCCGAAGTATGTCGAGACAATCTTGGGCACATTCGATCGCTGCCAACTTCTGTGTTCAGTGAGGGTGAACCATTTATCATTGGGGATACGTGGCCGTTCGCGCAGCCGGCCCTTGAAACCGAGCAAATGCTTCTCCGCATATTTAGGAACCTTCTCGAGCAGTTCGGATTCTGAATTTATCGAAGTGGGCCCATGTGGGTAGAAGAGATATTCGACACTGTCTAGGTAACCGAAGTTGATGGAGTCATTCGTTATCGCTGGCTTGAAATAGGCGCGCTCTTCAACTGGCAGAGCCATGTAGGATTCGCGTTGAATCAGAAAGGCGTCATTCAGTCCCGTTAGAACACCTTGCCTTGTTTCAAACAAATCACCGCATCGTGGCAAGGCTCCAAATCGCGCATTGAGTTCAACAGCGTCATAGGGTTTCGGATTCCAGCCTTGATCTTCACTTGGTCGCTCAGTTGCTTGATAGATATTGAACCCGTCACCGACAATAGGAAGGGGTCTTCCACCCGAGTAGGTGAGCATCCTGAGGTTTCGCAGACCTGACGACGTTGATTCATGGCGATGGTCAGCCCAGGTGCAGAGCATGCCACTGAACTGGCCTGACTTTGTCCCAACGAAGAAGGCGGGATCCACAATAGCGCTTGAGAACAAGCTGTGGTTCCCCAACCGTGCGACGAAGCTTGGCGGACACTGCTCCATGATAGCCGCGCGAAGCTTCGATGCCGCCTTGCTATCTAGGAATGTGGCGGGAATGATTGAAGCCAAATGACCATTCGCAACGACACTCCCCAGCGCTTTATAGAGAAATGCATGTGCTAAGTCGGTCTTCATGTGAGCTAATCCGCCTAGCGTTTCCTTGACCAGGTCTTTCAGCTCGGTGCTGAGATCGTCCCATGCAACAAAGGGTGGATTCATTACAACTATGTCTACCTCGGCAGGCCAAATAGTTGCTGCACTCAGGGAATTGCAGCAGCGTATATCTCTAGAGGTCTTGAAGTTGTATTGGCGCACCTCGTTGCCTAAGATGAACTCTGCCAAATCACATGCCCCTTGTGAGATATCGAAGCCTACAACGTGGACATGCCCAGCAAAAGATCTCATCGCAAGCTGGCGCAGCACCTCTCGCAGAAATTCTCCGGATCCACACGCAGGATCAAAAACAGTTAGATGCGACTTAGATGTGTCGGCCATTGATAGCACCTGCTCCACAACTGAACGTGCGATAAAGGGTGGAGTGAAGTGAACGCCGGTACGACGGGCGGGTTTCCTAGTGCCTTTTGTGGCGCGGGGTAGAATGCCATCGAACGTGAGTTGTTCGGGATGGAGGTATGTTGCTTCAAAATGAGCTTCCTGAAAGATCAGGCCAGCGGAATGGCGAACAGCCAGCTCTATGTATGACTTGCTGGATGCAGAGGTGTAACTTCTTTTGAGTTGCTCTTGGAGTGAGTCCCAATCAGTGCGACGAATACTTTTTGCCACAGATTGTGCTGACCCTTTAATGCCCCAAACTCCATTTCCGATGTCGGCAATGTCGGTGTCGCTCGCGGCACAGGCAATGAGAGCCGTGTAAGCAGAAAGAGCGTCTTCTCCTGAATGGTCTGGGCCTAGGAGTGTTCTAAGAGTCCTGAAGACTCTCAAGTAGTGTTGAATAACGGAAGGTTGTTTGCCATCGGAATACTGCTCCAAGTACGAATGAAAAAGTTCCAGATTATCGACAATTTTCCTGATTTCGATTTTCTGTGGTTCAAGCGCAGCGGAAGCGATACTGTGCAGGAGAACATGCGACGAGCTGAACTGTATGTAATGTCCAGTGTTGCAGTTCCAAGCGATGGACTTCGCATCTCCGGGTTCTGTGCCAGTAGAAAAATCTGCACAGAAATTTCCTTTGACACCGTTTAACATGACGAACTGGTTCGTGTCGCTAGGATGTAGCGGCACAGGAAGAAGCCCCAATTGGGTCTTCCAAAAGTCTGCAGTGCGGTAGGCGATGGTGGTCACGATATGCGAAGCAAGCTAGTTAAGATGTTGGTTGGGAAATGTATTCTTGATAAATCCCCACAGCGTGGTGTTATGCCAGTTCATTGCGTGAGGGATAGAAGCAAGTAGCCCGGACCCCGAGGCTTTGCGAGGGGGAGGACTACTGCGGATAGCCCGCCCCGAGGGCTCTGAGCGAAGTCGAAGGGTGCGAGGGGCACGCCCTCACCGCCCTACTCCACCCAACTCTTCCAATACTTCCCATCATCCAGCTTCAGCGCCTCCTCCGTCACCATCAGCGGCTTGAAGGTGTCCACCATCACGGCGAGCTCGTTCGTCTCCTTCTTGCCGATGCTGCGCTCCATGGCGCCGGGGTGCGGGCCGTGGGGGATGCCGGCGGGGTGCAGGCTGATGTGGCCCGGACCGATGTCGTTGCGGCTCATGAAGTCGCCATCCACGTAGTAGAGCACCTCGTCGCTGTCGATGTTGCTGTGGTTGTAGGGTGCGGGGATGGCCTGCGGGTGGTAGTCGTAGAGGCGCGGACAGAAGCTGCACACCACGAAGGCATCGGTCTCGAAGGTCTGGTGGATGGGCGGTGGTAGGTGTACGCGGCCGGTGATGGGCTCGAAGTCGTGGATGCTGAAGGCGTAGGGGTAGTTGTAGCCGTCCCAGCCCACCACATCGAAGGGGTGGCTGGCGTACACCAGCTCGTGCAGCATGTTCTGCTTCTTCACCTTGATCACGAAGCTGCCCTTCTCATCGTGCGTCTCCAGCTTCTTGGGGCGACGGATGTCGCGCTCGCAGAACGGCGAATGCTCCAGCAGCTGGCCGAACCAGTTGCGGTAGCGCTTGGGCGTGTACATGGGGCGGTGACTCTCCACGATGAACAGGCGGTTGTCGCTGTCCTTGAACTCCATGGTGTAGATCATCCCGCGCGGGATCATCAGGTAGTCGCCGTACTTGAAGTCGATGTTGCCCAGGAAGGTGCGCAGGGTGCCGCTGCCCTTGTGGATGAAGATCATCTCATCGCAGTCGGCGTTCTTGTAGAAGTAGTCCACGCTCTTGGCCTGCGGCGCGGCAAGCACGATGGCGCAGTCGCTGTTCACCAGAATGGCTTTGCGCGCGGCCAGGTGGTCCTTCTCCGGCTTGGTCTTGAAGCCGTGCAGCCGCAACGAGCGCATGTTCTTCTCGATGGCGATCTTGGGCGTGAGGTCCTTGGGCTTGCGCAGCTCCTTCACCATGGTGGGACGGTGCACGTGATAGCTCAGGGTGCTCATGCCATCGAAGCCGATGGTGCCGAAGAGCTGCTCGTAGAAATAGCGGTCCTTGCCGTTCTTGAAGACGGTGTGGCGCTTGTGGGGGATCTTGCCGAGGCTGTGGTAGATGGGCATGGTCTGAATGCTGGTGAATGGCGACTGGTCAGCAGTGAATGGTGAATGCCTGGACGCGTACGCCCCATTCACCATCGACCATTCGCCATTCGCTGGTTCTCATGGGTTGCGATACTACTGGGGGTGCTGGGGAACAGGCATGACGGCGATCAGTTCCGGATGCAGCGTCCCTTTTTCAGCCAGTTCTTCCTCTTCCTCCGCGATCCGCTTCCGCAACGCTTCCGGGTCCCTGATCGCTTTCATTTTAGCGCTGGCCGAAGGTTTGCCCTTCCGCCATTCGCGCTGCACTTCTTCGGGTAGCAGGTGGATCTCCCGGCAACTGGGCGTGCAGCAATCGGCGTAGGTAGTGGCGCAGGCCTCGCACTGCACCAGCAGCATGTTGCAGGTGTGTTGCTGGCAGTTGGTGATGCGATCGCTGGGCTGGCCGCATTGCATGCAGGTGCTCACCACATCGTCGGTGATGCGCTCGGCGAGGCGGCCGTCGAACACGAAATTCTGGCCCTTGTAGCGGCTGGGTAGGCCCTTGGCGCGTACCTGCCGGGCGTAGTCGATGATGCCGCCGTGCAGCTGGCCCACGTTGGTGATGCCGTGGTGGCGCAGCCAGGCGCTGGCTTTTTCGCAGCGGATGCCGCCGGTGCAGTACAGCAGGATCTCGGGTTGTTCGGTGGTGGTGGGTCGACCCGGAGGGTCGACGCTGCCGGTGCCCTGATCGGGCACCTGTGCGGGTTGCTTGCGCAGCATATCCACCACCTCGTCGATGGCACCGCGGAACGTTTCCGCCTTGGGCAGGTAGGCGCCCTCGAAATGCCCGACAAGGCACTCGTAATTGTTGCGCATGTCCACCACCAGCGCGCCTTCCTCCAGCTTGCGGTTGAAGGCCTCGGCATCCAGGTGCTGGCCCACGTTGCTCACATCGAACACGGCATCCGTCAGCCCGTCGGCCACCAGCTTCTGCCGCACTTTCAGGGTCAGCTTCAGGAAGCTCTTGCCGTCATCTTCCACAGCGATCTTGAAGGGCACTCCGCTGAACTCGGGCCGCGCGTCGATGGCCTTCCGGAAAGCCTCGAAGTTGTGGGTGGGTACCGAGAGCTGGGCGTTGATGCCCTCGTTGGCGAGGTAGATGCGGCCGAACACGCCCATCGCCTCCCATTCGGCGTAGAGTTCGTTCCGCAAAGCGGCAGGGTCGGCCAAGCGCACGTAACGGTAGAAGCTGAGGGTGGTGCGTGGGAAGCCCTCGGCCTCCAAGCGGGCACGGAGCTCGCGGGGGCCGTATTTGTTCCGCAGTTCGTGGGCTTCCATGATGGGCAAAGATAGGCGGGAAGGTAGCGGCCTTCCGAGCACGGGGCGGATGGCTACAAGCCCGGCGTAAGCCTCTGAAGGCATCAGCCCCACTTGGCCCAGATGGCAAGCAGCAGCAAGGCAAGTACGGCCACTTCTCCGAGCCAGGCCCTACGGGTGCCCATGAAGGCAAAGGAGCAGAAGACCGAGAGCGGAACAGCGGGCAGTTCTCCGGGAACGTGGCCGCGCATCAGGTAGGCAGCGCCGATCAGGACGGCCATCACTGCAGCGAAGCCCATGAAGGAAGCGCGCAGGTTCTTCTGCCGCATGATGCCCCGCTGGAAGGTGCTGAGGTAGTGTGGCAAGGCGGCCAGGAACAGGATGCCCACCAGCAGGAGGGTGAGGATCCGCTGTGACCCTCCTCCACCAGGCTCTGGCGGTGCTCCGAGCAAGGTGTGCAAAGGATACCATGGCGTAACTCCTTGCAGCTTCAATGTGGCCCATGTGAGGTAGAAGACCGTGGCCATGGCCAGGGTGGGCACCACGTACTCCCGCCACTGGAATGGTCTGATGAGGGATATCGCGATCCAGATGGCCACCAACAGGAAAGCGTAAGGCAGGTGGAAGGCTGCTGCAAGCCCCATGAGAAAGCCTGCGTTGAACAAGTTGCCCAGCACCGATCCGGGGTTGGCCACGGACCATGCGCTCCGCATGGCAGCGAGCACCAGCGGCATACCGACCAGCGCGGGTCCGAAGGCCACTTGGGTGGAGAGGGCTGCCAACAACAAGGGGAAAAGCAAAGCGGGCAGGTGCAGCGTACGACCCAGGATCTCGGCCCGGTCGGCAAGCAGGCTGATCTGCACGGTGGTGGAGGTGATCAGCAACAACGCCAGTATGCCGGGTGCCATCGGGGCGGTGCCAAGCACACTGAGCAGCCAGCCGTACAGGGGCATAACAGGCCCCCGCGGTGCGGGCAGCGGCGTCCAGAGGTCTGGCAGGAACAGCCCCAGCACCAACAAGGGTGCGAGCAAGAGCACGGCCGGCCGGTTGCTTTTGAAGAGCTGGGTCAGCATGGGGGTATGGCCGGATTGCGGTATTCAGGCCCCGGGCGGTGCAAGTATGCGCAAGTCCGCCCATGATATCGGGCTGCTTCTATCTTTGCCCGGCCCATAAGCACCACGCTCATGCAACAGATCTCTTTCGCCATCGGTCAGCTTCTCGAATGGACCTTCACCATTCTGCCTGCATTGGGCTGGTTCCCTCCCATTGCCTTCTCGCTGGTCATCGGGCTCGGTCTGGCTTACTGGTTGGTGCTGCAGGGCCGGTACAACCGCAAGGCCAAGCAGGACGGTACCATCGCCTGAGGGCTGGTCACCATGGCTGGTGCGCTCCTTTGGGCACCGGCATCTTCAGGAGGTCCTGGCCGATATCGGTGCGCATGTACTTCCCTTCGTAGCTGATGAGGCCCGCACTGCGGTACGCCGCAAGCACGGCTTGCTCCAGGTCCTTCCCGAAAGCGGTAACGGCCATCACGCGTCCTCCGTTGGTCACCAGTTGGTCGCCCTTCACAGCGGTGCCAGCTTGGAACACATAAGCTTCCCGTACCTGCTCCAGGCCCACGATCGTGTTGCCTTTCTCGAACTTGTCCGGATAGCCCTCGGAAGCCAGCACGATGGTAACGGCGGTGCGGTCGTCCACATCCACGTGGCGCTCGCTGAGGGTGCCTGTCGCGATGCCTTCGAAGAGGTCCAGCAGGTCGCTGCGCAGGCGTGGTAGCACGGCCTGGGTCTCGGGGTCGCCCATGCGCACGTTGTATTCGATCACGTACGGTTCGCTGTTCACCACCATGAGGCCCATGAAGATGAACCCGCTGTACGGGATACCGTCCTTCTGAAGGCCACGAACGGTTGGTGCCGCAATGCGGTCGTGCACCTTCTGCATCAGGTCGCGGTCCGCGAAGGGCACGGGAGAAACAGCGCCCATGCCACCGGTGT
Source organism: Flavobacteriales bacterium (assembly GCA_019638115.1). GTDB lineage: Bacteria > Bacteroidota > Bacteroidia > Flavobacteriales_F > PHOS-HE28 > PHOS-HE28. Next base: position 914,891 of record JAHBUK010000001.1, on the reverse strand, counting down.
TGGGCCCGGTGTCGCCAGCACCGATGCGCTTGTAGTCCTTGGCACTGGGCAGCATCTTGAAGGCGGTGCCGTCCGTGATGAGGAAAGCGCTGAGCTCCACCCCATTGAGGAACTGTTCGATGACCACCCGTTCACCGGCCGCTCCGTGTGCTTTGCCTTCGAGCATGGCCTTCACCGTGGCAGCGGCCTCCTTGCGGTCGCTGGTGATCACCACGCCTTTGCCTGCTGCCAGTCCATCGGCTTTGATCACGTAGGGCGGGTTCATCCGCTCCAGGTGTTCCACGGCCTCGGCCAGTTGCCCCTTCACAAAAGTGCGATGGGCCGCCGTAGGGATGTTGTGGCGGAACATGAACTCCTTGGCGAAGTCCTTGCTGCCTTCGAGCTGCGCAGCTTCCTTGCGGGGGCCGATCACGGTGACCTTGCCAGCCAGTTGCGGGTCATCTGCAATGCGGTCGTGCAGGCCGTCGACCAAGGGACCCTCGGGCCCCACCACCACGATCCGGATGCGCTTCTCCAGCAGGAAGGCGCGCAGGGTCTTGTGGTCGTTCAGGTCCAGGTCCACGGCGCGACCGTGGCGCTGACTGCCGGGGTTGCCCGGGCTGATGAACAGTTCATCGAGCAATGAGCTCTGCGCGATCTTCCACGCCATGGCGTGTTCCCTTCCTCCTCCGCCGATCAGCAGTACGTTCATGTCCTGGCCTTTGTCACAAAGGAACAGCAGCCACCCGCAAGGCGCGCCGCCGGGTTTTCAACAGATCGGCCACTGCGATGCTTGCCGAAAGCACGAACGCCGCGCCCTGCAAGCAGGAACGCGGCGTTCGCAGGAGGTGGAAAAGGCTGTTAGTGGTGGTGTGGTGCGCGCTTGATGCTGCAACCCACATTGCGGGTGGTGGCGGGCTCGATCGGCTGGCCACCCACCATGTTGCCCATGGCGTTGAAGAGCCAGCGCTCCTTCACGGCGGCGGCGCTTCCCACGTTGTCATCGATGGCGCCCTTGTAGGCCAGCTTCATCTCTTTGTTGAAGAGGAACACGTGCGGGGTGGTGCGGGCACCGAAGGCATCGGCCACCTTGTGGCCTTCGTCAAGCAGGTAGTAGCCGCCCAGGTTCTTCTCCTTGTAGCGCTGCTGCATGTCGGCGAAACCATCGCCCTCGTTGCGCTTCATCTCATTGCTGTTCACGAAGGCCACGCCAACACCCATGCGAGCGCTGAATGCGGCCAGTTCGGGGTAGCGTCCTTCCCAGCCCTCGCTGCCTTCGGATCCCACCACGAAGGGGCAGGTGTTGCAGGAGAAGATCACCAACAGGCCATTGCTGCCGGCAGCTTGTTTCAGGGAGAGCATTTTTCCGGACACGTCCTTCATCTGGATGTCGGCCCCGGGCAGCGTTGCTCCGATCTTCAGGTCGGGCAGGGGGTCGTGGGGCATGGTGGCCAGCAGGCCGAAAGCGGCGAAAGAGGCGATCTTGATCAACATGGGTTGAGGGTTGAATGCGTGTTGTAATGGGTTACCAAGGTAGCAACAAAGACCGTGCAGGGCGCTTGGAGGTTGCCTGGCTCAGTACCTTGGACCGCATGGAGATCGGCTTCGTTGTCATACCGTTCATCGCCCTGGCGGCATCGCTCATCACGCTGGTGAGCGGTTTTGGACTGGGCACGGTGTTGTTGCCGGTCTTTGCGGTGGTCTTCCCCCTGGAACTGGCCGTGGCCATGACCGCCGTGGTGCATCTGCTCAGCAACATGTTCAAGTTCGTACTGCTTTGGCGGGATGTGGATCGAAGCGTGTTCCTGCGTTTCGGTCTGCCGGGCATAGTGGGCGCCTGGCTGGGTGCCGGCTTGCTGATGCGCTTGGAGGACCTGCCCTACCTCTATCCGGGTGTGAACGGGCCGGTGAGCGTTACCAAGGCGGTGGTCGGTTCGTTGATGGTGGTCTTTGCTCTTCTGGAGTTGCTGCCACAGGTGAAGCGTTGGTCGCTCGCGAGCCGTTGGATGGTGCCGGGCGGTGCCTTGAGCGGGTTCTTCGGCGGGCTCAGTGGCCATCAGGGTGCCTTGCGCAGCATCTTCCTGTTGCGCAGTGGTCTGGGCAAGGAGGCCTTCATTGCCACGGGTGTCGCCATTGCCGTGTTGGTGGACCTGACTCGCATACCGGTGTACCTGGGCCGCATGCCGGATGGGCTGCTTACGGATCAAATGGGCTTGCTTACGATAACCACGCTGGCAGCCTTTCTGGGTGCTTGGTGGGGTAAGCGCCTCATTCCGGTGATCACCCTGCGCATGGTGCGGGTGGTGGTGGCGGTACTGCTACTTGCCACGGCCTTGGCGCTGATAACAGGGGTTCTGTGATCCCCTTTCAGCGCACCAGTCCCGCCTTGATGGCGATGCGCACGAGGCCGGCCACATTGTGGGTGTCCAGCTTCTTCATCAGGTTGGTGCGGTGGGTGTCCACCGTGCGTGGGCTGATGAAGAGCCGGTCGCCGATCTCCTTGTTGGTCAGCCCTTCCGCCAACGCGGCCAGCACTTCCAGCTCGCGCTCGCTGAGGTCCTTCAGCATGCCGCTCTGGCCGGCCACTTCCTGGCGCTGGCTCAGCAGGCTTTCCAGCAGTGCACTGCTGAAGTGCTTGCGACCGGCATGCACATCGCGGATGGCGAGCAGCAGCTCATCGCGACCGCAGTTCTTCACCAGGTAGCCATCGGCGCCGAGTTCCATCACGCGTTGCACCATGGCGGCTTCATCGTGCATGCTCAAGATCACCACCTTCACCGCAGGCCACCGCGCCTTTATGCGTTCGGTGGCTGCCAGTCCATCGAGCACGGGCATGTCGATGTCCATCAGCACCACGTCCACAGCGAGGTGCTCCAAGGCTTGCATGGCCTCGGCGCCGTTCTCGGCCGTTCCAACACACTCGATGTCGGGCACGTGGGCCAGCAGCCCTTTGAGGCCATCGGTGATGATGCGGTGGTCGTCCGCGAGAAGTACGCGTATGGTGTTGGATGGGGAGCTCATGCGGGAACGTGGGCATGGATGGGCACGCGCACACGGGCTTCGGTGCCTTCCTGTGGGGTGCCACTGATGGTGAAGGTGCCGCCCAGGGAGCGCGCACGGTCGGTGATGTTGCGGATGCCGATGCCACTGGCGGAAGTGGGCGCGAAGCCCTTGCCGTTGTCCTGCACCAGCAGCACCAAGTGGTCCTTGTTGCGCAGCAGCTGCACATCCACCTGTGTGGCCTTGGCGTGTTTGATGATGTTGCCCACCAGCTCCTGCGCGATGCGGTAAAGCCCGGTGGCCAGTTCGGGCCGTAGTTCGCCATCCACGCCGAAATGGTCGAAGGCGCACTGCACGCCGGTACCGTGGAAACTGCGTTGGAGCATTTCCTGCAGGGCGGGTGCCAAGCCCAGGCGGCCCAGTGCTTTGGGCATCATCTGGTGTGCCAGGTCGCGCACCTCCCGGCTGGTGTCGTCCACAATGTGGATCACATCTTCCAAGGGGTCGGAATGCCCGTTGTTGCTCTTGATGCTCTCCAGGCGGTGCTTCAGTCCGCCGAGTTGCTGCCCGATGCCATCGTGCAATTCGGCCGCCAGGCGTCGGCGCTCGCTTTCGGTCGCATCGAACACGGCTTTCAAGCCTGCATCACGCTCGGCAATGATGGCGGCATCACGCTCAGCGCGCAGTCGACGCTGCTTCACTTGGTACCAGAGCAGACCGCTCACCACCACCAGGGCCAGTGCTCCCAGGCTCAGCCACACCAACAGTTGGCGCCTGGTGGACTCGGCGCTCAGCTCGGCAAGCGCACGGTCCTTCTCGGCCACCTTGTAGCGTTGTTCCAGGTCCAGTATGGTCTGGCTGTTGCGTTCGTTGAACAGGCTGTCCTTGATGGCGAAGGCCCTGCGGGTGGCGGCGAGCGCTGCTGGAGCATCGCCTTGCTGTTCGTGCAATTCCGCGAGCATCTCCTGGCAGTACTGTTCCATGTAAGGCACCTTCACCAGTCGGGCCCTGCGTATGGCCTCCTCGAAATAGGCGATCGCCTGCGCGGGTTTGCCCCAGGCCTTGTACAGGTCGCCGAAGTAGATCTGCTGTTCGGCCAAACCGTGTTCGTCCTTGGTCATCCGCCGGATCGAATCGGCCCGCAGGATGAGGTCCCGCGCTTCCTCGAAACGCTCCTTGTGCAGGAGGTAGAGCGCTACACGGTTCAGTCCATAGGGCAGGCCGGTGCTGTCGTGCAGGGCCTCTTTCAAGGCAAGTCCTTTGCGGCCATAGTAGAGCGCACTGTCTATGTCGCCGCGCATTTCGAAGAGCATGGAGAAGTTGTTGTAAGCACGCGTCAACTCTTGTCGTGCTTCCAACTCCTCCAGCATGGGCAGGCCTTCCCGGTAATAGGAAAAGGCGAGGTCCAGGTCACGCCGTTTGGTGCCATGGCCCATGTCGCAGAGCATCAGGCCCAGCATCAGCTTATCACCGTTGCTGCGGAAGTGCTCCACCGCTTTCAGGCTGTGGTAGGTGGCCGAATCGGTGCTGCCGGCGAGCCCCTCCACAATGCACAACAAGCGGTGCAGGTTGCCGAGCTCGGTGCTGCGGCCACTGCGAGTGGCTTCACCCAGCGCTTCCTTCAACAGGGCCTCTGAAGCGGGCAGGTCGGCAACCAGGGTATTGTAGGGCATGCCCAGAACGGAGTCCACCACGCTGGGCCGGGCGGCTCGTTGCCCGTGCATATCCGGGGCACCCAGCACCAGCAGTGCGATCAGCAGCCAACGTTCTCCTACCATCTCCGCCACATGTGGTGCAGTACCTCAGGCACCATCACCGCTGCAAAGAAAACGGCTTGTGCCCAGCAGCCATGCAAAAAGGGGCGGCCCACTGGACCGCCCCCTTCAGATCATGTTCGGGCCACGCTATTGGATGGTGACCGACTTGGAGCGCGAGGCTTGCTTCACGAAGTAAATGGTGCGGCCATCGATCACTTCGCTGGTGGCACGGTAGGGGACCACCTGTGCCAGTGAAGCACCTGCGCCCAGCGCGCTCAGTTCATTTGCCGTGAAGGTGCAGGAAGAAGCATTGCCGGGAAGCGTACGGACCAGGGTGCCCAAGGTGAAGACCACGGAATCCGCATTGAGCACGGAGCCTGCCGTGAGGGTATATCCGTTGGCGCGCACCACGGTCTCGCTGCTGCTGATGGCACCTGCGGTCGGGAAGGGACCCATAACGGTTCTGGAGAACGCCGCGAAACCACCGCCGCCGGCCACGGTCCACACCACTTCGTTGGAGCTGGTCAGGTCGATTCCGGTGGGGTTGGTAGCCGATGGGATGTGTACGTAGCTGTTGTTGGACTGCGGGGTGAGCGCTTCGCTATTGCAGGTCACGTTGCCCACCTGCACGAGGGATGCAAAGTCATCCACGGAGAAGGATGCGGAGGCGGTTCCCAGAATGATGTCGATGGGGCCGATCGGGGTGCTTTGCGTGGTGTTCACGCGCACAGCGGCCAGCACGGCATCGGCATCGGTGTAGGTAGGGGTGGTGCTTGGCGTGGCAGAGGAACTGCCACCTCCGGGCGAACTGGGCGGAGCTTCTTCTTCCTTCTTGCAGGCGCTCAACAGGGTTCCGAAGGCCAGAGCCCAGATCAATGGTTGGCGGAAAGTGGTGTTGCGGTGGGTCATGAAGTTGGAATTGCGTTGCAAATTTTCCCCCTGCTACGTGGCTGCGTCTTCCGTGTTCTTCCGTGATCGGGTACGGTGCAGCCCGTATTCCTGCGTTCCACCATGCGCCCGGCGATCATCATAGTGGAATGTTCCCGTGCTTCTTGCGTGGCATCGTATCCACCTTATTGCGCAGCATGTCCAGCGCAGCGATGATCTTGCTGCGCGTTTCCGACGGGCGGATCACCTCGTCCACGAAACCACGTGCAGCAGCTTCGTAGGGGTTGGCGAACTGCTCTTTGTACTGCGCTTCCTTCTCGGCCCATTTCGCTGCCGGGTCATCCGCCTTGGCGATCTCGCCCTTGAAGATGATCTCCGCGGCGCCCTTTGCACCCATCACGGCGATCTCCGCCGTGGGCCAGGCGTAGTTCATATCCGCTCCGATGTGTTTCGAGTTCATCACGTCGTAAGCACCGCCGTAGGCTTTTCGTGTAATGACGGTGATGCGTGGGACGGTTGCCTCGCTGAATGCATAGAGCAGCTTGGCGCCGTGGTTTATGATGCCGCGCCACTCCTGGTCGGTGCCGGGCAGGAAACCGGGCACGTCAACGAACACCAGCAGGGGGATGTTGAAGGCATCGCAGAAGCGCACGAAGCGCGCGGCCTTCATGGAGGCATCTATATCCAGCACCCCGGCGAGCACGGCGGGTTGGTTGGCCACGCAACCCACGGTGCGGCCTGCCACGCGGGCGAAGCCCACCACCATGTTGCGCGCGTAGTCCGCATGCACCTCCATGCTGCTGTCGGGGTCGATCACCGCGTTCAGCACTTCGCGAATGTCGTAGGGCTGGTTGGGATTGTCCGGGATGATGGTGTCCAGCGCGGGGCGGCTTTCATCGCTCGGGGTGAAGGGCACGGTGGGCGGCTCGTCCTCGCAGTTGCCGGGCAGGTAGCCCACCAGGCGGCGCAGTTCACGGATGGCCTCCAATTCGTTGGGCGCGGTGAAATGGGCCACACCGCTCTTGGTGGCATGGGTGCTGGCGCCGCCGAGGTCCTCGCTGCTCACCTCTTCGTGGGTCACGGTCTTCACCACGTTGGGGCCGGTAACGAACATGTAGCTCGTGCCCTCGGTCATCAGCACGAAGTCGGTGAGCGCCGGGCTGTATACCGCGCCACCGGCGCAAGGGCCAAGGATGGCACTGATCTGTGGCACCACGCCACTTGCGCGCACGTTGCGGTAGAAGATGTCGGCATAGCCGGCCAGGCTCACCACGCCTTCCTGTATGCGCGCGCCGCCACTGTCGTTGAGGCCGATCACCGGTGCGCCACTGCGCATGGCGAGGTCCATGATGCGGCAGATCTTCTGGGCATGGGCTTCCGCCAGTGAGCCCCCCAGCACGGTGAAGTCCTGCGAGAACACGTAGACCAAGCGGCCATCGATGGTGCCAAAACCGGTTACCACGCCATCGCCCAGGAACTGCTGCTTGTCCAAGCCGAAGTTGGTGCTGCGGTGGGTCACCAGTTGGCCGATCTCCTGGAAGGAACCTTCGTCGAGCAAGAGGTCCACGCGCTCCCGGGCGGTGAGTTTGCCTTTCTTGTGTTGTGCGGCCACCCGCTCGCTTCCTCCGCCTTGCAGGGCTTTGGCGATCCGGGTGTCAAGAGCTTCGAAATGTTCCTTCATGACGTTCTGTTGTGCAGGCGCCCCAAGTGGAGCAGGGCGGCCAAAGTTAGACCCCGTAGTGAGCCATTTGCCTTGGGGTGCATTCTACTTGCGTACTTTCGGACGCCATGGCTTGGCGCTTCGCCGATCTCCCTATCAGCACCAAATTCATGGTGACCCTGGGCATACCCGTGCTCGGCATGGTCCTGCTCATCGGCAAGCAGGTGGACTCCAACCTGAAGCGGAACACCGTGTTGAGCTACATCACGGAGGAGTCGGCCAAGATCGCGCTGTATTCGGACGTGCTCCATGAGCTGCAGAAGGAACGGGCCTATTCCGTTGCATACCTGAGCGGAAAGCCGATCAGCGCCCAGAAGCTGCGATCGCAGTTCCTCAGCACGGATGCCACGGTGAACGCGCTACAGCGACCGCTCTTCGACCGCGAGTTTCCGCAGGAAAGCACGCGCACCTTCAATGGCCTGGAATTGCTCCGGGCACAGGTCCTGGCGCGCAGTGTGGAGCCCTTCATGGTGTTGCGCACCTACCGGAGCATGGGCCTGGCCATGCTGGAGGAATTGTTCCGCGTGGGGAAACTGGCATTGGACCCCTTCACCAAGGAGCGGCTCTATGCCCACACGCGCTTGCTCAATGCCAAAGAGGCCTTGGGCGAGGTGCGGGACCTGCTCAACATGGAAGCCCTGGATGGCGCGATCGCCACTTCGGACCTGTCGGAGCTCAGCAACCGGGTGGCGCAGTATGAAACGAACATGCTGCTCTTTGAGCGCGATGCCAGTCCTGAGGTGCTTGGGAGCTACCGGACCATCTTCCAGGGTCCCGATGTGAATTTCATGCGCTCGGTCATCGGTACGGTAAAGGAGCGTCGCACCGTGGACCAGGCATTGGTGAACACCCCTTACTGGTGGGAGATCTCCCTGGGCACCGTGGATAAGCTGAAGGAGGTGGAGAATCGAAGCATGGAGCTGATCACCGAAGCCAACGAGGCCAATTCCCGCGATGCCCGCATCCGCTTGTTCGTGGTGATTGCGGCACTGATCGGTGTGGTGGGGGCGGTCATGATCATGGGTTCGGTGATCATGCGCGGTGTGCGCAGCACGGTGGATGAAGTGACACTTGCCACACAAGCATTGGCGGTAGGTGATGTGAGCGCAGAGGTGCCGGTCACCTCCAACGATGAGGTGGGGCGCATGGCCACGGCGTTCAACAGCATGATCGCCAATATCCGATCACTGGCCAACAGCGCCGAATCCATCGGTAAAGGCGACTACGAAACCGCGGTCTTTGTGCGCAGTGAGCAGGATGTGCTCGGCATGGCCTTGTCCCGCATGAAGGAGAACCTTTCAGCGGCACGCTTGCGCGATACCGAGCAGACCGCGGCGTTGCAGGCGGAGAAGGCCAAGTTGCAAGAGGCCAACGAACGGATCCACATCCTCATCAAGGAGATGCATCACCGGGTGAAGAACAACCTGCAGGTGATCGCCAGTTTGCTGCGTTTGCAGGAAGGCACCATCGGCGATGAACGCCTGCAGCACGCCTTCGAACAGAGCAGGAGCCGCGTTACCTCCATGGCCCTGATCCACGAGAAGCTGTACAAGGGGGATGAGTTGGCCCGTGTGGAAGTGGCCCAATACCTGGCCGAGCTCTTCGCCGAACTGGTGCGTGTGAACGATGTGGATGAACGGATCCGCTATACCACGGACCTTGATCCCGGCCTCGCGTTCGATCTTGATACCATGGTGCCGCTCGGACTATTGTTCAATGAGCTGATCACCAATTCCTTCAAGCACGCCTTCAAAGGCCGTGCAGCCGGCCTGGTCACCCTTGGCCTTCACCGTTCGGATGATCGCACCTTCGATCTCCTGTACGGCGACGACGGTGTTGGCATGCCCCCCGAAAAGCTGCAAGCCAACGACGCCACGCTCGGCGTTACGCTCATTGAAAGCCTTGTGGAACAGCTCAACGGCCGTATGACCGTGAACTTGGAAGGCCCGGGTACACAGTACCACATCCGCTTCCGTTCACGGTAGTGGTCGAAAGGGTGGCTTTTCAGAGCCTGTTCAAGATGTCTTGGTGGATAGGTCCACGTAACCGCTCTTCGTTCAGTTGCAGCTAAAGGATCATCGCAACGTGCAAGCACGGGTGAACCTCCGGCGCATGCATGGGCGACGGAAGATGCAGGCGGAGATGGCTTTTAGTCCTTCTCCAATTCGGCTTCCACCTCTTCGGTGATGTCCATGTTGTGGTACACGGCGTTCACGTCGTCGTCCTCTTCCAACATATCGATCAGCTTCATGGCCTGGCGCACGGTGTCGGCATCGGCCGGGCTGGTAACCAGTGGGAAGCGCTTCAGTTCGGCGCTTTTCACCACCACGCCCAGCTCATCGAGCTTCTGCTGCATGGCCCCGAAACCGGCGAAGGGTGCGAACACGATCACGCTTTCCTCGTCCCGCACCACGTCATCGGCTCCGCCATCGATCGCTTCCATCTCGAACTCGTCCAGGTCGCGTCCTTGCAGTGCGCCATTGTCGATCAAGAATTCGGCCTTGCGCTCGAACATGTGCCCCAGTGATCCGCTGGTACCCAGGGTGCCACCCACCTTGGAGAAGTAGCTGCGCACATTGCCCACGGTGCGGTTCACGTTGTTCGTTGCCGCATCCACGAAGATGGCCACACCACCGGGGGCATAACCTTCATAGGTGACCTCATGGTAATCCGCCTCCTCACCACCGGCCGCTTTCTTGATCGCGCGTTCCACCACGTCCTTGGGCATGTTCATGCCGCGGGCGTTCTGGATGGCCATCTTCAAGCGCGAGTTGGCATCGGGGTTTGGGCCACCGGCCTTAACGGCCATGGAGATCTCCTTGCCGATGCGGGTGAAGAGCTTGCTGAGTTTGGCGTTACGCGCGAAGATCTTGTGCTTGCGCTTTTCGAAGATGCGGCCCATGACGGAAAGAGGTCTGTTTGGAAGGCGCAAAAATAGGATTGTCGCCGGGCGGGCGGCAAAGCGCTGGCTGGGACGTCCCGTCTTCAGCAAACGCGCGGAGCAGCTTGGGCCACAACGCTACTGATGAGGCCGATGATCCGGAAGTGTTGCCCGGCTAGCTGGCCCGGGGTCGGACCCGCAGCGGTCCCTGCGGAACGGCATATCGGAACATGGTGCAAAGCCACTGAACGAACAGGGCCGTGGTGCTTCCCGCTTTCATGGCGGTGGCATCCACGGCCCCTGGGCCCAATTCCCTCGTTGCGCCGATGGCAGGCTCTTGGTGCTGAGCGCCAATGCCTATGTGCGGTGCTAATTGAACCCTACGAGCGTTAAACCGATGTTGAGCGGGGTGAGCTCCGGACCCGAGCCCTCGTGGAACAGCGGTGTAAGGGAGTACTCTGCGAAGAGGTTGAGACCTCCGTAGCCCACGCGCACGGCTGCTGCTGCGCGGTAGGGTAACAGCAGGTAGTCTCCTTTGTCGCGCGTTTTGCGGTTGGCCCCATCCTCCCGGAACTTCTGCTTGTACATGGTATCGAAGTACCAGCTGCCCACCACGCCCATGGCAATGTGGAAGTTGCCTTTGCGATCGAACGTGTGGTTCTTCTTTCCGGCCAGTTCCGCCTCGCTCGGCAGAGGGGCTCGTTTGGTGTTGAACTCCAGCATCACTGGCATGCGGAAGCCCATTTGCCGCAGCTTGTTCTTGCGCAGTTCGGGGCTTTCCATGGCAATGCCGAACACGGAGTCGGCCACATAGGCCAGGGTCATGTTGTTCTTGAAATGGTAGTTGGTGAACTCCCAGCCCAAGCCGGTAAGCAGGCCTACATGGTGGCTGCCGAACTCGACCTTCTGCTCCATGAAGTTGATGCTGAAGAAGCGCGAGCGCGAATTGTCGATCTCCATGAACTCGGCATCCCGGTCCAGGTCGGCATTGCCATCCGGCCCCAGCAAGGTGTTCACGCCAATGTCCAAACCGCTCCAATAGGTGAACATGTTGCGCCGTTCGGTTCGCAATTCCTTCAGGCGCTCCTGGGTCTTGTCGCTTTCGGTGCCACCGGTCCTCGGTTCACTGTAGATGCGGTAGGTGCGGCGCTTCATTTCAATGATCACCGGATCCTTGCCCTTTAGCGAGTCGGGGCCGTTGTCTTCCACCCGTGCGTAAGCTCCTTCACTGCTGTTCACGCCCAATTGGATGGAACGTTGCCGGGCTTGCTCGGTGCTGTCCGCAGGTGCTGTCGGCGCTTGGGGTGGGGTAGGGGACACCAGCGTGTCCGACTGTGCGGCCAGGCTGGCAGGCGCAAGGCCAAGGAGGAGGATGAGCGTTCTCATGATCATCGGTTTCTGGAGGTAGGACGGGCTGCTTGAGCACTAGTTACAGCGGGTGCGAAAAAGCGTGTTCCGCCCGGAACTTTGCTGAAAAAGAGATGGAGTTGTGGGGAGAACGGGTGCGCTTGGCCCGCTTTCGCCCGTGCAATTGCTCCACCACGATCAAAGGGGGACCACGAAGGATGACCCCACCAGGATCGAGCCCGTACCCAAAGCGAAAAGGCCCCGGTCGGTGGGGCCTTTGCTGTGCTGGTGGCAATGTCGTTCAGGCGCGTTGGGGGCGGAAGGTGATGTGCATGTGAGTGGTCTTCCAGATGCCTTCGGGGTTCTCGCCGATATCGATCCGCGCCAATTTGCGCAACACGTACTCCTTCAGCTGTTCGTTGTCGGCACGCAGGTCGAGCACCTGCACGCGGCCCTCCTTGTCGATCACGAAACTCACGTAAACATCACCCAGCATGTTGGCCTTGCTGGCGGCCGGGAAACTCAGGTGTTTGTTCAAGGCGCGGTCAAGGGTGCGCTCCATGTGGTTGCGTTTCTCCGCGTTGCCCGTGCGCACGGGTTCTGCGGCCTGGGCCAGGGATACTAGGAACAATGCTGCGGAGAAGAGCAGGCTGCGGGAGATGAAGGTTCGCATGGTAGTGGTGTGTTTGTTGGTCCGCTCATGGGACGGGCCCGCAGCGCGACCAGTTACAGTTGGAATGCCCGATCGTGATGAGTGGCATTCAGTGCTGGATGAGCGGTGTTTGGCGGGATTCCGGAACACCTGGCCTTCTTTCCTCGGCTCCACTTCCTCCACTACATGGAGCGGATATGAGGTGCTCTTCACCCTTCTGGATCGGGCCACCGTGCACGGGCTTCGATCGGCTCAGCGGCTGGCAGTGATGGCCAGACCGCGCCCCAGGCGCAGTTGGAAGCTGCTCGATCGGCCATTCTCCCCGCGCTCCACGGACAGTCCGAGGTCTTCTCCGCCCAGGGCCTGCATGCCCTTGTTCAGGGCGGTAAGCGCATCAGAGGCATCCAGCGGCCGCGCCTCTTGCTCATCATCCGCCAGCACCCGCTTGCGGAACTTGCCAGCGAGGAAAGCGCCCAAGGGTACACCGTTCGCATCGGCCGTAAGGGAGCTCTCGGGGGGCGCTGGTGCGTGCTGTGCAAGCGCGTTACCCGCGTGGGGCTGGGCTGGACGGATGTCGGGCGTGGGCTTTTCGTCAGGCAACTTGTTGGGCTGTTGTGCAACAAGTGGTTGCGCTTCCTTCGGTTGTTGAACAGGGGGCATCACTTCTGTGCGCTTTTCCTGCTGCTGTGTGCCAACCGCCTTTTGGCTGGGCGCATGTGCCAGGGGCGGCTGTTGCGCCGTATGGTCCGGTGCAGGCTGTAGTGCTTCAGCCCGCTCCACTTCAGGAGCTGTAGTGCCCTTGGTACCTGTGTCGGGGTCGGGTGTGCTGTGGTCTTGCTGGCCAGTGCCTTGCTCCACTACAGCAACTTGCTGCTCGGGTGGAGTGGTGCGCACATAAGCCCAGAAGCCGATGCTCAGCAGCACGGCCACCGTGGCAGCCGCGCGCAGGCGGGGTGCCCAAGTGGCCCACACGGTCCCGATGGCGATCACTTGGCCACCCTTTTTCAGGTCCGCCTTCGCCGGGAAAACCACCGGTGGCGTGGATATGCGTGCCAATTGCATCAGGCGCCATTGCCGATCGGCATCGGGGTTGGCGTGGAGGTATGCGGCCAGGGCGAGCTCTTGTTCGGGTCCCAGTTCACCTTCCAAGCGGGCTACCAAGAGATCATCCAGGTTGAGCCGATCGGGCATGCCCGTAGGTGGTAGCTGCCGCTCCAGGCCCTGCTTATCGGCATAGGCCATGGCCGCAGGCACCAGCTTGGTAAGAGCATAGAGCCGCTCTGCCCGCTGGTGCTCCGGATGGTGAAGCAGGTAGATGTTCAGGGCTTCCAATTGCCGGGCGTCGAGGTCGCCTTCCAAGCGTGCGATCAGAAAGTCATCAATGGGTTCTGCCGGCATGCCAGCGGGTGGCAGGGTCCGCTTCAAGGCTTCCTTGTCGGCTTGGGCCAGTTGTGCGCTCAGTCGGTCCAGGGTGGGCAGTTCCATGTGCGCGTCATCCAGTCCCGGGTTTGCCGCCAGAAAGGCATCGAGCATACGGTCCTGCTCCGGCGAGAGGTTACCCTCCAGGCGGTCAAGGAGCCAGGCCTCGTAGTTGGTATGGTCGATGCGTTCGTTCATAGCACCAGGTCCAATGCGCCGATGTATTCCTTCAACGCGGTGCGGCCGCGGTAGATGTACACTTTCACCTGCGCCAGGTTCAGCGCCGTCAGTTCGGCGATCTCCTCGTAGGTGTATCCCTCCAGATCACGCAAAAGCACCACGCTCCGTTGTATGGGAGGGAGGGTTGCCAGGGCCTCGTCCAACACCGCCTTCAGGTCCGGCTGGCTTTGACTGGTGGTCCGGAGGTTGTCGTGGTGTACTTCCATGCGCGTGCTTCTGCTTCCTTTCCGCACTTCGTCCACCATCACGTGGTGGGCCGTTGTGAACAGGTAGCTCTTGGCCTTGCTCCCTTCCACGTGCTCGATCTTCACCCACAGGCGAGCGAAGCTTTCCTGCACCACGTCCTTGGCCAGGTCCACATCGCGCAAATGCTTCAGCGCGAACCGATAGATGCCATCGGCATGCGCGTCAACAGCGGCATTGTACTCGGCGATCGTCATCGGGTGGAGGGTGGTCCCGTTTGCATGGGACGGGTGGCTCTGCGGAAAGTTACAGCCCTTGTACAGACCTTGCGGCGCTTGGTATGGTGAAGCGTGAAGGACTTCGTTCCTTTGTTGTTGCAGGGTTGTTTTGAACCCTGGGCCGGTGCTTTCCCGTATCAGCCCGTCAATTCCGAACACGATGAGCCAGCAACAGAGCGGAGGGCGGAGGCTGCAGGGCCGAACGCGAAGCAGCAGTGAGGAGCGGCCCCTGGTGAGCATCGTTACCGTGGTTTACAACGGTGCGGCCACGCTGGAGCGAACCATCCAGAGCGTGTTGGCCCAGAGCTACAACAACATCGAGTACATCATAGTGGATGGCGGAAGCACCGATGGGACGCTTGATCTGCTGCGCCGCTACGAAAGCGAACTGGACCTGTGGGAAAGCAGCAAGGACAAAGGCATCTACGATGCCATGAACAAAGGCGTTGCCCGCTGCACCGGTGAGTGGGTGGCCCTGATCAATGCGGACGATTGGTACGAGCCCGATACCGTGGAGCGCGTAATGGCCGCTGCACAAGGACGCTCGGACATCAACATCGTGCACGGGGACATTTGGATCCACTACCCCAATGGGACTCGCAAGGTGAAGAAGGCCAAACGGAACGGCTTTCTGCTGAAGTACTGGGAGATGGTGTTGAACCACCCCAGTTTTTTCGTGCGGCGCAGTTACTACACCGGGCGCCCGTTCGATGCCACCCTGCGCGTGAGCGGTGACCACAAATGGACACTTGCCGCCTGGATGCACAATGCGGCCCAGTTCCTTTACCTGCCGGTGCCACTGGCCAACTTCACCGCCGGTGGGGCCAGCATGAGCATACCCTTGCGGCGCGTTTTGAACGAGGGCAGGCGCGTAAGCCATGATCTGGGCCTGGGGGTGTGGGGCACCTTCGTTGGCCAAGCCACGCGCACAGCGCTATATGTGCCGCAGTACCTCAAGCTGCTTTTCAACCAGTACAGCCCAAGCTCCAAGCATAACTGATGGCCAGCGTGTGGAACATCTTCCAGGATTGGCGCGCCAATGCCGGCAATCCGAAGGGACGGTTGGTGCTCCTCCACTTCCGCTTGGCACACCTGCTGCGCCAGAGCCCCATCACCTTCCTGCTGTTCATCTGGTACTTCCTGCTCTACCGCATTCTGGTGGAGTGGTTCCTGGGCATTGAGCTGCCATGGAAAACACGCATCGGGCCGGGATTCCGTGTGGACCACGGACAGGCCTTGGTGGTGAACGATGGCACCGTGTTCGGCGCGGACTGTTGCGTGCGCAACAGCACCACCATCGGCAACAAACAGTTGAAGGATGGCACTTACAGCCGCGCACCGCGATTCGGGGACCGTGTGAACATCGGTGCCAACGCAGTGGTCATCGGCCCCATCACCATCGGCAATGATGTGATGATCGGGGCAGGCGCGGTGGTGATCAAGGACGTGCCCTCCAACAGCATCGTGGTGGGCAATCCCGGGCGGGTCATTCCGCGTTGAGCGGGCAGCTCAATCCTTGGGGAAGACCAGGCGGAACGTGGTGCCCTCGCCCGGCGCACTGATCACGTCCACGATCACTTGGTGTGCGTTGAGGATGCTGCGTGTGGTGGTAAGGCCAAGGCCAAGGCCGCCAGCCCGTGCGGAGAAGAAGGGCTCGAACAGCCGGTCTCGCACATCCGGTGTCATGCCCTTTCCGTTGTCCGTTATCTCCAAGCAGAGCGAGCCTTCCTTGTTGGTCGTTTTCAGCACCAGGTGGCCTTGCTGTGGCTCCATGGCTTCCACGGCATTCACCAGCAGGTTGGTAATGGCGAGCACCAGTAGTTCGGGATCGCCGTTCAAGGTGTGCGGACCGTGGTCTTGTTGCAATTCGGATCGCATGTTGAGCAGCTCCAATCGGTCCTGCACTTTCCCCAAGGCCAATTGGGCCACCGCTGTCAGGTCGCAGGGTCCCAGCTTCACATCGCGCTTGCGTGTGGACTCCAGCATGTCCTTCACCAGCGTGCCTATGCGCTTCAGGTTCCGGTCGATCACCTCGGTCAACTGCTTGTGCTCGTTGGCGGCATCACCAAGATCCTCTTCCAACTGCTCCAAAGCCAGGTGGATGTTGGTGAGCGGGTTGCGCACCTCATGGGCCACCGTGCGTGTTATCTGGCCGATGAGGCTGAAGCGCTCGCTCTCGAACTTGTGGAGTTCCGCACGCTTCTGTTCCGTTACGTCCGAGAAGACCACCAGGAAGCCGTCGTTGAGCTTCACGCTGTGGTTGGTGATCCAAAAGTCCATGCCTTCACCGGTGTAGTGGAATTCCCGCCGCGCATCCAGCCCGCTTTCCACCACTCCTGTGTAGGTGTCGAAAAGCCCTTGGGGTTTGTTCTCCGGCATCTCTTGGAGGAGCCGCTTGCCCACCAGGTCGGTGCGCCCCACCAATTGGTTGGCGGCGCGGTTGGAGGAGGTCCATGTGAAGTCCTTGATGATGCCTGCGCTGTTACGCACGGAAGTGAAGGTCATGATACCCGCCGGCGAAGTATCCAGCACCTGTTGCAGCAGTTCCTGCACCTGTACTCGTTCCTTGGTCTCGGCATGCAGATTCTGCAGTTGCAGGCGTAACTCGTGCTTGGCTTTCTCCGTGTGGTGAAGGGCTCTGGAAAGGCGCCAGAAGAGCATGGAAATGGCGATGATGGCCAGAATGGAATAGCTGCCCATGAGCATGGGCGACCCCACCCCGTCCTCGTCCATGGATTCCAGCATCCGTCGCCTGTCCCGCCGGATCCTTTCGGTCAACGCCAACTGCAGCACACGGGCTTGGTCCATGGTGTGTTTGCCCATGTGCAGACGCTCCCGGTCGGCCGCCACGATGCGCGATGAGCGGCTTGCGTTGAGCACGATCAAACGGTGCATGTCGGTAACGCGCGCCACCTGGGCGAGCAACGAATCCACGTCCGTGCGGTATGCGCTTTCCGCCGTGGCCGTCTTCAGTTCCTGCTCAATGGATGGTCTGCGTTCCAAGGCCAGTTCATACGGCTCCAGGAACGAGGAGTCGTTGGATAGCAGGAACCCTCGTGCACCGGTCTCCTGCTCGTTCAGCGTGGTCATCAATTGCTCGCACTCCAGAAGCATGTAATTGTATTCGCGCACCTCCCGCGAGGTGTTCACATAGCGCTCCATGTTGGCGTAGGTGATGTAGGCCAGAATGAGCAGAAGTATGATGGTGCCGGCATACAACAGCTTGAGCAGCCGTCGCTCGTTGTGTTCAGCGGTGTGGGGCATGCGGAATGTGTGGAGCTTTCGGGGCGTTGGTGTGGTGGGCCATCCACGGGCCGTGGTGCTTGTGTTGTTGGGAGGTGCTTGATGGCCAGTTGGTTACGCTGTGGCATGCGATCGCCATATGGCAGTGCAACCTAAAACCGGTAACACCATGCATATCCCTAAGAACTTCATTTTCGGCGCAGGCTTCGGTCTGTTGGCCATGTTGTACACCCCACAAGTGCAGGCTCAGACGGCTGGCACCACGGCCGGCTTCAAAGGCGGTCTCAACTGGACCAACCTGCGCGCAAGTGGCCAGGACATCAGCGACGAGAACGCGCGGCTGGGCATACACGCTGGTCTTTTCGGCCGCACTGCGCTCAGTGACGGACTTTCGTTGCAGGCCGAATTGCTCTACAGTGGTCGCGGCAGCACCATCGAATACAACGGCTTGCTGTTCGATCAGAGCATCAGCTTCAACACGGCCTACCTGGATGTGCCGCTGCTTTTGGCCATCCGCTTGGGCGACGTGCTCGAGTTGCATGGCGGCGGATACTTCGGCTACCTGCTCAGCAGCAATGTGAGCACCTCCGGCGATCTGGGCTCCGCCTCCGAAGACCTTGATCGCGACAACTTCAACAGCATGGACTACGGCCTGCTGGGTGGTGTTGGCGTGAACCTTGGCCCTGCACAGATCGGGGTGCGGTACAACTACGGTCTGGCAGAAGTGGCCAAGAGCGATGGAGCCCGCCTGTTCCTGGGTGACGCGCGCAACAGTACCGCTCAGTTGTACCTGGCCATCGGCCTGGGTGGCCGCTGATCCAATTCGAGAAGGAGCATGACAAGCAAAGCCGGGGAGCAGCGCTCCTCGGCTTTCTCGTTGTGCAAAGGCTGCTGGCATCATAGTTCGATGCCGAAGCTCTTCAACTTGTTGTAGAGGGTCTTGCGGTCGATGTTCAAGTGCTCCGCAGTGCGCGATTTGTTGAAGCCGTTCTTTTCCAAGGCATGTAGTATGGCTTGGCGCTCGGCTTGCTGGGCCACGTTTCGTAGGCCGTCCTCCTGGGGAACAGCGCTGGCATCAGGTGCGGTCGTTCGGGCCGCTGGTCCGGCCAGTACCATGGCGGGCAGGCAGTCCGCAGTAATGAGCTCGCCGGTGCTGAGCAGCACGGCGCGTTTCACCACGTTGCCCAGTTCGCGCAGGTTGCCGCTCCAGGTATGCGCCAGCAGGGCGCGCATGGCTTCCGGCTCAAAGCCGTTGACCTGCCTGCCCAAGCGGGTGTTGGCCAGGTGCATGAAGTGGGTTGCGAAGCGCTCAATGTCCTCTTTGCGTTCACGCAGGGAAGGCAGGTGTATGGTGAACTCGTTGATGCGGTGCAGCAGGTCTTCGCGGAAGCGGCCTTCAGCAACGGCTTCCGCCAGGTCCTCGTTGGTGGCCGCCAGTATGCGCACGTCCACGGCTTGGTCCTTGG
This sequence comes from Flavobacteriales bacterium, assembly GCA_019638115.1. GTDB lineage: Bacteria > Bacteroidota > Bacteroidia > Flavobacteriales_F > PHOS-HE28 > PHOS-HE28. Next base: position 895,838 of record JAHBUK010000001.1, on the reverse strand, counting down.
TGCCGCCGATGCGGCGAATGGTCCGCTCCTGCAGCACGCGTAGAAGCTTCACCTGGTTGTCGTAGCTCAGGTTGCCGATCTCGTCCAGAAAGAGGGTGCCGCCGTGCGCCAGCTCAAAGCTGCCAGCCCGATCGGAGACCGCGCCGGTGAACGCGCCTTTGGTATGACCGAAGAGCTCGCTACCTGCCAACTCTTTGGGCAGAGCGCCACAATCCACGGCCACGAAGGGTGCCGCAGTGCGGGCGCTGAGCTGGTGCAGGCGCTTGGCCACGAACTCCTTGCCGGTGCCGGTTTCTCCGGTGATCAGCACGGTCATGTCCGTGGGGGCCACCAATGCCAGGTGCTTGTTGATGGTGTTGGCCATGGTGCCCGTGCCCTCCACGTAATCATTGGCGGGTGCGGACTTCGGCTGGGGTTTGGTGGTGGCCGCTGGGGGGGCAGTCTCCCCGGCGGGTGTGCCGAGCGCATCCTGCACCCGCATCAGCAATTCATCGGGATACAGCGGCTTGGTGATGTAGTCGAAGGCACCCCTGCGCATCAGTTCAACCGCCAGGCGCACTTCGGAGAAGCCGGTAATGATGATCACCTGGGTGCGCGGATCGAGCGCGCGGATGTGCTGCACCATTTGCAGGCCATCGGTATCCGGCAAGCGGTGGTCGCACAGCACCAAGTCGTAACGGCCTTTTTCGAGCAAGGCTTTGGCGTCGGCTCCGCGGCCTGCGGTATCCACCTGGAAGCCGTTCTTCTTCAGGAAACGGGCGAGCAGGAGCTGTATGTCCTGGTCGTCATCGAGGATCAGTATGCGGTGTTGGCTCATGTAGCTTGGTGTAGGGATCAAAGACCGGGGGCTTGGGCTTGGATGAGGCCCATGAGCTCTGCCCGGGAGAATGGTTTGGAAAGGAAAGCGTCCGCTCCTTTTGCCAGTGCACGTTCGCGTTCGGCATCCACCGCGCTGATGGTGATGCAGCGTGCTTCAGGGGCAAGGTTGCGCACTTCCGGTATCAGGTCGTAGCCCAGGCCATCGGGCAAATGCACGTCCAGCACCACGGCATCGAAAGAGCCGCCGAGCAGTGCTTTGCGGCCTTGGGAAAGGTCGTGCGCCTGATGGCAGGAGTACCCTGCGCGGGTAAGCATGGAACAGATCAATGCGCAGATCTCCTGCTCATCGTCAACGAGTAGAACGTGTTTCATCTTCACGGGGAACAGGTCCTCACCCTCTGCTTCTCACACGAGCATCAGCCAGACCTTTGGGATCGTCGGCCCTCATCAAATTTCCGGCAATATCCCGGTGCGGCCATGCAACAGCCTACAACACTGCGGAAAGTGCCTGCTAGCTGATCGCGGATCGGGGTGCATGCTCCACACTGCGACCCCGCAGGTGTGGATTTATTTCCCCTTGCAGTGAGGCTGAAGGCGGAACTGGTGCTTTCGATACCGGCCGGTCCTTCCGAGGAGATCGGGGATTTAGTGTGGAGATCCGGGCCCGATCTTCCACACTTCGTTCGCTAATGCGGGGTAGCGACCCAGTGTGCTGTTGTGCCGGAACGCCTACGGGGACGGGTGTTCCGGGGCGGGTGCGCCGGCTCTTCGGACAGTGCGGCACAGGGCTTTCCTGTAGGGCTGGCACGGCCACCAATGCCGACCGTCACACATCCTTCCAACCAAACACCCCCATCACCATGTTACGCTGGTCAGCCTCCTTCCTCGTCATCGCGATCATCGCGGCCATTTTCGGATTCGGCGGCATCGCTGCCGGAGCAGCATCCATCGCCAAAGTGCTGTTCTTCCTCTTCCTGATCCTGTTCGTGCTGAGCCTCCTGTTCGGAGGTCGCTTCTCCAAACGGGTGTGAGTGCTTCGATCCTTCGGCACCGTACCACCAAACTCCTACAACATGCAACACATCAGAACATTACTGGCAGGCGCGGCTGTGCTGTGCGCCAGTATCACCAACACACAGGCCCAGGAAGTACGCCTGGGTGGCGGATACTCCGGCAGCAACGTGCGTGAAGCCGGCCTGGAGTCGTGGTCCGGGCGCGCAGGTTACCTGCTGGGCGCCGACGTCATCCTGGGCAACATCTGGTTCGTACGCAGCGGAGCACACCTGCACGTGCGCAACCTCAACTACTCCATTGTTGGCACGGACGGCAACGGCAACCTGTTCGGTACTGACCAGGAGTTCCGCTACACGGCCCGCTCTCTGCGCGTGCCCATACATGCGGGCTTCCGCCTCATCGATCCCATCACGGAGCCGGCGTTCAACCTGTACTTCTTCGGTGGTCCCACCGCCATGATGACGCTTAGCACCAACCTGCGCAACGATGCCCTGAACGTGGAAACGCGGCCTGCGCAATGGCAGGTGGGCTTCGGTGGCGGCGTTGAACTCGGTCCCCTCTTCGTGGAGGCGGGCTACGATATGGCCATGAGCAACGTGTTCAAAGGCCAGGCCTTCACCACCAACCCGCATGTGAACACCATCTACGGCACGGCCGGTCTGCGGCTTCGCCTGGCACGTTGAAACTAAGACCAACAACCCCCAAACTCCCTTACACCATGAATACGTGTAGCAAGATCCTCGGAACTGCAGCCTTTGGTGCGTTGCTCCTTACGCCCAGCATTGCCCATGCAGGAGGCCCTGTTGAACGCAACATCGTGATCCGTGAAGAGCGGTTCAATGGCCTTGACGAAGCCGATCGGAACAAGGTACTTGACCTGAAGAGCCGCATGGAAGCGCTGATGGCCACGGACCGCAGTTCGTTGAGCAGCAAGGAGCGCAAGGAACTGCGCACCGAATGGCGCGGCATGAAGAACGAGATGAACGCCCTGAACCGGGGCGGCACGGTCATCTACATTTCCACTGGCGGCTTGATCCTGTTGATCATTCTGCTGATCATTCTGCTCTGATAAGCGGATGCCGGCCTGGAGCCTGCGGGTCCGATGGACGTTCCATCGCGATCCGCAGGCTTTTTCGTTCGCCAATACCGAGGCCATCTCCGGATCAGCGCGAATGGCGCTCAATGTGAAGCCCTACGTGCAGTGGTCCAACATGGAGAAGGTCAAAGAGCCCTGCTTCCGTGGACTTCCTTTTTCATCGAGAGCTGATGGAACAGCTGTGGTATCCGATAGCAATCTCGGACCACGCCAGGGTCCCAAGGCAGGGCGTGCTAAACGCAACTCGGACTACAAGTAGCGATGTCCTTTGGACACGTGCCCGAACGCTCCGACCGGGACCTGAAGGGTTCTCCGCTTGGAGCGCGGGAATGATGATCAGTGGATTTGTTCAGGACGATCCGATGCCTATTGGTCGGTGCCGCTCATGCCCGGGCTTTGTGGCCACCACCGATCCAGAGGTGACTTGCTGTGTGCCCGGCAGTGCTGTTGTGCGCAATGGGACGCCAAGTACTGGGAGCATACATGCAGAGATCGAGTATCCGACCGGGTCGAACGATCGATGTGTTTTGGAGGGGGTGTAAAAAGAGGGCGGGCCATGTGCTCCCACACATGACCCGCCACTGCATGGCCCCTACGCAAACCAATGATCGGGGCGCTGTCGAACCTGCTTACTTCCCGTCGCCGTCGTGGTCAGCCTCGGTGACTTCATCCACCTTTTCGGCTTGCCGCTCCAACCAGCTCTTCACATCCTCGCTCACGTTCTTGCTGGTGTGCTTCACATCGCTCCAGGTGCTCTCCAGAGCGCCTTCCACGTCCACCAGTGCGGTCTCAACGCGCAAGCGCTGCTGCTCCAGTTGGATCTTTTCGTCGGTCAGTGCGGAGAACTTCTCTTCGGAGAGTTCGGTCTCTTCCATCTTCTTGTCAACGGTCTCCAGGCGATCGTTGATGCGCTCGCGGAGATCACGCAGGTCTTCCAACGCGGCATCCTTGTCGCGGCGCATTTCGGCCATGGCGTCGTCCACGCGTTGCTCCATGCGGTCCGCCTGTGTGTTGGCATCGCCGCAGGCTGCAAGGCCGAACAGGCCGAGGGTGGCCGTGGCCAGGCTCATGTGAATGATGCTTTGCTTGATCATGGTAGTGTGGTTTAAGGGGTTACTTGGTGATGAGGCAATGTGCCGGATACGCTTGAATAAGTACCGGGCCGATCCGCGATGCGGACGCTTGTTTTTGGAAGAAACCCAGTGTTCAATGGGGTTATGGCGTGTTCGTGCCAACTGCGTGCGCGGTTTTCCGGGCTTGGCAACGGGGCGCCGATCACACAGTGGCGGGTATGGCAATCCCCGTTCCCCACAGCACGCTTACCGCCCCGATGGCCAACGGGACAGGCATGAACGGAAACGCCCACAGCCGAGGCCGTGGGCGCTTCATTGCCTGCCGAAGCGTGCTCCCTACTTCACGGCAACGACAAGGTGTTTACTCGTGCGCCAGAAGGCGTCCGGGTCTTTGATCTGGAGGTAGGCCAGTTCATCATCCTGTTCCACGACCGCGTAGCTGTCGTCGGGGTGTTCAGTGATGATGGTGGCCTTCTTTGCGCCAAGGGGTATGCGCTCGGTATCGCGCAGGTCGGCCTCTTGGAATTTGTTGCTGGTCACGTTGGGTTCCAGGGTGGCAGTGCGGCCCAGCCCGATGAAACCACCGTTGCGCTTCACCACTCCGCGCTCTTCCAATTCCTTGGTGGTGGCCACGGTGTAGTACACTTTGTTCAGTGCACGTTCCTGTTGATCAATTACGGCTTCACGTTTGGCCACCTCCATTTCGCTGTCGCTCAGTTGCGCGGTAAGGTGCTCTATGCGGAAATCACGGGCCAGCAGCTCGTCGTGCAGGGCTGCCAAGCGGGTGTCGCGTTCCGCCAGCTGCTCCTCGTACTCCTTCAGGCGCTTGCGAAGCCCGGAAGCTTCCACCTTGCGGCCATCCAACTGCTTGCTCAGTTCGGCAATGCGGTCGCGGCTTTCCTGCACCAGCCCGTTCATCAGCTGGATGTCGCGCAGGATCCGCTGTTTCTGATCGATGTTCCGCTCATCGTTCGCGGCATCGGCAAGCAACTGTTCACGTTCGTTCATCAGGGTGATGTTGCTCTCGATCTCACTGAACCCTTGGGTCATCTCATTGATCAAGGCATCACGCGTGTTCAGCTCGTTGCGCAGGGCATCGGCCTCGGCGCGTGCGGCAAGCTCTGCCTCCGAGGGGCCGTGTTGGCACGCAGCAAGAAGGCTGGCGGCGAACAGCGGAAGCACCGCCCGGCGCATGAGCCGGACGGTCATTGGGCGTTGGTTGTTCATGGCGATCAGGGTTTAGCTGCCTCCGGGACATCCGGTTGGCCAAAACCCCGCTATCCGAATGCTTGCCGATCCGCTAGTGATGCTCGGAACGTGCTGCCAGACAGGCCTTTGGGCTGTTTGGCCATGGGGCCTCGTGTTGTCGCGTATGTGGTCGCACTTCCCCGTGTTGGGGGTCGGGATACCACAACCGGCTCCGGTGCGACACGCCGTGGCGCGGTCACAACAGTCTTGCTTGCCTTGGAGAGCACCGGTCGCTCGGAGAAACGGACGATCAGTCCAGCTTCAGCACGGCGAGGAAAGCCTGCTGCGGCACTTCCACGGAGCCTACTTGACGCATGCGCTTCTTACCCTCCTTCTGTTTCTCCAGCAGTTTGCGCTTGCGGCTGATGTCACCACCGTAGCACTTCGCTGTTACGTCCTTTCGCAGGGCCTTCACCGTTTCGCGCGCCACGATCTTGGCACCGATGGCGGCCTGGATGGGGATGTCGAACTGCTGGCGGGGCAATAGCTCCTTCAGCTTGCTGCACATGCGCTTGCCCAGGTCGTGGGCGTGGTCGCGGTGGATCAATGCGCTGAGCGCATCCACCTTCTCACCGTTCAGCAGGATGTCCAGCTTGATGAGGTCGCTTTCCTTGAAACCGATGGGGTGGTAGTCGAAGCTGGCATACCCCCGGCTGATGCTCTTGAGCTTGTCGTAGAAGTCGAACACCACTTCGCCCAAGGGCAGCTCGAAGCTCAGCTCCACGCGGTCTGTGGTGAGGTAGGTCTGCCCGATGAGGATGCCGCGCTTGGCGATGCACAGGGTCATGATGGAGCCCGTGTACTCGGCTTTGGTGATCACCTGTGCCTTGATGTAGGGCTCCTGGATGGAATCGATGTGCATCACCTCGGGCAGCTCGCTGGGGTTGTGCACGTTCAGCACCTCGCCGTTGGTCTTGGTAACGATGTAGCCCACGTTGGGCACGGTGGTGATCACCGTCATGTTGAACTCGCGCTCCAGCCGTTCCTGGATGATCTCCATGTGCAGCAGGCCCAGGAATCCGCAGCGGAAGCCGAAGCCGAGCGCGGCGCTACTCTCGGGTGTCCAGGTGAGGCTGGCGTCGTTCAGCTGCAGCTTCTCCATGGCATCGCGCAGCTCTTCGTACTCGTCGGTATCCACCGGGAAGATGCCGGCCCACACCATGGGCTTCACGTCCTCGAAACCGTGGATGGCCTCGGCGCACATGCGGTCCTTGTGGGTGATGGTGTCGCCCACCTTCACCTCGCTGGCGGTCTTTATGCCGCTGATGATGTAGCCCACATCGCCGGCCCGCACCTCGGGCCGTGGGCTGATCTCCATCTTCAGGATGCCCACCTCATCGGCGTTGTACTCCACGCCGGTGTTGAAGAATTTCACGCGGTCGCCCTTCTTCAGCACGCCGTTCTTCACGCGGAAGTAGGCGATGATGCCACGGAAGGGGTTGAAGACGCTATCGAAGATGAGGGCCTGTAGCGGTGCGTTGGGGTCGCCTTTAGGGGGCGGGATACGTTCCACCACAGCCTCCAGCACCTTGTCCACGCCCAGGCCGGTCTTGCCGCTGGCGCTCAGGATGTCCTCGTGCTTGCAGCCCAGCAGATCAACTATCTGGTCCTTCACCTCTTCGGGGTTGGCGCTGGGCAGGTCCATCTTGTTCAGGATGGGGATGATCTCCAGGTCGTGCTCCAGTGCCAGGTAGAGGTTGCTGATGGTCTGTGCCTGGATGCCTTGGGTTGCGTCCACGATGAGCAGGGCACCTTCGCAGGCGGCGATGCTGCGGCTCACCTCGTAGCTGAAGTCCACGTGGCCGGGCGTATCGATCAGGTTCAGCACGTACTTCTTCCCGTTCAGGGAATAGTCCATCTGGATGGCCTTGCTCTTGATGGTGATGCCGCGCTCGCGCTCCAGGTCCATGTCGTCCAGGTTCTGGGCTTGCATGTCGCGGTCGGCAATGGTGCCGGTCATCTGCAACAGGCGGTCGGCCAGGGTGCTTTTGCCGTGGTCGATGTGGGCGATGATGCAGAAGTTGCGGATGTGTTCCATGGCGGTGGAAGAGGCGGATGACGAGTTTCGTGTGCGGGGCGCCCGATCGCTGGGACGTTCCGTTCGGCGGGCCGCGAAGGTACTTCAATGCGCACCTCCCGGCATGGGCGTAACTTGGCATCTGCGGAAAAGATGCGGCCTTCAGGCAACCTGCAGGGTCCTGCCTGCATCATACTCCCCGGATCGCCATGACGGACGATGAACTTGTACGCGGCTGTATCGCTGGCGATCCGAAATCGCAAAAGGCTCTGTACCAGCAGTTTGCGCGGAAGATGATGAGCATTTGCATGCGTTACGCCAACAACCGGGACCAAGCCCAGGACATGCTCCAGGACGGCTTCGTGAAGGTGTTCCAGAAGATGGACCACTTCCGCGGGGACGGACCTTTGGGTGGTTGGATCGCACGCACCATGGTGAACACCGCCCTGGACCACATCCGCCGCAACAAGCCTTACGACCACAGTTTGGATCTCACTGAGGCCGAACACCTGCACCAGGAGGATGCCACGGTGATGAGCAGCATGACCACCGACGAGCTGATGGCCCTTATCCAGGCACTACCGGCCGGCTATCGCACGGTGTTCAACCTCTTCGCCATAGAGGGCTACCCGCACAAGGACATCGCGGAGATGCTGGGCATCTCGGAGAACACCTCGAAATCGCAATTCATGAAGGCCCGCGCGTACCTGCGCAAACTGCTCCCCAAGGAGGCGGTGGCCCATTACGGCAATGACCATGCGGAAGGATGATCTGAGCCAACTGTTCCAAGAGCGCTTCCAAGGGCATGAGTCGCCCGTGGATCCCGCGCTGTGGGATGCCATCCAGGCGCGGGTGGATGCGCTGCCCGCTGCGGATGGCGACTCCCTGAGCGAACTTTTCCGCGAGCGTTTCCAAGTCCATGAGGTGCATGTGGACCCCAGCGCATGGACGGCCATCGGCCAGCAATTGGGCCACGGCGCCGCAGCGGGAGGCGCGGGTACAGGCCTGTTGGGTGGCTATGGTTGGGTGGCCGCTGCGGTGGGTACCCTGCTGGTGGGTGGTGCGGCCTACCTCTTAATGAGCCCGGAAGCTACCCCGATCGCTGAGCGGAAAGCCCCCGTGGAAGTGCTTCAGCCTGTACCGGTCAACACTTTGGAAGACTGGAAGCGTGAGGCACAACCCGCGGAGAACGCAGCGGTAACTACCGCGACCGCGAGCACGCCGCTCAGTAACGAAGCACCCAGCGCACGTTCCGAGGAGCGGATGCCAAGCGAGCAGGTCCTGGTGGAGCGCATCACCCCCCTCATCACCACGCCCGATCCATTACCGGTGCCCACGCCTTCGCCAGAAGCGGCCCAAGGCCCGGAGTTGGTGGAGCGCATCATCACCCAGCTTGCTTCCCAAGCGGAGCAGGAAGTGCTGGCCCAGATGCCCGAGCGCCCGGCCAAGGCGCCATTCGACGACAAGCGGAAATTCAACGAAGACCAGGAGCCCGAGGAGGTCCCCGTTTCAGAGCCAGCAGAGCTTCCCAAGCTCTACCTGCCCGACATCTTCACCCCGAACGGCGATGGCGTGAACGACACCTACGAGGTGCAAGGCGTGGGCTTCCGCACGATCATGGTGCGGGTGTTCTCCGTGCAGCGCGACCAACAGGTGTTCAGCACCAACAACGGCCAACCCTGGACCGGCGAGAACTGTCCGGACGGCATGTACCTGGTGGCCGTGGAGGCCGTGACCGAGGATGGCCGCTCGGTGACCGAAGGCAAGGTGCTCTGGCTGAACCGCATCCCCTTGCATTGAGCACCCTGCAGGAACGGCCAGGATCAGTAAGTTTGACGGCTTCATACACATGCCCCTTTTCACAGCGATGACCGCACCGACCTCCGCTCCATCTGGGATCCGTTCGATCTGCCGTATGCTCGCCTTGGCCGTTGTGGCCGCAGCATACGCCCTGCCCAGCCAAGCGCAACAGTTCAATATTTCGACCAGCCCCTCCATCTCTTCCTGCACGGGAGTGTTGGAGGATTCCGGAGGTCCTAACGGGCAATACGGCAACAACCAGAACTTCACCTCCACCATTTGTCCGGACGGTGGCCCCGCCATTTCCCTGCAGTGGGTGGTGTTCAATCTCAGCACGGCCGGTGTGGCCCCTGTGGACCAGATCAGCATCTATGACGGCAACTCCACCTCGGCGCCGCTGATCGGTACTTGGACCGGCACCAACGGGCCCGGCAACGTAACGGCCAGCTTTGCCAACCCCACCGGCTGCCTCACCGTGGTGTTCACCAGCAACAACACGGGCACCGGCGATTTCGCCGCCAGTATCAGTTGTTTCCAGCCCTGTGAGCCACCCACCGCCGTGGCCACTTTCGGTTCAGCGGTGCCTCTGCTGGCCTGCCAGAACGAAACCATCAGCTTCGATGCCAGCGCCTCCTTTGCGGCCGCCGGCTTCACTGTTGCGGAGTACAATTGGAACTTCGCGGATGGCACCACCGCCACCGGACCCGTGGTCGAGCATGCCTTCAGCACGCCTGCCGAATACATGGTGCAGGTGGAGATCGTGGATGACAACGGCTGCTCCAGCACCAACTTGGTGGACCTGCAAGTGTTGATCAGTACCACCCCGATATTCACCGGCACAACGCCCAGTACCACCATTTGCCAAGGCGAGAGCGTGGTCTTGAACTCGGCACCAACAGCAGTGACCTGGTCCGCCTTGCCGGAAAGCAGCCTGGGTGATGGCATCTTCCTGCCCGACCTGCAAGGCGTACCCTTCTCCACCTCCATCACCTTCACCTCCTTCGGGCCGGGCCAAACGCTCACCAACGTTAACGACCTCCTGAGCGTGTGTGTGGACATGGAGCACTCCTTCATGGGCGACCTGGTGATCTCCATGAGCTGCCCCAACGGACAGAGCGTCACCTTCCACCAGCAAGGTGGCGGCGGCACCTACCTGGGTATACCGGTGGATAACGACGCCACCCCGAACATCCAGGGCGTATGCTGGAACTACTGCTGGAGCCCCGCTGCCACCAACGGCACCTGGGTGCAGAACAGCGGTGGTACCCTGGCCGCCGGTACCTACCAGAGCCTACAGCCCTTCAGCAACCTGCTCGGCTGCCCCCTCAATGGCACCTGGACCTTTACCGTGGTGGACCTCTGGGCCAGCGATAACGGTTTCCTCTGCAACTGGGGCATCGATTTCAACCCCTCGCTCTTCCCCAGCCTTACCGAATACACGCCGGTGTTGGGTGTGAACTCTTCGGATTCCGTGAGCTGGAGCGGAACCGGTTTCGTGGCCAACCCCAACAACCCCACCAGCGGTGTTGCCACGCCCACCCAGCCGGGCACCTTCCCCTACATCTTCTCGGTCACGGACAACTTCGGTTGCACCTACGACACCACCATCTTCATCACGGTGACCCCTTCACCCCAAGGCCCCATCGTGATCACGGGCAACCCCACCTTCTGCGAGGGTGGCCTGGCCTTCCTCAACGCGCCTCCCGGCTTCGACAGCTACGTGTGGAGCAACGGGTCCACCGGACCGAACATCAGTGTGAACACCCCCGGCACCTATACCGTTACCGTGGGCCTCGGCAACTGCACCCTGCCCTCCGAGCCCTTCCCGGTGGCACTCGCTCCCAACCCGGTGCCCATCATCGTGGGGCCACAGTACAACTGCGGGGCATTGGTCACACTTGCCACCAGTGAACCGTTCGCATCCTACCAGTGGTCCAACGGCAGCACCGACCCCGCCATTTCCGTGGGTTCCGGCACCTACACCGTTACCGTTACCACGGCACAGGGTTGCACCGGCACCTCCGCACCCTTTGATGTGCTGGTGGGCAACATCCCCACGGCGGCCTTCACCACCAACCCTGTGAGCCCGCAGAACCCCGGCACGGACATCGACTTCATCGACCAGAGCAACGGCAACGGGTCCACCATTACCGGCTGGGATTGGAACTTCGGTTACCAAGGCGCCGGAAGCAGCTTCCAGAACCCGGGCTTCTCCTATGAGATCCCCGGTGTGTACACCATCACCCTGATCGTGACCACCGCCGAAGGTTGCACGGACACCACCTACCAAGCTTACGTGATCCGTCCGGACGACATCATCATCCCCAACGTGTTCAGCCCCAACGGCGACGGCCTCAACGACTTCTTTGTGGTGGAGAACCTGCAGTACTACAGGAACACCGTGCAGATCTACAACCGCTGGGGAGGCATCGTGTACGAGGCCAACAACTACCAGAACAACTGGCGCGGGCTCGACCTCTCCGACGGCACCTACTACTACCTGATCCGCCTCAGCGAGCTGGACAAGGAGTACGCGGGCCATGTGACCATACTCCGGTAAAGCTTCTCATCTCCCTCGGAAATGCCGACCCCACCCGGGTCGGCATTTCTACTTTTGGCCGCCCGCTTCCGTGCCCACTTCCCCATGAAGGTCATCGATCACCTCCGCAACGCCCAAGGGCGCACGCTGCTCTCCTTCGAGATCCTGCCACCGCTCAAGGGCAAGGACATCCGCTCCATCTACGCGGGCATAGACCCTCTGCTGGAGTTCAAGCCCAGCTTCATCAACGTGACCTACCACCGCGAGGAGGTGATCTACAAGGAGCGCGGCCACGGCCTGTTGCAGAAGGTGCGCCTGCGCAAGCGGCCCGGCACCATCGGCATCTGCGCCACCATCAAGGTGAAGTACGACATCGACACCGTGCCCCACCTGATCTGCGGCGGCTTCAGTCGCGAGGAGACCGAGGATGCCTTGATCGAGATGAACTTCCTGGGCATTGACAACGTGCTGGCCTTGCGCGGTGATGCCATCAAGAACGAGTCGCACTTCATCCCCGAGCGCGATGGCCATGCCCATGCCGTGGACATGGTGCGCCAGATCGCCGCGCTGAACCAGGGCAAGTACCTGCACGATGAGGAGCTGGAAGCCGCACCCACCGACCTCTGCATCGGCGCCGCGTGCTACCCGGAGAAACACCCCGAGGCACTCAACCTGAACGTGGACATCGCCTACCTGAAACAGAAGGTGGATGCCGGCGCCGAGTACCTGGTGACCCAGATGTTCTTCGACAACGCCAAGTACTTCCACTTCGTGGACCTTTGCCGCGAGGCGGGCATCACCGTACCCATCATACCGGGGCTGAAGCCGATCACCACGCTCAAGCACATCGCCTTCCTGCCCAAGACCTTCCGCGTGGACCTGCCGGACGCCTTTGCCGCCGAACTGGTGAAGTGCCGCACCGATGCCGATGTGAAACAGGTGGGCATTGAATGGGCCGTGGCACAGAGCAAGGAGCTGGTGGAGCGCGGCGCGCCCTGCCTGCACTTCTACACCATGGGCCGCAGCGAAGCCGTGCGATCCATCGCTGCACGCATTTTCTGATCGCTGTCGCGCGTAGCGCAGCACCCGGCGCAGGCGTAACTTTTCACCGTGAAACAGGTCGCCTCCTTGTTGCTTGCTTGCGTGTCCGTGGTGGCCATGGCCCAGCCGGACCGCTACCTGATGGACCTGGACCACCACGCCTGGCGCGAACGCTGCAGCCACGGCCACACCCTGCGCAGTGGCAGCCCCGCCAGTGGTTACGACGTGTACTACCACCGCATGGCCTGGACCCTGGACCCCGCCGTGAGCGCCATCAGCGGAAGGGTCACCACCTACTTCAAGGCCACCGAAGCACTCGCCACCCTGCGCCTGGACCTGGCTTCAAACATGAACGTGGCCCAGGTGCTGCACCAAAGCGGCCCGCTCACCTTCGTGCACCAGGCCGATGATGTGCTCGCCATCCAACTGCCCGTGGAACTCGCCGCCGGAGAAGCCGATTCAGTGACCGTGCTCTACAGCGGTTCGCCGCAGTCCTCGGGCTTCGGCTCCTTCCTAACGGCCGAACATGCCGGGGTGCCCGTGCTCTGGACCCTGAGCCAACCCTACGGCGCCAAGGACTGGTGGCCCTGCAAGCAGGACCTCAACGACAAGATCGACAGCATCGACGTGTACGTGACCGTGCCCGAAGGCAACCGTGCGGCCGGCAATGGCGTGCTGGTGAGCGGCAACACCGAGGCCGGCCAGACCACCTGGCACTGGCGCCACCGCCACCCGATCGCCCACTACCTCATCGCCACGGCCGTAACGAACTACGAGGTGATCGAATTCGACATCCCGCTGCCCGATGCCACGGTGCCCATGGTGGTCTACACCTATCCGGAGGATGCCTTCTTCATGGAGCTCAATGCCGGCGATATCCTGCAGCAGATGCCGCTGTTCAGCGAGCTCTTCGGCACTTACCCCTTCGCCGATGAGAAGTACGGCCACGCACAGTTCAGTTGGGGCGGTGGCATGGAGCACCAGACCATGAGCTTCATGGGCACTTGGAGCTACGAGCTGGCCGCGCACGAACTGGCCCACCAGTGGTTCGGCAACCTGGTGACCTGTGGCAGTTGGGAGGACATCTGGCTCAACGAAGGCTTCGCCACTTACCTCAGCGGCCTGTGCTACAACTTCATCGCAAGCCAATACTGGGGCGGTTGGAAACGCGCCATGGTGCAGAACATCACCAGCCTGCCCGATGGCAGCGTGCGGTGTACGGACACCACCACCGTAAGTCGTCTCTTCAACGCGCGGCTCAGCTACCGCAAGGGGGCCATGGTGCTGCACACCCTGCGCTGGGTGGTGGGCGACAGCGCCTTCTTCGCCGCGTGCCGCAACTACCTGAACGACCCCGTGCTGCGCATGAACAGCGCCCGCACCAGCGACCTGCAGGCCTACCTGGAGGCCGCCAGTGGCATGGACCTGGACCAGCACTTCGCCGACTGGTTCGAGGGCCAGGGCCACCCCAGCTACACCGTGGAATGGACACAGGATGGCGACGGCACCGTGGTCTTGCAAATGCACCAAAGCACCTCGCACCCCAGCGTGTCCTTCTATGCCATGCCCGTGCCCATCCGTTTCCACGGCAATGGGCAGGACAGCACCGTGGTGTTGCAACACAGCTACAGCGGGGAGCTCTTCAACTTCCACCTGCCGTTCCAGGCGGACAGTGCCGTGTTCGACCCCGATACCTGGCTCATCAGTGCGCAGAACCTGGTGCTGAACGTGCCGGTGGCCTCCTTCGGCACGGCGCGGCCACTGCTCTTCCCCAACCCCACCGCCGGCCCTGCCTGGGTGTACGTGGGCAACAGCTTCAGCGGCCCCGTGCAGCTCAACGTACACGATGCCTTGGGCAGGATCGTGGCCAGCCAACAGACCACCGTGCAGGGCCAACGCCTGCCGTTGGACCTCAGCGCCCTGCCCAGCGCAGCCTACACCGTGGAGCTACGCAGCAACGACCAGCGCACCTGGATGCGGGTGGTGAAGGAGTGAGGGGTGTGACGGCGGTGCATCCAGTCACGCTCTTCGAAGCCGTTCACTCCGCACTGCGAGGCACGCAGCAGGAAGGAGTCTTGACCGGCTTTTCGGCACGCATTGGCCAACGGGTTGTACCACCGGCACCTGAGCGACAACACCATGCCTTCGGCAGGCAGGCGCCGCTGGATCGCGGGGGCTAAATTGGTGGTGGAGTAGCCAAGCTCATAGTAGTCGATCACAGATCGACCCTTAGCTTCGTTCAATGACCGCCACGGAAGGAGATAACCACGAGTCGCAGACTCGCGGGAGCGGGGGGGGGAATTGCCACGCACCGCTTCAGGCCTCCATGTAGCAGGGCTCTACTTCGATGGGCACCTGATGGCCACCGAAAAATTGAACATCATCCGCTGATGAAGGGCATGGAACGGATCCTGCCGATGCTGCTGCTGTTTGCAATGCAGGCCCAAGCCATTGCGCAGGATCCGTTCAATCGCCGTTACGATGCACTGCAACAGAATGTAGCCGATTTCGGGTGGAGTTTGGAGCAGACAATTCCGGGTGAATATGTGATCGTGTCGAACAGTCCTTGGACCGATTCAGCATCCTATGTGTCCGTGGTAACTGTGAGCAGGATCAATGAGCAAGGGGTTCTCTTGCAGGTAGAACGCTTTGTTGATACGGGCTATTCAACGTACCCAGGATGGTCAAATTCATCGCATCGCTTAGGCTCAGGAGGCTTGGTCATTGGGGGGAATCGAGTGAATGCCACCGAAAGCAGCAAAGCGGCGTTGTTCATCGCTGATGAGAACGGGATGCCTGTTGCACAATACAACTACGGTGTTCCTGGACAAACTTGGGCAGGTCGTCAAGCGAAACAGGCTGGTGATGGAGGCTTTGTTCTGGTCGGTTCGCGCAGCTTGAACAGCAACTTGGATGGCTTTTTGATCAAGACCGATGCGAACGGTGAACAGGAATGGGTGCAGACCTATGGAGGCCCTTGGATCGATAGTTTCATCGCCGTGGATACCGTGGACGGCGGCTACTACTTGGGAGGTGTGTCCTCTGTAACGGCCTCGAACAGGGATTATTGGATACAACGGGTGGATGGCCTCGGAGAACCGCTTTGGGAAAGCATCTGGGGCGGACCCTTCAATGACCCCAATGCACACCTGAGCACTTGTGCGGACGGACATGTGGTGATGGCCAGTAGTTGGTCTTTGGGGAATATGGGGCCATTCAGGCTCTACATGGCCAAATTGGACAGCGCAGATGGGAGTATAATATGGGACGGCACCTATGGATCAGCTACCAGTAACACAACATTTTTCGTGGTGAAAGAAGTAGAACCATTCGGTGACCTAATAGCTACTGGCCAAGCGGCATTTGGCTTGGTCGACCACGGTGTCCTGCTTCGTACCACGCACACCGGCGACAGCCTGTGGATGCGCTACTACAGTTACTACGATACGGAAGTAAGCAATGGCCAGGGCCAGTTGCGCGATGTGTTGCCAACTGCTGATGGTGGCTTCATTGCCGTGGGGGCAGCTTTCGGGGTGTCCAACCCATTCAACCCACCCGGCTATGGGCAGGATGTGTGGGTGATAAAGACCGACGAGCACGGCTGCTTGGAACCCGGCTGCCACCTGATCACCGGCATGGAAACGCAGATCACCAACCTGGTTGGGGCGCTAAAGGTGTGGCCCAACCCAGTGGCGGCAGGCACAGCGGTGCAGGTGGAGGTGCAACTGCCCGAGGGGTTTGCGGTGCAGGGTGCCTTGCGGCTTACCGTTACCGATGCAGCGGGGAGGTTGGTCCATGAAGAAGCATTGGGCCAAGGCGGTCATCGCGAACTGCGAGGAACGAAGCAGGAAGCGATCCTGACCGGCCTTGTCCACACGCATTGGCAACCAGGCCTCTACCACCTTCACCTGAGCGACAACACCCGCTGGATCGCGGGGGCGAAGTTGGTGGTGGAGTGATCCCTGCTACTACCGCCCCGCCAACATCCGCTGCACGTACTTCCCCAGCACATCGTACTCCACGTTCACCAAGTGGCCCGGCTGCAGTAGGTGGAAGGTGGTGTGTGCGTGGGTGTAGGGGATGATGGCCACGCTGAAGGTTTGGGCATCCAGGGCGGCAATGGTGAGGCTAACGCCGTTGAGGCAGATGCTGCCTTTGGGTACCAACAAGTCGGCTTGTTCGGGCAGGCCCAGCACATAGGTCCAGCTGCCGTCGCGGTCGTACACGCCGATGCATTGCACCTGGGTGTCCACGTGGCCTTGCACCATGTGGCCATCCAGGCGGTCGCCCAGGCGCAGGCTGCGCTCCAGGTTCACGCGGTCGCCGGGCTTCAGGCTGCCCAGGTTGCTGCGCTGCAGGGTCTCCTCCACGGCCGTTACGGTGTAGCTGTCGCCGTGCAGGGCCACCACGGTAAGGCATACGCCGTTGTGCGCCACGCTCTGGTCCACCTTCAGTTCGGGCGCCATGCGGGCGCGCAGCACCAGGTCGCGGTTGCTGCCACGGCTGTGCACTTCAAGCACTTCGGCCACTTCCTCCACAATGCCGGTGAACATGCTGCTCAGGGTAGTCGTTGCGGGCTGCCACTGCCCAGCAGGTGGACATAGCCCTTCAGGGTGATCACCTCATCGCCCGCCAGGCGGCTGAAGATCACGTTGCACACGTAGTAGTACACCCCGTCGGAGAGCGGTTCGCCATTGTCCTTGTGCGTGCCGTTCCAGGTGATGTCGGGGTCCAGCGACTCGAACACGGGCTGTCCCCAGCGGTTGAAGACCTGCAGGTCGATGGACTTCACGCCGCGGTAGGGGAAGGGGCCGAAGAGGTCGTTCACCCCGTCGCCGTTGGGCGTGAAGATGTTGGGCAGGGTGTACTCCGGGCAATTGTCGCCGCACACCTGCACGCTGAACGCGCTTTCGTTGCCCACGCTGTCCAGCGCCGTTACCAGGTAGCAGCCCGCCACCGAGCTGTTGTTGATGTGGGTGAAGAGCGTGTCCCCGGCGCCCACCAGGCTGGCGATCAGCACGAACTCGCCGCCGAGCGAATCGCTGTAGTATACGTTGTAGCCGAAGGTGTCCAGGTCACCGCAGGCGTTCACGGGGTTGGTCCAGGTGAGGGTGTTCAGCGGCAGCTCACAATCGTTGTCCAGGCTCACCACCGGCACGCAGGGCGGGGTCAGGTCCACGGGTATGCCGCACACCTCCTGGCTGTAGTTGATCAGGGGCGACACGATGGCGTCATCGCTGTAGGCGCCGGTGCTGCGCACGTAGTAGCAGTATTCCTGCCCGTTCACCAGGCCGGTGTCCACGTAACTGTCCGTGCTGCTGGTGCCCACCAACAGCCAATCGCCGGCCTCGAAGCGGAACACCTCGTACAGCGTGTTGATCCACGGGGTGTTCAAGGCCCACTGCACGGTGAGCTGCTCATCGTTGGGCACCGTGCTGATGAACACCGAGGAGGCCACGTTGCTGAAGCCGATGGAGGTGTTGCCGTCATCGCCCAGGAATTCCACGCGGTACACGTGGGCCTGGTCGCGGGTGTTGATGCCGATGTCGATGAACTGGGTATCGGGGTGCGCCAGGAACGGGTGCAGGCCGCTGGTCCAGATGTGCTCGGTGGCCGTGCTGAAGCCCGTGCCGCGGTACAGCTTGAACTGGTAGGGCCCGGGGCGCGACAGGGTGTCCAGGTCGTAGGCGTTGCTCCAGCGCACGGTATCCACGCCGGCCACGGCATCGGTAAGGCCCACGCTCACGTGCGTGATCACCGGCACCTGGCGGTCCAGTATGGCGCAGAACTCCACGCTGGCGATGCTGCGCGCGCCGTTGGCGAAGGTGGCCACCACCATGTAACAGTATTGGTTGCCGAACACCAGGTCGCTTTCATCCAGGTAGCTGGTGGTGCCCACCCCGTTCACCGCGGCGATGAACTGGTAGCCGGTGTACTCGGGCACATCGGTCTCGCAGTAGGCGGGCGTGTAGCCGAATAGCCCGCTGCGCCGGTAGATGCGGTAGCCGTTCGCATTGCTGCACACGCTGGCATCCCAATTCAGTTGTATGGCATTGCCGCTGGGTGTGGCCACCGGGTTCAGCGGCGGCGGCGCGATCACCGTGATGTTCATGGAACTGTAGTCCTGCAAGGGCACCTGGGCATTGTCCGTGGCGCTGAACACCACCTGGTAGGGTTGTGGCCGCACGTGGCTGCAGTTGGTGTTCCAGTTGAAGGTGCCCGAGACGTTCTGCGCCGGGGGCGGGGAGGTGAAGGTGGCGGGCGAGTTGGGCACTTGGAAGGGCGCTCCCAGGGCGGTGAGGTTCACGGTCTGCCCGGCGTTGGGGTCGCTGGCCTGTACGTTGAAGGCCAGCAGGGTGTTGGCCACCACGCAGGTGTCGTTACGGTCCACGATCTGGGGCGGCTGCTGGTCCGGGCAGGGCAGCACGGTGATCTGCATGTCGCGCGTAACCCAGCCCACCTGGCGCCATTGGCCGTTCACGCGGCGCCACTCGCGCACGATGAAGGCGATGTTGTATTCGCCCAACTGGGAGGGTGCGTTCCAAGTGATGGTGCCGTCCAGCGGGTTGATGCTGTAATTGGGGCCGGGGAAACTGTAGCCGGGGATGGGCTCGCAGAAGAGGCCCAGGCAGACCGCGGGCTCGTAGCTCAGGCTGTCGCCATCGGGGTCGAAGGCCACCGGGTTGTGTGTCCACAACTGGTTCAGGCAAGCGTTCTGGATGGGGGAGTTGAGGAAGCGCACCGAACAGTTGTTGCCGGTCACGGGCGAGATCACCAGTTGGGTCTTCACGCAGAAGGATTGCGCGATGGAGTTGGGCACGTTCACCACCCCGCCGTTGCGGTTCTGGTCGTCGAACTGCAGGGTGTACACCCCGGGGCCGCTGTAGGTGTGGGTGGCCACGTACTCGCTGCGGCGCAGGTCCTGGGAAGGCGTGTCGATGATGTTGGTGCGGGCGATCGTGTCCACTGTGCCGTCGCCCCAATCCAGTACCAGATCCGGGCGGTCCGCAGGGGCGCTCAGCTTGGTGTGCGTAACGATGGTAACCTGGTACACCAAGCCTTGCACGTGGCACACGATGATCTCGCCGGCGCGGTTGTGCGTGGCATGCGCGAAGGCTGCGGCAAAGAGGCCGGACAGCAGCAGTAGGTGTCGTAGGGCGCGCATCGGGGGAACACAAAGTTCGGCATTCCCCCGACCCGCCGGACCCCTCGGGCCGAAAAGTCCGGATCCACTGGGCAGCGGCCACCCGCCAACGAGGAACGGAACTTCCGGCGGAAGGCCCGGTTATCTTTGGCCACCTTCGCAGCCCCCATGATCGACCTCATCAAGAGCAACCGCCCAGCCGCCGCGCGCGATACGCTGGTGCTGCTGGATTCCGCCGCCCAGCTCCGCAACCTGGACCTCGAACGCAACGACCGCCAGTACCTCAGCGAGCAGTTGGAGCAGGATGGCCAACTGGCCGTGTGCGACATCAGCGGGCGCCTGGTGTTGGTACACCTCACCACCGCCGGCGAACGGTCGCGCCAGCTGGAGAAAGCCCGCCGCGCCGGCAACGACATGGCCCTGCGGCTGATCGGTGCCAAACGCAAGGAGGCACAGCTCATCGCCCTGCACAGCGATGCCGAGCTGGTACTGGCAGTGGCCGAAGGCGTGGCCCTGGGCAGCTACACCTTCCGCAAGTACAAGACCGACGACAAGGGAGCCTCCAGCCTGGAGAAGCTCAGCATCATCGCCAAGGAGGTGAGCACCGCCGCGGTGGAGGAGCTGAGCGACCTCTGCGAGGCCACCTGCATCGCCCGCGATCTGGTGAACGAGCCGCTCTCCTTCCTGAGCGCCAAGCAGCTGGCGGCCGAGATCAAGACCCTGAGCCGCAATGCCGGTTTCAAGGTGCAGGTGCTCAACAAGGAGCAGATCGAGGCGCAGGGCATGGGCGGCCTCATCGCCGTGAACAAAGGCAGCCGCGATGAGCCCACCTTCAGCATTCTGGAGTGGAAGCCGAAGAACGCCACCAACAAGCGCCCCGTGCTGCTGGTGGGCAAGGGCGTGGTGTACGACACCGGTGGCCTCAGCCTGAAGCCCACGCCCAACAGCATGGACCAGATGAAGTGCGACATGGCCGGTGCCGCGGCCGTGGCCTGTGCCATGTACGCGGTGGCCAAGCAGCAACTGCCCCTGCACGTGGTGGCCCTCATTCCCGCCACGGACAACCGCCCCGGTGGCAATGCCTACGTGCCCGGCGACATCCTCCGGATGCACAGCGGCCTCACCGTGGAAGTGCTGAACACCGACGCCGAAGGCCGCCTGATCCTGGCCGATGCCCTGAGCTATGGCGAGCGCTACAAGCCCGAACTGGCCATTACCGTGGCCACCCTTACCGGTGCCGCCATGCGGGCCATCGGCACCTACGGCAGCGTTACCATGGGCACCGCGTCGGATGCCCAGTTCAAACACCTGGAAGCCGCCGGTGACCAGGTCTTCGAGCGCCTTGCACGCCTGCCCTTCTGGGACGAGTACGGCGACGAGATCATCAGCGATGTGGCCGACATCAAGAACCTGGGCAGCGACCTGGGCGGCGCACAGACCGCAGGCAAGTTCCTCGCGCGCTTCACCACCCAACCCTTCATCCACCTGGACATCGCCGGCACCGCCTTCTCCACCCGCCGCGATGCCTACCGCACCAAAGGCGGCACCGGCGTGGGCGTGCGCCTGCTCTACGAATTCCTCAAGCGCAAGTCAAGGTCCTGAAAAACTTGAGCCACACCACTGTCGTTCCGAGCAACGCGAAGGAACCTCGTCACCTTTCAACGCGCCCCATTCCCACAATACGCTGAGCGAAGCAACACATCTGTCATTCCGAGCAAAGCGAAGGAACACATTCTCTCATCTCCACATCTCCACATTCTCCCTTTCTCCCATTCTCTCATCTCCACATCCCCTCATCTCCACATCCCTCTCATGGAACGTCCTCCCATCCGCGTCGGCATCTCCTGCGGCGATCTGAACGGCATCGGCCTCGAGGTCGTACTGAAGTGCTTTGAGGACACCCGCATGCTTGCCGAGGTGACCCCCGTGCTCTATTGCTCGGCCAAGGCCCTCAGCCACCACCGCAAGGCCCTGAAGCTCGACGAAGTGCAGTTCAACCGTGTGAACGATGCGCGCGAGGCCGTGCCCCGCAAGTTCAACCTGGTGAACCTGTGGGAAGAGGACGTGGAGATCGAGCTGGGCAAAGCCTCGGGCAGCCTGGCGAGCTACGCCATCAAAAGCCTGGAGGCCGCCGCGCAAGACCTGGCCAGCGGCAAGGTGGATGTGCTCGTTACCGCACCCATCGACAAGAACAGCATGCAGCAGGCCGGGTTCGCCTACCCCGGCCACACCGAATACCTGCAACAGATGGCAGGCAGCGAAAGCGAGGTGCTGATGCTGCTGATCGGCGAGGGCCTGCGCGTGGGCACCGTTACCGGCCACATCCCGCTGAAGGACGTGGCCACCGCCATCACTACCGAACGCATCGTGGCCAAGGCCCGCCTGCTGCACCACAGCCTGCAGCGCGACCTGGGCGTACCCACGCCGCGCATCGCCATCCTGGGCCTCAACCCCCACGCCGGCGACGGTGGCACCCTGGGCAGCGAGGACAAGGAGCGCATCGCGCCCGCCGTGCGCAAGCTCAACGACGAAGGCATCCAGGCCATGGGCCCATATCCGGCCGATGGCTTCTTCGGCAACGGCAGCTACAAGCACTTCGACGGTGTGCTGGCCATGTACCACGATCAAGGCCTGGCGCCCTTCAAGGCCCTGAGCTTCGGGCACGGTGTGAACTTCACGGCCGGCCTGCCGATCGTGCGCACCAGCCCGGACCACGGCACAGGCCTGGGCATCGCGGGCCAGGGCGTGGCCGATGAAGGCAGCTTCCGCGCAGCCGTCTGGTTGGCCTGCGACATCCACGCCAACCGCGAGCATTGGAAGGAGATCAGCGCCAACCCGCTGCAACCGCAGAAACGCGAGAAGGACCGCAAAGGCGCGTAGATCGCTTTGCTGTGTAAGGGCATCCATGGATGCCGTCGCTGTTGTAGGTGTAGCGCTTGCCGTTGTGCAGGCGCCCGTTCACGAACTCGCTTTGCTGGGAGAGGCGGAGCTGGCGTGCGGGTTCTATCCGCGGCCCCCAATGGATCTCGGCTTCGTCTTCAGAGTACATAACTTCGGAAGCGCATGATTCCTGCCGTCCTTGCCAGCGATCGTTCCATCCAACTGAGCATTTCCGTGAAACTACTATTGATCGCAGCTTGTGTTCAGACCATATGTGTGCAAGCGCAAACCGAATGGTCCTATCAGGAGGCCTTTCCAGGGTCGAATGCATGGACCCGGGACATTATTGAACTACCAGATGGATACCTTCTTGCCACGACAGTGCGTGATGGGCCTCAGGGAAGTGCCGATGTAGTGATCCATAGATTGACCAGCACTGGATCGCTGGTGTCGCAAACTTCACCACAATTGAATGGGAGTCTTCCCAATGTCTGTTGCTTGACTTCCAGTACAGACTTCGAGGATTTCTCCGCTTATGGCGTGCTCCTGCAACAGGATGGTATTCCTGCATTTTTCAAGCACGTGTTCAATTCGGGGCTGGTCACAACCGTTGGCATGGTCTATCCGGTTCCCGAGCGACAGCGCCTTTTCATGGAAAACGTCGTATTAGGCGACTCTGGAAAGGTCTTGTTGATGGCAGGCGGAATACCCGGAACAACTGCTTTCATGGAAGGCGAAATAGTCCAACTTGACCAGGATGGAGTTCAATTGGGAGGTCTAACACTGCTTTCGCAAAATGGATTGGATGTGATCCCTCTTCATGGACTTCATGATGCTACAAGGGGGACCGTGGTGGCGGTGTTGGGGTCCGTGCTTGGGTCGGGATTCTACCGGTCAAGTCACTTCCTTTGGATGGATCACAGCCTTGAAGTGACCCAGTATTTCTTTGCTCCCGAACGTGTTACAGGTGGACCCATTCCAATAGGAACTGTGATGCGTATTACGGACAGCCCCTGCATGGTACCACTACCTTCAGGCAATTATGTCGTTAGCGCTACTCATGGGTCTCTGACCCAAGGCACGGGCGGCATGTTGCTACGGATGACCGATGAGGGCGATACGCTTAGTCACTTCCTTCCCCCAGATCCGTTCCATTTGGATCATAGCGCGGCACTGGAAGCACTGGCCATGGACCAGAATGGCAACCTGCTTTACTGCCAGATGGAGAATCTCCAAATAGCGCTTAATTCACAAGGTGAACTGTCCCCGCTGGAGCCCGTCCAGCCCTCAAGGATCCGGATCCTAAAGCTCGATACTGCCTTCAACGTGTTGTGCGAGCAGGTGATCGATGGCTTTGATGAGAACGCGTACTACCTGCCAACGCGCATTCGGCCTACAAGTGATGGCGGCTATGTAGTGATCGGATCACGCAGGCAGCTCAATACTGTTGATGGGGCCATGATGTGGGCTGCCAAATTCGGTCCGGAGGCTTGTGTGAACAACATTGCGGAAGCCTCGGCGCCAGTTCGACACAGGGTGTTCCCCAACCCCGGTGTGGAGGGCTTCAACATCCTGCTTTCTGGACCGCCTCTATCCGGTGCAAGTGTGCAATTGTTGGATGCACTTGGTCGAAGGGTTGCTTCAAGCACGGTGCACGAGAACAAGGCATGGCTTTCTGCCACGCACCTTGGCTCCGGAGCATACGTGTACCAAGTGATTGACAGGAACGGAATACCGGTCGCTCAGGGCGGTTGGGTGCGTGAATAGTGGGCCAGTACCCGCTCGGTCAACACCCTCAACTCACTGCCTATCCTCGTCCGTGATCACCGCATCACCGGCGTAACGGCCGCCCTTGAAGATCTGGATGCGGGTGAGAATGCCATCGCTGTTGTAGGTGTAGCGCTTGCCATTGTGCAGGCGCCCGTTCACGAACTCGCCTTGCTGGGAGATGCGGAGCTGTTTGTCATACAGCGTGTTGTAGCCGTTCTCGCGGAAGGGTACGGCGTTGGGCTTTTCCTCGGCACTTACGGCAGGTGCGGCGGGTGCGCTGGCATCCACCTTCACATCCTCGGCCTTGGGCACACTGCGCACGTAGCGGCTGTTGGCCTGGTTGATGACGCCGTTGTTGAACTCGGCCACCTGCTGCAATTGGCCTTCGGCCGTGTAGCGTTTCAGGCTGCCTTCCTCGCGTCCTTCCTTCACCTGCACCTGCACGGCCAGTTGCCCGTTCTCGTGGTAGTATTTCTGTTCGCCATCGCGCAGCCCATGCTCGTTGAACACGAAGTCCTGCGCCAGCTTGCCGTTGGGGTGGAAGCGCTGGAATTTGCCCGTGTTGCGGTCCAGGTCCCAGCTGCCGCTCTCCTCCACTTTGCCGCTGGGGTAGTAGGTCTTGTACTCGCCCTTGGGCCGCCCCATCTGGTAGGTGATCTCGCTCATCACGTTCCCGTTGGGCCAGTAGCGGCGCCACACGCCCACGCGTTTGCTGTTGGTGTAGCGGCCTTCCTCCACCAGCGCGCCATCCGCATAGCCGGGCTTGTCGGTGCTGGGTGCCACAATGCGCCAGTGGCCTTGTTTGCGGCCCATGTCGTCCACCCGGTTCAGGGTGTCCTGGGCAATGGTGTTGCCCTGTGCGAAGGTGGCGGGGACCACCAGCAACAGGGCCAGTACGACCAGTAGCGGAAGGTGTTTGGTACGTGGCATGGGCACTAGCGCTTCGCGGAAAAACCGTGCGCGATACGCTGGTGCGGCCCCCAAGGTTGCGCTACGCCCCCAGCTCGCGCCGCAGGTTCAGCACCATGTCGTCCACCATGGCGGCCAGGTCGTAGTCCGGTTTCCAGCCCCAATCGGTGCGGGCTGCGCTATCGTCAATGCTGCGCGGCCAGCTGTCGGCGATCGCCTGGCGCTGATCGGGGGCATAGTCCAGCACCAGGGCGGGCACGTGCCTGCGCAGTTCCGCCGCGATCTCCTCGGGGTTGAAGCTGAAGCCCGCCAGGTTGTAGCTGGTGCGCTCCTTCACCTGCCCGGCCGGGGCCTCCATCAGGTCTATGGTGGCGCGGATCGCGTCGGGCATGTACATCATGGGCAGCGTGCTCTGCGGCCCCAGGAAGCTGGTGTAGCGGCCGTGCTTCAGCGCCTCGTGGAAGATGTGCACGGCATAATCGGTGGTGCCGCCGCCGGGTGCGCTCTTCCAACCGATGAGGCCCGGGTAGCGGATGCTGCGCACGTCCACGCCGTAGCGCTTGTGGTAATAGGCGCACCACTGCTCGCCGGCCTGCTTGCTGATGCCGTACACCGTGCTGGGTTCAGCGATGGTGTGCTGGGGCGTATGGTCCTTGGGTGTGCTGGGCCCGAACACGGCGATGCTGCTGGGCCAGTAGACCTTCTTCAGCTTGCCTTCGCGCGCCAGTTCGAGCACGATGAAGAGGCTCTCCATGTTCAGTTTCCAGGCGAAGGCGGGGTCCTTCTCGGCGGTGGCGCTGAGCAATGCGGCCAGGAGGTACACCTCGGTGATGGCGTACTTGTCGATGATGCGTTCGATGCCGCGGCGGTCCATGGCGTCCACCATCACGAAGGGCCCGCTCTGTTCCACCTGGGGTTCCTTGATGTCGGAGGCCACCACGTGCTCGTTGCCGAAACGGGCACGCAGCCCTTCCACGAGTTCGGTACCGATCTGGCCGCTGGAGCCGATGACAAGGATGCGCTTGCTGGACATGGTGGTGGGTTGAACGGGGCCAAATGTAGCCCTGCACCGCCAGCCAAGTGGCCCGCGCGGGTTACCTTCGCCGCACCTTTCGGGCATTGGCGCCCGCCAGGCCAAGGAGCATGAAATTCGGTGTCGTCACTTTCCCCGGTTCCAACTGTGATGAGGATATGGTACACGTGCTGGGCACCGTGATGGGCCAGCAGGTGGAGACCCTCTGGCACAAGGAGCACGACCTGAAAGGGGTGGACGTGGTGGTGTTGCCCGGCGGGTTCTCCTACGGCGACTACCTGCGCAGCGGCGCCATCGCACGCTTCTCACCCATCATGCAGGAGGTGGCCGCACACGCTGCAAAGGGCGGCCTGGTGTTCGGCGTATGCAACGGTTTCCAGGTGCTGTGCGAGGCGGGCCTGCTGCCCGGTGCGCTGCTGCACAATGAAGGCCAGCGCTTCATCGCGAAGAACGTGTACATCCGCCCGGCCACCCGCAAGACCTTGATCACCGCGGCGGTGCCCGATCGCGCCTTGAAGATCCCGATCGCCCACGGCGAAGGCCGCTACCACGCCGACTCCGCCACGCTGAAGGCCCTGCACGAGAAGGACCAGGTGCTCTTCCGTTACTGCGATGCCGAAGGGCGCATCTCCGAACTGGCCAACCCCAACGGCAGCAAGGAGAACATCGCCGGCATCTGCAACGCTGCCCGCAACGTGTTCGGCATGATGCCGCACCCCGAGCGCGCTGCCGATGAGCGACTGGGCAATACCGACGGCAAGTACCTCTTCGAGTCGCTGCTGCAGGCGGTGAACGCCTGATCAGGGCACCAAGGGCCGGAAAAGCGCCCGCACCGAGCGCGTACGGCCCGGATCGAACCGGGCATGGTCGCCCGCATCCTGCGCGCCTTTCCAACCGGCCAGTTCATGGCCCTCGGCAACTTTGGCCTCCAGCCTTAAGGGCACGCCCTCGAAAGCGAGCACTTCATGCTTTCCGCTGGAAAGGGGAAGCCCCTCCAACAGAAGGATGGCCACGCTGGCTTCCGGCGCTTCGATGCTCACCGTGCGGAGCTTGTGCCCGCTGCGTTCGGCCAGGTGGCGCATGAGGTGCGCGGGGCGTGCTTGGGCGAATGCCCGCAGCTCGGCGTGCACCCGTTGTGGGTCGGGATTGCCCAACTCCAGTTCCCAGCGGCGGTGGTCGGCCATCAGCTCGGTGGCATGTGCGCCATACAGGCTGTCGATGAGCGGTAGCAGGGTGTTGGGCGCCAGTGCGGTGGCTTGCAGCGCACAGAGGCGGGCGAGCAGGCCTTGGTGCAACTCGGGGTGTGCCAGCAACTGGTGGATGTAGGGCGTTTCGGGCAGGGTGGCGCTGCACATGCGCTCCACGGAATTCTCGTTGGCCGGTGCCCAGAGGTCCATGTCGAAGAGCACCCACCGCCAACGCCCACCGGCTTGGCGGGGCCGGAAACAGCGCACGTTCAGGTCGTGGTCGCCGCGCCCGGTCCACAGGTCCAGGCAGGCGAGGTCCAGCAGGCTTTCCACGTCCAGCATTTGCTGCAGGCTGTCCAACGGCGCGCCTTTGAACAGGGCCATCTGCGCTGCGCGGAAGTGCGCATCCTTGCCGGCAATGGCTTGCAGGGCAGGTCCTGCCAGCACATCCACGGCCTCGGCGCCACTGCGCTCCTGCAACCAGGCCTTGTTCTTGGCGGGCATCCAGCGGTACAGGCCCCAGTACTGGCCGTTCAGGTAGAGCGGCAGCGGAGTGGAAGGCTGCACTTCCACGTGTAGGGCGTTGCGCACCACCACCTGTTCCATCAGCAGGTTGCGGAGGAAGGCGTGCGGGCTGGCATCGGCCCGGAGGATCCCTTCGCGCAGCGCCGCACCCTGGGGCATGGGCAGTCCTTGCGCGGGGCTGTTCAGCGCTTTGCGGGCGTAAACCTTGAAGGAGCGTTTGCCAAGGCCGCGCGATCCGCTGCCGCTGAGCCGCAGCCCAACGGCGCCGTTATAGTCCTGCTTACCCACGAACTGGATGGTGGCCGCACGCTCCCATTCCGCACCGCTGCGCGTATGGTTGGCCTGGGTGCCCGGATGGTAGATGCCGGAAGGGCCGAAGAGGTCCTCGGGTGCGCAGGCCACTGCCACGAAGTCCCGTTCGGCGTGGCCGATGGCGTAGTTGGCAACAAGCTCAGCACTGGGCAACTGCCCCGCTGCCCAAGCCTTGGCGCGCACCACGGTATGGGCCTCCATGCGGATGGGGCCGGTGTAGCGCAGGGCGTGCAGGGAGTCGGGGGCGCTGCCATCCAGCGTGTAGTACAGCGTGCTGCCTTCTGCGGCTTCCAGGTGCAGGTCGAAGGCTTCGGCATACACCCCGGATGGTGCGCTGGGCAGGGGCGGTGTTGCGGTGCTCCGGCAGGCTGCCCCGGCGGGGTTGGCGGTGCCGGGTGTGGGTTGCTCGAAAAAGCTCCAGGTGGAGGCGCCGTCCGGCGAACGGCCCATGCTTATGCCGGAGCGCATGGCCGGCCATGCGAATAGGTCGAGGATGGTGCTGCCGTCGCGGTCCACCAGCAGCAGGGTGCCGCCGTTGCGTGGCAGCTTGAAGGCCGGGCTAGGGTGTGTTGCCGAACGCGTTCCGCCGCACTGCAGGACCAGGTGTTCACGGGCACCCAACAGCAGGCTCTGCTCGAAGCGGTGGCTGCGCCCGTCCATCGCGAGGCGCATGCCCTGCAGATCAACCGGGCGTGATCCGCTGTTGTAGAGCTCGATGCGATCGGGCCCATTGGTCACGGCGGGCTCCACTTCGTTGATGAGCACCTGCGCGCAGGGTCTCCCGGCGATGGAAAGGCACAACAGCAACAGCAGTTCCCGGCTCACCGCCCGAAAGTAGGAGGTGCGCTGCACGTGGCGTGTTCAGTCGTGCGTGCCTGCGGTGCAATCCTCACCCGGCCACTCCAATTCGATGGTGGCGTGGTGTACCCCGGCGTGCAAGAGCGTATGGCGCGCTTCGGCCTTCAATGCAGCGGCCTGCTGCTGGTCCACGTCCTCCACCACCAGGTGTACGGTGTGGATCACGAAGCTGCCATCCAGCGTCCAGATGTGCTGGTCGTGCAGGTCGAGCACATGCGGAATGGCCAGCAGGCGTTCGCGCAGTTGGTCCATGTCGATGCCCGGTGGGATCTGCTGCATGAGGATGCCGGTGCCTTTGCGCAGGGTGCCGACGGCGTTCACCAGGATGTAGCTGCTGATGGCCACACTGAGCAGGGGGTCCACGATGGCCCAGCCGGTGAAGTGGATGATGATGGCGCCGATGAGCACGGCCGCCCAGCCGAGCACATCCTCCAGCAGGTGCAGGTAGGCCCCGCGCTCGTTGAGGGTGGTGCCGCCGTGCAGGCGCCAGGCGGCCAGGCCGTTCATGAGCAGCCCGAAGAGCGCGAAGCCGATCATGCCCATGGCATGCGGTTCGGTGGGCTCCAGCAAGCGGGGCACGGCCATGGCGAGCATGAAGAGCGCCCCTGCGATGAGCACCAGGCTGGTGAGCCATCCGCCGAGCATGCTGTAGCGTCCGTAGCCGTAGCTGTACCGAGCGTCGCGGCCTTTCATGGCCACCCGCTGCAGATACCACGCGGCACCCAGCACCAGGCAGTCGCCCAGGTCGTGCAGGGCATCGGTGAGCACCGCGATGCTGTTGGTCCAAAGGCCACCGATGACCTCCACCACGGTGAAGGCGAGGTTGAGGAAAAAGGCCATGCGCAGGGCACGTGCGCTGGCTGCGCTGGCGTGTCCGTGCGGATGAGCGTGGTGGTGCCCGGCGTGGTGGTGCCCCATGGGAGGCCCGAAGGTAGAGGTGAATGGCAAGCCCTGTTGGCCATGTGGCGACAGGTGCTATTTTGGAGGGCTTCATTCACCAAAACACTTCTTCATGAGAGCATTGTACACTGCCCTTCTAAGTGCCGGCCTTGCCACATCATCCACGTTGCTTTGGGCACAACCGGCGAACAACACGTGCGCCACGGCCACGGCACTTGCAGTGAACGAACCTGCGGCCTGCCCGGGGAATGCCATCAGCGGCACCACGGTGGATGCCACCGCCACCGGTGCAGCGGTAAGCTGCGATGCAGGCAGCGTGCAGGATGTGTGGTACAGCTTCAGCACCACCGGCTTCCAGTCGCCCTTCACCCTGGCCATCGCGGCCGGTGATATCGGGCATTGGGCGGTGGAAGTGTTCGCCACGGATTGCAGCGGTGCCTTGGTGAGCTGCACCCCGGGCTCGCCTGCCAGTATTGCCTTGCCGGGCCTGGCCGCCAACACCACGTACCTGGTCCGCGTGTTCACCAACACCGACCTGGGCGCGGCGGGCGCCTTCAGCCTGTGCCTTTCCGCAGCGCCGATCATCTCGTATTGCGGCAACGTGGTGTATGATGCCGGTGGCCCCAACGGCAACTATGCCGGCAACCTGCTGCCCTACAACGTGAACTACACCTATTGCCCGGACAGCCCCGGCGATGCCATCAACCTCACCTTCACGGCCTTCAACACCCGTGCGGAGGACATCGTGCGGATCTACAACGGACCCGACAACACCTTCCCCTTGCTGGGCACCTTCTCCGGCAACCTCACCACCAACCTGCCCGGTTCGTTCAACAGCACGCACCCATCGGGTTGCATCACCCTGCGCTTCAGCTATGGTGGTTTCTTCTTCACCGCACCGGGATGGGCCGCCACCACCACGTGCTGCTCCACCCCGCTGGTGAGCGTTGCGCCGAGCTCTTCCGGCCCCGTGTGCGCAGGCGGCGAACTGCAGTTGCAGGCCAACACCAACTTCGCCACATCCTTCTCCTGGACCGGTCCCAATGGCTTCACCAGCACGGATGAGAACCCCACTTTGGCGGGCTTCTCCACGGCCAACGTGGGCACATACACGCTGAACGCGAATGCCGGCGTAACCGGCTGCAACGCCAGCACCAGCACGGTGGTGGTGGGCCTGGTGTTGCCACCGCCCAGTGTAACGGCCGCTGCGAGCGAAACACAACTCTGCGTCTCCAGCCCGGTGGACCTCACTGCCACTGTACCCTTGAACATCACCGCGTTCCAACAGGGCTTCGAGAGTTTCCCCGCCACCGGTTGGGGAACGGCTGGCACCGGTGTCACCGCTGCGCAGAACAGCACCTATTTCATGGAGGGGGCCAACTCCGTTCGCCTCACCCACGCTGTTGATGGCGATGGCAGCTATGCCATGACGAACAATTTCGACCTGAGCGCGCTGCCCAACCCGGTGCTGAAGTTCTGGCACATCTGCGCCTTGGAGCAGGGCTACGACTACGGCTTTGTGGAGTATTCCGTGAACGGCGGTGCCAACTGGGCGCAGCTGCCCGCGAACAGTTACCTGGGCACGGGCAACAGCCAGTTCAACCCCAACGCACGCTTCAGCCGCAACAGCTATTCGGTATGGCAGACCCAGTTCGGCAGCAGCACCGCCACACCGGGCACGGGTCCGGCCACCGATCTCTGGCGCGAGGAGGCCTTCAACCTGGCCGCCTTCTCCACCAGCAGTGCCTTCCGCCTGCGTTTCCGCATCACGTCCGATGTGTCCATCAACTACTACGGCTGGTTGTTGGATGATGTGCGGATCGAGGGCACGCTCACCGGCGTCACCTACGCGTGGAGCAGCGATCCCGCTGGCTTCAGCAGCAGCGAGCAGAACCCGGCAGCGGTACAGGTGGACACCACCACCACCTACACGGTCACCGCCTTCTCGGCGCCCGGTTGCGGCACTTCGGCCAGCGTAATGGTGGAGTTCACCGGCTTGGAAGTGAGCATTCTGGGCCCGCCCCAGATCAGTGTCTGTTCCGGGCAGCAGTTCACCCTGATGGGCAACGTGATCGGCGCGGCTCCTCCCGTTTCCCTCACGTGGTTGAACGGCGACGTGGTGTTGAGCAACGATCCGGCACTTACCAATGCCACGCTCACCAGCAGCTCCACCATCGTGTACATCGCCACCGATGGCAACGGTTGCACGGGCGCAGCATCGGTCTTCGTGGAAGTGATCCCGGAGCCCACGGTGAGCATCGCCGCATACGGTTCCGCATGCGTGAACTGGTCGCCATTCAACCTTGTGGGCGGTTCGCCGGCAGGGGGTAGCTATGCCGTTAACGGCGTGCCGGCCACCACCTTCGATCCCGCGGCTGGCATCGGCAGCTACATCATCACCTACACCTATGCCACGACCGAGGGCTGCACTGGTTCGGCCAGCACCACCTTGGAGGTGGTCTCTTGCGCCGGAGTGGAGGAGTTTGCGGGCGTATCCATCAGCCTTTACCCGAACCCGGCGAACGATGTGATTTACGTGCTGGCCGATGTGGGAGAGTATTCCCTGCGGATCCTCGACGCTGCCGGGCGCGCGGTGCTGGTGCAGGATGGCTTGCGGGGTAGCGCTGCACCCCAGGCGATCGGCACTGGTGGTCTGGTGAACGGCAACTACCTGGTGGAACTCGTAGGAAGCCAGGGCCAACGCTGGGTATCGCGCCTGGCGGTCGCGCGCTGAGGTACGGTGCCAGCAGTAGGAAGGGGGCTCCGCGTGCGGGGCCCCCTTCCTGTTCCGTATCGCACGGATCCGAATGCGTTCGGTCGGTCAGCTCACCACCACGCGACCGGTCTTGCGCGAGAGTTTCATCTTGATCTCCGTGAAGTGTTTGATCTCGGTGAGCAGGCGGATCATGGTCTCCCCGTCGGCCTCCTTCAGTTGCTCCTGGCGGTCGCGCATCATGCGGTCCACACGGCGCTCTTTCAGGATGTCCACCGCTTCCTCCAGCGCATCGAACAAGGTCTCCGATTCGCGCTTCACATAGATCTTGTGGCGCTCCTTCCAATTGGCGCTCAGCTCGTGCTTTTCGGTGAGCAGATCGATGGCGGCCTTCTTCCAAGCCTCGTTCTCACAGGTCACATAGAAGCTGCCTTCCACGGCCTCGTTCAGGTTGGAGCGGTGCCTGTGGTCTTTGTAGATCTCGGCATAAACGGGGTTGTCGAAATCGATGTCGGAGTGCGAGAGCATCTCGTACATCAGTTCGCGCATGGGCACTTCGGGGCGTTCGTCCTCGCGCTCCACGTTCTCCGCGAACGGGTCGGGGATCACCTGGTGGCCATAGGCCAACAGCATGCGTAACAGGTCGCGCTCCTGGTACTCGGTCCCCGCCTCTTCCACCGTGGGCTGGGGCGGTGCCACTTCCGGCGCCACCAGCGCTTCGGGCATCACCTCCTCACCGCCGAGCTTCTTCTTGTACTGCTTGCGCAGCACCTTGTTCATCTCGCTGATGAGCGCCTGCTCGTTCACCTGCAGGAGCGTGCTGCACTGCTGGATGTATAGCGAGCGCAGCACCATGTCCGGCACCAGGGCCACGCTCTCCACGATCTCGTGGATGGCGGCGGCCTTCTTCACGGGGTCGTTGCCGCTGTCGGCCATCAGCA
The DNA here is from genome assembly GCA_019638115.1 of Flavobacteriales bacterium. Classification (GTDB taxonomy): domain Bacteria; phylum Bacteroidota; class Bacteroidia; order Flavobacteriales_F; family PHOS-HE28; genus PHOS-HE28. The sequence continues at coordinate 862,019 of JAHBUK010000001.1, read as the reverse complement.
GGTTGGTCTTGAAGACCAGGAAATCCTGCGCGGTGCCGGTGAGGTGCTGCTGCACTTCGCTGCTGCTGTGGCTCTTGGCGAAGCTATCGGGGTCCTCGCCCTCGGGGAAGGTCACCACCTTCACGTTGAGGCCCTCCTTCAGCACCAGGTCGATGCCGCGCAGGCTGGCCTTCATGCCCGCCGCATCGCCATCGTAGAGGATGGAAACGGTAGGTGCGTAACGCTTGATCAGGCGCACCTGCTCCTCGGTAAGGCTGGTGCCGCTGCTGGCCACCACGTTGGTGATCCCGGCCTGGTGCAGGCTGATCACGTCCGTATAGCCTTCCACCAGGTAGCAGAGCTCCTGCTCGGCAATGGCCTTCTTGGCGTGGAAGATCCCATAGAGCGAGCGGCTCTTGTTGTAGAGCACGCTCTCCGGGCTGTTGAAGTACTTGGGGAGCTTCTTGTCGCTCTTCAGCGTGCGTGCCCCGAAGGCGATGGGCTGGCCGCTGAGGCCGAGCACGGGGAAGGTGACGCGCCCGGCGAAGAAGTCCCAAGCGGTGCCGTCCTCGCGCCGCTTGATCCAGCCGGCCTTCTCCAGCACATCGGCCTGGAACCCGTGGGCCAGTGCGGCGGCCGCGAAGGTGCTGCCCTGCTCGGGCACGTAGCCGAGCTGGAAGGTGCGGATGGTGGCATCGCTGAAGCCGCGCTCGTGGAAGTAGGAGAGGCCGATGCGCTTGCCTTCGTCGGAGTTCCACAGCTGCTCCACGCTCCAGTTCAGCGCCCACTGCTGCACCACGGAAATGGCCTCGCGCTCGCTTTGCTCCAGTTGCTGCTCGGGGCTCTGCTCCTCTTCCGGCAGGTCTATCTGGTAGCGCTTGGCCAACCAGCGCACGGCCTCCACGTAGCTGAGGTGCTCGTGCTTCTGCAGGAAGGTGATGGAGTCGCCGGCCTCGCCACAACCGAAGCATTTGAAGATGCCGAGGTTGGGGCTGACGTTGAACGAGGGCGTTTTCTCGTTGTGGAAAGGGCAGAGGCCGAGGTAGCGGGGACCTTTGCGCTTGAGGGCCACGAATTCGCCCACGACCTCCTCCACGCGCATGGCGTCCTTCACCTGCTGGATGGCCTGGGGCGAGATCATGGATTCGGGTAAGGGCTGGTTCCGGTAGGGCCTGGCCCTGCTTTTTCGGGGCGGTGAATTTACCCTTCACCCCTCGCGCTGCCGGGGATCGTTGATAAGAGTTCCGAAGGGGTGGTAAGGGGCGCTGGAACACAACGCCTGGCAGGGGTCATCAACAACCCATCAACAGCCCATCAACGATCACTCCTGCGAAAGCAGTGTGCCCAGGCTGTCGTAGCGTGCGGTACGTTCCTGATCGCCGTTCTGGTCGTAGAAGATCCACAGGCCCACCGGATTGCCTTGGTAGTACTGGCCGGTGTACTTGGTCATGCCGTTCTCGTGGAACACTTCCGTGCTGCCTTGCTCCTGCCCGTGCTCATAGTTGGCCCTGCTTCGAATTCCGCCATGCTGGAAATAGGCCACCCACGCACCGTGGCGCTCACCATTGATCAGTTCGCCTTCCATGCGCCCTCCGTCCTGGATGTGCACCACTTGAAATCCGTTCAGCGGTGCTTGCACGGTATCGGTCGCCAGGTCCGTTGCGGGGCTTTCTGTTTCGGTGGTGGCCGGCTGGCAACTTGCGGTTCCCAGCAGGACGAGCAGCAAGCAGGTCGATGCGGTGCTTTTCATGGCGCGGTTCCAACGGTTCATGGTGTGGCTGGCTTGTAGTGCGGGTTCATTTCTTGCGGTCCACGGTGTGGTGTACCAAGCCCTCCAAGGCATCGCGGGCATCGTTGCGGGCAAAGGTGTGCAGGATGCCCAGGGCTTCGTCCCGGTAGTGCAGCATCTGCTTGTGGGCGTGGTCAATGCCGCCGGCGGAACGCACCATCTCCACCACCTTGGCCACGCTGGCGTTGTCCTCGTTCTTGTTCTTCAAGGTGTTCACCATCCAGCGGCGGTCGCTGCTGCTCACCTGTTGCAGGGCATGGATCAAGGGCAGGGTGAGCTTCTTCTCCTTGATGTCCAGTCCGGTGGGTTTGCCGGTCTCTGAAGTGCCACCGCCGTAGTCGAAGAGGTCGTCCTTGATCTGGAAGGCGATGCCGGTGAGCTCGCCGAAGCGGCGCATGCGCTCCACTTCATCGGCGCTTCCTCCGGCGGCGCTGGCCCCGCTGGCGCAGCAGGCGGCAATGAGGCTGGCGGTCTTCTGGCGGATGATGGTGAAGTACACTTCCTCGCTGAAGTTGAGGTTGCGGGTCTTCTCCAACTGCAGCAGTTCGCCCTCGCTCATCTCGCGCACGGCATGGCTAACGATCCGCAGCAGCTCGAACTCACCCTTGTCCACGGCGAGCAACAGGCCGCGGCTCAGCAGGTAATCGCCCACCAGCACGGCGATCTTGTTCTTCCACAGCGCATTGATGCTGAAGAAGCCGCGGCGCATGGAGCTGTCGTCCACCACATCATCGTGTACCAAGGTGGCGGTGTGCAGCAGCTCAATGAGGCTGGCGGCGGTGAATGCGCTCTCGTTCACGGGGCCGAACAGGCGGGCACTGAGCAGCGTGAACATGGGCCGCATCTGCTTGCCCTTGCGCTTCACGATGTAGTGCATGATGCGGTCCAGCAGTGCCGCGCGGCTGCGCATGGCCTCGCGGAAATGGGGCTCGAAGGCCTTCATTTCCGCGGCGATGGGGCGCTGTAGCTCCTCGATGTTGGCCATTCGTCGTTCAGCTTACCGGTAGGGCCGGTGGGGCTGGTAGGGGAGCAAAGATCGTGATCGGCCGTTGGTGGCAGGGGACAACCTTTCCGGCCTTGCTCCGTCCGCTTGGGAGTGGACAAGGCGCCACCTACCTTCGCTGATGATGACGATGAGATCCCTGCTTCGTGCGCTTCCGCTGGTGGCGCTGCTCCTGTGTGCCTCACAAGCCTTTGCCCAGGACCCCAAGCCGCGGGTTCTGCTCTACAAAGACCGGCTTGCCCAGCAGTTCGATACGGTGAACGTGGTGAAGAACGTCATCAAGGTGAACCCCCTGCTGTTCTTCCGTGGCGAGATACCGGTGTACTACGAACGGGCGCTCACACACAAGCTGAGCCTGGAAGTGGGCGTTGGTGTTACGTTGCGTGATTACCTGGGCCTTTCCCTGATCGGTGATGATGCGGATGATTTTGGTGCCGGAACGGAGATCCGACCCAACCCCAGCTACCATATTGCAGCTCGTTTCTACCTGGGCCAGGACATTGAGCCGCAGGGCTGGTACGTGCAACCGGAATTCGTGCACCTGGCCTACACCAAGGACATACGTGAAAAAGCCCCCGATGGAGGCTTTACCGATGTGGACTACCGGGACCGACGCGTTTACAACGACCTGCGCCTATTGATGGGCTACCAGATGTTGAGCTTTTCCAGCAATTGGCTCTTCGACATGTATGCCGGTATCGGCCTGCGCAACCGCAACCTCATTGTGGTCAGCGAGACCATAGACCTCACCACGCAGCAGTATACCTACGCGGTGAACGAGCGCAGTGACAGTGTGCTTGGCGCCTATGTGGGTGTGAAGGTCGGCTACGGCTTCTGAGCAACTCATGACCATTGCTTCGAGCATGGTCGGTCGCCCCTTACTTCATCACCCGTTCCCCGTCCTTCAGCGCCGGCTCGTTCTTGTTGGCGAGTTGTCCGCATGCGGCATCGATGTCGCGGCCGCGGCTGCGGCGGATGCGTGCCACGATGCCCTTGTTCTCCAGGTAGTGCATGAAGGCCACGGCATCGGCGCTTTCCGTGCGGCCGAACTCGCCGCCATCGATGGGGTTGTACTCGATCAGGTTCACCTTGGCGTGTACATCGCTGGCATAGCGCACCAACTCCTGCGCATCGGCCAGTGAATCGTTGAAGCCGCGCAGCAGGATGTACTCGAAGGTGACCGGCTTACGGGTGGTGCGCGTGTAGTAGCGCAGGGCGTCCTTCAACTCGGTGAGGCTGTTCTGCTCGTTGATGGGCATGATGCGGTCGCGCTTGGCATCATTGGCCGCGTGCAGGCTCAGTGCCAGGTTGAACTTGGCATCGTCATCGGCCAGCTTGCGGATCATTTTGGCGATGCCGGCCGTGCTCACCGTAAGGCGGCGTGCGGCCATGGCCAGGCCATCGTGTGCGGTGATGCGTTCGGCACTGCGCAGGGTGTTGGCGTAGTTGAGCAGCGGTTCGCCCATGCCCATGTACACGATGTTGGTGAGGCCCTGCTTGTAGTAGTGCTGCGCAATGGTGTCGATCAGCACCACCTGGTCCACCATCTCGCCCACACTGATGTTGCGGATGCGCTTCAGTTTGCCGGTGGCGCAGAAGCTGCACGTGAGGCTGCACCCGATCTGGCTGCTGATGCAGGCCGTAAGGCGCGTGGGTGTGGGTATCAGCACGCCTTCCACCACGTGCCCATCCCAGGTCTTGAAAGCACACTTCACGGTGCCGTCGGCGCTGCGCTGCTCCTCGGCAAGCACCAAGGGTTTGAACGCTGTACGTTCGGCCAGCGCACTGCGGAAGGCCTTGGGCAGGTCGCTCATGTCATCCCAAGAGCGGGCGCGCTTTTTCCAGAGCCACTCCCACAGCTGCTTGGCACGGTAAGGCTTCTCGCCGAGCTCCGCCACAAGGGCCTTGATCTCGTCGAGGGAGAGGTCGCGGATGTCTGGGATGGTCATTTGTAGGCGTCTTTTCTATCGGCGATCCTCTCTACCATGACCAACTTGATCCGGTCGCTCACTTCGTAGATCACTCGGTATACACCAACGCGTACCCGATACAAACCGCTGGGTCCGGCAAGCTTTTTACATCCTTTGGGCCTTGGGTCTATGGCGAGACCTTGAAGAGCGCGTATGATCAAACCGTGATATGGTTCGGGAACACGTCGAAGCTCTCTGGTCGCACTCCGTGTAAGTTCAACCGTGTAGCTCACCTTTTCTTTGTGCGCTTGGCAGACTTGAGATAGGCGTCCAGCGTGATCGTTGGTTCATTCCTGCGGCTCTCAGCGACCAGCACATCCATCAGGTCTTCAATACCCTCGGGATCTTTCCGGATCGCTTCGAGGTCTATCTGGACGATGCGCTTTTTCTTCTGTTCGTCGAACAGGATGCTAACTCCCTTCATGGATCAAGAGCACTTAGGTCCGTAAAGCTACGACCTCTGCCAGGTGCTGAAGTCGATAGGGGGCTCCACCGCACGGATCTTGGGCTCAGTAACCACAGGCTTCCCAACTGCCGTGTTCGATATAGCATCCGAAGTCGTCCAGCACACAGGGGTCGTATTCCGTCCGATATTCAACGACCGGAAACAAGACGGGCGCTTTGGCTGTGATGAGCTTGCCCATACCACAGCCATAAGCACCGGTCGGGATGAAGTACTGGTTCAGCAGCCAAGCACCTTGGCGTTTTTCCTCCTGAGGAACACTGCGGGTCTGCGCGAGTTCCACCGCCAGGAACAAGCCGCCCAACGTGCCGATCGTGAGGAAGGAAAGGCTTAAGCCAACGACCATTAAGCCTGGGCCGATGATGTTCAGGAAGCGTGGTCGTAAGCGGCCTTCAATGCCCAAGTAGGTGAGTAAGAGGAGCCAGGCAATGAAGACCACCACATCGGTCCAGAAGCCGTAGAGCGAGATCGGCGTGAAGATGACGATAAGCTGCCACAGACTGAGGCCTATCAGGAACCACCGGTTTTGAAGGAGCGCCATCGGGACAGGAACGCAATGACGTCGTGGAAAGTCTACCCCTGTGCACCCATAACCACCTCCGCCACCTTCAGATCGAAAGGCGTGGTCACCTTGATGTTGTGCTCTTCGCCCTCCACCAGATGTACGTCCACGCCAAGCCGCTCCACCAGCGTGGCCTCGTCGGTGAAGGCCGGGTCGTAGGGCAGCTCGAAGGCGCGGCGCAGCAGAGGCAAGCGGAAGCATTGCGGGGTCTGCACGGCGCGCAACCGGGATCGGTCCACAGCTCTGCTTTCCCTGAGCGGAGTCGAAGGGCTGAGCAGAGCGGTCGACTTACCTTCTGCAGTGAGTTCTCGTACAGATGAACTGATCGCCACCACAGGAATAGCCGCGCCATGTTCTTCGGAGGCCGCAAAGCAGCGGGCGATCAGCGCAGCGCTCACCAAGGGTCGCACGCCATCATGCACGGCCACCAGCCCATCGTGCTCGACAGCTTTCAGGCCTTCCAAGGTGCTGTGGAAGCGTTCGGCACCACCGCTCACCAAGGTGTGCGGCACGGTGAAGCCATGTTCTGCGCACAGGCCCTGCCAGGTGGCGTGGTGGTCCTTGGGCAATACCACCACCAGTTGCATGTTGGGGTCGAAGCGTTGGAAAGACTCGATGGTCCACATCAGCAGCGGCCGCCCCTTCAGCAAGAGGAACTGCTTGGGCACGGCGGCGCCCATGCGCTTGCCGGAACCGCCGGCCACGATGATGGTGCTGCGCTGCATGGTAACGAAGGTCGGTGAAAGGGTGCAAAAGACAGAGGGTGCAAAGGTCCATGACCCTCGCACCCTCTCACTCTTTCACGCTTTCACACTCAAATGATCAGCATCGCATCCCCGTAGCTGAAGAAGCGGTACTTGTCCTTGATGGCCACCTTGTAGGCGTTCCACACGTGGTCGTAACCACCGAAGGCCGCTACCTGCATCAGCAGGGTGCTTTCGGGCATGTGGAAGTTGGTGATCATGCTGTCGGCGATGCTGAAGTCGTAGGGCGGGAAGATGAACTTGTTGGTCCACCCGTCGTAGGGCTTCATGTGGTTCTCCGTGCTCACGCTGCTTTCGATGGCGCGCATGGTGGTGGTGCCCACGCAGCACACGCGCTTGCGGGTGTCCTTGGCGCGGTTCACGATGTCGCAGGCCTGCTTGGTGATGATCACCTGCTCGCTGTCCATCTTGTGCTTGGTGAGGTCCTCCACCTCCACGGGGCGGAAGCTTCCGAGGCCCACGTGCAGGGTCACTTCGGCGAAGTTCATGCCCTTGAGCTCCATGCGCTTCATCAGCTCGCGGCTGAAGTGCAGGCCGGCGGTGGGGGCCGCCACGGCACCTTCTTCCTTGGCGTAGATGGTCTGGTAACGCTCGGCGTCGCTGGCCTCGGTCTCGCGCTTGATGTAGCGCGGCAGGGGCGTTTCACCCAGTTCGGTGATGCTGCGCTTGAACTCCTCGTAGGTGCCGTCGAAGAGGAAACGCAGCGTGCGGCCGCGGCTGGTGGTGTTGTCGATCACTTCGGCCACCAACTCGTCGTTCTTGCCGAAGTAGAGCTTGTTGCCGATGCGGATCTTGCGGGCGGGGTCCACGATCACGTCCCACAGCAGGCTGTCGCGGTTCAGCTCGCGCAGCATGAACACCTCGATCTTGGCGCCGGTCTTCTCCTTGTTGCCCCACATGCGGGCGGGGAACACCTTGGTGTTGTTCAGGATGAAGGTGTCGCCCTCATCGAAGTAATCCAGGATGTTCTTGAATTTCTTGTGCTCGATCTTGCCATCCTTGCGGTGCAGCACCATCAGTTTGCTGCCGTCGCGGTCTTTGGTGGGATAGAGGGCGATCTGCTCCTTGGGCAGGTCGAACTTGAATGCGGTAAGTTTCATGGAGGCTGAGTGCAGGCTTACGGGCCTGTTCCGTTAAAATGGGGGCCGAAGATAATGCCGTGTTGAAGCGAACGTCAACGCGATCCGTGAAGGAGTTTGAAGCTTGTGTTCGTGGGGTGGGAAAGCCGCTTCCGTGGGCACTTTCCGGCCATCCGTCGAAAACGCTTCAGGGCTGATCCTGCCTGCGCTTGCTGCCGGGCGGGTGGTGCGGAGCGATCAGCATGGACCATTGCTCGGGCGCCAAGGCCTTGTCCACATGGTGCTCGCCGATGAAGGTGCGGCGCAGGGCACTGAGGTGGGCGCCACAGCCCAGCACCTGCCCGATGTCGTTCGCCAGTGAACGGATGTACGTGCCTTTGCTCACGTGCACTTCGAAGTCCACTTCCGCACCGCGTATGGCGCTTACCTCGAGCTTGGTGATGAGCACCTTCACGGGCGGCATCTCCACCAGGTGGGCACGCTCGCTGTCGCGCGCCAGGAAATAGGCCCGTTCGCCTTGGAAGCGCTTGGCACTGTGCGCGGGAGGGTGCTGCATCACTTCGCCATGGAAACCCGCGAAGGCCTCCCGAATGGTCCCTGCATCAAGGTGCTCCCAAGGGCCGTGGGGCTGGGGTTCGGTCTCCAGGTCGTAGCTGGGGGTAACGCTACCCAGGGTGATGGTGCCGGTGTAGCCCTTCAGCTGCCCGGTGATGCCCTCCAGGTCCTTGGTGCGTTTGCCATAGCCCAGGATCAGCAAGCCGCTGGCCAGGGGGTCCAGGGTTCCGGCATGCCCCACCTTGATCTTGTGCCCGCCGGCGGCGATGCGCAAGGCGCCGCGCAACTTGCCCACCACATCGAAGCTGGTCCATGTAAGGGGTTTGTCCACCAGCAGCAGTCCGCCGCGTTCCAGGTCCAGCTCAAAGCCCGTATTCTCCGCAGCTTCGTTCATCACATCATCTGCATGGACACGCCGGCCAGGTGCAGTGCAATGATGACACCACCCACCACGATGCGGTACCAACCGAAGGCCCGGAAGCCATGCTTGGAGAGGAATGTGATGAACGAGCGGATGGCGATGATGGCCACGATGAAGGCCACCACATTGCCGATGGCGAAGACCTGCAGGTGCTCCGTGCTCACCGTGCCGCCGTCCTTCACGTAGTCGTAGATGCTCTTCACCGTTGCGCCGAACATGGTGGGCACGGCCAAGAAGAAGCTGAACTCCGCGGCGTGGGTGCGGTTGAGGCCCTGCGACATGCCACCGATGATGGTGGCCGCCGAGCGCGATACGCCCGGGATCATGGCCAGGCATTGCCATACACCGATGGTCACCGCCTGCCTGTAGGTCATGGGCTTGGTATTGCCCGGTTCACCGCCAGGGGTCCATCTATCGATGAAGAGGAAGACGATGCCGCCCACGAAGAGCATGATGCCTACCACCACGATGTTCTCCAATAGCATGTCCACCTGATCTTTGAAGAGCAGGCCGGCGATAACCGCGGGCACGAAGGCCGCGAACAACTTGAAGTAGAGGTCGAGGCTTTGGAAGAAGCGCTTCCAGTAGAGAACGATCACCGAAAGGATAGCGCCGAACTGGATGGCCACCGTGAAGAGCTTCACGAACTCATCCTGCTGGATGCCCATGATGGTGGACCCGATGATCATGTGGCCCGTGCTGCTGACGGGCAGGAATTCGGTGAGCCCCTCGATGATCGCGAGGATGATGGCTTGGAAAATGGTCATTTACCGGCGTCCTCTTCCCCCGTTCGCTTCATGATGGCATAGACGATGAACAGGTAGCCTGCCAGCGTTACGATGGGCGCTACGGTAATGCGCCTGGGATGGAACACGGAGCCCTCGTCGAACACGTTCGGGTCGCCGCTTCCGCCACCGCTCATGAGGATGAAACCCACGGCCACGATCGCCACGCCGATGAGCAGCAGCTTGTAGTTGGTGGCCGTGAAAGGCATGTCGTTCCAGTTCGAGTTCTTGGCCATGGCGATCGGTCGGGTATCAGCTCCAGTGGAGGTCCTCGGAATTCATGCGAAGGTAGCGGCCCACGGCGAACCAGGTGGAAAGCAGGGCGATGAGCAGGCCCAGCAGCACCACCGCCCCGAAGAGGATGGCCAGCAGGGTAAGGTCCGTGGCGGCCAGCATGTCCGGCATGTAGTGCCTTGCCAATTGCAGCAGCGCAGCCAGCAGACCCAAGGCCAGCAGCCCACCGAAGAGGCCGTGCCAGAAGCTCTGCCCCAGGAAGGGCCGTTTGATGAACCACTGCGTGGCGCCCACCAGGTGCATGGTGCGGATCAGGAAGCGTTTGCTGTAGATGGCCAGCCGGATGGTGTTGTTGATCAACGCGATGGCGATCACCAGCAGCAGCACCGCGAAGCCCAGCACGAAGAGCCCCAGGCGGTTCATGTTGGCCTCGATGTTCTCCACCACCGTGGCGTTGTAGGCCACCTCCTCCACACGCGGGTCGCGCTGCAGGTGCTCGGCGATCCAGCGCAGGCTGTCCGGGTGCGCGTGGCTCGCCTCCAGCAGCAGTTCCACGGAAGGCCGCAGCGGGTTCATGCCCAATATGCCCAGGAAGTCCTCGCCCACATCCTCCTTCAAGCGTTCGGCGGCCTCCTCGGGCGTTACATACACGGTCTGGCGCGTGAAAGCCTCGGTGTCCAGCTCTTTGCGGAACTGCATCACGTCCACCTCCTTCAGGTCGCGCTTCAGGAAGAGTTCCACGCGCACGTTCTCCTTGAAATAGCGCTCCAAAGCTTGCGCGTTCAGCAGCAGGAAACCCAGCACACCCAGCATGAAGAGCACCAGGCCGATGCCGATCACCGTGCTGATGCTGGCCGTGCGTGTGCGCGCCTTGTAGTGGCGGTCGATGCCCATGGGGCGCAAATGTAGGGTCGGGCCATGGCTCACCCTCTACATTTGCCGCCTGTATAAGAACACCATGCAGTACGAGCACAAGTCGATCGAAGCGAAGTGGCAGGGCAAGTGGAAGGCCGAAGGGACCTATCGCGTCACCAACGACACGGCCAGGCCGAAGTATTACGTGCTCGACATGTTCCCCTACCCCAGCGGCGCCGGCCTGCACGTGGGGCACCCGCTCGGCTACATCGCCAGCGACATCGTTGCGCGCTACAAGCGGCACAGCGGCTTCAACGTGCTGCACCCCATGGGCTACGACAGCTTCGGCCTGCCCGCCGAGCAGTACGCCATCCAGACTGGCCAGCACCCCGCCAAGACCACCGAGATCAACCTCGCCCGCTACCGCGAACAGTTGGACCGCATCGGCTTCAGCTTCGACTGGAGTCGCGAGGTGCGCACCAGCGACCCCGCTTACTACAAGTGGACGCAGTGGATCTTCCTCCAGCTCTTCGACAGCTGGTACGATGCCACCGCCGACAAGGCACGGCCCATCAGCGAACTCATCGCCCGTTTCGAGGCGCAGGGCTGCACCGGCCAGGATGCCAGCGTGCTCACCGGCGATGTGGAGGAATTCATGGGCGAATTCTCCGCAGAGGAATGGAGAACGTTCGATGAACGCACCAAGCAGTTGATCCTGCAGCATTTCCGCCTGGCCTACCTCAGCGATGCCTGGGTGAACTGGTGCCCCGCCTTGGGCACGGTGCTCGCCAACGACGAGGTGAAGGACGGCGTGAGCGAACGCGGCGGCCACCCCGTGGAACGCAAGCGCATGAAGCAGTGGAGCCTGCGCATCACCGCCTATGCCCAGCGCCTGCTCGACGGACTGGACACGCTCGATTGGAGCGAGAGCATCAAGGAGGCACAGCGAAATTGGATCGGGAGGAGCGAGGGGGCGCTTGTCCGCTTCGCGGTCAAGAATATGGACCTCACCCCCGGCCCCTCTCCCGTGGAGAGGGGAGGCGGCGCTTCGGAGCACCGTTTCCGCGAAACGACGGATGGGTTCCTCTGGAGCAAGCTCATTGAGCATGCCAAGTCCATGCGACGGAACCCCACTGAAGCAGAGGACAGGTTGTGGCATGTGATACGTGGCACCGCCACCGGAGGCAGGATCCGTCGGCAACACATCATCGACAAGTTCATCGTCGACTTTGTCTCACTGCCCAAGCAGTTGGTCATTGAAGTGGATAGTGACATACACGACCTTCAGCAAGAGCAGGACGCTGCAAGGACCCTGCATTTGGAGCAGAAGGGCTTCAAGGTCATCCGTTTCCGGAACGAAGAAGTGCTTCGCGATGCGGAAGGTGTTCGCCACAAGATCATTCAGGAACTAAACGCCCGCCCCGACTTCGCCACGGACGATGACACCTCGGAGGACGGCATATCCCCCCTCTCCCCGGGAGAGGTGCCGGGGGAGCATTCCTCCCCTCTCCCCGGGAGAGGGGTTGGGGGTGAGGTAGAAGTCTTCACCACCCGCCCCGATACCCTCTTCGGTGTCTCTTTCCTCACCCTCGCTCCGGAACACGAACTGGTTCCCTTGCTCACCACGCCCGAGCGCAAAGCCGAGGTGGAGGCCTACGTGAACAGCGCCAAGAACCGCAGCGAGCGCGAGCGCCAGGCCGAGGTGGACAAGGTGAGCGGCGTGTTCACCGGCAGCTACGCGAAGCACCCCTTTACCGGTGCTGATGTGCCCGTGTGGGTGGGCGATTACGTGCTGGCGGGCTATGGCACCGGTGCCGTAATGGCCGTGCCCGGCGGCGACCAACGCGACTGGCGTTTCGCCAAGCACTTCGGTCTGCCCATCATCGCCGTGACCGAGGGCGCCGACATTGAGAAGGAAGCCGACGAACGCAAGGACGCCACCATCTGCAGCGAAGGCTTCCTCAAAGGGTTGAAAGTGCCGCAGGCCATCACACGCGCCATCCAGGAGTTGGAGAAGCTGGGTGCCGGTGAAGGCAAGATCAACTTCCGCTTGCGCGATGCCGCGTTCGGTCGCCAGCGTTACTGGGGCGAGCCGATACCCATCTACTACAAGGATGGCGTGCCTTACCCGCTGCCCGAGAGCGAGCTGCCGCTGAAACTGCCCGAGGTGGACAAGTTCCTGCCCACCGAGGACGGCGAACCGCCCCTGGCCCGCGCCGCCAATTGGAGTTACAACGGCAATCCCTTGGAGACCACCACCATGCCCGGTTGGGCCGGTAGCAGCTGGTACTTCCTGCGCTACATGGACCCGCAGAACGCCGAGCGTTTCGCCTCAGCGGAAGCGCTCAACTACTGGCAGCAGGTGGACCTCTACGTGGGCGGCAGCGAGCACGCCACCGGCCACCTGCTCTACTTCCGCTTCTGGACCAAGTTCCTCCACGACCGCGGCCACATCACCTTCGATGAACCGGCGAAGAAGCTGGTGAACCAGGGGATGATCCAGGGGGTGTCGCAGCGAGTTACGGTTGGATATGTTGATCTAGACCATCAAGTACGCCAACAAAGAGTCGGCCTGCGCATCCCCACAGAAACAGGAGAGTTTCAGCTGTTCAATTCTGAAGAGTACTTGAAATACTCGGATGACGGAACACCGGTTACTCAGTCTGTGATAATGTCGCCGCGATCGGAGATTCTCAAGGATTTCGATAGCATCAACATGGTGAACTTCCAAGAAGTCAATGTGCCCATTGAGCATGTTGCTGATGGTGTTCTTGATGTTTCCGGGTATCGCGACTCGCTTGAAGGCAGGAAGCACGCTGACGCGGTGTTTATCGCTGATGGTGGGTTCGTTTGGCGTGATGTATCGAAGTGTCTTTCACCCAACAGAACTCAGAGCATCCGTACAGAGCCAGTGGTCGAGAAGATGTCCAAGTCGAAGTTCAACGTGGTGAACCCCGACGACATCATCGCCAAGTACGGCGCCGACACCCTGCGCCTCTACGAGATGTTCCTTGGCCCCTTGGAGCAGAGCAAGCCCTGGGACACCAACGGCATCGAGGGCACCTACCGCTTCCTGCGGAAATTCTGGAATCTCTTCCATCAAGAGGGTGCGACTCCGGGTCAAGCCCGGAGTGACAACGCCGTGGTGGTTAGCGAAGAAGCCCCTACCAAGCCCGAACTGAAGGTCCTGCACGCCACCCTGAAGAAGGTGACCGAGGACATCGAGAAGATGAGCTTCAACACCAGCGTGGCGCAGTTCATGATCGCTGCCAACGAGCTGGGCAGCCTGAAGTGCAACAAGCGCGCAGTGCTGGAGCCGCTGGTGGTCGCCCTGGCGCCCTTCGCGCCGCACATCGCCGAGGAGTTGTGGGAGAAGCTGGGGCATGCGGAGAGCGTTACCGTGGCGCCCTGGCCCCAGTGGGACGCCCAGCACCTGGTGGAGGACAACTTCAGCTACCCCATCAGCTTCAACGGCAAGACCCGCCTGATGCTGGAATTTCCCATCGCTCTGAGCAAGGAGGAAGTGGAAGCACAGGTGCTCGCCAACCCCGAGGTGCAGGCCAAGCTGGAGGGTAAAGCGCCGAAGAAGGTGATCGTGGTGCCCAAACGCATCGTCAACATCGTGGTCTGACCATGGAACGGGGCGCAGGTCCGGCAGGCGATCGGCACGCCACTTGCCAATGGGCGGCCATGGCACGCAAGTCAACCTTCGTTCTGGCCGGGCTTAGCCTGTTCACCCTGGGCTTCGCACAAAGCGATACGAGCGCCGACCGCATTTCCGGAAGCACGGGCACCACGGCTGCGAACAAGCAGGTGTACCCGCTCCGCACCCTGAAACACGACGCCTTCAAGCCGGGTGAGAAACTCACCTACGTGGTGCACTACGGCATCATAAACGCCGGCGAGGCGGTGATCGAGCTGAGCGAGACCAAGCAGGAGGTGCTCGGCCGCAAGGTGTGGAAGGCCGTGGGCACGGGCCGAAGCCTGGGAGCGTTCAACGCCTTCTACAAAGTGGATGATTACCTCGAGACCAACTTCGACTCGCAGGGGGTGTTCCCCTGGGTTTTCAGTCGCCGGGTGAGCGAGGGCGGCTACGAGTTCTCGCAGAACTACACCTACAAGCAGCACCGCCGCGAGGTGACCACCCAGCGCGACAGCACCTACCAGGTGCCCCCCAGCGTGCAGGACATGCTCAGCGCCTTCTATTACGCCCGCACCATCGATTTCAGCACAGCGAAGAAGGGCGATGTGTACACGATCGACACCTTCCTGGACGATGAGATCTGGCCCTTGCGCATGCGCTACATGGGCAAGGAGACCATCAAGATCCGCCAGGGCAAGTTCCGCTGCATGAAGTTCCAGCCCGTGGTGCAGGAGGGTCGCATCTTCAAGGGCAACGACGACCTCAACGTGTGGATCACCGACGATGGCAACCGCATTCCCGTGCTGGCCCAGGCCAAGGTGTTGGTGGGCAGCATCAAGATGGAGCTCAGCGCTTACGAGGGCTTGGTACACCCCATCGCCAAGGAGTAGAAGCAATCCGTTTTCCACGCCCGCATCGTGGTAACCCACCTCAGCACCCCCGGCATTCACCGGGGGTGTTGCGTTTCTTGCACCACAAGCCCCGCAGGGGTGTGTGCTCATGAGCAGGTTCCGCATAGGTCTTCTGGTAACGGTGGTGGTGGCGGGCATGGCCTTCGTGCTGCTCTCGGTGGATCTGCGTCCGCGCGTGGAGTACGTGGAGGAGCCCGAGGAGGAGGAACTGGTGGAGCTGCTGCCGCCCACGGCGTACGGCATCAACATGGAAGGCCGGGTGATGGAGGAGGGCCGTGTGGCGTCGGGCGCCACCTTCGGCGACCTGCTCGGCAAGCGCGGTGTGCCCAGCAACACGGTGCATGCCTTGGTGGAACTGGCCAAACCCCGCTTCGATGTGCGCCGCATGCGCAGTGGCCATCCCTTCGCCTTCATCCGCAGTGAAGTACCGGGCAGTGTGCCCAGCCACTTCATCTACGAGGTGGATGCCGTGGATTACCTGGTGTTCGACCTGGGCAAGAACCCTTCCGTGGAACTCGCCAAACGGCCGGTGGTGGAGGAGGAGGCCTCGCTCTCCATCGCCGTTACAGGCGCCTTGTACAACGACATCACCCGTGCCGGCGCCGATCCCGACCTGGCCATGGCGCTCAGCGAGGTGTTCGCCTGGACCGTGGATTTCCAGCGCATCCAGAAGAACGACACCTTCACCGTGGTATACAGCCAACAACATGTGGAGGGTCGCCCGTATGGGCGTCCCAAGGTGCTGGCCGCCCGCTACACAAGCGGAGAGCGCGTAAAGGTGGCCTACCGTGTGGAGCAGGCCGACGGCGCTCAGTACTTCGATGCGGATGGCAACAGCCTGCGCAAAGCCTTCCTGAAGGCGCCGCTGAAATTCAGCCGCATCTCATCGGGCTTCAGCAGCAAGCGCCTGCACCCGGTGCAGAAGGTGATGAAGGCCCACTTGGGCACCGATTATGCCGCGCCCTACGGCACGCCGATCCTGGCCGTTGGCGATGGGGTGGTGGAGACGGCCGGACAGACCGGCGGCAACGGCAAATTCGTGAAGATCAGGCACAACGCCACCTACAGCACGCAGTACCTGCACATGCGCAAGATCCTGGTGAAGCAGGGCCAGCGGGTGGCGCAAGGGGACGTGATCGGGGAGGTGGGCAGCACGGGTTTGGCCACTGGTCCGCACGTGTGTTTCCGCTTCTGGAAGAACGGCGTTCAGGTGGACCACAGGCGCGAGGAGTTTCCCAGTGCCGAACCAATTGCGGCCGCACAACGTCCTGCCTTCGAGCAGCTCCGCGACAGCATGAACGTGCGCTTGGACGAGGCGGTTGCCGAAGCTGAGAAGGCCCGCCTGATCGTGTTCTAACCCGCAAGTGCGCGGATGTCCCGGCCGGTGTGCGTGCCGCCTTTGCGGTGGAATGCCGCGTTCAGCAGGGCCTTGGCAAGTACATCGTGGGGCATGGGCTTGTAGATCGCCGGCAGCAGCGGTGACAGCAGGCTGCTGATGGCGATGCCGATGCGTTCACCTGTGCGCACTTCCTTGCGCGGCCCGGTGAGTATGCTGGGTTGGAAGATGTGCAATGTGGGCAGCTCCAGGGACCTTAGCCCTTGCTCCATTTCGCCCTTCACCCGGTTGTAGAACACGCGCGATCCCGCATCGGCACCGATCGCACTGACCACGCAGAACACGGGCACCCCTTGCGCCTTCGCCCACTTCCCAAGGCCCAGCACCAGGTCCTTGTCCACGTGGATGAAACGCGCCTTGTCGCCACCCTCCTTGCCGATCGTGGTGCCCAGGCAGCAGAGCACCGCGTCCACCCGTTCGTTGCGCAGCGCATCAAGGAGATCCGCGGCCGCCCAGTTCACCAGTTTCGGATGCGAGCGTTCGATGGCCCGGCGTCCCAGGGCGATCACCCGGTCGAAGCGCGCATCGTTCAGGGCCAGTTCCAAGGCAGTGGAGCCGATCAGTCCCGTGGGGCCGGCGATCAGGAGGGTGGTGTGCATGTGCGAAAGGTAGGGTGTCGTCATATTGTTTATGACATAAACATGTTTATGTTTGCAGGCAAATCATACCCCCGCCATGGAGAACACACTTACCCCCGAACAGAGCCTGCGTTTGATCGAGCGTATGATCGGACAGGCCAAGCGGAATTTCTCACGCGTCAGTTTCTACTTCCTGCTATGGGGCGTGCTGCTCATGCTGGCCATGTTAGCGACCTACCTGTTCCGCGATCTTCATCCGGCATGGAGCAAGGGTGCGCCCTGGGCCGTGGCCGGTTTTGGCGGAGGCATTGTAAGTGCGGTTTACGGTGCCCGGCAAGGTAAACGTGAGCCCACCAACAACCCCATGGACGATGTGGTGGGCTGGCTGTGGATCTCGTTCATCATCACCCTCGTCATCACGCTTGTGGTCAGCACCTTTGCGCAACGCGATCCAGCGGCCATGGTCACACTCCTCACCGGCATTCCCACCTTCATGACCGGCCGCATCATGCGGTTCAGGCCATTGGTGATCGGTGGCGTCATATTCTGGGTGGCTGGCACGCTCATGCACTTCACCAGCGACCCCTTGGCCTTGACGCTCACCTATTGCTCGGCCATGTTCCTGGGCTACATCCTACCGGGCATCCTGCTCAAACGCCAGGAGAATGGGCTTCGCACCGCTTGATCCCCTGCTGCACAACCAGTTGCGGCTGGCGATCATGAGCTTGTTGGTGGGCCTCGAAAGTGCCGACTTCAACCTCTTGCTGGAAAAGACCGGTGCCACGCGCGGCAACCTCAGCGTACAGATCTCCAAGCTGAAGGAGGCTGGCTACATCAGCGTGGTGAAGGGCTACAAGGACAACTACCCCAATACCGAGTGTGCCATCACGTACCACGGCATCCGGGCATTCGAGACCTACGTGGCCAGCTTGAAGCCCTATCTCGGTATCGGGTAGCGCTCGTTCGTCGACGAACGGCCTTCATTGGTCGATTTCGGGGTGCTTTGTGCCGGATCTGCGCACCCTTCGGAAGGTGCTGGGCGTAACCAGCCCCCAAGCAACCTCTCCTACCATGGAACCGAAATACCTCACCCTCATTCAAGCTGCTGTTATCGCCTTCGTGCTGGTGCTGGTGGTCGTGAACCACGATCCACAGGATCTAGGAACAGCCATGACCGAAGGCGTAGTAGCCGACGTGCGCTGAAGAAACGCATACCACCCAACGTCAAGATCGGGCGTTCCAGCTTTTGTTGGAGCGCCCGTTCCGTTCATGGTGTAGCCTGGTGTGGGTTTGCCATGAGCATTGTTTCACCGCCAGCACCCGATACCCTGCGCGCTTCATGGGTTCTGGTAAGGGCTTGGTTCCATGTTCTGTGTATTCCGGGCCATGGAAGGCCCCGTTCATTCAGTTGCTTGATAAAAGTGGTACGGGTCGGTCATGGAAAGAAAGATCACGGAAGAGATCCATTGCCGGCACCACTCGAGTTGATGAAGGAGAACGATCAGGCATTCCGCGATCTCCGGCACAACTCCATTTCAACCCACGGAAACGGGTCGCACCCGTTCAGCCAGCCCCTTTGATGAGGTGCGTAAAGCCTCCTGCTTCAGTGAACCCATGCCCGATCAGGTATCTGAACTTCAGCTATTGATGTTCCGTACGAGCGCGCCGGTCGTTCGGGACCCGCGACCGGTCGAATAGGCCGATCGAATGATAACCGGTCGCCGTAGCAAGCGACAACACATGGTCATCAACACGTACAAGATGGATCTGAGGAAGTTGGGCAAAGTGCTCACTGTCCTGTGCATGCTGGTCGTGTTGGCGGCTTGCCGGAAAGAGCCCGAACTGATTACCGGCAACCAGCCGCCCGCCTACGACGGGGTGCCCACGCTGCTGGTGCGGAACTATGTGAACCGCCTTTACATCGATCTCATCGGCCGCGAGCCGCTGCACAGCGAGATGGAGGCCGATGTGGCCTTCCTGCGTGCATACGAGCTCTCGCATGATGGGCGCCGCGCATTGGTGCAGCGGCTCATGACCGGAACGGACCCGATCTCAGGGGACAGTTCCTACGCCCATGCCTTCCACCGCCGGCAGTACGAGATGTTCAAGGCGCGCCTGTTGGAGAGCGCCAGTGATGAGGTGATCGACGGTTTCATAGCACAGGCCCTGCAGAGTGCCCTGGAGGATTCATTGTCCGGCAACCAGGCCGGTCTTGCCAGCGCCACTTCCGCCTTGGCGCGTCTCCGCGCCGTTAAGCGCATACCGCAGGACTACCGTGAAGGCACGATCGGCATGCGCGAAGTGCACGCGCTGCTGGTGTTCAACGATGTGTACGACGAGATCCACATGAACACCTTCAACTTCATCAACGCCACGTTCGACAACCTCTTCTTCCGCTTTCCCACCGGTGCCGAGTTCAGCACCGCCTTCAACATGGTGGAGCATGGCAACGCCGGAGTGCTCTTCGGCCAGAGCGGACAGAACAAGGCGGAATACGTGGGCATCATTACCAACTGCGGGGAGTTCCTGGAAGGCTTGGTGATGTGGTGCCACCAGACCCTGCTGGGGCGTGAACCCACCACGGCGGAGCGCTTCGATGGGGTGAACGCACTGTTGCAGCACGGCGATCTGCGCCTGTTGCAGCGGGAGATCCTTGTACGTGATGAATACGCCGGTTTCGGCCAATGAGAGCGACCATGCATACACTCCGCACTTCCACTCTCGGTGTACTGGCCTTGCTGCTGTTGGTCACTGCATGCCGCAAGGAGCCCTTGTACGAGCTCAACACGGTCGGGCTGCTGCCTTCCAGTGCCAACAAGGACCGCGAGAAGACCAACGAACAGTATGTGGCGATCCTCCATGCCAACCTCTTCCAAAGCGCGCTTTCGGCCAACCAGCTCTTCAGGCTGGCCCAGTGCATCGAGAGCATCGGCGACAAGGAGCTGGCGCGTGAGGTGATCATCAGCAACTTCATGAACAAACCAGGCGTGCTCATACCCAGCGATGCGGAGATGCACGCGGACCTCGACGCCTTCATCATCAACACCTACGAGCGCTTTCTCGTGCGCCGCCCCACCGAGGCCGAGCTCACCTGGTTCCGCAATTACATATCGACGGACCCCAACGTGAGCGCTGAACTGGTGTGGTTCTCGTTCGCAATGAGCAACGAGTATCTCTTCTACTGAACTAGCCCCAAGAAGACCATGGAACGAAGAGCGTTCATCAAAAAAGCCGGATTGGCGGCGGGAGCGGCCTTTGCAGCGCCGTACATCCTGCCCACGGGAAGGTTGTTCGCCGCTTCCGGAGGCGGTGGGCAGTTGGCCCAGCATGTGGTGTTCGTGCTCTTCGCCGGTGGTGTAAGGCAGCAGGAGTCCATTCTGCAACGCTACCTGGCCGACAGCCAGCCGAACGACCCCTATGAGGGTAACGTGCTGTACAACATGCTGCAGGGCGCACCACCTGAGTTGAAGATCGCCTACGGGACCGGCCCGGGCGGCATCAACCCCATTCCCTCGATCCTGGGCACACCCTTGCAGGTGCAGGGCACCACCTTCCGGGAAATGCGTGCCGTGAGCACCGGCCACTATGGTGGCCTCAACTCGCTGCTGCAGGGCAACACGGCGGCCACGCAGGGCCTCACGCAGAAGCCGCTGCGCCCCACCATCTTCGAGTATCTGCGCCGCCATGCGGGCATGCCGGCCACCAAGACGTGGTTCGTGGGTAACACGATTGGCAACTCGGTGCCACTGCTCAACCACAGCATTCACCCCAACTATGGAGCACGGTACGGGGCCAACTTCTTTGCGCCGAACGTCACCTTCGGCCCGCATGGCCAGCAGTACCTGGGGGATGCCAAGGTGTACCATCCGGAGGACCAACTGGCCCCGATGCACGAGATGAAGCTCTTTTTGGACAACAGCTTCGCCAATCGCGGGCGCGTGTATGAAGGATTGGGCAACACCTTCGAGGAGAAGCAGGACATCAAGTCGTTCATGGAGCTCATGTTCCAAAAGACGCAGGCAGGCACCATCGCGCATCCACCGGTGAGCGACAACGGTGACCTACGGACCATAGGATATGCGTGCGAGCTGATCAAGTATTTCAAGCCCGCCATTACCGTGGTGAACCTCGATGCCGTGGATGGTTGCCACAGCAACTTCACCAGCTATCTGCAGTCCCTGCATCGCGCGGACCATGCGGTGGGCCACTTGTGGAACTTCATTCAGACGCAGGTGCCGGAAATGGCTGGCAACACCGTGCTGATGGCCACGCCCGAATGCGGCCGCAACCTGGAACCCAACGCCATCCGCGACCCCAACGATTGGTACGCGTACGACCACAGCGACCAGAACTCCCTCCGTGTGTTCTCCACCATGGTCGGTTCCGGTGTGCCACAGAACCTACAGGTTGGTGGTGAAGGAAACCCCATCGGCTTGGCCACGGACATGGTGCCCACGATCGCAGAGATACTCGGCGTGAAGAGCGAGGTGATGGGCGCGGGCCTCATTCAACCCGGAAGTATGTCACTCTTCGATCGCATCTGAGCCATGACCAAAGGAACCATCGTACTGCTTGGTACGCTGCTTTTCGTGGTGGCCTGCCAGAAGGAGCATGAGAACCCCTTTGCACAAGCTGAGGGAGCCCTTCCGAACTCGGCGAACACACCGCTTCTACCCCTGGACAACTTCGCGGGGATCCACCAACGGATCCTGCGGCCAAGCTGCGCCCTGAGCGGATGCCACGACGGACATTTCGAGCCCGACTTCCGCTCCGTGGCCGGCAGCTACAACTCCCTGGTGTTCCATCCGGTGGTCGGCAATGATCCGAACGGTTCGTTCACCCATCGGGTGCAACCCGGCAATGCCGATGCGAGCTATCTGCATGAACGGCTAACGGCCTTCGTGCCCAACACCTCGGGTATGATGCCGCTTGGTTTCGGGGAGGATTCCGACTGGCCCGCCAACAGCGCCCAGTACATCAACGCCATTCGTGCCTGGATACAGGCCGGAGCCCTCGACATGTTCGGGCAGGCACCCACGATCGGCGATCAACAGCCGCAATGTGTCGGGCTGAGCGCCTTTCCGCAGGGGGCCACTGCCGGGGCTTATGCACGGCTTGAAGGCGCCGGTGTGCAGCCCATCGCGGTGCCCGCGACGACCATCGATCTGTGGTTCGCCTTCACGGACGACAACACTGCGCCACAGCAGCTCGCGCATAACATGTGGAAGATCGCCACCGCGCCGCAGCTGTTCCCCGCCGTGCCGGAGTCGCCCTTCAACATAACCGGGCCGATAGCCGGTCCAGCCTTCACTGGAGGTGCAACATCGTTCACCCACCGCGCCACACTCGACCTCTCCGGCCATGAACCGGGCACCACGCTGTATGTGCGTGCCTACGTGGGCGACGGCGCACATCCCGTGCCCGTGGAGATCCCCAACGACAACACCGCGCCCGCCCTTCGCGATCTGTTCACCCTACGCATCGTACCATGAAGTTGGCCACCATCCTATCGATCCTGTGCTGGGCCCTGTTATCCGTGGGTTGCAAGAAGGAACAAGTGCGACCCAATGTTCCGGCGATCGAGCTGTTGAGCGTTTCACCCCTGCAGGTGTCCTCCTTCGGTGAAGGTGTGAAGGTCCGCATCCGTTACGAGGATGGTGACGGTGACCTGGGCTTCGCCGACCCCGATACTTACGCATTGGAGGTGAAGGAGGCACGCCTGAACGCAGCGGATCGGTACCACGTGCCACCCCTGGCGCCCGAGGGTAGCACGGTGTCCATTCAAGGTGATCTCGAAGTGGAGCTCACCCCGCTCTTCCTGCTGGGCAATGGCACGCAGGAGCAGACCACCTACACCATCAGGTTGCGTGATCGAGCAGGAAACTGGAGCAACAGAGTCACGACCCCGACCATCACCATCACACAGTGATCCGCACCAGGTACATAGCGCCGATCCTTGTCGTGCTGTTCGCAGCAACGATGGGGCGTGCCCAGGTGCTGCCGGAGTTCAACATGATGGACACGGTGGTGACCGACTGCAAGGGCATCCTGCTCGACAGCGAAGGCGGACCCGGCGGCAACACCTACGGTAACAACGAGAGCTTCACGTTCACGATCTCCACCGGAGCGCCGATCACCATGACCTTCTCGCCCTTGTTCTGCGTGGAGCAGGGCTTCGACTTCCTGTGGTTCTACGATGGGCCGAACACCAACTCGCCGCTGATCCTCGGTCCGTGGACGGGCATCATCGCGCCACCGCCGATCACGGCGAACAGCGGCCACCTCACCGTGCATTTCGTGAGCGACCACAGCGTGAACTACTGCGGCTGGGAGGCCCAATGGACCACCCTGGTGGCGCCACCGGTGCCTCCTGTGATGAGCATTCCCGCTGCACCGTTGTGCAACGCGGCCACGATGAACGTGCAGTTCAGCTATCCGATACCCTGCGCAGCCTTGCAATCAGGTGCCTTCAGCTTGAGCGGTAACGGCGATCCGGCGGTAAGCGGTGCGCAGGCATCACCCTGCCAGGGAGGGCAGACCAGCACCGCGCAACTGACCGTGGACCCTGTCTTCGACCGCGACTGTCACTACACGCTGAGCTTCGAGATCGGCCTGCCCGATGCCTGCGATTCGATCTGGTTCTTCACGCTCACGGCCAATACACTGATCAACACCTGTCCATTGGGTGTATTGGTGGAAGCCTCGCAGGACACCATCTGCGCCGGGCAGTGCGTGCAACTCTTTGCCGATGTGCAGGGATGTCTGGCATACAGCTACAGTTGGAGCAATGCCATGCCCGCCACTGCCGGACCATTGTCGGCATGTCCTACGGAAACCACCACGTACACGGTAACGGTCACCGAGCAGGGCACGGGCCAGACCGCCACCGGCAGCCGCACCATCACGGTGATCGATCCGCAGATCACCGCCCCATCGGGCAACGTGTGCCAGAGCGCGGACCCCTTCGTTTTGCCCGCATCGCCACCGGGTGGCTGGTGGAGTGGTGTCGGCATCCTGGATACCCTCGCCGGGATCTTCCATCCGGACACCGCCGGGCCCGGTGCGCATGCGCTCACCTATCAATTGGCCTTTGGCTGCGCCACCACCATCGCGCTGTTGGTGGACTCCATGGACGCGGGTCTGCCCGAAGCCGCATGCCCGGGCACGGAACCCTTCATGGTGAGCGGCCACACCCCACAGGGCGGTACGTGGAGCGGGCCGTTCATCAGCCCGCAGGGACTTTTCGATCCGGTGCAGGAAGGAAGCTTCACGGTCACATACAGCGCCGGCAGTTGCAGCGATACCAAGGAGATCAATGTGGGCGACCTCATCGGTCCATCCTCGCCATTGGATACGGTGTGCCAGTCCGAGCGGCCTTTCGTGATCCCGGTGTCGCCTTTCGGTGGCCGGTGGAGCGGGCCGGGCATCGTGGACACCCTGTACGGCGTGTTCGATCCGCATGAAGCCGCGGGAGGCGACCACCTGCTCACCTACACCATGCACGGCTGCTCGGCGCAGTACTGGATCCACGTGAAACCGGCGGATATCGGCGACGACCGCTCGGCCTGCCCGTCGCAGGGGCCGTTCACGCTCACGCCAGCGGCCATTCCACCGGGTGGTACATGGGTCGGAGCAGGCATTGCCGATCCCGTGGCAGGGGTGTACGATCCCTTGCTCGTGTTCACCGGCCAGCCCTTCTGGGACATGGTGACCTATGCGGCACCGAACGGTTGTGTGGATACCATCAACATCCTCACCACGTGGACGGATGTGCGCGACGATACGCTGTGGTTCTGCACGAACAGCGCTCCGCGGATCCTCAATGGGAACACCACGGGCCGCACGCCGTGGGACGGCGCATGGAGCGGTCCGGGCATCAGCCAGAACAGTGACGGCGACTGGTTCTTCACACCGTCAGTGGCTGGCGTGGGACTTCACGCCCTGATCTATTCAGCCAATGGCTGCGACGACCAACTGACCGTGGTGGTGCATCCGGCCGTGATCACCGCACCACCGATCACCGTTTGCGGGGCGCAGGATGCCTTCGTGCTGTTGCAGCTACCGCCCGGTGCCAATTGGAACGGACCGGGGATCATCAACGCGGCAACGGGCCTGTTCAGTCCCACAGCAGCAGGTGCGGGTCAGCATACGGTGCAAGTGAGTACGCCAGCAGGCTGCTCCGGACAAGTGCTCGTGGATGTGGTCCCCCTTCAGCCTGCGTCGATCGGTGGCGTAGCGGCGCAGTATTGCGGCAATGATCAACTGGTGCAGGTGCAGCTCTCGCCGCAGGAGGGCGTCTTCACCGGTCTACCGCAGCCGCAGTTCAACCCGGCACAACTGGCACCGGGAACGTACACGCTGGTCTACACCACGGGCAGCGGTGCATGCAGCAGCAGTGATACGGTGACCTTCGTGAACCATCCTGCGCTGCAGGCCACTTTGAGCACTTCGCTCAACACCATTTGTGGTGGTGGCTCGGCGCAATTGCAGCTCAGTATTTCAGGCGGGCGTCCGGGCCATCCCTATTGGATACAATGGGACCAGGGGCTGTTCCCCGTGGAGAACCACACCGTGAGTCCCGAAGAGACCACCACCTACACCGTGCAGGTAACGGACTATTGCTCGGACCCCATCGTGTTGAGCACCACCATCGATGTATGGCCGGAGTTCACGCCCGAGTTCACGTACAGCGGCATGCAGTGTTACGGTGAGCCGGGCTGGATAGAAGGTGAGGTGCCACAGGAGGGGGATTACACCTTCATGTGGAACACCAGTCCGCCGCAACAAGGCAGCAGTGTGCAGGCCCCCGCCGGGCAGAGTTTCCTGGTGGTGGTGACCAACACGGCCAGCGGATGCACGGAACAGCAACTGGTGCAGGTGCCCAGCTGGCCTGCCGTTACCGCGCTGTTCAGCGCCAACCCTGAAATGCCCTGTGTACCCTGGGACATGCGCGAGGTGACGTTCATCGACCTGAGCCACAATGCGGTGGGAGGCACCTGGACGATCAATGGCGTGGAGCTGCCGTATGTGCCGGGTGAGTATCCGAGCTACGACCTCGGTGTGGCAGGCTACTACAATGTAGCGCTCACGGTCCACAACGAGGGTGGATGCGAGAGCAGCTGCGGGGCCTCGGTGTGCATACTGGCCAGCACCCGGGTGTTCGTGCCCGATGCTTTCTCGCCCAACGGCGATGGCCTCAACGACGTGCTGTACGTGCGCGCTCCTGGAATGGGCAGCATGCTGTTCCGCGTGTTCGATCGCTGGGGTTCGGTGGTCTTCGAGTCGCGCGATACCATGCACGGTTGGGACGGCCGCACCAACAAAGGCCTGGCGCCCGATGGCATCTACGTGTACGCCTTGGAGGCCGAGATGATGGACGGCGAACGGATCAGCCTGACCGGTGATGTGACCCTTGTGCGATGAAGCGCCAACTGGTCCATATCGTGTTGTGCCTTGCGCCGATCGCGCTTGCTGGCCAGGACGTGCACTTCGCGCAGTTCTACAACGCGCCGCTCTGGTGCAATCCCGCACTGGCCGGCCATATCAACGGCGACCAGCGGCTGTCGCTCATCCACCGCGATCAGTGGAGTAGTGTCGGAGTACCTTTTCGTACGAACGCCTTTTCGTACGATGTGCCGCTTTTCCGCGAACGGATGAATGGCAGTTACCTGGGTGCCGGTCTATCCGCCTTCAGCGACCGTGCGGGACGAAGCAGCTTCGGAGATTCCCGCGTGGATCTGAGCCTTTCGTACGGCTTGCGCACAGGCTCTTCCGGCACCCTTGCCTTAGGCTTGCAGGGCGGCTATGCCGAACGCAGCGCCCGGCTCAACGACCTGCGCTGGGACAGCCAGTTCAACGGTGCGGGCTACGACCCGAACCTGGCCAGCGGAGAAGCGGTGGGTGACATCAAACGGTCCTACGTGGACCTCGGTGCGGGTGCCTTGTGGAGCGACAGGTCCAAAAGTGGGATCCGCTGGACTATCGGCGCCGGGGCCTTTCACCTCAACGCGCCCGATGTGGCCCTGGTGAGCGGAACCCGTGCGGGCCTGCAACGTCGCTACCTCGCGCACGGTGAACTGCGCATCACCGGCAAGCGCTGGACCTGGCTGCCCAAGGTCTTTTACAGCATGCAGGGCGGTGCGCGCGAGATCAACTACGGCGCACTGCTGCACCGGCGCATCGGCATCGATTCCCGCTTCACCAACGACAAGACCTCATCGTCATTCTACTTCGGTGCGTTCCACCGCTGGGGCGATGCCATCGTGCCCACCTTCCTCTACGAACACAAGCGCATGCTGTCGATCGGGTTGAGCTATGAAGTGAACATCTCGCCCCTGCGCGCCAACACCGGCTATCGTGGTGGTGCCGAGGTCTCCGTGCAGTGGATAGGTGCTTTCAGCGATAAGCGTGTGCGCTTGCCCAAGGGGATGATGGACTGAATGCACGGACGCGTTCCCGCGCGGTGCCGGACATACTACGCCACATCCACCCACATCCCGTGCTCCTTGATCAAGCGCCAACCGCTTCGAACAGCCCGCTCCAGGGAAGGACCTTTATCCCATTCGACCGCTCTTGTCGCGCATCGCCGCTATGGATCAATACGCCGGCCGTTCCGCCGCTGAGCTTGGTCCAGTATTCAAGGCCTCCGAAGAATTCCCCTTGGACGGTGCGACCTGACTTGATCTCAATGGGGGTGATCCGACCTGCTTCTTCGATCAACAGATCCACCTCATGGCCTTTCTGATCCCTCCAGAACCAGCTCTGGGCATGGCGTCCTTGATGTCCAAGTCGTTTGATCAGCTCGGAGGTGACAAGGTTCTCGAAAAGCGATCCGCGCATGGGATGCAGGGCAAGCTGGTTACGATCAGTGATACCAAGCAGGGCACAGGCCAGACCTGTATCGAGGAATAAAAGCTTTGGGGTCTTCACCACGCGCTTGTTGAAGTTGACGTGGTAGGGACGCAGCAGGTGAACGATGAAGCTGCTTTCCAGGATACCGATCCAGCTCGCGATGGTCTTGCTGTCCACGCCGGCCTCAAGGGCAAGGTTGCTCATGTTCAGCAACTGGCCGGTGCGACCAGCACAAAGCCGAAGGAATCGCTCGAAGGCGAAGAGGTCCGTGATGTTCTTGATCTGACGCACATCGCGTTCCACATAGGTGCGGATGTAGTTGGCGAACCAATTGGCGCGGCTACCAGGCCCGTCATGTATGGCGGGATAGCCACCCTTGAGCATCCAATCATCCGCGTCATCAACCGCTCCGGGCGGAAGTTCGTTCAGGGTGAAAGGAAGCAGGTTCAAGTAAGCGATGCGGCCGGCCAGGCTTTGGGAGATGTTCTCTTGAAGTAGAAAGTGGTTCGATCCAGTGAGGATGAATCTCCCGTGCTCCTGGTTTTCATCAAGGATCTGCTGGAGGTAGGAGAAGAGCGCAGGCACACGTTGCGCTTCATCAAGTACGGCCCCGGTGGGGAATTGGGCCAAGAAGCCGCGCGTGTCCTCGGTAGCGAAGGACCTCACATCAGGATTCTCGAGGCTCACATACGGCTTGTCCACGAAGACCGAACGCACCAACGTGGTCTTGCCGGATTGTCGTGGTCCTACTACGGCCACGGCCTTGAAATCCGCTGCCAGAGAGCGTAGGAAAGACTCCGCTTCGCGCTTGATCATGCCCAAAGGTACAAATTAGGAATCCGATTCCGAATTTGTACCAGAACCTCGATGGGCGCTGTATTTCAACCGGTTAGAGGTGTCCTCTCGGCGATGCGCGCCTAATTCTCCGCCTCCACCCATATCGCGTGCTCCGATCAGAGCTTAAGTCCAGCTCCAAACACGGTCCAGTAGTTCGTCACAACCAGAATGACCGTAATCGGAGAGGCCAACACCAAGAACCCCAGAACGAACCATCTGGCCGATCGAACAACTTGAGGGGCTTTCCATTGCACAAAGCCTAGCCAAGCCCCTGAGCTCATCGATATCAGAAAAGCGTAGATGATATCCGCATAGTTCTCGTCGTACTCTTTGAACTGAGCCGAGTAAAGCAATATCCAAATCACCAAGGCGATCAAACACAATGCGATCGACAACAGTAATGATCGGGCGTCCTGTTCAGCGGGCATTACATGCATCGTTGATGTCGATCTCTTCGTTGCTTGATCATCACAGCGTCTCCGCCTCCACCCACATCCCGTGCTCCTTGATAGGGCCCGGACAACTACTCGATCGGTAAGCGACGCAGCCTCGCTGATTGCTCATCCGCAGCGATCAAGCATCCATGCTCCAGTTCATGGGTGAAGCGACGAATGATGTCGATCACCAAAGGGGAAACCTTGGCAGGAGCGTGGTCGGCCGTCCTTAGCAGGATAACGCTGGGGTTCTTTTGACCGGAGTGTTTCAGGATGCTGCCGAAATCCTGATCTGCCGTGATGAGGACATGATCGTGCTCCGTACACCACCGCATGATCTCGTCATCCTTGGTGTCATCCGGGCCAATATCCAGCCAGTGCATGCAAGCACCATGTGCCTCGGCCACCGCGATGGCCACTTCGCGTGAAAGGCACACATCAACCAGGAACTTCATGCCCGATGTATCGGCACTTCCTCCTCGTTCGAACGCCAAGCCGCATACTGCAAGGCCTGCGTGATATCCTCATCCTCCAGGAACGGATAGAGTCGGATGATCTCCTCGCGTTCGTGTTTCGCAGCGATAAGACCCACGATGATGTTCACGGTGATACGCTTCCCGCGGATACAGGGTCTACCACCCATCACCTCGGGGTCGATCGTTATGCGGTCCAACGTGCGCATGATGTCAAAGATACTCCGTAGGGGTGTGCTTGCTAACCCTCCACATCCACCCACATCCCGTGCTCCTTGATCAACCCGATAAGCTCGTCTACCGCGTGTTCGCTGGGCACATTGCGCTTCACCACTTCCTTCTCGCGGTACAGGGTGATCACACCCGGGCCGGTGCCCACGTAGCCGAAGTCGGCATCGGCCATCTCGCCCGGGCCGTTCACGATGCAGCCCATGATGCCGATCTTGACACCCTTCAGGTGGCTGGTCCGCGCGCGGATCTTGGCCGTGGTCTCCTGCAGGTCGAAGAGCGTGCGGCCGCAGCTAGGGCAGCTGATGTACTCGGTCTTGCTGGTGCGCGTGCGCGTGGCCTGCAGGATGCCGAAGTCGGTGCGGCACACCAAGTCCTCGCGGCCACCCTGTTCGTCAGCAATGAAGACGCCATCTCCCAGACCGTCAATCAGCAGCGGCCCCATGTCCGTGCTGCTGTGCAGGACCAGCGTATCGTTCGTGATCGCGCCATAGGACCGGCCGATGATCACCGGAACAGGGCATTCCTGCGCGATCAGTTCGAAGAACAGTCGTCGCTGTTCGGCCATGCCGTGCGCGTTGTGCGTGTCGATGAGCAGCACGGCCGTGGGATCGGCTTTCAATGCAGCGATGAAGGCCATCCCTTCGACTCCGCTCAGGGAAGGCAGTGTAGCGTAGACCAGGTTGAACTCTGGGTGTCGTTCGGCGCCGCCGAGGTATTCCTCCTTGTTCAGGAACGGGTAATGCCGATCCTTCTTCGTGTTGCCGAGCCAGGTGGCGTGCTCTTGGATGATCCCCAGCGTTCCGGGGATCTCGAAGTCGATGGTGTTCTTGCCGATGAAGGCATAGTCGCAGGCCTGGTCGGTGATGTTCCACTTGTCCAAGGGTACGCTGTAGCGATAGCCCCAGGCGAAGAGTGTGGCGGGTGTGATCTCCTTGCGCTTGCTCAGGTCGGCCATCACCACAGGCACATGACGTGCACCGATGTTGAGCACTTCGCGGCTGTGGCGGCGGGAATAGGAGAAGGGGGAAAACTCCTCACCCCCAACCCCTCTCCCCGGGAGAGGGGAGCCGCTCACCGATGGTATCGGTGCGTGCCCTTTGCGGTCGTTGTATCGGTCCACCAGCGCACGCGCCACGGGGATCTCGAACTCGGGGTCCTCGGTGAGGCTTACGCGCACGGTGTCGCCGATGCCGTCCTCCAAGAGCGCACCGATGCCCGCCGCGCTTTTCACGCGACCGTCCTCGCCGTCGCCGGCCTCGGTCACGCCCAGGTGCAGCGGGTAGTCCCAGCCCTCGCTCATCATGCGGTGCACCAGCAGGCGGTAGGCCTGCACCATCACCTGCACGTTGCTGGCCTTCATGCTCAGCACGATCTCGTGGTAATTCTCGTCGCGGCAGATGCGCAGGAACTCGAAGGCGCTCTCCACCATGCCCTCGGGCGTATCACCGTAGCGGTTCAGGATGCGGTCGCTAAGGCTGCCGTGGTTGGTGCCGATGCGCATCGCCGTGCCGTGCTCCTTGCAGATGCGCACCAGCGGGGTGAAGCGTTCGCGGATGCGCTCCAGTTCGGCGGCGTACTCCGCATCGGTGTACTCGCGCACGTCGAACTTCTTCTTGTCGGCGTAGTTGCCGGGGTTCACGCGCACCTTCTCCACGATGCGGGCGGCCACCTCGGCGGCGTTGGGCGTGAAGTGGATGTCGGCCACCAGCGGGGCGCTGAAGCCCGCCGCGCGGATCTGCTTCTTGATCTCCGCGAGGTTCTCCGCGTCCTTCTTGCTGGGGGCGGTGATGCGCACCAGCTCGCAACCCGCCTCGATCATGCGGATGCTCTGGGCCACGGTGCCAGCGGTGTCCATGGTATCCGTGGTGGTCATGCTCTGCACCCGGATGGGGTTGTCGCCGCCGATGCCGATCTCGCCGATGCGCACGGCGCGGGTCTTCCAGCGTTCGTAGCGGGTAAGGCTGGGGCAGTACTGCCAGGGAGCGATGAGGGTGGTGGGCATGGGCCGGTGGTGCGAAGGCGCCCGACCAACGGCGGGCAGGCAACGAAGATATCGGGGAACAAGCGGGAGCGCAGTGCTGTTCGGAGTGCGCTGAGGTCCTATCGATCCAATGGCCTGGGCAGGGGCCCTGTCCGGTCCAGCTTCTCCTCAAAGCGCCACCCCGAGTTCTCCAACACCGCACGCAGCACCATCAGCATCTCATTGCGCTGGGCTTCGGCGGCTTCAAAGAGGCCACTGCCGGGCACTTTGCCGCGGATCAATTCCTTGGCCTGGGCATTGATCCGGGTGTGGTCCGCAGCGGAGAAGGAGGCGAAGGCGCCGGCCTCGATGTCGTAATAGTCCACGTCGTGTTCCAAGGAAAGCAGCTTGGGCTTGTCCATGCCGAGCAGGGTAATCGTACGGCTGTCCTCATCGATGCTCAGGTCCAGCCCTTCGAGGTCGTAGCCTACGCTGGCCCGCCCTTTCACACGCAGGATCGCCTTCTTCTGGAAGGGGCTGAAGCGCTGCATCCACTCGAAGGTGGCATCGCTGCTCCGGTAGGTGAACAGTTCGTTGAAGTCGCCTTCCACCGTTACCAGCTTCAACACCGGACGCACGCGTTCCAATAGCACGGTGCTGGAGATCTGTTCGGTGGACGTTGCCGGTGCATAGAGGCTCTTGGTGATGAAGAAGACCAACAGGCAAGCGGCCACGAGGAGTATGAGGTTGATCACCTTGCGCATGGTACAAAGGTCCGGTTTCGAGTGCGGTAGCCAGTCAATAGTCGTTAGTCGTTAGTGGCGCCCCGTGGTACTCGCCACTAACGACTGACAACTAATTGCTCTCCAAGCTTTGTTCTCCGATGATCGCCGACTTCCGCCTTGCCAGCATCCCATTCACGAACAGGCTCACCAGGATCAACGCAAAACCGAGGTAGCTGCCCACGTGCAGTTGTTCAGCCTCCCCCCAGATGATCAAGGCCAGGATGATGCTGTACACCGGCTCCAGGTTCACCGTGAGGCTTACCGTGAACGCGCTCAATTGGCGCATGACCGCAATGCCGGCAACGAAGGCGAAGGAGGTGCACAGGAGGCCGAGCAACAGATGCCACAGCACCTGGTCCGTGGGCAGATCCCAGAGGGGAGGAGGTAGTTTGCCATCCACGGCAAGCCAGATGCCCACCACCAGCGCGGCCCCCAGCAGTTCGTAAAGCCCGATCCGCCCCGCATGGTCGCGTTTGATCAATTGCCCGTTCACTACCGTGAACCACGCGGAGAGCAGGGCCGAGGTGGTGGCCACCACGATGCCCATGCGGTAGTGGGTCTCCAGGCCGAAGATGAGCAGCAGGGCCACCAGCACCACCACGCCCAGCAGCAGCTCGTAGGCTTGGATCCGGCGCTTGGTCCAGATCGGCTCCAAAAGGGCGGTGAAGATGGTGCTGGATGCCAGGCAGGCCACGGCCACGGATACCGTGCTGATCTTGATGGCGTGGTAGAAGGTCCACCAGTGCCCGGCGATGACCACTCCGGTGAACAGCTGGTGCATGATGTCGCGCCGGTTCGGAACGATGGGGAAGCCCATCCACCAACTGGCCACCACCAGACCGGCCATGCCGATGATGGTGCGGGTGTAAACGAGCTGGTCCGCGGGTTGGTCGATGAGCCGGCCAAGGATGCCCGTGAGGCCCCAGATGAGCACGGTGATGTGCAGGAGCACTAAGGCGTTGCGGCGTGCGTGCGACTGCATGGCGGCGCTCGTTCGGACGGTTCTGCTCGGCTCAGGCGGCCTCTTCGTCCACGCGTGAGACCCCACCGCTCAGCACGAACTTCATCACATCGGCAGCGCGCGCATCGAGGGGGGTGACGTTGATCCGCGGCACGATCATCAGGTTGCCGCTCCACGCGAAGGCGTGCGGCAGGTACACGGCCACCTGGTCGGTTCCCAGCCCCAAGTGCGAGAGGTCGTCCTGGGTGATGAAGCCCACACGTTGCGCATCCATGCCTGCGCCAAGGCGCACCAGCACAGGCCGATCGAACTTCTTCTTGTTGCCCACCACCGCTTCCACCAGGTCCTTCAGGGTGCCGTAGAGGGTCTTGAGGAAGGGCACGCGCTGCAGGGTCTCGTCGGCCAGTTCCGCCAGTGGTTTGAAGAGCAGGGTGCTGGCCAGCCAACCCGCCACCGTGATGATGCCCAGCAACAGCAGGATGCCGGCCCCGGGGATCTTCGTTTCGATGATGGTGTCCAGGAAGACGAATACGCTCCAGATGGCCCACACGGTAATGGTGATGGGCACGAGCACGAGCAATCCACGGAGGAAATAGCTCAGCAGGATCCTGCCCAAACGGCGTGTGGTGATGCTCATGGTGGAGAAGCTGGTGCAAAGCTACCTGCACACTCAACGCGCCGGATGGCCGCAGCGTTATTGCAGGCTTTCCCGCACTTTTTTCGGCAGGGAGGCCAGCACCAGCGCATGGCTGTGGTCGGCCAGTTCGAGGAACAGCTTGTGCGGCACGCTGCCATCGGTGCGCACGGTGTTCCAGTGCTGCTTGTTCATGTGGTAGCCTGGCGTGATGCCTGCGTACTGTTCGCGCAGTTCGATGGCGCGCTCCGGATCGCACTTCAGGTTCACGCTCTCGAAGAGGTCCACGTCCATCAAAGCGAAGATCTTGCCGCCCACCCTGAACGCCAGCACTTCAGGACCGAAAGGAAGGTCCTCGCTGAAGCCGGGCAGATGCAGGCAATGGTCGCGGAACTCGTCCAGGTTCATGGTAGTAGGGCGTAGAGCACAGGCCGGCTGGGTGCGGCATCGTTGCCGAAGTTGGCCACCTGCAGTTCCAGCAGATACTCGCCATCATGAACCGAGCGGGGCACGTGCAGCAGTTCGGTGATGGTACGGTCCAGGTCCAGCGTGTTGGGGTGGTCCCAGAAGGCATGGTGTGCCGCCAGTACGCCGCCGTCCTCCTCGCGGTCCACGCTGGGGAGATCGAGCAACAGGTGTTTCACGCCGATGCTGCGGAGCCACGCGCAGGCGGTGCTTTGCAGGTAGCAGGGGTTGGTGCCGCTCCAATCGCGCCGCTCGTCGTGCGTGCGGTGTGGCAGGGTACGCAGCACCAGGGCCTCCGGCGGGCGCTCGCCCACCACGTTGCGCAATTGCTCCAGGGTGATCACGTGGTCCTCCTTGGCATCGGGTGCACGGCGTGTCTCGGGGAGCAGGCTCACCAGTTGGGCGGTGTAGAAGTAGCGCTTCAGGAGCCTGCCCACCGGATGGATCTCCGGCGCTATGTGGCCCACGCTTTCGGTGTGCGTGCCGTGCCCGTGGGGGTTGAAGCGGATGTTGCGGAAGTTCACCGGTGCACCATCCTTCACCGCATAGCTCACATCGCCGTTGCGCACGGGCTCCATGGTCACGGGGTCCACCCACCAGGCCCGCACCTGCTCATCGCCATCCTGCACAGGCAGGGAGAGGTCGATGGGTTTCGACAGGTCCACGCTGAAGTGGCGTCCTTTATGCTCGATCCGGGCGATCATCGGCGCTTACGAACAGGTCCGAGGCAATGCGATCGGCGAAATGCCTTCCGGCCTTGGTCAAAACTAAGCGTCCATCCTGCACCAGCAGCAGTCCTTGGGCCAGGTACTGCTCAAAGCTCGGTCGATTGATGGCCAGCGCGTCGAGTTCCAGCTTGTACAGGGCCACGCCAGCAAGGGTGCGCAGGCCGGTGAGCAGCAATTCGTTGGTGCGCTGGGCCGCGTTCAGGGTCTCGCTTTCCCAGTAGGGTTCGCCCGCTTCCAAGGCCTTGGCGTAGCGGATGTTGTTGGCCACGTTCCAGCGTCGTGTGGCGCCGTTGTAGCTGTGTGCCGATGGGCCGATGCCCAGGTAGTGCACGCCATCCCAGTAGCTGCTGTTGTGCCGCGAGAAATGGCCGGGCAGCCCGAAGTTGCTGATCTCGTAGTGCACCAGCCCGGCGGCTTCCATGCGCGACATCAGGCGGTCCAGTTGTGCGCTCTGGTCGGCATCTTCGGGCATGTGTACAGCACCCTTGGCCACCTGGTGGGCCAGCGCGGTCTTCGCTTCCACGGTAAGGCAGTAGGCGCTAAGGTGCGGCATGCCGTGCTCCAGGGCGATGGTGAGCTGTTCGTCCCATTCGGCCAGGCTCATCTGCGGCAGGCCATAGATCAGGTCGATGGTCCACGATGCGAAGCCTGCCTTGGCGATGAGCGCGATGCTGCGCAGGGCTTGCTCCGCCGTATGCGCGCGGCCCATGAAACGCAGGCGTTCCTCGCGGAAGCTTTGGGTGCCGAGGCTCAGGCGGGTGATGCCAAGTTCCTTCCAAGCCGCCAGGCGCTCCTCAGTGATGTCGTCCGGATTGGCCTCCAAGGTCACCTCGGCATCGGGTGCCACGCTGCACCGACCACGGATGTCCTGCATGAAACGGGCGATCTCGCTCGCCTCCAACAAGCTCGGTGTTCCACCGCCGAAGTAGATGGTGCCAACGCTCCCTTCCATCTCGGTCGCGCGCTGCTCCAGCTCCAAGGCCATGGCGTTCAACACACGCGCCTTGCCCTGCGTGCTGGTGCTGAAGTGGAAGTCGCAGTAGGTGCAGGCTTTCCGGCAGAAGGGGATGTGGAGGTAGATGCCGGGCATAGGGTGGGATAGGAATCTCGCCTGTTTATTGTATTCGGGATTGTCAAATGGCGCCTTGGATGAAGTCCTCTGGTATAACGTTCAATTTTCAGTTCAAAACTGATAAAAGCAGGAATGGCGGAATAGATTCGGATTCGCCTTGATGGCACTAAAATACTAAACTCTTGTTTAGTCTTCATCTATTTTTGGCACGCGCTTTCCGTGTGCTATGTTGGCAGTTATCATTTCAAATTTTCATCGATCATTTTCTGGTAGTCTGTATCGGTGAATACTCCGGACTCAATTACCGGATTTTTTGTTCCGTTGAATATTATCACACCCATGTCCATGTTTTGATTTTTACGATTGAAGTATTGAGGACCTTTTTTCGTCATTATGATGAATTGTTGATAAGCTACGAAATCAGATCTCATTCCCCTCTTATTCAAATTTTTACATGTTTTATCAGCGTAATATGAGAAATCGGCAAGACTTTCGTTTACGTCAGGAGCATCTTTTCCTGACTTGTGCATTAGTGTGTCGTATTCAACTTGGGTCAAGATGAAGAATACTACACTAGTCTGGTCTATTACAAATGTGTCCTGCAAAATTTGTGGATTGTCAATCCCAAGTATTTCGAGAGGTTCATATTCTTCAACGGCAATGTTGTCTGTAGTTCCTATCACGCCAGCATTGATAGGTGGGACTTCATCGATTCTTTCAGCCTTGGGTTCGGAAGAACAAGAAGCCAAGCACGCGACCGTAATTAAGAGCGGTAAGTGTCTCTTCATATTTTTTGGCTGCCAACTACCGGTGTCCTGAACATTGTTCTTGTGAGCCTCAGGATTTCCCAACCTTGATTGCTTCAGGAATTCTCGGTCTCGCTCACCAACGCCGTCCCCAACACTCCCTGGTTCAGCGTAATGCGGAAGGTGGTGCCTTTACCGGGAGCGCTCTTCTTCACGAAGATCTTGCCGCCGTGGTACTGTTCGATGATCCGTTTGCTGAGCGACAGTCCCAAGCCCCAGCCGCGTTTTTTGGTGGTGAAGCCTGGTCTGAAGACGGTCGCCTGTTGCGAGGCGGGTATGCCCTTTCCGTTGTCGGTCACATCCACGTGCACTTGGTTGCCCTCAGGTATGATCTCCAGGTTGATCGCGCCTTCTCCCTCCATGGCATCAATGGCGTTGCGGATCAAGTTCTCGAACACCCAGCTGAAGAGCGCGCGGTTCAACGGTACTTGCAGCTCGGTGTCCTCCGGCTGTGCGATCTCGATCTTCACACGACCCGGTAGGCGTGGACGCAGGTAGAGCACGGTGGCGCGCAGGGTGTGGTAGAGCTTCTCGCTGGTAAGGTCCGGTGCGGATCCGATCTTGCTGAAGCGCTCGGTGATCACCTCCAGCCGGTCCACATCCTTGCGCATCTCGTTCAGCGCTTCGGGGTCCACGTTCTGGGCCTTCAACAGTTCCATCCAGGCCATCAGCGAACTGAGCGGTGTGCCCAGTTGATGCGCGGTCTCCTTGGCCATGCCCACCCACACCTGGTTCTGCTCCGCATTGCGGAAGATGCTGAAGAGCGCATAGGCCACCAGCAGGAACAGGCCGAGGATGATCAGCTGCACATAAGGGAAGTAGCGCAGCTGGGTGATCACCAGCGATTCCTCGTAGTAGATGTAGTGCTTACCGATTCCGGGTAGGTTGATGAGGATCGGCGGGTTGGCTTTCTCCATGGCCGCTATGCGTGCACGCAGCGCCATGGTGTCCGCCGCGATCTCCTCATCGATGTTGCTGTGCTCGATGATGCGAGTGCGTGTACTGTCCGTGTAGATCACCGGCACGGCGGCGGTGCTCATCACCGTCTCCGAGATGAAGGAGCGTATGATGCCGTCCATCACTTCCTGCAACTCGGTGAACACCTTCGAGTCCTTGTAGTAGAGGTACTGTTTCTGGTCCAGCACGGAGATCTCGATCGGTTCGCGCTGCATGTTCTTCACCTCCTCCTTCAGGCGCTCGGGCGAGCTGGAGATGGCCTCGGGCAGGTTGCGGTGGAACTTCACCTGGCCCTTGGCATCGGTGATGATCACGGGCACGGTGGTGTTGTCGGTGACCACGCTGAGGTAGAAGGAGAGGTCGTCCTCGTTGCTGTTCACCAGGCGCAGTTGTGCTTCGGCATAGAGGCGCACTTTTTTGCGCTCCTCCTCGCGCAGGCGCTGGAACAGGCGCTCGGTGTAGTTCACCAGTTCGGCGCGGTTCTGCACGGCCTCGGCCCACAGCCTCACCTTGCGCCGCTCCTCCTGGCGCACGGCCTGCACAATGCGGTTGCTGTACCACAGGGATGCACCCACCATCAACAGGGCGACGACGGCCAACAGCAGTTTCCAGCGTTGCTTGCGCGAATAGAGGTCCATGGCGGCGGGCGTGAAGATCGCCATTGAGGTTAGAAGCCATCTCAAAATAATCCTTCGGGCTGCGCCGGCGCCTCTTTCGGCCATCCTGCGTTGCTCAACCCTTACAGAGCATCCAGCTATGCGCGGATTTCGCGCCTTGGCTGGCCGAAAGATCCATCCGGCTCGCTTCCAAAAACCAGTTTGAGATGGCTTCTGCTACTCCTCCACTTTCACCCGCTCACGCGGTTGCCCGTCCTTGCCGGTGTCCTTGTCGTCCTGCAGGAGTTTGCCCAGGCCTTTGCGCTGCTTGGGTTCCTCGGTCTTCGTGCTGTCCTTGCGTACCGTGCTCGTGGTGGGTGCCGGTTCCGGATCACCCCAATCCACTTTGATGGTGGTGCCGGTTTCGGCCGGGCGGCTGGTGGTGTTGCCACCTTCCTTGCCTTTGAAGAGGCCAAGGTCTTGGCGCAGGATGTCGCGCAACTCCTGTTTCTCCTGCTGGAATTGCTGCTTGCGCCGTGCTGCTGCCATGGCCCCGTCGTTGGCGAACTGCGGGTCGCTGGCCGTGCCGTACATCCGCAGGAAAACGCGCATGCCGGTGCCATCATCCGCAATGGGGCCGAACTCGTCACGGGTGGGTTTACCCATGCGGAAGAGGTCGCTCAAGCGGAAGTTCAGGTGGTGATCGATCCGATCGTCGAACCAATGCGTTCCGCTCAGTTCGATGTCCATGGCCGTGCTGCGCACCTCCATCAAGGGGATGTGTACGGCACCATCGCGAATGTCGATGCGGTTCTCCAAGCGGGCGAAGCGGATGTCCGTCAGGCGTTTGCGGAGTTCTGGGATGTTCACGAAGGGTGCCACCAGCTTGTTGCCCTTCAGGTGGTCGGCCACGGCGATGATGGGTTCGTGCCCCTTGATGCCGCCCTCCTCAATGGCGATGTCCACGGTGCAGGTGAGGCGCTGCATGTCGATGGAAAGGCTGGGCGACATGGGTGCGTTCAAGCGGATGTGTGCCTGCGAGCGCCCGCTCAGGTGCCGGTGCCCGATGAAGTCCTGTCCGAAATCCTTGAACTCCCGGAAGAGCTGCGTGATGTTGATGTCCTTGAAGGTGGCTTCGATGGCCAGTTGGTGGACTCGGGGATCGCGCGCATCCAGTTGCAGGGAGCCGAGCACGGCACCGGAAGCGGTGTTGAAGGTCATCGGGCTGGCTTTCAGCACGCGGTCCTTCATGCGCACGGTGCCGTTGATGGCGTTGGCGCGGAAGTCCTCGAAGGCCAGTTCCTCCACGCGCACCTGCAGATCCAGCTCAATGGTGGCGGGCAGGCTCAGGGTGTAAGGCTTCTCTTCCGCAGGAGAGCTGTTGCGTTTGGCCGGTGCCGGGTCGAGCAGCAGCGCGGCCAGGTCCAGGTTGGGGCTTGCAGCCTTGGCCTCGATCACCAAACGCTGGTCGTCGAAGAGCAGGTAGGGCATTAGGTTGCGCAGGCTGCCTTGCAGGGTGATGGTGCTGCCTTGCAATTCGCCGCGCAGGTGTTCGATGGCTGCATCGTTGCCCTTTATGGCGAGCGCGGCATCGAGGTGTTCCACGCGGTGCCGCACACCTTTCAGCTTCAACGTGGCATCGCGCAGTTCCACGTTGCCATCGATGCGCAGCGCGCGCAGGTCGCTGGCCTTCAGGTCGCCAAGGTCGCGGAGTTTGCCTTCCACCCGGGCATTGGCCTTCAGGTGGCCGCTCACCTGCTCCAGGGTGTCGATCTGTGCGAAACGGAGCAGGTCGGCCAGCGCGATGTCACCGTGCAGGTCGGCCTTCAGCGTTGCGTTGGTGATGCCGTTGGAGGACCAGTTGCCACTGATGGAACCTTTCGCGCTGCGTGCCGAAAAGTCCTTCACCAACAATTTGCTCGGCGTGCCC
The DNA here is from genome assembly GCA_019638115.1 of Flavobacteriales bacterium. Classification (GTDB taxonomy): domain Bacteria; phylum Bacteroidota; class Bacteroidia; order Flavobacteriales_F; family PHOS-HE28; genus PHOS-HE28. The sequence continues at coordinate 821,312 of JAHBUK010000001.1, read as the reverse complement.
GATTGGCTGAGTTCCAAGGAAAGCTCGCCGAAGATGTCGCTCAGTACGGTCCCGCTTACACGTTCCTTCATGCGGCCCTTGCTCACTTTCGCGCCCAGGGCCAGCGAAGGTCCAGCACCGTAGAGGGGGCCGGAGTAGCGCACGGCCAGGTCCACTTCGCCTTTCATGCCATAGCGCTGCAGGTATTTGGCCATCTGCTCGGGCAGCAGGGCGGCAGTCTCGGCCAGCGGTAAACCCAGTCCGTTGGCACGCAGGTCCAGGGTACGCCCTTTGGCGTCGGGTGCCATTTCCAGGGTGAATTCCAAGGGCACCTTGCCGCTCCGGAGCTCTCCGCGCGTAATGCGGAACACACCATCAGCACCTCCGAAGGCCAGCTCGGCACGGATGTCGGCTTTGCGGTCCGCCAGCAGCAGTTCGGTGCCCTTTTGCCAATGCACCAAGTGCATGTTGCCCTCGATGCCCACGTTGTTGGCGGCATCTGAAAAGGCGCCGCGCAGCGTCAGTTCGCGGTTCCGGGTCAGTATTTCCAGTCCATCGCGATCGTCGCGGAACCGCAGCACAAGCTCATTGAAGCTCACGCGCTCCAAGGCGATGGCGTTGGAGGTGCTGGTGCTGTCGCTCTTCCAGATCAGGTAGTTCTCCTGCCCGTTCCGATCCAGCGCCGGATAGGCCGTTACTGCGGTGCCGTGTATGTACTTGACGGTGTAGTTGCCGCGGATCAGGTCGATGAGGCTGAACTCCAGGAAGAGCTCTTCGGCATACAGCAGGGTGTCCGGAGCAAGGCCATCGCTGCGCACTTCCTGGGCATACACGTTCTGCAGGCGCAGGCTCGCGTTGGGGAAGCGCGCAATGAGCGTGAGGTCCATATCGCCCACGCTCACCGGGGCATGCAGCCGTTCGTTGATGGCGGCCACCAGCCGTTGCTTCACCTCGGGCTCGTACACCTTGGCCAGCACCACCAGGGTCGTGAACCCGGCCACGAGCAGGCCGGCGAACAGGAGCAGCAGGTTGCGCGAACGACGTAGCATGGCGAAGGTCGAAAGGTATCCGGGTGTGTGGATGCCTAACGGCCGATCGCGTGCCGTTCGTTCACAGCGCGCTGTTATTGCGCTACTTCCGTTTGCTCAGGAAGAGCACCTCGTTCTCCGTAAGGTGCCTGAATTTGCTGCGGGGCAGGTCCTTTTTGGTGAGCCCGGCGAACACCACGCGGTCCAGTTTCACCACCTCGTAGCCCAGGTGCTCGAACATGCGGCGCACGATGCGGTTGCGCCCCATGTGGATCTTGACGCCCACCTCGCGCTTGCCCGCACCGTCCACGTAGTTGGCCTCGTCGGCCTGCGCCGGTCCATCCTCCAAGGTGATGCCTTCCACCAGTTGCACCAGGTGCGCCTTGGTCACCGACTTGTCCGTGGTCACGTGGTAGATCTTCTCAGCGCCGTGGCTGGGGTGGGTGAGCTTCTTGGCCAGGTCGCCATCGTTGGTCATCAGCAGCACGCCGGTGGTCATGCGGTCCAGGCGACCCACCGGGTAGAGCCGTTCTGGGCAGGCATGGGTCACCAGGTGCATCACGGTCTTGCGGTCCTGGGGGTCGTCGGTGGTGGTGATGAAGCCCTTGGGCTTGTTCAAGAGCACGTAGCGCTTCTTCTCCATGCTCAGGCGCTGACCGCCATAGTGCACCTTGTCCGAGGCGAATACTTTGGCGCCCATCTCCGTCACGATCTTGCCGTTCACGCTCACCACCCCGGCCTTTATCAGGTCGTCGGCCTCTCTGCGGCTGCAGATGCCGCTTTGAGCGAGGTAGCGGTTCAGGCGGATCAGCCCTTCCACCTTGGGTCCTGCGGATGAGCTGCTCTTCTTGCTCCGTTTGGGTCCGGCGCCGAAAGGACGTTTGCCCATACCGGGGCGCTGTGGGCGCTCGGTGCGCGATCCGGCTGCCGATCGCTCACCACCCGGCTTGCCAGCACCTGCTGCGCGCTTGAAAGGTGCGCGTGCCTTGCCTTCCCCGCTGCCAGGCCGCTCCGTGCGGGTGCTGCGCCCGCGGTCGGTGGCTTGCTCTTCGCCACGGCGCACGGCACCGGGTGGGCGCTTGCCCGCACGCTTGCTTGCCGGCCGGCCTCCACGATCCGGGGCTCCATCGGTAGTGCGATCGCCAGCGGCGCGACGCGGGCCGCTGGGGCGTGCCTTGCCACCTGGCTTGGCGTTGTCGGAACTGCGGCCGCGCCCGGGGCGGCGTCCTTCACTGCGGTTTGTCATGGATGGTGGGGTAGAAGGCGTCTGGGATGTGATGGATGAACGGCTTGCCCGAAGGGTGGAGAATGATGCTGACAATGTCGAACCGGATGGCTAACGAGCAGCCGGTCTGCTCCACGTATGCGTTGGCGGCCTTGATGAGCTTCCCGCGTTTTCCGCGCTTCACGGCTTCGGCAGGTTGGCCGTAAAGGTCGCTGCTTCTGGTCTTCACTTCAACGATCACCAGTTCCTTTCCCTGTTGGGCCACCACATCGATCTCGTGCCGGCCGTGGCGCCAGTTGCGTTCCAACACCAACATGCCCTGCTGCTCCAGGAAGCGGCATGCGAGTTGCTCGCCCGTGGCACCGGTCTGGTTATGTTCAGCCATTTGTGGACGAATATCGACGTAACCAAGGAACGCCCCCGCCGTTGAAGGCATTAAAATTGGGAGATCTTATGCCCTGCCCAAGGGCCCAGCTCAGCGCCATGCAACTGAACAAACACCTTTTCCGAACCCTCGGCCTCGCAGCCGTATTCGCCACATCCACGGCCATGGCCCAGTCCTTCGAGGGCATCGTGGAGTTCACCAAGACCACGGGTCCGGTGGTAACCAGCTACAAGTACTACGTGAAGGGTGATCGCATCCGGATCGAGGAGATCAGTGCGCGTGGTGAGGTTCAAGGCATCATGCTGGTGGATACGCGCGACAAGACCGTCACCGCCGTCAGCCCCGAGCGTAAGCTCTACATGGATGTGCCCAACATGCGCCTGCCCAAGGATGTGGAGGTGCAGGTGCAGAAGACCGCCGAAATGAAGGAGGTGGCCGGCTACAAGTGCGAAAAGTGGCTGGTGAAGAGTCCCAAGGAGGATTGCCAGATCACCTATTGGGTGGCGGCCGACGAGTTCAATTTCTTCATCCCTTTGCTGGAGACGCTCAACCGCAAGGACGAGCAGGCCGTGTTCTTCCTGCAGATCAAGGATGCCAAAGGCGTGTTCCCCATGTTGGGCATCGAGCAGAAAATGGACGGTGCCGAGGTAAGCCGCCTGGAGGTTAGCAAAGTCACCAAAGCGGCCCAGAAAGCCTCCCTGTTCGAGATCCCGGCTGGCTACAACAAGTTCGAACGGAACTAAGCCTCGGCTCTGGTTCCATCAACGCTCAGCGTGCACCCGTTCGCGGTGACGCTGAGCGTTGCTTTTGTGCCCAACACCAAGGCGTGGTTATCATCGATGTGGCCCGCTGGGAAACCGTAGCACACCGGGTAGGTGGTATCGCCCAGTGCATCGGCGATGATCCGCTCGGCGCTCTTGCCGAAGGGGTCTTCCGGGTTCTTGTCGCGCATGTCGCTCATCCCCCCCAAGATCAGCCCGGCCAGGCCCTTGAACCAGCCCGCCAGCCGCAGATTCTGCACCATGCGGTCCATGTGGTAGAGCAACTCGTCCAGGTCCTCGATGAACAGGATCTTGCCCTTGGGGTCGATGTCGTAGGGCGTGCCGCGCAGGGCGTAGAGCAGGGAGAGGTTGCCGCCAACTAATTCGCCAACGCACGTTCCTTCTCGCTGAGTAACGAGTGGAGAGTTGCGAGTGGCGAGTGAATGCCCGGCAGAACTCGCCACTCGCAACTCGTCACTCGCCACTCGAATTTCCTCCCCGAACATCGCTCTCCGCAAACTCTCCCTGCTCTCCTCCGTCTTTGCCCCGATGTTGAATGGCATCTGCGCATGCAGGCTGGCCACGCCCAGGTTGTGTAAGGCATTGTGCAGCACGGTGATGTCGCTGAAGCCCACGATCCATTTGGGGTCTTTGCGCAGCACGCCGAGGTCCAGGTGGTCCAGCAGGTGTACGGTGCCGTATCCGCCGCGGGCGCACCAGATGGCACGCACATCCGGGTCGTTCAACGCGGCTTGCAAGTCGGTGGCGCGTTCCTCGGCAGTACCCGCCTGCTGGAAGTGCTTGCGGCCAATGCCTGCACCGAGCTTCACTTTCAGGCCCCAGCTTTCGGCGAGTGCGATGCCGTCGCGCAGTTCTTCCACGGAAATGGCGCGTGCTGTTGGGATGATGGCGATGGTGTCACCAGGGCGGAGGGGGGGCGGGGTGATGGTCATGGCGCGAAGTAAAGCCCCCGCGCACATGACCATCACCTGAACGCTACCGTTCCACCACCATCCGATGCGTTACCGCATAACCCGCGTGCAGCACGCTCACCAGGTAAACGCCCGGTGCTTGTGCAGCGATCGGAAGCTCCATCCGGTCAGTGCTTGCGCGCTGCTCCAGCAGCACCCTGCCGGTCAGGTCCAGCATACGCACCACGGCGCCGGTGGGCACATGGCGCAGATAGAGCACGTCCGAAGCCGGGTTGGGGAACAGCTCGAAGCTGAAGGAAGCAGTTTGCTCACCCACGGAAACTCCGCTGGCATCACCGTTCAAGCGAATGACGTGCTGGCTGGTGGGGGTCTCAGTGGTGCCGGACAAACTTTGCCCCTGGTAGGAGGTGTTCTGCGTCACCACCAGGATCTTGCCATCGGCTTGCAGGGCGCAGTGATAGGCCAGGGGGCCATTGCCGAATCCGTTGGCCGTATCAAAGGTCTCGTCAAGTGTCCCATTGGCGTTCAGGCGCATCACGCCGGACACGGAACTTACCCCGTCGTAGGCATTGAGGAAGTAGCCCGTTACGATGATCTTGCCATCGTTCTGAATGGCCACGCCGGTGGGGTACACTCCGCTGATGGACGAGTTGCTTGCCACATGGAAGTCCGTATCCACCGTGAAGTCCGCATTGTAGCGCATGATCTTCACGATGCTGGAGGTCTGCTGTCCGGCCACCACGATCTTGCCATCGGACTGGATGGCCGTGCGGGGATAAGTGTTGTCGAAGATGTTGGAGCTCTGGATGTATCCCGTGTGGTTGAAGGTGAGGTCCCTTGATCCATCGGCATTCAGCACGGCCAGCCCACCGGGCCAGCTGCTGAAGCGGCCCGCAACCAAGATCTTGCCGTTGGGCAGCACCTTGATGTCGCGGATGTTGGTGGGTGCTTGGCCGGCATCGAAGGTGGCATCCACACTCCCGTTCGGATGCAGGCGGGTAATGCCGGTACCATGGCTCATGGTACCATAGCCGCCTGCGATGAGGATCTTGCCGTCAGGCTGCAACGCGATGGCATTGATCGTGGGGTTGATCTCGAAACCGGCGTCGAAGCTCATGTCCTGGCTGCCATTGTTGTTCAGCCGAATGATGCCCCGCTGGTTCACGCCTGCGGAAAAATCCGTGAACTGGCCCCCCACCAAGTACTTGCCATCGGGCAGTTCCACGGCCGCCCGGATGCGCAGGTAGTAGTCCTGGTCGAAGTCGGGGCCGTCGAAGGTGTTGTCCCAGGAACCATCGGCATTCAAGCGCACCACTCCGCTCATGGTGGTGTGCAGCGGGTCATGCAACGAACCGAAGAAGAGGATCTTACCATCGGAAAGCGGCAGCACCCGCGTCAGGGGGAATTCGTTGGGGCTGAACGACAGCGCCCCGGCACCGGAGAGGTCCAGGGTGAAACTGGCGTCGCGTTGGGTGTTTGGGGTCTGGGCGAGGGTGGCAATGGGCAGGGCCAGAACACCTGCAAGGAGTAATGCGTGCTTCATGGTGTGGGTGTTGACGGCAAAGGTCCGGGCCATGCCACGCCTGCTCCATTCGGGGATCGCCGTAAACCACTACGGTGATCACCGGAGTATCATCATGCATGGAAGCAGTACTGCCTGTACATGAACCCGCCGCCAGTCCACACCACGAACAAAAGGCCCTGGTACCAAAAGACCTCCGGAGGGATCCCATGCGGGAATGCCTCCGGAGGTCACTTCGTGTTGGCCCTGCGGCCGCTCAAGACTCTTAGAACTTTGCTACCAAGCCACCCTGGAAAACGCTCTTGGCGCCGCCCACTTCAGCATACAAGCCGATGTTGTCCGTGAAGAAGTAGCGGGCACCCAAGGTGAACTCGAATCCAAAAGGCATCAAGCTCTTCACCTCCACGCCACTGCCACCGTTCGGGTCGGAGCTGTTGAATTTCCAGTTGGCATCGCGGTAGCCCATACCGAAGCCGAAGTACGGGTCGAAGCGGTCGCTATTCCCGAAATGGTAATTGAAACGGGCCAGCACGCTGTAGGTATTCCGTTCGGTGGATTCGGTGTATTGCGCGGCATTGCCGTTCTCGTCGGTCCCTTGGTAGCGATAGCTCCATTCGTTGGTGGCATAGGCGATGTTCACGCCCAGGCCAATACGGTCCGTTACGCCGTATTCATACTTCAAATAAAGCGGCCCAAGCCCTTTGTAATTCAGGTCCGTGTAAAGGTCGAAGGTGCGGTTCAGGTTGCCCAGGAAGGTGACCGCGCCATGACCTACGGAGACCGTATGACCACCTTCTTGGAAAGCCTGGGCCTGTGCAGATGAAGCGGATAGCGCGGAAAGCAGCGCCGTTGAACCAATGAGGAGAGTGCGGAAGCGATCCATCTTTCAGGTTTTTGTTGTTGATGTACGAAATGAAGTTGGTGCCTTAAGCGCACGAGTTCGGTGCGCCTTGGCGGTGCGGCCCTTTACCGATCCCGTGCCGAACCTATGCAAGCTCCCGGATCCAACGGATACCTTCGCCCACGGATCCCTTGTTTTGTTCATGAAGACCCCTGCCCGCCACACCGTTACCGCCGCACTGCCCTACGCCAACGGCCCATTGCACATCGGCCACATCGCCGGGGCCTACCTGCCGGCCGACATCTACGTGCGCAACCTGCGGCAGCGGGGCAAGGAGGTGCTCTTCATCTGCGGTAGCGATGAACACGGCGCGGCAATCACCATGCGGGCCATGAAGGAGGGCACCACGCCGCAGGCCATCGTGGACAAGTACCATGCGCTGATGGGCCAGGCCTTCAAGGACTTCGGCATCCACTTCGACATCTACGACCGCACCAGCAGCGAGCTGCACCGCGAGACCTCGCAGGGCTTCTTCCTGAAGCTGCTGGAGAACGGCGCCTTCAGCGTGCAGGAAGAACAGCAGTACTTCGATGAAGAGGCCAAGCAGTTCCTGGCCGACCGCTACATCATGGGCACCTGCCCGAAGTGCGGCAACACCGATGCCTACGGCGACCAGTGCGAGAAGTGCGGCAGCGCCCTCAGCCCCAAGGACCTGATAGAGCCGCGCAGCACGCTCAGTGGATCGAAGCCCGTGCTGAAGAGCACCAAGCACTGGTACCTGAAGATGGACGAGGCCCAGCAGTGGGTGGAGCAGTGGATGAACACCGGCGTGCTCGACGGCGCGCAACACCACGACCCCAAGGAGTGGAAGGCGAGCGTGCTGGGCCAATGCAACAGCTGGTTGAAGGATGGCCTGCGCCCCCGCGCCATGACGCGCGACCTGGACTGGGGCGTGCCGGTGCCGTTGGAGGGCGCCGAGGGCAAGGTGCTCTACGTGTGGTTGGATGCGCCTATCGGCTACATCAGTGCCACGAAGCGTTGGGCCCAGGAGCACAACACCGATTGGGAGCGTTGGTGGCTTTCACGCGATTCCGGCTCGGAGGCCGGAATGACAAAGGAGGACGAACCGCGCCTGGTCCACTTCATCGGCAAGGACAACATCGTCTTCCACGCCATCATCTTCCCGATCCTGCTGAAGCTGCACGGCGGCTACGTGCTGCCGCAGAACGTGCCGGCCAACGAGTTCCTCAACCTGGAAGGGCGGAAGATCAGCACCAGCCGCAACTGGGCGGTGTGGCTGCACGAGTACATCCAGCGCTGGCCCGACCGGCAGGATGAGTTGCGCTACTGCCTCGCCACCATCATCCCTGAGCAGAAGGACAGCGAGTTCACGTGGAAGGATTTCCAGGAGAAGAACAACAGCGAGCTGGTGAGCATCGTGGGCAACTTCGTGCAGCGCGTATTCGTGCTTAGCCACAAGTACTACGAAGGCAAGGCACCTGCGGCCGGCGAGAAGGTGGATATGGATGTGGCGCTTTGGAGCAGCGTACACGGCAGTGTGGAGGAAGTGGCCCAACACATCGACGACTTCCGCCTGCGCGATGCGCTGAGCAGTGCCATGAACGTGGCACGCGCCGGCAACAAGTACCTCAGCGACAACGAGCCGTGGAAGCTGGAAAAGACCGACCCCGAGCGCACGCGCACCATCCTGGCCAACAGCCTCAATGTGGCCGCCGTGCTGAGCATCGTGCTGGAGCCCTTCCTGCCGCACACCACGGCCAAGCTGCGCCGCATGCTGGGCATCGGCACCCTGCCTTGGGACGATGCCTTCCGCAGCGACTTGATCGGTGCTGGCCAGGAGTTGGGCAAGCCCGAGCACCTCTTCAAGCCGATCACCGATGCGGAGATCCAGCCGGAGGTTGAGCGCTTGCATGCAGCAGAAAGTCCAGCAGGCTTCCAGCCTGCTGGACCAGCAGAGGCAACAGGCTTGAAGCCTGTTGGACAGTCAAACCCCAACATCGCCTTCGACGACTTCGCCAAACTCGATCTGCGCGTGGGCACCATCACCGCCGCAGAGAAAGTGCCCAAGGCCGACAAGTTGCTCAAGCTCACCATCGACCTGGGTGAAACAACGCCGCGTACTGTCGTCAGCGGCATCGCCATGCACTACGAGCCGGAGCAGCTGCCCGGCCAGCAAGTGGTATTGGTGGCCAACCTGGAGCCGCGCAAGATGCGGGGCGTGGAAAGCCAGGGCATGGTGCTGATGGCCGAAGATGCCAGCGGCAAGCTGGTGTTCGTGCAGCCGAAGGAGATGGTCGGGCCAGGCGGCGAGGTGCGGTAGGTAAAATGGTCAATAGCAAAAGAGCGGCTGTGCATCGCACAGCCGCTCTTTTGCTCAAAGGCCTTCTGTTCAGCGGGCCTGCTTCACTGCACGCTGTATCCGGGTGTTACCATCCACGGTGAGGTGGATGAACAGCACACCATCAGGCAGTGCATCCAGTGCCTCGATGCGCTCCGTGTAGCGACCTGCCGCACGCGTGCCGAGATCCACTTGCTGCAACAGGCTGCCGCGCACATCATATACCGAGACCAGTGCCGGACCACTGCCGGAGGTCGAATAGTCGATGGTCACCTGGTCCATGAAAGGATTGGGCTGCACGCGGAACGTGGCCATGGCCTCCTCGATATCAGCCACGGAAACAGTGCTCGCGGGGGTCACCACCTGGCTGCTCACGTAAATGCGGTCGCCTGAAGAATTGTTGCCGCTGTTGGTGGCATTGCCCGCGAAGTAGAAGGTGATGGGGCCTTCGTCGGTGCTGGGGGCCACCCAGTTGAAATTGAAGGTCTTGGAACCGGTGCCGAGTCCGCCGTTATTGGTGTGTACCACATTGCGCCGCACCACACCGGATATCGTGTGGTTCTTGATCTGGGTGGATGCCGCATCGGTGATCAACAAGGTTCCGCCGTTGGAAAGCTCATCGGTGAGCGCCTCCAAGCCCATCCCGAACTTGTTGCTGGTGGCCAGCGAAACGGTGAGGCTCATCTGATAGGTGGTGCCGGGCACATACTGCCAGTTCACCATGTTGGCGGAGGAGAGCACCACGGATCCCTCGCCACTGTTCAGGGCGAAGGTGTTGTGGCAACCATCGCGGCAGGTGAGTTCGCCGGGGGAGCCGGTGCGGCCTTCCTTGCCGTTGTTGTTCAGCGAAACGGCGCTGACGAGCGTGGCCAGTGCAACGAGGGTAGTGATCGGGAGGTAGATGTATTTCATGGTCCGGGGTGAAGTGTGCGCCACAAGGGGGCGCAAAGAAAGGACCGGGGGGTGGTATTTGTTCCGGTGCAGGGTAGGGTCCCGCCATATCGTACAGGTACCATGTGCGTTGCCGCGCAGCGATGGTAGATGAAGCTCTTGTGCCTGATCGGCCCGGGCCAAATGAAAAAGCGGCCCACTGCGGACCGCTTTTCCCTGTTGAGCGCGATGGTCGTCAGGCCATGTCCGGCGTTTCCTTCGGGTTGGGGCCGTACTTGTTGGGACCGGGCTTGCTGTCCTGCGCGTGGAACACGATCAGGATGATCGCGCCGATCAACGGGATAAGGGCCAGGAGCAGCAGCCAACCGGAGCGGCCGGTATCATGCAGCCTACGAGCCGCAACGGCAAGGGCCGGTAACAGAACGGCCAGGGTGTAAAGGCCAGCGATAGGGCCGTAGCCGGTGCTGGGGTCGGCCAGACCCAGTGCACCATCCAGGACCCCGGCCGCAATGGAGAAGAGGATGTTGAACAACACGAACATCCAGAACTCCTTGCGCCGTGCCCGGCCTGTGAAACCAACGTAGTTGCGAAGTGCTTTCAGATACCACTGCATGACCGATGAAGGGATTGGTATGTCCTACTCATGAGGCTTTTCGGTTGCGCCCTGTTTGGATGGTGCAGCTCCATGTGGGTTGGACCCGTGAATAAACCCGCACCGGTCCCACCCTCCAAGGACTATTCGACGGGTGGCACCATTTCACCCACCAAGGCGTTGGCCCAACGCAAATCTCCTCATGGGATCCACTTGATGCTCGAGAAATCCGGCCTGCGCTTTTCCAGGAAGGCATTGCGGCCCTCCTTGGCTTCTTCGGTCATGTAGGCCAGGCGCGTGGCCTCGCCAGCGAAGACCTGCTGACCGACCATGCCATCGTCCGTGAGGTTGAAGGCGAACTTCAGCATCTTGATGGAGGTCGGGGACTTGGCAAGGATGTCCTGCGCCCACTCCCAAGCGGTGGCCTCCAGCTCGGCATGCGGCACCACGGCGTTCACCATGCCCATCTCGTAGGCCTGCTGTGCACTGATGTCGCGGCCCAGGAAGAAGATCTCGCGTGCCCGTTTCTGGCCCACCATCTTGGCCAGGTAGGCGCTGCCGTAACCACCATCGAAGCTGGTCACATCGGCATCGGTCTGCTTGAAGACCGCGTGCTCCTTGCTGGCCAATGTGAGGTCGCAGACCACGTGCAGGCTGTGCCCGCCGCCCACGCACCAGCCGGGCACCACGGCGATCACCACTTTGGGCATGAAGCGGATGAGCCGTTGCACTTCCAGGATGTTCAGACGCGGCATGCCACCCTCGTCCACGTAGCCCTGGTGCCCGCGTGCCCGCTGATCGCCGCCACTGCAGAAGGCCCAACCACCGTCCTTGCTGCTGGGCCCCTCACCGCTGAAGAGCACCACCCCGATGGAGGTGTCCTGGTGGGCATCGTGGAAGGCTTCCAGCAGTTCGCTCACCGTGTGCGGACGGAAGGCGTTGCGTACTTCGGGCCGGTTGAAGGCGATGCGCGCAACGCCCCGGCATTTGCGGTAGGTGATGTCAGTGAACTCCTTGGCGGTGGTCCATTGCGGCGGGGCAATGGCGCTTTTCATACGGGCTTTCGTCATGGTCTGCGCGTGCTGGGGGGCAAATATCGGCAGTGGGCTGCGCTGCGGCGGGCCTCCGATCACTGCGCTTCAAAGCGGACCACCATGGTCTTCACCACCTGCTTGCGGATCGCTTCCGAGGTATTGAATGCCTCCACGCCGCGCTTCATCATGTCGCGCATCATGTCCATGTAGTTGTCCGTACCACCGCTCGGTCGCTCCTGCACACTCACCACGCGCCCCAACTCCAGGTCGCTGGCCTTGGCAATGGCCTGTGCTTCCGTTCGCGCCTGGGCCAGCACGGCCTTGTGGAAGGCGGGCAACTGGCTTTCCATGGAAGCATGGCGCACGGTGGCCACACTGCCGGAAATGCCTTCCAGACCGCTGAGCAGGTCCACGCAACGGCGCAGTTCCGCTTCCGAATGCACGGTAACAAGCAGTGATGCAGCGGGCTTGCTGGCCTTGGTGCCCATGCCCGTGTTGCCGATCGTGTAGTCCGTTGGTGCTTCCTCCTCCACGTTGAACTTGTTCTTCTTCAGCAGCAGCAGCATGGTGTTCAGGTCCTGTTGGGGCGCGGCGCTCTCCGTGTCATCGTAAGGCATGCGCATGCCCATGAAGGTGTTGGACGATCCGCTGGAAACGCGGTACACGATGGAGGTCGGTTCCAGAACGAGGGTGTCCGTGACGCTCACTTCGATGTACGAGGACTGGGCATGGAGCAGGGTGGCGCAGAGCAGGGCAACTGCAATGGCGAGGGCGTGGCGCATGATGGTCGGTTCTAAAGCGTTCAGGGTTGCATCACCATCAGCTGTTTCACCACGGATATGCCGGGTGCGCTGAGGCGGAGCAGGTACATGCCGGGCACAAGGTCGTGCACCGGCAGCAGGTAACCGTTGGGCAGCGTGCCGTGGTCAGCTAAGAGCAGGCCTGTGCTGCTGAACACTTCCACGCGCTGTTGGGGCAATGGGCCTTCTATCCGCACCACATCGTCCGTGGGGTTCGGGGCAAGCGTCCACTGGCTTTGATCCAGCTCATCAATGCCGATGGCGGTCATGTTATCGAGGTTGATGTCGTCGATGAACAGGTCGCTGCCACCGCCGCTCACGAACTCGATGCGGATGAGCAGGTTGTTGGTGGCGTAGCTCGGCGGTATGGCAATGCTGGGCACGTGGGTCCAGTCCTCCGGCCCGGGGCTGAAGGGGCTTGAAGCGAAGCCGGGCACGGTGGGCATATCCGCAGGTACGATGGTGCGGCGCACGATCCAGGTCTTTCCGCAATCGCGGCTGATGCGCACGGTGATGCGATCGCTGTTGGCGGCATCGCGTTGCGCGAAGGCGTATTTGAAGCGGAGCACCGGGTTGGGCACGTTGGTCACATCCAGGCGCGGCGAGGTGATGGCGATGAGCCTGCCCGGTGCCAGGCCGTGGTTGGGGATCCGCAGCGACGCGGACCCGCTCGCGGCCGCGGCGTTCAGCTCGGCTTGGTCGTTCTCCGCTTCGTACTCCATGAAGACGTTGCTCTCCTCCAAGCTGCCCAAGCCCTCGAAGCCTTCCTGGTAAGGGCCGGGCAAGCCTTGTTCGGCAAGCACGCGCAGGTAGCGGTTGCGCGTGGTGCTCATGAAGCCGGATGCGTTGGAGACCGTGAGGCTCACATCATACACGCCCGGTGTGGAGTAGCTGAAGCTTGGGTGCTGGTCCGAAAGGATGGGTCCTGCGCCCACGTTCCAACTCCAAGCGGTAACAGCATGGTAGGAGAGGTCCTCCAGTTCCACCAGTTCGTCCACGCACCAATTGCGCCTTCCACGGAAGTCGGCTTTGCAGAGGGATGCGGGCGTGGAGAGCCCCGTTGCCTCAAGCGTCTCTTCCGTCCACAGGTTGTTGCGCTGGGCTATTGGGCTGTTGAGCGCGGCATGCACCCGCGCCTTCTGCCCCTGGGTGAACATGCGCGCACAGTAGGCGTAGTCCATGAAGTTCTGCACGTTGTCCAACTGCCCATCGCAACTGGTGCCGCCCAGGTTGCAGCTGCTCCAACCGGTGGTCTCCGGGGTGTCGTCCACCGCATCGCCGATCGCGCAGTTGGCCTGCTGGCCCACGGGCAGGTAGTAGAACTCCGGCACGTTGTTGCCGCCCCAGATGTGGAAGAGGTTGAGGTAATGGCCCACCTCATGGCTGAGCACCACGGAGCGCAGGTCGTTGCTGGTGCCGATGTTGCCGAAGTAGCTGCCCTGGATCACGATGCCGTCCTTCTGCGGAATGCTGTCCGCCTGGAAGGGCATCAAGGCATGCCCGGCCAGCCCGGCGGCGTTGCGGGTAACGTAGATGTTGAGGTAGCGGTCCCGCGGCCAGTGGATCAGCTCCTTCACGTTGTGCGTGCCGCTGGTGGTGAGCGGCGAACGCAGGCGGTTGATGCCGTTGGTGCAGTTGCCATCGGGGTCCAGGCGCGCCAGCTCGAACTCCACCTCCATGTCCGCCGCAATGGGTCGGAAGGCCTCCACGATCTCCACGGTATCGGGGTTCTGCTTACGCCAGTTGCGGGTAAGGATCTCGATCCCGTTACGGATCTGCGCCTCGCTGATGTTCTCGTTGCCATCGTCGTGGATCACGTGTACCACCACGGGGATGCGGAAGGCTTGTTGGGCGTGGACGCACAGGCTGGTGAATGCCAGGGGAAGGAGCAGTGAGCGCATGTCGAAATGTAGGAACATTGCATGGCTGAACAAGGTCGAAGGTGTGGGTGTATCGCGGCGTGCGAACCACGGTAGGCGACCTCCTGAATGGGCCTCTACCGCACCGCAAATTCGCTCGCCAACCAATTGAAACGGAACAACCGCAGGGGACCCTCCCTCCTCAACTGAACTACCGCAACCCGCACGGGCGATCGCCACCGTTGCTCGTTCTACTCCACCACCACCCGCTCCGCAGCCATGCGCGCGCCCTGTGCATACACCTCCACCAGGTACAGGCCCGCAGGCAGGCCCAGCACCCCCAGCGTGTGGTGCTGCCCGGTGATGCGCTCCCTCCGCACCGCCCGCCCCAACGCATCGCGCAGCACAAGTTCCCCTTGGGCGGGTATGCGCTCCAGCTCCACGGTAAGCTGGGTGCTTGCCGGATTGGGATACACCCTCACCCCCAACCCCTCTCCGGGGGAGAGGGGGGCCAGCCCCACATTAAGGCCGTACAAGCGGCTTACGAAGCGCTGCGTGGGGTCGTTGGTGGTGCCATCATCATAGCCGTGGTAGGCGCCCCAGATGTAGATGTGGCCGTCGGGGGCTTCGAGAATGCCATCTATCGAGTTGTACAAATAGTTGTATGTGCCTCCGTTATACAAGTATGATCCGCAGCCGCTTGTACCGAAGGGTTCGTCCAACAAGAACCCGTTCTCGTCCAGCATGGCCAGGCCGTATCGGGGCTCGCCTTCAACGAAGGCATGCGGTCCATGCAACACGATCCGCCCATTGGACAGCCTGGTGTGAAGGGCTATGGTGAACTGCCCGAAGTACCTGGGATCACCTGGCCATTCCGGCGATAGCCAGGGCATGCGCACCACTTCCAAACTGTTGTTGAAGGTGGGGTCCAGGCTGCCATCGGGCATCAGCCGCACGAAATGCAGGGTGTCCGGTGAGGAGAACTCGGTCTTGAACAGCCCCGAAGCCAGGATGCGCCCATCCTCCAACACGGTCATGCTGTACGCCAAGCCCCAATAAATGCCGGAATTGAAGGTGGTGTCCAATGTGCCATCGGCATGCACCCTGTAAATGCTGGGCTTGGGCACGCCCTCCCAAGTGGCTCCTCCACCGCTCAATAAGAACTTCCCATCGGGTTGGGGCTGTATACGCATCACGGCCCCATTGCCCTTGCGCGGCCTGCGTGTAAGGTCCAGGGTTCCGTCGTTGTTGAACCAGATCATGTGGTGGCTGCCCGTCCAACCGCTGTCCGGCACGTTCACCGTGTGGCTGCCGGTGATCACCACGGAGCCATCGGGGTACACGTGGTAGTCGCCGCCTTGGAAGGAGGAGAACAGCGGTGCGTTGTTGTTCAGGGATTGGAACATGGGGTCTATCAATCCTTGCGCATCCAATCGACGGATGGTTTGACCCGCCGATACGTAGAATTTGTCGGTCCATGGCGTCAACTTCCCGCCACCAGTTGAATAGGGGAATGTTTGGTAGGATAAGTCCCTGCTGCCATCGGGATGCAACCGGCCACTACCCGTTACATTGGAAGAACCAGGATATTGGATCCGGCCGGACAATAAGATCTTCCCGTCATTAAGAATAGCGATGTCGTACACGTTTATGGTCTCAATGGTCGTCCAGAAGGAGGGGTCCAAGTCGAACGGCTGTTGCGCAACAGCCGCAGCGGCCCCCAACAGGAGGGCCGCCACGGTGTTGTAGCGCTTGTGGTTCGTGGTGCTCACGGTTGCACGATGAGTTTTTCGGTGGCGAGCACGCCCTGCGGGCCGGCCACTTCCACAAGATAGGCACCCGGTGCCAGCCTGCGGGTGTCCAGCACGAGTTGTGGTTGTTCTTTGGCCACCATGTGCTGTGCCACCTGTTTGCCGGTAAGGTCCAGCACGCGGAGGCTGGCCTGGGGCAGCCCGGCGGGCATCTCCAGCGTGGCCACGGCCCAGGTGGTGGCCGGGTTGGGGTACAGCACCAGCACGGGCGGGGCGGCCACGGCCAATTCAGGCTTCACTTGGGGCAGCGACTTCGGGGTTCCCCCCTCGCCCGTCCACGGCGCCGCGCAGCGGTCGTAGTGGAAGCAAAGCAGGTTCTGCATCCACATGGCGGGCCGGTCCTGCTGGCCGTCGATTAGGCTTTCCAGCTGGTCCTGTTCGGCCGGTGTAAGCTCGGCATCGCTGCGTCCGCTGGCCGCCAGGTTTTGCCTGAAGGCGATCAGCGCCAGCATGCGGTCCTTCTCGGTAATGTCGCGGGGCTTCAGCTTGCTGTGCTCCTGGGGTATGGCCTCCACCAAGGCGGTGGCCGCAGCGTATTGGCCCTGCTCCATCAGGGTGATCGCCTCGGCAAAACGCGCCGTTGGGGTGCGCAGCTCCTGCCACACGGACCGCAGGGCGGTGAGGTCCAACTGCTCCTCATCACTGCTGTGGTATTCCAGCAACAGCGTGGCGAGTTGGGCGTATGCCGCATAGCGGTTGGCCATGGAGCCTTCCAAGGTGGTGCGGTAGGTGCGCCCGTTCCAGCTGGCGGCAATGGCGGCCATCAGGTATTCCGGCAGGGGGTGGGGCGCATCGTGTTCCAGCCAGTCGTAGAAACGATCGGCGCGGGTGGCATCGGGGTTGGCTATGCACACCTCAGCATAGACCGCTGCGGGCAGTTTGTTCTGCACGTTCAGCTCGCGAAGCACATCGCTGCTGAGGAAGGGGCTGCGGGCCAGAAGGCCGGCGCGTAGGTCCCACACGTCCTGCGGCCAGGCATCGGTGATCTCCTGCACCACCTCACTGGTGTTTCCGCCGTCGATCAGCTGCTCGTACAGGTAGCGCACACTGCCGTAGGCTAGCTTCTCGTCGTCCAATGAGTCCCATGCCTCCGCCGGGTCCAGGCCCTCCGGACTGTCCTTGGTGAAGCGGTGGATGCGGTTGGCGCAGGTGTTGATGTGCTGGGGATCCACCAAGGCAGGGTTGAGGTAGGTATCGTAAGAGGTGGGCAAGAAGGGTGCGCCAGCCCTGTGGTAGTAGAAGATCCCGGCGAACACAGTGGTTACCTCGAAATCCTTTCGGTCAGGATCTCCAGTAGGCCAGTTGTCGAACTGGTTGTCCGCTGGCCGGTCGGAATCACCTTGGAAGGTCCGAATGGTATGGTCGTTGTGCTCCGAAACCGGTGACCCATTGGCTATCCGGCTGCTCAGGTTCTTATCCACCTGGCTGTTGGTATTGCACAGAAGCTCCAACCCTTGTAACGCGGATTGGGCTGAAGAGGTGTTGGCACATTCACCCTCGCCAATGAACCCGATGGCGAGATGTGCAGCGTGGTTGCGGAACACCACGTCGTGGGAAGCACCGCTGTAGCCGATCACCACCCCTTCCGTCCGCCGGTTCGGTGCGCTGCCCGGGGTTTTGAACAAGGTGTTGTCCTGCACGGTGAAGCCCTGGCCGCTGTGGCTGTAAACGCCGCGGTGGTGGTCATCCCAGAATTCTTCTTCTGTTGTGGTCAAATCCACCTCCCTACCGCCGATGCTGAAGGTGCTGTTGCGCACGGAGAACTTGTTCACACCGCTGGAGTACACCCCGGCGATGTTGTCCGTGAAGCGCACGCGGTTCACCTGGTAGGTGAAGGACGAGCCCGAACTGGTGGCGTGTATGCCGTGGTCAAGCCCGATGAACTGGCTGAAGCGGGTATCCGGTTCGGGGCAGGGCTGGCCAAGGGGCAGGATCTGGTTGCAGGGGCTGCTCACGGAGAAATGGGCATCCATGCTGCAAATGCCATTGCCCAGGTATTGACTTCCAGGGAAGCTGCCGTTCATGGCGAAGAACGCATCGGGGATGGTGTTCTCGAAGGTGCAGGCACGGAACTGGATCCCGGTGACCATATGCAGGTTGGCGTGGAACCGGAAATCGTAAGGTGCGGGGTAGTCGGTGTCCACGGTGAGTAGGCAATCATTAAAGCGGCTGCGGTTGGACAGTATCACACCTCCCGATGTGGAGCCCAAGTAGGGCAGGAATTGCACGCCCACTTTGCAATTTCGGAACTCGGTGCGTTTCCAAGCGGAGGAACCGCCACTGGTGACCATAGCCCGGTCGGCAAGCACCACGCCTCCCGAGGCCAGATTGCCGAAGAATCCGCGTTTGGCCACCAGCACACCGATCTCGGCGTTCTCCAAAGTGCTGGCCCGCAAGGCCAGGTAACCCTGTTCAGTGGGATAGGGTGTACCTGTTTGGAGCTGGTTGATGATGCCGTGGACTTCGATGCCCTTCCAGCGCGTATCCGAGCATTGGCTCAGGCTGGTCAGCTTCGTATTGAATACGTCAAGTACGCCTTTGCGCTCCACGATGGTGCCCACACCTGACGCGAAGCGGATCTCCATGCCGCTGAGGTTCAGCTGTGCGTTCCCTTCCACTTCCAGATCGCACACACAGGTGAGCGGCCCATTGTTGTTGTACGGGTTGTTGGTGGCGGTCCAAGTGGTGGGTGTCATGCCTGGTGTTTGGCGGTGGCCATAGACCATGCCGCTGCCATGGGATTGAAGAAAACCGCAGCAGGTGCCTCGGTTTTCGGCGCTCAGGTAGCGGTCGCCGGCCACGCCGATGTTGAGGAAATGGGGATGGAATTCATTGTTGCCGAAGCCACCGGGGATGGGGGCGAACTGCGGCAAGACCACGTTGGTGAGCACTGTCGGGGAGAAGCTCACCGCGTTCAGGTTGGAAAGGCCCGTGAGCGCTGCCACAGCGTTTTGAGAAGGGAAGTAGATGGCCCAGCCGCTGTTGTCCAGAGTGCGGTTGCGGTATAAGCGCGTGCGGGTCCATTGTGGATCGATACCACCACTGAAAGCGTAGCCCAGATCGGTCGCTTCCTCAGTGCTCAGTTCAACATGCCTTACGAAGGGGGTCCAATTCTGACAATCCGAGGTAGTCTCGCCTGTCAGGAACAGGCCATGGCCATCAGCGCGCAAAGCACAGCCACGCGTGCCCCCCACCACACCGGGTTCAGGTCCATTTGGGCACACGTCCAGTTGCATTGTGAAGCCTTGGCTTTCCTGGCTGAGGTAGATCCCCGTGTAGGGGTCGAACCGAAGGACCAGCACATCGTATAGCTCGGCAGGATCGGGATAAACGATCAGCGGTGCCGCATCGGCGATGGCCAGCACCAAAGGGGCATCGCTCCTGTTTGGATCGTCCGATCGTATGGCATCGGCATCACGGATGTAGCGCTTGTTCTGCACCACGGTTCCTGATGCCAACAAGCGCACGCACTGTTGCTCGAAGGGGGTGCCGGCACCAGGGTTGGGATCCACCCGCACAACGCCGGTCGCCATCACTTTGTACACGAACACACGGTCCGGAAGTATGAAGAAGAGCCAATGCGGTGCGCCGTTCTCGCCTTCCACCGCCCGGATCAAGGGTGTAACGGTCTTCGCCTGCACAGGGACGGTGCCCATGGACAGTTTCGAAACATACTCGCTGGTGAGCACCGAAGGTACACCGAAAGCACCGTCCTCGGGCAGCCAGGTCACAGAACTGAACTGTGGATAGGCCGGGGATCCTGGATCATCGATGAAGTGGAGCAAGCGGCCCTTGCGGGCGCAGGTGCTGGCTCCTTGCGGCGGGAATCGGGGATTGTCCGCATCCAGGTCAAGTATGGCCCATTGAACATGGGTGCCGTTGTATGCCGCGTTCTCCGGTGCCGCCGAGAACAGGTAGAACAACGAGCAACTGCCCGGCACTGGTAGGCTGATGAACTCCATCACACCGGGCTCCAGGCATTCCACACAACAATTGTCCGTGCAACCCCATGGCCGCGCATCGGCGATCATGTACCCATCGCCATCGTACAGGTTGCCATCCACCTCGAAGAACAGGATGCGCCCATCGCCAGCGGTACGTGCATGCTGCGATCGTTGCGCCACCTGCCCCTGGTATTGCCACGCAGCCGGGTAGTTGGGGTTGTTGGGTTGTGGCAAGGCGAAGGGTTGTCCGGCAGGGCCATCCGTTCCCGGCGGCATCACCACCGCCTGTGTACCAATTGCCCAAGCATCAACTTGGGCTGATACGGGGCTATGGCCCCAAGCACCCCACGCGGCCACACATGCCGCCCATAAGCCCGCATGCCACCTGGCCCGGGCCGTTCGGAAAAGTCGTTCAGTTCTCATGGTAAATAGGTTTGATCACGGCGTTATGTGCCGCTCACAAACCTTTCCCAACCGTTCCTGCACATCCTATGGCAGTTCTTGCACATGGTGTGCATTCTTCGTGCAGATGATGCACACGGTGTGCAATAATTGCACACACGATGGATCAAGTGGCTGATGTTCACCGTTGTGCGTGCCTGTGCAACAATGTGCTATTTTGGCAACACCTGCATTTATCCAATTTGTGAACGTCGCGATCATGTTCAGTGAAGAACTCAAAGCACTACGCACCCACCTTGGCCTTACCCAGCAGGCCATGGCCGACCGCTTGAACGTGGACCGCAGCACCTACTGCCGCTGGGAACACTCGGAGCATCCACCGGCGTACGTGGTGGAGCGGATCAGCAAAGAATTCGGCGTGGATGCCTGGAGCTGGCTGCGGCCGGAGGAGACCGCACCCCCAGAACCGGGCCCACGTGTTGTTCACCTGCGCAATGAAGAAACGGAAGCCGATCGTGAAGACAGCAGATGGCGTCTTCGTGCCCTGGACCTTCTTACCCGGATCACCGACCTGGTGGAAGGCATAATGAAAAGCCCCGGAAAACGCGGGGGGGGGGGGGTAATTGACTTTATCAAGTGACCCTTCCTACTCCGGGTTTACAAGCTCAGAGCATTGAGCAGTCTTGCTTAGTAAGGCCGTACTTCACCGCGTCTATTCCGATGTTCGGATGCGCCTACCTTTGCCGCCGCTTCCACCGCAGGGTGGTCGCTCGGCCCCATAGTTCAATGGATAGAATAGGAGTTTCCTAAACTCTAGATCCAGGTTCGATTCCTGGTGGGGCTACAAGTTCCTGTGCGGCACCGATCGGCAGTGAGCAGCGCCAGTACCTTGCGCTGCGCTTTGTGCCAATGCTGGCGCGGCGTGCGTGCCGCCCTCAACACCCGCATGTGTGAAAAAGCGGTGCGGCCCTTTCCGGGCGCGGCAAAGGGCCCGTCTACCTTCGGCCTTGCCGTAGGTCCGTCCTTGCGGCACCCTCCCGAGGCACATGCGCACAAGCCTTTTCGCGCTTCTTGTAGTGCTCTCCGCGGCGTATTGCCACGGGCAGCCACCCAACAGCGATTGTTCGGGTGCCTTGGTTCTATGTGCCCAGCAACCGCAGCAGCAGAACAACACGGGTGCGGTTGGCTTGCCGGGTTTCTGCCCTGGCACACAAGCGGTTCTTTGGTACACCTTCACCACCAACAGCGTGGGCGGTGCGGTAAGCGTTAGTGTGTCCAACATCGATTGCCCGGATGTGGTGGGTATGGGTGATGAGTTGGCGGTGGTGGTGCTATCGGGCAACGGCAGTTGCGCGCCGGCCTCCTTCAGTGCCGTTTCCAGTTGCGCTTTCGGAACACAACAGGCCATTACCACCGCGCAGACCCTATTGCCGAACACCCAATACTGGGTGGTGGTAGGTGGTGCCTTGAACGGTGGCTCGACGATCCCTGCGCAGTGCGGTTTCAATGTTATGACCAGTGGCCCGGGTGCGGATATCGTGGGAGTCGATTTCGGTGTGGGCCCCAATGTGCAGATCGGCGAGGGGGAAAGCACGCAACTGGTGGCCTATGGTGGTCCGCCGTACGACTGGACGCCTACCACGGGGTTGAGCGGCAATGGGATATCGAACCCGATCGCCAGTCCGCCAAGCACCGTGTTCTACACGGTGAGCACCACCCTGAACGGCTGCACGTACAGCGCCGATGTGTTCGTTGAGGTGATCCGGCGCATACAGCCTCCCAACACCTTCACGCCCAACGGCGATGGGTTCAACGATACGTGGCTGATACCGGGTATTGCGGATTATCCGGGAGCGGAGGTCCGCATTCATGATAGATGGGGGCAGGTGGTCTACCGCAGCACCGGTTACCGCGAGCCCTGGGATGGCACCAACAATGGAACGCCGGTCGCGGTGGGCACTTATTACTACCACATCCAGCTCAACCAGCTCGAAGGGCGATCGCCGCCCTACACGGGCTTCATATCCCTTGTGCGATGAGGTGGCTGTTGGTATTGCCCTTCCTGTTGGGTGCCACCGCCGTGGTCGGCCAGCAACTGTCGCAGTACACCCAGTACGTCTTCAACCAGTTCAGCGTGAATCCCGCTGTGGCCGGCAGCAAGGATTGCCTGGACCTGCGCTTGGGCTACCGCCAGCAGTGGGTGGGCTTGGAGGGGGCACCCGTTACGGGATGGGCCAGCGTGCACGGTGCTCTGCGGGGCAAGAAACGCAAGGGCTACCAGACCAACGTACACGGCATCGGAGGTTTCGTGGAGGCCGACAATGCGGGCAACTGGGGCTATACCCGCTTCCTGCTGGCCTACGCGTACAACATGCAGTTGAGCCGTGACATGCACATGGCATTGGGCGTGTTCGGAGGGGTGCAGCAGATGAAGCTCAACGTGGGCGAGATCGTGCTGTCCGACTTCAACGATCCGGTATTGGGAAGTGCCTCCAGCGTGATGGTGGCGCCGGAGATCACCCCGGGTATCTGGATGTACAACAAGAACACCTTCGGAGGGCTGGCACTGCACCAGGTATTGGGCAACCGGATGCCGGATATCGGTACCGATTCCAAGCTGGCCCGTCAGTTCATGCTGAGCGGTGGCCATCGTTTCCGCGTGGCACGCAAGACGAGCCTTACTCCGAGCGCCCTGTTGAAGTTCGCGGCAGGCGTGCCCATGGCCCTGGACCTGAACGCCATGCTGGAGTACAACCGGGTGATCGGTTTCGGTGCCGGTTACCGCAGCGGCGATGCCCTGACGCTGATGATGCGCGTGGGCTTCCTGCAGTACTTCCAGCTGGGCTACAGCTACGACATCACCACTTCGCGTTTGCGGAACGGCAGCTCGAATACGCACGAGATCATTCTGGCCATAACACCCTGTGGCAAGGATGACCCCGGCATGCGCATGATCAACTGCCCGGCCTTCGATTAGAACAAGCGGAACAAGCAATGCGCATGCACGCACTCCTCAGACAGGTCCTGGTACTGGTGCTGTTGGCAATGGGGCTGGCGGCTTCGGCACAGTCCGAGGATACCCGCACACTCTACTGGACGGGTGCATCCGGTCGCTGGGACAATGCGGCCAACTGGAGCG
This sequence comes from Flavobacteriales bacterium, assembly GCA_019638115.1. GTDB lineage: Bacteria > Bacteroidota > Bacteroidia > Flavobacteriales_F > PHOS-HE28 > PHOS-HE28. The sequence continues at coordinate 797,808 of JAHBUK010000001.1, read as the reverse complement.
TGCAGCCCAATGGGAACGGTGGTGCCGGTGTGCCCCGCGTGAGCGACAACGTGGTGATAGCGCCCACTGGTGCGGTGGAGGTCCAGGTGCGTGGAGCGGCTTGGTGCAATGCGCTTGTGGTGGATGGCAGCATGGCGTCCGTGCAAGTGGTGGGCGATCAGCGGAGCGAATTGAACATAGCGGGCGATTGGCGGATGCAGGGTGATGTGCAATGGCTGAAGCGCGGCGATGTGCGGCTGGTGGTGCGGCAGGAAGGCGTGGAGCTGGATCTGCGCAGCATTCCCCTGGCCTCCCGCCTGGTGTTCGAGGGCAGCGGAAGTTGGAGCGTGATCAGTGATCTGGTGCTCCGGCCGGGCAAGGCCATCGTGCTGCGCGAAGGCGTGCTGATCGCCAACGGCAGCGTGTTGCGCGCTGGTGCCTTGCAGGTGGAAGGAAGGCGCAACAAGCGGTTCCTGGCCGGCTCATCGTTGGTGATGCTCGATGAAGCACCGGCCTTTGGCAGCCTTCAAAACGTACTTGCAGCGGGCAACTCCAAGCTGGTGGTGGGTGGTATGGTGAGTGCCTGGGAGTGGGAAGCGGACCAGGCTGAAGCCAGTGATCGCGATGTGAACGTGTGCGGCACGGGACCGGGGCAGACGCCCTTCATCGTGGATGCCCAAGTGGTAAGCAGCTACAACGGCTTTGGTGTGCGTTGCCGTGGCGAATGCAATGCCACGGTGACCGTAACGGTGACCGGTGGGGTAGGGCCGGTCTTCACTTACCAATGGTTGAACGGCGGACCGAACACCCAGACCTGGACATCGGCCTGCGGTGGTCCACAGATCGTGATCGTCACTGACCTTGGGCAGGGTATTTCGTGCCCGGTGGCCGTGAACGTTTCCGAACCGGCGCCCTTGGGCGTGATCTTCTTCGGCCCGGGTACGCCGCCCACCTGCCCCACCTCCTGCAACGGCACACGCACCGCGTTGGGTGTTGGTGGCGTGGCCCCCATCACCTACAACTGGAACAACGGCGCGGGTACGTCCTCCTCCTTCTTCGGGCTCTGCCCGGGGCTGAACACGCTGGTGGTAACCGATGCCAACAACTGCACCTTCGACACCACCTTCTTCTTCGATCTTCAGCCCCTTGACCCCAGCCTGCTTTTCAGTGGCACTAGCTGCTTTGGTGCTTGCGATGGTACTGCGGAGATCAACCCCCAGGGTGGCACGCCGCCTTACACGGTAACGTGGTCGCCCCAGCCACCGGTGGGCCAGGGCACCAACAGCGTTAGCGGACTGTGCGCAGGCCCGTGGAGCGTAACGCTCTTGGACGCCAACGGCTGCGATACCACCATCGCCTTCGTGATCGATGAGCCTCCACCGATCGATCTGGATGTGAGCAGCACCGATGCCTCGTGCTTCGGCGTGTGTGATGGTAGCGCCACCATCATCGCCAGCGGTACTCCGGGTCCGTTCGACTTCAACTGGTCCCCGGCACCGGGCGGCGGGCAGGGCACAGGCATTGGCACCGGCCTTTGCGCTGGCACCTACCAGATCACCATCACGGACCTTTCCACGGGTTGCGATACCCTGGTCTCGATAACCATCGATTCACCGGGGGCCATCGATGTGCAAGGCACTGCCGTGGATGCAAGCTGCGCGGATGCCTGCGATGGAAGCATCACCACGGTGGTGAACGGAGGCACAGCACCATACACCTACACATGGTCGCCTGTACCTGCTGTGGGACAAGGCACACCGAACGTAAGCGGCCTTTGTCCGGGTATTTGGTCATTGACGGTGCTCGATGCAGCCGGCTGCGATACCACGGTGAGCTTCACCATCAATGCACCACCGCCGTTGGCCCCCACACCCAGTTCCACGGATGTGACCTGTGCGGGTGCCTGTGATGGCACGGCCACGGTGTTGCCGATGAACGGTGGGGTAGGTGGCTACACCTACGTATGGACACCAGCGCCCGGCGCAGGACAAGGCACCGGCACGGCCACGGGCTTGTGTGCCGGTCCGATCGCTGTTACGATCACCGATGCGAACGGCTGCGACACCACGGTGACCTTCCTGATCAACGAGCCGCCGCCATTGGATGTCGTTGCGAGCCAGACGGACCTTACCTGCGGCAGCTTGTGTGATGGCACGGCCAGCGTGTCGGTGAGCGGCGGTACACCCGGCTACACCTACAACTGGAGCCCTGCGCCCGGTGGTGGTCAGGGAACAGCGAACGCCACGGGTCTTTGCGCAGGCTTGTATAGCGTAACGATCACCGATGCGAACGGCTGCGATTTGGTGGTGCCCTTCACCATACTGGACGCGGTTCCGATCGAACTCTCGTTGCAAGTGCTGCCCACGAGTTGCCCTGGCGTATGCGATGGAACGGCTGGTGTGATCGCCACGGGTGGTGTGGCGCCTTACACCTACCTCTGGAGCCCCGCACCCGGTGGTGGTCAGGGCACGGCCAACGTTACCGGCCTCTGCCCGCAAGCCTACACGCTTACGGTCACCGATGCGGTGGGCTGCGACACCACGATCGCCTTCACGGTTCTTGCTCCCGATCCGATCACGGTGACCTCGGTGGTGAACGACGCGATCTGTGCCGGTGAATGCACTGGCAGTGTTGCGCTGACGGTGAGCGGTGGAACCGGTGTGTACACGTACCTCTGGAGCCCTGCGCCGGGCGGCGGTCAAGGCACGGCGAACGCCACGGGCCTGTGTGCTGGCACGTACAGCGTAACGATCACTTCGGGCGTGTGCGATACCACGCTCACCTTCTTGATCAATGAACCACCGCCTATTGAAGTGGACGTGACGATCGGGGCAGCGGCATGTGCAGGCACCTGCGTGGCCACTGCATCCGCTACCACCACCGGTGGCACGGCGCCTTACACGTGGACCTGGTCCCCTGCGCCCGGTGGTGGGCAGGGCACTCCTGACGCTACCGGTCTTTGCCCGGGCACCTACCAGTTGTTGGTGGTCGATGCATTGGGTTGCGACACCACCCTAACGATCGAGATCGTGGCGCCTGCACCGATCACGGTGGATCTGGTGCTGACCGAAGCCGGTTGCGACTTGAACTGTGCGGGCACTGCCACGGCAACGGTGGGTGGCGGCATTGCGCCCTACGCTTATCAATGGGGCCCTGGCACGATCAATGGCCAGGGTACTGCACAGGCCACCAACCTTTGCCCGGGCAACTACACCCTCACCATTACCGACGCGGCAGGCTGTGATACCACGGTGCAGTTCATCATCGTGGCGCCGGCGGACATCAATTCCGTGGTGACCACCACCGACGTAAGCTGCAACGGTGACTGCGATGGAACGGCCAGTGTGAGCTCCACCGGAGGCATCTTGCCATACACCTACACGTGGACCCCTGCACCTGGTGGCGGCCAAGGCACCAACAGCGCCACGGGTCTCTGCGCCGGTGTGTACGACCTGCGCATCGTGGACGCCATCGGTTGCGATACGGTCCTGCAGATCACCATCCTGGAGCCTCCGGCCCTGACGATCACCAGCAGCTTCACGAACGAAAGCTGCGCAGGACCCTGCGATGGTACTGCGGGCGTGACGGTCTCCGGCGGAGTGTCGCCCTACCAATATCTCTGGAGTCCGCTGCCGCCGGTCGGTCAAGGCACGCCTAATGCCGAGCAGTTGTGCGCTGGCCTGTGGTCGGTTACCATCACTGATGCGAACGGCTGCGACACGACGCTCACCTTCGACATCCTTCCCCAGCAGCCCATCGATGTGCAACTCGCCATCACCGATGTGAGCTGTGCCGGTGGTTGCGATGCCAGTGTGTCGGCAACGTCAAGTGGTGGCGTGGACCCCTACACCTACACCTGGGACCCCGCACCGGCCGTTGGTCAGGGAACGGCGACGCCCACGGGCTTCTGCGCTGGTAACTACACGGTGCTGGTGGTGGATGCTGCGGGTTGTGATACCACGATCGCTTTCGTGATCGCCGAACCGCCGCCCTTGGTCGCTTCCGTGATCGACCTGCCGGCCAACTGCAACGATCCCTGCACAGGTTCTGCGGAAGTGATCTTCTCGGGCGGCACCGGCAACGTGGTCATCCTGTGGCAACCGGACCCCGGTGGTGGTCAAGGCATCACGCAAGCCACGGGTCTTTGCGCGGGTGATACCTATTCCGTCACCCTTACGGACGACAACGGTTGCGACACCACCATCACCTTCACCATCGATCCCTTCCAGGAGATCCTGTCCAACGGCAGCACCACCCCGGCTACCTGCGCTAACACCTGCGATGGTAGCGCCACCGTGGGCCCGACGGGCGGCACTGCACCATACACCTACGTCTGGAGCCCGGCACCCGGAGGGGGACAGAACACACCGCAGGCCACTGAGCTTTGCCCGGGTGTGGTGGAAGTGACCATCACCGATGTGGATGGCTGTTCCACGCTTGCAAGCCTGTTAGTTCTTTCGCCCGATCCGTTGGCCATCACGAGCACCCTTTCGGATGTTTCCTGTCCCGGTCTTTGTGATGGCAGCATCACGCTGAACGTGGGTGGTGGTGTGGCGCCCTACACCTACCTCTGGTCGCCTGTGCCGCCCAACGGACAGGGCACCAACAGCGCCACAGGCCTCTGCCCCGGCACGTGGAGCGTAACGGTGAGCGATGCCAACGGCTGCGACAGCCTGCTGGTCTTCACCATCACCGAACCCGCTCCCGTGGTGCTTGATGCAGTGACCACTCCGAGCGCTTGCCTGCAATGCATCGGTACTGCAGAGGTGATCGTTAGCGGTGGTTCAGGCCTCTTCGCCGTGGAGTGGACCGATGCACTTGGCAACGTGATCGGCAACGGCACGAGCGTAGGTGCACTCTGTGCCGGCTTGTACACCGTTACCGTAACCCCGGGCAACAACTGCGTGGTTTCCCTGCTCGTGCCGATCACCGATGCGGATGGAGAGACCATCACCACAACGAATGGGGAGACCACCTGCCCGGACACGTGTGATGGTACGGTGAGCGCCACCTACACCTGCTCTGAGCCACCTTGCACCATTGAGTGGACCGATGCACAGGGCAACACGATAGGCAGCAGCGATCAGCTTACGGGGCTTTGTGTGGACACCTACTTCGCCACCATCACCAATGCATTGGGTTGCGTGTCCATCGCTCCTGCTGAAGTGCTTCCGCCACCACCGATCGGTACGGCGATCAGCAGCACGCCGGTTTCCTGCGCCGGTGCCTGTGATGGAACGGCAACGGTGGGCATCACCTCCGGCCAGCCGCCGTTCACCTTCGTGTGGTCGCCGGTACCGGGCGGTGGGCAGGGAACACCCTTCGCCACGGGCCTGTGCGCCGGGTTCTACGAGATCACCATCGGCACGGGTGCCGGTTGCTTCGAGACCGTTTCCGTATTGATCCTGGAGCCGACCCCGGTGGTGATCGATGCGCTCACCAGTGACATCAGCTGCGCGGGGGAATGTGACGGCAGCATCGCGCTCACGCTTTCAGGTGGAGTGGCGCCGTACAACATCATCTGGTCGCCGGTGCCTTCCAACGGTCAGGGCAACAACGAGGCGCTTGGCCTTTGTGCCGGTACGTACACGGCCGCCGTGTTCGATGCGAACGGGTGCAGTACCAGTGCAAGTTGGAACATCGTGGAACCGGCACCGCTCGCCATCAGCGTGAGCAGCACGCAGAGTACCTGCCCGATCTGCGATGGAACGGCTTCCGTGAACATCACCGGCGGTACGCTGCCTTACACCATCGCATGGACCTTGAACGGCGTGGTCGTTTCCACCGACCCCGATGCCGTGGACCTCTGCGGTGGGTTGTACGTGGTGGAAGTGACGGACGCCAATGGATGCTCCGTACAGGAGGTGGTGCAAGTGTCCGATGCGGATGCCGAAGTGCTTGTGCCCATTGATGGACAGGCCAGCTGCGCCAATGGTTGCGACGGCACGATCGGGGTCACCTTCACCTGCACGGCCGAGCCTTGCGTGGTGCAATGGACCGATGCCAGCGGTGCGGTGATCGCAGGTAACGTGCTGGTGGTGGCGGACCTTTGTCCGGGTACCTACACGGTGCAGGTCACCAATGCGAACGGCTGTGTGAGCTTCGCGGATGCCTCCGTGCTGCCTTCACAAGTGATCATTCCGAACCTGAGCAGCACGCCGGTGCTTTGCGCAGGAGCCTGCACGGGAAGCGCCACGGTGGGGCCTGTGGGTGGCATTGCGCCCTACACCTTCAACTGGTCACCTGAACCCGGTGGTGGGCAAGGCACGCCGCAGGCAACAGGCCTGTGTGCAGGAGTGTATGCCGTGCAGATCACCGACGCCACGGGTTGTGACACCACGGTCACCGTACTGATCTTGGAACCGCCGCCTTTGGTGATCACCGGCACGGCCGGTGCTGTGGCCTGCAACGGCGATTGCAACGGTACCATCAGCGTGGTGGTGACCGGTGGTGTGGCGCCCTACACCTATGCATGGAGCGATGGGCAGCAGAGCGCACAAGCAACGGGTCTCTGTGCAGGCAGCTACACGCTCACGGTGACCGATGCCAACGGATGCACCAGCGACGCAACCTTCGAGGTGACCGAGCCGGATCCCTTGGTGCTGGCAGGTGCCTCCACGCAGAGCGAATGCGGCGTGTGCAACGGAGGGGTGGAGGTAACGGCAAGCGGTGGCACCCAGCCTTATGTGGAGGTCTGGTCGTCCGTTGCGGGCATCATCGGAACGGGACCGGCCATCACCGATCTCTGTGCGGGCATCTACACGGTACAGGTCTTCGATGCCAACGGTTGCGAGGCTTCGCTTGTGGTTCCTGTGAGCGATGTGGATGGCGAGGTGCTGACCACGGCCGGCACTGAAGTGACTTGCCCGGGCGATTGCGATGGCAGCGTTTCCGTGGACCTGCAATGCAGCGAGCCGCCTTGCACCATCGCCTGGTTCGATGGTGACGGCAATGACCTCGGCCAGAACACCGCGCAAGTGGACGGCCTGTGCGCGGGCACTTATTACGTGCAAGTCACCAACGGCATCGGCTGCATCACCGTGGATACGGCAACGGTGACCGCTCCCGATCCGATCCTTGCGAACTTGAGCACGGTGCCCGTGAGCTGCGCAGGCCTTTGCGATGGCAGCGCCACCGTGGGCCCCACCGGTGGGTCGGGTGACTACACCTACTTCTGGGAACCCGGCGCCATTAACGGCCAGGGCACACCGCAGGCCACCGGGCTCTGCGCAGGCAGCTACACGGTCACCATCACCGATGTGGTGAGCGGCTGCTCCATCGTGCAGGGCGTATTGATCCTGGAGCCAGGGTTGCTTGTGACCGATCCGATCATCACTTCGCCGCTCTGCTTCGGTGATTGCACCGGGGTCATCGAGGTGAACGCATCGGGTGGTGTGATCCCATACACCTACAACTGGTCCCCTGTTCCTCCGGATGGTCAGGGTGTGGCCATCGGCACCGGACTGTGTGCCGGTAACTGGCAGGTGGAAGTGAGCGATGGCAACGGCTGCTCCACCTTGGTGGAGGTGGATCTGGTCGCACCCGATGCGATCACGATCGATGTGCAGACCACCGATAACAACTGCTTCGGCGACTGCCAAGGCACAGCTACCGCACTGGTAAGCGGCGGTCTTGCTCCCTACGTGCTCACTTGGACCGACGCCACGGGAACGGTTATCGCCCAAGGGGTGAACGATGTGGCCACCCTCTGTGCCGGTGACTATGAAGTGCAGGTGGTGGATGCCAATGGTTGCATCGGCGTACAAACCTTCTCCATAGGCCAGCAGAGCGCGATCGAGGCCAACCTGTTGGTGACCAACGAGACTTGCTTCGGTCCCTGCGATGGGACTGCGGCCGTTGCACCGGTAGGCGGCGTGGGCCCCTACGACATCCTGTGGTCGCCGGAGCCGGATCAAGGCCAGGGCACTGAGCAGGTGAGCGGCCTGTGTGCGGACAGCTGGCAGGTGACCATCACCGATCAGCTCGGCTGCGACAGCACCTACACCTTCTTGGTGCTGCCCTACCAAGCCTTGGATGACAATGCGAGCGTGGTGGATGTGCTGTGCGCAAGCAGTTGTACCGGCAGCATTTCACTGGGCGTGACCGGTGGATTTGGCAACTACACCTATGCATGGTCTCCGGTGCCGCCCAATGGCGACGGCACTGCACAGGCCACAGGTCTCTGCGCAGGCACATACAACGTCACGGTCAGCGATGGTGTGGGTTGCGACAGCACCTTCATCTATACGGTCACGGAGCCGCCGGCCATTACGGTCAGCGAAGGCGTGGTGGTGCCCACCAGCTGCGCGGATGCCAATGATGGATCCATTACGGTGGATGCTTCCGGCGGTGTGGCCCCCTTGTCCTTCAGCTGGGTCGGACCAGGCAACTACACCAGCACATCCGAGGACATCAACGACCTATTCCCGGGCACCTACACCCTTACGGTCACCGATGCCAACGGATGTTCCGTGCAACTGGTGGTGTTGGTGGATGCCCTCAGCACGGTGCAGGCCGATGCCGGCGCGGACCAGGACCTCTGCTTCGGCGCAACCATCACCTTGGATGGCAGCCAGAGCGTGGGTGCTGTTACCTACACCTGGACCAACGACCAAGGTGCCGTGGTAGGCAACAGTGCGGTGATCGATCCGGGTGTTCTTGCTCCGGGTTCCTACACCTTCACGCTCACGGTGGCCGATGGCCCATGCACATCCACAGCGCAGGTGACCATCACTGTGCTGGAATTGCCGGTTGCCGATGCCGGTGAGGACCGGACCATCTTCCCGGGCCAATCAACTGCGCTGGGTGGCAGTCCGAGCGGCCCGGCGGGATCCACGTTCACCTGGAGCCCCGATACCCTGATCAGTAGCACCAGCGCTGCCAACCCCACAGCCGCCCCCGTGCAGAGCACTTGGTACGTATTGAACGTGGTGGCGCCCAACGGTTGCATCGGTGTTGATTCAGTGCTCGTAACGGTGGTGCCCGAGGTGGTCATCACGTCCGGTTTCACCCCCAATGGTGATGGTTGGAACGACACCTGGATCATCGACAACATTGAGCTATTCCCCGATTGCGAAGTGGAGATCTACAACCGCTGGGGCGAGCTGCTCTTCCAAAGCGTGGGTTACCGACAACCGTGGGACGGCCGCTACAAGGGAGGCCAGGTGCCGGTGGGTACCTACTACTACATCGTGAAGCTCAACGACCCGGAGTTCCCGGAACCATTCACCGGTCCGCTGACCGTGATCCGCTGAAGCCATGGAAACGACGCGCCGCATCCTGCTTCTGGTCCTGGCCACCTTGGCATTCGCTGCTGTCCGTGCCCAGCAGTTGCCCCAGCTCACGCAGTACCAGTTCAACGACTACATCTTCAATCCGGCCGTGGCGGGCACCCGTCCCTTCTTCGAGGTCCGCAGTGGCCACCGCTACCAGTGGGTGGGCATCCAGGATGCGCCGCGCACCTTCACCCTGAGCGGGGCCACCGCCTTGGGTACCAACATGGGGGTGGGCGGCTACCTCTTCACCGATCACGTGGGCCCCACCCGGCGCACAGGAGTGCAGTTCTCATACGCGTATCACCTGCGTCTCACTGGGCATCTTAAGCTATCCCTGGCCCTTTCCGGTGGATTGCTGCAGTTCCTGATCGATGGCTCGAAGATCCAGTTGCGCGATGCCGGTGACCCGGCCATGGACGACCAATTGCGTGGCGAATTGATGCCCGATGCCAAATTCGGCTTCATGCTTTACCACCCGCAATATTGGTTCGGAGCATCGGCACCGCAGATCCTGCGGAACAAGGTCAGCTTCTTCGATGAAAGCACCGGCAGCTTGAGCCGCATGGAGGACCATTACTACATCACCGGTGGCTACCGCGCTGCTTTGGGTACGGACTGGAGCTTGGAGCCTTCGTTCATGGTGAAGTACGTGGATCCCGTGCCCCCCAAAGTGGACCTCACGCTCACCATGCGCTACAAGAACGCCATGTGGCTGGGGGCCTCCTACCGCACCAACGATGCCTGGTGTGCCATGGTCGGATACTGGTTCCGGGAAGCATTCCAGTTCGGCTATTCCTACGATATCATCACCAGCAACCTGCGCAACTACAGCGCTGGGACCCATGAGGTGATGCTGGCCATCACCTTCGGAAAGCAGGGGGTAGGGCCACAGCCGATGGCCGAATAGGCAACCGCTTCAGGTTTACCGTTGTCTTCTTGTACACGTTCGGTACGGGATGGTGACCCGCGCCGCTTTTCATCGTCGAAAAGCGCTATTTCGTCGACTGACCCCAACAAACGACCACCAACTTAACCAACAGCTGTTCATAACTACCCTAAATTGCGGCCCCTATCCATTATGACGACCGCTTCCATCGTACGGGCGAAACGCGTCCACGGCAGTTCATGGCTATTGAGGGCCATGCTTCTTTTTGCTGCCGTCGTAGGTTATTGCGCCAGCTCGGTCCAAGCACAAGTTTGTGTTGCCGAGGATGGTGTGGTGTTCGAAACCTGCTCCGGTACGTTCCATGATTCCGGAGGGCCGACCACCAACTATTCCAACAATGAGGACATAACCACTACGATCTGCCCTGCCGGAGGCGCCGGAGCTGGCCCTTTTTCATCAGTGGTCTTCATGCAGTGGAATGTGGCCCCGGGCCCCGGTGACGAGCTACGCATATATGACGGTCCGGATACCGGTGGTCCGCCGATGGCCGTAGGCAGCGCTGCGAATTCGCTGCTGAACTTGACATTCACCGCCACCCATCCCAGTGGTTGTCTTACGTTCCGCTGGTTGAGCAATGGCTCGGGAACTGCCGCTGGGTGGACCGCCCGGATCATAACCGGTCCCAATGCAGGAGAGAATGCTTCCATAACGGTTTGCTCCAGCGATGCTCCCTTCTTCATGCGCTTGCAATTGGGCGGCACTCCCACGCCGGGTGGTAGTTGGACCGGTCCCGGAGGTGCCCCGCATTCGTTCCTTTTCGACCCCCAGGTAGACCCTGCGGGTGTCTACACATACACCGTCAGTGGTCCGGCTCCATGTCCTGATTCCGTGGCCACACTCACAATTGCCAAGGTATCCGCACCAAATGCGGGTTCCAATAGCTCCATATCCCTTTGCAGTGATGGCGCTTCGGTCGATCTGTTCACGGTTCTTGGTGGTTCACCACAGCCCGGTGGAAGTTGGGCCGGACCGGATGGCCCCCACTCCGGCGAGTTCGATCCAGCATCCGATACGCCCGGGCTTTATGTATACACGGTACTCGGCACACCTCCCTGTGCGGATGTTTCGGCCACGGTTAGCGTTACCGTAAATCAGCGGCCCGACGCTGGCGGACCTGCCACCGTTACCGTATGCAGCAACCAGGCAGCTTTTCCGCTGTTCGGAGCACTTGCCGGAAGCCCTGATGCAGGTGGCGCTTGGTCATTGCCGGGCCCGGTCCCCGTTTCTGGCACGTACACACCCGGCAGTTCCGCACCAGGGGTCTATACCTATACGGTCCTGGGTCTGCCTCCTTGCGCCTCTTCCTCCGCAACGGTGACCGTAGTTGAAGTGGCCGCTCCGAACCCCGGTGGCAACCGCTCGATAACGGTGTGTAGTGATCTGCCTGCGTTCTCCTTGCTGGGCCAACTTGCCGGAAGCCCTCAGGCTGGTGGCACATGGCTTGGCCCGAACGGCCCGCACGGGGACACTTTCGATCCGGCATCGGATGACGAAGGAGCATATACCTACACCGTGCAAGGGAATGCACCATGCGCCAACGCATCCGCCGTATTGACCATCACCTTGCGGCAAGCACCCAATGCAGGTAGCGACGCTGCCATCACGGTGTGCGATAACGATGGTAGTTTTTCGCTCTTCGGAATGCTCGGTGGTGCTCCGAACGTGGGTGGAACCTGGACCGACCCCGATGGCCTGCCGTTCTCCGGGACCTTTGTGCCTGGCACGGATCCGGCCGGTGATTACACCTACACGGTCGTTGGTCAGGCGCCATGCACTCCCGCATTCGCCATCGTATCGGTATCGGTAAACACCGCACCGAACGCTGGTTCCAACGCATCAACGGTACGTTGTTCCAATGATGCTCCATTCAGCCTTTTCGATCTGCTGGGGGGTAATGCGGACCCCAATGGCACATGGGCCGGGCCTGGTGGTGTACACAGCGGCACCTTCATACCCGGTACTGACGCCCCCGGTCCATACATCTACACCGTGGAAGGTCTGCCTCCGTGCGAGCCTGAGGTGGCGGTGGTCAACGTTTCCATCGTTGTCGCACCAAATGCAGGTACGGATGCCAGCCTGGACCTCTGCATCAACGATGCTCCGGTGAACCTCACCGATCAGCTGGGCGGCACGCCGTCTCAAACGGGAACGTGGGCGGATCCCGACCTTCAGCCTTTTGGTGGTGTGTTCGATCCGGGCACCGCACTTCCGGGGGTGTACACGTACACCGTGCAGGGCGCCGCACCTTGTGCCAATGCTGTGGCTCTGTTGGAGCTTGGGGTGATCCCAGCTCCCGACGCGGGTACCAACGGAAGCATTACGGTCTGCAGCAACAATGCACCCGTGGACCTGTTCGAGGAACTGGGCGGCACTCCGGACCAAGGTGGTACATGGACCCGTCCGGGAGGGACATCACATTCAGGCACCTACTTTCCGGCATTCCAACCTTCGGGCACCTACACCTACACGGTAACAGGTAATGCTCCTTGCGCGAATGCTTCTTCTTCCGTGCAGGTGGTGCGCGTTCAAGCTCCGAACGCCGGTGTGGATGGCTTCCTGACGGTGTGCAGCACCAACGGCTCCTTTGAGCTGCTCTCCGTGCTTGGAGGGAACCCGAACGGCGGGGGTACCTGGATCAACGACAACGATCAGACGGTACCGGGCACCTTCGTGCCGGGCACCACCGCTCCGGGTGTTTATCGGTATGTTCTGCTGGGTACCATTCCCTGCGCCAACGATACCAGTACGGTTACCGTGAACGTGAACTCCGCGCCCAATGCTGGCGTGAACACCTCCATTACGGTCTGCAGCAGCGATGATACGTTCGATCTATTGGGTGTGCTTGCTGGGTCGCCGGATGCCAACGGCACATGGACCGGACCGGGTGGACCTGTGCCCGATGGGCTGTTCGTGCCAGGAATTTCGGTACCGGGTGGCTACACCTATCAGGTCGCAGGTCAAACACCCTGTTTGAATGCGAGCGCGGTGCTGGTGGTGAACGTGAATCAGCAACCCGTTGCCGGGACCGGTGGGGCCTTTGAAGTGTGTAACACGCAGGCTCCCGTGGACCTCTTTACGCTCCTTGGCGGAACGCCACAGGGTGGTGGGTCGTGGGAAGGCCCATCAGGCCCCACCAACAGCATCTTCTTCCCGGCCAGCAGTCCTTCTGGCAACTACACCTACACCGTTGTCGGTGTTGCACCGTGCACCAATGCGAACGCGATCTTGGAAGCGACCGTTAACGACGCACCCGATGCGGGTGTTAGTGGTGAAATGGCGGTTTGTGCCGGATCGCCGCCCGTCAGTCTGTTCGATGGTTTGAGCGGGGATCCCGACTTGAACGGCACTTGGACCGAGGATAGCCCCACCGGGCAACTCTCTGGTGAATTCTTCAACCCCATCGGGTTGCCACCCGGGGTCTATGGATTCACGTACACGGTGCCTGCGATCGGTCCATGCCCGGAAGCGGTCTCCACCGTGCAGGTTACGATCGTGCCTGCTTTGAACGCCGGAACGAACGGGTCCATAACAGTGTGCAGCTCCAGCACTTCGGTGAACTTGTTCAGTGGGTTGGGCGGAAATCCGCAGCTCGGCGGACAGTGGTTGGACCTCAGTGGCACAGGTGCATTGAGCGGAAGCACGTTCAACGCATCCCTGGCAGGTGCTGGAGTGTATGTGTTCAGATACCGTTTGTCGGGTTCAGTGGCTTGTGATGCCGATTCCGCACAGACCCAGGTGACCGTGAACCAAGCGCCCAATGCGGGTTGCAATAGCACAGCGGTCTTGTGCAGTGACAGTGGACCTACGGCCTTGTTCCCCTTCATCAACTGCGGTCCTACTGGTGGCGGAACATGGACGCGGAACGGTGAGTCGTTCTCCGGTACGTTCAACCCGACAACACACAGCCCGTCGGACATCATCCAATACCGCGTAGGGGCTCCTACTCCATGCGATGCGGCCATCATAACGGTGACCGTGCAGCTCGTGCCAGCGGCCAATGCGGGTTTACCGAACGACATTACGGTCTGTTCCACTTCTCCCGAGTTCAACATGACCGCTCAATTGGGCGGCACACCGGCCCCCGGGGGTGCGTGGACCTTCAACAACTTGCCCCATGGCCCCAACTTCGTACCCGGTCTGGACCAGCAGGGAGTGTATGTATACACGGTTACGGGTGCTCCTCCTTGCGCCAATAAGAGCAGTTCGTTGACCATTTCGGTTACCCCGGCGGCTTTTGCCGGTGTGAGTGGTTCGCGCACGGTCTGCTCCATGGATGGTCCTTTCTTGCTGTACGATGTATTGGGTGGTCAGCCCCAATTCAATGGCCAATGGGTCGGCCCGGACCTGCTCCCATATCCTACCGGAACATATACTCCTGGCACCAGCGAGCCGGGCGATTACCTCTATGTGGTGACGGGTAGCGGAATATGCGCGGGCGACACTGCGGTGGTCTCCATATTCGAGAACACTGCGCCCAATGCAGGGCTTCCCTCCTCGATCACCCTGTGCAATACGGGTGCGGGTGGGTCGATCAATCTTTTCGGGCAACTTGGTGGTACTCCCGATCCAGGTGGCACGTGGGTGGGGCCGGCGCCTTTGAATCCTCCGTTCACCGGCACGTTCGTCCTTGGGGTAAGTCAACCAGGGGTGTATACCTACACGGTGAACGGCGTTTTTCCGTGCCCTGCAACCGTTTCATCATCGGTCACGGTAGGCGTGAGCGGTTCGGCGAATGCAGGCATCAGCAACACGATCCAGGTTTGTCGCACGGAGCCTGCTTTTGCCATGGTGGATCGATTGCTGGGTAGCCCGGCCTTGAATGGTACGTGGGCGGGCCCGGCACCAGGGAATCCCCCTTCCAATGGCGTTTTCAATCCGCTGGCCATGGGGCCTGGCACCTATGTGTATACCTACACGGTACCCAGCGCCCAGCCTTGCCCGAACGTGAGCTCCACGTTGACCATCACGGTTTTCCAAGAGCCCAATGCAGGTGTTGATGCCAATACCCAGATCTGCTCCAGCAGCGGAGCTGTGAATTTGTTCCCACTGCTGGGCACCAGTGCGCAATTGGGTGGCACTTGGCACGTGCAAGGAACGGGCGCCCCCTTCTCGGGTACCTTCCTCCCTACGGTGAACACCACGGGCACCTATGTGTACACCGTGCAAGGGCAGGGCAGTTGCCCCAGCGATAGTGCCTTGGTTTCGGTGGTGCTCAACCAAGCGCCCAATGCAGGAATTGGTGGACCTGTGACCTTCTGCAGCAATGCCAATCCGGTCCTGCTTTTCACACTCTTGACCAATTCCCCGGCCTCGAACGGGGTCTGGAGCGGTCCCGGCGCAGTTCCGGGCATCTTCCAGCCGGGTATCGATCCGCCCGGCACCTACACCTACACCGTGCCTGGCTTGGCAGGCTGCAACAGTGCATCAGCCTTCCTCGTGATCTCGGTAAATCCTGCCACCAACGCAGGAAGCAGTGCTACCCGATCGGTATGCAGCACCGATGGTGCCATAGACCTGCTTGCGCAGCTCGGGGGTAGCCCACAAGGTGGTGGCACATGGACCGGGCCAAGCGGCGCAGGAAGTACGGGGACCTATGTGCCTGGCACGGACCTGCCCGGGGTTTACACGTACCGCATTACGGGTTTGGCACCGTGCACGAGTGATTCGGCCACCGTCACCATCAATGAGGTAACGGCGCCAGTGGCGGGGTTCCCGAGTGTGGCCCAGATCTGTTCCGATACCATCGCCTTTGCACTGGTCGACCTCCTTACCGGCAACCCCGATCTGGTTGGGGCCTGGACCTTCAACAACGACCCTCATGGACCGGTCTTCGATCCGGCCTCGGATGTTTCCGGCATATACGTGTACACCGTTACAGGCACTACGCCATGCCCCAACGCGGTAGCGCAAGTGCAGGTGGTACTGGTGCCCGCTCCCAATGCAGGAAACAACGCACAGATAACGGCGTGTTCCGGAGATGCCGCCATTGATCTATTTGCGGCACTGGGTCCGAACGCACAGACCGGTGGGTCCTGGACCGACACGAATGACACCGGAGGGCTGAGCGGGAACTTCTTCAATACACAAGGGCTCCCTCCCGGAAGCTACCTGTTCATCTACACCGTGCCGGGAACGTCGCCCTGCGGCAGTGCTTCCGCATCTGTGACCGTTAACATCAGCGATGCCCTCAATGCCGGCGATGACAGCACCGTGGAGGTATGCGAAAGCCAGGGAAACGTGGATGTGTTCGCCGCAATAGGCGGTGCTCCACAAACGGGTGGTTTCTGCGTGGATGTGAATGGTAGCGGTGCCTTGATCGGTTGTGTGTTCAACGCGTCGGCCGTGGTGCCCGGTACCACTTGGGAGATCCTGTACGTGCTGCCTGCCAACTCGCAGAGCCAGTGCCAGAGCGACACCGCGCGCGTGAGCATTACAGTCTTGGATGGCCCCAATGCAGGATGTTCGGCAGGGGCCAACATTTGCTCATCACAAACAGCGGTCAATCTGGCCAGTTTGCTGCAGTGCAACGCGGACCAAGGAGGCTTCTGGCTGGATCCCGTATTCGGACCGAGCACCGGCAGTTTCGACCCCTTGACCGACCTGCCTGGGAACTACTATTACGTGGTGCCCGCAGTGGGCTCCTGCCCCAGCGATACCGCAGTGGTTCCGATAAACCTGGTGCAAGCACCGAATGCAGGCAACGACGCTTCGATATCCATCTGTTCATCGGATGCGCCGATAGACCTTTTCACGCTTTTGGGGGCCAACGCTCAGAGCGGTGGACAGTGGTTCGCGCCAGGTAATGTTCCGCACGTGGGCGGAGGCATTTACAATCCGATCGTGGACGGGCCCGGTATCTATCGATACCGCGTATTGGGCCAGTTGCCCTGCTCTGCAACGGATGATGCCTTTGTTACCGTAAGTGAACCGCAGGCCGTTAATGCAGGTGTCTCTTCCTCCGTGGCGCTGTGCTCCAACCAAGCGCAGATCTTCATGCGCGATTTCCTGGGTGGCTCTCCACAAGGTGGAGGAACATGGGTCGGGCCGGATGAGCCGCACGGCAACTTCTTCAATCCTGCGACACATACACCGGGCAATTACGTGTACACGGTGGTGGGCGTGGCGCCATGCCCAAGTGCCTCTGCCACGCTATCCATTGCGGTTGCACAACTCCCCGTGGCGGGGGTGGACGGCAGCGCACAAGCCTGCATCACGCAAACAGAGTTGGACCTGTACCCCATACTTGGCCCTACGGCACAAACCGGTGGCAACTGGTCCGGACCGATCGCATTGAACGGAAGCGTGTTGGACCCCTCCCAATTGTCGCCGGGGGTTCACGTTTTCACCTACTCCTTCCCGGCGGTCCCTCCATGTTCAGGCGCTTCCAGCCAGGTGGCCGTTACCGTGGGCGAGGGCCTTAGCGCAGGTGACGATGCCGTGGTTGAAATATGCGGAGCTGAGATCAACTACCCCCTTATCGAAGGGCTCGGAGGATCGCCTTCCACCGGTGGAACGTGGACCGACCTGATCGGAGCTGGTGGTCTGCAGCCCGACGGAACCCTCAACGCCACGCTCCTCACGCCGGGCGTGACCGGGCAGTATGGATACACGGTGGTGGATCCCGGTTGCGGGTCGGTCAGTTCGGTCCTCACCCTGAGCGTATCCGAGTTCCCTGACCCGGGTGTTGGCGGCGAGTTGGTGCTGTGCTCGATCAGCGATGCCGTGCAACTGTTCGACGTGCTTACCGGCACGCCCCAGGCAGGTGGGACCTGGTCCGACCCACAGGGCAACACCTTTGACGGCGCCTTCACGCCGGGTACCAATGCCCCGGGGCCTTATCGGTACTTGGTTGCCGGCAACAGCGTTTGCGCTGATTCCTCGGCCACGGTGAACGTGGTGGTGAACACATTGCCCAATGCCGGTTCGGATGCCACGGTGGTGCTGTGCGACACCCTGTTCAATTTCCCCTTGATCAGTGCCTTGGGCGGCTCGCCCCAGACCGGTGGTGCTTGGAGTGCCTTGAACGGCGCTGGTGGGCTCAATGGTGAGGTGCTCAACACCTCGGTCCTTGCAGCGGGCAGCTATGTCTACCTCTACACGGTATCCGCTCCGGGTTGCCCGGGGGTGTCGGCCCGCCTGACCGTTGAGGTGAAGGAAGGCGTGGATGTAGTTGACCTGAGCACGGTGTGCGATCCGGTTTCGCGCACCTATACGGTCTCCTTCGTGATCCAGGGCGGTGATCCGGGTACGTACGCGGTGAATGGTCTGGAAGGCGAACTCTCAACGGGTCCTGTGCATCGTTTCACCAGCGTGCCGGTGATCACGAGTTCCGGCTTCGAGGTCTTCGTTACGGATGGATACGGATGCGCCGTTGTGCGTGTGGAGGGCAGCAGTCCCTGTGCGTTCGATGACGACGTGTTCGTTCCTGAGGCCTTCTCCCCGAACAACGATGGCATCAATGACGCTTTCGTGATACCCGGCATAGAAGGCTATCCGGACAACCGCATCACCATCTTCAACCGATGGGGTGGCAAGATGTATGAAGCCGCAGGCTACAACAACCGCAGCGTGGTGTGGGACGGTACATCTCCGGATGGTCTTTACAGTGGCCTGGCACCTTCCGGGACGTATTTCTATGTGCTCGACCTGGGCACTGGTCGTGAGGCATTGACCGGCTATATCTACCTGAACCGATGAACCGGGCGTGCACCATCATCCGCTTGCTGTTACCGCTTTCGCTGGTATGGCCGGGATCTGCGCTGTTCGCGCAACAAGACCCCCTGTACACCCAGTACATGTTCAACACCCTGGCTTTCAACCCGGCCTATGCGGGCAGTGCCGATGTGATGACCGTGCTGGCCCTGAGCCGCCACCAATGGGTTGGTTTTGATGGTGCACCGAGTACCCAGACCCTGGTGGCGCACACCCCATTAAGGTCACAGAACATGGCACTGGGGCTCACCGTGCTCAACGACAAGGTGGGGCCCATGCGGCAGAGCGGGGTGTTTGCCGATTATGCCTATCGCATCAGGACCGGCGAGGACCACCGGCTGGCGTTCGGCTTGAAAGGTGGTTTCAACATCATGCAAGCCGACATCGCATCCTTGAGCACCGTGGAGGTCGATCCGGCGAACGCCAACATTCAGGGAAGCTTGATGCCCAACTTCGGCTTCGGCATGTTCTGGCATGCACCGCGGGCATATGTGGGCGTTTCCGTTCCCAAGTTGCTGGAGAACAGTTTCAACCCGGAGGGTGGCAACGTACTTGTCAGCGCGCAGGAAGAGCGACACTTCTTCTTGGTGGGCGGATACGTGTTGGACCTCAACTCGGACCTGAAGTTCAAGCCGTCCACCATGGTGCGGGTCGTGAACGGAGCTCCACTTTCAGTTGATCTGAGCGCCAACTTCCTCATGCGTGACCGCATCTGGTTCGGTGCCATGTACCGCGTGGGCAATGCACTGGGCTTTTTGGGCCAGTACCAGATCAACGACCAGTTCCGGGTGGGCTACGCCTTCGATCTCACCACCACCCGTCTTGGGGCCTACAACGCCGGCACCCACGAGATCATGCTCAATTATGACCTGCGGTTCATCAAGGGCCACACGGTATCACCCCGCTATTTCTGACCATGGGCCGCCTTCTGATCGTCATCCTCTTCCTCGGCGTACAACTGGCTGCTTTCGGGCAGCGCAGTGCGGATGCCCACATGAACGAGGGTGACCGCTTCTTTCAGCAGATGGCCTACGCCAGGGCCGCTCGTTCCTACCACACCGCCGTTAAGATGGGGGCCCGTAACGAGCACGTTACACGCCGGTTGGGCGAAAGCCACATGAAGCTCGGCAACCCTGAAGAGGCTGCCAAGTGGTACGGCGATCTGATGAAGTTCCTCAATGTGGAGCCGCGCGACATGATGCTGTATGCCGATGCGTTGAAGGGCATAGAGCGCTATGAAGAGGCGCAGGAATGGATGGACAAGTACTATGAGCTGGTCGCCAACGGGGCCGAACCACAACGCAGCAACATCATGGGCTTCGCGCGCAAGTTGGGCGAAGGGGAACCACGCTTTACCATCCGTCCGACGGAGATCAATTCCTCGTTCTCCGATTTCGGTACTGCCTGGCTTGGTTCCGACCGGGTGCTGTTCGTTAGCGCCCGCAACGTTACCGTGGGCATTGAACGCAAAGCCGCTTGGAACGATCAACCCTTCCTGGACCTCTTTGTGGCCGAGCTAACGCCCGACGGTGGATTGGTAAAGCCGCAGTTGCTGGATGGTTCGGTGAATACCAACCTGCATGAGGGGCCTGCATCGGCCAGTGCCAACGGCCAGGAGCTCTGGTTCACTCGGAATGGCCCTCCCAGCCGCGGCCAGTCCACCAGTGGTAAGCCGATATCGCGCCTGGGCATCCATGCTGCCAACTCCGATGGTGATGGCTTCGCATCGGTGAAGCCCTTCATGTTCAACGACCCTTCCATTTCCGTGGCGCATCCCGCACTCTCAAAGGATGGGAACACGCTGTACTTCGCCAGCGACATGCCCGGCGGCTATGGCGGAATGGACCTGTATGTGACCACCCGCCGGGGCGGTGAGTGGTCGGAACCCCGGAACCTGGGCCCCACGGTGAACACCGCACGCAACGAGGTCTTCCCATTCATAGCGGTGGACGGCACGCTCTATTTCGCCAGCAACGGACACCCCGGCCTGGGTGGCTTGGACGTGTTCGCTGCAAAGCCGGCAGGTAAGGGGTTCGGTGCTCCCATCAACGTGGGCGCTCCGGTCAACAGCCCGCGCGATGATTTCGCGTTCATCATCGACGATGCCAACAAACGCGGCTTCTTCTCCAGCAACCGCCCAGGTGGAGCAGGGGGCGACGACATTTATGCCTTTACCATGCTGGCTCCTTTGGAGCAGGCATTCTTGTGCAACGGGGTGGTCTACGACGATGAGTATGGCACACCGGTGATCGGTGCCGAGGTACTGCTCTTCGACCTTGGTGGCGCCCTGTTGGGGCAGACCACCAGTGGTGCGCGTGGCGATTACTTCTTCCCCGTGGAAAAGGACCGTGCCTACCGGATCGTTGCCAAGCTGCGTGGCCGTTTCGATGCCGAACAACACCTGAGCACCGAGCGCATCGACCAGGAACAGATCGTTGCGCGTGACCTGCATTTGGTGGCGGATGCCGGGGTTTGGTTGCGTGGTGCGGTGAAACGCAAGGACCGACTGGGTTTCATACCAGGGGTTACCGTAAGCGTGGTGAACATCCAGACCTACCAGGCGGATACACGTCAGACAGGGCCTGGTGGCGACATCAACATTCGCCTGCAAACGAACGAGGAATTCGAGGTGTTGCTGGAAAAGAAAGGCTTCTTCAGCATCAGCGTTCCCTTGTCCACCATGGGCATGCGCCAAGGATTGATCGACCTCGGTGCCGCGCGCGACCTGGTGATGGAGCCCTTGGAAATTGGTGTGCCCAACACCTTCCGGTTCGTGAATTGGACCAGCGGGAAAACAACCCTCGATCCGCTTGCCCGCACCGAATTGGATAACCTGGCGGAACGCCTGATGGTGAACCCGGCCGTGGTGGTGGAACTTGCCGTGCATGGCAATACCGGTGAAGATGCGGACATGGAGCTTTTCCTCAGCCGCAAACGGGCCGAAACAATGGCAACCTACCTGGCCGGTAAAGGCATCAACAAAGACCGGGTCAAGCACAAGGGCTATGGCGTTACCAATCCCTTGAACCATTGTGTGCCCGGTGTGCAGTGCAGCCCCGAAGAGCATGCCGCCAACCGGCGCGCCACGTGGACGGTGTTGGAGGTGCTGGAATGATCCGCGATCAACGGGGCCGGATGCCTCGCTCCGGAAGGCTGCGCGCAACGAAACCGCACTCGGCCAACTGTTCCAACACCAAGGGTAGCGCCGTCATCAAGCGGACTTCGGCCTTCAGGCTGTCGTGGAACACGATGATGCTGCCTGCCCTCCAATTCCGCAGCACGTTCCGGGCACACTGAGCGCCATCGATCGCGGTGTCGAAATCGCCGCTGAGCACATCCCACATCACCACGTCGAATCGGCTGCCAAGCACCTTGGCCTGCTGGTGTGTGATGCGGCCATAGGGAGGTCTGAACAGGGTGCCCCGGGTTATTCGCTGGGATCGGAGCACATTGCGGAAATAGCTGAACGCCGAGTTCTTCCAACCGTTCAGGTGGTCGTAGGTGTGATCACCGATGCTGTGGCCTTCCCGCCTGATCCGGGCCATCAGCTCCGGATGCGCTTCGGCATTACTGCCGATGCAGAAGAACGTGGCCTTCACTTGATACGCAGCGAGCAGGTCCAGCACCTTGTCCGTTACCCCGGGTGTTGGCCCATCGTCGAAGGTCAGGTACACGCTCCGTCCATCGTCCGGCATGGACCAGATCAGATCCTTCATCAAAGGCTTCAGAAGGGCAGGAGTGCGAACGGGATACATGGCCACTGACCACAAAGAACGACAAGCCCCCGTTGATGCGGTCAACGGGGGCTTGTTCAAGGGGGTATGTTCCTCAGAAGCTCATTCGCGTGGAACGGCGTGGGGACCGCTCCTGCTCGATCTCCATGCGCTTGGCTTGGTAGGCCTTGCCCATGGTCTTGTAGCGCTCCTCCAAGCGGGCGCCCAGTTCGGGAGCGTTCAGCAGGGCATTGTTGGCCATGCGCCCCATCACCATCATGCTCATCTCAATGTCGCGGCTCAGTTTCACAGCGAATTTGGGCTCCAGGCTCAGGTAGTAGGTGAGGTCCTCTTCCATGATGTTGAAGAGTCGCTCGCCCAGCGCGTTGGCCTTTTCCGTCTCACCCAAGGTGTAGTAAGCTTCGATGGTGGGTAGGATCAGGCGGTCGTAAGGCACATTGTGCTCGGGCATCTTCTCCACGGAGAGGTCCAGGATCGAACGTGCCTTGTCCAGCTTCTCCTCCTCGATCAAAGCTTCCGCCAAGCTGCTCAGCTGCAGCCTGAGGTTGCTGGTCATGCGCAGGATGTTCTCATCCAGGTAGATCTCGTCGGGGCTGTCCATGTTGCCCCAACGGAATTTGTTGGTCACGTTGTCGAACATCAGGTCCGTGGCCACCCGGCCTTGCATGCCCGGGATGGGGTTCGGCGTGTAGATCGGCACCAGGCGGTAGGTGAGCCCTTCCAGCTGGAAGTAGTCCTGCATATCGATGTAGCTGTCAGGCCCGGTGGTAACGGCGAAGTAGATGGGGCGGGTCCAGTCGTTGTTGGCGATCAGGTCCAGCACCATCATATGGTTCTTCGCCACGTACGACTTGGTCACCTGCCAGGTCACCGCATCCGCGATCTTGGCCGAATCCTCCAAAGCCACGGTGCCGGTGGCCAGCACTTGCTCGCGGTCCACGGGCAGGTTGAAGAGGCTGGTGCGGCCCTGCTTGCCCTGATAGGGAGGCCCATCGCGGGTGGGAAGGAAGTTGTACCGCATGCCGCCTGGGGTGGTCCGTACGCTGCGGTCGGAACCGATGAAGGCCATGGCGGCTTTCAGGTCGGTGATCGGTTTCTCCGCCCCGCCATCCAGGAAGTAGATCACGTCCCGGTTGCCCTGGCGGTACAGCTCAGGAGCCATCTTGAAGGGCACCGGATCGCTGTCGTAGGCCTTGCGGCGCATCTGGTCGATGTACCAATCCGTGTTCAGCAGGCTCAGGTTCACCACCCGGATGTCCGTGCGGATGTTCTCCACCTCCTGGGCATACCACAGCGGGAAGGTGTCGTTGTCGCCATTGGTGAAGAGAATGGCGTTCGGCGCGCAACTCTCCAGGTAGTTGTGGGCCACATCACGCGCCGGGGTGCGCTTGGCGCGGTTGTGATCGTCCCAACCATCGGCCACCATCACCGCCGGAATGGCCAAGCCGAGCAAGGTGGCGAGCGTGCCGTGCAGGGCATCGTTCCGCAGGAAACGCCCCATGAAGTGGAAGAGCGCGATGGCGCCGCCGCCCAATGCCGCCATGTAGAACAGGATGTAGGAGACCGAGTGGTCGCCACCCATCTCGAACAGGTACTTCAAGGCTCCCAGGCCGAAGGCCACACCCACGGTCATGATGAGCTCGCGTTGCTTGAGCGAACGTGCGGCATCGTACAAGGCGAACACGCCCAGGCCGATCCAGATGGCGAAGGCGTAGAACGAACCCACGTAAGCGTAATCCCGCTCGCGCGGCTGGAACGGGGTCTGGTTCAGGTAGATCACAATGGCCACGCCGGTGAAGAAGAACAGCAGCATCACCACGGTCCAATCGCGCAGGTGGCGAAGCAGTTGGTAAACCAGTCCAATAACGCCCAGCAGCAGAGGTAGCAGGTAGAATTTGTTGCGGCCCTTGTTGTTGGTCATGCTGGGCGGCAGGTGGTCCTGGTTGCCCAGGCGCTGCGCGTCGATGGCCTTGATCCCGGTGATCCAGTTCCCGTTCAGGATGTCGCCATGGCCCTGCACATCGTTCTGTCGCCCGGCGAAGTTCCACATGAAGTAGCGCCAGTACATCCAGTCCATCTGGTAGTTGAAGAAGAACGCCATGTTCTCTCCGAAGGTGGGCTTGAAGACCTGCATCACCTCCCCGTTGCGATCGCGGCCGCGCATGGGCGTGCCTTTGAAATCCGTCCACTCCTTGTATGCGCGCACGTGGTTGGGCTGAGCGCTGTACAGACGGGGGAAGA
Organism: Flavobacteriales bacterium; assembly: GCA_019638115.1. Taxonomy (GTDB): domain Bacteria; phylum Bacteroidota; class Bacteroidia; order Flavobacteriales_F; family PHOS-HE28; genus PHOS-HE28. The sequence goes on along the minus strand of JAHBUK010000001.1, from coordinate 772,921 downwards.
CCATGGTGAACTCCGGGTCGTACACCGTTTCGATGCCTTTGCGCGCATCGGTGATGATGTAGGCGTTGTCCACAGTGTGGCCAGGGTTCTCCTCCATGAAATGGCGAGCGCTCCAACGGTCGTAGAAGCGGGTCACCACGGTGTTGCCCTTCTTCACCTCCCAAGTGGCGGTGTACACGGGGTTGCCATCCTTGCTCTCCGGCAGGGTGGGGCTTCCCCAGAACTGGCCCACCAGCAAGGGGCGGTCACCGTACTGCTCCCGGTTCAGGTAGCTCAGCAGGCTGAACACGTTCTCCGGGTTGTTCTCATCGATCGGCGGGTTGGCGGTGCTGCGGATCACGATCATGGCGTAGGTGCTGTAGCCCAGCAGGATCACCGTTACGCTCAGCAGGACCGTATTCAACAGGGCCTTGCCTTTTTGCTGCGACCAGCGGATGGCCCATGCCAGACCTGCCACCAGCAGTATCGCATAGACCGCATTGCCGGTGTTGAAGGGCAGGCCCAGTTCGTTCACGAACAGCAGCTCGAAACGTCCGGCCAACTTCACGATGCCCGGGATGATCACCGCTTGGATGGTGCCCAGGATCAATGCCGATACCACGAAAGTGACCGCGATCCCTTTGGGGGTGACGGGATAGCGCTTGAAGTAGTACACGAACGCGATCGCCGGGATGCACAGCAGGTTGAGCAAGTGGACCCCGATGCTCAGGCCCATGAGGTAGGCGATCAGGATCAGCCAGCGGGTGCTGTGCGGGCTATCGGCCTCGCTCTCCCATTTCAGGATCGCCCAGAACACGATAGCCGTGAAGAAGCTTGAAAGCGCATATACCTCGCCCTCCACCGCACTGAACCAGAAACTGTCGCTCCAGGTGTAGGCCAAAGCACCCACGATGCCGCTACCGAGCACCGCTATCAGAGCGCCGGTGGTAAGCTCCTGGCCGTTGCGGGTGGCCAGCTTGTGGGCCATGTGCGTAATGCTCCAGAAAAGGAACAGGATGGTGAAAGCACTGGCCAGGGCGCTCAGGGCGTTCACCGCCACGGGCACGTGCTCGGGTGCCACGAAGAAGCTCGATACCCGCGCCAGGATCATGAACAAGGGTGCGCCCGGTGGGTGGCCCACCTGCAGTTTGTAGGCCGTTGCGATGAACTCGCCGCAGTCCCAGAAACTGGCCGTGGGTTCAATGGTGGCGAGGTAGGTGATGGCGGCCACCAGGAAAACCAGCCAACCGGTGATGACGTTCAGTCTGTTGTAGTGCATACGGATGGGTCCAGGACGATAAGCGGCGAAAATACCAAAGTCCTGTCGGGGTCACTGTTGTGTTTCTCCGATCTTGCTAAATTCGCCCCCGCTTCGGCGGTTCGTCACTGGTCCTTTAGTGGGCCTTGGACCCGCAGAAGTGCTTTACTGGCCGATGGTGTAACTGGCAACACGTCTGATTTTGGTTCAGAAGAGTCTAGGTTCGAGCCCTAGTCGGCCAACTGAAAAAGCCCCGCCCCAAGCGGGGCTTTTGCATGTAACACCGTTACGGGCGAGAAGCCTGTCCCGAGGCTCTCCGAGGGAAGCCCTGGTCGGCCAACTGAGCAAAGCCCCGCCCCAAGCGGGGCTTTTGCATGTAACACCGTTACGGTCGAGACGCCTGTCCCGAGGATTTGCGAGGGAAGCCCTGGTCGGCCAACTGAGCAGTGTACTAGTCCAAGTGCAGGTGCGACTCCTGTCCGATATGCATCGGACCAAGCTCGGAGTGACAAACCGGGTGCGCTGGCATCACTGGCCCGGGCTTGGCCTGAGGGCGAGCATCCTTGACAAACAAAAAGCCCCGCCAGTGCCGGCGGGGCTTTTTGCAGTGTGTTCCCTATGTCACTTCACCACGAAGCGCACCACTTGGGTCTTTGTGCCCTGTTGCATGCGCACGAAGTAGAGGCCGCTCTGGAGTCCGCCGATGGGCAGGTCGATACGGTGCGTTCCTGCTGCACGTTGGCCATTGTCCAACACTGCGATGCTGCGGCCCAGCACATCCACCAGCTCCATGCGCACCTGGCCGGCTTCGGCCAGGTTGAACACGGCCTGCGCGGCATCCGTGGCCGGGTTGGGCACCACCACCAGGGCGTCGCCGCTTCCGAGCAGTTGCTCGCCAACGCTCACCGGTGCACCGTTGATGTTGATGTCATCGATGTACACGTTGTTGCCACCGGCGCTCTCGAACTCGAAACGCACGCGGAAGTTGCTTGTGAGGAAGCTGGGGCTGATGTTGTTCACCGTGGAGAAGCCCCATTGCTCGGCCGTGGGCACGAAGCTGCCGGTAACGGTGCCACCCGTGTTGAGGCTATTGATGCCACGCAACTGCTGCCGCATGCTCCAGGTATTCCCGCAGTTGTTGCTCACATAGACCCGCAGGCGGTCATCGTTGGAGGTGTTGCGCTGTGCGTAGGCGTAACGGTAGGTGATGATCGCCTCGTTCGCGCTGCTCAGGTCATAGGTCTCGGAGATCAGGTCGTCCTTCTGGCCGCTCATGTTCGCGGTGTTCAGGATGCGCACACTGTTGGAGCCGCTGAAGGCCGCTGCCGTGGTGAGCGTGAAGGTGTTGTTGTTGTCCGGGTTCACCACGGCCCAGGGTGAACTCGTCAAGCTGGAGATGTTCTCAAAGCCTTCCTCAAGAGGTGTTGGAGCACCGGGGTTGGATTGCACGTTGATGTAGTTCGTCTGACTGCTGGTGAGCGTGGTGCCACCGTTGCTCACCGTCAAGGTCACCGGGAACACGCCGGTCTCGGTGTACACCACGGTGGGATTGGCTTCGGTGCTGGTGGAGGGCTCAGCGCCGGGGAAGCTCCAAGTGCGCTCGGTCACATCGTGGTAGCTCAGGTCGGTGAAGGTCACGCTGCTGCCCTGGCAGGTGGAGCGTGTACTGCTCTCGAACTGGGCAGCGCAGAGTTGGTTCTCCAGTTCCACACCGGTGAAGGTGAGGTTGCTGGCCGACCACAACTGATTGCGCTGCGAAGTGCCGCTGTTCAGTGCGGCCAACATGCGCGTGGCCTGCCCGTTGGTGAACATCTTGGAGCAGTAGGAGTAGTCCATGTAGTTCTCCACGTTGTCCAAGCTACCGCAGCTCACGCCGCTCAGGTTGCACACGGTCCAGCCGATGCTGTTGGGGGTGTCGGTCACGCCATCGTCATCGTTGCAGTTTGAGGCGATCGCGGGCTCGTTCGTATTGCCCCACGTGTGGGCCAGATTGATCCAGTGCCCCACCTCGTGGGTGAGCGTGCGGCTGCGGCCGGGGCTGCTGGTGCCAATGCTGCCCGTGTAGGTGTGCAACAGCACGATGCCGTCCCAGGTGGGTTGATTGTTGACCGCACCGGGTCGGTACGTGTATCCGGCGGCACCGTTCGCGGAAGCGGCCACCCACACGTTCAGGTAGCGGTTCCGAGGCCACTGGATCAGGTTCTTCATGGTCTGCGTGCCATCGTTGGTGAGCGCGCTCTGGGTGCGCGTGATACCGCGCGTGCAGTTGCCCTGTGGGTCCTTCTTGGCCAGGCGGAACTCCACACCAACGTCGCCAACGATATCGAGGAATTCCGGTCGCACGTTTTGCCAATCGGCGTTCTGCTTGTTGAAGTCCAAGTTCAGAACACGCATGGCATCCTCGATCTGGGCATCGCTGATGTTCTCCGGTCCGTTGTTGTGGATGATGTGGAAGACCACCGGAATGATGATGCCGGAACGTTGGCCCGGTGCAAAAGCCTCCTCGAACTCGGCCGTGAACTGCTCCAGCGCGGCATCGTCGGCTGCCATGGCGGCCAGTTGTTCGGCGGAGAACGTATGCAAGGGCGCCACCATCTCCAGGTCGTTGTTGCGGCAGGGCAACAAACCGTCCTGTTGGCTTTGGGCGGAAATATCGGTGGCAAGGAGGAGGGCAAACAGGCCCAAGCTGAACGGTCTCTTCATGGTCTTCGGTAGTGCTTCCTGGTTCCGTATGGATGGTTTGCGGATCCCAAGGTTACCCTTTAGAGCCCGAACGATCGGTCACTGAAGGGACCGTTCGCCACGCACTACTTGCTATCCTAAGCGGCCGATCACACCTTGTGACGCACAAAAGGAGACCACTGCACTTCGGCCAGTTGCCTTATTTCCCCGATGAGCGCGTGTTTCGGCTCGTTCAGTGCTCGGTGGCACTGTGCTTACTTAGCCGTGACACTGTGACCGCTATTACTTCACGGTCAAGCGGACCACGCGCACCTGGCTACCTTGTTGCAGGCGCACGAAGTAGAGGCCGGAGCCCAGGCCTTGCAGAGGAATACCGATCCGGTGGTCGCCCGCGCTGAGCTGGCCGTTGTGCAGCACCTGCACACTTCGGCCCAATACATCCAGCAGTTCCAAGGTGCCCGGTCCGCTGGTGCGCACATTGAACAGGGCATCTGCACGGTCAATTGCAGGGTTCGGCAACACCATCAGGGCATCGCCTTGGCCGGGCAGCAGTTCGCCCACGCTCACCGGCATGCCGTTAATGTTGATGTCATCTATGTACACGTTGTTGCCGCCGTTGCTCTCGAACTCGAAACGGATCCGGAAATCACTGGTGTGGAAGGTGTTGCTGATGTTGTTCACCGTGGCCTGGCCCCATTGCTCGGGGCCGCTGGGCACGAAGTTGCCGGTGGTGATGCCACCGGTGTTCAGGTCGGTGGCGCCGCGTAATTGGCGGCGCATGCTCCAAGTGGCGCCACAGTTGTTGCTCACGTAGAGGCGCAGGCGGTCATCACTGCTGCTGTTGCGACGGGCATAGGCATAGCGGAAGGAAATGGTCACGGCGGTGGCACCGCTCATGTCGAAACTCGTGCTGTAGAGGTCGTCGAACTGCCCGTCCATGGCGGCGGTGTTCAATATCCGGGCGCTCTTGCTGCCGCTGTAGGCCGCCACATCCGTCACGCTCCAAGTGTTGTTGTTGTTCAGGTTGGAAACGGTCCATGGCGTGCCGGTGAACGAGGTGTAGGCCTCGAAACCTTCCACCGCCGGCACGGTACCGCCGGGGTTGGGGAGCACGGTGATGTAGCTGTTGGCCGTGTTGTTCAGGGAGGAGGTGCCATCGCTTACGGTAAGGCTCACTTCATAAGTGCCCGGTGTGCTGTAGGTCACGGTGGGGTTCGGTGAGGTACTGGTGGATGGGTTGCCGCCGGGGAAACTCCAGGTGCGGGACTGCACCCCGTGGTAGCTGATGTCCGAGAAGTTCACCGTACCGCCCGCGCAGATGGTGGTGGAGTTGCTGGTGAACAGGGCCGCGCACAACAATGGTGGCCCTTCAACACCGGTGAAGGTGAGGTTGGCGGGCTGCCAAAGCTGGTTGCGCTGGGCCGTGGAACTGTTCAGGGCGGCCACCATACGCGAGGCTTGGCCGTTGGTGAACATCTTCGAGCAGAACGAATAGTCCATGAAGTTCTCCACGTTGTCCAAGCTTCCGCAGCTCACACCGTTCAAGTTGCAAGTGGTCCAGCCGATGGTGTTCGGCGTGTCGCTCACCCCATCGTCAGTATTGCAGTTGCTGGCCAAGCCGGGCTCGTTGGAAGGCCCCCAGGGGTGCTGCAGGTTGATCCAGTGGCCCACCTCGTGGGTGAGGGTGCGCGATCCGGATGTACTGCCGGTGCCGATGCTGCCCAAGTAATTGTGACGCACCACGATGCCATCGGCGGCGGCCAGGAATTGTGCTGTGGCGGGTACCTGGGTATATCCCGCAACACCAGCGCCCCCGGCGGAAGCGGAGATCCACACGTTCATGTAGCGGTTGCGCGGCCATTGGATCAGGTTCTTCATGGCCTGGTCGCCTTGGTAGGTGAGGGTGCTCACCGTGCGCGTGATGCCGTTGGTGCAGTTGCCCTGCGGGTCCTTGCGCGCCAGGCGGAACTCGATGTCGCAGTCCGCCACCAGCCCCAGGAACTCGGGTTTCACATTGGGCCAGTCCGCATTCTGCTTGTTGAAGTCCTCGTTCAGGATGCGCACGGCATCCAGCACCTGGGCATCGCTGATGTTCTCCGGGCCGTTGTTGTGGATGATGTGGAACACCACGGGGATCACGTAGGTGCTGCGTGCTCCGGCGCTCTGTTCGCCGAATTCGGCCGTGAAGGCATCCAGCTCCGCATCGGCCTCAGCTATGGCAGCGAGCAGGGCGGGGTCGTTGCCGGTCAGTTCGGCAAGGCGCTGCGCATCACCGGTCCCGCAGTGGAACGGCGCGTTCTGCTGGGCGTTTAGGTAGGCGACAGTTAGGAGCGAGGCGGCGAGCGTAATGCTTGTTCTCATGGGTTCGGCAGGTAGTGGTCCCGGATAAGGAGCCCCAAACTACACGATCCCACGCAAGGCGCCAAGCAGCTTGTTACTCCACCACGAAACGCTGCACCTGCGTGTTCACGCCGTACTGCATCCGCACCAGATAGACTCCGCTGCGCAAGCCCTCCACCGGAATGTCCACGCGGTGGATACCCGCGGCACGCTGCCCATCGTGGAACACCGCCACCGAGCGCCCCAACACATCCAGCAGCTCTAGGCGCACGTTGTGGGCCTGCTCCAACTGGAAGATGGCCTGCGCCGCGTCCGTGGCCGGGTTGGGCACCACTGCCAAGGAGTTGTTCCCGCCCAGCAACTCATCCACGCTCACCGGTTGGCCGTTGATGTTGATGTCGTCGATGTACACATTGTTGCCACCCGCGCTCTCGAACTCGAACTTGATCCGGAAGTTGCTGGTGTGGTACAGCGCGCTGATGTTGTTCACCGAAGTGATCGCCCATTGCTCAGGTCCGCTGGGCACGAAGCTGCCGCTTACGATACCGGCGGTGTTCAGGTCGGTAGTGCCGCGCAGTTGTTTGCGCAGGCTCCAGGTGGCGCCGCAGTTGTTGCTCACGTACATGCGCAGGCGGTCGTCGTTGTTGCTGTTGCGTTGGGCAAAGGCGTAGCGGAAGGTCACCACCACATTGCTTGCGGCGCTCATGTCGAAGGTGCCGGAACGCAGTTCGTCCACACGCCCCACCATGCTGCTGTTGTTCTCCAAACGCAGGCTGCGACCACCACTGAAGGATGCCGCGTTGGTGATCGCGAAGGTGTTGTCGCCATCCGGATTGCTCAGCACCCAAGAAGGGCCGGGGATCGTGGTGAGGGCCTCGAAGCCTTCGCTCCATGGGAAACCTGCGCCGGGGTCGTTCCACACGGTGATCAATTCGGAGGTCGAATTGGTAAGTATGCTCGTTCCATCGCTCACCTCCAAGCTCACGGGATAGGTGCCGGGCGTGGTGTAGGTCACCAAGGGGTTGGCATCGGTGCTGGTGGCTGGTGTGCCCCCGGGGAAGGTCCACAGGCGTTGGGTAACCCCGTGGTAGCTCTGGTCGGTGAACTGCACGCTCATGCCATCGCAGAGCTCCGAGCGCGACCAGCCGAATTGCGCGGCGCACAGGATCGGTTCTTCCTCCACCCCGGTCTGCTGTAGGGTTGAAGGCTGCCACAGCTGGTTGCGCTGCGCGATATTGGAGGTGAGCGATGCCAGCATGCGCGTGCCCTGCCCCTCGGTGAACATGCGCGAGCAGTAGGCGTACTCCATGAAGTTCTCCACGTTGTCCAGCGGCGATCCGCAGGAGTTGGCACCCAGCCAGCAGCTGGTCCAGCCCTTGGTAAGTGGCGTATCAGCCACGCCGTCATCCATGTTGCAGTTGCTCTCCAGGCCGGGTTCGTTGCTGTTGCCCCAGCAGTGGGGCAGGTTGATCCAGTGCCCCACCTCGTGGGTGAGCACGCGCGACCGCGAGGGGTGGCCGGTGCCGATGCTGCCGAGGTAGGTGTGCTGCACCACGATGCCGTCCGCTTCGGGCCAGCTGTTCAACCACATGGGGTAATAGGTGTAGCCTGCCGCACCGTTGGCGGAAGCTCCCACCCACACGTTCATGTAACGGTTGCGCGGCCACTGGATCAGCTGCGTCATGTCGAAATCACCGCTGTACGTGAGCGGGTTCAAGGTGCGGGTGATCCCGTTGGTGCAATTGCCTTGCGGGTCGCGTTTCGCCAGGCGGAACTCGATGCCCACATTGGCCACGATCGGCAGGAATTCCGGCCGCACGTTCTGCCAGTCGGGGCTCAGGCGGTTGAAGTCCTCGTTCAGGATCCGCACCGCATCGTAGATCTGTGCGTCACTGATGTTCTCCGAACCGTTCATGTGGATGATGTGGAACACCACGGGTATCACGTAGGTGGATCCTCCTCCGCGTTGGTCCACGAAGCTGGCCGTGTGCGCATCCAGATCGGCCTCGGCCTGCTGCGCTGCTTCCCAGGCACCCGGCGTGTTGGCCAGGTGGCGTGCCAGTTCCTCCGGGTGGTTGGCCAGGCAGGTGAAGCCTTCGCCGGGGTCGCTCTGTTGGGCATGTATGCCGGTGGTGAGCAGAAGTGCGACGAGCGAGTGGACGTAGCGTGAACGCATGCAGGAGCTTGTTTTCGAATGGGCAAGGTAGGCACAGGACACCACGGCCAGCGATCAGGCAGGCTGCGGCTATTGGATACCCGAAGCGCGAAAGGCCGGTGCTTCGGGTCCGGTACGGAAGCAATTATCCCAAGGCCTGCCGCAGGTCCTCGATCAGGTCCTCCGCATCCTCCACACCCACGCTCAGGCGGATCAGCGTGTCGGCCAGGCCGTTCTTCAAGCGCTCTTCGCGGGGAATGCTGGCGTGCGTCATACTCGCTGGGTGGCCCAACAGGCTTTCCACGCCGCCGAGGCTTTCCGCCAGGGCGAAGAGGGTGGTGCTGCTTAGTACGCGCGTGGCATCGGCCATGTCGTCGCCCTTCAGGGTGAAGCTCATCATGCCACCGAAACCGCGCATCTGCTGCGCCGCGATGGCGTGGTTCGCATGCGTGGCGAAGCCCGGCCAGTAAACCTTGTCCACCTTGGGGTGCTGCGCCAGGAACTCGGCCACGGCCTTGCCGTTCTCACAGTGGCGCTGCATGCGAAGGTGCAGCGTCTTCAAGCCGCGCAGCACCAGGAAGCAATCCTGCGGACCCGGCGTGGCGCCGCAACTGTTCTGGATGAAGGCCAGGCGCTCGGCGAGTTCTGCATCCTTTACCACCAGGGCGCCCATTACCACATCGCTGTGGCCGCCCAGGTACTTCGTCACGCTGTGCATCACGATGTCGGCACCCAGGTCGATGGGCGTTTGCAAGAAGGGCGTTGCGAAGGTGTTGTCGATGCCCAACAGGCAGCCGTGCTTCTTGGCGATCGCGCTCAGTCCCGCGATGTCGATGATACGCAGCAGCGGATTGGTGGGCGTTTCGGCCCAGATCAGCTTGGTGTTGGCGCTCATGGCGGCCTCCACGTTCTTCAGGTCGCTCATGTCCACAAAGTGGAACTTGATGCCGAAGCCTTCGAAGATCTTGGTGAAGAGGCGGTAGGTGCCACCGTACAGATCGTTGGTGCTCACCACCTCATCGCCCGGCTTCAACAGCTTCACAATGGCATCGATGCTGGCCATGCCACTGCTGAAGCACAGCCCGTGCGTGCCGTTCTCCAACGCGGCCAAGGCGTTTTGCAAGGCCGTGCGCGTGGGGTTGTGCGTGCGGCTGTACTCGTAGCCCTTGTGGTCGCCCGGCGCAGCCTGCACGTAGGTGCTGGTCTGGTAGATGGGCGTCATTATGGCGCCGGTCGTAGGGTCCGGCTCCACACCGGCGTGGATGGCTTTGGTGGCGAATTTCATGGGGGAGGTAGTGCGAATGGGACGGCGAAGGTAGGGGCCATGTGCTCGGATGGGCAGCGTTCGCTCCCTGCATGACGTCTGAACGGAAGAGCTACCTTCATGCATCGAGAGCGGATCATGGGCAGGAATGAACTCGCGCGGCTCGGGTCGTTCATTATGATGCACATTGCGCTCAAGTGAGGGCGTTCAAAGGTGGAAAGAATAGCAAGTCCAAAAAACTGATCATTCACTAAGCCATGAGAAATATGACAATTGCTATATCACTTGTATCATTCATACACTCTATTAATGCTCAGAGTACATTCGGTAAAATATACGATGGAGGTACATCCTTCAAGTTCAATCTTACGGCAATTGATGACAACAGAATAATGGTTGGACTTGGTAGAACTAGAGCAATTTCGCATTTGGATATGAATGGTGATATAATATATACACGGTCCTACTGGGAGTATCCATCCACAGGATTTACTGGTTTCGGAGGAATCCGGAGAATCTCAAATGATGAGTATCTCATAGGCGCAGGTTACAGGAAGGACTCTTGCTCCATTTCTGGTTCTACGGTCATCCCATTTCGACATCCAATGGTAGTTAAGGTCGATGAACAAGGAACGATCCTGGACCTGCGGCATTACGTCCTTAATGATGTATGCAGGAACACGATAGGCGATCTAAGTGTAGCCGCTGATGGAAGTATCCTGGCCTGGGGTCATGAGAGAAGCTTCTTCGCTATGAAGGTTTCCGCTTCGTTAGATCCAGTTTGGGCGAAATGGTTCCCGAATAGCGGCGGCTTCCAGTTCATTAAGGAGCTTCCCGGAGGCGACCTGCTTGCAGGCATTAACATGGACACGGCTGGGGCGGTGGTGGCGCGGATGGATGCCGATGGCAATTTCCTTTGGCTGAAGAGTTACATCCGCCCCAAGGGCATGGTACACGATGCGGTGATCGAGTCCGACGACTCTTTTGTTATTACCGGTTTCACGGACAGCATTGCCTCCACCAATCCGTTCATTCCCTATCCGCCCACCTATCATCCCAGGCTTTTCATGATGAAGTTGAACGGCGATGGCGAGGTGCAGTGGTGCAGGGGCTACGATAGTGCGCCTAACCTATGGTATTCGCGCCATCCCTCGCGCTTGGTGAAGAAGCTGGACGGCAAATATGCCATGCTCGCCACGTTGGGTTACCCGCAGAACAACCTCTTCTTCCGACCCTTCCTGATGAAGACAGACCTGAATGGGGATACGCTCTGGACGCGGTCGGTGGGGGCGGACGGCCATGACTACTTCACCATGGACCTGTTGGCCCATTCAGATGGCGGGTTGATGTTCAGTGGAGGTGTCTGGGGCAACCTACCGAACATGCAAACCGGCCTTCCCTACATCTTCAAGGCCGATTCCTTGGGCCACTTCTCCTGTCAAGAACGCCAGTATCCCCTTCAGATATTGGACCTCTTCCCCACGGACAGCAGCTTCACGCTCACCTCCATCGATGGCGCCACCGTTCACCCTGCCTTTGTGAGCGACACTACCTTCGCGCCCATCGCCGTGTACGATGCCTGCCTGGTAACGAGCGTGCCGCCGCACCACAGCTCCAAGCAGCGCAGTGTGCGGGTCTACCCCAACCCCACGCCGGGGCGCTTCAACCTGGAGTTCAGTGATCCCTTGCTGCGGGACAGCTACTACAGCGTGTACGATGCCACGGGGCGCCTGCTGCTGCAACGCCCCTTGCCCACCAGCGCCACGTTGGAGGAGGTGGACCTATCGCGTTTCGGGCGGGGTGCGTACGTGTTGCGAGTGACGGACCCGGAAGGGGTGAGGCACCAGCAGGTGGTGGTGGAGTAGCTTGGTGAAATGAGCCTTCCCTGCGCTGTTCCGGCAGGTGATGTTGGTTTGGCGGTCGGTCCCCCTCACACATTCCCCTTCGTCCGCCGCAACCAGCGCGGCAGGATGATCACCCCCATGAACAGGTAGAGGTAGTAGCTGAAGAGGCGCCAGATGATGGCGATGGCGCCGATGAAGCCCAGGGTGGGCAGCAGGTCGCGGAAGAAACCGCTGAAGGCCACTTCGGCCACGCCACTGCCGCCGGGCGTGGGGCTGATGAGCAGGATCACCCACATCACCAACTGGCGGGCGTAGAGCAACAAGTGGTCGCCCACATCGAAGAAGGCGGCCGCAATGAAGTTGATGACCAGGAAGCGCGAGGCCCAACTGAAGACCGTGGCGCCGAATGCTTTGCCCCAGAAGCGCTTGGGCTTGCCGCGCAGTTCGATGCTGGTGATGGCGATGTCGTCGCCCACCTTGATCACCAAGGGCCGCCAGCGCCGCAGGAATCGCAGGCGGAACACGTGCAGCAAGGCGAACTTGAAAGCCCTTGGACGGAAGAACACACCGTAGAAGATGAGCCCTACGAGGATGAGGATGAAGGAATAGCCCACCCAGAAGATGGTCTTGATCGGCAGGCCCCAGAAGGCATTGTCCAGCTGCGCCGGGAAAAGGTTGTCCATGCCCACCAGCACGAAGACGATGGGCACCATGATCACGTAGAAGAGCTCGTCCATCAAGGCGGTGACCAGCACGATGGCGGTGGCGCGCCCCAGCGCAATGCCTTCGCGCCCGATGATGAACATGGCGATGCCCGAACCGCCCACCACGGAGGGGGACAGCGCCGAGGCGAATTCCCAGAGGAAGGTGACGTTGAAGCTCTGCCGCCAGTTGAGGTGCCCATCGCTGAGCACCCGTATGCGGAAAATGTAGCCCAGGTCGCGGAAGGCCGTGGCGATCAAGGCCATCAGGATCCAGAAGGTGCTGTACCAGGTCCATTCCACCTGGCGGAGCATCTCGCGCTGTGTCATGCGCTTGTACTGCCCGCTGCCATCGCTCACTTCCACGAACTGCTCGGGGTCGTTCAGGTTGGGAATGCCGGTCTCGGCATCGCCCACCCAAGCGTAATTGCCGGGGCCGTCGCTCACCAGTTCAAAGCGCTCCTTGCTGAGGTCGCGCCATAGCAACCAGCCCGCAGCGATCATGCCGATGAGCACTGGCAGCAGCACCTTGCGCAGCTTGAACTTGCTGCGAAAGTCCTTCTCCTCGTCCTTGTGCCCGCTCGTTGCCATCTACCTTCGCGGCCCAATAACAGGGCTGGGGCTAAAGGTATCCGTCCGCACCAACACTCCCATGGACCGCAGCGTCCGCGCACACCTTGCCCTCTTCACGGTCAACTTCATCTACGGCGTCAACTACGTGGTGGCCAAGGGCCTCATGCCGGCGGTGATCGGTCCCAGCGGCTTCATCGTGTTGCGTGTGTTTGGGGCGGGTTCGCTCTTCTGGCTGATGCGGGCAGTGCTCCCCGAGCGGGTGAGCATGTCGGACATGGGCCGGCTCTTCCTCTGCGCGGTCTTCGGTGTGGCCTTGAACCAGTTGATGTTCTTCCACGGGCTGATGCGCACCACGCCCATCAACTCCAGCATCATCATGGTGGCCACGCCCATCCTGGTGCTGGTGCTCAGCGGCCTGCTCATCGGCGAGCGCATCACCTGGACCAAGGCCATCGGCGTGGCGCTGGGCGCAGCGGGCGCGCTCAGCCTCATCGCCCTGAAGCCGAAGGGACACAACACCGGTGCCACCGCGCTGGGCGATCTCTTCATCCTGATCAATGCCACCTCCTACGGCATCTACCTGGTGATCGTAAAACCGCTCATGCGCAAGTACACCGCAGTAACGGTGATGAGCTGGTGCTTCCTCTTCGGCGCGGTGCTCGTGCTGCCCTTCGGCACCGGCGAACTGCTTGCGGTGCAGTGGTCCACCCTCTCGGCACCGGTGTGGGTTTCGCTGCTCTTCGTGGTGGTGATGGTCACCTTTGTGGCCTACCTGCTCAACACCTGGGCGCTGCGCTACCTCAACGCCAGCGTGGTGGGCACCTACATCTACATGCAGCCCGTATTGGCGGCCGGCTTCACGTGGTTGTTCGTGTTCGTCGGCCCCGATCGATTGGGCATTCCAGGGCAATACGATGCCACCTTGGGCTGGCCGCAATTGCTGTGCGCCGCCGCGATATTCCTGGGGGTGCATTTGGTCAGCCGGGCGGATAGGGATCCAGTGGGTAGTCGTTAGTCGTTAGTGGGCCAACTGCGATGCAGTCCACTAACGACTAAAGACTGCCCACTAACGACTACACCATTTCCCCGCGAATACCTTTGCCGCTATTCCAACGCGTATGCTGCGATCAATGACAGGCTTCGGCCGTGCCGAAGGGGTGGTGAAGGACCGGAAGGTCACCGTGGAGGTGCGCTCCCTGAACAGCAAGCAGCTGGACCTGCTGGTGAAGCTGCCCGCTGTATACCGCGAGAAGGAGGCCGAGGTGCGCCAGCTGGCCGGTGAGCTGATGGTGCGCGGCAAGGCCGAGGTGATCGTACACCACGAACAAGGCAGCGATACCCGCCGCACCACCTTCGATCGCGAGTTGGTGCAGGCCTACTACACCGAGTTGCGCGAGATCGCGGAAGCGGTGGCACCCGGCACCGACACCGATCTGCTGGCCCAGGTGTTGCGCATGCCCGATGTGATGACCACCCGCACCGAGGTGCTGGAGGGCGCCGAATGGGAAGCTTTGCTCGCCTTGGTGCGCCAGGCCCTTGCTGCGTACGACGGCTTCCGCCTGAACGAAGGTGCGCGCCTGTTGGATGAACTGGTGGGCCGCGTGAAGCGCATTGAGCAGCTGCTCCTGGAAGCCGAAAGCATGGACACCGACCGTAGCGACCGCACCCGCGAACGCCTGCGCGCCAAGCTCGCCGACCTGCAAGTGAATGTCGACCAGGACCGCTTCGAGCAGGAGCTGGTGTACTATCTGGAGAAGCTGGACATCACCGAGGAGAAAGTGCGCCTGCGGGCACACTGCACCTACTTCCAAGAGACCATGGCCGGCGATGAACAGCAAGGGCGCAAGCTCAACTTCATTGCGCAGGAAATGGGCCGCGAGATCAACACCTTGGGCAGCAAGGCCAACGACGCCGCCATACAGCGCGTGGTGGTGCTCATGAAGGACGAATTGGAGAAGGTGAAGGAGCAGGTGCTGAACGTGCTGTAGGGAACCATGGACCAACGCGGCAAGCTCATCATTTTCTCAGCACCTTCCGGGGCCGGCAAGACCACCATCGTGCGCCACCTGTTGGAGCAGGACCTGGGCTTGGAGTTCAGCGTGAGCGCCACCACACGGCCACCGCGCGAGCACGAGGTACACGGCAAGGACTACTTCTTCATGAGCGTGGACGACTTCAAGGGAAGCGTTGCGGCGGGCGAGTTCGTGGAGTGGGAGGAGGTGTACCCCGGTCGCTTCTACGGCACCCTGCGCAGCGAGCTGGAGCGCATCTGGGCCGGTGGGCACCACGCCATCTTCGACATCGATGTGATCGGTGGCCTTGACCTGAAGGAGGTGTACCAGACCCGCGCGCTCGCCGTGTTCGTTAGCCCGCCTTCCGTGGAGGCCCTGGAGCAACGCCTGCGCAGCCGGGGCACCGAGGATGAGGACACCCTACGCACCCGCATCGACAAAGCGCGGCACGAAATGAGCTATGCCGATCGCTTCGATACCGTGATCACCAACGACGAACTGGCCAGTGCCTGCCGCGAGGCGGTCTCCCTGGTCCGCAGATTCCTTCACTGATGCACATCGGTTGCCTCTTCGGGACTTTCGACCCTCCGCACGCCGGCCATGTGGCCATAGCGGAACACATGCTCCGCACCCGCTCGCTGGACGAGGTCTGGTTGGTGGTCACCCCGCAGAACCCCTTCAAGGTGGACCAGCAGCTGAGCCCTGACAATCACCGCCTGGCCATGGTGCGCCTGGCCGTTCAGGGGCATGCCGGACTGGTGGCCAGCGGTTTCGAGCTGGACCTGCCGCGCCCCAGCTACACCGTACAGAGCCTGCGCTTCATGCGCCGACGTTGGCCCGCCCACACCTTCGAGCTGATCATCGGCAGCGACAACCTGGCGGTGTTCCACAAGTGGAAGGACGCCGAAGAGATCCTGGAGCACCACGGCCTGCTGGTCTATCCGCGGGAAGGCGTGCGCGATCACCTGGCGAGCAGCATCTACCAAGGCCATCCCGGCGTGCGTTTGGTGGCCGATGCGCCCCTGCAGCCCTATTCGTCCACCTCGCTGCGCGCGGACATCAAGGCTTGGAAGCCGGTGGATGGACGTTTGGCGCCCGCGGTGCTCAGCTACATCCGGCAGCACCAGCTCTACGAGCGCTGATCCGCCAAGGCGGAAGGCACCCCGGCCGCGTGGCGCAGGTGGTCGCAAAGCACGCTGGTGGCCCGCTCAAAGCCCTGCTCGTTCACCACGTGCAGGTCGCACAAATGGCGGTAGGGCAGCAGGTAGGAGCGGTATGCGGGCAGCACATGCTGGTGCCATTGGTAGAGCACCTCCTCTTCGCCATAGCCGCGATCGCGGGCATCACGCAGCAGGCGCCTCCGCAGCTGCTCCTGCTCGCTGGTGTCCACGAACACGCGCAGGTCGAACAACTCGCGCAAAGGAACGTGGTGCAGCACGAAGAGGCCCTCCACGATGATCACCGGTGCAGGCCGCAGTTCCACCAGACCACCTTCGCGACCGGCCTGGTTGAAGGTGTACTCTTTGCGATAGAGCACCTCGCCGGCCGCCAACGTGCGCAGGTCCCGGGCCAGGGCATCCAGGTCCACCGCGGTGGGCAGGTCGAAGTTCACCTTGCCGTTGGCATCCACGGCCTGTTCCTCGCGCGGCAGGTAGTAGTCATCCTGGCTCACCACGCAGATGGAGCCTTCCGGCAGGCCGGCCCGCAGGGCGCGCACCAAGGTGGTCTTGCCGGAACCACTGCCTCCGGCCACGCCCACCAAGTAAGGTCCACGCTGCATGTCGCGAAAGTAGCCGGAAGGGTGCTACGGACCACTTGCTCCAGTGGGCATTGTCATGTGAAAGCCCCGTGGGGCTTGGCATCACAGCTTTTGGCACAGTGCTTGAAAACGGGTTGCTGTACCACAACGAAATACCTGCACGACCATGAAAAGCCCCAAGCAACTCTACGGCAAGCTCAAGTTCCAAGCCCGTCAACTGCTTCTCAAGGGTGAATTGGAACGCTACCTGACCACCCTCCGTGCCATGCACGAGCTGCGGGTGGCCGGCATGGGTCGGGCATAAGCACACTGGGGGTCCCTGCGGGGGCCTCGGGTTTTGGTGAAAGGGCACCGCTCCAGGGGGCGGTGAAGGAGGGGCATCCGAAGGGGTGCCCCTCCTTGTTGCATATGCTGAAAGCCGCAGCCAGCTTGAACTGTCCGACTTTTTTTCAAGTTGCGTGGATCTTTTGGCCGGACAGCGCCGTAGAAGCCCCCATGACCAGGAAGGATAAAATAGCCTTCATTAAAAGCAGCAAGCGCAAAACGCACGTGTACAACGACCTGGCCCGGTACACGGAAGAGCAGCTGAACGATGTGATCCGAGAGATCGTGCATGGCCTTGTCCGCGAAAGCGAGATCATCGCCAATGCCTATATCAACGGTTACCGTTAGGCGGCATGCGTGCGCACTGCTGAAGGCAGAGAACACAGGTAACGAGGCCTCGCACGATGTGCGGGGCTTTGTTACTTACGGCCCTTACCAGACGAAGCTGAAGACATTGCTCCAGCGGTAGTTCAGCTCGGGCACACCGGGCGCCATCTTCGTGTCCTTCTGCAGGTTCATCCGCGAATCGAACGCGAAGCGACGGGTTACTCGCAGCCTCAACTGTGCTTCAACCGCCATGCGGTGGTCGCTTGCATCGCCGATCAAAGGTTGGTAGTAGAAAATGGTGGTCACCTGTACGTGCGGTTCCAGTTTCCACGCTGCCGACACATAGTTGCTGGAGCGGATGTCGTTGTAGCGCAACTCGTTCACGCGGTCCACTTCGTGCTCGTACATGACCGATGAGCCAAGGGCCAACCGCAGGTCGTCCGCGTTGCGCACCACGGCCCGCATACCTGCACCTGTCACCCAGCGCAGATCGATCCGCAAGGGCTTGTTGTATTGCATTTGGGTGTAGCCTTCCCAAGAGAAGGGTCCACGCCATTGGCGCTGGTACCGCACGTGTTGGAATCCTGTGTTGGTGAAGTCGTTCCGCTCCACCTTGTTCAGCGTGAAGTCGGTGACCAGAAAGACCCGATGTATATCGTGGATGAACTGAACACCACCGTTCAAGCCGAGGTCGAGGCTGCGTTGGGTGTTCTCCACCACGTTGAAACGGAAACCGGCCTGTGCCGACCAACGCGCGGTATCGTTATCGAAACGTTTGTTCTCGATGTTCACCACCTGCGCAACACTGGTTAACGACAAGCAGCTGAGCAGAACAGCAACAAGGCACTTCATCGAGGCCGCGAAGTTCGCTCTTGCCAGCGTACGTATCCGGGCCTCGGTCACCCCGGCCTTATATTCGGGCCATGAGCATTCCCCGTGGAAAACGATGGCGCCTGAAACCGGAGGCCGAGCATGCGGCCGTGGAGAGCCTGGTGCATGAGCGCTGCCCTTTGCCGGCCGCCAAGCTACTGGCTCAACGGGGCATCGGTGATCCGGCCACGGCATCGCTGTTCTTCCGGCCGCGTTTGGAGCAACTGCACGATCCCTTTCTCATGGCGGACATGGCGGCCGCTGTGGAACGCATCGAACGGGCCTTGGGTGACAATGAACGCATCATGGTCTACGGCGACTACGATGTGGACGGCACCACCGCAGTGGCCCTGGTCTACTCCTTTCTGCACCGCTACACCGGCAACATCACCTTCTACATCCCGGACCGCTACGCGGAAGGGTACGGCATCTCCTTCGCGGGCATCGATCACGCCAAGCGGGAAGGGGTGGGCCTGATCATCGCTTTGGACTGTGGCATCAAGTCCATAGACAAGGTGGCCTACGCCAGGGAGCGTGGCATCGACTTCATCATCTGCGACCACCACCGGCCCGGCGATGAACTGCCCGAAGCCGTGGCCGTGCTGGACCCCAAGCGTGCGGATTGCCAGTATCCGTTCAAGGAACTCAGTGGCTGCGGGGTCGGCTTCAAGCTCATGCAGGGCTTCGCGCTCCGCAACAACATCCCCTTTGCCGATCTGGAGCCCATGCTGGACCTGGTGGCCGTTAGCACTGCTTGCGACATCGTGCCGGTGGATGGTGAGAACCGCATCTTGTCGCACTACGGGCTCAAGCGCATCAACGACGATCCGCGGCCGGGGATCCGGGCCATGATGGACATGGCCGGCGTGAAGAAGCGGTTGTCGATCACCGACCTGGTGTTCGCCATCGGCCCGCGCATCAATGCCGCCGGGCGCATAGAGCACGGCAGGCTGGCGGTGGAACTGCTGCTGGCGCATGACCTGGACCAGGCCGCGCAGTCCGGTTTGCGGGTGGATGGCAACAACAGCCAGCGTCAGGAACTGGACAAGGAGATCACCCAACAGGCCCTGGAGGACATCGATACCGATGCCTTCCTGCAGCAAGCCTGGAGCACCGTGCTTTTCCGTGATACCTGGCACAAGGGCGTGATCGGCATCGTGGCCTCGCGCCTCATTGAACGGCACTACCGCCCCACCGTGGTGCTTACCGAAAGCCAGGGCAAGGCCGTGGGCAGTGCGCGCAGCGTGAAGGGCTTCGATGTGTACGAGGCCATCAGTGCATGCAGCGATCTTCTCGACCAGTTCGGAGGGCACATGTATGCGGCGGGGCTCACCATGCCGCTGGAGAACGTGGATGCGTTCCGCAAGCGCTTCGAGGAGGTTGTGCGCGGAAGCCTTTTGCCCGAGCAGCGCATCCCGGAGGAAGTGGTGGACCTGGAGGTCGGCCTGGAGGACATCACGCCGGCGCTGGTGCGCATCCTCCATCACATGGCACCCTACGGGCCGGGCAACATGCGGCCGGTATTCCTGACGCGCAACGTGATCGACACCGGATCGGCGCGGGTTGTGGGTGGCGCACACCTGAAGATGAGCTTGTGCCATCCCAGCGATCGGAACCTGCGCTTCGATGCCATCGCGTTCAAGCTGGCTGAGCACTTGGACCTGGTGAAAAGCGGACAGCCCTTCAGCGTGCTGTACGTGTTGGAGGAGAACGAATGGAACGGGCGCGTATCCGTGCAGTTGAACATCAAGGACATCAAGCCCGGCACCGAAGCGTTGCTGGAGCACGAATTGGCCGAGGTCGCCAACGACCAGGCACCCGCACTGAGCAACTGACACCAAGCCCGCATGAAGCGATCCCTTACCCTGCTTGTCCCGATGTTCTTTGGACTTGGTACTGCGGAAGCGCAGACCCCCACCTGGCACGAGGACATCGCGTGCATCGTGTACACGCACTGCACCCCCTGCCACCACGATGGCGGTGCCGGACATTTCAGCCTGGCCGGATACCAAGAGGCCAACTTCTGGCGCAACGAGATGAAGGCCGCCACACAGGTGCGTTACATGCCACCCTGGCCACCGGATCCCAACTACCGTTCGATGGCCCATGAGCGTGTGCTCACCCAGCAGGAGATCGACCTGATCGCCGCGTGGGTGGACGGTGGTGCGCCCGAGGGTGATCCCGTCAACGCACTGCCCGTGCCCACCTACAGCGATGGATGGGAGATCGCCGAACCGGACATCACCGCCATCATGGAGGATTACGTCATCCCGTCCTCCTCCAGCGACAACTACCGCTGTTTCGTGCTGCCCATCAACAACCCCACGGACCGCTACATAACCGGCTTGGAGGTGGTGCCCGGCAACACGGCCATGGTGCACCACGTGCTCGTATTCCAGGACAACACGGGGCAGGCCCAGATACTTGACCAGAACGAGATGGGGCCGGGCTACACCAGCTTCGGAGGCATCGGGGTGCCCAGCGCCAAACTCATCGGTGCCTGGGTACCAGGCTCACAGGCCTTCTACACGCCAACGGGCATGGGCATCAAGCTCCTGGCCAATGCGGACCTCGTGATCCAGGTGCATTACCCGGCCACCAGCAGCAGCGTGCAGGTGGATAGCACCCGCATCAATCTGAAACTGAGTCCGGCACCGACCCTCCGCAACCTCTCCATCGATCCGGTGTTGAACCACGTGGCACCCACGCTGCAGAACGGCCCCTTGGTGATACCGCCCAACGAGGTGCGCACCTTCCACAGCCGCTACACGGTCCCTGTGGCTGTCACCATAACGGCCATTGCGCCACACGCACACCTGATCTGCACCAGCATGCGCTCCTTCGCGGTGCTGCCCGCAGGCGACACCATCCCCTTGGTGGACATTCCCGATTGGGACTTCAGCTGGCAGGGCTTCTATGCCTTCCGCCGTCCCATCCACCTGCCGCCCGGCACGCAGGTGCACGGCTTCGCCACGTACACCAATACCACGACCAATCCGCGCAACCCCAACGACCCGCCGCAGTGGGTAACGCTGGGCGAGGCCACCACCGATGAGATGATGCTTTTCTATTTCGCCTACACCCCGGGCACCTATGCGGATACGCTCATCGTGGTGGATACGAGCGGTACCGCCTACTACCAGGATTGCACCTTCGGTCTCGCCACCGGCGTAGGCGAGCAGGTTTCGCCACAGCGCGTGGAGGTATGGCCCTCACCGGCCAGCGATGTGCTGCATGTACGCTACGATATGCCAGGTGCGGAACTGCGCCTGGTCGATGCGTTGGGGCGCTTGAAGCGTGCCATGCGCCTGGATGCCGATGTGGTGCGTTTGCCTGTGGGTGATCTGGCACGAGGTCTATATGTGGTGGAGCTGCGCCACGGAACGAACGTGGAACGGGTGAAGGTGGTGTTGGAATGATAGAGCCCGTGGGAGATGAGCACTTCATGCGGCAGGCGCTGCGTGAAGCGGAACAGGCCTTCAAGGCCGATGAGGTGCCCGTGGGTGCTGTTGTTGTCTGTGCAGGCCGCATCATTGCCCGTGCACACAACCTCACCGAGCGGCTCAACGATGTTACAGCGCATGCCGAGATGCAGGCCATTACCGCCGCCGCTAACGACCTGGGCGGCAAGTACCTGAAGGACTGCACGCTCTACGTTACACTGGAACCCTGCCCCATGTGCGCGGGTGCCTTGCAATGGGCCCAGGTGGGCCGCATCGTCTTTGGCGCCTTCGATGAGAAGGCTGGTTACCGCCGCATCGGTGGCAAAATGCTGCACCCCAAGACGCAGGTCATGGGCGGTATACTGGAAGCCGAATGCGCCGATCTGATGAGGGCCTTCTTCAAACGGAAACGGGCCCTGTAAGGCCCGTTTCGATCTTGCTGGTCCACGCTCAAGGCATCTGCTCCTGCCGCGTGTTGGTGGGCACCACCCCGCCAATGCTTTGGAGGATGATGTCGCGATCATTGTCCTGACCCGTGTAGCGCACCACCCCGTCCAGGTTCACGTCCTCTGCGCGATAGCCCGCCAGGGTGTTGGTGGGGATTACACCGCCCACGGCCTGCAGGATCTGGTCGCGATCGTTGTCACTGCCGGTATAGCGGATCACGCCATCGGAGAGCACATCGCCTGCCCACAGCGTGGCACGTGTGCCTTGCGTGCGCCGGGCATCCGTGCCGAAGGTGGCCATTGCCGGATCGGAAAAGTCAACCGCAAAGGGCTGCGTACCGATGCTTAGTGCCGTGGCGCTCATGCAGGGCAGGTGGTTGCGGTGGCGCACTCCAATGTGGTAGTCGCCGGGCAGCAAGCCGAAGGATACCGGTGATGCACCGTCCTTGTCCACCACAGCCCCGTTGCGTTGCAGCAAGGCACTGCGCGTGCCGAGCAGGATGTTGGCGTCGGCGGCACTCCGCAGCTCCACCAACACCCAGTCCACAATGGCATTGTCACCAGTGGTTTCGAAAACGGAAACGTCAACGGATTCACCACCACCACCCACATGGGTGTAGCCCAATGCGGTGTAAGGTTCGGTGGTGGGTATGGATCCCGCGCTGCGCAGGCCATCGTTCATGCGGTCCAGCAGCGGGTCGTAGGGGCCGTCCAACATCAGCTGCAGGGCAAGGGAGATACCGTTGCGCTCGATCACCACATCATCCAGGTACATCCAGTTGCCGTAGCCATTGATGGCCACGAAACGCACCATCACCACCTGCCCATCGTATGCGCTGATATCGATGTCGTTCAAACGCCATTGCGAGCATACGGTCGGAACGAAAACGCTGGTCAGGTTACTGCCTGTGGCAAGCACGGAACCCTGTTGGTCGAACACGGAGGTCCAACTGGCACCACAATCGCCGCTGACATCCACGCGCAAACGATCGGCGTAAGTGGCCGAGTAAGGACGATAGGCGTGGTGGAACTTCAGCCTGCTGCCCGCCGATCCGGAGAGGTCCACCAGAGGCGTGATCAAGCGATCTTCCTGGCCGGGAGCATTGTAGGAATAGTGGTTGATACCCCAGGCGAAGGAGGAGGAGCAATCCGGTCCGATGGTCAACTCCCCGGCGGTCCATGTGGTGCTGGCGTCCGGGTTCTGTAAGCGCCAGCCGGTCGGCAGCGGGTCTGCTTCGCCAAGCCCTTCGGTGAAGGTGGATGGAAGTTGGGTCGCGGGCAACACTTCCACCTGCATGCTTTGCTGGTCATCCCCGGCGAACTGGTCGCCTGCCAGCAGCGTGGCTGTCGTGAGCGTGCGTGTGCCCGCGGATCCAAGGTCTGCCAAGGTGCTGAACTCGAATTCCGCGGAAGCGCCGGGAGCCAAAGTGCCCACAAAGACTTCCTGCACCGCGTCCTCTCCGTTCAGCTGGAAGCTCAACGGGAAATCCGACTGGGCTTGGAGCCCGGTGTTACGCACCAGAACTTTCACGGAGACCCCTTGGCCACATTCCAACAACTCGGGGTCGGGTGCCAGGATCTGGGTGATGCCTACGTTGTTGGGCACCGGCAGGTCGAAGGCCTCTGCTTGGTCCGTACGGCTGCTGGTGCTGCCTTGGCTGGCACTGGCCCCCAGGCCACGCCGCGCGAATGCCGCCCAGATCAAAGTCTGGTTGGCGCCTCCGTTGTTCAGTTGATCGGCCAGCAGAATGGCATCGCGACCATCCACGAAGCCGGGGTTGCAAGGAAGGAGCTTAAGTCCATCGATCACCAGTTGCATGGCGATGTTGTTGCCTCCCGTGCCGGTGTAGATGTCGGGGTCGAAACCATATTCATCGATCAGGTCCCAGGTCATTTCCCAGAGCATGGTGCACCATACGAAGCCGATGCCGTGTGGCTGGCTGATCTGCGAGGTGTTGTTGGTGCTGGCGTAGGTGAAACTGTTCACACCGAAACTGGTGCTGTATCGCGCCGGGCGGATGCCCAAGCCGGTGGTCGGCTGGCCCAGCAGGTAAGTACCCACGCCACGTCCCTGGGTGCGTGTGTCGCCGGGCTTCATGGTCATTACCAACCCGAAATAGTCGCTCCAGCCTTCGCCCATCTGTTCGGCGTTGCCCAGGCAGTTCACATTGCTGGGGCCTGCCACCAAGCGGTTGCTGATGCCGTGCCCGTACTCGTGCGCGATCACCACATTGTCCAGGTCGCTGTCGCGGTTCGGGGTGGTGTTGGTCCACCGGAACATCTGCATGCGTGGGTTGCTGCCGTCGGGTGGTGTGCCGAAGTTGGCGTTGTTGGTGCCGCTGCCGTCCTGTGCATCGGCGTTCACCCAGTCATTTCCCAAGCCTCCACGTCCGTAGTTGTTCTGCTGGAAATTGCCGGAAACTTCATCGAAACCATACTGGTACCACACATCATGGCACACGTTGTTCCAGTAGAAGAGGTTGGTGATGGCGGCATCCAAGTATTCCACCGGGGCTTGGGAGAGGTCGATCGGGAAATCGAAGTCCAGATCGGCACCTCCGCTGGGCCTGTATCCGCCCGTGTTGTTGGCGTCCGCATCTTCCTGCGCCCGGCAGTTGTTGCCGCGGGTATCGGTGAATTCCGGACCGGCAGCACCATTGGTATCGTGCCAGCCGAAGGGAGAGGCGATGCCCCCGGCCAGCCACGGTGCGTTTTGCTGGCTGCGTGGCCCGTGGGTGGGGCTCTCCGTTGGCCAAGCGTAGACGTTGTAGTCGTTGGGTGCGGCGGGTGCGGGAAACGCTTCCGGATGACCATGGCTATGCTGGTGAGCGGCGTGGTCATGGTCCAGGCCGCAGTTCACCACCCAGTCGTTCCGGTCCAACTCCAGACCCGTGAGCGCGTCCACACGGATGTTCCACCAATGGGATCCATCGGCCAGGTAGTGGTTCACGTTCCACGCCAGACGAAGGCTGTCGCCCACCGGTTGGTATACAAGTCGTACCAACACGGCTTCGTTGCCCAAGAGACTTCCATCGAAGCGGTGCAGGCGACCACCGTCCTCAACGCCAATGAATGCGGGCATGGGAACGCCAGGCGCAGTGCGCGCCAACACGGAACCCAGTGCCTGAGCCGCACTTATGGACGGGTTCGTGGTATTCACAAGGCGCTCCACGGCCCTGAACGCACTGTTGTTGATCCGGATAACACGACCGTCGCTGGCAGTGTGCACGGCGATGTCCCCGTTCCACACCTCGATCCCCTGCCAGCGCTGGCGCAGAAAGAGGTGCTGCACACCGTTGTGCGCGCTGGTGTATGCACCGGATACGACCAGGTCTTGGAGGTCGCCCGGGAAGAAGCCGGCAGCAAGTAGTTCGCTTTCCGCCTTGGATGGCAACTTGCCAGGTTTGGCCTGGGCGTTGGCCGAGGCGATAAGAGCGGATACGGCAAGAGCAGTGATCAGGGAGCGTAGCATGGACGGTGGGGAGCTGTGGGACGGCAATGTATCGGAACAACACTGTAGGGGGCCATTTGGATCGCCGGGTATGCTGGGATACCTACGCCTGCTTTCCGCTTGGCGAGTGCCTGCGCAGTGGGGGTTAACTTTGCGCCCTCCGGGAAAGCGTACGTCGTGCATCCCCGGCAACATTCAACCTATTCGCCCATGTACCCCCCAGAACTCGTAGCCCCAATGAAGTCGGACCTCGTATCGGCCGGCTTCGAGGAACTGCATACCCCCGAACAAGTGGACAAAGCCCTTACGCAACCCGGCACCGTGCTGTGCGTGGTGAACAGCGTGTGCGGCTGCGCCGCAGGAGCCGCCCGCCCAGGCGCCAAGATGAGCCTGCGCGGCGACAAGCGCCCGGCCAAAATGGTGACCGTGTTCGCAGGTGTGGACACCGATGCCACCAACCAGGCCCGCAAACACTTTCTGCCTTACCCTCCGAGCAGCCCAGCCATGGCGCTGTTCAAGGACGGCAAGCTGGTTCACTTCCTGGAGCGCCACCACATTGAAGGCCGCAGCGCCGAGATGATCGCCGAGAACCTGATGATGGCCTACGACGAGTTCTGCTGAACCGTCCGGCATTGCGACATGGAAAAAGCCCCGGCCAAAGCCGGGGCTTTTTCATTCCCTGATCGCAAGCCCTACTTGGCCCGCGCCTTCCGCCGCCTGCGCCACCACCACACCAGCACAACGGCCACCAGCACGAAGGGCCACAGGTGCGTGAGCCCCACCAGGAAGCGCAGCAGGTTGTTCCAGCCTTCGCGCAATGCCACTCCGAACTTTGGGCTGAAGCGCTCGCTTACCGCCACCTGCTTGTTGCACGTGATGGTGAGCATGCTCATGGCCACCTGGTCGCGTAGGCTCTTCATGCGCGCCTCCATGCTCTCGATCTCCGCCCGCACATTGCCCAGTTCGCGCTCCACCTCCAGCATCTCATGAACGTTCTTCGCTTGCGAGGCCAACTCCAGGTAGCGCTTCTCCACCGCGCGCTTCGCTTCCAAGCGGGCTTCCACATCCACCCATTCGGTGGTCACGTCCGTGGCATTGATGCTGCGGTTCTCCAAGCGACCCAAGGTGCCCATACCCTCCACGAAGGCATCGAAACGGTCGGCCGGGATGCGCACCCGCACGGTGACGGACCGGGTGCGGCCCCACTCGCCGCGGTCGTCGCCCTCCACGTAGCCACCATCGCGCTTCACGCGCTCCAGGATCGCGGCACGTGCCACATCCAGGTCGTCCACCTCATAGGTGAGGCTCCCGCTGCGGATGATCTTGCGGTCGGTGGGAAGCGGTACCGCCGCCTGCCCGCTTGCCTCGAATCTGGCGCCCTTGGCGAAGGCACCGTCCGCCAGGGCGAACTCATCCAAGGCGTAGTTGTTCGCGCTATCGCGACCGGGGCCGCTGTTGCCGCAGGCCAGGAAGAGGAGGGCAAGGAGTGGGAGTATGGTGCGTGCCGTCATGGTCCATTGGTATGTTGTGGTGAACGAAGGTCGCAGGTGCTTGCGTACATCGGTACACGAAGAAGCCCCCACCGTTCAACACGATGGGGGCTTTTCATCATTGTGGTTGGGCCGTCGCTTACACCACGCCCTGTTCCATCATGGCATCGGCCACTTTCACGAAGCCGGCCACGTTGGCGCCCTTCACGTAGTTCACGCTCTTGCCTTCGGTGCCGTACTTCACGCAAGCTGCGTGGATGTCCTTCATGATGGTGTGCAAACGAGCATCCACCTCTTCGCGGGTCCAGCTGAGGCGCAGGCTGTTCTGGCTCATCTCCAGACCGCTGGTGGCCACACCACCGGCGTTGCTGGCCTTACCGGGTGCAAAGGGCACACCGGCTTTCTGGAACACCTCGATGGCTTCTGGGGTGCTGGGCATGTTGGCACCTTCGGCCACGTACTTCACACCCTTCTTCACCAGGTCCTTGGCGTTCTTGCCGTCCAGTTCGTTCTGGGTGGCGCAGGGCAGTGCCACGTCGCACTTGGCCACCACGTCCCACACACGGGCGCCCTTCTTGTAGGTGCTGCCCTTGAACTTCTTGGTGTACTCCTCGATGCGGCCGCGCTTCACGTTCTTCAACTCCATGATGAAGGCGAGCTTCTCGGCGTTGATGCCGGCGGGATCGTAGATGCTGCCATCGCTGTCGCTGGCGGTGACCACTTTGGCACCGAGCTGGGTGGCCTTCTCAATGGCGTACTGGGCCACGTTGCCGCTGCCGCTCACGGCCACGGTCTTGCCCTTGAAGCTGGTCTTGTTGCGCTTCATCATCTCTTCTGCGAAGTACACGCAGCCGTAGCCGGTGGCCTCCGGACGGATCAGCGAACCGCCCCAAGTGCGGCCTTTGCCGGTGAACACGCCGGTGAACTCGTTGCGCAGGCGCTTGTCCTGGCCGAACATGAAGCCGATCTCGCGACCGCCCACGCCGATGTCGCCCGCAGGCACGTCGGTGTTGGGGCCGATGTGGCGCCACAGCTCGGTCATGAAGCTCTGGCAGAAGCGCATCACTTCCAGGTCGCTCTTGCCTTTGGGGTCGAAGTCGCTGCCGCCCTTGCCGCCGCCCATGGGCAGGGTGGTGAGGCTGTTCTTGAAGGTCTGCTCGAAGCCCAGGAACTTCAGCACGCTGAGGTTCACGCTGGGGTGGAAACGCAGGCCGCCCTTGTAGGGGCCGATGGCGCTGTTGTACTCCACGCGGTAGCCGCGGTTCACTTGGATGTTCCCTTTATCGTCCACCCATGGCACCCGGAAGGTGATGGTGCGCTCGGGCTCCACCATGCGCTCCAGCAGCATTTTGCCCTGGTACTTGGGGTTGGCCTCAATGAAGGGGATGATCGCTTCGGCCACTTCGTGAACGGCCTGGTGGAACTCGGGCTCGTTCGGGTTCTTGGCCTTCACGTAGCTCATGAACGCGTCCACCTGCTTTTGCACGTTGTTCGCGGACTTTTTGGCGGTTGCCATGGATGGGTTGGTTGGAATTTGGGCGCGAAGGTATGCCGCTGGGCGAACCCAACATCAGCTTGGCGGGGAGGCTGCGAACAGATCCATCCACGATAAGACACCAAGGCGAAAGGCCATCGGATACGCGCGGGTGCTAAATGGCATTGGTATGGATCGGATGTTCGTGGAGAGGCATGGAAACGGATCGCGTTTCCGCATTCACGTTCATCACTGTTGAGCGGTTGTCCGCATGGCAGTTACAGCCAGTCGCTATAATTGCCAAATGATAGTTGCACACCAGGCCCGCATTTTAGCCATCTTCAGCTTAGCCCTGCTGGTGGTTCCCGAGAACACGTTGGCCCAGAAGCAGGAGATACTGGCCCGGAATGAGCGCACCGGAGAGGAGACCCGGTTCACTGTGCTGGACCAGGACATCCGGAACATGAACCGGCTATACGTCGGTGCCATGATCCTAAGCATGGACGTTGCGGACGGGTTCTTCGCGGGCTTCGGACTGGACGGACGCTATCGGGCCAGCGACGACCTGGTCCTGAATGCTCAATGGTTCAGGCCCTATGTCAAGAGTACCGACTCTGAAATGGGAGAGTATTACGACGGTCGGGGCGATGGGCTCGAACTGAGGCTTTACAACAGACTTGAACTTGGAGGTACCTATTACTTCAGCAGCCGAACGCGGATGAAGAACGTGAAGATGGTGCTGAAGGAAACCACGAACTCCAGGGGTGAGCGCGTGATCCATTTGCTGAGAACGGACGTGCCGACCGTGCAGCGCTATGGGGTGCGTGGCGGTTACTACTATTACCAGCAGTCCGCAGGTGGCACGTTGAAGATCGCGATCGATACCCTGGCGAGCGGCTACCCTGTGAACCTCACCAGCTTTACCAACCACAGCATCTACCTCGGTTTCAGTACCAGTGCTCTCCAGCACTTCATCGTCGGAGCACCGGATTTCGGGGAGCCTGCGCGCAGCAATTGGCGGAGTTTCTATGCCGACTTGATGATCGGCTTGGGAGGTACGGCCGATTTCCACGCCTTCAGTGACGCGGCCATTCGCAACGTGCCTATTGATCGGCCGGAGCGTTTCGGCATGAAGCGCATGGGCTGGCGGGTCGGGTGGGAGCGGGTGAACCGGTCCGTGACTTCCAAACACTTCGGATTGATGATGGGTGCCGAGTTGGGAAGCAGGCCGACCATGGACATCCCTTCATACAATGTTGCTGGAGGATCCGATAGGAACATCTCGAAAGGGTTTTTCAGCTTCCGTTTCGCATTGCTTTATCAGAAGTGAGGTCAGGCATCCTGAACGGGTTGCCACCGTACCGACCATTCGGCGGTGGGGGCTTTGGTGATCCCTTGGTCGGAATAGCCAAGTAGCTACAACACCAATATGGGCCGAAAGCCGAGCGCTGGGCTCGGGCCCGTGTAGGGCATGGCCTGGTTCGGAAGGCAGTCCTGCGGCCGGTCCAACCATCCTCCACCCATGGTACACGCACTATCGCCCACCATTTCCCGCACGTTGCCATGCACATCGTATAGCCCTGATCGGTTGGGCGGGTAGTTGCCCACCGGGCAGGTGATCTCGCAGGTTCGCTGGGGCCTGTTGCGTTTGGTCGGCACCGCATATTCCATGGGGATGTTCACGTTGGCCAATGCCCTTCCGCGGTCATCATGGATGGTGTTGCTTCCCCAATGGAAGGTATTCCCATAAGCGCACTGTAAGCGCCGTTCGTAGTCCGCGAAACCTGCGAGCCATAACCACTCTGCATGGGTCGGCAGGCGCACAACAGCCGTAGCAAGTCCCGTTCTTTGCCGGACCTCCGCTGTTCTCCAAGCGCAATAGCGCAGGGCGTCCTCGATGCTGATGTTCACCACAGGATGCGCAGCATATGCAGGGTGGCTATGGTAGTGGTCCAAATACAAGCCGGAATGGACACCCCAGCCGGAAGGGTCCGGGCTGTACGCCATCTGCTCGGCACTGTCCAAACTTGCCAGGAACGCGCGGTATTCCTGGTTCGTCACCTCGTGTTTCCAGGCGTACTTGCCCGTGTCGAAGGCCATGCCCACTTCACGGATGGGCGCACGTTCGCGAACGGAAGGCACAAGCGATAGGGACGTAAGAGCCAGCAGTGCCAGAAGCGAGCTCCGCATCATGCTACCTCAATTCAACTGGTACACCTTGCCCGGCAGGCTGCGTACCACCCCGCTGAACTCCAGGTTGAGCAAGAGCCCGGCGGCCTTGCCGTGTGCCATGCGGCTTTGCACGCAGAGTTCATCGATGTCCACCTTGCCTTTGGCTTTGATGATGTCCACCAAGGTCTGCTCATCGGGCTGCAGGTCGGTGAAGAGCGCGGCTTGCACGGGGGCTTTCTGCTTCTTGGGCAGCCAGTCCATCATGCGGAGGACATCGTTGGCATTGGTGATGAGGGCCGCCTGGTTGCGTTGGATGAGGGCGTTGCAGCCTTCGCTTCTTGGATCGGTGGGGCGGCCGGGGTATGCGAAGACCTCTCGGTCGTAGCTGTTGGCAATGTCCGCGGTGATGAGGCTGCCGCCTTTCGGCCCGCTTTCCACCACGATGGTGCAATCGCTGAGCCCGGCGATGATGCGGTTACGGGCCGGGAAATTGCCGGGCGCGAAGGGGCCATCGCTCGGTACCTCGGTAACCAGGCCGCCTTGCTCCACCATTTCCTTGGCGGTGCCTGCATGCTCGCCGGGGTATAGCCGGTCCAAGCCGTGGGCCACGCAGCCAATGGTCTGTAGTCCCTGTTTCAGTGCGGCGCGGTGCGCTACTATGTCGATGCCATAGGCCAGGCCGCTCACAATGGTGGCCCCACTGTTCTTCAGCCCTTCCACCAGTTCGGTGCACAAGCGCTTGCCTTGGTCGGTGGGGGAGCGGGTGCCCACAATGGAGACCATGTGCATGGCTTCCAGGTCCGCATTGCCTTGTACATACATCAGCACGGGGGCGTCCTCGGCCTGTTTCAGGCGGCGCGGATAATCCGCATCGAGGTAGAAGAGCATGCGCAGCTTGTGCTTCTGCACATAGGCGAATTCCTTCTCTGCGGAGGGCAGTACCTTCTTGTCGGTGATGCTGGCGATCAGCTTGGGGCCGATGCCGGGCACCTTCTCCAAGGTGTTCTTCAGCTTGCGGTCGGTAAAGAGCGCATCCACACCTCCACAGTAGGCCACCAAATTGCGGGCGTTCACCGGTCCAATGCCCTTGAGCATGGACAGTGCGATGCGATGTATCCACTGCTGTTCCTCCACGTGAAGCGCGTATTACCCTTTCCCTACATTTACCCGCATCGCCTTCGGCCCCAACGTGTCAACAGGCGCAACAGCACAAATATATCCGCTGCATGAAGAGTGTTCTTTTAGCAGGCCTGATGTTGGCCGGAGTTGCTTCGGTACAGGCCCAGGATGCCGTTGTGAAAGGCGTTGTGACCGACGCCAAGACCAAGGAGACCGTGATCGGTGCAAGTGTGGTACATGGCCCGGGCAAGGGTGTGGCCACCGAGGTCGATGGCACCTACAATTTGCGACTGCCGGCGGGTGACTACGAGTTGGCGTTCAGCTCCATGGGCTACATCACCTACCGGGAGAAGGTCACTCTTGCCGCTGGTGAGACCCGCACCCTGAACGTGGCCCTCAATGTGGCTTCTGCCCAGTTGGACATGGTGGTGGTCACTGCCGGCCGCTTTGAGCAGCGTGTGGGCGAGGTCACCCAATCAGTAAGTGTGCTCCGGCCGGATATCGTGCTCAACAAGAACATCGTGAGCATGGACCAGGCCCTGGATCAAGTGCCCGGTGTGGTGATCATCGATGAGGATCCGCAGATACGCGCCGGCAGCGGTTTCAGCTATGGTGCTGGCAGCAGGGTGCAGGTGATGCTGGACGATATGCCGGTGCTCAGTGGGGATATCGGGCGTCCGAACTGGAGCTTCCTTCCGCTGGAGAACCTGGAGCAGATCGAGGTGATCAAGGGCGCATCGTCCGTGCTCTATGGAAGCGCGGCCCTGAGCGGGGTGATCAACGTGCGGACCGCCTATCCGCGCAGCACGCCCAAGACCCGCGCCACCATGTTCGTAGGCATGTACGACACCCCCGGTCATGCGCCGGCCAGGTGGTGGTCTTCCAACGCACCCGTAATGAGCGGTGCCAACTTCTTCCACTCCCGGCAGATCGGCAATTTCGATCTGGTGGTGGGTGGCAATGCCGTGGCCGATGCCGGTTACATAGGGCCGGAAACAGTGCCCTTGGACACCCTTGCCCGGGACCCGCTGCGTGTGGGGGAAGGCGGCTACGACCAGCGGGTGCGCTTCAACACCAGCATGCGTTGGCGCCACCGGAAGATCAGTGGGCTCAACTACGGCATCGCCGCCAATGCCATGAAGAGCCGTGCCACCAGCGTATTCGTATGGGAGGATACCGACAGGGGCATGTACCGCCCGGAACGCGGCACGGTGACCCGCACATTGGGCACGCAGTACTTCATCGATCCGTTCGTGAATTACTACAGTCCTTCAGGCACCAAACACACCCTGCGCGGTCGCTACTTCCGGCAGATCTTCGACAACAACAACGAGCAGAGCAACAGCAATGCCTCCATGTTCGGGGAGTACCAGATCCAACAGGAGGCCGAACTCTTCGGGCGCACGGTGTTCACCGGTGGCATATCCGGTCTTCAGGTGAACTCCAATTCCGAGCTCTATCGCGGCAACCCCGAAGGCAATGGCCGCAGCAGTTCCACCAACGTGGCAGCCTACCTGCAGATGGACAAGAAGATCATCGAGAAGATCGCGTTGTCCGCCGGTGTGCGTTACGAGCGTTTCACGGTGAACGAGTATGAAGCTTCCCAGCCGGTGTTCCGCGCGGGTGCCACCTACCAAGTGTTGGAAGCCACCTTCCTCCGCGCCAGCTATGGCCAGGGCTTCCGCTTCCCCACCATCGGAGAGCGCTACATCACCACCAACGTGGGCGTGTTGGCCGTGTTCCCCAATCCGGAGCTGCGGGCGGAGCGCAGTACCAACATCGAGGCAGGCATCAAGCAGGGCTTCAAGCTCGGCCCGTTCATGGGGTACATGGATGCCGTGTTCTTCCAGCAGGATTTCGAGGACTACGTGGAGTTCACCTTCGGCCAGTGGGTAACGCCCACCCTTCAGAACAACGGAGGTCTTGGTTTCAAGAGCGTGAACACGGGTGGTGCACGGGTCACTGGATATGAACTGGAACTCGTGGGCAAGGCCGAATTCGGCAAGTGGAACGTGGCCACGCTCATGGGCTTCACCAACACCCTTCCGATCTCCACCACGCCGGACTACGTTTACGCCACGCCGGCTTTCTCCGGCAGCACGCCGTACTCCTACAACTCCACCAGTTACGACCCTTCGGAGAACATCCTGAAGTTCAGGGTGCAGACCCTTTTCCGCGCCGATCTGCAGGTGGAGCGCGGTCGCTTGATGGCGGGTGTCAGCGTTCGCTACAACAGCCATGTGCGCAACCTCGATAGGATCTTCGTGGACCTCGATGAATCGCCCAGTCAGGCCTTCCGCCTGCAAACCGGTGTTTCCGAGTGGATGAAGACGCACCGCAGTGGGGACACCTTGTTGGATGTGCGGGCCGGCGTCGAACTCTCGGAAAGCACACGCATGTCCTTCATCGTGAACAACCTCACCAACGAGGTTTACTCCCTGCGCCCGCTTTCGGTGGAAGCCATGCGTACCATGCAGGTGCAGCTTACGGTGAACATTTGATGGGCATGCGAATACTGGGGGTGATTCCGGCACGCTATGCCAGCACACGCCTGCCCGGCAAGCCGTTGGTGGACATCGGCGGCAAGAGCATGGTGCAACGCGTGGTGGAGCAGGCACGCCGGGCGACCAGCTTGCACGACGTGGTGGTGGCCACGGACGATGCACGGATAGTGGCGCACGTGGAGGGCTTTGGTGGAAAGGCTGTGCTTACCTCACCACAGCACCCCAGTGGTACTGACCGTTGCCACGAGGCTTGGGAAAAGCTGGGCTCCGACTGCGATGCCGTGGTGAACATCCAAGGCGACGAGCCTTTCCTTGTACCCGACCAGATCGATGAGCTCTGTGCCGCATTGCTGGAAGCGCCTGGCGGTATCGCCACCCTGGCCCAGGTGGTGACCGACGACCGAGACCTCGATGATCCCGGGGAGGTGCTCATTACCGTGAACACGGAGCAGGATGCGCTGTACTTCAGCCGGGCGGCCATACCCTTCCTGCGGGATCCGGGTGCGGGTCCTCGCTGCCAGCGGTTCCGCTACTTGAAGCATGTGGGGCTCTACGGTTTCCGTACGGAGGTGCTTGCCCGTTTGGTGAGCTTGCCACCGTCCACGCTGGAACTGGCCGAATCGCTGGAACAGCTGCGCTGGTTGGAGCACGGTTTCAGTGTGCGGATCGGCCTCACCGAGCACCCCTCGTTCTGTGTGGATACACACGCCGATCTGGAAGCGGCCCGCCGCAGGGTGTCGGCTGCTTAACTTGCCGCCGTTTTCGCAGCCGCCATGTCATTGGACCGGGACATACGCCAGCTTCTGCACTGCCACGATTGTGTGATCGTGCCGCATTGGGGTGGCTTCCTAACGCAGTACCGACCTGCGCGGCTGGACGAGGCGCGCAAGCTGGTGCACCCGCCGGGCAAGGATGTCAGCTTCAACCGCAACCTGGTGCGCAATGATGGCTTGTTGGCGGACCACATCGCCAAGCAACAGGGCATCGGCTTCAACGCCGCCAACACGCGCATAGCCGATACCGTGGCACAGTGGCGCGATACGCTCGGGCGTTCGGGCCGGCTGGAGATCCCGCATGTCGGCATCTTCTATCACGACAGTGAGAACATCCTCCAGTTCGAACCCGATCGGCGGGCGAATTTCCTGCGGGATGCCTATGGCTTGCGGCCCGTAGCTGCTGTGCCCGTGCCACGCATACGACCTGCGGTAGCGCCTCCCGTGCCACCGGCTCCAGTGGTGGTGCCCATGCCGGCACCCGTGGTGAACGAAGAGCCCGCACGCCAGCGACGCAGCGTTCTGCTACCGATCGCTGCTTCGGTAAGCTTGCTGCTTGCTGCAGCCGCGGCCCTTTACATGGATCAACAGAATGCCGACGGCATGGCCCAGTGGAGCCTGCTCGCGCCCTTCGGAACCGAGGCCAAGCGTACCTACGTGCCTGCCGCGCCATTGCCGGACCACGTGGTCTCGTCGGCGGGCATTTTCAGCTTGCCGGAACTCGGCCATGGCACGCACGAGCTTCCCCTCACCACGAATGATAGTGTATCCCTCATCGTGGATCTGGGCGCTCCGGAATTTGAAGCAGCAGCCAAGGTGGACACCACCCGCGTGGTGTTGCCTACGCCGCGCCCTGCCGTTGTGGAAGCGACCGGTGCCAAACGGTTCCATGTGGTGGGAGGTTGTTTTGCCGACCCCGACAATGCCGATCGTTTTTTGGAAGAGTTGCGTGCCCAAGGGCATGATGCCTTGCGCCTGCCACGGAACGGGTCCTTGCACCCGGTGGCTTATGGCAGCTATGCAAAACGAGCCGATGCCTTGGAGGCCTTGGCGGTGGTGCGCGGCAATGCCCAGCCATCGGCCTGGTTGCTGGTGCGCTGATACCGGTGCTTTGCTTTTTTTGCGGCCCACCTGCGGGGTGTGTGACCTTAACTTCGCCCTCCCTGCTTGATCGAAATGAACGGACCGGAGCGTGTGGTGGACCTTGTGGCTTGCCGGGTGGAATTCCTCCCCAATGGTATCGTACACACCCATTTCAAGGATGGTCTGGAAGTGGGGCCTTCTGATGTGCAGTTGATGTTCGACGCGATACAGGATGCCGGTGCAGGCCATAAGGTGCTCTTGCTCGTAAGCGTTGGTGAGGGCACCACCATGAGCAACGAGGCCCGTGCCTATGCTTCTTCCGAGGTGTCCAATGCGCTGATCGCCGCGGATGCCATCGTGGTGCGCGATTTCAGCCACCAGCTCGCGGCCAACGTGTTCGTACGGCACCACAAACCGGCCCGCCCCATCCGCATGTTCCCGGACCATGCTTCCGCCATGCAATGGCTGGAAGAGCAGAAGCACCTCATTGACCGCCACTGAGCTTTTCGCAACACGACCAATGCGCATCCTGATCTCCGCCATCGCCCTTCTTCTGGCCGCTTACATCACCCCAATGGCCGCGCAAGTGGTGGATGCCACTCCTGTGCGCACCATGCGCACCACCAAGGCGGAGGTGATCTCCTTCGCCATTTCGCCCAAAGGCGATCGTTTGTTGGTGGGCCTCAACAAAGGCGCGGAACTTTACGATCTTGAAAGTGGCAAGCGGATCCATGCGCTGCCTTTCAATGAAGATGGTGGAACGGCCGTTTACCACGTGGGCTTCAATGAGAACGGCGAGTACCTGGTACTGATCGGGCACAGCGGGAAGCGCGTGGTGTTCGATGTGAAGAAGGCGGAGAAGATCCCCATCACCACCAGCATGCGTTGGGTGCCCGATCCACGCGCCGTGAAGGCGATGGGCCTGGACATGAAGAACAGCAACTTCGATCGTTTCTACCAACAGGCAGAACTGTCTTTGGAGGGTGCCACCGCCAAGGCCGGCAAACACGGGCTGGTGGAATTCGTGGATGCCGAAGGCAAGGTGCTACAGAAGTTGGAGTTCCCCGAGAACAAGGACCAGCACCACCGTGCGCCCCTCCTCTTGCTGGACGGAACGTTACTGGTAGGCACTGACGATGGCCGTGTACTATTCTACACCGTGCGCTGATCGTCCAGCGCGTTGAGCGCCTGCTGCACGTGTTCATGCGATGCGAAGAGGTCGCTGTGGGCGTGCCGGATGATGCCTCCCTGCCCGATCACATAGGTGATGCGCCCGGGGACGAGCCCGAAGAAGCTGTCCACTTCATAGGCCTTGCGCGCTTTCCCGTCCACGTCGGCCAAAAGGGTGAAGGGCAGGTTCCAGCGGCTTGCGAAACGCTGCTGTGAAGCGCTGCCATCGCGACTGATCCCGATCACCACGGCGTTCCTGGCCTGCAGATCGGCATAGGCATCGCGAAAGGCGCAGGCCTCCTGGGTGCATACGTTGGTGTGGGCCTTGGGGTAGAAGAAGAGGACAACATGCTGTGTGGACCAAGCCGCGGCCAGGTCGAAGGGCTTCCCGTGCTGGTCGTTCAACACCAGGGCAGGGGCGGGGCTACCAGGTTTCAGCATGTGGCGAAGGTCGGTATTGGATCGCTGGCACATTCGTTCCAATGGGTCGTCCCTTCGCGTATCGCGCTGGCGCATACCGGCGTCTACTTTTGCACCCCACAACAGTCCTTGTATGAACAGCAGAGAGAACCGCCCGGTCAGTGTCAGTTATGCGCAGACCACGCACGTGGTATTACCCAACGATACCAACACCTTGGGCAACCTCTTCGGTGGGCGATTGCTGCAGTGGCTGGACATCAGTTGTGCCATCAGTGCGCACCGGCACTGCAAGCGGGTGGTGGTCACCGTGGCCGTTAACCACGTGGGTTTCGACAAGCCCATCAAGCTGGGCGATTTCGTCACCATCAAGAGCCATGTGAGCCGCGCGTTCGGCAGCAGCATGGAAGTGTGGAGCGACGTGTCCGTGGAGGACCAGGTGACCGGAGAACTGATCAAGTGCAACAGCGCCATCTACACCTTTGTGGCCGTGGACCA
Organism: Flavobacteriales bacterium; assembly: GCA_019638115.1. Taxonomy (GTDB): domain Bacteria; phylum Bacteroidota; class Bacteroidia; order Flavobacteriales_F; family PHOS-HE28; genus PHOS-HE28. The sequence continues at coordinate 734,793 of JAHBUK010000001.1, read as the reverse complement.
TGCCGGACGCCCGGTGAACGTGCCCGAGGCCGAGCCCACCAACGAGGAGGAACGGAAGCGCTACGAAGGCGCACTTCGCCGCAGGCAGCTTCGCTTGATCCTGAGCGGCAAGATGAAGCCGGAGGAGGCCACCGAGCTGAAGGCCTTGTTCGAGTGATATTTGTTGGGGACGGGTGTCCCAAGATGAAGGAACGAAGAGGGGCAACTGTGCGCGCCTCGGCCTTCATTTGATCAACTCTTTACGCCGATGAAACGGAAATACTCCCGCATACTTGCCCCGATCGCATTCCTGCTGGTGGTGGCCTGTAACCAACCTGCCCCGGCCCCTGAGGCTTCTGAAGTGCCCCAGCCCACCGAGGCCGAACTGATCGAGCGTGGTGAGTACCTCGTGCACGTGATGGGTTGCCACGACTGCCATTCACCCAAACTCATGGGCCCGCAAGGCCCCTATCCCGATCCGGACCGCTTGCTGAGCGGACACCCTGCCGGCACACAGCTGCCCCCGGTACCCAAGGATGCCGCCGGATGGGCCTTGCTATCCATGGACCTCACCGCAGCCGTTGGGCCTTGGGGGACCAGTTTCGCGGCCAACCTCACGAGTGACGAAAGTGGCATCGGCAATTGGACCGAGGAGCAATTCAAACGCGCGTTGAAACAAGGGCTGTACAAAGGCCTGGAAGGGTCGCGCCCACTGTTGCCGCCCATGCCTTGGCAGAATTACAAGGATATCAAGGATGAGGATGCGCACGCGATCTTCACGTACCTGAAGAGCACCAAGCCTGTGGAGAACGTGGTGCCCGCGCCTGTTCCTCCAGGTGCTTGAAGACACCGCTTAGCGGATCGGACAGGGATGTGGGTTGCGCGACCACTTCAGCTCTCGGAACGCATCCAAATGTGTGTAGCACATCCTTAACGGAGCATGCATCAGGCACGGCACCTTCGAGCCCCCCATTTCAGGGCTGAAGGTGCTCGGCAATGCTCCTCAAGTCCTGTTGCTCCATGCAGCGGAAGTGCCCCTTGGGACAACGGTCGTAACCGATCTTGGAACAGGGCCTGCAACTCAAGCCTTTCACTTCCGCGATGTGCGCCCGTTCAGGGTGCTGGGGCATGTACGGCCCCATGCCGAAGGCGGGCACGGTGTTGCCCCAGATACTGGTCACGGGTCTGTTGAAGGCGCACGCGATGTGCATGGCCCCGCTATCGTGTGCGATCACGCGTTGCGCTTGCGCGATCAGCGATGCACTGCCCAGGATGTCGTAGCGTCCGGTGGCATCGAACACACGTCCACCAGCTGCATTGGCAATGGCCCTTGCCACTTCGCGATCCCCATTGCCTCCGATCAGCACCACGGGTCCCTCGATCAGCTTGGCAAGCTCGATAAAGCGATGCTCCGGCAGGCGTTTGGTGGCATGGGCCGCACCGATGGCCAAGGCGGTATACCCGGCTTGGTGTGCGGCAGGCAAGGTGCTCAGGTCCACGCGCCGCTCCTCCGGAATGAAAAGCTCCAGGCCCTGGCGATCGTTCTTCACGCCCAGGTGTTCCACCGTGCTCAGGTAACGGTCCACGATGTGCAACTTGGGCATGCGGTCCATCCGCAGGTTCACCAGCAACCACTTCTCAATGTTCAGCTTGGGGAAGCTGGTGGCAGGCACGCCCAATGCACGCTTGATCCGCGCCGTGCGGAAATTGTGATGCAGGTCGATCACCGCGTCGAAGCGCTCCTGGCGCAGCCGTCCCATCAGCGAGCCGAGGTCCTCACCCAACTCGTGCAGTTTGTCCACATGCGGGTTGAAACGAACCAGGTCGCCGAACACCGTCTTGGTGGCCATGTGCAGTTCCACATTGCCCAATTGCTGCTTCACACAGCGCAGCACCGGACTGGTGAGCACGATGTCGCCGATGGAAGAAAAGCGGAGGACCAAGAGTTTCATGGGGAACGCAAAGTTGCAGCTATCCGAACTGATAGCGATCCGTTATTCCTGCAGGGTGCACCTTTGCAGCGCAGTGAATTGAGAATGGTGACCGGTGGTCGAAGTGCTCGGTACCATTCACCAACAACTATCCGCCAGTCACCCACATCCCCACATCACGCTGAGCGAAGTCGAAGCGTTCACATTCTCACATCTTCACATCTTCACATTCTCACAATCTCACTTCTCCACATTCGCTCATCTCCACATCCGTCATTGCGAGCCGTCATTGTGAGGCTTGCCGAAGCAAAGCGAAGCAACACATCTTCACATTCTCTCATCTCCCCATGTTCTCCGATACCCACGCCCACCTTTACCACAAGCAGTTCGATGGCGACCGCGAGGCCATGCTGCAGCGCACGCTGGAGGCGGGTGTCACCAAGCTCTTCCTGCCCAACATCGACCTGGACAGTGTGGAGGGTATGCACGCCCTTGCACAAGCCCACCCGGAGCGCTGTTTCCCCATGATGGGCCTGCACCCCTGCTCGGTGGGTGAGCAGAACGAAGAGGTGATGCAGCGCATCGAAGAGCTGTTGCGCAAAGGCGGATACTGTGCCGTGGGCGAGATCGGCATCGACCTTTATTGGGACAAGACCTGGCTCGTGCAGCAGCAGGATGTGTTCCGCCAGCATGTGCGCTGGGCCAAGGAGTTGGACCTGCCCATCGTGATCCATTGCCGGCAGAGTTTCGAGGAGGTGATGGCCATTGTGGAGGAGGAGAACGATGAGACGCTGCGCGGTGTGTTCCACTGCTTCACCGGCACGCCGGAAGAGGCGAAACGGGTGATCGCACTGGGTGGCTTCCACCTGGGCATCGGCGGGGTCATCACCTATCCGAAAGGAGGGCTCTTCGAGAGCATGCAGCAGGTCGGGCCGGAGCACTGTGTGTTGGAGACCGACGCCCCCTACCTGGCCCCGGTGCCATTCCGCGGCAAGCGCAACGAGAGCAGTTACATCCCGCACATCGCAGCCAAGCTGGCGGAAGCCACCGGCAGGACCGTGGACGAGATCGCACGGATCACCACACGCAACGCTGAAACACTCTTCCGCCGATGAACCAGCGACCCACTGTACTGCTGATCTACACCGGTGGCACCATCGGCATGTGGGCCGATCCGCGCACGGGCGCCCTTCAGCCCATGGACCTGGCGCACTTGGAAGAACAGGTGCCCGAGTTGGGCCGCATTGCCGTGGACTTGCGCAGTGTGGCCTTTGAGCGGCCCATCGACAGCAGCGACATGCGTCCGGCGGATTGGGTGCGCATCGCACGCATCATCGGTGATCACTACCATGCGTTCGATGGTTTCGTGGTCCTGCACGGCAGTGATACCATGGCCTACACCGCCAGTGCGCTCAGCTTCCTGCTGGAAGGCTTGGACAAGCCGGTGGTCCTTACGGGTTCGCAGTTGCCCATTGGCACCATCCGCACCGACGCCAAAGAGAATCTGATCACGGCCATCGAGATCGCAGCGGCCAAGGACGAGCATGGCATGCCCATGGTCCCTGAAGTGGCCGTGTACTTCGAGTACCGCCTGATGCGCGGCAACCGCACCGTAAAAGTGCACGCGGAGCGCTTCGAGGCGTTCCGCTCCCCCAACTGGCCGCCGCTGGCCGAGGCCGGAGTGCACTTGCGCTATGATCGGGCGGCCATCCTGCCGCGCCGGAACACGGGCCTGCGTGTGCATACCGAACTGGATGACCGGGTCGCTGTTATTCGCCTTTTCCCCGGGATCCGCGGTTCCTGGGTGAGACACGCCCTGAGCATGCCCGGCCTGCGAGCGGCCGTGCTCACCACCTTCGGCAGCGGCAATGCGCCCACCGACCCCGAGTTTCTGGATGCCTTGCGCGAAGCACGTGCGCGGGGGCTGCTCCTGCTGAACGTAACGCAATGCATAGGCGGCCAAGTGGAACAGGGGCGATACACCACCAGCGAGGCTTTGGTCGCCATGGGTGTGGTGCCCGGTGCCGATATAACGGTTGAAGCCGCCTTGGCCAAGTTGATGTTCCTGCTTGCGCAAGAGCCCGATACGGAGCTGGTGACCACGCGCTTGAGAGCGGCGATCTGCGGGGAGTTCACACAGGCTTAACACGGTGGCGCCCATGCACCGGCAATACGAAGTGCAACAAGAATTTGAGGGAACGACCTTTTTGTAATTTGGCCGCCCTTAACGCGGAGGGTGTGCCCTGCGCAGATGCAAGTAATCAGGAGAGATGGCCGAGTGGTTGAAGGCGCGCGCCTGGAAAGTGCGTATACCCTTAACGGGGTATCGGGGGTTCGAATCCCTCTCTCTCCGCCAATGCATGGCGCACGGCGGAGCCGTGCCTGCCAATGCACTGGCAACGAACCGAGCTTGCTCGAGTGAGTGGACAGGGCATTGGCAGGCTGGTCGGCACGACCAGCGCCAATCATTGAAGCCCCCCCACCAGGGAAAGACCGACCGTAGGGAGGTCAATCCCGGACCAGCAACGAACCGAGCTTGCTCGAGTGAGTGGACAGGGCATTGGCAGGCTGGTCGGCACGACCAGCGCCAAGGGTTGAAGCCTTTGGGGGTTGAACACGACCGTAGCTGCCCTCGATCTGCACGTTTCTCGTCCTTTCCGATCGGCTTACCCGATCACACTTACCTTTCCGCACGGAACCGAACAGTTAAACCAACCATCACCCGATAACTCCACCCCATGGTACGCAAGTTCTTGTCCCTTTGCTTGGCTGGCCTGATGAGCGTCAGCACGCTGCTCACCCCGGTAATGGCCCAGGATGCTCCTGCGGCTGCATCCACCGAAGTGGTGGCCGACGCCGCCCCTGCCGGAGGTCACCAAATGCTGAAGAACCGTTTCATCGAGGGTGACCCCACCTTCATGGCTCCGGTATTGATCTGCTTGATCCTTGGCTTGGCCATCGTCATCGAGCGCATCATCTACCTGAACATGGCCAGCACCAACACCACCAAACTGCTCAATGGTGTTGAAAGCGCTCTGAAGAGCGGTGGTGCCGATGCCGCCAAGGAAGTGTGCCGCAACACCAAAGGCCCCATCGCCGGCATCTTCTACCAAGGTTTGGATCGCGCTCATGAAGGCGTGGAGATCGTGGAGAAATCCGTGGTCGCCTATGGAGGCGTGGAAGTGAGCCGCCTGGAGCGCGGTCTTTCCTGGATCGGCCTGTTCATCGCCCTGGCGCCCATGCTCGGGTTCATGGGTACTGTGATCGGTATGATCGAGGCCTTCGACCAGATCGCGGTGGCCAACAACATCAGCCCCAAGATCGTGGCAGGTGGTATCAAGATCGCCCTGCTTACCACGGTGTTCGGTCTTATCGTGGCCATCATCCTGCAGGTGTTCTACAACTACCTGGTGAGCAAAGTGGAGAGCATCACCGGCCAAATGGAAGAAGCTTCCATCAGCCTTGTGGACATGCTCGTGCGTGAGAAGGCCACCAAACACTAAGCGCCCATGAACCACAACAGTACCGGCCTCCTCGGCCGAATCGCGCAGTACGCCACGGCCCTGTTGGGTATCGTGTTCTTCATCATGATCTACTCCGGTAACGATACCGGTGTGGACGGCGGTTTGTGGATCACCTACATCGCTATGGGCCTCAGCCTGGCGATCGTGCTGGTGTTCGCGGTGCTGGGCTTGAACAAGAAGTCCATCATCGGCATCGGCGGGTTCCTCCTGCTCTTCGCCATCTCCTACGCCATGGCCGACGGTTCGGTGAAGCCCGAGTGGGGCATCACCGAGCAGGCTTCCAAACTCATCGGTGCGGGTCTCATCATGTTGACCATCGCCATGGTCGGTGCCGTTGGTGCCATCCTGGTCGGCGAGGTCACCCGAATGCTGAAGTAGCCCATGCTGCGCAAAAAGAGACGGGAAGGACCAGGCGAGATCAATGCCGGCTCCATGGCCGACATCGCCTTCCTGCTGCTGATCTTCTTCCTGGTGACCACCACCATGGACACCGATGCCGGTATCCTGCGCTTGTTGCCTCCCATCGTTGATGATATGGAGAACATCGACAAGGTGAAGGACCGCAACGTGTACATCGTGCTCATCAACGATGCCGACCAACTGCTGGTGGAAGGGGAGCCCATGGACATCAAGGACCTGCGTGCGGGTGCCAAGGAGTTCATGACCAACCCGACCAACGCTGAGAACCTGCCGGAAAAGACCCGCATAACGGCCGCTGTCTGCCGCGAGCAGATCGCCTTCAACCGCAGCTACCTTGCCGGTGCTACGGAGGATGAGGACCGCGTGCGTTTCCAGAAAGAGATCGATCGCTGGGAGGACAAGCTCCTGGCCGTGGAATTGCTGGGTGAGTTCATGGAACTACCCAACTCCGCCGTGATCTCCCTGCAGACCGGATCCAAGACCTCGTACAACATGTACGTGCAGGTGCAGAACGAACTGGAAGCCGGTATCCGCGAGTTGCGCGAGGATCTCTCCCGTGAAAAACTCGGACGGCGGTTCTCGGAGCTCAACGACAAGGACGAGGACGACCAGAAGCTCATCAAGGCCATCCGCATGGTTTACCCGCAACGGATCTCCGAAGCTGAACCGGTGGACGTGAGCCGCAGAAACCAGTAGAACGCCATGTCACGATTCAAGGACAAGAAAGGCAAAGGCACCCCGGCCATCAGCACCGCTTCGCTGCCGGACATCATCTTCATGCTCCTCTTCTTCTTCATGGTGACCACCGTGATGCGCGAAGTGGACCTGTTGGTGAAGATCTCGCTGCCCGAAGCCAGCGAGGTGACCAAGCTGGAAGACAAGGCCTTGGTGGACTACATCTACATCGGCCCTCCTTCTGAGAGCTACCTGGGCACCGAGCCGCGCATCCAGCTGAACGACCAGTTCGCACGACTCGACGAGATCGATGCCTGGGTGAAGCTGGGTACCGAGCGCCGCGATGAAGTGTTGCAACCCAAGATCACCCGCTCGCTGAAGGTGGACAAGGAGACCAACATGAAGATCGTGACCGATGTGAAGCAGGAATTGCGCAAGAGCAATGCACTGAAGATCAACTACTCCAGCTCGCAAGGCGGATAGGACGATCGCCGCAACAACGCTGCAACGGCCGCCTGATGAGGGCGGCCGTTGCTTTTTGCGCACACACCGTTCCCCGTTGCGCACATTTGCGCGAGGCACACCCAGCGTTGTCCGAGCATGATCACGCGCAGCACCTTCCACCATCGCATCGCCCCCATCAATGCCGGTAGCATGGCGGATATCGCCTTTCTGCTGCTGGTCTTCTTCCTGGTAACCACCACCCTTGATCTGGGACTTGGCATTACACGCATGTTGGCGCCACACAGCAATGCTCCGGCGGCACCTGTGGCGAGCCGCAACATCCTGAACATCCAAGTGAACGATGCGGGTGCCTTGCTGGTGAACGAGCGTCCTGCCGATCTGCGCGAGCTGCGCACCCTGGCCATGGAGTTCATGACCAATCCGGAGGACCGCAACGACCTGCCGACCATGAGCACCATAACCGAGGCGCAATGCCAGGAACGGTTGAGCGCATTGGGCGGAGGAAGCCAGCAAGCCGTGTGGCAACAACGCTTGGAAGCAGCGCAGATCATTGGCCCGTACCGCGAACCACCGGCCGATGCGCAGATCTTGATCACACCGGCCAGTGCAACGCCCTACGCGGTCTACATCGCCGTGCAGGACGAATTGGAGGGCGCCGTGCGCATCCTGCGCGATGAACGCTCCATGCGCTCCTTCGCCAAGCCCTTCACGGAGTTGGATGAGCACGACCCCGTGGACCGCGCCCGCATACAGGCCATACGCCGTGCCTTCCCCCTGCGGGTGGGCGATGGCGAGCTGGTACGGGTGGATGCCAGGCCGTGAAGGACCTCAGCTTTCTATCGGACCCATCGGGACGACATGTGGGTAGCCTCCGGTTCAGCATCCTGTCGGTGCCCAGTCCCATCGGGACGACATATGGGTAGCCTCCGGTTCAGCATCCGATCGGTGCCCAGTCCCATCGGGACGACATGTGGGTAGCCTCCGATCCAGCATTCGGTCGGTGCCCAGTCCCATCGGGACGACATATGGGTAGCCTCCGATCCAGCATTCGGTCGGTGCCAAGTCCCATCGGGACGACATATGGGTAGCCTCCGGTTCCGCATCCGATCGGTGCCAAGTCCCATCGGGACGACATATGGGTAGCCTCCGATCCAGCATTCGGTCGGTGCCAAGTCCCATCGGGACGACATGTGGGTAGCCTCCGATCCAGCATTCGGTCGGTGCCCAGTCCGATATGTATCGGACCCATTGGGATGACACATAGGCCCAAGACACGATAGCCCTTGGGTTCCGAGGTCCACGGTAGCGCGCTTCCGTACCTTCGCAGCCCCGCACATGGTTCGCATCGGCCCCATAGAACTGCCCGAGTTCCCGCTCCTGCTCGCTCCCATGGAGGACGTGAGCGATCCGCCGTTCCGGGCGCTCTGCAAGAAGCACGGTGCCGATCTGATGTTCACCGAGTTCATCAGCAGTGAGGGGCTCATCCGCAAGGCCGCCAAGGGCATGAAGAAGCTCGACATCTTCGAGCAGGAACGGCCCATCGGCATCCAACTCTTCGGTGGCAGCGAGGATGCCATGGAAGAGGCCGCGCGCATTGCCGAGGCCGTGCGCCCGGACCTGATCGACATCAACTACGGGTGCCCCGTGCACAAGGTGGTGAACAAGGGTGCCGGCGCCTGCCTGCTGCAGGACGTTCCCAAGATGGTGCGCCTCACCGAAGCCATCGTGAAAGCCGTGAAGGTGCCCGTTACCGTGAAGACCCGCCTGGGTTGGAACGATGCCACCAAGAACATCATGGAGGTGGCCGAACGCCTGCAGGACGTGGGCATCAGCGCGCTCAGCATACACGGTCGCACACGCGCCCAGTTGTACAAAGGCCCGGCGGATTGGACACTGATCGGCGAGGTGAAGAACAACCCGCGGATCACCATCCCCATCTTCGGCAACGGCGATATCGATAGCGCGGAGAAGGCGGTGGAATACCGAGAGCGCTACGGTGTGGACGGCATCATGATCGGCCGTGCGAGCATCGGCTACCCGTGGATCTTCAACGAGATCAAACACTACATGGCAACCGGGGCGCACCTGCCCGTACCCACCGTGGCCGCCCGGGTGGAGGCCGCACGCGAGCACCTGCGCAGCTCACTGGCCTGGAAAGGACCGTGGGAAGGGGTGGTGGAGATGCGCCGGCATTACGGCAACTACCTCAAGGGCCTGCCCAACGTGAAGGAGGTCCGCTTGCGCCTCTGCACCGAACGCGATCCCGCCGTGTTGGAGGAGATCCTCGACGAGGTGGTGGCCAACTACGCCGAGGTGGCCGTCTGAAGGAAGCGTTTGCTCAGCGAGCGCAAGGGCAGGTAGGAGGCCAGCAGGCCGATACCGAGCACCGCAAGGAAGATCATCAGCAGGTCGCCGGCCAGCACTTTCACCGGGTAGAACTCCACCACGGAATCGTGCATGGGCACCAGGCCGAAGTGCTGCTGCGCCAGGCAGAAGCCCAGACCAAGCACAAGGCCGATCACGGTTCCGGCCAGCACGATGAGCATGCCTTCCTGGAAGAAGATGGCCCGCACCGTGCGCGGCGTGGCCCCCATGCTCACCAGCACCCGCATGTCGCGCTGCTTCTCGATCATCATCATGGTGAGCGAGGCGATGATGTTGAAGGCCCCGATCAAACCGATGAAGGCAAGCACCACGAAGGACACCAGCTTCTCCGTGGCGTTGGTGCGGTACATCAGTTCGTTCTTCTGGTAGCGTGTGCGCACCAACAGGTGGTCGCCCAGCATGCTGCGCAGGGTGTTGGCCGTGCGGTCCAGTGAGGTGCCCGGCTGCAGCTGCACTTCCAAAGCACTTACGGCCCGGTCGTAAAGCAGCAGGTCGGCGGCCAGATCCAGCGGCACCAGCACGTACTTCGCGTCGAACTCCGTGTTCATGCTGAAGGCCCCGCTCAGTGCCAGTTGTTCCGTCTCGAAGGCGCGTTGCTGGTAGGTGCTCAAATTGCGGCCACGGATGGGTGCACTGATTCGCAGGGGCTTGAAGATGCCATCGTCCAGGGGCAGGTCCAGGTCCACCTTCAGGGCGATCCCCGCCAGAGCCATGGGCTCTCCGTCGCGCTGCAATACCGGATCGCCCATGTACATGAAGCGCTCCATGCCGCTCATGGCGAGGTAGTTATCCTCCACACCTTTCAAGGTGGCCACGGCCTGTTGGTCGCCGTGCTGCAGCAGCACGTTCTCTTCAATGACCCAACTGGCCTGCTTCACCTGTGGTAATGCGAGTATGGCGGCCAGGTCCAGCGTGTCGCGCTCGAAGGTCTTCCCCTGTGCGGCGCTTATGGTGATGTCCTGGTCGAAGGGGCTGTAGATGGTGTCCACCAGGTCGGCGATGCCGTTCACGGCACTGAGCACGGTAACCATGGCCCCTGTCACCACGGCGATCACGGCGATGCTGATGCCGGTGATGACGTTGATCGCATTGCTGCTCCGCTTGGCAAGCAGGTAGCGGCGTGCGAAGAGGAGGGGGAGGTTCACGGAATGTGAAGATGTGAAGATGTGAAGATGTGAAGATGTGAAGATGTGGAGATGTGGAGATGTGGAGATGTGAAGATGTGAAGATGTGGAGATGTGAAGATGTGGAGATGTGGAGATGTGAAGATGTGGAGATGTGGACGCTTCGACTTCGCTCAGCGTAATGTGGAGATGTGTTGCTTCGCTTCGCTCGCAATGACAGATGTGGAAATGGGCCTACCCCTGCCGTGAAGGTCGGGAAGCGTCGGCTAAGTTCAGCTTTGCCTTCCGGAACAGCGCTGCACGGTCCTCAGCGTTTTTCCCTCGACCGGCCCAGGCGCACTTTGTAGTCGTCGGGGTTGCCGGTCACGTTCATGGTGAGGTAGCCTTTGATCGGGCCTTTCTGTCCGCTGATGATCTTGGCATCGGCCCGTTCCAGTTCCTCCTCGTCCTCCTTGTTGCGCCCGCTGCCGCGCAGCTTGCTCTTCATGGCGTTCCAACTGGCCTGTTTCACCAGGCTCAGGGGGATGCGCATGGTGTAGTCCATGTCCAGGTCCAAGCTCTGGCGACCGCTCAGGTGCATGTAGCCCAAAGTGCTCGTGATCTTCATTTCCGGGATGTGCAGGGCCCCATCGCGGAAGGTGAAGGTGTTGCTGAGTTCGCCGAAGCGGATGTTGTCCAGGTCCTTGTCGCCCATGAAGTCGGCCATGGCGTGCAGCGGCCCGAAACGGGCCAGGCGGCCATTGACAACGGTGAGATCGGCCACGGCGGTGGTGTGCGCCAGGTCGGGCACCAGATCGGGGTGCAGGTGTGCATCCAAGCGGATGGTGCCGCTCACTTGGCCATGGAGGTTCTCATGCACCACGAAATCCTGCCCGAAGTTGTCCAGCTTGAACATCACCTGGTCGAGGTCGACGCCGTCCACGCGCATGTCGCCCTTCAGGGTGATGCTGTCCGGCCGCGAGCCGTTGAAAGTGCCCCGCATGGCCACCCTGCCACCTGCCGCGCGGAAATGCAGGGTGTCGATGTGCGCCAGGTGGTCCTTGGTGGTGCGCACCTTGCCGTGCAGGTCCTCCAGCAGGGTGCGGTGGTGTTTGATGCGACCGATGTCCGCCTGCAGCGCCATGTCGGGGAACTTCAGTGCGAAGAGGTTGAAGGCCTCCGCATGGCTTTCCCTGGCCTCCTGCTTGGCGGGGCTCCAGCCTCCGATCTCGTCGAAGTCCAGGTTCTTCGCGCGCACGCTGCCCTCGATGATCTTGTGCGCCACGTCGTCATCCAGGAAGTGGCGCAGGTAGAGGTCCGCCTTCAGGTCGCTGCGGCCCATGGCCAATTGCAGGCCTTTCAGCGTGATGCAGCCGCTGGTGTCCGTGGTGATGTAGCCATCAACGTTGCGCAATGGGGGCAGGTCATTGAACCGCAGGCTGAGATGGTCGATGTGCGTTTCGCTGATGAAGCCGTGATCGCTGAAGGTGTTGCTCTGCATGCTGCCCGATCCGCGGAAGACCAGGTCGCGCAGCACTTCCTCCTCGATGCTGTCGTGCACGAAGGCCTTGCCGTCGTAAACGAGCAGCTCCTTGGCGTTGAAGTAGGGGCTCTTCACGCTCAGGGTGTGGCGCACGGTCTCTTGGCGTGCGCTGTCCAGCAGGGCACCCAGGTTCTCCAGTTCCACGCTCGCGTGCAGCTTGTTGCGGCCAATGGTGATGCCGAAGTCCTGCACCTTCAGGCGCTCGTCGTCCACGGCGATCTTGCCGCTGATGTCGCCCACCGGGTGCGGATACTTGGCGGTGCGGAACTCCAGGTGGCGGAAGTTGAGCGTGGTGGCGGGCACGTAGCGGCTGTTGTCCAGTGCGTCCACGGTGGTGTGCAGGTCCAGGTCGAACTTCAGGTCGAACACCGTGTCGCGCGCCCAAGGCTCGTCCACGGGCTTGCCGTTCAAGGCCAGCAGTTCGGCCATGTGCAGCCGCTTGCTCTCGCCGTGCAGGGTCACGTCCACCGGTGCATTGGTGTGGTGGAACAGGGCGCTCACGTTGCTCGTGGCGAAGTCGATCGCCAGGTCGCTTTGGCCCACCCTCACCTTCAGCCCTTCGCTGCGCAGATCGTCGCCATCCAGCAGGATCTTGCCGTTCAGCTGCTCGATGGGCTTTTCCAGCTTGGCCAGTTTCACCCGCACATCGGTGAAGGTGATGTTGCTGGTGACGCCGTCCGTCATTTTGGTGGCGAAGTGCAGCACACTGTCCGGGCCGATGTATTCGTTCAGGGTGATGTCGATGGTGACCAGTCCGCTGCCTTCCTCGATGTCCTCCACGTCATAGAACGCCTTCAGGTGTTCCAGCTGGAAGTTGGCGTGGAAGTCCATGGTGATGCGCGGATCGAGGAAGTTGTCCACGCGCATGGTGCCGCGCAGCATTCCCCTTTCCGGCTCGCCGTAGAGGTTCTCCATTTCCAGGAAGGCGCCTTCCAACCCTCCATCATCGCCAGTGCGAAAGTGCCCGCTGAAGGCCACATCGCGCAGGGCCTTGCCCAGGCTGCGGTGCTCGAACATGGTGCGTTCGCAGCCCAGGCGCAGGTCGATCAGGGGTGAGCGCACATCGATCGGCCCCTGCACGATGCCCTCGAAGAAGATGTCGCCTTCGTTGCGGAATTCCTTCAGCTTCTCCAGCACCTCCGGCGGCGCGAAGGAGATGAACACATCGAAGTTCTTCTTGCGTCCGCTGAGCTTCAGGTCCGTCATCAGGTCGTTGTCCAGGTCGATGGAGCCTTCCACGTCCAGGGCGCCGGCTTCCACGGTCAGTTTGCTCGGCAGGATGTTCACCAGTCCGCCGTCGATCACCATGTCCAGGTCCAGTCCGAAGGGCAGTTCGCGGAACCAGGTGTTCTTGCCGGAGGTGTAGTAGTAGAGAAAGAGCTCGCTATCGAGCCCCATGCGCATCACCTCGTCGATGGAGCTCAGGTAGGCATCGGCCCGCTGGATGTCCAGGTACAGCTGGTTGCCTTCGCCAGCGTAGTTCACCTCGTGCAGGGTGATGTTGCGCAACTCCACATGCTTCAGGTCCAGGTGGGTGCTGCCGCCGGCCTCGTCCTCTTCATCACGGGCCTTTGCCCGGGTTATGTTGTAGGTGCCGTCCGCGTACTTCTCCAGGTAGAGGTGGCCCTCGCTCAGCAGCAGATTCTTGATCACATACTTGCCACGCAACAGGTCGAACATGTTGAAGCCCACATATACATCGTGGAAGGCATAGATGGCGTGGTCGTTCTCGGTGTGCTTATCCCCGTCGAAGCGCAGGTCCTTGATGTCGATGCTGATGTAGGGGAAGGCGCGGAAGGGCGAAAGTTCCACGCCGCTGTAGCTGAGCTTCCCGGCCTGCCCTTCGTTGAACACGGCGATCAGCTCATCGGCGATCTCCTGCTCGTGTGCGTATAGGATGTAACAGACCATGCCGAAGAGCAGGGTGAAGAGCCCTGTCAGGATGAGCAGGGTGTTGCGGAGTAGGCGCAGGGCACGTTTCATGGGGATGCGACCACGCGAAGATCGTACCGGGCCATGTCCATGCGGTGAGCGGACATTTGGTGTTCTTCACAATGCTGCCTTCAACACGAAGCTTATACGCGCTCAGTAGCGGACAACTACTCCACCACCAATTTTGCACCGGCGATCCAGCGGGTATCATCGCTCAGATGAACATGGTACACACCGCTGCTTGCCGGTGCCTGCAACGTGAACTGCCCGTATGGGGAAGGGAGCCGCTGCTCGTGTACCACACGCCCATCGCTGCTTACCACAGTAAGCCGCAACGCGCCTTTAGGAGTGAAATGCTCCGGTAGCTCCAAAACAAGGGTTGTTGGTGTGCCCGCCGCCACCGGGTTGGGCCACACCCTTAGCGCCCCAACCAGGTTGGTGATCTGCGTTTCCATGCCGGTGATCAGGTGGCAGCCGGGTTCCAAGCAGCCGTGCTCGTCGGTCTTTATCACCCACACATCCTGCCCATAGCCGGGTGGGTTCACGGGGTTGGACACCCCGAAGGCTGCACCCACGGCAATGAAGCCACCATCGGCAGTGGGCAGCACATCGCGCAACTGGCCCTGGCCATTGCTTACCTCCGTGTCGTAGTAACTGTAGTAGCGCATCCACAGGCTGTCGCCTGATTGTGTGGTACGTAGAAGAACGCCACGGTCGGTGTTGAATCCTAATGAGGCTTGTCCTGTAGCGATCAGGTCTCCGGACAGGTCGACTTCTTTTACCGCAAAAAAGGTTGTGTTGGTCGACGGCGCCCCATAAGTGCGGTCCCAAATGATGCTGCCATCAGCACTGTCCAATTTGGCGAGGTACAATCGACCGGAAATATCACTCGTGGTCAACCAGACTCCAGCGCTAAGTACGTGCCCATCACGAGCCGTCGTGATGTGCGGGTTCGAATCATTGAACGCTGTTCCCCACTTCTTTTCCCAAATTGGGATGCCACCGACATCTACCCGTAGCACCCATTGATCCCGATTACCACTTGATGGTGTAGACATTCCACCCAAGTAGTAGCCGCCGCTCACGGTATCTACCGCGATGAAACTATCGATCCAAGGGCCTCCATAGGTCTGCACCCATTCCTGTTCACCGTTGGCATCGGTCTTGATCAAGAAGCCATCCAAGTTGCTGTTCAAGCTGCGCGAACCGACCAGAACAAAACCGCCATCACCAGCCTGTTTCGCTTGACGACCTGCCCAAGTTTGTCCAGGAACACCGTAGTTGTATTGTGTAACAGGCATCCCGTTCTCATCAGCGATGAACAACGCCGCTTTGCTGCTTTCGGAGGCATTTACTCTATTACCTCCAATGACCAAGCCTCCTGAGCTTAAGCGATGCGATGAATTTGACCATCCTGGGTACGTTGAATAGCCCGTATCAACAAAGCGTTCTACCTGCAAGAGAACCCCTTGCTCATTGATCCTGCTCACCGTTACTATGGACACATAGGATGCTGAATCAGTCCAAGGACTGTTCGACACGATCACATATTCACCCGGAATTGTCTGCTCCAAACTCCACCCGAAATCGGCCTCATTCTGTTGCAGTGCATCGTAACGGCGATTGAACGGATCCTGCGCAATGGCTTGGATCTGCGTGGCAAACAGCAGCAGCATCGGCAGGATCCGTTCTATGCCCTTCATCAGCGGATGATGTTCAGTTTCTAAACCTCCGCAGGGTCTCCGCCTCGGGACCCTGCGGCCTTGAAGCGACCACCTCCATCACGGCTGTTCGAGCAGCAAACATCATGCGGACAAGTTATGGCAAACGCACAACCGATGTCGTCATTCACCAAGGCGCGCCCTTGCCGTCCAGAACCCCGAAATCCTGGTAAGCGGTCAATGGCGCAGAACGGTTCTCGCCGCGCACGTAGAACGCAAAGCTGGAATGCGGATGATCCACTGCATCCATGGCCGGCCGCCAGTGCTTGCTCACCGGGTTGGCGTGTATGTATTGCAGTTCCTTCTCGATCATCTTTCCACTGAGCAGCTCCACAAGGTCTGTGGAAGTGGCGAACACACGGTGCTGTTGACCCCGCGCCCGGTCTGACGGGCAAAGGCCTTCTTGTAGTCGTGCAAGAATGTCGAAATGGGAATTTGCTTGAAGACGCTTGATGATGTCATAGGCCATGAAGCGCTTTCCATTGCTGAGCAGCTTGTTGATCGCGCCGTTCTCCGGAACACGCAGCACGAAGTGTGCGTGGTTGGGCATGATCGCGTAGCCCAGGAAGTGATATCCTTTGCCATAGGCTATATGCATCCACTTGTATACCAGGTCGTGCGCGTTAACGAGGTCGAACAGATACAGCCATTGGTGACATGTGAAGGTGGCAAAGTAGACGGCACCGTCATTATTGCGGAGTTTGCGCGTCCCCATGGATCAACAAGGTAACGCTTGATGTTGTTAGGGCGCAGGGTCCAGAGGCGGAGAGCCTGCGCAGGTTCAGGCTGGCGGTCAACCCTGCCACCTCACTTCCACGCCTTCACCACCAGACCTGTCCCCGTGGGGTGCATCATCCGCACATCGGCCATGTTCAGCACAAAGGCGATGGGGTAGGCGAGGAGGTAGTAGAAGGGCAGCACGATGAAGAAGAGCCCCGCTAAGGCGGGATGTAGCCACTTGCTTGTTGCCTGCAGCATCAGCAGCGGCCACTTCATGCTCAGCTTCCAGCTGATCTTGCCCGGCGCGCCGTAGCTGTAGCGGGCCTCCACTTTGCTGAAGCCGTTGCGCAGGCACTTGGCCCGGATATCGTCGATGTTGTAGCCGTCGCGCACGTGCTCTTCGATGAAGGAGCCTTCGCCTTCCTCGTGTACATCGCTGCCGCCCTGGTCGCTGGGCGTGCTGATGATGAGCATGCCGCCTTCCTTCAGCGAAGTGCTGTAGCAGCGCAGCGCTGCCTCGTCCTCCAGGATGTGCTCCATCACGTCCACGCACACCACCAGGTCGAAGGTGTTGGGCTGTTGGTACTTGGTCACATCGCCCACTTCGAACTTCACCTGCGGCCTGCCGATGCGCTGGAAGAAGGCATTGCAATCCGCCACTTGCTCCTCCTTCACGTCAATGGCCGTGATGCGCGCTTCGGGGAGCTGGCTACTGAGCCAGTAGCTGTACTGTCCAAAGCCCGCACCTGCGTCATAGATGCGCACCTCCCTCAACTCGCCCTGAGTGGAGTCGAAGGGCACCTCCTTCACCCATTTCCTCAACTCCCGCTGGATGTGCCATGCGCGCAGCAGCAGCAGGTCCAGCAGGTGGTAGAAGAGCTTTCGCAGGCCCGGCGTACTGTTGAAGACCACGCCCAAGCGGCGTTTTACGGGATCGTATTGCATTACCCTTCGGGAATTACGAATGTGGGAATGATGCGAATGTGGCTGTGCCCACCTGGACCGGTCGGCCACATTTCCACATTTGTCCTTGCGAGCGAAGCGAAGCAACACATCTCCACATTACGCTGAGCGAAGTCGAAGCGCCCACATCTTCACTTCTTCAACAACTTGTCGATCTCCTCCGCCCGGTCCAGCGAGTCGTCGATGTAGAACAGAAGCTCGGGCACCACGCGCATTTGTTTGCCGATCCGCTGGCCCAGCATGCCCCGCAGCCGGTGCCCGTTGTCCCGGATGTGCTCGATCGCGGCCTTCTTGTCCTTCACCGGGAACAGGCTCAGGTACACTTTGGCCAGGCCGAGGTCGGGGCTTACGCGCACGGCCGATACCGTGATGAGCCCGCCGGGCAGCAGGTTCCGGTTCTCGTGCAGGAATACTTCAGCCAGTTCCTGTTGGAGCAGGCTGTTCACCTTGTTCTGACGCACACTGTCCATGGTGGGCGAAGGTACTCGTGGTATCGGCACGTCACTGTCGTTGTTCAGGTCGAACCTCGAACAACGAGTAACGAACCTCGAACAACAAAGATCGCCCCCTACCCAGCCCCCGCCACAACATCCCCTCCCTCCCGGTACCTTCGCATCCGCTCATGAGCACCTTCCTCCGCATCCTCCGCTACGGAGCGCCGTACCGCCACTATGCGGGGCTCAACGCGCTGTTCAACCTGTTGGGCACGGTGTTCCACCTGCTTTCGCTGCTGCTGTTCATCCCCTTCCTGCGCCTGCTGCTGGGCCAGGTGAAGCCGGTGCACGACCGGCCTGCGGAGCTCTGGACCAAGGAGGGCCTGGAGGGCACCTTCAACTGGGGGCTTACCCGGCTCATCGAGATCCACGGCAGCATGGGCGCCCTGCTGGTGATCTGCATCGCCGTGGTGGTGCTCTTCCTGTTCAAGAACCTCTTCCGCTACCTCGCGCTGCTGGCCATCACCAAGTTCCGCAACCGCATCGTGCGAGACATCCGCACGCGCATCTACGGCAAGCTGCTGGAGCTGCCCATGCGCTACCACGCCGGCGAACGCAAAGGCGACCTGCTGGCCCTGATGACCAACGACATGCACGTGGTGGAGTTCTCGGTGATGCAGTACATCGAGATGGTGTTCCGCGAACCGATCGCCGTGCTCATGTTCCTGGGCACCATGCTCACGCTGAGCCCCGGCCTCACCGCCATTTCCCTGCTGATGCTGCCGATCAGCGGATTGCTCATTGCCCGTGTGAGCCGCAGCCTGAAGAAGCGCAGCAACCGCGTGCAGGAGAAGGAGGCGGATCTGTTGGCGCGCGTGGAGGAGACCCTCGGCGGCATCCGTGTGATCAAGGCCTTCAATGGTGAAGCCGCCATGGAGCGCCGTTTCGCCCGCGAGAACGAGCTGCTGATGCGGGCACACATCCACATGATGCGCAGGCAGGACCTCGCTTCACCCCTGAGCGAGACCCTGGGTGCGGCGGTGATGGCCTCCATCGCCTACATCGGTGGCAGTTTCGTGCTCGGCGCAGAGCCCAGCCTCAGCGGGGACAGCTTCCTCGGTTTCATCATCATCTTCTCGCAGCTCCTGGCTCCCATCAAGGGCTTCTCCCAAGGCTGGAGCGCCATCACGCGTGGGGGGGCCAGCGCGCAGCGCATCTTCGACTTGCTGGCCGTGGAGAACACCGTGAAGGAGAAGCCGGGTGCCAAGCCCATAAGCGGTTTCGAGGATCGGGTGGAGTACGTGGATGTGGGCTTCGCATACGGCGACAAACCGGTCTTGGAGGACATCCGCATCACCATCCCCAAGGGGCGAAGCGTGGCCCTTGTAGGTACCAGCGGCAGTGGCAAGACCACCCTGGCCAACCTCCTGCCGCGCTTCCACGATGTGACCTCCGGCGCCGTGCTCGTGGATGGACAGGATCTTCGCGATGTCCGCATCCGCGACCTGCGCGCGCTCATGGGCATCGTCACGCAGGACAGCATCCTCTTCAACGACACCGTGGCCAACAACATCGCCTTCGGTACGCCGGGTGTTTCACAAGCTGATATCGAGCGGGCCGCACGCATCGCCAACGCCCACGACTTCATCACGCACCTGGAGTACGGCTACCAGACCAACATCGGCGATGGCGGCAACCGCCTCAGTGGTGGGCAGAAACAACGCCTGGCCATTGCCCGTGCGGTGCTGAAGAACCCGCCGATCCTGATCCTGGACGAGGCCACCAGCGCGCTGGACACCGAGAGCGAACGGCTGGTGCAAGAGGCGCTCTTCAAGATGTTGGAAGGGCGCACCAGCCTGGTGATCGCGCACCGCCTGAGCACCATCCAACATTGCGACGAGATCTGCGTGATGCAGCAGGGCCGCATCATCGAGCGCGGCACGCACAGCGAGTTGTATGCGGCCGGTGGGCAGTACCGCAGGCTTTGCGATATGCAGGCCTTCGGGTAGGCTTCTATCCTACGGGGCAGCGTCCAAGGATCAACAGGTGTCCTTGTGGAGTAGATTGCAGAATCGTTGGCTCATTTCCATAGTGGCCACGGCGCGATCGCATGGAGCACATATACCTCGAAGAATGGAACTGAATAGGATACGCCCCCTGATCCGTTGGAGGTACGGGATATTGGCTTGGGCCTTGTGTTGCTTTGGCCTTTCGTTGTATTGGACCTCGAAACACAAACCGCTTTATGATTCCACGGTCCAGCTATATGTGGATGAGCCGCCGGTGATATCGGAGGTGATGCAAACGGGTATTGGCTACCCCGTTAACAGTGTGCGGCGCTTATACCATGAAGCACGTTCATCCGGCGTGATGGAGCATTTGGTGAAGACCTTCGACCTGGCCACGCACTATGGTATTCCGGAGCGTACACCACTTCGGAAGGAGCGTGTCTTGAAGCGTCTCCAATCCCGCATCGATGTGCGGACCTTGGACCCCAACAGTCTGGCGATCACGGTGAAGGATGGTGATCGGGATATGGCAGCACGAATGGCCAATGAACTGCATCGCGAACTGGAGCGCATGGCTGAGCGTCGCACGCACGGGGATATCCGAAGAACGAAGCAGCTATACGCATCGGTCATCAAGGAGATGGATCAGCGGGCAAGAAAGGATGAGCGCCGGGTGCGTGCCTTGCTGGACTCGGTGATGGCAGGACCGGAACGGGGGCGTGATGGATCGCTGATGGGTTTGGATCTGATCGCCGTGGCGGCGCGGCTCGGCAGTGCGGAAAAAGATGCGGCACTGATGCGCAAGTCGGACCAGCTCAACGCGGCACTGGCACAGAAGGCACCTTTCACGCGAATAATGCTGATACGCAAGGCCACGCGTGATCTGGATACCGACCCGGTGATACAAGCCATGGTGATGGTATTGATAGGTACGGTCGTCCCGGTGTTGTTGGTGGTGATGGCCATACTTTTCTGGTACGAGAAAGGGGCCGGCTACATCGGTGAAATGAAAGCGTGGTTGGCCAAGGAAGGGCTCGATGACCGAGAGCGCACTGCGGAGCGGTCTGAGTTGGCTGAAGTGCCCGTTGTTGGGGTGGAAGGGGTAGGGCGTCCGATCATCGGACCATCAGTGGTGCCGCGTTCGAGCTTGCATGAAAAGGGCCAACGCAGGCCAGAACAGGAGCGCCACTTTGCAGTCGTCGAGAAAGTTGTTGAATAGGGCGTGCACCAAGTACGCGATCAGCCCTAGTGCGGCTGCGTGCTGCGGTCCCCATTTCAGCATCTCACGGTCCATGCCGATCATTCGCTGGATGCCGGCTGCGCTGAGCGCAAGCAATATGCACCACCAAAGACCGCCCGCAATACCGGATCCGGAAAGCGACAGCAGGTACTCCGAATGTGCTGTGCCTCCGCTGGAGGGAGAGCGTTGCGCATGATCGCGCAGCCATAGATCATCGGCAATGATGTAGGCCGGTTGCTGCCGTTCCAGCGGCACGCTCCAGTTGGCATGCAACGTACTGCGCTCGGCGCTCAACAAGTAGTCCTGCCCGATGTCCTGGTAGCTGCCCGGACCATGACCGGTGATCGGGCGGTCCATGAACATCCGCCAAGCTACCTTCCAGCGGATAACGCGGTCCTTATTGCTCGTGTCATTCCGTAAGTTCACTACGGATCGAGCCGTTTCGAGAATTCCGGTTCCTTGTTCCTGCGAAGCGACGGTCTGCTGCGACAACCATTCGTGTATCGGCCCACGTGCCGCGATGATCGAAAGGCCGATCGGGATGGCGATGAATGCACCGGTCAGCCAGCTCGTCCGGGACCTCAGGATGAGCACAAGAAGCGCTGTGCTCAGCACAGCAAGCCAGGCCCCGCGTGCAAATGAGACGACCAAAGCGGCCAACAGAAAGCAAAGTACCAGCCACTCGAAGAACACTCGGGATCGATCGCGTGAACGAGCCTGCACTTCCAGCGCATGGACCAATTGGCGGAACAGGACGAATGTGAGCGCGGCTGAGTAGATGGTGTGGTCCGCATAGAAAGGGTAGGCGGCATGGTTGGAGCCGGCGCGATCGAAACCGTGGATGGTCTGCGTGATAAGGGTCCAAAAGACCACCAGCAGGAATGCCCTGTCGTGCCAACGAATTGCGTTCGCCAAGCCGGCTTCTTGCTTGGACAACAGCGGCAGGATCAAGAACACACCTACGTAGGTGGCTTGCACAACCACCACCTTGAAAGATGCCAATGGCACTCGGGAGAACAGGGAGGTCAACACCAGTATCACAAGCCAGGCAATGCCCAAGCGCTGAGCAGGGTCTTGCCACAGTAGGGTGATCACTCGTTCCTTCCGGGTGCTGTTGAAGACCATGCTGATGGCCAGCACGGCAAGCAA
Source organism: Flavobacteriales bacterium (assembly GCA_019638115.1). GTDB lineage: Bacteria > Bacteroidota > Bacteroidia > Flavobacteriales_F > PHOS-HE28 > PHOS-HE28. The sequence continues at coordinate 712,600 of JAHBUK010000001.1, read as the reverse complement.
TGGTTCGGCCGGGAAGATGATCTCCATGCCAATACCAGGTAGGAATAGCTTGAAGGAGAGCGGTACCGACAAGCCTAGCGCACACCACAAGCCAGGCAACAAGCGCTCCATGCCTTGTGATCGTGGTTTGTTGGCCTGTACCTGGTGCATGATCCGTGCTCAGCGCACAAGGTAATCGCAGGGGCCGATGGACCGGAACAAGTAGGGTTCAGTCCCGCTTTCGGAACAGCCGATCGAAGAAGTTCTTGTCCTTCTTCACCGTATCGATGCCCTCCATACCACGGTCCTTGCGCGGCCCGAACAGGTCGTTGATGAAGCGCTCCACGGCGCTGCTTTCCCGGCGTGCCGGGCAGTCCAGGTCGATCTCCTCGCCCGCGTACAGGTCGAAGGAGAGCAAGTACTTGCGGCGCAGGGTGCTGTTGTTCTGCATCTCCTTCAGCACGTACCCGGTGATGGGCAGGGCCAGTTGGGTGCCGGTGCCAAGGTTGCTGCTGAAGTGTACCGCCGGATCGAAGGCGCCCACCCAGGTGCCTACGACAAGCCCTGGCGTATAGGCCACGAACCAGGCATCGCTGTAGTCCTGCGAGCTTCCGGTCTTGCCCGCGATGGGCACGGTGATGCCGAAGCGTGAACGGAGCGCTGCCCCCGTGCCCTGATCGATGGCGCGTTGCAGCATGGCGGTCACTGCTGCTGCAGTGTGTGGTGCGATGGCTTGTTTGCCTCTGGCGGTCTTTGCGTGGTAGAGCACCTTTCCCTGGGCATCGGTGATCTTGGTGATCAGCTGCGGCTCCACCACCTGGCCGCGCATGGCGAAGGCGCCATAGGCCCTGACCAGCTCACGCAGGCTGATGCTGGATGCGCCCAGCGATACGGCGGGTTTGTCCACATCCTTGGTGGGCAGGCCCAGGGCCTCGAAGGTGCGCCGCAGGGTATCCACACCGGTGCGGAAGTAGAGGTCCACCGTGGGTCGGTTCAGACTCTTGGCCAAGGCGTACCACAACGCCACCTCGCCCTCGATGGTGTCGCGGTCGAAGTTGTCCGGCGCCCAGTCGTCGTACTCGGCGTAGGTCTTCCGGGAGTTGTCCAGGTAATCGCAGGGGGATAGGCCGCGTTCGATGGCGGCCGCGTGCACCACCGGCTTGATGGTGCTGGCCACCTGCCGGCGCGCGGTCACCAGGTCGTAGGGCAGGTAGCGGTGGTCGTTGCCGCCCACCCAGGCGCGCACCGCCCCGCTGGAGGGCTCCATCATCAGCACGGCGCCGTTCAGCAGCTTGTGGTAGTTCCAGAGGCTGTCGCGGTAGCTCATCTCCTCCACCTTCCTTCCGGCGTGGTCGTACACTTCACGCGTGCGTTTTTCGTCGCTCTTCCAGCGGGGATCGCCTTTGGCTGCGCGTTGCTTCTCCCAGGCTGTGCGTGCCTTCCGTTGGCGCAGTTCCGCGTCCAGCTTGGGCTGCATGGTGGCCAGGTGCTTGCGCACGGAGGACTGCGCAGCACGCTGCAGGGCGGGATCCAGGGTGGTGTGGATACGCAGGCCGTCCTTCTCCAGATCATAGGTGCTTCCGTTCTTCTCCGCCAGCTTTTTCAGGATGCCGCGTGCTTCCTTGGCCACCTGCGCGTTGAAGTAGCCGTAGAGGTCCAGCGCATCACCGCCGCTGTAGCGCAGGATCAAGGGCAGGGCCTTCAGGCTGTCGGCCTCCTTGGCGCTAAGGTGGTCACGTTCCTGCATCAGCCCCAGCACCACATCGCGGCGGCCCTTGGACCTCTCGGGGTTCAGCCTGGGGTTGTAGGTGGTGTTGGCCTTCAGCATGCCCACCAGCACCGCCGCTTCCTCCACCCGCAGCTTCTTCGCGGGTTTGCTGAAGTAGCGTTGCGCAGCGCTTTCAATGCCGTAGGTGTTCTCGCCGAAAGGCACGCTGTTGAAGTAGAGGACGAGCACGTCGTTCTTGCTCATCACGCGCTCCAGCCGTTGCGCCACCAGCGCTTCCTTCATCTTGTTCACCGGCACGGTGAGCGGTCCATGCCGTTGGCGACCGTAGAGGTTCTTCACGATCTGCTGCGAGATGGTGCTGCCGCCGCCACCGCTCTTGTCGCGGCCCAGCAGGGTGCGGAAGAACACGCGCAGGTAGCTGCGGCCGTCCACGCCTTCATGCTCGAAGAAGCGCGCATCCTCGGTGCTCACCAAGGCATCGATCAAGTGCTTGGGCAGGTCATCGAAGGCGATGTTGGTGCGGTCCTCGGCGAAGAGCTTGCCGATGAAGCTGCCGTCGTTGCCCAGCACCAACGTGGCCTGTTCGTGTGAGATGGAGCGCAGCTCATCCTCACTGGGCAGCTTGCCTAAAGCGCCCATGCGAACGAGTTGCATGAGGGCGAGGAAGGACACGAAGAACAGGGCAAGGCCGATCAGCGCGAACTTCAGGAATGGGAAGCGCGTGCTGTTGGCTACTTTCTTCTTACGCGGAGGCCTCTTTTTTGCCATGGACCGAGCTATGCACAGAACGCGCGATCCACGCAGACCGTGTGATGAGGAACTGCAATTGAAGCGTTGATGGGGTTCACTTCAGTACCAGTACATCAACGCCTTTGAACTGCTTGAAGCCTTTATCGGTCGTCACCAAGCGGTAACCGCCGCAGCGTGCGAAGGCGGCGAGGTAGGCGTCCATCCAAAGTTTGGGCGAAGATGTCCGTACGTCAGCGAATGACGACCACTGTGGGAATATGTTCTCAGGCTCAACTGCGAACTGGACGCTTGCATCTTCCATGATCCGGTCCAAGGTGCGCAGCGCTTCGTGATTGCTCAGGGGTGCTTGTTTGAACAGGGATGTGACCGCCGCAGTGGTTATGAGCCTGAGCAAACCTTGTTGGGTGTAACGGCAGAAGAACAAAGACTCCGAGGGGTCTCCCGTTGCCCATTGAATGGCCAAATGATGATGGGTGTGGGCTGGAATGCAAAGAGCGATCCAGACATTGATGTCAGGTAAGGACCGCATGATCTACTGATTCGGTCCCCAAAGGATCTCGTCCACTTTCTCCGGAGTTAGTTCCTCGCCAGGCTTCGCAGGATCGCCGCCCTTGAAGATCGGAAATGGAAATTTCTTCTCCTTGGCCTTTTTCGGTTTCCGTGGTTGCTCAAGGAGCATCCGGCAAGCCTCGGCGATGAGGTCCTTTAGCTTCAGTCCTTCCTCGGCAGCCTTCACTTTAAGCCGCTGGGCAAGGTCCGCCGGCAGGTCGAAGGTCATTTTCATGGACACAAAGTTAGCCAGCAAACCAGCTTACCAGCAAACCAGCTTGGTGCTTTGCGAAGGAACATGTGGACGTGTTAGGAACAATGCGAAACGTGAACTCCGTGCCTCGCCTTGATCTTGAACGAAAATTGTCGACCCAATGGCTCCGATGTATATCGGAGGACGCTACAGGTGCCCTGTAGCGAGTTATTGCCAACCCTCTACCACCATACACCGCCAGTACCCTTCACTCCTCATCGTAACTATCCTTGAACAGCAGGTCGCTTTCGTAGGGGTAACGTGCAACGTGCAGGGCCTTCACGCGGTCGTACAGCAGCTTGCGCAGCGCATCGATGTTGCTGCGTTCCACGGCACTGATGAAGATGCATTCCTCGCCTGCCATGCGGGCCATCCAGGTCTCCTTCAGTTCCTCCAACGTGTATTGGTCTTCACGCTTGGGTGCCAGGTCGTCGGGGTCGTGCGGGGCAGGCTTGTAGGCGTCGATCTTGTTGAACACGATGATCACCGGCTTGTCGCCCGCTCCGATCTCGTTGAGAGTCTGCTTCACGGTCTGGTACTGCTCCTCGAAGTTGTGGTGGCTGATGTCCACCACGTGCAGCAACAGGTCGGCCTCGCGGGTCTCGTCCAATGTGCTCTTGAAGCTTTCGATGAGTTGCGTAGGCAGTTTGCGGATGAAGCCCACCGTATCGCTTAGCAGGAAGGGCAGGTTGCCCAGCACGATCTTGCGTACCGTCGTGTCCAGCGTGGCGAAGAGCTTGTTCTCGGCGAAGACATCGCTCTTGCTGATCAGGTTGAGGAGCGTGCTCTTGCCCACGTTGGTGTAGCCCACCAGCGCCACGCGGATCAGCTTGCCGCGGTTGCCACGCTGGGTGGCCATCTGCTTGTCGATCTGTTTCAGCTGGCTTTTCAGCAGGGCGATGCGGTCGCGTACCAGACGGCGGTCGGTCTCGATCTCTTTTTCACCCGCACCGCCGCGTGTGCCAGTGCCACCACGTTGCCGCTCCAGGTGAGTCCACAACTTGGTGAGGCGCGGCAGCATGTACTCGTACTGCGCCAGTTCCACCTGGGTCTTGGCATGTGCGGTGCGTGCCCGGCTGGCGAAGATGTCCAGTATCAAGCGCGGACGGTCCAGCACGGGTTTGCCCAGTTCCTTCTCCAGGTTGCGTTGTTGCGCGGGTGTCAACTCATCATCGAAGATCACGGAGTGCGCATCGTGTTCCTCCATCCAGGCTTTCACTTCAGCGAGCTTGCCGCTGCCGATGTAGGTACGTCCGTCGGGCCTGTGCAGCCGTTGCACATAGCGCTTCAGGGTGGTGATGTCAGCGGTGGTGGCCAGGAACTCCAGCTCGTCCAGGTACTCGGTGACCTGTTCCGGTGTTTGGTGATCGGTGATCAGCCCGATGAGCACGGCCGTTTCGGCGCGCGTCTTCTTGTCCAGCGGGTCGATCATTCGGCGGCTTGCAGCGTGCGAACATGCTCCACCACGGCTTGGATCTCCGCTTTGGTGAGCACGTTCTTGTAGGGGGACATGGCGCCTTTGCCATTGCTCACCAAGGCTGCCATTTCATCGGCGCTCAGGGTGGAGATCGAGAGGTCCTTGGCGCCGCTTACGCCCAGTTTGCCATCCTTGCCGTGGCACAGGGTGCAGTGCATGTTGAAGAGCTTGGAACCCTTGCTTCCGCTGTCCACGCCGGGTGGGGCGGAGGCCGGGTCACCGCCACCACAAGCCAAAAAGATGAGCGCGATGGTCAGTGCGCTGAGCAGCACCTTTTTCATAGCCAGGTCTTCGTGTGTCCGAGTTCGGTGAACGGCCAGGGGATCGCCCAGAGCATCAACAGCAGGGCTATCAGGTAGAAGACCGCCACGTGCCGTTGTTTGGTGCGCTCCACATGGGCACGCTTGGAGAGTGATCGCCCCAGTGTGACCAATGCAATGGCGATGATCATGGCGCCGATGTGCTCCATTTTCATGAAGCGACCGGCCTTCTCGCTGGCATCAACAGCATACCAGCCCCCCATGAAGTAAAGTACGAGCCCGATCACCAATTGCACATGGCTCAGCACCATGGCCACGATCGCCATCACACGGTCGCCGTTCAGAATGGGGCTGCGACGCAGGAAGCCGACCAGGTGTACGATGCCGGCGTAGGCCACGGTGATCAGTACGCCGTAGCGCAGCAGGCTGTGGAAGAAGATGAGGAATGTGCTGTTCATGGGGGTTATGGTGGAGCGCTGCGAAATTACAGCGTTCCAGCGTAGTCGGTGGACCAGCTTGTAGGTGTTGTTCGCAAGAGCAGGTAGCCCCTCACCACACTTCCACCCCCACGCTCACGGCCAGGAAAGCCATGCCGGTCAGAATGAGCACGGCCAGCATCTTCGCGATCCACTTCACCCAGACACCGAAGGGGATGCCCGCGATGCTCAGCACACCCATGGTAACGCCGCTGGTGGGGATGATGAAGTTGCAGAGCCCATCGCCCAGCTGGTAGGCCAATACGGCGCTTTGCCGGGGGATGTGCAACAGGTCCGCGAGCGGCGTCATTACCGGCATGGTCAAAGCTGCCTGGCCACTGCCGCTGGGCACGAAGAAGTTGATGGCGAACTGCACGCCGAGCATTACCTGAGCGCTTACCACGGCTGGCAATCCGGCCACCGAGTTGCTGAGGTTGTAGAGCACGGTGTCCACGATCTTGCCGTCCTGCATCACGATCAGCACGCTCTTGCTGAGGCCGATCAGGATGGCTGCTGCCACCATGTCCTTGGCGCCGCCCACGAATGCTTGGGCCGCCTCGTTCCCGCCCACACCGCCAATGATCGCCGCACCGATGCCCATGGCCAGGAAGAGCCCGGCGATCTCCTCGATGTACCAGTCCCACTTGTTCACGCCCACGATCAGCAGCACGATGCTGGCCGTGAAAAGCAGCAGCACGGCTACACGCCGTTCCGTCAGGGGGACCTCCTGCATGTCGCTAATGGTGGTGCCGCTGTCGGCCACGCCATGCAGGAGGCTGTTCTTCGGATCACGCTCCACCCGGGCGGCATAGCTCATTACGAAGAAGATGGCAATGGCCGTGAGTACCGCCCACACCAGCATGCGGTATTCCCAGCCGCTGAACAGGGGCAGTTCGCTGATGCCCTGCGCGATGCCTACCGTGAAGGGGTTGAAGGCCGCACCAGCGAAGCCCACTCCAGCACCCACGAAGGGAATGGCCACGCCTACGATGGCATCCCAGCCCATGCTCTTGGCCAGGGGGATGGTGATCATGAGGAACACCAGCACTTCTTCCGCCATGCCGAAGGTGGTGCCACCCACGGCGAATGCGATCATCAAAACGGGTATGACCAGTTGCTTGTAGGCCCGGTTCTCTCTTGCCAAGCGCAGTACCCGAAAGAGCAGCGCTTCAATGGCTCCGGTGGCGTTCAGCACCGCGAAGGCTCCGCCGATGAGCAGCACGAAGGCGATGATCATGGCCGCGCTGTGGTCCGTGAAGCCCTTCACCGGCGCGGTGAAGAAGCCGTACCACGGCACCGGTGATGCATCCACGGCATGGTAGGTGCCGGGCACCACGTAGGTGCGTGTTCCTTCCTCCACACGCTCGAATTCTCCCGCCGGAACGATCCAGGTGAGCGCCACTGCGAGGATGAGCACCGCGCTGATGATGAGCAGGGCGTCAGGTGTGCGGAAAGCGGGGCGTGTCATCGTTGTGGCTTGGTGGGGCAAGGTAGTGTGCCGGTGCATTGGGCCTCTTTCACAATTCGTTGTGCGCCTGTGCTTCGTCTCCTCGGTTGCTTCCAAGCTGCGGAGTTTCCCTTCGAAGGTGCTCAGCAAAGGCGCGCCCTCCCAGAGCGGAGTCGATGGGTGGGCAATGGTCACGTTCTGGTGAATTGTGAAAGAGGTCCATTGGGCCGTCGCGGGTACTCTGCATGCGGCCCAACAGGCCTTCCAGCGGTGGCTGCCTACTTTCGCACCACCCCATGCGCATCACGTTCCTACTTCTTGTCGCCCTGTTCTCGTTCCAAGGCACAAGGGCCCAGACCCTTCCGCCGGCAACGCACATCCGCACGGTGGCCCCGGCCGTTCTTGCGTTCACCAATGCCACGCTGCACGTGGATGCACGCACCACCATTGCCAAGGGCACGCTGCTCATACGCGATGGTCGTGTAGTGGCTGCTGGTGAAAAGGTGAGCATACCTGCCGGTGCCGTGGTGCGCGACCTCAAGGGCATGCACGTTTGGTCGGCGCTCATTGAGCCGTATTCGGACCTGGGCCTGCCAGCGAACAAGCGTGAGGAGCGCGAAGCCGAGAACCGTGCCGCCCGGCATTGGAACGCTGCGTTGCGTGCGGACGCGCGGGCGCACGAGCTCCTGAATATCGACGCCAAGCAGTCCGCTGAATTGCGCAAGGCAGGATTCGGTGCCGTGTTCACGCACCGCATGGATGGCCTTGCCCGAGGCACGTCAGCCGCCGTTCTGCTGAGCGATGAAGCGGTGCAGAAAGCCGTGCTGCAAGCGGACCTGGCGGCCCACTTCAGTTTCCGGAAAGGGAGCTCAACGGATCGTTATCCCAGCTCCCAGATGGGCGCCATCGCATTGTTGCGCCAGAGCTTCATGGATGCCCGCTGGTATGCTGCGCAGGCACAACCCGAAGCCACCGATGCCGTGCTGCAGGCCCTTGCTCAGCAGCTCAAAGGACGCATGGTGCTGGAGGCCGCCGACCGGAACGAGTTGCTGCGTTGGGCGCGGGTACTGGAAGAGTTCCAGTTGCCGGGCATCGTGAAAGGCGGTGGAGATGAGTACGCGCGGCTGCACGCCATCAAGCAGCTCGGCCTTCCTCTGGTCGTGCCTTTCAGCCTGCCCGAAGCTTACGACGTGGAGGACCCCTTCGATGCCTTGGAAGTGAGCTATGCCCGCTTGAAGCACTGGGAGATGGCGCCCTACAACGCCATGATGCTGGACACGGCCAAGGTGCCTTTCGCACTTACAGCGCATGGCCGCAAGGACCTGAAGGAGCTGTGGAAGGACATGCGCAGGCTGGTGGCCTGCGGCCTGGACAGCGCGCGGGCCATCGAGCTCTTCACCACCGATCCGGCGCGCATCTTCGGCGTGGATGATCGATTGGGTGCCCTGCGGCCGGGCATGGTGGCCAACTTCGTGATCAGTTCACAGCACCTGCTCAACGAGAAGAACACCATCCACGAGACCTGGGTGGACGGCAAGCGCTTCGTACACAGCGAGGCGGATCCCCCCAAGTTGCAGGGCACCTACGAGTTGAACCTGGCCACCGAGATCTGGGTGCTGGAGATCAGTGGTGAGGGCGATAAGCTGGAGGCCAAGGTGCGCCGCCCTGCTGATGCCGACAGCTTGGCCGTGAAGGCGCGTTTCGACCGGCAGGGTGTGGTCGTAAGCCTCAGTTGGGCTCCCAAGGACAAGCCCAACGAGCTGGTCCGTTTGAACGGTTCCGTGCACTCCAATGGTGGACTGTGGGATGGCCAGGGACAAGGACCCGGCGGGCAGTGGTTCGCATGGAGCGCCCTGCGCAAGGCGAAGACCGGCAACGGAAAGGAGCCGAAGGGTGCGGATCCCAGAGCCGCTTCCGATACCGCGAGCATCCGGGAGCCTGTTGCACCTGGTCCCATCTCTTACCCCTTGGTGGGCTTTGGCTTCGTGGAACCACCCCAGCAAGAGACCGTGGTTTTTCGCGATGTGACCGTGTGGACCAACGGGCCGCAAGGCATTCTGCGGAACACGGATGTGTGGGTGCACAATGGTAGGGTGCGCGCAGTGGGTCAGGGGCTGGAGTTGGGCAACCTGTTCCCGGGGCGCAACAAGCCTGCGGTAACGGAGATCCGCGCGAGCGGCAAGCACCTCACCTGCGGCATCGTGGACGAACACTCGCACATCGCCATCTCGCGTGGGGTGAATGAGGGCACCGAAGCAGTGACCGCCGAAGTACGCATCGGCGATGTGGTGAACCCGGACGACATCAACATCTACCGCAACCTGGCCGGTGGGGTCACCACCATTCAACAGCTGCACGGCAGTGCCAATCCCATTGGTGGGCAGAGCGCCATCAGCAAACTGCGTTGGGGACAGACCGCCGACAGCATGCAGATAAAGAGTGCCGCAGGGCACATCAAGTTCGCACTGGGTGAGAACGTGAAGCAGAGCAATTGGGGGGTTAGCGACCGTTTCCCGCAGACCCGCATGGGCGTTGAGCAGGTGTTCTACGAAGCCTTCCACCGCGCCAAGGACTACGACAAGGAGTGGCGTGCGTACAATGCGCTGAAGCCGAGGGACCGCGAACGGGCAACGCCACCGCGCCGCGATCTGGAGTTGGATGCGCTGGTGGAGATCCTCAACGGACAGCGCCACATCAGCTGTCACAGCTATGTGCAGAGCGAGATCGACATGCTGATGCACGTGGCCGACAGCATGGGCTTCAAAGTGAACACCTTCACCCACATATTGGAGGGCTACAAGGTGGCCGCCAAGATGAAGGCGCACGGTGTGAGCGGAAGCACGTTCAGTGATTGGTGGGCCTACAAATTCGAGGTGAACGAGGCCATCCCCTACAACGCGGCATTGATGCACATGCACGGCATCAACACGGGCATCAATAGCGATGATGCCGAAATGAGCCGCCGCCTGAACCAGGAGGCGGCCAAGGCCGTGAAGTACGGCGGGGTGAGCGAGGAGGAGGCCTGGAAGATGGTGACCCTGAACCCCGCGCGCATGCTGAAGCTCGATCACCGCGTTGGTAGCGTGGAATCAGGGAAAGATGCCGACCTGGTGCTTTGGAGCGAGAACCCGCTGAGCATCCGCGCCAAGGTGGAACAGACCTGGGTTGACGGGATACGCTATTACGATGCCCAACGGGATGCTGAGCTACGCCGCCAGGTTGCCGCCGACCGGGATCGCTTGGTGCGCGCCATGATGGCTGCGAAAGCCGATGGGGCGCCAACGCGGAAAGCCAGACGCGAACACCAGCACTTGTGGCACTGCGATGATATCGGCGAAGAAGGACACGGCCATGACCATGATGAATTCTGAGATGATGCAAGGACCGATCACCGCAAGAGGAGTGGGCCGTGAGGCACAAGCTTGGATGCGTTCCACGCTCTCCGTCTTCGTCATGTTATCCCTGCTGACCAACACCACGGCACAGCGCCCCACACCCGCACCGCCGCAATCCCGCTCCGTGCTCATCACCGGCGGCACGGTACACACCGGCGATGGCCGCGTGATCGACGAAGGTGCCGTGGGCTTCCGCGATGGGCGCATCGATTACGTAGGCTTCAGCTATGGTGTAAAGACCACCTACGATACCACCATCAACGTGGCTGGGCAGCACGTGTACCCCGGTTTCATAGGCGCCAACACCACGCTTGGCCTGGCCGAGGTGGAGGCGGTGCGCGCCAGCGTGGATCGTGCGGATATCGGCAAACTGGAACCCGAGCTGCGGTCGTTGGTCGCATACAATGCCGACTCCAAGGTGACGCCCACGGTACGTGCCAACGGCGTGCTCGTTGTACAAGTGGTGCCACGCGGTATGACCATCAGCGGCACCAGCAGCGTGGTGCAGCTGGACGCTTGGGATTGGGAGGCGGCGGCCGTGCGTGCCGATGATGGCGTACACCTGAACTGGCCTGCTGCCTATGAGCGCCGCGGCTGGTGGGCCGAACCCGGCGAAACGGACCAAAGCAAGAAGGATGAGCGTGCTGAGCGGATCCAGGAGATCCGCGACTTCTTCCGCAAGGCGAAGGCCTATGCCGGCAATTCCGCACCCGAAAAGGTCGACCTGCGCCTGGAGGCCATGCGTGGCTTGTTCAACGGGTCGAAAGCGCTCTACGTGCACGCCAGTGCTGCACGTGAGATCACCGAGGCGGTGCAGTTCGCCAAGGCGGAAGGCGTGAAGCGCACCGTGATCGTGGGCGGTTACGATGCCTGGCGCGTGGCCGATCTGCTGCGCGAGAACAAGGTGGACGTTATCCTGCACCGCCTGCACAGCCTGCCCTTGCGGCCGGAGGACGACATCGATCTGCCTTACCGCTTGCCGGCGCTGCTGAAGGAGAAGGGCGTGCGCTTCTGCCTGGACCGCGCGGGCGACATGGAGGCCATGGGCCTTCGCAACCTGCCATTCAACGCGGGGACCGCAGCCGCATACGGCTTGTCTCCGGAGGATGCCCTGCGCGCCATCACCCTCGATGCCGCCGCCATCCTCGGTGTCGATGACCGCTTGGGCAGCCTTGCCGTGGGCAAGGACGCCACGCTTATCGTCTCCACCGGCGATGCATTGGACATGCGCAGCAACAACCTCACCCACGCCTTCATCCAAGGCCGTGCGATCGTGTTGGACGATCACCAAAAGCAGTTGTACAAGCAGCACTTCGAGCGCTACCAGAGTGGGTCCGGCAAGCTGAAATAGGCTTGCCTTTCATGGAATGCTGATATCGGGGAGGCGCATCGAAGGTGATGGGTCTGCCAGGTGCATTAGATTAGCTGATGCCAACCCTCCCTTTTGTCTTGTAGTGTTGGCGTGAAAATCATGCAGATCACCCTTCGTCTTCATGCCAAACCCGTGGTGTTCGTCCTTTTCGCCGTTTTGGCGGGCTTGCTGGCAATGCACACGTTCGTGGCTCTTTCGCACTTGGTCTTCCAGAATGAAGTAAGTGCCTTGACGGTCCTTTTCGATATGGACCGCGAAGCCAATGTGCCCACGCTCTTCAACGTATTGCTGTTCTTTCTCGGAGCGGTTCTGTTCTATTTGCTCGGCCGCGCGGAACAAGGTCGCGATCGCTGGGCGTGGCGGTTAATGGTGTTCGCATTCATCTTTCTGGGCGTGGATGAAGGTTCCCAGATCCATGAGCGCTTCATGTTGTTCACCCTGCGCTTGATGGGCCATGATGGCACCACGGGAGCGGAAATGGGTTTCCTGTACTACGCGTGGATCATTCCTTATTTCATCGCAGCGGTAGTGTTGTTTGGCGTGTTGGGTAGATGGTTGCTGCGCTTGGAAGCACAACTGCGCTGGGGGCTCCTCTTGAGCGGCGCCATCTTCGTCTTCGGTGCGGTCTTCATGGAGTCCTTCAGCGGCAATGTGGCGGCGGGGATCGTCAGCAACACCTGGAACCCCGCGGATCACCCGTCCATACCATGTCACGCATACCCGGCAGGGCAGTGCATGCTTTATGCTGATCCGCTTTATGTGGCACTCTACACCATGGAAGAGATGATGGAGATGAGCGGGCTGATACTTTGCGCCGGTTTCCTCATGCGCGGTCTTGAGCGTCGCGAAGCCAAGGTGTTGTTGGAGTTGGGCAAGCCGTGATCGCGGTACGTTCCCGGATGGCATACTTGCCTCATCCGCGCTGCGTTGGCTTCCGCGTGAGCAGACCAGTGGGCCTGTGAAATTGCGTTGGACATATCGTGTGGTAGTTGTGCTGGTAGCGGCCCTGTTGCTGTGGGTCAATACCGCGCTACATCGTGTTCCACGGCCGGGTAGCCCTGCTGAGGATGCACACACCCTGGCCTTGCTCCAAGCCCTGCGCCCCGACATGCACGGGGACATTCCGCGGAACATGCAGGCGCTTTTTCCGGAAGGAGCGCCCTTCGCTTATGCCCTTTATGGACTTGCTTGGTGCGAATTGCAGCCGCGCCTGCAGCATGAGCAGCAGGAACAGGCCCTACAGGAAGCACGCTGGGCATTGGAGCGGTTGGGCGATGATGCCGTCACCTCCCGCTTCCCGAGCGATCTGGAACCGGCCTTCGGGGTGTTCCACGCGGGTTGGTCGGCCTACCTGCACGGCAAGCTGATCGAAACAAGTGCTGCACTGAACGAAGAGGATCTTCAGCTCTTCGCGGAACGCTGCGCGGCAATTGAGGAGGCTTTGGCGCAGTCGGCTTCGCCTTTTCTGGAGTCGTACGGCGGGCAGGCCTGGCCAGCGGACGTTACCGTGGCAATGGCAGCGCTCGCACTGCACGATCGCCTCTTGCCTGCACGCCACACCGAAACGCTTGCTGCCTGGGTACGGGAAACACGGCTACGGCTGGATACGCAAGGCATGCTGCCCCACGCTTGGGATCCGCTGTTCGATGACCTCCGCACCCCGGCACGCGGCAGTTCCATGGCGCTGATGAACGTGTTCCTGCCGGATGTGGATGCTGCATTGGCCACAGAGCAATACGCGCTCTTCCAGCGTCACTTCTACACTGAACGCTTCGGCCTGCCAGCTGTGCGCGAACATCCGCACGGCACTTCCGGCGCAGGCGACATCGATTCAGGTCCCTTGATCATGGGAATTTGCCCAGCGGCCACCATCGTTGCGGCCGGTGCTGCGCGCCGCAATGGGGATGTCTTGCATGCCTTGGAGTTCGCCAGCACGGTGGATGCCTGGGGCTTCATCACCGGCGGTGAACGGCCCCGGTATCTCTTCGGCGTGTTGTCCATCGCGGATCTGTTCATCGCATGGTGCCGCGCCATGCCGCCAAACGTATCAGCGGAACTACACCAAGCTCCGCGCTTCCTGCGCTTCCATGGCTGGTCCGCCCTGTTGCTCGCGCTGCTTGCCCTGCCGGAGCTACTGCTCCGCCGCCGTGCCGCGCGCGATCAGTAACCCAGTTTCGAGCGCGTGCGGTCCAGCACCTGGCGTGCAATGGTGCGCGCCTTGTCCGCGCCCTTGCGCAGTTCCGCCTCTATCACGGTGCGGTCCTCCATCAGGCGGGCAAAGGTCTCGCGCTCGTTGCGGAAGCCGTCCAGCAGGGCCTCCAGCAGTTCCTTCTTGGCATGCCCGTACCCGTAGTTGCCGGCGCGGAACTTGGCTGCCATGTCCGCCACTGCATCGGGCGGTGCCACCAGCTTGAAGAGCTTGTATACCGAGTTCTCCTCGGGGTCCTTGGGCGCTTCCATGGGCGTGCTGTCGGTCACGATGCCCATCACCTCCTTCTTCAGTTCCTTCTCCGGCGCGAAGATCCGCAGCAGGTTGTTGCGGCTCTTGCTCATCTTCTCACCGTCGGCACCGGGCACGATCATCACCTGCTCATCGATCCGCGCTTCGGGCAGCACGAAGGTCTCGCCCAATTGGTGGTTGAAGCGTTCGGCCACGTCGCGTGTCATCTCCAGGTGCTGCTTCTGGTCCTTGCCCACGGGCACGAAATGCGCATCGTAGAGCAGGATGTCCGCGGCCATCAGCATGGGGTAGGAGAAGAGCCCTGCGTTCACATCCTCCAGGCGGTCGGCCTTGTCCTTGAAGCTGTGAGCCAGCGCCAGGCGTGAGTAGGGGAAGAAGCAGCTGAGGTACCAGGCCAGCTCGGTCACTTCCGGAACGTCGCTCTGACGGTAGAACACGGTCCGCCCGGTGTCCAGTCCGCAGGCCAACCACGCGGCCGCCACCCCGTAAGTGTTCTCGCGCAAGAGCGCCGCATCCTTGATCTGGGTGAGGGAATGCAGATCGGCAATGAACAGGAAGGACTCGTTGGCGGGATCGCTGCTCAGTGCGATCGCCGGGCGGATGGCACCCAGCACATTGCCCAAATGGGGCGTGCCTGTGCTCTGGATGCCGGTAAGGATGCGGGCCATGGGCGGCGAAGTTAGGAGAGGCGAGTGGCGCGTGATGAGTTGCGAGTGATGAGTGGCTGAATGTGCAGAAGGCACTCGCCACTCACTACTCGCCACTTCCCCCGACTACCTTCGCCATCCCTTTTCTATGTCCCGCCACGAACGAGATACCGAGCATGCGCTGGAGGAGCGGTCCACCAAGCATCGTATCGTGGACGGTGAGAGCCGCCGCAACCCCGTGGCCAAGTGGCTCTTCCTACCCTTCCGCTGGTTGTACAAGCTGTACTTCGCGTTGGTGTTCTTCACCTCGTTGGTCGCGTTGTACATCCCCTTCCGCGTGCTCCTCTTCAAGCCGCAGCGCTACCAGCGGGCCTTCCGCCTGAAGCGCGCCTGGGCCAACTATCTGCAGTGGGCCAGCCTGGTACCGGTACGCGTGACGCGCTTGGCCCCGCTGCCTGAGGCTCCCTACGTGATCTGCTGCAACCATGGCAGCTACCTGGACATCATCCAGATGTACAACGTGATCCCGGAGTACTTCCTCTTCATGGGCAAGTACGAGCTCTTGAAGTGGCCGCTCTTCAACATCTTCTTCCACGGGATGAACATCGCCGTGAACCGCGGCAGCCACGTTGAAGCGGCCAAGGCCTTCCGACGTGCGGCGGAGGCGATCGATCGGGGCACCAGCATCGCCCTTTTCCCCGAAGGCACCATCCCGGCTTTCACGCCCCGCATGAAACCCTTCAAGGACGGCGCCTTCCGCCTGGCGATCGAGAAGCAGGTGCCCATCGTACCCGTCACTTTTCTGGACCATTGGCGCCTGTTCGGTGAGCCCACCGAACTCCTCAGTCGTGCCCGTCCGGGTATTGCGCGGGTCGTGGTGCATCCGCCCATTCCCACCAAGGGGATGACGCTCACGGACCTTCCTGACTTGCGCCGCGCCGTGTATGCCACCATTGAAGGCCCATTGTTGGCGGATAACCCCTGAAACTCCCGTTCGGCTCTCCTTCCCATCTTTGTCGCGCAGTTCCCATCCGCCACGCCCCATGAAGATCGACGACGCCACCTTGGACCGCATTGCCGAACTGGCCAAGCTGGACTACAGCGATCCCGCAGCGCGCAAGGCCATTCTTGCCGACATGGAACGGGTGCTCGGTTTCGTGGAGAAGCTCAATGAGGTGGACACCACCGGCGTGGAACCCCTGATCTTCATGACCGAGGAGCTCGATGTGTTGCGCGAGGACATCGCCGAGACCACCATCACCAAGCAGGAGGCTTTGAAGAACAGTCCGGTGAAGGACAGCGACTACTTCAAGGTGCCGCGCGTGGTGGACAAGGGATAAAGGCGTCCAAAGGCGGATAAGGGGTGCCTCGTAGCACCTCGTTCCGGCTGCATCCCATACAACATGCGAGATAGCGGGAACTTGCTGTCGCCCGGCCTCAGTAAGTTACCCCTCGGTCATATGCATCGTCCAGTATCCTCACGTGGTGGCGCCTCGTCCGATACGACAATGATTGCAAGACTTCCGTTCGAGGTGGTTCGAGATACCCATAGGGCTTCGTCACTCGGTCGAAGAAGGTTGAATAGTTAGCCGTGGTCTGCGCTGCCCCCTGATCACAACCATGCAGTCCGGGATGCACGTGCCATTGTGAAGATCAATATCGCCGCCTTGCATGGACCCGGCAGGGGCGGGTATTACCTTGCAACTCTACAGTGATACGTTCTAAGGTCATATCCATCCTTGCGGCCCTGTTGTTAGTGGCAATGCAGTCTATTCCAGCTTTATGGAGGATGGACTGCATGACCAATGGTCGCACCGTCCTGTCGTGGGGTACAGCAGAGCGTTGCGCACCCACGGAGGCTGGTGTTCCGGATGCGTTCGAGGCGCGCTGCTGCACCTTTAGCCATGTGTTCAGTGGGGTCGTAAGTTTTCTGGGGCAGGATGACCTACAGGTCGTTGAGGTAGGCTTTACTCCATTTGTGACCGCGGCCCTGCATCGATCCATTGCGGAAGGAAGCCTTGTCGGTGCAGCCTTGGTGAGGCCCCCTCCACTCCCACGCTCTGGGCGGGACATTGGCATCTTATACAGGAGGTTACTGGTATAGGAAGTGGCCTTTCATCGAGCCAACTGGCTTGACGAAGCTCATGTGCTGTACCATTCAACCATTCTGTCGATCATGACCAACGAAAAGAGAATTCAACAAGTTGCCCTTGAACGAGGAATACCTTCGGCCGGACCTTATCCGTGGATGCGGATAGCGAATAAGGTATTGGGGAAACTAGGCGTGCCAGTGGAGCTTCATAGGCGCTTTGACCACCATAATGAAATGGTAAGCGCCGAACAGGTCGTCAACTTCGATCTCCTGATGGATGAGGTCCTGTCCCGGAACATAACTGGTGATGTGGTCGAACTGGGATGCTATACAGGACATACTGCCGCTGTTCTTGCCAGAATGCTGCACGCACATGGCGATACGCGAAAATTGCACGTGTTCGACCGCTTCGATATTGAGTTGGGCAGGGTGATCGGCGTGCGGGAGGAATTCGAAGAACGTCTCAGAAGGGTAAACGTGCCAATGCCCATAATTCATCAAGGTGATGTGTTCGGCCTTACTCCGGAAGACCTGCCCTCAGCGATCGCCTTTGCTCACATAGACCTGGGTGTGGGGGGTGAGATAGCCCTTCATGAACGCTTGGTATTGCACGCAATGGAGCTAGTGTATCCGCGACTATCGAAAGGGGGGATCATCGTACTGATGGATTTCCATTTGCCCGGTGTTACGGTCAAGGGAAATGATTCCAATCCTGGAGCCACGAAGGCAGCGACAGCTTTTTTTGCGGACAAGCCGGAGAAGATGCGGCCTTTGAACGGTGGTCCATGTTCGCATGGCTTCGTGCGCAAGGCTTAACGGAGGTCATTCGTCCAATGTGCTCAAGGTGCGGCGGACGCGATGAGCCTCGATCAGTGAGTACAACTCTCTTCAGCATGCAACTTTGTGCACGTGCGTTCTGAACACAAGGCACCGCTCCGTTTGGTGGTACGCAACATGGTCTGCGACCGCTGCCGCGCAGTGGTGAGGCGCGTGCTCGATGCACAGGGCATGGCCGTGAAGCACGTGGACCTGGGCGAGGTGGAGCTTGAGCGCGAACCTGACCCTGCGCAACTTGAAGGGGCGCGTGCACTGTTGGAGGCCGAAGGCTTCGAACTGGTGGACAGCCGCGAGGCGGCGATGATCGCCCTCATCAAAGCGGCCATCGTGAAGCTGGTGCATCACAGCGAGGTCGGTGGAGGTCGCTTGAAGCTGAGCGAGCACCTGAGCGACGCCCTCCACCACGAGTACTCGGGCCTCAGCGCGCTCTTCTCCCAGGTGGAGGGCATCACCATCGAGCAGTACTTCCTGCTGCAGCGCCTGGAGCGCGTGAAGGAGCTGATCAAGTACGATGAGCTCACGCTGAGCGAGATCGCCGACCGCACGGGCTTCAGCAGCGTGGCCCACCTGAGCGCGCAGTTCAAGAAGCTCACCGGTATGACGCCTTCGACCTTCAAGGCCATGGGCCTGGGACGCACCCCGCTGGACCAGGTGGGGGGCTGATGTAAACCTTACCGAAGAGGATGTAACGCGAAGGGACGGTGGTCGTCGGTGCTTTGTACCGTCAATACGCAAAAGACGATGGACCACACGAGCACCCCCACCGAGACCCTTCGTTTCTCCACTATAGGCATCACCTGCGCAGGCTGCGCCAACAAGGCCGGCACCATCCTTAAGCATTTACCTGGTGTGGTGGCCGTGCGCGTGGATGCCACCACCAACACGGCCGAGGTGGACATTGTGAAGGGGTCCATAGCGCTCGACGACCTGCTCACCGCCCTCAAACCCGCCGGCTACGGGCTCATCCCCCAAGCCGCTTAAGTGCGAAGGAACATGCCCACCGAAAAGACCACCGTCCTGCTGCCCGTGGAGAACATGGACAGCGAGCATTGCGCCTTGATCGTGGACAAGGCCGTGGGGGCCGTGCCCGAGGTGCAGGACCACCACGTGGAGCTGAACAACCGCCGCGCGGTGTTCAGCAGCACCCGGCCCGTGGAGGCCGTGCTGCATGCCGTGCAGGTCATCCGCGACAACGGTTACGATGTGCCCACGCGCAAGCGCACCTTCCCGGTGACGGGCATGACCTGCGCCAGCTGCGTGGCCAGCGTGGAGAGCATGCTGCTCGCGACGCCCGGCGTGCTCAAGGCCGCCGTGAACCTGGCCACCAACACCGTGCAGGTGGAGTACGTGCCGGGCGTGATCGATGAGCGCGGCATGCGGCAGGCCATCCAAAGCATCGGCTACGACCTGCTCATCGGCGAGGAGCAGGATGCCGCAGCGGACATGGAAGCCATCCAGCGTGAGCGCCTCACCGACCTGAAGCGACGACTGTGGGCCTCGCTGGCGCTGAGCATCCCGCTCGTGGTCATCGGCATGTTCCTGATGCACGAACCGTGGGCGAACCTGGTGATGTGGGCGCTCAGCACACCGGTGGTGCTCTTCTTCGGACGGCCCTTCTTCATCAACGCCTGGAAGCAGGCGAAGCACCGCAGCGCCAACATGGACACCCTGGTGGCCCTGAGCACCGGCGTGGCCTACCTCTTCAGTGTCTTCAACACCGCCTATCCGTCCTTCTGGACCAGTCGCGGTCTGATGCCGCACGTGTACTTCGAGGCCGCGGCCGTGGTCATCGCCTTCATCCTGCTGGGCAAGTTCCTGGAGGAGCGCGCCAAGGCCGGCACCGGCAGCGCCATCAAGAAGCTGATGGGCCTTCGACCGAACACCGTGCTGCGCGAAACGGCCGACGGCTCCACCCGCGAGGTGCCCATCGCCAATGTGAACATGGATGACATCCTCGTGGTGCGGCCCGGCGAGAGCATCGCGGTGGATGGTGAGGTGCTGAGCGGCGACAGCTATGTGGATGAGAGCATGCTGAGCGGCGAGCCCGTGCCCGTGGCGAAGACGCCTGGCGCCAAGCTGCTGGCCGGCACCATCAACCAGAAGGGCAGCTTGCGTATGCGGGCCGAGAAAGTCGGTGCGGCGACGCTGCTGGCGAACATCGTGCGCGCCGTGCAGCAGGCACAAGGCAGCAAGGCCCCGGTGCAGCAGCTGGTGGACAAGGTGGCGGCTGTCTTCGTGCCCATCGTCATCGGCATCGCCATCCTGAGCGCCATCGTGTGGTGGATCTTCGGCGGCGAGCACGCCTTCACGCAGGGCCTGCTGGCGCTCGTCACCGTGCTTGTGATCGCCTGCCCCTGCGCCCTGGGCCTCGCCACGCCCACCGCCATCATGGCCGGCATGGGCAAGGGCGCCGAGAACGGCATCCTCATCAAGGACGCGGAGAGCCTGGAGCGCGCGCGCCACATCACGGCCATCGTCCTGGACAAGACCGGTACCATCACGGAGGGGAAGCCCGATGTGCTAGAGGCCATTGGCCTGGACGATACCGAGGTAGCTGGCGCGTTGTTGAGGATCGAATCGCGGTCCAAGCATCCATTAGCGGAGGCCGTGGTACGGCATCTGAACAGCGATGCCGTAGCGTCGACCCACCGGGTCGACCGTAACGGCCCTGGGGATTTGGCGCACTTCGAGGACATCACTGGCAAAGGCGTCAAGGCCACCATCAGCGGCACCACCTGGCTGGTGGGCAACCGCCGCCTGCTCGAAGAGCACGGCGTGGCCATCGCCGGCGCATGGCGCGAACACGAGCAGCGCTGGCAGGAGGCCGCGTACACCGTGGTGTGGCTCGCGGACGACAAGCAGGTACGCGCCGCCATCGCCATCACCGACCGCATCAAGCCTTCGGCGGCCGAAGCCATCGCGCGGCTGAGGAAGGCGGGCATCAAGGTGTACATGCAGACCGGTGATGCGCGGCGCACCGCGCAGGCTGTGGCCAAGGCCGTGGGCATCGACGACTTCCGCAGCGAGGTGCTGCCCAAGGACAAGGGCGCCTTCGTGGCCGGTCTACAGCAACAGGGGCACGTGGTGGCCATGGTGGGCGATGGCATCAACGACAGCGAAGCGCTCGCCAAGGCCGATGTGAGCATCGCCATGGGCAAGGGCAGCGACATCGCCATGGACGTGGCGCGCATGACGCTCATCAGCACCGACCTGCTCGCCATCCCGCGCGCCATCCAGCTCTCGCGGCGCACCGTGTCGCTCATCCGCCAGAACCTCTTCTGGGCCTTCATCTACAACATCATCGGCATCCCCATCGCCGCCGGGGTGCTGTACCCCTTCAACGGCTTCCTGCTCGATCCCATGATCGCCGGTGCGGCCATGGCCCTCAGCAGCGTGAGCGTGGTGAGCAACAGCCTGCGGCTCCGCTGGGCGCGACTGGACAAGAGAATACACGAACCGACAAGAACACAAGCACATGAAAACCTTGAACACCATAATGGCACTGGCCGCAATGCTCGTGCTGGCCAGCTGCAGCGCACAACTCAAGCATGCGCAGACCACCACCGTACGCATCGACGGCGATTGCCCGATGTGCGAGAAGACCATCGAGAAGGCCGCCTACGTGAAGGGTGAGGCCGAGGCCGACTGGGACGTGGACGCCAAGACGGCACGGATAACCTTCGACAGCACGCGCACCACGCTGGACGCGGTGCTCCAACGCATCGCCCACGCGGGCTACGACAGCGAGCGCTATCTGGCCCCCGACGCGGCCTACGCCGCCCTGCCTGGATGCTGCCAGTACGAACGCGGCTTCAAGCGGAAGCCGCAACACGCCGAAGCGAACGCACAGGGACATGATCATGCGGGCCACGCGCTTGCGGCACAGCAGCCGGCCACCGAGTCCAAGCCTGATCCGCTGACACCTGTGTTCGAGGCCTACTTCCAGCTGAAGGACGCGCTCGTCGCTTCCGATGCGGCCAAGGCGAAGGCCGCCGCAGAGCGTCTGGATGCTGCCGTCCGGGTGGTGGACATGGGCACCCTCGGGTCGGAGGTGCACACGGTATGGATGCAGGTGATGGAGCCGCTGGCGAACCCCGCCGCCGCCATAGGTGCAGCTAAGGATCTGCAGGCCCAGCGCAAGGCCTTCGCCGAACTGACCGAACCGATGCTCGCGCTGGTGAGAACCCGGCCCGGTTCCGTACCGATCTACCTGGACCACTGCCCCATGTACGAAGGGGGGTCCGACTGGCTGAGCCGCGACAAGGCCATCCGCAATCCGTTCTACGGCGCGCAGATGATGACCTGCGGGAGCGTAAAGGAGACCATCGTGAAGTGATCGACGCAACGCCATGTACGCTCTCCGCATGATCCGCTTGCTGGTCCACCTCGTGGTGCTCCTCTTCCTGCTCGCCGGTCGCCTCATGGCGCAATCCGCGCAGCACCAGGCCTTGGGGACCTCGCGCCTCACGAGCGGCTTCACCCCGCAGGTGACGCGCTACGACCTGGTGATCACCGACACCATCGTCAACTACACGGGCAAACCCCGGAAGGCCTATGCGGTGAACGGGAGCATCCCCATGCCCACGCTCACCTTCACCGAGGGCGACACGGCGATGATCGTGGTACGCAACGCCATGGCGAAGGAGGAGACCTCGTTGCACTGGCATGGGCTCATCCTGCCCTACCACCTGGACGGGGTGCCCTACCTCACCACCGCGCCCATCAAGGCGGGCGAGACCCAGGTGTACAAGTTCCCCCTGGTGCAGAGCGGCACCTACTGGTACCACTCGCACACCAACGTACAGGAACAGAACGGCATGCATGGCGCGCTCATCATCCACAAGCGCGAGGCTCCGGTGATGCCGGAACACGTGGTGATCCTGAGCGAGTGGACGGACATGAAGCCGAAGGAGGTGCACCGCCGGCTGCATGCGGCCAATGACTGGAGCGCGATCAAGAAGCACCGCATGCGACCCGGCACGGTGCAGAGCTACAGCGATGCGATAGGACAGCGCGCATTGGGCGTGAAGCTCACCAACGAGTGGAAGCGGATGAACGCCATGGACGTTAGCGACGTGTACTACGACCGACTCTTGGCGAACGGCAGGCCGGTGGACGAGGCCCCGCAGCTCAGGGCCGGCGACCAGGTGCGCGTGCGGCTGATCAACGGTGGCGCGAGCAGCTACTTCTGGATCACCTATGCGGGCGGGAAGATGACCGTGGTGGCGAGCGACGGCATGGACGTGGAGCCCGTGGAGGTGGACCGCTTCATCATGGGCGTGGCCGAGACCTATGACATCATCGTCACCATCCCCGCCGACAGCACGGCCTACGAGCTGCTCGCCACGAGCGAGGACCGCGTGCGCTCCACCTCGGTATGGCTCGGCTCTGGCATCCGCCAGCTCGCTGCGCCCCTGCAACCGCTGAAGTACTTCGAGGGGATGAAGATGATGAACGACATGATGCGCATGAACGGTGACCTCGACGACATGGGCATGCACATGAGCCTCCAGCAGATGGACATGAACGTGGTGATGTATCCTGAGATCACGGGTGAGGAGAAGAGAAGAGGAGAAAAAGTGAAGAAGGGTGGGAAGGCCGGGCATGAGGGGTATGAGGGCATG
Source organism: Flavobacteriales bacterium (assembly GCA_019638115.1). Taxonomy (GTDB): domain Bacteria; phylum Bacteroidota; class Bacteroidia; order Flavobacteriales_F; family PHOS-HE28; genus PHOS-HE28. The sequence continues at coordinate 689,252 of JAHBUK010000001.1, read as the reverse complement.
GACAACGGCAACATATACAACAGCAATACGCTGTCGGACATCGTGACGCTCAACTACGCCATGCTGCGCTCCCCCGCACCCACCGCGCTGCCGCCCGGGCCAGTGAAGGAGCTGAAGTTCACCCTTACGGGCAACATGAACCGCTACCTCTGGGCCATTGACAACAAGACCGTATCGGAGACCGACCGCATCCTCATCCGCAAGGGCGAGAATGTTCGGATTATCCTGTATAACAACAGCATGATGCGCCACCCCATGCATTTACACGGGCATTTCTTCCGGGTGGTGAACGGCCAGGGCGACCATGCGCCCCTGAAGAACGTGCTGGACATCATGCCCATGGAGACCGACACCATCGAGTTCGCCGCCACTGAGGAGGGCGACTGGTTCTTCCACTGCCACATCCTCTACCACATGATGAGCGGCATGGGCCGCGTGTTCGTGAACCCGGCCCCGGAGCCGAACCCCGTGCTGCCCGACCCGGCCAAGGCGTGGCGCCACTTCTTGCGTGAGGACAAGGCCTGGCATGGCATGGCCATGAGCGATCTCGCCACGAACGGCATCGACGGCGAGGCCATGCTGATGAACAAGCGCTGGGCCTTGCAGGCGGAATGGCGCCTGGGCTACACCGCGATGCATGGGCAGGAGGTGGAGGCGCACTTCGGTCGCTACTTCGGCAAAATGCAGTGGTGGTTCCCGAACGTGGGCATCGACTGGCGCACACGTGAAGGGCACACGGACAGCCCGGAGGAGAATATGTTCCGGCAGCGCAACACCAAGAACAGCCGCAGCGTGGCGCACATCGGTTTCCAGTACACCCTGCCCATGCTGCTGGTGCTTGATGCCCGTATCGATACGGACGGCAGGCTACGGACCCAACTGATGCGCCATGATATCCCGCTGACGCCTCGCCTTCGCCTCGACCTGATGGGCAACAGCGACTACGAGTACATGGCGGGTCTGCGCTACGTGCTGGACAAGACCTGGGCCCTGCGCACGCACTACGACAGCGACATGGGCTGGGGGGTGGGGATGACGTTGACCTACTGATACTCGTTGCGGTCGGATCCTTCGTAGATGATCCGATCGACCAGCCCGCAGATCAAACGTCAGGACCATACGTGGATCGAATGCCCTCGGCCCCCCACCGGACATCTTCACGGATGAACGGCGCGTAGCGGTCAAGTCGGATCCGATGCCAGCGCAGGCTTTTCGGGGTCACCGGCTACTCCGGGTCACTCCACATCGCCCGCTTGCGAACACCCAATTCCCGCCAACCATAGACCAATACGATGGTTGTTGCCGATAGGAAGTTCACAGCCACGAAGGCATTGATGAAGGTGGGGTCGAGGTCGTGCCAACCTGGAAGCACCGGGATCACGAAGAAGGCGCAGTTGCTCACGATTTGCATCACCAGTAGCACAACACCGCTGCGGGTCATGTTATAGGCCCAGCCTAGGAAAACCGTCAGGCAAACCATGCTTAGCATGAACACGTGTACCGGATATCCGTCGGGAGTGCCTTCGCCTATCAGCAGCATGGGCAGGTACCACAAGGCCCACGAGATGCCAACAAGCAGGCAGGAAGTCAGGGCGGAATAGCGCTCCTGCAAGCGGGTCACGGAGAACTTCATCCAAGCCGTCTCTTCCACGAATGCGATACCGATTATGAAGGGCATGCCCGTCTTCATCAATGCTGAGAATGCCTCGTAGGTGCCGCCGAAGAAATTGTCCACCACGAAACCGGGGAATGCGCGGATGCCCAACAAGGCGACAACTGAGATGCCCACCCAGGTGAACACGAATTTCCACGAGAAGGCGAGCAAGTACCACTTGGCGGGGACCCTCCATTTGGTGAAGCCGATGAACAACTTACGGATGCCGGCACCACCTTCCAGGTAAGCTGTAAGCAGCACGCAGAACAATAAGGGACCGAACACCCGGAAGCGGAAGATCATCCACGTGGTAGGGTCGTCGTGCAGCTCTTCCCCAGGCGGTATACGAAACCAGACCATCGCCACGATGGCGAACTGGTAGGCCAGGGTAAGGAACACGAAGGTGAGTACCGGATAGCGGGTGACGAAGTTTTTCATGCTGTTGCGGACGAAAATAGGACCCTTCAACGGCAGGATAGGATCCAGGTTCCATTCCGCCGCTCGAACATGCCTGTTCCCGATGCGCGGCATTCTACCTTCGCCGCCCATAGCAACCACCATGTACGGAAAGCTCCAACAGCACCTCCAGCAGGAACTCGCGGCCATCGAACAGGCCGGCCTCTACAAGCGTGAACGCATCATCACCAGCGAGCAGGGCGCCGAGATCACGGTGAACGGTCGGCAGGTGCTGAACTTCTGTGCCAACAACTACCTCGGCCTGAGCTCGCATCCGGAGGTGGTGCAGGCCGCTCATGCCACCCTGGATACGCACGGTTATGGCATGAGCAGTGTGCGCTTCATATGCGGCACGCAGGACATCCACAAGGAGCTGGAAGCGAAATTGGCCGCCTTCCACGGCACGGACGATACGATCCTGTATGCAGCCTGCTTCGATGCGAACGGGGGCGTGTTCGAGCCGCTGCTGGGCGAGGAGGATGCCATCATCAGCGATGCGCTCAACCACGCCAGCATCATAGACGGGGTGCGCCTCTGCAAGAGCAAGCGCTACCGTTACGCCAACAACGACATGGCCGACCTGGAGCAGCAGCTCAAGGCCGCCCGTGCCGATGGTGCCCGCCACATCATCATTGTCACCGATGGTGTGTTCAGCATGGACGGCATCGTGGCCGACCTGAAAGGCATCTGTGACCTCGCGGACAAGTACGAGGCGCTGGTGATGGTGGACGAGTGCCACGCCGCCGGTTTCATCGGCAGGACCGGCCGGGGCAGTGTGGAGCACTGCGGTGTGATGGGCCGCGTGGACATCATCACCGGTACTTTGGGCAAGGCGCTGGGTGGCGCCATGGGCGGCTACACCACCGGCCGCAAGGAGATCATCGAGATGCTCCGCCAGCGCAGCCGTCCCTACCTCTTCAGCAACAGCCTCGCGCCGGCCATCGTGGGTGCCAGCATCAAGGTCATCGACCTGCTCAGCGCCAGCACCGCCCTGCGCGACCGCTTGGAGAAGAACGTGGACCGTTTCCGCAGCGGGATCGAGGCCCTTGGCTTCAAGACCCGAGGGGCAGGTGCCGCCATCGTGCCCGTTATGCTGGGCGATGCCAAGCTCAGCCAGGTGATGGCCGACAAGCTGTTGGAGGAGGGCATCTACGTGATCGGCTTCTTCTACCCCGTGGTTCCCAAGGACACCGCGCGCATCCGCGTGCAGCTCAGTGCGGCCCATAGCGAGGCCCACATCGACCAGGCCCTGGCCGCCTTCGCCAAGGTGGGGAAGGAGTTGGGGGTGATCTGAGGGAGCAGGATGTGGAAATAAGATCGATGTGGAGATGTGAGGATGTGGATATGTGAAGGACGCCCACATCTTCACATCGCCCCTCATCTCCACATTCCCCCATCTTCACATTCTCCCATCTCCACATCTTCACATTCCCACATTCTCACATCTTCACATTCCATGATTTCCGAAGGGTCATTCACAGGGAGGTGTTGGTTTCCGGGAAAAGGATCTATCTTCGCAGCCCATTTCCGGGAGAGTACCCCCTTAAAAGCACACTCACGTGGCTTCTACGACACACACCACCAGCATGGCCAATGCGGCCACCGTGCAGCCTGAATGGCTGATCGTGGATGCTGAGAATGAAGTACTTGGCCGCCTCGCCAGCAAGGTGGCGATGCTCGTTCGCGGCAAGCACAAACCCACTTTCACCCCGCATGTGAACTGCGGCGACCACGTGATCGTGATCAACGCCGAGAAGGTGCGCCTCACCGGCAGCAAGAACGCCGACAAGGAATACCAGCGCTACAGCGGGCACCCCGGTGGCCGTACCGTGGAGCTGGCCAAGGACCTGCGGGTCCGCAAGCCCGAGGCCATGGTGGAGATCGCCGTACGCGGTATGCTCCCCAAGAACCGCCTGGGCCGTGAGCTGTTCAACAACCTCCATGTGGTGGTGGGCAGCGAGCACAAGCATGAGGCGCAGAAGCCTCGTTCGTTGGACCTGAACACGATCAAGTAAGATGGAGCCTGTCATCAGCCTCGGCCGCCGCAAGACCTCCGTGGCGCGCGTAACCCTCACCGAAGGAACCGGCGAGGTCATCATCAACGGACGTGATGCGAAGGAGTACTTCCCCATCACCATGCAGCAGTTCAAGCTGCAACAGCCCTTCAAGCTCACCGATACGGTGGGCAAGTTCGATGTGATCGCCCGTGTGGACGGCGGTGGCATCACCGGCCAGGTGGACGCTGTGCGCCTCGGTATCGCCCGCGCCTTGGTGCTGGTGGACGCCGACCACAAGCCCAAGCTCAAGGCCGAGGAGCTCATGACGCGCGACCCGCGCGCCGTGGAACGCAAGAAGTTCGGTCAGAAGAAGGCGCGTAAGCGCTTCCAGTTCAGCAAGCGTTAACATCCCTGCGCTTGCGGACCTGCCTTGGCCTTCGTCCGGGTGGGTTCAGCATCCAATTCGGTCGGACTCGGTGATCACCGGCTACCGCCTGAATGCCTGCAAAACGGGAAAAGGAAAGTGGACCCAGTAACAAACCAGTAAAGCATGGCCCGTACGGATTTCAACCAACTGCTCGAGGCAGGTGTACACTTCGGACACCTCAAGCGCAAGTGGAACCCCAACATGGCTCCCTACATCTTCTCCGAGAAGAAAGGGATCCACATCATCGACCTGAACAAGACCGCCGCCAAGCTTGAGGAAGCTGCGGCTGCCATGAAGAACATCGCCCGCGGTGGCAAGAAGATCCTCTTCGTGGCCACCAAGAAGCAGGCGAAGGATATCGTTGCCGAGAAGGTGAAGCCCACCGGCATGCCTTTCATCACCGAGCGTTGGAGCGGCGGCATGCTCACCAACTTCGGCACCATCCGCCGTACGGTGAAGAAGATGTCCACCATCGATCGCATGAAGACCGATGGTACCTTCGACAACATGAGCAAGCGTGAGCGCCTGCAGGTGAGCCGTCAGCGCGAGAAGATGGAGAAGAACCTCGGCAGCATCGCCGAGCTCACCCGTCTCCCGAGCGCACTGTTCATCGTGGACATCACCAAGGAGCACATCGCCGTGGCCGAGGCCCGCAAGTTGAACATCCCCACCTTCGCGATGGTGGATACCAACAGCGACCCCACCCTGGTGGACTACCCGATCCCGGCCAACGACGATGCCACCAAGAGCATCGAGCTCATCCTCAACACCATGATCGCTGCGATCAACGAAGGTGTGGAGGAGCGCAAGAACGACAAGACCGCCGTGGACGAACCCGCGGAGGAAGGTGTCGAGGAAGCCGCTGACGAAGTGGTGACCAACGACGACGCTGCCGAGACCAACTGAGCCAGCGGCGAGCTTCCCCTCGTCCGTTGCACGACCACAACCCCAACCCAGGCGGGATCCTCCCGTCCAGACAAATGAGTACCATGGCCATCACAGCTGCTGACGTGAACAAGCTGCGCCAGATCACCGGCGCAGGCATGATGGATTGCAAAAAGGCCCTCACCGAGGCCAATGGCGACTTCGATGCCGCCATCGATTACCTGCGCAAGCAAGGCCAGAAAGTGGCTGCCAAGCGCGCCGACCGTGACGCCACCGAGGGCTTGGTGATCGCCAAGACCAGTGCCGATGGCAAGCGTGGCGTGCTGGTCTGCGTGAACTGTGAGACCGACTTCGTGGCCAAGAACGCCGACTTCACCGCCATGGTGGAGCGTGTGGCCGACATCGCCCTGGAGAAGCAACTGGCCGATGTGGAGTCGCTGAAAGCCGCCGCTTACGACAGCAACGGCCAGACCATCGCTGAGAAGCTGGTGGAGCAGACCGGTGTGATCGGTGAGAAGATCGACGCCAGCGCCTGCCTGCAGGTCACCGCTGAGTTCGTTTACGCTTACAACCACCCCGGCAACAAGGTGGCCAGCCTCGTGGGCCTCAATAAGCCCGGTTTCGAAAGCGCTGCCAAGGACGTGGCCATGCAGATCGCTGCCATGGCTCCGGTGGCCCTCAACAAGGAGAGCGTTCCCCAGAGCGTGATCGACAAGGAGGTGGAGATCGGCAAGGAACTCGCCATCCAGGAGGGCAAGCCCGCCGAGATGGCCGAGAAGATCGCTCAGGGTCGCCTGGGCAAGTTCTTCAAGGAGAGCACCCTGCTCGCACAGGAGTTCATCAAGGACAACAAGATGAGCGTGGAGCAGTACCTGAAGAGCCAGGACAAGGACCTGACCGCCACCGGCTTCGCCCGCCACTCGCTCACCATCTGAGTTACGTTCAACCCCGCATTCGCAAAGGCCTCGTCCAAACGGACGGGGCCTTTGTGTTGAATGGAACCCTGTGCCAAGGGTTGCACAACGTATTTTTCGCCCAGCCAAGCAAGCCCATGTCCAAGACCTACAAGCGCATCCTCCTGAAGCTCTCCGGCGAAAGCCTGATGGGCGACCAAGCCTACGGCATCGATAGCAAACGGTTGAGCAGCTACGCCAGCGAGATCATCGCCGTGGCTGCACAGGGTGTGGAGGTGGCCGTGGTGATCGGCGGGGGCAACATCTACCGGGGTATGCAGGCCGAAGGAAGCGGCATAGACCGTGTGCAGGGCGATCACATGGGCATGCTGGCCACGGTGATCAACAGCCTTGCGCTGCAGAGCGCGCTGGAGGCCCAGGGCCACAAGACGCGCCTGCTCAGCGCCATCAAGATGGAGCAGATCGCCGAACCTTTCATCCGTCGCCGTGCAGTGCGCCACTTGGAGAAAGGCCGCATCGTGATCTTCGGGGCCGGCACCGGCAATCCCTACTTCACCACCGATACCGCAGCTAGCTTGCGCGCCATCGAGATCGAAGCCGACGTGATCTTGAAAGGGACCCGCGTGGACGGCATCTACACCGCCGATCCCGAGAAGGACAAGACGGCAACGAAATACGAACGCATCTCCTTCGATGAGGTCTACGAAAAAGGCCTCAACGTGATGGACCTTACGGCCTTCACCCTTTGCAAGGAGAATGCGCTGCCCATCATCGTGTTCGACATGAACAAGCCCGGCAACCTGGCCCGCTTGATCGCCGGTGAGAAGGTGGGCACTCTGGTGGAGCTTTGACCCGAGGCGGTGAAGTGCTCGGAAAGCCCGTTGAATGGCCCTTTGCGGCACGATGATCGCATGGCGTGGGCCATGCGCCCGAGCACTCCCCTAAGCATTGTATCTGCGCTCTTGTTGGGCCTGCTCGGCGCTCCGGGGGCCATGGCCCAGCGGGCCTTCAACGATAGCCTGGACCAGCTTGCCGATCGCGTGGCCAAGCGCTTGGTGCTGGCCGAACGTCCCCGGGTGGCCGTGGCCGAACTGACCGATCCTTCGCGCAGCATGGAACCAGCCCTGCTCACCTACGTGGAAGAGCTGCTGATCTCACGCCTGGTACAGGCACCCGGCATCACTGTATTGGAGAGACGCGGACTGGACAAGGTCATGGAAGAGCAACGGCGAACTGCCACTGGCTCCTTCGATGAGCGTTCGGCCATTGAGTTGGGGCGCTTGCTCGCCGCCGATGCGATCATTACCGGCAGTGTTTACCGGGTGGACAAGCGCATGCACCTGATCGTGCGCATGCTCGATACCGGTACCGGTATCCTGATCGGCAGCACGGAGACCTTCACGGACTTCCCCAAGGGCAAGGATCCGGGAAAGCCTGCGGAGCCAACACGCCAGAGGGCGCAGGAGCCAACACCCGATGAAGCGGGCCATTTGGAACTACGCGCTGCGCTATTGGGATATTCCTTCTATGAGCGCAATGTGCCAGGGGGCATGTTGGAAGCTTCCTTCCGGACCTTGGGTGAGGATGGTCGCCAGCGCGGCAACGTGTCCATCGGCTTCCAACTGGCCTACTGGCACAACGTGGGCAGTTGGTCCACCCTGCCGTTCGACTTCGGTCATTTGCGGCAGTTGGAGGTGCGTGGCAGTGACTTCCTGAGCCCCACGATCCGCCTCGGCAACGTGGATGTCTCCCAAGGCCAGGTCTTCCTCATGTCGCGCGCTGGGGTACCCATCAGCTTCCAACCCATGTCCAACAACGGTTTTCAGGGCACGGAGGTGCTGGAGCTCGATGTGTACACCATGACCAACATGCGCATGAGCATGGGCGGCTTCAACATTCCCTTGCGTTGGTACCTCGGCAATGGTCGCTTCGGTCTGCCAAGGCTGTACATGGAGGTTGGGATGGGCTTGGATCTGCTCACCACCAAAGCTGATTACGAAGGCCGCTCGGTCTTGATGGTGTATGACCAGATCGAGCAGGAGTATGTGACCAGTGCGGGTTACTATGGTGGCCACAAACCACTGAGCGGTGATGTGCCACAGAATCTGTTGCTGACCCATGCCAGTTTCGGTGGTGGCGTGGAGATGGGGCGCTTCAACCTATTCCTGCAAGGCAAGTACCTGCTTTCCACCACGTTCACCGACATGGGCCGGAGCTACGACCGGGTTCGTGGCAACATACTGGCCCTTCCATTGCTGGCCGGTGCGGATCGCGATACACGTACCCTTTCCGATCTGCAGCGCGATGGCATTGTGCGATTCGGTGCCCTGGACCTGGAGCGCGAACGTGCGGTGGAGGAAGGTGGTGCCGGCACTACCATCCGTGGCAATGGTGTTTCGCGTTTTTTGGAAACGAGCCACCTGATGATGGGCTTCGCTTTCCGCTTCCGGTGATGCGACCACGCCGGGTTCGGCTAAATTCGCGCCCGCTACTCATCCTGCACACCCTGTACCACCATGTCCGAAGCCAACATCGCCATCCAACAGTGTGAAGATCACATGAACAAAGCCGTGGAGCACTTGGACCACGAGCTGACCAAGATCCGCGCGGGTGCCGCCAACCCCGGCATGTTGGATACCGTGAAGGTGGACTACTACGGCAGCATGGTGCCCCTCTCCCAAGTGGCGGCCGTGAACACGGGTGATGCCCGCACGCTCTTCGTGAAGCCCTGGGAGAAGAAGATGATCGACCCGATCGAGAAGGCCATCATCGGTGCCAACCTGGGCTTCAACCCCAGCAACAACGGGGAGAGCATCATCATCCACGTGCCCATGCTCACCGAAGAGCGCCGCAAGGACCTGGTGAAGGGCGCCGGCAAGGAGGCCGAACACGCCAAGGTGGGTATCCGCAGCAGCCGCCAGAAAGCCATGGAAGCCATCAAGGCCGCCAAGAAGGACGGCCTGCCCGAAGATGCCGCCAAAGCCTTGGAGGCCGACGTGGAGAAGCTAACCGCCACCTACAACAAGAAGGTGGATGCGCTCTTCGAGGCCAAGGAAAGGGACATCATGAAGGTGTGATCGCTTGTGCCCATGCGTTCATATGACCATCCCGCGTAGCGGCATGGATCGAACCTTTGAGCCTGAAGGTGTGCTTTGAAGTCATTGCACAGTTGCAAAGTGATGGCGCCACAGGCTTGTCACTCCGGGCTTGACCCGGAGTCGCACAGGTCTTATCGCTGCCCCTCAGGGCCTCCCCATTGCTCCACCCTGTGTTGGGAGAAGAACCCTGGCGGTGGGTCGTTCGGGTCGAACCACCCGCGGTAGTCCCAGTCCTTGCACAGTTGCAAAGTGATGGCGCCATAGGCTTGTCACTCCGGGCTTGACCCGGAGTCGCACAGGTCTTATCGCTGCCCCTCAGGGCTTCCCCATTGCTCCACCCTGTGTTGGGAGAAGAACCCTGGCGGTGGGTCGTTCGGGTCGAACCACCCGCGGTAGTCCCAGTCATTGCTGAGGTCCGACCAGGATGGGTTCTCCTTGACGATGAGCGCAACCTTCCACTCCCGCTTCCAATTCTTGAGTTGCTTCTCTCTTGCGATCGCTTGTTTCACATACTTGAACGGCTCGAAATACACGAGCGTCCAGCATTGGTAGTTCCAAGCGAAGGAGTTCTTGTCTTTTCCTGTGCGGTGCTCGAAGAGCCTGCGCTGCAGGTCGTTCGTCACGCCCAGATAAAGCGTTGTTCTGCCTTTATTCGTGAGGATGTACACCCAGTATTGATGGATGCGGGTCATGAATCGAAGGTAGGGTGGGTGGGCATTCGTGCGACTCCGGGTCAAGCCCGGAGTGACAAGGGGCCTACGCCCACACCGGGCTCCCTTCGCTGCAATTCCTGCACATCTCAATGCTGCTCCTGGAGTGCAGCAAGGAGCGCCTGAAGGCGTTGTAGGCATCGCTGTGCCACAACTCCCTGAAGCTGTGCGTACGCAGGTCGCCCAGCACATGGTGCGCGTCCTTGTCGAAGCAGCAGGGCACCACGCGGCCATCCCAGGTGATCACGCAGCTGTGCCACATCTTCCAGCAGTTGTCCTCCAGCTTGTTCTTCACTTCCCAGATGCCGCTGGCATTGCGCCGGTAGCGGGCGTATTTGTCCTGCGTGGGGATCAGCGGGTGATCGTCCTTGGGGTCGTAGATCTGCGCGGTCTTCAGCCACAGTTCGTCCACGCCCAGCCGCCTGGCCAGTGCGCGCGCCTCGGGTATCTGGTGCTCGTTGGGCTTCACCACCAGGAACTGGAAGACCACGTGCGGCGTGCGGCTTTTCAAGCGGCGCTTCCATTCCACGATGCGCTTGGTACCCTCGATCACCTTGGCGAGCTCGCCTTCACGGCGGTATTGCGCATAGGTCTCCTGTGTGGTGCCGTCCAGCGAGATGATCAGGCGCGAAAGCCCGCTGCGCACCGTGGCCTCCGCCTTGGCATCATCCAGGAAATGGGCATTGGTGCTGGTGGCGGTATACAGGCCCTTCTCATGGGCGTAGCGCACCATGTCCAGGAAACCGGGGTTGATGTACGGCTCGCCCTGGAAGTAGAAGGTGAGGGCCCAGAGGTCGGGTGCCAGTTCGTCGATGACCCGGGTGAAGAGGTCCTGCTTGAGGTTGCCCGTGGGGCGTGTGAAACTGCGCAGGCCGCTGGGGCATTCGGGGCAGCGCAGGTTGCAGGCCGTGGTGGGCTCGAAGCTGATGCTGAAGGGCAGGCCGCCGATGCGCGGTTCTTTGCTGCGCTTGGCACGTTGGAAGCTCGTCCAAAGCCCCAAAGCATTGCGCAGCCGGCGCGGGGTGGCCTTGCGGCTCCACTCAAAGGCATCGCGGCTGCGGGCTAACATGGGGGAAAGTTAGCGCGCTCCGGCGCAGGGCTTCGAACAGTCTGCATGCCGACGGCACCACGGCATCGCCTCTCATCACAACGACCCCGGCACTCGGCCCACCGCTGTTACTTTGGGCCTCATCGTCCGTCCCACCTGCATGCGCGCCCTGCCGCACCTCCTTGCCCTGTTCTTCGCGCTGCTTGCCTTGGCCACCCAGGCCCAGGTGGTCGTGCAGGGCCGCGTGGTGGACGATCGCACCAACGAGTCGCTGGCCTTCGTGCACGTGGTTCCGGAAGGGGAGCGTGAAGGCACCACCACGGACATCGACGGGCGCTTCACCCTTACCGTGGCGCGCTTGCCCGTGCGCCTGCGCTTCAGCTACGTGGGCTACCGCATGGCCGTAGTGGAGGTATCCACCACGGCATCCAATTCCGTTCGTCTGGAGCGGGCGCAGCTGGAACTGGTGCCTGTGGTGGTCTATCCGGGCGAGAACCCGGCTCACCGCATCATCCAGCGCGTGCACGCCAACCGCAAGGTGAACGATGGCCTGCGCAACCGCGCGCACCGCTACACCAGTTACAGCAAGACCATCTTCACGGCCGACCTGGACAGTGCCGTGGTGGGCAACCCCGAGAAACTGGCCGCGCTGGACAGCAGCGACCGGCGTGCCTACGACTGGTTGGAGAAGCAGCATCTGCTGCTCATCGAGAGTGCCACCAAGCGCACCTTCAGCCCACCGGCCAGTGAGAAGGAGGAGGTGTTGGCCATGCGCGTAAGCGGCCTGAAGGACCCCTCGCTGCTGGGGCTTGCCGCCTCCACCAAGACCTTCTCCATCTACGAGGCACAGATCCCAATGGGGGAGAAGTCATACCTGAGCCCCATCGGCCCCAACAGCACCGATCGTTACCTCTTCCAACTGGAGGACACCCTGTACCAAGGTGCCGACAGCGTTTTCGTGATCAGCTACCGCCCGCGCAGTGGCCGCAAGTTCGATGCTTTGCAGGGCGTGCTTTACGTGAACACGGATGGCTATGCGCTGCAGAACGTGATCGCCGAACCGGTTGAACGCGAAGGCAACGTCAGCATCAAGCTGCAACAGCAGTTCCGCAAGGTGGATGGCCGCGCCTGGTTCCCGGTGCAGCTCAACACTTTCATCTACTTCGATGGCGTGCAGGTGAACAAGTTCAAGGTGTTCGGCATGGGCCGCACCTACTTGAAGGACATCCAATTGGATGAACCCATTGCCAAGCGCGAACTGCGCGGCCCCGAGTTCGTGCTGGAGCAGGTGGCCACCCGCCGCACGGAGGTCTTCTGGGACAGCCTGCGCACCGATCCGCTGGAGGCCAAGGAGCTGCAGACCTACTTCACCATCGACAGTTTGTTCGAGGCGGAGGGTCTGGAGCGCAAAGTGCGTTGGCTGGGATACCTCGCCAGTGGCCGCGCAGGACTGGGCCCGGTGGACATCCTGCTGGACAAGCTGCTCGCCTACAACGGTTACGAGGGATTTCGTCTGGGCGCCGGGCTGGCCACCAACGACAAGGTGTCGCGCTATTTCTCCCTCGGCGGATACGGTGCCTATGGCTTTCAGGACAAAGCTTGGAAGTACGGCGGCGATCTGACGTTGAAGCCCTGGGCCGCGCGCGGCCCGGTGTTGCGTGGCTACTACGCGCTGGATGTGGCTGAAAGCGGAGGCGTGTTCTTCCAAGGTCTGCGCCGTTCGTTCAGCAGCGAGAGCTACCGTATGCTCTACGTGGACCGCATGGACCAGGTGGAGCGGGCAGGGGCGGAGCTGGCGTTCCGGGTGAACAGCTCGTTGCGCATGTGGGTGGGCAGTGAGCGCGCCGATCTCCGCAACCTCATCGGCTACCAATATGCCGATCCACAGAACGAACAGGTCACCCTGCTCACGGACCGCTTCGTTACCGGCTCTATTTCGATGGGCCTGCGTTTCGCCTTCCGCGAACAGGTGGCCAGCCTGCCCGGCCGGCAGTTCGGCCTGGGCACACGCTGGCCCGTGCTCTACCTCAACGTGATGCAGGCCGTGCCCGGGCTGTGGGAGGGCGACCTGGAGCTGTGGCGCGTGAACGCCATGCTGGAGAAGACCTTCCGCCTGCGCATGCTGGGTGAGACGGGGCTGCGTCTGATGGCCGGTATGGCCGATCCGAAGGCACCCTATCCCTACCTCTACAACCTGCGCGGCACCTTCGATCCGAAATTGCCCATTGCGGCGCAGAACACCTTCGAGACCATGCGCCCCAACGAGTTCCTGGCGGACCGGTACCTGAGCGTGCACCTGCGACACAGCTTCGGCAACCTGCTTTTCAAGAGCAAGAAGTTCAAGCCGGTGCCGGTGCTGGTGGCGAATGCGGCCTGGGGCGCGTTGGATGAGCCCGAGCGGCACCGCGGCTACACCTTCACGCCCATCAGCGGAGGCTATTACGAGGCCGGCCTGCAGATCGACAATCTCCTCCGTTCGGGATCCACCGGCTTCGGGGTGGGTGCCTACTACCGGCTTGGCCCCAACAGCCTGCCCGATGCCACCGACAACCTGGCGGTGAAGCTCACCCTCGGCCTCGGACGCTGAGCGGGCCCTTGTCGGGGATCTCGTTCCTTTGTGCCGAAGTGCCCGGTGCTGCAACGGGGCTTCTCCCAAGAGCAGATGTGGGCCTGGCTTTCCAGTCGTATCCTTCGTAATCGCCTCGGCATCCTGGTGGTGCTGGCCCTGCTTACCGTCTTCTTCGGTACGCAGATGCGCAAGGTGCAGATGAGCTACAAGTTCGGTGGCCTGCTGCCCAAGACGGACAGTGCCTACGTGCACTACGAGGAGCTGCACAGCAAGTTCAGCGAGGACGGCAACGTGATCGTGCTGGGCGTGAAGGACCCGGCGCTCTACGAACTGCACCACTTTCAAGGTTGGTACCAGCTGGGCCTTGATCTGAAGGCCCTGCCCGGCGTGGATTCGGTGTTCTCCGAGGCCCACGTCTTCGAGCTGTTGCGCAACGATAGCCTCAAGCGTTTCCAGCTGGGTGCCGTGGTGCCCCACATGCCCGCCACACAGGCCGAGGTGGACAGCATCAAGCAGCGTGTGCGCGACCTGCCTTTCTACCGCGATCTGCTCTACAACGATCAGGGCACCAGCCTGATGATGGTCTTCGTGAACGCCGAGCGCTTCAACAGCGAACAGCGCGGCGACATGGTGGACCAGATCACCGCCGTGGTGGATGCCTTCAGCGAGGGGCGCTTCCAGGTGCGGCGCAGTGGCCTGCCCTTCATCCGCACGGTGGTCACCGGCCGCACACGCACGGAGATGCAATTCTTCGTGGTGCTCATGGTGATCGTGGTATCGCTGCTGCTGCTCCTGTTCTTCAAGAGCTGGCGCGTGATGCTGGTGTGCCTGCTGGTGGTGGCCGTTAGCGTGGTGTGGGCCGTGGGCTCCATCGGGCTGCTGGGCTACAAGCTCACTTCGGTGATGGCCATCATTCCGCCATTGATCGTGGTGATCGGCATCCCCAACTGCATCTTCCTGATCAACAAGTACCACTACGAGTATTCCCAGCACCGCAACCGCATCAAGGCGCTTTCGCGGGTGGTGTACCGCGTGGGCAAGGCCAGCTTCATCACCAACGCCACCACGGCCACGGGCTTCGCCACCTTCGTGCTCACCTACAGCGATGTGCTGCGCCAGTTCGGTGTGGTGGCTGCGCTCAACATCATGGCCGTCTTCGTGCTCAGCATCCTGCTGGTGCCCATCCTCTTCAGTTACCAAGGCACGCCAAAGGACCGGCACTTGGCGCACCTGGAGCGCAAATGGGTGGACCGCAGCACCGAGCGGCTCATCCACATCGTGCAGCACCGCAGGCCGCTGGTCTATGCCTTCACGGCCTTCTTCGTGGTCATCGGCCTCATCGGCGTTTCGCGTTTGAAGAACGAAAGCCGCGTGGTGGACGACCTGCCCATGGAAGACCCCGTGATGCAGGACCTGCGCTTCTTCGAGCAGGAGTTCAACGGGGTGATGCCGCTGGAAGTGATGGTGGACACCCGCAAGAAGGGCCAGGCGCTGAAGGAGGCCAACCTGCGCCGCATCGCACGCCTGCAGGATTCGCTCGCCACCTACCCAGAGCTCTCGCGTTCCATCTCCGTGGCCGATGCCGTGAAGTTCACCAAGCAGGCCTTCTACGGAGGCGACCCCGAGCGCTACCAGTTGATGCGCAGCAGCGGCCCGGACCAGTTCATCCTTCCCTACCTGGAGAACGCCCGCGAGCAGGGTGGCCTGGCACGCGGTTTCATGGACGAGGAGCGCAGCGTTACGCGCATCACCATGCAGGTGGCCGATGCCGGCACGGCTCGCATGGATGTGCTGCTGCACGACATCCGCAACCAGATCGACAGCATCTTCGATCCTGAGAATTTCCGGGTGGTGCTCACCGGTTCCAGCGTGGTCTTCCTGGAAGGCAGCAAGTACATGGTGAAGAACCTCGCCATCTCGCTGATCCTGGCCGTGGTGCTGATCTCCGGCATCATGGCCCTGCTCTTCAACTCCTTCCGCATGGTGCTGATCTCCTTGGCGCCCAACCTGGTGCCGCTGATCATGACCGCCGGCCTCATGGGCTACCTGGGCATCCCCATCAAGCCCAGCACCATCCTGGTGTTCAGCATCGCCTTCGGCATATCGGTGGATGACGCGATACACTACCTGGCCAAGTACCGGCAGGAGCTGAAGCTCACCGGGCACGACATCCGGGCATCGGTTTTCCAAGCCATCCGCGAAGCAGGGGTGAGCATGATCTACACCAGCATCGTGCTCTTCTGCGGCTTCAGCCTCTTCGTGTTCTCCGATTTCGGCGGCACCCAGGCGCTGGGCCTGCTGGTCTCCTTCACACTCATGGTGGCCATGTTCACCAACCTGCTCATCATGCCTTCGTTGCTGCTCAGCTTTGAGCGCCTGGCCACCACCCCCTCTTTCGAGGAACCCGTGTTGGACATGATGGACGAAGAACAGGCCATCGATTCGCCTGAACTGGACGACTCCAGCAACGGTAACGAGCAGTCCGATAAATGACCATGAAAGGCATCATCCTCGCCGGCGGGTCCGGCACGCGCCTGCATCCCCTCACCCTGGCGGTGAGCAAACAGTTGATGCCGGTCTACGACAAGCCCATGATCTACTACCCGCTGGGTACGCTCATGGCAGCCGGCATCCGCGAGATCCTCATCATCAGCACCCCGCACGACCTGCCCCACTTCCGCAAGCTGCTGGGCGATGGCGCCAACCTGGGCTGTTCCTTCAGCTACGCCGAACAGGCCGTTCCCAACGGACTTGCGCAGGCCTTCGTCATCGGCCGCGAATTCGTGGGCAACGACAAGGTGGCGCTGATCCTGGGCGACAACATCTTCCACGGCACCGGCCTGGGCACCCGTCTGAAGGACCACAATGCGGTGGAAGGCGGACTGGTCTTCGCCTACCGCGTGAGCGATCCCGAGCGTTATGGTGTGGTGGAGTTCGACAAGGATTTCCGCGCGCTCAGCATTGAGGAGAAGCCTGAAAAGCCCAAGAGCAACTACGCCGTGCCGGGCCTCTATTTCTACGACAACAGCGTGCTGGACATCGCCGCTTCGCTGAAGCCGAGCGCACGCGGCGAGTACGAGATCACCGATGTGAACCGCGAGTACCTGCGCCAGGGTCGTCTCAAAGTGCAGGTGCTGGACCGCGGCACCGCGTGGTTGGATACCGGCACCTTCGCCTCCCTGATGCAGGCCGGGCAGTACGTGCAGGTGATCGAGGAACGCCAAGGGCGGAGGATCGGCTGCATCGAGGAGATCGCCTTCCGCCGTGGCTTCATCGATGCCGCCCAGTTGAAGGCCTTGGCCGAGCCCCTGCGCAAGAGCGGCTACGGCGTGTACCTGCAGGACGTGGCTGAAGGACGCGTGTGATGGAGCAGCTCCGCAAGCTGATCGAGGAACGCATTGAGCAGTGGTGCGACGCTCTGCCGCAAAGCGACCTGTATGCGCCCATGGCCTACCTCATGCGCCTGCCCGGCAAGCGCATCCGACCTGCCGCCGTGCTCATGGGTGCCGATCTTTTCGGTGCCGATCCCCGCTCGGTGCTCGATGAAGCCCTGGGCATCGAGCTCTTCCACAACTTCACCCTGATGCACGACGACATCATGGACGCTGCACCGCTGCGCCGTGGCAAGGCCACCGTGCATGTGAAGTGGAACACCAACACCGCCATACTCAGCGGTGACGCCATGCTGGTGAAGGCCTACCAACTCATGGGCCGCGATGCACGCGTGGCACAGCTCTTCAGTCGCTATGCGCTGGAGGTATGCGAAGGCCAGGAGCTGGACATGGCCTTTGAGCAGCGCGCCACCGTGAGCCTGGCCGAGTACACGGAAATGATCCGCCTGAAGACCGCCGTGCTGCTGAGCTGTGCCCTGCAGGTGGGTGCGCAGTGCGCCAATGCACCTGCAGAGGATATGGAACGCCTCGGCTCCGTGGGCGAGCACCTCGGGCTCGCATTCCAACTGCGCGATGACCTCTTGGATGCCTTCGGCGATCCCCAGTTGGTGGGCAAGCAACAAGGTGGTGATCTGCGTGCAGGAAAAAAGACCTGGCTGCTGATCCGTGGTCTGGAGTTGGAAGCCACCCAAGGCAGCACCCTGTTGCGCGACCAACTGGCACGCCCTGCGGAAAGCCGCGATGTGCCCCTGATGATCGGCACGCTGGAAGCCTTGGGCGTACGCACCGAAGCCGAAGCGGAAGTGGCCCGCCACGATGCGCTGGCCTTGGCCGCCCTGGACCACCTTGCCGTGCCCGAAGAACGGAAAGCGCCATTGCGCCAGTTGGCCGCACAACTGATGGTGCGCGTGTACTGAGCGACGGATCAGTGCTTCGCCAACAAGTGGCGCAGCGCTCCTTCCAGCTCATCGTGCTCGAAACGGAAGCCGCTTGCGAGCAAACGCTCGTTGGAAGCACGGCTGCCTTCCAGCAGAATGGCCGATAATTCGCCGAGCGCAATCTTCAGCAAAACGCCCGGTACGGCAGGCAGGAAGAAAGGCTTACCCAGCACCCGCGCCACGGTGCGCATAAGCGTGGCATTGCTCACGTGTTCGCTGGCGTTCACGTTGTAGGCGCCTTGCATGTGCGTGTCGCTGAGGACTTGCTCGTAGATGCGCACCAGGTCATCGAGGTGTACCCAGGGCATCCACTGCCTGCCACTGCCCAGCGCTGCGCTCAGCCCGAAACGCACGGGTGCAGCCAGTTTCGCCAAGGCACCACCATGCGGTGAAAGCACCACGGGTGTGCGCAGTTTCACCACGCGGCAATGATCCGCCCATTGGTCCACGGCTAGTTCCCAAGCGCTGCTGATGCGGCCGATGGTGTCGGTGGCTGCTGGGTCGCTCTCCACGTGGATGCGATCGCTGGTGATGGCCCCGTAGTAGTTGATGCCGGCGGCACTTACGAAGCTTTGGGGGTTCATGCCCAAAGCCTTGACGCGCTCCAGGAGCAGCAGGGCAGTGCGTGTGCGGCTTTCCGTGAGCACACGCACACGTGCGGACGTCCAGCGCTGGTCCGCGATGCCCGCCCCGGCCAGGTGCACGATGTGCTCAACGCCATGCAGCGCGCGATCGTCCAGTACGTTTTTGTCGGGGTCCCAATGGAAGGTGTGCACACCATCGCCAGCGCCACGGCCAAGCGTGCGCACCTGGTGGCCCTTGGCCCGGAGGCTTTTTTGCAGCGCAGTGCCGATGAGGCCCGTAGCGCCAGTGATGAGGATGGTGGACATGCAACAAAGGAACACGCAGGGCGCCGAGCTGTTCCCGGCATTAACGGAAGATCAACAGAACTGCGGGATGGAGGTGAGGGAGGAGAGGGAGGAGAGGGAGGAGAGGGAAGAGAGGGAAGAGAGGGAAGAGAGGGAAGAGAGGGAGGTGAGGGAGGAAAGGGAAGAGAGGGAGGTAAGGGAGGCGACGTATGTGACGAGAAAGTGGTGAAGGACGGCGGCCTCCCTTACCTCCCTCACCTCCCTCACCATCTTCACATCTGTCATTGCGAGCGAAGCAACACATCTTCTCATCCTGTCATCTACACATCTACACATCCTCCCATCTTCACATCATTCCTCCCATCACCGCATCAGCTGGAAGCGCAGTGCGCGCAGCTGGCCATCGGGCAGTCGCAGGCGCAGCAGGTAGCTGCCATCGGCGATGCCGGCCGGGAGTTCGATGCGCGAGCCTTCCCCTTGGGGTTGGGCGAGCAAGGGCGCCAGCTCGCGGCCTTGGAGATCGAGCAGGTGCAGCAGGATGCCGGTGCCGGGCAGCACCGGCCTTGTTTGCAGGAAGAGCGTGCCGCTGCTGGGGTTCGGCGCCAGTTGTAGGTGTACCTGCTGAAGTTCGGGCAGGCCAAGTAGGATGCACTCCTGCTCATCCTCCGGCAGTATTTCCACGGTCACCGTTGCGCTGCTGGAGCACCCGGCGAAACTGCTCACGGTGTAGGTGTAGTCGCCGGCCACATCCACGGCAGGGTTGAAGGTGGCGGGGCGCACCGTGCCATCCGGGCCGCGCCACACACCGTCGGTTGGCGGATCGCCGGCCAGGCTGTCGAAGAGGTTGAAGGGCGGGGTGAGCAGGCAGGCCGTGGCATTGCCGTCCAGACCGGCATAAGGGGCATCCTCCACCAGCACGGTGTAGGTGTAGTTCTGCATGCCCACCACGGGGCAGGCATCGTCCATGGCGGTGATGAGGAAGGAGCGCAGACCGGGTGCGGCACCGGTGGCATCCCAGCAGATGGTGAGCGTGGCGGGGTTGGTGCCGCTAACGCTGAAGGTGGCACCCGGCAGCACGATGCCAGCGTTGGAGGAGAAGCTCAGGCTCTGGCCCGCGTTGGGGTCGGTGAAGAGGGCCTGCATGCACACGGTGCCGTTGGAGCAGGCCCGGTATCCGCGCGGTGCGCTCTGGCTGCCTGTGCCACTGACGCCCACGATGAAGCCCGAAGACGCATTGGGTGTGGTGTTGTCGCAGGCGGTCACCACGAAGGGGAAATCGCGCATCACGCTGCCCAGCCACTGCCCTTGCTCATTGAACTCGTTCACTTCAACCACCACCACGATGTAGCCTTGCTGAGTGGGGGTGAAACTGATATTTCCGGATAGGCTGTCCACCGTCATGCCTGGCCAGGGCTCGCCTCCGAAAATGGGGAACACGTAGTTGACCACGGTGGGTTCGGGCGCTGCGAAGCGGGCATCGATGAAGCGGTAGCGCAGGCGGTGTCCATCGTCCTCCACCACACCGGCATCATAACTCACCGCCTGACCTACGCACGCGAAGGGGATCCCCGCCTCGGTGAAGCGCGGGGAGGAGTTGCAGCTTTCCACCACGTTGTTCAGCTGCGTTTCGATGTAGAGGCCGGGCTCGTTCTGCAGGTTGAGCGAACCGTTCCGGCAGCACACGCTCCAGCTCACGATCCACAACTCGCAGGGCGAGAGGAACACGCTGCGCAGATAGGTATACGCCTGCAAACCCACCAAGGGACCGCCGCTGCAGGTGCTGTTGGGCAGTTGCGGTTCGCACAGCGGGGATACTTCCTCCACGCTGGTGGGTGTGAGGTTGCCGATGGTGAACTCTGTTCCGCAGGTGTTCTGGAACTTCAATTGTTGCGGGATCATGGCCGCACCGCTGCATTCGCGCCAAAGCAACAGGCGGAACTCGTAGAAGCCGCCACCCTGACAAGTGTAGCTGAGCGTGCCACCGGGCAGGTGTTCGGCATGCAATGCAGGGATCAACAAAAGAGTGGCGAGGGCGAGTAACAGGCGGCGCATGGTGTGTAACACTGCGGGCAAGTTACAGCGGCGCCCGTGCTCCATGCGGCACTACTCCAAGGGACGCAGATCGCGGCGGTCCTGATAGCCCCATTCCTGGCCCTCTGCCAGTTCATCCATGGGCACTGTACGGTCCTTCAATACGCTCCATACCATGGCCACCACCAGCACGGGACCGGCCAGGAAAAGGATTCCGATCAGCCAGCCCGGACCACCCACGGCGGCGATGAGCATATTCACCAGCAGCACTCCGGTGGCGGCATGCACGGCAACAGGTACTGGTCGCATGTTCAAGGAACGCATTGGTGGCCACTATGTTCTTCTGGCCATCTCCGAATGCGGTCACATGCCATAGGTGCCCGTGCAATTCTCGCAGTACACGGTGTGCAGGTAGGGGTTGTCCAGCAACTGGAAGGTGATGCCTCCCTTACCATAGGGCCTGAAAAGGTTGCAGAAGCGGCGGCGGTCCAGGTTGATGGCGTTGAGCAGCACCTTACGGTACTGGGCATCCGCAGTGAGCTCGGGTTCCACCAGGGTGAGGTTCAGGTAATAGAAGAGCAGGTCGCGGTCCACATCGATGCGGCTCAGCTTGGGCGCGATCACTTCCAAGGCCCACTCGTGGTTGCCGAACGAGGTGAAGTACTGCGCCAGGCTCAGCAGGTCGCTGTCGCTCAGGTCCACCTGCCGGTAGTTGCGGTGGATGTACTTCAAGGCCTCGTCCTTGCGGGCGTAGTCGCCGGCGCGCATGTGCTGTTCCGCCAGGATGATGTTGCGGTTGATGTGCATGCGCGTCACCAGGTTGTCGGCGATGCCATAGCTGCGCAGCCGGTCGATCTCCTTGCCGAAGGCCACCGGGTCCACCGCTTGTGCGCCCAGCAGCCACACGCGGAACTTCATTGCACAGAGGTTGTACTTGATGCGTCCGTTGCCGGGTGCCAGCCGGTCCAGGTCCTGCAGGGCCAGGTAGGTGGCGAATACATCGGCGGGGTCCAGGAAATGGCGGTATGCGGCGCGGCTGTTCAGCAGCAGGGCATACTCCTTCTTGTTGGGCACATCCAGCCGATCCAGGAAGGACGTGGGCAGGTCGTGGTCCAGCACGCGTTGGAAGACCTCATGTTGGATGCGCATGGCCTGCTCCATGTTCTGCTCGGCCAGCGAGCGCTCGAAGCGTTCCACCAGATCGTTGTCGGAGGCATCGGAGAACTCCGTGCGGCGTTGCAGTTCCAAGGTCACCACGGCTTTGCGGTGCCGGGCCAGTTGCGGTTCCAAAGCGTTCAGCAGACTGCGGTCGCGCAGAGCGGCCTTCACTTCGTCCTTGCTCTGCCTGCCCAGGTACTCATACTTGGAACCGCTGATGTCGTTGAGGAATTCCACCCAGTTCTCACTGGCTGAAACGGTGGTGCGGATGGTGGGCGACTGGAAGGATTGCAGGGCGGCCACGATGGCTTTGGCGCGCTCCTCCTGCAGGGCGATGTTGGTGGCCTCGGGACCGTCCACGCTGCTGTATGCGCGGATGTCGATGTGTTTGATGGTGAAGTTGGTGAGGCGCAGCGAATCATAGAGTGGTTGCAGGTCGCGGGCTTGGTAGGTGGTGCGCCCACGCTCGAAGGGGATGGTGAAGTGCAAGGCTTTGCGTCGGAGCACCGAAGCCGCGATGGGGGAGCGGGTGGTGTCGATGGCATCCTGGTAGCGCAGGCTGTCCATGAAGAGGCCCATGTTCAACAGGTCCCAGCGGTAGGAGCGGAGGTCGTAGAAGTTGTTGTAGTAGCAGGCGGTCCGGTCCTGCAGGACCACCAGGTTCAATTCCACGGGCTTGTTCACGAACTGCGCCGGCAGCTTGCCTACCTTCAGGTAGGTCACACCCAGCTCATCCTGTTCCATGTTGCGTTTCAGTGCGGGCAGGTACACGGGTTCCAGCAGGGTGCCTTTGCTCAGGCCCTCGTGCTCCGGCACCGATCGGCCACAGGCATAGCGGTCGCGCGGCACCACGTCCACCGCGATCCCATCGGTGGAGCGTTTGAAGAGCGCGTCGAAGAAGCGCATGTCGTTGATGGCGAACCAGATCTCGTTGCGGGGGTCCACCACGAAGCCGAATAGCACCTCCTTGGGCTTGTTGTCCATGTTGCGCAGGCAGTCGTTGCAGCGGGCATCGCCTTGTTCGCCGGGCACACGGATGTCCCATTGGGCGAGCAGGAAATTCGCGAGCAGCAGGGCCAATAGCAGCGTTGCGGAGCGCATGGGAGCAGGCAAGGTAGGAAGGCGTTGACGAGGGCTACTTCGCTTTCCGCAGGATGCGCGCCAGTTGCCGCTTGTGGTGGCCGATGTGAGCACTGATGAAGGACAGGCCCTGCCGGGGGGTGAAGCGACCCGCGGTGGGGTGTTTGATCAGGCCGTGACCCAAGGCTTCATCGGGCAATGATCCGAAGGCTTCATACAGTGCTGCGCGGGAGCGTTCCCAGCGGTCCTGGGCTTCCGTCATGGACACCTGTGGGGCGTGCGCCACCACGGCGGGCGCCTTGAATCTCAGCGGAGAGCGTAGCGCAAGGTTAAGCAGGGCTAGGCGGAAAGGCGCATTGGCACTGACCGGTCCATGCCCGCCGTATTGCACCTTCTTCCGCAGGTAAGCGAGCAGGCCTTCCTCCACAACCGCGAAATGGACAATGACCTGTGCAGCGCTCCATTGCCCTGGGCCGGGAACCTGCTCCAGCTGCTTTGCGCCATGCTGTGCCAATGTTCCGAGCAGTTGGTGCCGCTCCACTTCCAACGCTGCGAAGCGCTCCACCAGCCGGGTCCGTTCAGCCACGGTCACTTCAAGGTTTGGCCAGCGCGGGCAATTCAATGTCGTCCGGCACGATGTAGCTGCCCGGATGCTCCGCTTTCAGGGTGCGCAGCAAGCGTTCGGCCTCCACGCGGGTGCGCAGATCGCCTACACGTACCCGGAAGTTGGGCGGCAGCCAGCTGAGGTAGGCGGGCACATCCGGGTATTTCAAGAGGAAGGCACGTTTCACATCCTCGGCCGCCTTTCGCTCGCCGAGGTGGATCTGCACCCGATAACCCTTGGTGGTTTGGGCGTTGGAGGAGAAATCCTGCATAAGCCCATCAATGCCTGGTTCCGTCCGCAGGTTCACACTGCCGGGCACCGTTGGTGTATCCACGGCCGGGGGAGGGGGTGTGGTGTATGGTGTGAACACACGCACCGGGTCCGCTTCATCCACCTGGGCGAACAGGCGGGTGGGAAGGACCGCGATCAACATGAAGAGGAGGAGGAAGCGGGTCGGAATGGACATGGAAAGCGGAAGGACTCGGTGGGGTGCCAAAAATATGCCGCACGTTCTGCGGGATAGCGCTGGAAATGAAGCGTATGCAGGCCCTTTGTTATTTAGAACAGTTCTAAATAAGGACAAGCCTGTGACAACAGGATCGAGAGCTTATCCGCAGTTCGCTGCTCCGGTTATTTTTGCGGCCGGACCAGCGGTACGTGGTCCCCCTAAACTGTCCGGAATGTCGCTTGCAGCAAGGATTTCAGAACGTTTCCCCGGGCTCCTCCACGCTTCCCTCGCCGTCCTATTGGTCCTGTCTTTCTCGAATGCCCATGCCCAGGGCTTCGATGAGGCACTCTATACCAAAGGGGAAAAGCTCTTCAAAGGGAACTGCGGAGCTTGCCATAAGCCTGATAAGAACCTGACCGGCCCTGCCCTCGCCGGATCGCGCGCCCGTTGGGAAGGTCAAGGCGACATCTATGCCTGGATCAAGAACAGCTCTGCTTACCTGAAGACCGGCAACGCATATGCGAACAAGCTTTTCGCCGATTGGAAGGGTAGTGTGATGACCGCCCAAGCGGTTTCGGACGAGGAGATCGACGCCATCCTCTACTACGCGGACAACTTCCCTGGCCCACTGCAGGTTAAGGATGACCAAACACCACCAGCTCCGACGCCTGTACAAGGCACGGATGCCTGGCCATGGTTGATCGTGCTGGGCCTGCTTTTCCTGGTGGTCACCATCTCCTTGAGCGGTGTAAAGCGCAGCTTGGACAGCGCCGTGCGCGATGCTGAAGGGCGCAAACCGGCACAGGACCGCAGCATTCTGCAGCACATCGGCAACTGGGCTTGGAACAACAAGATCGCGGCAAGCTTCATCGGCCTCTTCTTCGTGGTGTGGCTGCTGCTTCAGGGTTGGAACGCCCTGTGGACCATCGGTATTTACGGTGGTGATGAAGTGGCGCAGAACTACAAGCCCGAGCAGCCCATTCTTTTCAACCACACGCTGCACGCCGGTAAGGTGGAGGCAGGCAACCTGGCCATCAACTGCCAATACTGCCACAGCAGCGCCGAGAAGAGCAAGCACGCCGGCATCCCCAGTACCAACATCTGCATGAACTGCCACCAGGCCGTAGGTGAAGGGCGCACGCCGGAGGGCACTGCGGAGATCGCCAAGATCTACCGGGCCGTGGGCTGGGATCCCGAGAAACTGGCCTACACCGGCGAGGAGGAGCCCATCCGCTGGGTGAAGGTGCACAACCTGCCCGATCACGCCTACTTCAACCACGCACAGCACGTGGCCGTGGGCAAAATCGAATGCCAGGAGTGTCATGGTCCCATTGATGAGAAGATGGACGTGGCCGAGCAGTGGGCGCCCCTCACCATGGGCTGGTGCATCGATTGCCACGGCCAACGCGAAGTGCAGATGGCTGGCAACGGCTACTACGACGAGACGATGGCCCGCCTGCACAACAACGAGATCGGCCACCGCGAGTTGAAGAGCTACCTGGAGGACGGAAAGATCACCGTGAAGGAGCTTGGCGGCTGGGAATGCGCCAAGTGCCACTACTAAGACCTGAACACCACGCGCCGCATGTCGAGCACGAAGCGATACTGGAAAGACCTCGGTGAACTGCACCAGGACACCGAGGCATTGAAGGGCCGTGAACACGAGTTCCCACAGGAGATGGCGATCGACCAGGTACTGGGCGATCAGTCATTTGCAGGAGCTTCCACCGGCCGTCGGGATTTCCTCAAGTTCCTGGGCTTCTCCCTGGGCGCCGCCACCCTGGCCGCCTGCGAGACCCCGGTGGTGAAGTCCATTCCGTATGTGAACAAGCCGGAGGACATCACCCCCGGTGTGGCCAACTGGTACGCATCCACCTTCTATGATGGGCAGGATTTCGCCAGTGTGCTGGTGAAGACCCGCGAGGGCCGTCCCATCCACATCAAGGGCAACCCCCGCTTCGGCATCAACCGCAACCCCGCGCTGGACAAGGGCAGCATCAATGCCCGCATCAACAGCTCGGTGTTGTCGCTCTATGACAACGAGCGCCTGAAGGGCTTCATGATGAAGTCCGGAGAGGGCATGGTGAGCGCGCCGGAAGGCGAGGTGGATGAAGCGGTTGCCAAGGGACTTGCCGCCGCCGCCGGTGCAGGCAAGCGCATCGTGGTGCTCACCAACACCGTGATCAGCCCAAGCATCAAGGCCGCAGTGGCCGAGCTGAAGGCAAAGTACGCCACGGTGGAGCATGTGCAGTATGATGCCATCAGCTACAGCGGCCTCACCAACGCCAACGCCAAGAGCTTCGGCGCACGGGTGATGCCCAGCTACGACCTGACCAAGGCCGACGTGATCGTGAGCATGGATGCCGACTTCCTCAGCAACTGGGGCAGCAGCACCGAGCACACCTGGCAGTACGCCAGCCGCCGCAACCCGGATGGCAGCATGAACCGGCACTTCCAGTTCGAGAGCCGCATGAGCCTTTCGGGCGCCAATGCCGATGAGCGCACCGCCATCAAGCCGAGCGAACTGGCCACCGCGGTGATCAGCCTGCACGACCAGATCGCCAAGCGCACCGGCGGTGCCGCCGTGGGTGGCGGCTCCGACATGGACGAGGCCACCAAGCGCGCTGCCGACGCCCTGCTGGGTGCCCGTGGCAAGAGCGTGGTGCTCTGCGGCAGCAACGACGAAGGCACGCAGGTGCTGGTGAACAGCATCAACAGCATGCTGGGCAACTACGGAAGCACCATCGACCTGGCCAACCACACCTTCTTCAAGCAGGGTGATGATGCGGCCGTGGCCCAACTGGTGAAGGACATGAACGCTGGTTCCATTGGCGCCCTGTTGATCGCTGGTGTGAACCCCATGTACAGCCTGCCCAATGCCGAGGAATTCAAGGCCGGGCTTGCCAAGGTGGCCCTGAGCGTGAGCTTCAGCGCTTACGCCGATGAGACCGCCAGTCTGTGCAGCTACATCTGCCCGGACAACCACTACCTGGAGAGCTGGAACGATTTCATGCCCAAAGTGGGTGAGTACGCCCTGGCCCAGCCTGCCATCCGTCCTTTGTTCAAGACCCGCCAGTGGGGCGAGAGCCTCTTGCGCTGGTCCGGCAATGACAGCACCTGGCATGCCTATGTGAAAGGTACCTGGCAGCGTGAGCTGGCCGCGCGCGGTGGCATGAGCGCCGCTTTCGAGGATACCTGGAACATGGCCGTGCACAACGGCGTGTACAGTGCTGCTGCAACGGCCGCTGCTGCTCCCGCCTTCTCCGGCGATGTGAACGCGGCAGCTGCCACCGCCCGCAAGGCCGCCCAGGCCGGCGAATGGGAGGTGGTGCTCTACACCACCGAAGCCATCGGCGATGGCCAGCACGCCAACAACCCCTGGCTGCAGGAAATGCCCGACCCGGTGACCAAGGTGACCTGGGACAACTATGTGTGCATGAGCCCTGCGGACATGCTCACCATACTGAAGAGCGACGACTTCCGCGACCTGTACATCGGCGAGGCCAGCCCGGCCAAACTGGTGAAGGTGACCGTGGGTGGCGTTGAGCTCGAACTGCCTGCCGTGCCTTCCCCCGGCCAGAAATCCGGTACCCTGGCGATCGCCCTGGGCTACGGACGCGGTGCCAATGGGGAGCGCGTGGGCCGTGCCGCATGCGTTACCGACCACAACGGCGAGTGGAAGCCCGTGGGCCGCAATGCCTACCCGCTCACTGCCATGAACGGCGGTACCATGAGCTACAGCGCGGCAGCATCGGTGGCATTCACCGGAGCTACCTACCCGCTGGCCATCACGCAGACCCACCTCACCCACATGGACCGCCACAGCGTGGTGAAGGAGACTTCCGTGGGCGTGTACAAGGCGGGCGACAAGGAAGCGTACAACCCGAGCCACCTGCTGGCCGTGCACGAGGATGTGAACGGCGATGGCGCGATCGATGCACGTGACAAGAAGCCCGTGCGTGAATTCGATCTGTGGGAGGAGCATCCGGTGGAAGGTGTTGGGCACCGTTGGGGCCTGAGCATCGACCTGAACAGCTGCATCGGCTGCGGAGCTTGCGTAACGGCCTGCAACAGCGAGAACAACATCTCGGTGGTGGGCAAGGACGAGGTGCGTCGTAGTCGCGAAATGCACTGGCTGCGTGTGGACCGCTACTTCAGCTCCGACACCAAGTGGGCCGAGGGCCGTGCCGAAGGCAGGAGCAAGATCGAGCTGTATCGCAAGATGGAGGTGCCCAGCAACAGCCCCAGCATGGTCTTCATGCCGGTGATGTGCCAGCACTGCAATCACGCTCCCTGCGAAACGGTGTGCCCGGTGGCCGCCACCACGCACAGCAACGAGGGTCTCAACCAAATGACCTACAACCGTTGCATCGGTACTCGTTACTGCGCCAACAACTGCCCCTACAAGGTGCGTCGCTTCAACTGGTTCAACTACACCACCGAGAAGTTCGGTGAGGTGAACCCTGCATGGGACGACCTGGGCCGCATGGTGTTGAACCCGGATGTGACCGTGCGTGCACGCGGTGTGATCGAGAAGTGCAGCATGTGCGTGCAGAGCATCCAAGCCGGCAAGTTGGAGGCCAAGAAAGCCGGTCGTCCGGTGAAGGACGGCGACATCGAGACCGCCTGCAGCGCAGCCTGCGGTACCGGCGCGATCGTGTTCGGCGACCTGAACGACAAGACCAGCAAGGTGCGCGGCCTGGCCACCAGCGACCGCAGCTACCACATGCTTGAAGAGATCGGCGTACAGCCCAACGTGAACTACCTGGTGAAGGTGCGCAACACCGAAGAGGAGGCCACGGCATAAACGACGGAGGATAAAGAGGACCCCATGCATTCAGAAGCAGCGATCCGCGAACCGCTCATCCTGGGTCACAAGACCTACGGCGATATCACCAACGATATCGTAGCGCCCATTGAGAACAAGGCCCCCACGGGCTGGTACGTGCTCATGGGCATCGCCAGCATCATTGCAGCCTATGGCACGGGCTGCATCCTCTACCTGATCAGCAAAGGCATCGGGGTGTGGGGTCTGAACAAGACGGTGGACTGGGCCTGGGACATCACCAACTTCGTTTGGTGGGTGGGTATCGGCCACGCCGGCACCCTGATCAGCGCCGTGTTGCTCCTGTTCCGCCAGAAGTGGCGCATGGCCATCAACCGCTCGGCGGAGGCCATGACCATCTTCGCCGTGATCATGGCGGCCACCTTCCCCGGCATCCACATGGGCCGGATCTGGATGAGCTACTGGGTGCTGCCCCTGCCCAACCAGTTCGGAAGCCTCTGGGTGAACTTCAACTCGCCCCTGCTGTGGGACGTGTTCGCGATCAGCACCTACTTCAGCGTGTCGCTCGTGTTCTGGTACATCGGCCTTATTCCCGACTTCGCCACCATCCGCGATAAAGTGGCCAAGCCCGGCATGAAGAAGGTCTACGGCATCCTCAGCTTCGGCTGGACCGGTAACGCCAAGGCCTGGACCCGTTTCGAGGAAGTGAGCCTGGTGCTCGCCGGCATCGCCACCCCGCTGGTGTTCTCGGTGCACTCCGTGGTGAGCTTCGACTTTGCCACCTCCATCGTACCCGGTTGGCACACCACCATCTTCCCGCCCTACTTCGTGAGCGGTGCCGTGTTCAGCGGATTCGCCATGGTGCAGACGCTACTGCTGGTGATGCGCAAGGTGATGCACCTGGAGAACTACATCACGGTGAAGCACGTGGAGTACATGAACATCGTGATCATCGTCACGGGTTCGATCGTGGGTGTGGCCTACATCACCGAGCTGTTCGTGAGCTGGTACAGCGGTGTGGAGTACGAGAGCTACGCCTTCATCAACCGCGCCACGGGCCCCTACTGGTGGGCGTACTGGAGCATGATGACCTGCAACGTGATCAGCCCGCAGCTGTTCTGGTTCAAGAAGCTGCGCACCCACCTGGGCTTCACCTTCTTCATGAGCATCATCGTGAACATCGGCATGTGGTTCGAGCGCTTCGTGATCATCGTGACCAGCCTGCACCGCGATTACCTGCCCAGCGCTTGGAACATGTTCCACCCCACCTGGGTCGACGTGGGCGTGTTCATCGGCACCATCGGCATCTTCTTCACCCTTTACCTGCTCTTCGCCCGTTACTTCCCCGTGCTGGCGCTGAACGAGGTGAAGTCCATCCTGAAAGTGAGCGGCGAGAGCTACAAGCGCGACGCTGCAAACCACCATCACCACTAAGCGACCATGGCGAACAAGGTCATCTACGCGGTCTACGAGGACCCGGAACAGCTCAAGGACGGCGCGCGCAAGCTGGTGTCCAACGGCATCAAGGTGAAGGACGTGTTCTCACCCTTCCCCGTGCACGGCATCGACCCCATCATCGGGATCAAGCGCACGCGCTTGGGCATCGTGAGCTTCATGTTCGGCATCACGGGCACCTGCCTGGCACTGCTCGGCATCTGGTACTTCAACATCTTCGATTGGCCGATGAACATCGGTGGCAAACCGAGCCAGGCCCTGTACAAGAACCTGCCGGCCTTCATCCCGGTCACCTTCGAGTTCACCGTGCTTTGTGCGGCCCACGGTATGGCCATCACCTACCTGATCCGCAACAAGACCCTGCCCGGCATGCCGGCACGCAACCCCGATCCGCGCAGCACCGACGATAAGTTCATCATTGAGGTGCGCACCGCCGAGAACCACGGCCACAGTGCCGAGGCCATCACCGGCCTGCTGCGCGAAACCCCCGTGTTCGAGATCAACGAACGCCAGTACTGAGCCGCCGATGACCCTCATCAAGCACATCCCCGCAAGCGCCGCCCTGCTTCTGCTGGCCGTCGGTTGCAACAACACCCACAACAGCCCCGGTGTGGAATACATGCCCGACATGTACCGCAGCCCGGCCGTGGAAGCCTACGTGGACTACGGCCAGGACCCGTACTACTTCACCGAGGAGAAAGCCCGCGAGCAACGTGAGCGCCCCAGCGCGCGCAAGCCTGCCGAGGGTACCATCCCCTTTGCGAAGGATCCCGCCAAAGCGGGCTTCAACATGCCTTACGCGTACCCGGCCACTCCGGAAGGTTACGAGCGTGCCGGAGCTGAGCTGAAGGCACCCATTGGCATGAGCCAGGAGGTGGTGGACCAAGGCAAGGTGATCTACGACAAGTTCTGCCTGCACTGCCACGGTGCCACGGGCGAAGGCGATGGTGGTGTGGTTACCAACGGTCAGTACCCTACGCCGCCCAGCTACACCGGTGCATTGAAGGACCTGCCCGAGGGTAAGATCTTCCACTCTTTGGTGTACGGAAAGAACGTGGCCATGGGCTCGCATGCCTCCCAGTTGAACAAGGAGGAACGCTGGTTGGTGACCCGCTACGTGCAGTATCTGCAGAACGGCGGTAAGCTCCAGCGTGAGAACGCAGTGGCAGCAGGCAATTGATCACGGACGACAACGCAACAGCAGCGATGAACTTCACCTTCAGCAAACGGGCACGGACGCTCAGCATGGCGCTGATCGTACTGGGTGCCGCGGCCATGCTCGTGGGCATTATCGGTGACCACACCGACCACCACCAGCGCACTTGGGCCAACCTGCTCGTAAACGCATTCTTCTTCCTGGGCATCAGCCTGGGTGCACTCTTCTTCTACTCTTTGCAGAACGCCACCGAAACGGCTTGGTCCGTGCTGGTGAAGCGCGTGTATGAAGGGGTGATGGCCTGGCTGCCAATCGGCGCGATCGTGCTGGTGGTGGTGCTTCTGGCCGGTAGCATGGGCCTGCACCACATCTACCACTGGATGGACAAGCGGGTGTTCGACCCCACCAACCTGGAGCACTTCGACCCCATCATCGCCGGAAAGAAGGCCTTCCTCAACCTGCCCTTCTTCTGGGTGCGTACCCTGGTCTACCTCGCGGTGTTCATCCTCTTTGCACGCTGGTTCCGCAAGAAGAGCCTGGAGCTCGACCAACTGAGCGGTGACAGCCTGGTGCGCAACCACCTGCTCATCTACCGCCGCAGTGCCCTCTTCCTGGTGTTCTTCGCCGTGTTCAGCACCACCCTCGCGTGGGATTGGCTCATGAGCATCGACACCCACTGGTTCAGCACCCTCTATGGTTGGTACGTGTTCAGTGGCATGTGGGTGAGCGCCATGGTGACCGGTGTTGTGATGGTGCTCTACCTGAAGCGCAAGGGTTACCTGCCCCAGGTCAACAACAGCCACATCCACGACATGGGCAAATGGGTGTTCGCCAGCAGCTTCCTGTGGAGCTACCTGTACTTCAGCCAGTTCATGCTGATCTGGTACAGCAACATCCCCGAGGAGGTCACCTACTTCATGGCCCGCATCGACCACCACCCCGTGCTCCTGTGGACCGTGTTCTTCATCAACTTCGCGGTGCCCATGGTGCTGCTGATGAGCCGTGATGCCAAGCGCAACCCCCGTTTCCTGATCGGCGTGGGCGCAGTGATCTTCATCGGCCACTGGCTGGATGTGATCCTGATGGTGATGCCTGGTGCCCTGGGCCATCACTTCCACCACATCGGTCTTCTGGAAGTGGGCATGTTCACGCTCTTCGTGGGTGCCTTCATGACCGTGGTGCTGAAGGCGCTTACCCAGGCGCCCTTGACACCGGTGAACCACCCCTATCTGGAGGAAAGCGTACATCACCAGATCTGAACAAGAACAGCAATGGCATCCGTGCTCCGATCCACCCTGCGAAACGCCCTGGCGCGCCTGAAGGCCGCCGCCGAGCGTGCGCTTGGATCAGCCCAGCCGGAACCAGTGCCTGTGCGTATCCCCAAAGAACAACGCCCCCACGATCGGGGTTGATAGAACGAAGCGATGATGAAGCTGCTGATCCTGCTCGTACTGGTACTGGGCATCCTGGCGATCGCCCAGCTGGTAAGGGTGTACGAATTGAGCTCCCGCCTGCGGGGCAAACGCGAGGAGGACATCTCCCCGGCCGATAACCGCATGAACGCCCGCCTGATGTGGCTGTTCTGCGTGGTGTATTTCGGCTTCTTCCTGTGGCTGGTGATCCGCTACAAGGACAAGATGCTGCCCGTAGCCGCCAGCGCGCATGGTGTGGAGACCGATTGGTTGTTGAACTTCAACTGGATCATCCTGCTGATCGCCTTCGTGCTCACCAACGTGCTGCTGTTCTACTTCGCCGGCAAGTACGTGTACGACAAGAACCGCAGGTCCTTCTGGCAACCGCACAACAACAAGCTGGAACTGATCTGGACCGTGATCCCCGCCTTGGTGCTCGCCGTGATCATCATCTACGGATTGAACACCTGGAACAAGATCACCGCCCCCGCCACGGCAGAAGCCGTGCAGGTGGAGCTGTACGCCAAGCAGTTCGATTGGACCGCGCGTTACCCCGGTAAGGACGGTGTGCTTGGAGCCACCGACTACCGTCTGATCAGCGGCACCAACCCGCTGGGCATTGTAACCCGTGCTTCCGTGGCCGCCAGCCTCGCCGAGATGGAGGAGACCCTGGCCGAAATGGAGAACACCGTGGCCAATAACATCCTGCCCGACAGCAAGGTGAGCGAGCTCAACGCCGGTGCCGAGCGCCTGCGTCGCCACATTGCCCGCGTGATCAACCTGCGCCAAGTGATGGAGCAGGACATTGCCGTGAACGGCGGTGCCAGCATCTACCTGGCCGGATCGGACGATGTAGTGACCAAGGACTTCTACCTGCCGGTGGACAACGAAGTGAAACTGGTGATCCGGAGCCGCGATGTGCTGCACAGCATGTACCTGCCCCACATGCGCGCGCAAATGAACGCCGTACCGGGCATGACCACCACCTTCAAGATGACGCCGACCATCACCACAGAGGCGATGCGCGCCGAGCTGAAGGACCCCAAGTTCGACTACGTGTTGCTGTGCAACAAGATCTGCGGATCGAGCCACTACAACATGCAGATGCCCCTTACGGTGACCAGCGCCTCCGAGTACGAGGCATGGTATGCCGATCTGGTGAAGAAGCCTTTCGAAGCTGCCGATGAAGCTCCCCAAGCCGATGCCCAAGAGCCAGCAGCAACATCCGACACCCAGGCTGTCCTGGGTATGAACTGAACGTAATCCGGAGTACCGACCCATGGGTGCCACTACCGCACACGCCGGCCACCACGGCCACGACGCTCACCACCACCACGAGGAGAGCTTCATTTCGAAGTGGATCTTCTCGCACGACCACAAAATGATCGGGAAGCAGTTCCTGGTCACGGCCATCGTGATGGCCTGGGTGGCGGTGATCATGTCCCTGCTTTTCCGTCTTCAACTGGCTTGGCCGGGTGAAGGCTTCGCGTTCAGCAACTTCTTCCTGGGCGACAAGTGGGCGCCTGAAGGTGTGTTGGACCCGAACATGTACCTGGCGCTGGTCACGATCCACGGCACCATCATGGTGTTCTTCGTGCTCACGGGTGGCCTGAGCGGCACCTTCGCCAACCTGCTCATCCCCTTGCAGCTCGGCGCCCGCGACATGGCCAGCGGCTTCATCAACATGTTGAGCTACTGGTTCTTCTTCCTCAGCAGCGTGGTGATGTTGGCCTCCCTCTTCGTGGAAGGTGGCCCGGCTTCCAGCGGTTGGACCGTTTACCCCCCGCTGAGCGCGCTGCCCCAGGCCATACCCGGCTCAGGTGCCGGTATGACGCTCTGGCTGGTGAGCATGACCCTCTTCATCGCCAGCTCGCTGATGGGCGGCCTCAACTACGTGGCCACCATCCTCAACCTGCGCACCAAGGGCATGAAGATGACCCGCATGCCGCTGACCATGTGGGCCATCCTGCTCACCGCGGTGTTGGGCATCCTCAGCTTCCCCGTGCTCCTGAGCGCCGCACTGCTCCTGCTCCTGGACCGTTCCCTCGGCACCAGCTTCTACCTCAGCGACATCCACATCGCCGGTGAAGCGCTGGACAACATGGGTGGCAGTCCCATCCTCTTCCAGCACCTGTTCTGGTTCCTCGGTCACCCGGAGGTGTACATCGTGCTGCTGCCCGCACTGGGCATCACCTCGGAGATCATCTCCACCAACGCCCGCAAGCCCATCTTCGGCTACCGTGCCATGATCGGGTCCATCCTGGCGATCGGCTTCCTGAGCTTCATCGTGTGGGGTCACCACATGTTCCTCACCGGCATGAACCCCTTCCTCGGAAGCGTGTTCGTGTTCACCACCCTGCTCATCGCCATCCCCAGTGCCGTGAAGGTGTTCAACTACCTCACCACCCTGTGGCGCGGTAACATCATCTTCACCCCGGCCATGCTTTTCAGCATCGGTCTGGTGGCCACTTTCATCGCGGGCGGTCTCACGGGTATCATCCTGGCCGACAGCGCGCTGGACATCAACGTGCACGACACCTACTTCGTGGTGGCGCACTTCCACATCGTGATGGGCATGAGCGCCATCTTCGGCATGTTCGCGGGCATCTACCACTGGTTCCCCAAGATGTACGGCCGCATGATGAACACCAAGCTCGGCTACGCACACTTCTGGATCACCTTCGTGTGCGCCTTCGGGGTGTTCTTCCCGATGCACTTCATCGGCCTGGCCGGCGCTCCCCGTCGTTACTACAACTACACGGAGTTCGCCATGTTCGATGGCGTGATGGACCTGAACGTGCTGGTGACGGTGTTCGCCATCATCGGCGCCATGGCCCAGGTGATCTTCACTTACAACTTCTTCTACAGCATGTACCGCGGTCCCAAGGCGGTGCAGAACCCCTGGAAGAGCAACACGCTGGAGTGGACCACCCCGGTGGAGCACATCCACGGCAACTGGCCCGGCCCGCTGCCCGTGGTGTACCGCTGGCCCTACGACTACAGCAAGCCTGGCAAGGAGGAGGATTACGTGCCCCAGACCGTGCCCCTCAGCGAAGGCGAAGAGGAACACTAGTTCGAACGCGATCCGGTCCTACGGCCGATCACCGGGAATGTCCGCACCTTTGGTCGCGGACATTCCTTTTTTCCGGAGCATGCGTGTATTCCTTTCCATCCTGTTGGTCGCGGCTTCCACGGTGGGGAAGGGCCAGTTGCTGGACAGCATCGCGCTCTTCGCCGCGGAGCCGCCCAAGCTGGTGGTGAAGCTGGATATACGCGGCAGCTTCGTGAACAACCGGAACGTGCGCATCATGGGCGCAAAAGTGGGGTTGGAGCATGGTAGGCGTTTCCAATACGGACTTGGCTACAGCTTTCTCTACACCCCCGTGGAACGTGTGCGGGACCTCCCAGGGATCGGTGCCACTTCGCTTCGCCTCCGCGTAGGCTACATCTCGCCGTACGTGGACTATGCCTTTTACCAACGTGGGCCTTGGGAAGTGCGGTTGCCCGTGCAGTTCGGAATAGGTGGCGCCTCCACCATATACCGCGATGCGACAGGTCGTAAACAGCGCTACCAACGCACCGGCCTGCTCATCTACGAGCCGGCCATGACCGTTCAGTACCGCTTTCTCAAGTACCTCGGCGTGGGCGCTGGTTGGGGCTTCCGCCTGGTGCTGCAGACCGGCGACAAGCTGGGCGAGAACCTCAATGCCCCCATCTACACCTTCGGCCTGCGCGTTTTCTTCGGCGACCTCTGGAAGGACCTGCGCCCAAGTGAGGAGTAGTGTACAGAGACCCCATTCGGTCGACAGTACTAACCGCACACGCAGCTTCCCAGTCCCGAAGTGACGGCATGTGGTTAGCACCGATACATCCACGCATCAGTCACCCAGTCCCGTATGGACGATATATGGTTAGCACCGATGTACCCACGAACCGTTAACCCAGTCCCGTAGGGACGGCATATGGTTGGCACCGATGTATCCACGTACCGAAAACCGAGTCCCGCATGGACGACATACGGATAGCACCGATGTACCCACGAACCGTTAACCCAGTCCCGTAAGGACGGCATATGGTTAGCACCGATACATCCACGCATCAGTCACCCAGTCCCGTAGGGACGGCATGTGGGTCAACCCCCGTTGTTCAGGCTCCCCCGTTCGCCCTTCCAACACACCTCCCGAACAACGCCCCACGATCGCTCCCCGGCACAACGTCGCATGTACCTTTGCCCACCATGTCAGAGCCTTTCGACGTACGCCGCGAACAGCGCAGCAGTTCCGACAAGGAGCTGGAACAGGTGTTGCGTCCCCGCCAGTTCGGGGAGTTCGCCGGGCAGAAGGCCGTTACCGACAACCTGAAGGTCTTCGTGCAGGCCGCCAAACAGCGTGGCGAAGCGCTCGATCATGTACTGCTGCATGGCCCGCCCGGCCTGGGCAAGACCACCCTGGCCAACATCATCGCGGCCGAGATGGGCGTGGGGATCCGCATCACCAGCGGGCCTGTGCTGGACAAACCCGCCGACCTGGCCGGCCTGCTCACCAACCTGGAGCCGCATGATGTGCTCTTCATCGACGAGATCCACCGCCTTACCCCGGTGATCGAGGAGTACCTCTACAGCGCCATGGAGGATTACCGCATCGACCTGGTGATCGATGCCGGTCCCAATGCGCGCACCGTGCAGATCGCACTGAACCCCTTCACACTGGTGGGGGCCACCACGCGCAGCGGCCTGCTCACCGCACCCCTGCGCGCGCGTTTCGGCATCAACAGCCGCCTGGACTACTACGACAGCGATACGCTCAAAGGCATCATCAAGCGGAGCGCGGGCCTGCTGAACGTGCCCATCATCGACGAGGCGGCCGATGAGATCGCGCGCCGCAGCCGGGGCACCCCGCGTATCGCCAACGCGCTCCTGCGCCGTGTACGCGATTTCGCACAGATCCAAGGCGACGGTACCATCGACCTGGCCATTGCCCAACACGCCCTCAAAGCCCTGAACGTGGATGCCCATGGCCTGGACGAGATGGACAACCGCATCCTGGGCGCCATCATCGACAAGTTCGGTGGCGGTCCTGTGGGCCTTACCACCGTGGCCACGTCGGTGGGGGAGGAAGCAGGCACCATCGAGGAGGTGTACGAACCCTTCCTGATCATGGAAGGCTACCTGCAGCGCACCCCGCGTGGCCGCCTGGCCACCGAGCGGGCCTACCGCCACCTGGGCCGCGCACCCAGCGTGAAGCCGGGGAGTTTGTTCGAGTGAGTGGATCGCTGTCCGGTAGGCCTATGTTCGATGCACGAACATAGGTCGGAAGCTACCTTTGATGCCATCAGTTGATAGCATCGTCGTGCGACCGCCTACACCATCGACCGTGTATGTTATTGATCTGATAGCTGAGCCGGTCGCGTTCCCGTTGATCATTCTTGTCCATCAGTGCGCAGCGGCCAATAGGTCAGGTCTCTGTTGCTTGTCCTGAATGGCAGCGGTCTTCTTGGAATGGCCCAAGGGCCGTGCGGAAACCTATGCGCAGGAACTGCTGCAAGAGCTATCGGGGCTGTATACTTCCACCAGCAATTTGCTGCCCCGATCGTCGGGACCGGGCAAATGTGTATTAGGTTCGAGACTCCATATCGCATCACCATGCATTATATACCCCCCCCCCCCCCCACCGTGGAAGCTGATCGCCATGGCGCTGTTGCTGTTCAGTGCTGAGCGAGCAGCGGCGCAGGCCTTGTCGGCAAGCCTTACGCCCAGCGATAACAACGGATTTGCCATCAGTTGTTTCGGGGAAAGTGATGGGAGTATCACTGCCAACGTATCCGGGGGAACACCGCCGTACGCTTACGCCTGGTCGCACGGTGATTCGGTGGCGCAGGTAAGCAACTTGCCAGCGGGCTATTATAAACTGATCGTTCTGGATTCGGACACGGGCCGAGTGGAGGTGGACATCACGCTGATGCAACCGCCGGTGCTTAAAGTGAACCTGACCCCATCGCTCTATCCCAACGATTACAACATCAGTTGCTGGAACTGCTTCAATGGCTCGCTGCAAACCGCAGTGACGGGTGGCGTGGTGCCTTATCAATATGAATGGAACGATGGGGCTGTTACCTCGACCCGGACCGGGCTTGGCCACAAATTCGGATACATGGTGGTGGTGGTGGACGCCAACGGATGTGAAGTGAAGTCACAACGGATCAACCTGACACAGCCTGACCAGGAAGGCTGGTTGAAAGGCGGCAATAGTGGTACGGATGCCTCAACACATTACTTGGGTACTGCGGATAGCACGGACTTCGTATTGAAGGCCGGGGGTACCGAACAGCTGCGCTTGCTGGCTAGTGGTGGCATCAAAATGGGGCTGAGCAGCGGTGTGCTTGGTCTGGATGAAAATGGTGAGCTACGTAGCCTTTTCGATAAGCCATGGTGCTTGGAGCCCGGTAGTGATGGTGTATCGGCCTGGTATACCTGCGGGAATATCGTGAACACCAACGGCACGAACTTCATCGGGACGGTCAATAACGTGAGGCTGCCTTTCCATACGAACAACGTGCAGCGTATGGTGATCAGCACAAGCGGCAAGGTGGGCATCGGAACGGAGCCGCCTGGGGGCCCTGTGGACGAATACCGCCTCTTCGTAGAGGACGGTATTGCCACTCGCGATGTGTTGGTGAAGCTCGGTAACTGGCCGGACTATGTATTCGCTGACAGCTACCGGCTCATGCCACTGAGCGAGTTACGCGAGTTCCTGAAGCGCAATAAGCACCTGCCTGGGATACCATCGGCGGCGATGTTGGAGGAACAAGGTGGTGTGGCCTTGGGCGAGATGCAGCGGAACCTAGTGAGGACAGTTGAGGAGCAGGCTTTGTATATCCTGGAGTTGGAGGAGAGGGTGAAGCGCTTGGAGAAGGCATTGCATTGATCCGTTCACCATGAAAGGGACGAAGATCATTTTCTGGGTGCTTGCATTAGTTGCAAGCAACTCGCAAGGGCAAAAGCCGGTCGACTATGCTGGAAAGGACTTCTTCCAGTTAAGGACACAGCTACGGAGCCATTATGATAGCTTGGTGGCAGCCGGTGACAGCAGCGACTTCCATGAAGGCGGGGATTACGTAACGTTCAAGAAATGGGAAGATTTCTGGACCGTCCGCCTAAAGGATGGCGATACTTTCGAAGCGTATTATTCAGCTTATCAAGCGGCACTGCAGGCGATGCAGTCTAAAGCCAACACCAGCAATTCAGGTGACTGGCACGAAGTGGGCCCCACGGACAAGCCCGATCTGGGACTCACGAGCATTGGGCAAGGCTCCCAACCTGGCATTGGGCCGATTCACTTCATAACAACCAATCCGAATGATCCAGACGTGATGCTCTGTGGGTCAGTGATCGGCGGCATCTACTATACGGACGATGCCGGGCTGAACTGGAGCAATGCAGGCAGCGACAAACAGTGGGAGCGGTCCGGATGTAGGCATGCCGTGTTCAAGACCGGGACCAGCGACACGGACGCGTGGTTCGCAGCAAGCGCGGGCTACATCTTCTGGTCGGGCGGTATACACCGGACAACCGATAACGGGATAACTTGGAATAGGATCGCTGACCAGCAGGACTTTAGCTCGAATGGTGGCGTATGGTCTGAGATCTTTAAGCTCGTTACGGATCCCAACGATCCAGATGTTCTGTACGCAGCGACTTCTCACACCCTCTGGAGAACATCGAACGCAAACGACACCGACCCCACCTGGCAACCGATCCCGATCCCAATACCTCCTTCGGTGTTGAACCACGCTACGTACGGATCCTA
Organism: Flavobacteriales bacterium; assembly: GCA_019638115.1. Taxonomy (GTDB): domain Bacteria; phylum Bacteroidota; class Bacteroidia; order Flavobacteriales_F; family PHOS-HE28; genus PHOS-HE28. Next base: position 648,360 of record JAHBUK010000001.1, on the reverse strand, counting down.
TCCGTTCATAGATGGACGCCGCGTCTACGACCTGGAAATGCATCCCACGAATTCCAATGTGCTATACGCTACGGTCCGCTATGAGGCGTCCTACTCGGAGAACGATCAGGTCCGTTTCTGGCGATTGATGAGGACCCTCGATGGTGGGGCGACCTGGACCGAAATGCCGAACCAGCCGATGCATACATTCAGGCCGGGAGTGCCAGGTGCGAACAGGGAGCATCTCAAGTGGGACCGCAACGCAGACCATGTGACCATTGAGGTGAGCAAGGCAGCAGGAAGCGAGGATGCGCTGCATGTGTTCTATGATTTACCGCAGACAGGGGCAGTCGACGAACTCTACAGAGTAGACGATGCTATTGGAGGAATGTGGGGGTTACCTCTACGAGATAGTTTTAAACATGACTACGGCGCAGGAAACAGTTTCGGGGTCTCCCAAGAGAATGGACAGGATATCATGATTGAGAACAGTGCATTAGAATTAGGGCGATACAGTACCTACATCTCTGGCACTTGGGAAGATTATGGTATGAATGAGCCAAATGAGGAACAGTATCATGTGGACATGGAGGATTTCGTCAGTCAACCGACAACCTCAGGCGAACGTTGGTGGATGGCCAATCATGGCGGGGTGCATCTGTCCCTGGACCATGGGGTCACATGGGAATGGCGCGGCAAGGGTTTGGGCGTGGCGGAAGTGCATCGCATGGGAGAATCCTATTCCACGGCTGACGATGTGATCCTGGGTCTGTACCATGATGGTAATGTCCTGACCATTGGTGCCCATGGCCCGGGTTGGGCTCCTGATTGGAAGCAACTCGGTAGAGCTGATGGCCAGCAAGCCATGATCGATCCTTGGGAGAGCCAATACATGTATTGGTCGGACCAGAATTACAGTTGGTTTAAATCTTCAGACGGAGGAGGAACGACAAGCGCCATGATTGGAGGATGGGGCGTTCCCGATTGGAATACAGAAGGGACCATTGATCGAGGGCGTCCTGCAGCGATCTACATCCCGGGGGCGATATCGTCGACCCAGCCGAACGAGATCCGCCGGTCCCTTGCTCATGGGGCCACAGGGTCGTTCGAGTGGATCTCGGACTTTGCGACATTGATCGGTCCTGGAGGCAATGGCATTTGGCGGCTCCACTCCGCGTGGTCCGATCCGAATTATCTGTATGCCTACTTCGCGGGTAGTCAAAAACTCTACCGAACCACGATGGCCAGGGGTGCAGCAGTCTTGGTGCAGGGAAGTTGGCAGGAGATGCCATCGATCCCCCGTACGGATGTTTGGGCCGCAGACATAGACACAGACTTCGAGGATCCGGACATCCTGTACTTCACCTACTCCTCAAGCTCCTTCTTCTCTGGCCTTCCAGAAGGGACCGAGATGATCTTCAGGGTCGACTACAACGATATGAACAACGTGATTGTCACCGACCTGACCGGCTCAACCAACACGTGGGGCGCACTGCCGAACACTGGGGTTGACTGGGAGAGCTTTACGTTGGAGCGCGGCAGCGATGGAGGCATGTACGTTGCCACTGACGTAGGGGTGTACTTCCTGAATGAAAAGCTGAAAACCAGTGGTGATGGCTGGCAATTGGTAGGGACGAACCTGCCCCATGTGAACTGCAAGGGTTTGGAGATCAGTTATCAAGCCAATCGGATCAGGGCCGGTCTGGTCGGTAGGGGCCTGTGGGAACACAACTTGTGGTGTCCGGAGGATGAGGACCTGACCTTTGCGTCTCCTCATACCAGCAACGCCTTTGTGGAGGTGACCAGTACGATCACCTCCGAAGCGGTTGTTGATCCAGGGTTTGATGTTTCCTATCGGGCTGGGAGCGAGATCCGTCTGACCCCGGGCTTCCATGCATTAGCGGGCGCCGAGTTCCATGCCTTTATTCATCCCTGTGACATGCCTGGCAACAGCTTTAAGAGCCTTGCGGCAGGCAACGAGAATGAGTCATTGTGGAGCGCTAACGAAGGAGTAGCTGCACAAGGGCTTTTGATATTCCCCAACCCCTCCACAGGCAGTTTCAGAATTCGGTCGCAGCAAGGCTCGGAGATCGCATCCGTACAGGCCTTCGATCAAACCGGCCGGTCTATTCCCATCTCGCTGCAGATTGCGTCGAACGAAGATGAATGCCAGGTGGAGCTACGTGCTGAGATGGGCATCTATATGCTCAGGGTAGAGTTCGCAGATGGAACAGTAAAAGTCGGGCACGTATGCATCGAGCGATGAAGACGTACCATTTGGCCTTGAGTATTGTGGTGTCATCAGTTGGGTGCATGCTTCCCACCATGACCCTGAAAGCCCAGTTCCTGGCGTTGCCAGATTCAGCTGCGATCTGGAACTTCCGAATGTATGACACTTGGCAAGGCCTGTTCGATGATAGAAGGACCTATCTCCTCTCTGGACAGCCGGATACGACGATCAACGGCCTGGCCTACCGGTCATTGACATGGTACTGGGACACCGGAACGTGGCCAGGAGATTTTGGGGGAGCGCTACGGGAGAGTGGATCAGGCCAAGTATTCTACTATCATCCGAATACGGATCAAGAGTATCTTCTATACGACTTTGACGTTTCTGCGGGTGACACAATACATGGGATTTGGGTTGTCCCTTCGGTTCCGGCCTTCGGCGATACGACCACGATGTACATATCTGGAGTAGATACCATTTCAATCGGTGGCCAAGAAAGAAAAAGAATTGGCGTTCAGAACCTAAGTTCCATGGGTGGGCCATCTGGGCACTGGTGGATACAGGGAATAGGAGGTTCGGATGGATTACTGGAAACCATAGGTGAGCCGATCTTGGATGTGGTATATGGTATCGAATGCATGAGCAGCAACGACACGGTGTGGTGGGCGTGGGGGCCGGTAGGAGAGCCAGGGAATTGTTCGCCCAATAGTGTGACGGAGCTCAGAGCCGTTCAGACCGTGGTTGCGCCGAATCCGGGGACAGGCCTGTTCACGTTGTCCGGTCCTACACTTCCGTTCGAAGTCATCGTCTTCGACCCCCATGGCCGCGAGGTATTGAGTACCCACGATTCCTCGCTCGATCTCTCTGCGCACCCGGCTGGGTTGTACATGGCAGTTGTTACCACGGCACAGGGTCGGCGATCGGTGCGCTTGGTGGTGCAACGCCCGTAGCATGGTTTGCTGATACTTCGAATTGTCCGAAACCACTGGCTGCAGTACCAAGGCATTGTACGTGCTGCGCGTCACGAACCGGCAGGTGCAGTTGCACGAGCAGGTGGTGTTGGGTAACTTGCATAGTCACCCTTCTTAGCCTTGCCCCTCACTCCGGCCTCGGCCTTGTCCCACTGTACATCTGATACCGCATAAATCGGCAATCCAAGGCCCCGTTGAAGACCTTGATCCTGGGCTTGGGCGTGAGGTGCACGTGCTTGGCGGCCTCCAGGTTGCTGGTGATCATCCAGGCCGTCCACCCGGCCCAGTTCTTCTTCAGTGTGTCACCGATCATCTTGTACACCGCGTTGATGTCCTCGTCCTTGTCCATGCGTTCGCCGTAGGGCGGGTTCAGCAGCAGCACGCCGCCACCGGGTGGCGGTGCCAGATCCGCGAAGGCCGAGTTGACGATGCGGATGCGGTCCTTGTAGCCCGCGCTGGCGATGTTGCTTTCCGCCTTGCGCGCCACATGCGGACTGATCTCGCCGCCCATGATCAGCGGACGTGCCTGGTGGTCGATGCCCGCCACGGCCTCTTCGCGCACGGCTTTCCAGAGTTTGGGTTCGTGGTCCTTCCAGCGTTGGAAGCCGAACTGCTGGCGGTGTATGCCCGGCGGTATCCGGCCGGCGATCATGGCCGCTTCGATGAGGATGGTGCCGCTGCCGCACATGGGGTCCACGAAGTTGCTCCGCCCATCCCAGCCGCTCAGCAGCACCAGTCCGGCGGCGAGCACCTCGTTGATCGGCGCCAGGTTCGTGCGGTCGCGGTAGCCGCGCTTGTGCAGGGAGCCGCCACTGCTGTCCAGTGATACCAGGCAATTGTCGCCGTGTACATGCAGGTGGATGCGCAGGGTGGGGTCCTCCAGCTCCACGTTGGGCCGACGGCCGTAGTGCTCGCGGAAGCGGTCCACGATGGCGTCCTTCGCTTTCAGGGCCAGGTATTGGCTGTGGTTGAAGCGCTCCGAATGCAACGAGCAATGCACGGCCAGCGTGTCGTCCACATCCATGAACTGCTCCCAGCGGATGCGCTTGATGCCGTAGTAGAGGTCCTCCTCGTGCTCCACCACGAAGGACTTGATGGGCACCAGCACGCGCAGGGCGGTGCGCAGGCAGAGGTTCGCGCGGTACATGCAGGCCTCATCGCCCCGGAAAGCCACGGCCCGGTTGTGCTTCTCGATGTCCTGCGCGCCGATGTCCCGCAGCTCGGCAACAAGCAGGTCCTCCATGCCGAACATGGTCTGGGCGGTCATGTGGAAGAGGCGGTCGGACATCGGCGCCGAAGGTAGGGGAGGAGCGCTGCCGCGGGGTGCACCGGTGTTCGTGCCCCGGTTATCTTTCGACGGAAGACGAGCAGGAACCATGCAGTTCTACTTCGACCACCCGTGGTATTTCTTCGTGTACGCCGTGCTGTTGGTAGGCAGTGTTGCCGGGGGCTTCGCATTGGCGCATTACCAGTTCCACAGCAAACAGCGCGACTGGCGACCCACGGGCACCGAGGCGGCCATCATCGGGCTCTTCGGCCTCATGCTCTCCTTCACCTTCCTGGCCGCGCACAACGCCACGCGCGAGCGCAACCACATGGTGCATGAGCACGCCGATGCCATTGCCAACATGCGCCGCAACAGCCTGCTGCTTCCTGAACGCATCAAGAATGACACACGGCAATTCCTGCATGCGCACCTGTCCATCCAACTGCGCATGGACAGCACCCGTTTCGATCGGCGCGAAGTGGTGCACGACCGCATGGAGGGGCTGATGGGCGGCTTCGTTTCACAGGTGCAGGGTTACGCTGCCGACAGCAGCCTGGCCATGCACGCACCGGCCGTTCTGCGCGACCTGAACGCGCTCTCCTCCACCTACTACCGGAGCTACTACGGCTACGAGGAGCGCATCCCACGCTTGATGATCGATCTGCTGCTGTTCAGCTCCATGCTCATCGGCCTGCTGGTGGGTTTCATGAACGGCATCGGCGGCGTGGAGCTGCGGCAGATGATCACCTCCCTGCTGTTCCTGGTGATCGTGCTGTTCACCATCCGCACCGTGCTCGACATGAACAACCCGTATCGCGGTGGCATCCAGCCCGAACAGGAGAACTTGGTGCGCCTGCTGGAAAGCCTCCGCGCCAGCGGAAGATAGGTCTCACATCAGGCGCGCACCGTTCGGCAAGGGCCGCTCCACGCTCGTGAGCACGATGTCGCCATTCGCGTCCGGGAAGCCCGTCACCAGGCACTCGCTCATCACGCTCCCGATCTGCTTCGGTGGGAAGTTGATCACCGCCACCACTTGTCGTCCGATCAACTCCTCCTTGGTGTAGTGAACGGTGATCTGTGCACTGCTGCGCTTCACGCCATGCGGACCGAAGTCGATAGTGAGCACATAGGCTGGTTTGCGGGCGTTGGACAGGTCCTCCGCGGAAAGCACGGTGCCCACACAGAGGTGGACCTTCTCGAAGTCAGGCCAGGTGATGGGGTTCATGATGGTATTCAGTTCTTCGACCTGTAGGACACGCGGCCTATTCCAACATGGTCGTACAGCGTAGGGTCCAGCACGACAACCTCGTTGCTCGCAAGGTCCGTTATACGCACTACATCGTGGTCCTTCCAGAACGGACTTGTAATGAATGCATGAAGGTCCTGGTCGCCCACGTACAACTTGCCAATGACCGGATCCACCACATACCGATCACCCAAGCCTGCGGCATCGAGTTGACCTTTAAGCAGGGCGGCGCATAACGCGGCATAGCCGATGCAATTCGCCGGACCACCTTGCAGCAAGAGCGCAGGGTCGCTACTCACCTTGCCGGTGGAGAAATGCAGGCGGGCAGCGGTCGAGTCCAATGCGACCTCCATGGCACTTTCCAGCTCCAATGGCGCGGTCGTGTGCAGCGTCAAAGCCGGAACAGGCAAGCGTTGACCGATGACCTTGTAGTGCACCAGTGCGCGGAAAGCAGCGGCACGACACAACCACAGTAGGACCATCAGGAAAAGGAAGAACAGGAGCGGACGCCAGAGGATGCGCATGGCGAACGGGTCAATCCTCCAACGCTTTCACCTCCGTCTCCTCGTAAGGCCTGGTACGCGTGCAGATGGAGGTCCAATAGATCCCGCGACCACGCAGCGGGACTTCCGCCAACATTTTTCCTGACCAAGAATGTCCATCGGCGCCGTACACGACATATCGCTGACCGACCTCGAAACGGACGCTACAGTCCCCTCCGCCCAGGCCCGTGAACACCACTAACGTATCCATGGCATCATCAGCCGACCTGCCCAGCGCACGACCCTTGAACATTCGCTCCACCGCGAAGGTGTATCGCATCTGGAAATGTTGAAAGTGCGTCAATGACCCAAGCGAACTCACCTCGAAGCGTTCCGCACGGATGACCCGTCCGATGAACACACCATCCGCTCGTCGTCTGGCCGTTGACACATCCTCCTCCCCGATACAACTGCACGCAGATCCGCCGAACGGCAGCGCACAAGCAGCGATCAGAAGGAATAGGACGCGCATGAGCGTTCAAGCATCAATACCCCCCACCCCCACCCTGCCCCCGTTCGATCGGGTGCCAGGTGGTCTTCACCTCCTGCGTGTCGAGGATCGCGTACGGCCCCTCGACCGCGCTCGGGGCGACATTCCGGTACACCACACGCTTCAAGTTGCAGGTGGCCTCGGTCTCGAGCATCACGCGCTCATCGTGGTGGACACCCTGAGCGGAGTCGAAGGGGGCCACCACCACGGCATTGATGTCCATGTGCGCGACCAGAGGCTTCAACAGTTCGCTGCGGAATCCCGTCATCAGGTTCACCACACCGCCGGGCATATCGCTGGTGGCGAGCACTTCGGTGAAGGTGACGGCCGGCAACGGGTGCTTCTCGCTGGCCACCACCACGCAGGTGTTACCGCCCGCGATCACCGGAGCGATCAGGCTCACAAGTTCCAAGAGGCCGTTGCTGCCGCCCGCCATGATGCCCACCACCCCGGTGGGTTCGTACACGCTGAAGTTGAAGTGGCTGCTGTTGGTGGGGTTCACGCTGCTGAAGAGCGCCTGGTACTTGTCGCACCAGCCCGCGTAATGGATCCACAGGTCGATGGCGGCGGCCACCTCGGCCTCGGCCTGCTTCTGCGTGGCGCCGTGCAACACCAGCTCATGCACGAACTGGGCGCTGCGCCCCTCGAGCATTTCACCGATGCGGTAGAGGATCTGTCCGCGGTTGAAGGCGCTGCGCCCGGCCCAACCGCCGACCGCACCACGCGCGGCCACCACGGCATCGCGCATGTCCTTGCGGCTGCTGCGGCACACGTTGGCCAGCGGCTTGCCATCGGCCCCTTTCGGTTGGTAGTACCGTCCGCTCTCGGTGCGCGGGAACTTGCCGCCGATGAAGATCTTGTAGGTCTTCATCACCGGAAGCCGCTCGGCCTTCCTGGCGGTGCCGTTGGTGCTGTGGCCGTTCATCCCGGTGGATGCCGGGACGGCTTTTACGGATGCGGGCTTGGAAAGGGTCTTGGCCATCGGCTTCGGTCGTACGGCATGCGAACCGCCATACAGTAGCCAAAGCTACGGACCGCGCCCTTCACACGAAGTGCCTAACGCTCCACTACGAAACGTACGGTGCTGTGAGAGGTCGCGCCACCCAAGCGGAGTGTGTAGAGGCCCGAGGCCAGAGCCGATACATCCACCGAGCGCTGCGCCGTGCCACGGGCCACCACCGCACCCACAGCATCCAGCACGGTGTAGGGCTGCACTTGCGCAAGGTCGATGTACAAGTGGTCGCGGGTGGGATTGGGGTAGGGTGTGGGTGTATGTTCAAACGCGTTCAACAGCCCGGTGGAGATGGCCGGTGAAAAGCGCCAGGTGTGCGACAGGACGGGCGCCTGCCCATTGCCGCCCACGATGAAGGCCTCTTCGCCGGTGCTGAAACAGGTTCCGTTCTTGCACGCCGCCAAGGGAAAACTGCTCACGGGGACCCACGCGTTGGCAGCCACATCGTAGCGGTGGAAGTCGTTCCAATTCTCCACGAAATCGACGCCACCACCTACGTAGCCTTGGTCGTTGATCGTGAACGCATAAGCTTGGCGACGGTTGGTGTTGCCCAGCATGGCCCGTTGCTCCCACGTGTTGGCAGCCGGATCGTAGGCGTAGAAGTCGCGGTAGCGCACGCCGCTGCTTTCACCGGTGCCGATGTAGCCTTTGCCTTCCGCTGCAAAGCCCACGGCCCAGCGTCTTCCGTTGCCGGGGAAATTCGCCTTCTGCTCCCATGTATTGGTCGTTGGGTCGAAGGCATAGAGGTCGTTGTACCACGTTGCGTTGGCAGCCCCCGTTCCGTAGAAGCCGATGCCATCGATGCTGAAGGCCACACCGGCAGAACGTGGCGGACCCGGCAGCGAAGCCTTCTGAACCCACGTGTCGGTGGCGGGGTGATAGGCCCAGAGGTCGTTGTAGTCCGTGGAGGTGGAGTTGTTCCAACCGCACATCACGTAGCCGGTATCGCCAATGGCGAAGGCACTGGCGTACTGGCGTGCACCACCGGGTAGCGGGGCTTTCTCCGTCCATGCATCCGTTGCGGGTTCGTACTCCCACAAGCGGGCGGTGTTCTGGCTGGCGTTGTAGCCGGTGCATACGTAGCCTTTGCCACCCACGCTGAACGAGGCTTGCGCATACCATTGGCTGGGATGCGAGGTTACCTGGGTCCATGTGCCTTGGGCAAAAGCCGCAAGAGCGAAGGCGAAAAAGAGGGTGCTGGCAAGGGAACGCATCATGATCATGTGCGGCGGTAAACGCAAGTGCAAAGAACGTTCGATCAATGCCATGAGCAGTGCGGGCTTACGTGTGCATGCCCAACACATTGCCAGCCTCATCCATCTCCAGGAACGGGTTGTGCGCCACCTCCCACAGGTGCCCGTCCGGATCGGCGAAGTAGCCGCTGTAGCCGCCCCAGAACACCAGTTCCGGCATCTTGGTGATGTGCACGCCGCCCTCCTTCAACTGCGCAAAGAGCGCATCCACTTCCTGGGTTGAACCAAGGCATTGCGCCAAGGAGAAGCGGGGACCCTTGGGCTCATTCGGTACGGCCGCATCCTTCATCAGCTCGGGCTGCGGGAAGAGCGACAGGATCATCCCGTTCAACTGGTACATCACGGTCCCGCCATTGTCGAGGAAGGGGCTCCAGCCCAGGACCTCATTGTAAAAGGCTTTGGAACGAACAAGGTCGGAAACACCGAGTGTGACGAGGGTGATACGGGGTTGCATGGTGCCCAAAGCTACACGCGTGTAACTTGGCAGTGCGAACCTCCATCACATGTCCCGACACGTCACCGGCATCGGCGGGCTCTTCTTCCGCGCGGATGATCATAAGGCCCTGGCCAAGTGGTACTACGAACACTTCGGCATCAACAACGATGAGGCCGGCTTCATCTGGCAACAGGATGCCGGCCCCACGGTCTTCTCACCCTTCAAGCGCGACACCGACTACTTCGCCAGCGACAAACAGCACTTCATGCTGAACCTGCGCGTGCAGGACCTCGACGGCCTGCTGAAGAAGCTCGAAGCCGACGGCGTGCGTATCGAACCCAAGCGCCAGGATGAGGGCTATGGCCGCTTCGCGTGGGTGTATGATCCGGAGGGAAACAAGGTGGAGTTGTGGGAGCCGAAGTAATGGTCATGTACGCACAGGTGAACCTCCTTATCCATAACACATGAACGAGAGCACCTTCTGGGATGTCGTCAAGTTATTTGATTGGGACGAGGTCGGAGATGATGATGCGGTCATGGAACCGGCATGTCAGGCATTGGCCGCAATGGACGAGGAATCCATATTCGCATTCGATGACATCCTATCCGAAAAGCTACACGCGCTTGATACGCGAGAACACTGTCGGGCTTGTTACGCGGGTGAGCTCGACCCAGATAACGGTGATGATTACATATCAGCTGACGATTTCCTCTATGCGCGATGTGTTGTTGTAGCCAATGGGCCGGATCTCTACGCAGAGGTGCTGGCGGACCCGACAAAGTTTCCTCCTAACGTTGAATTCGAAGCGTTGCTGTCCTTGCCTGCTGCCGCTTATACCCGCAAGACCGGCGAGGAGTACGAGCACGTCCCACCTGTCAGTTACGAGAGCTTTCAGAATTCAGTCGGGTGGACGCCTATCTCGACGACTCGCCCAGGTCGGTTCACCGACAAGAATGTCCCTCCCGGGAACCGGCGACCTACCTGAACGATCCCAAGAGAACCAACCGAACGATGGGACACTTCTGCTTGGACAGGCAATCGCTGTATAAGTTGAACGGTAGCTCATCACCATACCTTTACACGACCATGAAGCTGCTGCTCGTCAACATCACCGACCCCAGCAAGGAGAAACTGGTGACCGACATCCTCAACGAGATCGAGGGGGTGGAGGTGCGCAAAGCACCGAAGGAGTTGGGCGCACCCAAGCGCAGCGCAGCAAAGACGGCCAGCACCCGTCGCGGCAAGTTGAGCAAGCCCATGAACCCACAGGAAAAGAAGTTCGTGAAAGGCTTGACGCAGGCGTTCAAGGACATGAACGACCACATCGCCGGCAAGAAGAAGCTGAAGACACTCGACGAGTTCCTGAATGAGCTTTAGGATCGTCCTGCATGGCAATTTCGAGCGCGAAGCCCGACCGTTGCTGAAACGATACCGTTCGTTAGTGGTTGAACTCGGCGACTTGCGCGATGCCCTGAAGAAGGACCCTTACCAAGGCCAGCCGATCGGAAATGACTGCTACAAGATCCGCATTGCGATCCGATCGAAAGGGAAGGGCAAGTCAGGTGGTGCGCGAGTGATCACCTGCGTGGTGGCCGTACGCGAGGAGGTGTACCTGCTGTCGATCTACGACAAGAGCGAGCAGGCCACGTTGACGGACAAGCGCCTGAAAGAACTGCTGAAGCAGGTGACGCGATGACCATTGGCATGCACGAGGGCTACGGCCGCTTCGCGTGGGTGTATGATCCGGAAAGGAACAAAGTGGAGTTGTGGGAGCCGAAGTAACCTCTCATTCGAATCACATGCGGCTGCGCATTGACTACTTCGATCAAAATTCGCTCTTCGAGAGTCTCTTGCCGAGAGCCGGTGTTGTCGAGCGCGTTGTTCCCGCCTTAGACAGCAAGTTGACCTGGTATCTACTGCGACTTGACGCGCCGCTGACTTACGAGGGCTCAGAGATCGATCGGTTCATCATTGCCGCAAGATGGCAGGATCATCCAGTTGGCCGAGAAGAAGCCACCTCCATTTTCATTCTTGTGGTCTCTGTAGGAAGTGTGATAGGGGGTTCTTTCAGCACTTCCGAATTCGCACAAGTGGCCTGGGGGATGGCTGAAGTGATCAGCACATAGTCAAACAGTTTATCATCATGCGCCCCCTCCGCTTCCACCTCAACCTCACCCTCGACGGCTGCTACGACCACACCGTGGGCATCCCCGATGAGGAGCTGCACCTCAACGCCATGCGTTTCATCGCAGAGGCGGATGTGCTGCTCTTCGGCAGGGTCACCTACCAGATGATGGAGCAAGCCTGGCGCATGCCTGTGTCCGGGACCTGGCCCGAATGGATGGCACCGTGGATGCAGCCATTCGCGCAAGCCATTGATGTGGCGAAAAAGCACGTGGTGAGCAGCACTTTGAAGGAAGTCGATTGGAACGCGGAACTCGTCCAGGGTGATCTGAAAGCCTTTGTGCGTGCGCTGAAACAGCAGCCGGGCAATGGCATCGCTGTGGGTGGTGTAAAACTGGTCATGGCTCTAACGGAGCTGGGCCTGATCGACGAGTACGAGTTCATCATCCTCCCACGCATCGCAGGTCGCGGACCGAACCTGTTCGCAGGGCTGAGCAGATTGGTGGACTTGAAGCTTGTAGGTCGGAAGGAGTTCGGCTCGGGAGCGGTGGGGTTGCGGTATGAGGTGAAGCGGTAGGCCTACTTCCTCTTGTTCTCCTTCAGACTATTGGCCGACCTGAATTCAGCGCATGAAGTGCGAGCGATGGAACTCTTCGCCGAACGATATTTGTTCTCCACACCAATATCCAACGAACATGGGAGCATGGGATGCGACAAGTTTCGGCAACGACACAGCGAACGACTGGGCCTATGACCTTGAGGAGTGCGCCGATCTTTCCTACATCCAGACTACGCTCCAGCAAGTGCTGGACACGGGTGACGAATACCTCGATGCCGACATAGCGACCGAGGCGATCGCCGCAGCGGAAGTCCTGGCTTGGTTGCGTGGCAGACCAACGCCGGTTGATGCCTACACCGAGAAGATCGCTGCCTGGGTCTCTGCCCACCCGATCGACCCCCCAAAAGAGCTGATCCAGAGAGCAATTTCAGTGATCGATCGGATCCAACAGGAGCCATCGGAATTACCAGAGCTATGGGAAGATGATCCGGACTGGATCGCGTCAATGACCGACTTGCGCAGCAGGTTGACGGACTGAGGACAAGGGAGACACGGCTTCACTTCCTCAAGATCTTCTCAATCTTCCTCCCCTTCGCCAGTTCATCCACCAACTTGTCCAGGTACCTGATCTGCTGCATCAGCGGATCCTCGATGTCCTCCACGCGGTAGCCACAGATCACGCCGGTGATCAGGCCCACGTTCGGGTTCATCTTCGGCGCTTTGGCGAAGAAGGTTTCAAAGTCGGTCTTGTCGGCGATCACCTTGGCGAGGCCTTTCTCCGTGTAGCCGGTGAGCCAGGTGATCACGGTGTGCAGCTCCTCCTTCGTGCGGCCTTTACGTTCCACCTTGTTCACGTAGTGGGGGTACACGCTGGCGAAGGGCATGCGGAAGACGCGGGTGTTGTCCATGGTTGTCCAGTTTTGATCAAGTGTCAATACGGCCGGTCCTTCGGGTCATGCTTGGCGTGCCAAACGGAAAGGACTTGCACCTCGTTGGCGGTGTACGCATAGAACAGTAGGTGGTCGCCGATCGTCTTCACGCGCACTTCCGGATCCGTTGTGGGCCGGCCAAGTTTCGGGTTCCGGGCGATCACGCGCAGGGCTGCACGGAAAAGGCCATCCAGCTTTTCGCTGTACAACGTGGAGCCGTTGCGGTCAGCCCAGTACTGCAGGATCTCCATGCGCTCCCGTTGCGCATTGGCGGACCAGACTACTTGCCGAGCCATTCATCCACGGCCTTGTTGGCCTCACGCTCCGAAAGCTTGCGGCCCGCCTTGATGTCCTTCTTACCCTTGTTGATCGAAGCCTGCTGCTCCCTGGTGAGCTTATACGGCTCCAACTTCTCCGCATCGGTGCCCATCAGCCGGTAGGCCTCGCGCAACAAGGCACTGTCACGCGACCGCATGATGCGGTTGATGAGGCGTTTCTTCAATTCCACGTCGGACATGGGATGCGTATTGGTCTCGCTAAGATAAGGTCACGCGCAAGGCTCGTGGTGCATCTGCGTTCACGCGGGGTCTCCCCGTTACTCGGAAGGCCCTGCGCAAGTTTGGGAACTCCGCGTTCTTGAGTATCCTGATCCCATAGTCCTTTGCCGCGTCGATCTCCTGAACGCGGCGTTCCACGGCAAGGATGGACGTGCTGTCGATGATCTGCGCATGAGCCAATGTGCAGCTAACCAGCGCGGCCAGGGTGGCGAGGACTGCCGGTAGGGCGGGACGGAAGGTGCGGGGTGCGGCAACCACAAGACTTCAACGACCGATCGCCCTAACTTCGGGGCATGAACTGGCAGCAACACATCACCAGCGATAAAGCGATCCTCGGGGGCAAGCCCATCATCAAGGGTACGCGCCTGGCCGTGGAGCACATCCAAGGGCGACTGGCCGACGGATGGACCAATGACATGTTGCTGGAGAGCTTCCCGACCCTGAAGCCTGAGCATATCCAAGCTGTGCATGCATGGGCCCGAACAAATAACCGATAGACCCTGAAGGAGATCATCTTCATCGTTGACGAGTCGCCGGAAGGCGGTTATGAGGCCCGGGCACTGGACCACTCCATTTTCACCGATGGTGATGATCTGGAGCAGCTGAAGGCGAACGTGAAGGACGCCGTGGCCACGCACTTCGAAGCCGATCAGATGCCCAAGGTGATCCGCCTGCGATAGACCCCTTGGGTATCAAGTCTCCTTTCCATCCCTGAGCAATCGTTTTGCGTTCGCCGACAGCGTCCGCATTTGCCTGATCGCGATCGCGTTAAGCTTCTTCAAACGCTCGCCTTGCGAAAGGCCCATGTGGATGAACTCGGCATTGAGGCTCTCCATGTTGGCCAGCACCAGCAACTGCTCGATCGTGGCATGGTCGCGCATGTTGCCATCCAGCGCGGGGTTGACCATCCGCCACTCCTTAGCGGTGAGGCCGAAGAGCGCCACGTTCAAGAGGTCGGCTTCGTTGGCATAGGTGATGGCGGCTTGCGCGGAAGTCACTTGCGGCGGAATGAGATGCTCCTTGATCGCATCGGTATGGATGCGGTAGTTGATCTTCGATAGCTCGCGGTTCAGGTTCCAGGCGAGGGAGAGGCGCTGGCTCTCATCCTCCTTCAAGCGCTGGAACTCCTTGATGAGGTAGATCTTGAAGGCGGGGCTGATCCACATGCCGAACTCGAAGGCGATGTCCTTGTGGGCATAGGTGCCGCCGTAGCGCCCGGCACTGGCTCGAAGCCCGATGGCGTTGGTCTTCTCCACCCAGTCCTTCACGCTGAGCTTGTAGCTGTTGAGCCCGACCTGGGACTTAATTGTGGCACATTCGCCATAATTAAAGTCGGGGTTGTACACGCTCTCCCAGATGCTGAGGAACTCCACCGTGTTCCGGTTGCGCAGCCAGTCGGAGACGAAGAAGTCGCCGTCCTTGGCTTTCAGCATGTCCGTGAGGGAAATGAAGTCCTCGTTGCGCTCGGTGAGGACGGCGATCGGGATGCCCTGGACTTCGATGGTGGCTTTGGTGGTCTTGCTCATGGCCTTGCCCGGCTGACGGGAAGTCCGTCGATCGGCTACCGACAATATAGAAGGTGACGGCCGGTTCTATGCCCGGGAGGACTCGAGCGAGAGAGTGAAACCGTGGACGATGAGGTGGGGCATGGTGTGACATGCAACGATACAGACCACGAGCAGCAGCCAGCGAATCAAGAAGCCTTCTTTCTCCGCCGCTCTATGAGAGAATCAAGCGCTGACCTCATCGCCTCTCGGTCCTGTTTGGAAAGGCTGGCTGGCAGAACAACGGAATCAACCTTCTCTACAGCGACCTCCGCTTGCTTATTCCTCACCAATGCATCCACCTCATTAAAGATGCGATCGAGGCGATTGGATGGTTTCGGCATTGGAAGTTCATTTGCCTCACCTGGCATCAACTCAAGAACTCCGCCGCCATAACTTCTACCCATTACCTCAGACGCCAATTGAGTCCATGTGTTCATAAACCCTACGGAGAGTTGCTTCCCTTTGGTCGGGTCATTCCATGTAACACGATGAACCGTGTCAGTGGCAACACAACTCTTCTCCATGTGGACAATCTTGGGCATGTCTCCAATTTGCCGAAGCATGATAGCATGCGACTCCCAAACACTCGGCACTCCGTACCAAGGCTTTCGACCTCGGCATTTGTATCGCATGGACACCTTGGAATCAACACCATGCTTCAAGTATTCCTGCTCGCGCTGAGACAGATTCGAAGTCGGCTCGGTGATGTTCAAGAGGTAAGCCGGTCGGTCAGACTGAATGACTTGGTTGAAGTCATCGGCGCTGAATGAGATTCCCTTTAGATCACGTGCGCTAGTCACTATCGGACGCAGATGACGCTCATCAAACCTCTTGGTCGCGTCACCCTTGAGGACGAAGAAGTCATTATCACCAGTAACGACCCCAACGGATACCCGACCGTAGTGACTAAAAGGCTTCCAACCCAGTTGGGGTACGAGGTCATTAATCAGGTCGCGCTCCTTGGGGGCCATGAATAGATGGCTCCACTTGTCGTTCCAGTTCCACGGATTGGCAGGCTTTACAGAAGTGTAGTTGCCGTCTTCCAGGTTCTCATACGTCATCGTGAACAGGCCACGGCGTCCTCGGCCCTCCTTCTCGCACATCAACAATACCACGCCCTGTTGTACTTCCGGGAAGATGTTCGATGCTGGGAAACACACGATGACCCGATGATACTTGGACAACAAGAATCGTCGTAGTTCCTCCGCATAGCCAACGACGAGCAGTTCCTCAGGAATCACCATCGCCAGTCGTCCGCCTTTGTTGAGCATACCTGAGCAAATCGCCAGGAACGGCGCCCAGGTACTCATAAGCCGCTGGGCCTTCAAACCAAGGCGCGCCAGGCCGCCGAAAGCAAGCTGACGACTTTCCTCAGGGAAAAGATGAGAACGAATGAAAGGCGGGTTACCCAAAATGACATCGAAGGGTGAAGCACTCTTGGCCCATGCAAAGAAGTCAGAATGAACAGCTCCGGTTTGCTCTGCCGTAGGGCCGTCGATATCCACGCCCGTAACATCAGGCTTCCGCGCACCGAGGTCTGCAAGTCGCGTTCTCGCCGCCGCGAGGAACACACCCTCACCGCACGAGGGATCTAGAACCGTTTCACTAGCGGAACGCACCGCCCACCGCGTGAGAGCTGAAGCAACTCGTGGAGGAGTATAGACCGCACCCAGCACCTTTTCCTTGGCACCATTCTTCTTGTAGCGACTAGCGTCATCCCAGGCCACATCGGGCGCGTTCCCATACAAAAGGAGTTGCTCCTTCGCCATTGAAGGCTGCGAATCCCGAATCGCGTAAGGCTTGATCACAGTGGATTTGACCTTCACCGGTTCCTTCTTCTTGGTGGTCGCCATTACTCAGCGTTGTGTGGAGGTTGGCCAGCAAAGCGGTAGGTGTATGCCTCCTCTACCTGCTGGGAGAATTTCTCAATGCGAAGAGATGAATCGTTGGGAGGCCAATTCATGTCCACCTCACCAGTCTCCGGATGCCAAACCAGAAGTCCAAGTGCCTCGGCTTTGTAAAGATCGCCGCTTGTGGAATCACGCCCCGACAATCGAGTCAAGGCCGCAATCAAATTCTTGCCATGGTTACCGAGGCAAGGAAAAGGAACAGCCACGATGAATCCGATGATGCCAGAAGCGAAGCGGGCATGGACGGTTGTCGCCTCTGCACCCAAGTCATTGATCATGTTCTGGTAGTTCTTCCCAACGGAATCCTTGGTGTTCAGCGTCTTGCTGTCATAGGCAAATCTCACGCCATCAGGACGGTACGCCACGTCGAAGTTCTGCGGACGGATACCTCCAATGACTCTCGTGGGTCCGACTTCGACACAGTCAGCTTGAAGGGGGAGCAACGAGTTCATCTTCGGCCGAACAACAGGGATTCCACCAAGCATCGTCGCAAGTGCATTGCCTACCGTTAGGTCAATCAGGTCGCCAAGCGTGGTGCCTTGGATCTTTGGCAATTCGCTCTTTGTGGCGTCCCAGTGACTGCCAATCTCCTTCAGTTTATCGGCTGGAAATACCAATTCGGGCATGTGTTGCAGGTTCGCCATGGGATTGATTCGGTGGTCACAAACTTAGACCTGACGGATTTCTTGGCACCCTGCGTTTCTCAATGTAGAGTCGCAGGGCGAAAAACGGTGTCATCGACTTTCAACAGGCGTGAACAGTGTGCTGTGCATTTCGCGTGAGCGATTGAAGCGGAAAGCCCGCAAGCGAGGAGGAACGACGAGTGCGGACTTGCAGCGGAAAGCGCGACCCGGCTGCATTTGAGCCGGGGCACGCCCACACTTCGACTTCGCTCAGTGTGACAACGTTCGGCATCGCTCAGTTGAGATTCAAGTACGCCCCCAACCCATGCACCCCACCTTCCCGTCCATACCCGCTCTCCTTGTACCCGCCGAAGGGTGAGGTGGGGTCGAACTTGTTGTAGGTGTTGGCCCAGATGACGCCCGCGCGCAATTTGCTCGTGAGGTTGAAGATCTTGCTGCCCTTGTCCGTCCACACGCCGGCGCTGAGGCCGTAGGGCGTGTTGTTGGCCTTCTGGATCACCTCGTCCACGGTGCGGAAGGTCTGCACGGCGAGCACGGGGCCGAAGATCTCCTCCTGGGCGATGCGCGCGCTCTGCGCCACGTTGAGGAAGAGGGTCGGCCGGCACCAGAAGCCCTTGCTGGGCAGGTCGCAGGTGGGCTGGTACATCTCCGCGCCGTCGGCCACGCCGGCCTTGAGGTACTTGTTGATGGTGCCGAGCTGCTCCTTGCTGTTGATGGCGCCGATGTCGGTGTTCTTGTCGAGCGGATCGCCCACGACGAGCGAGCGCATGCGGTGCTTGAGCTTGCGGATGACCTCGTCGTACACGCCTTCCTCCACGAAGAGGCGGCTGCCGGCGCAGCACACGTGGCCCTGGTTGAAGTAGATGCCGTTGATGATGCCTTCGACGGCCTGGTCGATGGTGGCGTCGGCGAAGATGATGTTGGCCGCCTTGCCGCCGAGCTCGAGGGTGAGCTTCTTGCCGCTGCCCGCGGTGGCGCGCTGGATGAGCTTGCCCACGCCGGTGCTGCCGGTGAAGGCGACCTTGTTCACATCGGGATGGTTGACCACCGCCGCGCCCGTGGCCCCCGCACCGGTGACGATGTTGACGACGCCATCGGGGAGCTCGGCCTCCTGCAGCAGTTCGGCAAGCTTGAGCGCGGTGAGCGGTGTGGTCTCGGCGGGTTTCAGCACCACGGTGTTGCCGCAGGCCAGCGCGGGCGCGAGCTTCCACGCGGCCATGAGCAGCGGGAAGTTCCAGGGGATGACCTGGCCAGCCACGCCGAGCGGCGATACGCCTGCCCCGGCCCCCGAGCCGGGGGTCTTGCCGGGGAAGGCGTAGTTCAGCTTGTCGGCCCAACCGGCGTAGTAGAAGAAGTGCGCGGCGGCGAGGGGCACGTCCACGTCGCGGCTTTCGCGGATGGCCTTGCCGCCGTCCATGCTTTCGATGACGGCGAACTCGCGGGCCTTCTCCTGCAGCAGGCGTGCGATGCGGTAGATGTACTTGGCGCGTTCGGCCGCGGGCATCCTGCTCCACACGGTGTCGTAGGCCTTGCGGGCGGCCTTCACGGCGGCGTCCACATCGGCCTCATTGGCCTCGGCAATGCGCGCGAGCTTCTGCTCGTTGGCGGGGTTGATGGAGTCGAAGTACTTACCGGACTTCGGCTTCACCCACTTGCCGTTGATGAAGAGCTCGTACTGCGCGTTGATCTTGACGTGGTCGGTGGACTCGGGGGCTGGGGCGAGGGTCCAGTCGAGGGCTTGTTTCTTGGTCTTGGTGGCCATGGTGAGCGAAGGTAGAATGGAACCGTTCAACCAAGATCAAGCATGATGTTCCAGTTCCAGTGCAAGGTTGACCAAGTAAGGTCGTCCATCTTCTTTGGCCAGCTTCAGGTACTTTTCGAGCAATGGGGACGCAATCTCCTTGAGCGTGGCTAAAATCGCCATGCGTTGGTACTCATCGACGTCACCATAAAGATTCCGGGTCCAATGCGCCTCGCAATAGCGTTCAGCCTTTTGCGGATCGACCTTGGCGAAGGCCATCAGTGCTCTGCGATTCACGTACTCTTCAGGATCGTTCACGAACCGTTCGACCAGCTCGATCGCCTTCTCCGTGTTCGCAATCCTGGGAAGCGCATCGGCAAATTGCCATTTACTGTCTTGTTCACCGTGGACCAATGCGTATTCCGAAAGTGCAATGAGCGCGTCGTCGTTTAGGTCCTCGACCAACCGCTCACATTCATTGTCCCTTGCAATGATGTACTCCATTCGGTTCAATTCGTTGGAGCTCCAATGTGAAGATGGAACGGAACGGATGAAATCCTTGAAGTTATCTTCAATGGCAGCCCAATCCGAATAGCCTGTCTCCCATTCGGCACTGATCCTTGAAGGCTCCGAGAGCGCTGCCTCCGCCCATGTCTCGAACTTGTTGATCTCGGAAAAGAGTGGATGCGTCATACTGTTTCACTTGTCGCCAATGAAGAGGCCGTGCTCGCTCTTCAGGGTGAAGTGGTCTTAGGATTCGGGGCTGGGGCGAGGGTCCAGTCGAGGGCGTTCTTCTTGGCCATGCGTTGGTCGCCGAAGCTGAGTTAGCGAAGGCGAGCGACGAAGATAGAAGTGTCCGTGCTGTAACTTGGCGGCACCATGGCACGGCTCATCATCGACATACACGACCCGAAGAAGGAGAAGGAGGTCGCTGAGATTCTTTTGTCGGTCGGCGGGGTGGTGATCGAACGCGCGGAAGCAAGTCCGAAGAAGACGGCGAAGGGGAAGACGATCAAACGCAAGCTTACCGAACGTGAGCGGCGTTTCGTGGCCGAGTTGCGGCAAGCGATCCGGGAAGTGAACGCAAGCGTCGCTGGCAAGAAGAAATTGCGATCCGCACGGGCCTTCCTCAATGAGCTTTAAGGTCTACGACAAGTCCGAACAAGGGTCACTCACGGCCAAGGAGTTGGAACTACTACTCGCAGAAGTGCGCACATGAGCATCCGCCCCAACCCTTTCGCACCCGTAACCTGGCTCACCACGGAAGGAGCAGCACAGGCTCTTGCATCCGACGATGACTTCTTCGCGAAGACCGACGATGGCTACTTGCTTCGCGTTGAGAAGATGGATAGGAAGCAATGGTGGTGGCAGGTGTACGATCCCGACGGTGAAGAGGTGATCGAGAGCCCGTGGATGATGGAGACCCGTGATGATGCGTTCACGATCGCGGAGACGGTGTACGCGCTGCATAGAGCGACACAACAGAAGTAGGATGCCGGTTCTGCGAGGTGCCGAAATGGCCCTTGTGCGGTAGCTCGCTCAGGAACAAGAACGCCCGGAAGCATGCCACTGCGCACTTCCGGGCGCTTTTGGGCGGTCGGCTTATTCCGCGAAGAAGCGGAACACCTGTCGCCCGTTCGCAGCATGCAAGACGAGCAGGTAGGTGCCTGAAGCCAACTCGTTCATGGTGATCTGGCCGAAGCCCGATGCCATGTTGCCGGTCTTCAAGCGCTGCCCGCGCGCATCGAGCAGCTCGTAGGTGATGGTGCCTTCGCCACGCACGGTGAGCATGCCATAAGCGTCTGGACCGGCGACCACGATGGCCGCAGCGGGATCAAGCGCTTGCACACCGACATTGAGCAGTTGGAAGGGCTCGGATAGCACGGAACAACCCAGTGCGTCGGTCATCTGCACGGTGTAGCTGCCATTGGAAGCTGGCACGAAGGTGCTGGAGGTTGCGCCGTTTATCATGTTGCCATCGAGGTACCACTGGAAGTCGGGTCCGGTACCCGTACTAACGAGCGACGACCCTGATGAACTGATGCTCGGTAGCACCACGGCATCCGCGGAAAAACGCCTGATGGACAAGCCGGAGGGGAACACCGATGCGGCGTTCACCAGCCAGCGGCCCGCTTCGAGCTCCACCACCGCGCTGGCTTGCTGAAAGCCATATGACAGCCATGGATCGATGGCGTTCGCGAGCACCTGTCCCTCGGACGTGAGCCGGGCCCACTGCGTAGTGGGTGAGTTGCCCGGGGTACCGGCATGCGCCAGGGCCAGGAGGTCGCCATTCGCCAGCACCTTCAATTGGCCTGCGGTGGGCATGATGTTGGTGCCGAGATGCTGCACCAGTACACGGCCGTTCGCCCCGTACGAAACATCGCGCGTGCCGTTGGGCAGGAACCGGATCAACTGGATCTCCGCTTCCGCGTTCACACCCAGTATCGTCAAGCGGCCCTCACCATCCACCGCCGACTGGAAGTCGTTGATGGTACCGTTGTCGCCAAAAAAGTCGGTGGTGTCGAGCACGGCACCGCTGCTCCCGAACGTGGTCAGCACGTCACCATCCAGGTCGAAAGCGCTGATCTCCATGCGTACCGTGTTCACGAAGCGGCGGCCGTAAGCGACGAGGATCATGGTGTCGCCCACCAAGTGTGTGCGGATCATGTAGGCGAACTCCGGTTTGGGCACTTGCACGGAACCACCGGTGCCGAAGCCGAGGTCGGGTTCGCCATTGGGCAGGTAGCCGTAAAGAGCCAAGCCGCTGGAGCCGCCATTGGCATTGCTGCTCCGTACCGCAGCGGCCAGAAAGCGACCGTTGGGCAGGGTGATCATGTCCCTGCCATAGGTGGAGGAAACGCCGTCGGGGGCATCGTGACGGATGAAGCCGGCATCGCCGTAGGTGTCATCGAGCGTGCCATCGGCCAGCACGCGCATGGTGGTGTGGCGGTTCTGGCTCACAGCGCCCCAGCCGGTGCTCGTGGTGCCTACCAACAGCAAGGAACCGTTGGCAAGCTCGGCCCCATGCGTGGGCATCACGCGCCAGCTGCCGCCTCCGTTGTACTGCTTCAAGCCGTTCACACCGAAACTTGGATCGGGGTTCCCGCAAGCGTCGAATTTCTGCGCAACACCTTCCGCAGTTATGCCGAAGCCGTCCCAGTAGTGCGCGGTGCCGAGGGCGAGGTAGGCTCCACTGGACAGCGATACCAGGTCGCCCGACCAGCCGGGTCCTGCGTTCTGTAAACCCGGTGCAAGAGGTACCTGCAGCACGCCGTTCGACCCGAATGCGGGATCGAGGGTGGGCAGTTGTGCGTTGGCGATGAATGGGCTTAGGGCCAGCGCAAAGGCTAACAAACTTGAACGCGTAGGGCGTATTGGCATGGTGCTCTGTTGAGGTGAATGGCTGGTCACAAAGCACCGATGAACGAAAGGGGGGCGCAATAGGCCATTGGTTATAGGTAGCCGATGCGGCAGGTGTACAACAAGGGTGCGGCGGATCGCAAGGGGTCGATCCAAGAGATCTTCCAGGGCGCTCCTCAGGCCTCTGTGCCGGTCACGCTGCGCAGATCGATGTTCGCCCTCTGGAAGGATCCGCGAAGAGCTGCAGAACAGACGCCAAGGGTTGGTGCAAGACCCCTCGTGATCGGAATGTCTTGATAGTGGGTCGGCAGGACTGTACTTCGGAGTGATGTTCTCGTGGAACACGGTTCCGCTTCTGCATGGTCAGGCAGTACGGACCGCACGAGCCGGAGTGCTGCGCAAGGGCATTGGGTCGGCGCTGTTGTAGCGTGATCGGACGCACACGGAATGCTTATCAGGGCGATCCACGGTTGGTGGTTTGAACTTGTTCCTGGCATGCTCATTCCGTGGTTGGATATCAAGCATGAAGAGCCTCTACCATTCAGCCATGCAAGGGGAACGGGTCTTCCACCACTGGTCGGGATCTCAATTCAGTGGTACTCCGATCTAGGTGTTTTTCACAGGTGCTGCATGTGCAAAGTACCGATGCGTGGCAGTGGCTGACCACAGCACCTTTGTCACGCATGGTAACCCCGGTTATGCAACCTGTTCCAAATAGTCGCAACAGCCCATTGCGGTCTGTGGTCCGCTGCCCGCGCAAGGGCGTGTGGACGTGGTGGCTGGCTTTGGCAGTGGCGGCACTGGCCTTGGCCAGTTTGGGTGCCATGGTGAGGTACTGAAAATTACAGGGAATGGCGGTCTTGGTGGAGCAACCTGGAGCAGATATACTCCCTGTGATCACGGCCCGGTCCTTATGGACCGGGCCGAATTTTTGAAGCCACTTTTCTCAACGCCTTTTCAGGATCACTTGAGCGATGGGGCCCCGAGGCCACTATTCGTTCATTGGCACCCGCAATTGCACTGCGAAGCAGTGTGTACGGGATGGTATTCCGGATCGGTAATGGGCCGAAAGAGGTCAGTGGCCGCGTTCGAAGCGATGGGGAATGATCGCTTAATCGACGCTGAAGTAATCGGCGCTCTGGTAGTGCCCATCGGCCTCCTTCTGCAACTGCATCAGGATGTCGTTGGCCAGGCTACTGGCGCCAAAGCGGAACCAGTGGGGGTGGAGCCACTCGGGGCCGAGTTCCTCCTTCACCATCATCAGGTAGTGCAGGGCCTGCTTGCTGGTGCGGATGCCGCCGGCGGGCTTCATGGCGATCATCTCACCGGTCTTCAGGTAGTGGTCGCGGATGGCGTGCAGCATCACCAGCGTCACCTCCATGGTGGCGGCGGGGTTGATCTTGCCCGTGCTGGTCTTGATGAAGTCGGCACCGGCCGCGATGGCGATGTCACTGGCCAGGCGCACCTTGTCGTAGGTGCCCAGCTCGCCGGTCTCCAGGATCACCTTCAGGCGTGCATCGCCGCAGGCTTCTTTGATGGCCGCGATCTCGTCGAACACGAAATTGTAGTCGCCTGTGTGGAACTTCCCCCGGCTGATCACCATGTCGATCTCGTCGGCGCCCTCGCTCACGGCGAACTTGGTGTCGGTGATCTTCACGGCCTTGGGTGCTTGGCCGCTGGGGAAGGCGGTTGACACGCTGGCCACCTTCACATGACTGCCTTCCAGGGCCTTCTTGGCCACCTTCACCAGCGAGGGGTACACGCACACTGCCGCCACCGTGGGCAGGCCGGGCAGGCTGTCGTGCGGGTGCATGGCCTTGAAGCACATCTGCCGCACTTTCTGCGGCGTGTCGGCCCCTTCCAGGGTGGTAAGGTCGATCATGCTCAGGGCCAGCCGCATGCCTTGCCCCTTCGTTTCCTTCTTGATGCTCCGGGTCTTGATCCGGGCAACGCGCTCTTCGATGCCCACCTGGTCGATGGTGGGGGTGGTGCGGGGATCGGGGAGGGTGCGGAGCGGGGTCTTGAGGGTGGTTGGCATGAGGCGAAATTACCCATAGAGCTTGGTCGTCTGTATATCTTTGAAGAATGATGCTCGATTGGCGTGACCATATCTCAGGTGACCCGGGTGTGATGCTGGGCAAGCCATGCATCAAGGGTACACGCATCCCTGTGGAGTTGATCGTAAGGAAGTTCGCCGCGGGAGAAAGCGAGGCTGACCTGTTGCGCGGCTATCCGCGGCTATCGCGCGAGGCCATCCGGGCAGCACTTCGTTACGCGCAGGATTAGGCCCTCTCCGATCGCACTGCTTGGCCCCGAAGAGCGCCCAGCGTTCCATCCCCCTGCTCTTAAGTACCTTCGCGCAGCTTTTCTGAATGGCCTCCCGCCCTGCCCACATCCATCCCGTTTTCGATCGCCTGCTGCAGCGTGCCGACAAGGAAACCATGCTCGGCCAGCACGGCTTGTGCATCTGGATGACCGGGCTGAGCGGCAGCGGCAAGAGCACCATCGCCGCTGAACTGGAGCGCCGCCTGCACGCCGAAGGCATCCACACCATGGTGCTCGATGGCGACAACGTGCGCACCGGCATCAACAGCAACCTGGGCTTCAGCGAGGCCGACCGCACGGAGAACATCCGCCGCATCGCCGAGGTGGTAAAGCTCTTCGTGGGCAACGGCACGGTGACGATCTGCTGCTTCGTTAGCCCCACCATCGCCATTCGCGAGCAGGCCAAAGCGATCGTTGGTGCAGCGGACTTCGTGGAGGTCTTCGTGGACACGCCGCTGGAGGAGTGCGAGCGCCGCGATGTGAAGGGCCTCTATGCCAAGGCCCGCGCCGGTGAGGTGAAGGATTTCACGGGCATCAGCGCACCCTTCGAGCCACCATCCGAAGCGGACATCGTCTTGAGGACCGTGGGGCACGATGCAGCGGAAAGCGCCAACGAACTCTTGAACCACATCCTACCACGGATCACGCTGAGCTGAAATGCAGAAAACCGCAGAGCATGCAGAGTGTAGGCCGGGCAGCACCGATCGCCGCAGCGCATCATCCGTACAGACCTCAGTGGCAATGAACAGTGCCCAAATGCATAGAACCGCAGAGAACGCCGAGTTCGTAGAGGGTCAGCCCGGCCGCTATGCGCATTTCTCTGCGTCCTCCGCGTCCTCTGCGGTTCACAATTAATCGCGGTCAATAAAGAACACTGCGGGCCGATCCCCAAGACCATGCATTCCTACCGACTTACCCACCTGAAGGAACTGGAGAGCGAAAGCATCCACATCCTGCGCGAGGTGGCCGCCCAGTTCGAGAACCCTGCGCTGCTCTTCAGCGGTGGCAAGGATTCCATCGTGTGCTTCCACCTGGCACGCAAGGCCTTCTTCCCGGCCAAGGTGCCCTTCCCCTTGGTACACATCGACACGGGCCACAACTTCGAGGAGACCATGGCCTTCCGCGACAAGCTGGTGGCCGAGCACGGTGTACGCCTGATCGTGGGCAGCGTTCAGGAGAGCATCGACCAAGGCAAGGTGACCGAAGAGACCGGCTTTTACGCCAGTCGCAACAAGCTGCAAACGGTTACGCTGTTGGACACCATAGAAGCGAACAAGATCGACTGCGCCATCGGCGGCGGCCGACGCGATGAGGAGAAGGCCCGTGCCAAGGAGCGCGTGTTCAGTCACCGAGACGACTTCGGTCAGTGGGACCCCAAGAACCAACGGCCCGAGTTGTGGAACCTCTACAACGGCCGCAAGCGTCCGGGTGAGCACTTCCGCGCTTTCCCCATCAGCAACTGGACGGAGATGGACGTGTGGCAGTACATCCTGCTGGAGAACATCCCCATCCCCAGCATCTACTTCAGCCATGAGCGCGAGGTCTTCCTGCGCGATGGAGTGATCTACGCCAACTCGCCCTTCATGAACCTGAAGCCGGAGGAGAAGCCCTTCCGCAAGCAAGTGCGTTTCCGCACCATCGGCGACATGAGCTGCACCGGTGCCGTGGACAGCCCTGCAGCATCGCTGGAGGAGATCATTACGGAGGTGGCTTCGTCGCGCGTTACCGAGCGGGGTAGTAGGCAGGACGACAAGCGCAGCGAGGCGGCGATGGAGGATCGGAAGAAGGAAGGTTATTTCTGATCAGATGATCAGACAATCAGAAGATCAGATAATCGGGATCCAGGACCTCTTGGCTTCTGTCCCTCCGACAAAGCGCTTGGCCTTCTGCGAGCGCTTAGCCTTTGACCTTACGATCGTAAATCGGGATATCTGGTCGAACGATGGTCTTTCCGATGCTGAGAAGCTCAATGCGCTGAAGGAGTCGAACGAATTACTTCATCGTCTGTGGGGCCTCATTTGGAAACTTCAACGTGACGAGGGCGAAGCCTTCAACCGATTGTTCGACAATTGCTCATTCTACGTGCAACAAGCGCCTGAGCTAGGCCGTCCATTGCACGGCATGTTGAAGCTTACGCTCAAGCATGTCCTTGAATCGACCTGAGAAGACACATGAAAGACAACTCGACCCACGGCTACCTGGACATGGACCTGCTTCGCTTCACAACCGCAGGCAGCGTTGACGACGGCAAGAGCACACTGATCGGACGCTTGCTATACGACAGCAAGGCCATATTCGACGACCAGTTAGAGGCGGTGGAGAAAGCCAGCGCCAAGCGCGGCACCGGCGAAGTGGACCTCTCACTGCTCACCGACGGTCTGCGGGCCGAGCGCGAACAGGGCATCACCATCGATGTGGCCTACCGCTACTTCGCCACGCCACGCCGCAAGTTCATCATCGCCGATACGCCGGGGCACATCCAGTACACCCGCAACATGGTAACGGGGGCCAGCACGGCCAACCTGGCCATAATCCTGGTGGATGCGCGCAAAGGCATCCAGGAACAGACCAACCGCCACGCCTTCATCGCATCGTTGCTGGGCATTCCACACGTGGTGTTCTGCATCAACAAGATGGACCTGGTGGACTACGACGAAGCGGTGTTCACCCGGATCCAGCGCGAGCTGGAGGATTTCAGCAGCAAGCTGGAGGTGCGCGATGTGCGCTTCATCCCCATCAGCGCGCTGAAGGGCGATATGGTGGTGGATCGCGGCAGCAATATGAACTGGTACCAAGGTCCCACGCTCATGTACCTGTTGGAGAACATCCACATCGCAGGCGACATCAACCACATCGACCGGCGCTTTCCGGTGCAGTACGTGGTGCGGCCGCAAACCACCGAGCACCATGATTTCCGCGGATTCGCAGGCCGTGTTGCCGGCGGTGTGCTGCGTGTTGGCGACCCCGTGCAGGTGCTGCCGAGCGGGTTTTCCAGCACCATCAAGAGTATTCTGGTGGGTGCCGTGGAGTCGGAAGAATGTTTCGCACCACAAAGCGCCACCATCACGCTTCAAGACGAGATCGACATCAGCCGTGGGGACATGCTGGTGGGCCCCAACAACCAGCCGGAGGTAGGGCAGGATGTGGATGCCATGATCTGCTGGTTCAACGAACGGCCCTTGCAGGTGAACGGCAAGTACGCGTTGAAGCACACCACCCGCGATGCGCGTTGCATGGTGAAGGAGGTCACCTACAAGATGGACATCAACACCCTGCGCAAGGTGGAGGGCGATCGCGCCATCAACATGAACGACATCGGCCGCGTAAAGCTGCGTACCACGGTGCCATTGGCCATGGACAAGTACCAGCGCAATCGCATCACCGGCAGCCTGATCCTGATCGACGAAGGCACCAACGAGACCGTGGCCGCCTGCATGATCGTGTGATCCGGGAAGTGCGAACACGAAAAAGCCCGGCTGTTTGGCCGGGCTTTTTCGTGGGAGATAACTCGATCAACGCAAGGTGAACTTCACCGGCAGGTTGTACTGCACACGCACGGGTTTGCCGCGCTGCTTGCCGGGGGTCCATTTGGGCATGGACTTCACCACACGGATGGCTTCCTCATCGCAGCCACCACCAATGCCACGGAGCACCTTCACATCTTTGATCTGGCCGTCCTTGTCCACCTCGAAGGTGACGTACACGGTGCCTTGGATGTTGGCGTCCTGCGCCATGGCGGGGTACTTCATGTTCTTGCCCAGGAAGGCGTAGAGGGCCTTGTCGCCACCGGGGAACTGGGGCTGGTCTTCCACGATGGTGAAGATGGTGTCATCCTCTTCCTCCTCCTGGCGCTGGGGTGGGGCCTCGAAGGTGGTCTCAGCGGTTGATTCCGTATCCACAGCCTTGGTCTCCGGCACTTCGATCTTATCGTCCACGATCTCGATCATCTCGGCCGGGGCGGGTGGGGGCGGTGGGGGTGGGGGCGGCGTTGCACTGGCGGGGATGATCTCCTCCTCCAATTGCTCGTCCTGGAACTTGCCCAATTCACCTACCACCTTCTCGAAGGTGGTCCACTCGAAGGCCACCAACGATACGGCAAGAGCGGTGAGCAGGCCGATGAGCATGAAGCTGCCTTTGCGCTTCTCCAGATCTGCTTCGGGGCTTTTCTTGGCTTCCATCTGTTTCTGTTTAGGCTGCTGTACACTTCATGTCGGCAGCGGTTCAAAACTAAGCAACCGTTCGCTTCGCTTTATGGCCAGGCACGAAGTGGTGCTTACCGCTCGTCAGATCAGTTTGAATTTGACGGGAAGTGTGATGAGCACCCGGACCGCCTTGCCACGCTGCATGCCCGGTGTCCATTGGGGCATGGCCTTCACCACGCGGATGGCCTCTTCATCACAACCACCTCCTATTCCGCGGAGCACGGTCACGTCCTTTATCCAGCCCTGTTTGTCCACCTCGAAATTCACGTATACTGTTCCTTGCGTGCCCGTCCTTGAAGCCATTTCGGGGTAGCTCAGATTCCGCTGGAGGTATTTCATCAGGGCTTCATCCCCGCCCGGGAATTCAGGCATGTCCTCCACTACTCGGAAGGGTAGCCCGGGCTCGACCTCCTTTTCATTCGGCAGCAACGCTGGCAGCACGGGATCGACCTCGGTGATCTCGGAGTCCGGCGCAGGCGTTTCAGGCACCTCTTCATGGTTGTCCACGATCTCTATCCGCTCGGGACGGATGAGTGGCGGAGGTGCCGGGGGAGGTGGGTGCGCACTGGGGGGCGCGATCTCTTCTTCAATACCTACGTCGTCGATGATGCTGGCGGCCAAGCTGCCCCGGTGGTGGGTGGTCCATTCAAAGGCCACAAGGGAGACGGCCAAGGCGGTAAGCAGCCCGATGGCCAGGAAACCTGGTCGGCGTTTCTCCAGGTCCGTTGCGGGATCTTTCTTCGTTTGCATGGTCGTGTTGGTTGGATGGGCCACCGGAATGGTGACCTGGTCCAAGCAACGCTCCCACGTTAACGATCGGTGCGTTGGGCTTTCCCCAACTTTCGGTGGAAGTATACAGCCCCGACCGCCGCTCCAAGGGCATTTGCGAGCAGGTCGTTAAGGTCACCACGACGGCCAAGGGAGGGCAACTGCTGCATCAATTCGGTGAGGGCCCCGTAGGCCACTGCCAACAGGAAAGCCAGTATTACCGGGCCGATGAGCACGGTGCGACTTGCGGCACGCAGTGTAAGACCTTGTGCAAGGAGCACGGCCAGCACCAGGAACAAACTGAAATGCACCAGCTTGTCCAAACTGAACAGGTCCGCCCACTGCCAGGTGGGCAAGGCCCTGCCGGGCATCAGGCACAATACCAGAATGAGGAAGGCCCACGCAGTGGCGGCCAGCAGTGGTCGGTTAAGGCGGGTGGCCATCAAGCACCAACAAGCGCGGCGTAGTCCGCTGCGCTCATCAGGGAGTCCACCTCGCTGGCGTTGCGCAGCTTCACGCGCACCATCCAGCCAGCACCGTAGGGGTCGTTGTTCACTGCGGCGGGGTCGTCGGCCAGGCCGGGGTTCACCGTGGTAACGGTGCCGCTAACGGGCATGAACAGATCGCTAACGGTCTTCACCGCTTCCACCGTTCCGAAAACGGCTTCGTGGTCCAGGTCCTGACCCTCGCTGTTGATGTCCACGAATACGATGTCGCCCAGTTCGCCTTGCGCGAAATCGGTGATTCCGACAACGGCTTCATCGCCTTCCAAACGGACCCACTCATGGTCCTTGGTGTACTTCAGGTCTGCGGGAATGTTCATGCTGCGGGTATGGAGGGGTACATCGGCACCGGACTAATGGGCGGTGCCATGGAGGCGAATGTAGTGCGCGGGATCGGCATGGCGCAGCAGCAAGCCGGTGAAGTTGCCGGGGCTTATTGCGCCAGGGTGAAGCGCAGGCTGATGCCGGCGTTGGTATTGGATGATGGGAAGCTGGTGGAGATCACCGGTTTGTTCACTACGCGCTCGTAGAAAGCCCGCACGTTCAAGCGCTGGTTCAGCACATAGTCCGCGCTGGTCTTGATGGAAAGGATGTTCTGGCCGGCGGTGACCTGGTTCTGGCGCTCCTCCATTTTGCGGATCACGGTGGCGTTGTCGCGCAGGGTCAGGTCCACCCGCAGGTTCAGGTCGCTATTGGGCGTGGAGCCACCCACCTGGAAGGGCAGTTTCACCTTCTTGAAGCGGTAGCCGGTGCCCACCACGTACTCCTTGCCGCGGATCTCGGTGATCTGGTAGTTGGTAAGGCTCATGCTGAGGTTGCGGTCGCGGTTGTACTCCACCTTCAGCAGCAAGCTGTTGGTAAGGGTGGCATCGAAACCGAGCAAGGGGCGCATCACTTCCTGCACGGTGATGAGGGTGATC
Source organism: Flavobacteriales bacterium (assembly GCA_019638115.1). Classification (GTDB taxonomy): domain Bacteria; phylum Bacteroidota; class Bacteroidia; order Flavobacteriales_F; family PHOS-HE28; genus PHOS-HE28. Next base: position 616,844 of record JAHBUK010000001.1, on the reverse strand, counting down.
TGGCGCTCGGGAATGAAGTTGCCTGCCGCATCCACCTCGAGAGCGCCTGGCACGAAGAGCAGGTTGGTCTGGTAGTTGGCGATGTTGAAATTGCTGCGGTAGCTGTTCTTCATGGTAAGCGTGCGGAAACGCTTGGCGAAGAAGGGCAGCTTGGTAAGGCCGTCGTAGGTAAGGTCCCAGTTGGGGGCCGGTGCCAGCTTGAAGGGGTTCAGTGTAACGGTGCTGGGGTCGCGACCGGTGTAAGCGGCCAGGAATGCGGGGATCACCACGTCCTGGTTGGTGGAGCCGAAGCCCGTGTAATATCCGGTCTGGTTGTCCAGCACGGACTCCTGCACACCCTCGGCCAAGCGACCGCTGATCAGGGGGCGGTACTCCAGCATACGCTCGAAGATGGCGTTCACGAAGTTGTCGTTGTCGCTCACAAAGGCGGTGGGCCAGGTGAACATGCTTACGCTGAAGCTGCCGTAATCGCGTGGGCTGTCGTTCACATAGTCCTCCAAGTCGTCGTTCCAGCGGAAGAAGGAGGAGCGGTTCTCCGCAATAGTGCGGTTGGCCATGAACTCGATGCGCATACCGCGGAAGGGCTCGAGCGATAGGCGTGCGTTGATGGTCTCGGTGCGCGTGGTAACGTAGGGGTTGAAGATGGAAGCGGTCTGCACCAACCAGCCGTTGTTCGCGGAGGTCTCTGCAAAGTCGCGTACGATATCTCCGCTGAGGTTGTGGTTCTGTTGGCCGGTTATGAATCCCCAGCCGGGCGCGCCGAAACCGGGGTCCATGCCCAGCACGTTGGTGCTGCCGTTGTAGCCGGGCAGCAGGGTGCCTGAATTCTGGCTGTAGGTGATGGTACCTGTGCGAATGGTCATCAGCACGCGTGCCAGTCCTTCCAGCGGATCGATCTTGTTGGCCGGTTGTTGTGGTTTTTGGTCTTGCCCCTGCTGTTGGGTCTGGTTGGGGCGGGCTGCCTGCTGGCGCTGTGGGCCACGGCCCCGGCCTTTGTCGTTGATCTTCTTCAGGTACTTGTTCTTGTTGTACAGGTTCACGAAGTTCAACTGGCCGTTCACCGATATGTTCTGGGAGTTCTGTACGGTGGCACCCAGGGTATCCTGCGTAAGTGGTGCACGATCCCACTGGTAGCCCGCGGTGTAAGCGGTGTTGGCGGTTATCCAGTCCGTAAGCGGGAATTTGTCGAACGGCAGTGTGTAGGTCGCATTGATCACATGATCGTAGCGGGTGGCTTCACCGAAGTTGCGGATGCTGGTGAGCACGCTGTCCTTCCAGATCTCGTAGGAGTCCCGCTGTTTGGGGTCCACGCGCCCGGGTGTTTCACCGATCCAGGCCAGGTTGTTGGCGTTGAAGTCGAGCTTCAGGGAGCGCGTCAGCTCGTAGCGGAAGCCATACTGGGTGCTCCAGTTGAAGTTCTTGTTGTAGGTGGGCTGCTGCGGCAGGGTCTCAATGTCCGGGTTGGGCCTGATCAAGCGCTCGGTATACATCCGGTCCACGCTGGTACGCAGGCTAACCTGTTTGAAACCGGCATTCACGTTGAAGTCCTTGATGAGGCGCAACCAGGGGCTTTTGCTCACCAGTCCGAATCCTTTGAAGGGTTCGATCGGCCGGGGCTTGGGGTTGTGCAGATAGGCAATGGAACCGCGATACGTGCGGGTGTTCTCCAGCGCGGTATTGATGTCGTAGTACTCCCTGTCCGAATAGGCGTAGCTCAGGTTGATGTTCTCCACATCGAAGAAGTTCTCGCGCTTGCCTTGGCTGCGTTCCTTACGCACGTTGGTCAGGTTGAAGCTTCTCCTGCGTTCATAGGTGCGCGACTCCTTCAGTCGTTGGCGCCGTTCGTCGGCCGTCAACGTGCGCGTGGCATCGGCCCATTCAATGTCCGGGTTCAGCGGGTCGAACTGCGGGTTGATGATCTGCTCCGAGTAGCCGATGTACATGGGCACGCGGATGTTGCTCGCTTCCGGCAGGAATTTGCCCATCTCCAGGTTGGTGGCCACGTCCACGCCATAGGTGGTGGCGCGGCTGCGTTCGCTTACGCGCTTGTCTATGCTGCCCCAGAAGGGTGTGCTGTAGTTGCCCGCCACGCTCACGTTGCCGAGGTCGGCCAATTGGGCGTTCACGCGTGCCAAAGCGGCCCAGCCTCCGCGCTGGTCGAAATCCGTCAGGCGCAATTCGTTCACCCATACCTCCACGCACTTCGGCAGCCCGTCATCCTGGTTCCAGGGGTTGGCCTCGTCGCCATCGCGCTTGGGGTTGCGGATGCCGATCATGATGGTGCGCATCTGGCTCAGGTTCGGGTTGCCCTTCACGAAGATCCTGCGGTTGCCATCGCTGCCGGGGTAGCGTTCCGTGCGCGATGATCCGCTCTGGTCCCGTTGGATCTTCAGGTCGTTCAGGCGGGCGAACTCAATGATCATGTCGTTCTCCTCGGGCCACACGCTGAAGGGGTCGCGGTTGAAGAACTCACTGGGCCTGGCCGGTATCTCGTACTCGTAGTAGTTCTGGTCGAAATCGTTGCCCAAGCGGATGAACACGCTCACATCGCCGAAGTTGATCGGGAAGTTGGGGTCGCTGCTCTCGGCGTGTACGTACATCCGCATGCGCTTGTAGCTGCGGATATCGAAGCTCACGTTGCGGAACACCGCGCGCGAATCGCCATCGCGCAGGTTGCACACCTTCAGCTGCAAGCTCTGCTCGTTCAGGTTCCGCAGGTTGGCGCTGGCCACATCGATCTCCTGGTTGATGTTGGGGGGCAGCACGTAGTTGATCGGTGTGCGGTTGCCGTTCTCTTCAATGTTCACGGCGGCCACTTCGAAGAGGGTGGGGTCGGGGTCACCACCGATCACTTCGCCCGGGGTCTGCAGGCTGAAGAGGTACTTACGCCATTCGCCCCGCACGAACTCCAGGCGGGCAAAGCGCAGGGTGGCCTCCTGCTGCCAGCCCTGCACGTACATGCGCATGAAACGGATGCTGCGGAAATCCTGAATGCCGTTCACCACCCGCTCCGGCTGGCGGATGGGGATCTTGAACTGGTACCAGTACACCTGCTTGGCGCCCTCGGGCGTATTGGCGGTGGCCAGTATGCGGTCGTTGATGAAGTTCTGTCCCACCACCATGTCCTGGGGGCGCAGGCTCACCTTGTAGTGGAAATAGCTCTCGCTCTCGCTCAGGTTCTGGTCCTGGTTGATGTCCTCCGTGCTGGGCAGCGTGGTCTGCTGGGTGGGGAAGTTCTCCTGGCTGTCCTCATCGGTCACGCTATTCCCCTCGGGCCCGTTGAAGCGCTTGTAGCGTTGCAGGATGTTGAGCTGCTGGTTGTCCTGCTGAGCACCCCGGAAAAAGCGGTAGTCATCATTGCTGGGGTCGTTCTGGATGGCGGCCATGGCCGTGGTGTTGGTCACCGTTTGGGCCACTGCCGTCAGGTAGCTGCTGAAGAAACTTTGCTCGGTGCGTCCGTTCAGGTCCGGCTGCTGGCTGCTCAGGCCGTCCAAACCCACATCCTGGTACTTGTTGCTATTGCTCTGCACAATGGCAAAAGCGTTCACCACGCTCTGGGTGGTGGGCACTACGCCCCATTGGGTGGTATCGGTCTCGGCCGCCACATCGGTCAGGTCTTTGGGCAGGCCGTTCTCAAAGAATTTGCGGCCATCACGCTGAATGTCCTCGCTGATGTTGCCCAGGTCGATGTAGAGGTCGCCACCGGTGCTGTTCACCGAGTTCACGTTGGTGGCGGGTTCCCCTTGGTTGTTGCTGGCGTTGAAGAAGGGGTCCATGATCCAGAACTGGATCGTTTCGATGTTGCTGGCCTCGAAGTCGGTGGTGGTGATCCTGCGGGTTATGCCTGCCCAGCTGCTTTCGGGGTCGGACAGCAGGCCGTTCTGGTCCAGGCCATCCACGGTGTAGTTGTACGGCCCACGCTCGTTGGGGTAGTAGGTAAGGTCCAGCACGGGTATGTTGGCCGGGGTACCTGCTGCCAACTGGCGGTTGGGGAACACCTCCTGCTCCAGCACTTCGCGCATGCGGTGATCGCTGCGCATGGCGGCATCTCCGCGGATGTGGTCCGGCGTAAGGTTGTTGTTGCGGAAGAACAGCGGGTCGATCACGTACCAGCTGAGCTGCGCACGGCGGAAACCATTGCGCCGGTTGTTCACCAGTTCGCCCTCCGGGAAAAGTTCGGGTATGCCCTGTGGTGTTGCGGAATGGAACCACAAGGCCTGGGTGCGCAGGTCGATCACGCTCACGCTGCCCTCAAAGTCATCGATGTAGCTGGTGCCAGCGTTGCCAATGGCGCGACTGTGGCCGGGTATGAGGTAGGCAGCTTCCGCACTGGCCTGCACGTTGCTCTCCTGCTTGGTGGCGTAGAAAGGCAGCTTGTCCACCAAGTTGGTGAGCCACTGCGACTTGCTCTGCCAGGTGGCGTCCACACCCACTATGGTGTTGCTGATCGGCTCATCGCCCGCGTTCACTTTTTGGGTGAGCGGCCGCTCATACAGGTTCATGATGGTGCCGCCCAGCATGAAGTCCTTGTTGATGCGGTAATCGAAGCGGGCGCCGGCCAGTGTGCGCTGCTGTATGCTGAAGAGGGAGTTGCTCTCCAGGGAGATGTTGATGGGTGTGCCGCTCTCCAGGATACCCTGGTTGAGGATGCGCACCCGGCCCAGGTTGTAGTCCACGGTATAGTCCTGGTTCTCGATCAGGCGCACACCGCCCGCGGTAACGGATACCGACCCTTGGGGGATGTTCACCGCGTTGAGCGAGATCACATCGCTGCTGGCGCTTCGGTAGCTGCCCCGCATCTTGAAGCGATTCAGTTCGGGCTGGTTCTGCGCTGCGGTCTTGGTGCTGTCGTACAGCGGTTGGTATACAATGGTGCGGCGGATCTGCTCGGGCTGAATGGGGTTGTTCGGATCGGGGCCTATCAGTTGCTGGTCCAGGTAGCTGCCGAAGGGTTCCAGCACCGGGAAGAAGATCCGGCCGTTCTGCGAGTTGATCGTACCGCCAATGGTCGCCGCCCCGTCCAGGAAGTCGAACGCACCATCGGGGTTGGGTGCGTTGTTGGGGTCCAGTCGGTCCAGCCCCAGGGATTGGATCAGTGGTATCTGGTCCAACGGTGCGCGGGGTATGTAGTTGATGTCCACCCCGGTCACCGGGTTGTTGTACACCAGGTCCAGGCGGAAATTGTCCCGGTTCACTTGAAAGGCGCCCAAGGCATAAACGTTCTTCATCATCAGGTCCCAGAGCGGAATGCGTGGGTCGGTGATGGTGGCCTTCAGCAGGCGGAGGATCAGCGCATCGGGAGGTGCAATACCATCGGTGGAGAATTCACCCACTTGGAAGGTCTGCCCTTGGAACGTGTATTGGTAGGCCACGGCCAGCACCTCGTCGTTGTTCAGCGATTGGTTCAGCGAGATGAACCCGAGACGTTCGTTGTAGGTGTACTCGTTGGGCAGCAACAGGCGTGCGTTCTCCAGGCGTTCGAAGTGGCGTGCATCGCGCAGCCCCAAGGCTTGCAAGGAGGCTGTGGCTTGGAAGAAACTGCGGATGCCGGGGTTGGAGCTGACCGTGTTGTACAGCGTATTGGCATCGTTGCTGGCGAAAGCCGCGCCACCGTCCTGCACCAGGCCGGGCGGCAGGTCGCTGCTGAAATGACCTGCTGCAATGGCCGCTGCACTGGCATCCTCACCCAGGTCGGTGAAGGCCACCACGTTCCTGGTCTGTTGGAAATCCTGCCGCAGGTTGGTCACCCACACTTCCAGGCGGGTGATCTGCACACCGCTGTTCACCGTGGGCAGTGTGCGCAGGGCGTTCTCATACTGCTCCCGGAAGAAGTAGCTCAGGAAGTAGTGCTTGTTGGCTTCGTACTCGTCCGCCTTGATGTCGAAGTTGGTGGTCTGTGCGCCACCTTGCGTGGAGACGTTACGGCGTTGCCCTTTCTCCTGGCTGAAGATGGCCGTGGCGGTAAGGCGTCCAAAGCGCAGTTCGGTCTTCAGGCCGAAGAGGCTCTGGCTTCCTTGTATAAGGGTTCCCCGCAGTGGAAGGCTCACATTGCCCGCTTCGATCTTCTGGATGATCTCGTCCTCATAACCGGTGTAGTCCAGCTTCACCTGGTTCTCGAAATCGAAGGTCGCCTGGGTATTGTAGTTGGTGTTGATCTTCAGTTTCTCCCCGATGCTTCCGACAAGGTTCAGCTGGATGCGCTGATCGAAGTTGAAGGTGGTGATGCGGCGCTGGTTGATGGGGATCCGCGGGTTCTCGGTGTAACTGCTGTTGATGCCGAAGATCACTTCCGCAGAACCGCGCGGGCGGATGTCGATCGTATTGCCTCCGAAGATCCGGTCGAAGATCTCGCCCTTCACCTTGATCTGGGGGACCATGCCTTGCTGTGCACTTTCACTGTCCTGCTGCACCTGGTCCAGCCAATAGTTCTCCAGGGCCCGTTCCATGTCGTAGTTGAGGTACTCCTCAAGACTCATGCTCATGGGCGGGCGGTAGGGGAAGGATCCACCCACGCTGCTGTTCAGGATGTACTGCCCACTTTCGGGGTCGTACTCCACGTCGTACTGGATGTTCTCCGGGTCGTTCAGGTTGATGCTTCCGCCGCCGGTCTGTCCGGGAGCCACGGGGTCGGTGAGCGGCCAGATCAGGTCCACTTCCGGAGAGTCCACTTGCAGGATCACCGAGCGGTACCCGGTGGCCATGGCATTGCTGGCGAGCAAGCCCAAAGCGGCCAGCACCAACAGGTGCTTGCCACGCAGACATACTGCCTTCACAACGGCATTGAGGCCTTGTTCCATCACTTCGCGGTGCCCGATCAGAGGTTCTTCAGCGTCAGCTTTATCAGCTCTTCCAATTGCGGTGGTTCCTCCGATCTTTCCTGGAGCACGGCTTGCAGGGACCGCTCGGCTTTCATCCGATCCAGGCCCAGGGAGATCAGTGCCGATAACGCCTCGGTCTTGAGCGTATTGCCCCCGGCTGCCGAGGTGCGTGCTCCTCCTCCTGCGGCAGGTAGCGGCAGCTGGGCCAGTTTGCCCTGCAATTCACCGATGATGCGCTGGGCCAACTTGGGCCCAATGCCTTTTATGCCTTTGAAGAAGCCTTCATTGCCGGTAAGCACCGCGGTGTACACATCCTGCGCACCGCCGGCGCCAAGGATCACCATGCCCAGGGTGGCGCTCACGCCCTGCACGTCGATCAAACGTCGGAAAAGCTGCCGTTCATCCTGGTGGAGGAACCCGAACAGCCGGTGCTCGCTCGATCCCGAGCGCACGTCCACGCTTACGCTGTAGTGAACATGCATGCGGCACCGACCGTTGTCCGGTAGGCGTGCGATCACGTTCGCAGGGGCGTACACCAAGTAGCCAACACCGTGGCAGTCCAGTACCACATGGTCGGGACCTTTGTCCAATAGCTCACCGTTCAGGCTGTCGATCATCCTGGCCCTTCAAAGGGTATCCGTACTATCCGAAGGGGAGTAAAGGTGCTGCTATGGGCGGCTGGGTTTCGGAAGGAAGGGCACGAAAATACAGGAAGACCCGATACGAGCAAGCATGCCTTTGCAGGAGTGCCGATACACTACTTTCCCGGCCATGGAAAAGCGGAAACTTGTCGTCTTCACGGGAGCCGGTGTGAGCGCGGAAAGCGGCTTGCGCACGTTCCGCGACAGTGACGGCCTTTGGGAGGAGTACCGGATCGAAGAAGTGGCTACCCCCGAAGCTTGGCGGGCCGACCCTCGGAAAGTGCTGCATTTCTACGATCTGCGCCGGGCACAGGTGCTCGCCGCCAGTCCGAATGCCGCCCATCGGGCCATAGCGGAACTCGAGGCACATTTCGAAGTGCAGGTCGTTACGCAGAACATCGATGATCTGCACGAGCGTGCCGGCAGTAGCAAGGTGCTGCACTTGCACGGTGAAATAAGGCTGGCCCGCAGCACCGCGGATCCATCATTGGTCGTTCCCGTTAACGGTGCGTCCCTCGCTTGGGGTGATCGATGCTCGCTGGGATCCCAACTGCGGCCGCACATCGTCTGGTTCGGAGAGGAAGTGCCGCTGCTGCCCCGGGCTGCCGAACATGTGGCACAAGCGGACGTGTTGTTGGTGGTGGGTACATCACTGCAGGTGTATCCTGCGGCCGGCTTGTTGCAATTCGCGCCGGCAGGCTGTCCGGTGTATTTGGTGGATCCCGGAAATGTGGCCGTGCGGCGAGCAGGGGTGCAGCACCTACGCAGAACGGCCAGCGAGGGTGTACCCTGGCTGGCCGCTCGGTTGGTGAATGGAGAGGCTTAGCGCGCCACCACGATCCGGCGCGTGGCCAGGTCGCGCCCTGCGGCTCTTACCACAGCGAAGTAGAGGCCGGGTTCCAAGGCGGAGGTGTTCAGGATCACATCGTTGGCGTGGTTCGGCATGCGTTGCTCGGATACAACACTGCCCAAGGCGTTGTAGACCACCAGCGAGGCTTGCGGAACAGGCTTGTTGAAGGCGATCTGGATGCGGGCTTCGCTGCCAGTTACCGGGTTGGGGAAAACCTCCATGGAAGCAATGGGGGCAAGCGCTTCCTCGATGCCCACCGGACTTACTTGGAACACAATGTCCACGAACACCGAATCGGTACCATTGGCAGTGTGGTACCAAACGTAGCGGAAGGCATTGGTGCCCGCATTTCCGTTGGGCACCAGGTATGCTTTGAACTCGTTCACGGGCGTGCCGGGCGCCATGCTGATCACGCCTTCCTGGCCGGCATTCCAAGTGGGAAGATTTCCAGCGGGCACTTCATCGTAGCAAACGCCCCAGCAGAAGTAGTTGAAGGTGCCGGGCACCACCTCCAGCTCATAACGCCGCATGTTCACGTTCAAAGTCTGGCCACCGTTGATGGTGGCGGTAAGGCCTTGGGTTAGGAGGGGGTCGGATGCTGAGCCGATGTGAGTGACCACGGTGCCGTTCACCACTTGGCCATCACCATCGGTAAGGGTGAGCAGTTGTGCCTGGGCAGCGAATGGAGCGATGAGCAGCAGGCCGAGCGAGTAGATGTTCTTCATCATCTTCAAGGTATCAAAGGAGTATGAGCGTGTGCAGGAGTGCTGAGCGTTGCAAAGCACGTTCCATTCCGTTGGCAAAGGTAGGGCGAGGGGGCATGGGCTGCCGGTCCAACCGCTGCCCGTAAGGGGGGTGAAGGTGCTTCATAGGATCCCAACGAATTCCGGTCGATATCCAACCAATGATGTAATGCCGGGTCTACATTCGGCCTCCACAGTTCCGGGACTTCCAGCGTCCGTCTGTCGCATCATCTTCGATCAGAAACCCCAAACACATGTTCAAACCCTTACGCTTCCTCCCTCTGGCCGGCTCGCTGCTGTTCGGCCTTACTGCCGCCGCGCAGTGCCCCACGGGCCAATCGCAGGTGCAGATCAGCATCCTCACCGACAACTACGGTGATGAGACCACGTGGACCCTCACCGGTCCGGGTGGTGCTCCTGTTTATGGTTCCGGTGGGCCCTACGGCAACAACCAGACCTACACGCCCACCGTGTGCGTGCCGAACGGTCCGGTGATCGTGTTCACCATTTTCGATGCATATGGTGATGGTATCTGCTGCCAGTACGGTAATGGTAACTACACGGTAACCGTGAACGGTAACCAGGTGGCTTCCGGTGGCAATTTCACCACGCAGGAACAAGCCTTCTTCATCAGCTCCACGCCGGTGGCCAACGACCTGGCCTGCATGTCCATCGACATGGCTGGTGTGGTGGCCCAAGGCAACCAGACCATTGCTGGTAGCCTGCGCAACTTCGGTACTGCGGCTGTCAACAACTTCACGCTGAACTACTCCATTGACAACGGACCTGCAGTGGCCCAGCCGGTAACCGCCACCATCGCTCCTGGCGCCACCTACAGCTACAGCCATGGCACGCCTTGGAACGCCACGGTGGGAAGCCACACGGTGAAAGTTTGGGCGAGCAACCTGAACGGCGGCGCGGATGGCAACACCTTGAACGATGAGACCGAGGTGACCGTGAACGTTGCTACGCAAAGCGTGCAGCGCAAAGCCCTGATGGAGCAGTTCACCAGCTCCACTTGCGGTCCTTGCGCGAGCTTGGAAACTTCCTGGGGCACCCCCGTGCTTGCTCCCCAGTATCCCAACCACGTAGGGTACAACATCGCCGCCATCAAATACCACATGAACTGGCCCAGCCCCGGTAACGACCCCAGCTACAATCCCGATGGTGTTACCCGTCGCACCCTCTACGGCGTGTCCGGCATTCCTTACCGGATCATGGATGGTACCCCGTTCAGCAGCACGGCCGCATCCTTCCTCACCGCCGCGCAGGCACGTCCTGCTTTCGTGAACGTGGAGACCTCTTATGTGGTTGCAGGCAGCACCATCACCGTAACCACGGTCGTTACCCCTTACGCGAACTACCCTGGAACTCACCGCCTGTTCATGGCTGTTGTGGAAGACCGTTACGATTACCCGGCCAGCACCACCAACCAGGATGTCTTCAAGTACGTGATGCGCAAGATGCTGCCGAACGGTGGCGGTATTCTGCTCTCCAACCTTACGGCAGGTGTTTCCCAGACCTTCACGGAGTCCTACACCTTCCAGAGCGGTGCACCCGCACAGGGCAACTACAACCTGTGGACGGACATCAACAGCACGACCGTGGTGAGCTTTGTGCAGAACATGACCACCAAAGAAGTGCTGAACGCCGGGTTCGCCCCTGTGGGACCTGTGGGTGTTGAGGAGAACAGCTTGGTGCGCGGCATCAACATCTATCCCAACCCCAGCAACGGCAACTTCTTCGTGGAGTATGAGCTGCCTGCCGGTCTCACGGCCGAACTGGAAGTGGTGGACCTGCTGGGTGCCCGTGTGGCCCAAGTGTCCGCCAGCACCGGCAATGGCTTCAACCGCGAGACCATCGACCTCAGTGGCGTGGCAGACGGCATCTACATGGTGAACATCGTAGCAGGTGGCGAACGCGTTTCGCGCCGTGTGGTGATCACCCGCTGATCTACTGGACCCTTGGAATGAACACCGGCGATCCGGCCCAGGCTTTGCTTGGTCGGGTCGCCGGTGAATTTCCGCCGAGTCACAACACACTTTTCCCATCATGCGCTTTCCCATACTCCTGCTGCTCGCCCTGTTGCCTTTCACCCTGCTGCACGCGCAGAGCACCATGCCCAGCGTAACCGTGCAGGGCCTCGATGGCAAGAAGGTGGACACCAAGACCTTCAGCAATGGAGGCAAGCCCATCATCATCAACTTCTGGGCTACGTGGTGCGCCCCCTGCAAGCGTGAACTCGCCGCCATTGCGGAGGTGTACGACGACTGGCAGGCCAAGACCGGCGTGAAGCTCATCGCCATCAGCATTGATGATGCCCGGAGCATGGCACGTGTGGCGCCTTACGTGAACGGACAGGATTGGGATTATGAAGTGTACCTGGACCCCAACGGCGACCTGAAGCGCGCCCTGAACGTGAACAACGTTCCCCATACCTTTCTGCTGAATGGCAAGGGCGAGATCGTTTGGCAGCACAACAACTACGAACCGGGCGATGAGCAGGAGCTCTTCCGCAAGGTGCTGGAGCTCTCCGGCAAGAAATAGGACCACCCCGGCCACATGAGCCACACTTATCGGGTTTTGAAGGCCGCGCTTGCAGGATCCTGCATGGCCTTCGCACTGGGCATATCCGCACAGGATGGTGGCCAGTTGCACGGCAACTTCAGCATGGACGGCCAGTACTACAACGACGATGAGACCATCGGCGCGGTGGTGCCTCCGGAACGCCTGGGGGCCAACGCTTGGATGAACCTCATATACACGTACAAGAATTTCGAGACGGGCATACGCCTGGAAAGCTATGAGCCTCCTTTGGTGGGCTATCCGGCGGGTCAGCCATACCGGGGCAGCGGCATTGGTTACCGCTATGCCAAGTTCACCGAAAAGGATCTTGAAGTGACCCTGGGCAGTTTCTATGAGCAGTTCGGCCAAGGCATGGTGTTCCGCAGTTACGAGGAGCGCTACCTGGGTGTTGACAATGCCATGGACGGCGTACGGGTGCGCTTCAAACCATATCGGGGTATCCAATTGAAGGGCTTTGTGGGGCGCCAGCGCTTCGCATTTGACAATGGGTTCACCAAAGGGCCGGGCCTGGTGCGCGGTTTCGATGCGGAAGTGGACATGGCCAGCCTGCTGGACAGTCTGTGGACCTGCGGCGGCAACCTGTTCCTGGGCGGCAGCTTCGTAAGCAAGTTCCAAGAAGACCGCGACCCCTTCCTGGAACTTCCACAGAACGTGGGCGCTTGGAGCGCACGGATCAATTACGTGACCCCCAAGTGGAACCTCTACTCCGAGTATGCATACAAGATCAACGACCCCAACAACAAGAACGGGTTCATCTATCGGCCTGGCCAGGCCCTGCTGTTGAATGCCACCTATTCGGTGAAAGGGTTCGGGGTCAGCGCCGGCGCCCACACCTTCGACAACATGTTCTTCCAGAGCGATCGTGCTGCACCAACGCCCTTCGATCTGAACATCAACTTTCTGCCCCCGCTCACCAAGCAGCACACCTACAACCTGCCCGCCACGCTCTATCCCTATGCCACACAGCCCAACGGCGAGCTGAGCACACAAGGTGAGGTGTTCTACAAATGGAAGAAGGGTACCAAGTTGGGCGGTAAGTACGGCACCAAGCTGGCGGTGAACTACTCCGCTGCATGGGCCTTGGATACCACTCGCCTGGGCATCGCGGACGATACCACCGCACGGCTGGGCTACACGGCCGACCTCTTTCGCCCCGGTGGTCGGACCTACTTCAAGGACTTCAACATCGAACTGCGCAAGAAGCTCAGTACCAGCTGGGAGTTGGCCGTTACCTACTTGAACGTGGTGTACGACATAGACATCATACAAGGCAAGCCAGGCAAGCCGGTGGTTTATGCGGACATCTTCATAGTAGAGGGCATGCACAACCTGACGGAGCGCAACTCGCTGCGTTTCGAAGTGCAGCACCTATCGACCGGGCAGGATGAAGGCAACTGGATCACCGGCCTGGCGGAACTCACCTTCAGCCCGCACTGGTTCGTGGCCGCCATGGACCAATACAACTACGTTACCACCGGAGAGACCTTTCTCCTGGATGGAAAGGAGGAGGTGGAACCCCGGCGCTTGCACTACCCCATCGGTTCGGTGGGCTTCATCAATGGCGGCAATCGCATCCAAGTGAACTACGGTCGTCAACGGGCAGGTATCTTCTGTGTTGGCGGGGTGTGCAGGCAAGTGCCTGCCTCCAATGGTCTTACCTTGTCCATCACAAGCACTTTCTGAACATGGTCCGATCCGCATTGATCCGCCTCTGGCCATTGGCCATGCTCCTTGCCGTGGGCTGCGATTACGTGAGCGAGCCTGTGGTGCCCGGTAACACAGGTGGCCCGCCTCCCGATGGCACTGTGCGGCGCAGGGTGTTGTTGGAGGATTTCACCGGCCACCGGTGCAACAATTGCCCTGCGGCCCATTTGGTGGCCGCCCAATTGGAGGCTGCCTATGGCGCTGATGTGGTGGTGGTGAGCGTACACGCCACCAATACGTTCGCCGCACCGTTGAACCCGCCTGCTGCGGACGGCCGATACTCCAGCGATTATCGCACTCCGGCCGGAACCACTTACGCCCAGACCTTCGGCGTTACCTTCCTGCCCATTGGTATGGTGAGCCGCCGGCCGTACAATGGCAGCACCACCGTAAGCCCCTCCGCTTGGCCCAGCGCAACGAGCGAACTGGTAGGGCAGCCGGCCAGCATGGACGTATGGTTCAGTTCCCTGGTGCATGATGCCAGCGCCAACACGGTGAGCTGCCAGGTGAAAGTGGCCGTGCTCGAGCCCATAACAGGCGATCATAAGCTTACGGTATACCTTACGGAGGACCATGTGATCGATTGGCAGCTGAACGCACAGGCCACACCTCCTGATATTCCGGATTACGATCACCGCCACGTGTTGCGTACCAACCTGAACGGTACCTGGGGCGACAACCTGATCGCCGGGTCCGCCAGCGTTGGCGATACCCTTACCCTGAACATCAGCAACGTAGCCATGAACGCGGCCTGGAATGCGGCCAATTGCGCCTTGGTGGCTTACGTGTACGATGCAGCCACCAATGAGGTGATGCAGGCCGTGGAGCGCAAGTTCCAGCCCTGAGCACGGCCGCTGTTCATCACCCGGGGATCCGTTGGTCACTCGGGCATACTTGCTGCGTTAGCGCACCGTTACCCTTTCCGAAGATCTTCGGATCGTGGAAAAACTACCGGTCCCCATGGGGTGGTATCCATGCATTGGTGTAGTACCTTCAGCCTCGCTAAACCTGAATTGTGATGATGGACCAGGGAAGAAAGATGATGGAGTTCAGCAAGCAGGTGTTGCAGAAAGTGAGTTTCGATCGCCTGCTCTTCAAGAAGGAATTGATCAAGGCCCGCAACTGGGTGGGCCAGAGCGACCAGCTCGTGCTAAAGGCTTGGTGCCTGGCCACCTTCGGGCATATGTACAAGGATGTGATCCTGGAGGTGTTCCAGACCACCATGCGCAGTTGAGCGGGGCGCTATTCGTCGGTCCGTAGGAAGCGCAGGTTGCGCATGAGCCCGGTGTACTTGGTGCGCTTCACCGCACTGCCGTGGAAGAGTTCATCGAACAGCACTTCGCTCATGCCGTACCATTCGTCGGCCGTGAGGTCCATGAGCGCGGGTCGGGGCTCGAATTCGGGTTCTTGGTGCGGTGTGCTGAAGCGGTTCCAAGGGCACACCTGCTGGCAGATGTCGCAACCGAATGCCCAACCCTGTAGTTGGCCCGAGAATTCGGTGGGGATCGCCTCCTTCAATTCAATGGTGAGGTGGCTGATGCAGCGGCTGCCGTCCACACCGTAGGGGGTGATGGCTTCCGTTGGGCACGCATCGATGCAGCGCCTGCAGGTGCCGCAGTGGTCGGTGGCGGGAGCATCGGGCTCCAACGCAAGGTCCAGAATGATCTCGCAGAGGAAGAAAAAGCTGCCGACCCCTTGGCGGATCACGTTGGTATGCTTGCCCACCCAGCCGATGCCTGCGCGTTGGGCCCATGCTTTCTCCAGCACCGGTGCACTGTCCACGAAGGCGCGCATGCTCACCTGGCCGTATTGCTCGGTGATGAAGGCGAGCAGCGGCTTCAGGCGCTTCTTCACCACTTTGTGGTAGTCGCGGCCATAGGCGTAGGTGCTCAGCTTGGGCGCGTTGGGGTCGGTCTGCCGGGGTTCGCTGAAGTAGTTGTAGGCAAGGCTTATCACGCTGCGGGCGCCGGGCACGAGTTCGCGCGGGTCGAGCCGCTTGTCGAAATTCTCGGCCATGTAGCCCATGGATCCGTGCTTGCCCGTCTTCAGCCACTGCTCCAAACGCGGGGCTTCCGCTGCCAGGAACCCGGCCTGGGCTATGCCACAGGCCTTGAAGCCCAGCTCGTGGGCTTTGGCCTTAATGTGTTGTGCGCGTTCCCGTTCACTGGCCATACAGGGCAATGTTAGCTGCTTTGGACGAGCGGTGATGCTTGCGCCCCTGCATCCACGCACGCAGGTGCGGTGGGCCGATCGTTGAAAACATGCGGATCCCTACCGGCGCATTTCGGCGCATGCCTTTACCTTGTCGGCACGTTCAACCCTCAATACCCCATACCAATGGCTGTAGAAGCATACTGCGTGAAGTGCAAGGCGAAGCGGGACATGAAAGACCCCAAGGAGAACATCATGGCCAATGGCCGTAAAGCAATGAAGGGCACTTGCCCCACGTGCGGAACGGGCATGTTCAAGATCATGGGCAAGGCCTGATCCACTCCCAAGCCCCTATGCGACCGCCCCCTTCTCTTCGGTGAGCAAGGGGGCGGTCCTTTTTCCGGTCATACCACAACTAGAAGAACACATGGGTACCAAGCTTGCGACACACCTGGTCATGGCATGCGCTGCAGCGATGTGCACGGCACGGCTACAGGCACAGATCATCATTGAATACGGTGACCTGGCCGTACCTGGCGATGTGATCGAGCGCTACCGGGACACCCTGCCAAGCTATGGCCCCGGCCCCGCTGGCGAAGGGCAGGTGTGGGACATGAGCATGGCCCAATCGCACGAGACCATCACCACCACGGTATCCACTGCGGCATCCACGCCTTTCGCGTCGGCCTTCGCCACCAGCAACCTGGCCATGACCAACGACGGAAGCAACTACCTGTACTTCCGTTCGCAGCCCACCTTCATGGAGGCCACGGGTTTTGGCGGTGATCCATTGGGTTCCGGCACCCCCTTGAGCGTGGGTTTCGCTCCTGCCTTGCTCATCCACCAGTTGCCACGTGCTTATGGTTCCAATTTCACGGACGACTACTATTTCCAGGCGATCGTGGATGGCAGCGCTTTCGGGGTGCATAGCATACGCTTGCGGCATCGTGGCGATGTGCGCGATAGCACCGATGGGCATGGTGCGCTTACAACGCCGGCCGGCACCTACCAGACGCTGCGTGTGAAGAGCATCGAGTATTCCGTGGATTCGATCTGGTTCAGGCTGCTCTCCTTTACACCATGGACCTTGTTGAGCGCCACACAGGATACCTCGGTGACCTATACCTGGCTGGCCAAGGAGACGAAGCTGGCCGTGGCCGAAATGACCTTCGATAGCACCGGAGCACCTGCCCGCTTTATCCATTCGTCCCTGCCACCGAGCATCACCACCGCCATCACTGCCGCGCACAGCGACCAGGAGCTGAGCCTTTGGCCAGTGCCGGCCGCGCATGAAGTGGTGTTGCGGTTGGGGGATGCTGCGGTGCATTCACACCTGCAAGTAACCACCATGGATGGCCGGTTGGTGATGGAAAGAAGCATACGTGGAGAGAGCCAGGTGCGCTGGGAAGTGGGAAGTTGGTCAGCTGGTCCTTACGTGGTGCGAGTGCATCGCCTGGATGGTGGACCTCCCCAAGTACTGCGCATGGTGGTGGGCCATTGAGCGAGTTGGAGCCAGTGCGGTAACCCGTAAGTGGTTTACCGAGGTTCCGCTGCTATTTCTTCCTCAAGCAAGGCGGGACATGCGCGGTGTTGCAGGTGCGGAACAGCGCCTGCCGCTCCGTTCACATTGAACCATGGATCGGGGATGGACCACCCTCAAGAAAGCGAAGGGCGCGCGCGGTCGTGCACTATCCACATTGCAGCCTTGATCTTCGGTGATGACGTGCGGCAGGGAGGCCATACCCCACGGCTACCTTTGACCACATCATGCTTGAAAAAGACCTGAAGCCTTGGATCGATGCGGCGATCGTTGCTGCATTGGATGCAGGGAAAGAGATCCTGGAAGTGTACGGCACCTCCTTTTCCGTGGAGCAAAAGGAGGACAGGTCACCGCTGACCGAAGCCGATAAGCGCGCCCATTTGGCCATCGTGCAGGCACTGGAGAAGACCAGCTTGCCGATACTGAGCGAGGAAGGCCGATCGACCGCACCTGCGGAACGGCAACAATGGGCGTATTACTGGTTGGTGGACCCGCTGGATGGCACCAAGGAGTTCATCAAGCGCAACGGCGAATTCACGGTGAACATCGCATTGATGAAGCGCGATGGGGCCGATGCCGATGCGAGCGGTGCTGCGGTGCCGGTGGGTGGTGTGCTCTACGTTCCGGTAAAGGACGTGCTCTATTTCGCCTGGCAGGGTGGAGGAGCATACCGGCAGGAGCAGGCCACAACCTCTTCCGCACTTGCTGCGTATGAGCGGGCCGCAATGTCCAACAAACTGCCCCTTTCAGCGGTGCGCGATGCCTACACCATCGTTGCCAGCCGATCGCACCAAAGCCCGGAGACCGAGGCTTTCATTCGCGATATGGAAGTGAAGCATGGCAGTGTGGCCCTGGCCAGCATGGGTAGCGCGCTGAAGATCTGCCTGGTGGCCGAAGGTGCCGCGGACATATATCCGCGATTCGCCCCCACGATGGAGTGGGATACGGCTGCAGGACACGCCATTGTGAACGAAGCGGGCGGGCAACTCCTGGACAAAAGCACCGGCGCTCCCATGCGCTACAACAAGCACGATCTGGTGAACAACTGGTTCATCGTCCAATAAGCAACATGACCAAGAAGAACATGCGCTCCACGAGCAACACGGGCAAGCCCAAGGTGGCGGCCGCCAAGAAACCCGCTGCAAAGCCTGCTGCCAAAGCTGCCAAACCCGCCAAAGCGAACGCCAAGCGCAAGGTGGCCCTGATAACCGGCGTTACCGGCCAGGATGGTGCCTACCTCAGCGAGCTTTTGCTGAACAAAGGCTACGAGGTACACGGTGTTAAGCGCCGCAGCTCGCTGTTCAACACCGATCGCATCGATCACCTCTACCACGACATGCACGAGAAGGGCCGCCCCTTCTACCTCCACTACGGCGACCTCACCGACAGTGTCAACTGCCTGCGTTTGGTGAAGGAGATCCAACCCGACGAGATCTACAACCTGGCCGCCATGAGCCACGTTGCCGTGAGCTTCGAGATGCCCGAATACACCGCCAATGCCGACGGCATCGGTACCCTGCGTTTCCTGGAAGCCATCCGCATCCTGGGCATGGAGAAGAAGACCAAGTTCTACCAGGCTTCCACCTCCGAGTTGTACGGTGGCGTGCTGCCCCGCGCGCAGAACGAGGAGACGCCCTTCTATCCCAAGAGCCCCTACGGCGTGGCCAAGCTCTACGGCTTCTGGATCACCAAGAACTACCGCGAGAGCTACGGCATCTTCGCCTGCAACGGCATCCTCTTCAACCACGAAAGCCCGCTGCGTGGCGAGACCTTCGTGACCCGCAAGATCACCCGTGCGGTGGCCAAGATCAAGCTGGGCTTGCAAGAGACCCTGTACCTGGGCAACCTGGACGCCAAGCGCGACTGGGGCCACGCCAAGGATTACGTGGAAGGCATGTGGCTGATGCTGCAGGCCAAGAAACCCGATGACTTCGTGTTGGCCACCGGCAAGACCTACACCGTGCGCCATTTCATTGAGCTGGCCTTCGGTGAAGTGGGCATCAAGCTGGAGTGGAAGGGAAAGGCCGAAAAGGAGAAAGGCTACGACAAGAAGACCGGCAAACTGCTGGTGGCCATCGACAAGCGCTACTATCGCCCCGCCGAGGTGGACCACCTGGAGGGCGACCCCAGCAAGGCCAAGCGCGTGCTCGGCTGGAAACACAAGTACGACCTGAAGGCCCTGGTGACCGAAATGGTGCAGAGCGATCTGGAACTCTTCAAGCGCGACGTGTACCTGAAGAAAGGCGGCCATAAAATTCTTCACGAACAGGAATGATGTACGGGCGCATCATGATGCGCCCTCCACGGATCAGCCATGAACAAAACAGACAAGATCTACATCGCAGGCCACCGCGGCATGGTGGGTAGCGCCATCGTGCGCAAGCTGCAAGCCGAGGGCTACACCAACCTGGTGTTCCGTACCAGCAAGGAGCTGAACCTGATCGACCAGCAGGCCGTGCGCGACTTCTTCGCACAGGAGAAGCCCGATCACGTGGTGCTGGCGGCGGCCAAGGTGGGCGGCATCCACGCCAACAACGTGTACCGCGCCCAGTTCCTGTACGAGAACCTGATGATCGAGAGCAACATCATCCACTCCGCCCACGAGAACGGCGTGCAGAAGCTGCTCTTCCTGGGTTCCTCGTGCATCTACCCGAAGATGGCGCCGCAGCCATTGAAGGAGGAGAGCCTCTTGAGCGGTTTCCTGGAGCAGACCAACGAGCCTTATGCCATCGCCAAGATCGCGGGCATCAAGCTGGCCGAGAGCTACCGCCGCCAGTACGGCAGCAACTTCATCAGCGCCATGCCCACCAACCTGTACGGGCCAAACGATAACTACGATCTGAACAACAGCCACGTGCTGCCTGCACTGATCCGCAAGTTCCACACCGCCAAGGTGACCAACGCACCCAGCGTGGAGGTGTGGGGCACCGGTTCGCCCATGCGCGAGTTCCTGCACGTGGACGACCTGGCCGACGCCTGCTACTTCCTCCTGCAGAACTACAACGAGGAGATGTTCGTGAACATCGGCACCGGCGAGGACCTCACCATCAAGGCGCTGGCCGAAATGATCAAGGAGATCGTGGGTTACGAAGGTGAGCTGAAGTGGAACACCGAAAAGCCCGATGGCACCCCGCGCAAACTGATGGACGTGAGCCGCCTGCACAACTTGGGCTGGAAGCACCGCATCGGGCTGCGCGAAGGCATTACCGCTGTGTATGCCGAATTCGCCAAGAGCGAACTGGCCAAAGCTTAGGTACACGCGCTGCAAGTCAATGAAGGCCCGGCCCAAGCGCCGGGCCTTCGTGTTCCCGATGGCCTGCACCCGCTACCTTCGGCGGGCCTTTTCGGCATGGTCATGCGTTCGCTTGTCGCCTTATCGTTGCTCCTGCTGTCCGCGTTCCCCACTTGGGCGCAGCAGAACGATGTGCCTTTGCAGCGCGACTACTACACGGACGTGGAGCGCAACGCCAGCCTGTTGGACGCCCGTGTGTTCAGTGGATTGAAGCCGGTCATCGCATCACGTGCGGACCTCACGAACGTGCTGGGGCATCGTGTGGACAGTTCCAAGTACTACTACTGGCTCACGCAGAAGATCTTCAAGGAGAGTCTTGTGATCGTTCAGGATGGAGAGTTCCGGCTTACGATCGACCCGCTCTTCCAATTCGAGGTCGGGAATGACTTCGGCGATGTGACCGCATACACCGATACCAACAACCTGTACAGCAATACAAGGGGTTTTTTGATCAGGGGCGACTTGGGCCAACGGCTTTCGTTCCAGACCATGTTCCACGAGACCCAGGCCATACTGCCACAGTACATCTTCCGCTACATGTGGGCCAATGGGGCCGTGCCGGGGCAGGGCAGACTGAAGGTGCGCAACCGCCGGATACTCGACCACGGCTGGTCCATGGCGAACATCTCCTGGTCGCCCAAGGATTGGCTGAACGTGCAACTGGGCAATGGCAAGCACTTCGTTGGCCACGGATACCGATCGGTGCTGCTGAGCGATAATGCCATAACGGCGCCCTACCTGAAATTCAGCCTGATGACTCAGGACAGGCGCCTGCAGTACACCACCTGGAACACCAAGCTCACGCACGCCCTGCGCAACCGCGATCGCTTGCCGACCGGTGATGCGAGCGAGTCGCTCTTTTATTGGATGCGTGCCCGGTTCAACCACCTTGCCCTTCGTCTTGGCAGGGTGGACCTCGGGCTCTTCGAGTCCACCACGTTCCGCAACATCGATGAGAACGGGGTGCTTCCCTTCGATCCACTGGAACTGAACCCCTTGATCGGTGTGAACACCCTTGTGCTCGGCTTTGAGGGGGATGCCCGGAGCATGGTGGGTGTGGACCTGCGGGTGAAGCTCCTGGACAAAGCCTTCGTCTATGGCCAATTCGCCACGGACGACCCTGCAAGAGCACGCTACGCCTGGCAGGCCGGGTTCCGCGTGTTCGACCTGCTGTTGCCCGAGCTGCACGTGCAGGTGGAATACAACAAGGCGGAGCCCTTCATGTACATGCACGATCCCGCAGAGCAAGCCCACATGCACGGGGGGCTCCCCTTGGCGCACCCCATGGGTTCCAACTTCAACGAACTGGTCACCTTGGTGGAGTACGGCTACAAGCGCTACCGCGTGCAGGGCAAGGTGAACCTGGGCACCTACGACCGCGATCCATCCTCCGACCTGAATTATGGCAGCAACTTGTACAAGCCCGCCGTGGAGGTGCGGGGGGAGGAAGGGCCCGTTGTGCAGCGCCTGACCTACCTCGACCTGAACGCGTCATACCTGCTCAATCCGGTCACGAACATGCGCTTCATGCTCGGCTTCGCACGGCGCGACCTGCCCGGTGCCGGGGATGACCAGCAGAGCAGTTACCTCTACGTATCGTTCCGCACCAGCCTCTTCAACCGCTATTACGATATTTGACCACCAGCGCGAACACGTGAAAGAACACGGCTACATACTGCTCTTCGGCTTCTTTACGGCCCTGCTGGTGGTTATCTTCACCATGCCCTCGCTCATCAAGGTGGCTCGCATGAAGCACTTGGTGGACGAGCCCAGCGAAGCGCGCAAGTTGCACCAGCGCAGCGTGCCCACCATCGGGGGCATCATCATCTTCGCGGCCATCATCTTCTCCTATGCGCTCTGGTTCCCGGAGGCGCGCAACATCCGGGTGAGCGAGCCGGATTTCGAGTCCCTGTACCAAGGCATGGGCTCGGCCTTGATGGATTTCAAGTACATGATAGCGGCCATGGTGCTGCTCTTCTTCATCGGAGTGAAGGACGACATCATCGGCTTCTCTCCTGTGAAGAAGTTGGTGGGCCACATGATCGTGGGCTACATCCTGGTGGTGATGGCCGACATCCGCATCACGGACATGCACGGCATCCTCGGCTTTTACGAGCTGCCCAGTTCGCTCAGCATCGCTTTCTCGTTCTTCGTTTACGTTGTGTTGGTGAACGCCTTCAACCTTATAGATGGTGTTGATGGCCTGGCGGGAGGAGTGGGCTTGATCGCCGCACTGGCCTATGGTGTTTGGCTCTACCTCGCTGGCGATGTGGCCTTGGCCTTGTTGGCCTTCGTGCTGGCCGGAGCGCTGGTCGGGTTCCTGGTTTTCAATTTGCACCCGGCGCGGATCTTCATGGGCGACAGCGGCTCGCTGATCATTGGTGCCATCCTGGCGGTGCTGGCCATGAAGGTGGTGGACCACGATACCTCACGCCTACCCATCCAGTTGCGCCAGATACCCACCCCGATCTTCACCATGGCCGTGATCGCCTATCCCTTGGTGGATACCCTGCGCGTGTTCGTGTACCGCATGGCCCGTGGTGTATCGCCATTCTCCGCGGACCGCAACCACATACACCACCGCTTGCTGGAACTGGGTCTGGGGCACCGCGGCACCACGGCTGCGCTCTACGTGTACGCGTTGACCATCATCGCCCTGAGCCTGGTAACGCGCAAGTGGCACCCGAATGTGGGCCTTATGGTGTTGGGGTCCACAGCATTCGTTCTGGCCATGCTGCCCTTCGCCTGGCCCAAGTCCAAGGCGGATCGATGAGGTTCGTCTTGGTCCTGCTCCTGGCCTTGGTGGCCGGTGGTGCCCAGGCCCAGGCCGGCTGGATGCCCCTGAGCCGCGACGTGGAGCAGCCGTATGCCACCGCCTTGCAGCGCCACGGCTCCGATGTGCACACGGCCATTCGGCCCCTGGCCCGTAAAGACGTTCTGAGCCTGCAGGGCCTGGACAGCCTGCGCCCGGCCGCTGTTGTAAAGGCGCTGGACCGTTGGGCCGGTGCCACGGATGACAGGGCTTTCCGCTGGGGGCCTCTGATGGATGCCTCCATCGGCCACGATGTGGCACGCAGCGAGCGCCGCCCCATGCGCTATGGTGCAGGCCTTTGGGCGGATGCGGATGCAAGCAAGCGCCTTTCCTTCCACTTTGATGCCCAAGCTTGGAGGCAACAGCTACCACGCTACCTGGACACCTTGGTGAATGCCACCCAGGTGATGCCGGGCGAAGGCTATGCATACGGTGATGCACAACTCCGTGAGCATTACGATTGGAACGCTCACGTGAGCTGGGACCTGCCCAAGTTCTTCAACTTCACCCTGGGCCGTGGGCGCAACTCCTTCGGTGAAGGCTACCGTTCGTTGATGCTCAGCGATGAGGCCTACAGCTATCCGTTCTTCCGGATAACCACCGCGGTCTGGAAACTGCGCTACGTGAACCTCTACACGCGGATGAACGACATCCGTGACGCTGCTGGCGACCCCGCAGATTTCCGCCCCAAGTACAGCGTCATGCACTACCTGTCCTACAACATCTCCAAGCGCTTCAATGTGGCCTTGTTCGAGACCATCATCTGGCAAGGAGGCGACAGCAACTATCCACGTGGGTTCGACATGAACTACTTGAACCCGATCATTTTTTACCGGCCGGTGGAATTCGACATCGGCTCGCCTGACAATGCTCTCTTGGGTGCCGCGCTCAACGTGAAGGTGGGGAAGCATGTCTTGTTGTATTCGCAGGTGATGTTGGATGAGATGGTGATCAAGGAGGTACGCAGTGGTGAGGGGTGGTACGCCAACAAACAATCCCTGCAACTTGGTGTGGTGGCGCGTGAGGCCTTTGCCGTGCGCGGTCTGGCCTTGCGTGGCGAGTGGAACTTCGTGCGGCCCTTCATGTACACCCATTCGGATACCCGCCAGAACTACGCCCATTTCGCACAGCCCCTTGCGCATCCATACGGCTCCAATTTCCAGGAACTGTTGATGCATGCGGACCTGCAGCGCGGACCATGGTCCATAAGCATGCGTACGAACATGGCCTGGCTGGGCAGCGACGACTCCCTGAGCTATGGCAACAACATCTTCCGACCGGAGAATGACCGTCCGCGCCGCCCCAACGGCCAGTTGGAGAACTACGGTTACCGGGTGGGCATGCGCAACCTGGTGAACCTCTTCCACGGCGAACTGCGTGCGGGCTACTTGCTCGACCCCCATTCGGCCACCCGGCTGGAGGTCTCGTACCTCTACCGGCAACGCACACCGGACGGGGCTGCCAACACGGTGGACCACTACATCCGCATTGGGCTTGTCTGCAATTTCCGACAGCGCTACGCGGAGCAGGAGGTGCGCTATGTGATACCGTGACGAAGGTCCCGTTGGGATCGCTGCTGTTGGGTACTTTTGCCGCCGTTCGATATCCGGACACTTCCCTTTGAGCCGACCCAACGCATATGCCGTAAGTGCCTCGCCCATGGCGAAGGTTCGGGATATCGGAGTCCTCTTCAAGCTGCGACTGGCCTCCCTGGTGGTGGTAAGCGCTGTGTTGGGCTACCTCTTGGGCATTCCCGAGGGCGCCTTCAGTTGGTGGGGAATTATCGGGTTGACCGTGGCCGGCACCCTGCTGACCGGAGCGAGCAATGCACTCAACCAGGTTTTGGAGGTCCGCGAGGATGGATTGATGAAGCGCACGCTCTCCCGGCCCTTGGTGCAGGGGCGCCTTTCCGGCAGTGAAGCGGTGATCGCCGCCTTTGTGGCCGGTGGTGCAGGCACGCTCTGGTTGTGGCTGCAATTCGGCCCCCTCACCGGCATTCTGGGCTTCATCTCCCTGTTCATGTACGTGGCGCTGTACACCCCCATGAAGCGGCATTCCGCGTGGGCCGTGTTCGTTGGGGCATTCCCCGGGGCGTTCCCGCCGATGCTGGGCTACGTGGCGGCCACCGGCCAGTTCGGGCTGGGTCCCGGGCTCCTGTTCGCCATGCAGTTCATGTGGCAGTTCCCGCATTTCTGGGCCATCGCCTGGGTGCTGCACGATGATTACAAGCAGGCCGGATACCACCTGCTCCCTTCCGCCCAAGGCCGGGATGGTCGCAGTGCCTTTCTGATCTTTTTGTACTCCTTATTCGTTGTTCCTGTCGGTATGCTGCCTTGGGTGTTCGATCTTACGGGGAACATTTCCATGATCATTGCCGTGCTCGCGGGTATCGTTATGGTGTGGCCGGCCTTCAAGCTCTTGCTCACCCGGGATATGCGTGATGCCCGTCGGGTGATGTTCGCCAGTTTCCTCTACCTGCCCTTGGTCCAGATCGCATACGTATTGGACCGTCTATGAACATGGAGACATTCACCCCTGAGGAGGAGCGGCAACGGAGCTTCCGTTCCCGCAAACTGATCACCTGGCTCATCGTATTCGCCATCGTGATGTTCTTCGCTGGCCTCACCAGCGCTTACGTGGTCAGCATGTCCGGCGATTTCTGGGTGCACATCCGGATACCGTCGGCGTTCTGGATCAGCACCGTGGCCATCCTGCTCAGCAGCCTTACCGCCCAGTTGGCCTTGATGGGTGTGAAGCGCGGAAGCACGGGCGGAACCCCGCTGCTCCTGCTGGTAACGCTGGTGCTGGGCCTGGTCTTCACCTGGTCGCAGTTCAAAGGCTGGGGCGAATTGGTGGAGAAGGGCAACTTCCTGGTGGGCAAGATGCTGGACAGCAAGGGGGAATACGGTACGGACTACACCATATCCCGCAACGGGCAGACCTTGATCCTGGAGAACGGCAAGTACTACCTGCCCACCGACGTGGCCGGTGCCGACCCCTTGAACAGTTTGTTGGAAGAACAGCGCAACACTTCCAGCTCATACCTCTACGTACTCACCTTCGCTCACCTGGCCCACTTGGTCTTCGGCCTGCTGAGCTTGCTGGTGATGCTGGTGATGGCCTTTCAAAAGCGATATCGGGCGGATGATCACGTGGGCCTTTGGGCAGGAACGGTCTATTGGCACTTCCTGGCCGGTTTGTGGGTCTACTTGCTTTTGTTCTTGAGCTACGTTCATTAACATTGCGCCCGGAAAACCCGGAACATGGCAGGAGAAGCTTCCAAAGCATTGAGCAACGACGTCCTCTGGGGCGGCGGTCGTTCCCCGTTCAGCATCAGCTACGGGAAGATGATGATGTGGTTCTTCCTGGTGTCCGACGCCTTGACGTTCTCCGGCTTGCTGGTGGCGTATGGCTTCGTGCGCCACAGCACCACCGAGGCCTGGCCTATCGGTGAGGAAGTGTTCCGCGCACTTCCCGGCCTCACAGGCAGCTACCCGCTGATCTATGTGGCCTTGATGACCTTCATCCTGATCATCAGCTCGGTGACCATGGTGCTGGCCGTGGAAGCTGGCCATCGCATGGACAAGAAAGGGGTCATCAAGTGGCTCTTCCTCACCGTGATCGGTGGTTTCTTCTTCGTTGGCTCACAGGCATGGGAGTGGTACCACTTCATCCACGGCAGCGGTGGTTACATCACCACCACCGAGGGCGCCAAATACTGGGTGCAGAACGATGAGCACAACACCAGTGATCCGGCGAACGCCAAGAACTTCCACCTGCTCCGTGCCGAGAACAGCAGCTACCTGCAGGGCACCAAGGTGGAAGGTGCCGAGGCCCTCGCCATCTGGGAGAAGCGCGTGAACTATGTGCACGGCGCCAACATGACCCGCAATGAGTACGGTCCTGCCCAATACGCCAACTTCTTCTTCTTCATCACCGGTTTCCACGGTTTCCACGTGTTCAGTGGTGTGATCATCAACCTCATCGTGCTCATCATGGCCGTGCAGGGTGTGTTCCACCGCCGCGGCCACTATGAGATGGTGGAGAAGACCGGTCTCTACTGGCACTTCGTGGACCTTGTGTGGGTCTTCGTGTTCACCTTCTTCTACCTCGTCTGACACCGATCCAGCCCGATCCATCATGGAACGCGACGACATCATCGAATACAGCCTGGACGCTCACCACAGTGAGGAGGCAGGCAAGGCCATCCGCAAGAAGATCTACTTCGTCACCATTCTCCTTACGGTGATTACCTGCATTGAAGTGGTGGTGGGTGCCTATTGGAAAGAGTGGTTCCCGGCCTACTGGAACGTTGTGAAGTTGAGCTTCATCGGGCTCACGCTGGTAAAGGCAGGTTATATCGTGGCCACCTTCATGCACTTGGGCGATGAGCGTGGGAACATCCGCGCCATCATCCTGCTGCCTTACGCGTTGTTCATTCTCTACCTGATCTTTATCGCGATCTGGGAATCGAACTACGTGAATTGGTCTTGGAACACCTTTCTGTGAGCGATAGTTCCGCACCGGCCCCCCAGTGGAAGAAGCGGGCCATCCTTGGAGGGATCGCCCTCTTCGTGCTGAGCCTTTTCGTGTTCTTCTCCCCGTTGCTCGGCCTGGTCAAGCACCAGTTCGTTTACTTGCCATACTTCGGTCCGCGGGAGACCGTGCTCGTTGAGCGCGATGGTCGCATGGTTGTCGATACCATCTTCGCCAAGGTGCCTCCCTTCAGTTTCATCGATCAGTTCGGACGGCCCTTTACCGATAAGGATGCGGAGGGCAAAGTGCTGGTGGTTGATTTCTTCTTTACCCGCTGCACTACCATATGCCCCAAAATGGGTGTGCAGATGCAGCAGCTTCAACTGAAGTTGGCTGATGCCGCTTTCAAGGACGTGCTCTTCCTGAGCCACACCGTGGACCCCGAATATGATACCCCGGAGGTGTTGCTCGCCCACGCCCGCAAGCTGGAGGCCGACACCGCGCGCTGGAAGTTCCTCACCGGCGAGAAGGCCGATATCTACCTGCAGGGTTCGGAGGGCTATTATCTGGCTGCCCGGGAGGATGTGATGGCCCCCGATGGCTTCCTGCATTCCGAGCAGTTCGTGCTGGTGGACAAAGACCGGCACATCCGGGGTTATTACGATGGCACCACCCGCTCTGGCATGATGGCGCTCGCCGCTGACCTGAAGATGTTGCTGAAGGAGGAGAAGATCAAAGCGGCTGAGAAGGAGAAGGCCCGGAGAAAGAAAGGGTGAACAAATCCTCCACCCCGAACGCTATTGGTGCAAACGCATGAGCAAGACTTATCCCCCCCGTTCCATTACGGTAGCCGAAAGCCCGGCCAAGCGCATCATCTGGATCGTTTCTTCCGTGGTCTTCCTTGCCGTGGTGGTCTTGAACCGTGTGCAGGTGCCAGCCCCGGAGGGTTTCGACATCCACCTCTTCGCCAAGGTGAACGCCGTCATCAACAGCTTGGTCAGCGTGCTCTTGCTCGCGGGGCTCTTCACGGCCAAGGCAGGCAATTGGCAGGCGCACCGCACGGTGATGCTAAGCGCCATGGTGCTCTCCGCGCTCTTCCTGGTCTCGTACATTCTGCACCACCTCTTTGCGGGCGACACGCCGTTCGGTGGCGAGGGTGCCATCCGCCCGGTGTACTACGTCATCCTGATCACGCACATCCTGCTGGCGGCCACCTCGCTGCCCTTCATCCTGATCACGGCTTATAGAGCGCTCTCTGCGCAATACCCGGAGCACCGCAAGCTGGCCAAACGCGTATGGCCCGTTTGGTTCTATGTGAGTGTGAGCGGGGTGGTGGTGTACCTGATGATCAGCCCATACTACTGATGGACCAGGGTCGACGTACAAGCGATCGATCCAGCAACTACATTGGTGCCACCATGCAGGCCCGTCTACTTCCCCTCGTGATCCTTGCGATCCTGTTCCTGGTGCCCGATGTGGCATGGGCACAAGGTTGTGCCATGTGCAAAGCCGTGGTGGAGAATGGTGAGACCGGCGTTTTCGGTGGCCACCAGAAAGTGGGGGAGGGTTTGAACACCGGCATCCTTTACCTGATGGCCGTGCCCTACGTGCTGCTCTTCCTGCTTTTCCGCAAGCGCATCGTCTCCTTCGTGAAGGAGATGAGCAGTGCCCAAGGTTGAGCTTCGGTCACCGGGCGTTCTGCACGATCTTCGTTCCGGGTCAATTGGCCCATCCATCCAATCTGTTCATGAGAAAGCAGCTCCTTTCCCTTGTCTTCATTGCCATTGCAACCGTGGCAGTGCATGCCCAGAGCCCCTTCACCTACGAGGACCTCATCCGCCTGGACCGCATCGGCGGATTGGCCGTTGACCCCACCGGCCGCTGGGCGCTCTTCAACGTGCGCGCCACCGACCTGGAGAACAACAAAGGCGTGACAAGCCTGTGGATGAAGGACCTGAACGATCCCGCCAAACCCGAGGTGAAGGTGGCCGTAAGCGAGGGCGGTGCGCGGGAGGTGCAATGGGCCCATGACGGCAGCGGCTTCTACTTCCTCTCCGCCCGTGGCGAAAGCGGCACCACCCAGGTGTGGAAGGCCGATGCACAGGGCAGCAGCGCACAGCAGGTCACGGACCTCATCCTGGATGTGGAGACCTACCGCGTGGCGCCCAACGGTACCGGGCTGGTGGTGGCCGTTTCCGTGTTCCCGGATTGCGAAGGGAACGCACTGGTCTGCACGGCCGAACGCATGAAGGCCCGCAAGGCGCAGAAGAATACCGGTGCGGTGTACGACAAGCTCTTCATGCGCCATTAGGGATACGTGGAAGGACGGCACCCGCAGCCACCTCTACTACCTGCCGCTGCCCGATGCCACGGCCAGTCCGGTATCCCTCATGGCCGGAATGAACGCCGATGTGCCCCACAAGCCCTTCGGTGGCAACGACGATTTCGCCTTCAGCGCCGATGGTCGCAGCGTGTTCTTCAGTGCCCGCATCGCTGGCCGGACAGAGCCGTGGAGTACCAACTTCGACCTATATCAAGTGCCTGTTTCCGGTGGTGTTCTGCGGAACCTGACCGCAGAGAACCCGGCTTGGGATGCCGAGCCGCTGCCCAGCAAGGACGGCAGGTTCCTCGCCTACAAGGCCATGGAGCGCCCCGGTTTCGAGGCGGATCGTTTCTGGATCAAGCTGCGCGACCTCACAACTGGGACGGTAACCACCATCGCCGGCGATTGGGACCGCAGCGCCGCGCACATGCAGTGGAGCCGCGATGGCAAAAGCCTGCTGATGAGCGCCGATGATATGGGCCGCCACCGCCTCTTCCGCATCGATGTGAAGAGCGGCAAGGTGACGCAATTGAGCAAGGAGGGCAGCATCAACGCCTGGGCTGAAACGCCCAAGGGCTTCGTGTTCCAGCGCGCTGGCCTGCATGGTCCGCCGCAACTCTTTCTCTCCAGACCCAAGGCAGCCTTCATCGACGAGGGTGCCACGGTGCTCGCGCAGGTGAACGCGCACATGAAGGACAGGCGCTTCGGGGCCTTCGAGCAGTTCAGCTTTTCAGGTTGGAACAACGAGACCGTGTATGGCTACCTGGTGAAGCCCTCGAACTTCGAGGAAGGCAAGAAGTACCCCGTGGCCTTCCTCATCCACGGTGGTCCGCAGGGCAGCTTCGGCGATGGCTGGAGCTACCGCTGGAATCCGCAGACCTACGCCGGTGCGGGCTACGCCGTGGTGATGATCGACTTCCACGGCAGCACCGGCTACGGGCAGTCCTTCACCGATGCCATCACGCAGCACTGGGGCGACCGTCCGCTGGAAGACCTGCAGAAGGGACTGGCCCATGCGCTGAAGCAGTACCCCTTCCTGGACGGCGATCGTGTGGCGGCCCTTGGTGCCAGCTACGGCGGCTTTATGGTGAACTGGATCGCGGGCAACTGGCCGGAGCCCTTCAAGGCGCTGGTGTCGCACTGCGGCATCTTCGACACACGCGCCATGGGCTACAGCACCGAGGAGTTCTGGTTCACCGACTGGGAGAACGGCACCGATGTGTTCACCAACCCCGCCGTGTACGACACCTTCAACCCCATGCTGCACGTGGAGAATTGGCGTGTGCCCATGCTCGTCATCCACGGCGACCTCGACTTCCGCGTGCCGCTCACACAAGGCATCGGAAGTTTCAGCGCCTGCCAGGCCAAGGGCATTCCCAGCAAGTACCTGCGCTTCCCAGATGAGAACCACTGGGTGCTGAAGCCGCAGAACTCCATGCAGTGGCACAAGGAGGTGTTCGAGTGGTTGGGGGAGTGGTTGAAGTAGTTCAAGAAAGCTGCACGACGAACGTATCTTCGGAGCATGGTAGTGGTCATCAAGCGGGGCATGTCCAAGCAGCGCATCCAGATGCAGCTTCGGAAGCTGCGTGCGCAACGGGCGAAGGCGAAAAAGCCTGTGGACGTATACAAGTACGTTGGTGTTCTGAAGCTCGAGGAAGATCCTATCGCTCTCCAACGCAAGTGGCGGGATGAGTGGTGAAAGCCTGGTGTTGGACACCAATGTGGCCCTCTACCTGTTGCGTGGTGACAGTTCCGCAGCGGATGCCATATTCGGGCAACGCGTGGTGATCTCCTTCATCACTTACATGGAGTTGAAGAGCAAACCGGGCATGAGTCGGGCGGAGACCTAGGAGGTGGCCGCGTTCGTGAACGAATGGCCCATGATCGAACTGGATGCCCGTATCATGGACGAAGCGATCCGCTTGCGGAAGACGTATCGCCTCAAGATCCCCGATGCCATCGTGGCTGCTACAGCCTTGACCCAGCAGCTCCCCCTGCTTACCGCCGATACCGATTTTGAGCGGATCAAGGACGAGGTCGCAGTGTTGATGTACGAGGTTTAGGTGTTTGGTCATTAGCCGCACAGTCACGGGCAACTTGAAGAGCACGCCACCGCTCCTATCTTCGCCCCACGTTCTTTCCATCGCTTATCCAGAAAGGCAGAGGGACTGGCCCTGTGAAGCCTTGGCAACCGTCCGGTGGGCAACCATCGGGTAGGTGCCAAATCCAGATGTGAGGCCCTCCCTGAGCGGAGTCGAAGGGCGGGCTTCACATGAAGATGAGCCGTGATCAGGAAGCAGTGTTCCCCCAGAACAATGATGCCTCATCCGGTCCATCGGGTGGGGCTTTTCTTTTGGTGAATGGCGAATGGTCATTGGTGAATGGGGAAATCCCTCCACCGAGACGCTCAGCCCCATTCGCCATTCACCAACTCCCATTCACCTGCATTCGGATCAAGCGACCGGAAAGCACTGACATCTCTGACCTGATGACAGACATAGAACGCATCGCCGCCCAACGCATCCTCGTCCTCGACGGCGCCATGGGCACCATGATCCAGAAGCTCGGCCTCACCGAGGAGGACTTCCATCCGCCCGGTATGGAAGACCACAAGATCCTGCTGAAGGGCAACAACGAGCTGCTCTCGCTTTCGCGGCCCGATGCCATCCGCACCATCCACGAGCAATACCTCGCGGCCGGCGCCGACATCGTGGAGACGAACACCTTCAGCGCCACCAGCATCGCACAGGCCGAGCACGAGTGCAGCCACCTCGCGCGCGAGTTGAACCTCGCCTCCGTGCGCCTCGCCAAGGAAGCCTGCGCGAAGTACACCGCCATGGACCCCAGCCGCCCGCGCTTCGTGGCCGGCGCCATCGGGCCCATGAACAAGACCGCATCGCTCAGTCCCGATGTGAACGACCCCGGCTACCGCGCCGTCACCTTCGATCAACTTGTGGCCGCCTACAAGGAGCAGGTGGAGGCGCTGCTCGACGGCGGCGTGGACATCCTGCTGGTGGAGACCATCTTCGACACGCTCAACGCCAAGGCCGCCTTCTTCGCCATCGACGAGGTTTTCGAAGCGCGCAACACCAGAGTGCCGCTCATGTGCAGCGTCACCATCACCGATGCCAGCGGGCGCACCCTCAGCGGCCAGACCATCGAAGCCTTCCTCATCAGCATGCAACATGTGCCGCTCTTCAGCATGGGCCTCAACTGCGCGCTGGGCGCGGCCCAGATGCGGCCCTACCTGGAGGTGATCGCCGAGCAGAGCACCTGCTGCGTCAGCATCTATCCCAACGCCGGCCTGCCCGACCAGATGGGCGAGTACCGCGAAACACCCGAGGTCACCGCCAAGCTCGTGGGCGAGTTCATGGCCAACGGCTGGGTGAACGTGGTGGGGGGGTGTTGTGGGACGACGCCGGAGCATATTGCGGCGCTGGCGGCTGAAGCTAGGAAGCACGAACCACGCAAACAGCCCGCGCTGGTCTGATTTGAACCGCGACGACGCAACGACGCGACGATAACGCAACGCATGAAAGCAGGCTACTTGATCATGGCGAACTCGAACGTCGCGCATCCGTTGCGTCGCCGCGTCGTTGCGGTTTTTCTTTCTTTGGGCGTGCCCCTTCGCAAAGCCTCAGGGTCGCGCTTTCCGCTGCAAGTCCGCACTCGTCGTTCCTCCTCGCTTGCGGGCTTTCCGCTGCAATCGCTCACGCGATTCCGGTTCTGATCTGAAGTGATCGTCACATGAAGAAGAGCACTCACGATAAGAGCATTAGTGAACTCGAAGGCTGGACTTGGAAGGACCCGATTCCCACCGCCGATGACTCGTCAGGCACCGTGCTCCGCTTCTACAGGCTCCATCGAACACCCATCAAGGACTTGGTGATCGGTGATCTGCGATTCCTCATCGGTCAGAACAGTGCATTGGAATACCTCGTGCCGATGGCGTTAGATCAGCTTCGCAACAACCCATTCGTGGAAGCAGAGTACTACCCGGGCGACCTGCTGTGCGCCTTGTTTCAGATCAACGACCAGCCGAGTTACTGGAGTTCACATCCGGACCAACGAGAGTTGCTTGTCAGATTGTACGAAGAGCACCTGGGGCGCATGCCAACTGCAGAGGTGAGTGATAGTGATCTAAAGAGGATCAAACGTGATTTTGAGAAGTTCAGCGCACACTGAAGCGAGCATGTCCATCCCCACTTACTCCTGCATCCACGTTGCGCATCCGTTGCGTCGCCGCGTCGTCGCGGTTTATCGCATTTGCATTCCATGAGCATCCCCACCTACTCCGGCCTCGAGCCGCTCCGCATCTTCCCGGGCAGCAACTTCGTCAACATCGGCGAGCGCACCAACGTCACGGGCAGTGCGGCCTTCCGCAAGCTGATCAAGAACGGCAACTACGACGAGGCCGTGAGCGTAGCCCGCCAGCAGGTGGAGAACGGCGCGCAGGTGATCGACGTGAACCTCGACGAGGGCATGATCGATGGCGTGGAGGCCATGCGCAAGTTCCTCAACCTCATCGCTGCCGAGCCCGACATCGCGCGCGTACCGGTGATGGTGGACAGCAGCAAGTTCAGCGTGATCGAGGCGGGCCTGAAGTGCCTGCAAGGCAAGGGCATCGCCAACAGCATCAGCCTGAAGGAAGGGGAGTCGGAGTTCCTGCGGCAGGCCAAGATCATCCGTCGCCTCGGTGCCGCCACCGTGGTGATGTGCTTCGATGAGCAGGGCCAAGCCGACAACTACGAGCGCCGCATCCAGATCGCGCAGCGTAGCTACGACCTGCTCACGCAGAAGGCCGGTTTCGCGCCGCACGACATCATCATCGACGCGAACATCCTCACCGTGGCCACCGGCATGGCCGAGCATGATCGGTACGCGATCGACTTCATCGAAGCCGTGCGCTGGATCAAGCAGAACCTCCCAGGTGCGCTCACCAGCGGCGGCGTCAGCAACGTGAGCTTCAGCTTCCGCGGCAACGAACCCGTGCGCGAGGCCATCCACACGGCCTTCTTGTACCACGCGATCAAGGCGGGGCTCGACATGGGCATCGTCAATGCCGGCCAGATCGGTGTGTACGACGACATTCCGAAAGACCTGCTGGAGCACGTGGAGGATGTGCTGCTCGCGCGTCGCCCCGATGCCACCGAGCGCATGGTCGCGTTCGCGGAACAGTTCAAAGGAGCGCCTTCCGCTGAAGCTGTGGCCGCGCAAGCTGCATGGCGCGAGGGAAGCGTGGAAGAACGCTTGAAGCATGCCTTGGTGCATGGCGTCACCGAGTTCATCGAAGCGGATACCGAAGAGGCCCGCGTGCAGTACGTGGACCCCGTGTTGGTGATCGAAGGTCCGCTGATGGCCGGCATGAACGTGGTGGGCGACCTCTTCGGCAGCGGCAAGATGTTCCTGCCCCAGGTGGTGAAGAGCGCCCGCGTGATGAAGCGCGCTGTGGCCTACTTGGAGCCATTCCTTGAAGAGAAGAAGAATGCGGCCTCACCCCCTGCCCCTCTCCCAAGGAGAGGGGAGGAGCTCACCACGCCCGAAACGTTGGGAACAAGGCAAGAGGGCGCGAAGAAGGTCCTGCTCGCCACCGTGAAGGGCGACGTACACGACATTGGCAAGAACATCGTGGGCGTGATCCTCGCCTGCAACGGCTGGCAGGTGATCGACCTGGGCGTGATGGTGCAGAGCGCCACCATCCTGAAGACCGCCCGCGAGATGAAGGTGGACATCATCGGCCTCAGCGGATTGATCACGCCGTCGCTCGACGAGATGGTACACGTGGCCAAGGAGATGGAGCGCGAAGGCTTCGAGACCCCGCTGCTGATCGGAGGGGCCACCACCAGCCGCGTACACACCGCCGTGAAGATCGCGCCGCACTACAGCAAGCCCGTGGTACACGTGATCGATGCTTCGCGGAGCGTGCCCGTGGTGAGCAACCTGCTCAGCGACAACGAGCGTGCGCGTTTCGAGGTGGAGGTGAAGGACGAATACGCCAAGGTGCGTTCGCAGTACGAGGGTAGTCAGCGAGAGAAGGAGTACGTGCCGATCGCTGAAGCCCGCGCCAAGAAGTTCACCATCGACTTCGCCGCCGAGCCGCCCGTGGTGCCCAAGAGCACCGGCATCTTCACGTACCGCAACTTCCCGCTAGCCGAGCTGGTGCCCTTCATCGACTGGACGCCCTTCTTCATGGCTTGGGAGCTGGCTGGCAAGTTCCCGCGCATTCTCGAGGACGAGGTGGTGGGAGCTGAAGCCACGCGCCTGTACAACGATGCGCAGAAGATGTTGGATCGCATCGTCAAGGAGCAGTGGATACAAGCGCACGGCGTCGCAGGCATCTGGCCGGCGAATCGTCCAACAGGCTTCCAGCCTGTTGATACCAACCCAGCAGCGGGGGGGCTTCGTCCAACAGGCGCCCCGCCTGTTGATACCACCCCAGAAGTAGGGGGGAGCGCCCTGCCTGTTGATCCGCCAACAACAGGTTGGAAGCCTGTTGGACGATCAACGCACGACGACATCGAGATCTATTCGGACCTCACGCGCACCAAAGTCATCGGCCGCTTCCACACCCTCCGCCAGCAAAGCAAGAAGGCACCCGGCGTTCCCCACATCGCACTCGCCGACTTCATCGCCCCACAAGGCACACCCGATTTCCTCGGCGGTTTCGCAGTAAGCGCGGGCCACGGCGTTGATGAACGCGTGAAGCGCTTCGAGGCCACGCACGACGACTACAGCGCGATCCTGTTGAAAGCGCTCGCCGATCGCCTCGCCGAAGCCTTCGCCGAGAAGCTCCACGAAGTGGTGCGCAAGGAGTTGTGGGGCTACGAGACCGATCGCCTCACCAACGAGCAACTCATCAAGGAAGAGTACCAAGGCATCCGTCCGGCGCCGGGCTACCCCGCTTGCCCCGACCATACCGAGAAACCCGAGCTATTCCGACTGCTCGATGCCACCAAGCATACCGGCATCACCCTCACCGAGAGCCTCGCCATGAGTCCGGCAGCAGCAGTGAGCGGCTGGTACTTCGCGCACCCCAAGAGCAAGTACTTCGGCGTGGGCCGTGTGGCCAAGGACCAGGTGGAGGACCTAGCGTGGCGGAAGGGTGAGAGCGTGGAGTGGATGGAGCGGTGGCTGGGGAGTAACCTGACCTACTGAAACTTGCCACGCCCCTTCGCGTAGCAAGGTGCCGTGAAGAAGTTTCTCTCCCTCTTCCAAGTCGTCATTTGCCTTGCATCAACGCCGCTACTGGCGCAGGTGCAAGGCACCCTTACGCAGGAGAATGGCGATTGCACTGGTGCCATTTCCATCAAGGATTCCGTGTTCCACCAGCCGCATGCCGTGCGTGGTTTCGGGAACAAGCTGGAGATCAAGGAGAACCCGGCCGATCACAAGCAATGGTTCGAGCGTGAGCACCATACCACATGGTATAAGTTCCGCTCGCCGGTGGCCACCACGCTCACATTCGACATCATTCCCGACAACATCGAGGATGACATCGACTTCCTGCTCTTCAATGGCGCCATACCCGGCATCTGCGACAAGATCGCCACGCGCCAGGTGGAGCCGGTGCGGAGCAACATCTCACGCAACGACAAGAAGATCGGTTCGCGCTGTGGCCTGAGCAAGGATGCGACCGAGGATTTCGTGCGCAGCGGCGTGGGAAGCAGCTACAGCAGGGCCATAGAGGTGCAAGCAGGTGAATTGTTCTACTTGGTGGTCGATTACATGGAGCGACCACGTGCCGGTTATACCATCCATTTCCACTACGATCCTCCACCACCGCCTGAGCCGGAGGATGAACCCGGCAAGCCGAAGCAGAAGTTGGAGATCGCCATCTCCGACGCCAAGACCGGCAAGCCCTTGCAAGCCAGCATCACGGTGGAAGGGATGACCTATGACAAGGTCGTGGAAGGCAAGGGCAGGGATCGTTATGAATACGAGATGCCTTCCTACCGTAACCTGCGGATCGGCTGCGTGAGCAAGGGCTACATGTTCCAGACCATTCGGGTGAAGGGGACCACCGATCCCGTGGTGCGGGTGGATATAAAGTTGATGCCGATCGCACCGGGAGAGCAGGTCATCCTGGATGACATCCGCTTCGTGGGGAACGAGGATCGTGTGATGCGACAGAGCGAGGCTTCGTTGCTGATGCTGTTGCAGTTCATGAACGAGAACCCGAACGTGGTGATCGAGATCCAAGGCCACGTGAACGGTCCCACCTTCAAGAACAAGAAGGAGTTCATAGACCTCAGCACATCGCGCGCAAAGACCGTTTATGATTTTCTGCTCGTCAACGACATCGGCCCACGCAGGATCAGTTACGTCGGGTTGGGGAACTCCCAGATGCTCTTTCCGGAACCCAAGAGCAAGGAGCAGAGCGAGGCCAATCGCAGGGTGGAGATCAAGGTGATGGGTATGTAGGCCCACCTTCCGGCCCTTCCACCTGCCGCTCATCACAAGCCACTTCATGCGCCGGTTGCGCCCGGTAGTTTTGCGTTCCCCGGTTCCGTCCGGTTGAAACGCCATCCCATGCGCACGCTCCCGCTCCTGCTATTCCTGACCGTTATCGCTCAGGTCAATGCCCAACAAGTGCTCACGTTGCAGCAATGCATCCAACGGGCCGAGGAGAAGAACCTCATGGTCATCAATGCCATGCTGGATGAGGAACTGGCGCGTGTATCCAGATCACAAGCCAGTTGGGACCTGGCGCCGGACCTGAACGGCTTCGCTTCACACAGCTACAACTTCGGCCGGGTGGTGGACCGTTTCACCAACACCTTCGCGAACGATCGGGTGCAGAGCAACAACTTCTTTCTGAGTGCCAACGTGGGCTTGTATGAAGGAGGTCGCAAGATGAACCGCATCCGCCAGGCCGACCTGGACATCCGGACCGCCGAGCAGGCACGTGAGACCATGCTGAACGATGTGCGGCTGGAAGTGACGCAGGCCTTCCTCGACGTGCTGGGTCTGCGGGAACGCATCCGCGCCAGCGAGGCCCAGGTGAAGAACACTCAGGAGCAGCTCACCTTTACGGAGGCCTTTGTGGAAGCAGGTAGATCGCCGCAGGCCGAACTCTTCATTCTGCGTTCGCAGTTGGCACAGGAGGAATTGCAGCTAACGGATGTCTCCAACCAGCACGATCAGCGCTTGCTCGCGTTGGGGCGTTCCATGCAGATGCCGTTGAGCGAACTGATGCGCTTCGACATACAGGTACCCAGTGTATCGGCGCTTCGTGTGGCAGAACCTACCGCAGGTGCAGAGGAAGTTTTGGAGCAAGTGCTGAAGAACAATCCGAGCTATGCACAAGCGGAGAGCGCTGCGGAGAGTGCTGAGCGCGGTATCGATATCGCCCGGGCCGGTCATCTGCCCACGTTATCGCTGGGTGCGTCCATGGGCACCGGGTACTCCGGTCTGAATCGACGCATTGTTGGTGAACCGATAGTCGGCAGCCCACAGCCTATTGGCTTCACGGCCGGTGGCGAGACGGTATTCGCACCGAACATCGGGTTCAACACGGAGCTCACGCCCTTTGGCAGCCAACTCAACCAGAACCTCAACGAGACCGTGGGCCTGCAGTTAAGCATCCCGATCTTCAACAACATGCGCAACCGCACCAACGTGGCCCAGGCGCGCATCCGCCACGAGCAGGCCCGCAACCGCATGACCGTGGTGCGCGACGATCTGCAGCGGAACGTGGTGGACGCCTTGGTGATGCAACGCAGCGCCTACCGACAGTACCTCGCCGCCGACCGCGCGGTGGAGGCAGGGACCCTGGCCTTGGAGTACGCCCAGGAACGCTTCAACGCCGGTGCCATCACGTCCATTGAGCTCACAACCGCAAAGACACAGCTCAACCGCAACACCGCCGAGCTGATCAACGCCAAGTACCAGTATTTGATGGCGAGCAAGTACTTGGACATCCTGCAGGGGATACCCGTTGCGCTCTGAGCGCGCGTTTCGGAGCAGAACTGTTGGCCCGGATTTGCGTATTAGTCAAAACCGACTAACTTCGTGGTCGGTCCAGACTAATACTACGTGGCACGCGACACCAAAGAGCAGATCATCTCGAAGGCCACGCAGGTCTTCAACCAGCGCGGCTATGATGCCGTGACGCTGCATGAACTGGCCGCCGAGCTGGACATGAGCCGCGGCAACCTGGCCTACCACTACAAGGACAAGGACCTGCTGCTGGAGGCCATCGTGGCCGAGATGTGGGAGCGCATCGAGGAGGACCGCCGCAAGTACCGCCCCTTCCCCAGCTTCGAGAACCTGCACAACGAGGTGCAGCTCTACTACAAGTACCAGCAGGAGTACGCCTTCCTCTTCCTGAACCCGCTGCTGGTGGGCCACCCTGCCGTGTGCGAGCGCTTCCGCGAGATGACGCGCAAGACCATCGCCGACAACGAGGCCTCGCTCGCCTTCGCCATCAAGAACGGCACGCTGAAGCCCGAACCCGTGCCCGGCCTCTACCACAACATCGCCTTCATCACCTGGATGCTCGCCTTCTACTGGCTTTCGCAGCAACTGATCCGCGGCGAACGCACCCGCGAGGACGGCGAGAAGGTCATCTGGAGCCAGCTGATCCCGCACCTCACCGCCAAGGGCCTCAAGGACTTCAAGGCCTTCTTCGGCGAGGACTACTTCAACAACCTCGGTGAGCCGCTCCGCATGGAAACGGCCCACAACTTCACCTTCTGAGCCATGCCCGTCCTGCACAGCACCGTGAACACCGCCGCCGAGAGCGCCCGTGCCAACCGCGCGGAGATGTTGAAGCTGCTGGAGAAGCTCGGCGGCCACATGGAGGAGAGCCGCTTCCAAGGCAAGCCCGAAACGCTGGAGAAGGCCCGCAAGCGCGGCAAGCTCCTGGCCCGCGAACGCATCGAACTGCTGCTGGACCGCGACAGCCCTTTCCTGGAACTACTGCCACTCGCAGGTATGGGCGTGAAGGGCGGTTTCGGCGCGGGCGGCACCAACGTGAGCGGCATCGGCATCGTGCAAGGCAAGCTGTGCATGATCAACGCCAACGTGGGTACGCGCAAGGGCGGCTCGGTGGATCAGGCGACATTGCTGAAAGCCCTGCGCATCGGCAAGATCACCGAGGAGAACCGCCTGCCCACGATCAACATGGTGGAGAGCGGCGGCGCCAACCTCACCGACCAGGACAAGGTCTTCAACTACGGCGGCGAGACGTTCAGGCAGATCACGCAGCGCAGCAAGATGGGCCTGCCGACGATCAGTGTCGTATTCGGCAATGCCACGGCCGGCGGGGCCTACGTGCCGGGCATGAGCGACTTCGCCATCTTCCAGAAGAAGGCCGCCAAGGTCTTCCTGGCCGGTCCGCCGTTGGTGAAGATGGCCACCAACGAGGAGAGCACCGATGAGGAACTGGGCGGCGCCGAGATGCACAGCCGCGTGTCAGGCGTGAGCGATTACCTCGCCGAAGATGAACTGGACGGCATCCGCATCGCCCGCGAGCTGATGCAGTGGGTGCGCGTGGATGCATCGCAACTGGTGCCGCAGGGCCCCATCGCCGAACCGAAGTTCGATCCGGAGGAGATCCTGAGCGTGGTGCCTGCCAACGTGAAGACGCCCTTCGATGTGCGCGAGCTGATCATGCGTGTGGTGGACGGCAGCGAGTTCACCGAGTTCAAGCCCGAGTACGGCGGCACCATGGTGTGCGGCTGGGCCAAGATCCACGGCTATCCCGTGGGCATCCTGGCGAACAACGGCGTCATCTTCAGCGAGAGCGCCAACAAGGGCACGCAGTTCATCCAGCTCAGCAACAAGAACAACATCCCGCTGCTCTTCCTGCACAACACCACCGGCTACATGGTGGGCAAGGCCTACGAGGAGGGCGGCATCATCAAGCATGGCGCCAAGCTGATCAACGCGGTGAGCAACAGCACCGTGCCCCACCTGGCGCTGATGATCGGCAGCAGCTACGGCGCCGGCAACTATGGCATGAACGGCCGCAGCTACCACCCGCGCTTCCTCTTCGCGTACCCCAACAGCAAGATCGGCGTCATGGGCAGCGAGCAGATGGCCGGTGTGATGGAGATCATCCAACGCCAGAGCGCGGCTGCTGCGGGCAGGGAGTACGACGAGCAGCAGGGCCAGATGATCAAGGCCATGCTGATCCAGGAGGCCGAGAAGAAGGCCAATGCCTGGCACAGCACCAGCGAGCTGTGGGATGATGGCATCATCGACCCGCGCGAGACCCGTAACTACTTGGGCATGGCGCTGGCCATCGTGTACAACAGTTCATTCCAAGGCACCGACGGCTACGGTGTGTTCCGCATGTGATCCAGTGAGTTCCATGAGCAGAAGGCAGACTATAGCAGTGGAAGAGTGGAAAGGTGCAAGAGTGCGCCACGTCACGGCACTCTTGCACCCTTCCACCTTTCCACCAGTGAACCAGTTCCAAGCGGACGTGATGTCCCTCAAAGCACGATACGCATGACACCGCGCGTGATAACCGCCATCCTCATCGCCAACCGCGGCGAGATCGCCAGCCGGGTGATCCGCACCTGCCGGAAGATGGGCATCAAGGCCATCGCCGTGTACAGCGAGGCCGACCGCCATGCACCCTTCGTGGCCCAGGCGGACGAGGCCGTCTTCCTCGGTGGAAGCGCGCCCAGCGAGAGCTACCTCGATGTGGAGAAGATCATCGCTGCGGCCAAACGCACCGGCGCCGATGCGATCCATCCGGGCTACGGTTTCCTCAGCGAGAACGCCGCCTTCGCGACGCGTTGCGCCAGGGAGGGCATCGCTTTCATCGGTCCGCACCCCGAGGCGATCCGCGCCATGGGCTCCAAGAGCGAGGCCAAGTCCCTGATGAAGCAGGCCGGTGTGCCCGTGGTGCCCGGCTACCAGGGCGAGGACCAGAGCAACGAACGGCTGGTGAAGGAGGCCACGGCCATGGGTTTCCCCGTGCTGCTGAAGGCCGCAGCGGGCGGCGGTGGCAAGGGCATGCGCATCGTGCATGAAGCGGCCGGCGTGCAGGCGGCGATCGATGCCGCCAAGCGCGAGGCGAAGAGCGCCTTCGGGGACGATGAGCTGATCGTGGAGAAGTACATCGCCAGCGGCCGCCACATCGAGTTCCAGATCTTCGGCGACCAGC
The DNA here is from genome assembly GCA_019638115.1 of Flavobacteriales bacterium. Taxonomy (GTDB): domain Bacteria; phylum Bacteroidota; class Bacteroidia; order Flavobacteriales_F; family PHOS-HE28; genus PHOS-HE28. The sequence goes on along the minus strand of JAHBUK010000001.1, from coordinate 573,788 downwards.
ACGGCAACGCCATCCACCTGTTGGAGCGCGAGTGTACCATCCAGCGCCGCTACCAGAAGGTGATCGAGGAGAGCCCCTCGCCCGTGATGGGGGACGACCTACGCGCACGCATGGGTGAAGTGGCCGTGAACGCCGCCAAAGCACTGCGTTACGACAACGCCGGCACCGTGGAGTTCATCTACGACGACAAGACCGGCGACTTCTACTTCCTGGAGGTGAACACGCGCCTGCAGGTGGAGCACCCTGTGACCGAGGAGGTCACTGGGCTGGACCTGGTGCAACTGCAGATCGAAAGCGCGCAGGGTATGCCGCTGCGCGTGAAGCAGGAGGAGGTGAAGGGCAGGGGCTACGCCATCGAATGTCGTTTGTATGCCGAGGACGCTTCCAACGACTTCATGCCTGTGACCGGCACGGTGGAGCGCTTCAGTTGGCCAGAGGTGGACGGTTTGCGCGTGGAGACCGCCATCGAGAGCGGCTCGGCCATCACCGTACACTACGACCCCATGATCGCCAAGCTGGTGGTGTGGGGCGATGACCGGACCACGGCGCAACGCCGCATGGCCTATGTGCTGCGCCACTTGGTGTGCCTGGGCACCACCACCAACCAGGCCTTCCTGCTGAAACTGCTGGAGCATCCCGAGTTCCAGGCCGGCAAGTACGACACGCACTTCATCCGCGACCGCTTCGACCTGGCTTCGTTGCAGCCCACTGCGGAAGCCCTGCACCTGGCCTCCATCACCGCCATGCTCAAGGGCTGGCAACAGCGCGAGGAAGGCCGCACACTGCTGCGTTCGCTGCCCAGCGGCTGGCGCAACAGCTTCTACGCCCACCAGCAGATCGGCTACACCACCAGTGATGAAGGCTGGACGCTGGGCTACCGCTTCCTCGGTGATCGCTTCGAGGTGTTGGTCGGAGAAGCACGCCACGAGGTGATGTTGCGCGCCGTGGAGGGCGATGTGGTCCGTTTCGAGATGGACGGCCTGCAGCACCGCATGCACGTGGTGGAGCGCGGCAACGAACGGTTCGTGCAGGGTGAACGCACCGGTCCGCTGCGGCTGGTGGAGCAGGAGCGTTTCCCCCGCAAGGAAGCCGAGCGCGTGAAGGGCGGCTACACCGCACCGATCCCCTCGCAGGTGGTGAAAGTGCTGGTGATCAAGGGCCAGCAAGTGAAGCCCGGCGATGGGCTGCTCGTCCTCAGTTCCATGAAGATGGAGAGCACCGTTTCCGCCGCCGAGGAAGGTGTGGTGGAGGAGGTGTACGCCACCGAGGGCAGCAGCGTGGAGGCGGGGACGATGTTGTTGAAACTGAGCACGTGAGGATCAGAAGATGAGACGATCAGATGATCAGAAAATGACCTGACACGATGCCAGATCACACCGCCGGATCCAATAATCACGATGGCCTTCGCGCTTGCGCGAACCCTCAGCGGCTCTTGGTCTTGATGATCCGCCCAATAGCTCCGCGTCCTTTGCGTCCTCTGTGACTCTGCGTTGAAATCCACTGCCCGATGTCCCTCTACTCCCCCGACCAACTCACCAACGCCCTCTCCGAGACCTACGCCTTCCTGGAGGTGCAGCAGAGCGGGCAGGTGCTCACCATCCGCCTGAACAGGGCCGAAAAGAAGAACGCCCTTCACCCGCACATGGTGAACGAGCTGGCCTTCGCGATGAGCTATGCCAAGTACGAGAAGAGCGTGTGGGCCGTGGTGCTTGAGGCCAAGGGCGATGTGTTCTGCGCGGGTGCAGATCTGAAAGCCTTCATGGGCGGAGACAAGGACTTCACTTCCACCATCCCTGCGCCCAACGGCGAAGTGCTCATCGGCGAGCTCTTCAACAAGGTGTACAAGCCGGTGATCGCCAAGGTGGGCGGTGACGTGTTCGCGGGCGGGTTCCTCTTCCTGGCGGGTAGCACCTACGTGGTGGCCGCCGAGGGCCTGCGCTTCGGATTGCCCGAAGTGAAGCGTGGCCTTTTCCCCTACCAGGTGATGGCCGCCCTGCTGAACGTGATGCCGCCCCGCACCGTGATCGACTGGTGCATCCGCGGCTACGATCTGCCCGTGGAACGCGCGCAGGAACTGGGCCTGGTGACGCACTGCGTGAAGCGCGACGAACTCGACGGCACCGTGCAGGGCCTCCTCGATGAACTGCTGGCCAACTCGCCCACCGCCATCCGCATGGGCCTGGAAGCCTTCGACCATATCCGTCCCGCCGAAGCCCAACACGCCTACCTGCTGCAGATGCTCCAGAAGACCGTGGGCACCAAGGACGGTATGGAGGGCCTCTCTGCCTTCCGCGAGAAGCGCGCTCCGAAGTGGACGGGGGAGTGAGAATGTGGAAATGAGAGAATGTGGAGATGTGGAAATGGGGGAAGAGGAGATGTGGAAATGAGGGAATGAGAGGATGTGGAAATGAGTGAATGCAGAGAAGAGATGAAGTGTAAGCCAGCCATCGCATTGAAGTGCAGTAGTGCCCACCATGAGTTGGGACATTCCAACCTTGTCCTGTCCTGCCGAGGCCACATCCTCTCATATTCACATCTTCACATTACTACCCACTAACGAGACCGTCACCACCCAACGAAACCATCCCAATGGCAACCGACAAGGTCATCATCAGCGCCGCCCTCACCGGGGCCGCCACCAACCGCAGCCACTGCCCGCACATACCCTACACGCCGGTGGAGATCGCCGAGGAGGCCAAGCGTGCGGTGGACGCCGGGGCCGCCATCGTACACATCCATGCCCGCGAGGACAACGGCATGCCCAGCTGGCGCACGGAGGTCTTCGAGGCCATCAGCAAAGAGGTGCGTGAGCGTTACCCGGACGTGATCATCAACTACAGCACGGGTGCCATCGGCCTCAGCACGGCCGATCGCATCAAGCACCTGCCCGCCACGAAGCCCGACATGGCCGCCTTCAACATGGGCAGCATGAACTACGCGATCTTCAGCAAGAAGGCCAAGCAGTTCTTCTGGAACGGTGTGTTCGAGAACAGCTTCGACACCATGATGGAGGTGGTGAAGTGCATGAACGAGAACGGCATCACGCCCGAGATGGAGTGCTTCGACACGGGCCACATCCGCAACGCCGAGCCGCTGCGTGAGATGGGCCTGCTGCCCGCCAACGCCTGCTACAGCCTGGTGATGGGCGTGCTGGGCGGCATCCCCGCCACGCCGGAGAACCTCATGCACCAGATCAGCCAAGTGCCCAAGGGCGAGTTCTGGCAGGTGATCGCCATCAGCCGCAAGCAATGGCAGATGGCCGCCATCGCCTGCACTATGGGCGGCAACTTCCGCGTGGGCCTGGAGGACAATTTCTACCTGCCCAACAACGAGATGGCCAAGAGCAACGGCGAATGCGTGGAATGGGGCGTGAAGCTGGCGCGCATGATGGGCCGCGAACCCGCCACCATCGCCGAAACGCGCGCCATGCTGAACATCCCGTTGCGTGATACGGTGGCGCCCTGACAACTGACAACTGACAACGGACAACTGGCATCCATGTTCCACGAAACCACCTTCCAGGGAAAAATAGCGTTGGTCACAGGCGGCCGTTCCGGCATCGGCTACGCCATCGCCAAGCAACTGCTGCAGCTGGGTGCCACGGTGATCATCGTGTCGCGCAAGGAGGAGCCACTGCTGAAGGCGCAGCAGGAACTGTCCGCCTTCGGCCCCTGCGATGCCTTGGCCTGCGACATCCGCGACACCGAGCGCATCGCCGTGCTGGTGGAGCACATCAAGCAGAAGCACGGCCGGCTGGACATCCTGGTGAACAACGCCGGCGGACAGTTCCCTGCGCTGGCCGAGTACATCAGCGACAAGGGCTGGAAGGCCGTGATCGAGAACAACCTCAACGGCACCTTCTTCATGACACGCGACATGGCGAAGGCCTTCTTCATCCCGCAGAACAACGGCACTGTGGTGAACATCGTGGTGGACATGCTGCGCGGCTTCCCCGGCATGGTACACACCGGTGCGGCACGGGCCGGCGTGGAGAACATGACCAAGACCCTCGCGCAGGAGTGGAGCGGCCACAACATCCGCCTCAACTGCGTGGCGCCGGGCATCATCGAATCGTCGGGCCTCAGCACCTACCCACCGCAGGTGCAGGAGATGTTCGATGCCGCACGCGCGGCCATCCCCCTCAAGCGTTTCGGCGACCCGCAGGACATCGCCAACGCCGTGTGCTTCCTCGCCAGTCCGCTCGCCAGCTACATCACTGGCATCACCCTCTACGTGGACGGTGCCCAGCACCTGAACTACGACAAGATGGGTTTGCCTAATGTGTTGAAATCGTTCCTGTGATGAAACTTCCTACCATGAGCGAACGGTTGATCGATGGGCTGAGCGGGTCCATTGGTAAAGGAGGTAAAGGAGGTAAAGGAGGCGAGGGAGGCAAGGGAGGTAAAATGCCCTCATCTCGCAGCCGCTTGCCATTCTTCACTCAAGGAAGGTTCGATCTTCCAAGCATGAACGTCCCGCATGGTGAGGATGGAAAGGGAGGTGAGGGAGGTAATGAAAGCACTACGCCCGCCTCCCTTACTTCCTTCACCTTCTTCACCCCAGGAACGACCGAATTCCCATGACGACCACCCAAACCACATCCCCCGTCAAAGGCGGCGAGTTCCTCATCAAGGACAGCGACGCGGCGGACATCTTCACTCCCGAAGACTACACCGAGGAGCAGCTGATGTTCCGCAAGAGCATGCGCGACTTCCTCGACAAGGAGGTGGAGCCGATCAAGGAGAAGTTCGATACCGTGGAGGGCACCACCATCGCGCCGGGCCTGCTGGAACAGATGGGCGAACTGGGCTTCCACGGCATCGGCGTACCCGAAGCGTACGGCGGTCTCGGCGCCGACTTCAAGACCGAGCTGGCCTTCGGGGAGATCGCCTCGGACAGCTTCGCCTTCGCGCAGAGCATCGGCGTACACACCGGCCTGGGCATCTATCCCGTGCTCTACTACGGCACGCCCGAGCAGCAGGCGAAGTACCTGCCTGACATCATCGCGGCGAAGATCAAGTGCAGCTACTGCCTTACCGAACCCGGCAGCGGCAGCGATGCCAACGCCGCCCGCACCCGCGCTGTCCTTAGCGCCGATGGCAGCCACTACGTGCTCAACGGCCAGAAGATGTGGATCACCAACTCGGGCTTCGCCGATGTGTTCTTCGTCTTCTGCAAGATCGGGGACGACCAGAACCTCTCGTGCCTCATCGTCCACAAGGAGTACGGCGTGAAGCTCGGCGCCGAGGAGCGTAAGCTGGGCATCCACGGCAGCAGCACGCGGCAGGTCTTCTTCGAGGATGTGAAGGTGCCCGTGGAGAACCTGCTCGGGGAGCGCGACAAAGGCTTCAAGATCGCCATGAACGCGCTGAACGCCGGGCGCATCAAGATCGCAGTGGCCAACAGCGCCATCGCCAAGCGCGCCTTCGGACTGGGTGTGCGCTATGCCAACCAGCGTGTGCAGTTCGGCAAACCCATCGCCGCGTTCGGTGCCATCCAGCGGAAGATCGCCAACATGGCCGTGCGCATCTACGCCAACGACAGCGCATGGAACCGTGCGGCCCACCAGGTGGATCAGGCGCTGGAGCACATGCTCGCCGGTGGCATGCCGGAGCTGGAGGCCAAACAGCGCAGCGTGGCCGAGTTCGCGCTGGAGTGCGCCATGACCAAGGTGTACGGTTCCGAGATGGAGCAGCTTGTGGTGGACGAAGCGCTGCAGATCCACGGCGGCATGGGCTACAGCGCTGAGAGCGAGGTGAGCACGCTGTACCGCAACATCCGCGGCAACCGCATCTACGAGGGCACCAACGAGATCAACCGCCTGCTGATGCCCACCACGCTGCTGCGCAAGGCCATGAAGGGCGAGGTGGCCCTGATGCCCGCCGCCATGCAGGCGTTCCAGGACCTGCAAGGCGGCAAGCTGAACCCCGCCACCGACAACGGCGAGGCCTTCGGGCTGGAGCGCGCCTTCCTGCAGTGCGCGAAGACCGTCACCATCCTCGCCGCCGGGCAGGCCATGCAGCGTTTCCAGGAGGCGATCAAGGACGAACAGGAAGTGCTGATGGAACTGGCGGACATGCTCACGCAGGTCTACCTCTTCGAGAGCGCGCTGCTGCGGGCCATCAAGCACGGCGACAAGCCCTCCGCGCCGATCACCGCCGCCATGGTGCTCGTGCTGATGCACGACAGCGCCGAGGTGCTGCGCCGCTGCTCCCGCGAGGTGGTGTACGCCAGTGCCCAGGGCGACATGGCCGCCATGACCGTGAAGGCCCTCACACGCCTCCTCGGCCTGCCCCCGCACGACCTGAAGGAGACGCGCCGCACGATCGCCGCGCATTTCATCGCACGCAACGGATACGAGCTGTGAGAACGGGAGAGCGCATAGTGGTGTTCTGCGACCCCTCCGGGGTCGAAATGCCTGTTCGTGACGTTTCTAAGCTCTGCGACCCCCATGGGGTCGTTCGCTCGAACACTGTACATGGCGCACATCTTAGTTCGAAATGGGCCAGGTATTCGGATCTGCTCAAGGTTCGTTTGACCTACGCACTCATAGCGCTAGTGCTTCTTCAGGGATGCGGTGCATCTAATGAAAGACAGGAAGCTGAACTTGGTGAGAAGGTTTGGGAAGCCTTGACGAACCTTCCAGATTCCGTTCTGGTCTCGAAGGATCATAAGAGCCGTGAGTTTCGAATGACCTACGATACATCGCTCTTTGATCTTGGTGCCATGAGCCGATTGACAGGTGTTTGGTTGGTGCAGGATGGTAAGATGATCATTCATGGAGCGGTCCTCCAGCCAGGGCGACGAATTGTAGTTGGGGACAGTGCCAAGGCTACCATGAGTGGTTGGGGCAAGTTGGTGTACGAGCATCCTTTCCAGGTCTATTTCAGTGAGCACGGGAGCAACGTCTACGACTATTTCATGGATCCATTGGGCTCCCTTATCCTGACGGAGTACAACTATCGTCGAGACGATCTGACGATACTTGATGCGATCGATCCGAGACAAACGACCGTCGAGGTTGAGTGGGTCGGCACCGATGGAATTCGTTTGAGACAGGGTAACGCCGCCGTTGAGCTTCAAAGAATTGCTGATTGACATGAGTCTGCATTTGAGTTCGGAGTCAGCTTCTTTGCTCTGCGACCCCTCCGGGGTCGGGCTTCCTGCGTGGCGTTTCGTTGCCAATGTCTGCGACCCTTTCAGGGTCGATGATGCGAGCCATGGTAGGTGGTACTATATGGATCCGCATGACCCCTTAAGCGTCACGGATATTTGTCCGAAAGAAGCTGGTGGCACGGTTGACCCTGTCAGGGTCGTTGATCAGAGCAGTTCAAGGGAGCACTGTGATGATGCGCATGACCCCGGAGGGGTCACAGATATTAGTCCGGATCGCCCCGGCGTGGGATCCGACCCCGGAGGGGTCGCAGAGCATAGCCCCGTTCGCCACCGCGTTGTTCATGACCCCAGCGGGGTCATAGAGCATCTCGTACCGAGTAACAAGGCCTAAAGACAAGCAACTGCAATGCCCATCTACCTATACCGAGCGGAAGACAGGAGCCCTATTCCAGGACTCGATGTTGAGACCTGGGACCTAGCTTCACAAGTGTTCCAATTGGAGCAGTGGTTGAAGGCCAATAGCTCTTCACTTACAAATGGGCCCTACGTCGCGGATATCGGCTTCATGGTCCGAGAGGATGCCAGCGGTGGTGGTGCTGTTATCACGCTCGATATGATGAAGCAACTGCTTGAGGCAGGAGTGGAGTTGCACCTATCCGAGTACATCGCATCGAAAGAATGAAGCGCATTCATCCATTGGTTGCACTCTCGTGAACACCGACGCCCTATACCAGGACCTCCGCACCCCGCTGGACGACTTCCTCCACTGGGAGCGCATCACGCCCGACGCGGTGTTCCTGCGCCAACCCTATGGCCGCGAATGGCGTACGTGGACCTACGCGGAAGCGGGCACAATCGCACGACGCATGGTGGGTGCCCTGCGCGCACTGGGGCTGCGGAAGGGCGACCACATCGGCATCCTCTCCAAGAACTGCCATCACTGGATCCTCGCCGACCTCGCGATCATGATGGGCGGGCACGTATCGGTGCCCTTCTACGCCAGCACCCCCAAGGCTTCGCTTGCCGACCTGCTGCGCCGTAGCGATGTGAAGGCGCTCTTCATCGGCAAGCTGGAGCAGTGGGGGGACAAATCCGAGGTGATCCCTGAGGGCGTCACCTGCATCCGCTTCCCGCACTACCCGGGCAATGCACAGGTGGACATCGGCCACGACTGGGATATGCTCCTCGCCGCGCATGAACCGGTGCAGGACATCCACAAACCCGGGCTGGACGAGCTCTGGACCATCCTCTTCACCAGCGGCACCACGGGCAGCCCGAAAGGCGTGATGCATCGCTACCGCACGCCAGCGCTGATCATCCGCGGGGAGAAGCTCACCAACTTCATCGGCATCTTCAAAGTGCCGCACCAGAAGTACTTCAGCTTCCTGCCGCTGAACCACGTGGGCGAACGCATTGGCGTGGAGGTCAGCTGCCTCGCATCCGGCGGCACCATCTCCTTCGGCGAAAGCATCGACACCTTCATCTACAACTTGCAGGACACGCAGCCCACCATGCTCTTCGCGGTGCCGCGCATCTGGACCAAGTTCCACCAGGGCGTGCTGGCGCGGATGCCGGAGAAGCGGCTGAACCTGCTGCTGTCGCTGCCTGTGATCGGTGGCATCGTGCGCAACAAGATCCGCACGGGCCTCGGCATGCGTGATGTGCGCACCGTGGCCACCGGCGCGGCGATCACGCCAAAGCACATCAAGCGCTTCTTCCGCAAGCTGGGCATCCACCTGATCGAGAGCTACGGCATGACCGAGGCCTGCGGTTCCATCAGCAACGGCGTGGATCCGGATACGCCGGAGAACAGCGTGGGCCGTGTGGTGCCCTTCTGCGAAGTGCGCATTGACCCCAGCAACGGCGAGATCCTCATGAAAACGCCGCACGCCATTATGGGCTACTACAAGGAGCCGGAGATGACGGCCCAGGTGCTGCCCGATGGCTGGATCCACAGCGGCGACAAGGGCCACATGGACGACAAGGGCTACCTGTACCTCACCGGCCGGATCAACGACGCGTTCAAGACCGCCAAGGGCCAGTTCATCGTGCCCAACCCCATCGAGGAGCGCTTGTCCACCTGTCCGCACATCGAGCAGGTGTGCCTGGTGGGCATGACCTGTCCGCAGCCGATCGCACTGGTCAACCTGAACGCCGATGCCCTGAAGGCCGAGCGCGGTATCATGCTGATCGAATTGAACGAACACTTGAACAAGGTCAACACCGGCTGCGCGAACCACGAGCGCGTGTCGACCATTGTCATAACGCAAGAAGTCTGGAGCGAGGACAACCAACTGCTCACGCCCACGCTGAAGGTGCGCCGCGAACGCATCGATGCGCGCTATGCGGACCACTACCTGCGTTGGCACGAAGAACCTTCAACCGTGATCTGGGAGCAGCCATGAGCAACGACCGATTCCACAACATCGCCGAGGCCGAACGGCTCTTCGCGCTGCAGCACACCGATGCCAACCTGCAACTGGCGAAGGGCACCAGCGAGAAGGAGCGGATCGCCCGCATCCGCAAGGTCGAGCGCTACCTGCTGGACGAGAAGCACCAGCAGGAGTGGACCGAAGCGCTGTGGCACGACCTGCACAAGTGCCGCGAAGAGGCCATCGCCACCGAGCTGCTGCCCGTGCTCGCGTGCATGAAGCACATCTACGACGAGCTGCACGACTGGGTGAAGGACCGTCCCACCGGCGTGCCGCTGGCCATGGCCGGTCTGAAGGCCTTCGTGCGCCACGAACCCAAGGGCCACGTGCTGGTGATCGCGCCGTGGAACTATCCGCTGCAACTGGCCATCAACCCGCTCATCCACGCGATCGCCGCAGGCAACGTGGTGCTGCTGAAGCCTTCCGAAGTGGCTGCGCACACCTCCGCCTTCCTCAAGAAGATGATCGGCGAGCTCTTCGAGGAGCGCGAAGTGGCCGTGGTGGAAGGCGATGTGCCCACCACCACCGCGCTGCTGGCCAAGCCCTGGCACCACATCTTCTTCACGGGCAGTCCGGCCGTGGGCAAGGTGGTGATGAAGGCCGCTTCCGAGCACCTCACCAGCGTCACGTTGGAGCTGGGCGGCAAGTCGCCCGTGATCGTGGACGACACCTGCGATGCCGCCAAGGCCGCCGAGAAGATCACCTGGGGCAAGTGCGTGAACGCGGGCCAGACCTGCATCGCGCCGGATTACCTGCTCATCCACCAAAGCCGCCTGGAACCCTTCCTGAAGGCCTTCGCGGAGCGCGTGGAGCGCATGTACGACACGCAGGGCAAGGGTGTGCGCGCCTCGCAGGAGTACGGCCGCATCATCAACACGCGCAACTTCCAGCGGGTGAAAGGCCTGATCGACGATGCCGTGGCCAAGGGCGCTCGCGTGGCCATTGGCGGCGAGCTGGTGGAGGACGAGAAGTTCATCGCCCCGCACGTGCTCATCGATGTCACGGCCGACATGGCCATCATGCGCGAGGAGATCTTCGGGCCGGTGCTGCCCGTGATCACCTTCACCGACCTGAAGGAAGTACCCGCGCTGATCGCCCGGCTGGAACGCCCCCTCGCGCTCTACATCATGAGCAACAGCCGCCGCAACACCGAGTTCCTGCTGCACAACACCACTGCGGGCGGTACCGCGATCAACGATGTGATGGTCACCGCATCGAATCCCTTGCTGCCTTTCGGTGGCGTGAACAACAGCGGCATCGGCAAGAGCAACGGCCGCCACGGCTTCGTGGAGTTCAGCAACGAACGCGGTGTGCTGAAACGCAGCTGGGGTACGCTCAGCATGATATTCCCGCCCTATAACAGCACGCTCATGCAATGGGCCAAGCGCATCGCACGCCTATGAGGACAGCGCTAATCACCGGAGGTTCCAGCGGCATCGGCTACGCCATGTCGCGTCGTTTTGCGCGTGGCGGGTACAAGCTGCTGTGGGTGGCGCTGGACCAGAACGAGCTCATCAAAGCCAAGGCCGCCTTGCAGACCGAGTTCAACCAGGCGCAGGTGGAGATCCTGGCCATCGACCTTTCCAAGGCCGAAAGCGCACAGGCCGTGTACGACTGGGTCACCAGCAACGGTTGGTCTGTGGATACCCTGGTGAACAATGCTGGCTTCGGCACCTACGGCTACGTGAGCGATATCCCCGTGGAGCGCGAGGTGGCGATGATCCGCACCAACGTGGAGGCCACCTACCGCCTCACGCGCCTCTTCTTGGACGACATGCTGAAGCGCGACGCGGGCACCATCATCCAGATCGCCTCCAACAGCGCCTTCCAACCCGTGGCCCGCATGAACACCTACGCGGCCACCAAGGCCTTCGTGTACCAGTTCAGTCGTGCGCTGCAGGAGGAACTGCGACTGCGCAAGAGCAAGGTGCGCTGCCTCACAGTGTGCCCCAGCGCCATCAGTGATACCGCCTTCAAGAGCGCCAACGGATTGGACGGCGTGCGCACCTTCAAGGGTCTGGCCACCACCACGGCGGAAGAGGTAGCCGACGATGTGTGGAACGCCTACACCAGCGGGCGCGACTTCATCGTTACCGGCGCCCGCATGCGGTTCCTCTTCGGCATGCGCCGCCTGATCCCCTACGGCCTGCAACAGTGGCTGGTGCGCCGGGAAACGGCCACTACATAGAACCGTTACGAACGACCAAGCACAACGCGAACAACAAATGGAGAGAAAGCGAGAATGGTGATTGAGGGAACAGGTGCTTCCCCATCACGAGAGCCCTCCTCCTTCACCACCCTCACCTCCTTCACCTCCCTTACCCCAGAACAATGGATGCCTACTACTTCACCGAAGAACACGAACTCTTCCGCGAAAGCCTCCGCTCCTTCCTCCAAAAGGAAGTGGTGCCACACATCGAGACCTGGGAAGAACAGGGCCGCATCCCGCGCGACATCTGGAAGAAGATGGGCGACATGGGCTTCCTGGGCTTGGGATACCCGAAGGAATATGGCGGGCTGGAGCTCGACTTCTTCTACGACGTCGTCTTCTGCGAGGAGACCTCGCGCGTCTTCTCCGGCGGCTTCACCATCAGCCAACTGGTGGTGCAGTACATGAGCAGCCCGTACATCCTGAAGTACGGCACCGAAGCGCTGAAGAAGAAGTACCTGCCGGGCATCATCAGCGGTGAGCTGGTGGGTTGCATCGGCATCAGCGAACCCGGTGCCGGCAGCGATGTGGCCAACATCCAGACCACAGCCGTGCGCCAGGGCGACCATTACGTGGTGAACGGCAGCAAGACCTTCATCACCAACGGCGTGTACGGCGACTTCATCGTGGCCGTGGTGAAGACCGACCCCAAGGCCGGCGCCGGTGGCGTGAGCCTGCTGGTGGTCGATAAGGCGTTGCCGGGCATCACCACCACCAAGCTGAAGAAGCTGGGCTGGCACGCCAGCGACACCGCCGAACTGGGCTTCGACAACGTGAAGGTGCCCGCAGAGAACCTCATCGGGGAAGAGGGGCAGGGCTTCTACTACCTGATGGGTGGCCTGCAGTTGGAGCGCCTGGCCGGTGCCATCAGCGCCTACGCGGCCTGCGAGAGCGCGCTGACCTACACGCTGGAATACATGGCCGCCCGCGAAGCCTTCGGGCGTCCGATCAACAAGTTCCAAGTACTGCGTCACCGCGTGGCGCAGATGGCCTCCGAGATCGAGAGCACCAAGCAGTTCGTGCGCCACTGCAGCCGCATGCACGCCGATGGCCACTATGCCGTGAAGGAGTGTTCCATGGCCAAGCTGCTCGCCACCGAGCTCAGCGACAAGGTGATGACCACCTGCCTGCAACACTTCGGCGGCTACGGCTTCATGGAGGAGTACAAGATCGCCCGCATGTTCCGCGACAGCCGTGTGGGCACCATCGGCGGCGGCACCAGCGAGATCATGCGCGACATCATCGCCAAGATGGTGATCGACGAGGTGAGCTATGCCAGTGCCAGCGAGAAGGCCCCCAAGGCGGCCGCGCCCAAGGCCATGCCCGCTGTGGAAGCGGTTCCCGCGCCCGCACCCGCATCCAATGGCAATGGCGTCGACTTCAACCGCCTGCTGGAAGGTGTGCGCGAGCGTGCCGGCCAGAAGAAGCCGCTCGGCAAGACCCTCAAGTTCGACTTCGGGGAGCACAAGCTCTTCCTCGACGGCACTGGCGACAGCAACATCGCCACCGCCGACGACAAGGACGCCGACTGCACTGTGAAGGTGAGCCTGGAGGACTTCCTCGCCCTCACCAAAGGCGAACTCAACCCCATGACCGCCATGATGACCGGCAAGCTGAAGATCAGCGGCGACATGGGCGTGGCCATGAAACTGCAGACGGTGTTCGGATAGGATGCTGCGATCCCAACAATGCACCACCTTCCTTCCTTGCACCTGTACCGTCGACCCATTGGGTCGACCTGCCAGCCTCTTACGCACCGGTATGTCGACCCGGAGGGTCGACGCTGCCGGTGCGTTTTTGCAACCGTAGTGCTAACCTGAAACCCCAACCATTCCAATGACCCTGAACGACATTCTCCCCCTCGTGAACCAGAAGGCCGCCAACGCTGCCGCCCTGGGCAACACCATCCGCTTCGACCTCGGTGACGACAGCGTCCACGTGGACGGCACCGGCAGCGGCAACGTCGTCTCCACGGAGAAGAAGGACGCCGACTGCATCGTGACCGTATCACCCGAGGTGTTCCACGCGCTCCTTACCGGCGAGCAGAACCCCATGGCCGCCGTGATGAGCGGCCAGGTGAAGATCGGTGGCGACATGAGCGTGGCCATGAAGCTGCCGGCCATCTTCAACAGCTGAGCTGGTCCACCGTACAAGTGCGTTGGCACGATGGGAGGGGAGCAGTGCTTCCTGCACCCATCGTGCCTTCGTGTGTTTTGTCAGTGGGTTCATCATCTTTGAAGGCATGGCGACAAGACCGGGAACCCAATGCTTGAAGGCGGAATGAAACGGCTCAACTGGCTGGACAACACCGGCGCGCTCATCGCTTTCGCGGGCATCGCGTTCTTGTTGTACTGGCACGTGCTACCATGCGCTGAGTTCCCGTGGGACGATGCAGCGTATCGTTCTGCGGCACGCGAGGTGCTTGTTAGCGTCTCCTCTGCCTTTCACCAGGTACAAGGCAACTACCATCCGCTCACCATGCTCTCGCTCGCAGTGGACGAGCACTTTGGCAGCGGTGAAGCACAGCTTCATCACGTTACCAACGTGGCGTTGCATGGCATCAATGCGTTCCTGCTCTTCCTGCTTTTACGATCGCTCTTCACCAATGCGTCAGCGTGGTTGTTGGTGGCGGGTGCGGTGCTCTTCCTGGTGCATCCCGCACAGGTGGAAAGTGTGGCCTGGATCTCTGAGCGGAAGAACCTGCTCTTCGCTGGCTTCATCCTATTGGCTTGTTGGGCTTACGTGAACCACCTACGCAGTGCGGGGTGGACCCACTATCCGCTGGTGTTGTTGGCCTCCTTGGCCGCAATGCTATCCAAGGTTCAGGCGGTGTCACTGCCGGTCGTGCTGTTTGGTTTGCTGGTAGTGCAGAGCGGCTGGCCCGTGCAGCGCAAGCGTTGGCTCGAACTTTTACCGGTGTTCCTGTTCGCCGTTGCCGCTGCGTGGTTCGGCCTGCAAGGACAGGTGGAAGGCAGCTACGTGCATGCCCAGCGCGATGGTGCTGTGTTAGCACGCTTCGTTGTGGTTGCACAAGCAGCGCTGATGCCATACTATACCGCGTTGTGGCCATGGAGCGTGTCCATCGTGAAACCCTTGCCGCGTATGGATGATCCTGTGGTATGGGCTTGGGTGGCGGCGTTCATCGCGTGCATGCTGCTGTGGTCATTTGCACTATGGCAAAGGCGATGGAAAGCAGTGGGCATGGGCCTGGTCCTGGCCGCTTTGGTGTTGCCGGTCGCACAACTGGTACCCTTTGGCTCCATGGTCAGTGCGGACCGCTATGCGTACTTGCCAATTGCGGCGCTTGTGGTGATCACAGTGGGTGTGGCCCAGCGATATCGGTATGCGCCTTGGCCGCTATTCGCCATCAGTGTACCGCTGGTCATCCTCACCGTGCAGCGGGTCCAGGATTGGTGCGAACCGCAGCAGCTATTTGCCCATGCCCTGGAGCGCTACCCCAATAGCGAAATGGCGCACATGAACATGGCAGCGCAACTTGTGGCGAACGGCGATCCAGAGCAAGCTGCTGTTCACCTGAGTGCAGCCTTGGCTTTGGATCCAGGGCTCTTGGAAGCACGCCAACTGCAAGCCGACCTCTTGAACAAGAGCGGGCGATCGGAGGAAGCCTTCCTGGCTTACTCGCAGGTTATTTCACGGGGAAAGGATTGGCGTGGTGTCTGGCGCGCACGAATGGCCAGGGCCAAACTGAACATAGCACGAGGCAATGCCAACGGCGCTTTGGAAGATCTCCGCGTTGCAGAGGTGCCCATGGAGAAACGGGGTGAACGGGATCATCTGCTTGGTCTCTGCTTCGCTATGCTCAATGATCATGCGAGTGCCGTGCAGTACTTCGAGCGTTCCTTGAAGCAGGGTGAGACCGCAGCACAAGTGAAGCTCAACCTGGCCATCAGCCATGGCTGGTTGGCCAACTTCGATCTGAGCTTGAATTACGCTCGCGCAGTGATGCAGCAGGAGCCGGACAATGCCGAGGCCTGGTTCATTCTGGGGCTCAGCGAAGAGCGGACGGGGGCTGATGGTTGTGCTTCCCTTGCACGCGCTGCTGGCCTTGGGCACCCACGTGCTGCAGAAGCGGTCGCCAGCTACTGCCGTTGAACACTGGAAGACGTCCCGCTTGATATCGGGTAGATAGGGGTCTTGCTGCGACCAAGCTGCATAGCTTCGCGCACCATGCCGCTCCTCCTCACCATCGAGACCGCCACCAAGCTCTGCTCCGTGGCCCTGGGCCGTGGGGAGCAGCTCCTGGCCATCCGCGAGATCGACAGCGAGAAGCTCGCGCACGCCGAGAAGGTCAACGTCTTCATTGCCGAGGTGATGGAAGAGGCGGGCTTGCCGCTGAAGGACCTCGATGCCGTGGCCGTGGGCATCGGGCCGGGCAGCTACACCGGCCTGCGCATCGGCCTCAGCGCCGCCAAGGGCCTGTGCTACGCGCTGGAAAAGCCCATCATCGGTCTCTCCACCTTGGGCACGCTGGTGGCTGCCGCACGCCAGCAGCATGGCCCTTTCACCGGCACGCTTTGGCCAATGATCGATGCCCGCCGCATGGAGGTCTTCGCGCAGCCCTACAAGCCCGATGGCCAAGCCATGGCCGATGCCGCACCCTTGATCCTGGACGAGGCCTGGGCAGCGTTACCGGAAGCCCGTGTGGTGTTCGGGGATGGTGCGGACAAGGCCGCACAACTCTGGACGAAGCAGTCTGGCATCACACAAATGGAGGGTGTCCGTCCTTCAGCTGCGTTCATGCTGGCAGGGGCACTGGAGCGCTACCAAGCACAGCACTTTGATGACTTGGCGTACTTGGTGCCGGAGTATGGGAAGGGGGCGAATGTCAATGTCGCCATCAAGGCGAATTGAAGCGGTTGGATCCAAGAAGTGGAGTGTTCTGGCGCCTATTGATGCGGGGTCTCGAAAGACTGAGCATCATCGGTGCCCATGCCACCGCTCATGTAAGCTACGATCTTGAAGGTGCACAGGTCGGCAGGTGGCTCGAAGCTCTCGCCGTTCCGGTCGATGAGGATGCGGATCAGTCCCGGATGCAGTGAGAAGCGCCAGTTGACACCGTAGGGCGCACCTTGGTGGGCTTGGCTCGGGAGTTCGTGCCAGTTGTTGCTACCCCGCTTCAGGTAGACGCGCACGTGCCCTTGGTTGATGGTCGCGTTCGTGAGGATGGCAACGTTGCTTTTCGCAGCGAATCCATACGTGTCGTCACCGGCGATGCCGTTCACGATCCAGTTCTCGCTTTTCACTTTGAAGTGGAAGGTCTCGCCAACAAGGTCTTCGGCGTTCCCGATCGGGCGGGGAGGGCCACCCTCTTTATCGCTGCACGAACTCAAGATAAGCGCCGATGCAAGGAGCAAGGAGGTGCAGGTCTTCATGGGGCAGATGGTGATGACACAAAGATGGGCGATCCAAGGGAGCTTACAAACCGGCAAGGATGGCCAAAAGGGCCAGCATGGGAAGTTCTCCGTGCACCTGTAGGATCGCATCCGTTTTGCGCGCGAACGCGCCTTCCGCAAGGAAAACGGTGTTGCCTTCAATAACGAACGCCGCATCACCCTTGGTGCAGAACGGTCCTTCCGCGCGGAAGACCTTGTTGCCTTCCATCAGGAGCACGCAACTCCCTTTATTGCAAAATGTGCCTTGGCACCGGAACAGCTTGATGTTGCTGCCGTTCAGCTCTCCTTCCGCCTTGAAAGCGCCCTGCCCCTTGGTGCCGAAGGCATCGGAGCTGTGGAACACCTCGGTTTCATTGAACACGTAGATGCACGGTCCTTTCTGGCCGAATGGCCCGGAGGCTTGGTGGATGCGTCCGCGCTCCACGACGAAGGCGGCGTCGCCCTGCTGGCCGAAAGAACCATAGGCCCAATGCACTACGACCGGTTGGGCGTGGAGCGTGAAGGGGAGGAGGAAGGCGAGAAGGAGGATCGGGCGCATGGAGGAAAGGTACGTCCGTCAGGTGCTCCACCTATTGTGCCACGCTACAGATCAGCACGATGGGCATGGGCTGCTTGCGATGCGGAGAAAGGCACAACGGTATGCCTACCGGTCAGTCGCTCTGGTGATCCACAGGCGATGCGTCCCGTGGGATCAGCGACGCTCCGTCCGGAACTTCAGCACCTCGATGTTGTTCGTTGCGATATCGAGCGTGAGCCTCGCTTTCAGCAGGCCGTTCTCATCGTAGAGAAACTCGTCCCGGTTGATCTGGCGTTCGTCGTGGAAGAGACTTCCTTCCACAACATTTCCCGAGGCATCGTACCTCCAAGTGCGTCGAAGGTAGCGCTGCTGCGCAAGGTCGGGCTGTTCGATGCGCTCGGCCAAGCGGCCCTTTTCATCGTAGCCGAAGGTGATGCGTGAACGGCGGCTATTCACCAGGTAGCGATCCTCGATGCTGCGCAGGTAGCCCAAGTGGTCGCTGGTATGCACCTGCTCGCGGTAGGGCAGGCCCAGGCTGTTGATGTACACACGCTTCCACACGGTGTCGTTCACCGTTTCGTAGCGGAAGTGCTCGTCGCTGATCTCGGTCACCGCGCCGGGGTTCAGTTCGTAGCGGTTGGTGCTGAGGTTCTCGATGCGGGTGAAGGTTTCCCGGATGGGCCGCCCCTGCTCATCGCGCACCACATCGTAGCCGAAGTAGCCGCTGAGGTCATTTCGGAGGCGGCGCGTCACAGCGCCTTGATCGTTGAAGGTGTACAGGGTGGAGGCCGTATCACGACCGGTGCCGGGCTGCCCGAAGCTGTGGTTGGCGTAGATGGTGCGACCCTGCTCATCAAAGCGGTATACGTGCTTCTCCGGTCGGGCAAGCATGGGACGGTTGTCGCGCTTCACGCTTTGCTCGCCCACCATGCTGGCAATGCGGTTGCGCGCGATGAACTGCGGGTTGAAGCGCAACTCGCCGGGGTCGTCCGTGCCGGGTTGGATCAGCAGCACCTGAGCCTCGGCGCCGAAGGTGGCGGCAAAGGCAAGTAGGATGAGGAGGCGCTTCATGGCAATTGGTTCAGGGCTTCGGCAACGGTGGGTACGGGCAGTTGGCAAGCCTTGTCCACGCACACAAAGATCGTGCTGGCAGGCAGGAATTTGTCCTTCAACAACGGCAATCCACTGCGCGTGGTACCGCCCAGGAAGATGCGGTTGGGCAAGTAGTGCTCCGCGAACTCCCTGCGCAGGCGTAGCGCCTCCGGTCCGGTGATGGCGATCTCCGGGCAGGGGAACACATGCATCAGCAGCAATTGCGCCCAGTTGCTGTGGCCGCTGGGGTAGCCTGCCAGATCGTCCGCCACGGCCGCCAGCATGCGTGCCGCGATGGCCCGGTAGCGCTCCTCATCGAGCAGAGTGCCCAGCAGATGAAGGCCCTTGGCCATGCTGCTGTTGGAGGCGGGGATCACGTTGTCGTGCATTTCGCGCGGTCGGGTGATCAGCGGCGGGTCCAGGTCGCTGGTGAAGTGGAACAGCCCGGTGGCTTCGTCGTGGAAGTGGCGGATGGCGTGTTCGGCCAGGGCCTGTGCCTCGGTGATCCAGCGCTCGTTGAAGGTGACGCCGTACAGCGCCAGCAGCGCCTCGATGGTGAAGCAGTAGTCCTCCAGGTAGCCGTTGATGGTGGCCTTGCCGTCCTTCAGGCTGTGCCACAGGCCACCATTGGGGCGCCGGCAGGTGCCCAGCAGCAGTTCCATGGTGCGTTCGGCGGCGGCCAGCCATTCCGCCCTTCCGAAGACCTCGTAGGCATCGCAAAGGCCGTGTACCATCAGCGCGTTCCAGCTGGTGAGGGCCTTGTCGTCCAACCCCGGCCGTGCCCGCTTGTTGCGCGCCTGCAGCAGGCGCACGTTGATGGACGACACGCGTTGGCGCAGTTCCGCCTCGCCGATGCCGAACTCCGCCGCGAATGCCGCATCGTCCGCATGGCGCAGCAGGATGTGGTTGCCGCGCTCCCAGTGGCCGCGCTCATTCACGTTGTAGTAGGCCGCCGCCAGGTCGTAGTCGGCCCCCAGCATGGCCATCAACTCGTTCTTGGTCCACACGTAGTAGCGGCCTTCCTCGCCTTCGGTATCGGCATCCAGCGCACTGAAGAAGGCCCCGTCCGCGCCGGTCATCTCGCGGAACACAAAGTCCAGCGTGCGCTCCACGGTGTCGCGGTACAGAGGCTTCTTGAAGGCCTGATAGGCTTGGCTGTAGAGCGAGACGAGCTGCGCGTTGTCGTACAGCATTTTCTCGAAGTGCGGCACCTTCCAAAGCACATCGGTACTGTAGCGGGCGAAGCCACCGCCCACCTGGTCGAAGATGCCGCCGAGGGCCATCTTGTCCAGCGTGAGTTCCACGTGTTTCAGCAGGTCTCGGTCGGCCGTAAGGGTTCCGTAGCGCAGCAGGAACAGGTAGTTGTTGGGCAGCGGAAACTTGGGCGCCTTGTCCGGCCCGCCATGCACGCGATCGAAGTGCGGCTCCCAGTTGGCGAGCATGCGCTCGAGCATGCGGCGATCGAACGCGGCCGGCTCCAGGGGAGCTTCCACCAGTGCTGAGGCGGCGATGCCCTTGGTGAGGCGCGTGGCGTATTCCATCACGCGTTCGGGCTCGCGCTCCCAGGTATCGTGCAGTTCGGTGAGCACCTTGCTCCAGGCGGCGGGCGGGAAGTAGGTGCCTCCGAACACGGGCCGGCCGTCGGGCAGGGTGAAGCAGTTCAACGGCCAGCCCCCGCGCTGGGTCATCAGCTGCACAGCGGTCATGTACACCTGGTCCACGTCGGGCCGTTCCTCGCGGTCCACCTTGATGCACACAAAGCGCTCGTTCATTAGCCGGGCCACGTCCTCGTCCTCGAAGCACTCACGCTCCATCACGTGGCACCAGTGGCAGCTGCTGTAGCCCACGCTCACCAACACCAGCTTGCCCTCGTCGCGCGCCTTGGCGAAGGCTTCCTCGCCCCAGGGGTACCAGTCCACCGGATTGTGCGCATGCTGCAGCAAATAGGGGCTGCTTTCGCGGGCCAGGCGGTTGGTGGGGCGGGTAGCGGTATCTTGCGTGGCCGACATGCGAGTTCAAAGGAAACAGGAGCTGGTGCGCTACCGACAGCGGTCGGACAATGTGCATCAACAGTCCGAAGTGAAGGGCATTGCGCGGGAGCAGAGTTGGCCGAGTACCCTGATGGCAGTTGGAGTGTTCTCCGCCATTTTCGGTTTGGTGACAGTGGTCCCCTGGACGCTTATTGATGCCCAGTGGCTGCTGCGTGGGTTGCTATTACTCTGTTTTGCGGGAAATCTGGTCCCCTATCTACGCTCTGGTCTGGTGCTCGGCATGGAACGGCTGGAGTGGTTCCTCTTCAACTTGTTGGCAGTGGGCCCCCTGGGAATGGGCCTGTTGCTATGGGCGAATTTCGTCTTCCATGGAACAGTAACCGTAACAGAGCATGCGGTATATAGCACAGCTGTTCGGGGGGGCTTCCTCTATTACGAATTGGCGGATGGCTTTCTTGCAGAACACCCTTTTGCCCTTGCGGTACCTTGGTCGCAGGCTACTGAGATGGGCAACCATCTGCGCATTACCACGGCAGATGGACTGTTCGGGGTGCCGGTATTGGTTCGGAAGGAACCATATCGCGCCGTACGGCTGCGGTAGATCCCCGTATTTCCTCTTGAACGGGAGGTTCCTCCGCGTCAACTCCGCCTTTCCGCGCTGCCTACCGTGAAAACGGTGATCAGGTCGGTAGCACCATCAGGATCATGCAAGCACAGGGATGTTCAGAGTGAATGGAGTGATGGGGAGGAGGTAGTGTGATAGGGGCAGGGAATGCTGATGGTCGGATTGCTTCACCAATTGCGGGTAATTTGCTTGTACAAGCAAATGATTGATCCGGTTGATCACTAAGCGGTTATGGGTATAACGTTCTGATTGACAGCATAATGAGGTGGAAAATGAGGCGGGGTTCGGTAGCGTTGGATGCATACATCCGATAAGTATCTGCCAGAGGGTCAGGCAATTGACTTGAATCCCATTTGCTTGTACAAGCAAATGATTAGGTGCGTTCCTCGAGGCTCATTGGTTCCTCAGATCCACCGTCTCCTCCACCTCGAACGGAAAGCGCTTCCGCAGTAATCCAGCCTGCCCAACAACAGTACCCTTAGCGCCGATCTTCAGTTCCCCGGAGAGCGCGCCGCCCAACATCATCATCAGCAGGTTGGCCCCTTTGAATTCCGCGTGAAGCGGTATTTCATAGATCCGTGTGCTGCGTCTGTCCAGCACGAGTGTGCTATCCAGCATACCCTTGCCAACGAAGGTGCCGTTGAGATACAGGTCCACATCGGGGTCCTTTACTTGGATCCGGTAACCGTTTGGATTTTCCAGACGCACATGGGCCGTTAGGTCAACGCCTTTCAGGTCCAGCCTGCGAACTTGCACGTCCTCGACATCGTGCATCACCACCTCTTTGTAGGAAAGGCAGCTGGTTAGGAGGAGCGTGCCCAGCAGCAACAGGCCGGTCAAGAAGTTACGCATGAGATCCAAGCTGAATGCGAGTGATGAGCGGTGTGTGATGAGTGGCGAGTACCAGCATGCGGTACTCGCCACTCATCACACCGCTCGCCACTATTTCCCGTTCATCATCCCCGCATAGTGGTGGAAGAAACGCGGGATGGAGCGGATGCCCTGGAAATAGTTGAACACGCCGTACTTCTCGTTGGGGCTGTGGATGTTGTCGCTGTCCAGGCCGAAACCGAAGAGCACGGTCTTCAGGCCCAGTTCAGCTTCGAATAGCGCCACGATGGGGATGCTGCCACCGCCACGGGTGGGGATGGGCTTCTTGCCGAAGGTCTCTTCCATGGCCTTGCTGGCGGCCAGGTAGGCGGGGCTGTCGATCGGGGTAACGGCCGCTTCGCCACCGTGGTGGGGCTTCACCACCACCTTCACGCCGGGCGGCGCGATCTTCACAAAGTGGTCCTGGAAGAGCTTCGTGATGGCATCGCTCTTTTGGTTGGGCACCAGGCGCATGCTGATCTTGGCGTAGGCCTTGGAGGGCAGCACGGTCTTGGCGCCTTCGCCGATGTAGCCGCCCCAAATGCCGTTCACGTCCAGCGTGGGCCGGATACTGCTGCGCTCCTCGCTGGTGTAGCCTTTCTCACCGCGCACGGCATCGATCTGCAGGTCCTTTTTGTAGTCCTCCTCGTCGAAGGGGGCTTCGGCCAGGGCTGCACGCTCGGTGGCGCTCAGTTCAACCACGGCATCGTAGAAACCGGGGATGGTGATGCGACGGTCGGCATCGTGAAGGCTGGCGATCATCTCGCACAGGGCATTGATCGGGTTGGCCACGGCACCGCCATATACCCCGCTGTGCAGGTCGCGGTTGGGGCCGGTCACCTCCACCTCCAGGTAGCTCAGTCCGCGCAGGCCGGTGTTGATGCTGGGCACATCGTTGGCGATCATGCTGGTGTCGCTGATCAGCACCACGTCGGCGGCCAGTTTCTCCTTGTTGGCGCTCACGAAGAGGCCCAGGTTGTCGCTGCCCACTTCCTCCTCACCCTCGATCATCACCTTCACGTTGCAGGGCAGGCCGCCGTTCTGCATCATGGTCTCCACGGCCTTCACGTGCATGTAGAACTGGCCCTTGTCATCGGCGCTGCCGCGGGCGTAGATCATGCCGTCCTTGATCACCGGGTCGAAGGGGCCGCTATGCCAAAGGTCCAAAGGGTCAGGCGGTTGTACGTCATAGTGGCCATACACCAGCACGGTGGGCAGGGTGGGGTCGATGATCTTTTCGCCGTACACGATGGGATGCCCGGCGGTGGGGCACACCTCCACCTTGTCCAAGCCGGCTTCCTCCATGCGCTGCTTCACGGCCTCGGCACAGCGGGCCACATCGGCCTTGTACTTGGGGTCTGCGCTCACGCTGGGTATGCGGAGCAGGTCGAGCAGTTCGTTGAGGAAGCGGTCCTTGTTGGATTCGATGTAGGTGTCGAGGTGCTGCATGGTTCCTTGGATGGGCGACGAAGATAGGGAGGGGGTATTGGGCGATCGTTCCCGCCTGAGAACATGTTCTTTCCAAGTGCGGGGCAACCTTTCTGCATAGTGGGTGGTCAAGGATGTGTGCAAGGCACCTATTTTTAGCACTTCAGACATCGTTTCGCCCATGTTACTCCGCACTCTTCCCGCATTGGTGGCCGCTCTCCTGCTCGGTCATGTGCAAGCTCAGTTGACCGTGACAAATGCACCCACCCCCAATCAGTTGGTGCAGGATGTGCTACTGGGTGGTGGTGTTACAGCCAGCAATGTCACCTACAATGGCCAAGCGAACCCGCCAGCGGGTCAGTTGGGAAGGGGGAGTTTCACGGCTGTGAATTCAAACCTCGGACTGGACGCAGGAGTGATCCTTTCATCCGGTTCGGTAACAGCTGCTGCAGGTCCTGCGGCCAACTTCGCCAGTGAAACACTGAGCAGTGGGTCCGACCCCGATCTGGTCACGATCTCGGGGGGCAACATCAACGATCGTTCGGTCCTTGAGTTCGACTTCATCCCCACCGGAGACACCCTGCGGTTCCGCTACGTGTTCGGCTCGGAAGAGTATCCCAGTTTCGTGTGCTCCTTCAATGACGTGTTCGGCTTCTTCCTGAGCGGTCCGGGTATTGCCGGTCCCTTCTCCAACGGTGCCATCAATATTGCGCTTCTACCTAGCACCACCACGCCTGTAGGCATCTACACGGTTAACAACGGTCAGGGTAATAACCCGAACGATCCGTTCTGCCCAGCCGTGAACCCCCAATATTATGTGAACAACACAGGGGGCACCACAGTGGCATACAACGGCTTCACGGTTGTGCTTACTGCGTTCGCCTTGGTGGAGTGTGGTCAGACATACCACATAAAAATGGCGATCGGCGATGCCGGTGATTCAGCCTATGATTCGGGCGTTTTTCTTGAGGCGGGAAGTTTTACCAGTTCGGGCCAGGTCCTTCCTTATTTGGAGCCTAGCCCAGGGGTGTTCGGTAACACCATGTTGGAAGGGTGTGGTCCCTTTGAATTGGTTTTCCAGCGCCTTGGGGACCTCAGTGAAGAAGCTACGGTGGAGTTGATCATTGGCGGAACCGCTACGCCCGGTGTAGACTACGTGCCGGCGCTACCAAGCACAATTTATTATGCCCCGGGGCAGGAATTCGTAAGCATCTTCTTGGATGTGCCTCCCGATCCCGATGGCCCGGAAACTGTAGTGATCATGGTAGAGCAGTTGATACAGTGTGCCGGCTCCATCCTACAGACCATCTTCAATTTTACCATCGACAGCCCACCACCGCTAACGGTCACATCCAACAACCTGAACAGCGTTTGTGGCCAAGTGAACGTGTTGGCACCCACTGTTTCTGGTGGTATGGGTCAGTACTCCTACCTCTGGAGTACCGGTGAGACCACGCCTACCATCAGTGTCTCTCCTGGTGTGACCACCACTTACAGCGTTACGGTGAGCGATATCTGTGCGGTGGAGCCCGTAACGGTGGAGTTCAACGTGACCCTGCCGATCTATCCGCCCATGACCATCAGCGCCAGCCCACCCACGGCGATCGATTGTTTGGCGTCAGGCCCGATCTCCGTGCTGGATGTAACCGGTGGTAATAACGTGTTCACCTACCAGTGGACCTTGAACGGCGTGAACGTGGGCAATACACCAACGATCACGGTACCTGCAGGTCCACCCACTTGGTATGTGGTCACTGTTACCGAGGGTTGTGGCAGTTCCATCCAGGATAGTGTGCTGGTGACCACCGTGCCTTTGGACCCGATCCAGATCACCACCACGGGCAATACTACCGTGATATGCACGGGGGACGAGGGAACCGTGGGGGTGGTGGATGTCGTTGGTGGTAATGGGGTTTACAGTTTGACCTGGACCAATGCAGCGGGCCAGACCGTCGGCACCAATTCCTCCATAACGGTACCCGTTCCGGCAGATCAGACTTACACGATAACTGTTCAGGACCAATGTGGGAATATTGGCACGGCAGCGGTTTCCACGCTTACACCGGTATACGCTCCCTTTGTTCTCAGCCTTGCACCAGGCAGGACCATATGTGCTGGGGATAGCATCCTGCTGCATGCAGTTGTAAACGGAGGGTCCGGCTACTACTTCGTGGACTGGCATGACATGGACTTCACAGACCCCATGTTGTGGATGCAGCCATGGGAAATGACCCAATATGTAGTTACGGTAACGGACCAGTGCGGTGAACAGCGCAGTGCAAGCGCCACCTACGATGTGGAGCATGTGTACATAGACATTGTGGTCACCAATAGAGGGCAGGATGATTGGTACCTGCAGGCGGCTACTTTGCCCTATGCCGAGACCTGGTTGTGGGACATGGGTGATGGTACCATGTACCGTGGCAATGAGGTGGTGCACAGCTACTTGAATTTGGAGGACCATTGGGTCACCCTGAGCATTACTACACCGAACGGATGCGCAGCAGTGGATTCAGTGAAGCTCGAAGCACCGGCCCACCTCTACTTCCCCAATGCGTTCTCACCGGATGGGGATGGCGTGAACGACTTTTTCGGTCCGGTTGGACATTCCATAAGTGAATTCGAAATGTCCATCTTTGACCGCTGGGGCATGGAAGTGTTCCGCACTACGGACATGCAAGTGATGTGGGATGGACGAGTGAACGGAAGTGGCACAGCCAAAACTGACGTGTATGTTTACAAGTACCGTGCAGTGGGGCACTACTTCCCTGCCATTGAAGGCTTCGGCCATGTGACGTTGTTGAAAGGAACGGTGGACTAAACGCATTGATGAAATGAACATCAGGATCCTTCTTAGTACAGTGGGTGTTGCCGCCTGTCTGGGTGCCGCCCATGGCCAATTGGTAGTGGGCAATACGCTAACCCCGCAACAGCTGGTGCAGGACGTGTTGTTGGGTTCCGGCGTTACCGTCAGTAACATCACCTTCAACGGTGGTCCGGGTACTTCCGTGAATGAACAGGCCGGGACTTTTGATGGTACGAATACCGACATCGGTATCCCGAACGGGGTGATCCTTGCTACTGGTTCCGTGAACGTTGCTCTTGGTCCGAACAATTCACCGAGCGCCACACTCGGAGGTGGAAACTTTGGTGCCGGCGACCCGGACCTGACCATGTTGGCAGGCGTTGCCACCAACGATCGCGCAGTGCTTGAGTTCGACTTCGTTCCTTCAGGTGACTCCATTTCCTTCCGGTTCGTGTTTGCTTCGGAAGAATACCCCGAATACGTCTGTGGTTCCGTGAACGATGCGTTCGGGTTTTTCCTGAGCGGGCCGGGCATTGTTGGCCCCTTTCAGAACAATGCCGTAAACCTGGCCGTGGTGCCCGGCACCAATGTGCCCGTCTCCATCAATACCGTCAATCCTGGCGTTGTTGGCACTAATGGCATTGCCTCCAACTGCTCCAGCCTGGACCCCAACTGGCAGGCGAACAACATCTATTACGTTAGCAATGCCGGTAGCACCACCATCCAGTTCGATGGTCAGACCGTGGTGCTCACCGCCCGCGCTGCCGTTCAGTGCAATCAGACCTACCACATCAAGCTGGCCATTGCGGATGGTGGCGACACGGCATTTGATTCCGCTGTGTTCCTGGAGTCCAGCAGTTTCTCCAGCACGCCTTTCATTCCCAGTCTTACTCCTGGCCCGGGCATCGTAGGCTTGAACACGATCTTGGAAAGCTGCTATCCCGTGCAGATCGACTTTACCCGCACGGGTGATACAACGGTCGGGTCGGTGGTGCTGATATCGGCCAGCGGGACCGCTACGCCGGGTGTGGATTATTTCCCCCCGTTCCCGGATTCCTTGGTTTTCGGTCCTGGCGAGGAGACCATCCCGTTCATCTTCAACGTGCCCATCGATCCGGATGGAACGGAAACGGTGATCCTAACACTGGTCTCCGAGTCGCCATGCTCGGGTGTCGATATCACCAATGAGTTCATCTTCTTCATAGAACAGGCGCCTCCAGTGGTCATTTCCGGCAACAATGTGAACATCCAGTGCGGAGCCTCAACCGAGCTGGTACCCCAATACGGCGGTGGCTATGAGCCCTTGTCCATTACTTGGAGTACCGGAGCCGCGGGTCCCTCGTTAACGGTAAGCCCAACCGCTCTGACCGTCTATACGGCAACGGTTACCGACGACTGCTTGCAGACCGCGTCCGCGGATTTCATCGTCGGGCTTATCGAACTACCTCCGTTGAACATGTCCATCATCGGTTCCAACACACTGGTGGAGGGCTGTGAAAGTGCACAGATCAACATCATCCGTCCGCAAGGTGTGCCGGGTGACCTGACCATCAATTTCTCCACCGCAGGTACAGCCCAGAATGGCAGCGACTACCAACTGCCTGCTTCCACGGTGATCCCGGATGGGACTCTCAACATTCTGTTTCCCTTCCAGCCGTTGGGCGATGAGGAGGCTGAAGGCGACGAGACCGCCATCATCACGGCCACCTTCACGGATGATTGTGGGCGCTCGGTGGATGCTTCCGTCACCTTCACCATAGTGGATGCACCGGAGATCGTGTTGTTCACCGAGAACATCCAGATCGAATGTGCTCCTGATAGCATGCTCATTTCGGTTGCTGGTTCCGGTGGATATGGTGGTCAGCTCAGCTATGAGTGGTCCACGGGTTACACCGGCAGCAGTACCTATGTTACCATGCAGACGGAAGGCATCTACTACGTGACCGCCACGGATGCCTGCGGCCGTGTTGCTTATGCGAGTGTTCAGGTGGATGTGGACTGCGACATCATCATCCCGAACGTGTTCACCCCGAACGGCGATGGCCTGAACGATTTCTGGGTGATCGATGGTCTCGCGAATCGCCCGAACACGGTACGTGTATTCAACCGGTGGGGTCAAATCGTACTTGACGTGAACAACTACCGCAACACGTGGAGCGCCTTGGATGTGCCCGACGGTACGTACTACTACGAAGTCATCGTTTCCAAGGACGGACTGAAGCCCATGACCGGGCACTTGACGATACTGCGTAACCGCTGGTAGGTCCGGTAACTACCCCAAGATCAGGGAAGAGCCCGTCATTTCGGCGGGCTTTTCCATGTCCATAAGCGCCAGAACGGTAGGTGCCACATCGGCGAGGATGCCGCTGCGCAAGTGCATGGGAGCGTCGCTCAGTACGAACACCGGTACCGGATTGGTACTGTGCGCTGTATTCGGCGAGCCATCCGGGTTCAACGCCTTATCGGCATTGCCGTGGTCGGCAATGATCACACAAGCATATCCTCCTTGGCGGGCCGCTTCCACCACCTGTGCTGCGCAGCGGTCGGTGGTTTCCACGGCTTTTACAACGGCATCGAAAACACCGGTATGTCCCACCATGTCGGGATTGGCAAAATTCATCACCACCAAGTCCACCGCGTTTTCGCGTATGGCCGTTACGGCAGCGTCGGCAACGCCTTGGGCGCTCATTTCGGGCTGCAGGTCATAGGTGGCCACTTTGGGCGAAGGCAGCATGGCACGCTCCTCTCCGGGGAAAGGGGCCTCCATTCCACCACTGAAGAAGAAGGTGACGTGGGGATATTTCTCGGTTTCAGCTATGCGGATCTGCCTGCCGCCGGCACGCGATACCACTTCGCCCAAGGTCATGGAAAGGTCGTCCTTGCGGAAAAGCACATGCACGCCATTGTACGTGGAGTCATACTCCGTCATGGTCACATAGTGCAGTGGCAAGGGCTCCATACCCTGCTCGGGGAATGCCTGCTGGGTAAGCGCTTGGGTGATCTCTCGGCAACGGTCCGTGCGAAAGTTGAAACAGATCACCACATCGCCGGGCCGTATGGTGGCCAGTGGTCGCCCTTGGTCATCCACCACCACATGTGGGTCGATGAACTCATCGGTCTTGCCTGCGGCATAACTACTATCGAACGCTTCGATCGGGTCCTTGATGGCGATGCCCTGGCCGTTCACGAGTAGCGCATAGGCCCGAGCCACCCGGTCCCATCGCTTATCCCGGTCCATGGCGAAATAGCGGCCCACCACAGTGGCAACGCGCAGGGAGGTGCCCTGCACATTGTTCAGGAACGTTTCCAGGTAGCCTTTGCCGCTGCGCGGATCGGCATCACGGCCGTCCGTGAAAGCATGCAGGAACACATCTTGCAGTCCGGCGTCTTGCGCCAGTTCGGCCAGCGCTTCAGCATGGGTGCGCATGCTGTGCACACCTCCATCGGAAAGCAGACCGATCAAGTGCAACTTGATACCCGGTGCGGCGGCTTTGCGGAGCGCTTCACGCAATTCGGGTAGTTGTGCAAGGCTGCCGTCTGCAATGGCATTGTCAATGCGAACAAGGTCCTGGTGGACCACGCGGCCCGCACCGATGTTCAGGTGCCCCACCTCACTGTTGCCCATTTGCCCGAACGGCAGCCCCACATGCTCGCCATGGGTAAGCAGGGTGGCGTGCGGTGCATGGGCATACAGGCCGTCCACAAAAGGGGTGTTGGCCATGGCAACGGCATCAGTGCGGTCGCCTGCACCAATACCCCAACCGTCGAGCACCATCAATACCGCCTTTTTCATGGATTCAATGTTGTGGGAAGGAGAGCGTGAAAATAGTCCCCGTTGGTTTTTGTTGTAGGACAAGGATGTTGCCGCCCAAGGCTTCCACCAAGCGTTTTACGATGTACAAGCCAAGGCCCGTGCCTTTGGTCTGGCGGGTCTCTTCATGCCCGCCTCTGAAGAAGCGCTCGAAGATGCGTTCCCGCTCGTTCTCCGGAATGCCGGGGCCTTGGTCGGAGATGCTTATGCGCCAACCGTCCTTGCCCGCCATCAGTTGCAACTGCACCGTGCTTCCTGCAGGCGCATACTTGATGGCGTTCTCCAGCAGATTGCTGGCAATGCTCCGGAGAGCTTCCGGGTCGGTGTTGGCAAAGTGCGAGGCCGGCCCGGTGTAGTGCAACATGTGCGATCCCGCACAGCGTGTGCGAACCTGTTCCAACAAACTCGCCAACGTGGCGGCCACATCAACTTGCACGCTCTCCAGCCGCAGTAGTCCTTCATCCGCCTGGGTGGCGAGCAGCACCTTGTCCGTTAGGCTGGCCAGGCGATCGGCCTCGTCTATGGCCCCCAGCCGCAGTTGCTGCTGTTGCTCGGGGGCTAGTGCCTCCCTACTGAGGGTCTGCAACTGCAGTTTGATCGCGGCGATAGGTGTCCTCAGTTCGTGGGTTACCGCAAGCAGGAAATTGCGCTGCGCGCGTGCCATGGCCAGGTCTCTGCGTATGGCGCGGTAGGTCAGCAGCAGGCCCGTCAGCAGCAGGATCAGCAGCACCGTGCCTTCGCCCATCACCATTCTCCAGCCACGCAGCCCCTCCAGGTCGGCGGTGGTGTTACCACCCAAAGCGGTCACCTCAATGGCCAGAGCGGTCACTTCGCGGTCTTTCCGCAAAAGCAGCACCCCCCACCAGATGAATTGGAGAACGATGTAAACGGAAAGCCCCGCGAACAGTAGCATGGTTCGTCGTGAGCCGCGGTCCGTCATGATGGGCAAAGGTATGGAGGGGTGCATTCAGGCACGTGCTTATATTGGCCGCACGCAATGGATACCCAAGCGGCCCGGTCATACATTTTAGCCAAGTTGAAGGCCGAGTTGCCGCTTGACCGCACCTATCATTCGCTGGCGCATACCTTGGATGTGTACGCCAGCACCATTGAGATAGCGGAGAAGGAGGGCGTGGTGGGTGAAGACCTGGCCTTGCTCAAGATCGCCGCGCTTTACCACGATTCGGGTTTCATCATTCAGGGCCAGGATCATGAGGTGGTGGGCTGTGGGATCGTTCGCGAGCATTTGCCCGGCTTTGGTTTCACGGAAGAGCAGGTGGAGAAGATCTGCCGCATGATCATGGGGACGCGTATACCGCAGTCGCCCGAAGATCATTTAGGCCGCATCCTGTGCGACGCGGACCTCGACTATCTGGGCAGGGGCGATTTCCGCCGCATCGGAGACACCTTGTTCGCCGAGTTCCTGGCCTATGGCGTGTTGCGCACGGAACGGGAGTGGAACGAACTACAGGTGCAGTTCCTCGAAAGGCACACCTACTTCACGGACACCAATAAAGCCCTGCGTGAGCCGGTGAAACAGCAACACTTGAACGATATCCGGGCGTGGCTCGCATCCCATTGAGCCGGGTGGGGTGCATGAAAAAACCCCGCCTTGGGGCGGGGTTCTCTCGGTGGTGCCTCCCAGAATCGAACTGGGGACACATGGATTTTCAATCCATTGCTCTACCAGCTGAGCTAAGGCACCAAGTTCATTGACCGCGGTTGCGGTGCCCGTTGCCGGTTAACGGGGCGGCAAATATAATGAAGTAGCAATACGATGGAGCAGGATGTTGTGGATCTCGTTCTGGATGTGGGGAATTCCCGCACCAAAGTGGCGCTTTTCGATCGGCAAGGACCGGTGCGTTGGTCTGCCGTGGCCAATAACGACATCACCGCCGTAAAGGAATTCGTGGGCACACAGGCGCTGCGTGGGGTGGTGGTGGGTTCGGTGGCCGCCAACGACCCGGTGTACCTGGCGGCATTGGAGACGTTAGCACCCCTTCTGGTGGTATCCGGCAACACGCCTGCGCCCATTGAAAGCGCCTACAGCACGCCACTGACCCTGGGAGCGGACAGGCTGGCCAATGTGGTTGGTGCTGCCTGTTTGTTTCCAGGCCGTGCCGCCTTGGTCATCGACCTGGGGACCTGCATCACGTATGATCTCCTTTCGGACCGGGGGAAATACCTGGGCGGTTCGATCAGCCCTGGTTTGGCCATGCGCGCCAAGGCCTTGCATGCCTTCAGCGCAAGGCTGCCCTTGGTGGAAGACCCCGGTGCCATGCCTGCACGAACAGGCACCAGCACGCAGGACTCCATCTGGTCGGGTCTTTTCCACGGCATAGCCGATGAACTGGCCGGTGCTGTGGCGGCACATGGGTACCAAAATCCAGCTATGGTCGTTGTGCTCACGGGAGGAGATGCCCCAAGGTTCATGGGCACCTTGAAAAATGGCATCTTTGCCCACCCTTTTCTGACCCTCCAAGGACTGCATGCAATACTTGCCCATCACCGTGCGCTGCCTCGCGATACTGCTGATGGTGTTGCCTCACCTGGCCAGGGCCCAGGAGCAACAGGGTAGCGGTACACCCTACTCCGCATACGGCCTCGGGGACCTTACCGGCAACGTACAGGTGTCCCAAGCACTTATGGGGGGCGCCAGCGTAGCCATCCACGATCCCTTCAGCGTGGTCCGCATGAACCCGGCGTCCTACGTGTCGCTGGGCCGTACCACCTTCGAGACCGGTCTGGCCATGCGCTTCTTGCGGTTCGATTCGGACAACCGATCGGCCAATGGGCAACGCACCGACCTGCTGGGCTTCAATATGGGGATCCCCTTTGGCGGCAATCGTTGGGGGCTTGCCTTGGGCCTCAACCCGGAGTCCGAAGTGGGTTATTCCATCAGTGACCCACAAGCGCTGCCGGACGGCAGTGGTGCGGTAACCTACAAGTACAGTGGGGATGGCGGTCTTAACCGGGTGTTTGCCGGGGTGGGTCGTCGGATCTGGGTGCAGAAGGATACCCTGAAAGCTCCTGCAAGTGTTGCGGTGGGTCTCAATTACGGATACCTCTTCGGTTCGTTGGATGCCACGCGCAGGGCTTTGTACCCGGCCAACCAAGGCTACTACAACAGCTTGGCGCGGACCACCTTCTATGTTGGTGGTAGCGTGTTCGATCTGGGCCTGCATGTGAACGGGACCGTGTTCGGAGAGGAGCGCTTGAAGAAGCGCCACGCGCGGTTGAAGGAGGACCTTGCACGCCGCGATTCACTGGCTGCTGCTGCTTGGACCGCTGCGGGTAACGACCCCGCGGAACGCGTTGCCTTGAAGTGGGACCGACGCGAAGTGGATCCATTGCGCTTCCGCCTTGGTGCTGCCTTGGAGAGCCCGTCGGCGATAGGAGTGCGCCGCAATGAATTGGTGAACAGCTACATAGTAGGTGGAAGTGGGGTGGAGATCAACCAGGATACAGCGCGGTTCCTGGAAGGCGATCGCGGTACGTTGGATCTGCCCGTGCAACTGGCGCTCGGCCTTACGTTCTACAATTCGCGATGGCAAGTGACCATGGAGCATCGCCGCAGGGACTGGACCAATTTGCGTGTGAACCTGGAGAACGTGAAGTTCCAAGACCAGGTGGCGTTGGCCAGCAACTGGGTGGTGGGGGCCAGTTTCAGGCCCGCCGGTCAGCTGCAAGGCAAATTCCATGAGAACATCGTTTACCGAAGTGGGGTGCGTGTTTCCCAAGATTACCTGGTGGTCTCCGGATCGCAGCTGCAAGAGATCGGCATGTCGTTTGGCATGTCGCTGCCGTTATGGAACAGCACAACACGCAGCCGCTTCAATCTGGGCGCCGAGTTCGGCGAACGGGGAACCACCTCCAATGGATTGGTGCGGGAACGGTTCACCAACCTGTTCTTCGGGATCACCATAACTCCCGACCTGCGAGAACCATGGATGCAAAAAAGAAGGATCGAATGAAGACCATGTACCAAGCCCTCACAGCGATCGCCCTTGTCTTGTTGGCGCTTCCCGCTGCTGCTCAGGGAGGCAAATACGGCGCAACACCGGAAGACAGCGTGCTCTGCGTGCGCAACCAGTCACTCTATGGTGAGCCTGCCCGCAATGGCAACTACACCGAAGCCTACCCCTACTGGCAGGAGGTGATGCGCCTGTGCCCGGCCTCCAGCAAAAGCGCGTACGTGACCGGCGCCAAGATGCTCCGCGAATTCATTGGCAAGGAGAAGGACGCCGCCCGCCGCAACGTGTACATCGACTCCCTGCTCGTTATCCACGATATGCGGATCCAGCACTTCGGTGAGCAAGGATTCGTGCTGGGCGTGAAGGGCGTTGACATGGTGTACTACCGTCCGGAGGCCTGCCAGGAAGCTTATGATGTGTTGAAGGAGGCGATCAAGTTGACCGGCCCGAACACCGATGCTGGTGTCTTCAGTTCCTATTACCAGGCGTTGGGATGCCTCTATGCCAAGGGCAGTGCCACCAAGGACCAGATGTTGGCCGACTATGTGATGATCATGGGGCACATCGATGCTGCCTTGGAGAACGAGATGAAGCCTGCCGATCGCGATTTCACGGTGAAAGCACGCGACTACGTGAACACGCAGTTCTTCAAGATCGCGGAATGCAGTGACATCGGTCGCATCGTGGGCGATATGGTGAAGGAGCGTCCGGACGATATCGACCTCAAGGTGCGTTTGCTGCGTGTGCTGAATGGCAAGGAATGCACCGACGAGGCCATCTACCGCACACTTGCTGAAGAGGTGCACAAGGCCAGCCCCAGTTCCGAAAGCGCATACAGCTTGGGCATGTACTTGCTCAAGCGTGGCGACAAGGCCGGTGCTGCCAAGTACTTCAAGGAGGCCGTTGAGCTTTGCCCCAGCTGCCCTGATCGTGTGAAATACCTGCAGACCCAGGGCCAATTGGCCGCCAGCATGAGCAATTCCGGTCTGGCGCGCAGCATCGCCAACCAGATCCTGCAAGTGGATGCCAAGAACGGCGAGGCGTACATCCTGATCGGGGATGCCATCACCACGCAGACCGGCAGTTGCGAAAAGCCCGAAATGTGGGGTGTGTACTGGTCGGCCTACGACAACTATGCCCGCGCCAAGAGCGTCGATCCTTCCGTGGCGGACAAGGCCAACGACCGGATGAACCGGACCACGCCGCACTTCCCCACTTCCGCCGATGCCTTCTTCTACCAGCTGACCGAAGGCCAGACCTTCCAATTCACCTGCGGCAGCCTGAGCGAGAGCACCACGGTGCGCACCCGCAAATAACAGCATGAAAGGGCTTCGGCCGTGGATCACCTGGAGCATACCCGCCCTATTGGGGGCGGGTATGCTGCTTTCCTGCCGGAACGATCTGGACAAGGTCGCGGCGGTGGAGGTGCCGCGCTCCGCACCGGACCGTTTGACCACTAACGCGGTCTACGACTTTTCCGAGAGTGGCCATGTGCGCAACAGGCTAACGGCAACCAAAGTGGCCGAGTGGAGCGCCGACCCCCGCACTGAGCTGAGCGAGGGCCTGGAACTGCAATTCCTGGATACCGTCGCACAGGTGACCAGTGTGCTCACGGCCCGCCGCGGTGTCATCGTACCCAAGGATAAGCGGATGGAAGTGAGCGAGAACGTGGTGTTCATCAATGCGAAAGGGGAGCGCTTGGAAACCGAGCACCTGGTGTGGGACCAGGACAGTGCCCGGGTATACACCGACCGCCCTGTGCGTGTGCAGCGCAAGGATGATGTCATCATCGGTGAAGGCTTGTTGGCTGCCGAAGACATGAGCTGGTACACCATCCGCAGGCCCAAAGGCTCCTTCAGCCTGTCAACGGATGATACCTTGGCAACCTCCAAGGACTGATCTTGGAGTTAAGAGCAGAGCCAATGCGCAAGATCAATCGTCTTATGGAGCATTTCTGGTTGGCAGTGGCCATCGGAACCCTGCTTGCCGCTCTTTGGGTGATGTACGCCGAGAGCCTGAACGAAGGCTTGCGCTGGCTTTGGTTCCCGGCCATCGCTTCCATGATGTTCGTGTTCAGACGCATTACGCGCCGCAAACTGGAGGCGATGGACGATCGCCACAAGGAGCGCCATGGCTGAGCCTGTGCCGTTATATTCGCATCACTGCCCTGCTGGCCTCCGGCCGAACCATCCGTGAACGGCTCCGACCTTATCCTGATCATTGTTTCCATTGCGCTATCCGCCCTTTGTTCGGGATTGGAGATCGCCTTCGTAAGCAGCAACAAACTCTACATAGAGCTGGAGCGGAAGCGGGGAGCGGTATGGGCACGCTTGGTGGCTGGCCTGCTCAAGCGCCCGGCACAGGTCATCGGTGCCCTGCTTGTCGGCAACAACATTGCCTTGGTGGTCTATGGCGTAACCATGGCCCGTGTGCTGGAGCCCTGGCTAAGGACCCTGGGATGGGGAGAGGCGTTCGTACTGTCCGCCCAAACCGTGCTTAGTACGTTGCTGATCCTGGTAGTGGCGGAATTCCTGCCCAAAGCCCTGTTCCGGATCAACCCGAGCGGTGCGCTGGGTGTGTTCGCCGTGCCCTTGCAAGTGCTCTATGTGGTGCTTTGGTTGCCCACCATGCTCATGACCGGCATCAGTGAGTTGGTGCTGCGCGTGTTCGGTGTGCGCACCAAACCCGGCGATCTGGCCTTCGGTCGAGTCGACCTCGATGAGTTCATCAAACAAGCCAGTACCAACAAGCCCAAGGAGCACAACATGGATGCCGAGGTGGAGTACTTCCGCAACACCCTCGCTCTCAACAGCATCAAGGTGCGCGATGTAATGGTGCCCAGGGCAAGGATCGAGGCCATTGAAGTGGATGATCCCGTGTCCGAGCTGCGCGACAAGTTCATCTCCACCGGCCTCAGTAAGTTGCTGGTCTACAAGGACGGCATCGATAACATGATCGGCTATGTGCATGGCTACGAGCTGTTCCGCCGCCCGCGAAGCATCCGCTCGGTCATGCGGCCGGTGAGCTTCATACCGGGCACCATGCGCGCCGACGAGGTCTTGCAGCTCTTCATCAAGCAGCGCGCGCACGTGGCCGTGGTGGTGGACGAGTTCGGTGGCACGGCAGGCATGCTCACCACCGAGGATGTGGTGGAGACCATTGTTGGCGACATAGAGGATGAACACGATATTCCTGAAGAGGTGCACGAGCAGGTAGGGCCCAATACCTTCCTGCTTAGTGCCCGCATGGAAGTGGAGCGGCTGCGAGAGGATCTGCGCTTGGCCATTCCGGAGAGCGATGAGTACGATACACTGGCCGGTTTCATTCTGCACAGCACGGGCGAACTGCCCGAACAGAACGAGGTGCTTGAGCTACCCCCGTTCCGCATTACCGTGGCCATGGTGGTGCACAGCCGCATAGACCTGGTGCGGGTGGAGGTATTGGACACGGAGCGCGGCTACTTGGCCTGAGGTCCGGCACGCACCACACGGATGGTGTTGCAAGTTGCTGAATATCAATACTTCCGGTGGATCGGGTCACGTACGGGGCACTCGCCTATATTTGCACCCCTATTTTCAACCAGACATGGCAGTAATCGGCAAGATCCGCGAACGCAGCGGCCTGCTCCTCCTCATCATCGGTGGTGCCTTGGCGGCATTCATCCTTACGGACCTTTTTGCAGGAAGGGGCAGCGGCCCGACCGACCCGGTGATCGGTGAGGTGGGCGGAAATGAGATCGGCATGCGCGAGTTCGAGCGCCGGGTGGACATGGAGCTCGAGACCTACCGCGTGGATTTCGGCCAAACCATCAACAACCAGATCACCGAGCAGGTGCGCAGCACTGTTTGGGGTGAAATGGTGAAGGAGCTGGCCATGCTCGGCAAAGTGCGTGACGCTGGCTTCTCCCTCACAAAGGGCGAATATGATGACATCCGCTTCGGGGAGAACATCATTCCGGAGTATCGCAACCAACAGCAGTTCCAGAACCCCGATGGGCGTCCGAACCGTCAGGGTCTGCAGCAATATTTCGAGAACATCCAGCTCAAGGCCCCGGTGTGGAACGAGATCGTGAAGCGCCGCATCATTGAGAACCGCCTTTACGCCAAGTACACCACCTTGGTGAAGAAGAGCGTCTTCATCAACAGTGCACAAGCCAACGCCGAGTACCTGGCCAAGAACGACCGTGTTTCCTTCAACTTCGTTGCCAAGCGCTACGATAGCGAGCCCGATAGCCTGTTCACCGTGGGCGAGAAGGACCTGCGCCGCTATTACGACCAGCACCGCAGCGATGCGCGCTACAAGCAGAAGCCCGGCCGCCGATTCGAGTTCGTCACCTTCCCTGTTGCACCTTCCGAAGCGGATGTGGCGGCAATGGCCAAGGAGCTGGACGGTTTGCGTACCGCCTTTGAGACCACGGACAACGACTCCACGTTCGTGGTGCGCAACAGTGAAGCGCGCTTCTTCAACAAGGCACCATATGTGGCAGGCACCGCCGATGCAACGAACGATGCACTCATCACCAGTGCCGAGGTCGGCGATGTGGTAGGCCCCTACCGCGAAGGCGATAACTGGAAGTTGGCCAAGGTGCTTGAGCTCGTGGATATCCCCGAAGTGCGCGTGCGCCACATTCTGCTCGGTACCCAGAGCGGCCAGGAAGAAGCAGCCCAGAAGAAGCGTGCCGACAGCCTGGTGGTGGTGATCAAGCGCGACCGCAAGAAGTTCGACGACCTCAACACGCAGTTCACCGATGACCCCGGAGGGAAATCCAACGGCGGCGACTATGGGTTCTTCGACAAGGACAAGAGCTTCGTGCAGGAGTTCAAGGACGCCGGTTTCAAGAACCCGGTGGGTTGGATCGGCGTGGTGAAGACCGATTTCGGTTTCCACGTGATCGAAGTGATGGAGAAGCGCACCCGCAACGAGCGCCGCATCGCCACCGTGGAGCGCACCATGAAACCGAGCCCCGCCACCTTCAAGTTGGTGTACAAGAAGGCCAACGAATTCTCCCTGCGCTACCGCAAGAGCGCTGAGGCTTTCCGCGCTGGCGCCGAAGAACTGGGTCTGCCACTTACACCTGTTGAGGATCTGCGCCCCGATGCGCGTTCCGTTGTTGGTCTGCAGGACGCCGCCGAAGTGATCCGCTGGGTGAACCAGAGCAAGCTCGGCGAGGTCAGTGCCCCCAAGGTATCCGGCGACAACTATGTGGTGGCGATCATCACGGGTATCCGTGAAGAAGGTGCTCCCGAGTTGGAGGATGTGCGTGAGCTCTTCACCCGCGAAGTGGTGAAGGAGAAGAAAGCGGAACACTTCATGGGCCAGATGAAAGGCAAGACGGATCTTTCCGCATTGGCTTCGGAGTTGGGCCTGGGCGTGCAGACCGCATCGGACATGCAGTTCAGCACCTTCGCCATCCCTGGCGGTTACAGTGAGTTCGAAGTGATCGGCAAACTCTTCGCCTTGGGCAATGGCAACACCAGCGTGCCCATGAAAGGGGAGACCGCCGTGTACGTGGCTCAAGTGACCAACCTGGCCGAAGCGCCCGAGGCTACTGATCTGGGTGCCGATCGTGACATCCTCCTCCAGCGCCTCCAGTCCCGTGTGGACAATGCCGTTTATGCGGCCATGCGCGAGGCCATGGGCGTGAAGGACCACCGCTCGAAATACTACTGAGCACGACAAGCCCAGTGAGCAGAACGCCGGACCACATGGTCCGGCGTTCTGCTTTCAGCAATGATCAGGTCTCGTCGGGGACTACTGCTGCATGGCCCTGTGAAGAGGTGCGGGACAGCGTGTTGGGTGCCCCAATGATCGATCTGCTTCGTATTGCGGCCCGCTATGCGGTGCAAGCGACCGTTATGGACCGCCCCGGACACGCCTAGTGATCCCTGGCCCAAGCACTTGCAACAGCAGCTCGCCCATGGTCCTGCGGTTCAATCTCGCAGCGTTGTTCAACGCAACTGGCTCAGCCGCTCAGCATCCAGGCGCAGGAGAATGGAAAGCAGGATGGTGAAAGAGATCATGCTGCTACCACCATAGCTGAAGAAGGGGAGCGGGATGCCGATCACCGGAGCCAGACCGATGGCCATGCCCACATTGATGGTGAGGTGCAGAAAGAAGATGCTGGCCACGCAATACGCATAGATCCGCGTGAATCGCGATCGCTGTCGGTCGCTGATCTGGATGATGCGCAGGATGAGCGCGGTGAGCAGCAGCACCACGAAGGCCGTACCCAGGAAGCCCCATTCCTCGCCCACGGTGCAGATGATGAAGTCCGTGCTCTGCATGGGGACGTACTTGAACTTGGTGAGCGTACCCTGCAGGTAGCCCTTGCCGGAGAAGCCGCCGGAGCCGATCGCGGTCTGGCTTTGTTTCACGTTGTAGCCCAAGCCTTGGGGGTCTTCCATCTGACCGAGCATCACCAGGATCCGGTCACGCTGGTGTTGCGCCAGCACCTTCTCGAAGGCATAGTCCACACTACCGATGAACGCGGCAGAGCTCAACAGGCCCACAACGATGTAGCCGTAGAGCGGCTTTCGCAGACGCTTGGCCACGAAGTTCCGCACCACCAGCCAGCCCAACACACAGAAGACCACGATCAACAGCATCAGGAAATACTGGCCGGAAACGCGTGTTTCGGTGAAGGGGAGACCGAAGCTGCTCTCCTGCAGGATGAGCGACAACACGGAGAGTATGGCGGCCAGGATGGCGAGCAGCAACACGTTGCCGGATAGCCCTTCGCGGTAAAGCACCAGAATGAAGGCACCGGAAACGAGGGCCGTGCCGGTATCCGGTTGCAGCATGATGAATGCCACGGGAAGCAGGATGATGATGCCGCTCATCACCCGGGATCGCATATCGGCCAAGGCCTTCAAGCCACTGAGGTAGCGACTAAGGGCGAGCGAAGTGGCGAACTTGGCGAATTCCGCAGGCTGAATACCGAAACCACCAATGGCGAACCAGGCCTTGGCGCCCTTCACCTCCTTGCCGAAGAGCAGCACGGCTATGAGCAGCACCAGCACCACGGCGTAAACGCCATATGCCGAGTCCCGGAAGAGCTGACCCCTGATCAGGAGGATGCCCATGCCGAGCATGAGGCTGATGCCCATCCACACGGCCTGCCTGCCATACTCCCGGCTTTGGTCGAAGATGCTGGGGTGGTCCGCATCGAAGGCGGCCGAATAGATGTTGGCCCAGCCCATGAACATGAGGGCCAGGTACATCACAAGGATGGGCTTGTCCAGGTTGGTGGCAACGTTCTCGCGGGCGCTCATGGTCTGCGACGCGGTTTCTTCGGTGGTTTCACGAAGTTCTTCTCGGCGGCGATCAGGTCGGCCTCTTCCATGCGCTTCACCACATCCTGCCGCTCGATCTTGCCGGTGAGGTATTGCTCAATGATGAGGCTGGCGATCGGTGCTGCCCAGGTGCCACCGAAACCGGAGTTCTCCACATACACCGCGATCGCGATCTTGGGGTCCTCGATGGGTGCGAAGGCGATGAACACCGCGTGGTCCTTGCCATGGGGGTTCTCTGCGGTGCCGGTCTTGCCGGCCATGTTGATGCCGGGTATGCGTGCCTGCCGCGCCGTGCCGCCGGCCTCATGCACCACGCGCCGCATGCCTTCGTGGATCAGGTCGTACCACTTGGGGTCCACGCTGGTGAAGTGCTTCTCGGTATACCGGGCCTGTATGCTGTCCGGGTGGCCTACGGCACGCACCACATGCGGCTCTATGTACCAACCCTTGTTCGCGAAAATGGCGGCGAAATTGGCCATCTGCAGGGGTGCCACCAGTACTTCACCCTGCCCGATGCTGGCGGAGTAAATGGTGCTGAACGCCCAGCGGGCCTGTCCGTACTTGCGGTCGTAGTAGGCTGGTCCAGGCAGGTTCCCGCTCTTTTCAGAGGGCAGGTCGATGCCCAGTTTACGGCCCATCCCGAAGCTCTTCATGTGGTCTTCCCAGATCGCCAGGCCCAACGCAGCATCACGGAAGCGGCTCTTCTTGTCGATGTCGCGCTCCACCATGCGCTTGAACACCATGTAGTAATAGGGGTTGCAGGAGAACTGGATGGCCTTTTCAATGTCGGTGGCCGTAGGGTGGTTGTGGCAGCCCACAAGGGCCCGATTACATGGAAAGGTGGTGTTGGGTGTGATCACGCCCTCCTCCAAGGCGATGAGCGATTGCAGGATCTTGAAGATGGACCCGGGCGGGTACTGGGCTTGCAATGCGCGATCGAAGAGCGGTTTTATGGGGTCTTGCTGAAGGATGCGGTAGTTGGTGTTCCGTACCCGGCCCACCAACAGTTCGGGGTCGTAGGTGGGGCTGCTGACCAGGGTGAGTACTTCACCGGTCTTTGGGTCCAGGGCCACGATGCTTCCCTTCTTGTTCTTCATCAAACGCTCACCCAGCTGCTGCAACTCAATATCCAGGCCCGTGAAGAGGTCCAAGCCTTCAACAGCGAGCGTATCGTAGAGCTGGTCCTTGAAGGAGCCCTTGATGTTGTTGTGCACGTCCACCAGAACATAACGCACGCCGCGCCGGCCTCTGAGCTGCTCCTCGTACGATTGCTCCAGGCCACCCACACCGATCACGTCACCGGCCTTGTAGTAGGGGTCTGCGGCCACTTTCGCAGGGCTTACCTCGCTTAGGTAGCCCAGCAGGTGTGCGGCCGTTCGGGGTGGATAGGTGCGCAGGGTCCGGCTTTGCCCATAGATGCCGGGGTACTTGTGCAGGTGTACGCTGATCGCCGCGAACTGGTCGGCGGGGATCTGCTTCTCGATCACGCTCGGTTTGTAGAGCGAATAGGCGCGTGCTTCGGCCATCCGCTTGCGCACCTCCGCCGGTGGCACACTGATCAGCGCCGCGAACGCCAGTGTGTCGAAGGGCTTCACTTCGCGCGGCACCATCATCAGGTCGTATACCGGTGTATTGGCCACCAGCAGGCGTTCCTTGCGGTCGTAGATGAAGCCCCGCGAAGGGTAATCGGTGATGCGCCGTTCGGCCATGTTCGCCGCCACGGCTTTCCACGATCCATCGATCACCTGGACGTAGAAGAGCCGGATCAGGAAGACCACGGCGATGAAGAGCACCGCCGCGATGAGCACGTATTTGCGCGACTCGAAATTCATGCCCGGGCGCGTTCGGGGCGCGTCGTGAGGAATTGGGCGAGCAGGCAGAGCGCCAAGGTGAATGCGGCGCTGAGCAAGGCCCGCAGCAGGGTGGGGAAGAAACTGTCGAAGCGGTAGATCTCCGTGAAGAACAGCCAGAGGTGGTGCAGGGGGATGAGCAGGCCGGCGTAGGTGATGAACCACGCAAGCCCCATGCTGGCCGCCGTGGGGCGCATGCCGAATTCATAGCCTTCGCGCGGCGCGAGCAATTTCAGCAGGTGTACACGTCCGAACATCATCACCGTGCTGGCACCCATGTGCATGCCGGGGGTGCTGCTGAAGGCATCGAGGATCAAGCCGGTGGCGGCGCCGATCAGCATCTGCGCCCAGCCGGGTAGCTCGAAGGGCAGCATGAGCAGGAAGAGCACGTAGAGGTAGGGCACCATGTAACCGTTGGCCACGTCCAAATGGTCCAGTAGCAGCACCTGGATGAGCACCAGCGTGACCAGGCGGAGAATGTTGGCGAGCAGGGTGTTGATCATGGTGCGATGTTCAACAGTTGCAGGGAATCCCGTTCGGCACGTTGCAGGTCCTTCACCACGTGCACATAGCCGCTGCGGGTCATATCCTCGGTAAGGCGCAGGGTGATCTTCAGGTAGATGCCCGGCGCATCGCGGTCCACCTGTTCCACGATGCCCACCGGAATGCCCGGCGGGAAAATGCCGTCGGCCCCGAGGGTCACCACCGTGTCACCCTCGGCCACACGCACGTGTTTGGCCACATCGGTGAGCGACGCGGTGCGGGGATCGCGGGTATCCCAGAAGAGCAGCCCGAAATGGCCGGTGCGTTTCACCTGCACGCTGTGCTTCACATCCGGGCTCAGCACACTGATCACCGTGGCGAAACGGTCACTGGCCGCATTCACCACGCCAACTATGCCACCGGGACCGATCACGCCCATGTCCGGTTCGATCCCGTCCAACCGCCCCTTGTCCAGGGTCAGGTAGTTCTTCTGCTTCTGCCAGGTGTTGTTTATGACCTTGGCGCTGAAGAAGGCGAAACGCTGTGTGGCCAGGCTGTCCACCTGCGGAGGGGCAGGGACGCTGTCCGGTAGCTGTACGGTGTCGAGCTGGTTGCGCAGGCGGGTGTTCTCTTCGGCCAGCCGCAGGTTCTCCTCACGCAGGGAGGTGTAGTCGGTAACGTTGGTGCGCCACTGGTAGAGCGTTCCGATCAGTGCATTGCTGGAACTGATGGCCTGGCCGCGGTGGTGGTGGTTGCCATTGAACAGCAGGAAGAAGGAAAAGCCCATGAGCAGCAGGAAGAGCAGCAACTCCCTGATCCGGAAGAGAAAGCGGAAGAGTTCGCGCATGGTAAGATGAGTGGCGAGTACCGAGTGGTGAGTGGCGAGTGCTCCACCCTCCAGCTATTGGAGCACTCGCCACTCACCACCCGCCACTCATTACTCCCTCATTAGGAACTGGAAGCGGTCGATGTTCTTCAGGGCGATGCCGGTGCCGCGTGCCACGGCGCGCAGGGGGTCATCGGCAACGTGTACGGGCAGCTTGGTCTTTATGCTGATGCGC
The DNA here is from genome assembly GCA_019638115.1 of Flavobacteriales bacterium. GTDB lineage: Bacteria > Bacteroidota > Bacteroidia > Flavobacteriales_F > PHOS-HE28 > PHOS-HE28. The sequence goes on along the minus strand of JAHBUK010000001.1, from coordinate 528,817 downwards.
TTGTCCAGGCCACGCAGCAAGGCACCACCGCCGGCCAGGTAGATGCCGGTCTTGTAAATGTCTGCGCTCAGTTCGGGTGGGGTGGCCTCCAGTGCGCTGAGGATGGCCTCCTCGATCTTGCTGATGCTCTTGTCCAGGGCCTGGGCGATCTCGGTGTAGGTGACGGTGATCTCCTTGGGGATGCCCGTCATCAGGTCGCGGCCACGCACGGCATAGTCGGGTGGGGGGCTGTCCAGCTCGGTCATGGCCGCACCCACTTCGATCTTGATCTGCTCGGCCGTGCGCTCACCCACCAGGATGTTGTGCTGGCGGCGCATGTATTCCTCAATATCGCTGGTGAATTCATCGCCCGCCACACGGATGTTCTTGTCGCACACGATACCGCCCAGCGCGATAACGGCGATCTCGCTGGTACCACCACCGATGTCGATGATCATGTTGCCCATGGGCTCCTCCACATCGATGCCGATGCCGATGGCGGCGGCCATGGGCTCGTGGATCAGGTACACCTCCTTGGCGCCGGCGTGCTCACTGCTGTCCTTCACCGCGCGCTTCTCCACTTCGGTGATGCCGCTGGGGATGCAGATCACCATGCGCAGGTTGGGGGTGAACAGGCGCCTGCCGGGGTTGATCATGCGGATCATGCCCTTGATCATGTCCTCGGCGGCTTTGAAATCCGCGATCACCCCATCGCGCAGGGGGCGGATGGTCTTGATGTTCTCGTGGGTCTTGCCATGCATCTGCTGTGCCTGGCGGCCAACGGCGATCACTTTGCCGGTGGTGCGGTCCACGGCCACGATGCTGGGCTCATCCACCACCACCTTGTCGTTGTGGATGATCAAGGTGTTGGCCGTGCCGAGGTCGATGGCGATCTCTTGGGTGAAAAAGTTGAACCAGCTCATGGTCCTAGCGATCAGTGTTTGAAGTGGCGGTGTCCGGTGATGCACATGGCCATACCGTGTGCGTTGCAATAGTCAATGCTGTCCTGGTCGCGGATGCTGCCGCCAGGGTGCACCACGGCGGTGATGCCGGCCTTGTCGGCGATCTCCACGCAATCCGGGAAGGGGAAGAAGGCGTCGCTGGCCATCACGGCGCCCTTCAGGTCGAAGTTGAACTTGCCGGCTTTGGCGATAGCCTGTTCCAAGGCATCCACGCGGCTGGTCTGGCCGGTGCCGCTGGCCAGCAACTGGTCGTTCTTGGCCAGCACGATGGCGTTGCTCTTGGTGTGTTTCACCAGGATCGTGGCGAAGACCATGTCCGATACTTCCTGCGCGCTGGGGGCCTTGGTGGTGGCGGGCTTCATGGAGGCGGCGTTGGCCACCACATGGTCCGCATCCTCGCTCAGGTATCCGTTGAGGGCGGTGCGCACCTTCATCCGCACTCCTCCTCTCCCCTGGAGAGGGGGATGGGGGGTGAGGGTCTTGCGCTTCAGGATCATCCGGTTCTTCTTCTTCATCAGCACCTCCAAGGCATCGGCATCGTAGTCCGGTGCGGCGATGATCTCGAAGAAGATGGTGTCGATGGCCTCGGCCGTGGCCTTGTCGATGCGCGCCGTTGTGATCAGTACACCGCCGAAGGCGCTCACCGGGTCACCGGCCAATGCCGCGTCCCAAGCCTCCTTCACCGTGGGGCGTACGGCAGCACCGCAGGCGTTGTTGTGCTTGAGGATGGCAAACGCCTCTGAGCTGGCCTGCCCTGAGCGGTCCCGAGTGAAGTCGAGGGGCAGAAGGGTGGCCAGATCGTCGATCAGTTCCACTGCGGCGTCGAGGTCCAGCAGGTTATTGTAGCTCAGTTCCTTGCCGTTGAGCTGCTCGAACATCCCATGCAGATCGCCGTGGAAGGCGCCTTTCTGGTGGGGGTTCTCCCCATAGCGCAGCACGGTGGTGGGGCCGGCGCTCACGCGCAACGCACCCTGTCCCTGGCTGAACCAGTTGTGGATGGCACCGTCATAGTGGCTGCTCACAGCAAAAGCTGCGGTCGCGAATCGGCGGCGCTGTTCCAGCGTGGTGTGTCCATTCTGCTCTTGCAAGAGGCGCAGCAGCTCGGCATACTGGTCCTGTGCCGGCACGATTACCACATCGGCGTGGTTCTTCGCCCCGGCGCGTATCAAGCTGATGCCGCCGATATCGATCTTCTCGATGATCTCCGGATCGCTTCCGCCGGCCGCTACGGTGGCCTCGAAGGGGTAGAGGTCCACGATCACCAGATCGATGGGCGGGATCTCATACTCCTCCAACTGCGCCACATCACTGGCCAGGTCGCGGCGGCCCAGGATACCGCCGAAGACCTTGGGGTGCAGGGTCTTCACACGGCCACCAAGGATACTGGGGTAGGTGGTGATGTCCTCCACCGGGGTTACCGCGATGCCCAGGCCCTCGATGAAGCTCTGGGTACCTCCGGTGGAATAAAGGTGCACGCCCAAGCGGTCCAGTTCGCGGATGATGGGTTCCAGCCCATCCTTATGGAAGACCGAAATGAGTGCGCTATGGATGCGTTTTTGCCCGTCCAAAGTGGTATGTATGCTGTGTTGGCCCTATTTCCGGGGCAAGTTTACAGCACACGAACGCGGCTTGCAGTGGCTACTTCGCTGGGTTATGCGAAGGTTACCAACAGCAGGCGTGCAGTATCGGTTCGGTCAGAAGCGCATGCCCACGCCCAACTGCACGTTGGCATTGCGCGTGGGGGAGGTCAGCGTGCCGAAGCTCACTTCACCGGAAGGAGCGATGGTGATGGTGCGTGGATCGACGTAGGTGACCCTGCCGCCATTCAAGCGTTCAAGCCGAGCTTCAATGTAGAACGGGCGGTTCTTGGGTGCCACCATCACGCCTGCGGCCCAGCCACTGCTACCTGTGAAATCACTGGCCTTGCGCTCCTTTTCCAGCGGTTCGCTTTGGCCTTTGGTGCTCAAGGTGGTGCGTGTGCTGAAGTGGCGTATGCCGGCCATCAGATCGAAGTACGGGCTGATCGGACCATTGAAGGGCTTGAAGCGGATGAAGCCATGGTAGCCGTACACATTGCTGCGCACGTTCAGGTCCGCCTTCACGATGGTCTGGTCAGCGTCCAACAGGTCGATGTTCCGCCGTGTACCGCCCATGTTTCCCCACGCGAAGTCGAAGCCTGTTTCCAACGGCAAACGCCGCATGGGAACGGAAAGGTTGGCGCTGAGCCCAACGATCTCGCGGCCCCAGGAATCTGCGAAAGCGCCCAAGGGGATGCCGATCTCCAACCCACCACCCAGGGTTCCTTGGCGGTTGCGGTTCCAATTGTTGTTGTTGTTCCGACGGTCGTTCTGGGCATGCGCTGCCACCGCCAGCAGCAGTAGAAGGTAGGTGGTCAGCGAGCGCATGGTGGAAATTGCTTTGCACGCCCGGCTTTCAAAGGCCGTGCCGGAGCAGCGCAAGATAGCGCATAGGCATTGGGGGTGCCCCCGTTTGATGCACCGGACACGGCAAAGCTGCCGACCTTGCACCCATGGAGCTGGATCCGATCTGGGTGGAATTGGGCCTGTGGGGCCTTTTTCTGGCCGCATTCCTGGCCGCTACCGTGTTGCCGTTCAGTTCCGAGGCGGTGCTGGCAGCGGCCACGCTGGGGCCTTGGTCAACCGGCACGTTGTTGCTGGTGGCGAGCTTGGGCAATACGCTGGGTGGCATGAGCTCCTATGGCTTGGGTCGCCTGGGCGACATGGACCGGATAGCACGCTGGTTGCGTACCGACCCCGCAAAGGCCCTTCGCTGGCAGCAGCGCATTGAACGGTATGGCGCATGGGCCGCTTTGCTCACTTGGCTACCCGTGGTAGGCGATCCCATGGCCATTGCCTTGGGCCTGGGCCGGGCACGTCCATGGCCGGTGCTGATCTTGATGTTCTTGGCAAAGGCAACACGCTATTGGGTGCTGTTGGCAATGCTCCGCCAGTAACCCAAGGCCTTCAGCGATCTGCTCAGTCCACATAGCGCCATTCGCGCTTGTCCAGGTCGTACTTCAGGCGCTCGTCGGGCCATTCAACCCACGCTTCGCGCTGCGGATGGTCGTCCACATTGCCATGGGCCAACAGGTGCTCGAAGAGGTCCAGTCCTTTCGCCCAAAGCTCCTGTTGAGGCATTACCCGGGTGTTGAAGACCTCCTCGAACTCCAGCATGTCAAGGGCCTTGTTCGTGCGAAAGCGACCGCCAACACCCCGTTCTTCGCCTGCCACGCTTCGCGCAGGGCGTATCACATAGAACCAGTGCATGCTGTCCGCATCCATATGATGGTAGGCATGCGTGAATTGGGGCAGCTGTTGCAGGTAGTAGCTTCTGAACTGGGGCAGGGTGCGGTCCAGGTTTATCGCCGTGGTTGGCCGCTTGTAGATGAATGTGACCATGTTGGCCAGCAGCGAGTCTTTGGCCGTGCCTGGGAAATACTGGTCCACCGCATGGAGGCTCTTCGCGCGCTCCACGGCAGAGGCGGTGGTATTGTCCGCTTGTGGTGGCTCGGGCGTGGCCGTGGTAGGCTCGGGTTCAGCAGCTTGGCAGGCGGCCAATGCGATCAGCAGTAGGAGGGGAAGTGTACGCATGTTCGGAAATCAAGAAGCCAAGGAGAGCATTGTGCTCTCCTTGGCTTCAAAGTTCGTGTTCAAGCTTAGTACGTGGTCAAAGCGCAGTTCCAATCGGCCCAACCTTGGGTCCAGTTGGTGGTGCCGAAAGCACCACGGTGGGAAACCTGCTGGAAGTAGGAAGGCATGCCAGCGAAATCGGCGCCGCTCAGCAACACGGAGCCGCTGTTCGGCAGCACGTTGGGGGTGCCCAGTTCGAAGATGCTCTGGTTGATGCCCGCATCCTGCCACTTGTCCATGAGCTGGTTGTTCCAACCTGCGGTGTTGAACCAGGTGGTCATGTTGATGTCATCGGGCACATCGGTCTTCAGAGCGTTGCCACGAGGGTTGTTCGGGTGCTGTACGCCGTTGGCAGGAGCCTCGGTGAACACGGTGCCTGCGCTTCCGTAGCCGTTGCCACCCCAGTTGTCCACACCGGAGAGGATGGTGTTGCGAATGCGGAGCTCGTTGGCATTGGCCGCAGCAGCACTACCGGAACCGTTGATGTACAAGCCATCGGGGTAGCCGGTGAGGAAGCTGTTGTGGATCTTGATGCGGCTGTTGCGACGCAGCTGGGCAGCATGCTGGAATTGCAGGCTGATGGGCGTTTCGCGGGTGGCTTTGGGGCCGATGATGGTGATGTTGCTGAAGGTGGCGCTGGTGTAAGGCTGGTTGTTGGAGCCCTGGCCATCGTTGTCCACTTCAAAGCCGTTGGAGCCGCTCTGGTCGGCAAGGCTCGCACCGCGAATGCCCAAGCCGAATTGAACGTTCCCGCTGTAGCCCAGGTCCACATCGAAATCATCGTCCAAGCCACGGTAAGCCACCAGGTTCTTGCAATCCACGGTGCCACCGAACCACTCGAACGCATCGTCCAGGCCGTAAGCGCAGAAAACGTTCTCGATAACGGTGCCACGGCCCACGCTGCCCATGGTCAGGGAGTTCACCTCCTCGTTCGGGTTGATGGGGATGCCCGCGAAGTTGATCTGCACGAATTTGACGACACCGCTGTTGTCGTTGTCGTCGGTTCCACCGTGGAAGGCGCCGTAGCCACCTTCGAGTTCGGCTTCACCACCGGCCACGTTGTTGCGTGCACGACCGCAGATCACCAAGCCACCCCAATCGCCGGGCTGGCGCAGACCGGGCTGCTTCTCGCTGGTCATGATGATCGGGTTGTTCGCTTCACCGATCGCGTTGATCTTGCCACCGCGCTGCACGATCAGAGTTCCTTTAGTCTCGAAGTCACCGAGGATGACCGTGCCTGCTGCGATGTTCAGGATGCCGCCATCCTGAACGCGTACGAATCCGTTCAGGCGGTATTGTTTGTCGGCGGTCCAGTTCACCGTGCCGGTGATGCTGCCGCTTACTTCGATCAGTTCAGTGGTCGGGGGAACAACGGGAGGAGTGGGTTCCTCCTTTTCGTCCTTTTTGCAGGATGCGAGGACGACCATTGCTGAAAGGGCCATCACTGCCACCTTGGAGTGCATGTGTGTCATGGTGCTTCGAACTTGTTTGGGTTGCTTCGGTTTGCGCTGCAAAGCACTTCCTCCGGTGCTACCTTGGTTTTACGCCTGTGTGATGAATAGCGCAACCTTTTCTTAGGTGCACGTTAATTGTGACGAGCCTGGCTTAACATGGCGGATGCGGAACTACGCCGAAGCGTGGCGGAGTAAACGAAGAAGCCGCCTGTTCTATAAGGCGGCTTCTTCAATGCAATGACCACGGAGCTCTCGGGGATCACTCCTTGGCCGCCCTGTTCAAGCGGTAGCTCAGACCTGCCATGTAGGTGCGACCCGGACGGAAGCTCTGGATGATCTGGTCGTTGACGCGATCGAACACGCCATCCTTGTTGGCGTCCTGCAGCAACACATTGGCTTGGTTGAACACATCGCCTACACCGAGCTTCAGGTCGAACTGCTTGGTAATGCGGATGTTCGCGGTGGCGTCCAGCATGTTGCGTGGCATCTCATAGATATCCGGGTAGGCATCGAAGCCGATGATGAAGATGCGACGCCCGATGACGTTGTAGAGCAGACTGAACTGAAGCCCACGGTCGGTATCCTGGTAATAGACGCCCGCATTCACGATGTATGGGCTCTGGCCTTGGAGCGGGCGTTGGTTGCTCTGCCCCAAACGCTCATTGCCAAGGTCCACTTCACTGTCTATCAACGATGCGTTGAAGAGCATGCTGAAGCGCTGCAGCACCGGGTTGGTGGTCATGTTCAAGAGCGACTTGCGAAGCTCCACTTCCACCCCCGTGCTACGGGCGAAGCGCGCGTTGCCGAAGGTGAAGGTCTTGATGCCTCCCGATCCACCGCCGGGAACGAAGAGCGTTTCAATGGGGTCCTTGAACTCCTTGTGGAAGAAGGCCACGGAGATCATCTCACTGGTGCTCGGGTAATATTCCCAACGCAGGTCGTAGTTGTCTATGGTCGGGGTTCTGAGGCTGTCGCTACCCTTCTTCACCAGGTTGTAGTTGAAGTCGTAGAAGCCGAAGGGTGCCAGCTCGCGGAACTCAGGACGGTTCACCGTGCGGCCATAGCTCAGGCGAAGCTGCTGCTTGGGGTTGATGGTGTAGGCGAAGTTCGCACTGGGCAGAATGCTCAGGATCGGATTGTCCACGATCACGGGGTCGCCCACCAAAGTGGCGCTCTCCAAGCGCTGCATGTTGTACTCGGCACGCACGCCGGTGTTCATCATCAACTTGTCTTTGATCAAGGGCAGGTCGGCACCCACGTAGTAGGCCATCAACAGGTTGCTGGCCGTGTAACTGTCGCTGGGGTTGCTCTGCTCGCCAATGCGGATGCCGGTGGTCTGGTTGATGTTGGCCGGGTGGAAGAGCGAGTCGATGGAAGCTTCGATCAAACCTTCATCAAAGAGCAGGAAGTTGGATCGCACGTAGCCGATGTTCCGGGCGCTGAAGGTGCGTCCCCGGTTCTCCACGTAAAGCCCGGTGCGCAGCTTGGGTGCGAAGTTGTGCGCTTCGCTCAACTGGTGCTCCAGGGCCACGTTCACGCTTTGGCTGTTCTCGCGCATCTCACTGTAGAAGCGGCCGAGGTAGTTGGGCGAAAGGGGCACACCAACGAACAGGGTGCTTTCGCCCGTAAGGGTATCCACGTTGCTGCGGTAACGGCGGTAGTCGGGTTGGTCGCGGTAGCTCCAACCGTAGCCGCCGGTCCAGGTCAGTTTGGTGCGCTCATCGTTCCAGTAGTGCGTGCCGGTCAGTTGGCCGCTGTAGATGCCCCGATAAACTTGATCGAACGAGTGGTTGTCCGGAACGTATTGGAAGTCGTAGTCGATGCCCGTACGGTTCACGTACTGGGTCATGTTGAACACCGTGAAGAGGTTCTTGAACTCAATGGTGCTGTTGCGACCCGTGCGCAATGCGAAGTTGCTGATGATGCCCGTACGGATCCGCTGGTTGAACTGCTGGTCGTTGAACTCGTAGAGCGGGAAGCTGCGGTTGTTGATCTGGTCATAAGCGTTGTAGTCGGCACGCTTCACATCGAAGATCTCGCGGGCATTGCTGTAATTGATGGAGGTGATGTTGCCTGCCTCTTTGCCCCAAAGGGTGAATTTGGAAGCGTTGGTGATGGACACGCTGCGGTCCAGCATTGAGTTGACCTGCTCCGGCAACCAGTTGTTGCGCAGTGAACGCCCCACCTCATCGATGGCACCCAGATCATTGCCGTTGCTTACGCGGCGCACATCCGTGGGAAACCCATCGGGCAGGTCGTTGTAGCCGTCATTCAAACCCAGGCTGTGCAGGAATGAGCGCTTGGGTTGGTTGAAATCGCGCATGGATGAACCATCGCGGAAAGTGGTGTTCACGCTGGCACTGAAGAAGCTGGTGTTGGGGATGCTCTTGGTGTAGACCTTCACCACACCGCCGCTGAATTCGCCGGGGAGTTCGGCCGCAGGGCTTTTGTACACCACCAAGCGGTCGATCAAACCGGCGGGGATGATATCGAAGGCGAAGGAACGTACATCAGGCTCCATGCTGGGTGCCGAAACATCGTGCAATTGCACATTGCTGTAGCGTTCGCTCAAGCCGCGGATCATTACATAGTTGTTGCCGAAGAGGGTGATACCCGGCACCCGCTTCATGACCTCGCTCGCATCGCTGTCCTGCCCCTTGGAAATGACCTCGCTGCTGATGGCGTTCACCACCTGCATGCTTTGGCGGGTCTCCATGATCACGGCGGACTCGGTATCCGTGCGGCGCGTGGTCACCACCTCCACCGCTTTCATTTCCACGGCCTGTCCTTTCAGTTCGATATCCACCCGAGCGGTCTGCCCGGCCACCACGCTCACTGCACGCTCCACCGGTTCGAAACCCACGAAACTCACCAATAGGGTGTAGCTCCCGGGCTCGGCGGTGAAACTGAAGCGGCCATCCAGGTCGGTTGTGGCCCCGGTGGAGGAGCCTTTCAAGGCCACGTTCACGAAAGGCATGGGTTGCACCTTGCCGCCTTCGAGGCCGGTTATCGTACCGCTTATGGTACCCTTCTGTGCGAAGGTGCCAAGAGCAAGGATGGAAAAGAGCAGGGAGCCGAGGATCCGGTTCATTGTGTGCGCGACGACCTGGGTGGTCTTTCGCGCCGCAAAGGTCCCTTGGCAGAGTTACGGTGGCTTTGATCCCACGTTAACCCAAGGTTGCCCAGGTTAACGGGATCTTATCGTTCCGTTAACGCGATCCTCCAGGAACCACCAGCGTGGAGCATCGGACCGCTTGTGTGCTTCCTGCCACATGGCCACCAAACGATCCTGCAACAGGGTGGTGGCCTCTTCCACGCTGTCCGCCACAAAGACGAACTCCAACTCCTTGCGGCCTATGGTCCCTTCGGCCACCATGCGGTCTATCTGTTGCAGCATCGGTGCCCAGTAGTCCTTGCCATAGAGCAGGATGGGGAAGTTCTTCACCTTGCCGGTCTGTATCAGCGTCACGGTCTCGAAGAGCTCATCCACCGTGCCAGCGCCGCCGGGCATCACAACGAAGGCCACGCTGTACTTCAGCAGCAGCACCTTGCGCACGTAGAAGCGGTCGAAGGTGAGGCTCACGTCCAGGTACGGATTGGCATACTGCTCCATGGGCAGCACGATGTTGCAGCCCACGCTACGTGCGCCAACATCACGCGCTCCACGGTTGGCAGCTTCCATGATGCCCGGCCCACCGCCGGTCATGATGGTGAAGCCCACGCGACCAACACGCCCGGCCAATTCCTGCGCCGCCTTGTAGTAGGGGTGGTCTTCCGTAAAGCGCGCACTGCCGAAGAAGGTGACACAAGGCCCCACGAAGTGCAGCTTGCGGAAGCCGTAGATGAACTCACGAGCGATGTGTACCACGCTCAGGAATTCCTTCCAACGGGAACGGGGGCCAGCGAGGAAGCGGAGGTCGATGGGTTGTGTACTGCGGACGGGTTGGGGCATGGTGGCTAAGGTAGGACCGTGGTCAAGGAACGCGCAGAATGCCTCCAGCGTTCAGCACACCTGCACCACCACGTTCCCGATCTTCTGTCCGGTCTCCACGTAGCGTGTCGCCTCCACCAACTCATCGAAACCTACCACGCGGTCGATCAATGGTCGCAGGGTGCCAGCCTCGGCCATGCTTCGGAATTGTTCCACATCCGCCTGGCTGATGGTGGGCAGCGGGAAGCGCACACGCGGTCCTTTGCGCCAACCACCGATCAGTCCGAGGAACACGTTCTCTCCGCGCGGCCCCAGTTCGGTGCTGATGTAGCAGCCATCGCGTGTGAGCAGGTGCTTGCAGTGCTTGAAGCGGCTCTTGCCCACCGCATCGAACACCAGCTCGAAGGGCCCTGGCTCCTTGCGGAAGTCGGTGTTGTTGCGGTCGATCACCTTGTGTGCGCCGAGTGCCTTGATGCGATCCACATGCGGAGTGGTACAAACGGCGGTCACCTCCGCACCCAGCGACACGGCCAGTTGCACCGCACCCGATCCGATCGCTCCGGTGGCACCGTAAACCAGCACCCGGCTCCCAGTGCCGATGCGCGCAGCCTTCAGGTCGCACCACGCGTAGTGGATGCCTTCGGTGAGTGCTGCGGCATCGGTGTAGCTCCAGCCCTTGGGCAGCAGCGCCACGCCACCATCGGCCGCGGTCACCATGTACTCCGCATACGCACCGAAGCGCTGGTCGTCGTAGCCGAAAACCTTGTCGCCCACCTTGAAGCGCTTCACCTGCGTACCCACGGCCACCACCTCGCCCGCGAACTCGCAGCCCAGCACCGGCCGCTTCGGCTTCAGCAGCCCGCTGAACAAGCGGCTCACCACGTACTCCGCCGAGCGGAAGCCGCAGTCGGTGCGGTTCACCGTGGTGGCATGCACGCGCACCAAGATGTCGGTGGGGCCAGGCGTGGGCACGGGCAGTTCCTCCAGCCGCAGCACGTCCGGTGGTCCGTAGCGGCGGTGGGTCCAGGCGCGCATGTGGGAAGGGAGGGTGGACATGCGGTAAAGTTCCGGGTGCTCCACTACACCCCCTGCGCCGTAGGTCAGGTCCAATGACCATTCTCACCATATAGTGATCCAGGCTCTGGGATGCCGGTGCCTACTTCTTCGTACCCGAAGCCCGCTTGTTCTTGTCCGGATGGGCTTTTCCACCTTCCAGCCGCTTCACCTCCTTGTTGAAATCGCTGATGTAATCTCGGTCCTGACGCACGCGGAACTTTTCGTACTCGCCCTCGGCCAGTTTCACAGCCACATCATGGCTCACCTTTCCGGCGTCCTTCAGCACATTGTAATCGTTGAATTGCAGGAAGGCATCCAGCTTACCTGCCCAATCCTTCATGTACATCGTAATGCCGCGTTTGGCTTGGTTCTCGGCGTAGTCCAGATACATGCTCACGATGCGGTCCAGCTCGGTCACCTCCTCGGCGTTCAGGTAGTTTTTTGCCACCGTCACATCGCTCTTCAGCACTTTACCTCCAGGTGCATGTTTCCAGGTCGTCAACCCCATATGCGGTAGCTCGGCCTTGGCGCGTTCAGCGATCAGCTCAGCGGCGGTATGGTGGTGAATGGCCCAATGCAACTTGTTCTGCACCGTCTTGTAGAACAGCCGCGTTACCTCATCGTTGGCATCGTAGTCGCGACTGCACTCCTTGTAAATGTCCGTGATCTTCTCATAGAAGCGCCGTTCGCTCGCACGGATCTCGCGGATGCGCTCCAGCAGTTCCTCGAAGTAGTCCTGCCCGAATTGCTTGCCTTGCTTCAGGCGAGCATCGTCCATCACAAAACCTTTGATGATGAACTCCTTCAGCGTGTTCGTGGCCCAGATCCGGAACTTGGTGGAGCGGGCGCTGTTCACCCGGTAGCCCACCGCTATGATCGCGTCCAGATTGTAGTGCTCAACGTCCCGAGCTACTTCGCGACCTCCCTCCAGTTGAACTATTCGAATTTTTCGAATAGTTGCCACCTCCTGAAGCTCAGCGGTTTTATAGATCTCCTTCAGGTGGTAATTGATCGTGTTCACCTCCACATCGAAGAGCTCGGCCATCTTCTTCTGGCTCAGCCAGAAGGTCTCCTCCTCGAAGTAGACCTCGATGCGGACCTCGCCCTGCGGTGTGGTGTAGAAGATGATGTCGGACGCGTTCATCGGTGGTTGACGGGCTTTCTGGCAAGGTGCAGGTAGCAACTTAATACTGCCAAGCCATCGGAGGGTTGTATAGCCCAGGAAAAGTTATCCCACCTCACCTTCGTTCTCGGTCCTTTTCAGCTCCGCGAATTTCGCCGCCATCGTCGGGTTCTTGCGCGTCAGCTTCTTGATCGTCACGTCCTGCGCCTTGTCGTTCGCGAGCCGGAGGTTGCGGTCGGTGCCCAACAGTGCGTCCTTGGTCTTCTGCAAATGATCGATCGACTTGTCGATCTCATCAACGGCTTTTTGGAAGTGGCGCGAGGCCAGGTCATAGTTCCGCCCAAAGGCGGTCTTGAAGGCCTCCAATTCGCTCTCGAAGCTCGTGATGTCCACGTTCTGCGCCTTCACCAGTGCCAGCTCTGTCTTGAACTTCAGTGAGTTCTGTGCGGCGTTGCGCAGCAGGGTGATGATCGGGATGAAGAACTGTGGGCGCACCACGTACATCTTCGGGAAGCGGTGCGACACATCCACAATGCCCCCGTTGTACAGCTCGTTCTCGGGCTCCAGCAGCGATACCAGCACCGCGTATTCGCAGCCCTTCTCATTCCGGTCCTTGTCCAGTTCCTTCAGGAAGTCCTCGTTCTTCTTCTTGGTGGCAGTCCCATCGTTCTCGTTCTTCATCTCGAACATGATCGACACCACCTCGATCCCGCTCTCGTCCGTATCGCGGAAGATGAAATCGCCCTTGCTGCCGGACTTGGCATCGTTGTCCTTCTCGAAGAAGGCCTTCGGGAACGCTGTGGCACGCATTTTCTCGAACTCGATCTCGCAGTGCTGCTCCAGCGTTTCGCCCACCATCTTCGTGGACAGCTTCGCCTTCATGTCCTTCAGGCGTTCGATCGCATCGTCCCGGTCCTTGAGCTGCGTTTCGTACTTGTCCTTCAGCGCCGTCTCCGCCAGCTTCTTCTCTAGTTCCACTTGCTTCAGTCCGTTCTTCAGCTCATCGCGCTCCTTCTCCACCGCATTCACCGCCTGGGTGATCGCGAGTTTCTTCTCCACCTCGATCGCGTCGAGCTTCGCCTTCAGTTCCTGGATCTGCGCCTCCTTCGTCGCTGCCGCTTTCTGCAGTTCGTTCAGCAGCTTCTGCTCGGCCAGTTGTGCTTCGGCCTTGTTGGCTTGTCGCATCTGTTGCAACTCGTTCGCAAGGCCATCGCGCTCCTTCTCCACCGCCCCCAGCGCCTCTTTCAGAGCCAACTGCTTGGCCGCTTCGGCAGCGTGCAAGCTGGACTTCAAACGCTCGATCTCCGTGTCCTTCTTCGCCGCTTCTTGCTGCAGCTGTCCGGCGATCTTGGCTTCAGCAAGCTCGATGGCCGTGCGCTTCTCCTTTTCGGCGATCTGCAGTCGCTCGCGGATCGTCTTCTCGAATTCGTGGTCGCGCACCTGCTTCAGGATGTCCGCATAACCGGCCTCATCGATCTTGAAGGCTTTGCCGCAGTGCGGGCAGATGATCTCGTTCATGGGGTGTTCCTTCAGATGGGAGTTATCGGGGGAATGCAAAGTAAGCCTCGGTGGATCTCATTCAGAAGTGGCGCTTCATAGGTAGTTTCGCATAATGTACAAGCCCGTAAACATGGACTGGATATCAAGCTCTGTTTCCAAAGCGAAGGAGTCAAATCCCGACCTCCCAGACCGGGTGGTCGAACTGTTGGTAGAGGAAGTGAAGAGCATACTCTCTAAAAGGGCAGCAACTCCCAGAGAACAAGCACATCTGGCCAAGAGCCTTCTTGCCGCGATGCTACCTAAAGACAAGCCAAACACGGACCATCAATGAGGTTGAGCACACTGGGCCTCGAATGGTTTCGGGGGGCGGCCGAAATGGTAGAGCTGGAGGCTGGCGGCAAGTCATTGGTCGTTTATGGGCAAAATGGTGCTGGCAAGTCATCCTTTATTGATGCAGTCGAACATGCTACGAGAGCGGGCAAGATTGCGCACCTTTCTCACGAGTACAGTGGAACGAGGTCGGTTCTTTCAATACGGAACACACATGCCCCCACTGGCACATTCTCCCAGCTTCACTTCGCTTTTGGAGACGGAACCACTCACACAGTCGATATTAGACCAGATGGGTCTTGGTCAGTCAGGGGGAATGGAACCGCCCATATTCAAGCGTGGGATTATCAACGCACTGTTCTCCGGCAGGACGAGGTATCGCAGTTCATCCATGGTACCAAAGGAGCGAAGTATTCCGCGCTATTGCCGCTCATTGGGCTCGGTGATTTTGAGACAACAGCCACAAACCTTAAGCACCTTGCCAAAGCGGTCAGCACCGAAGCTGGAACTCCGGAATTGAAGGCGAAGCTTGATGAGCTAAAGGCCAAGAACGCTAAGGTGTTTGGTACAGCAACTGCCGCAGAGATACTTGGCGTATTACAGAGCCTGTTTGCAGAGTACTGCGCACAGGACCAGGTTCAAACCGATGAGGAACGGAGTGCGGCAGTTTTACGGGCCATTGACAAGAGGATGGAGGCCCTTACACTCGAGCAGACCATCCACGCTCGACTGTTGGAGATAGCGAGTGTGGACCTCGATTCTCTGATTCTGACCTTGCGGTCAGCAGCCAACAAGTTGGTGGATTCTGGAGAGTTTTTCATTGTGGAGAAGCTTGAAGTGCTCGCAGCTACTAGTCGCATCGTAAAGGAGGCTACCGAGATCGAGGTCATGGACTGCCCTGCTTGCGGTAAAGAAGTCAGCGCCGAGGCCTTCAAGAATCACATCGCTAATGAGCAATCGCGACTTGAAGGGGTCAAAAAGGACTATGAAGCTCTGAAAACTGGACGAGCGTTGCTCTGCGATGCGTTGTCATTGGTGAAACGTATTACTGCGTTGAAGGAGCTTCAACCGTGGCGTGGTGAACAAACCCAAGCCGGGCTCAGCGACAGCTTGTCCTACGTGGATGACCTGATGATACAAACGCTGAGGGAAACCATTGCCGAAGATGACCTAAAGAGCATCGAGGAATTCTTGCCCCCTATCATCTCGGCAGCAAAGAAATCGTCGGAGTCTGCGCCTGCAAGTGTGAAGAAACTTGTCGACGCCAAAGCAGAAGCTGAGTTGATATCCGAACTTCTGATATCGCGCACTTGGCGACGCACTCTCAAGGCTGCAAATGATCTTGAGGCTATGGTCTTAAGGGTGGAACAGGAAGTCCGTGTTGAAATCCGCAATAGAACGGTAGCGGTGATTGAACAGATTACCAATGATCTAAAGGACCTGTGGAAGCAAATTCATCCGAGCTTGGCAATTGAGGATGTTCATCTGTACATGCCGGAAGAATCCGATAAGGCAATTGACATTGCCCTAAAGTTCCATGGTGTTGGTCAGGCGTCTCCTCGTCTTACATTGTCAGAGGGTTATCGTAATGGGTTAGGGCTATGTATTTTCCTCGCAATGGCCATGGCGGACAATGGAAAGGATGAACCGCTCTTCCTCGACGATGTGGTAGTGAGTTTCGATCGAGAGCATCGCGGAATGATAGCCGACGTACTGAACACCAAGTTCAAGGATCGGCAGGTCATCATCTTCACACATGATCGTGATTGGTATGCTGAACTGAAGCACCAGCTCGACGCGAGCCAATGGCAATTCAAAATGTTACTTCCTTTCGACAACCCTTCTGTCGGCATACGTTGGTCGCACACAACATCACGATTTGCCGACGCCAGGAACCATTTGCCTCACCGCCCGGATTCTGCAGCGAATGATGCACGGAAGATTATGGACTCGGAGTGCGCGATGATCGCGGAGAGGCTGGAACTCAGACTGCCATATCGGAGAGGGGAAAGGAATGACATGCGCGAAGCTCACCAGTTCATTGAACGCGTAATCGCGGATGGTAGGAAATCCCTGAAACGACAAGCTGCTAGCGGGCTTATACGTGATGATGCCGGCTTGGCGACCCTACATACTGCTGACGGCCTTCTTGTTACTTGGGGCAATCGTGGTTCACACACAACCAACGTCACCAATGCTGAGGCAGAAAAGCTCCTTGATAGTTGTGAGGCGGCGCTTAAGGTTTTCGCGTGTGTTGATTGCGGCAAGAAGATCTGGCATGCGCAAGTTGGGTCGAGCAGACAATGCCAATGCGGAAATCTTCGTTGGGTCGTGTAATTCAATTCTTGGTGCGGAACGGCATTTCGCGTTAGGGACAGCAGCGGAAAGCCCGGAGCCTTCTTAGGCGAGGACTTGCAGCGAATGGCCCGACGGCGCTGCATTTGAGCGCCGGAACGCCCAAATCTCCTACACGCTTTCCTTCACCCCAACCACACTCTCCATCGCCGCCTTCGCCCCCTGAACGTTCTTCACATCCTGCACACTGATCCGTAGCGTCCCCGCCTTCTCGTACACCTTGAACCTCCTCGGCTGCGCCTGCACCGCTCGCAGCACCGCATTGAAGCCATCGCCCTCGAAGAACGGGTGCTTCTGATCGGCGATAAAGGTGCCGATGAGCGTGCCCTTCTTCAGCACCATCTTCTCCAGGCCCATGCGTTGGCCCAGCCAGCGCAGGCGGATGCCTTCGAGCAGCTCGTGTACCAGCGGCGGAATGGGGCCGAAGCGGTCGGTGACTTCCGTGGTGAACTTCTGCAGTTCCGCTTCGTCCTTGATGTCGTCCAGGCGGCGGTAGAGTGCGAGGCGTTCGGCGGTCTCGCTCACGTAGCTGTTGGGGATCAGCATGGTGAGGTCGGTCTCGATGATGCAATCGTCGCTCTGGTCGCGGCGTGATCCGCGGGCCAGGGCGTGGCTGCCTCCTTGGGCATCGTCGAAGAGGTCCTTGAAGTGCTGGTCTTTCAGTTCGCGCACGGCCTCTTCGAGGATCTTGTGGTAGGTCTCGAAGCCGATGTCGTTGATGAAGCCGCTCTGTTCCGCACCGAGCAGGTCGCCCGCGCCGCGGATGTCGAGGTCCTTCATGGCGATGTGGATGCCGCTGCCCAGGTCGCTGAACTGCTCGATGGCCTGCAGGCGTTTGCGACTGAGGTCGGGCAGCAGGTGCGGGCTCGGTGCGAGCAGGTAGCAGTAGGCCTTCTTGTTGCTGCGGCCCACACGACCGCGCAATTGGTGCAGGTCGCTGAGTCCGAAGTTCTGCGCTTCGTTGACGATGATGGTGTTGGCGTTCGGGATGTCGAGGCCGTTCTCCACGATGGTGGTGCAGACGAGCACGTCGGTATTGCCCTCGATGAAGTCCATCATCACCTCTTCCAGCTTGTGACCCTCGAGCTGACCGTGGCCCACGCCCACGCGCGCACCGGGCACCAGCTTGCGGATCATGTCGGCGATGTGCTCGATGTTCTTCACCTTGTCGTGCAGGAAATACACCTGACCGCCGCGCGATAGTTCGTATTCGATCGCGCCACGGATCACCACTTCGTCGTACGGTTGCAACATGGTGCTCACCGGATAGCGGTTCGGCGGCGGCGTGCTGATGATGCTGAGGTCGCGCGCGCCCATGAGGCTGAACTGTAGCGTACGCGGGATCGGCGTGGCGGTTAGGGTGAGCGTATCCACCGTGGCGCGCAGGGTCTTCAACTTGTCCTTCACGTTCACGCCGAACTTCTGCTCTTCGTCGATGATGAGGATGCCGAGGTCCTTGTACTGCACATCCTTACTCACCAGGCGGTGCGTGCCGATGATGATGTCGATCTTGCCTTCCTTGAGGTCCTTGAGGATTTGCGTTTGTTGCGCGCTGGTGCGGAAGCGATTGATGTAGTCCACACGCACGGGCATGCCTTTCATGCGCGCAGAGAAACTCTTCCAGTGCTGCAACGCGAGGATGGTGGTGGGCACGAGCACCGCGGCTTGTTTGCCATCGCAAGCCGCTTTGAAAGCCGCGCGGATCGCCACTTCCGTCTTTCCGAAGCCGACATCGCCGCAGACCAGTCGATCCATCGGCGTGCTCTTCTCCATGTCGCGTTTCACGTCCTGCGTGGCCTTCAGCTGGTCGGGCGTGTCCTCGTAGATGAAGCTCGCCTCGAGTTCGTGCTGCAAGTAGTTGTCCGGCTGGAATGCGAAGCCCGGCTTGCTTTTGCGTTGCGCGTACAGCTTGATCAGGTCGAAGGCCAGCGCCTTCACCTTCGCCTTCGTTTTCTCCTTCAGGTTCTTCCACGCGGGCGTGCCGAGCTTGCTGATGTTCGGTGCCTTTCCGCTTTCCTCGCCGCTGTATTTGCTCACGCGGTGCAGGCTGTGGATGCCCACATAGAGGATGTCGCCGTCGCGGTATTTCAGGCGGATGGCTTCTTGCATGCTGCCGCCAGCGTCGATCGTCTCCAGCCCGCTGAACACCCCGATGCCGTGGTCGATGTGTACCACCAGGTCGCCGGGCTTCAGTTGTGTGAGCTCCTTCAGCGTGAGCGCCTGCGAGTTCTTGCGGAAGCCCTCCTTCAGCCGGTAGCGGTGGTAACGCTCGAAGATCTGGTGGTCGGTGTAGAGCGCCAGCTTCAGTTCGGGATCGATGAAGCCTTCGTGCAGATCGAGAACAAGAGGGGTGAAGGCCACCTCATGTTCCATGTCGTTGAAGATGGTGTACAGCCGCTCGCTCTGTTTGGCGCTGTTGCAGGCGATGAGGTTGGTGTAGCCCGCGTTCTGCTTGTTGTGCAGGTCGCCGGAGAGCACCTTGAATTCTTTGGCGAAGGTGGGTTGGGGGCGGTGGGCGAAATCCACGGAAAGCGCCACTTGCCGTTGGCTACTGGCTGCTGGCTCGTTCGCGTCCGAGCCAGCAGCCAGTGGCAAGTGGCCAGCAGCCCAGAATACTTTCCTAAAACCTAATGTCCCCTTCACCAACTCCGTATCCGTCGCGAGCAGATCATCCGGTGTGGGGTGCTTTTCCTTCTCCGGCAGGCGCTCGTACACTTCGGTGAGGAGCTTCAGCTGCTTCTTGGCCGCATCGCCGATGGCCTGCAGGTCGCGGAGCCAGATCACGCTGTCCTCGGGCAGTTGCGCGAAGAAGGTCTGCTGACGTGCGGTGTCTTCATCTTGTAGGTCGGGTACGATCACCGCTTCCGCGAGGAACTCCACGGTCAATTGATCCTGTGGGTCGAAGCGGCGCACGCTCTCCACGCTGTCGCCGTAGAGCTCGATGCGGTAGGGTTTGTCGCTGCCGTAGCTGAACACGTCCACGATGCCGCCGCGGATGCTGTACTGCCCCGGCTCGTACACGAACTCCACGCGGGTGAAGCCGGTCTCTTCCAGCCATTCCTGCAGGGTGTCGATGGGTTGTTCCTCGTGGCGCTTGATCGCGAGGGTGTTCTTCTGCATCACCTCCTTGGCCACGACGAGCGGGACGAGGGCTTCGGGGTAGGTGACGATGATGAGCGTGGGAGAGGGGGGGGAGGAAGGTGAAGGAGGTGAGGGAGGAGGGGCAGCGCGTTGCATCAGCACTTCCAGTAGTTCGGTCCTACTGACGCGCTCGCCGTCGTGATGTCCTTCAGGGTCGTATGGTGAACGCGATGGTGCCGGGTAGAAGTAGGTTGTCTCCTCCATCACCTTCCTCTCCTCCTTCGCCTTCCTTTCTTCCTTCCCCGCTTTCCCCCTCAGTGCTTCCAGATCATTGATGAAATACGCCGCTTCTTCCTTATCGGTGAGGACGAAGACATGCACGCCCTTGGTGCGATCGATGACCGAAGCCGCTATCAACGCTTGCGCTGAACCGATGGTGCCCGTGATCTGCACACGCGCGGAATCGGGTTGAAGTCCTTCGGAGATGCGAGCGACGCGTGGGTCGTTGCGGTAGAGGGTGAGGAGGTCCTCCAGCTTGTGGATGGTAGTAAGGTCGTTGGTCACCGGATGCATCAAATGGGACGGTCGATGGTCAGTTTGGACTTGAGTTCTGGAAATTGCTTCATGAGCCGATGGATCGTTTGACCGCCGTTCATGTTCCGGATCATCCCTAACGGAACGGGATAGGGTCGGACCAGGAAAACCGCCCGTTTCTCGGCACCAGCACTGTTGAAGGTGATCTCGATGAGCGGTGTCACGCCAATGAGCCGTGCCGTCAATGGGGTGATGTGCTTGATCTGTTTCGGATGGACATTTTCCCCATCAATGAGGAGTTGGTCAGCCGAAACGAGTTCGGAGGTACGGATGGAAAATGCTGGGCCATTCGATATCGCCCAGATCATGACTGACAGCAGTAAGGCGATCACGCCGAATTCCCAGTGTATGTCGAATACGCCATTAAGCAGATCCCGTATGATGACGGTCGCCCAGATCAGCGCTCCCCATGGGAGTGCGCCGTAGACGAATCGTTCGCCCAAAGTGCCATGTAGTCGAGTCATTTAATGCAAGTGCGAACGCCCGAAACCCGGTGCCGTGTTCTGCGGGCATCGGGTTCGGGAAGGGTGCAAAGCTACGGGAGGGTGTGCTTGGTGGCTGACTTGGCTCAGACCTCCATCCATGCATACGCGAAGAACGACAGGTAAGCTCCTTCGATGAAGGTATCCAGCGGGGTCGAGCGGTGCGCGTTCGGGTTGGTCACTTCGATCACGTGGGCGGTTCGACCACCGTAAGCGCAGGGCAACCTCGAGTACAATAGGAATCGACGAGAGTCATGATGTCCTTTCGGTTGATCCATGATACGGATCTCATCGATGAGCAGGGCGTGTCCACGCCACCCATATGTATCCGGTATGACCGGCTCACCGTTCTCGTAGGACCAACCACAGGTCTTATCGGGTATTGTACAGGTATCGTTTCTAAGGCACCAGAAGGTCCGTGGAAAAAGAATGCCAGTTTGGAACAAAGCGTCGTGCTCTGTGGCCTTATCAAGGATGAACAAGCGAATGCTGTCGTATTGAAACCATCGAACTCCCGCAACGGTATCCGAGTGTATCGCATCCAAGTAACGTGGATGCTTTTTGGCCATGTACTCATACTTGAAGATCGATCGAACCTGATGCTCTTGGCGCTTAATCTCATCCTTGTAGAACCGGACCCAGGTCTTCTTGCCACTGTCGGCTTCCAACCGGACCAATCGGTAAGAGCAACTCATCAATAGGCCAACCGAAAGGAAGGCGATGTATGCCGCTCGAAGTGGGATGGAACCCATGTTGGCTCTGGTTAGGTGAACGGTTGTGAAGTTAGATCGGAGGGCCGTATGGTTTTGTCCCATCATATTATGCGCGACCCATGCGATATTGAACGCAAGGGGGTGGGAAATAGTCCTACTCCCCTTGAAGCCCCGGATCAAGTCACCCCCTCAATTGATCTCCTCCCCCGTCTCCTTGTACTTCGGGTTGATCAGCTTCAGCGCCAGGCGTCGGCCGTCGCTGGCGCGGCGGTCCACGTAAGGGCGCACCACCACACCCTCGCGGATGTGCAGCTGTTTGCCGCTCACCTGCTCCATGCCTTCGCGGAGGCTGCGGGCCTGCTCCACATCGAAGGGGCCGCGGTGGATCACAGGAACCCATGCTGCAGCCCATTCCGGCGCCAGCTTGTCGTAGGGCATCGAAATACCGTTGACGCGCACGTCGAAGACCTTCACCGTGGTACCTCCCGTTACGCCGTAGGTCCACGCGCCACCCTGGCAAGGCACCAGTTCCGCGAATACCTGCACGCTGGCATCAGGTGGGATCAGGCCACTGCCCACGGAGCGCTCGATCATGTTCCAGATGGACGCTGCGTTCTGCCAGTATGCGTTCTTCTCGTTCTGTACCAGGCACAAGCCGCGCCCCAGGAAGCCCTTGCTGGTCACGAAGCGTTCGCCGGTGGGCAGGTGCAGGTAGTAGATCGCCTGGCTGCCGTGCAGCTTTTCGGTGATCACCACGTCCTCGCCCGGCTGCAGTTGGTCCGCGTACACGCCGAATTGCTCACAGTCGTGCTGGCCATAGCGCAGGTCTTTCGGCAAGGCCTCCACGTCACCGGCCAGGCTGAGCGGGATCGGGGGCTCGTACTTGGTGATGTCCATGCGCGCGCTCAGGTCCTCGCCTTCGGGCAATGCGGCGAGGGCTTGGCCGGTCTGCTGCTCCACCACTTCGGGGCTCAGGATGATGCCACAACTCAACTCGCCGCGCAGGGCGATCGCCTTCACGCGGTCCTTTTGTGGCCCCACCAGGTAGCTGGCGAAACGCTCCCGCAGCGCACCCTTCAGGATGCTCTTCTCCGGCACGAACACCACTTCGTCGCCATCGCGGTACAGGCCCTTTTGCACCACCACCTGGTAGGCGCCCACCTTGCCGAGTTCCAGCTTTTCGGCGTTGGGGTGCGGGAACAGGGTGATGCGTTCCTTGGATACTTTCCAGCTGCTCATTTTGCGTGGGTGAGTAGTGAAGATCGCAATGATCTGCTCTCTGGGACATGTGTTGTTCAGCTTCGGGCAAACTCGATCAAGGCTGCGCTTTCCCCGCGGTCGGCCTTCCGCAGGGCATCGAAGTACCGGTCGCGTGCATCGGGCAGGTCGGTTCGTGCGCCCCAAGTGAAGGACGGTTGTCCGAGCGCGGTGGCCAAGAGATCCGCCAGCATGCGCGAATGCCTTCCATTACCGTTCGCGAAGCAGTGGATGCACACGATCCTATGTTTCACACGGATGGCGATCTCATCCGGCGGATAGGTGGTGTGCGCTACCCAGAACCGCGCATCGTCCAGCAACTGCCGTAGGTCCGTGGCGATGCGCACCGGGTCCACACCGATGTTCTTCTCCGTCTTGCGGAACTGGCCAGCCCACTTCCACACTTCGTTGTACATCTCCTTGTGCAGGCGCTTGATGAAGGTGTCGGTGAGGATGTCCGCTGGTTTCAGTTTGCGCTTACCCAGCCAGATCCTTGCGCGCTGGATATTCGCCTGCTCGTGCTCATCGAGTTCGGCCCTTGTGGTGATCAACGGTATGTGTAAGCCCTCGATCTCATCGTGATCGAGATTTGTTTCGCCGCCGGTGAATTCCCAGTTCAGTCCCATAGCTGCTTGGGCATCTCGCGGCGCAGTTCTTCAGCTTGTTCGTCAATGGCCTCTTTCAAGCGTTGTTCAGAAACTGCTTGCCCTTCGAGCTTCATCGTTTGGTGCGTGCGCATCACAATGTCGTGCGCCAATTGTCGCGCGCGACGTTCGATGAGGGCGTGCAACGAACCATCTCTGGGCACCAAGGCATAGTAGAGGTCCATGTCCAAGGTGTTGGCCACTTCGCGCAAGCTGTTCAGGCTGATGGTTCCTTCTGCTTCGCGCTTCTCAACCTGCCCGATGTGCTGTCTGGAAACACCGAGACGTTTGGCCAATTGGTCCAAGCTGTAGCCCAGCCCCTGGCGGAGGCTGCGCAGCCAGCCACCATTCGGGGTACCGTTGCGCCAAGCGAGCAGAAGTGGTTCGATCCGATTGTCGAATTGTTTGATGAAGAGACTCCGTTGGTTCCTCATGTCAATGTAAAAGTAGACTTGTAGAACGCAAAGGTAAATCTAAAAGTTTACATAATGTATTCTTATGTCAATATAAAAGTTTACGTATGGTTATGGTGGTGCGTGTTTGTTACCATCGGGATGATCTTGATGTACCCGAACGGGAGTAAACTGGCCAACGCTTTAGATGAACCCTATCGGGTATAATATAGGTTGCAATAGCCTGTTTATCGTCCAAAACAACCCGAAAGGGTATGATATCATTTAACAATTGGAATATTGATGTATTTTGCACCCGAAAGGGTATCTAATGAGCAGAGAAACACTTGCGGATTTCGTAGCCTCCAAGCGCAAAGCCTTGAAGCTCACACAGCCCCAATTGGCCGACAAGGCGGGTGTTGGCCTGCGATTCCTGCGTGAACTGGAGGCGGGCAAAGCCACTTTGCGAATGGACAAGGTGAACGACGTACTGCACCTGTTCGGTCATGCATTGGGGCCGGTCCCGATGGAACGCAACACACCTGAATCCCGCAAGCGGGATGAGACAGATGCGAACGGCTAAGGTCCTTTTTCGGGATGAGTGGGTGGGAGTTCTCTGGGAAGAGGATCGCGAATACGTTTTCAGCTATCGACCCAACTATGTCGGCAAGGATGGCGCTGAGCCGGTAAGCCTCACCTTGCCGTTGCGGGAAGCGCCCTTCCGCAGCCCTGTGTTCTTCCCCTTCTTCGACGGGCTGATCCCGGAAGGATGGATGCTGAGCATCGCGGAGAAGAGTTGGAAGGTGAACCCGCGAGATCGCATGGGCCTGTTGCTCGTGTGCTGCAAGGATTGCATCGGCGCGGTGAGCATCGAGCCGATGGATAACCCACAAGGCGATGGCGAGCGCTAAGTGCTTCGGTTGCTATCAGCTGCTTGACGCAACGGAGCAACTCTTCCACGCGCGTTGCAGTCGCAAGCTCTTCGGCACACACGTGCCGCCAACGCTGCCGTTCACGGATTTGGATATCCTGGGTCTTGCCGAACAAAGTGTTCTGCGCAGCGCCACGGTAGCAGGCGCGCAAACGAAGTTGTCGCTCGGTCTCATAGGCGGCGACTCCGATGCTGCCCCCGACAGATTCACCATTCTGGGCGTGTGGGGTAGCCACATCCTCAAACCACCCACTCCGAATTATCCGCACATGGTGGAGTTGGAGGATCTGACCATGCACCTGGCGGAATTGGCGGGCATACGCACCGTTCCGCACGGCCTGCTACCCATGCGGGATGGAACGCTGGCCTACATCACGCGTCGCGTAGATCGTTTAGGTAACCCCGGCGGCCGCAAAGTGACGAAGCTCCACATGGAGGACATGTGCCAATTGACCGAGCGCCAGACCGAGCACAAGTACAAAGGATCGCACGAGCAGATCGCCAAGGCCATCGCACGCTTCGTACGGAACACGCAGTTCGACCTGACCATTTTCTACGAGCAGGTCCTCTTCAGCTTCCTCACCGGCAATGCCGACATGCACTTGAAGAACTTCTCGCTCCTGAAGGATTCGGAAGGCTACTATAACCTGAGCCCCGCCTACGACCTGGTGCCTTCCACGCTGCTGATCAACGAAACGGAAGAACTCGCCCTCACCCTCAACGGTCGCAAAAGCCGCATCACCCGCACCGACTTCGAGACCGCCATGCGTGCAGCGGGCCTGAACGAGCGCGCCATCCTCAACCTCTTCAACCGCATGAAGAAGGCCTTGCCGAAGTGGATGGACTTCATCGCGCTCGGCTTTGTGCCGGAGGAACTCAAGGAGCGCTACCGCGAGCTTATATCCGAGCGGGCGGCGCGGATGGGGTTATGACCGAATGAACTTCGGATCAAAGCAGCTCCAAGCCCTGCGCCAGCTCACTCAACTTCACCACCGAGTTCCAGTTGCGCGCGGTGTTCACCACACCCAAGCCCTTGTCGAATTTGGCGGCCAGCTTTGAAGTGCCGAAGCCTGAAGGCGTGTGGATGTACGCCACATCGTATCCGCCGAATCGCTTGGAAGGACCGCCTTTTATCAGCTTCAATTGTTCGCCTTCAACGGCAACGGCGAGCAGTGCTTTCATGGCCGCAGGTGTCGGAGTTCCTTCCAGCAGTGCCGCATGCAACAAGGGTGGTGTAGCGGTCGCTTTCGGGAACGGGTTGCTCTCCATCACCGCTTTCCATTCCGCAGCGGTAGGCGCGAAGATGGCCTTGTCGAACGCGAACTTCTTCTTGCAGAGGGCGGCCACCTTGGCGATGGTCTCTTCCCGCGAAAGCGCACTGCGCACCAAGGCGTTTCCGCTGCTTATGTAAGTGGTGGCATCCTTGAAGCCCGCCTTGGTCAAGGCTTCCTTCAGCGGGCCAACGGGCAACTTGGTGGCGCCGCCAACACCGCGGAAGAGGAGGAGGTAGGTGGTGAGGGGTGTCATATGGTTCACTCTTTCACTAGGCGCAGTACTTCGGCTCCGCGTTCATCCGCGACGCGCACGAGGTAGAGGCCGGCGTCCAGGTCGGAAACATCGAACACCGTGTTTCCGCCAACAACGCGTTGCACAAGAACGATGCGTCCTTGTGCATCAATGAAGGATACGGTGGCTTGTGTGCTTGCCTTGCGGTCCAAGCTCACGTGCTGCTGCGCCGGGTTCGGGTAGAGCATCATCGAGCTGCTGTTGGATACATTTTCAACGTGCGTGGTGATCACCTGCACGGGAGCCGAAGCAGTACTCGTGCAGTTCAACTCGTCGGTAACGATCACGTGGTAGTTGCCGCTCTGTTCCGCTTCGATACAGTCCGTGGTTCCGCCTTCAATTGGAACCATGTTGAAGTACCATTGTATGACGCCACCGATCGGCGTACAAAGCGTATTTCCGTCCACCTGCACTTCCGGAACCCACGGTGTACTACTGCAGCCTATGCGCTGGCTGCGGTAGATGTCCCCGTAGCTCCCTGCAATGATGATGTAGCCATCCACATACGCCGCATCGTTTATGCCGCCGAAGGGCGGAGGTGCCAGGAAGAACGCCCAACTCTGGCCGCCGTCCAGGGATCGCACCACCTGTCCGGTAGTGGAAACGGCATATCCGGTATCGCGGCTGGTGAAGAAGATGCTCTTACAGCTTTGGGGTGTTCCACCCATCAAGGTCCACGATAGCCCGCCATCGGTGGTGCGGCCAAGCTTCGTCCACCCGTAAAGCTCGTCTATGAAGAAGATCGTGTGACCACCACTTCCACCCATGTTCTGCCAGGTAAGTCCGCCATCAACGGTGCGGTGGCTGTTGCCATCCTCGCCCACGGCAAAGCCCAGCGTATCGTTCACGAACCAGAGGTCGTTGATGATCGTGTTGCCCTGATCCAGCACGCGTACCCAGCTGGAACCACTGTTCGTTGTGCGGTAGATGCCACCGTTCACATGTCCGCCACCTGCGAAGTGCGTGGTCTCGTTCATGCTCCATGTGCAACGTATCGCCATGTTGGGTCCTGTGGCGAAGATGCTCGTCTCGAACATGTCCGTAGTGCGACCGAAGCTTCCGCTGCTTCCGCCCCGGCTGCCGCTACCGTTGGGGTTGATGTGAACGCCCAGTCCACCGCTCGGTGCTGCGATCCATGTGCGTCCACCATCCGTAGTGCGCAGTCCGTTGCCCGCCACGCCGATGCTCTCGTTCGCAAAGCTGATCTTCTCAATGGTGCTCGATGATGTACCATCCTTGAACAAGGTCCATGTGGCACCGAAATCGGTGGTGCGGAAGATCCTTGCAATGCCACCCATCAAACCAAATCCGCTGGGTGTTAGCGATACGCTCATGTGTTCCTGCCCGAAGGTCTGTTCCGTCCAAGTGAGACCGCCATTCGTGCTGTGGATCGCACGGCCCCACCAGCCGCAAGCCACCATTTGCTGGCCTTGCACGCTCAGCGAGACCAGGTTGTAGGTGGTGTTGCTTGGCATGAAGGTCCAGTTGGCACCACCATCCGTGGTACGGATCACATGACCAGCGTGGCCCACTGCCACACCGTTCATCGCATCGCTGAAATGCAGGTCGCGGATGAAGACGAGGTCCACTGGCGCTATGCTCACCCAGGTCTGCCCTCCGTCCACACTCTTCAATACTCTGCCGCCGCCGTAGCAGCTTGCATAGCCCACGAGTTCATCCACGAACTGGATGGACGTGATGTAATTGCTGGTGCTTTGGCCGCTCTGCATCAGGCTCCACGAGACTCCGGCATTCGTACTGCGGTAGATCCTGCCGCTTTGCGTACCCACCCAACCCAGCGTATCGTTCAGGAAGAACACGCAGTTCAGGTGGCCATAGGTCGGGTTCGAAGAACCAACTACAGTGCGGAAACCGTCCGTAGTGCGTATCGTGCTACCAGTGTTCCCCACGATGATCCCGCGCTCTTCATCCCACATGTGGATCGCCAGTGGGTTGTTGCCCAGCAAGTGTTGTCTACGCTGCCAGGTATTGCCTCCATCTTCCGTGGCGAGGATGGTCCGTGTTGGGCGGTCTGCCGCGTAGCCCACCAGGTCGTTCACCATTACCAGGTCCTCGAACTCGCTGGTGTTCTTGATAGGGGTGAGCAGTTCCCATTGAGCTACGGAACCAATGGCACAAGCGATGCTGAAGAGCAGTGTGAACAGTGTTTTCATCGGGATGCGAAGGTAGGGCGGTGCCAGCGGTACACACTGCTTTGCGAAGGGTTCATCAGTGGTCTTAGGGCCGTGCCGGAACACTTCATCTCGACCACTGACCACCGGTACCTTTGGACCATGCGTTCGTTCCATACCCTGATCGCGCTCTGCCTGCTTGGTCCGCTTGCCGCCCAGGAGCTTGACAGCGTTCATGTGTACGAGCGTGTCGCCGAGGGCAACTACAATTCGGCGGAAGCCAACGCACTTGCCTGGCGACTGCACCAACAGGATGCGCCGCACCGCACGGTGAAAGGCTCTGACATGGAAGTAGTGGGGTCGATCTTGAACGAATACAGTCCACAGCGGCACACCTACGGGCCTTTGCCGCAGCTCTCACATGTGGCCATGGCCTTCAAGGGTGGCAGGCCGGTCGCGTTCGCGGTGGCAGATGACCTGGGTTTCGTGATCAACCTAACGGCTCGCAAAGAGTACCGCATCTCCACCTGGAGCGAACACCTCACCGTTCGTGCCTTGCTGAGCAGGTTGTTGGTGGAGTAGTGCGATCGGGCCTTAGCACCTTGCAACCCCTCAACCCCTCAACCCTTCAACTCTTCAACTCCTCAACTCCTCAACTCCTCAACTCTTCAACTCTTCAACTCCTCAACCCCTCAACCCCTCAACTCCTCAACCCCTCAACCCCTCATCGCCTTCTCCACCATCCCCTTGCTTCCGATGTAGAGCGGGCAACGCTGGTGCAGTTCGGTGGGCTGTAGATCGAGGATGCGGGTGGTGCCATCGGTCGCCATGCCGCCGGCCTGTTCCACGATCATGGCCAAGGTGTTGGCCTCATACAGCAAGCGCAGTTTTCCCTTCGGTGCCTTTTTGGTGGCGGGGTAGAGGTAGATGCCGCCCTTCAATAGGTTGCGGTGGAAGTCCGCCACCAGGCTGCCGATGTAGCGGCCGCTCATCTGCTGGCGCTTGCAATCGTCTATGTAGTTGCGCACGTCCTCGCTGAACTCGTAGTAGTTGCCCTCGTTCACGCTGTAGATCTTCCCTTCCGTGGGTATCTGCATGTTCGGGTGGCTCAGGCAGAAGGTGCCGATGCTTGGATCCAGCGTGAAGCCGTTGACACCATGTCCGGTGGTGTACACCAGCATGGTGCTGCTGCCGTAGATGATGTAGCCCGCTGCCACCTGCGCGCTGCCGGGCTGCATGAAGTCCTCCATGGTGGCGCTCTGCCCTTGGCTGATGCGTCGGTAGATGCTGAAGATGGTGCCGATGCTCACGTTCACATCGATGTTGCTGCTGCCGTCCAGCGGATCCATGGCCACCACGTACTTGCCGCCATTGTCGAAGTGTACGATGTCGTCGTTCTCCTCGCTGGCCACAGCGCACACCATGCCTTGGCTCTTCAGCAAGCGGATGAAAATGTCGTTGGCGTACACGTCCAGCTTCTGTTGCTGCTCGCCCTGCACGTTCTCGTTGCCGGCCGCGCCGATGATGTCCTCCGCCAGTCCGGCCTTGTTCACTTCGCGGTTCACCATCTTGCCCGCCAAGCGGAAGCTGGTGAGGAGTTGGCTCAGCTCACCGGTGGCATAGGTGAATTCGTTCTGGCGTTCGGAGATGAACTCGGCGAGGGTCTTGATGAGGGCCATGGAATGCGGGTGGATGGCGAATGGTCTTTGGTGAATGGTGGGTGCTGGCACCATTCGCCATTCACCAACTCTTATTCACTTTTTCAGGGGCAAAGATGCGAAGGACCACCCTCCGAAGCCTGTCGCTGAGCGCTTTCTTTGCAACCATGGAAGTGAAGATCCGGCGGGCAGCGGTCAATGATGTGCCACGCATGCTTGAGTTGGTAAGGGAGTTGGCGCTGTTCGAGCGTGCCCCGGACGAGGTGACCGTAAGCCTGGAGCACATGCGCGATGCCGGTTTCGGACCGGATCCGGTGTGGGTGGGCTGGGTGGCCGAGCTGGAAGGCACCATCGTGGGCATGGCGGTCTGCTACGAGCGCTACTCCACGTGGAAAGGGCGCAGACTCTACTTGGAGGACATCGTCGTAACAGAGCATGCACGAGGCCACCGGGTCGGAGAGAAGCTGTTCCGCCAATGCGCTGCATATGCCGTGGAAAAGGACTACTCCGGCATGATGTGGCAAGTATTGGATTGGAATGTTGATGCCATCCGCTTTTATGAGCGGTTCGGCGCCGCGTTGGATCCCCAGTGGGTCAACGGTTCACTTGGGTCGGATCAACTGAAGCAGATCGCAGCAACATGAAAGTGTTCAAGTTCGGTGGTGCCAGCGTGAAGGACGCGGCCGGTGTGCGCAATGTGGCCAGGGTGCTCAAGCGCTTTGCAGGGGAGGAGATCCTCATCGTGGTCAGTGCCATGGGCAAGACCACCAATGCGCTGGAGCGTGTGGTCTGGGACTGGCGCGCTGGCAAGGATGTGCGCGAGCAGGTGGATGTCCTGCGTCAACAGCACCTTGCGGTGCTGCAAGAGGTGGTGCCTGAGTTCGAGGAAGCCGAAGCTTGGTTGCTGGAATATTTCAATGAATTGGAGGAACTGCTCGGCGGTACACCGACCGGGAATGCCGATCAGGACTACGACCAAGTGGTGAGTTATGGTGAGCTATGGAGCACGCAGATCGTCAGTGCGTTCCTCAGCATCGAGCTGGAGACCTGCTCGTGGATGGATGCACGCGATCTGGTGCGCACGGATGCGCTGCACCGCTCCGCCCGGGTGGATTGGGAGGCAAGTGCGGCCTTGGTGAAGGAGCAGTTCAGCAGCGGCGATGGACAAGAAGCGGTGCACTATCCAGTGGTCACCCAAGGCTTCATCGGTGCCACCGAAGAGGGCTTCACCACCACGCTGGGCCGCGAAGGATCGGACTTCAGCGCTGCCATATTCGCCTATCTGTTGGATGCCGAAAGCGTCACCATCTGGAAGGATGTGCCTGGCATGTTCAATGCCGACCCGAACCGCTTCCCGGACACCAAGCTGCTGAGCCACATCAGCTACCGCGAGGCCATCGAGCTTAGCTACTTCGGCGCCAGTGTGATCCACCCGCGCACGTTGCAACCCTTGCAGCAGAAGCACATTCCGCTCTATGTACGCTCGTTCATGGACCTTGATGCGCCGGGCAGCACCATCGATGATCGCAGCGACAGCGACTCGCTGATCCCTTCATACATCATCAAACCAAAGCAGTTGCTCATCAGCATAACGCCACGCGATCTCAGCTTCGTGGTGGAGGAGAACCTGCACCACATCTTCGGGCTGTTCGCGCGCGCCAACGTGCGGATAGACCTGATGCAGAACAGCGCACTGGCCTTCAGTGTGGTGGTGGACGATACACCGGGCAGCCGTGTACTGATCGAGGAGCTGAGCCGTGATTATGAAGTGCGCTACAACGAAGACTGTGAACTGGTTACCGTGCGGCATTATGACGAACCCACGCTGGAGCAGTTGACCCAAGGCCGCGAAGTGCTCATTGAACAGCGCAGCCGGGTTACTTCGCGGACCGTGCTGAAGAGATCCTGAACAGGCTCCAAAAGTTCAGCTCGTTGTTCTTGCCGAAAGTCTGGATCGCAGGACCACCGTTGGCATGTTGGCGAACAAGCGGATCGGCTGTCATTGTACCCCTGTATCTCCAGGTGGAGTAGCCGTTACTTGGCGTTGTGCGCTACTCGTATAAGATCTGCGGAAAGGCGCAAGCCGCTCGGTGCGCTTCTTTGATGCTGCGGACCACTTCGACAGCCCCTGCTTTGAAGCCTCTTTGAAGGGGGCTTGATGGGCTCTGGCCCGAGCATCACCGGCCAATGATCACGCGGACTTTCCGCGGTATCATTGGCCGGATCCGGTCGAGGGAATTGCGCTTCGGGTTTGGAGCGGACCCATACGTTGTTCCACTCCGGGTCCGTCATACTTCCTTCCTCAGGCACGCCACATCTTCCTGGCCATGGTTGCTGCGAGTTGCGACCACTTGAAGGAGGTGGGATGGAGCGGTGGAATGGGGTGGATGGACTTGCGGGAAGATGCGTCCGGCACCCCTCACGGTGCTAATTGGAGTAGCTCGGTTTCAATTGCGGTTCGCGCTCTCGGCTTCTGCCAACCTCTTTGCGGGAAGCCGGACTCGCATCGTTCTCCACCGCTTTGGCAGCCTCTTTGGCTTCGTCCACCGCCTCGGCAGGATAGGTGACCGCATCGTATACCAAGGTGCCCAGCAGCACTGCGGCAATGGAGAAGAACACCAGGAAGTTGAACAAGCCGGTGAGGCTGCCCGCAACGATGCCTCCCACCAGGTAGGCGCTCGCTATGCTGGCCATCAGTACGATCTTGTTCCGCACTTCGGGCTTTTCCCGGAATTTGCGCTGAGTGGCCATGGAAAGGTAGATGGCCAGGTCGGTGGTGAGGCCCGTCAAGTGGGTGGTCTTCACGGCGAAATTGGAGATGGTGGCGGTAAGGCCGTTCTGCAATCCCATGGTGAAAAGCAGCAGTGCCACCAGGATCTCCGTTTCCATGAGGGTCTCCTTGTAATAGAAGTGGCCGTAGACACCCACGATGACCAAACAGGTGATCTCGATGAGGAGTGGTATGCCACGTGCCCAGCGCTCCAGTTTGCCACGCAGGTTGATGATGATCGCGTTGCTGAGGAAACTGCCAGCGAAAAACAGCAGGATCCAAAGGAAGACGATGAATACCTGGTACCATTTGCCCTTGGCCACTTCTTCCGCAAGAATGGCGTAGTGCCCGGTAACGTTGGATGTGAAGGCGAAGAAGAGGATCAATGACGCCACGTTGATCATGCCTGCCGAAAAGGCCGTCATGATCCCCAAGCGCACATCGTCGCTGAAATTCCTTTGGTGTGTTGCTCTTAGTGGCATGTTGTTTCCGTGGTGCGCTCGAATTCGATCTTCACGATACCGCGCACGATCATGTCGTTGTTGAAGTGCAATACCAGTCTGTCATCCGTGAGCTCGCGGATCTGGTAGTGTTCCTGCTGATCGCTCGCGTGTTCGATCCCCAGTATGTGGCCGCGCCCTTTCAAGTTCCATTTCAGCCTGGTGTTCGCCTGCCCGCTCTTGCTCAGTGTCAATGTCCTGTCCTTGTGGAATGTCCAAGTCTCGGAGTCGTGTATGATCAGGTCCTTGGAAATTTCACTGCGCAGTTGGTTGTCGAAGAAGGAACTGATCCCCGCTCCGTTCGGGTCATGGTCCACCTTTTCATAGCTCCAGGCCACTTCCTTCCAAGTGCCGGCAAGCCGCGCCTCCGGATGCACCACGATGCTCAACGAGTAGAACGCCGTGGTGATCAACCCGAGGACCAGGATGCCACAAATGGTGAGTGCTTGGCTGAGGTTCATTGGTGGAAGAGTACTTGGAGCCGATCTTCGGAAAGGTGCATGGGTGCTGGCTCCCAATGGTGAACTTGCTTGCGGACCGCACTGGCCTGAAGCATGGGCATGATGTCGAATCCTTGCGGATGGATGAGCTTCACGTGTTCCTCGGGCAGGTGGATCTCCTGCACGTTGTTCACTTGGAGCAGATCGTCCAAAGCACGCTGCGTGCGCCCTTGGAAGAGTTCCACGCGCAGGCTGGCGACCTTGTTCTCATAGCGGTTGCGGAGCACTTCCAAGGCGTCCTTGAAATCGTCGGACTGCAGGGAGCGCAACGTCTTGGAGGGCGAATAGAACAGGAGGTCGCCGATCCCGGTAGGCTGGATGTACGGGAACACGAGCATGATGTTGAGCGCTTCGGGGCCGCTCTCGTTCAATGCGTGCTTCAGCGTTTTCAGGGAGTTAACACTAAGGTCCGTGGGGATCAGGATGCTTCTTGCCATGGTGCCACGCGACCACTTTGTTCTTTGGTCGCTGGGCAAAGGTCCCCTGGCCCTATTAGGATCGTTTTAGGATCCACGGGCAATGTGATTAGGATCGGATCAGGATCCCCGCCGGGGGCATTAGGATCCGATTAGGATCGCACGAAAGCAGCCAGCACGGCCCTCAGGCGTTGGCTGTCGCATCAGCGAAGGCAGCAGGGAGGTTCACGCGTACGGTGGTGCCCTTGCCCTCGGCAGAGTTCACCTCCAACTTGCCTCCATGCAAGCGGATGATGTTGCGGGTAAGTGGCAACCCGATCCCGAAACCATCGAAGTAGGCCGTGTTGGAGGCCCGATAGAAGGGGTCGTAGATGAACGCCATTTCCTTTTCCGGAATACCAATGCCTTGGTCCACGACAATGATGATCACTTCGCCCTGGCCTGCGGCCACACTGATGTTGACGGGCTTGTTCTGGGAGTATTTGCAGGCGTTGTTGGCAATGTTGCCAATGGCGAGCTTCAACAGGTCCGCGTTGCCCCACACCTTCAGTTTCTTGGGGTTCTCGGGCAGCAGGCTGAAGTCGATCATCAGGTTGTTCTTCGGATGCAGGTCATCGAGCATGGCCTTCACCGCTATGATCACTTCGTCCATGCGCACCAGCGCGGTGTTGATGCGTTTGGTGGTGTATCCGGTCTGTGCCAGAAAGAGCAACGACTTGGTGATCTTGTCCAGGCGTTCGGCCTGCACCAGCACGTTCCCCAAGGCCTCTTGGTAATCGGCCGGGGCGCGTTCCTTGCTGAGGGTCACTTCGGCCTCGCCAATGATGGCGGTAAGCGGCGTGCCGAACTCGTGCGAGGCGTTGCTGATGAAATTCTTCTGTGTCTCGAACGCGGTCTCCAGGCGGTCCAGCAGGTCGTTGAAGGTGTTGATCAGGCTGCTGATCTCGCGGTCGGTGCCGCTGTCCTCCACACGCAGGTGCAGGTTCTCCGTACTGATCTGCTTCACGCGTTTGGTGATACGGTCTATGGGGTCGAAGATCTTGCGGGAGAAGTAGACGAAGAAGGCAATGCTAGTCAACGTTACCAGCAGTGCGCCCACCAGCAACACGCGCTTCAGGTAGGAGAGGTGGTGTGATGCGTAGTAGTTATCGGCCGAAACGACCACCAGGTATGGCCCTTCGGCGGTCTCATACCGGATGCCCGCATAGAACGTGTTCCCGTTCTTGGCGAAAGCACTTCCAACGCCGTTGATGGCCTCCATGAAACCGTCGTTGAGGATGCCGTCGATCGGTGAGCCGGGCGCTGTTCTACCTTGCTGCAACACGAGAACGTACTCCTGCTCGTCCGTCATCTTCTGCAGGTATTTCTCCCGCAATACCTGGATCGCCTCGGCACTCATCCGATCGGCATCGAAATGATGGTTCGCCGTTATCTGTGCGCGTGTTTGGAGACGGATGTACAGGTCGTTGTACGAATACTTGTCCAGGAAGAAGTAGACGGCACTGCCCAAGGCCAGCACGATGACCAGGAATGCGAGGAAGAGGACCAGTATGATGCGTGTCGGGGTCCTCATGGCTCTTTGGCAACGTAGCCCATGCCCACCACGGTGTGGATGAGCTTGTTGCCGGGATCGTTGTCCAACTTCTTGCGCAGGTAGTTGATGTACACGTCCACGATGTTGGTGCCCAGGTTGAACTGGAGGTCCCATACCCGCTCCAGCAGGTCCATGCGGCTCAATACCCGGCCCTTGTTGCGCACCAGTTCGACCAGCAAGCGGTATTCCGTGGCTGTCAGGGAGATCGGTTCGCCGGCACGCACCACTTCCTTCAGGTCATCGTCGATCACCACATCGGCAAGGGTCAGCACGTTGGACGTGGCGGCTTGTTCCACAACAGCGTCGCTCCTGCGCAGCAGCGCTTTTACCCGGGCGTTCAGCTCAATGAACTTGAAAGGCTTGGCCAGGTAATCATCACCACCGGTGTTCAAGCCCCATGCGATGTTCTCCGGGGTGTTGAGCGCGGTAAGGAAGAGGATCGGTGTTCGCAGTCCTTTTTCGCGCAGTGTTCTGCACACCTCTATGCCGCTTATGTCGGGCAGCATGATGTCGAGAATGATGAGGTCGAACTGATCACGCAGGCCCAACTCGGTGCCGGCAGCACCGGTGTCGGCGATATCCACATCATAGCCCTCCTCCGTCAAGCCCTTTTTAATGAAGGAGGAAACGCTCTTTTCATCTTCAACGAGCAGGATCCGTTGCATGCCGCAAGGTAGTGCCCGGCCCCTGAAGTTCGAGGGATGGGCACGAGGAGCTAATCGCGGCTTTCGAGCAACTTCACCACGCGGTCCGGGTAGTCGCTGATAATGCCGTCCACGCCGAGCTGCAGCATGCGCTTGATGTCCTTCGGTTCGTTGACGGTCCAGACCACGAGTTCGATGTTCCGCTCGCGCAGGGCTTCCAGCATTTTCTTGTCCACCAGCTCGAAGTAGGGGCTGTAGATGGCGGGCTGGAAACTGAGGCGCTTCAGGTTCTTCTTCAGGCCATCGGCGTTCTCCACCAGGAAGGCGAGAATAAGGTCCGGGCGCTCTTCGTTCACCACCTCGAGTATGGCCGGATCGAAGCTCTGTACGATGCACCGGTTGGCAATGCCCAGGTCGTCGATCTCGCGGATCACGCGACGTGCGAAAGTGGCGGGATCGGGCTGGTAGGTGCCGTAATGCGCAGGGTCGCTCTTGATCTCGATGTTGTAGCTGGGGGAGACCATGCCGTTGAGCAGTGCATGCTCGTCGGCCGCTTCCACCACCTGGCGCAGGGTGGGCTTGAAGACCGTGCGGGCTTCCTGGTCCGGGAAGCGGGGATGGGGCAGGCTGCCACAGTCGTAGGCCTGGATCTCCGCCAGGGTCATGCGGTACATGTTCAGCGCGCGCTCGCGGTCCAGCGGAATTGGCTCATCGTTCGCCGCGGTGCAAATGGTGCTGCTCATCCATGGCTCGTGCGACACGACCACTTCGTCATCTGCGCTGAGCACCACATCCAGTTCGAGCATGTCGCAGCCGATCTCCACGGCCTTGAGGAAACCCGGAATGGAGTTCTCCGGGAGCAGGCCGCGGCAGCCGCGATGGCCGTGGATGTCAGGGTGCAGGTTCTCCATGGGGGTGCAGGCGGAAAGAGCAAAGGCGATCAGGGTCGCCCAAGTAAGTCGTTCACGGTTCAGCATGTCGGATGTGCTCCAGGATCTTGTGAGCCAGTACTTCGGCCATCTTCACCTGGCCTTCGTGGGTTACGCCGGCAACGTGCGGGCTCAGTAGCACGCGGTCGTGCAGCATCAAGCGTTGTTGCACATGCGGCTCCAGGGCCGGGTCCAGTCCGCTCAGGTCCTCGCGCTCGAACTCCAGTACGTCCAGGCCGGCGGCGATCACACGGCCTTGGTCCAGGGCGTTCAGCAGGGCCTCGGTGTGTACCACGCCGCCGCGGGAGGTGTTCAGGAACCACACAGGACGGCCCAGTGCGCGGAAGAACTCGGCGTTGGCATAATGCCGGGTCTCCTCGTTCAAGGGCAGGTGCAGGCTGATCACATCACTCTCGCGCAGCACCCGCTCCAGTGCGCATTCGTTGATACCGGCCTTGTCGAAACCGCTTCGGTACTTGTCGTGCGCCAGGATGCGTACCCCGAAACCGCGCAGTTTCTCGGCGAAGGCGCTGCCCATGTGCCCGTAGCCGATGATGCCCACGGTCTTGCCATGCAGGTCCGTGCCGCGGTTCGCTTCGCGCAGCCAAAGCCCTTGGTGCACCTGTGCGTTGGTGCGCACCAATGCTTTCATCAAGGCCAGCAGCAGCATCACACAGGTCTCGCCCACGCCGTCGCGGTTCCCTTCCGGAGAGTTGATCACCTGCACGCCGTGCTTCAGGCACCAGACCTTGTCGATGTTCTCGGTTCCCGAACCTACGCGGCCCACCACACGCAGCTTCGGTGCGTGGGCCAACAGATCGGCGCGTAAAGGGCGGCTGCGCACCACCAAGCCATCCACGTCGTGCAATGCAGCGGCCAGTTCGGCATCGCCCAAGTCGTGCAGGGCGGTACACCGATGCCCGGCTTGGACGAGCGTCTCGGCCAACCTGGGGTGTACCTTATCGAGCAGGGCGAAATGCACGTGTGCAGGGGATGTCCTTAAAGGAACATGTCGTACATGAAGTGACCCACCGTGAAGTAGGTGAGCAGACCGGTAATGTCGTTCAGCGTGGTAACGAAGGGTCCGGTGGCAACGGCCGGGTCCACTTTCAGGCGTTCGAGCAGCAGGGGGATCAGGGTGCCGAACATGGCCGCGGTAAGGATCACGGTGAACAGCGCGATGCTCACGGTGTAGCTCAGTGCCTGGCTTTGCTGCAGAGCCAGGTTCACCAAGTAGATGAGGATGCCGCAGACCGAGGCACTGATCACGGCCACGCGCAGCTCCTTCCACAGGCGGGCGAGCAGGTTCACGCCATCCAGGGTGCCGGCCGCAAGGCCCTGTACCACGATGGCGCTGGATTGCACTCCGACATTCCCTGCCGTAGCAGCGATCAGCGGCATGAAGAAGGCCATCTTGGGGTCGATCTGCAGTTCCTCTTCGTACTGGGCGATGATCTGCGAGGAGAGGATACCTCCCGCAAGGCCGATGAGCAACCACGGAAGCCGGGCACGCACCTGCACCAGGGGGCTGTCTGTGGCGTCCACGTCCTCGCTGATACCGCTGGCCAGTTGGTAGTCCTCGGTGGCCTCCTCGGTCATCACGTCCATCACGTCATCGAAGGTGATGCGACCGATCAGGTGGTCCCGGTCATCCACCACGGGCAGCACCACCACGTCGTACTTCTTCATCAGCTTCACCACCTCCTCCACATCGGTGTCGGCCTTCACGCTCACGATCTCGTCGTCGCAGATGTGCTTGATCAGGGTGCGGGTGCTCTCGGCGGAGAAGAGCAACTGTTTCAGGGGCAGCACGCCATAGAGCTGGTCGTCCTTGTCCACCACGTAGATGGTGTACACGTGGTCCACTTCCTGGGCCTGCCGCCGCATTTCCACGATGGCACGCGCCACGGTCCAATCGGTGCGCACCTTCACCAGTTCCTTGGCCATCAGCGCGCCGGCCGTGCCTTCCTGGTAGCTGAGCAGTTCCTCCAAGTCCTCCCGCTGCTCCTGGTCATCCAGCAGGGCGATCACCTCGCGCTGCTTCTCCTCGGAGAGCTCGGACATCACGTCCGCGGCATCGTCGGAATCGATGTGCTCCAGTACGTCCTCGGCGATCTCGCGGCTGGTGAGCGATGCGAGCAGTTCCTCCCGGCGGTCCTCGTCCAGGTTCAGCAGCACTTCCGCAGATTCCTCCGAATCCAGCAGGCGGAACACGTACACGGCGTCTTCCTGGTCCAGGCGGTCGATCACCTGGGCGATGTCCGCCGGGTGCAGTTCCTTCAGCACCTCCTGCACGGCAGAGTCACGCCCTTCGGCCACATCGGACCGAATGCCATCCAGCAGTGTACGGGTGAGCTCGAAGGACATGAGGAGCTTGGCGTGTGGTGCGCGATGGTTGCCGCGCGCCGCGCGAAGCTACGAAGCTGCCTTGTCCGGGAGGGCAAGCTGGCCGCAGGCCTGTGTAAGGGCCACGAAATCCGCCACGTTGAGCTGCTCTGCGCGTTTGCCCGCGAACTCCGGTGGTATCCCCGAGGCCAAGGGTCCCAAGGGCTTCAGTGCATTGTGCAGGGTCTTGCGCCGTTGGTTGAAGGCGGTCTTCACCACCTTGAAGAAAAGCGTTTCATCGCAGGGCAGGCGCTCCACGGTGTTGCGCTTCATGCGGATCACCGCACTGCGCACCTTGGGCGGTGGAATGAAGGAACCGGGCTCCACGTTCATCACCTGCGTCACATCGTAGTAGGCCTGTGCCAGCACGCTGGTGATGCCGTACACCTTGCTTCCGGGCAGGGCGCGGATGCGGTCCGAGACCTCTTTCTGGAACATGCCCACCACCTCCGGACAACGGTCGCGGTGCTCCAGCACCTTGAAAACGATCTGCGTGCTGATGTTGTAGGGGAAGTTGCCGATGATGGCGAATGGGCCGGGGAAACGCTCAGCCAGGTCGAGCCTCAGCAGATCGCCTTCGATCAGGCGGCCTTCCAGTTTTGGGAAGTGCTCGTGCAGGTGTGCCGCCGCCTCGGGGTCGAGCTCCACGCACCAGAGGTCGATATCCTCCCGGTCGATGAGGTGTTTGGTGAGCGCACCGGTGCCGGGCCCCACCTCCACCACGGTGCGGTAATCGCCGTGGTGCGTAAGTGCCTCGGTAATGCGCCGCGCTATGGCGTCCTCCTTCAGGAAGTGCTGGCCGAGCTGCTTTTTAGGGCGAACGCCGTTCATGCGTGGTCCTTCGGGAGTGAGGTCGGTGTGGATTCCACCAGTTCCAGCAGCGTGCGGAAAGCAGCGAAACGCCCCCCGAATTGAGCATGCGCGTCGGCCTGCAACCGAGGCCCGTGTTCATCCCGGTAGCGCTCAAAGTGGGCCATGTCCGGTGCCGTGTACTGAATGGCATAGGTGATCCCGCCCTCATCATCCGCGAGCACACGGAACATGCGCTGCTCCACGAAAAGGCCGGTGGCCATCACATCGGGAATGTGGATGTCCTGCATCCAACGCAGCCAGGCGTCGTGCGCATCGAAGTCCACGTTGACCGTTACGTTGTAGACGATCATGGGTGGCCTTGGTGGAAGAATTTCTCCGACTCGGTGGGGTTGCCCTGCCCATCGCCGCGCAGCTTGCGGAAACGCTCCCGCGCTTCGGGCACGAAGATGCTGCCGGTCTGCTCGAAGAGGAGGCGTTCGTAGCAGGCTTTGGCCTTTTCGGGGTCCTTCAGCTGCTCTTCGTACAGCTTGCCAAGGTCCAGCAGGGCATTGTCCACGAGGATGTCCAGCGGATACTGCTCCAGCAGTTTCTCCAGGTGGCCTGCCGCCTCGGTATATCGCCCGCGTGCCATGGCTATCCGGTAGCGCTCATAGAGCACATCGTCGCCGATGGTGTGCATCGGGAACTCGGCGTTCAAGCTGTCCAACACCACCAGTGCTTCATCGTAGCGTGTGCGTATCCGCAGCAGTTCCGCACGGGCGAAGAGGGAGAGGGGCACCGAGTTGCTGTCCACCCCCAGGTTGTCCGTGATGCGCAGTGAAAGTTCCATGGCATCGTTCGCGATGAGCTTGCTGGTGCTTGATTTCAGCACGTCCAATTGCGATTGCGCCCATAGGAAGTCGCCGGCATAGAAGGAGACCTTGGCGTTGCGCAGGCGCGCTTCGTGGCCGAGCAGGTCGTACTTCATGTCGAGGTCCACTTGCGAGAAGAGGAGGGAGGCCTCCCAAATGGCACCGGTGAGCATGTGGATGTCCCCCAGGTCGAGCTTCAACTGGGCCTTGGTCTTGTTGTCCAACGCAGGCGTGGCGAGACCTTCCTCCAGCAGCGCGATGGCCTGCGGTGCCTGGTCCAGGTGGAAGGCCTTCAGGTGGGCTCTGTCGCGCAGCAGCTCGATGGTGCCTTTGTTGATGCCCAGTTCGCTCAGGGTGTTGGCCGAGCGCTGGTCCAGGTCGAGCAGGTCGGCCATGGCCGGATCGTGCTGTGCGGTTAGTTGGTCGAAACGGGTCTGCACCGATCCGATGCGCGCCCGGATGTAGTTGGCATCGTTGCGGCCCAGGGCCAGCACGTAGTCGTAGCACTTGAAGGCAGTGGTGTGGTCGTCGTTGGCAAGGGCGATCGCGGCCAGGTCCATCATGCGGGTGCCTCCTTCATCCAGGCGTTTGTCCAAGGCCCTGCTCTGCACGAACGCGCTGTTCAGGTCCTTCTGCTGGATGTACATCCAGATCAGGAGCTCCGGGTAAACGATGTTCTGCGGGTCGCGTTGGATGCGGCGCAATAGCTCGGTGCGTAGGATCTCCGAGCGTCCATCAGGGATGCCCAGGTCCATGTAGCGGGTAAGGCTGTTCTGCACGCTCTGCAGGTAGGCCGGGTTGTTGCCGATCAGGTCCATGTAGGCGCTCACCATCTTGGGCACATCGCCTTTCATGGCG
Source organism: Flavobacteriales bacterium (assembly GCA_019638115.1). Taxonomy (GTDB): domain Bacteria; phylum Bacteroidota; class Bacteroidia; order Flavobacteriales_F; family PHOS-HE28; genus PHOS-HE28. The sequence continues at coordinate 486,767 of JAHBUK010000001.1, read as the reverse complement.
TGGATGTTGGCGATCTCGTAGTGGAACTGCTGCCCATCGCGGAGCAACTTCTGCCCGCGCTCGTAGGCTTGCAGGGCCATGTCAGCTTCGTTCACCCGGGTGAAATGGTTGGCGGTCTGGCGGACGCTGTTGGCATCCGGCCGCATGGCCTTCAGCGCTTTTTCGAACTCCTTGTTCGCCTTGTCCTGCTGGCCTGCCATGCGGTACAGGCTGCCGAGGTCGATCGTGAAGCGCGGGTCGTCGCCACGCTTCTTCATCTGCTCGCGCACCAGCTTCTCAGCCGAGGCAAGGTCCGAGATGCCCACGTAGCTCTTGAACAGTTGCTCGTAGTAGTAATCGTTCGGCTGCCGTTTGTAGAGCTGCTCGTAGTACAGGATCGCCTTCTCGAAGTCGCCTTGCTGGAAATACTGCGCGGCCAGCTGCTCGTCGGTGCCGGGTTGCGCCAGCAGGGTGCCGCAAGGCATCAACAGCCCGAGAAAAAGCAGGTATCTCATCAGGTTCATGGTCGATGCGCGGTGTTGTGCGTTCCGGCCTCCAGCAGCGCGGTCATGCGGTCCTGCTCCTCCCATGCACGCTGTATGGACCTGTAGTTGTCCAAGGCACGGTCCACATCGGCCTGCAGGCTTTGCAGGGCAACGCGTTCCGTGGCCAGTGCGGTGGTCGCGCGGGTCTCGTCCATCAGGCCGTTTCCGATGTCGAGCCGCAAAGCACGCAGGCGGGCGGCACTCTCCTTCAGGATGGCTAACAAGGCGTCGTGCTCGCGGGCCATGCGGTCGGCGGAGCGGAGCAGCAGGTAGTGGTTGCCCAGCAGGTCCGCGCTGCGCCGGTCCAGCGTGTCCTTGAAGCGGGCGCTGAACTGCTCCTGCTGCGCCGTGAACACGGAATCCGCGCGGTGGTAGCGACCGGCATCGAGTTCGTTCAGGGTGAGCAGGGCGCTTTCCACGGTGTTGATCATCTCATCCAAAGTACGCAACTGTTGTGGGTCGGCCACTTGCTGGCACGCGTGCAGGAGTCCGCCCCAAGCCAACGCCGCCACCACCGTGTTGCGTATCCCTGGGGTCATTTCACGATCATGGAGAAGCCCGTGTAGGGTTGGAGCGCTTTCGGGATCCGGATGCCTTCGGGCGTCTGGTTGTTCTCCAACAGCGCGGCCACGATGCGTGCCAGTGCCAGTGCACTGCCGTTCAGCGTATGGGCGAGGCGGGGTTTGCGGTCCTCGCCCCGGTAGCGCAGTTTCATCCGGTTGCTCTGGAAGGTTTCGAAGTTGCTGATGGAACTCACTTCCAGCCAGCGCTGCTGGGCCGCGCTGTACACCTCCATGTCGTAGGTCATGGCGCTTGCGAAGCCCATGTCGCCACCGCAGAGCAGCAACTGGCGGTAGGGGAGTTCCAGCGCACGCAGCAGCCCTTTCACGTGCTCCACCATGTCCTCCAAGGCGGCGTAGCTGTTCTCGGGTTTCTCCAGGCGCACGATCTCCACCTTGTCGAACTGGTGCACGCGGTTCAAGCCGCGCACGTGGGCCCCGTAGCTGCCGGCCTCGCGGCGGAAGCAGGGCGTGTAGCCCACCATCTTCACGGGTAGTGCATCGGCCTCCAGAAGTTCATCGCGGTAGAGGTTGGTGATGGGCACCTCCGCCGTGGGGATCAGGTACAGGTCGTCCACCGTGGCGTGGTACATCTGGCCCTCCTTGTCGGGAAGCTGTCCGGTGGCGAAGGCGCTGGCCCCGTTCACCAGGTGCGGCGGGATGATCTCCCGGTAACCCGCGTCCGCGGCTTTGTCCAGGAAGAAGCTGATGAGGGCCCGCTGCAGCTTGGCACCCTGGCCGCTGTACACGGGGAACCCGGCTCCGGTGATCTTCACACCGAGGTCCATGTGCAGGAAGCCATAATCCTCGCCCAGCTCCCAATGGGGCTTGGCACCGGCGTGCAGCTCGGGGATGGTGCCTTCCTGAAGCACCACGGTGTTCTCCTCCGGGGTCTTGCCCACGGGGACCTTGGCATTGGGCGCGTTGGGAATGGTGCAGAGGTGGTCCTGCAGGTCCTTTTCCAGGCCGTCCAGGCGCTCCTTCAGCTGCTGGGTGCTGGCTTTCAGATCAGCGGTGCGGGCCTTGGCGGCTTCGGCTTCGTCCTTCCTGCCGGCCTTTAGCAGGTCGCCGATGGTGCGGCTCAGGCCGTTCAGTTCGGCCAGGCGGCCGTCCAGCTCGGTCTGGGTGCTTCGGCGTTGCTCATCCAGGCTGAGCGTAGTGCCCAGTAGGCTCTGCACGTCGATGTTGCGTTTGGTGAGGCGTTCTGCGGCCTCTTCGCGATGGTCTCTCAGGAACTGAAGCTCCAGCATGATCGGGAAGTGTGATACGTGGTCAAAGGTAGCCCGTGGGGGCCAGTGTACGGGGAATGTCAAGGCATGCAAAAGCCCTGTCCCGATGGTGGGGACAGGGCTTTCGCAGGGTCGGGAGAGCGGATCAGGCCTGCTCGGCGGGCACGATGCTCACCACGCTGCGGTCGTCGCGCGTCTTGCGGAAGGTCACCACGCCGTCGGCGAGTGCGAAGAGGGTGTGGTCCACACCGATCCCCACGTTGCGGCCGGGGTGGTGCTTGGTGCCACGCTGGCGCACGATGATGTTGCCGGCGATGGCTTTCTGTCCGCCGAAGAGCTTCACACCAAGTCGTTTGCTGTGCGACTCGCGTCCGTTGTCGGTACTACCTGCACCTTTCTTGTGTGCCATGGCTGTTCTGTGCTTTTATCGTGTTGGCCGTCACTTGCGCCACGGGGTGGCAGGGGCGTTGGCCGGTATTGCTACTACTTGTCCTTCTTGGGGGCTGCTTTTTTTGCAGCGGCTTTCTTGGGGGCTGCTTTCTTGGCGGCGGCCTTCTTGGGAGCTGTTTTCTTGGCAGCGGCCTCCGATTTGGGAGCGGCTTCCTTCTTCACCTTCTTGGTGGGCTCGGCCTTCACCTTTGGGGTGGGAGCCGTGCTCTTGCTGGCGTCGAACTTCTCGCCCTTGCCCAGGATCGCCTCGATCCAAAGCTCGGTGGTGTACTGGCGGTGGCCGTTCAGCTTCTGGTAGCCTTTGCGGCGCTTCTTCTTGAAGACCAGCACCTTGTCGCCCTTGCCGTGGCTCATCACCTTGGCGGCGATGCGGGCGCCTTCCACCACCGGGTCGCCCACGGTAATGGTCTTGCCGTCGCTCATCAGCAACACGTTGTCCAACTCCACATGCTTGCCCTCTTCGGCTTCGAGGCGGTGCACTTTCAGCTTCTGGGCCTGCTTCACTTTGAACTGCTGGCCGGCTATGTTGACAATGGCGTACATGGGTCTTCCGGGAAAATGGGCTGCAAATGTAGCGGATCGGATGGATCCCACAAACTGATGTGAAATTCCACTTGGGAGCAGGGGGAGTCGTTAGTCGTTAGTGGGGAGTCGATAGTCGTTAGTGGGCAGTCGTTAGTGGGGGAGTCGTTAGTCGTTGGTGGGGAGTCGTTAGTCGTTAGTGGGCAGTCGTTAGTGGGTAGTGGGTAGTCGTTAGTCTATCCTGATGGTATTCGCCCAGCTGGTCAAGTACAAGTACTGAACGTAGTGCCAGCAATGCCTCCTCAGGAGATCGCAACGTATGGGGTCGACAGCTTCAGCCAGAGGAAGATGAGGGCCATTCCTCCAGGGAATTTGCCGACGGGGCCGGCCGCGTTGGTTATGTAGGCCTTGAGCAGTTTACTGATCTCGGTCTGAAGAGAACGCATTTGGTCCGTCGTGTGGGTGGGGAAGTAACCCCGGCGCTGTGCCAGGATGATCATGGACCGCACTTCATTGCATGAGCCTTTGGCTATGTAGAGATACTTAAGCCGGTGGGCCTTTGTAGGCATCTCATACCCTTCTGCGATGTTATTGCAGATGGACAAGGAGGCCCGGAAGAATTGGTCCCGAAAGCTCCAGTTCTTCTGCACCTGCAAGGCCTCATCGATCACAACGTTCAGGTCCATGGCCTTTTGCCAAGCGATGGATTCCTCAAAGCTTTTCATGCTCATGTCGGTCGGTTTATTGGTCCAACACAAGGCTAAGCAGAAAAAGAAAGTTCACCCGATAAGCTTGGAACGGAGCACAGACCTATCAAGGCGGCACAAAGGCAACTAACGACTAACCACTGACAACTGACGACTCTTCACTTCACAACGAATGCGCGCCAGCGCGACCCTAAAGTTTGAAGGCCTTCTTCACGGCATCCACCGCGTTCAGCTCCTCCCACGGGAACAGCTTCACCTTCACCGTGGCCTTTTGGCCGGCGTTGTCGAACTTCTTGGAAACGGTGCGGCACTCGCGGCCCATGTGGCCATAGGCGGCGGTCTCGCTGTAGATGGGGGTGCGCAGGGCGAAACGCTGCTCGATGAACCAAGGCCGCAGATCGAACTCCTTCATGCCGGAGATCACCTTGGCGATCTGGCCGTCGCTGAATTTCACCTTGGCCGTGCCGTAGGTGTTCACGAACACGCCCACGGGCTTGGCCACGCCGATGGCATAGGCCACCTGCACCAGGGCCTCATCGCACACGCCGGCCGCCACCAAATGTTTGGCGATGTGGCGCGTGGCATAGGCAGCGCTGCGGTCCACCTTGCTGGGGTCCTTGCCGCTGAAGGCACCACCGCCGTGCGCGCCTTTGCCGCCGTAGGTGTCCACGATGATCTTGCGGCCGGTGAGGCCGGTGTCGCCGTGGGGGCCGCCGATCACGAACTTGCCGGTGGGGTTGATGTGGTAGGTGATGTCGTTGCCGAACAGCGCCTGCACCCGCTTGGGCAGTTGCTTCTTCACACGGGGCACAAGGATCTCGATGATGTCCTTCTTGATCTTCGCCAGCATCTTCGGCTCCTTGTCGAAATCGTCGTGCTGGGTGCTCACCACGATGGCATCGATGCGCAGGGGCTTGTGGTCATCGCTGTATTCGATGGTCACCTGGCTCTTGGCATCGGGGCGGAGGTACGGCATTTTGCTGTTCTTCTCGCGGCGGATGGCGGCGAGCTCGCGCAGCAACATGTGGCTGATCTCCAGTGCCAGCGGCATGTAGTTGTCGGTATCGCGGCAGGCATAGCCGAACATCATGCCCTGGTCGCCGGCGCCCTGCTCCTCGGGCTTCTTGCGCTCCACGCCCTGGTTGATGTCGGGGCTTTGCTCGTGGATGGCGCTGAGCACGCCGCACGAATGCGCCTCGAACATGTACTCGCTCTTGGTGTAGCCGATGCGCTGGATCACTTCGCGGGCGATCTGCTGCACATCGAGGTAGGCCTTGCTCTTCACCTCGCCGGCCAGCACCACCTGGCCGGTGGTCACCAGCGTTTCGCAGGCCACCTTGCTGCTGGGATCAAAGGCCAGGAAATGGTCGATGAGGGCATCGCTGATCTGGTCAGCGACCTTGTCTGGGTGGCCTTCGCTGACGGATTCGGAAGTGAAGAGGTAGGGCATGGTGCGTTACGGTATGATCGTGCGTTGCGGTCGGTGTCGCGAACGGAGCGCAAAGGAATGACTTCCGGGCGGATGGCCCATGCCTGAGCGGGATCGAACTACGGTATGCACCGTGATCATGTGGTGTGTGGTGTGCAATGACCGTTCACCGCCATAAACTTGCAGGCACAAAGAGACCAGTGAACATGAACACCATTACCCGGAACATCCTTGTGGCAGCCGCAATGTTCGGCAGTGCCATTGCCCATGAGACCAGTGCCCAATCATTTGATGTGGGCCAAAACCTGCTCGGCGTCAGTGTCGGGATAGGGGGGAACTATGGCGCATCCTCCACCTATTCATCACAAACCCCGGCCTTGGGTCTGTTCTATGAAAAAGGCGTTACCGACCTGGGGCCCGGCGTGTTGGGTGTAGGTGGCTTTGTAGGCTACAAGAGCCTTGCGTACAAGTATGCAGGTTTCGGTTTTGAATACGACTGGAGCTGGCGCTACTTGATCTTGGGTGTGCGCGGTGCATGGCACTACAACGAGTGGCACGGTATGGATGAACTGGACATCTACGGCGGGCTCATGCTGAGCTACAACAGTGTGAAATGGACCGACAACACGCGGTATCCTTCCGGTTTTCCGGCACTGTCTTCCAGCGCGTCCAGCGGTATCGGCCTCACCGGTTTTCTGGGTGCACGCTACTACTTCACCGAGAATCTTGGTGCTCACCTGGAACTGGGGTACGGCATTGCTTACGCCAACCTGGGCTTGACCTACCGCTTCTGATAGCGGGCCTTCCACCAAATAGAAAGAGCGGGGCTTGGGTCCCGCTCTTTCTATTTGCGGGTAAGCTCCTTGAAGACCTCTTCCAGCCCGCGCTCGCTCTTGTGCAAGCCGAGCACTTGCAGCCCGTTGTCCACCGCAAAGCGGAACACGTTGGGCCGGATGTCCACGCTGGCATCGTAGGCCAGCAACCATACCAGCCCACCTTTTTGTTGCGCCTTTATGACGCCGCTGATGCTGGTGAGCGCATTGGCCTCCACGGCACGGTCGAACTCCACTTCCAACACCTCGCGCTGGTGGCCGCCGCCGCGGATCTCGCTGGCCTTGCCATCGGCAACCACTTGCCCGCGGTCAATGATGATCACCCTTCCGCAGATGGCTTCCACCTCCTGCATGATGTGGGTGCTCAACATCACCGTTTTGGACTGGCCGATCTGCTTGATGAGGCCGCGTACCTCCACCAGCTGGTTGGGGTCCAAACCGCTGGTGGGTTCATCCAGGATCAGTACCTGGGGGTCATGGATCATGGCTTGCGCCAGACCGACGCGTTGGCGGTACCCTTTGCTGAGCTGGCCGATGCGTTTGTGCTGTTCGCGACCCAGCCCCACCATGTCGATCATCTCCTGCACGCGCTTGTTGCGCTGCTGAAGGCCATGGATGCCGGCCACGAAGTGGAGGTATTCCCGCACGTAGAGGTCCAGGTAGAGCGGGTTGTGCTCGGGCAGGTAGCCCACGTTGCGGCGCACTTCCATGCTGGCGCTGAGGATGTCGTGCCCGCAGACCAGTGCATCGCCTTGTGTTGGCGGAATGAAGCAGGTGAGGATCTTCATCATGGTGCTCTTTCCGGCACCGTTCGGACCCAGGAAGCCGACTACTTCGCGGCTGCCGATCTCAAAGCTGACCTCGTTCAGCGCCTTCTGCTCGCCGTAGAGCTTGGTAACGTTGCGGACCACGATGGACATGCCGCGAAGGTAGGCTGCTTCCGTGATGTGCCCCGGAGCATCCGGTGATGCTCCGGGATACGGTGGTGGTGCCATGCGCCACGTGTGGCCCTGATCGGGGAGCGGCCATGCAAGTGCTTCATCTTCCTGCGCCATCTTTGTTGCCCACCATGCCCCAAGGCCTTGTTCTTCGCAGCACCGGAAGCCGCTACCTCGTAAGGGGTGAGGATGGCAGCCTGCACGAATGTGTGGCGCAGGGCAAACTGCGGATCAAGGGCTGGAAGAGTACCAACCCCCTTTCCGTAGGCGATGTGGTCACTTTCGAGGAGCAGCGCTCCAACGAGTTGCCGGGTTCCATCGTGGACCTGCACGACCGGCGCAACTACCTGGTGCGCCGCAGCGTGAACCTGAGCCACCACAAGCACGTGATCGCCGCCAACTTGGACCAGGCCCTGCTCATGGTAACGGTGGCCCGTCCGCGCACCTCTTTCGGCTTCATCGATCGTTTCCTGGTTACGGCCGAGGCCTACCAAGTGCCGGTGATCATCGTGTTCAACAAGGTGGACGACCTGCGGGTGGAAGAAGAGCTCGATCGCCTGGCCGAGTACCAGGAGGTGTATGAGGGTGCCGGCTATCGCACGGTGATCACATCGGCCATGAACGGCACCGGTGTACCTGAGTTGAAGGTCCTGCTGAAGGGAAAGGTCACACTGCTCTCCGGCCACAGCGGGGTTGGCAAAAGCACCTTGGTGAATGCCATCGACCCGGAACTCGACCTGCATACGCTGGAGATCAGCGAGGCCAGCGGCAAAGGGCAGCATACCACCACCAATGCAGAGATGTACGAGGTGAATACGGACGGTTGGACAACCCCACAACCCGGTCATTTCGAGCAAAGCGAAGCAACAACCCCTCAACCCGGCCATTGCGAGCAAAGCGAAGCAACAACTTCTCAACTCTCAACCTCTCAACTCCTCAACTCCTCAACCGACCTGCATCGACAGGCTGGAAGCCTGCCGGACATTGCCCCGGCCCCACAACCCCCAACCTTCATCATCGACACCCCCGGCGTCAAGGGTTTCGGGCTGGTGGATCTGCGTCCCGAGGACATCGGTGACCAGTACCCGGAGATGTTCCGCTTGAAACAGCACTGCCGCTTCAACAACTGCATGCACAAGGACGAGCCCGGCTGTGCCGTGCGCAAGGCCGTGGAAGCGGGAGAGGTGGCCGCAAGCCGCTACAACAGCTACTTGGACATGCTCGCGGGCATCGACGAGGAAAGCCCCTACAGACTGGATTGAACCGCTTCGGAATGAAACGACAACACAAGTCCCTCCTGCTGCTGACGCTCACAGCAGTCCTGCTCTCCTGCGCCAGCCCACGTGCGCTCACCACGGATGGTGAGAACCCGGCGAGCGCGCAGTTGTCGCAGCAGAACGTGAACGCCACCCTGTACCAGAACGCCTCTGCCGAGGTGGCCTGGTTGTATGAGCAGGGCTATGCATTCGCACGGATCAAGTTGGACGCCAACCTGGCCCTGCCGGACAGCCTGCCGCCAGCGGTGATCGTGGATGTGGACGAGACCGTGCTGGACAACAGCCCCTACGAGTTGCAGAACATCCTGGAAGGGCGCAACTACACGCCCGAGACCTGGAAAGCCTGGACCGCCCGAGCCGAGGCCAAACCCTTGCCCGGTGCGCTGGACTTCCTGAACTACGCCGTCTCGCGCGGTTGCAGCGTGTACTACATCACCAACCGCGATGCCGATGAGCAGGAGGTGACCATCACCAACCTGGCCAAGCACGGCTTCCCCATGGCGGACAAGGAACATGTGCTCACCATGCAGGGCACGAGCGACAAGACCGAGCGCCGTGCGGGAGTGAGCCGCAAGCACCGCGTAGTGCTACTTGTTGGTGATCAACTGACGGACTACGACCAAGCCTTGAAGGACCGGAGTGCCGATCAGGGGCTGCCGAGCATGTACAGGATGTCCGGCCAACTTTCGCAGTACTTCATCCTGCTGCCCAATTCCACCTACGGGTATTGGCGCGATGGCATCACTGGACGGGGCAGCGATGCGGAGAAGCGCGATCGCGTTCGTTCTTTCATTGAACAACGGGTGCGCTGAGCCATGCGGGCGGTCGTGCAGCGGGTAAGCAGTGCATCGGTGCACATCAGCGGGGCTGAACATGCACACATCGGTCGTGGCATGCTCATCCTGCTGGGTGTGGAGGTTGGCGATACGGAGGAGGAGCTGGAGTGGCTCTGCGGTAAGCTGGTGCGGCTGCGGATCTTTCCCGATGCGGAAGGGGTGATGAACCTGGACATCACACAGGTGCAGGGAGAAGTGATGCTGGTGAGCCAGTTCACGCTGCTGGCCGGTACCGTGAAGGGCAACCGGCCCAGTTACATCCGTGCCGCCCGGCCCGAGGAGGCCGTGCCCCTGTACCTGCGTGCCAAGCAGCGCCTGAGCGAACTGCTGGGCAGGCCGGTGCGCAGCGGAGAGTTCGGCGCGGACATGCAGGTGGGCCTTGTGAACGATGGGCCGGTAACGATCGTGATGGACAGTAAACTCCGCGAGTAATGAGCAATGGAAAAGAGCTGAGCGCACTGCAAGCAGAAGTGGATCGCTGGATCAATGAGGTGGGCGTGCGCTACTTCGATCCGCTCACCAACATGGCCATGCTCAGCGAGGAAGTGGGGGAGGTGGCCCGCATCATGGCCCGGCGCTATGGCGAGCAAAGTGAGAAGGAGAGCGACAAGGCCAAGGACCTGGGGGAGGAGCTGGCCGATGTGCTCTTCGTGGTATTGTGCCTGGCCAACCAGACCGGCATCGATCTGCAGCAAGCCTGGGAGCGCCGCATGGCCGCCAAAAGCGCGCGCGATGGCGATCGGCACAAGCAGAATCCGAAACTACAGGGATAGATCGGCAAGGTCTTGGGTAGGCTCGGCGCCTTCGGGGACCTGCTATCTTGGCCCCCGTTGAAGCCAACCGCATGAAGAACCTGAACGCCATCCTTCACCGAAGTCTTTTCGCCGCATTCCTGTTCTCCGGCTCCCTTGCCGCCGTGCAAGCCCAGGAAGACAAGTTGAAACTGAAGGTGCGCATGAGCGCGGATCCCCAGGCCGAGGACAAGCGCCAGCCGCGCAGCCTCTTCCGCATGGGGCCCAGCAACCTGATGGTGATGCGGGTGCGTGATGAAGGTCCGGGCGTGCAGCCCTTCGATCGCATGTCGCCCAAGTTCGAGATCTACGGCCGCGACAAGCTTGGGGTGACCCGCAACCAGGAGCCCACCTTGAAGGTGAAGGCAGGCATGCTCTTCCTGGAGGACCTCGTGCTCTTCGGTGGGCAGCCCATCATGATCGCCGCCCGCCGCGACACCATCCAGGGCCGCGTGGAACTCTACTGGCAGAAGCTCGATCCGAACCTCACCCGCCTACACCCGCCCTTCGAGCCCCTGTGCCAGTTCGATGCCCTGGTGAAAGGCACCGGCCAGGTGATCCCCGCCGGTTCCGCGTTCCGCGACCCCTTCTTCACCACCTTCTCCCCCGATACCAACCTGATGCTGGTACACGCACCCGTGGTGGAAGGCACCGATGGCAAGGTGCGTCACCTGATGGTGGTGGTGGATCGCGGTATGGACGTCCGCTGGAAACGCACCATGGACCTGGCACCCAACCAGCGGTTTGAAGATGTGCAGCTGGATAACATGGGCAATGTGTACCTGGTGTCGCACATGCCCGCCAAGGTGGCCGATGCCAAGAAGGACAGCACCAGCTATAAGTTGGACATCACCTTGGTGAACAACGATGGCATCACCCTCTGCGAGACCGGTTTGAAGGACCGTTACGTCAAGAGCCTACGCTTCCGGGCCTTGGATGATGGACGCATCGCCATCGGTGGCATTCACGGCGGATTGAACCCGAAGGGCGAAGCCACCCTCGTGAACTTCATCGCCTACCTACCTCCCGGGCAAGCCAAGGTGGACATCACTTCCAGCTGGATGGTCGACTACGACAGCGAGGATGCCTGGATGGCCAAGGGCATGCGTGTGCTGGACCTGCTACCCCGGCGGGACGGTGGTTTCTTCCTGATCAACGAGTACTACCTGCAGACCGACAAGCCCGAGACGAAGCTGGCCCTTTCCGGCCTACGCTGGGTGCACGGACCGATGCAGGTGTACAGTCTGGATGCGAAAGGCAAGGAGGAGTGGAGCACCGTGTATCGCCGCCTGCATGTGACCTATGACCTGCGCATCGGCCAGCCCTTCCCGCTGGTACACGAGGACCAACTGCTCATCTTCCTGCTGGACAGCGAGCCCTTGGCGGCACGCCGCAAATCCAAGTCGAAGGAGCAGAGCCACTTGGAGATGAAGCAGCCCTATTCGGCCTATGTGCTCTTCGGCAAGGACGGATCCGAGCGGACCAAGGCAGTGCTGCGTTCCAGCGGGGCCAACGATTTCATCCAAGGCACACAGCTGTTCCACGTGGCCAAGGGCGAGTACTACGTGCTGGGTTCTTCCAAGCTGGGCGGCAGCAAGCTCCTACCGGTGAAGATCGAGTTGGGGCAGTAGGTCTGTGCCGGATGGCCAGCCTGCAAGTCAGCCTACAAGACCGGTTCGACCGCCCGCAGCACTTTTGCGGAGGCACCGGTGCGTTCCCGCACATAAGCGCGTGCCCGCTGTGAGGCTTGCGCCCTGAACGCTGGATCGCCCAACAGCTTGCCCAGGATGTCGTGCAGTTGTCCGGCATCCCGTACTTCAAATCCTCCTCCATTGGCGATCAGCCCGCGGGCCTCGGCGAACTTGCCATGCCTGGGGCCGAAGATCACGGGCAGACCCCATGCGGCGGGTTCCAGCAGGCTGTGTATGCCATTGCCGAAGCCGCCACCCACGTAGGCCACATCGCCGTGTTGGTAGAGGCGTGCAAGCAGGCCCATCCGGTCCACCAGCAAGGTGCTCGAACGCTCAGCACCCAGCACAGCGGCCACATTGCCGGGGTCGATGGCTTCCAACTCGCTCCAGCGGGCCAGCGGTTTCGGGAAGTGCTGCTCCGTGGCCAGCAAGCCGTTGGCCTCCAGTTCATGCGGTGCTACCAAGCACTTCGGTGCCTGCTCCATCCTGCTGAAGGCATCGCTGAGCAAGGCCTCATCCGCCGGCCAGGTGCTGCCGCAGACCAATACCGGACCGTTACCCCTGAACGCTTGCGCAAGCGGCAGCGCCGAGCTTTCGGCAGCGATGGCGGCCACCCGGTCGAATCGCGTGTCGCCGCTCAGGATGGCATTCGCGATGCCGATGCGCCCCAGCAACTGGAGCGATGCCTCGTCCTGCACGAACACCTGCGTGAAGCAGCGCAACATGCGACGATGGGTGCCGCCATACCAACGGAAGAAAGGCTGCTCCTCCCGGAAGATGGCCGACACGAGGAAGGTCGGTACACGGGCCTTCTTCAGGGCGGCCAGGTGGTGGTACCAGAACTCGTACTTCACCCACAGCGCTGCCTTGGGGCGGACCAGTGCAAGCAGGCGTTGCGCATTGGCCACACCATCCGGCGGAAGGTATTCCACGTGCGTAACGAGGCTGCCTGCCCGGTCTGAGCCAAGACCCTTGCGGGCTTCGTAACCACTGGGGCTGTAGAAGGTGAGGAGCACCGGAAGATCCGGGTGTTCCCGCTTGATGGCCTCCAGCACCGGCAATCCCTGTTCGAACTCACCCACGCTGGCGCAGTGCATCCAAAGGCATCCGTGCAAGGCATCGCGTCGTGCTTCCAGTCTTTCCCACAGACCTTTCCGACCATCCACCCACTGCCTTGCCTTGGGCTTGAACGGGGCTGCTGCACGGATGCCCGCATGATAGAGCGCCGTGCCGATGTCGTACAACAGCGGCATTCAGTAGAAGTGGATGCGGTCGTCGCGCCGCTTGTAGATCGGCAGGGACCAACCTGCCCGCAAGCCCATAAGGCCATCGAAGCGAGTGCCCGTTTCGGCCCGCTCCGTGTCGAAGTTGAATGCCCGAAGCGGTTGCGTAAAGCCCGTGGTCATTTCAAAGCCGATGTTGAAGTTGATCCGACCGCGGTTGCCGAAGTGCTGATAGCCGATGTAGAGCATGGAAGCAGGGCCCGCGCTCAAGCGGTCATACCCCTGCAGGTAATCACCTTGCAGGTTTGGCACTTCGTTCTTCTGTGTCTGGATGCGGATCTTGTGGCGTATGTACCCGAAGCCCAGTTTCAGCATAAGGCCGGAATTCGGGTTGGGGCCGGCCACCGGAATGATCTTGCCGGCCACGGCCATGATGGTATATCCGCGCTCGAACAGTTGGATGTCGGCCATCACACCATCCTGGTCAACGATCTGCCCTTCGCGTGTGATCACGTTGCGCAATAGCCCCGACTCACGCACCTGGTTCCCGAACAGGAAGGCGCCTTCAAGGCCAATCAGGTAGTTGCTGGGGAACTTGCGCAGCACGTTGATCCCCAGGTTGCTGTTGCCTCCGAAGCGGAGCGCCATATCGCCACCCGGTATCTGGTAAGCATAACTGGCGCTCACCGCAGTAAGTGCCATGGAGGTATCGCGTATGCTGACCTGCGCATGCACTTGCTGGCACAGGGGAAGTAACAGGAGAAGCGTTCGGAGGGCGCGCATGGTGCGCGAAGTTAGCCCAGGCGAGCCAAGGCGGAAGCGTTCCGACGCGTGTGTTCTCATAAGCTCCGCAAGAGTACACCCGGCGAGTGGCCGCTTATCTTCGCGCCCGCCGCGCCACTTCACAATGCCTGAGCGGTAGGCACTATCACACATCATACTTCATGAAGCCCATCCAGATGGTCGACCTCGTCGGCCAGTACGCCAAGATCAAGAACGAGGTGGATAGCGCTGTGCTCGGCGTTATGGAGCGTGCGCAGTTCATCAATGGCCCGGAGGTGAAGGCCTTTGAGCAGGAGCTGGCCAGCTACCTGGATGTGAAGCACGCCATAGGATGTGCGAACGGCACCGATGCGCTACAGATCGCCATGATGGCCCTTGGCCTGCAGCCCGGCGACGAGGTGATCACGCCGAGCTTCACCTTCGTGGCCACGGTGGAAGTGGTGGCCTTGCTCGGTCTGCGGCCGGTGTTCGCCGAGGTGTTGCCCGGTACCTTCAACATCGATCCGGAAGATGTAAAGCGCAAGATCACGCCGCGTACCAAGGCCATAGTGCCCGTTCATCTTTTCGGGCAAACCGCCGATATGGCCGCCATCATGGCCATCGCCCAGGAGCATGACCTCCATGTGATCGAAGACAATTGCCAGGCGGTGGGTAGCGATTACACCTTTCCGGATGGCTCCAAGAAGAAAGCGGGTACCATCGGTCATGTGGGCACCACCAGTTTCTTCCCCAGCAAGAACCTGGGTTGCTATGGGGACGGTGGCGCGATCTTCACCAACGACGATGCCCTTGCCAAGCGGATCCGTCAAGTGTGCAACCATGGTAGCGAAGTGCGCTACTACCACGATGTGGTGGGCGTGAACAGCCGATTGGACAGCATTCAAGCCGCCATTCTGCGCATCAAACTGCGCCACCTGGATGCCTATGGGCAGGCCAGGCAGGCCGCCGCTGCGCATTACGATGCCGCTTTTGCTGGTTTGCAAAACGTGCACACCCCCCAGCGGAGCGCGGACAGTACCCATGTTTTCCATCAGTACACATTGCGCGTAACCGGCGACTTGAGAGATGCGTTGAAGGCCCACCTTGAACGTTCGGACATTCCAGCCATGATCTACTACCCGGTCCCATTGCACCTTCAAAAAGCCTATGAGGGTTATGGGATCCGCAAAGGAGATTTGCCGGTCACCGAAATGCTCATGGAACAAGTGCTCAGCCTACCCATGAGCACGGAACTCGATCAGCAGCAGCTGGACCATATCACATCGGCCGTGAAGGCTTTCTTCAAGAACAACCAGTAAGCAGTTGGCAGAGCGTGGTCGGCAGTTCGCCAACCCTCAAGCACCCAACGCACAACCCCCAACCATTCCAATGAACATCGCAGTAGTAGGCACCGGATACGTGGGCCTTGTAACAGGAACCTGCTTCGCCGAGACCGGCAACCACGTGATCTGTGTGGACATCGACGCCAACAAGGTGCAAATGATGAAGGATGGCAAGGTGCCCATCTACGAGCCGCACCTCGATGTGCTCTTTGAGCGCAACATCCGCCAAGGCCGCCTCAGCTTCACCACCGATCTGGCCAGCGCCATCAAGGATGCGCAGATCATCTTCCTGGCCCTGCCCACGCCCCCCGGCGAGGACGGCAGCGCCGACCTGAAGTACGTGCTGGGCGTGGCAGACGACCTTGGCAAGATCATCACCGATTACAAGGTGATCGTGGACAAGAGCACCGTGCCCGTGGGTACCGCCGAAAAGGTGCATGCCGCGTTGGCCAAGAACGCCAAGGAAGACCTCTTCGATGTGGTGAGCAACCCCGAGTTCCTGCGCGAAGGCTTCGCCGTGGATGATTTCCTGAAGCCCGATCGCGTGGTGGTGGGTACCAGCAGCGAGCGTGCCCGCAAGGTGATGGAGGACCTCTACAAACCCTTCGTGCGCCAAGGCAATCCCATCATCTTCATGGATGAGCGCAGCGCGGAGCTCACCAAGTATGCCGCCAACGCCTTCCTCGCCACCAAGATCACCTTCATGAACGAGATCGCGAATTTCTGCGAGCGCGTGGGTGCCGACGTGGACAAGGTGCGCATCGGCATGGGTACCGACACCCGCATCGGCAAGCGCTTCCTCTTCCCCGGCATCGGGTACGGTGGTAGCTGCTTCCCCAAGGACGTGCAGGCGCTGGCCAAGAGCGGCGGCGATGCCGGCTACGAGTTCCAGATCATCAAGAGCGTGATGGAAGTGAACGAGCAGCAGAAGACATCCATCATCCCCAAGATCAAGGCACACTTCGGTGGTGAGCTCAAGGGCAAGCATTTCGCCTTGTGGGGCCTGGCCTTCAAGCCCGATACCGACGACATCCGCGAGGCACCCGCCCTGTACGTGATCGATGCGCTGGTGGCAGCCGGTGCCACCGTTACCGCCTTCGACCCCGAGGCCATGCCCAACGTGGGCAAGTTGATGGGCGACAAGGTCGCCTTCGCCAAGGACGAGTACGAAGCCTTGAAAGGTGCCGATGCGCTGATCGTGGCCACCGAGTGGGCCTTGTTCCGCACGCCCGACTTCAAGCGTGTTGCCGAGGCGCTAACGGAGAAGGTGATCTTCGATGGCCGCAACCTCTATGACCTCGATGAAATGAAGGAACTCGGCTTCCGCTACGTGAGCGTTGGCCGCCAGACCGTTGAAGCCTGAATGCCGAGAGGGAAGGCAGGGAGGTGATGGAGGATAAGGAGGAGGGCCTCCTCATATCCATCGAGCTTACCAGTCAGGTCCCGACCTCACCTCGCATTACATCACCCTTCGCCTTCCTCACTTCCTTCACCTCCTTCACCTCCTTCACCTCCTTCATCCTCCCCCCCACACCGCATGAAACGCGAACGTGTCCTCATCACCGGTGCTGCCGGTTTCCTTGGCTCGCACCTCTGCGACCGCTTCATAAAAGAAGGTTACCATGTCATTGCCATGGACAACCTCATCACCGGCAGGCTGAAGAACATCGAACACCTCTTCAAACTGGAGCAGTTCGAGTTCTACAACCACGATGTGAGCAAGTACGTGCATGTGCCGGGCGAGCTGAAGTACATCCTGCACTTCGCCAGCCCTGCCTCGCCGATCGATTACCTGAAGATCCCGATCCAGACCCTGAAGGTGAGCTCACTGGGCACGCACAACCTGCTCGGCCTGGCCAAGGCGAAAGGCGCGCGGATCCTGGTGGCCAGCACCAGCGAGATCTACGGCGACCCACAGGTACACCCGCAGCCCGAAGATTACTGGGGCCACGTGAACACCGTTGGCCCGCGCGGCGTGTATGACGAGGCCAAACGTTTCCAGGAGGCCATCACCATGGCCTACCACACCTACCACGGGGTGGAGACGCGCATCGTGCGCATCTTCAACACTTACGGCCCGCGCATGCGTCTGAACGACGGCCGCGTGTTGCCAGCATTCATCGGCCAGGCTTTGCGAGGCGAGGACCTCACCGTGTTCGGTGATGGCCGCCAGACCCGCAGCTTTTGCTACGTGGACGACCTGGTGGAAGGCATCTACCGCCTACTGCTCAGCGACTATGCCGGTCCGGTGAACGTGGGCAACCCCAGCGAGATCACCATCGCGCAGTTCGCCGAGGAGATCATCAAGCTCACGGGCACCACCCAAAAGGTGATCTACAAGCCCCTGCCGCAGGATGATCCCATGCAGCGCCAGCCGGACATCACCCTGGCCAAGAAGCTGCTGCAGTGGGAACCCAAGGTGGATCGCGCCACGGGTCTTAAGATCACCTACGACTACTTCAAGAGCCTTACCCAAGAGGAGCTGAACGAGAAGGAGCACTTCAGTTTCGAGGGGTATGTGCGGAAGTAGGGGTCATTTGACCTGCTTCGATTGTTCGATGACCGCAAATCCATAGTGCGACTATGGATTTGCGGTCATGGCATGAAGTGGTGCCGACCGCTGGAACGCAACGGGAAACCTCGGAGTTGGCATTGACCAAGACCAGCATTCCGTCCTGTGTTCCATTCGTTCCAGTTCCAATGCTGGGCAAATCGGACCTTTACGCCCCATCACTTCACCGTGAAGACCAAGCGAAAGAACCCCATTGCTGCTGCGGCCGAGGAGCAGCGCGAACTCACCACGCTCCGCATAGCTGGGGTGCCCGAGCACTTCAACCTGCCGTGGATGCTGGCCTTGGAGCGTCGTGCCTTCGTGCGCGCCGGCATCGAGCTGAAGTGGCGCACCGTTCCGGAAGGCACCGGCGCCATGTGCGAACTGTTGCGCAAGGGCGAACTGGACCTGGCTATCATGGTCACCGAGGGTGCCGTGCGCGACATCCTGAACGGCAACCCGGCCAGGATCGTGGCGGCCTACGTGGATACGCCACTGACCTGGGGCGTACACGTGGGAGCTGGTTCCGGTATGCAAAGCCCGGAGCAGTTGGCCTCGGTCCCTTATGCCATCAGTCGGCCCAATTCGGGCAGCCACCTGGTGGCCATGGCCTATGCCGGTGCGCATGGCCGCACCCTGCAAACGCAGGACCTGGAGGTGGTGAACGACCTGAAGGGCGCTTTGGTCCGCTTGCAGCAAGCCGCCCCGGCCGCTTTCCTGTGGGAGAAGTACACCACCAAGCCCTATGTGGATGCCGGTGAGTTGCTGCGCGTGGACGAGTACCAGAACCCTTGGCCAGCGTTCGTGTTGGTGGCTTCCGATGCCGTGCTGGCGGAGCACCCCGACAAGGTGTTGCGCGCCTTGAAGGTGATCCGGGATCAGGCCGCAGGGCTTATGCAGAAGAAGACCGCTTCGGAAATGATCGCCCAGCGCTACAAGCTGGAGCTGGAGGATGCACAGGCCTGGTTCAGCGGCGTGCGTTGGAATACCGGACAGAAGCTGCACCCCGAAGCCTTGGGCGAGGTCATGCAGGCTTTGCAGAACATCGGTGCGCTGCCAGAAGCAGTGAAGCTGGAAGATGCGCTGGACTTGCTGCTGCCGGATGCTCCGTGAAGCGGTTGCCGTCTGACAAGCAAGAAGCCATCTCAAAATAGTTTTTGGCAGCGAGCCGGAGGGATTTTGCGGCCAGCCAAGGCGCGAAACCCGCGCAAAGCTGGATGCTCTGTAAGGGTTGAGCAACGATGGATGGCCGAAAAAGACCCCGGCGCAGCCCGAAGGATTGTTTTGAGATGGCTTCTACTCCTTGGTCCAGCGCAATACTTCCCGGCGACCATCGCTGAACTGCAAGTGTACCAAGTAGGTGCCCGCATTCAGCCCCGGGATGTCGACCATCGAATGCTCCGTAACAAACAGGCCTTCGTGTACCGTACGGCCCTGAACATCCAGCATACGCATCAGGGCAGGGCTTTGGCCGATGCCGGTGAGTTGGAATGTGGTGCCGGGGTTGGGGTGGAGGGTCGGCTTATCAACCCGATCATTTTCTTGCTCAACATTAACTGTCAGTGTACAGTCCAAGCCCCCTAGTGAGAACTCGATCTCCTGGTCCGCATAACAGGCCCCGGGAATAAAGGGATACTCGATGATCAAATTGCAGAAGTACGATGGCACAATGCGTGGGATGCTGCCGATCCGCTCCGTGATCGTAAAAGGAAGGGAGTACGGTTCACCGTCCTCATTTATGATCACCACCGTGACCGTGGCCAGCTCGACCCCCTGTAACTCCATGCTTCCCGTGGATACCACTTCCAACATGCCAAAGGGTGGGCATTCCAAAGGATGTGCAATAGGCCACCAACGATCTCCTACTTGTGCGCCGAACCAGTAGAGGGTATCCCAACTTGGGGTCCCCCCATAGGTCTTCCAGATCCATACGATACCATCTTCTACAGCGGTGAATTCTGTCCAGATCTCGTCGACTTCCTCAGGGGGGATACTACCCAACAGGGTTCCTAGGGAATGGACTTGGATCTTTTGCGCCATCCGGCCTTCATAGAACGTGTCCGCCAAGTAGGTATAGGTATCCTGGGTCTGGATGAACCAACCATCGATCTGATAGCTCCATTTGGCTCCTGGCGTACACCATTCTTGAGCCGTACTGATCAGCGTGGGTGTAAGCAATAGGATGGTCAGGAGTATACGCATGTTGGGGGGTGTTCTGTTAAACCAGCCTTCAGATGCCCCGACAAGATACGCCCCCCTTCGGTACCTTCGCAGCCCTTCGGCGTGGGTCCATGAGCACATGGGCACATGACCACATGCTATCATGCCCTACACCGCCCACCCCACCGCCGTCATCGACGAAGGCTGCACCATCGGTGAGGGTGTGCGCATCTGGCACTTCAGCCACATCATGCCGGGCTGCACCATTGGCGATGGCTGCAACATTGGGCAGAACGTGGTGGTGAGCCCTGGCGTGAAGCTGGGGCGCAACGTGAAGGTGCAGAACAACGTGAGCATCTACACCGGCGTGGAGTGCGAGGACGATGTCTTCCTCGGCCCCAGCATGGTGTTCACTAACGTGATCAATCCGCGCAGTGCCGTGGCCCGACGCGATCAATACCTGCGCACGC
The DNA here is from genome assembly GCA_019638115.1 of Flavobacteriales bacterium. Taxonomy (GTDB): domain Bacteria; phylum Bacteroidota; class Bacteroidia; order Flavobacteriales_F; family PHOS-HE28; genus PHOS-HE28. The sequence goes on along the minus strand of JAHBUK010000001.1, from coordinate 466,471 downwards.
TGGTTAAGCAGGGCGCCTCCATTGGGGCCAACGCTACCATCGTCTGCGGGCACGACATCGGTCGCTTCGCCTTCATCGGTGCCGGGGCGGTGGTCACCAAGGAAGTGCCGGACTATGCCTTGGTGGTAGGCAACCCTGCGCGTCATAGCGGTTGGATGAGCGAATACGGCCACAAACTGAAGTTCAACGAGGCTGGTGAGGCGGAATGTCCGGAGAGTGGGCAGCAGTACAAGCTGGCCGATGGCCGGGTAACACGGATCGCATGAGCAATAGGACATGTTCCCCCGAACTGCCAGTGCGTGCGGTGCCGCTCATTGAGACTTGGTATCCGCATCGTGCGATGGTGGAGCTTGATGGGTTTGATGAAGCGATGCTGTCACACGGAGCCACGGAGCCACGGAGCCACCAGCTACGCTGGCCTGTTGGGCTTCTCCGTGTCTCTGTGTCTCCGTGTGAGCTTCTGACCGCTTCCATATCCTCTCGGACGTTGATCAGCTGAACCCCGAGCGATGTCACTACCTCCAGAGCACAAAATGAAGTTCGCCGTGGTCGGCTGCGGCCACATCGGCAAGCGCCATGCGGAGATGGTGGGGCGGCACCCGGAAGGGGAGTTGGTGGCTTTGTGCGATCCCCGTCCAAGCACGGAGCTCGGCATTGAGCACTTCGGTGTACCGGTCTTCGAGGACATGGGAGCCATGCTCGCGGCCATGCCCGGGATCGATGTGGTGAACATCTGCACCCCCAACGGCCTGCATGCCCGGCAGAGCATCCTTGCCCTGGAGCAGCGCAAGCACGTGATCGTGGAGAAGCCCATGGCCCTCACCAAGGCCGATTGCGAGGCCATCATCTACAAGGCCCTGCAGGTGCACCGCACCGTGTTCTGCGTGATGCAGAACCGCTACAGCCCACCCAGCCAGTGGCTGAAGCAGTTGGTGGATGAAGGGCATCTGGGCGACATCTTCCTGGTGCAGGTGAACTGCTACTGGAACCGCGACGAGCGCTACTACAAACCCGGCAACTGGAAGGGCTCCTCCGACATGGATGGCGGCACGCTCTTCACCCAGTTCAGCCATTTCGTGGACATCCTGTACTGGCTGTTCGGCGATATCACGGAGATCCAAGGCAGGTTCGCCGACTTCAACCACAAGGGCCTCACCACCTTCGAGGACAGTGGCCTGGTGAACTTCCGTTTCCTGAACGGCGGCATGGGCTGCATCAACTACAGCACCGCCGTTTGGGACAGGAACCTGGAGAGCAGCATGACCATCATCGGCTCCAAGGGGAGCGTGAAGGTGGGCGGGCAGTACATGGACAAGGTGGAGTACTGCCACATCAAGGGCTACGAGATGCCCGAGCTGGCGCCCACCAATCCGGCCAATGACTACGGCCATTACAAGGGCAGCGCCAACAACCACGGCTTCATCGTGGACAATGTGGTGGATACCCTGAAAGGAAGAACAACGCTCACCACCAACGCCTTGGAAGGCTTGAAGGTGGTGGAGATCATAGAACGCATTTACCAGAAGCGGAATGAGCAACCTGTATGACCGGCTCCTGAAGAAGGATGCCAAGCTGGCCGTGATCGGATTGGGCTATGTGGGCCTTCCCATCGCGCTGGCCTTCGCCCGCAAGATCAAGGTGGTGGGCTTCGACATCAACCAGCAACGCGTGGACATGATGCGCCGCAACGAGGACCCAAGCAATGAGTTGGAGGCTTCCGAGTTCGAGGGCTGCGACATCCATTTCACCGCCGACCTCAACGATCTGAAGGACGTGGAGTTCTTCATCGTGGCCGTGCCCACACCGATCGACACGCAGAACATCCCCGACCTGACCCCCCTGCTCGGCGCCACGCGCACCGTGGGCCAGGTGTTGAAGAAGGGCGATTTCGTGGTGTACGAAAGCACCGTGTACCCCGGCTGCACGGAAGAGGACTGCGTGCCTTTGCTGGAGGAGCTCAGCAAGCTGAAGTTCGTGGACGACTTCAAGGTGGGCTATAGCCCCGAGCGCATCAACCCAGGGGACAAGGAGCACACCTTGGAGAGCATCGTGAAGGTGAGCAGCGGCTGCGATCCCGAGAGCGCCGAGCTGATCGCCAAGGTGTACGAGCTGGTGGTGAAAGCCGGTGTGCACCGCGCAGCCAGCATCAAGGTGGCCGAGGCCGCCAAGATCATCGAGAACACCCAGCGCGACGTGAACATCGCCCTGATAAACGAACTCTCGATCATCTTCAACCGCATGGGCATCAACACCTACGATGTGCTGGCGGCCGCGGGCACCAAGTGGAATTTCCTGAAGTTCCAGCCGGGCCTGGTGGGCGGCCACTGCATCGGTGTGGATCCCTACTACCTCGTTTACAAGGCCAAGGAACTGGGCTACCACGCGCAGATCATCGATGCCGGCCGCTTCGTGAACGACAGCATGGGCGGCTACGTGGCCAAGCAGACCGTGAAGAAGATCATCAGCGGCGGCACCAACCCCGCCGATGCGCGGGTGCTGGTGATGGGCGCCACCTTCAAGGAGAACGTCACCGACATCCGCAACAGCAAGGTGGCCGATGTGATCAACGAGCTGAAGAGCTTCAGCTGCCAGGTGGACGTGACCGATCCGCACGCCGATGCCGCCGAGGTGAAGCACGAATACGGTTACGAACTTGCCCCGGAGATGAAAGGTCCCTACGACGCCATCATCGTCGCCGTGAACCACAGCGAGTACGCAAGCAAGGACGAAGCCTGGTTCAAGGGCATGCTGAAGCCGAAAGGTGTGCTGGTGGATCTGAAGGGCGTATTCCGGAACAAGGTGAAGGAGCTGCGGTACTGGAGCTTGTAGGTAAGGCACTTGCATGGCAGCCAAGGGATACATACTCATCTTACTTGGCTTGGTGATCCTGTTGGCGCCCATGCTATTCCATGGTATTCGCTGTGGCTTGTTCAATGGCTTTGCTTGGAACAAGCTCTTGCGGACAGTTGATCGAAGTATCCTCTTCCAAGGGGGCTTGGCGATCCTCACGATCTATCCCTTGATCCTGGCAGGATTCTCAGGGATGAGTGGACATGAATTGCACCCAGTGCTCAATGTTCTGGCCATGTCAGCGTTCTATTTTCAGTACATCTTCTGGGAGTATTACGCACCAGCGGTCGTGGTCATCTGGTTGATGCGCTTCGTTTCCAAGCGTATCGCGAAGCCCAAGGGGAGTGCGATTTGAAGGACCATTGTGCATCGGGTCGATCATTGATGGCTCGACATATGCTTCCCTGCATCTTTGACGCTGGTTCACCCACATTGGGTCCATGCTCATCACCGGCGGTGCCGGTTGCATCTGCAGCCACGTGGTGCATCGTTTCGTGCATAAGGCAATGCCGATCCATGTACTAGGTCGCTCAGTGCTCTATCTTTACGCTACCATGGAACGCTCCCATCTCGGCCGTATCACCATCGACCCCGCCATCTGCCATGGCAAGCCCTGCATCCGGGGCATGCGCTGGCCGGTGGAGGTGATCATCGACATGCTTGGCTCGGGGATGTCCGCTGAGGAGATCCTCTCTGAGCATCCCGAACTTGAAAAGGATGACATCCAAGCGAGCCTGAACTACGCCAAGCTCATGGTCTCGGGCCATTCATTGGGTGATGTGGCGTGATGCGCTTCCTGTGCGACGTTCATATCCCGATAGCTTTATCCAAGCGCTTGGCGAAGGCGGGTCGTGAGAGTATGCACGTGAACCAGCTTCCAGCGAAGAGGCACACTTCGGACAAGGACATCGCCCACTTGGCCGACCGAGAGGATCGTATCCTGATCACGAAGGACACGGACTTCCGGGATAGCGCTATCGTACAAGGAACGCCGCGCAAGCTCATCAAGGTGAACCTTGGGAACATACCGCACAAGGAACTTTCGGCGATCCTGTTCGATAACATGGAACACATCGCCAGCTTGAACGAAAGACCACGCTTCCTGCTTGAAGTCGATAAGGGCAGGCTATCCGTGATCGACATCTGATACCCTGGCCCCTCTTCGCCGCATCTTTGTGCCCGTATGTCCAACGCAAGATCCATCCTCATCACCGGCGGTGCCGGTTTCATCGGCAGCCACGTGGTGCGCCGCTTCGTTACCAAGTACCCGCAGTACCGCATCATCAACCTCGATGCGCTTACCTATGCGGGTAACCTGGAGAACCTGCGCGATATCGAGAACGCACCCAACTACACCTTCGTGAAGGCCGACATCTGCGATGCCGATGCCGTTGCCGAGGTGTTCAAGGAGCACAACATCGATGGCGTCATCCACCTCGCAGCCGAAAGCCATGTGGACCGCAGCATCACCGATCCGTTGTCTTTCGTGCGCACCAACGTCTTCGGAACCGTCACCCTGCTCAACGCTGCGAAAGCAGCATGGAAAGCGCAACTTGGAGTGAGTTCCTCCCCTCTCCCCGGGAGAGGGGCCGGGGGTGAGGCGCATTCCTCCCTCCCCCCGGGGGAGGGCGGGGGTGGGGTGCGTTTCTACCACGTTTCCACCGACGAGGTCTACGGCTCGCTGCACGACGACAGCCTCTTCCTGGAGACCACGCCCTACGATCCGCAGAGCCCCTACAGCGCCAGCAAGGCCGCGAGCGATCACTTCGTGCGCGCCTACGGCAACACCTACAAGCTGCCCTTCGTGGTGAGCAACTGCAGCAACAACTATGGCAGCCACCACTTCCCCGAGAAGTTGATCCCGCTCATGGTCAACAACATCCGCAACAACAAGCCGCTGCCTGTGTACGGCAAGGGCGAGAACGTGCGCGACTGGCTGTGGGTGGAGGACCACGCCGCCGCCATCGACACCATTTTCCACACCGGCAGGAACGGCGAGACCTACAACATCGGCGGACACAACGAGTGGAAGAACATCGACCTGGTACACCTGCTCTGTTCCATCATGGACAAGAAGCTTGGTCGTGCTGAAGGCGAGAGCGCGAAGCTGATCACTTACGTCACCGACCGCGCCGGGCACGACCTGCGCTACGCCATCGATGCCGGCAAGATCGAGCGCGAGCTGGGGTGGAAGCCGAGCATCACCTTCGAGGTGGGCCTGGAGCGCACCGTGGACTGGTACCTGGCCAACACCGAGTGGCTGGACCATGTGACCAGCGGCGCCTATCAGCAGTACTACAAGGAGCACTACACCCAGAACTGATGGGACTTTTCGGCAAGCTGTTCGGCAAGAGCGAGCCGGTGTTGGGCCCGGCGGATCTCAGCGTGCTGCGCTGCGATGTGCACTCACACTTCATCCCCGGCATCGACGACGGTGCGCAGACCTTGGAGCAGACCATGGAGCTGCTCAAGGCCATGCACGACCTTGGCTACCGCAAGGTGATCACCACCCCGCACAGCATGGCCGATGGCTACAAGAACAGCCCGGAGATGATCCTGGGTGGCTTGGAGAAGGTGCGCGCCGAGGTGCAGCGCCAGGGCCTGGACATCACCGTGGAGGCCGCTGCCGAGTACTACCTGGACCACGCATTGGAAGAACAGGTGAACGCAGGCACCGTGCTCACGTTCGGCAACAAACTGCTGCTGTTCGAGCTGCCATTCATCGGTGAGCCGGCCATGTTGAAACACGTGGTGTTCCAGATGCAGACCCAAGGCTACCGCCCCGTGCTGGCGCATCCGGAACGCTACACCTTCTGGTACAACGACTTCAACAAGTTCACTGAACTGAAGGAACGCGGTGTCCTCTTCCAACTCAACCTCGTGGCCCTTTCAGGAGCCTATGGCCCCCAGGCCAAGCAGGTGGCCGAACGCATGATCGATGCCGGCTACTACGAGTTGCTTGGCAGCGATTGCCACAACATGAACCACGTGCAGGCCATCCACAACACGCTCACGCGGCCCTACCTGCACAAGCTGATAGGGAGTGGAAAGCTGTTGAACTCCGGCTTGTGAAAGTGCCTGCGGTCCGCACTAGCTTTGGGCAAAGCTGACGACATGACCACCGCGACGAAGAAAGCTTTGTTGAAGAAGTTGATCGAGGCCGAGCAGGATGCTGCGGTGCTTGATCTGGTGGATAATGTCCTGCAGAGGAAGACAAGGGATGTTGCTTTTCAGAGTGATCTGGTCCAAAGGGTGCTTCGATCCGAGGAGCAGCTCAAAGCGGGCACGTACAAGACTATGGATGAATTCGATCGCGAGATGGAGCAGTTCATGGAAGCCTTGCCGGAACAGGCTGTTAGCGCTCAGTAATTAGCCCATCACGCAAACCGTTTCTGGTCCGGCAGGAACACGCACACCAGCCCGATCAAGGGCAGGAAGGAGCACACCGCGAACACGGTGTTGATGCTGGTGGCATCCGCCAGGCGACCAAGCACTGCGGAACCCACGCCGGCCATGCCGAACGCGAACCCGAAGAAGAGGCCGGAGACCAGGCCCACGCGGCCGGGTATCATCAGTTGCGCATAGACCAGGATCGCCGAGAAGGCCGAGGCCAGGATGAAGCCTGCGCTCGCCGCCAGGATGCTCGTCCACAGCTGGTCCGCGTAGGGTAGGAGCAGGGTGAAGGGGGCTGCTCCCAGGATGGACAACCAGATGATGTTCTTGTAGCCCACACGATCCGCCAGCAGACCACCTGCCAGGGTGCCGATGGCCGCAGCGAAGAGGAACACGAAGAGCTGCACCTGCGCCTCCTGTACGGACAGGCCGAAACGGCCGATGAGGTAGAAGGTGTAGTAGCTCGTCATGCTGGCCAGGTAGAACTGCTTGGAGAAGATCAGCAGCAGGAGCATGGAAACGATGAAGATCACTTTGCGCTTCGGCAGCGCTGTCCGCACCACCTGTGCCGTACGCGATGCCCGGTGCGCCTGGATGGCCATCACGCGCAGGTACCAGCGCCCCACGCGCCACAGCACCACCATGGCGATCAGCGGCAGCACCACGAACCAGCCCACGGTGGCCTGCCCAAGTGGCACAATGATCAAGGCAGCGAGCAACGGCCCCAATGCCGATCCAGCATTTCCGCCGAGTTGGAACACGCTCTGCGCCAACGCGCGCCTACCGCCTGCGGCCATGTAGGCCATACGCGAAGCCTCCGGATGGAAGATGGACGAACCCACACCCACAAAGGCCACGGCCCCGATGATCATCGGGAACGACCGCGCTTGCGACAGCAGCACTAAGCCCAGCAAGGTGGAGCCCATGCCCGCCACCAGTGCGAAGGGCTGCGGCCGCTTATCGGTCCACATGCCGACCAAGGGTTGCAGGATGGAGGCCGTGAGCTGGAAGGTGAGCGTGATCAACCCTATCTGCGCGTAGCTCAACTGGAAGGACTCCTTCACCAGCGGATAGATCGCAGGGATCAGCGACTGCACCGTATCGTTCAGCAGGTGCGAGAAGGCGATGGCGAAGAGGATGGGAAGCACCATGCGCCCGGCTGCAGCCTTAGCGGAGGCTTGTGGAGGTTGCGCCAGAGGTTTGGTGATCATGGATCGGCCGCGAAGTTCGGGAGCAACACGGCTCGCGGAGCACCCTTCGGGATAGTGCGCTGGTTATCTTTGGGTTCAAGAAAGGAGCATGACCATCCCGCAACGCAAAGCCCATTTAAAGAAGCTCATCGATTCGGTGAAGGACCCAGCCGTGTTGGAAAGGGTGGCCAAGGTCCTTGAGAAGCCAGTGCGGCAAAGTGCCATGGTAAAGCGGGCGTTGAAGGCTGAAGAGGACCTGAAGGCAGGGCGTTTTCAGACCTTGGAGGAGTTCAACAAGGACATGGATGAGTTCATCGAGAGCTTGTACGCGAAGAAGCCGAAGACCAAACGTCGCGCGTGAAGCTGATCGTATTAGCGCAGGCCAACGAGAGCAAACGGCGAACGCTTCGTTTGTTGGCCAGAACCCATTCCATCAGCTACATCAGAGAGCTTCAGGGGCAGGTTGCTGATAAGTTGGAATGGCTGAAGGGCAACGCGTACAGTGGTCAATTGGAACCCGATCTTGAAGTGCTCGGTCTGCAACACCGTCGGGTTATCGTTGGGCCGTTCAAGATCATCTATCGCATCACCCCGGAACGGATCATAGTCACCGACATCTTCGATTCACGGCGGGATCCGAAGGCCATGAAGGGGTGAATGCTGTGAGTCCGCTTTGCGCGACCTTCAACAGTCTTAGTGAACTGGAACGGCTAACAATACCGGTCTCATTCGAGTCCGTTGCGAACTTCAATATCCAGAATGTCAGCGTTGGTGAACGGAACATGAGGTGAGCAATCAACCTCGTGGACCTCATCCCCAATAATGATGACGTGTTGGAACACGCGGCCATCCTTCAAATTGACAATGGCGATTTGATAGCCCATGCCGGTTTCTGGTTGCGTGAGCAAGTGGCGCACCCACGGTTCGCTCAACTTGAGCATCACGCAGCCGCCTTATCCACCTCCCTGCTCACCTTCTTGAACAGCCCCTGCAACACATTGCCGGGGCCCACTTCCACCGCCTTGTTGCAGCCATCGGCCAGCATTTGCTGCATGGTCTGCGTCCAGCGTACGGGTGCTGTGAGTTGTACGATCAGGTTGGCCTTTTCGGGTGGGCGGTCGGCGTTCATACTTTGACTATTCGACCATAAGTTTCACCCCTGCCAGCCAAGCGGATCCGCTGGAAAGATGGACGTAATAAAGTCCACTTGTGTAATGGAGCAAGTCGATCTCCAAAGCATGTTCCATTCGATCAGGCAAGACTTGTTCATGAATGCGCTTGCCATCACTACTAAGGATAGTAAGTAGGAGTGGGTCGCAGAGGTTCATCTGGCTTGGCAAGCCGATGTGCAGTGTCGTGTAACGCGTAGCTGGGTTGCAACCTTAAGGCTTCACCCATGCCTACATACTGGGTGTTGATGCCCGTTACAAGGTTACATCCGGGCACCAGGCATCCATCCATATCCAGGCGGATCAACCAACTATCCACGTCGAAGTCAACCGGATCGCTGAACGGAACGGGATACAGAGTGCCTGCGCAAAGGATGTAATTCGGATCGCGGTCGAGCATCACCTCCATAAGCCAGCCATTACTAGCCGATGCCGTACTATCCGTGTATTGATACCAATTGTGCCAGAGCACCTCACCATCACTGCTCAGCTTGGTAACGGAACCCTTCCAGGAAAAGGAAGTCTCCAGATCGATCATTCCGACAGCGATCAGGTTCCCGTCAGGTAGCTCGATCAGGTCCCAAAGGCACCGATTGTTCGAAGCCGGTTCATCAATGAGCTTGGTCCAGAGCGTATCACCTGCTTCGTTGATCCGAACTACGTACTGTTTTAACCGGTCGACCCATCCGGGGATCGTGTCGGACGCTCCAACCATGACAAAGCCCCCCGATGATAATGCTATGATGCTTTGGAATACATCTCCATGGCTGAATGCGGTATAGGGTTGTTCCCAGATAACTTCTCCTGTTGAAGACAGTCTTATTGCAATGGCACGCTTGACGTTATTACTTGAACGACGGTTGCCAACGAGTACCATTCCGTCATCGGAGGTGCGTACTCCACCATGGATTGAGTAGCTGTATTCGGGAGAGCCAACGGTCGCTGACCATTGTTCATTTCCAGCATTATCCAAGCGGTAAACCATCCCCTTTGATGGAGTGCTGAAGGTTGTGCCGACCAAACTGAAACCATCGCTCATTGGTAACAGTTCTTGCGCCGTGAAGCTGGCTTGGCCGTCGCTGTATAACCTTGTCCAGATCGTGTCAAGTTGCTCATTGAGTTTGAAAAGGTAGCCTGAGAGCAAACTAGTGCTGTCATAAACACTGGTTAACACGAGGTAACCATCGCTCACTCTTGATGTATGGTTCCCATGAGAGGTGTTGATGCTGAAAAAGTTCACCGGGTGATCCAGTCTCCTTTCGGATATCTTGTCCAGAGATATATCAAGCACAGATAGGCCGATCCAAGTGCGTCGATTGCTACCCACGCCTGTATCTATGCGAGCTACCATCAAGTAGGCTTCGTCCTTGAAGTACTCTAGTTCGGTCGTGAAGTCGTTGCCAAGATGCTGGCCAAAAGCATATCGCCGGTTGTTCTCGTTACCTAAGCCCTGGGCTGCAGCTTCAAGCAGGGGTATGCTCCAAAGCGCTAAAAAAATCAATCCACGGCGCATCATGTAAATGCGAATATACGCATGGTACCTTCATCCGGCCGCCGTCTCCAACTCCCTATTCACCTTCTTGAACAGCCCCTGCAACACATTGCCGGGGCCCACTTCAACCACCTTGCTGCAGCCATCGGCCAGCATGTGCTGCATGGTCTGGGTCCAGCGTACAGGTGCGGTGAGTTGCGCGATCAGGTTGGCCTTGATGCGGGCGGGATCGGTGTGCGGGCGGGCATCCACGTTCTGGTAAACGGGGCAGCGCGGGTTCACGATGGGGGTGAAGGCGATGGCCGTTTCCAGTTCCACGCGGGCGGGCTCCATCAGTGGGCTGTGGAAGGCGCCGCCCACCTGCAGCACCAGTGCGCGCTTGGCTCCGGCGGCCTTCAAGGCCTCGCAGGCGGCGTTCACGGACTCCACGCTGCCACTGATAACCAATTGGCCAGGGCAGTTGTAATTGGCGGGCACGACCACACCGGGGATGGTCTTGCAGACCTCTTCCACCTTCTCGTCCTCCAGGCCCAGGATCGCGGCCATGGTGCTCGGCTGCAGTTCGCAGGCCTTCTGCATAGCATTGGCACGCGCGGCCACCAGTTTCAAACCATCGGCGAACTCCATGGCACCGGCGGCCACCAGTGCGCTGAACTCGCCCAGGCTGTGCCCGGCCACCATGGCGGGTTGGAACGCATCGCCCAGCACTTTGGCCTTCACCACGCTGTGCAGGAAGATCGCGGGCTGGGTAACGTTCGTTTGCTTCAGGTCGGCCTCGCTGCCCGTGAACATCACGTTGGTGAGGTTGAAGCCCAGGATGTCGTTGGCGTGCTCGAACCAGATGCGCGCGTTGCTGTCGGCATCATACAGGTCCTTGCCCATGCCGGGGAACTGGCTGCCTTGTCCGGGGAAAACGTATGCGGTCATTGGGGAAGTTGAGAGGTTGAGGAGTTGAGAGGTTGAGGAGTTGAAGGCGTTGGCACAACTACCAACTTGCAACTTCTCAACTCCTCAACAACCCTAATTCAATTGCGCCTAATCCCTGCGCCCGCCGAACAGGCGCAGCAACATCAGGAAGAGGTTGATGAAGGCCAGGTAGAGGCTGAGCGCCCCCATCAAGGCCATCTTCTGGGCGCTTTCCGTGCCGTTCATCACGCTCTCGCCCATGGTCTTGAGGCGCTGTACGTGGTAGGCGGTGAGGCCGGTGAACACCACCACACCGATGATGGTGATGATGTAGTCCATGGTGCCGCTCTTGAAGATGAAGGCGTTGGCGAGCGAGCCGAGGATGATGCCGATGAGGCCGATGAACAGCAGGCTGCCCAGCTTGGTGAGGTCGGTCTTGGTGGTGTACCCGGCAAAGGCCATGATGCCGAACACCGCGGCCGTGATGAAGAACACGTTGGCGATGGCCGTGAGCGGGTAGATGATGAAGATGTAGCTGAAGCTTACGCCCATGATGGCCGCGAAGGCGATGAAGGTGAGCAGCAGCACGGGGCCGCTAAGCTTCTCCACCAGACCGCCCATGAGGAACACCAGGCCCAGCGGGGCGAACATCACGATCCAGCCGGCAATGCTCGGGCCCGTTCCATCGGGCTTGAAGAGCAGTGCCATCTTCTCCATGTCGGTGCCGAACCACCAGGCCATGGCGCCGCTGATCACCAGGGCCAAGGTCATGTAGCTGAACACGCTGGCCAGGAAGGTGCGGATGTTGGCGCTGACATCGGCATCCGGGCCATAAATGACCTGTCCGCTTTGTGGGGTGGGGAAGCTGTTCTGGTTTTCCATGTTCGTGGGTCGTTGTTCGGTGAGCGTTGTTCGGTGTGTCCATTGGACAACGAACAACGAAGGCTCAATGTAGTCGTGTGCCGATCAGTTTGATGAATTCCTCGCGGGTGCGGTGGTCGTCGAGAAAGATACCGGTGAACGCCGAAGTGGTGGTCACCGAGTTCTGCTTCTGTATCCCCCGCATCTGCATGCAAAGATGGCTGCATTCCATCACCACGGCCACGCCCAGTGGTTGCAGGGTCTCCTGGATGCAGTCGCGGATCTCGTTGGTGAGGCGTTCCTGCACCTGCAGACGCCGGGCATAAGCGTCCACCACGCGGGGGATCTTGCTCAGGCCCACAATGCGTCCGTTCGGGATGTAGGCCACGTGTGCCTTGCCGAAGAAGGGCAGCATGTGGTGCTCGCACATGCTGTACACCTCGATGTCCTTCACCACCACCATCTGGCTGTAATCCTCGGTGAACATGGCGCTCCGCAGGATGGCTGCCGGATCCAGGTCGTAGCCGTGGGTGAGGTATTGCAGGGCTTTGGCGACGCGCTCCGGAGTGCGTTTGAGACCTTCGCGTTCAGGGTCCTCGCCAATGGCGGAAAGGATCTCGCCGTAGTGCCCGCTGATCCGTTCTATCGAGGCGGGATCATACTGGTCGATGCGCTCGTAGCCTTCGCCGGTGGTTTCGTGCTCGCTATTCGCCATGATACTCCGCATAGTTGTTCTCGGTCTCCTCCACCTTCACGGTCTTCAACTGCACACCCAGCGCGCTCACCGGCCCTTGCAGCTGCTCCCAAATGGCCACGCACAGATTCTCCGTGCTGCTGTATCGGCCTTTCATGAAGGGCACGTCCAGGTCGATGTTCTTGTGGTCGAGCTGGTCGATCACGTGCTCCTTGATGATGCGGCTCAGCAGGCTGAGGTCGGTGACGAAGCTCGTCTCCGGGTCCTGCTGACCGGCCACCGTTACCCAGAGCACGTAGTTGTGGCCGTGGCCATTGGGGTTGGAGCACTTGCCGAAGACCTCCAGGTTCTTGGCATCGCTCCAGTCCGGACGGGCCAGCCGGTGCGATGCACAGAAGCGCTCCCGGCGGGTGATGTGTACAATGGGCATCGGGTGTAAAGGTAGGTTGGGCACAAGCGCGTTCCTGCGCACCGCAATGGAACCCTTGGAGCGGCGCCTTGTTCACCGGTACCTTCGCGGGCATGATCATAGTGACCGGAGCAGCAGGCTTCATCGGCAGTGCCTTGGTGGGCGAACTCCTGCGCCAAGGCTGGCAGGACATCGTGGCGGTGGATGACTTCAGCCGCGCGGACAAGGCCCCCAACCTGGCGGGCAAGACGCTCACCGCCCGCGTGGACCGCAAGGACTTCTTCACCTGGTTGGATGCCAACCAGAAGCTCGTGCAGTTCATCTTCCACCTGGGTGCACGCACGGACACCACCGAGTTCAACAAGGCCATCTTCGACGAGCTGAACCTGCACTACAGCCAGCGCATGTGGGAGGCCTGCGTGAATTACGGCATCCCGCTGGTCTATGCTTCCAGCGCGGCCACGTATGGCGGCGGCGAACTGGGCTACAGCGACAAGGACGATGCGCTTCCGTACCAGTTGAAGCCGCTCAACCCCTACGGTGACAGCAAGAACGATTTTGACAAGTGGGCGCTCGGACAGGAGCGGAAACCCTTCTTCTGGGCCGGCCTCAAGTTCTTCAACGTTTACGGGCCCAACGAGTACCACAAAGGCCGCATGGCCAGCGTGGTGTTCCATGCCTTCAACCAGATCAGCGCCACGGGCGGCATGAAGCTCTTCCGCAGCCACAACCCCGACTACAAGGATGGGGAGCAGCTGCGCGACTTCGTGTATGTGAAGGACGTGTGCAACGTGTGCCTCTTCCTGATGGAACACCGCAAGAATAGCGGGCTCTACAATCTGGGCAGCGGCAAGGCACGCACTTTCCTGGATCTTGTGCGCGCCACCTTCAAGGCCATGGGGAAGGAGGAGCAGATCTCCTTCGTGGACACCCCGGCGGACATCCGCGACAAGTACCAGTACTACACCGAGGCCGACATGAGCAAGCTGCAGGGCATCGGCTACGATAAGCCGTTCACCACGCTGGAGGAAGGGGTACGGGAATACATTACCGACTACCTCTCCACCGGGTCGTACTGCTGAACCGTTTCGGCCCCCACGCTGAGCTCGAGCAGCTGGGTGCGTATCCGCAGCAGGCGTTCGCGCAGCTCGGCGTGCACATCCTCTGCGGGGCCTGCGTTGGCCGCTCCTTTGCGCAACTGTTCCCGGGCACCTTGCAACGTGAAGCCCTGGTCCTTCACCAAGTGCTGGATGCGCTTCAGCAGGTCGATCTCCTTGCGGGTGTAAAGCCGGTCACCGCGACCCGTGCGCTTGGGCCGCACCATGCCGATCTCCTTCTCCCAATGGCGGATCAAGGAGGTGTTCACCTCAAGCTCGGCAGCCACCTCGCCGATGGTCCAATAGAGCTTTTCGATGGTTTTTTCCTTGTAAGGCATCAGGGCATCAGGATACGCCGGCGCAAGCTACTAAAGAAGGAATCGGGGGGGGGAAGATGAGAGGATGTGAAGATGTGAAGATGTGAAGATGTGAGGATGTGAGGATGTGAAGATGAGAGGATGTGAAGATGAGAGGATGATGAGAGGATGTGAAAATGGGATCCCGGCATGACCACAGTTCCACATCGAGCCATCTCCACATCTGGTCATTTTCACATCTCCACATTGGGGCCATTTCCACATCTGGTCATCTTCACATCCCCGCTTTGGGGGCCATTTTCACATCTCCACATCTGGTCATCTCCACATCCCCGCTTTGGGGGCCATCTTCACATTTCCACATCTGGTCATCTTCACATCAATCGAGGGATTGCCCAGCGTTCCGCGAGATCTCCAGCATTTGCACGTATTCCTGCGGGCTCAGGTCGTTGAAGAAGAAGTTCACGGGGTCCACGGGCTCGCCGCCTTTGTGCACTTCGTAGTGCAGGTGCGGTCCGGCGCTCAGGCCCGTGTTGCCGATCAGGCCGATCACATCCCCGCGTTTCACCTTCTGGCCGCGCTTCACGTTCAGCTTGCTCAGGTGGGCGTATAGCGTCTGGTAGTCGTATCCGTGGTCGATGATCACGTGCATGCCGTAGCCGTTGGTGGCGTACTCCGCGAACACCACACGCCCATCGCCGGTGGCGTAGATGGGTGTGCCGGTCTTGGCCGTGAAGTCCATGCCCGCGTGGAACTTGCTGATCTTGTGGATGGGGTGGATGCGCCACCCGAAGCCACCGGCCGTGCTGGTGAGGTCCTTGTTGGCCACGGGTTGGATGGAAGGAATGCTGGCCAGCATCTCCTGCTTGCGAAGCACCATGGAAGCCACTTCGTCCAGGGACTTGGATTGCACCACCAGCTGGCGTGAAAGCTTGTCCAGGCGCTTGCGGGTGTCGGTCACCAGATCACTGCTTGCGAAGCCCTGCAGGTCCTTGTAGCGGTTGGATCCGCCGGAGCCCGCTTGGCGCATGTTCTCCGGGAGCGGGTCCGCCTCGAAGATCACCCGGTAGATGTTGTCGTCGCGGCGGCGCACGTCCAGCATCACCCGGTCCAGTTCCGCCAGTTGCTTGTTCAACAGTTCGTACTGCAACAGCAGCTGCTTGTTCTCCCGCCGGAGAAGGGCCTCCTTGGGGCTGTCCAGGAACTGGTAGACCAGGAAGATGCCCAGCAGGCCCACCACCAGTCCGGGGGTCAGCAGCAGCAGGATGCGCTTGGTGCGCTGCCAGGCTGAAAGCCGGATCCGCTCGAAATTGAGCGTCTGCGGGTTGAAGCGGTACTTGTGCTCGGGCATGGCTGGTGGCAGGCAGGCGAAGATAGCGGCGATGCCCGCGCAACGCACCGCCCCCTTGCTCCAAGGCCGTTAAGGATCGTTGATCGCCCAAAGAAGCCCCGGTTGGGCACGGAGGGTGGCTGCTCGGTACCTTCGCGGCCTGTCTGCCGGAAGGCAGGCGCTTTTCCGCAACCCGCCATGCTCACTTCCCAGCAGATCCGCCAGAAGTTCCTCGACCATTTCGCCAAGCGCGGCCACCAGATCGTGCCCAGCGCACCCATGGTGATCAAGGACGACCCCACGCTCATGTTCACCAACGCGGGCATGAACCAGTTCAAGGACCTCTTCCTGGGCAACCGCGAGGCCAAGCACACCCGCATCGCCGACACGCAGAAGTGCCTGCGCGTTTCCGGCAAGCACAACGACCTGGAGGAGGTGGGCATCGACACCTACCACCACACCATGTTCGAGATGCTCGGCAACTGGAGTTTTGGCGATTACTTCAAGAAGGAAGCGATCCAGTGGGCGTGGGAGCTGTTGGTGGATGAGTACAAGATCGACACGTCGAGCATCTACGTCACCTACTTCGGCGGCGACGAGAAGGACGGCCTGCCCGCCGATGAAGAGACCCGCCAACTTTGGTTGCAGTACATGCCCGAGGAACGCATCCTTCCATTCTCGCGCAAGGACAACTTCTGGGAGATGGGCGACACCGGTCCCTGCGGGCCATGCACAGAGATCCACGTGGACGTGCGCACCGCCGAGGAGAAGGCGCAGAAGCCCGGCCGCGAGCTGGTGAACAACGACCACCCGCAGGTGATCGAGATCTGGAACAACGTGTTCATGCAGTTCGAGCGCAAGGCCGACGGCTCGCTCGTGGAACTGCCCGCCCAGCACGTGGACACCGGCATGGGCTTCGAGCGCCTGTGCATGGTGCTGCAAGGCAAGCGCAGCAACTACGACACCGACGTGTTCCAGCCGCTGATCCAGGCCATCGCGAAGCGGAGTGGCAAGACGTACGACGGGCTTGTCACTCCGGGCTCGACCCGGAGTCGCGAAGAGTCCCAGTGGATGACGGATGTGGCCATGCGCGTGATCGCCGACCACTTGCGCGCCATCAGCTTCGCGATCGCCGATGGACAGCTGCCCAGCAACACCGGCGCAGGCTACGTGATCCGCCGCATCCTGCGCCGCGCCGTGCGTTACGGCTACAGCTTCCTCGGCTTCAATGAGCCGTTCATGTTCTCGTTGGTGCCCACGCTCGCGAAAGAGATGGGCGACCAATTCCCTGAACTGCGCAAGCAACAGCAGCTCATCGAAAGCGTGATCCAGGAAGAAGAGAAAGCCTTCCTCCGCACATTGGAGCAAGGCACCAAGCGTCTCGAACAAGCGCTCTCAGAATCGAAGGGAACGCTTGCTGGGGACCGCGCCTTCGAGCTTTTCGACACCTACGGCTTCCCCATCGACCTCACGCAGCTCATCGCCCGTGAGCAGAAGATGGACGTGGATATGAAGGGCTTCGAGGCCGAACTACAGAAGCAGAAGGAACGCTCACGCGCAGCTACTGCAGTAACCACTGGCGATTGGGTGGAACTGGGCAAGGGCGAGACCGCCTTCATCGGCTACGATGAGCTCAGCACCGAGGCCCGCATCCTGCGCTACCGCAAGGTGAGCGGTAAGGGCGGCGACCAGTTCCAGCTTGTGCTCGATCGCACGCCATTCTATGCCGAAGGCGGCGGACAAGTGGGCGATCAAGGCTGGCTGATCCAAGGGGCCGATCAGGTCGAAGTGATCGACACCAAGCGCGAGAACCAGCTGATCGTGCATTTCACGAAAGAGCTGCCGAAGGACGTTGAGAAACCGCTCACCGCGCAGGTGAACACGCAACGCCGCGGCCTCACCGCGCGCAACCACACGGCTACGCACTTGCTGCACCACGTGCTGCGCAAGCACCTGGGCACACACGTGGAACAGAAGGGCTCGCTCGTGGCACCCGACCGTCTGCGCTTCGACATCAGCCACTTCGCCAAGGTGACCCCCGAGGAGCTGGCCACCATCGAGCGCGAGGTGAACGCCATGATCACCGACGACATCGTCTTCGACGACAAGCGCAACGTGCCCGTCGCGGAGGCCAAAGCCATGGGCGCCATGGCGCTCTTCGGCGAGAAGTACGGCGACAATGTGCGCGTGGTGAAGTTCGGTCCCAGCGTGGAGCTCTGCGGAGGAACGCACGTGCCGCGCACCGGCGTCATCGGCCCCTTCCGCATCGTGAGCGAGAGCGCACTGGCCGCAGGCATCCGCCGCATCGAGGCCATCACGAGCGTGGAGGCCGAGCGCATGATCAACGAGAAGCTCGCGAAGTTGGAGGCCATCAACGCCTTGTTTAAGAACCCTTCGGACATCGTACAAGCAGTGGAGAAGCTCTTGGAGCAACACGCATCCATGGGTAAGGAGTTGGAGAAGTTCGCCAAAGAGAAGGTGAAAGGACTCGCCACCTCGTTGCCAGCGAACGCCAAGCCCAACGGCAAAGGCGCGAAATTCCTGGTGGAACGACTGGACCTGGATGCCCAAAGTCTGAAGGACCTGGGCTATCAATTGCGCGAACAGCACCCGGACCTGGGCTTCATCGCCGGGTCGGTGCTTGATGGCAAACCGCTGTTGGCCGTTTCGCTGGGTAAGACCTTCATGGATGCCTCAGGCCTGAAGGCCGGTGAGCTGATCAAGCAGCTTGGACCATTGATCAAGGGTGGCGGCGGCGGTCAACCCGATTTCGCAACGGCGGGTGGCAAAGAGCCCGGCGGAATGGCCGACGCACTGAAGAAGGCGGCGGAGCTGCTGAGCTGATCCAGAAATCCCGAGAACGAGAAAGCCGCCCCGGAAGAGGCGGCTTTCTTGTTGGCTTTTGCGGGCTCTATGCCATCGAAGGCTGGCTGGAGAGCTTCCGCGCAGGAGGTGGTGCCTGGTTCCCATGCACCGGACCCATGTACTGGGTGTCGTCGCTCATGGCCAGGTTCAGGATGTACAAGCCGTTGAGCGCGATCACCAGGATGTAATCCAAGGTGCTGCGCTTGCCGAAGCTCTGGCACACCTCGATCCAAACCAGGGGGATGAAGTACAACTGACCGTAGATCGGGATCAGCATCTTCCAGGCATCGCTGGCGGGGCGCCCCACGATACGCAGGAACACGATCACGTTCAGCACTGGCACGAGCGCGGCCCAGCCCGGCTGGCCTGCCTTGTCATACAAGCGCCATTGTGCCATGGCAGCGATCACCGCCAGGAACATCAGCATGTAGTAGAAAGCCACCCCCATTTGGTGGTAGAAGAAGTCGTGGATGCCCACGAACCAGTGATAAATGCTGTTCAACAGTTCCATGGCTTGCAGTTTTATGTTCGTTCAGCCGTACCGGGGTACGGCTTTGGTTCCACCAAAGTAGACGCCGATGTGGGAGGGTGGTTGCCTCCCGGGGCCGAACTCTGCGAACACAGGGCGGTTGGATCCGGCGAACGGTGTTTGCCGATCGACCAACGGAAGCAGCGCAGGTACTGAATTGGGTGCTCAAGCGCGCGGAACCGCGTAAGCCTTCACCTCACCGTCGCCGATTTCCTTGCCGCTTAGGATCACCAAGCGTTCGATCACGTTGCGCAATTCGCGCACGTTGCCGGTCCAGGGCAGCTTTTGCAGCTCCTTGATGGCCTTGTCCGAGATCTTCTTCGGGGCAATGCCCTGTTCCGTGCAGACCAGGTTGATGAAGTGCTCGGCCAGTAGGGGGATGTCCTCCAAACGCTCGCTGAGGCTGGGCACGTGGATGGGGATCACGCTCAGGCGGTGGAAGAGATCCTCGCGGAAGTTGCCCTTCTCGATCTCCTTGCGCAGGTCCTTGTTGGTGGCGGCGATCACCCGCACGTTCACCTGGATGTCCTTGTCGCCACCCACCGGGGTGATGCGGCCCTCCTGCAAAGCGCGCAGCACCTTGGCCTGGGCGGCCAGCGCCATGTCGCCGATCTCGTCCAGGAACAGGGTACCCCCATCGGCCAGTTCGAATTTGCCTTTGCGGTCCTTGATGGCGCTGGTGAAGCTGCCCTTCACATGGCCGAAGAGCTCACTCTCGATCAGTTCGCCGGGGATGGCCGCGCAGTTCACCTCGATATAGGGGCCCTGGGCGCGTTGGCTTTTCTCGTGCATCAGCCGGGCCACGCCTTCCTTGCCGGCCCCGTTGCCACCGGTGATCAGCACGCGCGCATCGCTGGGCGCCACCTTCTCGATCATTTCGCGGATGGCCTGCAAAGCCTTGCTCTCACCGATCATCTGCACGCCGTTGCCCTTGGCCTTGCCCACCTTCGTGCGCAGCACCTTGGTCTCCTGCACCAGGTTGCCGCGGTCCAGCGCGTTGCGCACGCTCACCAGGATCCGGTTGATGTCGGGCGGTTTCTGGATGAAGTCGAAGGCGCCCTTCTTCAGCGCGTCCACGGCCGTATCGATGGTGCCGTGCCCGCTGATCATCACCACGGGCAGTTCCTCGTTGTGTACCTGCAGTTTCTCCAGCACTTCAATGCCGTCCATCTTGGGCATCTTGATGTCGCAGAGCACCAGGTCGAACTTGCCCTTCTTCGCCTTGTCCAATCCCATTGCACCGTCCTCGGCCTCTTCCACTTTGTGGCCTTCGTGCTCCAGGATCTCGCGCAGGGCGTAGCGGATCGCTTTTTCGTCGTCGATGATGAGGATGTTGGCCATGGTCGGTAAGCCCGTTGAAAGGGTGAAGGCAAAGATGGGCAGGGCGGGGGCAAAGTGATAGTTTTAGGCAACTTTTCACGGAAGCAACGTCTGACCATCATGAACTGGAGATCATGAGGCACTTCGTTCTTGCGCTCGCAGCGCCCGCATTCCTATTCCTGGTGCTTCCCGGCAGCACCCAAGCGCAGTGCGACATCGAGCTCGGCTCCGCAGGTGTTCAGGTGGATTGCGACAATCAAAGCACGCCGCTGGCCTGGGCCATGTGGTCGGGAGGCACCGCGCCGTTCACGGTGAACGTCGCGATCAGTTCCGGACCTGGGGGGGCGTATGGGAGCACCAACGACAATTCCTGGAGCGGAGAGATGACGAATCTGTCGCCGGGTACGCAACAGGCAACAATCGCGGTAATCGATGCGATGGGCTGCCAGGCATCGACGCAGGTATTCTGGTTCGACCATGTTCCCATGCTGCCTGATGTCTCGTTCACCCACGATTGCACTGTTGGCCCCACGCTCCGTTGGTCCGGGAACTTCAACACGCCGCCTTATTCAACATCGAGCTTCTGCCCGGGCCCATTCAATTTCAATTACCATATGATGCATATCCCAACCGGGCAGATCTGTAACGGGAGCATCGCGGCGGATTGGACCGCGGAATCACCCTCCGGCTGGCATTTCGGCCAAGCGCTCCCCGCAGGTGATTATGTCGTGGACATTTTTCGGGGAGCAGCGCTGTCGTGCATTTCACCCTTCAATGTGGAGTGCTTCTTTCCTGTCTCCGCACTGGTTCCGAGCAACGCTGGCGATTGCGGCGTGCAATTCAACTTGCGTACGGCACTTGCGGGCGCATTGCCCAGCGGCACGCTCATGGGCGATCAGCTGCGCGCCGCTGGTTCGATCCCGGCAACAGAGCCTTATTCAGCAATGGGCTACACCTATGTGGGCACCGCACTGGGCGCATCGCTAACGCCATCGTTGTTGGCGGTAACCGGGAACAACGCGATCGTCGATTGGGTGGTCGTGGAACTGCGCAGCGCCTCGGATCCAGCCACGGTTCTGCATTCAAGGCCCGCATTGATCCAGCGCGATGGTGATGTGGTGGGCTTGAATGGGGAGAGCTACATCAATGCGCCGGTGGTTTCAGGAAACTACCATGTGACCATCAGGCACCGGAACCACTTGGGTGTAATGACAGCCACACCGCGCACGCTCCTGTGGGGCTCAACCACTACCATGATCGACTTCAGGTTGAGTGGCACGAGCGCATACGGCAAAGGAGCGCGAACAGCCGTTGGCACGGTGCAGTGCTTATGGCCTGGCGATGCCTCAATGGATGGTATCATACGTTACGTGGGCAATGACAACGACCGTGACCTCATCCTCGTGGCCATCGGCGGAAGCGTACCCACCAACACGGTGAGCAACGTGTACAGCATATTGGATCTGAACCTCGACGGCACCATCAGTTACGCGGGTGCGAACAACGACCGCGACGTCATCCTGCAGACCATTGGCGGTGTGGTCCCAACGGCGGTACGAATACATCAATTACCATGAAAGCATCCATTGTATTTGCAGCCGCATTGTTGTGGCAATGTGCCATTGGACAGGAGCGTGCTAGTGGACGCGTGGCGGAACTGATCGCGCACTTGGAAGAGAAGCGCACACCGTTCAAGAGAGTGGAGCCCTTCTTGGCAGAACCCGTCCAAGTGGTGCGTGACCATGCCGTAAATGCAATTGTGGAACATGCCTCCCTGTTCCAAGTTCATATCCCTACGCTGCTCGACGTGATCAGAGAACGGCCGTCAAACGTGGTCCTCGTGATACCTGCGACCGGAGGTGCGGTGGACCTCCTTCTGACACGTGTCCACATCTTCTCTGATGATTTCTCCATGACGGTCGCTAGTTCCGGTCGAGCAATAGCGCATGCCCCCGGATTGCATTACCAAGGTGTCATTGACGGTGATCCAAATACACTTGCGGCGATCAGCATCTTCGAGGATGAAGTGATGGGCTTCGTAAGCGACCAACGAGGGAATCATGTGCTGGGCAAATTCGGGGACGGGAGTGGTGAGCATGTCTATTATGCTGAGCGGGATATGTTCGATGTGCCGGTGATAAGCTGTGAAACACCCGAAGATGATGGCTCATATGCCCCTGATGACCTGGTGCTTCAAGAAGGGGCAAGGAGCCTTAGGTGTGTCGACCTTTATTGGGAGGTGGACCATGATGTCTTTCAGCACAAGGGTGGTATCAATGCAACATCGAATTATATCACAGGCCTGTTCAATCTACATGCGGTCTTGTTCGCCAATGATGGGGTCTCCGTGCGGCTGTCCCAGCTGTTCATCTGGGATATCCCCAGCCCCTACACAGCCGTGAACGCATCCGGGCTACTCACCCAGTTCCGGGGCTATCGTACTTCGTTCAATGGTGATCTGGCCCATTTGATCGGTTACGGGTGTGGGGGGGGCGTGGCCAGCGGATTGGCAGGCCTCTGTAATGCAGTTCCAAGTTCGAGCATGTGCTACAGTGGAGTGAGTTGGTCATATCAACCGCTGCCTACCTATAGTTGGAGCATAATGGTCGTCACCCACGAGGAGGGACACTTGATGGGTTCTCGCCATACACATGCTTGCGCATGGAACGGGAACAATACTGCCATTGATGGATGCTTCAATACCGAAGGTAGCTGCCAGCAGGGTCCCATGCCGCCGAACGGTGGTACTATTATGAGCTACTGTCACCGCTGGACGGATACTGGTATAAACTTCAGTAACGGGTTCGGTCCCCAACCTACTGCCGTTATTCTCAATAACGTAAATATGGCACCCTGCTTGAATTCATGTGCCGGCTGTGGGGACCCTCACGGGTTGATGTCCTTGGATGTTTCTGGGACTGGTGCCACACTGGTATGGTCTGCAGTGGCCGGGGCCGACACCTATGATCTGGAATGGAAGCCCTCAATGTCCAGTACTTGGAATGCGATCACTGCGATAGCGGACACAAGCCTACTATTGACCGGATTGGTCGCAGGTACATCCTATGAATTCAGGGTGGGATCCGTATGTCTCGGGGGTAGTTCCGCTTTCAGCGCATCGATCACCTTCTCCACACCCACTTGCCAACCGGGAACCCCCTGCGATGATGGCAACCCGAATACTGGTCCGGACCACTGGAATTACACGTGTAATTGTGTGGGTCCACCGGTCACTCCTATGGTGGTGGACAAGGTGGTCGCTCTTGACAGGTCAAGTATGGATAATTTCGGGGTCAGCGTGGCCATCAGTGGTGACTACGCCATTGTTGGTGCTCGGTCTACGGATGGGAATGCCGTGGGAGGATCCCCAGTGAACAATGCAGGTGGAGCCTATATTTTTCATTGGACCGGGACCGAGTGGGTCCAACAGCAGAAGATCGTGGCCAGCGATCGGACCGCAGGTGACGAATTCGGGGTTGGGGTGGCCATTGACGGTGATTACGCCGTGGTCGGTGCAAAAACTGACGGACACGGCGTCGGCTGGGGCGGCACGACCGTCATGATGGCTGGTTCCGCGTACATTTTCAAGCGTACCGATGGGGTTTGGGTCGAGCAGCAGAAGATCGTAGCCTCGGACCGGAACCCCGGAGATCAATTCGGGAATTTTGTAGCGATCAGCGGTGAATATGTGATCGTGAGTGCACATGGCAATAGCCTCGATGAACAGGGAGGGAATATGATCACCAATGCGGGTGCAGCATACATCTTCAAGCGCACCGGCAGTACTTGGGCACAGCAGGCGAAGCTTGTGGCCAGTGATCGTGGTGAAACCGATAGCTTCGGTGTAGGGGTATCCATCAGCGGCGCCCACGCCTTCGTGGGTACCTTGGGTGAGGATGAGGATGAGAACGGGGACAATACCCTGCTGAACGCCGGCTCTGCGTATATCTTCCAACGCAATGGCGATGTGTGGGACCAGCAACAGAAGCTCGTGGCCAGTGATCGTACACCAGGGGCCTACTTTGGTTGGAGCGGCGCCATTGATGGGGATCACGCCATTGTCGGTGCTTTATATGATGCACGTGATGAGAACGGGGGCGGCTCCACCTACAATGCGGGATCGGCCTACATTTTCAAGAACACGGGTGGGCAATGGATCCAACAGCAGAAGATAGTCCCAGCCGATAGACAGGTCAGTGCTTGGTTCGGCTGGTCCGTTTCGATCAGTGGTGATCGTGCCTTGGTGGGCGCAATAAACGATCGTCATGATATACTCGGGAACGATCCGCTCGAATATGCCGGGGCCGCTTATTTGTTCGAACGCAATGGTACCTCATGGTCACAGAAGGGGAAGATCGTTGCAGGTGACCGGGAAGAAGGCGACCGGTTCGGTTATTCGGTTTCGATCGATGGAGGCCGTGCGATCGTGGGTGCCAGGGATGAGGATCACGACATTTACGGGATGAACCCGATGAGCAATTCAGGTTCGGCGTACCTCATCTCCGATCCGTTACAAGTCGGTGTAGCAGCGAGGGTCATGCTCTCGGGACCCTACGCGACTCCGCTGATGACCGATGTATTGCGCGTACTTGGTGTTATACCCGGCACGGAACCTTATTCGGCCATGGGCTTCGCACAGGCTGGAGGTGGGGGAAGTGAGACCGTGCAGCCGTCCGTCTTCGGAACGAGCGGGGTCAATGCGATAGTTGATTGGGTGTTGGTCGAATTGCGCGGTGGTGCTCCCCTGTATCCGATACTTGCTACACGCAGTGCGCTGTTGCAACGTGATGGCGATGTGGTAGGCAGCGATGGTAACAGCGCGGTCTTTTTCACGATCGAACCCGGTGAATACCATATAGCCATCCGTCACCGCAACCACTTGGGTGTGATGACCGCAGCACCCATCGCGCTTACATCGGGTGCGACCATGGTCGACTTCACCAACCCGGCCACGGCGACCTTTGGAACAAGCGCCCAGAAAAACGTGAACGGGACGATGTTGCTCTGGCCGGCCGACGTCAACCACGATGGGCAGGTGAAGTACACAGGTAATGATAATGACCGTGACCTGATGCTCCAGGCTATTGGCGGTGCCATACCGACGGACATTGTGTACGGCTACTACGACGCCGATGTCAATTTGGATGGCCAGGTGAAGTACACAGGTGCAGCCAACGATCGCGACGTGATCCTGCAAACCATAGGTGGCACGGTGCCTACAGCGGTTCGGGTAGAGCAGATGCCATAGTGTACAAGTCGTTACCTTAATGCACCCTGCGCTTCCGCATGATCCCACCCTTCACATCCTTCACCGGGCTCATGATCACGAAGGCGTTGCGGTCGATCTTCTGCACTTCTGATAGGAAGCGGCTTACCTCCAGGCGGGTCAATACGCAGTAGAGGATGTCCACATCGTTGGCACCGGCGCCCTTGGTGGATCTTCGTTTGCCGTTTCGACAACATCTTGCTGCAGGTCAGCACCAGGGATCCCGAAGGAAGCATCGGCTTTGTGCAGTACCGGATCAAGCCGCTGGCTGGCCTGGAGGTGGGCACGCTGATCGAGAACACGGCGCACATCTTCTTCGACTTCAACGAGGCGATCGTGACCAACACCACGCAGAACCTGTTCACCACCACCACGGGTGTGGCGGAGGTGTCCGTGCTTGGTGTGCAGGTATTCCCCAACCCGGGCAGCGGGCAGTACCAGGTACTGTTGCGTGGTGCGGAGGCGGGTGCCACCTGGATGGAGGTGTACGATGCGGCCAGCCGGCGAGTGCTGGAGCAGCGGGCGGCAGGTGCGCTCAGCATGCTTGATCTGACCGCACAGCCAGCGGGCGTGTACCTGCTGCGGGTATGGAACGCGCAGGGTAGCGGGGTGGTACGGGTGGTGAAGCAGTAGGGGGGAAGGCCGGGACCGTGAGGAGGTTTAGGGCGGGCAACAGCTGCGGGATCGGCACGTCTATCCAGCATACCTTCACCTATCGAAGCCCCGCCGCGGATCACCGGTAAGGCCACCAGCCCCACCAGCATGAAGCACACTACGCTACTGGCCCTGCTCATGGGTCTCCACCTCACCGCTTCGGCACAATGGGTAACGATCCCCGATCCTTTTTTCGCGGGTCGGCTCATCGAGCTGTTCCCGGATTGCATGAACGAGGAGCTACTGGATACCAGTTGTCCGGAGGTGATCACTGCGACGATGCTTGACCTGATCTCCGCAGGGATCACCGACCTCACGGGGATCGAATACTTCGTAAACCTGGACAGTCTTTACTGCGCGGACAACTTCCTGATGGAAATGCCCGAGATGCCTGCGACATTGACCTACCTGGATTGTGGTCTCAACATGCTCTCCGAGTTGCCCACCCTGCCACCGGGTCTGACCACATTGATCTGCGCAGCGAACATGTTGGAGGCGCTGCCCGCACTTCCGCCCACGTTGACCTGGTTGGAGGCCAGCTTCAACTCACTTGCTGAATTGCCGGTGTTGCCTGCCTCGCTGGCCGTGCTGTCCTGTAGAGGCAATAGCCTGGTGGCCTTGCCCGCCCTGCCTGGCGCATTGCTCGAACTCGACTGCGGGGCCAACGCCCTCGCCGCGCTGCCCTCGCTTCCCGCCAACATGTCGATCCTGATGTGCGACGTGAACGAACTCACTTCCCTGCCCGCACTGCCTGCTGCGCTCACCCTGCTGAATTGCATGGACAATGCGCTCACCGCGTTGCCATCCCTGCCTGCCGCGCTGACAGAGCTAGGTTGCGATAACAACCCGCTCGCAGCTTTACCTACCCTGCCAGCCTCCCTGGTATTGCTCGGGTGTGGCGGCAACGGGCTCACCGCATTGCCACCGTTGCCGGACGGTCTCCAGTACTTGTTGTGTGCTTCCAACGCGCTCGTTACGTTGCCGCAGTTGCCCGAGGGTCTACTGGGCCTGACCTGCCAGAACAACTTGCTCACCTGTTTGCCCACGTTGCCCAACAGTCTGGTCAGCAGCTGGGTGGTTACATTCAATATCTCCGATAACCCCTTCACCTGCCTGCCCAACACCGTACCGGCCATGAGCGGCCCGAGTGCCTATTGGTTGGACTTCCCGATCTGCGACCTCACCGACCTGGACAACAACCCCTATGGATGCACTGGGTTCGCTGGCATCGTGGGTAAGGTGTTCGACGATGTGAACGGCAACTGCATGCAGGACGCAGGTGAACCCGGCCTTGTGGGTGTATCCCTGAAACTGCTCGATGCTCAGGGTGAACTGCTTGCCATGACCACCTCGCAGGCGGATGGGCACTACCACTTTGTTGCCGAAGCGGGTGAATACACTGTGCTGCTGGTAACGGCGGACATGGCATACATGCCCTCGTGTACGATGCCGGGTGATGCGCAGGAGGTGGTGCTCAGTGCTGCCGATCCAACTGGGGCAGGTGTGGACTTCGGCGTGACTTGCCAGCCCGGTTTTGATGTGGGCGTGGCATCGGTGGCGGCCACAGGCTGGGTATTCCCCTTCCAGACCCATACGCTGCACATCATCGCCGGTGACCTGATCAGCGCGTACGGTCTTCAGTGTGCCGCCGGGATCGGGGGCACGGTGACCGTGGATGTGGACGGGCCGGTTGAATATCTGCAACCCGCACCAGGTGCCCTCACGCCCACGATCACGGGGGCCATGCAGTTCACCTACACCATCCCCGATTTCGCCACGGTGAACAACCAGCAGGACTTCCGCCTGGTGATGCGTGCCGACAGTACGGCCGCCGCTGGCGATACGGTGTGCGTAACAGTTACCGTTGCCCCGATGGCAGGGGACATCAACCCCGGCAACAATTCGCTCACCTATTGCTACGATGTGGTGAACTCGTACGACCCCAATGTGAAGCGTGTGTGGCCGGTGGATGTGCCGCCGGGCTACGTGGACCCCTTCACCTACACTATATTCTTCCAGAACACGGGCAACGCCCCGGCCTTCAACATCCGCATCGCCGATACACTGGACAGCAACCTCGACCTGAACTCCTTCATGGTCACTGGCTACAGCCATCCTGTGCTCACCTACCTCAGTGGCAGCTTGCTCACCTTCCGCTTCAACAACATCATGCTGCCGGACAGCACCAGCGACCCGGAGGGAAGCATCGGCTACGTGCAGTACCGGATCAAACCGTTGCCTGGCTTGCCGGTGGGCACGTTGATCGAGAACACGGCGCACATCTTCTTCGATTTCAACGAGGCGATCGTGACCAACACCACGCAGAACCTGTTCGCCACCACCACCGGTGTGGCGGAGGTGCCCGTGCTTGGTGTGCAGGTGTTCCCCAACCCGGGCAGCGGGCAGTATCAGGTGCTGTTGCGTGGTGCGGAAGCGGGTGGCACCTGGATGGTGGTGTACGATGCGGCGGGCCGGCGTGTGTTGGAGCAGCGGGCGGTTGGTGCGCTCAGCGTGCTGGACCTGACCACAAAGCCAGCGGGCCTGTACCTGCTGCGGGTGTGGAACGCGCAGGGCAGCGGGGTGGTGAGGGTGGTGAAGCAGTAGGAATATTGATCAGGTGGAAGTAAAGGACAGCTCGATCGAAACTCGGGTTTGGTAAGGTGAAGGAGGAGAAGGAGAAGGAGTACGCAGCCTCCCCTACCAACATAACCTCCATTGCACCCCTCGCATATGTTCGGATCTTATTCACCGGCTCAGTTGTATCCGGACCTTGCGATCAAATACGTGGGCGCGAACAACGACCGCGATGTGATCCTACAGACGATCGGTGGAGCCGTACCCACGGCGGTGCGGGTGGAGCAGGTGCCTTGATCGAGCTGCGGATGTATGTTCGCTGCGGCAACTATCATGGAGAGATACCGTCTTGATGGTATGATCCGGGATACGCGAGAGGGGCCGGCCCTTGCGCAAAGCACACATTTGCGCTACCTGGAGTTGCGTTGAAACATGAACCTCATGGAACACATGCGTAATGTTCTACTGACCATGGTGTCATGCCTCTTCCTGTTCAGCCACGCTGAGCGCGCTTGGGCACAAGGGGATTTTAATGTGACGGTAGTCTCACCTACTATTACTTGCTACGATGAAGGGGTCTCGTCGTACTGGCTTACGGTGTACAACCCCATCTACCCCATCATGATCCAATGGGATGCCCTGCCACCGAACATTGCCAACAACGACGAAGAATACCAGATGTACCGGAGCCATAATTTGTTCGGTGGGAATTGGATGAATGGAGCAAGTGCGTCGGTAACGAACGGGGATGGACTGGTGAAATGGGATGATGCACAGCCCTATGTGATCGGTTATCCGGGAGAAATGGAATTCTATGCACAGCACTACCCCTATTCTCCGGGTGGTCAAATACATGGTACAGTATACATGACCGAGACCTACGATATATGGTTCGACGGCCCGGGATACACGTGGCTCTCCGGACCGTGTCCTTCTGGCACTCCCAGTACTTGCTCTGGCAACTGGCGAATAGACAATGTGTCTCCCGGCACGGTGCTCAATGCGAGTGGCTTCAATGGATGTGGTGGGAACGTGAATATGACCCTCGCGATCGGCAATCCCACCGTGCTCCCTGCGATCCAGTTGGTGGATGTGGAAGGTTCGTGTTCCAATGCGCCCACCGGCCGTGTCACCGTGGCAGCAGGGGCTACCGTGCCTGGTCCCTGGCCTGCTTCTGGTGGGGAGTTACGACGCAGGAACGCTTCGGGCGGTAACTGGTTGACTACTGGCGTATGGCTTTCTCCCGGCGGGATGGGCACCATAGAGCAGGTGCCTACGGGGTCCTGGTGGGTCAGGATCCAATCCGGCGCACATGTGATCGGCGATTCGGTGCTTGTGGAGGTGCCCTCTGCAGGAGGAACCTGCGGAAGGGCCAGGGGCAGGGCATGGCTTGATGCGAATGAGAATTGCTTGTTCAATGGCGGTGAAACATCATTGCGCAATGCGGTGATCGAGGTGTTGCCCGGCCCCGTTTACACCAATACAGGTGGCGGGTACACTTCACCGTTAGTACTTGCAACGGGCACCTACACGGCCACCATGTCCCATCCCCAAGCGCAGGCAATATGCGGTGCCGACCCGGTCACCTTCACCATCACGGGCGTCCCTGGGGTGGAAAACTTCAACTTCCCCTCGCAAGCAACTGTGCCCATGGACCTGAGGTTGGGTATGACGAGAGGCAGCGCCCGGCCGGGTTTTCCTTACAGGGTGAGGTTCTTCACTGAGAACCTGGGGCCATTGCCCACCGGGGACTGGACCCTGAGCGTGGAGTTCGATGAGGTCCTTGAGTTCTTGTCCGCCGAACCTATGAATGGGTCCAGCGTCCAGGGCAACACCCTCACCTGGCAGCTACCTTCACTAGCCCCGTACGGTCAGGCATCGTTCGTGGTGGACTTTCAGGTACCGCCCGATGTGGGCTTGCTGGGCAGTACGGTCACCGTATCGGCGGTGGCCGAAACGACCAATGAGGACGGTGATCTGAGCAACAATAGCGCATCGGTGGACCGGGTGATAACCGGCGCCTATGACCCCAACGATAAATTGGCCCGCACCAGCAGTGGCAACGACACCTCGTGGATCCCCGGCGAGGACCAGTGGGTCGATTACACGATCCGTTTCCAGAACACCGGCACGGACACTGCCTTCAACGTGTTGATCATCGATACACTGCCGCCGCAATTGGATCCGGCGAGCCTCGATGTCCTCGGCGCCTCGCACAATTTCGTTTGGATGATCAAGGGGGCCGGGATCCTCAAGTTCGCCTTCCCGGGCATCATGCTCCCGGACAGCAATGTGAACGAAGCACTCAGCCATGGCCTGGTCTCCTTCCGCATTCGAATGCGTGATGGTTTCATGACCGAGCCTGGCGATGAGGTGGAGAACCTGGCCGGCATCTACTTCGACTTCAACCCACCGATCATCACCGACCCCTGTGTGCTTTCGGTGCCGATACCACCTGAAGCGGTCCTGCTCGACGTACGCGTGTTCCTGGGTGGTCCATACGATGCAGACACGGGTCTGATGCATGACGACCTGCGTGTACATAGCTTGCTGCCCATGCAGGAACCGTACACCGCCCTGGGCTACAACTTTCCCGAAGGCGGTGGTGGCGAAACGGTGCATGCGGACGTGCTGGCGGTTGAAGGTCCCGGCGCGATCGTGGACTGGGTGGTGCTGGAACTGCGGGACATCATTGATGCATCGATCATTTATCACGCACGGGCCGCGCTGCTGCGTCGCGATGGCCAGGTGGTGGACACCGACGGCCTATCGCCCGTGCTTATCCCCGCCACTGGCGCATGGTTCATGGTCTCGGTACACCACCGCAACCACCTCGGGGTGCGCACCTACTATGAGCAGGAAACACACGATGCAGGCACTGGTCTGGTCACATCCTTCGACTTCACGGTATACCCGCCGGCATTCATCCATGGCAATGCACCAGTGAACGAGGTGGGCGGTGTGAGCGTGCTCTGGCCTGG
Source organism: Flavobacteriales bacterium (assembly GCA_019638115.1). GTDB lineage: Bacteria > Bacteroidota > Bacteroidia > Flavobacteriales_F > PHOS-HE28 > PHOS-HE28. The sequence goes on along the minus strand of JAHBUK010000001.1, from coordinate 434,574 downwards.
GGACGTGAACTTCGACGGACAGGTGAAATACACCGGGGCCGACAACGACCGTGATGCGGTGCTACAGGCCATCGGTGGCGCCAACCCTGTGAACGTGGTGCAGGGCACCTACGCCACCGAGGATGTCAACCTGGACGGCACGATCAAATACGTGGGTGCGGACAATGACCGCGATGTGATCCTGCAGACTATCGGTGGCAGTGTGCCCACGGCGGTTAGGGTGGAGCAGGTGCCATAGGTGCGGAGGGAGGCGAACGACCTCAATGCGCCCTGCGCTTGCGCATGATGCCGCCCTTCACATCCTTCACCGGACTCATGATCACAAAAGCATTAGGTCGATCTTCTGCACCTCTGAGAGGAAGCGGCTCACCTCCAGGCGGGTCAACACGCAGTACAGGATGTCCACATCGTTGGCACCGGCACCCTTGGTGAAACCGCGCTTGCCGTTGTATACCGTGAGTCCGCGTCCCATGGTATTGGCGATCATGTGGCGGATGTCCTCGTGGTGCGGACTTATGATGGTGATGCCGCTGTACTCCTCGATGCCTTCGATCACCAGGTCCATGGTCTTGCTGGCGGCGAGGAAGGTGATCATGGCGTAGAGCGCGGTCTCCACATCGATCAGCCAGGCGGCCACGGTGAAGATCAACACGTTGATCAGCAGCACCACATCGCCGATGGTGATGCCGATACGTCGCCCCAGCGCCAAGCCGAGCACCTCGGTGCCATCCAGCACACTGCCGCCACGTACCGCGAGGCCGATGCCGGCACCCATGAAGAAACCGCCGAATGCCGCCACCAGCAGCTTGTCGTGCGTCACTTCCGGAAAGTCCACCTGCCAGGTGATCAATGCCAGGGCCACAATGGACCCGGTTGCCCGCAGCGCAAAGGCACGGCCTATGAGCTTGTAGGCGATCAGCAGAAAGGGGATGTTGATCATGATGAGGATCGCCGCGAACTCGATCGCCACGAAGCGGTTCACCAGCAGGGCGATGCCCGTGGCACCACCGTCCAGGAAGCCGTTGGGCAAAAGGAAACCCTCCAGTGCGAAGGCTGCGGAGAACACCCCCAGCAAGGAGAAAAGCGCATCCTTCAACCCACGGCGCAGGTTGATCCGCAAGTGCCGAAGGCGTTTGGCGCGCACGTAATTCGTGCGGGCATGTTCATTCGCGGTCTGCGGCGTGGGTAGCCAACGCAAAAGGCGGTGGCGCTGTCCGGATGACATGCGGGAAAGATAGCCAGCGCGATGTATGTGCCGGGTGTTGTAAAAAGCCATTCCGACATTACCTTCACGTTCGTCCCTGCAAGGATGTGTTCGGTCAGTTGTTCGGTCCCACATTACCACGCCTACCATGAACAGCCTAAATGCTTCGCGTGTGCTCGCGATCGCTCTCCTTGCAGCGCCCACCACCGGCACCTTCGCACAAGAACTATTGGACCACTGGTGGCAGCCCGATGGCGCGGTGTATTCCGTTGTGGAGGACGAAGCCAACGGCGTGGTCTACGTCGGTGGTGCGTTCGAGAAAGTGGGTCCGCCCATGTATGGAGGAACACCGCTGGACCGCAGCACGGGTCTGCCGGTACACACTGCGCCTTTGCCCAGCGACCAGGCCTACGATGTAGTGCCCGATGGACAGGGAGGCTACTACCTGGGTGGTACCTTCACCGCAGTGGATGGACAGCCGCGCAACCGGATCGCGCATGTACCTGCAAGTGGGGTGTTGTTGCCCTTTGGTGGCGAAGCCGGTGCAGGCTTTGATGCGGGTACGGTGGAACGCATGCTGTTGCATGACGGGGTGTTGTATGTGGCGCATCGGCAGCTGGCCACATCCTCCCAGATCGTGCCGGGTTACACGGGTCCTGTGTCAAAGACCAACGGGGCATTTGGCTGGGACGCATCAACACTGGACGGGTATGCCATCGGCGCCTTTGCTGCGCCGAACAACGGCTGGTACATGTATGGCGGAGTTGTTCATGTTGGCGGTGTCAGGCGAGGTGGCATTGCACGCATAAGCGCCAACGGTGCTGCACATCCATGGGATCTTCAAGTGAACGGCGGGGTCGCAAGCTGTGTGGTCGTAGGGGATGTCATGTACCTCGCCGGCGGCTTCAACAGTGTGCTTGGCCAGCCCCGTTCCGGCATGGCGGCCATTCATATTCCCACCTGGTCGCTGTTGCCCTTTAGTGCTGTTTTCAGTACGGCCTTCGGTTCCATACAGAACCCGCATCCGATAAGGATCCTGCCCTTGGGCGATAAGCTCTATCTCTTCGGGAACTTCGAGTCGATCAATGGGGCTGGATCGAATCCAGGTTGGGTGGATGCCACTACGGGAGCGAACGTGGTACCGCCATTCACCACCAACGGAATTTTGAGTTCCATGGTGGTCCATGATGGGCTTGCCTGGCTGTGCGGCAACTTCTCGGTCATCAATGGCGAGCCGCGCAGCGGCTTCGCGGTGGTCGATGCCGGGAGCGGTGAATTGCTTCCAACGCCGTTCTCCGTGGAAGGAGGACAGGTGCAAGGCCTGCTGCTGGAGGATGGGCAACTCTACCTCCGCGGAACCTTCACCAGCATCAATGGTGAAGCCCGCAGTGGCCTGGCCCGGATCGATGCAGCCACAGGTCAGCTAAGCCCATGGGCCCCGCAAGTGAGCGGTGTGGTGGAGGAGTTCCTTTTGTCCGATGGGTTGCTGTACCTCAGCGGGCCATTCGCAGCGGTGAACGGGCAGGTGCGCAATGGTGCTGCCGCTGTGGATGCCCAGAGTGGGGAGCTGGCGAATTGGCATCCACAGCACCCGGGTGCCAAAACCTTGCTCGGAAGCAATGGAGAAGCGGTCTTCCTTCGCTGCGATCCGGTCACCACCACTGCTGTGCCAGGTCTGCGGGTGGTCGCTTTGGATGCAATGAGTGGAGAGCCGACCGGCTGGCAGTTGCAGGTTGAGGGTCCATCCACCCCGCAGGTAATGGATATGCTCGTTGCGGATGATGCTTTGTTCCTGGCCGGCAGCTTCAATTCGATCGATGGCACTCCTCGGAATTCCGTGGCTAAGGTGGATCTCGGGAATGCCCAGGTCCTGCCCTGGGACATTGGCTTGAATGGGAATGTTGTGCTGCGTCTTGCCCCCCGTGGGGATGAGCTCTTCCTATGTGGTGGATTCACTCAGGTTTCCGGTGAACCTCGAATGCATCTGGCAGCCGTTTCAGCAACGAACGGAGAGGTGCTTCCATTCACCTTGTCCCTTTCCGGATACCAGGGTACGCCGGTCGCCGTGAACGATATCGACATCGTGAACGACACCCTTTATCTGGTCGGGAAGTTCTGGCAAGTGAACGGTGAATTCTGCGCCTCCATGGCCGCGGTCGATCTGCAATCCGGGCAGCTTACGGACTGGGCACCTTGGGACATCAATTCCTGGTCGGATGACATGGGCGGGGTGGATGCCATTGAAGTAAGCGGTGACACTGTCTTCGTTGGCGGTCGCTTCAACTACCTGACCCAACCGGGCACATGGATATCGGAACAGCGCAATGGACTTGCAGCGACCGATCGGAGCACAGGAGCAGTGCTGGAAGAAGTTCAAGCACCTTATGGTGTGGTGTTTCGACTTAAGGTGATCGATTCCCGACTATTCGCACTGGGGATCAATAATTACTTATACGACAGAAAGCTGAGCTGGGTGGGGGGCGGTTCGCGAACCGCTTTGGTCGCTATGGATGTAATAAGCGGTGAGCCCATAGCACAACAGATCGATGTGGTGGGAGAGGTCCATGCGCTGCGGTTAACGGATGGCCAGTTGTACCTGGCTGGGCCAATAACTGAAGTCCAAGGCCAGGCTACGTCCGGGGTCGTGCGGATCGATACACAGACCGGGACGCTGGTCCCTTTCGCATCAGTGGTTCCTTGGAGCGATGAACTGCATGCCTTTGCAGTCCACGAAGGACGCATCTACATGGGTTCCGAAGCTGGTCTTCTGGTCTACGATGCTGTAACGGGTATGCCTGTACCATGGCCGCTTCAAGCGAACGGACGTGTGCGCGCATTGGATATGCTGGGGAACGTCCTATACATGGGTGGTGACTTCACTGAAGTGGGTGGTCAGGCCCGTATGCGATTGGCGGCCATCGATGTGGCATCGCTCACCCTTATGGATTGGGCCCCTTCCGTGACTGGCTCAGTGCGGGACATTTCGGCCAGTTCCAATGGAGTGGCGATCGTGGGGTCGTTCAGTGATGTACAGAACACATATCGGGATGGTTTTGCCGTGTTGACCACGTTGGACGCGGCTGTTCTACCGCATGTTCGCTTCTGGGAAGATTGCTGTATTCCTCCGACCTATTCGGTTGCTGCGGAAGGTGATCTGGTGGTCCTCTGCACCAATCCTACTCCGAATGATCCTCTTGCCTCCGTGACGAGCTACTTGGAGTCCTTTCATATGCCTTCTGGTTCTGGAACGGGTCTGCCCGTCGGTGATGCCGAAGGTGCTGCTCAAGGCGCATTTAGCTCGTGGACTCCTGGGGCGTTCCTGCATGCTAACCTGAACAACGAACGCATCTATCTGGTGGGCGAGTTCGCTCGGATCAGAGACCTTTGGAGCAACAGATCAGCACGCCACAACCTGGCGGTGTACAGCCGTCCGCAGCCCAAAGGTGTGCGCGTATCTCCCCGGGTGCGGCTGGGCGGTGCGTCAACCTCATCAGGCAACATGAGCGATAGCCTGCGTGTGCTTGGTCTGCTGCCCGCCGTTGAGCCCTACTCGGCATTGGGCTACGGGCACAGCTTGCACGGCGGTGCCGAGGTGCGGATGCCCGTGTTCGATGTTCCGGACAACAACGCCATTGTTGACTGGGTGGTGGTGGAGTTACGTGCTGCACCAACCCCGCACAGGTGTTGGGCACGCGCAGCATCTTGCATTTGCGGCGCGATGGTCTTGTGAAGGATGTGGACGGATGCACCGATGGTGTTCGACCTGCCGCGCGGCAACTACCACATGCCATCGCCACCGCAACCACCTGGGTGTAATGACCGCCCAAGCGATTCCATTGTCAGCGGATCCCTCCACGGTGGACTTCACCGATCCGCTCACACCCACCTATGGCGCAGAAGCGCAGACCGAGGTGGGTGGCCAGCGCATGCTCTGGCCCGGCGATGCCAACTTCGATGGCGTGGTGAAATACACCGGCGCCGACAACGATCGCGATGCGGTGTTGCAGGCCATCGGCGGCAGCAACCCACTGAGCGTGGTGCAGGGCACCTACGCCACCGAGGACGTGAACCTGGACGGCACCATCAAATACGTGGGTGCGGACAATGATCGTGATGTGATCCTGCAAACGATCGGCGGTACGGTGCCTACGGCGGTGCGGGTGGAGCAGTTGCCGTAGGGGCTTGGTGCCACTTCTGCCGGTCTATGACGCGGATGAACGTGGTGCGCATGGATAAGAAGGAAATGACAAGGGAGGTTCTACCTTCATCAATGGTATGGATGCAATAGGTACTACGAATGCCGATCACAATGGACATACTATCGAGGACCTTGGCGCCCGCGCTGTTGAGCATGTTCGTTATGATCAGCGCTACCCAAGCGCAAGAACTCTTGGAGCACTGGTGGCAGCCCGATGGCCCGGTGTATTCCGTGGTGGAGGACGAGGCCAACGGCGTGGTGTACGTGGGTGGTGCTTTCAACAAGGTTGGTCCGCCCATGTTCGGTGGCACACCGCTGGATCGCAGTACGGGCCTGCCGGTACACACTGCACCGCTGCCCAACGATCAGGCTTATGATGTGGTGCCCGATGGACAGGGCGGCTACTACCTCGGTGGTGCCTTCACGGCAGTGGATGGGCAGCCGCGCAACCGGATCGCGCATGTGTCGGCCAGCGGGGAGTTGCTGCCCTTTGGTGGTGATGCCGGGGCAGGATTCGATCGTGGGACGGTTGAGCGCATGCTGTTGCATGATGGCGTGCTTTACGTGGCGCATCGCGAGGATCATATCACCGGAAGTGATCCACCGGATTACTGGGGGAGCTTGCACGGTGACACGGGTGAGTTGCTGTGGAATTCCGTGGATTTTGATGGTCAGGTCAATGGAGCATTCGCTGCAGCTGATGGAGGATGGTATGTGTGGGGTGATTTCAAGTATGTGGATGGACAGCGCAGGGATGGATTGGCCAGGTTTTCAGCAAATGGTGCATTACATCCGTGGGATGCACGGGTCAACGGAAAGATCGAGCAGGTGACCGTGTCGGGCAACGTGCTTTACCTCACCGGGTTTTTTGACAGGGTTCAATGGCAGGATAGGCCTTACATCGCCGCGATCGACATGGCGACTGGCCAATTGTTGCCATTCAAGGCGCATTTCTTCTCCTATTATGGAATAGATGATGAGCCCTTGCCATGGCTTCAAGTGGTTGCTGGAAAGGTGTACATCGGCGGGCCTTATGAATTCATCAATGGGGTCGAAAGTGATCAGGCTTGGTTGGATGCGGTAACAGGTATAACGATACCAGCCCTCTTCGATGCGAACGGGAGTCTGCGCAGGGTTATCGAGCACAACGGCTCGGCCTATGTATGTGGCGATTTCACTACGGTCAACGAAGTGCCCTGTGCAGGCTTCGCCAAGGTCGATCTGGTTACAGGTGCAGTGCAACCGCTTCCTTTCACGGTGAGTGGGGGCACCGTTGAGGATATCCGATCGGAAGGGGATATCCTCTATTTGACCGGGCCGTTCACTTCCGTGAATGGTGAGCCTCGCACGCGCGTGGCGCAAATTGATCTGCTCACGGGTGCGCTTACTCCTTGGCATCCCGAAACGGATATTGCGATATCCCGACTTGAGCCCTTGAATGGAGTGGTGTACATCAGCGGGAACTTCGCCAGTGTTGGCGGTCAGCAGCGGTCCGGCATAGCTGCCGTGGATCCAATAACAGCACAGGTCCTGCCTTGGCAACATCAGCAACCCAGGCGGGCAAGTGTACTTGGTACCAACGGTGTTCACCTGTTCGGTTTCGTATCGGGTGTGTCGGTAACGCTTCAATGGGGTTCATATCGCCTGGTGGCCTTGGATGCCACCACAGGCCAAGCAACGGGATGGTCCATGGACATCTCTGCTTCCGGACAGATGGGGATACGCGAAATGTTGGCATGGAACGGCGAGTTGGTATTGGCCGGCTGTATTGGTTACGTGGGCGGAGTTCCACGCCAGGGGCTTGCCCGTGTGGATATCACCAGTGGGCAGGTCAGTTCATGGTCCACCACCGTGAATGGCTGTGTGAAAGGAATGGAGTTGAAGGGTGATGACCTCTACATCTGCGGTGATTTCACCCAGGTCGGCGGAGTGCCTCGAACGGGTGTTGCAGCGCTGTCGATGACGACCGCCGAAGTGCGACCCTTCTCAGCCGTGTTCAGTGGGTTCCAAGGCGCTCCTCCTCGTGTGAACGACATCGCCATCCAGGGTGATTCGGTGTACCTGGTCGGAAGTTTTCATGAAGTGAATGGGCAGGTCCGCCGGAATCTGGCAGCCCTCGATCTGGCTTCGTTCTCCTTGCTGGATTGGCAACCACAGGACTTTACGAACTTATTGGTCGATCAAGATCCGACACCAGGTATCGAGGCTCCTTCGGCATTGGGTTTGTGCGTGAGTGGTGATACCGTTTTCGTTGTTGGACGCATCGCGCTCCTTAGCCTTTCGAACGGGTTTTGGTCAGGGATGGGAGTGAGTGCGATACATCGGGTAAACGGGTCTGCCGTTGGGGAACTGACAGGTCCAAGGGGGCGGTCGGGCAGCGTGGCCGTGGTCGGCAATTCGGTGTTCGTCATGGCTGAGCCGGGCTTCCATGAAAGAGAGGTTATTTGGGAAGGTGGTGGTGAGCATGCCAATTTGCTGGTGTTGGATGTAGGTACTGGAAGGCCCCATGCTACACAGATCGATGTGGTGGGAGCTGTACACGCCATCTTCCTGGATGCCGGATACCTCTACCTCGCCGGTGCTATGTCGGAGGTTCAAGGGCAGGCTGTGTCAGGAGTGGCGCGGATCGATGCCGCAACTGGTGCGTTGGAGCCTTTTGCGGTCCCTGTTCCGTGGAGTGCTGAGTGGAATGCGTTCGTTGTGAAGGGACCACGCTTGTACATGGGTTCAACGAATGGGGTCCTGGTCCATGACGCGATCACAGGCGAAGCGTTGGAGTGGGAGCATCAACCCAACGGCCGGGTCCGTGCACTCGCCATCCACGACGATGTGCTTTACATGGGAGGGGACTTCACGTTCATCAATGCCCAACAACGGATGCGTCTGGCGGCAGTGGACCTGCAATCCGGTGAGCTCCTTCCTTGGGGTCCAACATGCAATGGCCCAGTGCACGCAATTTCAGCTTCTTCCACGGGTGTGGCTTTCGTTGGTGGTTTCAGTATGGTGCAGGAGCGTTGGTCGAATGGCTTGGCCATGGTTACGATACAGGACGGTGATCTGATGCCGATCACCAGGGTGTGGAGTGATGCAGGGCTTCCGTCGCCAAGGACTGTCGCCGCCGAAGGAGAGGAGGTGATATTCGGCACTGGCTCATTGCCACCAGCACCTGCTCAAGAACTGTTCGCGGATGTCCTGGGCTACCATCCGATCTCGGGCGGACACAGACTCCCATACCTATATCAGGTATCCGGCGGGGATATGAGTTGGTGGGGTGTGAACCCGTGGGATCCAAGCGGGCCTGGGGCCTTGTACAAGATCCATCTATCGAAAGAGCGAGCATACTTCGCAGGGCAGTTCAAGCAACTGAGGGCCACTGATCATTCAACCCGATACCGCCACAACCTGGCGGTGTACAGCCGTCCGCAGCCCAAAGGTGTGCGCGTATCTCCCCGGGTGCGGCTGGGCGGTGCGTCAACCTCATCAGGCAACATGAGCGATAGCCTGCGTGTGCTTGGTCTGCTGCCCGCCGTTGAGCCCTACTCGGCATTGGGCTACGGGCACAGCTTGCACGGCGGTGCCGAGAGTGCGGATCCGCCCGTGTTCGATGTTCCGGACAACAACGCCATTGTTGACTGGGTGGTGGTGGAGTTACGTGCTGCCACCAACCCCGCACAGGTGTTGGGCACGCGCAGCGCCTTGTTGCGGCGCGATGGTCTTGTGAAGGATGTGGACGGATCTACCGATCTGGTGTTCGACCTGCCGCGCGGCAACTACCACATCGCCATCCGCCACCGCAACCACCTGGGTGTAATGACCGCCCAAGCGATTCCATTGTCGGCGGATCCCTCCACGGTGGACTTCACCGATCCGCTTACGCCCACCTATGGCGCAGAAGCGCAGACCGAGGTGGGTGGCCAGCGCATGCTCTGGCCCGGCGATGCCAACTTCGATGGCGTGGTGAAATACACCGGTGCCGACAATGATCGCGATGCTGTGCTACAGGCCATCGGTGGCGCTAACCCTGTGAACGTGGTGCAGGGCACCTATGCCACCGAGGACGTGAACCTGGACGGCACCATCAAATACGTGGGTGCGGACAATGATCGTGATGTGATCCTGCAAACGATCGGCGGTACGGTGCCCACGGCGGTGCGGGTGGAGCAGGTGCCGTAGGGCGTAGTGGCGATCCCTACTCAGGGCCTTCCATCAAGCGCGCTGCCGCTCCTTCCTTCAGCGCATACCGGCTCCAGGCCAGATCACGGATGCCACCGGCAAGCAGCACACGTTCGATCTGGATGAGCGCGTAGGGGATGGTGTCCACGCGGTGCTCCGGAAGGCCGGGCACGGAGAGGCGTTCGGCACGGGTCATGCGCAGCAGCCGGTCCTTCAACGCATCGAAGCTGAGCGCCGGGAAGGGGAGGGTGGTGGATGATGGATCGAGCTTCAGGCCTTGCTCCGCCAGCACCATGGCCGCCAGGGTATCGAAGCTGCCCGCGCTGCCGATGAGCAAATGCGGCTCATGGCGTTCGATCACCGCATACAAGGGCTCCAACTGGCTGTCCAGGTGTTCGGCGATGCGTGCTTCCTCCTCCACGCTGATGGGGTCGCCCACGGGGATGCGCTCGCGTAGGCGGGTGACGCCCAGCTCGAAGCTGCGTTTCCACATCAACGCCTTTTCCGTGGCCAGGATGAACTCCGTGCTGCCGCCGCCGATGTCCATGATCAGTGCCGGGCGACTCCCCAACGACACGGCTTGTCGTACACCTTCCAGGATCAGCTCGGCTTCCTGCTCACCCGGAATGATGCTGATATCGATGTCCAGCTCGGCTTTGGCCCGCTGGGTGAATTCGTGGCCGTTGCGGGCATTGCGCAAAGCCGAAGTGCCAAAACCCTGCAGTGCTAAGGCCCCGAGCGAAGTGGCGCGTTCGCGGATCGTCCGCAAGATCTCCATGCCCCGCTCGAAGGCATCCGGCGCGATGATCCCCTTCTCGATGCCGCCACGGCCCAGGTATACAGGCAGTTCCTCGCGATGCAGCACCTGCAAACGCCCATCACGCCACGTGCAAACGAGTAGCTTGAAGGTGTTGGTGCCGAGGTCGATTATGCCGTTCATGATCATGCAGCTATCAGAGTGGTCAGTTGACCGTTGCCAGGCGGTAGTGCGCAACTGACAACTACATCCATTTTAACCCAACCCCCTTCCACCTCCCAACCAACCTCCAACCATCTCTCAACCTCCAACCACCTCCCAACCTCCAACCACCTCCCAACCTCCAACCACCTCCCAACTATCCCTTATAGAACAACCACTTCCCCAACTCCTTCCAACTCGCCTTCTTGCCGTACATAAGGATGCCCGTCCGGTAGATGCGACCCGCCAGCCAGGTGGTGCCCATGAACGCGGTGATGAGCAGGCCCATGCTCAGGAGCACTTCCCACAGCATGGCATTGCCCATGGTCACGCGCACCATCATCACGATCGGGCTGGTGAAGGGGATGAAGCTGCACCAAAGCACCGCCGGGCTTTCGGGGTTGTACACCGCCATCTGGGCAACGGCCAAGGCGAGTATCATGGGCAGTGTCACCGGCATCATGAACTGCTGTGTGTCCGCTTCGCTGTCCACGGCCGAGCCGATGGCGGCAAGCAGCGAACTGTAGAGCAGGTAGCCACCGATGAAGAAGAAGAGGAACAGCCCCAGGATAACCGGGATGTCCAGCATGGCCATCGCTTTCAGCAGTTTCACGTCGTTCACGTCCGGCACGGCCGTGGCCTGCTCACCCAGTTGTTTCTGCACCTGGGCGGTCATGGGTGTGTTGGCCAGCGTGCTGGGGTCGTAGCGGTCCTTCAGCAGCACGGCCGAGCCGATGCCGATGAGCAGGGTGGTGGCCACGATCCAGAGCACGAACTGCGTGAAGCCCACCATGGCGATGCCGATGATCTTGCCCATCATCAATTGGAAGGGACGCACACTGCTGATCAGCACTTCCACCACGCGGTTCTGCTTCTCCTCCATCACCCCGCGCATCACCTGCATGCCGTAGAGGAAGATGAAGATGAACATGAAGTAGCCGAAGAAGAAGCCGATGCCGGCGCGCTCCTGTTCCAGCGATTCCTGATCGGTCTTCTCGATGTCCAGCCAGTTGCTGATCAGGTTCTTCCGCACGCGCCGGTAGCTCTCCTCGTCGATGCCCGCCCGGCGCAGCTTGAGCAGTTCCACCGCTTTTTCCAACTCGTTCTCGATGGTGCGTTGGGCGCCCAGGTTGGGCAGCTTCTTGTAGTAGATCAGGGCGGTAGGGTCGGTGATCTCCTCGGTGAAGCGCACCATCACGGTGTACGGACTGGCCTTGAAGGTGCTGTCGTCCCAGGCTGCGTCGTCCACGAAGAAGCTGATCTTGTCCGCGTTGTTCAGTTTGGATGCGATCACGCCGTTGGGGTCCACCACCAGCACGTGCTGGTCGCTGCTGCCCTGCATGCCCAGGTACACGATGAGCATGATGCCTCCGGCGATCAGAAGCGGCCCAAGCAGGGTCATGATTAGGAAGCTGGGCTTCCGCACGCGCGAGAGGAATTCCCGTTTGATGATGAGGGCGATCTTGTTCATGGGGGCGTGATGCCTGGCGTTGTCCGGGCGCTCAGGGGGTCTTGATCGGTTGCTGTTGGAAGCTGTGCTGGAACGGTCGTGTTGTCCTTCGCAGGTTTCATTCGGTCATGTCCGCAGGCACCAACGCGGGCTCCTGTTCGCTCACCGCCCGGATGAAGATCTCGTGCATGCGCGGCACCTCCTCCTGCACGGCGTGGATCTCCACGGCTGGCAGCAACTGGGTGAGCACCTTGTTCAGGTTCATGCCTTTGGTGAGGCGGATGCGTGCCACGGTGCGTCCGTTCTTCTGCTGTGCATCCAGCAGCTCGCCGGTGAAGGAGAGCGCATTGCCAAGGGCAACGGCATTGCCGGTGAGTTCCACGCGGAAGGTGTTGGTGGCGTAGCGCTGGCGGATCTCCTCCACGCTGCCGTTCAGCACCAAGTGCGCCTTGTCGATCAGGCCGATGTCGTCGCACAGTTCCTCCACGCTGCCCATGTTGTGGGTGCTCAGCATCACGGTGGTGCCTTCGTCGCGCAGGCGCAGGATCTCGTTGCGGATCAGTTCCGCATTGATGGGGTCGAAGCCGCTGAAGGGCTCATCGAGTATGAGGAACTTGGGTGCGTGCAGCACGGTGCTGATGAACTGCACCTTCTGGGCCATGCCCTTGCTCAGCTCCTCCACCTTCTTGTTCCACCAGCCATCGATCTCCCAACGCTCGAACCAGTTCTTCAAGCGCTTCTGGGCCTCGGCCTTGGGCATGCCCTTGAGCTGGGCCAGGTACAGGGCCTGTTCGCCCACCTTCATCTTCTTGTACAGGCCGCGCTCTTCGGGCAGGTAGCCCATGTGCGCCACATCCTCGTTGGTCATGAGCCTGCCGTCCAGGTAAACCTGTCCGGCATCGGGTCCGGTGATGCGCGTGATGATGCGGATGAGCGTGGTCTTGCCCGCACCGTTGGGTCCGAGCAGGCCGAACACGCGGCCGGCCTTCACCTCCATGGATACACCGTCCAGGGCCAGGTGTTGGCCATAGCGTTTAACGATGCCTTCGAGTTTGAGCATGATGAAGCGGGAAAGGGAACGCCGCGAAGATAGCCGGGGGGCAAGGGGCCGGGATCCCGGACATGGATCCAGGTTCCCGCTCGTACAATGTGCTGTGCTACTTGCCCCAGGTGAAGCTCGCGCCGCCCATGAACCAGCGGCCGGGCAGGAGCACATTGCCGCGGTCCATCTGTTCGGCGTCCAGCACATTGGTCACGCTGGCATAAAGGCCAAGGCGTCCGCGTGTCCAGTCGGCGCGCAGATCGATGCGCAGGGGATCGGGGTATTCCACCTTGGTGCCATCCGCGAAGCGCACGTAGGTGCCGTTGCGGGTGCGCCAGTTGGCGTTCACACGCGCGCTGAATCCGGCGCCCAGTTGCTGCTGCCACCATACGAGCGCGTTGTAGCTCAGGTAGTCCAGCACGTAGAGCGAGGTGAAGGGGAAGTCCTGCTGGTCGGACCATTGGTAGGCGAAGAGCAGACCGCCTTCGCCGCGCCGATCCGCCGTGAGGTAGCTGCCGGAGAGTTCCACGCCATTGAGGTCCACGTTGGTGATGTTCGAGGCGCGTACGGTGGTCTCCCCGGGCAGGCGCACCCAATCGATCAGGTCGCGGCCCATGCGGCGCCACAGGGCGGCACTCGCTTTCCAGTTGCTGCCCAGGATCCGGTGCCCGAGTTCCACCTGGTCGGCATGTTCGGTGCGCAGGTCGATGCTGCCTTGCGCGCCCCCCCGGTTGTAGTAGAGGTCGGTCCAGGTGGGCTGGCGGAAGGCGCGCCCGTAGTTGGCGTAACTGTGATGCCTGGTATTCCACCGGTGGAAGAGGTCCACTCCGGGCACCCATTCGGGCACGAAGTCGTTGTTGAGGTTCAGCAGCAGGCCGGCATCCACGCCGAAACGCCCCCGTTCGATCCGGTGGTCCAGGTGGATGGCCAGGTTCTGCCGGTCCTCGCCCCGCGTGAATTGTTCGCGGCTGCCCGGTGCGTCGATCGGAGCGGGAAGCGGTTCGCCGAGCACATTGCTCAGGATGTGTTCCGAGCGGCCGTGAATGCCCAGTGCCGTGGTGCCCGCGCTCCAGTTGCGGCGCACATTGGCCTCCGCGCCACCCACGCGGGTGCGGTGCCGGTTGTGGAAGGTGTAGAAGAACGTGGGGGTGAAGCGGGCGGTATCGCTGGCGCCGCGCACGAAGAAGCCATTGCTGTAGCGGTAGTGGTCGTCACTTTCCCGGAAGAGCTGGAACTCATCGTCGTGCTGCCGCCCATAGGCGCGCACGTTCCAGGCCCAGGCGCTGGCGTCGTTGCGCAATTCCACGCTTCCCAGGTAGGTGCCGGTGATCTCCTGCTGGTCCGGGTAGACCGAACTGTAGAAGTTCTGCGCCCCGAAGCGCTTGTGGACGGCACCCAGCTGGCCGCTCAGTTTCAGTTTCTCCCAGCGCCGCACGCCATTCACCTGGCCGCCGCTCATGTCGAAGTCGCTGTTGGGCACGTAGCCCGCGCTCTTCCCGGTGAAGCCGCTCAAGCGCACCCCGCCCTTGTCGTTCGCCAGGTTTTGGCTGAATCGCATCCGGTAGGAGCCGTACTCGCCGCCTTCCAGCATCAGTCTGCCGCGGGTGCCTTGTGGTGCCCTGCTGATGAGGTTCACCGCACCGCTGAATGCGCCACCGCCGAAGGTGCGTGAGGCACCACCGTACAGCACTTCCGCGCGCTCCAGGTCATCGGCCAGCAGGGGCAGGTCCATCATGTGGTGCCCGGTCTGCGGGTCGGTCATGGGGATGCCATCCACCAGCACCAGCGTTTGGTCGAAGGTGCCGCCACGGATGCTGAGGTCGGTCTGCACATCGAAGGGGCCGCGCTGACGCACATCCACCAGGGTGTTGGCGCGCAGCACCTCGCTCACCTCCACGCGGGGTGCGTTCACCAGCACGGCACTGTCCAGCACCTGCAGGCTTCGTCCTGTGCGGGGCAGCGGGCTCGCGAGCCGGGTAGCGGTCACGCGCACGGTGTCCAGCGGCCGGGGATCTTGGTCCTGGGGCGCTTGTGCCCAAAGCTGGGAACTGCTTCCAAGAAGAAACGTGAGACCGGATAGGATGACCCGACTTATGGAACGCATGCGACAGGAATGGGAGCGCGAAGATGGTGTGTGCTCACGAACATCCGGTGGCCGATCAACACGCTCCGCCCAGCGCAGGCCGAATGAGTGCTTTGCTGCGATCCTGTGGTAGCCGCTACGTGCATGCAAGCAAGTATCTGTGTCGCGGCATTAATTAGGGAACGGCGCCCCATCGGAGCGCCGTTCCCTTGTTGGATCCTTTTTCGGTCAGCGTTGGATCACCAAACGCTGGGTATGTCTGGTAGTGCCTGCAACGATGGTCACCGTGTAGACGCCCGTGGCCAAGTTGCCGGGGAGTTCAAGCGGAGTGTTCACGTTGTGGCTTTGCACAGGCAGCATGCGCGTCATTATGCGTTGGCCCACCAGATCATGGATGTCCACCGCGATGCTCTCCACGTCTTGTGCCACCTCGCTGAGGCTGATCCAGAGCAGATCACCCGTGTTGGGGTTGGGCCACATGGCCAGCACGCCATCGGCGCTCAGGCTCATGTTCTGGTTGCCACCCATAGCGGGCGGGGTGCCGATGGTAAGCAGGCACACATCGCCCCAGGGATCGCTGTCATAGCCGCCCCAGGTGGCTCCACCGTCGCGGCTGGCGCGCACATCCACCTCGTAGGTCTTGCTGTTCTGCAGCGGAGCGGCCACACTGGCACTCCAGCCCAGGTTCAGGAAGTAGGTGGTGCTGGTCCGCACGATCTCCACGTTCTCCGCCTCGATGCGGAAGCGCCATTGGTACAGGTTGGCACCGCTCACGGGGCGTGCATGGATGCGCTGGTTGCTCACGAACTGGCGGAATTGGCCGCAGCTGATGAACTGGTTGCCGGGGATGTCCATCAGTTTGGTGGGCGGGTTCTGTGCCAGCGCTTCGTTGCGCACGAACACCGATGCAGGCCCCCAAGGCATGTTGGTGCCGCTCACGCGTCCACGGATACGCACGTTCAAGCGGGTGTGCTCGGGAATGTGGTTGGCCGCCGCCCAGTTGTTCACCTTCATGTGGCAGGCACGGGTGGCGCCCACATTGGCGAAACCATCGCTCTGGTTGTGTGCACGGAAGCGGCGGAAGTTGTAGCTGCCGTGCGGGTCGAAGAACCAGAACTCGTAGCCGGAATCGGCCGTGGGGCCATGTGCGCTCCAGGCTGCGCTAACTGCCGGGTTCTCCTGTGCCACCAGGTATTCGCCGGTGCGCCACCAGGCTTTGTCGGTGCTGGTGTACATCGGTTCGTCGGTGCCCATGCCAAGGCAGAAGCTGTATCCGTTGGCGATCTGGCTGGTGCCGTTGAAGGTGAAGCCCCCGCGGGCATCGATGATGCGACGCTGCGTGGCGGTATGGCGGAGTTCGTAGCCGGGGTTGCCGGTGGTACCATTGCCATTGTCCGATACCAGCAGCTTGTAGCAACGGTCGGCGGGCAGGCAGTACTGCCATTGGAACACGGCAGTAGGCGGCATCATGAAGCCCTGGCCTTGGTAGATGGTGGTGTTGGTGAGCACGTCCACCAGCTGCCAGCTCAGGTCGGATGGCGCATCGTCGGTGGTGAATTCCAGCGTCACATTGTCCGTGCAGGCAACGCCCACGCAGTTGCAGTTGGCATCCAGCGTACCCAGGATGAAGCCCGGACCGGCGTTGCAGGGAGAGCCCACTTGGCCGAATGCGTTGGGGCAGCTGTCCACGTCGCCGCAGATACCATCACCGTCCGCATCATTGAAGGGGTCGTTGGGGCAAGCGTCCACACAATCAGCGATACCATCGCCATCGGTGTCGATATCGGCAGTTCCGCAACCGCACTGGCCGGGAGCTTGCTTGTTCGCATCATCGGGGCAGAGGTCGCCACTGTTGGCCACATAGCCTGTGGGCTGGTCGCAGGTGTACCCTGAGATTCCGGTGTTGGGGTCGCCAAAACCGTCGCCATCGGTATCCGCGTACCACGTTACGGCCACGTCGGGCGTACCGCAACCGCATGCACCGGGCGCTACCTTATTGATGTCGTTGGGGCACAGGTCACTGTTGTCGGCCACATGGCCATTGGGCTGAATGCAGGTGAAGCCAGCGATTCCGGTGTTGGGGTCGCCAAAGCCGTCGCCATCCACATCCGCATACCAGGTGGTGGGCACATCAGCAACGCCACAGCCGCACGCACCGGGAGCGGTCTTGTTGGCATCAAAGGGGCATCCGTCGTTGGCATCGCACACACCATCGCCATCGCTGTCTTGCAAGGTGCCGGTGCAGTTGCAGTTGTTGTCGTACACATCGCCGGTGGTGCACACATCACCATCGTTGCAGGTAGCGCCAGGCAGGGCCGCACCACCGAGGTTCCCGGCGCAGTCGTTCTGAGCGAAATTCAGTTGCACGTGGCGCAGGCGTCCCACATCCTGTGCGGCAGCATCACAGATGCGCAGGATCCAAGTACCGTTCGGGTTGCCCGTGAAGCCGGCAAGGGTCTGCTCCGGGGCGAAGGTGCCGGTAACGTTGTTGCTGGAGCTGCTCATGGTGGTGAGCGCAGCTGCTCCATCGCGCAGTTTCAGGGCTCCGGAAGGGCAGTTGGAGGGGTTGCCGAGGTTGTCTCCACCGGCATTTGTGCTTGGCTTGCGCAGGAAAAGGTCGCGCTGCTGGCCTTGGGGAGAGACCAGGTGGATGCGCAGGTCGCCCCGGTAGGTGTGCGCC
The DNA here is from genome assembly GCA_019638115.1 of Flavobacteriales bacterium. GTDB lineage: Bacteria > Bacteroidota > Bacteroidia > Flavobacteriales_F > PHOS-HE28 > PHOS-HE28. Next base: position 416,786 of record JAHBUK010000001.1, on the reverse strand, counting down.
ACCATCAGGTCCACGCTTTCCAGTAGGGTACCCAAGGGGGCATTGCTCAGGTTGTTCGGCAGGCCGCTGATGGGGATGCCCACTTCATAGTAGTTGTTCGCTCCGCAACCGTTGTCGGGGATCTGCGGAAGCGCAGTGGATCCGTAGCACTGGCCGTTCACCACGCAGCTCATGGTGTTGGCCACGTTGCCCAGCGACACGTTGCAGTTGTTGTTGCCGTTGTGCGTGAGGGTAAGGGCCACGGTGCCCAAGGGGAGGTCCACGGTGTGGCTTCCTACGCCCACGTTGCTCAGCACAGTGCCACCCGGGTTGGCTACAAGGCTCACATTGGCGGCGTTCCCAAGGCTGGTCACGTTCACCGTGGCGCTGAAGGTGTTGTTCACGCAATCGGTGCTGCCCACGGTAACAGTGGCGCTCGGTGCGGTGCAGGGTTCCCACGTGTAAGTGAGGCCATTGGTGAAAGCACGGGCAGGGGAAGTGCTGGTGAAGCGGCAGGTACTGCTGTTCGCGGTGCCGCTCAAACTGGTCGCCCAGTTGTTGCTGCCAGTGGTGACCAAGCGGTTGTTCACATTGGTGGCGAAGGCATTGCTGGCGCCGCGCAGACCTACTTGGGGTTGGTGGTCGGTACCGCTGCCCTGGCTGTTCACACCGCCGTAGATCACACGAAGGGTACCGTCGGTGGTGTTCATGCGCACTTGCATGCTGAAGCGCTCACCGCCGGTCACACCTTGGCGGCGTACATCGCGCCACTGCACGATCAGTTCTTCACCGATGCGTTGCACCCGCACTTCACGCGTACCGCTGGTGGCATTCTCCAGGCGCGCACCGAATGCGCTGATGGCACCGGCGTAGGTGGCCGTGCTGCTCAGGGGGGTGTAGTTGGTGGCTGCGGCGGCTGCACCGAAGGTGATGAAGCCGTTGGTGGACACGTACATGGTGTTGTACACCGTGCCGTTGAAGATCACTCCCGGGTTGGCCAGGTTCACCGTGTGCACCGTGTTATCGAAGGTGCCACTGCTCAACACGCTTCCTCCGGTGATCAAAGAGAAGGTGCCCGATGATTGGGAGAAGCTGTAGTAGCTGGCCACTTGGGCCTTGGTCAGCAGTGGCAATAGCACTGCCATCAAAAGGGGCAGCAAGCGCAGCCCGCGCATAGGGTATCTGTTTTCCATTGGACGCATCATTTGGTTACTGTTCGGTCGTTGATGCGGCCTTCGGCTACCGGCCTTTTGTGGCCGGTTCCTGGGGCCGTCTGTGTCCAAGCAGTTCGGCGGTCCAGGTGGTGGGTCCGGAGACCCGGTTACATGGTCGACCGGCCTAATGCGCGATCGATGGTTGGAAAGAACTGGCGCAAATATGAAGCGGCATGGTTCGACGTGTCAAATAAAATCATCGACGAATCGCCGAAATGAATCGACGAAAACCGATTTGGGCCATCGCTGATCAAGGCACAGGAGCTGTGCTTTTGCGCCTTTTCAGAAACCTATGGCACTGCTGCACAGGGCATTACGTGCTGGTTGGCGCCATGAAGCGAACGGTCTTGAGTCAGCAGGCGTCACCGATGTAGCGGAAAACACGAACGGCGCCCCATCGGAGCGCCGTTCTTCGTTCTTTTCGTGTTCGCGCAGCAGCTCGATGCAGGCATCGGAGCTACTCCACCAACACGAGCACCGTATCGTTCATCACTTCCACCAAACCGTCATGCCGAATGGACCCCATCAGCGCTCCACCACGAAGCGTTGGGCACCTCCATCGTCCATACGCAGGATGTACACCCCCGGGGCAAGGTCGTTCACCTGAATCACCTGCGCGTTCGTTACGTGACGCACTTGGCGACCGTGGATGTCATGCACCGAACCGGAGATAGGCTGGGAAAGGAAGAGCTGATCATGCACCGGGTTCGGCCAGATACGGAGCCCAGGTACGGGTTCCCGATCATGCATGGATACGTTCAAGCCACAAGCCTCCACAAACAAGGGGTACAGCGTTACCCCCTCAGCGCTGTGGCACGTTAGCGTGGACATTGCTGGCAGCGGCGGCACCAATGGGTTCAGCAGGCCCATGTCGCTCCCCACGCCTTCGATCACGTGGGCAAAGGCCTCATCCGGCACGTCCTGCCCGTTCCACGACCAGCCCAGGGCCCAGGTGCGGTGCCAGCCGTCGTTCAGTTCCACGCTGTCCAGGGCGACCACGTACAGGTTGCCGGGGATGGGGTTGTTCCAAGTGGCCGGGTAGGGGCCCAGGCCGATGGTAAAGTCGTAGAGCAATTCCTCCTCCTGACTGTTCGCTGGTAGGAAATAGACCCTGCGCTCGTCCACGTTCTGCCGCAGGAAACCCATAACACCCTGTGGTTCCGCATAGGTGCCCCACGTACTGCACCAAGGTGGCAGAGGGAAAGGGGGATTGATCCAACTCCATGTACATTGGCCATGTCCGAGCAGTGTCTGGTATACAACGCCATCCATGATGCTGTCGGCACCCAGATAAAAGGGGCGTTCGCACGCGAACCAGCTGTAGCCGATGTTGCAATCACCCTGGTTGGGCTGGTCCCAGTTCTGCCCCTGCAGCCAGCCGGCCTCACCCTCCGGGAAGGGGTGGTAGGGCGACTGTGCTGCGGTATGGCTGCACAACGCCAACAACGCGAGGGTGGTGGGGAGGTGCATGGTGGGTCCGGGCCAAGGCACCAGCGAATGTAGTGCGACTTTCCGTTGGGTCGAAAGCACGAACGGCGCCCCATCAGAGCGCCGTTCGCAGTTCGGTCGATGAATGTCCGGCTTTACTCGGCCAGCACGATCACCGTGTTGTTGCTCACTTCCACCACGCCGCCTTTCACGGTGAACTGTTCCTCACCGTTGGCGGTGGTCACCTTCACTTCACCGGCCTTCAGCACGGTGATCAAGGGGGCGTGGTTGTTCAGGAAACCCATGCTGCCGCTGATGCCGGGCACCACCACGCTGGTGGCTTCGCCTTTGAAGAGGGCTTTGTCGGGGGTGATGATCTCTACGCGCATGTGCAGTTTTCAGTTGTTCGTTGCCAGTTGTCAGTGCCGCTGTCGGGCAACAGACAACCGACAACCGTGCACTAAGCTTTCGCGGCCTCGGCCAACATCTTCTTACCGGCCTCGATCACGTCCTCAATGCGGCCCTTCAGGTTGAAGGCTGCTTCGGGGTACTCGTCCATCTCGCCGTCCATGATCATGTTGAAGCCCTTGATGGTCTCCTCGATGGGCACCATCACGCCGGGCAGGCCGGTGAACTGCTCGGCCACGAAGAAGGGCTGGCTGAGGAAGCGCTGCACACGGCGGGCGCGGCTCACGGCCTGCTTGTCCTCTTCGCTCAATTCGTCCATGCCCAGAATGGCGATGATGTCCTGCAGTTCCTTGTAGCGCTGCAGGATGGCCTTCACGCGCTGGGCGCAGTTGTAGTGCTCATCGCCCACGATGGCGGGAGTGAGGATACGGCTGGTGCTGTCCAGGGGATCCACGGAGGGGTAGATACCCAACTCGGCGATCTTCCGGCTCAATACCGTGGTGGCGTCCAAGTGGGCGAAGGTGGTGGCTGGAGCGGGGTCGGTCAAGTCATCCGCAGGCACGTACACGGCCTGTACCGAGGTGATGGAACCGCGCTTGGTGGAGGTGATACGCTCCTGCATGGCACCCATCTCGGTGGCCAGGGTGGGCTGGTAACCCACGGCGCTGGGCATACGGCCCAGCAGTGCGCTCACCTCGGAACCGGCCTGGGTGAAGCGGAAGATGTTGTCCACGAAGAAGAGGATGTCGCGACCGCCGCTCTGCTCGTCGCCATCGCGGAAGTACTCGGCCAGCGTAAGACCGCTCAGGGCCACGCGGGCACGGGCTCCGGGAGGCTCGTTCATCTGTCCGAAGATGAAGGTGGCCTGGCTGGTGGCGAGGCTGTTGTAATCCACCTTGCTCAGGTCCCAGCCGCCTTTCTCCATGCTGTGCACGAAGTCGTCACCATACTTGATGATGCCGCTCTCGATCATTTCGCGGAGCAGGTCATTGCCCTCGCGGGTACGCTCACCCACGCCGGCGAACACGCTGTAGCCGCTGTAGCCCTTGGCGATGTTGTTGATGAGCTCCTGGATCAACACGGTCTTGCCCACACCGGCACCACCGAACAGACCGATCTTACCGCCCTTGGCGTAAGGCTCGATGAGGTCGATCACCTTGATACCGGTGAACAGCACTTCGGTGCTGGTGCTGAGGTCCTCGAACTTCGGGGCCTCGCGGTGGATGGGGTAGCTCTTGCCCGTGTCCACCGGCTTCATGCCGTCGATCGGTGCGCCGGTAACGTTGAAGAGGCGGCCTTTGATGGCGTCGCCCACAGGCATCGCGATGGGCTGGCCCATGCCTTCCACCTTGGTGCCGCGCGAAAGGCCATCGGTGCTTTCCATGCTGATGGCACGCACGGTGTCCTCACCGGTAAGCTGTTGGGTCTCCAGCACCAGGATGCTGCCATCCGGACGGGTGATGTGGAGAGCGTCGTAGATGTTGGGCAGGTCGGTACCGTTCTCAAAACGAACGTCGACCACGGGTCCGATGACCTGGACTACCTTTCCAATGTGCTTGGCCATGAGGAAGTTGGGCTGTTCTGTGGGGCTTTGCCCCGGTTTGCGGCCGCGAAGGTAGGGCTTCGCTTTGGAAGGGCAAATGCTGTTGATGGGTTGTTGATCGGAAGTTGACAAGTTGTTCTCAGGCGGCCTGTTCTCGGCCCGGTCAAGTCAGCTCATGAGCATCCCTGTTTTACTCGGAATTTCCCTTCAGTGCCCAAATCCGACCTTTGCGCCCGGCATGCAGGTCCATACCGAGATCGCTGATTTCCGCGGGGTGAAGCGCCCCGTGCTTACCACCGGCACCTTCGATGGGGTGCACCGGGGGCATCGCAGCATTCTGCAACGCCTCAACGAGGTGGCCCGGCAGGAAGGAGGCGAGAGCGTGCTCTTCACCTTCCACCCGCATCCACGCATGGTGTTGAACCCCGGGGATACGGACCTGAAGTTGCTGAACACGCCCGCTGAAAAGGCTGCCCTTTTGGAAGCTGCCGGCTTGGATCATTTACTGGTGGTCCCCTTCTCCCGGCATTTCTCCCAAATGGCCCCGGAAGCATACGTGCATGATCTGCTGGTGGGCGCCATCGGGGTGCGTGCCATCGTCATCGGATACGATCACCGCTTCGGACGTAACCGCGAAGGAAACATCGACCTGTTGCGATCCATGGGTGATCGATACGCCCTCCGCGTGGAGGAAATACCCGCACAGGAAGTGGACCACATCACCGTAAGCAGCACCAAGGTCAGGAACGCCCTGCTCAAGGGCGATATCTCCACGGCGAACGAGCTGCTCGGCTACAGCTACCCCCTCAGCGGTGTGGTGGTGAAGGGCGACCAACTGGGGCGCACCATGGGTTATCCCACCGCCAACATCGGCGCTATCGATCCTTACAAGCTGGTGCCTGGCGATGGCGTGTATGCCGTGGAGGTGAGCACGGGGGGCGAGGTACATGGCGGCATGCTCTACATCGGTCAGCGGCCTACCTTGTCCGAGGCTGGCTTGCAGCGTACTGTGGAAGTGAACATCTTCGGCTTGGACCGCGATCTGTACGGCGAGACCATCAGCGTGCGTTTCGTGGAGAAGATCCGTGGCGACATTCGCTTTGCGGGCCTCAAGGAACTCGAAGATCAACTGCACCTGGACCGCACGGCCTCCATGCAACGGCTCGCTCACCTACCATGAACTGCACGCGCACCCTGTTCGCCACGCTGGCCTTTCTTGTCCTGAACGGTCTTCAGGCCCAATTGCTGGACCGACTGGCCATTGATTCGGTGCGCACCTTCCGCAGTCTGGACCGTGCCCTGAAGAACCCCGATGAGGTATATCGCCTGGACCTCTCGGGCACCAAGCTGAAAGAAGTGCCGGAGGAAGTGCGCCAGCTCCGAAACCTCAATGCCCTTGACCTGGGCAACAACAAGATCAAGCGCCTGCCGGATTGGTTCGGCGAGCTCACCTACATGCAGGATCTGCGACTTGCGCGCAACAAGCTCACCGAGGTGCCCGCGTCCATCTGTAGCATGGTGCACTTGAAGCGCTTGGACATGAGCCGCAACGCATTGAAAGCGCTTCCGGCTTGTATCGGCAAACTGGTGGAGCTGGTCTCCTTGGACCTTTGGAGCAACGACCTTTCCGACTTTCCCGAGGAACTCTCCGGCATGCGTTCACTGCGATTCCTGGACCTGCGGGCCATCCAGTTCGAGCAGCACGAGATGGACATGATCCAGGAACTGCTGCCCAAGGTGAAGATCTGGTTCTCGCAACCCTGCAACTGCGGTGGCTGATAGAGCCCGCAAGCGGCCTGCATGAAGGTGGATACCTGGCAAGCGGTGGAAGCGGTGGCCGCAGTGGGCAACCTCTGCTACACGCTGCTCATGCTCTACGAGAAGCGGGTGGGCTGGCTCTTCGGCATAGTGGCCTCCCTGTTGGGCGCAGCGCTCTTCGTGCAGCAGCACGTGTATGCGCAAGCCGGATTGAGCATCTACTACGTGGCCATGGGCGTGTATGGCTGGTGGTCATGGGGCCGCAATGGTTCCGGCGAACTCCCGATCACACGGCGCGGTGCCTGGTTCCATGCAGCCATTCTGATCGGTGGTGCGGTCCTCTCCATCCTGCTGGCCATGCTGCTGAAGTTGTTGCCCGATGCCCGCTTCACCGGACTGGACGGCACGGCCACGGCTTTCAGCCTGTTGGCCACCTGGATGCTGGCGCGCAAGATCCTGGAGAACTGGGCCTACTGGGTGCTGGCGGATGCCGTCGCCATCGCGCTCTACATCCTGCTGGGCCTCTACTGGTATGCCGGTCTATACGCCGTGTACGTGGTCATTAGCGCATCCGCATTGGTGCGCTGGAGCCGCAATTGGAAGCTTGTTCAGCGCCCCTGATCAGGCTCTGAGGTCGCCGTGGGCACGTTTCAAGGGTCGCTCATACAGCGTTGTCACCATCAGCAGGAGTAGCAGCAGATAAATGCTGTCTTCCACTGGAATGGTACCCATGCGGATTCCAAGGTTCTCCGTGTTGTTGTACCACACGATCGGCTCCTCCAACAGGCTACCCGTTAGTATGCCGTTCACCACGAAGAAGGGGATGAGGCTGATGCCATAGCCCACGTAAAAACGCCCCAGCCAGGCAGGTCGCAGCACGAATACCACGTATGTCAAGTAGGCCGCGGTAAGCAGGAATGTTACAGCCGTGTACACGCGGTCGAAATACAGCAGGCCAAGCAGCACCAGCAGGGGGATGAGCGCAATGCTGAACGGACGAGCGATTTTTCCCAGCACATCGCGCTTCACGTAGAAGCGCATCACTTCATACAAGAACATGCAGGAATACGGTATGAACAGGAAGAAGAGCCACTCCTCCACTGGCATGCCCCACAGACCGGGACCACTGAGGAAGCGTGGATTGAAGCCCCAAACGCCCTGTGCGGTGAAGTAGGCATCCCACGGCAGGAAGAGCAGCCCCATGAAAAGGATGCCAGCGAAGAGCCCTGGCCATTTGCGCCAAAAGCTGATGCGCTTCTCGAAGCTGGCCATCAACGGGAATGACAGCGAGAGCAGATCAATGGCCAGGTAGTAGTAGCGCTCGTCGATCATGGAGTAGGTGAACAGCGGGCCATAAGTGATCGTTCGCGGCAGCGGTCATCGGCATAGGGGCTGTTCGGGATCCGCTCGTGTATGCTCTTCGGCCCGCTTGCGAACGGGATGCAAGGTATGGAGGCGTAGTTTCGGGGCATGTTGCGCATCGCCATCGTGGGTCCTGAATACAGCGGCAAGACAGCCCTATCCAGTGAATTGATGTGGCACTTGGGTGGCGGCCGTGTTTCCGATGGTACCCATGAATATATCGAGGAAGACGAGGAAGAGCGCCATACCGAGCCGGACTTCCTTGATATGGCGCGCAGCCAGGCAATTTGGTTCATGGATGCAGGGGACTTGTCCGCCGAGTATTGGGAGATGATGCATGGAGACGATCCCGTGATGGGCCGTATGGTGCCCATGGAGCCAACCTACTTCGAATCGGATGTCCTCAACCTGAAGATCCTGAGCCAGGAGAAGTTCGGGCGCGTGCATCCGGAGATCGAGCAACTGGTGCGTGAACTACGCTACGATCTGCGTCTGCTCTGCCGCCCGGATTTCCCGGTAGAGCCCGATCCGATGCGCGTGGCACCCTTGGACCGGGAGCACATCTTCGCTGTGTGGGAAAGGGAATTGAAGGCCTACGGCTTTCCGTACGTGATCGTCGAGGGCACCCATGAACAGCGGGTGAGCAAGGCCTTGAGCGTAGTGGAGGCGATGCTGCGGGGCGCCACGAGCTGAGCCGCTTCCCCGACAAGAGAGGAGCACCTCCAAGGAAACGGCTTCGGAGAGCGGATCACCCTTCAGTCCTTCACGAACCGCACGGTGCGCGTCAACTTGTCCTGCTGCAACAGCAGTAAGTATGCACCCGGTGATAGGTCTGTGATCTGGAATGTAATGCGGTTCTCAAGCCTTGTGCCTTGCAGGTCCACCTGCCTTCCAGCAGCATCATGGCAACGCCAGAACGACACGGAATGATCGGCCGTACCCAGGTCAACGTGGAGCAGGTCTCTTGCAGGTAGGGGCCAAGCCTTTGCCGGGGTTTTGTCCACATCTTGGCCGACCGCGCCCGTGATGTACGTGGTATATGCCGCATACGGGACCAGTTCATTGGCTCCGGTTATACTGGTGAAAGCACCGCCATAATGGAGCAGGTCCTGGTGGTTGGTCATGGTTTGCACTTCGTCATTGTGCCATGCACCCACACGGAAGTCATCCGGGGTGAATGACATCCAGCCGAGGTTGGCGCCGTAATTGCCGATGATGTTACCGTCATCGATGAAGAATGAGCCTCCGAATGCTATACCGCCCAGCAGCGGTGCCAAAGCGTTGATGCGCTCGGCACCGGTGTTCATTAGAATGTATGCCGTCTTGCCGGGCATCATCTCCTCCCAGTCCGGGGCATTGCCGATCAGGCGGGCCATGCCGAACACCGGGCTGCCATCTCGGTACAGGTCACCGGCGGCGTACAGCGTGCCGTCCATATCCAGAAGTGAACGCACCGTGGCATCCAAGCCATTTGCCAGTTCCAACCAGCCATCCCCGTCGAAGCGTGCCACATGCATCGTCAAAGGGTCGGTGGTGGATACCGCTTGGGTGAATGCCCCTGCGGCCACCAGGTCGCCTTGGTGGGTGGCCATCACCATGACCGTATCATTGAATGGGTCGCCCACGGCGTTCCAGCTGCCGTTCACGAGCCTGCGTACCGAATGGTCGGTACCGGCAAAGCCCTGCGACAGACAGGCGGCGTATAGGTCCCCGTTGTGTACATGCAGTGCGTTCACGCGGGGGGCCATGCCGGGAGAGACGTTGTGGTAGCTCCAGGAGTTGCCGTTCCACACGGCCAGGTCGCTGGTCTGTCCTTGGAAGCTGCCACCCACGTAAAGCATGCCGCCATGTTCCGCAGCGGAGCTGGGTTCACCGTCCGGTCCACTGCCCAGCGCATGGTATTGGCCACCGTCCCAGCGTGCCACGCGTTGTGCACCAGTGGTGCCGGCCTGGGTGAATTCCCCGGCGAGGAACAAGCTGCCATCCTGCAAGGGGTGCATGACGGTAACAGTGCCGTTGGTGCCACCACCAATGGGGAAGGTGGGCACCGCCAGCGGGTAGCCGGGTTGTATCCAAGCCAGCTCATCGGCCGTGAAGCCATGCTCTTGTGCCCAAACGGAGACCGGTTCGACGAAACGCGCATCGGCTGCGATGGCGTGCAGGTAGCCGAGGTTCATTTCCGCGCTGATGCTTTCGGCAAGCGAGCGGTGCCCGCTTTCGATCATCAACCAGCCCACGGCGCAGGCAGTGCCATGCGGGTCGATGAAGATGGGGTTGCGCTGGGCCACCACATGGTTCTGGGGGAATCGTCCAGCATCGGCGTAGTTGGTGAGCCTGTCGAGCAGATGCATGCGGTTGGCCATCTGTGGCACCGCCAGACCTTCGGGCATACGTGTACGCAACCGCTCCACCACTAAGTGCAGGTGTGTGGCGATACGGTCCGCTTCATCCGTGTACCGCGCTAACGTTGCACCCCCTGTGGGGTCGGGGTCCATCACCGGCCACTGGGCATTCACCTCCTGCATGTGCACGGCAAGCGGTGCGCTGGTACTGTATGGCAGCTGGGCAAGTAGTTGCCCGCTGAAGAGCATGGAGAGTGCTGGGAGTAGCGTCTGTTTCATGGTCCGGTGGTTTAGGTCCGCTGTTCTATTGACAGTGTCCCAAGTCGTAACGCTGCCTGGCAACGACCGAAAGTTACCTTGGCTCTATCAATAGGACCACACCACCATGCGCATCGCCATCGTAGGCCCCGAAAGCAGCGGCAAGACCACCCTTACTGAGCAGTTGATGTTCCGCGGCATCGGCGGTTTGATCGGTGACGCCACCCGCGAATACCTGTACGCGCTGGAGCGGCCCTACACCGAGGAGGACCTGTTGGAGATGGCCCAGGGCCATGCACAGTGGTTCGGTGATGCGGCGGGTTTCGGAGAGGAGCACCACCAGGCATTGCATGGCAAGGACCCCATCGCCAGGCGCGCACCCCGCAAGCCGATGTTCTTCGATACCGACATTCTCAACATCAAGATCTGGAGCCAGGAGAAGTACGGCAGGGTGCATCCGGAGATCGAGCGGCTGGTGCGTGTGCTACACTACGACCTGCGCCTGCTGTGCCGGCCGGACATTCCCTGGAAGCCCGATCCGCAGCGCGAGAACCCGCACGACCGCGACCGCTTGTTCGCGGTGTGGGAGCGGGAGATGAAGTCCTATGGCTTCCCGTACGTGATCATTGAAGGCGGTGCGGAGGAGCGCGTGCAGAAGGCGGTGGAAGTGGTGGAGGCTTTGATGCGCGGGGCGGCGAGTTGAGGCTGTAGTTCCCATGGTTCTTCACGGTAGCTTTGCCATGCGATGCCAACTGCCAAACTCGACCTCAGTTCTCTGCGACGATCACTGACCGCCCTTCGTAAGGTGGTCAGGATGGACCTCGGTGATGATGTGGTCCGCGATGCGGCAGTGAAGCGCTTCGAGTTCACCTACGAGATGGCTTGGAAAATGATGCGCCGCCACTTGCATTGGGCCGGCCAACTGGATATGGATAACATTTCCCGTCGTGAACTCTTCCGCAGGGCTGCGCGTGCATCGCTGATCGATGACCCGGCCGTATGGTTCGCTTACCACGAAGCGCGCAACCTGACGAGCCATACCTACGACGAAGCGAACGCACGCAAAGTAACGGTCTTGTTCAAGGCATTCGTAAAGGACACGGCGGCGTTGTTGCGCAACTTGAAGGAGCACCATGCTTGATCTACGCCCCGAACATCACGCGCTCGTCCGCGAGATACTTGCGACCTACGCTCCCAGTGTCAAAGCCTGGGCTTTCGGTTCACGGGTGAACGGCACGGCGCGGAAGTTCAGTGATCTGGATATCGCACTTGATGCCGGTGGCGAGTTGGATCTCCGTACCATGGCGGAATTGCGCAATGCGTTCCAGGAAAGCGACCTGCCGATCAGTGTGGACCTTCTCGACCTGCGAACGACACGGCCGTTGTTCCGCAAGCTGATCGAGAAGGAGCAGGTAGCCTTGTGAAGTGCCTTGCGAGGAGCGGCGAGTTGAGCGGGGGGCGTAGCAGCTGCTCGCTACCAAAACACTAAAGCGGTTCGGTGGACACGGATGTACGGGGTGTGCACACCCCGTACATCCGTGTCCACTAAGCCCAACCAAGACGGCACCGACCTGCCGATCCGCCACTTACCTTCGCCCCGTCTTGCAACGGGGTGCCCCGCCTAAGCGGTGGGTGCTGAGATCATACCCGAAGAACCTGGGCAGGTAATGCTGCCAAGGGATCCAGCCCGCGATCCGCGGGGCTTCTCCGTGCAAGGACCCTTTCAACGGAGAAGCACATGAAGACCCTTGTCACCCTGTTCGCGGCTGCCCTGCTGGGCCATGCCGCCCACGCTCAAACACGCCTTACCGGCGCCATCACCAGCGAGAACGATGCCCCTCTCGATGGCGTCACCATCATCATGGGCGATGAACAACGCTTCGGCACCAGCACCGACCGCGATGGCCGTTTCGCCATCGGTGGATTGCGGCCCGGGGCACTACGACTTCGTTTGTCGTACATCGGCTACCTGCCCGTGGATACGCTCATCGACCTCGTAACCGGTGACAACCGCTTTGACCTGCGCATGCGCCCCAACATGGTGCTGATGCGCGAGGCCGAAGTCACCGCCCTGCGTGCCGGCGATCGTGCGCCCTTCGCCGTGAGCAAGGTGACGCGCGATGAACTGGACCGCATCAATACCGGCGTGGACCTGCCCATCCTGCTGGACCTGCAGCCCGGTGTGGTCACCACCACCGATGCTGGTACGGGCATCGGCTACACCGGCCTGCGCATACGCGGCAGCGATGCCACGCGCATCAACGTTACCCTCAACGGCGTGCCCGTCAACGACCCCGAGAGCCAAAGCGTGTTCTGGGTGAACATGCCCGACCTGGCCAGCGGCCTGGAGGACATCGAGATCCAGCGCGGCGTGGGCACCAGCACCAATGGTCCGGGTGCCTTCGGGGCCAGCATCAACATGCGCAGTGCGGCCATCCGCAAGGAGGCCTTTGGAGAGATCAGCGCCTTCGGGGGCAGCTTCAACACACGGCGCTACAACGCCCGCTTCGGCACGGGGCTGTTGGGCGCGGACTCCAAGGCCGGCGCCTTCAGCATCGATGGCCGCTTGAGCACCATCCAGAGCGACGGCTTCATCGACCGCGCCACGGCCGACCTGCGCAGCTACCAGTTCCAAGCCGCATGGCTCGGCAAGAAACGCTCGCTGCGTTTCTTCACCATGAGCGGCAAGGAGGTCACCTACCAGGCCTGGGAAGGCGTGCCGCGCGAGGTGCTCGACACCAACCGCACCTTCAACCCCTACACCTACGAAAACCAGGTGGACGACTACCAGCAGACCCACTACCAGCTGCTATTCGACCAGCAGGTGGGGGACAACGGCACGCTCAACATCACCCTGTTCCGCGTGCTTGGGTCGGGCTTCTACGAGCAGTTCCGCAGCAACGACCGCCTGAGCAACTACGGCATTGCGCCGATCGTTGTCGGTGACACCACCATATCGCGCAGCGACCTGATCCGCCGCCGCTGGTTGGACAACACGCTGGATGGTGTGAACGCCACCTACGAGCAGCGTTTGGGCACACACCGCATTGTGCTGGGCGGCAGCTACAACCACTACAGCAACGACCACTTCGGCGAGGTGATCTGGGCGCGCTGGGCCGGCGACAGCGACATCCGCCAGCGCTACTACGACAACAACGGCACGAAGACCGATGGCAACGTTTTCGCCAAGTTCAACTATGTGCTCAACGAGCGCTTCGACCTCTTCGGTGATGTGCAGTACCGGGTGGTCTCGCACGACTTCCTCGGCTTCAACAACGACCTGGAGAACGTGACACAGCAGGCCGACTGGAACTTCTTCAACCCCAAGGCCGGTGTGCAGTGGAAGGCGCACGAAGGAGGCCGTGTCTATGCCAGCGTGGCCGTGGGTGGCCGCGAACCCAACCGCCGCGACCTGATCGAAAGCAGCCCGCAAAGCCGCCCGCGCCCGGAGCGCATGACCGACTACGAGCTGGGCTATGAGCACCGCAGCGGTCGCTTCGCCGCCGGCATGAACCTCTACTACATGGACTACACCGACCAGCTGGTGCTCACCGGCGAGTTGAACGATGTGGGTTATCCCTTGCGCACCAACGTGGCTGAGAGCTACCGCGCCGGGGCCGAGTTCACCTGGGCAGCGCAGCTCACCCGCGCGTTGGTGTGGCGCGGCAACGCAGCATTCAGCCAAAATCGCATCAAGGACTTCACCGAGTACCTCGATGACTGGGACAACGGCGGACAGATGGAAGTGGAGGTGGGCGACACCGACATCGCCTTCTCGCCATCGATCGTCGCAGGCAGCGAACTGGCCTACCGCTTCGTGGACAAGCCGGAGAAGCTGCGTGGCGACGTGGCCTTCGTGACCAAGTACGTGGGCGAGCAGTACCTGGACAACACCGCCAGCCGCGACCGCATGCTGGACCCCTTCCTGGTGAACGACCTACGCTTCAACGTCACGCTGCTCGGCTTCAAGAACATGCGTTCGGTGGACTTCAACCTCACCCTGCGCAACCTCTTCAGCGAGCTGTACGAGAACAACGGCTGGGTGTACAGCTTCGTGGAAGGTGGCACGCGACAGGATATGGTGAGCCTATTCCCGCAGGCGCCGCTGCATGTGCTGGGCGGGGTGGTGGTGCGGTGGTAAGGGCTCGGAAGGAGCGCAGGCGAATGCTTGTCCGGTCGGAATAGCATTAGCTTTCCGGGGCTTTCGATGCAGCACGAATGCTGCATGGAAGCCCGTCCATGAAGACATTGCAGTTAGCGTTCGTGCTCATTTGCTCGTCACTTATGTGCTGGTCTTCACGCGCTGAAGCGCAGTACAACGTCCTGCCCGTAGGTGATGGGTTATGGGTCCAGTCGTTCTGGGTTGGTCCTGGGTTCCCGTACTCTGGATGGGCTTATGCTGTCCCTGGAATTTCCGACACGGTCGTATCAGGTGTGGCCTATCGAAGCGTGAACCTTGGCCTGAACGGCTTCCTCCGGGACGACTCGCTGGGTCATGTGTTTTGGCTTGACGGGGTCGGAGGGCAGGAGGTCATGCTCTATGACTTCACGGCGTCGGCAGGTGACACGATCATCTATCCACCGGGTCTCGTCTTTCACGACTCGTTGCTTGTCCTGGAAGTGGATACCATTCTCGTGAACGGTACTGAGAGGAGGATGTTAACTGTATCGCTTGAGCTGGTGACATGGGGAGGCGGTTTGACAAGCCAGTGGATCCAGGGTATCGGGAGTACCGGGGGGCTGTTCAATCTGTGTCAGGGACCATCCGTTTCCGGGACTTCCTGGCTCACGTGCATGTCGGAGAACGGCGTCGCTCAATATGGCGGAAATACAGGTGAACCCTATGACTGCCTGGTCCATCTGAGCGTGGATGAATTGACCGATGACCGCCAGCAGCATGGTATTCACCCCAATCCTTCAACTGGCGTCTTCCAATTGACAGGTACTGCTCCCATTCTGGAGGTGCGGGTTCTCGACACCCAGGGCAGGGAGGTGCTGCGGACCCGGGACCGCACGTTCGACCTTACTGGCCATTCACCGGGGATCTATATGATGGTGGTGATCACGGGATCGTCAAGGCAGGTCATTCGATCACTGCTCGTCACGCCTTGACATGCATCGAAAGGGGGTCGCGTGTATCGGGTGGAAAGCCGGCACCCTATCGTTCACCCTCTGCGGTCCATTTGAGATCAATGGCTGGGTGTACAACTTCGTGGAAGGCGGCACGAGCCAGGACATGGTGAACCTGTTGACACAAGCGCCGCTGCATGTGCTGGGCGGGGTGGCGGTGCGGTGGTAAGGCTTCACCCGTGCACCGCCTCGCTCATGGCGAAGATCCTTTCCGGGTCCTCCTCGAAAGCCGTACCCACCACCAGCACATCGGCACCGGCGGCGCACAGCTGCCGGGCTTGTTCCGCAGTGCGGATGCCACCGCCCACGATGATCGGCAGGTCCACCGTGGCACGCACGGCGGCGATCATCTCCGGTGACACGCTGCGCGGCGCGCCGCTGCCGGTATCCAGGTAGATCGAGCGCAGTCCCAGCAACTCGCCGGCCAATGCCGTGGCAGCCGCAATACCCGGCTTGTCGTGTGGGATGGGGGAGGACTGGCTCACATAGTGCGCAGTGGTCGTTCGGCCGCCATCCACCAGCATGTATCCGGTGGGTATCGCCTCCAGGCCGAGCGCTTTCACAGTGGGTGCTGCCACCACGTGGTGCCCAATGAGCAATTCAGGGTTACGGCCACTGATGAGCGAAAGAAAGAGGACCGCATCGGCATGGGCGCTGAGCTGGGAGGGGCTGCCCGGAAAGAGCACCACCGGCTTGGAGCTCCAGTGCTTCACCAGTTCCACACAACGGTCGAAGGCTGCCGAAGTGAGTAGGCTGCCGCCAACGAAGATCAGGTCCGCCTTGGCCATGCAGGCGTTCTGCACCGTGCGCTCCAAGCGCACCTCGTCCTGCCCGAAGTCAGGGTCGATCAGCACCGCCAACAGTTTCCTGCCGGAACTCTTTGCCGCTGTCAGGTGTTGGAGCACGGTACCCACGCTGCGAACTTAACCCCTGCGAGAATGTGGAATTGAAACGAATGTGGAAATGTGGTGAGGATGTGGAAATGAGGATGTGATGTGGAAATGAGAAAGGATGTGGAAATGTGAAGATGAGCAGAATGACGCCCAGCCAGGAACTCCAGCATCAGGGCCACATCCTCAGGTCCCCACATCTCCACAACCTCGCATCCCCACATCCCCACATCCCCACATCTTCGACATCCCTGCATCTTCACATCCCTTCCCATTTTCACATTTCCCCTACACCTTACCTTTGCCGCCCTATGAACACGACCATGCCCCAGACGAAAGAACAGCTCAAGTACAAGGTGAAGGATATCGCACTGGCCGAATGGGGCCGGAAGGAGATCCAACTTGCAGAAGCTGAAATGCCCGGCCTCATGGCCCTGCGCGAGCAGTACGGCAAGGACAAGCCGCTCAAGGGCGCGCGTGTTGCAGGCTGCCTGCACATGACGATCCAGACCGCAGTGCTGATCGAGACCTTGAAGGAACTCGGAGCCGAGGTGAGCTGGAGCAGCTGCAACATCTTCAGCACCCAGGACCATGCCGCCGCCGCCATTGCGGCTGCCGGAATTCCGGTTTATGCCTGGAAGGGCATGAACAACGAGGAGTTCGACTGGTGCATCGAGCAGACCTTGTTCGCTTTCCCCGACGGTGAGCCCCTGAACATGATCCTGGACGATGGTGGTGACCTTACCAACATGGTCTTTGATAAGTACCCCGAATTGGTGAACGGCATTCGCGGCCTGAGCGAAGAGACCACCACCGGTGTGCTGCGCCTGCTGGAGCGTGAGCGCAATGGTACACTGGTGATGCCCGCGATCAACGTGAACGATAGCGTTACCAAGAGCAAGTTCGACAACAAGTACGGCTGCAAGGAGAGCGCTGTGGATGCCATCCGTCGCGCCACCGACATCATGATGGCCGGCAAAGTGGCCATCGTTTGCGGTTATGGCGATGTGGGCAAGGGAACTGCCGCCTCGCTCCGTGGCGCTGGTGCTCGCGTAATTGTCACCGAGATCGACCCCATCTGCGCGCTGCAAGCGGCCATGGATGGTTTCGAGGTGAAGAAGCTCGTGCCGAATGCACATCGTGCGGACATCATCATCACCACCACCGGCAACTTCAACATCGTTACCGAGGCGGCCTTCCGCAACATGAAGGACAAAACCATTGTGTGCAACATCGGCCACTTCGACAACGAGATCGACATGGCTTGGCTGAACAAGGCTTACGGTAATACCAAGGTGGAGATCAAGCCGCAGGTGGACAAGTACACCATTGATGGCAAGGATGTGATCATCCTTGCTGAAGGCCGATTGGTGAATTTGGGTTGCGCCACCGGCCACCCCAGCTTTGTGATGAGCAACAGCTTCACCAACCAGACTTTGGCGCAGATCGAACTGTGGAAGAACCACGCCAACTACGAGAACAAGGTGTACGTGCTACCCAAGCACTTGGATGAGTTGGTAGCAAGTCTCCACCTGGCCAAGATCGGTGTGGAGTTGGAGGAACTCACCGATGAGCAAGCCAAGTACATCGGCGTGCCCAAGAACGGCCCCTTCAAGAGCGACGCATACCGCTACTGAGCATTCTTACACCAATACGAACAAGAGCGGCGGGCCACCTGGTCCGCCGCTTTTTTGTTGAATGTACCCAAGCCCGCTGCTCCGTAATACCGAAGCCAGTCGCAAGCAAAGCGCTCCTCAACCCACCGGCAGGCAGGCTTCTCAACTGCTCAACTTCTCAACTGCTCAACCTGCCTAACGGCAGGCAGGCCACTCAACCGACTTGCATCGACAGGCTGGAAGCCTGCCGGACATTGCCCCGCCCCCTCAACCTGCCTACCGGCAGGCCCCTCAAGTCTACAACCTCAACCAACCCCTCAACTGGTGCAACCTCTCAACCCGGTCATTGCGAGCAAAGCGAAGCAACAACCCCTCAACCCCTCAACCTGCCTAACGGCAGGCAGGCCCCTCAACCACCTCTAATTATAGATCCGCAACACAGTCCCGTTGAAGGAGGTATTGTAACGCTGTAAGTTGAGCGCGGCCGGCCCTTGGGTAACGGAGCCGTCCGTTATCAGGAACGCGGAGCCACAACACAGGGAGTCGCGCGCGATCACCTCGGAATCATCCACAAACACACGACACAGTTCGTTCGGCTGGTAAGGACAATGCCTGTCCATGGCAGCGAACTCGGTATTGGTTCGCCGGTATACGATGATGCCCATGGAGCCCCCTGTCAGGTAGAGCCACCCACCGGGGACGGCCAGGTCCGCATACGCCGGATTGTTCACATTGATGTTGATGTCCACAGGTACGAGCGGAACACCACCTGGCTGGGTCTTGCGGCAGCCGGGCAGCAGCGCGAGGGCCAACATGAGGAGCGCACAATAGTATATATGGTAGGAGCGGTACATGATGTGGAAGCAACGTGGTATGTGCAAAGTTAGGTATGCGCCAAAGCTGCTATGGATTATCCTTGCAACATGCGCCGCCTGCTGATCTGTCTTGGTCTCCTCATTGCTGGCCACCTTGCACTACCTGCCGAGGCATTCGCTCAGGAAGGCATCACCAAGAAACAGCAGGAAAAGATCCAAGCCAAGAATGGCAAGGAAGACAAGAAGGCCAAGGTGCGTAAGGAGAAGGAAGATCGCAACCGGCACTTGTCCATTCAGGACAAGGAGACTCGCAAGCGGATCAAGCGCAATACCAAACGTGCCGATCGCAACGGTATGCACGCCCATCGCGACCCTTGGCCGGGCCGCTGGTTCACACGTCGTCGATGAGTCGGGGTTGTATACTTCCGCTCAAGGTTCGCGACCGCAAGTGCAACGTCAGGTGATCGTTACCGGTATCTTTCGCTCGATCGATCGGCATCATGGATCACACGAACAACATCGAACTTCCGGCTGCAATTGGAAAGCCTACAGGCGCGCGGCTTTCCGGAGTTGCAAAGGAAATTTTGCCGATCCGGGATCTTCCTATATTTACGCCCCCTCGTTGCGCAGTTACCCCGAACGCTAAACCTTTCCGTTGATGGTGAGAAGGCTATTCTCCGCTGTTGCCCTGTTCACATTTGTACTGACCGCCAGCGCCCAGCAGGGCTCAGGTAGTTTGAAGGGCAAGATCCTGGACGGTAAATCGAACGAAGCACTTCCGTTCGTGAACATCGTCCTCGAACGTCAAGGCTCCCAGGTGACTGGTGGAGCCACCGACTTCGATGGCAACTACTTCATAAAGCCCATTGAGCCCGGCGTGTACGATGTGCTCGTGAGTTACGTGGGTTACCAGCCTTACAAGCAGGTGGGTGTGGTGGTCAGCAGTAACAAGATCACCTTCCTCGATATCAAGCTCACGGCGGGTATCGAGCTCAAGGAGTTCGAGGTGGTGCAATATGTAGTGCCACTGATCGATCGTGATGGTGGCGCTTCTGGAGGTACCGTAACGCGTGAGGACATTGCCAAGATGCCTGGCCGATCGGCTGCTGCCATCGCCACCACGGTGGCTGGTACCAGCGATGCAGGTACAGGTGGAGGGATCAGTATCCGTGGTGCTCGTTCCGAGAACACCTACTATTATATAGATGGTGTGAAGGTGCCAGCCGGTGCCGGTACGGGATTGCCCAAGAGCGCCATCGAGGAGGTGCAGGTGATCACCGGTGGTGTTCCCGCCAACTACGGTGACGTGACCGGTGGTTTGATCAATATCACCACTCGTGGTCCAAGCCGAAACTTCTTCGGAGGGGTGGAATACCTTACGTCCGGTTACAAAGTGGGAAGCGACATCACAGATATCTACGGCTTGGACAAGTTCGCATTCAACCAGTTGGAGGCGAGCCTTTCAGGCCCCCTGTTGTTCAAGCGTGACAGCTTGGGCAACAAGGAGAAGCCGCTCATTGGTTTCTTCTTCTCCGGACAGTACACCAATGTGGTGGACGGAAGCCCTTTGTACATCGGCGATGTGCGTGTGCGTCCCGAGGTGCGCGACCAGTTGCTGGCCGAGCCCGGGCGTCTGTTGCCCAGCGGTGGCGGTGATTTCGCACTCGGCTATTCGAGCGAATTCCTCCGGTCCACGGACATCGAGACCATCAGGACTCGTCAAAACGCAGGCTCGATCTCCTACTTGGCATCCGGCAAGATCGATATTACCACCACGCCTACCATCAACCTCAGCGTGGGTGGCTCTTTGGACTACGGCAACCGCCAGCAGTTCAATCGGCGTAACTCGCTGTTGAACGCAGAGAACAACACGCGTATCCAGGAAAGCACTTGGAGGGCTTTCGCTCGCTTTACCCAGCGCTTCACCAACCGTACGGACGAAGAGGAAAAGCGCTCCACCATCAAGAACGCTTTCTACTCCCTGCAGTTGGATTACTCCCGTTACAACAACACGGTTTCTGACTTCACGCACGGCGAGCGCTTGTTCGACTACGGTTATGTGGGCCGCTTCACCACGTTCCGTGCTCCCCAGTTCGAGTTCCGCGGCAACCGCTTCGTGCAGATCGGTGACCGCGATACCTTGGTGACCTTCACGCCAGGTACCCAGAACCCGGATCTTGCCGCGCTTACCGACTTCTACTTCAACTCCCTGCAGGACGGTGCGTTCCCGGTGGCCGAACTCTTCGGTGCTCCCGCTGGAACGAATCCGGACTACTTCGGATTCTACCAGAACTTCCAAGAGATCACTGCCCGCGGAGCATTGTTGAACGGTGAGCGTCCCCGCTCGCTGTACGACCTCTACAATAACATCGGCTTCATCGATGATCCCAACGGAGCCGAATACCGCAAGCGCCAGAACGACCAGGTCCGCTTCACGGCCATGGGTAGTGCCGACATCGGACAGCACGCCGTGCAGGTGGGTGTGGAATACGAGCAATTGACCCAGCGCCGCTACGACCTGGCCCCGATCGGCCTGTGGACGCGTGCCCGTCAGCTTGCCAACTTCCACATTCGTGAGTGGCAGGATACCGCGGTGGCCAGCGTCCAGCAGTTGCCCGGAAGCCCCTATCCTTTCTACTTCTACTCCCGCAACCGGGGTGACGACCAGCGCTTCTTCGACCGTAGCCTCCGCGAGGCCCTCGGCCTGGATCCCAACGGTACGGACTTCATCGATGTGGACAACCTGGACCCAGGTGTCTTCTCGCTGGACATGTTCTCACCGGATGAACTGGTGTTCGATGGTAACAGCCTCGTTTCCTATGTTGGCTACGACCACCTGGGCAACCGCACCACCGGCCGTCCGAGCTTCACGGGCTTCTTCGATGATCGTGATGCCAATGGCAACTACACGCGTTTGCAAGCTCCCTTCCAGCCGATCTACATGGCTGGCTACGTAATGGACAAGTTCGCGTTCGATGACATCATCTTCAACGTGGGTGTGCGTGTGGACCGCTACGATGCCAACCAGAACGTGCTGACGGATAAGTACCTGTGGCAGGAAGCTTACCGTGCCGGTGAGGCTGTGCCCGATGCTGGTATCGCTGCCCAGTTGGCGAACCGTCCCGGCAACATCGGCGATGATTTCGTGGTGTACGTGGACAACTTCAATGGCCCCAACACGATCAAAGGCTACCGTAACGGAGACCAGTGGTACAGCGCCACTGGCGTGGAACTCACCGACGGAGGAAGCATCCAGGAAGGCGGCCAGATCCGTCCCTACCTCATTGAGCGTGGCAACGCGGGTGACCTTTCCGGATCCACCCTCAGCAAGAAGGCTTTCTCGGATTACACGCCGGTGGTGAACGTGATGCCGCGTATCGCCTTCTCTTTCCCGATCTCGGATGAGGCCGTGTTCTTTGCGCACTATGATGTGCTGACCCAGCGTCCCAACGCGCTCCAGTCCCGTTTGGACTTGATCGAATATGCGTTCCTCGCCAACACGGGTAACATCCTGACCAACCCTGCACTGAAGCCGACCAAGACCATCGATTACGAGTTGGGCTTCCAGCAGGTGTTGAGCCGGGCTTCTTCCTTGAAGTTGGCGGCCTTCTACCGTGAGTTGCGCGATCAGATCCAGATCCGGAACGTGGCCAACGCTTGGCCACGCGACTACCGCACCTACGACAACTTCGACTTCGGTACGGTGAAAGGGTTCAGCGCCACCTTCGATCTGCGCCGCACAGGCAATATCTGGATGCGCGCCAGCTACACCATGCAGTTCGCTGATGGTACGGGTTCAGGCCCCAACACGGGCATCGACCTGATCAATTCCGGTCAGCCCAACCTGCGCAACATCGCTCCCTTGGATTTCGATCAGCGCCACCGTTTCCAGACCACCGTCGACTTCCGCTATGGCGGCGGCAAGGACTACAACGGTCCCATGCTCTTTGACAAACCGATCCTGCAGCGCACCGGTATCAACGTGGTGAGCATTCTGGGTAGCGGTACGCCCTACAGCCGTTCCAGCCAAGTGGTGAACGAGGGCGCTGGTGCCACTAACTACCGCCTCGATGGTACCCTGAACGGTGCCCGTTTGCCCTGGCAGTTCACTACCGATCTGCAGTTGGACCGCGACCTGCCCCTGACCTTCGCCGGCAAGGACGGTGACAAGGCCAAGAGCGCGAACCTGAACGTCTACTTGCTTGTTACCAACGTGTTCAACACCGAGAACATCACAGGTGTTTACCGCTACACGGGTTCCCCCAACAACGATGGCTTCCTGGCCGAACTGACCAACCGGGATCAGATCGACCCCGAAGCATACCGTGACCTTTACGCCGTCCGTGTGAACAACCCCTTCAATTTTGGCGCACCCCGCACCATCCGTTTGGGCGTACGCTTCGATTTCTGATGAATAAAAGACAGCTCACCATGAAAGGCCTCCAAAGCGCACTCCTGACCAGAATCTTCGCTCTGAGCCTCGCTGCCGTTATCGGTAGCACGGTGCATGCCCGCGAACCGCTTAACGCGGGCGGAATGGCACCTCCTCCTCCGTCCGCAACGGGTGGCCCCAAGGCGGCCAGTTGCTCACCTGCCTCGGCCGTGGCCCAGCTCGCGTTCAACAACGTGCGGGCCGTGATCGAGAACGGTGGCAACAAGTGGACGAGAAGGGGGGGCAGTGGCCGCTCCGGTTACGAGGTTCCCAAGACACCCGATTTCACAGGCCCCAACGCGATCTATGCAGGTGGTCTATGGATGGGTGGCCTTTCCCCGGACAACCAGTTGAAGATCGCTGCTGTGCTCTACCGCGCCTCCGGTAAGAACGATTTCTGGCCTGGTCCTCTGACCAATACCGGAGATGCTTCGGTGGATTTCGATGTGTGCAACGCGTACGACCGTTTCTGGGAAACCAAGCGCTCACAAGCCGAAGCGCACGTGCAATGGGCGCTGTGCAACGATGATCCCGATTGTGATCTGAGCGAGACCTTCCCGGATGGTTATTCCGTGCCTACCGCATTTCAGGAATGGCCCGCGATGGGTAACGTGGACGCCGGTCAGGACCTCTACCTGGCTCCTTTCTACGATTGGAACGGGGACGGTGTGTACAACCCGTTCGATGGTGACTACCCGGACTATGGCTTTGAGACCTCCGTTGAGGATTGCAAGAACAAGACCCGCGAAACTCCGCTGCCCTTGTTCGGTGATGACAACATCTACTGGATCTTCAACGACAAAGGCAACGTGCACACCGAGACCGGGCAAGGCGGTCAGCCCATCGGTTTGGAGATCCGCGCCCAAGCCTTCTCGTTCAACACGAACGATGAGATCAACAACATGACCTTCTACAACTACTTGGTCATCAATCAAGGCACGCAGACGCTGCTCAATACTTACTTCGGTCACTTCGTGGATGCGGATCTGGGTTGCTCGAACGATGACTTCGTGGGATGTGATGTGCAACGTGGACTCGGCTTCGCTTACAACTGGAGTGATGTGGATGTTAGCTGCCTGGGAGCTGTTGGATATGGAGGACCTACCCCTCCGCCACCTGCGATCGGTGTGGACTTTTTTGAAGGTCCCTACCAGGATTCCGATGGCGTTGATAACCCGCTGACGCTTGATTGCCAATTGGCCCAAGCGCAGAATGGTATTCCATACCGTGGTATCGGTATCGGCTACGGTGATGACATCGTGGACAACGAGCGTTTCGGGATGCGCGCATTCCTGTATTTCAACCGGGAAGGCAACGCCAACGTGACCGACCCCGCCAACGCGACTCACTTCTACAACTACTTGCGCTCCATCTGGAAGAACAACCGTCCGATGTGCTACGGTGGGACAGGATACAGTGAGGACGAAAACTGCACGCGCACTTTCTACATGTTCCCCTGGGATACCGACCCGGTGGGATGGGGGACCAACTGTGTTCCACAGGCAGACTGGCGCGAGATCGAGCCCACCCCGGCCATTCCCGACCGTCGTTTTGTGCAGAGTGCGGGTCCCTTCACCTTGGAGCCAGGTGCTTACAACAACGTTACCGTGGGTGTGGTGTTTGCACGCGCAACTCAGGGTGGTGCCACGGCCAGCGTAAGTTTGATGAAATTGGCTGACGATAAGGCCCAGTCACTCTTCGACAACTGCTTCAAGATCCTGGATGGACCGGATGCTCCGGACTTGACGATCCGTGAATTGGACCGAGAGCTCATTCTGTACATCACCAATCCGAACGGCAGCAACAACGAGAACGAGAACTACGAGGAACTGGATCCCACCATCCCCGAGTTCAATGCGGATGGTCAGCCGAACGATCGTTTCTACCGATTCCAGGGCTACAAGATCTACCAGCTGAAGAACTCCACGGTAAGTGTTTCGGACATCGACAACATCGAACTCGCCCGCTTGGTGTACCAAGGCGATAAGCGTGATGGCATCGGTCAGATCATCAACTACGAGTTCAACCCGGACCTGAACCTGACCGTGCCACGCGAAATGGTGAACGGTTCCGACACGGGCATTGTACACTCCATCCGGATAACCCGCGATGCCTTTGCACAGGGTGATCCCACCTTGGTGAACTTCAAGTCCTACTACTTCCTGGCCATTACCTACGGCTACAACAACTTCCAGAACTTCACCATCACCACCGACCCGCAGACGGGTGTGCAAACCGGTGCCGGGCAGGCCTTCCCCTATGTGGCCGGCCGTAAAGCCGCCTTCGGTGCCATTCGCAGTTACGTGGGCATTCCGCACAAACCTGCGCCGGAGAATGGAGGTACCGTGCAGAACAGTGTGTTCGGCGATAGGCTGCAGATCACGCGTCTGGAGGGTCAGGGTAACGGCAGCCTCGCCTTGGAGCTGACGCCCGAATCCGAGAACGAGATCATGTCCGGCTTCCCCTGGAGGAAGGACCAGGTCGTGTACAAGCGTGGCAAAGGTCCGATCGATGTGCGCGTGGTGGATCCCCTGCGGGTTCCTAATGCCAACTTCGAAGTGTGGTTCCAGGATAGCACCACCGCCGGCAACTTGAACGATGCCTACTGGTTCATCGTGAACACCAGTACGGGTGACACGGTGCGAAGCGACAGGACCATCGACCTGAAATACGAGCAACTCCTGCTGAACTGGGGCATCTCGGTTTCCATCGGCCAGACCTTCTTCCAAGGAACTGGTTCGGATGCCTACACGCGTCCGGTGGGCAGCGGTAGCATCACTTTCGCGGATCCATCCAAGGCGTGGCTCACCGGTATTCCCGATGGTGAGGGTGCACAAGCGACCAACTGGATCCGTTCCGGTACTGCCACGTTCCCCGCACCGGATGAGATCTACAACGACCGTGCTGGCAGGGATGATGCCCAGCGCTATGAGCGCATTCTGGGTGGTACTTGGGCTCCTTGGGCACTGGTGGGCCAAGCGCCGTTCCAGCCCAGTTCCGGTACGCAGGTATCGCTGTCCCAGACCAGTGTTTCGCCGATCGCGGAAACCCCCAGCGTACAGTTGGTGATCACCAGCGATAAGAGCAAATGGTCGCGCTCGCCCGTGTTGGAGCAGGAAGCTGTAACGACCAACGCGCAAGGTGGTGCATCCAAATTGGCGCTCCGAGCTCAGCCCAGCATCGATAAGAACGGCCGTAAAGCCGGTACTGCTGGTGCGAACAATGAGGAAGCTACCCGCAATGGTACCCAGCCTACGGGCATGGGTTGGTTCCCTGGCTATGCCATCGACCTGGAGACCGGTGAGCGCTTGAACATCGCCTACGGTGAGAACAGCTTCTGGGGTGGTGAGATCGGCCGTGACATGGTGTGGAACCCGAACGAACAATTGTTCACCGACGCCGGTGAGCCTGTGTTCGGTGGCTGCCATTGGATCTACGTGTTCAAGAACGACCGTCGCCAAAGCGCAGGTGGTGTGAACGCCGACCAACGCATCCCGGGTTATGATGAGGGTGACTTCATTTACCAGACCATCCAGAACACCCAGCCGGAGCCGCAGCGTCGTGTATTCCGTGCCGTGGCATGGGTGGGCAGTGCCATGCTCATCCCTGGTCGTCAGTTGCTGGAAACGGACGTTCGCATCGTGCTCAATACGGAACGTCCCTACCTGCCTTACGTGAACTACGCGGGTTCGCTGGATCCGATCCAGCCGGAGCGTAACAACGGTCTGCCGTTGTACAGCTTCAGCACCGGAGGATTTGCCACGGAAACGAACGTGCTCGATGTGGCCGAGTCCGCTCTGGACATCATCAACATCGTGCCCAACCCGTACTACGCGTTCAGCGGTTACGAAACCTCGCGCTTGGACAACCGGGTGAAGTTCATCAACCTGCCACAGACCTGCACCATCTCCATCTACAATGTGGGTGGCACCTTGGTCCGCAAGTTCCGCAAGGACAATGACCTTACCTACCTGGATTGGGACCTGAAGAACACCAATAACATCACCATAGCTGGCGGAACGTACATCTGCCACGTGGACGTGCCCGGAGTAGGGGAGAAAGTGATCAAGTGGTTCGGCGCCATGAGGCCCTTGGACCTCCAGAACTTCTAAGGATCTGCACCACGAATAACCAGCGAAGAACGGACATGAAGTGCACGACTAACCGGTCAGCGGTGATCCTGATGGCCCTCGCGGCTTTGACCAGCATGCCAGTACAGGCGGGTAACCCCGACCGTGCAGGATCTGCAGGAGCCACCCAGTTGTTGATCAACCCTTGGGCGCGCTCCTCCGGATGGGGCTTGGCCAACACGGCATCCATCCGCGGGGCCGAGGCCATGTATGGCAACATCGCAGGTCTGGCCCATGTGAACAAGACCGAGGCTTTGTTCTCCAACACCACGTGGCTCTCCGGTTCGGGGGTATCCATCAACAGCGTGGGTATCGGCCAAAAACTGGGGTCGTCGGGTGTACTGGGCATCTCCGCCACCACCATGTCCTTTGGTGAGTTGGAGGTTACCACGTACGATCAGCCCGAAGGTGGCCGCGGTACGTTCCGCCCTACGGCTGCGAACATCGGTCTCTCATACGCCAAAAGCTTCTCCAACAGCATCCACGGTGGTCTGCTGGTGCGGATGGTCTCTGAGTCCATTGCCAACGTGCGTACCTCGGGTATGGCATTCGATGCCGGTATCCAGTACGTTACCGGTCCCAAGGACAACATGCACTTCGGTATCGCGCTGAAGAACGTAGGTCCTGCCATGAGTTTCAGCGGCGACGGTCTTGCCGTGCAGGGCCTGTTGGTGCAAGGCAGCGATCAGCTCACCCTGGAGCAGCGTTCGGAGCGTTTTGAGATCCCTTCGTTGCTGAACATCGCTGCGGCTTATGACTGGCACGTGGCCGATATGCACCGCATCACGTTCGCGGGTACGTTCGTGTCCAACTCCTTCACCAAGGACCAGTTCATGATCGGCGTGGAGTATGCCTTCCGCAAGATGCTCCACCTGCGTGGTGGTTATCTCTACGAGGACGGCATCACCAGCGACACGGAGCGCACCACGGTGTTCACCGGTCCCAGTGCAGGCTTGAGCGTGGATCTTCCTTTCGGGGATGAAAAGACCTCCGCATTCGCGATCGATTACGGCTATCGCAGCACCAACCCCTTCGCCGGGGTGCACAGCATTGGGCTGCGGATCTCGTTCTGATGCGACATACTAACTTTGGGAAGAGGACCCTCTCGGGGGTCCTCTTCCGTTTTGAAATGCGTGAAATTGTGTATATGTTCGGATTCTGGTTTCTTGGGAATCAGGGCGGAAGTCGAAAAGCCTTATGAGTAGACAGTACAAAAAATTTACTCCTATGAAAAGTGTCTTTGATTTTCGAGCAGGCATTACACCGTTCATGTTAACTGTAGTGATGCTAGCAACAGGAGGCTGCAACAAGGCCGACACTGTATTTCCAAGGCAAGGAGAAGAAATCGGTGGCAGTGCGAAAGTCCTTCCTTGCTTTTTGAAGGGTTCCAATGATGCTCCCTCACCGCCTCAATTCACCATCTATAACTCATGTCGAGTTATAACCGGCTACTTGGATGCTGGTGTGGCACATTTCGCGGACGATTCATATCAAACGAACAACCAGGTCAGAATTTCACTCGGCTATAATGTGACGCCGGCTAACGCGAGCTATGGGATTCTGACCAAGCCGAGTTCGGGGACTGGATGGGGAGCGTGGTATTGGATCTATCCGGAGGCAGGGCCTTCTGGCCAGCCTCGGAATATTCTGAAAATCCGGGCACGAAACCCTGCGTCGCCTCCATCGGATGTCTTCAACGCGAACTACACGTACAGCTCGCTAACTGGTGTTTGGGACATAAGTCTCAATACGGCTGCTTACGATGTCGTCGTTACGACGGTTCTTCCCAACCCTTGTGGAACCAAAGGGTAAAACAAAAAAATGTAGGGCCGTCGAGGAAGGTCGACGGCCCTATTATTTTTCAATCGTTAGATGAGCAACACGGCCTACTACACCGAAGAAGGGTTGCGCAAGCTCCAAGAGGAGCTGCACCATTTGCGCACGGTTGAACGCCCGCACTTGAGCCAGCAGATCGCTGATGCACGCGACAAAGGTGACTTGAGCGAGAATGCCGAGTATCACGCAGCGAAGGAGGATCAGGGCCTGTTGGAGGCGCGCATTGCGAAGCTGGAAGAGGTGGTGGCCAATGCACGCGTGGTGGATACTTCGCAGCTTGATGATTCACGCGTGTACATCCACAGCAAAGTGATGGTGCGCCACGTGGACAACGGTTCACAGCGGGAGTTCACGTTGGTGGCCGAAAGCGAGGTGGACATCAAGGTGGGGCGCATCAGTGTGAGCTCGCCCATCGGTAAGGGCCTCCTTGGCAAAGCGCGCGGCGAGATCGCGGAAGTGGTAACCCCGGCAGGTACCACACGCTTCGAGGTGATCGACATCAGCCGCTGATCATGCCCAGCATCTTCTCACGGATCGTGCTCGGTGAGATCCCCTGCCACAAATTGGCGGAGGATGATCGTTACCTCGCCTTCCTGGACATCAACCCGCTGCGCTTGGGCCACGCCTTGGTGATCCCCAAGGTGGAGGTGGACGAACTGTTCGATCTGGATGATGAGATCCTGGCAGGCATGCTCCCCTTCGCCAAAGCCGTTGGCCGCAAGATCAAGTCCGTGGTTCCCTGCAAGCGCATCGGCCTCACCGTGATCGGTCTGGAGGTGCCTCATGCACACATCCACCTGGTCCCCATCAATGGCATGCACGACATGGAGTTCAGCCGAGGAGCGCTGTCCATGGGGAACGATGAATTGGCGGCTTTGGCTGCGCGCATCCGCGAAGCCTGAGCCTCAGATCCTGCACAGGCTCTCAGACCACCCGGTCCGGATTGTTCCGCAGGAAGGCGCTCCAGCCTTTTCCCCCTTTCGTATTGGAGGGAAGACCGACCCCGCTGCTGGCGAAATGGTGGCAAACGGCAACGGCCAGGGCATCCGTTGCATCCGTGCTGGATGGCAGTTCGCGCACGCCCAGTATGCTCTTCAGCATGGCCGCCACTTGTTCCTTGCTGGCGTTCCCATTGCCTGTGATGCTCTGCTTGATCCGTTTCGGGGCGTATTCCACCACCGCCATGTCGCGCTGCAAGGCTGCTGCGATGGCCACCCCCTGAGCGCGTCCCAGTTTCAGCATGCTCTGCACGTTCTTGCCGAAGAACTGGGCTTCAATGGCCAGCTCGTCGGGGCAATGCTCTTGGATGAGCCGATCGGTCTCCCGGAAAATGGCGCGCAGCTTCAGTGTATGGTCGTCGCCTGCGGTGAAGCGGATGGCGCCAGCGGCTACGAGCCTTGCCTTGCCCTGTTCCACCAACAGCACACCGAAACCCATAACCGTGGTGCCCGGGTCTATGCCCAGAATGATCCGTTCGTTTGGCCGGAGCCTACTTTTGACCGGATGGCCGTCGTTGCGGTCAGCATCTACCGTGGGGCGCACCGTGCTCATCCTGTTCCGTTGGGGGATCTTCCTCCTGGCCTGTGTCTTCCTCTGGAAGCACTTGTCTGCGGATAAAGGTAGGCAGGCCCTGGAAGCACTTACCTACTTCCTGCAAAGTGCGGGTGGCCGCTGGGGGCTGCTTGCGGTGCTGGCGCTTATGGGGTTCAATTGGTGGCTTGAATCGGAGAAATGGCGCCGCATGCTCTCGCCGGTGGAACGGGTCGGTCGCGGACGTGCGTTCGTGGCAACGGTGGCAGGCACCAGCGTGGGTTTGGTCACTCCCAACCGCACCGGTGAATTCCTCGGCCGTATCCTGTTCCTGGATCCCGCTCACCGTTTCCAAGGAGCCTTCGCCACGGCATTGGGGAGCATCGCCCAGTTCGTTACCACCATGCTCATGGGCGGGCTCGCGCTCGTGCTGATGCTGCTGCTCGGCCTTTCCCTGCCATGGCCGGATGGTTGGATTTCAGCAGTGCTCATCAGCCTAACTGCATTGGTTACCATTGGAGCATCGGTGCTTTACATGAGCCCATCCCTGCTGCGCCAATTGGTGCTGCGCGTGTCCGTGCTACGCCCCTTGTCCGATGCTTCCACCGTGCTGGACCGCTACACCAGCGAACAGTTGCGCATCGTGCTCGGGCTCAGTGCAGCGCGTTACGTGGTTTTCGCCTCCCAGTTCGTGCTGTTGTTGTGGCTCTTCGGCAGCGGCGTGGGAGCCTTCCACGCATTGCTGGCCGTGGCCGTGGTGTACCTGGTGGCCACCATGGTGCCAACGGTCATGTTGACCGAGCTGGGTGTTCGCGGCTCGGTCGCCCTGGCGGTTTTCCTCCCGTTGGGTGGTGCGGAGGTGGCGGTGCTGCTGGCCACCACCGTGGTCTGGGTGGTGAATTTGGTGCTGCCTGCCACGGTGGGCAGTGTGTTGTTGCTCTTGGCGCGCATCCGTACCCGATCCCGACCAGCATGAGCGCACCACTTGTTCTGGTCTTGATCCTCTTCGGAATAACGGTGCTGCACGCGCTGCTCATACAGGAGTGGCGTTCCCACTTGGAAAGAGCCGATGGGGCAACGAAGACCGACTCGCCACTTCCCCCCATCTCCTTGGTGGTACCTGCACGCGATGCGGCCGAGGAGTTGGTGCCCTTGCTCCAGGACCTGAACGCACAGCACTATCCGAAGTCGGGATCGGAGGTGATCGTGGTGGACGATAACAGCACCGACGGAACGGCAGGCGTGGTGAGCAGCATGCGGTCCAACTGGCCCGAATTGCGGCTCGTGCAGCTCTCCGGTGCACAGGGGAAGAAGGCTGCTCTGACAGCCGGATTCGATGCTGCACAGGGTGTGCTGGTGCTTTGCTGCGATGCCGATGTCCGCTGTGGTCCGGAGCGCAGCGCGCGGGTTGCGGAATTCGCCGGTCGCACGCAGGCCGACATGCTCATTCTGCCCGTGTACACCAATGGTGGTAACGGTTTCTGGCCGTGGTTGCAGCGCATGGAGCAATTGGCCCTGCAAGGGGCCACGCTGGGCAGTGGTCTTGCCGGTACACCGGTGCTTGCCAATGGTGCGAACATGGCCATCCGGAAAGCGGCATTCACGAAGGTGGGTGGATACCGGGGCGACCGATGGGCCAGCGGTGATGATATCTTCCTTTTGAAGCGGATGCGCGCTTCGGGCATGCGCGTAATGACCCTTGCCGACCCTGCGATCGCTGTGCAAGTAGCACCGGAACCGGACGCGCTGACCTTCTTCCGGCAACGCTTGCGTTGGGCCGGAAAGATGCGTGCACAATGGGACGTAGCGGGGCTTTTCGCCATGTTGGCCGCGATCGCACTGCCCTTGTTCCTGGTGGTTGGCACTTGGTACGTGGTGCTCCACACCAGCACAGCCTATCTGCGCACGTGGACCCTGCTGCTGGCGGCGTGGCTTTGTTGGATGGTCCCCATCATCCGCCTGGTGCGAAGCACTGCACGCTTCTTCAGAACCGCTCCGTTCAATGGCGATGGCCGCTTGCCTTGGGTGCCGGGCATAGCGGTTGCGCTCTTCCTGTTCATCATCTATGCGCCGGTGATCGCGATCGTGTCGATCTTCGTCCGGCCCACTTGGAAAGGCCGCCGGATTTGACCGCATCAGCAACTGAAAGCCAAAGCTTGGGCAGCATCGCCTGGCGCCGCCTGCTGAAGGACCGCAACGCCGTGGCCGGCATGGTGGTGATCGCGTTGGCCGTGCTGGTGGCGCTCCTTGGTGCAGCGATCCGCCCGGACAGCAGCCCATGGGCCAACCACCAAGTGCTGGAGATCAAGGACCGTGCGCCGGGTTTTGTGGCCACCTTCCTTACCCTGCCCGGATCGGATACACCGATCCCCGTTCACCAGTTCAGCCATGCCGGTGACCGGATCGAGTTCGAGCGTTTCACCGGGCACAACGACTACCTGCCGGAACCACTGGAAGTGGTGGAGAGCAGCATGCCTCCGCAGGTCACCACCAAGCGTTACCTGCTGGGTACGGACAGCTTCGGGCGCGATGTGCTGAGCCGCCTGATGGCCGGTACGGTGATCTCACTCAGCGTGGGGCTCATCGCCGTGCTCATCTCCCTGCTCATCGGGCTTCCCTTGGGGGCACTCGCCGGTTACTTCAGGGCCGAGGCACCCGGCTTCCGCATGTTCGGAAAGCGCTTCCGGTGGCCTGTGGACGACCTGATCATGTGGATGGTGAACGTGATCTGGAGCATTCCCACCCTGTTACTGGTCATCGCCATCACGCTGGCCTTGGGCAAAGGCTTCGTACAGGTGTTCATTGCAGTGGGCCTTACCATGTGGGTGGAGGTGGCGCGCATCGTGCGGGGCGAGGTGATCCGGGTGCGTGAAATGGAGTTCGTGGAGGCGGCCAAAGCGCTGGGCTACACCCATGGCCGCATCATCTTCCGCCATATCCTGCCCAACGTCATGGGGCCGGTCATCGTGATCAGTGCCGCCAACTTCGCCACCGCCATCCTCATGGAGGCGGGCCTCAGCTTCCTGGGCATCGGCGCGCAGTTGCCCATGGTCAGTTGGGGCGGCATGATCCGCAGTTACTACCCCTACATCACCACCGACCTGTGGCACATGGCCCTGTTGCCCGGTCTGTGCATCATGGTGCTCACCCTGGCCTTCATGCTGGTGGGCAATGGCCTGCGCGATGCACTGGACACGCGCAGCATCACGACCCGCTGATCGCGCGGATCCGCAGTTCGGGCAGGTGTGCCGCTTCGTCCTGCCAATGCAGGCAGCGTTGGGTGCTGTCCCCGGTGCATGGGCTCACGATCAGCCTGCCCGCGCGGCAATTGCCCTTGCTCTCAAGCAGTAGATCATTGCCGTGCAGCACGTAGCGTCCATTGCAACAGCGTTCACCGATCCCCAGGTCGCAGTAGCGATAGGTCCCATCATCCCATAGTTCCAGCGAGGAGCCGTTGAAGTCCTCGAACTGGCCGGCCTCCAGCACCAGACCAGCGCTGGTGGGTTGCCATTGCCAAAGCACAGCGCCAGCGGCGATGAGCAAGGCGAATAGGATGATCGCACTGCCACCGAACGAACGCCAGCTTCCACTGCGGAGGAAGTCGTTGCGGTCCATGACGAAAACGCTGATCACCAGCACCGCCGGGAAGGGTAGGAGCCAGATGTACAGCCGCCACCACGGCAACCAACCCGCATCGAAGGACGCGGCAAGCACAACGAGCGCGAGCACCGTGGCCAGGCCGAACTTCAGCGCCTGGCGGCTTTCGGCATAGGCACCTTCCACGCGTGCTTCACGCTCATCCATTGCGGATCGATGAATGCGGCTTGCCCGATGGGCCGCCGCACTTCACAGCTTCGATCAGAAGGGCAGATCGTCCTCGTCGGAAGCCGGTGGCATGTCCGCCGCAGTGGGCAGTGGTGCCATGGGAGCGGCGCTGTGGCCTGCTGATGCGGGCGCACCTGCGCGATCGATGCGGTTGGCGCTCAGGCTGAGGAAATACTTGATGCCGCCATCGCGGGCCTGCCATTCGCGGCCATTGATGTAGAAGCTGATGGTGACCTCCTCACCGGGCTTGAAGCCTTCCAGCATGCTGATGCGGTCCTGGGTGAACTCGATGGGGATGGGCTGATCGCGTTGGCCGGTCTTTTCCAGAAGGATGAGTTCGCGTTTGCGGAAGCTGCCACGCTCTTCCACGTTGCCGATGGTCTTGATGGTACCGGTGATGCTTGCTTGTGCCATGATGGTCTTGTGTTGCTTTTGCGTTCGTCGCGAATTGTGCCGCTCAACGGGCATTGAAGGTGAGCAAGGTCTTCCAAGCGTCCTCCACACGTCCTTCGCGCAGCAGTTCCTGCGCATGCTTGTGCAATGCTGTGCACAGGTCGGCCGGGCTGTCCTGCAGTTCGATGAAGAGATCGCTCAGCTCCGTCAATTTATAGTCGTTCACCGCGGTCTCGTCGGGCACTTCGGCAAGTCCGCCCAATTGCCCCAGTTCGTTGCCGGTGAGTACGGTGCTGTTGCGCGCCTCGGGTGGCAGGGCATCCACACCCACGCCGATCGTGGTGGTGGGCTGGGCCAACTCGAACAGGGCATCGCCGTGCGCCCTGCAATAGAAGTTACCGCCCATGCGGCCCACCAGGTCGATCTTCCGTTGGTCGATCCGGCCCTGCTCGTTCAGCACCTCCTCGCTCACATGGATCATCACCACTTCGCAGATCACCAGGTTGCCCGCGCCGCCACCGGTGCCGGTCTCGATCACCTGCTGCACCTTGCACTCGAACTGCACGGGGCTTTCCTTCACACGGAAGGGGCGCACCTTTTCCGAGGCGATCGGGGTGAAGCCCGCCTTCACGAATTCGTTCACGCCCTCGGCATACTCGGTGCTGGCGAGTGATGCCTGCTGCACCATGGCATAGGTAACCACGTTGATCACCACCTCGGGCACGGCCTTCACATTGTGGTAGCTGTGCTTGGTGGTGTTGTCGCGTCCCCGGCGTGCCGGGCTAAAGATCAGCAGCGGCGGGTTGGCACCGAACACGTTGAAGAAGCTGAAGGGGCTCAGGTTGGACCGGCCTTCAGCATCGATGGTGCTGGCAAATGCAACAGGGCGTGGACCGATGGCGCCGACCAGGTAGCCGTGCAGCTGGGGGATGGTGAGGTCGGCTGGGTCCAGCTGTTTCATGGGTCCGTTGCGAAAAGGCGGACGGCGAAGTTAACACGGGTACCCACCTCGGTGGATCCGAAGGGAAGCACGGGCTATCTTTGCCGCCCTTTCACAGTAACCACACGGACGTGGCGGAATTGGTAGACGCGCCAGACTTAGGATCTGGTACCGCAAGGTGTGGGGGTTCGAGTCCCCCCGTCCGTACTGATCATCAATGGGATGTTAGGTTGGCAGTTGGAGTTTAGTTTGGAGTTGCTGCGCTTGAAGGGTTGAGCGTTGGACGAGGCACCCCCTCTGCCCCAACCCCTCAACCCGGTCATTGCGAGCAAAGCGAAGCAACAACCCCTCAACCGCCCCAGCCCCTCAACCAGCTCAACTTCTCAACCGGCCCAACCCCTCAACCCGGTCATTGCGAGCAAAGCGAAGCAACAACTTCTCAACCGGCCCAACCCCAACTCCCCCCAACCCCTCAACTGCCCCAACCCCACCTGCATGAACATCGAACGCGAAGAGAGCGGAACGCTTACCGCCACACTGAAGGTGAAATTGAACCCGGAGGACTACACCCCCGGCGTGGACAAGGCCCTGAAGGAACAGCGCCGCCAGGCCGTGCTTCCGGGTTTCCGTCCCGGTCAGGTCCCCATGTCCATCATCAAGAAGCGGGTGGGCAAGGCCATGTTGGTGAACGAGGTGGAACGCCTGATCGACGAGAACCTGCGGAAATACCTGCAGGAGAACGCCGTCCGTGTGCTGGGTCAACCACTGCCCATGAACGTTGGGGGCGAGCGCAACAACTGGGATGAGCCCGGTGAGTTCGAGTTCTCCTACGAATTGGGTCTGGCGCCCACTGTGGACGTGCAGGTGGATGCCAAGCTTGGTGTAACCTATCCCGTGGTGGATGTAACCGATGAACTGGTGCAGCGCGAGCTGGACGACATGGTGCGTCGCTATGGCCGACTGGAGGATGCCGATACCAGCGATGCCAAGGACATGTTGCTCGGCGACATGATCGAGCTCAATGCCGACGGTTCCATCAAGGAGGGCGGGATCATGAACCGGGCTACCATCACCTTGGAATCCGTTTCGGATGAAGGGACCGCCAACAGCTTGGTGGGCAAAGCGGTGGGCGACGAAGTGGTGGTGGACCCGCACAAGGTGAGCCGCGACCACGACGACCTGGCCCGCATGCTCGGCGTGGACCACGACCGCGTGCATCATCTGGAGGGCAACTTCCGCTTCCGCATCGCGGAGATCAAGCGCATGGTGCCTGCCGAGATGGGCCCCGAGTTGTGGGAGCGCATCTACGGACCCGATGCGGTGAGCGATGAGGCTGGCTTCCGCGAGCGTGTGCGCCAAGGCTTGGAGACCATGTTCCGCCGGGACAGTGACCGTGTGTACAAGCGGCTGGTGATGAGCAAACTCCTGGAACGCGCACCCATGGAATTGCCGGACGCCTTCCTGAAGCGCTGGATCCAGCTCAACAGCAAGGAGCCCATCACACCCGAGCAGGTGGAGGAAGGCTACGCCGGTTATGCCGAAGGCCTGAAACGCCAACTGCTGGAGGACAGCGTGCTGGAGAAGTACGGATTGGAGGCCAAGGGCGAGGAGTTGAACGCCTTCGCGCAGCGCTACGTGGCGGACCAGTTCGCACAGTACGGCATGCCCGCTCCGGAAGGCGAGCAATTGCAACAGATGGCCGGACGCATGCTGGGCGACCAGGAGCAGATCCGCCGCATCCGCGATACCATCGTGGAACAGAAACTGATGACCCACTTCAAGGCCATGCTGGAGCCCAAGGAGGAAAAAGTGAGTTACGATGCGTTCGTAAACTTGGCACGCACCGTCTGAGGTGGAGCCGACTTTCTTCCGTACTTCAGCCCAACAAACGCACCCGATGTACCCCAAAGACGAATTCCTCAAATACGCGGTGAAGCACCGTGGCATCAGCAGCAACACGCTGCACGGCTACATCACCTCCTCCATGACGCCCTACATCATTGAGGAGCGCCAGCTCAACGTGGCCCAGATGGACGTGTTCAGCCGCCTGATGATGGACCGCATCATCTTCCTGGGCACCGGCATCAACGACCAGGTGGCCAACATCATCCAAGCCCAGTTGCTCTTCATGGAGAGCGTGGACAACAAGAAGGACATCCAGATCTACCTGAACAGTCCGGGTGGTGGGGTGTATGCCGGTCTTGGCATCTACGACACCATGCAGTACATCAACCCGGAGGTGGCCACCATTTGCACCGGCATGGCCGCCAGCATGGGTGCCGTGCTGCTCTGTGCAGGTGCCAAGGGCAAGCGCAGCGCCTTGAAGCACAGCCGCGTGATGATCCACCAACCCTTGGGCGGTGCCGAAGGGCAGGCCATCGACATGGAGATCACCGTACGCGAGATCCTGAAGCTCAAGAAGGAGCTCTACGAGATCATCAGCGAGCACAGCGGACAGCCCTTCGACAAGGTGGAGAAGGACAGCGACCGGGACTATTGGATGATCGCCGAGGAGGCCAAGGCCTACGGCATGATCGATGAGATCCTGGTGAAGAGCAAATAACCCGGGTCCCCGTTAACGAGATCAAGGTTGAAGGCCGGATGGAACCCCATCCGGCCTTCGCCGTATCTTGCACCTCCGCTTGTTGGCAGGAAAGCCGTCGAGCGGGCTTCCCATCATGGATAAGAAAGATATCAAGTGCTCGTTCTGCGGGCGCGACAAGCAGGACACCAACGTACTGATCGCTGGTATCACCGGCCACATCTGCGACAGCTGCATCGCTCAAGCGCAGAACATCATCAGCGAGGAACTGAGCCAACGTTCCCGCAACGAAATGGAGGGAAGCCTCATCCTGCAGCGGCCTGCCGACATCAAGCGCTTTTTGGATGAGTACGTGATCGGCCAGGACGACGCCAAGAAGGTGCTGAGCGTGGCCGTGTACAACCATTACAAGCGCCTGCTCCAGAAGCCGGTCACCACCACCGATGATGTGGAGATCGAGAAGAGCAACATCATCCTGGTGGGTGAAACCGGCAGCGGCAAGACCCTGCTGGCCAAGACCATTGCTCGCATGCTCAACGTGCCCTTCGCCATCGCCGATGCCACCGTGCTCACCGAGGCTGGCTATGTGGGCGAGGATGTGGAGAGCATCCTCAGCCGCTTGTTGCAGGCTGCCGATTATGATGTGAGCAAGGCCGAGCGCGGCATCGTGTTCATCGACGAGATCGACAAGATCAGCCGGAAGAGCGATACGCCCAGCATCACCCGTGATGTGAGCGGCGAAGGTGTGCAGCAGGCCCTGCTGAAACTGTTGGAGGGCAGCACCGTGAGCGTCCCCCCCCAGGGCGGTCGCAAACATCCCGAGCAGAAGCTCATCCAGGTGGATACCAAGAACATCCTCTTCATCTGCGGAGGTGCATTCGATGGTATCCAGAAGATCATCGCGCGCCGCGTGAAGAGCAGTGCCGTGGGCTACAGCGCCAGCAAGGAAGGCCGCATCAACGACGAGCACTTGTTGCAGTACGTGAGCCCCACGGACCTGCGCAGCTACGGGCTCATCCCCGAGCTCATCGGCCGTTTCCCGGTGCTCACCTACCTGGACCCGCTGGACAAGGAGAGCCTGCGCCGCATCCTCACCGAGCCCAAGAACGCCTTGGTGAAGCAGTACGTGAAGCTCTTCGAGATGGACAAGGTGAAGCTCACCTTCGACAAGAAGGTGCTCGACTTCATTGTGGAGAAGGCGCTCGATTACAAGCTTGGCGCGCGCGGCCTGCGCAGCATCTGCGAGGCCATCATGACCGATGCCATGTACGAGATGCCCGGCTCACCGGAGCGCCCAGCCGAACTGCGCGTTACGCTCAGCTATGCCCGTGATAAATTCGATCGCTCGCGCTTGAGCAACCTCAAGGTGGCCTGAGCCTTTCCACATTTCCCGACCCTGAACCCTTGAACGCCATTCGGTGTTCTTCCTCACCATTCGACCCACATGAAAAACATCCTGCTTCCCATTGCCCTGCTACTGGCAGGTTCCGCTTCCGCACAGAAACTCCCAGCGCCCAGCCCTCCCGGTGAAGTGGAGCAGGTAGTGGGACTGACCAAGGTGGAGGTGGAGTACAACCGCCCCAGCGCCCGCGGCCGCAAGGTCTTCGGTGATCTGGTGCCCTACGGTCAAGTTTGGCGGACCGGAGCCAACCTCTGCACCACCATCGAGTTCGAGGGCCCCATGGAAGTGCAAGGACAGCGCTTGCCAGGTGGCAAGTATTCCATTTTCACCATACCCAGTGAGGATACCTGGGTGGTGATCTTCAACAAGAACACCGAGCTGTGGGGTGAGGGCGACCGCAAAGAAGAAGAGGATGTGCTCACCGTGAAGGTGAAGCCCGAACCCACGGACTACACGGAGACCTTCACCATCAGCTTTGATGGCCTGGTGGACGACAAAGCGCGTTTGGACCTGCGCTGGGAGAAGACCCGGGTAAGCCTGAACCTGTATGCCGATGCCACCAAGCAGGCACTCGCTAACATCGATGAGGCATTGGCCAAGCCCGATGCGGATTTCCGAGCCTACCACAGCAGCGCGCGCTTCTGCGTGGACCGCAACCTGAAGCCTGCAGAAGCACTGGCTTGGGCCACCAAGAGCGTTGAGTTGGATCGCAAGTTCTGGAACCTCCACACCCTTGCCCTGGCCCAGGCACAGAATGGCAAGTACAAGGAGGCCATTGCCACCGCCGAAGCCAGCATGAAGATGGCACAGGAGGCCAAGTACGATGCCTATGTGACCATGAACAAGGAGAAGATCGAGGAGTGGAGCAAGTTGCTGCCTCCTGCAAAGGGTAAGGGCAAGAAGGCCTAACTGCCCCTCCGTACCATGCTCGAAAGCCTCCCATTGTGGAGGCTTTCGTTATTCCGGCGGGTTCATAGCCCCAGGGAAAGCAGGCCACCATCGGCCACCAGGCAATGGCCGGTGATGAAGCTGCTCTTCCGCATGGCCAGGAAGGCGATCGCCGCTGCGATCTCCTCGGGTGCCCCAACGCGCTTCATGGGGGTCCGTGCAAGGATCTTCTCCAAGCGCTCGGGTTGCGAAAGCACGGGTGCGGTAAGGGGCGTGCTGATGTACCAAGGGGCCACCGCGTTCACGCGGATCCTGTCCGGTGCCCATTCCACGGCC
The DNA here is from genome assembly GCA_019638115.1 of Flavobacteriales bacterium. GTDB lineage: Bacteria > Bacteroidota > Bacteroidia > Flavobacteriales_F > PHOS-HE28 > PHOS-HE28. The sequence continues at coordinate 375,789 of JAHBUK010000001.1, read as the reverse complement.
AGGCTGCGGGTCAGTTGCAACAGAGCCGCCTTGCTCAGGGCGTAGGCCGCACCGCTGCCCACGTCCACATAGGCAGCCACGCTGGCCACGTTCACCACGGCCGCTTCATGCCCGACTTTCAGCAGCGGGTGCAGCTCCCGCAAGAGCGCTGCCGGCCCCAGCAGGTTGGTGCCGATCACTTGGGCCTGTTCCTGTGCATCAAGCTCACACCAAGGCTTGCGGATGTTCATCCCGGCGTTGTTCACCAGGATGTCCAATCGGCCCCATCGCGTGTTCACCTTTTGCAACACCTCTGCCCGTTGTTCCGGCACGGTCACATCGGCCACGATGCAGCGTGGGTCGCCATCGCTCGTGCGGGCGGTATAGAGCACATCAGCTCCCAATTCCGTGAACTCTGCCACGGTGGCCGCGCCGATGCCACGTGTGCCTCCGGTGATCAGGGCGGTGCGCCCATGCAGGTCCCAGCTTGTCATGCAGCCAAGGTAGATGCAAGAAAAAAGGGCCGATCCTTGCGGACCGGCCCTTTCCAATTCTGATCAAGCTGGGATGCTTACTGCACCACCATCTTCTTGGTCACCGGGCGACCGTTGTTCTTCAGGGTCACGTAGTAGCTGCCAGCAGCCCAGCCTTCGGTGCTGAAGCTGTGGTTGTAGCTACCCACGCCCTGGGTGCCGAAGCTGTTCTCCAGCATGAGCTGGCCTTTGCTGTTGTGCACCAGGAAGGTCATGCGACCAGCCTCTACCACATCGTAGCCCAGCAGCACGGTGCCTTGGCTGATGTTGCCGTTGAGGAAGCTCATGCGGATGTTGTTCATGGAGCCGTTCTCGTCGATGCCGATGGCCTCGTCATCCACCACCACGAAGATCGCAGCGTCGATGTCGAAAGAGCCACCGCCCCAACCAGCAGCGGGCATGGTGAACCACTGACCGGTATCCCACTTCTCCCACAGGAACTCACCGAATTCCACGTTGCCATCGGTGGTGCTCACCAGAGCAACGGTGTCAACGGCGGCCAGGGTGGAGAAGTCCACACCAGCAGCGAATTCGGTACCCACAGCGATGTTCTGGGGGAACTGGGCAGCGGTGAAGGTGATGGTGCTGCCGGTATCCACGTCAGCGATGTTGATGATCACTTCGGCCAGCACGGTGCCGGGGGCGAAGGTGACGGGGCCAGAGGTGGTGGTACCAGGGCCGTTCAGGTTGTACAGGCGGGCCTTGATGTTGGAGGTGGAGCTTCCGGAAGCGGCGCTCTTCACACCGAACCAGAACAGGATCTCCGAAACACCTACAGGACCGTCCAGCAGGAACTGCTGGGCTTTGGCTTGGTCACCGTAACCGTTGGTGCCAAGGATGTAACCGCCAGGACCATCGGGGGGGCCAACCACGCCATACACGGCGAGATCGCTAAAGTCCAAAGTGGAAGGGTAGATGGTGTCGATGGCGCGGCTCTGGTCGAAAGAAACCGGTTCCATCATGCGGGCCGTGCCCACGTTGCGCTGTGCCATCGCGAAGGTGGTGGCGCCAGCGAAAATTCCGAAGAGTATCGTCTTCTTCATCAGCTATGATTTGGTTGTTGTTTGAGACTGAGGGAGCGCCAAAGTTAACGATCCCGTTCTGCAAGCCACCCTTTTTTTCACAAAGCGCCGAACCAATGGGCGCCCATCCTTGTACTACCACATCGCACCGTTCGTCACTTGGTCGCTCGTGCTCCGCTCAATTCGGAACCCGAACGGCCAAGCAAAGCCTGGACCAGCAGGGCTAGGGCCACCACCAGCGCCGGGGCCAACAGGTTGTACCACAAGAAGGCCAGCTCCAGCGGGTCGTACGTGCTTCCGTCCGCGTTCCTCATCAGGAAGACATCGAACTTGTCCAGTGCGAAGTGGACCAGCACCAGAACTTGTGTGATGATCCCCGCAACGAAAACGGCGGTCCCGCCCACGCGCTTCAGGAAGAAGGCCACCAGGAAGATGCCGAGCGTGGTGCCATAGAAAAGAGATCCGATGATGTTCACGGCCTGGATGAGGTTCTCGAACATGGGGAAGAGCGCCGCGAATGCCAGGGCGAGCAGACCGAAGAGCACGGTGGCCAGGCGCGTGGCCTTCACCTGGTCGCGATCCGAACGCGTTTTGCGCACCACATCCACCGTGGTGGTGGCAGCCAGTGCGCTGAGCTCCGCCGCCGTGCTGCTCATACCGGCGCTGAAGATCATGGCCAGCAGCAGTCCGATGATGCCCACCGGCAGGTGGTCCATGATGAAGGTGATGAAGATGTAGTCCTTGTCGTTGGTGTCGGGTTTGGGCAGGCTGGCCTTGATCTCCTGGCGGTAGGTTTCGCGGAGTTGCTCGTCGTGGTCCAGCGCGTTTCGTAGGTCGGTAGTCCGTTGTTGGTTGTCCGTTGTCTGGCCGGACCGGTGGGCATCCACCCAGGCTTTGGTGGTGCTGGCGATGGTCACGGTGTTGTCGGCGTGTTGCTGTAAGGTGGCGTCCGTAACGGTCGACGCAGGCGTCGACTTTGCGGCCGCCACGTTGGCGCTGTTCCAGTGGATCGGGGCCGGGTGCAGCAGGTAGAACACGAACACCAGCACGCCGGTGAGCAGGATGAAGAACTGCATGGGGATCTTCAGGATGCCGTTCATCCACAGGCCGATCCTGGCTTGTCTTATGCTTTGCCCGCCGAGGTAGCGTTGCACCTGGCTCTGGTCGGTGCCGAAATAGGCGAGTTGCAGGAAGAAGCCACCGATCAGACCGCTCCAAACCGTGTATTTGTTGGTGGGGTCGAAGCTGGTGTCGATCACATCGAGCTTGCCCAAGGCTCCGGCCAGCGCCATGCTCTCACCGAAGCTGATGGTGTCCCGCAGCAGCCATACGATCATGCCGAAGGCCACGAAGAGCCCGGCGAAGATCACGGCCATCTGCTGCTTCTGCGTTACGCCAACGGCACGCGCACCGCCGGTGGTCACGTACAGGATCACCAGCACGCCGATGAACACGCAGGTCCAGCTCAGTGGCCAGTGCAGCACTTTGCTGAGGATGATGCTTGGCGCATAGATGGTGAAGCCGGCCGCGAGACTGCGCTGTATCAGGAACAGCCCGGCCGTAAGGAAGCGTGCCCGCCCATCGAAACGTTTTCCGATGAACTCATAGGCCGTGAAAACCTTCCACTTGTAGTAGAGCGGGATGAACACCAAGTTGATCACCACCATGGCCAGCGGCAGCCCGAAGTAGAACTGGATGAAGCCCATTCCCTCCAGGAATCCCTGTCCCGGGGTGCTGAGGAAGGTGATGGCGCTGGCCTGCGTGGCCATCACGCTGAGGCCCACCGCCCACCAGCGGTTGTCGCTGCCACCACGCAGGTATTCCTCGCTGGTGCTGCTGCGCCGCGTGCGCCACACCCCGTAGCCCACGATGAAGCCGAGGGTGCCGAGGAGGATGAGCCAGTCCAGCCAGTGCATCGATCAGATGAATACTGGTGAATGGGAGTTGGTGAATGGCGAATGGGGGATGCCCGTTCGGGGGCCATACACCCATGATGCTCCGCGACTTGCTACAGTGGTCATGGAATAGCCCGGTGAATGGGGAGCGGTGAATGGCGAACGGGAAATGCCCGGATGGGGACCATTCACCATTGACCATTCGCCATTCACCATATCCCCCTCGCTTAACGCAGTTCCTCCATCGCCCGCCGCAATCCCTCCATCACCGCCGGGATATCCTCCACCTTGGTCGTTCCCACCGATACGCGGAACCAGTCGTTGTCCGCGCCGCAGCCGAAGGCCAGGAAAGGCACGAGTCCTACACCGGCTTTTTCGATCAGGTAGTAGGCCACGTCCGAGGCATTGGACAGCACCTTGCCATCCGCTGTCGTTCTGCCCACGATCCCGATCCGCACCGTGAGGTACATGGCGCCCTGTGCGGGGATGGCATCCACGGGGAAGCCCGCGCCCTTCAGTTGCATGAAGCCTTCGTAGTAGCCGTTCACCCGTTCGCTCACCATGCGGCGGTGCTCCTGCACAGCGGCGCTGAAGGCTTCGGTATCATTGAGGAAACGGGCGGTGGCCAGCTGCTCGGGTTTGGGTGCCCAGGCTCCCACGTGGCCCAGTATCGCAGCCATCTTCTTCATCACCAGTGCAGGCCCAAAGGCCCAGCCCACGCGCACGCCGGTGGCGGCCAGCGATTTGGAGATGCCGTCGATGTAGATGACATAGGGCCGCATCTCGGGGCGCAGCGAAACGGGGTCAACGTGCATGGTGTCGCCCAGCACCAGTTCCTGGTAGATCTGGTCGTACATCACATACAGCGGCTTGCGGCCCACGCGGCGCGCGTTCTCTTCGATCACCAGGTCGCATATCTCCTCCAGTTGTTCGCGGGTGAAGGAGGTGCCCGTGGGGTTCAGCGGGGAGCACAGGGCCAGCAGTGCGGCATCGGCCAGGTGCGGGCGCAGGTCATCGGCGGTGGGCAGGAAACGGTTCTCAGGCGTGGCCTGCACCTCCACCTTCTCCGCGGCGTGCAGGTAGGTGTAGTGGTTGTTGTTCCACGAGGGCACCGGGTACACCACCTTTTCGCCGGGGTCCACAATGGCCTTGTAGGTGGCATAGATCAGCGGGCGTGCGCCGCCGGCGATCAGCACCTCGTCCGGACTGTAGCTGAGCGTTTGTCCACGTTGGATGTAGTCGCTCACCGCCTTGCGCAGCTCGGCCATGCCGTTGGCGGGCGGGTAGTTGCTGTGCCCCTGTTCGTAGGCCTCGCGGATCAGCGCGTTCAACTTTGCCGGCAGCGGGAACACGGCAGGGCTGAAGTCGCCGATGGTCAGGTTGTGGATCTTCTCGCCTTGCGCGATACGGGCATTGATCTCCCCGCCGATGCGGATGATCTCCGAACCGATGAGGTGTTCGGCGAGGTTGGAAACGGCGGGCGCTGCGGTGGTCACTACGTCGCTCATGGAAAGGGTATGCTGTGCGGTGAAGGTAGGTGGACAGGTGTGTTCTAAAACGGTGCGAAGGTCATGAAGGTCGGTGGAGGCTCAAGGGTGAATGGTCATTGGTGAATGGCGAATGGGAAATGCCCGCCCGGGGTCCATTCACCAATGACCATTCGCCATTCATCTCATAGATCAGGGCTTGCGCGGCGAGATCAAATTCCCCCACAGCCGATAAGCTCCCGGTACCCCCGCCGGCAACTGCCGGAAGAAGCTGATGCCCGTGTAGATGAAGCGTCCCTTGCCATGGTCCATCGCGATCAGCGCGCCGTCCAGCGGTTCCTCGCCGGGGTCGTTCCAGCTGATGAGCGGTGTGTAGTGCGGGGCGAAGTCGCCGGCGAAGTAGAGGCCGCGCTCCTGCACCCAGCCCTCGAAGTCTGCTGCGGTGATCTTGTTCGGGGTGTTGAGCAGCGGGTGCTTGGGGTTGGGGAAGGTGGGTGCTGCTTCCTCCACCGTCACACGGCCGCGGGTGATGGTGAAGGGCCTGGGACCCAACGTGGCGGGATCGATCTGGAAGTCGCTGGCGCCGGAGAAGAAGCGCGGGGTGGTGTTGTACTGCACGATGAGCGTGCCGCCTTCCTCCACGTACTGCAGCAGCAGCGGGTGCAGCTCCCGCATGCCCTTGGTGGCGTTGTAGGCGCGGATGCCGGTGACGATGGCATCGTACTTCTTCAACTCTTCCAGCTTGGCCGAGGAAGGCTCGATGAACTCCACCACCACACCCAGTTGCTCCAGCGCTTGCGGTACATCATCGCCCGCGCCTTTCACGTAGCCCACGCGCTTGGCGGTGGTCGTTACCTCCAGCGGCACCAGCTTCACCTCGGCGGGCGTGTAGTACACCTGCGGCATGATGTGCGGGTAGTCGATCTCGTGCAGGGTGCGGTCGGCGGTGCCCTTGGGGCCGGTGAAAGTGAACTTCGCTTTGGCAACCTCAGTTCCTGATAGGTGCAGATCACCAACGGTGAATCGAAACCTGAGTTTCTGAGATTGACCACGCTTCTCAATGCTCACAGCCTGGGAGGCGGACAGCGTAGCGTGCCAACCGGGCACGTCCACCCGTAGTTCACCAAAGAGACTATCTGTGAGCGCTACAATTTCAGCATCCAATTCAATGACCTTATCCATGCCTTCATCTGCGCGAATAAGGACCTGGTCGCTCTTCGGGATCACCGAGGCCACGGGCGTTATATACACCGGGCGGATGCGCTCACCGGCCACGCGGTCGACCCATTTGTAGTGGGCGTGAAGTTGTCCACTGATCGTCACTCTTTCACTTGTACCCATTGAGAAATGAAAATGCACTTGATTGTTGTCCACAGGGTCAACAGTCAGATAGGGAGCGCCAGCCATATCATACAGATCGCTGTGGGGTCTTCTCAACCAGTATGGCTGATCGAAATCCGTATAGGTTCCAGGCTGTAGTTCCAGCTGATGTTCCCACTTCACAGTTGGTTCCAGATCCTTGTTCAGCCTTAGGCTCACAATATCAGGTTCCGATAAATGCTTCAACGACAACGGCAGCCCAGCACTACGCTGTAGCGCACTCAGTGTGAGTGTCAGCGTATCTGCCAGCGATTCGTACGGGGCTTTCGATACGACCTCTACGACCAAGCCATTGGTGTACATTATGAGTCTGTCAAGCTCGCGTTCGATCATAGGAACCCACCAAGCATTAGTTCCGTCTCTACCCAAACTGGCTATGTCTAGCTTGATCCGTAGAAGTTCAGCATTGCTCTTTGTTGGTGCTGACATGGCGAAAGCCGCTATTGCCTTTTGGAGCGCATAGTGTGTAGCTCCTGCACCATTCAGTCGCCCCCAAGTCATATCGATCCCCTCGAATATGTCCTTCGTCTTCGGTCGGTCGCCTTTGATCAGCTTCAGGTATTCCAACTGTTCCCCGCGCGTTTCCGCCGCACCAAAGCCCTGGCTCTTGTGCATGCTGCGGCTGCGCCCGGCGATCTCCGTGTAGCTCAGGCCCAGCAGCGGGTCGTAGCCGCCCACATCCACGCTGAACCAGTCGGGGTCGTTCTCAGCGATGGTGGCCAGGTCCTTGTTCCACCAGGTGCTGCCGTTGAAGAAGAGGCGGCGCGGTTGCCACACTTCCAGTCCTTGTTCCAGTTGCTCCGGAAAGGCCTTCGGGTCACCGGCCAGGTCGAAGGCCTCCTCGGCGAGGATGGCGCTGGCCTCGTGGTGGCCGTGGCCGGCAGTGCGGTCCGGCGCAAAACGGGTGATGATCACATCGGGACGGAACATGCGGATCACGCGCACCACATCGCTCAGCACCTCCTGCTTGCCCCATTTCTCAAAGCTCTCGGCGGCGTTCTTGCTGTAACCGAAGTCCACCGCCCGGGTGAAGAACTGCTCGCCGCCATCGATCCGCCGCGCCTCCAGCAGTTCCTGCGTGCGGATAATGCCGAGCGCATCGCCCAACTCGGGACCGATCAGGTTCTGGCCGCCATCACCACGGGTGAGGCTGAGGTTGCCGGTGCGCACCTTCTTGCCGTTGGCCAGCCAAGCGATCAGGCGGGTGTTCTCGTCATCCGGATGCGCCACGATGTAGAGCACGCTGCCCAGCACGTTGAGCTTCTGCATGCGGTGCAGGATCTCGGCGGCGTTGGGTTGGGCGGGGGGGCGTTGGGCTGAGGTGTGAAGTGTGAAGTGTGCGTTGTGAAGTGTGAGGGTGACCGCGATAAAGCGCAGTGCCCGGGAAAGGCGGAAGTGCATGGGGTCTAAGGTAGAGTGCTACTGGCTGCTGGCTATTGGCTGCTGGCTCGTTATCGGTGGAAGGTGAGTAGCCAGTAGCCAGCAGATAGTGGCCAGTAGCGCGTGAGCAGCGGGGTTATTACCTTGGATCGAAACGAACGACCATGAGGGATTTCACCAAACTGGAAATGTGGCAGATGGCGATGGACATTGCTGTTGAGGTGACGGATATTCTCGAAACCATTCCGATGACCAAAGCCGGGTTCAAGATCCGTGATCAAGCGGACGATGCGGCCTGTTCGATCGCATCCAACATTGCCGAGGGAAGCTCGCGTCGCAGCGAAAAGGAGAAGTTCCGCTACTTCGAATACGCACTTGGATCTGCGTTCGAGCTACAGACGCGCATGCTGATCCTTCAACGCCGGAAATACGCGGATGAAGCTGTGGTGAACAAGTTCCTGGAGAAGGTCGTGACCGTTCAGAAGAAGATCGGGGCCTTCATGGGGGTATTGAATGCTTGAGGGCAGTTAGCTGCTGGCAATTAGCTGCTGGCTATTGGCTGCTGGCGGAGGAAAAGGTGGCCAGCAGCCAGTAGCCAGAGGCCAGCAGCGCATTCAAGCCTCCTGCTCCGCAAGCACCTTGGCGATCTGCTCCTTGTAGCTGCGCCCGCTAATGATGCGCTCGCCGTTGGCCATGCTGAAGATGAACTCGTTGTTGCCGCTGTAGCGCGTGCTGCGCACGTGTGCCCGGTTCACGATGTAGCTGCGGTGGATGCGCAGGAAGAGCTCGGGGTCGAGTTCGCTTTCCACTGCGTTCATGGTCATGCGGTACAGGAAGTGGCGTTCCTTGAGTTGCAGGCAGAGGTAGTTGCCTTCGGAGCGCAGGTACACCAGGTCCTCCACGCGCACCTTGTGCTCGCGGCCTTTGTCCTTGATGTTGAAAGCGCTTGTGTAAGTGTTGTTGTGCTGCAGGTGTTCGCGCATCAGGTCCATGAGCTTGCCGGTGAGCTTGGTGCTCATGCGCATCTCGATGAAGCGGCGTGCCTTTTCGAGCGAAGCATGGAAACGCTCGTCGTCGTACGGCTTCAGCAAGTAGTCCACGGCGTTCACATTGAAGGCTTTCAAGGCATACTTGTCATGGGCGGTTACGAATACCACGAAGGGCAGGGGGGCATGACCGCTTATCCGCGCCAGTTGTTCCATCACCTGGAAACCGTCCATGCCGGGCATTTGCACGTCCAGGAAGAGCAGGTCGGGTCGGCATTTCTGGATGCACTCCAAAGCCTCGGTACCGTTGCTGCATTCGCGGAGCACTTCAATGCCGGGGTCGTGCGCGAGCAGCCGGGCTATGCGTGCGCGTGCTGCGGGTTCGTCATCCACAATGATGGTCCTTATCGCTTTCATGCCTTGCTCGTTTCGATCGGTATGCCCAGTTCCACATGGAATCCATTGCCTGCCACGGGAGGTATTCGGAAGGTGGCCTTGTTGGGGTGAAGGAGGTGTAAGCGGTCGCGCACGTTGCGCAATCCGATACCACCTTGCTCCAACACGGTATGGACGTTCTTAGTGCCCTTTCCGCTGTCCAGCACGTGCAGCATTAACATGTTTTCGCGTCGTTCGGCCTTGATGCGGATCTCCACCTGTTCGTGCAATGCATCGGGACCGTGTTTGATGGCGTTCTCCACCAAGGGTTGCAGGATGAGGCTGGGCACCGGCACGTGCAGCAGTTCCGCAGGTATGTCGTAACTCACCTTCAGCCGGTCGCGGAACCGTTCAGCCTCTATGCCGAGGTAGTTGCCGATGTAGTCCAGTTCGCGTTCCAGGCTCACGTGGTCCTGTCCGCTCTTGTCCAGTGTAACACGCAGCAATTGGCCAAGACGGCTCAACACTTTTCGCGCGGCATTGATGTTCTCGTCCATCAGCGCGCTAACGGTGTTCAGTGTGTTGAAGAGGAAGTGGGGTTGCAATTGTTTCTTCAGCGCATTCAGTTGTGCGGCCTGCAGTTCTCCGGCCAAGCGGATCAACTGCTCCTGCTCAACCCTGCGCAGGCGCGCACTTTCCAAGGCGGAGAGCACACCCATCAGCACGCCGTATTCCATGAACCTGCCCAGGATGCCGGGTGCCAGGGACTGTTGTGCCCATTGTGAATAGAACGAATCACGCAGGTCGATCTCGCCGATGGACTGCAGGATGGCGTAGTAGATGGCCGAGGTGCAGACCTCGTGAACCGAGGCGATGAGCAGGCCCAACAGCAGGTGTATGGAGAACGTGCGCAGATAGGGTCGCCTTCCCAACGGCCAGCGCAGCAGGATGCGGTAGGCCAATGGGCAGAGCAGGGCCCAGAAGAAGAAGTTGAGGTAGGGTACCGGTGCTTCGCGCCACCAATTGAAATGCTCCAAGCCCTTCAATTCGCGGTAGGCAAAGAAGTGCATGTACGCCTGGAACAGGAAGAGCGTGGCCAGCACCCCCGCAGTGAGCAGTATGAAGCGGTAACGGATGGGGGTACGGTGGAAGTAGCTCATGTTCATCCCGGCCAGGAAGGTGGACGGTCCTCCATTGGCTGAGCCTCCGGAAGGACCGTCCGTACCGATCCTGCAATGCGCTGTATTCCCTCGTACCGTGCAGGTGGCAGGGACCGGCGGACACGAAGCTATCCCGGCCCCTCTACCTCCTCAACAGGAAGGTGATGGACGGAAAGGCATGGGACGAACGGTGCGTCCCAACCCCCAAGTGTTCAACGTTCACGGGGCATCGGCGGCGATGCCTTGATTCGGGCACAGCACCTTGCTGCGGATGAGCGGTCCTTGAGCCGGAGCGGGGGGCAATGTTCGAACCGGCTCGGTAGGCCCTAATGTGCAGTGGTGCACCAAGGCGATCACGCCAGTTGCCCAGCGCAGATCGCACTGGGCCGAAGGTTCAACGGCGTGGCTCCAACACCACGAAGCTGAAGCCGTGGGCATGGCGTTCGTCCGGGGCGTGGTAGGTGCGGCTGGTTTCCGTCCAGTCGCTGGCATCGATCAAGGGGAAGTGCGTGTCGCCAGCGATGTCCGCATGCACCAGTGTGAGGTAGAGCCGGTCCACCGCATGCGCAGCGAAGACCTCTTTGTAGATCTGTCCTCCGCCGATCACGAAGACTTCGGCTTCACCGGCTGCGCGCGCGTGTTCCAACGCTTCCTCCAGCGATCCCATCACCACGGCGCCCGGTGCTTCGTAGTCCGCATTGCGTGTCACCACGATATTCACGCGGTCCTTCAGCGGACGGTACTTCTCGGGTATGCTCTCGTAATTCTTGCGACCGGTGATCACGTGGTGGCCACGCGTGGTCCGCATGAAGTACTTCAGGTCGTCGGGCAGGTGCCAGGGCAGGTCGCCGTTCACCCCGATGGTGCCGTTGTCCGCCACGGCTGCGATGGCGCTGATGATCATACCGCCACTTCGGCTTTGATGTGCGGATGCGGGTCGTAGTCCTTCAGTGTGAAGTGCTCGTAGCGGAAGGCGAAGAGGTCGGTGATGGAGGGGTCGATCTCCATCTTCGGCAGGGGGCGGCACGCACGGGTGAGCTGCAGCTTGGCCTGCTCCAGATGGTTGTTGTAGAGGTGTACGTCGCCGAAGGTGTGTACGAACTCACCGGGCTGCAGGCCGCACACCTGCGCGATCATCATCGTCAGCAGCGCGTAGCTGGCAATGTTGAAGGGCACGCCCAGGAAGGTGTCCGCGCTGCGCTGGTAGAGTTGGCAGCTCAATTTCCCCTCGGCCACGTAGAACTGGAACATGGTGTGGCAGGGCGGCAGGGCCATGCGGTCCACATCGGCGGGGTTCCAGGCGGTAACGATCAGGCGCCGGCTGTCCGGGTTCTTCTTGATCATCTCCACCAGGGTGGTGATCTGGTCGATGGTGCGTCCATCCGGGGTGTGCCAGCTTCTCCACTGGTAGCCGTACACGGGGCCGAGGTCTCCGTTGGCATCGGCCCATTCGTCCCAGATCTTCACGCCGTTCTCCTGCAAATACTTGATGTTGGTATCACCGGCCAGGAACCAGAGCAGCTCATGGATGATGCTCTTCACGTGCAGCTTCTTGGTAGTGACCAACGGAAAGCCTTCGCTGAGGTCGAAGCGCATCTGGTGACCGAAGCAGCTGATGGTTCCGGTGCCGGTGCGGTCGTGCTTCTGCACACCGTGGTCCAGGATGTGGCGGAGGAGGTCGTGGTATTGTTGCATGGCGGAGGTGCGAAGGTATCGAGTGCCGTCAGCATCGGACCACGCAACGGTCAATCGGGCCGTTGTTCTTCGGCGCTGGGTGCCGGCTCCGGCTTGAAGTTGGGTATGGCGGCCAACAGGCGCAGCTTCATCCGCTCGTAGTAGCTCTTGCGGTCGAATGCGAATGCCACCAGGTAGCCCATCATGGCGGCATACATCAGTTGGAAGATGGCGCTGTGGCGATCGGTCATCTCCAGCACGAGGATGGCGCTGGTGAAGGGCGAGCGGGTGACCCCGGTAAGGAAGGCGGTCATGCCGGCCAGCACCAACAGGTTGAATTGTCCGCGACTGGGCTCGAAGAGCGGTGCGATCCATCCCCCGATGGCGGCACCTGCGGAAAGCGCAGGCGCGAAGATGCCGCCGGCGCCACCCGCACTGAAACTGAAGAGCGGCCCCAACAAGCGCGCGCCCACGTTCTTGGCATCGGGAGCCACTTGGTCGGCAAAGAGGTACTCCTCCAGCAGGGCCTTGCCACTCCCTACGGTGTGTGCGCCCAGCAGCCAGAACGTGATCGCGAAGAGCATGGCGCAGGCCACTGCGAAAGCGGCTTGTTTGGGCACCGAACCCATGCTTCGGCGAAGCTTGTCGAAGGCCAACAGGCCACGGCAGAAGAGCGCACCGGCAGCGCCCGATATGAGCGCGATCGCCAGGATCTTGTACATGAACGAGAAGGTGGCCGGCTGCAGCTTTGGGTAGCCCAGAAAGAGGTAGGGGCCCAGCAGCCACTGGGCCGTCATGCCGCTCAGGATAACGGCGGTGAGCACGGCGGTGCGGAACTGCGCGATGTGCGTTTTGGTGAGTTCTTCCACGGCGAAGACGATACCGCCAAGCGGTGTGTTGAACGCCGCGCTCAGCCCCGCCGCGCCCCCGGTGATCATCATGATGCGGCGGCTCACCTTGGGCCAGAACGGGGGCAGCAGCTTATGCACCGTGCGGTAGATGCTGCCGGCGATCTGCAGGGTGGGACCTTCACGCCCCACGGCGCCACCGCCCAGCACCATGGCCAGGCTGCTGGCGACCTTCACCAGGATGATGCGCACGTTGAGGAAGCGCCACGAGGCATCGCGCTTCTTGTCGGTGGCCACCTCTATCGCCGCCATCAACTGGGGGATGCCACTGCCACCCGCCAACGGCGCAAGGCGCATCACCAGGAACCAGGAGACGAGGAAGCTCAGTGGTGCGGAGAGGAAGATCCAGCGGGGGTCATGGTCCAGCAGGGCCAGGTTCCGTTCCTCCATCCAGTGGAAGAGCTTGGCATAACCCACGGCCACCAATGCGGTAAGCACGGCGCTCACCTGGTAGGGTAGGGCGAGCAGCATCAACTCGCGGGCGCGGCTCTGGATCAGCCATTGCCGCACGCGCTCCAGCCATCCGGAGATGAACTGTACCGCACTTTCGGTGAAGCGGTCGAAACGGCTGGAAGGCATGGCGGCTAAGGTAGGCCGCGTGGTGGAGGGCCTTGTGCTTTTTGGGGAAGGGTTGTCCGTGGTCGGTTGTGAGTTGTCCGGGGGCCAGGGGGCGTTGCTGCTTGGGTGCCAGCGGTTGCGCACTGTGGCATTGGCAGTTCAACCCACACAGCTTTCAGCCTACCGCCGAGCCCGGAGCGCCAGCACGAACAACTGACAACTATCAACAGACAACCGCCCCTCACACCAACATCCCCACGATCGTGGCACTGAGCAACGACGCCAGCGTTCCGCCGAGCAGTGCCCGGAAGCCCATCTCGCTCAACCACTCGCGCTTGCTCGGGGCCAGTGAACCGATGCCCCCGATCTGGATGCCGATGCTGGCGAAGTTGGCGAAGCCGCAGAGCATGTACGTGGCCATCACGATGCTGCGCTGGTAAGTGAAAGCGCCTTCTGCTTTCAGGCTGGCGAGACTTTCATAGCCCACGAATTCACTGGCTATGATCTTTTCGCCCACGAGCCTGCCGGTGAGTGTGATGTCCTCGCCGGCCACGCCGATCAGCCACATGAGCGGGGCGAAGAGGTAGCCCAGGATGAACTCCAGCGACAAACCCTTGAAGTTGCCTTTGCTGATCTCCGCGATCCAGGGGTTGATGCCGGAGCGGTCGCCGATCTTGATGAACACGAAGTTGAACAGGGCGATGAAGGCGAAGAACACCAGCAGCATGGCGCCCACGTTCACGGCCAGCTTCAGGCCTTCGGTGGTGCCTTTGGCCATGGCATCGAGGAAATTGCTGCCTACCACTTCCTGGCTCACCTCCATGCGCTGGTCGATGGGCTCGGTCTGCGGGTACAGGATCTTGGCCACCACCACGGCACCGGGTGCGGCCATTACGCTGGCGGTAAGCAGGTGCTTGGCGAAGAAGAGCTTCAGCACGGGGTCATTGCCACCGAGGAAACCCACGTAGGCGGCGAGCACACCACCGGCCACCGTGGCCATGCCGGCGGTCATCACCAGGAAGATCTCCGAGCGGTTCATCTTGTCCAGGTAGGCCTTCACCATCAGCGGCGCTTCGGTCTGGCCCAGGAAGATGTTGCCTGCGGTGCTCAGGCTTTCGGCACCGCTCAAGCGCATCGTCTTGTTCAGCGCCCAGGCCAAGGCGTACACCACTTTCTGGATCACACCTAAGTAGAACAGTACGCTGGTGAGCGCGCTGAAGAAGATGATGGTCGGAAGGATCTGCAACGCGAAGATGAAGCCGAAGCTCTCCGTGTCCATCAAGCCACGGAAGAGGAACTCGCTGCCGATCCGGGTGAAATCCAGCACCTTCACGAAGAGCTTGCCCACGAACTCGAACATGGATTGCACCGCAGGAACGTAAAGGATGCCGAGCGCAATGACCAACTGGAAGAGCAGGCCGATGCCTACCACGCGCCAGTCCACATTTTTCCGCTTTGCGCTGAAGAGCCAGGCAATGGCCACGATGCTACCCATGCCCAGCACGCCGCGCAGGATGCTCTCCACACCGGGGCCGGTCAAGGGCAGTGGTGTGCCGCCTTGTGCCATGGCGGATAGTGGCAGAACGACGAACGCACTGAGCAGGGCACGTAGAGCTACTTTGGATGACATGGTCGATCGGCTGGAGCGGCAAGGTCGGTAGCAAGTTCCTATTCGGCAAGGGGAAGCCATAGGAAGTAGTACGATACTGTGTATGATGCACTGCCCGCCAGTGGGCGGGCTCGACAGGCGAGACGCCTGTTGGACTCAATTCGTCCCCTCCCTTCGCTTGATCTCGTCGCGCAGCTTGGAGGCGCGTTCGTAATCCTCGTTGTCCAAGGCTTCCTCCAGCATCACACGCAGTTCATCCAAGGACGCTGCGGAACTGGGTTTCTTCTCCAGCCTCGGGGTACTGCTTTCCTCGCCGCCCTCGTTCTCTTCGCCCTCCTCCACCTTCAGGCCAGCGGCCCCCAGAATGAACTCGTAGGTGAAGATTGGACATTCGAAACGCAGGGCCAGTGCGATGGCATCGCTGCTGCGGGCATCGATCTCCACCTCGCGCCCCGCTTGCTCCAACACGAGCTTGGCGTGGAAGATCCCTTCCACCAGATCGTTGATGATCACCTCCTTAAGCTGGATGTCCAGCGTATCCGCGAGGTGCTTGAAGAGGTCGTGGGTGAGCGGCCGGGCGGGTTTGATGTTCTCCACCTGGATGGCGATGGCCTGGGCCTCCACCCCGCCGATGATGATGGGCAGCCTGCGATCCCCTTCCGTCTCGGTGAGGATCAGGGCATAGGCCCCTGCGTGCGTGTGGCTGTACGTAATGCGCAGGAAGCGCAGCTCGACCTTCTCCATGCTGTGTCTGGCGGGCCGTGAAGATAGGGGTTCGGGGTGGAATTGTCCGAAGGGCGGTTGTCTGTTATTGGTCTACCCCTGTTGCAAGTGAATCAAATGGAGTTGGAGTGAAAGCTCCAATAACGCAACAACCGATGCCCAACCTTAATCCTCGAAAGATGGACCTTCTGGGGCGTCCAGCCTCTTCGTAATGCGCTGTTGAGTAGACCCCGTCTCCTGCTTCAGCGACCTGATGAAGTCCTCGCCATCGAGCCGGGTCAATTGCTTGCGGGCGTATTCGTGCAAGCGCAGCAGGCGGTCGTGCTTTTCATGGCCTTCCTCGATGTAGCTGGCGTTGAGCGTTTCCATGTTGGCCAATACAGTGAGTTCGTTGATGCTTGCGATGTCACGGATATTCCTGCCTTCCTTCGCCGCCTGCGGATTGACTTGGCGCCAGTCGGCAGCAGTACAACCGAACAGCGCGAGGTTCAATATATCGGCCTCATCGGCATACACATACTTCTCGCGGTCCTTGGTGATGCTCAGCCGTGGAATGATGTACTCCTTGATGGAATCGGTGTGTGCCTTGTAATTGATCTTCGTGAGCACCCGTCGCACATTCCACTCCAAATTGTACCTGCTTCCCTCCTGTGCCTTCAAGCGCTCGAACTCCTTGACCAAGTAGAGCCGGAACACCGGGCTTATCCACGCGGCGAATTCCAGGGCGATGTCCTTGTGGGCGTAAGTTCCTCCATAACGGCCGGTCTTTGCGATGACACCTGTAGCCCCGGTCTTCGCCACCCACTCCTTCACACTGATGGTGAAGCGGTTGGACCCGGCCTCCAATCTAATTCGGTCGAATTCGACCGAATTAAAATCGGGGTTGCTGAGGGTCTCCCATACAGCGAGGAACTCTAAGGTGCTCTTGTTACGCAGCCAAGCCTTGACCAGGTCGCCACTTTGGTCGCGGGCCATGTCCGTCAAGGAGATGTAGTCCTGTTCGCTTACCGTGACCAGACGGATAAGCTTGTCTTCGACTTGCAATGTTCGGCCCATGGCTATTCTCCTTCACCCGCTGTGACAAGATCTGCGTCAAAGCGGTTAGGACAATATAGTGCGGAAGACGCGGACCAACGCGCGGAAGCGGGCGACAGAGTCCGTCTCCACTACCGCTCGGCGTTCAGCTTCTTCGCGGCTTCCACCAACTTGGGGATCACCTCGAAGGCATCGCCCACGATGCCATAGTCGGCGGCCTTGAAGAAGGGGGCCTCGGGATCGTTGTTGATCACGCAGATCACCTTGCTCTGGTTGACACCAGCCAGGTGTTGGATGGCACCGCTGATGCCGATGGCGATGTAGAGGTTGGGGCGGATGGCCACGCCGGTCTGTCCCACGTGCTCGTGGTGCGGGCGCCAGTGCATGTCGGCCACCGGACGGCTGCAGGCCGTGGCGGCGTTGAGCAAGGTGGCGAGTTCCTCCACGCCACCCCAGTTCTCGGGTCCTTTCAAACCGCGGCCTGCGCTTACCACGCGCTCGGCCTCGGGCAAGGGGATGCCACTACCGGCCTTGCGCACCTCCTTCACGGTGATGCGTGCTGCGCCGAGGTCGCCGCTATACTCTTCCACAGCAGCGCTACCGCCGTTGTTGGCGATGGCCAGCGAGTTGGGCGTGATGCTCAGCACCTTCACGGCACTGCTCACCTGCACTTGGGCGCGAGCCTTGCCGCTGAACACGTTGCGCTTGAAGGTGTCACCCTCGGGCAGGCCCAGCACGCCGGCCACGTGTCCAGCCTTCAGGCGAGCAGCCACGCGTGGTGCCACGGCCTTACCGGTGGCGTCGTTCACGCACACAATGGTGGTGGCGTTCTCCTTTTGGGCGATGTCGCACACCAACTTGGTGAGCTGCTGGCCATCGACGGTCTTTACGCCGCGGGCCACGATCACTTTGGCGGCGCCTTGGGCACCCAGGCTTTCAAGGCCCTGGGCATCGCCGAAGGTCACGGCAGTAACGTTGCCGCCCAATTGGCTGGCGTAAGTAACGGCCTCCTGTGCGGCTTTTGGGAGCTTCTCTCCGCGGGTGTCGATGAATACGATGGTGCTCATAGTCAATGGCAGATTGGGAGTTGAAATGGTTGAGTGTTGCACGTTGGCCGGTCGATCGATGGAGGAGGTCAACCCTCAACATCGTTCAACATCCAACTCTCAACCTAAATGACTTTGGCTTCGGTGTGGAGCAGCTCGATGAGCTTCCCGGCCTCCTCGGCAGGGATCATCTTCACGGCGCCTTTGGCGGGTGGTAGCTCAAATTTCACGGTCTTGGCTACCTCGTCCACGGCGGCGGCGGGCACCACGTTCAGGGGTTTGGTGCGGGCGGCCATGATGCCACGCATATTGGGGATGCGCTGCTCGGCCATGCCTTTGCTCGATCCGATCACCAGGGGAAGGGCTACTTCCAACACTTCCACGCCGCCGGGCACATCGCGCTCCACGGTGGCGGTGGTGCCAGCAACATCCAGCTTGCTGGCGAGGGGCACGTATGGCATGTCCAGCAGTTCGGCCACCATGGCGCCCACTTGACCACCGTTGTGGTCGATGGTCTCCTTGCCGGCCAGGATCAGGTCGAAGCCTTTGTCGGCCGCGTAGGCAGCGATTTGCTGGGCCACCTGCATGGCGTCGGTGGGCTGGGCATCCACGCGCACGGCCTCATCTGCACCAATGGCCAGACCTTTGCGGATGGTGGCATCCGTATCGGCACCACCCACGGTGATGGTGACCACGCTGCCAGCGCCGGCGGCTTCCTTCAGTTCCAATGCGCGCACCAAGGCGTACCACTCATCGTAGGGGTTCACGATGAAGGTGACACCGTTGGCGTCGTACTGCGTGTTCTCGTTGGTGAAAGCGATGCGTGCCGTGGTGTCGGGCACTTGGCTGAGAAGGACGAGGATCTTCATGGTCGATAGAGAACGATGGTCTGCTTCCGTTGTTCGGGTCCGGTTTCCATCGGGGGCCGCGAAGTTAGATGCTCAGGAGGAAATGCGGATGTCCGTGATGGACGAGGAACATACCTTTGGCCCCTCTGAATAAAAGCCAGCTTAGCATGCGTACCGTACAGTTCCGTGAGGCCCTCAACGAGGCCATGAGCGAAGAAATGCGCCGTGACCCCAACGTGTTCCTCATGGGTGAGGAGGTGGCCGAATACGACGGAGCCTACAAGGTGAGCAAGGGCATGCTGGCCGAATTCGGGCCGAAGCGAGTTATCGACACGCCGATCGCCGAGCTTGGCTTCACGGGCATCGCTGTGGGTGCCGCCATGAACGGTCTGCGCCCGATCGTGGAATACATGACCTGGAACTTCGCCATCCTCGCGGCCGACCAGATCATCAACCACGCGGCCAAGATGCTGCAGATGAGCGGTGGCCAGTATCATGTGCCCATCGTGTTCCGCGGTGGCAACGGCAGCGCAGGCCAGCTCGCAGCCACGCACAGCCAAAGCTTCGAGGCCATGTACGCCAACATCCCCGGCCTGAAGGTGATCACCGTAAGCACGCCTTACGATGCCAAGGGCCTGCTGAAAGCCGCCATCCGCGACAATGACCCGGTGCTTTTCATGGAGAGCGAGAAGATGTACGGCGACAAGGGCGAGATCCCCGATGGCGAGTACCTGCTGCCCATCGGCAAGGCCGACATCAAGCGTGCTGGCAAGGACGTCACCATCGTGTCCTTCGGGAAGATGATGAAAGTGGCCCTGGGCGCGGCCGAAGAGCTGGCCAAGGAGGGCATCGATGCCGAGGTGATCGACCTGCGCACCATCCGCCCCATGGACCACGCGACCATCCTGGAAAGCGTGCGCAAGACCAACCGCCTGGTGGTGGTGGACGAGAACTGGCCGCTGGGAAGCATTGCCAGCGAGATCGCCTTCCGTGCACAGAAGGATGCCTTCGACCACCTCGATGCGCCCGTGCTGCGCGTATGCCAAGCGGATACGCCGCTGCCCTTCACTCCGAACCTGATCGATGCTTCACTACCCAGCGTTGCGCGCACGGTGAAGGCGGTGAAGGAGGTGATGTATCTGGTGAAGTAGGTATTGTTACTCCATAGTGCCTCGCGGCCTGAACCACTTCGGTAGACCATGCCCCGTCTTCGATACTTGCCCCTGGCATTGGCCAGCCTGTTGCCCGCCACGATGTGGGCACAAGGCATCGTCATCACTTTCGAGGGCACCTTGCAAGGAGATCCGATACCCTTGGACAGCATTCAGGTGGAGAACCTGACGGGAAGCGGTGATACCACCATCTACTTTCCGGACAACCAGCTTGTGCTGGACTTCTCAACTGGCTTTCTGGACCACGGCGATAACGCTTCGCATATCCGTAGCATGCCGAACCCCTTCGGCAGTAACACGGAGCTTTTGGTGGTTTCCACCGGCGGCGAAATGCGCCTGACGGTGTATGACGCTACTGGACGCACGACCTCTCAGCTTCGGGTGGAAGCAGCTCCTGGGCAGCATCGTTTCCGCTACAGCAGCGGTATGCCGGGCCTGCACATCGTAAGCGTGGAACAGAACGGCCAGCATAGAAACTTGCGCATGGTGGCCATGGAAGGAACTGGCAGCGCAAGCGGGTCGCTGATCCACCTTGGTGCGGCCGAGGCGCCCAAAGCAGGCCGAGCATTGTTCACCTGGCAGCCGGGCGATGTGTTGCGCTATATCGGCTATGCATCCAACGATACGGCCATGTTCAGCGGGGTGATCCAGCACACGCCCACAACTTCAACCACCCGCACGTTCGCCTTTTGGGGAGCCACCTGCCCGGAGGCACCTACCGTAACGGATTTCGATGGCAACATGTACCCGGTTGTGCGCATCGGCGATCAGTGCTGGATGGGTGGCAACCTGCGCACTACGAGATACAGCGACGGCAGTTCGATACCCAACGTGACGGGCAACACGGAGTGGAGGAACTTGAACACCGGGGCATGGTGCAATTACGAGAACAACGCCAGCAACGGGACCATCCATGGCAAGCTCTATAACTGGTTCACTGCCGTGGATCCACGCGGAGTGTGTCCCCTCGGATGGCATGTGCCCACGGATGCCGAGTGGCAACAGTTGGAGAGCGCCTTGGGTGTGCCTGCGAATGAATTGAACAGCCCTGGCGTGCGTGGCGAGATCCAGAACGTGGGTGGCATGATGAAGACCACCTCCGCGTGGAACGCTCCCAACGCTGGAGCCACGAACGAAAGCGGCTTTTCGGGTCTTCCTGCTGGCGCCCGTGACGGTTTCTCGGAAGGGACGTTCTATAATCTTGGCGACTACGGCTACTGGTGGAGTTCGTCGGAACACGACACGCCTAATTATGCGCGCTACCGCAGGCTGAGCTCCGTCAATGCGGGTATCGGCCACTACGGTTATTACAAAAGGAGCGGGTACTGCATCCGCTGTGTGCAGGATTGACACCCTCGTCCGATCGGCTTAGCCGGATGCCTTCGAGCACCTCGATGCACCCGCGCTGCGCGTATGCCAAGCGGATACCCCGCTGCCTTTCACCCCGAACCTGATCGATGCTTCGTTGCCCAGTGTGGCGCGCACGGTAAAGGCGGTGAAGGAGGTGATGTACTTGGTGAAGTAGTTGGGGGGTGGAAGTTGGACCCTGCGGGTTATGGGTTGTACCCAACTGCACACCTACTGCAAGTCGGATGTTGATAAGCGCCCTGCGTGACCGACACGCCACCGCAACATCCAACATCAGGAACCACCCCTCAATCCGTAGGTTCCAACCGGCAGACCCGTGAGCTAAAGTTCGTTCAGCACCTCAATAGCGTCACGCCCCTTCAGCTTCCCCGCCTTCACCAGCTTCATTTCCTCCACGGCCTGCTTCACGCTGGCGATGATCGCTGCCTTCTCATCGCTTTCCTCAGCGGGCACAGCCTTCACCTTTACATAGGAAAGGGTCTTGAGGAACTCAAGCAAGAGTTCAGCCTTATTGTCCTTGACGTCGATCACGAGTTTCATGGTCCAACAAAGTTATCATGAAAGAGGTGATGTACTTAGTGAAGTAGGGTCGGCTATCAGCGTCGACATCGACAGCTCACTTCTCCGGAAAGAAGCGAGCCAATGCACGCTTGTGGTACACGGCCACCCTGAATCCCATGTGGTATACCTTGTACGGAATGGAACCGCCAGCTTGGTCGAACAGACCATATGCGGCATAACCGCCTACACTGAACCCCATTTGTTCGGAAACAGGCACCTCGTAAGCGATCGCACCTTGGAACTCGATGTTGAAGCCGCCGAAGGAAACGGGTTCGTTGTTGAGGACGTAGCTCGTATCCGGCAGGTAGAAGGACTCATACGAACCTGTTCCTCGCGCTCCAGTGCGAAAAGAGAAGTTGACAGGGAAGGACAGCACGAGCCCTTGCACCGTTCCGATCGGCCGGAAAGTCGGCTCAAACCCCAGGTAGGCATAGTGGACAGAAACGTCCAGCAACGAGCGATCACGGTCGGAAGTGGCCTCGCGATGGTAGCGCAAGCGCTGCGCACCAAGCGTGAAGCGCATGCTGGAGCGCTCGGACAGGGCATCGGCATAGCGCAATCCAACATGCGCTACGTCAACATCTGATACATCCACTCGCGTGGCGGACCGTCCGTAAACTCCCTTGCCCAACTGGAATCCACCATTGGCAAATCCGAAATGGATGTCGGCAACCTGCGCTGATAACGAACAGGACAGCAGCAGCGTGCTGAATGCGAATAGGAACTGCTTCATCGATGCATTCGAACTGGCAAGACACTGTAAAAGTAGACTATGGAAGCAGGACATATTTATGGGACTTATCCAGTTGGTCGATGTGCCTCCCCGATGAAAGGGATGATCGACCGGGAAGTGGTCCGCACTCGGGCAGAGGAGATAGCACAAGGCGAAGTTTCCAACCTATGGATCAGTTGGATACCTCGCAGCAAATATGACACAACGAGCTGCGCTATACTGGTCAAAGGACTTGCTCCTCCAGAGCACGGATCAGGGCGCCATTCTTTTGTGGAACTTCACACGCACTTGGGTATTTGTTCCCGGCGAAGCGCAATGGTGCTCCGTAGCGATACACCCATTGTCTCATGAGCGAGGAAGGCAAGAACGGACAAGCTCCCGGAGGTATGGAAGGGGGCTTCCGTAAACTCTATTGGAAGTTCGGGTTGAAGGTGCTGGCCGGTGTGTTCGTGCTTGCCCTGATAGACCTGTTGCCTCTGCCTTCCAAGTGGTGGTCCATACCCTTCCTGCTGGTGGGTGCCTGGCTCATACTGGCCAACCTCACGGCCATGTCCATTTTGGCCACTGCGCAGCACCGGTACCGGCATGGCCCGGAGGATGAGACCCCGCTTCGGTTCCAGGACAGCACCGAGCGAATGGTGCATGTGCTTTCCTACGTGGTCCTGGCGCTGGCCATGTTGGCGACCACGCTGCTCAGTGGTCCTGCGGAGAACATCGTGGAAAAGGGCCGCTTCTTCTTGCTCGTTGGAGGCTTGGGGGGCACCCTTGCGGCTTTCGTCACCTGGTGGATCAAGCGAACCGTACCCGGCTACTACCAACGGAACAGCGAATCTCGGGGTGGTGCTGTGTTGGGCTTGTTCCTGGGCATCGTGTTCCTCACGGTGCTCGGATCTGCTTGGGTGGATCGGCGCAGTGCGGAAGCGAACGCCACGGTGGCACGTTATGCGGTGCAAAGCATGGGCTCCAACATCAAAACGGGAAGCAACTATGTGCACCTCTACAGGCCCGGTAGCAAGGAGGAACGCTTCCGTATCCAAGTGCGAGGCACGGAGATGCAAGGCCTTGTGGGTCGAGATAGCCTGGACCTGCGTATCGGTACTGGTGACCTTGGGTTCACCCACGTGCTGGGTGTGCACAGGCCATGATGTCCATGTGCCATCGGGGACCGTCTTTCTTCCTCCATACACGCACTTTCACCCATTCGGCTATTTTTGCGGCCCTTGCAACGCAATGGGTGTTGCTTTTTCTGCTGAAGAACAGGACGTTAACGAACGATCAACCGAATTGAAAATGGGAAGTGAACTGATGTACTACATCCCCCTTATGGGTGTGGTGGGCCTGGTGGTAATGATCGCCAAGGCCATGTGGGTGAACAAACAGGATGCTGGCGATGCCAACATGCAGGAACTGGCCGGCTACATCGCCCGCGGTGCCAGCGCCTTCCTGAAGGCCGAGTGGAAAGTGCTCGGCGTGTTCGCCGTGATCGCTGCCGCGTTGCTCGCTTGGAGCGGTACCCTGCACGAGAACAGCGATTGGGTGATCGCCATCGCCTTCCTGATCGGTGCCTTCTTCAGCGCCTTCGCCGGATGGATCGGCATGAGCATCGCCACCAAGGCCAACGTGCGCACCACGCAGGCCGCACGCACCAGCCTGGCACAAGCCCTCAAGGTGAGCTTCAACGGAGGTGCCGTGATGGGCCTGGGTGTTGCTGGCCTCGCTGTTGTTGGTCTCAGCACCCTCTTCATCGTGTTCCTCGGCATGTACGTCACCGATGGTGGCGCGAACGGCCAGCAGATGATGACCTGCCTGGAAGTGCTCGCGGGCTTCTCGCTGGGTGCTGAATCGATCGCGCTCTTCGCCCGTGTGGGCGGTGGCATCTACACCAAGGCTGCGGACGTGGGCGCCGACCTGGTGGGTAAGGTGGAAGCCGGCATCCCCGAGGATGATGCACGCAACCCTGCCACCATCGCAGACAACGTGGGCGACAACGTGGGCGACGTGGCCGGTATGGGCGCCGACCTCTTCGGCAGCTACGTGGCCACCATGCTCGCGACCATGGTACTGGGTCGCGAAGTGGTAAGCGCTGACAACTTCGGTGGCATGGCCCCGATCCTGCTCCCCTTGGTGATCGGCGGTCTCGGCGTGCTCTTCAGTGTTGTGGGCACCCTGTTCGTACGCATCAAGAAGGATAGCGACAGTGTGATGAACGCGCTGAACCTCGGCAACTGGGGTTCCATGGTACTGGTGGCCGTAAGCAGCTACTTCGTGGTGGACTGGATGATGCCCGACACCATGCAGTTCGTCCGCAACGGAATCGAAGTGGAGATGACCAGCATGCGCGTGTTCTACGCCATCATCCTGGGCCTCGTGGTGGGCACCTTGATGAGCATGGTGACCGAGTACTACACCAGCATGGGTCGTCGCCCGGTGGACAGCATTGTGCAGAAGAGCGGCACGGGCCACGGCACCAACGTGATCGGCGGTCTGGCCATGGGCATGGAGAGCACCGTGCTCCCCATCCTGATCCTGGCTGCTGGCATCTGGGGTTCCTTCATGCTGGCCGGTATGTACGGTGTGGCCATCGCCGCAGCTGGCATGATGGCCACCACCGGCATGCAGCTCGCCATCGACGCTTTCGGCCCCATTGCCGACAACGCCGGTGGTATCGCTGAAATGAGCGGTCTTCCCAAAGAAGTACGCGAGCGCACCGACAACCTGGACGCTGTGGGCAACACCACCGCCGCAACGGGTAAAGGCTTCGCCATCGCATCCGCAGCACTCACCGCACTGGCGCTCTTCGCAGCCTACGTGGGCATGTCGGGCATCACCGGCATCGACATCTACAAGGCCGATGTGCTGGCCATGTTGTTCGTGGGTGGCATGATCCCTTTCTTCTTTAGCAGCCTGGCCATCAGCGCCGTGGGCAAAGCGGCCATGGATATGGTGTACGAGGTGCGCCGCCAATTCCGCGAGATCCCTGGGATCATGGAAGGCACCGGCAAGCCGGAGTATGAGAAGTGCGTGGCCATCAGCACGCAGGCCTCCATCCGCGAAATGGTGGCCCCCGGTGCACTGGCGCTGATCGCTCCCCTGTTGGTGGGCTTCCTCGCCGGACCCGAAGCGCTCGGCGGCCTGCTCGCTGGCATCACCGTGAGCGGTGTGCTCATGGGCATGTTCCAGAACAACGCCGGTGGCGCATGGGACAACGCCAAGAAGAGCTTCGAGAAAGGCGTGATCATCGATGGCAAGGAGTTCAAGAAGGGCAGCGAGCCGCACAAGGCCGCTGTTACCGGTGACACCGTGGGCGACCCCTTCAAGGACACCAGCGGACCTTCGATGAACATCCTCATCAAGCTGACCTCGATCGTGGCGTTGGTGATCGCACCGCACATCAATGAAAGTGGGCATTCCGCAGCGCATGGCGAAGTGCTGGAGCCTACTGCGACAGAAGCCGCCACTGAAGCAACAGCGCAGGTCACTGCATTCGACGCAACGGACCTTTTCTGAAACGCGGCGATAAGTCAAACGAGAAAGGGCGGGGTGATCACCCCGCCCTTTCTTGTTCCGTTACAATGCGTTCGGCTAACGTGCTTTGGCAAGGGCCTTCTTGGCCGGGGCCTTTGCTGCCTTGGTCGCTGTCTTCACAGGTGCTTCCGCCTTCACGGTGCGCGTCTCGGTGGGGAATAGGCCGTGTATCTCAGCATCAATGCGCTGAATGATCTTCCCGAGGTCCTCCGGGTCGTTGTGGAAGGCATTGTCCTCCACATCGATGATCAGCAGCTTGCCCTTGTCGTAGGTCTGGATCCAGGCCTCGTAGCGTTCGTTGAGGCGCTTCAGGTAATCGATGCTGATGGAGTTCTCGTATTCGCGGCCCCGCTCACTGATCTGCTTCACCAGCTTGTCCACGGGCGCCTGCAGGTAGATCAGCAGGTCCGGTGGCGTGATGGAGTGGTCCATGTTCTGGAACAAGCGGAAGTAGTTCTCGAAATCCCGCGTGGTCATCAGGCCCATGGCGTGCAGGTTGGGGGCGAAGATGAATGCATCCTCGTAGATGGTACGGTCCTGCACCACGTTGCGGCCACTGTTGCGGATCTCTTGCAGCTGTTCGAAGCGGCTGTTGAGGAAGAAGATCTGCAGGTTGAAGCTCCAACGCTGCATGTCCTTGTAGAAGTCGAACAGGTAGGGGTTGTTGTCCACCGCTTCCTGCAGCTGTTCCCACTTGTAATGTTTGGCGAGGAGCTGGGTGAGGGTGGTCTTTCCGGATCCGATGTTGCCGGCGATCGCGATATGCATGATGGGTGTCTTGGAAAAGGGAAGGACGAAGATACCGGCCACGGCCTCCACGGGTGTAGGCTGTGGATAAATCGTGCCTACTGCGGCGTGCGCGGCAGCATGTGGATCACGATGCGGTCCTTGTGGTGTATGTACAAGCGTCCCTTTTCAACACGCATGTCCAAGGCATTCTCCATTTCCGGGGTGATCGTTGGGAAGGGCTGAATGCGGAAGGTCATTATGTCATAGACCTGGAATCCGTCGTCGTTCAAAAAGTACAGCAGTTTGTCGCGTACTTGGAAATGCTTCACCCCTTTCAAGGGGAGTGTCCGAGCGTAGGTGCCGAAGAGATCGAACACCAGTATCCCTTCCCTCGGGTCGTTCACATACAGCCACTTGTCGTACTCCTGCATGTTTGCCGGTTTCGGTGTGAAGCCCAGTTGCTGGTCGAGCCTACCGGTGTTGGCCAGGGAGCGCAACTGTGCATCGGTGCGTATCAAGGCCAGGTCGCGCTCATCGAAGAACCAGAAACAGTTCTGCACGCTCATGCAGGCGAGCACGGCCTGTGGCATGCCACTGCGCGTTAGGTCGATCAGGCTGCCTTGTATGCTCAGCGTGTTGTCCAGTACCGCCAGCTGGCCCATATCGCGCGAGAAGACCATGGGTTTGAGCGAGTAGTAGGCATCCAGCGTGGATATCCTGCCGAAGGTCTTCAGGCTGTTGCGCAACCAGGATCGTCCACGCACGTCGAAGACGATCACTTCATCGCCCTGCACGGCATAGATGTTCCCCAGTTCATCCGTGGTGAAGGTCTGGTAATTGCCTTCTATGGCTATGCGCGGGCTGTTGCTCTGCATGGCGAGCGGTGCGCTTGCCATGCATGCCGGCAGCAGCATGATGAGCAACTTCAGGGTCACGTGGCAACGGGTTTCAGGAGTTCTTCAAGGTAGTTGCGCTCGTTGCACAGGCGCGGCACTTTGTTCTGTCCGCCCAGTTTGCCACGCTCCTTCATCCACGCATGGAAAGTGCCAGGTTCCATCACATGCATCAGTGGGCGTTGGAGCACCATGTCCCCGCGGCGTTTGGCATCGTAGTCCGAGTTGAGTTCGCGCATGGTGGTGTCCAGCACGTCCACGAATCGTTCCGGATCGTTCGGCAGGCGCTCGAACTCCACCGCCCATTCATGCCCACCGGCCGCATTGCCGATCATGTAACGTGGCGCGGCGGTGTATTCGCGTACCACGGCTCCTGTAGCCCGTGCAGCGGCCTCTATCCCGCGATCGGCGTTGTCCACGATGAGTTCCTCGCCAAAGGCATTGATGAAACTCCGCGTTCGTCCGCTCACCTGTATACGATGTGGCTTCACGCTCGTGAACCGCACGGTATCGCCGGGCATGTAGCGCCACAGGCCGCCGTTGGTGCTGATCACCAAGGCATAGTGCTGGTCCGTGCTCACCTCATGCAACAGCAGGCTCCGTGCATCGGGCTTGCCCACATCGGCCAAGGGAATGAACTCGTAGAGGATCCCGTAGTCGAGCATCAGCAGCATATCGTCCGCGCCATGCCTGTCCTGCACTCCGAAATGGCCTTCCGAGGCATTGTAGCTCTCCAGGTAGTTCATGGTGGGAGAGGGGATGAGTTCCTCGAACTGTGCGCGGTACGGGCGGAAGCTGACCCCGCCATGCATGAACAGCTCCAGGTTGGGCCATACCTCCAGTATGTTCCGTTTGCCCGATAGCTCCAGGATGCGCTTCAGTAGCACCAGGGTCCAACTGGGTACTCCGGCAATGCAGCGCACATCCTCCCGCATGGCTTCGCGGGCCATGGTCTCGATCTTCACCTCCCAATTGTCCAGCAAGGCGGTTTCTATGGAAGGGGTGCGCCGAAGCTCAACCCACACGGGCAGGTTGCGGATGATGATGGCCGAAAGGTCTCCGGAATAGGCGTCGGGTCGCAAATTCTCGATGGTGCTGCTGCCGCCCACCACCAAACTCATCCCTTGGTACAACTTGCTATCCGGGAACTGCTGGTAATGCAGTGCAATGAGGTCCTTGCCACCTTTGTAATGGCAGTCCTCCAGGGCTTCACGACTAACGGGGATGAACTTGCTGCGACCACCTGTGGTGCCGCTGCTTTTTGCGAACCAACGCACATCGGTGGGCCAGATCAGGTTCTGCTCTCCCTTCCGCAAGCGGTCCACCCATGGCTTCACGTCCTCA
This sequence comes from Flavobacteriales bacterium, assembly GCA_019638115.1. GTDB lineage: Bacteria > Bacteroidota > Bacteroidia > Flavobacteriales_F > PHOS-HE28 > PHOS-HE28. The sequence continues at coordinate 346,866 of JAHBUK010000001.1, read as the reverse complement.
TATCCTTGCAAGGGCACCCGCTGGCGGTACTCATCCATGCTGGTTATGGAGGCATAGTCGTACTTGCGCCCCCATTCCGTGTACTTGGCGGCCTGGATCAACATGTGGAAGACCTCCAACTGGGCCATCCGCGGGTTCTCCTTGAACAGCTCGATCTGCTGCAGGCGCTTCTTGATCAGGAAGGAGAAGAGGGCGTTGATGGGCATGGGCGCGGAGCGGTACGGCTAACTTGCGGCCAAAAGGTAAGCAGCGCAGCCATGAATAACGGTGCACCACTTAGGAAGATGACGGCCACCGTGGATGGTGAGGTGCGCTACCAAACCGTGCTGGGCGGTGAGCCGGTTGAATTGTCGGCTTTGATCGGCAGGCATTTCGGACTGCGTCATACGGGTGTGCTCTCGTGCATTGCTTGTGGCAAGCAGGTACCCAAGTTCTACGGTCAGGGTTTTTGTTTTCCCTGTTTGCGCTCAGCTCCGGAGGCTGCCGAATGCATCCTTCGTCCGGAGCTCTGTGAAGCGCACTTGGGTGGCGGGCGAAATGTTGCTTGGGAGCAAGAGCACCACGCCACGGAACATGTGGTATATCTCTCCTATACGGGCGGCTTGAAGGTGGGTGTTACGCGTGCGACCCAAGTGCCCGTGCGTTGGATCGATCAGGGTGCAGTGGCTGCCTTGGAAGTGGCCCGCGTTCCATATCGGCAACTTGCGGGCCTTCTTGAAGTGGCGTTGAAACAGCATTTCGCGGATCGCACGGATTGGCGCGCCATGCTGCGCCCGGTGGAGCCCCGTACCGATCTGCTGTTGGAGGCGCGGGAGCGGCTGGGGAGTTTACTTTCCGAAGAGCTGCGGCAGTACCTGCTGCCGAACGCGATGCCAATGCTCCTGCAGTACCCGGTGGTGGAGTGGCCGCCCAAAGTGGCCAGTGTGCAACTGGCCAAAACCCCGCTGGTGGAAGGGCGCCTTGTAGGCATCAAGGGCCAATACCTCATTTGGTCGGATGGGCGGGTGCTGAACGTGCGCAACCACAGCGGCTACCACGTGGAGCTGGCCTGAGCGCCGCCGTGCAGAGCGGGGCTGCCCGGCCTTTCCGGACAATTTTCGCCAAGAACGTAACCTCTCCGAGAAGCGGCCGTTACAGCACTCGGGTTTTGGTCAGTGTAACTGATCGTTAGGGCGATCGAAAGGCTCCGGTTCATCCGGGGCCTTTCGTGGTTTCATACCCTGCGTGATCCCATGGCGGCTTTGCGGAAAGCGGCCACCGGAACGTAGCGCTGGATGCCCTGACGCACGAACCAGCTTTGGGCAAGCCGAACTATTCAATGATCAGGTCGAAGGGCATGCGTGCCATGATCCCGGTCTCACGCGTAGCTTCTTGTGCCCGTTTGAACTGGAGGAGCAGCTTGGCGTCTTCGCCCAGGAACTGGGCAGCGGCCCAGGTCCGCATCTCGCTGTTCAGGTCTTTCATGATCTGCTCCAGAAAGTCCGTTTGGCGTGGCAATTCCACTCGGCGGTAGTCATCCAGGTCGGCCATTTCCGCTGCGGCTTTCACCGCATCTTCCAAGCCGCCAAGCTCATCCACCAAGCCTATGGCCAAGGCGTCCGTTCCGGTCCATACGCGGCCCTGCCCAACGGAATCCACCTGGGCAAGGCTCATGTTGCGGCCCTCGGCAACACGCTCGGTGAACCCTTGGTAGAACTCGTCGATCCACTGCTGGATGATGCGACGTTCGTCGTCCCTGAGCGGACGGTTCACGGACATCAGGTCGGCATAGCGGTGGGTCTTTTCGCCATCGAAGGTGATGCCCAGTTTTTTATTGAAGAAGCCCTGCATGTTGGGGATGATGCCGAACACGCCGATGGAGCCGGTTATGGTGGTGGGTTCCGCGAAGATGCGGGTGGCCGGCGCCGCGATGTAGTAACCGCCGGATGCGGCCACGTTGCCCATGCTTACCACCACGGGCTTCACCTCGCGCGCCAATTTCACTTCGCGCCAAATGATGTCGCTGGCAAGACCGCTTCCGCCGGGTGAGTTGACGCGCAACACGATCGCCTTGATGCTGCTGTCCTCGCGTGCTTCGCGGATGGTCTCCGACAAGGAGGTGCCACCGATGTTCCCATCGCTGCTCTTGCCGGTCATGATGCTGCCTTCCGCATAGATGATCGCCACCTTTTCCTTGCCGCGCTGGCCCTTGTTCCGGTCGAAGGAGCGGGAGTATTGACGCAGGCTTGCATATTGGATCTTCTTGCCGGTCTCCAAGGCCAGGTGCTCGCGCAGGATGTCCAGCACCTCGTCCCGCTGCAGCAAGCCATCCACCATGCCCAGTTCGAAGGCATTGTCGGCGTTGCGCACCAGCAAGCCATCGGCAATGGCGTTCAAGCGGTCCGCATCATGCCCTGTTTTGGCGCTAACGGCGGCCAGGTGTTCCGCCCACAGGCCATTCAATATGCGTCGCACCTGTTCCCGGTTGGCCGGGCTCATGCGCTCTTCGGTATACACCTCGCCGAAGCTCTTGAACTTGTTGTTGCTTCCGCGGATGAACTGCATGTCGATGTCGAGCTTCTCGAACAGCCCCTTCAGGAACATGTACTCGCTTTGCAATCCGGTATAGGCAAGGTCGCCCTTGGGTTGCAGGTAGATCTCGTCCGCCGCAGTGGCCAGGTAGTACGTGGCCTGCGTGTAGGAATCGCTGAAGGCGACAATGGGCTTGCCGCTCGCTTCCTTGAATTCGAGCAACTTTTTGCGGATCTCCCGCAACGTGGCGAAGCCTGTGCGTGTATTGCCAAGGTCCAGGAACACCAGCTTCACATGGTCGTCGGTCTTGGCGTTCTCCAAGCACTCAAGGATCGTGTTCAGACCGGTGGGGCTCTGCGCTTGGAAAGGGCCGAGGTCAAAGTCGAACGGTTCATTGCCCCCGCGGTCCTGTATCTCCCCGTCCAGGCTTAAGTGCAGTACGCTGTTGGCTTTCACCGTGGTGCGTTTGCCTTTGCTTGCGAAGGATGAGCCCAGGGCCGCGAGCGACCCGATGAACAGGAACAAGAGCACGATACCGATCAGGAAGGTACCGAGCATGGAAGCGAACATGAACTTGAGGAACTGTCTCATGGGAAGCGCTGGGTTTTCAGTGAGGCGGGGCCGAAAGTAACGGGCCTTGACCCAGCATCATGCACGGATCACATGAACGGGGATGCACTTGGATGGGAGGCCCGCGAATAGCTTTGGCCCATGGCCGGAACGGAGGTGCTGCTATTGTTGGGGGGTGACCGTGGAGATGTGCCTGCCACGCTTTCCGCTGCGGAACGGATGATCGGCGAACGCTGCGGCAAGGTGCTGGCGCGCAGTCGTGATCACTGGTCCGAAGCATGGGGCTTTGACGACCCCGAGCTGTTCCTGAACCGGGTCCTGTTGGTGGCAACATCCCTTTCTCCCCAAGCGCTGCTGCAGGAAGTGCTGAGCATCGAAATAGCATTGGGCAGGGTGCGAGGCCCCGAAGCCGGATATGGCCCACGTACGGTGGACATCGACATATTGCTCATGGGTGATGAGGTGGTGCGAACGCCTGAACTGCACATCCCGCACCCCCGTATGCCACAACGGGCCTTTGCGCTGGCTCCGGCGGCGGATGTGGCTCCCTTGATGAAGCACCCGGAAATGGGGAGGACCGTACTTGGTATGTTGGATGCACAACGCGCGGAGCAAGTAGCATGAAGGGGCAGCATGATCACATAGCGGTGGAAGGGCTGATCGGAGCAGGAAAGACCACCTTGGCGAAACGCCTTGCGGCGGAATGGGGCGCTCGATTGGTGCTGGAGGAGTTCGATGATAACCCCTTCCTGCCGCGGTTCTATGAGGCTCCCGAGCGCTATGCCTTCTCGGTGGAGCTTTCCTTTCTCGCACAGCGCTACCACCAGCTTAAACGGGTCACCGAGCAGGACCTTTTTTCACCCCGTACCGTATCGGATTATTCGCTCGGCAAATCGCTTGTGTTCGCCAGCGTAACGCTACCGCCGGATGAACATGCGCTCTTCCGCGACCTCTATGGCATCATGTACGGGGATCTGCCGAAACCCGACCTGATCGTGTACCTGCACTTGACCATGGACAGGGTGCGTGCGCGCATTGGCAGCAGAGGCCGGAGTTATGAACAGCAGATCGGCGTGGAATACCTCATGCGTTTGCAGGAACACTACCTGGACCACCTGAAAAAGACCACCGCTTCCAAGGTGCTGGTGGTCGATCTCGGAAGCGCGGACCTCCTGCACGACGATGGGGCATACCAGCGCTTGTTGGCTGCGATAACGGAACCACAAATGGAGCCATACAAGGTGCTCCAACTGGGTTAACAACCGTGCGGCTGTGGAGAACTGGCCCTCGATGGCCACACGTCAAGGGCCATTATAGTGCCTATACTTGCACCGCGAATCAAGCAAAAACGCATGGAATTCATGAAAAATCGCCACTTGAACGGACTGTCCCTGATGCTCGTGGCATCGCTGGTGCTCAGCGGCTGCGGAGGCCTGGGCAAAATGAAGAAGTACGTCGACAACATCAAGTACACTGTCGACCCCAACCCACTGATCGTGCAAGGTGACTCGGTCGCCCTAAACATCAATGGGAACTTCCCCGGTAAGTACTTCTACAAGAAGGCCCAGGTGGAGTTGACCCCCACGCTCACGTACAGCGGCGGCAGCACCCCTTACAAGACCGCCTATTTCCAAGGCGAAGGTGCCGTGGGTAACTACACGGTGATCCCCTACGAGACCGGCAAGTCGTTCAACTACTCGGACAAGGTGGCCTACACCCCGAGCATGCAGAACAGCGAGCTGATGCTGATGGTCCTTGGTCGCCAAGGCAAGAAGGAAATGCCCTTCGATCCGATCAAGCTGGCCGATGGGGTCATCACCACGCCCTACCTGATGCTGAGCGATGACAAGGTGCTGCTGGGCAAGGATGCATTCCAGCGCATCACCAGCCACAGCCAGAACGCCACCATCAACTACTTGGTGAACTCCAGCGCAGTGCGCCCCGGCGAACTGACCGATGCCGATATGAAGGCCATGGCCGCTTTCATCAAGGCTTCAGCCAAAAAGGAGAACATCGTGATGAAGGGTCTTACGGTGGATGCCTGGGCCAGCCCCGAAGGTGAGCTCAGCCTGAACGAGAACCTGGCCGGTGATCGTGCCAAAAGCGCCGCTGCCGCCGCTCGTGGTGAACTGACCCGCAACAAGATCGAAGCGGCCAAGGCCGAAAGCTTCTACACCCTGAGCCCCCGCGGTGAAGACTGGGAAGGTTTCAAGAAGGCCATGCAGGCCAGCACCGATGTGCCTGACAAAGACCTCGTGATCCGTGTGTTGGAGATGTACCCCGATCTCACCAAGCGTGAGCAGGAGATCAAGAACATGGCCGCCACCTACAAGGAGATCGCTGACAAGATCCTGCCCGGTCTGCGTCGTAGCGAGCTTCGTTTGAACTACGATCGCGTAGGTAAGACCGATGAGCAGCTCATCGCCATGAGCAAGAGCATGCCCGACAGCCTGAACGTGGAGGAGCTCCTGTTCTCCGCCACCCTCACCACGGATATGAACGAGCAGTTGCGCATCTACCGCGAAGCTGAGCGCATCCATGCCAGCGACTACCGCGGTGCGAACAACGTGGGCTACATCTTGATGATGCAGAACAAGATGGCCGAGGCCGAGGCTCAATTCCAAAAGGCCAACAGCATCCAGGAGAACCCGGTCAGCACCAACAACCTGGGCGTCATCGCTCGCTTGAAAGGTGACCGCAAGAAGGCCGCTGACCTTTACGCCAAAGCCATGGCCGCTGGCCCCGAGGTGAAGTACAACTTGGGGATTATCAACATTCAGAACGGCGATTACGGTGCTGCCAACAGCAACATGGCTGGCAACAACACCTTCAACGCGGCCCTTGCCAAAATGCTGGGTGGCGACGCCGCTGCAGCGAAAGGCCTGCTCGAAAAGAGCAGCGAAATGGAGACCGCTCAGGGCCAATACCTCATGGCCATCATCGGTGCCCGTCAGAACAACGGCGACATGGTGCGCAACCACTTGGCCCAAGCCGTGCAGAAAGACGCAAGCCTCCGCGAGAAGGCACTGAAGGACCTGGAGTTCCGCAACTTCAAAGGCCAGTTGGGTCTCTGATCGAATAGCGTTTCTCAAGAAAGCCCCTGCACCTCGGTGCAGGGGCTTTTTAGTTGGGCCTGCATGGTTGCTCCGCCGGTTTGCTGGTTTTGGCTGCGGCTTCCGTGGCGACTCAGGAGCATTCTCGGTGAAATGCCCCAGAACAGGAGCGAATTGATCGTAGGTGGCAGTGTTTTTCGTTGCGGCATCAAGGAGGTGCCCTCACATCCTACACACCTTCTCCGACGTCAGGCACACAGGTCCCTCCTTCAAGGTCTTGGCCTCTGGCTCAGTAATACTGCGCGCCTTTTCCGGGTGCCGATCGCTGGAGTTGGCATTTAGTTCACTGACGGCATCGCTCCACGGATGCGGAACATATTGCCTTGTATTCGTTACCAGGATCTGCTGCACTTAACAAGCACGGCGGTGGTGTCATGGGACGATGCGGGCGCTTCTCAGGCGGTCATCGGATCCCTGGGTCAGCTTGTGTTAGGCCCATGGTCCATGCTCGGCTACGGAACACTTCTTACCGGGTAAGTTGTGCTTTCAAGTTATCGCACGCGCAAGCTCGACGGATGCCACTATTAGCCCTATACTGACAGGCCCGCGAAGAGCGGAACTCCAAAGAGTTCGGCCCAAAAGGAAGGGGCTGCCCCCTGCGAGACAGCCCCTTCGGAAAGCGGTGCTGAATGGATCAGAACACGATCTTCTGTCTGCGGATGCGGTAGCGGTACTTGTTGGACTTGCTCCGGTACTGGTACATCTTGTAGTGAAGGTGGAACTTCAGGAACAAGTAAGCGTCCAGGTCATCGGGGTCTCCGCGCTGTTGGCCTGCCGCAGTGGGGTTCAAGCCACCTTCGTAGAGCGGTCCTGTGCCCAAGCTGGGGTCTGCCAGATAGGCGGCTATTTCACCGTTCGCGGAACGGATAGCCTCGTTGTTGAAGTACACCCCGCTCACATCATCGATGTAGTCGGTGAAGGTCTTGGTGTACTGCAGCTCAAGGCCGCCGCTCCATTGGCGGCTGAACGCCTTTCGTACGCCGAGTCCCATGGGGATGGTGAGGCTGAAATTGCTGTACTCCTCCGGGCCGCCTTCGAGACCCTGGCCTTCGGTGCCCAGTGGCTTCAGACGAACCCAAGCGTTGTTGAACTGCGCACGCGGGTCGAAATAGCAGCCGCCAACACCCGCGAACAAATAGAAACCGGCTCGGCTGGACTTGGTGCCCTTTACACCGCGCAGGTCATACACGTGGCCGAGCTCCTCGCGATAGAGGTGAAGCTCATACAGAATGGCACCCTCGAACAGGTCCGTTTTGAAGCTCAGGTTCCGGTTGTTCCTGAAAGGCTCTTCAGTAAGGTTGTCGTTACCAGCCAGAATGCCGTAGGTGAAATTCAGGCGCAGCGCTTGTTTGCGTCGCACATAGTACCTGTAGCCCAAGCTGACCGCAGGCCGCGTCTGGCTCAATTCCAAGTCCCAGAGGAAAGGGGAGCCGATCTGGTTGCGCCCACCCAGTTCACCCAGGAAGTTGGAGATCCCGAACCCGATGGTGACCTCCTGACGGTGGGTCTTCCAATAGGATGACTGCCGAAAGTACTGGGCACTCGCGGAGGTGGCGATCATACCACCGAACAGCACGGTAAAGAGGGCTTGGCGAGTAAAGGATGGAAGCATATGTCCGGGACCGGTCGCAGCCAAATATAGATGGTTTACTCTGATGGCTTGCCAAAAGGCTTGGTAACGATCAAGGCAACGTTGTGGAAATTGTTCAACGACCCGGTACACTGGCTACCGTTCGTTGCGCTCAGCGTGCTCGCAAGCGCCCGGCCAGCCACCAAGCCACCACGCCGCCGCACACGGAAACATTCAAGGAATGCTTGCTGCCGAACTGGGGGATCACCAAGGCCCCGTCGCAAGCTTCAATGACCGCATCCGACACGCCCTCCAGTTCGTTGCCGAGCACCAAGGCGATACGGTCCTTGGCGTCGATCGTCAAAGTGGCCAGGTCCCTGGCCTGTTGGGTCTGTTCCACGGCGAACACCCGGTAGCCTTGCTGCTGCAGTTGGCGAACGGCTTCAACGGTATCGGATACATGCACCCACGGCACGGATAGCGTTGCCCCCAATGCCGTCTTCTCGATCTCGCGATGGGGTGGAAGAGGCGTGAACCCGCACAGTGTGATGCCCTCCAGGCCGAAGGCATCGGCAGTGCGGAAGAGCGATCCCACATTGTGCCTGCTGCGGACATCGTCCAAGATGAACCGCACAGGGTGCTTTTCCGCTGAGTGGAATTCGCCGGGCTGCATACGGCCCAATTCGGCCATGCTCAGTTTGCGATCGCCTATGGCCATTGCTTGTTGGGAAAATGTGAAGAATAGCGGTGCTGGCGGGGATCCAGGACCCGAGGGCTTGGGTTACCTTTCCGGGCTGCGAAAGTAGCGTACCAGGCATACCCGAAAAGATGGCGAAGAAGGAGGCAGAGGCCACACCGTTGATGCAACAATATGCCCGGATCAAGGGGCAATACCCTGATGCCGTTCTCCTCTTTCGAGTAGGTGATTTCTACGAGACCTTCGGAAGTGATGCGATACAGGCGTCAAAGGTGCTGGGCATTACACTGACCCGGCGTAACAACGGAGGTAGCCAAGAGACCGAGCTGGCCGGGTTCCCGCATCACGCCTTGGATACCTACCTGCCCAAGTTGGTGCGTGCCGGCCATCGGGTGGCCATTTGCGATCAGTTGGAGGATCCCAAGCAAACGAAGACCATCGTGAAGCGTGGCGTGACGGAGGTGGTGACACCGGGCGTGACCTTCAGCGAGCAGGTGGTGGATCATCGCAGCAACCACTGGCTGGCCGCGATCTGCAAGGAGGGTGAACGCTATGGCCTGGCTTTCCTGGATGTGACCACCGGCGAATTCCTGGTGGCGGAAGGGGACGCCGAACAGGCCGCCAAATTGCTGGACGGGCATTCGCCCAAGGAACTGCTTCATCCGCGTGGTACCAAGGACGCCTTCCTGCAGGATTGCAGCGCGCGTTATCTCGGTCACGGACTTGACGAATGGGCCTTTACCGATGACTTTGCCCGCGAACGCCTATTACGGCAGTTCTCCACTGCCTCCCTGAAAGGTTTCGGAGTGGAAGACCTGACCATGGCACAGCGTGCCGCTGGTGCAGTGCTGCATTACTTGGGCGAAACCCGCCACGACCGCCTTTCGCACGTGGGGCGCATCGGCTGGATCCGGTCCGGCGATCACGTGGGCCTTGATCGTTTCACCATCCGCAACCTGGAACTGGTGGACCCCGTGAACCCCGGTGCACGCACCTTGCTCCAGGCCATGGACAAGTGCACCACCCCGATGGGCTCACGCATGCTGAAGCGCTGGTTGCTTTTCCCTTTGGTGGACCGCAACGCGATCGAAAAGCGCTTGGATGTGGTCGGCGCCCTGCAAAATCACGCGGAAAGTGATGTGCTTGTCGATCGGCTGACACGCGTTGGCGACCTGGAACGCTTGGCAGGCCGCGCTGCTGCAGGGCGCATCAATCCTCGGGAATTGCTGCAATTGGACCAGGCATTGCGCGCGGCCGAAGAGGTTCGCATGCAACTGATGGCTGCCTTGCCAGTGTTGCAGGAACTCGCCAACGAGTTACAGCCCCCCATGCAGCTTGCCGATCGGATCTCTGCCACGTTGGAGCCGGGCGCGCCACCGGGACTTCAAAAAGGCGGCGTGATCCGCAGCGGTGTGCATGCCGAGTTGGATGAGCTGCGGGATGTGAGCACCCATGCCAAGGACCATCTGCTCCGCTTGCAGAGCACGGAAAGCGAGCGAACCGGCATCCCTTCCCTGAAAGTGGGCTTCAACAACGTTTTCGGCTACTACCTGGAGGTTCGCAACACGCACAAAGCCAAGGTGCCCGCGGAATGGGTGCGCAAACAGACCTTGGTGGGTGCTGAGCGCTACATCACATCGGAACTTAAGGACCTGGAAGAGCGCATTCTGGGTGCCGAGGAACGCATCCTCGCGCTGGAAGCCGAACTGTTCCAAACCTTGGTGGAAGAGGTGGTGCTCGCTGTGCCGGCCGTTCAAGCCTGTGCGCATTTGTTGGCAAGGCTGGACGTGCTCCGCAATTTCGCCGGCAATGCAGTGGTACAGGGCTATTGCCGCCCAACGCTCAATGATGGTCGGGCGATCGATATCGTTGCAGGCCGCCACCCGGTCATCGAACTCCAACTTCCTCCCGGCGAGCCTTATGTGGCGAACGATGTCCTGCTGGATCCGGAGGCACACCAGTTGATGATGATCACCGGTCCCAACATGAGCGGTAAATCAGCCCTGCTGCGCCAAACGGCGCTCATCGTGCTCATGGCGCAGGTCGGCAGTTTCGTTCCGGCCACGTCCGCAGCATTGGGCATCGTGGATCGGGTCTTCACCCGGGTAGGCGCTTCGGACAATCTGAGCACGGGCGAGAGCACCTTCATGGTGGAGATGAACGAGACCGCCAGCATCCTGAACAACCTGAGCGACCGGAGCCTGGTGTTGCTGGACGAGATCGGCCGCGGCACCAGTACCTACGACGGGATCTCCATCGCCTGGGCCATTGCCGAATACCTGCATGAGCATCCCACACGGCCCAGGACCTTGTTCGCCACACACTACCACGAGTTGAACGAGATGGCAGCGAGCTTCCCCCGGATCCGCAATGCCAACGTGGCCGTGCGCGAGGTGGACGGCAAGGTGCTCTTCCTGCGGAAACTGGTGCCCGGCGGCAGCGACCGCAGCTTCGGTATCCATGTGGCCCAAATGGCAGGGATGCCAGCACCGGTGCTGGCCCGAGCGCGTAAAGTGCTGGCCCACTTGGAACGCAGCCATGCCGGCGATCTTGGCGAAGGATCCGGCCCGGAAGGCCCCTCATCGGTATCGGCAGGAGGTGCCCAAGGCCTTGCCCGCGATATGCAATTGAGCTTCTTCCAACTGGATGATCCGGCCTTGGAGAGCATCCGTGATGAGATCGCCGCCCTGGATATCGATACGCTCACACCGGTGGAGGCATTGCTTAAACTCCACGGGATCAAGCGGATGGTGGGCGCCAGAGCAAACAAGTTGAACAAGGTGTGAAAGGAGCGCATGGTTTTTCCAGAGCGCTTTCTATATTTGCGGCCCCAAGCGAGAGTAGCTCAGTTGGTAGAGCACGACCTTGCCAAGGTCGGGGTCGCGGGTTCGAGTCCCGTTTCTCGCTCAGAATGCCTCCCGGAAGGGAGGCATTCTTTTTTCCGCCGGTCGCAGCACCTTTGCTGTACCCGCCCGGGTGGTGAAATGGTAGACACGAGGGACTTAAAATCCCTTGGTCCGTAAGGGCCGTGCGGGTTCAAGTCCCGCCCCGGGCACCATGAGCGGTATGGCACACGGTGGAAGAACACGCTCGGCGCCCACGCCGAGCGGCTTCCTCCACGCGGGCAACGCCATCAACTTCTTGCTTGTGCATCGCCTCGCTGAGATGTTCCATGCGCGGCACAGGTTGCGCATCGACGATCTGGATGTGGAACGGATGCGCCCGGAGTACCTCGACGACATCTTCCGCTCGTTGGAATGGCTGGGGATAACCTGGCAGGACGGCCCCCGGGATCCGGCCGATCACCTGGCCCATTTCTCACAGCGCGCACGGATACCACGCTATCTGCAATTGGCCGATCAACTGCGTGCGTGCGGCGTGCTCTACGCCTGCGCTTGCTCGCGCAGCAAGATGCGTGAACTCGCGGAACGCGGCTTCCCACGGTGCGATTGCCGCACTTTGGAACTCCCTTGGGAGGACCCGGAGATGCTCTGGCGTTTGCACGTGCCTGAAGGGACCGTGGTGGAAGTGTCGGCGCTTTTCGGTGATCCCGTACCGGTCGATCTGGGTAGCTGCATGCCCGATCCGGTGCTTCGCCAACGCAACGGAGTGCCTGCCTACCAATTGGCCACCGTAGCGGATGATCTGGACCATGGCACCACCTTCATCGTGCGTGGAGCGGACCTGTTGCCATCCTCTGCCTGCCAGGTGTATATCGCTCGCTTGCTGGACCTGGGGGCGTTCCTGAAGATCAGCTTCGTCCATCATCCACTGGCGCTGGATGAAGCGGGTAACAAGCTGTCCAAATCGGCCGGCAGTGCTTCCCTGGCGGCGATGCGTGCATCGGGCGTGAGGCCTGATGCGCTGCATGCACATGCTGAAGCCCTGCTCGAGCGCTTGCGGTCCGCGTAGTGCGACAGCTTTTCAGAGACCGGTGCGAATGATCACCATGGCAGTGATCAAGGCTGCCATGGTGCCCAACACCATGGCCACGATGGCTGGACCTTTCCCTTTGCGCCCATGCTTGCGCATCCTACGCAGTGCGATGGAAGCCAGCAGAATACCAAGGGCCAACAGGCCCAGCACCAGCAACGCATCGTTGGTGAGGAAAGCGGCACCGATGCCGGCCAGCACCAGCACCAACGCCGGAATGCCCAGGAAACTGGTGCGTTTCTTCGGAAGCAGGTTCTCCGGTTCCTCTTCCTGATCGTGCTGCTGAATATCCAAGTTCTGGGGAGCTGCTGCTGCAACTGCGACCGGCAACTTGGTGTCCGTTCGGCCTCGTGTGTTGGCGGTCGGTTGCACCGGAATGCCCTCCGTGATCACGATGATCTCCTCCGTTGCGCTGGCCATAGGGGAGCTTGCTGGCTGTATGGAAAGCGCCGGCCCTGTTTTGTGGCGAGCGACCGGAGCGGGATACACTTTTCCAAGCAATGCCAGGTCCACGTGCCAACCCTTCATGTGCTTGCGTTTCTGCAGTCCCCCTTCATGCACGCTCTTGGGTATGGCGCTACATGCCTGCAGGAGGACCAGCATGAACAGCATCCCCGATAGCTGCACCCAGCGCCCGGTACTGAAGCCCGGCGCACGAAGAGGCTGTCGCGCATCACCGGATATCCGGTTTGGGGCAGAGGGGAGCTTTTTCTTGGCGATCATGGCCTTGCAGGGTCCTGGCAGATGTGTATCACACGATCAATCGGAAGTCATCCCCATCGAAGAGCCCGAGATCGCTCATTTTCAGATGGGGGATCACGAGCAGGGCCATGAAGCTGAGGGTCATGTAGGGTGCTGAAAGTGGGCTGCCCAACGCTTTGGCGGCTTGGTCCATGCGGGCATATTCCGACGCCACTTGAAAAGGGTCCGCATCGCTCATGATACCCGCCACGGGCAGGGGCAGGACCATGCGCCGTTCACCGTCCGCCAGGCTGATGCCGCCTTGGGCCTCGATCACGGCGTTCACCGCTGCGCACAGGTCTTTGTCGTTGGTGCCAACAGCCACGATGTTGTGGCTGTCGTGTGCAACGCAACTGGCAATGGCACCGCGTACCAGGCCGATGTTCCGGATCCAGCCCACGGCGGGTTTGGCGTCCGCATAGCGGTTCACCACGGCGATCTTCAACAGGTCCTGCTCGGTGTCGGCCAGCACTTTGCCGTCCACCACCGGGGCTACCAGATGGCGTTTGTGGGTGATCAATTGCCCATCGATGGCCTCCATGGCCAACACCTGGCCATCCACTGCCAGCACCTCGAAGTCCGCTGGCTGTTTGCTTTTGCAGTTGAAACGGTTGGGGCGCTCGGCGGCCACATGTGGGATCAGGCTCCTGCCTTGGTCCGCTACCAGTTGACCACGGATGTAGGTGCGCTCCACGCGGAAATTCACCAGGTCGTGCACCACGATCAGATCGGCAGGGTCGCCCACGCGCAGCTGGCCCACCGGCAAGCGGTAGTGCCGGATGGGATTCAGGCAGGCCGCTTGAAGCACGTTGTAAACATCCACACCTTCGGCCACGCAGCGAGCGCACAGCACGTTGATATGCCCTTGCAGCAGGCGGTCGGGATGCATGTCGTCGGTGCAGAGCATCACCTGCTCCGGATGGCTCATGAGCAGGGGCATCAAAGCCTCCAGGTTCCTGGCCGCGCTGCCTTCGCGGATGCTGATGTACATGCCATATTGCAGCTTGTCCAAGGCCTCCTCCAAGGTGAAGCACTCGTGGTCCGTGGAGATACCGACCTGGCCGGGGCCGCGTCCTGCCTGGATGTAGCGTTCCGCCAGCTCGCCGCGCAAGCCTGGCGCGTGGCCATCCACGGGCTTACCCAAGCGCTGTGCATGCGCCAACTTCCGCATCACCTCGGGATCGCCATTGATCACCCCGGGAAAGTCCATCAGTTCGCTCAGGTAGAGGATCTCCGGTCGCTGTAGGAGCTTGCCCACCGCATCCGCGTCGATCCGGGCGCCTGCGGTCTCGAACACGGTGGCAGGCACGCAGCTGGGCGCACCGAAGAAGAAATGGAAGGGCACCTGCGCACCATTGTCGATCATGTAGTCCACCCCCGGCACGCCCAGCACATTGGCGATCTCGTGCGGGTCGCTGATGGTGCCGACCGTACCATGCACCACGGCCAAGCGCGCGAAGGAACTGGGAATGAGCATGGAGCTTTCGACGTGCACATGCGCATCGATGAAGCCGGGCATCAGGAAGCCCTGCACGGGTCCATCAAGCTCCCGTATGCCCGTGATCCTGCCGTTCTCGATCGTCACCTCCGCAGGGAAGCAGCGTTTGGCGGGAATATCCACCAGGTTGCCGCGTAGAACATGGTCCAGCATGGCTGCCAAGGTAGTTGTGCTCGTTCACGGACCCAGCTTCTCTGAACGGTGTTTCCGAGATGCTGATCAGGAGCTGGACATGGGAGACGGTGCCACGGAGGAGCGGGAGCCGTGTCCTCGCTCACCATCGTCAGGGCGAAGTTGCAGCACACCGTTCCATTGCGATCCAAGTAACGTTGCACCATTTCTTCAATGGCGGCTGAACGGTTGGTCGCACTGTCCTTCCTCCTCGCGGTATGAAGCTGAGCAGTTGTTCAGGTGTGAACCGGGCCACCGGAATTGCCAGGGTCAATGGGATCAAGCGAGGCCCCCTAACGTTCGTTCTATTGTGAAGCCGGATCGATCGAAGCTTCTTTGTGCATGCTCCCAAAGAGCATTGGGTCCTTTCCGCGGATCGAGCAACCGTGGGACCCAAGAACGCCGCCTCTTCCTCGGTCGTTCGCCCAAGGCACCTTGAGCAAGGTGCCTTGGTGTTTTTCGGCCTGTTCAAGAACGTTAGAAGCCATCTCAAAATAATCCTTCGGGCTCCGCCGGGGCCTTTTCCGGGCATCCGTCGTTACTCGACCCATACAGAGCGTCCAGCTTTGCGCGGGCCTGCCTGTCCGGTAGGCAGGTTTCGCGCCTGGGCTGCCCAGAAAACTCCTCCGGCCTGCCTGCAGGACAGGCAGGCTCGCTACCAAAAACTATTTTGAGATGGCTTCCAGTGTTCTGTCCTGATCAAGGTCATTGAAGCGAAGTCCTTTGTCCTTCACCTTGCGGAAAACACTGATCCATGCGAAGGGGCAAATTCGAGGTGAAAGTGGACCGTGCAGGCGAGTTCCGCTTCAACCTATTGGCCAGTAATGGCCAGGTCATCCTCAGCAGTGAAGGCTACACGCGGAAGGAAGGCTGTTTGAAGGGCATCGAGAGCGTGCGTAGGCACAGTGCTGAAGACCGCTTCTTTGAGCGTTGCATTTCCGCGACCGGTAGTTACCACTTCAACCTGAAGGCGGCCAACGGAGAGGTCATCGGTACCAGCCAGCGGTACGTGGATGCGGAAGGGATGGAGAACGGAATCCGGTCGGTGCGGTTGCATGCACCGGATGCACTCATCTTGGAATTGCACGGAGCATAGAGCGACCACGGCATGTGTCTTGTGGGTTTCGATGAAAACAGAAACCCATGCGGATCATACGTTCTCCTCAGCTTGTTGTAATGTCGCTCATGATCACCGTGATGGCTTCTTGTACCACAGTGAGGCAGGGCACGGTAGGGGTGAAACAGCGTTTCGGGAAACTCAGCGAACGGACCATCACCAGTGGCTTGGTAGTGCTCAATCCCTTCACCACACGCGTCATCAAAGTGCCGGTCCGAACCGTGAACCGGGAAATAGAGATGGACCTGCCGAGCAAGGAAGGGTTGAACGTTCGTAGTGAGATCAGCATCCTGTACCGGATCCAGCCTGACATGGTGCCGCACATCATCGAGAACATCGGCACCACCTATGAACAGGCCATCATTGTGAGCGTGTTCCGCAGTGCGGCGGCTGACATCTGCTCCCGGCATTTCGCAAAGGACATGCACAGCGTGCAGCGTGCAGCCATCGAAAAGGAGATCAGCGATCACATGAACCATCTGCTCAAGCCGCGCGGGTTCACCATAGAGGCTGTGCTGCTCAAGAGCATCCGCATGCCGCAAGGCCTGGCCAAAGCGATAGAGGATAAACTGGAAGCGGAACAACGCGCGCAGCAAATGGAATTCGAGCTGCAACGCGAACGTTTGGAAGCGCAGCGCAAGGTGATCGAAGCAGAGGGCGTGCGCGATGCACAACTGGTGCTCACCGAAGGGCTGAACGAGAACATCCTGCGGTTCAGGAGTATCGAGGCCTTTGAACAGCTGAGCCGATCGCCGAACGCGAAGGTGATAATCACGGATGGCAGCACGCCCTTCCTGATCGAAGGCAAGTAACTGCACAAGCATGGCCGCTTAGGTTCCATGAACGCCCGGTGCGAACGGGTCATGTATGGCATGCCGAAGTGCTGTGGAGGGCCCTTGCCATATGCGCTACACCGGTAACACTCCGGGTTGAAAGGTGGGTATGCTTGCTCGCACTGGGATCAAGTGTGCAGCGAAGCCCCATTAAAGGTACCGCAGGGCTTTGTTTCAGCCGTTGTTGCGCGGGATAAGCGTACCCGAAGGGACCACACAACAGTGGTCGGACCCCTTTGCGGAAGAACAGGTCTTGTGGGCTGATCTCCAAAAGATCCGCCACAGCCCGTTAGTGCCCGAACATCTCTTTCACTCGCTCGAAGAAGCCTTTGTCCTTGGCGGTGGGCTTGGGCTGCATGCCGGGGCTGTCGCGCAGTTTCTCCAACGCTGCCTTTTCCTCCTTGCTCAGGTTGGTCGGCGTCCAAACTGCCACGTGCACAAAGAGGTCACCGGTGCCTCGGCCATGCACGTCGGGCAAGCCTTTACCACGCAGGCGCAAGGTGTGGTTGGTCTGTGTGCCGGGCTCGATCTTCACCTTGGCCTTGCCGGCCACGATGGGGACCTCGATGCTGGTGCCCAAGGCGGCATCCACCATGCTGATGAACACTTCGTGATGCAGGTTTACGCCGTCGCGACGCAGTTCGGGATGTGCTTCCTCCTCGATCACCACCAGCAGGTCGCCGGGAACCCCGCCCGCAGGCGCTTCGTTGCCCATGCCACTGATGTTGAGCTGCATGCCCTCCTCCACGCCAGCCGGGATCTTGATGGGCACCACCACCTCCTCACGTACGAGGCCATGCTCATCGCTGCCCGGTGCACGCTTGCTCACGGTCTGGCCGATGCCTCCACATGCCGGGCAGGTGGTAACGGTCTGCATCTGGCCCAGGAAGGTGCTTTGTACGCGGCGCACCTGACCGTTCCCCCCGCAGGTTCCGCAGGTGCCGTACTCGCTGCCTTTGGCACGCACCAGCTTGGTCACCTTGATCTTCTTCTCGGCGCCGTGCGCGATCTCCTCCAGCGTCATCTTCAGGCGCACCCGCAGGTTGCTGCCCTTCACGGTGCGGCCCCCGCGTTGCTGGCCGAAGCCGCCGAACGCACCGCCCCCGAAATGCCCTCCGAAGATGTCGCCGAACTGGGAGAAGATGTCCTCCATGTTCATGCCGCCACCTTGGTAGCCGCCACCACCACCGAAGCCGCCCGGGGCATTGTGGCCGAAGCGGTCGTACTTCGCCTTTTTGTCGGGATCGCTCAGGATCTCATAGGCGGATGCCGCCTCCTTGAAGTGTTCCTCCGCAGCCTTGTCGCCCGGGTTCTTGTCCGGGTGGTACTTGATGGCCTGTTTGCGGTAAGCCTTCTTGATCTCGTCGGCAGTGGCGTTCTTGCTTACGCCGAGGGTCTCGTACGGGTCTCTCTTGCTCATTGGGCAATAGCTGCTGTGGTTGGCGTGGAGTGCGATGCCGGCATCACTACTACTCGCCTACCACCACCTTGGCGTAGCGGATCACTTTGTCGTGCAGGGTGTAGCCGTTCTCCACCACGTCGATCACTTTCCCTTTCAAGTCATCGCTGGGGGCTGGGGCTTTGGTGATGGCCTCGTGCCGGTCGGTGTCGAAGGCTTCGCCTTTGGCATCGGGCATGGCTTTCAGGCCTTGGCTGGTAAGGATGTGCACGAGCTTCTGCTGGATGAGCTTGAAGCCTTCCTTCACAGCGTCGATGTCGTTCACGCGATCGTTGTTGGCCACGGCCCGGTCCAGGTCGTCCAGCACGGGCAGCACGGCGTTCAGCGTATTCTCACCGGCGAACTGCATCAGTTCGAGCTTCTCCTTGGCGGTGCGCTTGCGGAAGTTGTCGAACTCGGCGAACAGGCGCACATGCTTGTCATGCAGGGCTTGGTGTTCGGTGCGCAGGGCGTCCAATTCGCCCTGCAAGGTGGCCACGGTGCCGTTGTCGCTGCTGTGTTCTTCCGCTGTGGGGGTATCGATATCGGCTTGTTGCTCCGTGGAAGGGGCGTCATGCTGTTGTTCGGAAGCGGGATGGTCTGTGGCGTGCTGGCTCATGTTGCTATCGGGCTTGGTGCTGCGGCGGAATGGGTTCTTCAGGGCCATGGTCGTGTGTGCCGCATCACGTTTCGGCGCGGCCGGGGATCAACTAAGGTGCCACGCGGGATTTTCGGACAGGTTGGCAGAGCTGGGGTTATAAATGTCAAGAGCCACCCGGTCGTAGGGTGGCTCTTGACAGGTGTGGCGCAATGCTACGGAGTAACTTGCCAGCCCTGTTCAGAGGCTCTTCACATACTTGTCCAATTCCTGGTGCAAGCCCATGCCGCGCAGGTTCTTGGCGATGATGACGCCGTTGGGGTCGATCAGGAAGCTCATGGGGATGGAGTTCACGCCGTAGAGTTGGCCAGCGGCACTGTTCCAATGTTTCAAGTCGCTCACATGCCACTTCCACTTCAGGCCATCCTGTGCAATGGCCTGCTGCCAGGCTTGGCGGCTGCGGTCCAAGCTCACGCTGAAGACCTCGAAGCCTTTCCCTTCCTTGAACTTGGCCTGGTTGTACTTGTCGTAGGCGGCCACCACATTGGGGTTCTCCTTACGACAGGGTCCGCACCAACTGGCCCAGAAATCGATCAGCACGTACTTGCCTTTCAGCTCGGAGAGCTTCAGCACTTTGGTGCTGTCCGGGTTCATGAAAGCCAGCTCGGGCGCTTTGTCACCCAGGCCGGTACCCACCTTGGCGCCACCCTTGTCGGACTGCTCGGCGGCCGCCGTGGTGTTGAGTTTTGCAGTGAAGCCATAGATGGCCAACAGGGCCACGGTGGCCACGGAGATGATGCGCATCTTGGACATGATGGTGCGAAGATTCATGGGGCAAAGGTAGTTACGTGAAGTGGCGGCCGCCATTGCCAACAACGTGCCGCGATGGGGATCCCGGGGAATTACCGACGACGGGCAGGGGGGAACGCTTGGCATTCAAAGCCACCCAACTTCCGTGGTCGGCAACGAACGAGGTCAATCGATGCGTTCGATGCGTGCACCAAGGGCGTTCAAACGCTCGTCGATGCGCTGGTAGCCGCGTTGGATCTGCTCGATGTTCTCGATGATGCTGGTTCCTTCCGCGCTGAGTGCGGCGATCAGCAGGGCAACACCGGCGCGGATGTCCGGGCTGGTCATGCGGATGGCGCGCAGCGGCTGCTGAAAATCGTGGCCGTTCACCACCACGCGGTGCGGATCGCAGAGGATGATCTGCGCGCCCATGTCGATCAGCTTGTCGGTGAAGAACAGCCGGCTCTCGAACATCTTCTGGTGGATGAGCACGCTGCCCTTGGCTTGGGTGGCCACGGTGAGCACGATGCTCAGCAGGTCGGGTGTGAAGCCGGGCCAGGGGTGATCGCTGATCGTCATGATGCTGCCATCGATGAAGGTCTTGATCTTGTAATGGTCGTGCTGGGGCACCAGGATGTCGTCGCCCTGGCGGATCACGGTGATGCCGAGGCGCCGGAACACGTCGGGAATGCAGCCGAGGTGGTCGTAGCCGGTGTCCTTGATGAGGATCTCGCTGCGCGTCATGGCGGCCAGGCCGATGAAGCTGCCGATCTCGATCATGTCCGGCAGCATGCGGTGTTCGGTGCCTCCCAGGCTGTCCACCCCATCGATGGTCAGCAGGTTGCTGCCGATGCCGGTGATCTTTGCGCCCATGCGGTTCAGCATATTGCAGAGCTGCTGCAGGTAGGGTTCGCAGGCGGCGTTGTAGATGGTGGTGCGCCCTTCCGCGAGCACGGCCGCCATCACGATGTTGGCGGTGCCGGTCACGCTGGGTTCGTCCAGCAGCATGTAGGTGCCCTTCAGCCGCTTGGCCTCCACGCGGTAGAAACCGTCCTGAGCGCTGTAGTTGAACTCGGCGCCCAGGTTCTGGAATCCGATGAAGTGCGTGTCCAAACGGCGCCGGCCGATCTTGTCGCCACCCGGGGTGGGGATGTAGCCGCGGCCGTATCGCGCCAGCAAAGGCCCCACGATCATCACACTGCCGCGCAGCCCGCCGCCCATGGCCTTGAACTCGGGCTTCATGAAGAACTCGATGTCGATGTCCTTGGCGGTGAAGCGGTAGTCGCTCTCGTTGAGTTTCTCCACCACCACGCCCATGTGTCGCAGCAGGTCGATCAGCTTGTTCACGTCCACGATGTCGGGCACGTTGCGGATCGTCACCGCTTCTTCGGTGAGCAGCACCGCGCAGAGGATCTGCAGCGCTTCGTTCTTGGCCCCTTGTGGCGTCAGTGTGCCCTTCAGGCGACGCCCTCCCTCAATGCGGAAACTTCCCATGCTGTGGTCCTGTCCTGCGGTTGCTTGCGGACAGGTCAAAGCAACAACGTCAAGGCCGCTGTTCCGGGTACGTCGGGTGTTGACTTTGCACGGTGGGGTGTGGAATGTCCGACAGGCATCTTGCTTGTCGACGGAGCTTTAGGTGGATGCAACGGCTCCGATCCACTTTCGGATCTTGCTGCATTTGAACTGATGGTGCGTTTTGTCGACCCATTGGGTCGACACTACAGGTGCCCTGTAGGGATGCTGCGCCCATCGGCGATCATCTCAACCTCAATACCTCTTCTTGCGCTTGCGGTTGCGCTTTTTTCCGCCACCGCCGCCACCGTTGTTGTTGTGTCGCTTGCGCGGATCCACCTCGTTGCGCGGGCCGGTCTGCTGGGTGCGCAACAGGTCGGCCGTGTGGGCCAACTGCACGTCCTCCTTCACTTTCACCTTGCCCTTGCTCAGTTCGGCCAGGTCCTTCAGGATCACTTGGTCGGGCACGGTGTCGCGGTTCCAGGTGAGGAACTGCTTCTTCATGTGGTTGGCGATCAGCTCGGTGTAAGCATCACGCTTCTCGCCGGGTTCCATGTCCGCACACTGCTGGATCATGCGCTCCACCAAGCGACCATAGTGGCCGTACTTCGCGGGCTTCTGGGGGTAGGCCACCCGCTCGGGCTTGCTCTCCAGCTCGGCGGCCGTGGGCATGGGGTAGGGGGCGTCCACATCGAGCTTCAAGTGGCTCATGATGTAGAGGTGGTCCCAAAGCGTACGCTCGAAATTGTCGCTGTTGCGCAACTGGGGGTTCAGGCGTGCGATCACCTGAATGATGGCCTTGGCCTGCCGGGTGCGCTGCTCGCGGTCCTCGATACCCATCACGTGGTCCACCATGCGTTGCACATGGCGGCCATATTCGGGAATGGGCAGTTGCGTGCGCTCGGTGTTGTAATCAAGTCCGGTAAGGCTCATGGCAACGATCTTCGATTGGGTGCCGCAGCGGTGCAGGGGACCTCGGAGTACCAAGGTGGAGCGGCAGGGGATGGGTCAAATGTAGGGAAGCAATAACAAGTGGATCGGCTCATCGTCCCTTTGCGTAATTCTCCACCCACACCGGGTCCTGCATGTCCTTGAGCAAGCGGAAGGCTTGTTCGCCACAATAGGGCCCGAGCCAATGATGCTCATCGGGATGGCGGTAGGCCTGAAGTATCTGCTGTTGTCGCTCGGAGGGCATGTTCGGAAGTTGGCTCCAACCGGAATTCGGATCACCAAGGGAATTGCCACCGTACCGGAGCTTCCAGAGTTCCTTGATGGGCTGGCAGAACAGCATCTCCGATCCGGTATCACTGCGTCCGCTGCAGTTCTTGATGCCATATGCAATGAAGAGGTCCTCCGATAACGGGTTGGCCGTCGAGCTTTCCATCCCCAGAGCCTGCCGTATGAACGCTTGTTCACGCAGTACCCGACTATCCTCAACGCGTCCTTCGTGAAGCTTGTAAATGAACATCGAGCCCGCGTGATCCGGACCCACGTCGGCCAGGCTGAAACCAAGCACATAGGTGCTCCCGCCGGGGGGAGCCATGCTGGTGCAGAAACCGATGATCAGACTGATGAACAGGTGTATCGTGGTGTGAAAGTTAACCCCGATCCTGCGCTCCTACTCGCTCTTACTATCCCTCCACCACCGTCAGCTTCGCGAAGCGCAGCAGCAACTGCTTCTGCCTGGCACTGGGGAAGAACACGGTGGCCTTCAGGTCGATCCTCCAACCTTACCTTTGGTATCCACCCGAATGCCTACAGTACTTGTCATCGAAGGTTTCGTGTTCTTCTTCTACAGCAGCGAAGGGAACGAACCACCACACATCCATGTGGAGAAGGCAGGAGCAAAGGCGAAATGGTGGCTGTTGCCTGAGCCACGGGCCGCGTTTGCTGTGGGGTTCAAGGCGGGAGAAATGAGACGTATGAAAGCATTGGTCCATGAGCACGAAAGCACATTCCTCAAAGCCTGGAAAAGGCATTTCGGGTAGGTCGGAGGTCAATGTCTGGCCTTCGGATACCATCGAGCGCACCATCCTGGAGCAGGATATCCGCATCGCCGAGATCCTCCCGAACAAGGAGTTGGACCTGCTGGTGATCTTGCTGAACACGCGTGATGTGGTGCGCGTGCCACTATCGGCTTATACAGCCTTGGCGAAAGCCGATGCGAAGTCCTTGGCCAATTGGCAGCTTTTGGGCGAAGGTTATGGCGTCCACTGGCCTGATCTTGACGAACACCTTTCCCTGAAAGGCTTTCTGCGCGATGCCATGATGAGCGAATTCCTGCACCAGTGGGGCAGGCCGGGACCCTCGCGTACCAAGCGTGTGAAGGTGAGGGCTTGATCGCTCACCCCTCCACCACCGTCAGCTTCGCGAAGCGCAACAGCAACTGCTTCTGCCCGGCGCTGGGGAAGAACACGGTAGCCTTCAGGTCGGGTGCGCTGCCTTCGATCTTCAGCACTTTCCCTTTCCCGAAACGTTCGTGCTCCACGGTCATTCCCTCGGCCAGTTCGGGCACATCAGCACCCAGCGATGAGGTGGCGCCCATGGGCTTGCCTTCCGCCGAGATGCGTTTGAGCTTGCCGGGTGCCGGGGTGGGTGCAGGAGCACTGCGTGGCGCCGGGGCTGGCCGTTGGGGCAGGGGGGCGCGCTTCTCCCGCCCATACACCGGTTTGCTGCTCTCCAGGTCCGCGGCGGGGCGGTCGCTGGGGGCCTTGCGCGCCCACGGCGGTGTGCCCGATGTCACACGCGGACCACTATCACGCCCCGCGCCTGTGCCACCCCATGCGGCGCGCTCGTTGGTGCGCGGCATCTCCAGGTACTTGGGGTCTATCTCGTCGATGAAACGGCTGGGCTCGCTGGCGGTGAGGTTGCCCCACTTGTAGCGGCTGATGGCGTAGCTCAGTGTGCAGCGTTGCTCGGCGCGGGTGATGGCCACGTAGAACAGTCGGCGCTCCTCCTCCAGGTCGGCGCGGCTCTGCACGGCCATCAGGTTGGGGAAGAGGTCCTCCTCCAAGCCCACCACATGCACATGCGGGAATTCGAGGCCCTTGCTGGCGTGTATCGTCATCAAGGTCACGCGGTCCATGTCGTTGGGGTCCTCGTTGTCCGCATCGGTCAGCAGGGCCACATCGATCAGGAAGTCGCTCAGGGTGCGTGGCACATCGCTGTTCTCGGCATCGCGGTCGCTGAACTCCTTCATGCCGGCCAGCAATTCCTGGATGTTCTCGTAGCGGCTCACACCCTCCGGGGTCTTGTCCGTGAACAGGTCCTTCAGCAGGCCGCTGCGCCGCGCCACCTCCTCGCCCAGGGCATAGGCACTGTGCGTGGGCAGCATGGTCCGGAAGCCTTGGATCATCAGCACGAAGTCGGCGAGTGCCTTGCGCGTTCCGCCATGCACGTCCACCAGTTGGGGCTGTTCGGTCAGCAGGTCCCAAATGGGCATGGCATGCGCAGTGGCGGCCACCATCAATTTGTCCACCGTGGTCTGGCCGATGCCGCGCGTGGGGTAGTTGATCACGCGCTTCAGGGCCTCTTCGTCGCGCGGGTTGCACACTAGGCGGAAGTAGCTGATCAGGTCCTTGATCTCCTTGCGCTGGTAGAAGCTGAGACCGCCCACGATGCGGTAGGGGATGTTCATCTTGCGCAGCGCTTCCTCCATGCTGCGGCTTTGGGCGTTGGTGCGGTAGAGGATGGCGAAACCCTTGTTGGCCACCTGCTCGCGCATCTGGGTCTCGAAGATGCTGTGGGCCACATAGGCGCCTTCTTCGTTGTCGCTCAGCGCGCGGTGTACGCGGATCTTCTCGCCCTCCACGTTCTCGGTCCAGACGTTCTTCTTGATCTGCTCCTTGTTCTTCTCGATCAGCGAATTGGCCGCACCCACGATGGTCTTGGTGCTGCGGTAGTTCTGCTCCAGCTTGAAGATCCGGTGGTCCGGGTAGTCGCTGCGGAAGTTGAGGATGTTCTGGATGTTGGCCCCGCGGAAGGAGTAGATGCTCTGGCTGTCGTCGCCCACCACGGTGAGGTTCTCGTGGCGCGCGGCCAGGGTCTTCACGATGTTGTACTGCACCAGGTTGGTGTCCTGGTACTCGTCCACCAGCAGGTACTGGAAACGGTTCTGGTACTTCAACATCACGTCCGGATGATCGCGGAAGAGGATGTTGGTGTTGAAGAGCAGATCGTCGAAGTCCATGGCCCCAGCTCGGAAGCACTTCATGGCGTAGGCCTGGTAGATCTCGCCCAGCTTCTCGCGCCCCACACTGGCATCTCCGGCCATCAGTTCGGTGTTGGCCAGGTATTCCAGCGGACCGATCAAACTGTTCTTGGCGATGCTGATGCGGCTGTGGACCTGGTTGGGCTTGTACAGCTTGTCGTCCAGCTGCCATTCCTTCAGGATGCCCTTGATCACGCTGCGGCTGTCGTCGCTGTCGTAGATGGTGAAGTCCTTGGGGTAGCCCAGTTTATCGGCCTCGGCACGAAGGATGCGGGCGAACACGCTGTGGAAGGTGCCCATCCAGAGGTTGCGGGCATCGGTACCGCCTTGCTGCCCCACGATCTTGGCGATCCGCTCCTTCATCTCCTTGGCCGCCTTGTTGGTGAAGGTGAGGGCCAGGATGCGGAAGGGGTCCACGCCCTTGGCGGCCATCAGGTGGGCGATGCGTACGGTGAGCACACGCGTTTTGCCACTGCCTGCTCCGGCAATGATCATGGTGGGACCATCGGTATGCTCCGCGGCCGCTCGCTGCGCGGGGTTAAGGCCTTCCAAGTACTTCATGGGGAAGGTGCGAAGGTAGCAGAGGTCCTTGGTGGCGGTCCGGCGGAATATCAACAGGGTGCGTAGCGGGAGCTTCTCCAAGGCCCCGCGACCACCTACACACATGCGGATCAAAGGCATGCATAAATTATGTGTCATAAATTATGTGTCATAAATTATGTACGTTTGCCTCATGCCCGAGGATTTCAACCCCTTCCTGCTGCAAGGCTATGCCGGCGCGGACACGTTCTGCGACCGTGTGGACGAGCTTGCCTTCCTGCGCGAGGCCATGGCGAACCAGCGCAACGTGACCATCATCTCGCTTCGACGATTGGGCAAAACGGCGCTCATCCGCCACTTCCTGTCCGAGCATAAAAAGTGCATCCCTGTCTTCGTGGACCTCTATCGTACCACGGATCAGGCAGGCATGGTGCTGAGGATCGTGCAGGAGACTTTGAAGCAGGTCGGCAAACCCACCAGCGCCATGGTCCGTGAGGTGGCGCAGGTCATGCGTTCGCTGGAGTTCAGCCTGAACTTCGACCCGCTCACCGGCTTGCCGGAACTGGGTGTTTCCGCGCGGCCCGGCCTGAAGGAAGCCATGGCCCTGGACGAACTGTTCACCTATCTGGAGAAGCAGCGGAAGCCCGTGTTCATCGCGCTGGACGAGTTCCAGCAGATCCTGGAATATCCCGAGCGGAACACCGAAGCATTGCTTCGCGAGCAGGTGCAGAAGCTGCGCAACGTGCAGTTCATCTTCAGCGGCAGCGACCGCCGCATGATGCAGGCCATTCCCGGCTCAGGGGCCGGGAATGGCTTCGCCGATGGCAAGCGTCCCTTCTTCCAGGCCACCGAGCCCCTGTATCTGGGTCCCATACCGGATGAGGCTTACACGGCCTTTATCCAACACCACTTCAAGGCCGCCCGCAAACGCATCGATGTTAATGTGATCACCGAGGGCCTGGCCTGGTGCCGAACACACACCTACTATGTGCAGTACCTCTTCAATCGGCTGTATTCCTTGGGCAAGGTGGTGGGCCGGGAGGATCTCCTCCGCATGAAGTCCAGTATCCTGAAAGAACGCGCACCGGAGTACATGACCCTGAAACGCCTCTTGAGCCCCAACCAGGCGGCCTTGCTCACGGCCATTGCGCAAGAAGGTGTGGTGGAGACCCCCACATCCATGGAGTTCGTGATCCGCCATGGGCTGAGCGCGTTGAGCACCGTGCGCCAAAGCCTCGGGGTGTTGCTGGAAAAGGAACTGCTGCACCAAAGCCCCGAAGGCTACCGCGTGACCGATGTGTTCTTCGGCCACTGGCTGGCTGAAGGGTAGCTTTCCTACTTCCGCTCCGGGAGGGCGAACAGCCGAGTGTACACCTGCCGGAAAAAGGCGTGCAGGGTGAAGGTGTACAGCGCCAGGCCGGCCCACAGCATGCCCCAATGCCAGCGAAGCACGTATTCCCGCAGGGCTTGCACGGCGGCGTTGTGCTCGGCGCGCACCACGGGGTCCAGATCGTTCCAATGCAGATGTGCGTACTTGCCCTGCAACTCCCGCAGCCCGAAGACATCGTGGTATTCGTGCAGCAGGAACAAGGTGAACAGCGGCATGAAGGGCACGGCCAGGTTGGCAATGAGCGTGGCCACCGCGTGGAAGGTGCGGTAGGCGCGGAGCCGCATGCTGAAGGGCACCACCACGATGAAGGCCACCAACAGCAGGTAGGTGAAGTACAGGTAGAAGACCTCCTCGCGCACGTTGAACACACTGCGCGCCACCAGCAGGGTCAGGATCATGATCAGGATGGGCACCACCCCGGTGGTCACCGCTGCGATGAGGAAGGGTTGCCAATACACGTTCTTGAAAGCCCCCACCAGGATGGACAGTGCGAATGCCAGCACCACGATGATCGGCAGCATCACGCGCCATTCGGTGAAGAAGTAGTCCCAGGCTTTGGCTTTCGCAATGCGCCCCATCTGGCGCTTGGCCCGGTGGATGTAGGTGTCGCTGCCTACCAGCAGCTTCCGTCGCAACTCCACGCTGGCGGGATCGCGCTCCTGCACGCCTTCGTGGTAGATGTGCGCAATGCGCAGGGCTTCCGCGATGGCCGCATGGTCCCAGGCTTCGCCCTGCTCCACGAAGCTGCGGTAGCGCTCCTCCAACTGCGCAGGGCGCATCAGGGGCAGGTCGTGGCTGTAGGGGGTGAAGGTGCCGTGTGCCACGAAGTAGAAGGGGTAGTTGCCGGCGATGGAATCCATCCGCGCCTTGTACCACTCCGCCGCCTGGGGATCCGCTTGTTGCCCGTAGCCATTGGTCAACTCACGGTACCTGCTCTTCGCCGTGGTGTAGATGCTGTGCAGGCTGGTCTCATCCTCCGGTTCGTTCCGGTACTCTTTGCGGGCCTTGTATTCCTTGAAACTGCGGAAGAACTGGTGGGTTCCTTCGTAGTACCCGTCGTCGTAGTAATAGCTCTCGTATCTGTACCCGTAGTAAGGGTCGTATTCATCGCGCTCGTCCTTGCTCTCCGGTATCAAGGGGAAACCGCCTTCGCGCAATTCGTTCTGCCGCTCCATGGCGTTGTAGGGTGCGGCATCCGGCCCGATGAAGGCATGGGCATGCAGGTTCAGGTGGTCGATCTGGCGGGTGAAGGTGGCATCATCCACCAGGTTGCCGGCCCGCCAGGCCAGGGTGCTGGCCAGGGTGTAGGGGATGGTCCAGATCAGGGCGATGCTCACCAGGTGCAGCAGGAACTCGCCAATCTCGGCAAAGGAGCGCCGCAGTCCGAAGCGTTTCTCCACGTTGAAACGCACCACGCGGTACACCCAGAAGGCGAAATACACGATGGCCGGCACCAGCATGTACCCGAACAACTCCTCCGGTTCGGCGAAACGCAGCGTGTCCACGTGCAGCACCATGCCCAGCGCGAACACCAGGGCGTTCAGCAGCAGCAGGAACCACAGGTGCAGGTGTATGCGGGTGCTCCACACGCGCGGGTGGCTGCGCAGCAGTTCCGCATCGAGCTGCCACAGGAATGCCGGTATGAGCTTGCGCAGCAGGTTCATGTGTCCTGGTGGAACAGTTTGCGGGTGCTGGTGCTGATGTCGCGGAAGTAGTTCAGTTCCACATCGGCGGCGGCCAGGGCCTTCACCACGTGCCGGGCGGTCACGTGGCGGGGAGTGCCCAAGCGCAGGATCAACCCGGTATCGTCCAGGTGCACGATGTTGCCTTCGCCCAGTGCGGCCACCAGCCGGGCGCGGTCCACCTCGCCCTTCAGTTCAAAGAGGTTGGTGCTCCGGTCCTGGTCGAAACTGGCCACGGCACCGCTGTACACGGGCTGCCCGTTCTTCAGGAAGAGGATGTGGTCCGCGATGGCCTCGATCTCGTGCAGCTGCTGGGAGCTGAGGATCACGCTGATCGGATGGCTGTGCGAAGCGGCCAGGTGCTTCAGGTCCTGCAGGAAGAGCTGTTGCGCCTGCAGATCGAGGTTGGCGATGGGCTCATCGAGCACCAGGATGCGGGGCCGCCACACCACCATGCGGGCCAGCTCGAAGCGCAGTTTGTAGCCGCTGGAAAGCTCCTTCCAGGTGAGGTCCTTGAAGCGGGTGAGGCCCAGGCGGTGCAGGGTGTAGAGCACGCGCTCCTCGTTGGCCTCGCCCTGTATGCCGTGTACCGCCGCCATGAAACGCAGGTTCTGTAGCAGCGTGCCGTACCAGCGGGTGCTGCGCTGGGGGATCCACGCGATCTGCTGGCGTATGCGGTAGGGGTCGTTGCCGGCTTCGGGGTGGTGCAGGCTGCCGGCATCGTGGTCCAGCAGGCCGGCCAGTTGGCGCAGCAGGGTGGTCTTTCCGTTGCCGTTCTCGCCCACCACGCCGGTGATCTCGCCCGTGCGCAGGGTGATGTCGATCGGTCCCAGCTGGAAGTTGTGCCCACCGCTGCGGAAGCGTTTCACCAAGCCCCTGGCTTCCACCACGGCATGCCGCTCGGGTGGCGCTTCGTGCGCAGGCAGGCTGCTGGCCCGTGCCGCTATCTCGCCGGCCAGGGTGCGTGCCCGCTGGGCGTATTGGTCGGCAGTACCACCGCTCAGTTCGCTGGCGCCCAGGTTGCGCTCCATGTTGTAGTCCGCCCGCAGGCGCATGGCGGCAGGGCGCAGGTCGTGCAGGGCCGGGTGCTCGTCGCAGAGGTCCATCAGCCGGCGCGTGGCCAGGCTCATGTCCGTGCCGGCCACCAGGGCGGTAAGCTCACTAACGCGTTGGGGCAGGCTATGCATCGGGGGCTGCGCGGTGGAACGCGACGGGCACAAGGATAGTGTGGCGGGTGCGAAAAAGAAAGGAGGGGGGCTTCGGGGACACGCCTAAGCATAGGGTAACCGAACAAGGGGCAGTAGTTCGTGCCCATCCAGAATGCTCGGGGTATCCGACCAGCGGGGTTGTATATTCCAGCCGACAATTTGTTTCAGCCGATCGTCGGTTCCGGGAAAAAGTGTATTAGGTTCGCACAACCATATCGCAATAACATGCATACCCCCCCCCCGGCGCAATGGATACTGATTGCAATTGGGCTGTTGCTGTTCAGCAGTGAACCAGTGACGGCGCAGGCCTTGTCAGCAAGTCTTACGCCCAGCGATCACAATGGATTCGCCGTCAGTTGTT
Organism: Flavobacteriales bacterium; assembly: GCA_019638115.1. Lineage (GTDB taxonomy): Bacteria > Bacteroidota > Bacteroidia > Flavobacteriales_F > PHOS-HE28 > PHOS-HE28. The sequence continues at coordinate 316,384 of JAHBUK010000001.1, read as the reverse complement.
TCGGGGAAAGTGATGGGAGCATCACGGCCAACGTTACCGGGGGAACACCGCCATACGCTTATGTGTGGTCGCACGGTGATTCGGTGGCGCAGGTAAGCAACCTGCCAGCTGGTTACTACAAACTGATCGTACTGGATTCGGATACGGGCCGGGTGGCGGTGGATATCACGCTGATGCAACCGCCGGGGCTCAAAGTGAACCTTGCCCCATCGCTCTATCCCAACGATTACAACATCAGCTGTTGGAATTGTTTCAATGGCTCGCTGCAAACGGCAGTGACGGGTGGCGTGGCGCCTTATCAGTATGAATGGAACGACGGGGCTGTTACCTCGAGCCGGACCGGGCTTGGCCACAAATTCGGATACATGGTGGTGGTGGTGGATGCCAATGGCTGTGAAGTGAAGTCGCAAAGGATCAACCTCACTCAGCCGGACCAGGAGGGCTGGTTGAAATACGGGAATTCCGGAACGGACCCTCAGCAACACTTTTTTGGTACGTCTGATGAGCAGGATGTGGTGTTCAAGAGCAATGCTGCTGAAGTTTTGCGCCTGAAAAGCAACGGGGATATTAGTCTTTTGGGTTCGCTCACTGGTGAAGGACCCTTGTACCGAATGGCAGATGGAACCTTGCGCGGTGGTGGAATACCAGATTTGCCTGTCTTGCCTGCAGAGCTGTGCCGTACGTTAAGTTCTTTCCCATACTGGGAAACCAGCGGCAATGCATTCTCCCAACTTTGCCCAGGCGTGGAGCCATTGCTGGGTACATTAGGCGATATGCCGCTAAAAGTAATCACCAATGGCGAAGAGCGGATGCGCATCCTCTCCACGGGACAGGTGGCCATAGGCTCCATTGATGCCCCCGAAACCCAATTGCATGTGGAAGGCGATCTGTTGGTGCGGGGAGGCACGTTCGGTGACCTCATTACTCGGTCCAATGCTGAGGAAGGTGCAACACTTTGGGCACGTAACACTGGAGCAGCGTGGGGCTTGAGCATTGCTCCGGACGGTAAAGGGCACATCCTTGGGGATTGGAACGATCCAACACCCCATGTTACGTTTACTTATGATCGCATTGAAATGCCAACGAGGCTGATCATTGGCGATGTTGAGCCGCGAGACGGGTATCGGCTTATGGTGCAGGAGGGAATTTTGACCGAACGCGTGAAAGTGGCAGTGAGGACAAGCATTGAGTGGAGTGACCATGTATTCCTTCCTGACTATCGCTTGATGCCCTTAACAGAGGTAGAATGCTTCATCCAAGAAAATGGCCACCTGCCCGGGGTGCCCTCAGCCGAGCAGATGGTGGAACAAGGACTGGATGTTGTGAGGACCGATGCAATGTTATTGGAAAAAATTGAGGAGCTGACGCTATATATACTTGAAGTAGACAAACGATTGAATGAACTGGAAGGCCAGAATCAAATTCTTCGGCAGGCTTTGAAACATTGAATTATGATTAAACACCTCACATCCACCTTAAGTCGCCGAAATAGTCAGAATGCGACAGGGCTTGGTATTGTTCACGTAACAAAGAACACTATAGGTATGCATGGCGTTAAGAGAGAACGGTTAACAGTTGTTGAAGCAGATGGTTGCGGAAATGTATTAGTGAATCATTTAATTATATGTTCACTATCTTACTCAGTTCCTAAATACTGTAGAAATGTGTTGGCAATGTGCGTAGCCCTATTCCAACTGGTGGGATTGATTGGAATACAAATATTTGCACAAACACCTCCAACTGACCCACACTGGGAACTCCTTTGGCAGGACGATTTTAATTATTTCGACCATTCGCGTTGGGATATAGCAAGATCAGCTGATCATTCGGGCGAACCGCAGTTATATCTACCTGATAATGTAAGCATTTCATCTGAAGGAGAACTCGTGTTATCTTTATTGCCTACCCCAGTTTTGTGTTCGGATAACTCCGATTGGTTTTGGGTAGGAGGGGGGCCTTGTATAGAGGGAGTTGTTTATCCTATGTCATCTGGATTTATTGAAACTAATTCACTGAATGACATTCTTTTTGGTTATATAGAAGCGAGGATAAAAATGCCTAGAATGAAGTACTACTTTGTGGCACATGATGATGCTTGGTATGAGACTTGGCCAGCATTTTGGACTTATCGCGGACACGGCGATCAAGGATACGGTTCTAATGAAAATGAAATCGACATTTTTGAGGCATATGGAGGTTCGATGCCTTGGAATCAGGTAGGTACTAATGTGCATGAAGTTTATGCTACTCAAAATGGCCCACCGGCCGTGAATCACCCGTCAGATGTGGAACTAGTGGGTGACTATGCGGCAGACTACCACGTGTATGGAATACAATGGGACAAAGAGAAGATAATTTGGTACTATGATGGTATGCCGGTACGTACTTACGCTGGACACGCCATAAGTGCACCCGCGAGAGTCATCCTCAACTTAGCCACAAAGTTCACAGATGCAGTACAATTGCCAGAGGGTACGTCAATGGATCAGGTGTACCCAAAACCACTTGTCGTCAACTATCCGTCGCCCCCCGAACCATCCTATATGTATGTGGATTATGTGCGGGTCTATAAGCTGAAGGAAGCATGTGAAGAGGTCATACATACAAACACTTTCGATTATTCAAATTATCCTTTAGAGGTTGTGAATTATATAAGTATTGGAAATTCAGGGCAATGGGTCCAAGGAAATGGAACGGCGTATCTACGTGCTTCGGAGTTTGTGGAATTCACAGCGGATTATACCTTCCCATTGGGAACCGACCTACACGCTGAGGCCGTGGCCACATGCACGACATACATGTCAGGGTCGTGTCAAGAACATTTTTTCGGCTGCAACATTGACGCGATGAATTTTGTGGGTCAGGTCAAGTTTGCCGTAGAAATTGAGGGAGGAGATTGTTTGATATCAGCCCCCTCCGCCCAGGTCGGCCTAGATATACGAGCAGCCAAGCTAGTATATTTAGGTCCCACAACTGAGATTCTTCCTAACGATCAGGCTGCGGTCCTACTGCGCATTGCAGAATGTGAATATTAGCCGGACACAAAAAAAAACAGCACATGAAAACGAAAAGTTGGATTTTGATAGCAATTCTGTCCTTTTCTTCGAATTTGTCTTGGTCTCAATTGAGGATAGATCAGGGCGGTCGAGTAGGCCTTGGTTGGAACTGGCCTAATCCTGATTATAAACTTCATGTGAAGGGTGATGTTCTATTAACGACATATCCGGAAATACCGCATTATCCGGGTGGAACATTTGTTGAACTAAAAATGAAAGTAGGCAATGGAGTCCCCGGTGCAGAAATTGGTAGTAATGTAGATAAAATTGCATTTTGGTCAACTGAAACTGGATGGAACAAGATTTATGTTCAAGAGGTTTACGAAATGTCCGATAGTACTAACAAGGCTAATATTCGAACTATCGAGAATGCAAAGGACAAGTTAGCGCAACTGCATGGATATACATATGAAATTGAAGAACTGAAGACAGATGGAATGCCCACTCGGTTTGGTCTGCTTGCACAGGAGGTAAGGAGGGTCCTTCCAGAGGCTACAGACAGCGCAAAGGGGATTCTCATGGTGAACTATAATCAGTTTATACCTCTTTTGATTGAGGCGTTCAAAAGCGAAGCGGCGGAATTGGATAGTTTACGAGATGAAATGCAAGTTCTAAAGGACGAGATGAATGTCCTGCTGGATGAAATATTTAAATTACGGAACGACATGCAAAAATGTTGCTCTACTTCAGGATTAAATGTCGCGAGGGATTCAGAATTAGGAGCTGATACAAAGAATGCTCGATTGTTTCAGAATCGGCCGAATCCGTTTCGGCACGAAACGGTAATTGAATACGAGTTACCTAATTCGGAAAGTTTACAATCATCGATTATGGTGTTTAATATGAACGGTCAGTTGAAGGCGACATTTCCTGTTAAGGGAGTTGGTCGTGGATCGATAATACTAAATGGTAATCTGTTAGTGCCCGGTCTATATTTGTATTCACTGGTCATAGAGGGAGTGGAGATAGATACCAAAAGGATGATTCTTACTGATTGATACAATTCGTTGAGTGTTTTTAGGTTGAAAGAATTCGTAGCAAACGATTGAAGTAATTGGATAATGTCAAGGTGGCTTGATATTGAGCAATGGTTTCTGATTGTCAGAACTAAAGATTAAATATTTCATATTGAGAGTGATGTTCGGTTCATATTTCGTACCCATTCACCAGGCCACATTGTCGTGTGCGGTATTGTTTCTGATGACCGCGTTTTGGGCCTTCTGGAAGAGGCGCAACGGGCTTTCGTTGACTTTACTTACACTTGCTGCCTTTGTTCTACGGCTTATTGCTGCAACGCTGGATCCTTTTCTAAACCAGTGGGACGAGTGCTTCCACGCTTTGGTATCAAAGCGAATGTTGGACGATCCCTTCACCCCTAGGCTTTATTTAGAAGGTATTCTACCTACATCAGCCAACTGGACACAAGCGGGTCTATGGCTCCATAAGCCGCCATTTTTTCTCTGGCAGATGGCCGCATCGCTGAGGGTTTTTGGGATGGAACCTTGGGCCGTCCGGATACCCAGTGCAATCTGGCTGACGGCCCTTGTGCCTGTTATCTACCGTATGGGGGTGATTGTTTCCGGTCACAGAGTGGCTTGGATTTCCGCAGTGTTTACTACGTGCTCCTATTATTTTTTGGAACTCACAGCTGGTGCTTTGACCACTGATCATAATGATGCTGTCTTCATCGCCTTCGTGGCGTTTAGCTGGTGGGCTCTATTGGAACATTGGAACGATGGTCGTTTGAGGTGGGCTGCGCTGGCTGGTCTGTTTTCTGGATGTGCGATCCTGACTAAAGTGTTTGTTGGAGCCGTGGTCTTTCTGCCTTGGTTTGCAGCTGTACTAATGAGTCATAATCGTAGGGATTGGTTGCCATTCTTCCTTGGTGCAAGCTTGGCTCTTGGCACCAGTGCGCTCTGGTTCGGCAGTCTGGCCATTCGCTTTCCTAATGAACTGGCGGCCCAAGTAGAATTCGATACCAGTCATCTGGGCAAAGTCGTTGAAGGTCATGAGGGTAGTTATGACTTTCATTTTGACGTGATTGACCGATTGATGACGCCGTTCACTTGGTGGCTGGTCGTTCCTGCTTATATTTATCTTGTATGGCACGTCAATCGTAAACAACACCGTTTGTTTTTGATATTGGTGTTCGTTTCAATTCACGGGGTTTTTGCTTTTGCTGATACCAAGATGCCGAGCTTCACAATGGTGCTTTTTCCGTTGTACATCTTGGCAATCAGTGTGTCATTGGTGGCCTCAGTGAATAAACTGATCGTTGCTCGTTACCGCAAGTTGACAATATTGCTAACCACAGGCTTGTTGGCTGGACTGTTCCTTAACATCGAAGTACTTCAGCATCGTCATACGCTGGCATCGCCCCCCAAAGAGCATCAGCAGTGGAGGCAGCAACAAATGGAAAGCATTCCCGTGTTAGCCAAACTAAAGGACGTAATACATGGGAGCGAACCATGCGTTGTCTATCACATACCAGCCATTCACCATATCCAGTTCATGTTTGTTACTGGGATAGAGGCTTCGGACATGATGCCCATCGCAGCAGATGTGGTGCGCCTGAAAGCACAGGGCTACACGGTATACGCAGTTCAGGATGGGGAACCGATAGAACATTTCCCACATGGAGTAATTGTGATTAGCGATAATGAGTTGCAGTTTCCGGACGTGGGTAGGCCTAATTGAGTGCTACTTTGCATCCTCCATCTGGGTGATCTGGGACCCTTGGCTCCTGGGCGTTATGTGCTGCGTGTACAGAACGAGCAGGGCGCCGTGTTCCGCACTGCGGTTTTGCGTGAATGATGTTGCACACTGTTACTGCCTATTGTCATTCAGGCCTTCCGGTACACCACCGCCCTCCCGGTCCCGCTCATACCAAGCCGTCCACCTGCCACGGCCTCCCGCAAGTCTCTGGTGGCCGTGGCCGTGCTCAGTTCTGGGAAGAAGGATAAGTAGTCCTTGCGGCGGAAGGGGCGGTCCGGGGCTTGGGCGAGGAACACGGACATGCGGTCCGCCTGCCCGCGCACGGGATCGCGTTCGGCCAGCAATTCGGCCAGTGCCTCGTCGATGCGCTCCAGCAGGTACACGATGAACTCGCCACAGTCGCCCCGGCGGTCGGCGTATTCCAGCGCGGCGTTGTAAGCCGGTTCGGCCAGGTGTATGAAGGCATCCACGGGCAGGTAGGCGAAGACCGGCCAGTGCTGCTGCAGCATGCGGCGCTGCCAGAGGCGGGCCAGCCTTCCATTGCCAGCGGTGAAGGGCCGCAGGTAGATGAGGCCGAAATGCAGCACGCAGCTGTTGATGAGGGGCGGGAAGTCGTTCTCCTCGGCATAGCGGAGCAGCTCCTGCACCACGGCCGGCAGGTTGTAGGCCGATGCGGTGCGGAGGGGTTCGGGGTCGCCGTACAGCACGTCCATGGGCCCGGTGCGGAAGTGGCCGGCATCCAAGGCAAGGCCGTGCATGAGTACCGAGTGGGCGTGGCGGAGGTCGTTGGCCAGGGTGGGGTCCAAGGTGGGGAGGAGGTCCAGCAGGCGGTGGGTGTTCACCACCTCCAGCTCGGCCGGAGCGCTCACCGCCGTGGGCTGTGCAATAAGGTCGGCCACCGGGCGGTGGTCCAGCACGCCCCCTTCAATGGCCAGGTTGGCGTGTACGCTGCTCACGCGATAGGCCTGCTCCAGGGCCAGGGGGGGATGGTGCAGGTGGCGGGCATGCACTTCGCCCAAGCGCTGGTGTACCGTGGCCAGCAGGTTCAGCATGCGCGGACTGATGGAATGGTATGTGACGCTTGCGAGGTCCAATATCAGATCAAATGATGCGAACAAATGTAAGTACCTCGATCGTCACGTGATGGGGGAGAAGCCCTTCGCACCAGGTGTCGATCCTGCGCGGGCTTCCTGCTGACCTTGCTCTGGAGGCCTTGTCCAGCGCGGATTCCGGGTATTCCGTCGGCCTTGTTTCCCGTTGGTGAAGGGGTGCCGGGAGAGGCGTCTCCTGAAAATTTTCCATCAACAGGGCATGCTGGAAAAGTCCTTTTGCCTACTTTCGCAGCCCGTTTTCGCCAAGGTATGTGCGGAAACGCCTGAAAGCCAAGACGAAAGGACCTCATGCCAACCATCCAACAGCTCATCCGCAAGGGTCGCGAGAACCCTGAGTACAAGAGCAAGTCGGTCGCTCTGACCAGCTGCCCTCAGCGCCGTGGTGTGTGCACGAAAGTGTACACCACCACCCCCAAGAAGCCGAACTCGGCCCTCCGCAAGGTGGCCAAAGTGCGCTTGGTGAACGGTTACGAGGTGATCGCTTACATCGGTGGTGAAGGCCACAACCTGCAGGAGCACAGCATCGTGCTGGTGCGCGGCGGTCGTGTGAAAGACCTGCCCGGTGTGAAGTACCACATCGTGCGCGGTGTGCTGGACACCTCCGGTGTGGAGGGCCGCAACCAGCGTCGCAGCAAGTACGGCACCAAGCGTCCGAAGCCCGGACAAGCCCCTGCCAAAAAGAAGAAGTAACCGTTCACGCTTAGACGACCATGCGCAAGAAAGCGGTAAAACACACGATCCTGCCCGACCCCAAGTTCGGCGACGTACTCGTGACCAAGTTCGTGAACAACCTGATGTACGACGGTAAGAAGACCAAGTCCTTGGACATCTTCTACAACGCCATCGACATCCTGGCTGAGAAGAGCGGTGAGGACGGCCTGGAGATCTTCCGGAAGGCCGTTACCAACGTGACCCCCCAGGTGGAGGTGCGCAGCCGTCGTGTGGGCGGTGCCAACTTCCAGATACCCCAGGCGGTGCGTGATGACCGTAAGCGCATGCTGGCCATGAAGTGGTTGATCGGCTACGCCCGCAACCGCAACGAGCGCAGCATGGCCATGCGCCTTGCCAACGAATTGCTCGCCGCCTCCAAGGAGGAAGGTGCAGCCTTCAAGAAGAAAGAAGAGGTCCATAAGATGGCCGAAGCGAACAAGGCATTCAGCCACTTCCGCTTCTAACCGATAGAGCATTACTACAATGGCCAAAAGGGACCTTACATACACGCGCAACATCGGCATCATGGCGCACATCGATGCCGGGAAGACCACCACTTCCGAGCGCATCCTGTACTACACCGGCTTGGTACACAAGATCGGTGAGGTGCACGACGGTGCGGCCACCATGGACTGGATGGAGCAGGAGCAGGAGCGTGGTATCACGATCACCAGCGCTGCCACCACCACCAGCTGGAACTACCGTGGAGACAAGTACAAGATCAACCTGATCGATACGCCGGGCCACGTTGACTTCACCGTGGAGGTGGAGCGCAGCCTGCGCGTGCTCGACGGTGCCGTGGCCCTGTTCTGCGCAGTGGGTGGCGTTGAGCCCCAGAGCGAGACCGTGTGGCGCCAGGCCAACAAGTACAAGGTGCCCCGCATCGGTTTCGTCAACAAGATGGACCGCAGCGGTGCCGACTTCTTCAACGTGGTGAAGCAGATCCGCGAGCGTCTGGGTGCCAACCCGGTCCCCCTGCAGGTGCCCATCGGTGCCGAGGCGGACTTCAAAGGCGTGGTGGACCTGATCAACAACCGCGGCATGGTGTGGAACGAAGCCGACCAGGGCATGACCTGGAGCGAGGTTCCCATCCCCGAGGACCTGAAGGACACCGTGGAGGAGTGGCGTGGCAAGCTCATCGAGGCTGTTGCTGAAAGCGACGACACCTTGATGGAGAAGTACTTCAGCGACCCCGACAGCCTGACCGAGGCGGAGATCATGAACGCGATCCGCAAGAGCGCGATCAACATGAGCATCACGCCCATCCTGTGCGGCAGCGCCTTCAAGAACAAGGGCGTGCAGACCATGCTCGACGCGGTGATGGCCTACCTGCCCAGCCCGAACGACATCGAGGCCGTGGTGGGTATCGACCCCCGCACGGATGCCGAGGTGACCCGCAAGCCCGATCCCGCCGAGCCCTTCGCAGGCCTGGCCTTCAAGATCGCCACCGATCCCTTCGTAGGCCGTCTCGCCTTCTTCCGCGCATACAGCGGTGTGCTGGAGGCCGGCAGCTACGTGCTCAACACCCGCAGCGACAAGAAGGAGCGCATCAGCCGCATCTTCCAGATGCACTCCAACAAGCAGAACCCGGTGGAGCGTATCGAGGCTGGTGACATTGGAGCCGCAGTAGGCTTCAAGGACATCCGCACCGGTGACACCCTGTGTGCCGAGGAGCATCCGATCATTCTGGAAAGCATGAGCTTCCCCGAGCCGGTGATCGGCATCGCCGTGGAGCCCAAGACCCAGGCCGACCTGGACAAGATGGGCAACGCCCTCTCCAAGCTGGCCGAGGAGGACCCCACCTTCAAAGTGCACACCGACGAGGAGACCGGCCAGACCGTGATCAGCGGCATGGGCGAACTGCACCTGGAGATCCTGGTGGACCGCATGAAGCGCGAGTTCAAGGTGGAGTGCAACCAGGGCGCGCCCCAGGTGAAGTACAAGGAAGCCATCAGCGGCACCGTGGAACACCGCGAGCTGTACAAGAAGCAGACGGGTGGTCGCGGTAAGTTCGCCGACATCCACGTGCGCATCGAGCCCCAGACCGATCCCGAGAAGACCGGCCTGGAGTTCATCGACGAGATCAAGGGTGGTGTCATTCCGAAGGAATTCATCCAGCCCGTGGCCAAAGGCTTCGAGGCATCCTTGAAGAACGGCGTGCTGGCCGGCTACCCCATGGAGAGCCTGAAAGTGACGCTGTACGACGGAAGCTTCCACAACGTGGACTCCGACGCACTGAGCTTCGAGATCTGCGCGAAGAGCGCCTTCCGTGCGGCCCTGCCCAAGTGCAAGCCCGTGCTGTTGGAGCCGATCATGAAGATCGAGGTGATCACACCCGAAGAGAACATGGGTGACATCGTGGGCGACCTGAACCGTCGCCGCGGTACCATCCAGGGCATGGAGGACCGTTCCGGAGCCAAGGCGATCAAGGGCACCGTTCCCTTGAGCGAGATGTTCGGCTACGTGACCTCCCTGCGTACCATGAGCTCCGGCCGCGCAAGCAGCACCATGGAGTTCAGCCACTACGAACCTGCACCGAACAACGTGACCGAAGCCGTTCTGGCCAAGGTGCGCGGAAAAGTTTCAGCCTAACACACGCCATCAGCGATGACCCAGAAGATCCGCATCAAATTGCGGTCCTACGATCACAACCTCGTCGACAAGAGCGCCGAGAAGATCGTCAAGACGGTGAAGAGCACGGGCGCCGTGGTCAGTGGACCCATTCCCCTGCCGACCCACAAGCGCATTTTCACCGTGCTCCGCTCTCCGCACGTGAACAAGAAAGCCCGCGAGCAATTCCAGCTCTGCAGCTACAAACGCATGATGGACATCTACAGCTCGTCCTCCAAGACGATCGATGCCCTGATGAAGCTGGAACTCCCCAGCGGCGTGGACGTGGAGATCAAAGTCTGACCGCTTAACACGACACAGCCATGAGCGGATTGATCGGAAAAAAGATCGGCATGACCAGCCTGTTCGATACGGACGGTAGCTTGGTGGCATGCACGGTGATCGAAGCCACGCCAAACGTGGTATCGCACATCAGGACCCAGGAGAAGGACGGCTACCAGGCCGTTCAGCTCGCCTTCGGTGAGCGCGGCGAGAAGCACGCCACCGCGGCCCTGAAAGGTCACTACAAGAAGGCCAACACCACCCCCAAGGTGAAGGCCCACGAGTTCAAGGAGTTCGAGCAGGAGCTGAAGCTCGGTGACACCATCGGCGTTGACCTCTTCGAGGAGGGCAGCTACGTGACGGTGACCGGCAACAGCAAGGGCAAGGGCTTCCAGGGTGTGGTGAAGCGTCACGGCTTCAGCGGTGTAGGCGAGGCCACCCACGGCCAGCACGACCGCAGCCGCGCACCCGGCTCCCTGGGTGGCAGCTCGTACCCCAGCCGCGTGTTCAAAGGCATGCGCATGGCAGGCCGCACGGGCGGTAACAAGATCACCACGGAGAACCTCAAGGTGGTGAAAGTGGACGCTGGCAAGAACCTGTTGTTGCTCAAAGGCACCGTTCCCGGCGCCAAGGGTAGCATCGTGATCATCTGGAAGTAAGATGGAACTCGAGATCTACGGCACGGACGGCAAGTCCACCGGCAAAAAAGCCAAGCTGAACGATGCGGTCTTCGCCATCGAGCCGAACGACCATGCCATCTGGCTGGACGTGAAGCAGCACCTGGCGAACAAGCGTCAGGGAACGGCCAAGACGCTGGAGAAGAGCGAAGTGAGCGGCAGCACCAAGAAGCTGCACCGCCAGAAGGGCACCGGCGGATCCCGCAAGGGTTCCATCAAGAGCCCGCTGTTCAAGGGTGGTGCACGCGTGTTCGGTCCCCGTCCCCGCGACTACCACTTCAAGCTGAACAAGAAAGTGAAGGACCTGGCCCGCCGCAGCGCCCTCACCCACAAGGCCAAGGACGGCTCCATCAAGGTGCTGGAGGGCGTGAACATGAGCGCTCCCAAGACCAAGGACTTCGTGGCCATGCTGAAGGCTTTCGAGCTCGGCACCCGCAAGAGCCTGCTGGTGGTCCCCACCAAGGACGACAACGTGCTGCTCAGCGCACGCAACATCCAGGGCGCCCGCGTGGTGACGGCCAGCGAGGTGAACACCTACGACATCATGAACGCCAACGGCGTGCTCATCGTGAAGGACGCGATCGCACCGCTGGAAGCCACCCTTACCAAGTAAGCCATGAGCCAGATCATCATCCGACCGATCGTCACTGAAAAGATGACCGCCCAAGGCGAGAAGGAGAACCGTTACGGGTTCGAAGTGGCCAAGGACAGCAACAAGGTGCAGATCAAGCAGGCCGTGGAGAAGGAGTACAACGTCACCGTGACGGGCGTACGCACCATGATCGTTCGCGGCAAGACCCGCACGCGCTACACCAAGACCAACATCCTGCGGGGTCACACCAGCAGCTTCAAGAAGGCCATCGTAACGGTGAAGACCGGAGAGGCCATCGACCTGTACAGCAGCATCTGACCCCTGAAGCATTAGAGAGCAATGGGCATTCGTAAACTCAATCCGGTAACCCCCGGCACCCGTCACCGGGTGATCACCGACTTCGAAGGCGTCACCACGCGTGAGCCCCTGAAGGCGCTGACCAGCGGCACCAACAAGAGCGGTGGCCGTAACAACCAAGGCAAGATGACCATGCGCTACATCGGCGGTGGTCACAAGCAGCGCTACCGGGTGATCGACCTGAAGCGCGACAAGCACGGCATCCCCGCCACGGTGAAGACGATCGAGTACGATCCGAACCGCAGCGCACGCATCGCCCTGCTGTACTACGCCGACGGCGAGAAGCGCTACATGCTGGCCCCCAACGGCCTGCAGGTGGGCCAGACCGTGGTGAGCGGCACCGGTGTTCCGCCCGAGGTGGGCAACACCCTTCCGCTGAGCGAGATCCCCCTGGGCACCGTGGTGCACAACGTGGAGCTGCACCCTGGCAAGGGCGGTTCCTTCGCCCGCAGCGCAGGCACCTTCGCCCAACTGAGCGCCCGTGAAGGCAAGTATGCCACCCTGAAGATGCCGAGCGGCGAAGTGCGCATGGTACTGGTGACCTGCCTGGCCACCGTTGGCACCGTGGGCAATGGCGAGCACATGCTGCAGAAGAGCGGCAAGGCCGGCCGCAGCCGCTGGCAGGGTCGTCGTCCCCGCACCCGTGCGGTGGCCATGAACCCGGTGGATCACCCGATGGGTGGTGGTGAAGGTCGCGCAAGCGGTGGTCACCCACGCAGCCGCAAAGGCTTGCTGGCCAAGGGTAAGAAGACCCGCCGCCCGAAGAATCCGTCCAACAAGTTCATCATCGAACGCATCAACGCCCGCAAAGGCGCCTGAACCTCGCATTAGACCATGAGCCGTTCACTCAAGAAACCGCCGTTCATCCACTACAAGCTCAGCAAGCGTGTGGATGAGGCACAGGCCACGGGCAAGAAGAACGTGATCAAGACCTGGTCACGGGCAAGCACGATCTCCCCGGAGTTCGTGGGCCTCACGATCGCTGTGCACAACGGCAACAAATTCATCCCGGTGTACGTGACCGAGAACATGGTGGGCCACAAGCTTGGGGAGTTCGCCCCCACGCGCACCTACCGCGGTCATTCCGGTAACAAGAAGAACTGATAAGCACCATGGGAGCCCGCAAGAAACTCGCAGCCGAAGCGCGCAAGGAAGCCCGTAAGAACGTGGCCCAGGCACAGCTCCGCAACCTGCCCACCAGCCCGCAGCGCATGCGCCAGGTGGCCGATCTGATCCGTGGTCAAAAGGTGGACAAGGCGCTGGGCATCCTGCGCTTCAGCACCCGCCACAGCAGCCGCGATCTGGAGAAGTTGCTCATGAGTGCCATCTCCAACTGGGAGGCCAAGAACGAAGGCCTGAAGGCCGACGAGGCCGGCCTGGTGGTGAAGAGCGTTCAGGTGAACGAAGGCCGCAGCCTGAAGCGCATGCTGCCCGCACCACAGGGTCGTGCTTACCGCATCCAGAAGCGGAGCAACCACATCAGCCTCATCGTCGATACCGCCAACTAAGAGCCGAGCAGAAACTACCATGGGACAGAAAGTACATCCGACCGGCTTCCGCCTCGGCTTCATCAAGGGCTGGGACAGCAACTGGTATGGCGGCAAGCATTACTCGGAGAAACTCGTTGAGGACGAGCAGATCCGCCAGTACCTGATGGCCCGCCTGAAGAAGGCGAGCGTGTCACGCATCGTGATCGAGCGCACCCTGAAACTGGTGACCGTTACGATCAACACCGCCCGCCCGGGCGTCATCATCGGCAAGGGCGGCGCCGAAGTGGACAAGCTGCGCGAGGAGCTCAAGAAGCTCACCGGCAAGGACGTCCAGATCAACATCTTCGAGATCAAGCGTCCGGAACTGGATGCCCGCCTGGTGGCTGACAGCATCGCCCGCCAGCTCGAAGGCCGCATCAGCTTCCGCCGCGCCATGAAGATGGCCGTGGCCAGCAGCATGCGCATGGGTGCCGAAGGCATTAAGATCACTGTGAGCGGCCGCGTGAACGGCGCCGAGATCGCCCGCACCGAGAGCTACCGCGAGGGCCGCGTGCCCCTGCACACCCTGCGTGCCGACATCGATTTCGCCATCACCGAGGCACACACCAAGATGGGCCGTATCGGCATCAAGTGCTGGATCATGCGCGGTGAGGTGTATGGAAAGAAGGATCTGAGCCCCAACCAGGGCCAGGCAAAAGGAGGACCTACCGGCCCCCGTATGGGTGGCGGCGACCGTCCCGACCGTCGCGGTGGTGATCGCGAGCGTCGTGGTCCTGGTGGCGATCGCGGTGATCGTCGCGGTGGCGACCGTCGTGGAGGTGGGAACCGTGGAACGAACCGTCCTAATAACTAAGCGCCATGTTGCAACCGAAGCGGAGCAAGCACCGCAATATGCATAAGGGCAAGATGAAGGGTGTTGCCCAGCGCGGTCACCGCGTTACCCTGGGGTCCTTCGGTCTGAAGGGCTTGGAGAACGTATGGCTGACCAGCCGCCAGATCGAAGCAGCCCGTGTGGCCCTTACCCGCTACATGAAGCGTGAAGGCCAGGTGTGGATCAAGGTATTCCCCGATAAGCCCGTAACCAGCAAGCCCGCCGAGGTCCGGATGGGTAAGGGTAAGGGTTCGTTGGACCACTGGGTGGCTGTTTGCCACGCAGGCCGGATCATCTTCGAGGTGGACGGTGTGCCCAAAGCCACTGCCCAGGAAGCCCTGCGCCTCGCGGCCCAGAAGCTCCCGATCCCCACGAAGTTCGTGACCCGTGAGGACTATGATGGCCAATAAGTGAAGCAGCCATGAAGAAGAAAGGACTTGAATTGAAAGACCTCACGGTGCAGGAGCTGCAGGACAAACTGCAGGAGGAGCGCGGCGCGCTCACCAAACTGCGCTTCAGCCACACGGTGAGCCCCATTGAAAGCCCGGTGCAACTGCGCAGCAAGCGCAAGGATGTGGCACGCATCCTCACCGAGCTCCGCAAGCGCACCTTGAACACCACCAGCAAATGAGCACTGCCATGGAACGCAACCTCAGGAAAGAGCGCGTAGGCCTCGTCACCAGCGACAAGATGAACAAGAGCGTGGTGGTGATGGTGGAACGCCGGGTGAAACACCCCAAATACGGCAAGTTCGTGAAGCTGTCCAGCAAATTCATGGCGCACGACGAGAAGGAGGAAGCACACGTGGGAGACACGGTGCGCATCATGGAGATCCGCCCGATGAGCAAGCTGAAGCGCTGGCGTCTGGTGGAGGTGATCGAACGGGCCAAGTAATACCCATAGAGCGATGATCCAACAGGAATCCCGGCTGAACGTGGCCGACAACAGTGGCGCCAAGGAGGTGCTTTGCATCCGGGTGCTGGGTGGCACCGGTCGCCGCTATGCACGCATCGGTGACACCATCGTGGTGACCATCAAGGATGCCATGCCCAACGGCAGCACCAAGAAAGGCACCGTGCACAAGGCGGTGGTGGTGCGCACCAAGAAGGAGACCCGCCGCAAGGACGGCAGCTACATCCGCTTCGACGACAATGCCGTTGTGATCCTCGACGCCGCTGGCGAGATGAAGGGCACCCGCATCTTCGGTCCTGTGGCCAAGGAGCTCCGCGAGAAGAAGTTCATGAAGATCATCTCCCTGGCACCCGAGGTGCTTTGATGACAGCAGCCATGCAGAAGAAGACACACATCAAGAAGGGCGACCTGGTCAAGGTGCTCTCAGGCGTGGCCCGCGGCAAGCAGGGTCGCGTGCTGGAAGTCGACCGCGAGCGCATGCGTGCGTTGGTGGAAGGCCTCAACATGCAGAAGAAACACAGCAAGCCCACCACCGCCACCCCCCAGGGAGGCATCGTGGAGAAGGAGGGCCCCATCCACATCAGCAACCTGATGTTGGTGGACCCCAAGAGCGGCGAACCCACCCGCGTGGGCCGCAAGGTGGAAGGCGATGCTCTCGTCCGTTACAGCAAACGCACCGGTGAGGTGATCAAGTGATGAGCTACGTACCAAGGCTTCGTGCCAAATACCACAACGAAGTGGCCGCCAAGCTCCAGCAGGAGTTCGGTTACAAGAGCCCCATGCAGGTGCCCCGCATCACCAAGATCAGCCTGAACCAGGGCCTTGGAAGCGCAGTGGGCGACAAGAAGATCGTGGAGAACGCCGTGCAGGAGATGACCATCATCGCCGGCCAGAAGGCGGTGCCCACCGTGTCCAAGAAGGACATCAGCAACTTCAAGCTCCGTAAGGGCATGCCCATCGGCGCCCGTGTTACGCTGCGTTCGGACCGCATGTACGAATTCCTGGACCGTTTGATCGCCGTGGCCCTGCCCCGTACCCGCGACTTCCGCGGCGTGAAGGCGAGCGGTTTCGATGGCCGTGGCAACTTCACCTTCGGTGTGAAGGAGCAAATCATCTTCCCGGAGATCGACATCGACAAGGTGAGCAAACTGCAGGGTATGGACATCACCGTGGTGACCACCGCCCGCACCAATGAAGAGGCCAAGGCGCTGCTGCGCGAAATGGGCTTCCCGTTCTCAGACAAGAAATAACGCAAGACCAGAGAAGACCATGGCCAAGGAATCCATGAAAGCCCGCGAGCGCAAGCGCGCGAAGATGGTGGAGAAGTACGCCGCCAAGCGCGCTGCCCTGAAGGCGGCCGGCGACTGGGAGGGACTGCAGAAGTTGCCCGCGAACGGGAGCAGCGTGCGCAAGCACAACCGCTGCCAACTGACCGGCCGTCCCCGCGGATACATGCGCATCTTCGGCATCTCACGCAACGTGTTCCGCCTGATGGCCCTCGAAGGGAAGATCCCCGGGGTGACCAAGTCCAGCTGGTAAACGGCGATGTACGCATCGCACTGATGAAATAGACAAAGACCATGACCACCGATCCCATCGCCGATTACCTGACCCGTCTGCGCAACGCCATCCAGGCGCGCAAGAAGGTCGTGGAGGTGCCCGCGAGCAACCTGAAGAAGGACATCACGCGCATCCTCTATGACAAAGGGTACATCCTCTCTTGGAAGACCGAGGAGGACGGCAAGCAGGGCCTGATCAAGATCGCCCTGAAGTACGACGCCCGCACGCGCCGCAACGCCATCACCGAGCTCACCCGCGTGAGCTCCCCCGGCCTGCGCCAGTATGCCCACGTGGATGAGCTTCCCCGTGTGATCAACGGCCTGGGCGTGGCCATCATCTCCACCAGCAAAGGCGTGGTCACCGACAAGGAAGCCCGTGCCCTGAACGTGGGTGGTGAAGTGTTGTGCTTTGTGAGCTAAGACCTGTAAGACGATGTCACGCATAGGAAAAGCACCGATCAGCCTGCCCAATGGGGTGGAGATCACCATCAGCAACAAGAACCTGGTGACCGTTAAGGGTCCGAAGGGAACCTTGGAACAGGCCGTTGACCCCGACATCACCGTGAAGAACGATGGGGGAGTGGTCACCGTGGA
Source organism: Flavobacteriales bacterium (assembly GCA_019638115.1). Lineage (GTDB taxonomy): Bacteria > Bacteroidota > Bacteroidia > Flavobacteriales_F > PHOS-HE28 > PHOS-HE28. The sequence goes on along the minus strand of JAHBUK010000001.1, from coordinate 298,846 downwards.
GCGTCCCACCGACGCCAAGCCGCACCGCGCCAAGCACGGTCTGTACCGTGCGCTCCTGGCCAACATGGTCAAGGGTGTGAGTGAAGGTTTCGTGGTGGAGCAGGAATTGGTGGGTGTGGGTTACCGCGCCACCACCAAGGGCCAGCAATTGCAGCTCTCCCTGGGCTTCTCGCACAGCGTCATCCTGGACCTGCCCCCGCAGATCAAGGTGAGCGCCGCTCAGGAAAAAGGTAAGAACCCCATCATCCGCATGGAGTGTGCGGACAAACAACTCATCGGCCAGGTGGCCGCCAAGCTGCGTTCGTTGCGCAAGCCTGAGCCTTACAAAGGCAAGGGTGTCCGTTTCGTGGGCGAACTGGTGCGTCGCAAGGCAGGTAAATCAGCCGGTAAATAAGCAAAGCCATGGCATTCGATAGGATCGCACGCCGACTGAAGATCAAGCAACGGGTACGCAAGGCATTGGCCGGCACCCCTGCCCGTCCTCGCTTGTCGGTATTCCGCAGCAACACGGGCATGTATGCCCAGATCATCGACGATGAGGCCGGCCGCACGCTGGTGAGCGCCTCTTCGCTGAAGGACAAAAAGGCCAACGGCATCCCCAAGCTGGAGCAAGCCAAGCAGGTGGGCCAGGCCATTGCCGAAAAGGCGAAAGCCGCCGGCATCGAGGCTGTCGTGTTCGACCGCAACGGTTACTTGTATCATGGCCGGGTGAAAGCCCTGGCCGAAGCCGCCCGCGAAGCAGGCCTCAACTTCTGATCATCATCCCCATGTCTGAGACGAATACCAAGAAGGTCAAGAGCAGCGACCTCGAGCTGAAGGACAAGCTCGTGGCACTGAACCGCGTGACCAAAGTGACCAAAGGTGGTCGCACCTTCACCTTCGCCGCCATCGTGGTGGTGGGCAACGAGAACGGTGTGGTGGGCCACGGCCTGGGCAAGGCCAAGGAAGTGCAGGAGGCCATCGCCAAGGGCATCGACGATGCCAAGAAGAACTTGGTGAAGGTGCCTGTGCTGAAAGGCACCATCCCTCACAGCCAGGAGGGCAAATACTCCGGCGCCCAGGTGCTGTTGAAGCCCGCAGCGCACGGTACCGGTGTTATCGCCGGTGGTGCCATGCGTGCCGTGCTCGAGAGCGTTGGTGTGACCGATGTGCTCGCCAAGAGCAAGGGCAGCAGCAACCCGCACAACGTGGTGAAGGCCACCATCGCGGCGCTCACCAGCATGCGCGACGCCAACGATGTGGCCCGCCAGCGTGGTGTGAAACTCAGCAAAGTGTTCAACGGATAGTAAACAGCAGCTCCGTAACAGGAGCGCATCGACCCCATGAGCAAGCTCATCATCACCCAGACGCACAGCCAGATCAAGTGCCCCAAGCGTCAGAAGGACACCCTCCGTGCCCTGGGCCTGGGCCGCATCGGCAAGCGCGCCGAAGTGGAAGGCACCCCGCAGATCCGCGGCATGGTGGAGAAAGTGCATCACCTCGTCTCCGTGCAGGAGGCTTGAACCGACCTCTTAGAAGAACCCTTTACCCGTGCCTGAACGCAGGCAACGAATCATGGACCTGAGCAACCTCAAACCGGCCAAAGGAGCCACCAAGAAAGAGAAGCGCATCGGACGCGGCCAAGGCAGCGGACGTGGCGGTACCAGCACACGTGGCCACAAAGGCGCCAAGAGCCGCAGTGGTTACAGCAGCAAGCGTGGCTTCGAGGGTGGCCAGAACTCCCTCACCCGCCGGGTGCCCAAGTTCGGCTTCAATAACCCCACCCGGGTGGAGTACAAGGGCATCAACCTCGATGCCTTGCAGACCCTGGCCGAGAACCATGGCCTGAAGTCCATCGACCCGCAGGTGCTCTACACCAATGGCCTCATCGCCAAGAACGACAAGCTCAAAGTGCTTGGCCGTGGTGAGCTCAAGGGCGCCATCGAAGTGAAGGCACACGCATTCAGTGCCACCGCCAAAGCGGCCATCGAGGCCAAAGGCGGCAAAGTAGAAGTCATTGCCACTGTAGCGGAGAAGGCATGAAGAACCTGATCGCAACGATCAAGAACATCTGGCGGATCGAGGAGCTGCGCACGCGGATCCTCATCACGCTCGGATTGTTGCTTGTGTACCGGATCGGCAGTTTCATCGTACTGCCCGGGGTGGACAGTGTGGTGATGGCCCGCAGCGCCAGCGGTGGTGGTGGCATCGCGGAGATCCTTGCGATCTTCACCGGTGGTGCGTTCTCACGCGCTTCCATCTTCGCCCTGGGCATCATGCCCTACATCTCCGCCTCCATCATCATGCAGCTCATGGGCATCGCGGTGCCCACCGTGCAGAAGATGCAGCGCGAAGAGAGCGGTCGCCGCAAGATCAACCAGTGGACGCGCTACCTCACCATCCTGATCTGCGTGTTCCAGGCTCCTGGTTACATCTATACCACCATCGAACCGGAAGCGCGCATCGACGATTCGCAATTCTGGCTTTTCACCAGCATCATCATCCTCACCGCATCCACGCTCTTCGTGATGTGGTTGGGTGAGCGCATCACGGAGCGTGGTCTCGGCAACGGGATCTCGCTGATCATCATGATCGGTATCGTGGCCACCCTGCCCCAGAGCTTCGCGCAAGAGGTGGTGGGTCGCCTTGGCCCCGGCGGCGGCGGTCTGGTGCTGCTGCTCGTTGAAGTGGTGCTCTGGTTGCTGATCATTGCGGGTTGCATCCTGTTGGTGCAGGGCACCCGCCGCATACCGGTGCAGTTCGCCAAGCGTGTGCAGGGCAACAAGCAGTACGGTGGTGTTCGCAACTACATTCCCCTGAAGGTGAACGCGGCCGGTGTAATGCCGATCATTTTCGCCCAGGCCATCGTGTTGATCCCCATGTACGTGGGCCAGGCTTTCGAAACGCCTCCCAACTGGTTGCTGAGCATGAGCAACAGCACGGGCTTCTTCTACAACTTCACGTTGTTCCTGATGGTGGTGCTGTTCACCTACTTCTACACCGCCATCACCGTGAACCCGAACCAGCTGAGCGACGACATGAAGCGCAACGGCGGGTTCATCCCCGGCGTGAAGCCCGGCAAGCAGACGGCCAGCCACATCGATGAGCTGCTCTCGCGCATCACCCTGCCCGGAGCGGTGTTCCTGGGCCTGGTGGCGATCATGCCTGCCTTCGCCATGATGTTCGGCATCAAGCAAGGTTTCGCACAGTTCTTCGGTGGCACCTCGCTGCTGATCATGGTGGGTGTTCTGCTGGACACCCTGCAGCAGATCGAGAGCCACCTGTTGATGAGGCATTACGATGGTCTGATGAAGACCGGACGGATCAAAGGAAGGTCGGGTGGAGCCGCCTTCGGCATGGCCGGATAGGGCATGACGAAGTCGGTAAGCCTCCTGAGCGATGACGACATCGCTGTGTTGAAGGAGAGTTCTTTGCTTGTTGGTAGGACCTTGGCCGAAGTGGCCAAAAAGATCGCCCCCGGTGTCACAACCGGCGAACTGGACCGCATGGCGGAAGAGTTCATCCGGGACAACGGAGCGATACCCGGTTTCAAAGGCCTGTACGGCTGCCCAAGCACACTGTTGATCAGTGTGAACGAGCAGGTGGTGCATGGCCTTCCCGGCGACCGCGAACTGCGCGAAGGCGACGTCGCCAGCGTGGATTGCGGAGTGCTGATGAACGGGCTCTACGGTGACAGCGCCTTCACCTTCGCCATCGGTGAGGTGACGGACGATGTGAAGCAACTGTTGCGCGTTACCCGGGAATGCCTGGAGCGTGGCATCGCCGCTGCCGTGGAAGGGAACCGTACGGGAGACATCGGATATGCCGTGCAAGAGCATGCCGAGCGCAACCGTTACGGCGTGGTTCGCGAACTGGTGGGGCATGGCCTGGGGCGCAAGCTCCATGAAGCCCCCGAAGTACCGAACTACGGCAAGCGCGGGCAGGGCACCAAGCTGCGCAGCGGCATGGTGCTGGCGATCGAACCCATGATCAACATGGGCACCAAGGAGGTGAAACAGCTCTCCGACGGTTGGACGATCGTGAGCCGCGATGGCAAACCGAGTGCACACTTCGAACACAACGTGGCCGTAAGGCCAGGCAAGGCAGAGGTCCTATCCACATTCCAGTACATCGAGGATGTGCTGAATGAAAGGGGGTATTACGTTGCAACACCGGCCAGCGGGCAGGTGCCAACACAGGAATGAAACAAGGGTCGGTCCTTCGGGGTCGGCTTCAAAAGGAAAAGGAAAGAAAGGCATGAGCAAAGCCGGGACCATAGAGCAGGACGGTGTCATCAAGGAGGCACTGAGCAATGCCATGTTCCGGGTGGAGCTTGAGAACGGGCACGTGATCGTCGCACACATCTCCGGCAAGATGCGGATGCACTACATCCGCATCCTCCCCGGCGACAAGGTGAAGGTGGAGATGAGCCCGTACGATCTGAGCAAGGGACGCATCACTTTCCGATACAAGAGCTAAGAACAAGAGCACCATGAAGGTCAGGGCCTCACTCAAACCGCGCTCCGCGGACTGCAAGATCGTCCGTCGCAAAGGGCGTCTGTACATCATCAACAAGAAGAACCCCAAGTTCAAACAGCGTCAAGGCTGATAATCGAACGAGCATGGCACGTATCGCAGGCATAGACCTACCCAAGAGCAAGCGGGGCTGCATCGGCCTCACCTACATCTATGGCATCGGCCGCAGCATGGCACTGGAGATCCTCCAGGCCGCTGAGGTGGATCCCGACATCAAGGTGGAGGATTGGTCCGATGATGAGCAGGCGCGCATCCGACAGCACATCAATGAGCATGTGAAGACCGAGGGCGCCCTGCGCAGCGAGGTACAGCTCAGCATCAAGCGATTGATGGACATCGGATCGTACCGCGGTCTGCGCCACCGTGCCGGCCTGCCGGTGCGTGGCCAGCGTACCCGCACCAACAGCCGCACCCGCAAGGGCAAGCGCAAGACGGTGGCCAACAAGAAGAAAGCGACCAAGTAGGGGTGAGGCGGGCCGCGCCCCCGTTGGGCGAGGCTATCAGCTAACAGGATCCCTGCACAACAACGACCACAATGGCAAAGCAAGAAGGCAAAGGCGGAGCTTCCGCCGGCAAGAAGAAAAAGAAGAAGGTGGTGGTGGAAGCCTACGGTCAGGCCCACATCCAAGCCACGTTCAACAACCTGATCATCTCCCTCACCAACAACAAGGGCGAGGTGATCAGCTGGTCCTCTTCCGGCAAGCAAGGCTTCCGCGGAAGCAAGAAGAACACCCCGTACGCGGGCCAGGTGAGCGCCGAGGAGGCTGCACGCGAGGCACACGAACTTGGCCTGCGCAAGGTGAAGGTGTTCGTGAAAGGCCCCGGTTCGGGCCGCGAGAGCGCCATCCGTGCCTTGCACAACAGCGGTGTGGAGGTGACCGAGATCGTCGATATCACCCCCATGCCGCACAACGGCTGCCGTCCACCCAAAAAGCGCCGCGTTTAATAACCCGTAGGAGCGTGTGGACGCACGCTCTGTTGTTGGTGCGGAGAACGCACCCAAAAGCAAAGAAGAATGGCACGTTACACAGGACCCAAGACCCGCATCGCCCGGAAGTTCAAGGAGGCGATCTATGGCCCGGACAAGTGGATGGAGCGCAAGCCCCACAGCCCCGGCCAGCACGGCCCCAATGCCCGCCGTCGCAAGAAGGAAAGCGAATACGCCGTGCAGCTCCGCGAGAAGCAGAAGGCGAAATACACCTATGGTGTGCTCGAGCGCCAGTTCGAGAAGATGTACCACATCGCATCGAGCAAGCGCGGCATCACCGGTGAGGTGCTGCTGCAGCTGTGCGAAGCCCGCCTGGACAACACCGTGTTCCGCCTGGGCATCGCACCCACCCGCCGCGCCGCCCGCCAGTTGGTGAGCCACGGCCACATCACGGTGGACAACCAAGTGGTGAACGTGCCGAGCTACAGCCTGCGCCCCGGCCAGAGCATTGCCGTGCGTGAGAAGAGCCGTTCCCTGGAGGCCATCAGCAACAGCCTGTCCGTGAACAGCAAGCGTTTCGATTGGCTCACCTGGGAGCCCAGCATGATGAGCGGCAAGTTCATCAACATGCCCGAGCGTGCCCAGATCCCGGAGAACATCCGTGAGCAGCTCATCGTGGAATTGTACTCGAAGTAAGAACCCAAATCAAGCGGACGACCCATGCCCATCCTTGAATTCCAGCGGCCTGACAAGGTCACGATGATCGAATCCGACGACAAGCGCGGCTCCTTCGAGTTCCGCCCGCTCGAGCCCGGCTACGGCATCACCATCGGCAACTCGCTGCGCCGCATCCTGTTGTCCTCCCTGGAGGGCCACGCCATCACCGCTGTCCGCATCGACGGAGTGGACCACGAGTTCACCTCCATCAAGGGTGTGATCGAGGACATGACCGAGATCGTGCTCAACCTGAAGCAGGTGCGCTTCCGCCGCCAACTCGATGATGTGAGCACCGAGAAGGTCTCCTTCACCGTGACCGGCAAGGACAGCTTCACCGCCGGCGACATCGGCAAGCACACCACCGGTTTCCAGGTGTTGAACCCCGAACTGGTGATCGCCAACATGGAGCCCGGCGTGAAACTGCACGTGGAGCTCAGCATCGGCAAAGGCCGCGGTTACGTGCCCGCCGATGAGAACAAGGTGGAAGGTGTTCCCGTTGGGACCATCTTCATCGACTCCATCTACACGCCGATCAAGAACGTGAAGTACACGGTGGAGAACACCCGTGTGGAGGAAAAGACCGACTACGAGAAGCTCGTGATCGAGGTGACCACCGACGGTAGCATCACCCCGAAGAACGCCCTTCAGGAGGCTGCCAAGATCCTCATCCACCACTTCATGCTCTTCAGTGATGAGCGCATCTCCCTCGATGTGGAGGAGCGCGCCACCGCCGAAGTGGAGGAGTTCGATGAGACCAGCCTGCACATGCGCCAACTGCTGAAGACCAAGCTGGTGGACATGGACCTGAGCGTGCGTGCCCTGAACTGCCTGAAGGCTGCCGACATCGATACCCTCGGTGACCTGGTGAGCTACAACAAGAACGACCTCTTGAAGTTCCGGAACTTCGGCAAAAAGAGCCTCACCGAGTTGGAAGACCTGGTGGAGAGCAAGGGCCTGAGCTTCGGCATGAATGTGAGCAAGTACAAACTGGACAAGGAATGATGATGTTGAGGAGTTGAGAAGTTGGAGGTTGGAATGCCCAACCACCCAACCCCTCAACTATTCAACCGCTCAACTGTCAACCGCATACGACAATGAGACACGGAAATAAGAACAACGCCCTCGGCCGCAAGAAAGCCCACCGCGGTGCGCTGCTGAGCAACATGGCGATCTCGCTGATCGAGCACAAGCGCATCGAGACCACGCTGGCCAAGGCTCGCGCGCTGCGCCGCTATGTGGAGCCCTTGATCACCAAGAGCAAGGAGGACAGCACCCACAGCCGCCGTGTGGTGTTCAGCGAGCTGCAGAACAAGGAGGCCACCGCCGCCCTGTTCCGCGATGTGGCGCCCAAAGTGGGCGAGCGTCCAGGAGGATACACGCGCATCATCAAGCTGGGCAACCGCCTGGGCGATGCCGCCGAGATGGCCATGATCGAGCTGGTGGACTTCAACACCACCTACACCAAGGAGAAAGCCGCTGGCACCGAGGTGAAGAAGACCCGTCGCAGCCGCCGCGGAAGCGGTGCTGCCAAGGCCGAAGGCAAGGCTCCCGAAGCACCCGCAGCCGAAGGCGGCGAGGAGGCCAAGGCCGAGTAAGTCTGCTTACGAGCAATGCATGAAGGGGCGCCGGGAGGCGCCCCTTTTGCGTTTAGGGACGCTTGGGCGGTGTGCTACCCTTTTACGGTTCGAGCCACTTGGGAACGGGCGCTGCCAGCGTTGATGAGGAAGCCCCATGAAGGATGGGCAAACAAGAACTGCGCGTGAGCGCGCTGCGTTCAGTGTCGCCGCTTCGATAGCCCTTAACTCCAAAACCCTATCAACGCCACCTCCAATACCTATCTTCGTGATTCGCATTGAGCTGTTACATGATAGGCAACGAAATGCTCTCCGACCGCGAGCTACGCGTCATGGACATCCTGCGCAGCGCCCAACCGGCGTCCATCGCTGAAATACACGCTGCGCTTGGCGACACGGTCAGCAGGCCAACGCTGAACAGGGACCTGGTGAAGCTCAGCAACACGGGTTGGTTGCGGCGCATCGGGGTCGGTAAGGCCACCAAGTACGTGGTCGATGAGCGCTACACGCTCTTCGGCCCCGTCGATCTGCGGAGGTATTTCGAGCGTGACCCTGACGTTCGGGACGGCGGGCGGTCCTACAACTTCGAGGTCATGGAACTGCTGGGCGCCCATTCCTTGTTCAGCCCGGAGGAGCGGCGGACCTTGGAACAGGCGCAGCAGGAACACCAAGCCAACCTGCAACACCTGCCAGCGGCGCTGTTCCGCAAGGAACTACAACGGCTGACCATCGAGCTGAGCTGGAAATCGGCGCAGATCGAAGGGAACACCTATACCCTGTTGGAGACTGAGCGGCTATTGAGCGAGCAGGAGGAAGCCCGTGGCAGGACCAAGGCGGAGGCCATCATGCTGCTGAACCACAAGCGGGTGTTCGAGCTGATCGTGGAGCAAGGCCTCCCGGATAAGGGGCTTTCGTTGGGGTACCTCGAGTCGATACACGCCGTGCTCATGAAGGGGCTGGAGGTTGGCCTTAACATCCGCACACGCGGTGTGGGCATCACCGGCACGGCCTACCGCCCGCTCGACAATGACCACCAGATACGTGTGCAGTTGGAGACGCTGTGCGACCTGGTAAACGCCCGGGAGGACGGCTACGAAAAAGCACTGCTTGCCATCCTGCTCATCTCGTACATCCAGCCCTTTGAGGATGGCAACAAGCGCACCGCGCGCATGATCGGTAATGCGCTGCTGCTCCACCACAAGGCCTGTCCCTTGTCCTACCGCAGCGTGGACCCGATCCATTACAAGGAGGCCATGCTGCTGTTCTACGAGCAGAACAACGTGAGCGCGTTCAAGGACTTGTTCATGCAACAGGTCCGATCAGCGGTGGAGAATTACTTCAGGTGAGGGGAGGGGTCTTGCACGCCACGCCTGGCAGGCTCATGTTCCAGCCCAGCCCGAAAGGCCCGTTGCCGCTGCCGGTGCTGTAGACAAGCGTTAGGCTCGGTCACAGGCCGTTGTGCCCCGGCGGCACCGCAATGGGCACGATGAAGTTGCCTTTGCCCATGAACAGGTCCGACGAAAAGCTCTCACCCTTGCCAGCCACCGCAACTCCCCCCCCGTGGGGGAGGGAGATGACCGAGGAGCCGAGGGCGGATTTTTCGGAGGTGGACATGGGGTGGTTGCGGGGAGGAGGACGGGATTTCCAGGGTGCAGGGTCCGCTATGCGAGACCCTGCGGAGGTATAAATGCGCCGACCGCTTTCCGTTTTTCGCTGTGGGGAGAGGAACAAAATGCACGAGCACCACTAAAGGCGAATTGGAACTAGTTCGCACCCTGCACATGCACATCCATCTGCGGGAAGGGAATGGAAACGCCGCGTTCATCGAAGGCCTTTTTCACGGCCTCTTGGAGCGCAAAGAACACGGGCCAGTAGTTCGAGTTCTCCACCCACACTCGCACCTTGAAGTTCACGGAGCTGTCCGCCAGTTCAGCGACCACGATCTGAGTGGGCTTGTCGTTCAGGATGCGCTCTTCGGTATCGAGTACTTGCTGGATGGTAGCGCGAGCCAGATCGATGTCGTCGCCATAGCCGATACCGAATTCCAGGTCCACGCGGCGTTGTGCTTCCGTGGTGTAGTTCACCAGCGCGCCAGTGCTTACCGGGGCGTTGGGCAGCACTACGGTCTTATTGTCCGGAGTGCGCAGTATGGTGTTGAAAATGCGGATCTGGTGTACGGTGCCGCTGTGGCCTTGCGCTTCAATGAAGTCGCCCACCTTGAAGGGTTTCACGATCAGTAGCATCACCCCGCCGGCGAAGTTCTGCAGGGTGCCGCTGAGCGCCATGCCAATGGCCAGACCTGCTGCGCCGAGCACTGCAATGAAGGAGGTGGTCTGGATGCCGATCATCTGAATGACGCTGATGATGAGGATCACTTTCAGCAAGGCGCCGAGCATGCTTTTGAGGAAGGGGGTGAGCGATGGGTCCACATTGCGGGCCTGCATGGCTTTGCCCATTCCCTTCATCAGCATGCGGATCAGCCAAAGCCCACCAAACAATAGCAGGACGGCCAGGACCAACTGGGGAAGATGGTCCACGAATTGGGTGATCAAACGTTGCGCGTATTCCTCGATCTTCAGGTCGTTCATGGGTGTGTAGGGGGCTTGGGTTCTGTCTTCCCCCGGAAGTGGCAATCAGCGTTCCATGGCGGACTTACCCTTCGAGAATGCGCTGGCCGAACTCACTGCCTCAGCACCGATCACCCTTTTTGTCCGTGGCGCAGAAATTCTCGGGTTACCGGATCACGGTCGTTTCCTGCATTGGGCATGATGATCGGCCGAGCACAGCGTATTTAGGTGTGCGGTCGGTCCTTGGTCACTGCTGCGGTGTACCATGAAGTGTGGCAGATGCCTGCCATTTCTGAAGGACGAAGGAGCACGCGTTCACGCTCTGTTGTGATGATGAGCGTGTGGATTGAGCGGGTCGGAATGGGTCAGGACTAGTTGTCCTATCGAAATACCGTGGTGGCCTGAGATCGTGATCCAGAACGTGTGCTAAGCCAGCGCGTTTTTACCTGTCCTGTTGGCGGAAAGCAGCGCTGCCAAGCCCACCACCCACGGCAGCAGCGGCACCATGAACCGGCCGCTCCATTCATCGTGCGTAAGACCCACGAGCAGCACCTGCAGCACGAGCATGGCCACCACCAGCCGCACGGTGGGCTCTCCGCGCCAGCGCCACAGCCCCCAGAGCGCCAGCGGGTACAGCAGCATCCACACGCCATTCAATAGGTTATGCGCGGTGGAGTAGTAGGGGCGTGTAAGGTTGGGTAGTGAGGCGGCCCGGCGCAGGAAGAGCAGAGCCCATTCAACCGCGCCATGGCGCTCCAGCAGGAAGCGCTGGGCTTCGAGGATGCTGCTTCCGTGGAACTGAGCCATAGCTCCGGCATCACGCGGGAAACCGGCGATGATGTGCGCTTCCACGATGGGCTCCAACTGCGGGGCTCGGATACCGGGCAGGCTGATGGCCAGCAGCAGCACGGCTGCGTAGCCTGCCGGAAGCCAGGCTTTTGTTGGCGCGAAAGCTGGATGCTGGGCCGCCTTCCAAAGCAAGGCCGGGCCCACGAAGAGCATGCCCACCGGCCGCGCGAACACGGTAAGCAGGGCAAGGAAGATGGTCCAGGCGTCGGGGTGTTGGTGGCGGGTGATGCGCTCCACGAAGAGGATGGACACGCTGGTGAAGAATGCTTCGGTGTACAGGGCGAGCGACCATTGCTGCACGGGGTAGCAGAACAGCAGCAGGGCCATGGCCAGGTTGCCGGCCACTTCCTTGCCGGCCTGCCTGCCGGAGGCATTGGTGATGCGCGCAACGAAACGCCCCAAGGCCATTGCCGCCAGTATGCCGAGGATGATCTGTGGCACCACTGCCAGGGCGGGTATGCCAAGCGCAACAAAGGGCAACAGGAACAGGACGTAGGCGCCGTACTTCAGGTAGTTGCCGAACAGGTCCGAGAAGTCACCTTGCAGCACTGCGGATGCGCAACCGATGTACTTCAAGGCCTCCTTGTCGTCCGCGATGCCGTGCTGCATGTACAGCGCTGCGAGCAGCAGCAGGTGCATGCCAACGATGGCCCAGCGCGAATGCGGTGATCCCAGAATGCGGAGGAGAAGCGCGGGCATGTGGTCAAATGTAGCGGCGGTTATCAACAGCTGTGGATGATCCGGGGCTACTGCTTCCGGGTGTGCGGGTATCTTTGCGACCCGAACAAAGCCACCAAAAGCATGCTCGTAAGCCAGCGCCCCGAAGCCGTCCTGTTGCTCGCCGATGGAACGCTTTTCAGGGGCCGCGCAATGGGTGCCTCAGGGACCACGGTCGGGGAGATCTGCTTCAATACCGGCATGACCGGCTACCAGGAGATCTTCAGCGATCCCAGCTACACCGGCCAGATCATGACCCTGGCCACGCCGCACATCGGCAACTATGGGGTGAAGGAAGGGGAGGAGGAGAGCGGCAAGCTCACCATCGCTGGGTTGGTAGTGAAGAAATTCAGCCACGTGTGGAGCCGCCCCGGCGGAAGCGCCTCGCTGGACGATCACCTGAAGGCGCACGGCATCGTGGGCATCAGCGACATCGATACGCGGAAGCTGGTGCGCCACATCCGCGACAACGGCGCCCAGAACGCGCTCATCAGCAGCACTGAGATGGACCTGGACGTGTTGCGCGCCAAGCTGGCCGAAGCACCGAGCATGGAAGGCTTGGAGCTGAGCAGCACCGTAAGCACGCAGCAGGCCTATGAAGTGGGCGCGCCTAACGCCGCGTTCCGGGTGGCTTTGGTGGACTTCGGTGTGAAGCGCAACATAGAACGCTGCCTGGTTGAACGCGACTGCCTCGTGCGCGTGTTCCCCATGAACAGTTCAGTAGAGGAGATGCTGGCCTGGAAGCCGAACGGGTTCCTGTTGAGCAATGGCCCCGGCGATCCCGGAGCCATGCCCGCCAGCGTGGAACTGGTGAATGCCGTTGTGGCTTCCGGTCTTCCGGTCTTCGGCATCTGCCTGGGCCACCAGTTGCTTGCCGAGAGCATGGGCATGGCCACCGAAAAGATGCACCACGGTCACCGCGGCATCAACCACCCGGTGAAGGACCTGACGACCGGCCGCGACGAGATCACCTCGCAGAACCACGGTTTCGTAGTGAAGCGTGCCGATGCGGAAGCGAACAGCGCCGTGGAGATCACGCATGTACATCTCAATGATGGCAGTGTGGCGGGCATCCGCTTGAAGGACCGTCCGGTGTTCAGTGTGCAGTACCACCCCGAGGCCGGACCGGGTCCACTGGATAGCCGCTACCTCTTCGATCGTTTTGTGGGGAACATGAAAGTGCATGTCGGCGTAGAAGGTGCCCTTCAGCAGAACGCCTGAACGGAACCTGCGCCTATTTCATCTTTCACCTTTCAGCTTTCATCTTTCAAAATGAGCCTAATCGCCAAGATCCAAGCCCGCGAGATCCTCGATTCCCGTGGCAACCCGACCCTTGAAGTGGACGTGTGGACCGATACCGGACACATGGGCCGTGCTGCAGTGCCCAGCGGTGCCAGTACCGGCGCCCACGAAGCTGTGGAACTGCGCGATGGTGATGCGAAGCGCTACCTCGGCAAGGGCGTTACCAAGGCGGTGGAGCACGTGAACAACACGCTCAACAGCGAGCTCAACGGTGCGCTTATCACCGAGCAGGCCATGATCGACAAGGCGATGATCGCGTTGGACGGCACTCCGAACAAGGCCAATCTGGGCGCCAACGCCATCCTCGGCGTAAGCCTGGCCGTGGCCAAGGCCGCTGCCAGTGTGAGCGGCCTGCCCTTGTACCGCTATGTGGGCGGCGTGCAGGCCAACACATTGCCCGTGCCCTTGATGAACATCTTGAACGGCGGCGCACATGCCGACAACAAGGTGGATGTGCAGGAATTCATGATCATGCCCGTGGGTGCGTCCAGCTTCGGCGAAGGACTGCGCATGGGCGCCGAGGTCTTCCATGCCCTGAAGGCCGTGCTGAAGAAGAAGGGATTGAGCACCAACGTGGGTGATGAAGGCGGTTTCGCGCCCGACCTTGCCAGCAACGAGGATGCGCTGAAGCTGGTGATGCAGGCCATTGAGCAGGCCGGTTACAAGCCGGGTGAGGACATCGTGCTCGCACTGGATTGCGCCAGCACGGAGTTCTTCAATTCGGAGAAGCAGCGCTACACCCTGGAGAGCACCGGCGATGTGCTCACCAGCGAAGAACTCGTGGCCATGTGGGCCGACTGGGCCAAGCGCTACCCCATCGTGAGCATCGAGGACGGCATGGCCGAGGACGATTGGAGCGGTTGGAAGAATCACACCGAGTCCATCGGCGACAGCGTGCAGTTGGTGGGCGACGACCTGTTCGTGACCAACACCGCGCGCCTGGCCAAGGGCATCAACGAGGGCATCGCCAACAGCATCCTGGTGAAGGTGAACCAGATCGGTACGCTCTCCGAGACCATCGAGGCCGTGGAGATGGCGCACCGTGCAGGCTACACCAGCATCATGAGCCACCGGAGCGGCGAGACCGAGGACAGCACCATCGCCGACCTGGCCGTGGCGCTGAACTGTGGCATGATCAAGACCGGCAGCGCCAGCCGCAGCGACAGGATCGCGAAGTACAACCAGCTGCTGCGCATCGAGGAGCAACTGGGTGCTGCTGCCCGATACCCCGGCCGTAGCCTGCCCTACGTGGGCTAAGCTGAGATCAACGTTCGATCACCAGCGGGCCTATGTGCAAGGTGCGACCTTGCTCATCAATGGATCGCATGGTGTAATGGCCTGCACCGAGCCCGGCCAGGTTGAACTGCTGCTGCGTGCGTTGCCAACGCTCGCGTCGTACCACACGGCCTTGGCTGTCGATCAGTTCGAGCGTTGCGCTGCCAACGGGGCCGTTCACCAGAACGTGGTCCTTGGCAGGATTGGGGTACAGGGTCCAAGCATCACCGGCGCCTGTTCCTTCGGCAATGCCCACCGCGCTTTTCCGCCAGGCCAGCACATACTCACCGGCCCACACCCCATTGAAGTCCACCCGACCGGACTTGTCCGTCACGTTGTTCAAGGGTGAAACGGTGAAGTCCGGGTGGAGGCTCCAAGGGCTGCGTTGATCGGGTCGGTAGAGCACCACGAGGCTGTCTTCCCGGAACGGTAGGTCGCCGTGGTCCTGCATCAGGCCGATGTCCAGTGATCCGGTGGTGGTCGGCCTTCCATCATAGGTGATGCGCCCAACGATCTCGGTGCCTTCCGGGATGTGCCCCACCACCCGCCACCAGCGGTCCGGTGAGATGCGGTAAGCGAAGGCGTCGTCGGCATCCTCATCCGCAGCCACCCAGTATTCCTGTAGCAAGAGGTTGAAGGGCTGCGGAACCACGCTGTAGTTCAAGCGCAGGTCGGCGTTGGCATAGGTGCGGATGGTGGCTTGTGTAATGGTGTCGCGGTCCAGCGTGATGGCGAGGCTCATGCCTTCATCCGGGTCGAGCACCACGGCTACCGGTGTGAAGGGGATGTTGGCGATGCTGAAGGAGGAGAGCTCATCGCCCACCACAACGCGTTCCGGGGCGGTCCAGGTGGTGCCGTCGGCCGCCACCAAGGCCACGGTGAGCGGAACGTTGTTGTAAAAGCTGCTCGCACCGCGGAGTTTCTGTTGCACATCCACAAGGAGCGTGTTGTTGGCCACGGAGAAGGAGTCCACCTCAAAAGCCGCCCAGCCCGGCTGGAAGATGCGGTCGGCGAAGAAGTCGCTCATATCGATGCCGGTGCTTGAGCTCAGGTGGTCGCGCAGCTGTTCGCTGTTCACTGCTTGGAAGGCGTGGGTCTCCAGGAAGCTGCGCAGGCCGTTGTTGAAGGCCTCGTTGCCCATGTAAGCGCGCATGGCGTGGAGCACGTCCGCTCCCTTGTTGTAGCTGTGTTCGCCGTAGGTCCATTGCTGTGGCACATCGGCCAGGGCCCACCAGCCTTGGTCCAGCAAGTGAGCACGGTGCACCATCTTTCGGTGGTTGGTGCGTACCACGTTCCGGTAGCGCCCCGGGCCGTACACGTACTCCAGGAAGAGGAAGCTGAGGTATTCGGCGAACCCTTCGTTGATGTACATCTCCTCTGCACGCTCGCAGGTCACGAGGTTGCCCCACCATTGGTGCGCCAGTTCATGCGCCATAACATCCTCGTAGGTCAGAGAGCCGTTGGCGATGAACTGCGGATAGTGGATGCTGGTGGAGTGTTCCATGGCGCCCTGCGGGGTAAGTACGTAGCCGACCTTGTTCCAGCTATAGGCGCCGAAACGCTGCTCGAAATGATCGAACGCGGCCTGCAGGTTCACGAAGGAGTTCTTCATGTTGGTGGTGTCCGGAGGGCGCGCCACCAAGGCCACCGGGATGTCCAGGCCGCTGAGGCTGGGGAAGGTGTCGCGCATAACCGCATAGTTGCTGGATGCCACGGAAGCCAGGTAGGCCGGCATCGTTTCCAGTATGCGCCAATGGCGGACCAGAGTGTCGCCGCCGAGTTGGGTCTCCTGCACCAGTTCGCCATTGCACCAGGCATTGCGACCTCCGGCGGTCTTTACGGTGAATTCGTAGCTGTTCCGTTCGGTGAAATTGTCCACGCAGGGGAACCATGCCCTTCCGTAAGAGTGTGGTATGCTCTGGAAAGCCACGCCCAGGTTGTAGGTGTAGGTGCCCGTGTTGTAGAAGCCGCCGAAACCGCTGGGGTCCACTGCCGGAACACCTCGGTAGAACACCGTGAGGTCCAGCGTATCGGCTGTGCCGAAGGTGCCGCCCAAGGCGATCTCCAAAAGCTCGGAGGCATGGGTGAAAGCGAGAGGCCCAGCGCTTCCCACCACGGAATCCACCGTTAGTTGCAGCAGATGGAGCGGGAAGGAACTGAGCCCTTCTTCACGGGGTACTGCAATGATCCTGCAGGATCCTGCGATGGTATTGCCGAGGGTAAGGTTCAGCGTAATGTGTTGGTGCAGGATCTCAAGGGGCCATAGGGCAGTTCGGGAACCTGAGCTCTTCTGTGTGGCATGCAAACCCTGTTTGCTTTCCAGGCAGTTCACCTGGCCATAAGCCGCAGCCGTCATGAACAGAAAGGCCATCAGGTATGTTCCGGAGCGAACAACGTGCTCCAAGTGTCGCATTTTCACCATGTTCCAAAGTTAGCTGGGCGATCCATGGGCTTCGTTAGTGCGAATGTGGACAATTGAGCCTTTGGATCCCTAACTTTGGAATAGAGGCTTGGGATCCCGAGCTTCGCCACATGCCTGCAAGCATATGAAACCAAGCACCGAACTACACGATCTGGTCAAGTCCTTGACCAAGTCCGAGAAGCGATTCTTCAAGCTACACTCCGCGTTGCAATCCGGAGAGAAGAACTACCTGCGCATCTTCGATGCGGTGGACAAACAGAAGGTCTACGACGAAGAGGCCTTGAAGAAGACCTTCGCGAAGGAGACCTTCATCAAGCACCTTCCCTCGGAGAAGAACCACCTGTACAAATTGATCCTGAAGGCACTGCGGGCCTACCACGCGGAAAGCTCCGTTAGCGGGATCCTGAAACAGGAGATCAAGAACATCGAGATCCTTTACCAGAAGGCGCTCTATGTGGAGTGCAACAAACTGCTGCACCGGGCCAAACGGATCGCCAAGGAGAACGAGCGTTTCTACTACTGGTTCGAGCTGTTGAGCTGGGAAAAGATGCTGCTTGAGGAGGCTTACGAATCAGGCGAGTTCACCAAGGACCTGGATGCTCTGATCGAGGAGGAGCGTGAGGTGATCGAGAAGTTGCGCAACCTGGCCGCATACCACATCCTCTACTCCAAGATCAACTACGTGTTCCGCAGCGGCGGCTACGTGCGCAATGAGGAGGAGCATGCCATGGTGGAAGAGATCAGTGAGCATCCGCTGATCCGGGAGAAGAACACCGCGCTTTCCAGGCGCGCAGCCACCATCTGCTACTACACCCAGGGCTTTTGCCAGTGGGCCAAGCGCGATTGGGCCACCAGCTTGGAGAAGTTCCTCCGTGTGCAGCAGATACTCGATGACAATCCCACCATCAAGGCGGACCTCCCCAAGCGCTACATCCGTACGGTGCACTACATCATCAATTGCCAGATCGAGTTGATGGACCTCGCGAGCGCCCGCAAGAACATCCAGCGCATGCGGGAACTGCCGGGTAGTCCGGGTTTCGTGGGGCCCAACATCGAGACGCAGATCTTTGTGGCCAGCTACCTCAGCGAATTGCGCTTGTTCGATCGTTCCGGCGATCAGGAGAAGGCGCTGGCACTGGTGGACCCGGTGTTGGAGGGAATGGAGGAAATGGGAACGCGGCTCCACAAGGAGCACGAGTTGGAGTTCCACTTCGCATTGGCCTGCGTGCATTTCGGAGCCGGCCAACACAACAAGGCCCTCTTCTGGCTCAACAAGGTGCTCAACGACAACGAGCCCACGTTGCGGCAGGACATCTTCACGTATGCCCGGCTGTTCAACCTGGTGTTGCACTATGAACTGGGGAATTACGACCTGCTGGAATACATCGTGCGTTCCACGCAACGCTTCCTAAGCAAGCGACACCGGGCGCACGAAGTGGAGAACACCCTTATGGAAGGCGTGAAGAAGCTGGCCCGAGCCACGGATCCCGCCATACGTAAGCAGATCTTCAGTGGTATGCACGAGAAGTTCACGGAGTTGTTGCAGGATGCCAACGAGGGTTTGGTGTTGAAGTACTTCGATGTGATGGCCTGGGTGGAGGGAAACGTGGAAGGAGTGCCCTTTGCCGAGGTGGTGAGAAAGCGACATCGGAAGGCAGGGAAATAAGCCCGCGTGGATATTTAATGACTGAAGCGGATGCGCCGACATTTCATGGCGAGATGATGCGCAAGCCGGTCACGTAGCTGGGCGTATGCAGCGACGTTGGCGGAGTGGAACTGACGAGTGGAGGCGTGCGGATCAGGGAACCTTAGTGCATGGAGCGTCCAAAGGAAAGGCCCGGAGCGATCCGGGCCTTTCCTTTGGTCTCAGCATCTTGGAGCTTACGGCGTTCCAGTTGAAACGCGAGTAACCTTGAACTCGGTGCGACGGTTGGCCTGGTGCTCCACCTCGGAGCATTCCACACCATCGCGACAGCGGTTCACCAAGCGTTTTTCGCCATAGCCTTTGGCTGTAATGCGGTCGGGGTTAACGCCTTTTCTGATCAGGTAGTCCACGGCGCTGTTGGCACGTGCTTCACTGAGCACCAAGTTGTACAGATCACTGGCGCGGCTATCGGTGTGTGAGCTCAGCTCGAAGGAAAGTTCCGGGTTGTCGATGAACACGCGTGCGAGCTTGTCCAATTCTACAGCGGCATCGGCACGGATGTCCCAGCGGTCGTAGTCGTAGTAGATGTTCTCCACCACGATCGGTTTGTCGATCACCACTTCCTTCAACTCGAAGTCTTCGCGGTAAGTGCGACTGATGCGTTGTCCTGCCGTTTGAATGTCCCTGCTTTCGGTGAACATTCCGTCCTTCCCGCCAGACACCCGGTATGCGTGTCCTTTCTGCAAGGGGAAGAAATAGGTGCCGTCCGAATTGGTCATCACCTTCATGATCTCTCCGGTGGTGAGGTCGAGTAATTTCACTTCCACGTCGGCCATCGGTTCATCCGTGGCATCGTTCAGGAAAATACCGGTCACAGCAAGGGTGGGGTCGTTCTCCGTGAATCGGAAAATGCGATCGACCCCTTTGCGATTGCTGCTGAGGTAGCCTACGCCGTCGGCACCTGGTGGCACGAACGCGAAATCATCAAAGGATGTGTTGAGCGGATAGTTCAGGTTCACTGGCGTGCTCCATTCGCTTCCATTGTAGTGGCTCCTGAAGAGGTCCAAGCCCCCCAGTCCGGCGCGGCCATTGGACGAGAAGAACAGGGTATCGCCATGCAACGTGGGGAACATCTCGTTCCCCGGCGTGTTGATCGTGGGGCCCAGGTTCCGGGGTGCGCCCCAGCCTTCGCCATCCCAAGCACTGCGATAGATGTCCGTGCCACCAAGACCACCCGGCATATCGCTGATGAAGTAGAGGGTCTGCCCATCCGCGCTGAGCGCTGCATGGCCAGTGGAGTGCTCATCGCCGTTCCATTTGAACTGGTGGATGTCGCTCCAGTTCCCCAGCGCATCCTGTTCAGCGCGGAAGAGCTTCAAATGGCTTACGGCACTGCCGTCCTTGTTCAAACGGAACTTGTAATAGTCGCTGCGGGTGAAGTACATCACCTTGCCATCAGCGCTGAATGTGGCCGGTCCGTCGTGGAACCTGCCGTTGACCGAACCGGGTAGGGCGGTGGGATGGCTCCAACTCGCTCCATCGCGGGAGCTGGTGGTGTACAGGTCCAGGAAGGACATGCCGTTCCAAGGGTTTTCCTTGGAAGTGGAGGTGCTTTTTTCGCCCGCGAACACGAGTCCTTCCCGGTATGGAACAGCGCAGAAAGCACTGGCGATTCCTTGCAGCTCAAGCGGTGTTACGGTGAACAGCGAACTGTCCTGGAAGAAGGTCGATCGTTCTTGAGCAGCGCTTCGCAATGCAAGTGCAAGAAGGTCATCCGGGTCGTTGAGGAGCACACGGTCGGTCATGCGGTTGGCCTCGGCCAGCTCTCCCAAACTCTGAAGAACCTGTGCATTGCGCAGTGCATCGGCACCTTGCAGTGCACTTATGCGTTCTGCGTTGGCATACCGCTCCGCTGCTTGGTGCAACTGGTTCTGGCGGTGGTATGCATCAGCTGCACGAAGGGTGGCCGCACGGTCCTGTTCTTTCAGTAGGTACTTGTCGTACAGGCGAGAAGCCTGTGCATAGGCCATTCGGTCGTAAGCCTTGTCCGCTTGGGCGAGGCGATGTTGAGTGCAGGACGCCAGACCGACGATGGGCAGCAGAAGGTACAGTAGCTTTTTCATGTTGATGCGCATCAGAAGTAGCGTGGCGTCTTGATCTTCACGAGCTCACGGCCGAAGTCCATGCCGAGCATCACCTCGTGGCTTCCGCTGGTGTAATTGCGAAGGCGCGATGTGCTCATGTCATAAGCATACCCGATCCGCAGACGGTGGTCCACTTGGTACTCCACCATGCTCACGAAGGAGTCCCCGGAGCGGTAGCCCACACCGAACCAGACCCGTTCCTTGTAGAGCAAGTTGCAGTTCACGTCGGCTTGCACCGGTGCGTTGGGCAGGTATTTCACCAAGGTGCTCGGTTTGATGTCGAACACTTCGTTCAGTGGGAACACCTTGCCTGCGTGGAGGTAGTAGTGCTGCGTGAAATAGTGGTCCGGCGATGTGGCGAGGTCCGTTGTGAGCTTGCCGTCCGCCGCATAGATGTTGGGGATGGAAAGCCCCACGTAACTGGTGCGGTCGTACCAATAGATGCCGAAGCCGAACTTGCCCACGGGTTGGTTCTGGATGTTGTTCTGGAACACCTGGTCGGACTGGTCCCAGTATACCAGATCGGATAGTCTGGCAGAGTAAAGGGACAAACCTGCGCGAAGGCCGAGTGAGAGCACGCTGCCTTCGGATAAGCGCAAATGGTAGGCGTAGTGTGCGGCCATGTCCAGATCACGGCTTACGCCGATCTGGTCATGCACCATGGAGAAGCCGAGGCCCATTTTGCCGTTCATCAGGGGGCCATCAAGCGCGAGCATGCTCGTGCGTGGAGCACCTTCCACTTGCAGCCATTGGGCCCTGTGCAACAAGCTGCCGCTCATATAGCCATGGCTGCCCGCATAGGCCGGGTTGAGGAAGAGCCCATTGAACATGTATTGGCTCACCATCACCTCCTGCTGTGCATGCGCGACCACCGGGCCCACAAGGAGCGAGGCTGTCAGAAAGATGTTTCGGATGGTTCTCATGATCTTGACGTTCTATCGGGGTCAACGACGGAGATCGACGTATCCCTGCAAAGTCCTGCTTCCTTCGTCCACTTTCAGGATCACGAAGTAGGTGCCGTTGGGAAGGTCCTGTCCCTGGGTGTTCTCGCCACGCCAGTCGTTCCTGTAATTGAGCCGGTCGTATACCACGTTCCCCCAGCGGTTCAGGACCACGAAGGTGTTGGCCGGGTAAGCATCCAAGCCGCGGATGAAGAAGAAGTCGTTGGCGCCATCGCCGTTGGGGCTGAAGCCCGTTGGCATCTCCAGGTCGCTTGGTTCGGTAAGGGTAATGGAAAGCTGTGCAGTGCATCCATTGGCATCGGTCACCTCCAGCAGGTAAGTGCCAGCGGACAGGTTGAACAGGTCCGGCGTATTGGCCCCATTGGACCAGGCGTAGCTGTAGGGTGCCGTACCGCCGCTCACCGAGGTTTGGACGCTGCCGCTATTCCCTTGGTACATGGAAATGTTGTAGCCATTGGTGTGCGTGTAGGGTTGCAGGTCGATATGCAGTTCGTCCTTCTGGGATACCACATAGCTCGCAGTGAAGGTGCATCCGTTCGCATCCGTGATCACCACGGAATAGGATCCAGCGGAAAGGCCGCTCAACGAATTGCCCGTGGCGCCGGTGTTCCATAGAACCTGGAAGGGTGCGATGCCACTGGTCAACTCGAGATCGATGGTGCCTGTGGCATCGCCGAAGCACAAGTTGTTGGTGGTGATGCCTTCCGCGGATACGGCAGGCGTTCCGGTGACCAGAGCACTGGCCACGGCGGTGCAGCCATTGGCATCACTGATCAGTACTTCGAAATTGCCAGGCTCCAAACCGCTCAGGTCCTGAGCCGTGCTGCCATTGTTCCAGGCATACGTCATGGGGGCGCTACCGCCGTTCACGACAAGCTGTACCGCTCCGTTCGCATTTCCGCACTCAGCGTGCACCGCTGTTGCACTTGCGGACAAGGCTTGTGGTTCGGTGATGGTGATGCAGTCGCTGAAGGAACATCCGAATGCATCGGTTGCTTCCAGGCAATAGACTCCTGGGGCCAACGCTTCAAGCATGCCGAGGTCGGAGGTGAAGCCATCAGGCCCGATCCATGCAAGGGTGTAAGGTCCGGTACCGCCATTGATCGACGCATTGATGCTTCCATCATTCGCGCCTTGGCAGGAGATGCTGGTTCCGCTGGGCTGTGAGCTTGCCACCAAGGTGCCTTGAACGGGTTCCGGTGCCTGGAGCGTGATGCTCAGCGTGGTCGTGCAACCGTTCATGTCCACCATTACAGCTTCGTAGTTCCCTGGAGCAAGACCACTCGGGTCGAAGGTGCTGTCGGAAAAGCCGTCCGGCCCGCTCCAACTAATGGTCGTTGCACCGTTTCCGCCTTGTACGTTCACGGCAACGCTGCCATCGTTACTCGTGCTGCAGCTCAACTCGTGATCACCGAATGCACTGGTGGTGTAGTTGGCGCTCAGCGCTTCGTCCGGTTCGATCAATGTCACTTCCGTGAAGAAGGAACATTCGTTGGCGTCGGTTACCACCAGTTCATAAGCATAGTCCCCAGCAGGAAGTCCGTCGATGAAGGGAGTGGTGAATTCCAAGCTATCGGGACCGCGCCAGAAGAAGCTGAAGGGGCCTTCGCCACCGATGACCGTCGCGTTGATCCATCCATCGCTGGCCCCGTGGCAGCTGATGTTGGTACCGCTCGGGTAGATGGAGATGTCCAGTACGGCCGTAACACCGATCTCGGGTGCGGTCAAGGTGATGGTAGTGTCCATGCTGCACCCGTTCGTGTCCGTAATGGTCACGGAATAGGAACCTGCGTGGAGCCCATTGTGTGAAGTCCCGGCAAGCTGATAGCCATGTGGGCCGGAGACATTGACCGTGTAAGGTGCATTGCCACCTTGTGGGGTCAGTTCAATAACGCCGGTACTGTCGCCTGCGCATGCGATGTTGTAGTTGCCATACTGCGACACGTAGGTGCCGCTGCCAAGTGCTGTAGCCTGTCCCACGGTCGTCTGGAACGTGGCGGTGCATCCAAGGCCGTCCGTGAGCAGCAAGGCATAGTTACCTGCTTGTACATCGTTGAGCGATTGGTCCTGGGAGGTGAAGCCGCCAGGTCCGCTCCAGCTGTAGCTGAAGTTGCCATTGCCGCCCTGTGCCAGCACGGCCAGGTCCCCGGTTCCTCCAGCACAAGGTGCTGCCGTGCTTGTGAAGCTTGCGGTGAGTGCTGGTGGGGCTTGCAGGAGCAGGTCGTCCTGAAAGATGCAACCATTCGCATCCGTGATCACCAAGTGGTAGGAACCCTGCGCAAGACCACTGAACAGCAGGTCCGTGGAAGCAGCACCATTGGGCCCGGTCCAGCTTACTTCAAACTGCGGTGTTCCTCCGTTGATGTTCGCCATGATACTGCCATCATTACCCAGGCAGCTCACTTCGAATGCGCCGTACTGTGCCACTACGAGATCGACTTCCAGCAGTGGTGCTTCGGTGAGTGTAATGCTGTTCGAAGCATGGCAACCGTTCGCATCCGTGGCCATGACCACATAGGTGCCTGCGACCAAGTCGGAGATGGTGTTCCCGCTCGCAACGAATCCGTCGGGCCCGGTCCATGTCAGCGTTAGTGCACCGGTGCCACCCGCAACGGATGCGCTGATGCTACCGCTTGCCTCACCGTTGCAGGCGATGTGGAAGCCACCGTTGTACGTGGTGGTGTTCAATTGGATGGTAACGGGGGCAGGCTCGCTCAGAACAGCGGAGGTGCTCGTGGAACAACCGTTCAGGTCGGTAACGATCAAGTTGTAAGTGCCGGCCACCAGGTCGGTAAGCACGTCAGCACTACTGCTGAAGCCACCAGGGCCGTTCCATGCGATGAGATATGGAGCTGTTCCGCCCTCGATCGATGTGGAGAAGCTGCCGTCGTTGCCACCTGCGCAGCTCAGTGCGGCACCTCCCGGAAGAATGGTGATCTCGACACTGGCCTCCAAGGGAGCTGGATCCTCCAGTTGGAATGATGTGGTTGCTGTGCATCCATTCGCATCCGTGATCTCCACGCTGTAGGTGCCGGCACCAAGACCGGTGTTGCTGGTGGTGGAGGCTCCGTTGCTCCAGGATGTTGTGTATGGAGCAGTACCGCCGAATATGTTCAGCTCGATATTGCCATCGGAACCACCTGCGCAGCTCACCGCATACCCATTGCTGTCGGACACCGTGCCCAGCACTCCCAGCGCTGCCGGTGCGTTCAACAGGATGAGTTCTGATGCTGTGCATCCATTGGCATCCGTCACGTGTACTTGGTAGGCACCTGCACCGATGTCGGAAATATCCACGTCGGTGGAAGTGAAGCCCAGGCCGTCGGTCCAGAGGATGGTGAAGGGAGCTGTGCCGCCCACGATGGTCAGGTCGACCGATGCATCGTCAGTGCCAGCACAGCTGGTGTTGGCGCCACCGATGTACGTGGTGGCCTGGAGCAGGAGCGTGGGTGGGTTTGATGCGGTCAGGGTGACGCTTGTGCTTACGGAACATCCTGAACCATCGGTCAGGGTCACGTTATAGGTCCCTTCATCCAGGTCAGAGATGGAGGCTCCGGTGGCAACGTAGCTGTCGGGTCCGGTCCAATTGTATTGGAATGGGGCCAAGCCGTCGGTAGCGACCGCTTCCAACGCACCATTGCTGAGCCCGGTGCATGGGATTTGGACCACATTCGCAGAGACGCCCAGAACATCAAGCGCAATGATGGTCGCGGAAGTGTCAATGCGGCAGCCGTATGCATCGGTCACTGACAGGAAGTAGGTGTCCACATCCAGGTCGGAAAGGTCCTCGGTGCCTGTGCTGTTGCCATACTGGTCGCTCCAGACAATGGTGTGAACAGGTGTGCCTCCGGATATGGTAAGGTCAATACTGCCATCCGCTGCTGCGGTGCACGTTGCAGGTGTGATCGCCAGGTTTATGGTGAGTGGTTCCGCCGATTCCAAGATCTCCACATGGATGTACTTGGGCGTATCGCAGCCGTTGTTGTCCACGATTTCCACTTCGTACATGCCAGCGGACAAGCCGGTGGCCGTGTGGCCGATGATGGGGGGGGCGGTGTTCCAGGTGATGGTGAAGGAGTTGCTGCCGCCGGATGCGGATACCGTGGCTGAACCATCGTTGGCGCCGTGGCAGGTAATGTGCGTCACTTCCTCGAAGTAGGCATCGATACCGAATTGTGGGCCACCAATGGCAACACTCGTGGCTGCTGTGCATCCGTTCGCATCAACGACATCAACGACCCAAGTGCCTTCGGCCAGCTCACTGGCATTGGGGCCGAACTGTGCGGGCGTGGTGTTCCAAGTGTAGGTGTAAGGGGCGGTGCCACCTTGAGCCTGTGCGGAAGCAGTGCCCTGTGCCGTCTCGAAGCAGAGCACATTGGTGAAGCCTGTGATCCCGACGGATAGTGCTTGTGCCGGACCGCCGATCGTGGTACTTGCCGCTGCATTGCAACCGGCCGCGTCCGTTACGGTAACGGTGTAGCTACCGCTTTCGAGTCCAGTGGCCGTTGCGTCAAGCTGTGCCGGGCCGGTGCTCCATGCGTAGGTATAAGGAGCTGTTCCGCCGGTAGCAATGACGGACGCACTACCGGTCGCACTACCGAAACAGTTCACATCCGCGACATCCTGAATGCTGACCTGCATGGCTGCTGCAGGGCCACCAATGGTGCCATCCACCAGCGTTGTACATCCGTCGGCATGTACTATGGTGGCGGAGTAGTTGCCTGGCGAGAGGTCGGTTGCGGTCGCGCCGATCTGTGGCGGAGTGGTGTTCCAAGTGATGCTGTTCACCGCCCCACCGCCGGTCACTTCCACGGTAAGCGAACCGTCTGACACGCCAAAGCAGCTCGAGTTCGAAACGGAGCTTATGCTCGCAATGGCCTGGCTGGTGGCCGTGACGTTAACGGAAGCTTGGGCGCTGCACCCGTTGTCATCGGTGATCACCACTTGGTATGTGCCACCCGCGGAGAAGAGCACTTGCGCGCTTTGCTGTGCAGGTGTGGTGTTCCAGACATAGGAGTAGGGAGCAGTGCCACCATTGGCCAATGCGAGCGCACTGCCGCTGGGGCTTGGCGCTCCCTGGCAGTGACTAACGTTCACCAGGTCGGTAATGGAGGCTTGCAGCGGAGCTTGCGGCTCTGTGATCGCCAACTGTCCAGTGCTAGTGCAGCCATATCCGTCCGTTACGGTCACGGTGTAGATCCCGGCGGCAAGGTCGGTGGCGGTGGCGCTGGTCTGCACCGGCGAGCTGTTCCAGGAATAGCTGTAAGGAGGAATACCACCGGCGATTCCTGCGCTGGCGCTACCAGTGCTGGTGCCATGGCAACCAACCATGGAAATTCCACTGAAGCTGACCTGCATGGCCGGAGGTTCGCTCAGGGTGCGCTCACCGGAAGCGGTACAACCGTTCATGTCGGTAACGAGCACACTGTACGTTCCGGCTGGCAATGAACTGAGGTCTTCGGTGTTGCTGCTGAATCCGTTCGGGCCTGTCCAGGAAATGGAATAAGGCGCTGTGCCACCAGAAATGCTCAGGTCAAGGCTACCCGTGCTGCTGCCATGGCAGGCAATATTCTGCCCGAAGGGAAGAATGCTCGGTGTGAGCGTGATCGCCAGAGCTGCCGGTGCTCCCACATTGAAGCTCTGGGTGCGAACACAACCGGTCGCATCCGCAACGGTTACCGTGTAGGTGCCAGCTGCGATGTTGGTCAGGTCTTCCGTGTTTGCTTGGAACCCGTTCGGGCCGGTCCAGGCGTATTCATAAGGGGCAGTGCCACCGCTCACACTGAGGTTGATGGCGCCGTTACCTTGTCCGTTACATAGCGGCCGGGTGGTGACCGCGGAAAGAGTCACGTTGTTGATCGTGATCGATGTGTTTAGCGCACTGGTGCAATCTCCTGCACTGATCGTAACCGTGTAGCTCGTGTTCGATGCAGGGCTTGCTATGGGATCGGCAATGGTCGCATTGTTCAGCCCCGTGGCAGGCGACCAGGAATAGGTAAGGCCACCGGATGCGAGCAATTGCGCCGAGCCGCCGGGACATATGCTCAAGGGGGCGTTCACCGTGCCAAAGAGTGAATCTTGGACCAGGATGTCCAAGCTGTCCAAGTAGAAGCCTGGGCAGGTCGTACTTCCGAGGTACACCCGAATGTTCTCGATCCCTTCTGCGATACCATCCGCAAAAGCATCGATGGCCACATCCACGCTGGCCATGCCCGCCGGGATGGTGGCCAATTTCGCAACCTGGGGTGAAGGGTCTCCGATCAATGGGTAATCAAGTCCATTAACGGCATCGCCTCCGAGGAAGAAGGGGACCACCAGTGGGTCGGGAGTGACGTTCTGACGGGTGAAGCGGACCACTCCGGGGTTGCAACCCTCAATGATGTTTGGGAAGCCACTTACCGTGAATGCTTCCATGGTCACCGAGTTGGACTGGATGCGCTCCACGAACACCCCACTGTCGAATTTGCGATCGGAGGCGTCCGCCACGATCAGCTGCAAGCGATACGTCTGGCAAGGCTGTACTACGGCCACGGCCTGCAGCCCACGGGTAATGCCATCGTATTGGATGTGCTGGCCGCCAACGTTATCGTGGTAATACTCCTGGTTGGAGCCATTGTTCACGTTGTTGATGGTAACGGCTTGTTCCGTGTTGGGGACAAGCGCGATGTTCATGTGCGGTGCGATGCCCGGATCTCCGTCGATGCCAGGGCCACTGATGAAAAACCCGAACACGTCGTTGTACTGGGATCCCACCCATTCATTGTATTCCTCGCTGGCGAATGCGAAGTTGAATCGCAACGTATCGCCACCGGGGATCACATCGAACTCGAATCGGCAGGCGTCGTAGGTGGTTCGGCCCGTTACGGTGTTCAGTAGTGCATTGCCGGGTGTTTGCGCTTGGAAGGTCCTGTTCTCAACGGTGTTGGGACCTACGGCGTTGGCAATGTTCCCAGAGGTGAGCAGCACCCCGGAACTAAGTCCGAGCACTTGGCCGGCGTATGTGAATTCACCATAACCTGATCCATGGCAATCGATCACCGGATTGGCGATCTGTACCCCTGGGCCTGAGATGGTGCGTGCGAGCTCTTGCAGGTCGGTCTGTGGGCTAACGGTCAATTGCGCCGTAACCGGGGCGCCCATCAGCAACGTTAGGCCAATGGCTGCCTTTCGGGTGGTGTTTGCCCACAGGCGCTGAAGCAGTTGGTCTCTCATGGCGGATCGGATCATCGGTTACGGGCCTGGCTGCAGAGTTCCTCCGCGCGGGTCCGGTCCATGCTGGTTTCCTCAAGGTCTTGTTGGCGTATCACCAATGCCAAGGCCGAGGCCGTACGCAACTTGGTCTGCTCGCGGTCGCCGCTGCGCACGGGTTCGAACACCAGTATGCCCGCTGGAACACAGGCGTAGGAGAGTCGGACTTCGTTGTTGTGCTGCAGTTCACGTGCGATCGCATCGCGTGAAGCGGAGGTAAGTCCGGCAACGCGTACCACATAGGCGCCTTGGGCGTCGGTTGGTCGCTGGGCAGTGGAATCGATGGGGAGCAACGCCAGCAGGCTTGCGATGATCACCCCTACGGTAAGCAGATGTTTCATGGTCCTTTCCGTTCAGCGGTCAGGGCCGGATGAGTGGTCCGGAGTAGTCCCTGCCCAAATGGCTTGGGCCGCTTATACCGGTGCTTGGCCGGAAAGGTTCTGCCTGGAAAGAGGACGAACGACCATCCCGGCTCGACGAACGGCCGGGAGATACCTTCGGAAGAGGATGTCAGCCTTTGGCCAAGCGAGCGTTCAGCACGGCATGCAATGCTATGCCTGTAGCCACGCTGACGTTCAGGGAACCAATGCTCCCGGCCATGGGTATCCGAACCAGGTCGTCCGCAATACGTAGCACAGAATCGGATATCCCTTCATCCTCGGAACCCATCACCACCACCAAGGGGCCATCCAAAGGCACATCGCTCAATAGCGATGTGCCTTTCTCGGTAAGGGCCACTATGCGAAGACCGTGTTCCCGGGCGCGGAGGAGGGCGTCCTTCAAGCGGTTCACGCGGCAAACGGGCTTGCGTAGCAACGCCCCTGCAGAGCTCTTTACGGCATCCGGTCCCAAGCGCGCCGTGCCCACTTTCGGCACCAGCAGGGCATGGCCACCGAAACATTCAACGCTGCGGGCAATGGCGCCCATGTTGCGCACATCGGTAACGCTGTCCAGAGCGAGGATAAGGGGTTGCTCACCACGCTCAAAGGCCATGGCGATCACCTCGTCCAGGTCTTGTTCCTCAACCTGGCTCAGAAAGGCGATCACACCTTGGTGTTCGGCGCGGGTAAGGCGGTCCAGTTTCTCCACGGGCACGGGTTGCCAGGGAATGTCGCGTTCCTGGGCCAGCTTTCGGATCTCCCGTATGCCTTCGCCGCCTGCCTCTCGCCGTACGAGCAGCTTCTCCACGTTCTTGCCTGCTTTCAATGCTTCGATCACCGGCCAAACGCCGCATACCATGTCATTCGCTGCCATTCCTGTTCCGTTGTAAGGTGGTGGTCGTTTCGTTGTGGGGCTGGTCGTTTTCGAGTGGCGGTCGGTACCCGATCAATTCTGGTACACCCGTCCATTGCGCCAGCTTTCCACATTGCGGTACCAAGCGCCTTTGAGCATGGGGTCGCGCTGCAATACCAGGTCGTTGTCCGAGAATGGCCCGGAGCGCTTGGTGAAGGTGAAGTTCAAGCTCATCAGGTTGTTCTCCTCCCCGAAGATCCAAGTCTCGCTGTTCTCCGAGCGATAGATGGACGTGGGTGTTCCGAAGATGATGTGGACAAGCCCACGGTCGGTTCTCCAACCTTCCACCTGGGTGGTAAAGTGGCGGTTGGCATTCTCCACCCGGCCATAATAGATGCGGATCGCCTCGCGGGCACGCTCTCTGTCCCCGGCCGCATCCAGCCAGAACCGCTCCACTGCACCACGTATGCTGGGTGCTGCAGATATGCGGTCGTACTCCTGCATGGATGTGATGTAGCGCAAGGGCTTCAGTAAGTCGGTTTCGCTTGCCACATAGGGATATGCATATCCCATTACGAAGAGTGTGAAACCGTGCTCGTTGGCAGTGTCCGGGCGCAGGTGATAGATGCCCGGGCGATCGAGCGTGATCAGGAAGCTGTCTTCGTCGGAACCAAGTTCAACCGTGAATGTGCTGTCCGGGGCTTCGAATGCCTTTTTGGGTGCCGTGCCCGTGGTGAACACAGGCGAGGGAAGCCCTGCGTCCACGGCATGGTGCGCACCTTGGAGGGTACGCCCTACAAAGACCTCGCTCCGCAACTTCAGCGTGGTTCCGGCCAGCAAATGGTCGTCGAACAAGGGGAGGGAATTGCGCGGGTCCAGGGGCAGGAAGAACTGGCGCGGACTGGAGCCATCACGACGCACTCCGATTGCCAAGGTGCTTTGAAGGTCCCGGTTCAGGTCTTTGGCGGTCACCTTAAGCACGTAGCTCTGTCGAGTGCTGGGCTTCAGTTCCAAGCTTCCGATCAGTTCCTTGTCCTCGCTCAGGTCCATACTGCTGTCCTGCACCACGGTGCTTGCACTGTCCAGCGGTGTTCTGCTGGACCAGTCGGCATAGGTCTCGTACGAAATGCGGATCACAGCATGGTATGGCGCGCCTCCTCCTGCGCTCTTATAGAGCAGATCACGAGTGGGGATCTTGTAGTACAAGGTGGATCGGTCCGCGGTAGGGTGGTACACCCGGGCTTGCAGGCTCATGCCAGTGCCACCTTTGCCGTAGAGGTAAGCAATGTTGTCCCGCTTGGTAGTACCTGCACTGCTGCCACAGGCCGCCAGTAACATGGCGGCCCAAAGACCGATCAGGAGGGTTGCGAGCTTGTTCATGCGGATGCGCTTCCGTTCTCTTCCAACGCCCTGCCAAGCAAGTTGGTGTTCACGGACTTGTTGGTCTTGGCCCCCAGTTGCTTCAGGAGTTCCACTTGGCGCACCAGGTTGCCGGTGCCGGTGCTCAACTTCTTCATGGCCTCATCGTAGGTGCCCTTCGCTTGGTTCATCTGGTTGCCCACCTTCACAAGGTCCTCGGTGAACCCCACGAACTTGTCATAGAGGGCTCCCGCACGATCGGCTATCTCCAAGTGGTTCCTGCTGATGCGCTCGTTCTTCCAGATACCATGCACCGTGCGCAGCGTGGCCATCAGTGTGGTGTGGGTCACCATCACCACTTGCCGGTC
This sequence comes from Flavobacteriales bacterium, assembly GCA_019638115.1. GTDB lineage: Bacteria > Bacteroidota > Bacteroidia > Flavobacteriales_F > PHOS-HE28 > PHOS-HE28. Next base: position 267,021 of record JAHBUK010000001.1, on the reverse strand, counting down.
ATAGGCTTCCTGGAAGATCTCGGGTCGCTCGCGCAAGGCCAGAAGGAATGCCGGCTCCAAGGGAATGAACATGAGCACGAAGTCCACGCTTTGAGCGCCATAGAGCTTTGCGTAGTCTTTATCTCCCAAGCCTTTGGCATGTGCGCGCAGGCTTTCCACATGTTGCTTCAGCAAGCGTTGGCGCTCTGCTTCATCAGTACTTGCGGTGAAGCGCTCGAAGTGCACCAAAGAGACCTTGCTATCTATGATCAGGTGTTTTTCATCCGGCAGGAACACCACCGCATCCGGTCGCAGTCGCTTGCCATCGTCCAGCGTGGTGCTCTCCTGCATGCTGTACTCCTGGCCTTTCACCAGGCCGGAGCTTTCCAGTAGTTTGTCGAGGATCATCTCGCCCCAGGCTCCCTGGGCCTGACTGTCACCTTTCAGCGCCCGGGTCAGGTTGTCGGCATCCGCGCTCAAGCGTTGGTTCTGTTCCACCAGCTTGGCTATTTCGCTTTTCAGCAGGTGGCGTTCGCGGCCTTCGGTCTCATAGGTCTTGCGTACTTGCTCCTCGAAATCCTTGATGCGTTCCTGCAGGGGTTTCAGAATGAGGTCGAGCTTCACTTGTTGTTGCTCGTTCAGTTCCTTCCCGCGCTGGCTGAGCAGGCGGTTGGCTATGTTCTCGAACTCCACCGTCATCCGGGCCTGCAGCTGTTCCAGCTCGGTCTTCTGTTCTTGAAGCCGCTGGGTAAGCCCCCGGCCGCGTTCCTGTTCGGTGGCCAGGGCTTGACCCAACTTCAGAACTTCATTGGTGCGCTCTTCAGCATTGGCGCGGTAGGCGTTACTGCGTTGCTCCAGATCGGCACGCTCCAGTTCAAAGGTGCGGCGTAGCTCATCCTTGCCTCGGCGGTCGCGGTCCCGGTTCCACCACATGGCAGCAGCGGCCCCCGCCACCATGCCGATAAGAAGCGCCAGAAGTATGCCGGTGAGTTCCATGGGATGTGTGCAAAGGTAGCCGCACACCGGGAGCATCAGTTGTCCAGGATCACCACTAACGCACCCAGTGCTACTTCATTGAAGAGTGTTACCACGTCTGCGTTCCGCATGCGTATGCATCCCTGTGAAGATGGGGTGCCGATAGCTCGTTCATTGGCAGTGCCATGGATGTAGATGTACCGTGCGTAACTGTCCACCAGTCCGCCTTGGTTGTGGCCTGGTTCAAGACCTTCCAGCCAAAGCACACGGGTGGTAATCCAGTCCTTGTCCACGCCGGCGAAATCGGGATCTGCAAACTCTCCCGTGAACTTCCGGTCGCGCAGTATGCCGAACTCGGGAATGCCCTCGCCATACTTCTCGCGGATCCGGTGCAGGCCCGTTGGGGTACAGTAGCTGTTCTGTTGGCAGCCCAAGCCGTTTTTGGCGGTAGCCACCGGGTAATGCGCCAGCATACGCCCGTCTCGCACGTGGTAAAGAGTTTGGCCGGAAACGCTTACGTAGATCAGGTCGCCATGCAGGTCGTGACCGCGATAACGCAAGCTCATGTACTCCATCAGCAGATCGGCCAAGCCTTGTTTGGGGTGCTCGGAAGTGCGCAGGCTATCGCCGTTCGCCAGCATGGCAACAGGCAGCCAAAGCATTGCATGAAGCAACCAGTGCATGACCAAATGGGTACCTCGAAGAACCTCGCTCCGGCGGCGTTCATGGCAAGCTCTCGGGCCGTATACACTTGCTCTCCTTCGATCATACTTCGTTGCTCCTCAGTCGGATACTTCGTTTCAGTATCCTCCTTTCGGAGCGCCTCGTCTGATCGAACGATAGCTGCGTGCGCCATCCGTTCGAGGTTCTTCGAAGTACCCAAATGTAAATGAGCAAGGGGTGGGTTCCTGCGGATCAGCCCCGTTCCTTCTTAACGATCGCAGTGTTGGTGCGGCTTCGTGTGCGAGCGACTTGTAAAGCCTTTCCGACCTCATGAATGTGCGGGTGGGGCTAAATACTGGTGCACACCCCTTCGGCGATCGGGGTCATCAGCCCGGTCTTCCGGCGTCGTTGGGGCGCAAAGGTGGATCGGTACCACGGTCAATACGTTCCGAACAGGCCTTCACACAGGGGGCATCTTGGATAGTTGATCAGAACAGGGAAATGAAGCCGAAATGGAACTTGCCCCCTCGAAGGGAAACCGGAACGTTGAATTCGCGCCCCAAAGCATACGTAAGACTGAACAGGCCCGCTTTGGTCTCGAAGGTCGTTCCGGCCCCGAATCCCAGCGGGGCGTCCGTCAAGTTGCTTCCTTGGGACGCATCTTCCCACCAACCCTGGTCCACGAACACGAAGAAGTTGGAGTTCTCCTCATAAACGAATCGGTATTCCAACGTGCCGATCGCGTAGCTCGATGCAAGAATGGATTGCTCGTTGACACCGCGCAGGGTTTGCAGTCCGCCGATGCGGTACAGTTCGTTCCGGTACAGGTCGTTGTTGATCATGGTGGCACCCTGAACCGCGAAACGGAAGGTGGAGCGCAGCTTGAGTGGTACATGCAGGATCGCCTTGCCATTCAGTTCATAGACGATGCTGCGGATCTCCGGTGCGGGTTCGTTGGGGCCGAATACGGCGGTGCTGGTTCGCTTTCGACCCACGGAGCCATCAAGTACCAATCCGGTCCCGCGCCTTGGATTGAAACGGTAATCATAGCGTTCGCGGAATATGCCGGTGCCGTAGCTCACCACGCGAACGTCTGCCAAGCCAGGCGCGGTGACCAGGTTCGAGCCAAGGCGGTTGCTTGTTTTACTGTTCACGAACAAACTGGCCCTGTCGCCACGAGCAAGCAGCAGACTAAGCCCACCGCGGGCGTTGATCTCAAGGAAGGTGGTGTCCCTCTTGAACAACTTCAGGTTGCCATCCACGCCGAACGGTGAGTTGAAGACGTACGGAATTTCCGACCCGATGCGGAGATCCTGTGTCTGGTCTTGAAGCGTCCTCCAGTTGAGGCTTATCGCTTCGCCTCTCCGCAGTGCATTGCGCAAGCGCAGGTCCAGATCCCCCGTTATGCCAATGCGTCCTGTGTTCGGGTCTGGCTGAACGCCCAGAACGCCATTCATGGAACTGGCTTTTCGGGCATCCAGGAACAAGTAGAGCTTGGTCCTTTCGGGTGTGAACTGCACATAGGGCCGCTGTTTTTGGGAAACGAAAGGGATCTCCCGGATACGGCGCTCCACAGCAAGCACGAGCGATTCATTGTAGAGGTCTCCCGGTCTTATGCCGATGCTGGATTCCAAGTAGCGCATATTGGTCCTGGCGCTGCCCTTTACCACAACACTGTCCACGCGAACAAGTGGTCCCTTTTCCAGCATGACGGAAGCTCCCAAGCCTTTGTCCGTCATGTGCAGGCTGTCCAACCAGACCTGCGCGAACGGGTAGCCCCTGTTCTCACACACGGTCAGCAGGTCGTCCAGGAGGCGGCCCAATTGTTTGGGTGCCACGGGTTTTCCTGTGAACAAGCGCTCCCTGAACCGGGCTTCACTTGCGATCTCCAACGGTATCCCGGAGCCCGATATCCGCACCCAGTGATAGACCTTGCCCGAAGTAACGTGGCAGGTGGTCAGGCCGTCTTCGGTTTGGCAGCTATCCACGCTCGCTTCCAAGTAACCCTTGGCGTTCAGTTCGGCAATTAGCCTTGTGCATTCATTGGGTACCCGTTCGGCAGTGGGCAGGTCCGCTGGGCGCAACCACTTGCTGGGCAAGCCACCATCCTGCGTGAATTCCAAGCGATGGCGCTGGGCCATGATAGCACCCGCATGAAGCGCTGCCAAAAGCAACAAGGATATGCGGGCTCGAAGGCTCATTCCGGCGAACGCCAGTCGATGGGGGAGTTGCCCTGTGCAAGCAGCAGTTCATTTACCGCACTGAAGTGCCCACAGCCGATGAAGCCTTTATGGGCTGAAAGCGGAGATGGGTGTGGTGCGGTTAGCACGTAGTGTTTGCGCTGATCTATCAAGTCCGCTTTCTGCTGAGCAAAGCGCCCCCATAGCAGAAAGATCACTCCGGTGCGATACTCGCTCAGCTGTTGGATGGCGGCATCGGTGAAACGCTCCCAACCTTGTCCTTGGTGTGAGCCTGCTTCATGGGCGCGTACCGTTAGTGTGGCATTCAGCATGAGCACCCCCTGCCGTGCCCAGTGGCTAAGGTCGCCATGGACCGGTCGCGGTAGCCCCAGGTCGCGTTCCAGTTCCTTGAACATGTTTTGCAGTGATGGTGGTGCCGGAACTCCTTGGGGTACCGAAAAGCACAGGCCGTGTGCCTGGCCTGGTCCGTGGTAGGGGTCTTGCCCGAGCAGCACTATGCGCACCTGCTGAAAGGGGGTGAGCTTGAAGGCTTGGAAGATCTCCCGACCCTTCGGGAAAACCTGCTGTGTACTTCGCTCGGCTTCCAGGAATTGCTTCAGTTGCTGGAAATAGGGCGCTCCGAACTGCTCGGCCAGCACCTCGTACCAACCCTCCCCAATATCAGGGACCTTGTTCGCGTTCAGGTTATCTGTCATGCTCAGCGCTTGTTGGGTGGAAAGATCGATGAACAAACTGTTGAAACATTTTCACGGGACGTACGTTCCGGGGGCTAACTTTGGACGTGAGATGCCGTTCCGGGAACCACTAAGGACGGAACACAAAACAACGAACGATGAAAAAGGTCCTCTTGATCTTGGTCGCAGTGATGGTCTCCAGTGTGGTGCTTAGCTCCTGCAGCACTGCCAAATCCTGCCCTGCCTACGGCAAGGTGGAGCCCAAGTCCGCAGCCAAGCCAGCCTAAGGCGCCACATTGCCGATACGAACCAAGCCCGGGCTTTAGGCTCGGGCTTCCGTATTTCAAGCCGTGATGTTGTCGAACACCATGCTGAAATCCTGCACAACATCCGGATGTAGGCTCAAGGCTACAGGGCAGGTACGGGCGGTGTGCTCCATGGTGGCTTTTTGATCAGCGTCCAGTTCACTGCCATCCATGGCCAGGTGTACTTCCACCCGGGCCACACGCCGCGGCCCCGAAGCCATGTGCTTCACTACGCGGGCCCTCAGGTCCTTGATCGGTATACCCTTCCCTTGGGCCACTATGCCCATGGTCGTTAGCATGCAGCAGGCCAGGGAAGTGGCCAACAGGTCGGTGGGAGAGAATGCGGCCCCTTTGCCTTGGTTGTCGGGCGGGGCGTCAGTGATGATACGGTCGCCGCTGAGGCGATGGATGGCTTCGGTTCGCAGTTGGCCGAGGTAGGATACGCTGGATGTTTGCATGTTGCGGTCGGAAGGAATCGGGGCAATCTACGCTTCATGTATCGTAGCTTTGTTCTCCCCTGCGTACAGACCATGCGTATCCTGCTACTATTGGCTCTTGTGGTGCTTTTTCGGGCACCTGCTATAGCGCAGGGTTCCATCTATGACGATGGTCGTGCCCTTTACCGCCGCGAAGTTTTGGGTGGGCTGCACATACATGGTAACGGTTGGGGCGTTTTCTACCAGAACGGCAAGCACACCACCGCTCGTGATCGAAGGATGCTGGGAGTGGAGTTGGTGAGCATGAAGCACCCCAAGGAGATCAAAAGCTTCAACCCGTACTACGAGGATTCGCGCGGCTACTTCTACGGGAAGGCGAACTCCATGCTCATTCTTCGTCCCACCTTCGGGCGGAAACACCAGATAACGGACAAGATCCGCAGGAATGGTGTTGAAGTGAACACCGTTTGGGCGATCGGCCCCTCACTGGCGCTCCTGAAACCGGTCTATCTGCAGATCGGCAAGCCCGACAACTTCCCCTACGAGACCATCGTTACCGAACGCTACGATCCAATGATGCACGGCGTGCAGAATATTTATGGTCGTGCGTCATGGTTCGTCGGGTTCTCTGAAATGGCCTTGTATCCGGGTGGCCACGGCCGATTCGCTTTCAATTTCGAGCATTCCAATCAAGTTGCTGGCATCAAAGCTTTGGAGGTGGGCGTGGCCATGGATGCCTACCCGGTCGTGATCCCGATCATGGCGGAGGTGGAAGGGGTGGTGAACAAGCAGTTCTTCCTGCAGTTCTATTTCGCGCTGCAGTTCGGCAAGAAAATGATCTGATGAGCGAGGTTACCAACACGGTCGTAACGGCCGAGCGCGTGCGAAAACCGGAGTGGCTGCGGGTGAAGCTGCCCACCGGCGAGAATTTCAGGAAGGTGGCCGGCATTGTGAACGAGCACAAGCTCCACACCATCTGCCAGAGCGGCAACTGCCCCAATATGGGCGAATGCTGGGGCGAAGGCACCGCCACTTTCATGATCCTCGGTAACGTGTGTACCCGAAGCTGCGGCTTTTGCGCCGTGGCCACAGGAAGGCCCGAGGCCGTTGATCCCTTCGAACCCGCCCGCGTGGCCCGCAGCGTTGAGCTCATGGGCGTGAAGCATTGCGTCATCACCAGCGTGGACCGCGACGACCTGAAGGACGGCGGCAGCGACATCTGGGCCAAGACCATCCGTGCCATCCGCCGCCGCAGCCCCGGCACCACCATGGAAACTTTGATCCCTGATTTCCAAGGAAAGTGGGAGAATCTGCAAGTGGTACTTGATGCCGCGCCCGAGATCCTCAGCCATAACCTGGAGACCGTGCGACGGCTTACCAAGGAGGTGCGTATTCAGGCCAAGTACGACCGTAGTCTTGAGGTGCTCATGCGCTCCAAGCGCGCAGGACTGCGCACCAAGAGCGGCGTGATGCTCGGCCTCGGTGAAAGTGAGCAGGAAGTGCTGGAGACCATGGACGACCTCCTGAGCGTGGGTGTCGACATCCTCACCCTGGGCCAGTACCTGCAGCCCACCAAGGAGCACCTCGCCGTGCAGGAGTTCGTGCACCCCGACACCTTCGCCAAGTACAAGGCCATCGGCCTGGAGAAAGGCTTCCGATACGTGGAAAGCGGCCCGCTGGTGCGGAGCAGCTACCATGCGGAAAAGCACTTGTTTTAAGATGCAATTGTCAGTGGACCGTTGTCGGTTGTCCGTCCGCCGCCGACAACGGACAACTGAGATCTGACAACTCAGCCCTTTAGATCTTGGACCGATAACAAGAAGCCCCATGCCCATGAAGATCGCCATCAACGGTTTCGGCCGCATAGGCCGCGTTACCGCGCGCTTGTTGTTGCAACGCAACGATGTGGAGCTCGTTGCCGTGAACGACCTCACTGACACACGCACCTTGGCGCACCTTTTCAAGTACGACAGTGTACATGGTGTGTTCGCTGGAGACGTGGGTCATGACGAGACACATCTTGAACTTGGAGGCAAGAAGATCAAGGCCTTTGCGGCGAAGGATCCATCGACCTTGCCATGGAAGGAGCTTGGCGTCGACATCGTGATCGAATCCACTGGCCACTTCCTCACACGTGAAACGGCGTCGGCACATTTGAACGCAGGCGCCAAGCGCGTGATCCTCTCCGCACCCGCCAAGGATGCCGATATCCCCAGTGTGGTGCTCGGCGTGAACGACCACATCCTGAAAGGCGACGAGCCCATCATCAGCAACGCCAGCTGCACCACCAACTGCGCCGCGCCCATGATCATGGGCATCCACGAGCTCTGCCATATCGAGGACGGCTTCATCACCACCGTTCACAGCTTCACTGGTGATCAACGTTTGCACGATGCGCCGCACAAGGACCTGCGCCGCGCACGAGCCGCCACCGTGAGCATGGTGCCCACCACCACCGGTGCGGCAAAGGCCATCACACGCATCTTCCCCGAACTCGATGGTCGCCTCGGCGGTGGCGGCATCCGTGTGCCCGTGCCCGATGGCTCCATCACCGACATCACCTGCCGTGTGAAAGACCTGAAAAGCGCCGACGAGATCAACGCCTACTTCAAGTCGCTCGCCGAAGGGAAGCTGAAAGGCATCCTGCGCTACACCGAGGACCCCATCGTGAGCGTGGACATCGTGGGCGATCCGCACAGCTGCATCTTCGATGCGCAACTTACCAGCGTGGTGGGCAACATGGTGAAAGTGATGGGCTGGTACGACAACGAGTATGGCTACAGCAGCCGCTTGGTGGACCTGGTGGTGAAGCTGGGGGCGACTGGGAAGTAGACAGTCCGCAGTCGGCAGTATGCAGTCGGCAATGCGCGACATGGCCAACCGCATACTGCCAATTGCATACTGCGGACTGCCTACTTCTTAATGGCAGATTCACACCGCCGGACCACCCGAGATCCGCACATCACCACTCAATGGCCCATCACTGGTCCGCTTCATCAGCTTCAGCTCGCTTCCATCGAAGGTGGCGTAGGTGTAATAGCTGATCCAATCGCCGAGGTTCACGTAGCGGCTGCCCGGCGCGATCTCCATGTCGATGGGTAAGTGCCGATGACCGAAGATCATGTAGTCGTAGCGCTCGGTCTTCACGAGTTCGCGGCAGTATTGCACCAGCCACTCCTTGTCATCGCCGAGCCACTTGCGGTCGTTGGCGTAACTCTTCTTCCGGCTGCGGCCGCTGAAGAAATCGCCGAGCCACAGCGCGAAGTTGGGATGAAGCCGTGCGAAGAGCCACTGGCAAAGCGGATTGCGAAAAACGCCCTTGATGAACTTGTAGCCGTGGTCGCCGGGGCCAAGGCCGTCGCCATGACCGATGTAGAAACGCTTGCCGGCGATCTCGCGCACGATGGGTTCGCGATGCACGATCACGCCCGTCTCCTTCGGCACGTAATCGAAGATCCACATGTCGTGGTTGCCGATGAAGAGGTGCACCGGTATGCCGCGATCGGTGAGCTCGGCGAGTTTGCCCAATAAGCGCACATGGCCGCGCGGCACGGCGCGTTTCCACTCGAACCAGAAATCGAAGAGGTCGCCGAGCAGGTGGATCTCCGCAGCATCCTTCGCGGCTTCATCCAAGAAGGCGCAGATGCGTTTCTCCCGGGCCAAGCTGCTCTCGGCATCAGGCACGCCGAGGTGGAAATCGCTGAGGAAATGGATCTTCTGGCCGGGCTCCATGTGTTGCTAAGGTCGGTTCTTCGCAGATCCCGGTTCCATATCAAGGTTCGCGATCAAGAGGATCTCTGTGTTGTGCATGGAGTTGCCCCGGGTACTCAGGGTTTCAACTTTCTCAAGGCCTTGCTGGGGTCCAAACGCTCAAGGGCAAGAACGAAGCGAATGCGTTCTCCGAAACCCCGGTCCAGGAATCGCTCCTCATCAGCAATTAATTGGGAGACGTAGAGTGGCACCCACAGCTCCATCACGTCCCTGACCACTTGTAGGCCGATCCCTGCTTCCAAATAGTTGGCCACTTCATTGGTTATCGTAAGCTGACCTCCGACCACGGATCGGCGTTGTGTAGGCACCCAGCCTCTGCTTGCGAAAAGCGAGATGGGAAGCGGCAGGGGAAGGTCGAACTCCATATTGATGGCGGCCATCCAGTCTTCGCTCCTACCTTGCAGGAAAGGGGTCTTGAATGCTCCTTGTTGTTTGTTGAATTGCCGACCAGGTAATCGTTCGGTGGCTCCTCGTTCCAAATAGGCGTGGTCGAAAAGCAGGTCTTCCGCACCCCAGGTAAGGCCCCAGGAGTTCAATCGGTTGGTGTAGAAGTCGTCGCCGCGGGAGAGGATGCTTCCCGCAAAGGCCCGCAGGCGCAGCTGGTCCTCCTTCTTGTTGTACACGAAGGCCTGCTTCAACTCCAGCGATACCCGCACGAAGTCCTCGTTCCAAGTGAGGATGGGAATGATCTCGCTGGGGCTCAGTGTGGAGCGGTTCTCGGCCTTGAAGGACAATTCGCCATAGAGGTCCCGGCGGCTTGATGAAAGTCCGGGTCCTTCGGGCAGGTCCACCCGCGCTTCCTGCCACAGGCCCACACCGCGCAGCATGATGCTGTAGTGCCAGGGCTTGCTCAAGGGATCGCGCTTCAGGTCCATGATCAGGTGCGGCGCCACCTTGCCGTACCAACTGACGGCATCGTGGTCGTTGAAGGTGGCGGCGCTGCGGCCGTTCACACCCAGTCGAATGATCTGGAACACCCGGCTGTCTAGCCGGTCGAAATGGTGCTCGATACGCCCTGCACCTCCGGGTCGTTCACTGCCCAGGCCGTACAAGGGCGCGAACACCCACTCGGTGCGTTGGCTGGGGAACACGGTGTTGTAGGCGGCCAAGCCGATTTGGAAGCCATCGTGGCCGTTCCATGCCGCCAGGGGTGTCCAGTACACGCTGCGCCGGTCGTCCTTCTCCAAGCCCAGCAGGGTCTTCACTTCGGGTTTGGCGCAGCGGCGGAAAAGCCCCTGGCTGCGCACCGCGTTGTTGCGCCGGTCGATGTCCATGGTGCGGGCACCGGCATCCAAGCGTACGCGATCGGCATCGGGCCAGGGCAGGGTGGCGCTGTGCTTGCCATGGCCGCCCTCCAGCCATACGGTGCCCAGCTCGGCATCACCACGCCATGCCGTGGCGGAGAATGGGAAACCGGCAGCGGCGGTGCTGCGGTAGGTGAGCTGGTCGCCCTTCAGTTTCACCGGCTTCACATCGACCTTGCGGGCGGTGCCGATCAGTTCATCGAACATCCACGATAGGTCCTTGCCGCTCTCGCGCTCGAACACGCGCCGCACATCGGCCGGTTGCGGGTGCTTGAACTTCCACTCGTCGTAGTAGGCGTGCATGCAGCGGTCGAAGACCTCCTCGCCGAGGTAGGCGAACAGCTGGTCGAACACCAGCGCCGACTTGGCATAGACGATGGTGCCGTAGTTGATCTGCGTGTAGTCGTGCGCGCAGCCCTCGATCGGCTGGTCCAGGTTGCGGCGTGCGTTCAGGCGATACATGGCTTCGCTGCTCCAGCGATGACCGTCCTTTACATGCCCCAACAGCTTGTTCGCGCCAGGTATGCCACCAACCATTTCCAGCCCACCTTTGGGATAGCGGTCGCGCATGTAGCGCTTCTCCACAAAGCTGTTCATGCCCTCATCCATCCATGGGTGGTCGCGCTCGTTGCTACCCAGTATCCCGTAGAACCAATTGTGGCCCACCTCGTGCGCGATCACATTGTCCAGGCTTTCCACGCTTCCCATGTTCCCGATCACGGTGATCATGGGATACTCCATGCCACCGCCCGCGCTGATGGTGCCATCCACCGCAGTGCAGGCCTCGTAAGGATAGTCGCCTACCCAGCGGCTGTAGAGTTTCAAACTTTCGTTGAGGGATTCGATGCCCACCTGCTCCCACACGTTCGCGTTCCTGGGGGTGTAGAGGGCCCAGGTGGTCACTGTGCGCCTGCTTCGTTCCAAGGTCACGCTGCCCTTGCGCACAATGAAGCGCTTGTCAGCGAACCAGGCAAAGTCGTGCACGTTCTCCTGCACGAACCGAAGGGACTTCGTATTGATCGCCGACGGAGGGAATGCATTGCCATTCGCGGAACGGTCCGCCAATGCTTGGCGGGTGGACCGTTCGTTCATCCACGTTTCCTCTTCGGGGTTGTCCTGCAGCAGCCCTGTGGCACCCACCACATAGTTGGCAGGTAGCGTTATGGTCACATCATAACGGCCGAATTCGCTGTAGAATTCGCCTTGGGTGAGGTAGGGCATGGCATGCCAACCATCCTTGTCGTACACGGCTGGTTTGGGATACCATTGCGTGATGTGGTAGGCCTGCCCGGTATGCCCCAGGCGCGAGAACTTGCTATCGGGGATCTTTACTCGAAAGGGTGTGTCTATGGTGACCGTTCCTCCCGGTTCCAGTGGAGCGGTCAACTTGATCCAGCCGATGTCCACATGCTTGGATGAATAGCCCCATGCAAGCTGGGATCCGTTGCTGCTGAAGTCCAGGCCGTCTATCCAGCCACGTTCTTCATCGGTTGCGAAGTGGAGTGCAAGATCCCCGTCTCGAAGCAACTGCTTGTTCAATGCAGTGCTGCGGTCTTTGTAAGCATTGGGCCACAGATGGATCCACAGGGTATCCAGCCTGCTTGTGCTGTTGTTGGTGTAAACGAACGATTCCTGACCATGGAGCATATGGGTGGCATCGTCCAGGCGCACCCCAATGGTGTAGTCCACTTGTTGTTGGAAGTACTCCTGTGCCGTAAGGGCGAGGCTGCTGCACATGAGTGCCAGGGACGCGATGCATGTGCGGATCATGGTAAATGCGCTGATGTGGGTCGTCCCATGGATGGCTGGGAAGTAATGGCACTGCCTATGGAGCGGACGCTCAGGAACCGAAGATCTCAGCCAGTTTGGCCTCCAGGTCGTGGGCACGAAGACCTTTGGCGATCACCTTTCCCTCGCGATCCAGCAATACCGTGAAAGGGATGCTGGACACACCGTACTCCTGGGCTGCAGCATTGTTCCAGTATCCCAGGTCGCTTACATGCTTCCATGGGAGTCCGTCCGCTTGGATGGCGCCCACCCAGGCCTCACGGCTTTGGTCCAGCGATACGCCCAATATCTCGAAGCCCTTGCGGTGGTACTTGTCGTAGACCTTTTTCACTGCCGGATTCTCCATGCGGCAGGGGCGGCACCATGCGGCCCAAAAGTCAATGAGTACGTACTTGCCGCGCAATTGGCTGAGTGCGAACGTGTCACCATCCGGGGTCTGTTGCCGAATTTCCGGCGCCACACGTCCTTCAGCGAGCAGCGTGTTCATTTGTTGCTGCTGCTGCTCTTGCATGCGCAAAGCCACTTGCATCTGTTCCTGGTTGTCCACCTTGCGCCGCAATTCCTGGTAGAACACGGAGTTCGGCATTACGGGCCGCAGTTGGTCGCGGATCTGTTTCAGCAATTCGAATTCCTTGTTGGGGTCCACGCGTCCTTCCACGAGCAGTACTGCTGGTGACGCACTGTTACGCTGTAGAAAGGCCTTGCTGTACTCGTTGAATTCGTTGTTCAGACCATTTATCAAAGCAAGTGTGCCGGGGTCGTTCCCATTGGTCATGAAGGCATTGCGCAGGGAATCGTTTCGAAGCTCGAAACCTTTGGCGTTGGCGAAGAACTCATGGATGAGCAGGGAGTGTACCGCTCCTTCCATTTTGGCCATGGGCAAGTTGCCGGCAACAGCTTCCACCTTCAGGTTCTCCGTACTGTCCAGCGCCAGTATGAGCATGTCGTCCGGGGCCAACGAAAGGGTGTACAGGTCCATGGGCAGGGGTGGTAGCTTCAACTTGCCGGTACCGTCGGCGGCGAGGCGCACACTGTCCACCAGAATGCTTTGATTTCCGGTGGCATAGCGTTCGAATTTCACAAGTCGGCCGCCAGCACCATCGATCTTCACATCGATGATGCTTCCACGGTGGTCATTAGCGGAGTTGCAAGCCCAAAGAAAGAGGGCGGAGAGAAGGAATGTCAGCTGTTTCATGATCGATCGGGAAGTGTTCAACTCAACATGCGGCGCACCACTTCATTGGCACGCTTCGGGTCGGCTTTGCCTTTTGTACCCTTCATTACTTCACCCATGAAGAGGCCCAATAGCCCCTTGTTACCTTGTCTGTAGGCCTCAACCTTGTCGGGGTAACGCGCCATCACGTCGCGCATCAGCGATTCGATCAGGTCTTCACGTGTATCCTGCACCAGGTCATGGGTCCGGGCAAGTTCTTCAGCGGAAGCATGCCCTTCCGCGAGCATCAAAGGGAAGAGCTTTTGGGTGGCCAGCGTGTGGCTCACTGTTCCTGCATCAATGAGCGCCACCAGACCAGCAAGACGTTCCGCGGATATTGGGAATTCGGACATGGTAAGACCCCGCTCATTGACCCAACTGCGAACAGCACCCATTACCCAGTTTGCTGCCGCTTTGTGATTGGCGGTGTGCTGTATCACACCTTCATAGTACAAAGCCGTGGCTTTGTCGTCGGTGAGGATCCCGGCGTCATAATCGCTCAATCCCAATTCATTGGTGTACTTGGCGCGCAACTCACGTGGCAGGGGAGGCATCGCCTTTCTGATCGCCTCCTTGGTGGCATCGCTTACCGATAGGGGTTGCAGGTCCGGCTCCGGGAAATACCGATAGTCGTGCGCCAGTTCCTTACTGCGCATGCCCAAGGTGGAACCTTTGGTAGCATCGAACGTGCGTGTCTCCATGTGTATCACACCACCCGCATCAAGTATCTCGCTCTGTCGCTGTGCTTCGTACTCGATGGCGCGCACCACGTTGCGGAAGCTGTTCATGTTCTTCACCTCGCAGCGTGTGCCGAACTCTTGTTGTCCCTTGGGCCGAAGGCTGATGTTGGCATCACAGCGCAGGCTGCCTTCCTCCATGTTGCCGTCGCAGATGTCCAGATAGCGCACCAATCGGCGCACCTCGGTGAGGTAGTCGTAGGCTTCCTGGCCGCTTCGGATGTCCGGTTCGCTCACGATCTCAACGAGCGGTACCCCGGCACGGTTCAGGTCCACCAAGGTGTTGAAGGGGTCCACGTCGTGTATGCTTTTGCCGGCATCCTCCTCCATGTGGATGCGCGTGATGCCGATACGGGTCATCCCGAGCGTGGCGATGGGATCTCGCTCGGCATCATCGCCACTTCGCGTTTCCGGGATCTCGATCCATCCATTCGTACAGATGGGCGTATGGTCCTGCGTGATCTGATAGCCTTTGGGCAGGTCAGGATAGAAGTAGTTCTTCCGGGCATAGTGCATCCAAGGGGCTATGGTGCAGTTGGTTGCCAGTCCCAGTCGGATGGCATGCTCCACCACCTTCTTGTTCACCACGGGTAGTGTGCCGGGGTGGCCCAGGGTCACCACGCTCACATTGGTGTTCGGATGATCGCCATAGGCATTGGGGTCACCGCTGTACGCCTTGCTATTGGTGATGAGCTGGGCATGCACCTCCAAGCCGACCACCAGTTCATACTTCAGGCTCCAATGGGGAGCCCCTGTGCCTGTAACGGCTTCGATCGGGTTGCTCATCTAACAGCTGGCGATCAGTTCTTTCATGATGCGGGTGAGCTTGGGCTGGGCCACTTCGGCCACTTGCTGCACCATTTCGTGCGTGGTCTTCTCAATGCGTCCTTCCACGCCCATGTCCGTTATCACGCTCATGGCGAAGCAGGGAAGCCCCATATGGCGAGCAGCTATCACTTCGGGCACGGTGCTCATCCCTACGGCATCTCCTCCTATGATGCGCATGTACCGGTATTCGGCCGGGGTTTCCAGCGTAGGACCGGTCAAACCCACGTAGCAGCCCACTTGTACGGGTATTCCGGCCTGTGCCGCAAGCTCACGGGCTTTGGCGATCAGCGCGTGGTCATACGGTTCGCTCATATCCGGGAACCTTGGTCCCAGGGCATCGAGGTTGGGTCCGATGAGCGGGTTGGGGAAGAGGCAGATGTGGTCGTTGAGGATCATCAGGTCACCCACTTCAAAGGCCGGGTTCACACCGCCGCAGGCATTGCTCACGAACAGGCGCTGAATGCCAAGGAACTTCATCACGCGAACGGGCAGTACCACTTCATCCATGGTCCAACCTTCGTAGTAATGGAAGCGCCCTTGCATGGCCACTACCGGCTTTCCACCCAGGTAGCCAAAAAGCAGGCGGCCCGGATGACCTTGAACCGTGCTTACCGGGAAGTCGGGGATGTCGCCATAAGGGATCGTGTGTTTCACATCGATCTCCTGCCCCAGAGCACTAAGTCCTGTACCTAAGATGATACCTGTCTCGGGCACGAAGCCTTCTGTGGCACTTTTGAGGTGGTCAGCGATGCGCTTGATGCGTTCCAACATGGCGAAGAATGATTTCAGCGAAAGAATCCGGTTCGTTCAGGATCACGGTCCGTATACCGATGGTGGCCAAGGGTAAGCCAGCCAAGGGGCTGTCGATCAATTTGGAGCGCAGCCGTGCGGCATCTTTCTCCGTGGTGATCAACAATTTTGGACCGGCCGCGAAGCTACCAAAAACGGCTGCCAGCCGCTGTAGGTCGCGCTGGGTGAAAGGGTGGTGGTCCGGGAAGGCAAGGTGCTGTACTTGGCCGCAAAGTGAGCGCACATGCGCTACCAAAGGCCCGGGCTGAACGATGCCCGTGAAAACCAGGGCGCTGTGCTTCGGCCCGATGGATGGTGGCGGTTGGTCGCCGGTGATCCACCTCGGTGCGCCATACGCCATGCTCGCGAAGAAGAGATGCTGGTCCGATCGCAAGGCCAGCCGTTCGCGCCAAATATTTTCTTCGGTTGCCGATGGAGGCGTGGTGCATTTGGTCACCACCACCACCTGCGCAGTTTTCGCGCGTGCCCTTAGATCGCGAAGGTTCCCCGCCGGCATCAGCGCATCCTTGAAATAGGGCTTGTTCGCGGTTGTCAGCAATATGCGGAGTCCGGCATCCAGCGCCCGGTGCTGCAATGCGTCATCAAGCACCACGGCCTTTACACCGGGTACTTCCTGTTGGATCCTGCCCACGGCCTTCACCCGGTCCGCTCCCACGTAAACACGCACGTCCGGATGCTTCAACTTCACCTGCACCGGCTCATCCCCACTCCGGTCCGCACCATCGCTGGCCGACACTTCATGTATGTCGTTGCCAATGCGACCGTAGCCTCTGCTTAGCGTGGCCAAGGGGGCGGATCCCTTCAGCACGTGCAGGACCAATTCCAGCATAGGGGTTTTGCCCGTGCCGCCTAAGGCCAGGTTGCCAATGGCGATCGTGGGTACGTTAGGACGTATGCTCTTCCATACGCCCCGGTCATAGAGGGCATGCCGCACCAACAGTACGCACCCGTAGACAAGGGAGAAGGGCCAAAGCAGGATCCTTCGGAGCATCATCGCGTACTTTGCGGGAAAGATCATTCAAGGCGAAAGATGCGCATCAAAGAATTGACGGACGCTCTGGAAGCATGGGCTCCGCGTTCCCTTCAGGAGGAATATGACAATTGCGGCCTGCAAGTAGGTGACCCCCGGTCGGAGGTTGATGCTGCCATGGTCTGCTTGGATTGTACCGAAGAGGTGGTTGAGGAAGCGGCCCGAACCGGTTGCGGACTGGTCATCAGCCATCATCCCGTCATTTTCCGAGGACTCAAGAGCCTTTCTGGCGGTGGCCCGGTGGAGCGTACTCTGCTGGCCGCGATCAAGCACAACATCGCGCTGTATGCCATTCACACCAACCTGGACAACGTGATCGATGGAGTGAACGGTGAGATCGCAGCGCGCCTTGGTCTGAGCGGGCTTCGCGTGCTGGATCCCAAGCCCGCCCAACTAAGGAAGCTTGTGGTCTATGTGCCCATGGAGCATTCCGACGCGGTCCGTAACGCCGTATTCAGTGCTGGGGCTGGGCAGGTGGGTAACTACGCCGAGTGCAGCTTCACGGTGGGAGGCATGGGCACGTTCCTTCCCGGTCCGGGCACGGATCCGTTCATAGGTGAGCAAGGTCAACGTGAGGCGGTATCCGAGTTCCGGATGGAGTTCATCTATCACCAGCCCCAAGAGCGGAACGTATTGGAGGCCATGTTCGCAGCACACCCCTATGAAGAGGTGGCCTACGACCTGCTGCCGTTGGCCAACACTTACCAGCGTACAGGGAGCGGCCTCATCGGTGAGTGGACAGAGCCGATGGATGAGCGTGCTTTCCTGGAGCGCTTGAAGGAGGTCTTCGGCTTGGCCGTGGTTCGGCATACCCGACTGGTCGGCAAACCGGTGAAGAGGGTGGCAATGTGCGGAGGATCAGGAGCTTTCCTTATTAGCAAGGCCAAGGCGGCGGGTGCTGATGCCTATCTGACGGGTGATGTGAAATACCATGAGTTCTTTGAGGCGGACGGCCGCATGTTGTTGGCCGATATCGGGCACTACGGCAGCGAGCAGTTCACCATGCACCTGATCCAGCGCCGGTTAAGCGAACTTTTCCCTACTTTTGCCGTCCGTTTGACGAAGACCGTCACGGACCCTATACATCATTTCTGATCCCATGGCGAAAAGCGACGTGAAGGCCCCGACGAAAGAGGCCAAGGTCACTGTGGACAACAACAAGGCTGTTGGTTCAGCTTCCAAGTCCGAGGTTACCATCGCCGAGAAGCTCGTGGAACTCTACCGGCTCCAGCACATTGATTCTCAAGTGGACAAGATCCGCGTGCAGCGCGGCGAACTTCCACTGGAGGTGCAAGACTTGGAGGATGAGGTGGCTGGTCTTGAGACCCGCATGACCAAACTGCAGGATGAACTTGCGGAGATGGAAACGCAGGTGAGCGATAAGCAGAACTTGATCAAGGACGCCAAAGCCCAGATCAAGAAGTACGAAGGGCAACAGGCCAAAGTGCGCAACAACAGGGAGTACGACTCGCTCACCAAAGAGATCGAGTTCCAGAACCTGGAGATCCAACTTGCAGAGAAGCGGATCAAAGAGGCCAAGGCACAGATCGAGGCCAAGAAGGCCGTGGTGGATGAAAGCAAGGGCCGGCACGATGAGCGCAAGAAGGACCTGGACCTGAAGAAGAAAGAGTTGGATGACATCGTAGCGGAAACCGAGAAGGAAGAGAAGGACCTTCAGAAAAAGAGCGACTCCGCCGCAAAGCACATTGAAGAGCGTTTGCTGAGCGCCTACAACCGCATTCGTTCCAATGCGCGCAACGGTCTGGCTGTTGTTCCTGTTGAGCGCGGTAGCTGCGGTGGTTGCTTCAACAGCATTCCCCCACAGCGGCAATTGGACATCAGCAGCCACAAGAAGATCATCGTATGCGAGCATTGCGGCCGCATTCTGGTCGATGACTACGTAGTGGAGCGCGTGTCCGGCGAAAAGTGATCACACACGACAACTACCCAAGCCCCGAGGTGTTCCGCCTCGGGGCTTTTTGTTTGCTGCTGATGGCCAGCTATGTAGCGGTCGATATCCTGGGACGGATCCAAGTCTGACACTTTGATCGGCGGTGATTGGCCAAGCCGACTATGAGCACGAGCAAAATGCCGCTGATGGTTTCAACGCATGTTGACAGGAGGTCCGGGTTCGTGGCGAATGGCCGGACAACAGCCTTCAGACTTGCTGACCGAGGTGGTCAACGTCTGTTATCAAGGATGTCGCCCATACGCTGCCAGCGCCGACCACATCGCGACCGTGTAGGCTGTTGCGCACGCGGTTCCTACGCCCTGAAACTTATTGTCAATAATGCTCGGAATGTGCCCCGGTCTTCTCTCGTAGGAGCCACCAGGCTAGGGTCGTAAAGGAAATAGTTGGTACTCCCCTGGAAATAATTCAGGCCGAGGTCAATACCGATGTGGTCGGTTCTATAACCCAGTCCACCGGCATAGGTCTTCAATGCAAGTCCTCTCCGAGCATCCTCCTTTACATATGCATCAGGAGCATAGGCCCAGCCTAAGCGATAGTGCCAGTTGCCATTGCGCCATTCGGTGCCGACCCGCAACGTATGGGTGGAACGGAGCACAGTGGCAATGGTCAGATTCTCTGGAGCAAAATCGTACTGGTCCGCTATCAGGCTGCTTGGCCTGAACCGGGCTTTGGTGAAGTCCGTGTAGGTGTAGTCCACACTAATAAGCCCCGCAGTACCCATGATGTAGGCGGCATTCACCCCCAAGCGCCAGGGGGTGTTCAGGTTGTAACTGTACAACCCGTCGGGCGAAGCTGCGGAGTAACTGGTCCTGCCTTCTGCATCCGGAGTTCTGAACGCGGTTGACATGGACGTGATGTACGTGTCATTGAGTCGCATCCATTGAGGGCTGTGATAGTTTACACCGGCCCTGAAGTGGTCCGATATCCGACTGATGACACCCAGCTTTATGTCGAGCCCGCTCCCGGTTATGTTCAGGTCCTCTCGGTAAACACTCTCTGCCAGGTCAATGGTCGCATCGTCCGTCCGTTCCGTGTGTATCAGCGTACGCTTGAATCGGTGCCCTGCAATTCCAACGGAAGCCCCCCAGTAGAACAGGTCATCCACACTTCCGGCATAGAAAAAGGACGTGTTGGTTGCTGCCCCCCTCGTTTCAATGCTGCGGTCCATACTGATCAAAGCGCCATCCGGTACCACACTCATGTACAGGTTGGGAAGCGTATCCCCACCAGGCCCAACAATTATTGCCGGGTCAATGGCATAGGTGTCCCATGCAAGCCCTGCTGTGAAGGGGAAGGCTGAGAACAACTGGGCGTCTGGTGTGCCATTCGCTTCGTTGGCGAAAGAGCCAAGGATGGTGGTGGGTATGGCATTGCCACGTACGGATGTACGCCAATGATGTGTGGCCTGTCGGTCGTATACGATGCCATAGGTGGTTCGGTGTCTACCATCCCCGCGTTCGTTGGGATTGCTTATCACCAATGCCAAATTGTTGAAGAACAGTCGTGGTTGAGCATCGCGGCCATCACTTCCATAGTGCATGGTCCGAGAACTGTTCACCTCGAAGCTTGGCGTGAAAGAGAGCTCACTTCTTCTGTAGAGCCCCATGCCGGCAGGATTTATCCCGATGGAGGCCGGATCGGCACCCAAGGCACCGAAAGCATTGGCCATTCCTGCGGACCGAGCTGTGCCACCCGGAAAGATCGAACTAACACGAAGTGCATCTTCTTCGTTCTGCCCGTGTGCCAAGGGCATGGCAAAGACGCTCAAAAGCAACAGTAGCAGGCCACGTTCCATCAGGTTGTGCATGATCAACTCAGCGCGGCCTTGTGGTACCTGGTGAGCGTGACCCGCCGCCAGGGGAGCTGCCTCCACCGCCCCGGTCCATGCCTCCCGGACGAGATGGCGAAGGGTTGATGTCTCTTCTATCCATGGTATTCTGGCGTGGCGCTGTTCGTTCGATCCGTTGTGGTTCCCTCGTACGTGCCGGGGGCTGCGACACCCCAGGACGTGTAGCCGGGGTCTGTGGGGCCAAGGTGCGGTCGTTTGTGGATGGTCGCGACTGCGGAGAAGCTGGTACGCTTCGAGCTGGTCTGCTGGCCGGGGTAAGGCCCACAGGGTCACGAACGACCATCCGGTTGGTACCGC
Organism: Flavobacteriales bacterium; assembly: GCA_019638115.1. Classification (GTDB taxonomy): domain Bacteria; phylum Bacteroidota; class Bacteroidia; order Flavobacteriales_F; family PHOS-HE28; genus PHOS-HE28. The sequence goes on along the minus strand of JAHBUK010000001.1, from coordinate 246,188 downwards.
CATTGGTACCGCCTCCAGCACTCGTTCCGCCACTACTCAAACTGGGTCGGCGACCTATTACCGCAGCATTGCTGCTGCCTCCGATAATGGTGGGTGCGTAACAGCCATAATAAGCACCCCATGGCCCCCAATAATTCCCGAACCCGCTGCAGCTCATGCATGGTGATCCCCAGCCCCAAGGAGACATTTGACCGGGATATCCCCAACCCCAAGGGCGCATCATCCAAGGGTCGTTCCACCCCATCCCTCCATATCCCCAAGGGCTTCCCCAAGGAGAACCCCAACCCATGCCCATTCCCCAACCAGGAGCTCCCCATCCGCTTTGCCAGCCCATGGTCATGTTCATGCCATGCATGGTACCCATGCCCCAGTGCGGTGACATGCCCATGCCCATGCCCATACCCATGCCCATTCCAGAGCCCCAGCCAAAGCGCCCATAGTTGTAGTAGTAGGGGTCGTTGTAGGCCATGTCGTAGTAGCTACGTCCAGCATCATTACTGGAGGCATAGCCCTGGTCGAAGTAGTCGTCCTCTACGACCTCCATGGTGGACGGGTCAACATTCGGGGGCGGAGTGGTGCTGCCCCCCCTTCTGGGCGGGTCGTACACGTCATCCTGAACATGAGCAACTTGCTGCAGGTTACCGCACGAAGCCAGGAAAAGGACCGCAAGGGTCAGTATCGGGAACTTGATCTCGTGCTGTTTCATGGCTGACTTGTTTCTATTGATGAACGCCTGACACCCTCATGGGGTTGTGTACTTTTGACCACCACCCTACGAGAACAAAAATAATACCACTTCCAAGGCCATGGCCGATCAGTTGAGAACCCGGAACGAAGACTACGCACAATGGTACAACGACCTGGTTCTCAAAGCGGACTTGGCGGAGCACAGTGATGTAAGAGGCTGTATGGTGATAAAGCCCCATGGATATGCCATTTGGGAGAAGATGCAAGGTGCGTTGGATGGCATGTTCAAAGCCACCGGTCATGTGAACGCGTATTTCCCCTTGTTCATCCCCAAGAGCTACTTGGCTAAGGAAGCCAGCCACGTGGAGGGATTTGCCAAGGAATGCGCAGTAGTTACCCATTACCGCCTGAAGAGCGATCCCGAACATGGCGTGGTGGTGGACCCGGACGCTAAGCTGGAGGAGGAGTTGATCGTTAGGCCCACCAGTGAGACGATCATCTGGAACACTTACAGGGGGTGGATCAAGAGCTATCGAGACCTGCCGCTGTTGATCAACCAATGGGCCAACGTGGTGCGCTGGGAGATGCGGACCCGCCTATTCCTTCGAACGGCGGAATTTCTCTGGCAGGAAGGGCATACCGCACATGCCACTCAAGAGGAAGCTGTTGAAGAAACACGCCGTATGCTCGACGTGTACGCCGAGTTCGCTGAACAGTGGCTTGCCATGCCGGTAATTAAGGGAGTGAAGACCGCCAGTGAACGCTTTGCAGGAGCGGAGGATACTTACTGCATCGAAGCTTTGATGCAGGATGGCAAGGCGCTGCAAGCAGGCACTTCACATTTCCTGGGGCAGAATTTCGCCAAGGCCTTCGATGTGCTGTTCACCAACAAGGAAAACAGGCAAGAGCACGTTTGGGCCACCAGTTGGGGGGTAAGTACACGCCTGATGGGTGCGTTGATAATGACCCATAGCGACGATCATGGCCTTGTCCTGCCTCCACGCTTGGCACCTGTGCAGGTGGCCGTGGTTCCCATTGCCAAGAACGGGGAACAATTGGATGCGATACGGGAGTACGTTCGCCCCGTTTTGGAGGCCCTGCGTGCAAAGGGGATCACCGTGAAGTTCGATGACGACGACAAGAAGAAGCCAGGATGGAAGTTCGCCGAGTACGAGTTCAAAGGATACCCTGTGCGGATAGCCATTGGACCGCGCGACATGGAGAATGGTACCGTTGAAGTTGCTCGCCGTGATACCATGGAGAAGGAGGTGCTCAGTATCGTGGACCTTGCTGAAAAGGTGGAGCACCTGCTTCAAGCCATTCAGAGCGGTCTTTACCAGAAGGCACTGGATATGAGAGAGCGTATGACACGCGCAGTGGATACTTACGACGAGTTCAAGGTGGCCATTGAGGAAGGAGGCTTCATACTTGCGCACTGGGATGGCACTGCAGAGACTGAAGCACGCGTGAAAGAGGAGACCAAGGCTACCATCCGCTGTATACCGCTCGATGGGGATACAACACCCGGCCAGTGCATGGTCACTGGCGCGCCCAGCAACAGGCGGGTGATCTTCGCCAGAGCATACTGAAACCCATGGAAGAACTTCCGACAGATCCGCGCGCGCTCGTTATCGAGGCCCTTTGCAATAAGTCCTGTGTAAAGCAGGACATCTATCGACGGACCCAGGAGGTCTTTGCGCTGATCAAGGAAGTGGCAGCCGAGTTGGCCGTTGATATGGCCGATGAAGTGGGAAGGAAGGATGATCGGATCTTGGTGAGTTTCAAGGAGGTTTCCGCCACGGCTTGCGAACTCGGTCTTGCAGGTGATGTGGTGTTCCTCAACATGCACACCAACGTGTTCAGACTGGACCAGAGCAACAGCCTATGGAAGACCAGCTACTTGCAGGAGGATGACATGCGGGGATATTTCGGTGTCGTCAACATGTACAACTTCCTGAGCGACTCCTTGCGCTACCATCGCGAACAGGATCTTGGTTACCTGGTAGCACGCTTGTTCATCAACAAGGATGGGCACTACTTCATGCAAGGGAAGCGGCAGTTGGGTTTCTTGTTCGGAGACCTTGCCAACAACGTCATCGATCGGGAGGGTTTGCGCAAGATCTTGTACAGCGTAGCCAACTACGTCATCGAATTCGACCTCCTCGTACCGCCTTATGATCAGGTGCAGGTTGTATCGGTCAGTGAGATCAAGACCTTGAGTTCCAGGGCTCAAGTAAGCACAGGCAAGCGCTTGGGCTTTCGCTTCCAAGCGGATGTGGACGATGTACAGTGATGCTCCTCTTGTTGGAATTTCAGTGAAGAGTTTTACATTTGCCGACCCTTACCACTGGTGAGGTGTTTCATGGCCCGTTCGTCTAGGGGTTAGGACGCGTCCCTTTCACGGATGAAACAGGGGTTCGATTCCCCTACGGGCTACATTGGCAGGCTCCTCCACATGGTGTGGGGGAGCTTTGTCTTTTATGCCTGCCTTGTGGTGATGGTAACCATTGAACCGAGGGCCGCGTATCTTTGTCTTCCGCGGGTTCTCGCATAGCACGGTCCTGCCGGCGGTGCCAGCATGGTTCGTCTTTTCCTATCGCACATTACCGGAGCAACTGAATAAAATGCGCACTTCAAGCAAGTTGGTTTTCGGATTGAGCATCGCCGTGCTCCTCGCCTCCTGTATCGGAAAGAAGCAGTTGAACTACCTCCGGGACCCGTCCCTGAGCGCCGGTTCAAGCAAGCTTTTTGAGAATCGGAAATTCGAGTACCGGATCCAGGTGAACGACGTGCTCAGTATGCGTGTTCTGGGTCTGGATGAATCCGAGAACCGCTTCTTCAACGTGGATGCCACAGGGAGTGCTCAGGGGGCGACCGATGCTGCGCTCTACCTGAACGGTTTCAGCGTTGACAAGAACGGCCATATCCACCTGCCAACAGTGGGTAAACTCAAGGTGCAGGGATTGACCGTGGGTGAAGCTTTGGAGCTGGTCCAGCGTAAGGTGGATGAATTCTTCAAGAATGCCACCGTGATCCTTAAGCTCGTAAGCTTCAGGGTAAGCGTTTTGGGTGATGTGGCCCGGCCCGGTACCTACTTCATCTACAACAATCAGGTGACAGTATTGGAAGCGTTGGCCATGTCCGGAGGGCCCAATGAATTCGCCGATAAAACGCACGTTACCCTGATGCGACAAAGCGACAAGGGGGTGCAGGCCATCTATTTGGACCTTTCCTCTACGGACATTTTAAGTTCGGAGTATTACTACCTGCTTCCCAACGATGTGATCCATGTTCCCACGCTTCGGGCCAGGTCCAGTCGCTTGAACCTTGAGCTGTTGAGCATTATCGTGGCTTCCTTGAGCACGGGCGTCGTGCTTTACACGGTCATTCAGAATAGCTCCGGACGATGAGCGAACAGCACAACGCGGATACCATCGATATCCGATCGATCTTTCGGAAGATCGCCTCCAAGTGGTGGTGGTTCGTCATCACCATTTCCCTCAGTTTGGCCGCAGGGGTCGCTATCATAAAGACCACCCCCAAAGCATACAAAGTGCAGGCGGTCATGATGATGGGCGATAAGAGCCGCACTGCTTTCGGTGGAAACCAAGAGGAGTTCATCAAAGGCTCTTCGTTTCTGCGCAGCAGTGCCGATCTGGAGGATCAAGTCGCTGTGTTGACCTCCAGGTCCAACATGGAGCGCGCCTTGCGCAGACTGGACTTCGGCGTGAGCTATTACGAGACCACCAATTTCCTGACCACCGAGAAGTACGAGCATCCTCCCTTCATAGTGAAGTTGGATACGGTTGCCGTCCAGGTTGTCGGAATTCCCGTCCAGATATCCGTGGACCGAGGTGCCGCAACATATCGGGTGCAGGCCAAGGGTAAGAACGTGATGCTCTACAACGTGGGGAAGGAAGATCTGATGGAGGAGTATGTTGCTGAGTACAATGTGGACAAGGTGGTTCCCATCGGTGAACCCTTTGTCGATCAGAACCTCAGCTTCACGGTGGAGTTTCCTGAGGATAGAGTATACAGCGATCGTTCAACATATTTCTTTCAGCTCACCAGCCTGGATGATCTGGTGCTGGGTTATCGGGGCAAGACTTCCGCCGAACCGTTGGGCAAGGAGAGCAACATTGTTGTTCTTCAGGTGAAAGGAGAAGTTGTTGCCAAGGAGCGAGCCTTCCTCAATAAGTTGATGGAGACATATATCGAGGGAGAAAAATTCAAGCAGGAGCAAAAGGGGTTGAAGACGATCAACTTCATTGAGGACCAGATCGGCACCGTAAGTGATTCGCTGAGAAGGGTTGAAAGCTCCATCGAGCAGTTCCGATTCTCGAGCGGGGGCGTGATGGACGTTTCGCGCTCGAATGAAGCATTGTCACAAGAGAAGAGCAGGCTCAACGATGAGCGTTCGCTGGTGTTGCGCAAGCGGAGCTATTGCTCCAACGTGTTGACCAAGATCCGATCCACATCCGATCTGCGCAATATGCCCACACCCGGCCTTTCGGGTATTGATGATGCGGTGTTGAACAACCTGGTGATGGAGATCACCAAGCTCGCTGGTGATCTGGCGGCGGCGAATGCCACTACCGGAGGGCGCTCCAACCCTGCGTTGATATCGATGGAGCGCAGGATGAAGAACCTGACCGCAACCTTGGAGCAGACGGCCGAAAGCCTTGTGGAGCAGGCTGATATCAGCTTGTCGGAGATCGACAGACGAATATCCCGGATCAATCTCCAAAGCAGCCAGTTGCCCAGGGAGGAGCGCCAGCTTGTGAATTATGAGCGCAAGTTCAAGCTCAGCGACAATCTCTATAACTACCTGATGGAAAAGCGCGCGGAGGCAGGTATCGCAATTGCCTCCAACCAAGTTGATAAGGTGGTCATCGATCCTGCACGCATGGAGGGTAAGAAGGCCATTGCGCCGGACAAGAAGGTCATCTTGGGTGGTGCCTTCTTGTTGGGCCTCTTCCTTCCGCTCATGGTGATCCTCATTCGCGATATGGTGAATGACCGCATTGCCGATCCTGACGAATTGAAACGCTTGACCAATATTCCTGTCCTTGCCTTGATCCCTTCCAGTAAGAAGCGGAGGATCATTGGCGACGACCTGAGGTCAGTGCTCGCGGAGGCATTCCGTACTGCGCGGATAAACCTTCAATATCTGAATCCCGGGTCCAAGCGTCAGGTGATCGGTTTCACATCCTCCTCCAGCGGTGAAGGCAAGACGTTCTGTGCTGTGAACATGGCTACGATCATGGCCAATGCAGGAAGGCGTACGATCGTGATCGACGCGGACCTTCGACGACCGAATCTGGCTCGGACCATGGAGATGAGTGAAGAAGGCGTCGGGCTTTCCACTTGGCTCATCGGCGAATGTGCCGTTGATGCCATGATCAAAAAAACCGATGTCCCCGGGCTCGATATCATCACATCCGGTCCGATTCCTCCGAACCCGCTGGAGTTGATGGAAAGCCCAATGCTGTCCGACCTTGTGGAGAAACTCCGCGAGCGATACGACAGGATCATCTTCGACTGTTCCCCGCTCGGACTGGTGAGCGAGTACGTGGTCTTGATGCGACATGTGGACCTCACCCTTTACGTCGTTCGTCAGGGGTACACGAAACGGGGGGCATTGCGCCTCATCAATGAGATGTACGCGGAGAAGCAGATGAACAACGTGGACTTGCTGCTCAACGATGTGAAGATCGGCCAGGGCTACGGCGAAGGCTATGGATACTACACCAAGTAGTAGGTCTGTTTGCCATGATCGGGTCTGAAGGATTCCGCCGTTACTTCTCGAATACGTCCTGGCTTCTGTTGGAGCGCATCGTCCGTTTGGTGGTGGTGCTCGGTACGGGCATTTTGGTTGCTCGTTATTTGGGCCCTACGCTTTTCGGACAACTCAACTACGCGACCGGCTTCGTAGGCATCTTCTTCGCCCTGACAACAATGGGCCTCGATGAGATCGTGGTGCGAGAGTTGGTGCGTTCTCCCCAGCGACGCAACGCCTTGCTCGGTACTGCAGTGGTCATCCGAATGCTCGGAGCGCTGCTCTTGATCGCAATTGTAAGTGTTTCGGTGTGGGTGAAGGAGATGGAATCCTTGACCGCAATGTTGGTGCTCGTTATCGCTGCATCGGAGGTTTTCAAGCCATTTAATGTGGTTGACTGGCATTTCATGTCGGAGGTGCGATCACGACCTACTGTATTGGTGCAAATGGCGCAGGTGTTCGTAAGTGCCTTGGCTAAAGTGGGGCTTGTCTATTTTCAGGCACCTCTCATCTGGTTCGCGTGGGTCTACGTGTTGGAGAATGCAGCGCTTACGGTGGGCTACTATTTCGCCTACCGTACCGATGGACGCAAGGTGGGTGATTGGCGCTTCAACGGGAAAGAGGCGTCCTATCTCTTGAGCGAGTCGTGGCCATTGGTCATATTCGGAATGGCCTTGTACGTGCAAGCCAAGATCGATCAGGTGATGCTCGGTGATCTGCTTAGGACCCGGGTCGGTGATGCTGCTGCGAACGCGGAGGTAGGCCAGTATTCCAATGCTTTGAAGATGATCGAAGCACTGGGCTTTCTTCCGGTCATCGTTCAGCGATCCCTGGCACCGGCCATTACCCGTGCGAAGGCATTGGACCTAAGCCACTACCACGATCGTCTGTTGAACCAGTACCGCCTCATGTTCCTGATGTTCTTGGTGACCGCGATCCCTCTTTATTTCTTCGCGGAACCGATCATGGTGACCCTCTTCGGTGAAGAGTTCAGACCGTCGGGGGTGTTGCTCTCCCTTTTCGCAATACGCTTGTTCTTCACCAACATGGGTGTGGGCAAGTCCAGTTTCATCACCAACGAAAGCCTCTTCAAGTACTCCCTGATAACCGGTGTGGTGGGAGCCGGGACCAACATCGCGATGAACTATTTCCTGATCCCTCCGTTCAAGTCCGTCGGTGCGATCTGGGCCACTATCGGGTCGTTCACGATCAGCATTTTCCTGATGGACCTGATGATGAAGGAGACGCGTTTGAATTTACGCCTGATGTTGAAGGGAATAGGGACGTTCTGGCGGATCACCAAGGCTAATTGAGCATGCTCCAAGATCGCCATCTTGTACCCTTGGTACCGGCTCCTTTCTCAGGCTTCCCATGCCCGCGTTGCGGTTCCACGGAACTCGAGCTCGGGCGGTCCGTGTGGCCAGGGGTGCATGTCATGCAAGAACGCCGATGCCGCAGTTGCACCTATGCCTATTTGCAGGACCTACCCGTCGGTTTCGCGGTGGATGACCCCATGGCCATTGGTATGGAGGACGGTGCATTGCACAACCCCAAGAACGGCGAGGCCTGGATACACGGTCCCTTGATGGACGGGTACGCATCTAAGCAGGATAAGGAGGTCAATATCGAGCGCGTGGTTTACCACGAGCGTGATCGCGTCATCATTCTGAACACCCTCGACTTTCTGTACGGCCATGTACTGCTCAAGCTATACAACGCCCAGCATTACTTGGACCAGTACCCGGACCACGGACTGATAGTCATACTTCCGCGGATGTTCAAGTGGCTCGTGCCCGCGGGCGTAGCCGAGGTCTGGATAGTGGATCAACGATTGGGGGAAGCGCATGGTTGGTATACTGCCATCGATCGCTTCGTGAACGAACAGTTGCCGCGTTACAAGGAGGTCGGCCTTGGCAAGGGCTATGCACATCCGGAGTTCGCTTCGATGGACATCTCCAGGTTCACCAAGGTCGAGCCCTTCAAGCTGGAGGAATTCAACACCGCGCCCCGCCACATCACCTTCGTTGCGCGCCAGGATCGCTTGTGGTTCGCCACTGCCGGAGCTAAGCTCTTGTACCGGATATTGAACCGCTTGGGCTTGCGCAAGTCCCTGGGACGTTCGTTCGTGCGTTGGCAGGACATACTGATAAAGCGCAGCATGGAGAGGATCCTGCGTGTATATCCGGATGTCTCGTTCACCGTGGTGGGGCTTGGAGACCCTGGCGGCTTTGGCCCTCGGGTGCAAGACCTCCGCACCCTGAAGATGAACGAAGCCACCGAGCTGGCCTGGTGCAACGCATACGCCAAGAGCCAGATCGTGGTTGGCGTACATGGTAGCAATATGCTCTTGCCTACCGCGCATGCGGCCGGATGCATAGAGATCCTGCCCTATGATCGGTATGGGAACATCGTGCAGGATGTTTCCGTGCGCTACCACGATCGGATGCAATTGTTCCTGTACAGATTCGTCGATGAGTTCGCGTCGCCGCGCACCATCGCTCGTCACGCCGTTTCAATGTTCAAGGACTTCACGGTCTATCATCGTGATAACCGTGAGAACATCTTTTGACCGCTCATGAGCACCTTCAAGCCAGACGCTCCGCTTCGGACCCCGGTCCTGTTCATTGCATTCAACAGGTACGATAGTGCCCGCCAGGTGATGGAGGCCATACGCGAGGCTAAACCACCGCGCCTCTATTTCGCATGTGATGGCCCGCGTAACGAGGCTGAAAAAGCGAAGTGTGAGCATGTGCGCTCCTTGGTCGAACTGGTGGACTGGGATTGCGAGTTGCATACCAAGTTCAGCGATGTGAACCTGGGTGTGATGATGGGTGAAAGCACCGCCATGGATTGGTTTTGGGAGAACGAGGAACAAGGAATCGTACTGGAGGATGATACCTATCCATCACAGAGCTTTTTCTGGTATTGTGAGAACCTGCTTGAGCGATTTAAGGACGATGACCGGGTATGGTGCATCATGGGCAACAACCTGATGGGTGAATGGCCTGTGCAAGGCGAGGACAGCTATTACTTCTCCGCTCATGGTTACGGAGCATATTGGGGTTGGGCCGGATGGCGTAGGGTATGGAAGAAATACGATGTGGATATGAAGTCCTGGCCCGCCGTACGTGACTCAGGCCTTTTGGCTGGGCAGTTCCTGTCCAAGGCGGAGATGAAGGAGGCGTACAAGTTGTTCCAAGCGCAATATGATGGTGTGATCAGGTCTTGGGATTACCAAATGGACCTGGCCCGCCTGATGAATAGGGGGGTGACCTGCATCCCGAACACCAACATGATCAGGAACATCGGATTCGGAGCTGATGGCACGCACACGGTGAGCGAGAAGGACCGCCGAAACAAGGACGACCTGTATGAGACCGCATTCCCGTTGGTACACCCGTGGCATATGATGGTGGACGCGGAACGGGACATGGCCTACTTTGAACGGTACATCGAACCCACGTCGTTCCGGAAGTTCAAGAACGCCATCAAGAACCTGTTGCCGTCATCCGTGGATGAAGCGGTGACACCGTTCTTCTCCAAGCTTCAGAAACAGCTGGGCATCAATTGAGGGAGTATCTTCGCCGGCAGCCCCTGGTTTTTGGGCTCTCACGGTGATCTCCAAGATCAAGCTCGTAAATACGCTCTTCCTGCTATCCTTCCCCTTTTACGGGTTGGGTACATACGTTACGTTCAAGACGAACTTCAGCGCTGGCGTAATACTATCGGTACTTCCTTCGCTTTTGATCCTGTCCATCTATGGGTTGGACGTGCTGTACCGTGGTCGCGTCACCCCGATGGTGAACCGCGTGTATGGCGTTGCCATGCTGTTCATCCTCTCGTTGGTGGCAAGCATGTGGGTGGCCTTCGCCAAGGGGTTTCCAGGCTTGAACATGTTGAATACCACGTCGCTCAGCGTCATGTTCATCGTGCCGTTCAATGCCGCCGTGGTGGTCCAGGTCTACAACAGGGGCAACGAGAATTTCGACTTTGCTTGGCTCGTCCTGAAGGGCTTGGCTTTCTTCATCCTGCTCAACCTCATTGGCTACGGTGCGGGACTTCGGAATTTGGTGCATGGTTTCGAGGGGCGGATCAACCTGCCCTTCATGCGGGGTATCTACGATGCCTCCCACGTCATGTCGGTGGTCAACTTGATGCTCTTGTTCTACCTCCGTGACCTGATCGCCAAGCCGTTCCGCTACATCACCTTGGGTGCGTTGTTCATGGTGAACATGGCGATCATGATGAACATCAACAGTCGCCTGTCGTTCATGATCTTCGTTGTGCTTCTGGTCCTGTTCCTGTTCAAGTTCATGAAGGTGATACGCGGGTTGTTCACCGTGTCTTTGTTCACGATGCCCTTGCTGATGAGCTTCGCCTTGCTCATCTACGAAGTGCTCTCCCTGCCCTTTTTTGTTGCCATACTGCAGCGTGTGGACAAAGAGGACGTTACAACGTTCAATGGGCGCACATACATCTGGAACTCCATGGCCGACTGGGCCATGTATGACCGGACAGGCTGGCTGTTCGGGCTGGGATATCGCGGTCAGTACGAACTTAGGATGCTGGACTTCCTGGCCATTCTCTGGCAGGAGGAACATTCCTACAACTTCCATCTGCACAGCACGTTCCTGGAGATCACCATGGACCAAGGGCTCATAGGCTTGGTGCTGTTCTACGCGTGCATGTGGTTCGGCTTCAGCTACTACCGTAAGCACTACCGCGCCGGAACGCTCGAAGGGCCGCTGTTCGCTGGCATCGTGTATCTGATGTTCATCTGGCAGATCGACATCTTCTGCTATGGTATCGATCTGGGAAACCCCATTTTCTTCACCATGCTGAGTCTGGCGGCGATCCACCCGTGCTACATCACCCGCGGCCAACGCATGCTTAACGGACAGCTACTTGCTTGAGCGTTACTGCACCACCAACCGCTCGCTGGTGCGAATGCCGTTGGCCAGGTCGCAACAGATCACGTAAACGCCGGGCGCCAGGGTGGCAGGAAGTTCCAGTTCCAGGGTGCCGGCAGAGCTCATAGGGCGCTCCAGGACCGTGCGTCCGTTCATGTCCAGCATCCGCAGTGAAACAGGGCCCTCTACATTCCGGGTCATGCGCACGATGCCACCTGCAACGGAAGGATTGGGGAACACGGAAGAGGAGAGCTCTCCAAGTTCGTCATAGCCGGTGGTCAGAGAGCACAGCAGATCGTCCTCTTTGATGAGAACCACGGATGAGAACCCGCCGATGGTGATCTCACCACTGTGCAATGCACCCTGCACATCGCGCCAGCAGCCCACCAATGGAACGCTGGTGGAAGAGGCGGTCTCGTTGATCAAGAGCACATGCATCTCAAAGGGGTCCACTGGCACCACGTTCACACGCTTCAGTTCCACGTTGTCAAGCCAATATGTGCTCTCCAAATAGCTGTTGGTGAAACGCACTTGTGCCTGGTCGGTGAGGTTGCTTTGGAACACCATGCTCATGTCACGCCGCTCCGGGCTGAAGGGTACATCGCGGACGAATATGGTCTGAGGACCTGATACCTGTGAAGCTCCCTTCACATCCACCTTGACGGTTCCGGAAAGGTTGGACTGCGTGCTGAAACTCAAGCGGTAGTGGTTGCCCGAGGCCATGTTGAACATGGCGTCATGCCGAAGTGTGAAGGTCGGATAGGACGCATTGTTGCTGAAGTGAACGCGAAGTGCACCATTGTCCAGATAGGTCATGTCTCTGGAAAGCTGCGCCTGTGTGGGCCATCCGGACCACCCGGTGATGTTGGAGTTGAAGTTCCCATTGGGCACCAGGTTGGCGCCCAGTTCCTCCGTTACCAGGAACGCATCGAGCCTGAGCGGGCTTCGGCTGGAATTGGCGTCCTCGTTGCGGAGCACACGCCATTGTTCAAGGGTAAGGAACTGTTGCAGACCGTTGTGGGTATTGTGTACCCAAATGCTCAGTTCGTTGTATGGGTTGAAGTAGTGGTTGTTGTTGAACGTTCCGAAATCCACGGGGTTGGATGAGTACACGTTGTACTGCTTCATGCAGAACTGATCCTTCGTCAAGCTGTACATGATGTTGCCGGTGTACACGCCATTGAAGGAACCTACATGGTAGGGAGGCGTGGCCCCGGGGCCATTGTAGTTGGAGTAATCGGACACGCTCAGTTGGATGGCGTTGTTGAAGAGCACGTTATCCCGGATCTCGTTGCCGGAACTCACCATGGTGTGGTCCACATGCACACCACTGCCCATGCAGTGTGCCACCGTGTTGCGCCGCACGATCGTGTTGCGGATGGAGGTGTTCCCGAAGTAGATGCCATGTGAGATGAGACGGTAGTTCTCGAAGTTCGGTGCACTACTCTCCAAGTCGCCGATGATGTCCACCACCACGTTGTCCTGAATGATCATGCCGTCCGCATGGTCGAAAGCAATACCGCCTCCATCATTGAGCAGCGCGGTTGCATTGCGGACCACGTTGCGCTCCACCAGGCAGTTCTTGTCCATGCTGATGCCGATGTATCCGATGTCCGTAAGACGGTTGTCTCTGATGATGTTGTTCTGACCATCGAGCCGCACACCGAAATATCCCCAGTTGTTCTCGCCTAATCCCGGTCGCATGGCCACGCGCAGCATGGTGTTTCCTTGGAACAGGGAGTTATTGTCGATAAGGTATGCGCCGCTCGCGTAGGTGTCCTCGAACTGGTTGTTGATGTAGCGCCCGTTGTTACCGTAACTGCTTACACCTTGGTACAATTCGCGAAAGGTGCAGTTGTTCACCTCCACATGTGCTGCACCGTCCACCCTGATGCCTGCCACGCGCTGGTGTTGGAATTGAAGGTCGCTGATCACGATGTGTTGGCGCTGCCAGAAAACGTTCATGCCCCGGTCGTGAACACTGGCTTCGATGGTAATGCTGTTCGGGTTGGCGTTGTTGGGTGCCCAGAGGTATAGCTGCCCTGCTGCAGCATCATGGAACCACTCGCCCGGCATATCCAATTCGCTCAGCTTGTTGCAGAGGAAATAACCCCAATGGTAGTTCGACAAGTTGAAGTAGATGTTGGGGAAGTTGATGGTGCTGTTCGAGTGGCTCGTGACCGGCACGGCGTCGAAGCTCCAATTGGAACTGCGTATCACGGCAGTGGCACCGGTCCAGTAGCCATTTGCCTGGTTGAGTTCACTATCCTGGATATGCGTGCCACTCCCTTGGTCGTTCCTCAACCAGCCACTGTTCGGGAAGCGCGCAAGGGTCATTTGTTGCCCGTTCACGTATACGTACTTCACTTGGCCACTTACGCTGGCCCGCCAAATGTTCCCGCTGTGCAAGGTCCAGTTGGTAACCTGGGCACTGCCGCTGATGATCGGTTTGGGGCCGGTTCCATAGGCGCCAACAGTGATCTTTTGGCTACTGGTGCCGGATACGGGCAGCGATAGTTCTCCTCGGTAGGTGCCCCCGCGCTCAAAACGGATCCCGTCTCCAGGTTGCAGGGAATAGATGCTCTGCATCAGCCGGTCAATGGTCCGCCATGCCTGTCCTTGGGATGTTCCACTGTTGGCATCGTTCCCATTGTGTGAAACGAAATAGGTGACCGCGTGGGCTCCGATGGTCGAAGTGAACGCGAGTAGGACCAGGATGTGTCGGATGTTCAGCATCGTGTCTGTGGATCAATAGGCCCGGTTCAACCGCAACAGCTCCCATTGGGTTGCATCTTTCCGACGAAATGGCCGAAGATGTCGACGGATCCGCTGAGCTGGGTGTGCTTGGGATACACGCCCGATCGTTGATGCCTGCCCTGTCACTGCAAATGGGCGGGTGCGTGGCGCAGGTACTTTTGTGCCGTGCCAAAGCCGAACAAGCCCTACCGCATACTCATTGTGGGTCAAACGCCTCCTCCATTTGGTGGTCAGGCGGTCATGATCGAGGAGTTGCTCAAGCTGAGGTCACCCAGGCTGGACCTGTACCACGTGCGGATGGCGTTCTCCGAGGATATGGAGAGTGTGGGCAAATTCGCTTACCGCAAAGTTCTGGTGCTCTTCGCGACCATCATGCGCATTTGGGTCGCCCGCATTCGATACGGCACACGTGTGCTGTATTACCCCCCAAGTGGTCCGAACATGGTCCCTGTTCTTCGGGATATCGTTCTACTGTGTGCCACGCGTTGGATGTTCCGAAAAGTGGTCTTCCATTTTCACGCTGGTGGAGTTTCGTCGTTCAGTGCCGCGCTTCCGGCGCTTCTTAGGCCCCTGTTCAGGTATGCATATGGCAGACCGGCTCTTTCCATCCGCACCGCTGCCCAGAATCCGGAGGACGGAAAGGTCTTTCGCACTAAAAGGGACGTGGTCATCCCCAACGGTGTTCCGGATATGCGTGGCAGTGTGCCGGAGCGTTCCGCAAGCCCCGGTGAGCCGCTCGTGATACTCTTCACCGGTGTGCTCATTCCCTCAAAAGGTGTGTCCGTTCTGCTTCAAGCGTTTGAGCTTCTGTTGCAGCAAGGTGTTCAGGCCCGTTTGGAGTTGATGGGCAAGTGGGGCGACCCGAACTACGAGCAGGAGTGTTCGGAGTGGGTCCGTTCGCGCGGGCTCGACGATAAAGTCCAGTTCCTTGGTGTGCGCAGGGATGCCGAGAAGTTCGGTCACTTCGCAGCCTGTGATGTTTTCTGTTTTCCAAGCTACTTCGAAGCAGAAAGTTTCGGACTGGTGCTCGTAGAGGCGATGCAGTTCGCAAAGCCGGTGGTCAGTACGTTTTGGCGGGGTATACCATCGGTCGTGGCGGATGGGCGCAGCGGGATACTGGTTCCGGTGAAAGATGCGCAGGCAGTGGCTGCCGGCTTGTTGCGTTTGGCCCAGGACCCTTTGCTGCGCGAAAGCATGGGTCAGGAGGGAAGGCGCATCTTTCTCGCCGAGCTTACGTTGGAGGCATTTCACAAGGCGATGGAGCGTGAGCTCATTGCCGTTTCCGAAGCTTGATGAGCATGCGTCTGCTTATAACCGGGGCATCCGGATTCATTGGTACCAATCTGGTGGAGCACTACCATGATCACCCAGGGGTGCAGCTCTTGAACGTGGATTGGAGCCCACCCTTGAACATTGCGCAGAAGGAGTTCTGGCGCGAGGTGAACATCATGGACCGATCCGCTATGGCCCAAGTATTCGCCGAATTCCAACCCACCCATGTGGTGCACCTGGCCGCCCGTACCGATACCGATGAGCTGCATGATGTTGATGCCTACATCCAGAACCATGAAGGCACCCGCATTCTTTTGGAAGTGGTGAAGGGGAGTCCTTCCGTTCAACGCATCATCGTCACCAGTACACAGTTCGTTTGCGAGGCCGGCCACCAGCCTTCGCATGACCTAGATTTCAAGCCGTTCACGGTTTATGGGGAATCGAAGCGCATGACCGAGATGGCCACGCGTGAAGCCGGTCTGAGCATACCCTGGACCATCATTCGCCCTACCACCATCTGGGGGCCTTGGAGCCTGCGCTACCGCGATGTGATGTTCAAGGTGATGCGCAAGGGACTTTACTTCCATCCCGGCAAAGGCACCGTCGTTCGCTCCTATGGTTATGTGGGGAATGTGGTCTGGCAGATCGCACGGATGTTGGAGGCATCTTCCGACAAAGTGGCCGGCAAGGTGTTCTATGTAGGTGATGCCCCGGTGGATCTGAAGGTCTGGGTTGAAGCCATCTCCAAGGAACTGGTGGGCAAACCGGTGCGTTACATCCCCACGTTCGTGGTGCGTGCGGCCGCCCTGTTCGGCGATGTGTTGAAGACCATCGGACTGCGCTTTCCGATCACATCCACCCGCTTCCGCAGTATGACCAGCGATTACATAACGCCAATGGACCGCACGGTCGGTGCTTTTGGTGAAGCCCCATTCAGCATGTCGCAGGGAGCCGCCATCATGGTGCGCTGGTACGATGAGGTCAGCCATTCCGTGCAAGCTCCTGAATTCCGGGATGCACGTGTGAACAAGACCACGGCAAGGGCATGAGCGGAGTGCAAGCTTCTTTTCCGCGTAAGCGGGTCATTGCTGCGGACATCACCTTGGGTGGCTTCGACGAGCAACTTGACGCCTTTGTGCACTATGCGGCAGAGCGCAGGTCTACGTACGTGTGCTGCGTAAATGTGCATATGACCATGGAGTGCCACGGCGACAAGGAGTTTGCCCAAGTGGTGGCCCAAGCCGATCACGCAACAGCCGATGGCATGCCCATTGTCAAATGCCTGAAGCTTTTCCATGGCGTGAAGCAGGAGCGTGTTGCGGGCAACGACCTGTTACCGGCCTTATTGGCGAAAGCAAGCGCTCATGGACTTTCCGTGTACCTGTACGGCGGAACTGATGAGGTGCAGCAGCGCATGATGGAACGTGCGCGACAGGAATACCCAGGGATCCGCTTTGCAGGCAATCACGCACCACCCTTCATGCCGCTGGAACGTATGGACCTTGCTGCGGAAGCAGCCCGGATCAATGCTTCCGGGGCCAACATCGTAATGGTCTCTCTGGGCTGCCCGAAGCAGGAGCGATGGATGGCGGCCATGAAAGGCCGGGTAGATGGGTTGATGCTTGGCCTGGGAGGTGCCTTCCTGCTTTATGCAGGTGTGGACACGCGGGCTCCAAAGTGGATGCGCGACCTAAGCCTGGAGTGGTTGTACCGCCTTTGTCTGGAGCCTCGTCGTTTGTGGAAGCGATACCTGGTCACGAATACGCGGTTCGTAGTGCTTGTGCTGCGCCATCTTGTTAGGCGCCCGGCTTAGGCACGGAGCTGCGTTCCCACCAGCTTGAAGTTCGGGTTGGACGTGTTGAAAGGAGTGTGTGGTGGCCAAGTGCCTGTTCATCAGTGGGATAGATGATTTTTTGGCACTGCGTTGGTGGGTGTGTGTCAAGAATGTTTTCGACAAATGCCCATTTTTTATCGACGAGTATTGACATGGGGGAGGTGACGGGGTACTTTTGGCAAACTCTAAAGGAAGCTCCATAAAGCCTACTGGACAAAGACAGCATGGAGAAGACGATACACGTGAAAGAGAATGAAGGCCCGGGAGGTAGGCTCGCGGGTAACGGGGAACTGAGTGCTGAACTCAGTACCTTGCTCCGTTCGGGAAAATTAAGCTTGCAGAACGTGCAGACCGGCATCAACAAAGTACTCACGCTCGAGCCCTTGACCACGGTCAAGGACTTGGTGATCGTTGGTGACGGTCCGGCAGCACAGGAGATATTCCAGTACTGCGAGGACCAGACCGTACGTGGCTACCGTTTCCGGGGCATTTTCAAT
This sequence comes from Flavobacteriales bacterium, assembly GCA_019638115.1. Taxonomy (GTDB): domain Bacteria; phylum Bacteroidota; class Bacteroidia; order Flavobacteriales_F; family PHOS-HE28; genus PHOS-HE28. Next base: position 228,452 of record JAHBUK010000001.1, on the reverse strand, counting down.
GATACCCCATTGGACGGTGGTTTGGAGGAGCGCCGCATGGGCGACATCGCCGCGGTGCGATCGTTCGCCATTCAGAACCGCATCGATATCGTGTATTGCGCCCTGCCCGGCACGCGTAAGCAAGACATCACCGATCTGATGGAGTTCTGCGAACGGAACACCATCCGTTTTCGGGTGATACCCAGTGCGGAGAGCTTCATCCCGGTCGTGAACTCCTCCGGGTTGGAGTTCCATGGTGCAGTGCCCGTAAGCAAGTTGCGACACGAGCCTTTGGACAAGCCCTTTGAGCGTGTATTGAAGCGCGCATTCGACATCGTGTTCTCCATCGCGGTCATTCTGTTCATCTTCACTTGGTTGTTCCCAATTCTGGCGATCCTGGTGAAATTGTCCGGCCGAGGCCCCGTGTTCTTCAAGCAGATCCGCTTGGGCAAGGACAATCAAGAGTTCGTATGCTGGAAGTTCCGGAGCATGCGCATGAACAAAGAGGCCGATGTGAAGCAGGCCACCAAGAACGACCCGCGTGTTACCAAGGTGGGCGCCTTCCTGCGGAAGAGCAACCTGGATGAGATGCCCCAGTTCCTGAATGTGCTCTTTGGGCACATGAGCGTCGTGGGGCCCCGTCCGCACCCCCTGCGCCTCAACGACCAATACCGGGACATCATCGACAAATACATGGTGCGCCATTTCGTGCGGCCAGGCATCACGGGCTGGGCCCAAGTGAACGGGTTCCGCGGCGAGACCCGCACCCCCGAGCTGATGGAACGCCGTGTGGAATTGGACGTGTGGTACCTGGAGAACTGGTCGTTCTGGTTGGATCTGCGCATTGTGGTGAAGACCGTCACCAACATGTTCCAGAAGGACCCTAACGCCTATTGATCGGCATTTCAGCACGCGAAAGGCCCCACCCGGGGCCTTTCTTTTTTGTGGAGGGTGCTATGGATCCACAGAAGGATCTATATTTGCCGTCCCTTTCCGGGGAAATAGGAACATCGAAGACATGGCCAATCACAAGTCAGCCCTGAAGCGGATCCGCCAAACCGAGACCCGCAACGAGCGTAACCGCTACCAGCACAAGACCACGCGCAATGCGGTCCGCAAGCTGCGCGCACTCACCGACAAGAAAGAAGCTGAGAAGCTCCTGCCCGAAGTGAGTTCCATGCTGGACAAGTTGGCCAAGAACAACATCATCCACAAGAACAAGGCGTCCAACCTCAAGTCTTCCGTGGTCCGCCACGTGAGCGCCCTGAAATAGGACGATCCCACATTCCGTTATCTTGGACAGGTCCTCTCGGGGACCTGTTCTTATTACCACCCACCCGTTCCATGCAGGATACCATCGGCAAGCGCAGCATCCGCAATTGGGCGGAAGATGATCGTCCACGGGAGAAGCTCGCCAACCAAGGGCCAGGTACGCTCTCCAATGCGGAACTGCTGGCCATCCTGATCGGGTCCGGCAGTGTGCGTGAAAGCGCATTGGACCTCTGCAAGCGCATCCTGGCCGATGTGCACGATGACCTGCATGCATTGGGCCGGCTGAGCGTTGCCGACCTGAAGAAGTACAAGGGCGTGGGTGATGCCAAGGCCGTGACCATCGCCGCCGCCTTGGAACTGGGTCGTCGCCGGCGTGATGCCGAACCCCGTCAACGGCCCTTGATCGCAAGCAGTGTGCATGCCTATGAAGTGGTGAGACCCGATCTGGCCGATCTCCCCCACGAGGAGTTCTGGCTCGTGATGATGGACAGGGGCAATCGCTTGCTGAGCCATTGCCGCATCAGCCAAGGCGGACTGCACGGTACCGTGGCGGATCCCAAGGTCATCTTCAAGCGGGCGTTGGAGCAGCGGGCCTCCTCGGTGGTGTTGTGCCACAACCACCCCAGTGGCCAGTTAAGGCCCAGTGAAGAGGATATCCGGCTTACCCGGAAGCTCACCGAAGGCGGCCGTATACTCGACATCACCGTGCAGGATCATCTCATTATCACCGCAACGGGCTATTTCAGCTTTGCCGACAACGGCATGCTTAGTTGATGCGGATGAAGCGCATACTCACCGTGGTAGGGGCCAGGCCCCAGATCATCAAGGCGGCCGCCATCAGCAGAGCCATCGCCGCGCATTTCCAAGGGCGTTTGGAGGAGATCATCCTGCACACCGGCCAGCACTACGATGCCAACATGTCCGAGGTGTTCTTCTCCGAACTGGGCATACCGGCGCCAGCGATCCAACTCCATGTGGGTTCCGGGACGCATGCGGTGCAGACCGCCCGCATGCTGGAGGGCATAGAGCAGCACCTGCTCGACCTGGCACCCGACATCGTGTTGCTTTATGGGGATACCAACAGCACCCTGGCAGGTGCCTTGGCCGCAGCGAAACTGCGGATCCCAGTGGCTCATGTGGAGGCCGGCCTGCGTTCGCGGGACCGTTCCATGCCCGAGGAACTGAACCGTATCGTGTGCGATCACAGCAGCACCTGGCTGTTCTGCCCAACAGGCACCGCCGTGCGCAACTTGGTGCAGGAGGGCTTCCCGGACCACGAGGATGCCCAGCCCACGATCGACCGGCCATCCGTGGTGCTTTCCGGCGACGTGATGTACGACAACAGCCTGCATTTCGCCCAACTGGCAGCACAACGCAGCAAGGTGCTTGAAGGACTGGGGCTGCAGCCCGGCAGTTTCGTACTGGCCACGATACACCGAGACAACAACACCGACGATGCCCAGCGCTTGGAGCGACTGGTCCGCAGCCTGCTCAGCATCCACGCGGACCATGGCCTGCCGGTGGTGTGGCCCCTGCACCCGCGCACCCGCAAGCGGATGGACGAGCTGTTGCCTGCCGACTTGATGCAGCGCATAGAGCAAGGCGAAGGCCTGAAGTTGATCCCCCCGGCCGGTTTCCTGGACATGATCGCCTTGGAACGCAACAGCCGCTTGGTGCTCACGGATTCCGGAGGTGTGCAGAAGGAGGCTTTCTTCTTCGGCAAGCCGGTGGTCGTGTTGCGGTCCACCACGGAATGGGTGGAACTGCTGGACCACGGCTGGGCCGTGCTGGTGGATGCGGATCCTGGGCGGATCGCCAATGCCGTGCAGTACTACCTGGCGCAGGAGATGGGTGTTGCGCCTGCCTTGTATGGCGATGGTCATGCTGCCGAGCGCATTTGTGCAGCGCTCGCGGGCTGAGGCGGACAACTCCGTTACCTTTCCAGCGTTGCCTTGGCTGCATGCGCCCTACCGTGAACGTTGTTCTTGAGGATCACACTCCCCGTGCCGGTTACGCGGTGCGGCAGGTGTTGGAGCGCATGCTCGGTTGGCGCGTGGGAATTCTTGGGCCACGCGCTGGGGCATTGCCTTCCGAAGCACCTCTGCTGTATTACGGCACCCATGCCCCGGCAGGCGCATTTCATGTTGTGCCCGATGGCCTGCTTTCCGACAAGGGGGCGAACATCCCTGATCCGGCGGTCGGGGAGCACCAAGGTGTTCCCATCCTGTTCCCGGTCGCGGGGGGAGCACTTCCATACGATCTTTTTTCCGCAGCGTTCTTCCTGCTCAGTCGAATGGAGGAATACGGCGACCTACCCATGGATCAACACGGTCGCCCAAGCACTGCGGCACTTCATGGTGCCAGGCATGGATACTTGCATAGGCCGCTGGTGGATGAATGGGCATTGCAACTCGCTGCGCAATGGGCGCTCATCGATCCACGCGTGCCTGCTCCGCTGCGCCGGTACCGGCAGGTGTTCACCATCGATCTGGACAACGGCTTCAAGTATGCGGGAAGGCCCCTGTGGCGCACCTTGGGATCGGCTGCTCGTGACCTTCTTTCCGGTCGTAGTGAGGAGCTGTTGGAGCGTTATCGCACGCTGGTCGGTGCTCGCCCGGACCCCTACGACGTGTATGCCCACTTGGCCGAAGTGATCCCTACATGTGCGGATCGTTCGGTCGTGTTCGTGCTCAATGCAGCCCGGGGTACTTGGGACCACGCCGTGCCCATCCAACACACAGCTTATGCCGATCGGTTGCGCGGACTAAAACGCTGGGCCACCGTGGGCATCCATCCTTCCTATACAAGTTCCACCACGCTCGGCAGGACTGCTGCTGAGATGGGATCCCTTGCAAAGGTGTTGGGCACGGAGGTGCGTGTTTCCCGCCAGCATTTCCTGCGGATGCGGATACCCGATACCTACCGCGAACTGCAGGCGGCCGGCATTACGGAGGACCATAGCATGGGCCTGCACGATCGCATCGGCTTCCGGGCAGGGACCTGTACACCCTATCAGTGGTACGATCTGCTGGAAGAGCGGGCCACGGATCTGGAGGTGCATCCCTTTGCCGTGATGGACAACACCCTGCGTCACAAGTTGCAACTGAGCCCTGCGGATGCCATGGCCCACGCAGCGGAATTGGTGGGAAGGGTGCGCGCTGTGAACGGCACCTTCACCGGGCTTTGGCACGAGAGCTTCCTGGGCGACGACAGGGCGAACGGAGGTTGGCGGGAGGCCATCCTGAACATCATCGAGCAAGCGCGGCCATGATCCAGCACCTGCCGCATCACCGGATCGACAAGGAGCGCTGGGACGCTTGGTTGCGCGCTGCTTCACAACCCCTCTGGTATGCCCAAAGCGCCGTGCTCGATGCGGTGGCCCCCGGCTGGGAAGCGCTGGTGGATGAGCAGCAGGGAGCCATCATGCCCTTGGTATGGAACAGCAAATGGGGCTTCCATTACCTCTATCAACCCTTCGGGCTCCAGCGTTTGGGCGTGTTCGCCCCACAGCCATCAGCCGATCTGTTCGCTCACATGCTCCAAGCAGTTCCGTCCAGGTTCAAGTTCTGGGACATCAACCTTGAATGGTGTGATGATGTGCCACCGATACCTGGACTGGTAGTACAGCAACGCACCAACATGGTGATCCCCTTGGACCGTGACCTTGACGCCATCCGTGCGGCCTACGGACAAAGCCACAAACGCGGATTGCGCAAGTGGTCATCCGGAAGCGGGCCGGAGCAGATGGATGTGCAGGCTTTTCTGGCCATGGTGCGCAACTCCGAGCAGTTCGGAGCGTGGGGCGTGGACCAACGCCAATGGAGTGCCTTCGAGCGCATGGTACATGGTGCCGTGGAGCGTGGTGAAGGATCGGCTTGGGGTATTCCGGGAAGCAGCGAGGACTGGGAAGCATGCGGCTTCTTCGTCAACTGGAAGGGAACGCTGATCTTCCTGAAAGGGCTCGGTACAACAGCGGGCCGTTCGACCTTCGCCATGCACCGCCTGATCGATGGCATGATGGCCCGGATGCATGGTACTTGTGGCCTGTTCGATCTGGCCGGTGGCGAGAACGCCGAAATGCGCAGGTTCTACGCCGGTTTCGGCGCACTGCCACACCTATATTTACGCACTCGGGTGAACCGCCTTCCGCAGCCTCTGCGGTGGTACAAACAACGGAACGATGGTGTATGAGCTGGTGAAGCAGCACAGTGTGGCCAGCCACTTTCTGGCCGAGCTGCGGGATGTGGAGGTGCAGGGTGATGCCATGCGTTTCAGGCGCAATCTGGAGCGTATCGGCGAGGTGCTCGCACTGGAGCTGAGCCGCACCCTCAGCTATGAAGACCGCGAGGTGAACACGCCCTTGGGAGTAGCACAGGTGAAGAGCCTGAGCGAACAGCCTGTGTTGGCCACCATCCTGCGCGCTGGTCTCCCGCTGCATCAAGGGATGCTCAACTATTTCGATCGGGCGGACAATGCTTTCGTAAGCGCCTATCGCAAGCACCGGAAAGGGGAGGATGCTTTCGAGATCGAGGTGGAATACCTCTCAAGCCCTTCTCTGGCCGACCGTGTTCTGGTGCTCTGCGATCCCATGCTGGCCACCGGGCAGAGCATGGTGCTGGTGTACCGCGCCTTGCTTCGATTGGGGATACCCAAGACCCTGCACGTGGTGTCGGCCATTGCCAGTGCGGAGGGACTTGAATACGCACGGCGCCACCTGCCCGCAGGCACACGCTTCTGGATCGGTGCCATCGATGAGGAGATGACCGCGCAAGCCTACATTGTGCCCGGCTTGGGCGATGCCGGTGACCTGGCCTACGGCAAGAAGATCTGAGCACCATGCATCCGCTGGCCGAGATCCTGTCAGTGGTGGCATGGGGCATGCTGAAAATGGTGGTCGCCGCCGGCCTGGGTGTCGGCTTCGGGTTCGAGCTTCTTCAGAATTTCATCTGCACCGCCGTGGGAGGATGCCTCGGCGTGCTGCTCTTCTACGCTCTTAGTGAACGCCTGTCCGAGCGCTACCGCCAGCGGTGGTTGCGCAAGCGGAATGCGGCATTGGCCGGTGGCAAGGCCCGCGTGGCACCCATTTTCACCAAGTTGAACCGGCGCATCATCCGGGTGAAGCATACCAGCGGCTACCTGGGTATTGCGGCACTCACCCCGCTGGTACTTACGATCCCGCTCGGTGGAATTTTGGCTGCCCGCTTTTTCCGCAATGATCGACGCACGCTTCCGGCCTTGCTGCTGTCCGTTGTCGTTCAGGCCTTCATCGTAACCGGTCTGTTCACCGGTTTCTTCAGCCAGTTCACCGGATCATGAGCATGCCCCGCTACGCCCACGTGTTCTTCGACCTGGACCATACGCTCTGGGATTTCAGGGCCAATTCCAGGGCGACCTTGGCGGAACTGTACAGCGACCTTGAACTGGAAGCAGCGGGTGTCCCTTCCGCAGCGGAATTGATCGCCTGTTACGAGGAAGTGAACGAGATGCTGTGGGCACGCTATGAGGCCGGGCACCTGCCCAAGGATGTGCTGCGCGTGCTCCGTTTCCGCAACACCTTGATGCATTTCGGCGTGCATGCCAAGGGCTTGGCCAACACCATGGGGCACGAGTACCTGGAGCGCTGTCCGCGAAAGTCGGCCTTGATGCCCGGTACTTCCGAGCTGCTGCAGGAGCTGCATGGGCGCATGCGGATGCACATCATCACCAACGGGTTCCAGGAAGTGCAGGCGATCAAATTGACCGCCAGTGGCATCGGGCACTATTTCGATGTGGTGCTCACCAGCGAGGCAGCCGGTGCGAGCAAGCCCGATCCGCGCATTTTCGCACGTGCCCTGCGCGATGCCAAGGCCAGCCCGGAGCAGAGCATCATGGTGGGTGACAATGCCTTGGCGGACATGGCCGGAGCGCGCCAGGCCGGCTGGGACCATGTGCACTTCGCGGCGGAAACGGAGCCGGACCCCATGGCCACGCACCGCATCACGCACATGGCCGAACTGCGGAAGATCTTGCTCTGAAAAGGCACTTACGCGCCGGTGGAGAAGCGCGCGATACGCGTTGCCGTCCCCGTCACCTTCTGGCCGAGTTGCACTTCCACCACCGCGTCCAAGGGCAGCAGCAGGTCCACGCGTGAGCCGAACTTGATGAACCCGAACTCCGTGCCCTGCTCTGCCCCTTTGCCTTCCTCGCTGTAGGTGCAGATGCGCCTGGCCAATGCTCCGGCGATCTGGCGGAAGAGCACTTCACCATGCTTGGGGTGCTTCACCACCACGGTGCTGCGTTCGTTCTCCGTGCTGCTTTTGGGATGCCAGGCCACCAGGTACTTGCCGGGATGGTACTTGTAGTAGGAGGTCACGCCGCCGATCGGGTAGTAGTTCACGTGCACGTTCAAGGGCGACATGAAGATGCTAACCTGCAAGCGGCGGTCCTTGAAGTACTCGCCTTCATGCACCTCTTCAATGGCCACCACCTTGCCGTCCGCAGGTGCCATCACCCATCCATCCTCGCGCTGTTCTTTGCGGTGTGGCACGCGGAAGAAATAGACCACGATGCCATAGACCACAAGCAGTGCGATGGTGAGTAGGATGGTGAGCCACTGGGGTAGCGGATCCCATTTCCACAGGGGGAACAGGGAGAAGCAGAGCACGGCAGCGCCGAGAAGCAGGGTAGGAGTGCCTTCGCGGTGAAGGTGCATGGAGCTACGTTGTGGAAATGGTGAGCGATCAAATATAACAGGGGGGCGGAATGCTCAATGGATGAGGTGGTAGTAGGCCACCAGCGCTGGTGATGCAAGGAAGAGCCCATCGAAGCGGTCAAGCACTCCACCGTGCCCAGGTAGCAGGGTGCCCGAATCCTTTACCCCGGCCTGGCGCTTGAACGCCGATTCCAGCAGGTCGCCCAAGGTGGACGCAAGCGCCACGATCACCGCAGCCACCATCCATTCCGCCGGGCTCATGAACGTGTTGTATTGCGCGATCAGCCATCCGATGCCCATGGTCAGGAGCACGCCGCCCACAAAGCCTTCCATCGTTTTACCGGGCGAGACCTTGGGCAACAGTTTGGTCCTTCCGATCAGGCGCCCCACGGCATAGGCGCCGGTATCGTTGCTCCAGAGCATGATCATGAAGCCCAGCAACAGCCAGGTGTCGATGGCGCGCATGTGGGTGAGCAAGGCGAGCGGGAGCGCGATCAGCAGCAGGACCAAGGCATCCGTGCCCACCTGGCGGAAGGCGTCCTCCGGTGCGCGGACCAACATCCAGGTGATGCCGATCAGGAGCATCAGCATCAGGGTGGCGGCCATGTACACAATGGACCAATCGCTGTCGAAGGCACCGAGCACCAATGCCAGGTACGCCAGTCCAGCGAAGGTGATCGGCCAAAAGTTGGTGCCGTAGGAACCGTCGGCCCACTGCAGGCGCTCCAATTCCCAAGCAGCCACCAGGCAGACCGGGAAGAAGAGCAGCATGGTGGTGAACGTGCCGGTATATGCGGCGAGCACGGTCAGCAGTACATAGGCACTGCCGGTAAGGGCACGAGTAAGGAGGTTGCTCACGGGAGATGAATACGGCGGGCAAGGTATGCCCGGCCGCTCATATCCGAGCACCAGCCGCGAGCAAGGCTTAACTCACACCGTTCCAGTGTCCTCCGGCTCGGCGGGGCGTACCGTGGCGGCACCACTAACAGCATCGTGTCCGTTGGTGACAGGCTTCGGTGCTTCACTGGTGTCACCCTTGAAGTTCCGCATCCCGAAGATCTTCTCCAGATCTTCCTTGAAGATGACCTCTTTCTCCAGCAGTTGGGTGGCCAGTGCAGTGAGCTTGTGTTTGTTGTCCGTAAGCAGGCGTTTGGCGCGCTGGTACTGGCCCTCCACGATCTTGCTCATCTCCTCATCGATCATGCGGGCGGTGTGCTCGCTGTAGGGCTTTCCGAAGCTGTACTCGCTCTGTCCCGAGCTGTCGTAGTAGCTGATGTTGCCCACCTTGTCGTTGAGGCCGTACATGGTCACCATGGCATAAGCCTGCTTGGTCACCTTCTCCAGGTCGCTCAGGGCACCGGTGCTCACTTTGCCGTACATCACATCCTCGGCGGCGCGGCCACCCAGTGCGGAGCACATCTCGTCCAGCATCTGCTCGGCGGTGGTCAGGTGGCGCTCATCGGGCAGATACCAGGCCGCACCCAGCGATCGGCCGCGGGGTACAATGGTGACCTTCACCAGTGGAGAAGCATGCTCCAGCAGCCAGCTCACGGTGGCGTGGCCCGCCTCGTGGTAGGCAATGGCCCGCTTCTCTTCGGGGGTGATGATCTTGTTCTTCTTCTCCAAGCCTCCGATCACGCGGTCCACCGCATCGAGGAAGTCCTGCCGTTCCACGCTCTGTTTCTTCTTGCGCGCAGCGATCAGGGCCGCTTCGTTGCAGATGTTGGCGATGTCGGCACCGCTGAAGCCGGGCGTTTGGCGGGCCAGGAAGTCCACATCCACATTGCTTGTATCGAGCTTCAGGGGCTTCAGGTGCACATTGAAGATCTCCACCCGCTCGTTCAGGTCGGGCATGTCCACGAAGATCTGGCGGTCGAAACGGCCTGCGCGCATGAGGGCGCGGTCCAGCACATCGGCGCGGTTGGTGGCGCCCAGGATGATCACCCCGCTGTTGGTGCCGAAGCCGTCCATCTCGGTGAGCAGCTGGTTCAGTGTGTTCTCGCGCTCATCGTTCGCGCCCATGCTGGCACTGCGCCCGCGGGCACGGCCGATGGCATCGATCTCGTCGATGAAGATGATGCTCGGGGCCTTCTCCTTGGCCTGCTTGAAGAGGTCGCGCACGCGGCTGGCGCCCACGCCCACGAACATCTCCACGAAGTCGGAACCGCTGAGGCTGAAGAAGGGCACGTTGGCCTCGCCCGCGATGGCTTTTGCGAGCAGGGTCTTACCTGTGCCGGGAGGGCCTACCAGCAATGCACCCTTGGGGATCTTGGCGCCGAGGTCGGTGTATTTCTTGGGCGTTTTCAGGAAGTCCACGATCTCCTGCAGTTCTTCCTTTGCCTCGGCCAACCCGGCCACATCCTTGAAGGTGACGTTGGTGCTCTTGCCACCCTCGAACACCTGGGCGCGGCTCTTGCCGATGTTAAAGATCTGGCCACCGGGCCCGGCACCACCGCCAATGCGGCGCATCACGAACATCCAGATGGCGATCATGATGCCGAAGAAGAGCACCCAGTTCAGGATCTCGCGGCCCCAGTTGTCCTGGGTCTCGTACTCGAAGGGCACGCCGTACTTCTTCGCATCCTCGCGCAGTTCATCCTTGGCGGAGTTGGAGCTGCCCACGTTGAACCAATAGTGCGGGCCTTGCTCGTTGGCACCGGAGATCGGTGAGCTCTTGATCTTGGTCTTGTGCGGTTCGTTGGCGAGTTCATCTTTCTTGATGAAGACCTTCACGGTCTGCTCGTTCACCACGATGATGCGCTGCACATCACCCTCCTCCAGCATGCGCTGGTATTCCATGGGGTCGATCTTGGCCATGCCCCCACCGTACTGGAAGAGGTTGATGGACAGGATCACCAGGATGATGATGCCGTAGATCCAATAGAAATTGAAGGAGCGTTTTGGCTTCTCCTTCTCCTGGCGGTCGTTCCGCTGATAGTTGTTCTCCACGTTCGGGGATGTGTTCTACTTGTTCACGCCACGTTCTCATACGACCGGCGGGCGGCGTCGCCCCACAGGTCCTCCAGCGCGTAGTGCGCCCGTTTGTCGCGGTGGAAGATGTGCACCACCACGTCGAAGAAATCCATCAACACCCATTCGCCATTGCGTTCGCCCTCGGTGTGAAAGGGTTTTTCCCCGGCTTCCTTCTGGGCCATTTCAAGCACCGAGCGGGTGATGGCCTCCACCTGGGTCACCGAGTCACCATGGCAGATAACGAAATGGTCGCTCACGCTGTTCGGCACATCGCGGAGATCCAGATGAACGATGTCTTTGCCTTTCACTTCTTGAACACCCTTTACAAGGGCATCCACCAGGCGGGCGGCATTGGCGCCCCGTGCTTTCTTCATCCGGTCTATCTTGGTCCGTTCAAAGGTACAAAGTTACCCACCCCGCTTGGGGTAAGTCGTCCAAGCACATGCCCCCTCGCACAGCCGGGTCCATCGGAGCACAAAAGATCGTACTTGGTTCGGTGGGCAGCACCAACAAAAGCGCTGCCGACCTTATCCGCCTGTCGAAGGTGCAGCATGGTGCTGTCATTGTGGCCAATGAACAGACCGAAGGACGCGGGCAGCGGGGGCGGACCTGGCAATCGCATCCAGGGCTCGATCTCACCTTCAGTGTAGTGCTGATGCCGGGTAACCTGCGTGCCGAAGAGCAATTCGTGCTCTCGCAGGTGGCTGCTCTTGCTGTTCGTGACACAGTGGCGGAGTATTGCGCTGGCGAGGTCCGCATCAAGTGGCCCAACGATGTGTTGGTGGACCGCCGTAAGGTGGCCGGCATCCTCATCGAGTGCGAGTTGGAGGGTGAGCGGCTGCGTTCGGTGGTGGTGGGTATCGGCATCAATGTAAACAGCAGCGAGTTCGATGAGGACATTGCAGCCACCAGTCTTCGCCTGGAGCACGGATCTCCGGTTGACCTTGAACTTGTACTGGACCACGTGCTGGAACGCTTCGAGCACTATTACGGCATGCTGCGCTCGGGGCGCGAGCAGCTCTCGGAGGCCTACCGGCAGTGGCTTTGGGCCCGGGGGCGCTGGGCGGACCTGCTGCTGGATGGCCAGTTGGTGAGCGGCAGGCCTATGGATGTTGATGCCCACGGCCGCTTGCTGGTGGAGTTCGAGGACGGCAAGGTGGCCGCCCATGGCCTGGATCGGCTCCGATTCGCACCCCGATGAACAAGCGTTTGTTCGTTTCGGGAAAAGGTCTACTTTTGCCGTCCGTTTAAGAAAGACCTCAAGCAGCGGCCATGAAACGTACCTATCAGCCCAGCAAGCGCAAGCGCGCCAACAAGCACGGTTTCCGTCAGCGGATGAGCACTGCCGCTGGCCGTAGCGTTCTGGCCAGCCGCCGTGCACAAGGCCGTCACAAGCTCACCGTGAGCGACGAGACCAAGCACAAGTAAGCTTCCCACTTCAAGTGGACTCCGAACCAGGGTCATCCTTATAGGGTGGCCCTTTTTCGTTGGGGGTGGTTGTCAGTTGTCAGTTGTCAGTTGTCCGTTGTCAGTTGTCCGTTGTCGGTTCTCTCCACCTCATCTGGGAGGCCCCAGGTCGCTGATGCGTGTTCGGCAGCCGGACAACTGAGGCCTGACAACTTACAACTCTCCCTACCCCAACACCTCCCGCATCGCCTCCCCCAACTCCCGTGTCACCAGCACATGGCCGAAGGGTAACAGTTCCAGGCTGATGATCTCCGGGGCATGCTTCCGCAGCTTGTGGCCCAGCTTGGCGGGGATCACCCGGTCGAACTCGCCGAAGACGAGGTGGACGGGGATGCCGTGCTGCCGGGCATTTGCAGCCACGGTGGCCAGGTCGGGTTCGATGTTGCGGTAGCTCAGCCACACATCGTGCACCAGTTGGCGCTTGGCGCGGGTGTCGCTCTGGCCGATGAGGAAGCGGTGCATGCGGTCGTTCATCAGGCGGGTGGCCTTCAGGGCATGGATGATGGCATGGATCCGCTGCGGGTGGGAGATGAAGCGCTTGTACATCCAGCGCCCGATGCGCGAAGTGGCCAGCCCGCGGTACCAAGGGCGTGTCTTCAGCCCATCGGGTGCCGCCATGAAGGCCCGTTCAACCCGGTGGGGGATCTGCTCCAACAGGTTCAGCACCGTGCGCCCCCCGAAGCTGTAGCCCAGCAGCAGTACTTTCTGCTTTCCTAAGCTGTCCATGAAGGCCGCGAAAAACGTCGCCAGCTCCTTGGGGGTGAAGGGTCTTTCAGCCCGGATCGGCTCCGCCGGGCTGTTACCGTGGTAGTGCAGGTCGAAGGCGTAGATGGTACACAGCTCGCCCAGCGGCCCCTCCAGGATGTGGAAGTCCTCGCCGGTGCGCCCGAAGCCGTGGAAGGCCAGCAGGGCCAGGGGGCCGTGGCCGTAGGTGCGGTAGGCGAGGGTGGGGCCGTGGGTGAAATGCTGGATCATTGGTCGAGCGACAGCCATAAGATCGGTCGGTCGATCCATAGCAACTGATTCACCGATAAACGTCCTTGCGGTCGCCTACGTGCTCGATGGTAACGATACGGACCTCGTCCTCGATGACGTACAGCACGCGATGATCACCGACCCGGATCCGATGCACGTTGGTGGCACCCTTCAACTTGATCGAACCATGGGGGCGTGGGTTCGTCCTTAACCCACCGATCGCTGCCAGCACCCGTGAACGTTGCGGCTCCCGGAGCCGGGCGAGTTCTCGTTCAGCGGATCGTTTGAAGGTGACCTGATAGCTCACCGTTTGCTGCGGATACCTGGTTTGCTCAGTCGCTTGATCCGCTTTTCGACCACTTCGAAGGGAATGGTCGGCTCATCCTTCCTCGCCTCGATCAACAAAAGATCCAGGTAATCGTCGATCTCACTGCGCTTGCTGCTGATCAAGTCCATGTCGATCTGCACGTAGCGCTTTTTTTTCGTCTCGTCGTGGAGTATGCTGATACCTTTCATGCTCGAGCAGGTTCGCTCCAAAGATAGCCAAGCCTTGGCCGGGGCTCCCAGGCAGCGGGAGAACCACATGGGCACGTGCTCGAAAGTACACTTCTTCTCCACGATCCCCCCACCTTTTCCACAGCCCGCCCGCCCGCACCTGCTCCGTCGGTACCTTCGCGCTCCGGTTATCCACCGGACATGCCCAAAGACAACAGCATCAAGTCGGTCCTGCTCATCGGCAGCGGACCCATCGTAATCGGCCAGGCCTGCGAGTTCGATTACTCCGGCAGCCAAGCTTCCCGCTCCCTCCGCAACGAAGGCATCGAGGTCACGCTGATCAACAGCAACCCGGCCACCATCATGACCGATCCGGTCACGGCCGACCATGTGTACCTGAAGCCCCTCACGGTGCAAAGCATCGAGGAGATCCTGCAGAAGCACAAGATCGACGCCGTGCTGCCCACCATGGGCGGCCAAACCGCCCTCAACCTCGCCATCGAATGCGAGAAGCTCGGCATCTGGGAACAGTATGGTGTGCGCATGATCGGCGTGGACACCAAGGCCATCGACATCACCGAGAACCGCGAGCAGTTCCGCCTGCTCATGGAGAAGATCGGCGTGCCCATGGCGCCCAGCAAGACCGTCACCAGCTTCCTCGAGGGCAAGAAAGTGGCGCAGGAGTTCGGCTTCCCGCTGGTGATCCGCGCCAGCTACACCCTCGGTGGCGCCGGCGCCAGCTTCGTGAAGGACCCCGCCGAGTTCGACAAGCTGCTCAAGCACGGCCTGCAGATCAGCCCCATCCACGAGGTGATGATCGACAAGGCCCTGCTCGGCTGGAAGGAGTACGAGCTGGAGCTGCTGCGCGACAAGGACGACAACGTCACCATCATCTGCAGCATCGAGAACTTCGATCCGATGGGCATCCACACCGGCGACAGCATCACCGTGGCGCCGGCCATGACCCTCAGCGACCGCACCTATCAGCGCATGCGCACCGAGGCCATCAAGATGATGCGCGCCATCGGCGACTTCGCGGGCGGCTGCAACGTGCAGTTCGCGGTGAGCCCCGATGAGAAGGAGGAGATCTACGCCATCGAGATCAATCCGCGTGTGAGCCGCAGCAGCGCGCTCGCCAGCAAGGCCACGGGTTACCCCATCGCCAAGATCGCCAGCAAGCTCGCCATCGGCTACCGCCTCGATGAGCTGGAGAACCCCATCACCGGCACCAGCGCCTTCTTCGAGCCCACGCTCGATTACGTGATCGTGAAAGTGCCGCGCTGGAACTTCGACAAGTTCGAAGGCAGCGACCGTCGCCTGGGCGTGCAGATGAAGAGCGTGGGCGAGACCATGGGCATCGGCCGCAGCTTCCAGGAAGCGTTGCAGAAGGCCTGTCAGAGTTTGGAGATCAAGCGCAACGGCCTGGGCGCCGACGGCAAGGAAACGCGCGACGCCGCTGTGCTTCTGGAAAGCCTCGCGAACCCCAGCTGGAGCCGCCTCTTCCACGTGTACGACGCGATCAAGCTCGGCATCCCCTTCAGCAAGATCCACGAGCTCACCCGGATCGACATCTGGTTCCTCAAGCAGATCGAGGACATGATCCTCACCGAGAAGGAAGTGGAGAAGTACACCCTCGACACCATCCCGCGCGATCTGCTCTTCGAAGCGAAACAGAAGGGCTACGCCGATCGACAGGTGGCGCACCTGCTCGGCTGCCTGGAGAGCCAGGTGTACAAGAAGCGCAACGAGCTCGGCATCAAACGCGTGTACAAGCTGGTGGACACCTGCGCCGGCGAGTTCCCCGCGAAGACGCCGTACTACTACAGCACCTTCGAGGAGGAGAACGAGAGCGTGCGCAGCGACCGCAAGAAGATCGTGGTGCTCGGCAGCGGCCCCAACCGCATCGGCCAGGGCATCGAGTTCGACTACAGCTGCGTACACGGCGTGCTCGCGGCCAAGGAGCTCGGCTACGAGACCATCATGATCAACTGCAACCCGGAGACGGTGAGCACCGACTTCGACACGGCCGACAAGCTCTACTTCGAGCCCGTGTTCTGGGAGCACATCTACGACATCATCCAGCACGAACAGCCCGAGGGCGTCATCGTGCAACTCGGCGGGCAGACCGCACTGAAGCTGGCCGAGAAGCTGGAGAAGTACGGCATCAGGATAATCGGCACCAGCTACGCCGCGCTGGACATGGCCGAGGACCGCGAGCGCTTCAGCTCACTGCTGCGCGACCTGAAGATCCCCTACCCGAAGTTCGGTGCGGTACACAACGCCGAGGAGGCCGTGAAGCTGAGCCGCGAGCTCGGCTTCCCGCTGCTGGTGCGCCCCAGCTACGTGCTCGGCGGCCAGAAGATGAAGATCGTGATCAACGAGGAGGAGCTCGTGGACCAGGTGCTCGACATCCTGCGCCTGATGCCCGACAACAAGATCCTCATCGACCACTTCCTCGATGGCGCCATCGAAGCGGAGAGCGATTCCATCTGCGACGGCGAGATGGTGCGCATCATCGGCATCATGGAGCACATCGAGCCGGCGGGCATCCACAGCGGCGACAGCAACGCCGTGCTCCCGCCCTTCGACCTCAGCGAGAAGGTGATCCAGCAGATCCGCGAGCACACGCACAAGATCGCGCTGGCGCTGAAGACCGTTGGCCTGGTGAACATCCAGTTCGCCATCAAGGACGAGGTGGTGTACGTGATCGAAGCCAACCCGCGCGCGAGCAGGACTGTGCCTTTCATCGCCAAGGCCTACGGTGAACCTTACGTGAATTGGGCAACGAAAGTCATGCTCGGTGCGAAGTTGAAAGACTTCGCCTTTAAACCCAGGTTGGACGGGTATGCCATCAAGGTGCCGGTGTTCAGCTTCGACAAGTTCCCGAATGTGGACAAGAGCTTGGGACCCGAGATGAAGAGCACGGGGGAGGCGATCTACTTCATCAAGGATTTGAAAGACCCGTTCTTTAGACAGGTCTACGGTGAGCGCTCAATGTACCTCAGTCGATAGACGGTCACTCCGAGCATAAGCGAAGCGGCGGTACGCAGGGCGCAAAGCGACCGAGTAGCGAAGTGAGGGCGTGCCCCGGCTCAAATGCAGCCGGGTCGCGTGCTGCGCTTTAGCCGGTCTTGTCAGGGCCAGCGGCTGCGGCACTGCGGGGTCACGCCTGCGTCGTGCCGCCTCGTTGCTCGCATCCGCAATGCCCTTCCTGCGCCGGGCTGCCGCTTCGCCCGCTCACGCGGAGAACACGCTTGCGATCTCAACCGTTGAAGCCTACATTCGTCCCGGAAAATGCGTCGCCTCCTTTTCCTGCTCACCCTTACGGTCTATGGCTTCAGTGCCCTGGAACTGCACGAGTGGCTGCATGTGCCGCAAGTGGTGATGCACTTTCTGGAGCAGCATACCAGTGAGGACTTCCACGACCTCTTCCACAACGAGCACACCGACGATCAGCAACACGATGAGCACGACCACGATCCGTTCAGCGAGGATTGCCACGGCGAGTTCTGCGCGTGCAGTGGCCTGGTCGCGCTTTCACCGGTGAACAGGTCTCTCCTGATCTCCCTACAGCCGCTCACCACCAAGGTGGGTGCGCAATTCCTCAACGTTGCGCCCAGTGGTTTCACGGGCAACGTGTGGATCCCTCCCAAGGCTTGAGTTGATCCGCCCTTCGGCGGAACGGGAACGCACCGTGCTTCGGCACGGTCCGGGGCCATTGTGTACCCGCGTTCCGCATTCGTCCTTCCTTCCATTCCCAAGTTTTTCCATCCATGATCGACAGGATCATCCGGTTCTCCATACACAACAAGGCCATCATCGGGCTCTTCACGCTCGTGCTGGTGCTTTACGGGGCGTACTCGCTCACGCAATTGCCGATCGATGCGGTACCCGACATCACCAACAACCAGGTGCAGGTGATCACCACCACGCCTACGCTGGCCGCGCAGGAGGTGGAACAGTTCGTTACCGCGCCCATCGAGCGGGCCATGGCCAGCCTGCCCGATCTGGTGGAGATCCGCTCCATCAGCCGCTTCGGGCTAAGTCTTGTGACCATCGTATTCGATGAGGACGTGGACGTGTACTTCGCCCGCACCTTGGTGGACCAGCGCCTGGGCGAGGCCGCCGCACTGATACCGCCCGGGGTGGGCACACCGACCATGGCCCCGGTAAGCACCGGGTTGGGCGAGGTGTACCAATACGTGCTGCACCCCAAGGAAGGGTACGAGGGCACCTTCAGCCCCAGCGAGCTGCGCACCATCCAGGAATGGATCGTAGTGCGGCAGCTGTTGGGCACACCCGGTGTGGCCGAGGTGAACAGCTACGGCGGCGAGGTGAAGCAGTACGAGGTGAGCGTGGACCCCAAGCGCTTGCAAAGCATGGGCGTCACCATCGGTGAGCTACTGCTCGCGTTGGAGAGCAACAACGAGAACACCGGCGGCGCCTACATCGAGAAACGGCCCAACAGCTACAGCATCCGGGGCGAAGGACTGCTGCGCACGCTGGACGACATCCGCAAGGTGGTGGTGAAGATCCCGCCCGGCGGTGTGCCGCTCCTGGTGGGCGATGTGGCCGAGGTGGGCTTCGGTGCGGCCCCGCGCTACGGTGCGCTCACCCGCAATGGCGAAGGCGAAGCGGTGGGCGGCACGGTGATGATGCTGAAGGGTGGCAACAGCGCCGAAGTGGTGAAGGCTATTGAAGCGCGCATACCGAACGTGCAGAAGGCCCTGCCGGAAGGGCTGATGATCGAACCCTATCTGGTGCGCAGCGAACTGGTGGGGCGGGCCATCGGCACGGTGAAGACGAACCTGATCGAGGGCGCGTTGATCGTGATCTTCGTGCTGGTGCTCTTTCTAGGAAATTGGCGCGCGGGCCTCATCGTGGCCTCGGTGATCCCACTGTGCATGCTCTTCGCCATCATCCTCATGAACGCCTTCGGCGTCAGCGGCAATTTGATGTCGCTTGGTGCCATCGATTTCGGATTGATCGTGGACGGCGCCGTGATCATCGTGGAGGCCACCCTGCACCACCTGCATGCGCGCTTCAAGGGAAGGATCCTTACCCGCGAGGAGATGGACCGCGAGGTTTTCGTGAGCGCCAGCAAGATCCGGACGAGCGCGGCCTTCGGCGAGATCATCATCCTGATCGTGTACATCCCCATCCTCACACTGGTGGGCATCGAGGGCAAGATGTTCCGCCCCATGGCCATCACCGTCAGCTTCGCCATCCTGGGTGCCCTGTTGCTCTCGCTCACCTATGTGCCCATGATGAGCGCGCTGGTGCTGCCGCGCAACACGGCGCACAAACCCAACTTCAGCGACCGCATGATGGACCGTTTCCAGAAGTGGTACGATCCCATCATCGGCTTCGCCTTGCGCAACCGGATCAAGACCGTGGGTGTGGCCGTGGCGCTCTTCATCAGCTCGGTCTTCCTGTTCGCACGCATGGGCGGCGAGTTCATTCCCACCTTGGAAGAGGGCGACTTCGCCTTCCACAGCATCCTGCCGCAGGGCGCATCGCTCAGCCAGAGCATCGCCAACAACGCCAAGGTGGAGAAGATCCTGCTGCAATTCCCGGAGGTGAAGCAGGTGGTGGGACGCACCGGCAGCGCCGAGATCCCCACGGACCCCATGCCCCCCGAAGCCACGGACCTCATGATCATCTTGAAGGACAAGGACGAATGGACCACCGCGCACGACCGCGAGGCTTTGCAGGACACCATGCTGCAAGCCTTGAGGCAGGTACCCGGCGTGTTCTACGAAGCCACCCAACCCATCCAGATGCGCTTCAACGAATTGATGACCGGCATACGGCAGGACGTGGCCGTGAAGATCTACGGTGAGAACATGGACACCCTCGCGGTGATCGCGAACAAGGTGGCGGCGATCATCGGCGAAGTGCAAGGTGCGGGTGAACCGCAGGTGGAAAAGGTGGTGGGCCTGCCACAGATCACCATCACCTATGATCGTGCACGGGTAGCGCAGTACGGCCTCAACATCCGCGAACTGAACCGCACCGTGCGCACGGCCTTCGCGGGCGAGGCCACCGGCGTCATCTACGAGAACGAGCGCCGCTTCGATCTGGTGGTGCGCCTCGGTGACCAACAGCGGCAGAGCATCGACGATGTGCGCACCCTCTTCGTGGCGCTGCCCGGTGGCGGACAGATCCAGTTGCAGCAGGTGGCCGATGTGTCCTTGACACCCGGCCCGGCCCAGATCAGCCGGGAGGATGCCAAGCGCCGCATCGCCGTGGGCGTGAACATCCGTGGCCGTGACGTGGAAAGCTTCGTGGAAGAGCTCCAAGGCCGCATCGATGCCGAAGTGCCAATGCCCGCGGCCTACTACTACACCTTCGGCGGCACCTTCGAGAACCTGCAGGCAGCTAGCAAACGCCTGATGCTGGCGGTGCCCATCGCGCTGGCCCTCATCTTCCTGCTGCTCTTCTTCACCTTCAACAGCGTGAAGCGCGCCCTGCTGATCTACACCGCCATCCCCATGAGCGCCATCGGCGGTGTGCTTGCGCTCATGGCGCGCGGCATGCCCTTCAGCATCAGCGCGGGCGTGGGCTTCATCGCGCTCTTCGGCGTGGCGGTGCTCAACGGCATCGTCCTCATCGCCACCTTCGACCAACTGGAAAAGGAAGGCATCAGCGACCTGAAGGAGCGCGTGTTGAAAGGTACCCGCACACGGCTGCGTCCCGTGCTGATGACGGCGGCGGTGGCCTCGCTCGGTTTCCTGCCCATGGCCTTGAGCGGCAACGCGGGCGCGGAAGTGCAACGCCCCCTGGCCACGGTGGTGATCGGTGGCCTCATCACCGCCACGGCCCTCACCCTCATGGTGCTGCCGGTGCTCTATCTGCTCTTCATGGGCGGAGGCAGGAGGCGCAACGATGCCAATGGCGGCAAGGCGAACGCACCGCTGATCGTCGCGACCGTGCTGTTGATCATGATCGGCGGCACCAGCAGCGCACAGGAACCGATGCCGATGGACACGGCGATCGCACGCGCCTTGCGCACCCATCCGAGCATGACCGCTGCGGAACTGCGTGTGCAGGAACAGGATGCCCTGCGTGGCACGGCCTTCGGGCTGCAGCCGCTCAACGCGCAATTCTCCCATGGCCAGACCCAGGGGCCGTATCCCAAGGACATTATCCTGGAAGCCAATACCGGGTTCGCATTTCCCACCACCATTGCCCGACGCGCGGCCTACCTGAAGGAAAGCCTGCACCTTGCGGAGAACGAAAAGCTGAACACGGCGGCCTACGTGAAGGAGAGCGCGGGAGGGGCCTACCTGCAATGGGCCATGGGCCTTGAACAGGTGCGTATCCTGCAACAGCTGGACAGCGCGTACGCATCCATGGCGGCCTTCGCGCTGCAGCGCTTCGAGCTCGGTGAGACCGGCCGCTTGGAAAGCACCAGTGCGCAAAGCCGCGCCGAGCAGGTGAAGGTGCGCTTGCGCCAGGCACAGGCTGATCTGGTGGCCTACCAGGTGGAAGTAGAACGCTGGACGGGCCCGCTCAGTGGTGCCGTGCCGGTGCCCGAGGAATTGCTCAACACCGCACGAGCGCCGGATCCCGGCGGCGGCAACGACCCGCTCCTGCTCTCCTTGCAGCAGCGCACGCAGGTGGCCGAGGCCGAATGGAAACTGCAACGCAGCCAATGGGCACCCAGCCTGCAGGGCGGCGGCTTCTACCAGACCTTCGATGGCACGTCGCCCTTTTCGGGCTTCCTCATCGGTGCTTCGATCCCCCTGCCCGGCAGCGGCCAGGGCGGTCGCACCTCGGCGGCACGTTTGCGCAGCGAGATCGCCGCGCAGGAACTGGAAGCCGCACGCCGACAGCGCAGCAGCGAGCGCGCCACCACGCAGGCGCAGCTCACTCAATTGCGCGAGAGCCTCGCCTTCTATGAAAGCACCGGTGCCGCGCTGGGTGCTACCCTGCGCGACGATGCCCTGCGTGCCTATCGCGCGGGCGAAGCCGACTACTTCCAATTCACTCAAGGCATCGAGCAGGCCTTTCAACTCAACGCCGAGCACTTGCGCGTGCGTTACGAGCTCGCACTTACCGTCCTCCACCTCCGTGCCCTCAATGGGCTCTAAGACCGCATAGACATGAAAACGCAACCGATCAACAGCGCTCTTCAGCGCATGCCGAATACGCTCTTTCTGCTCCTGCTCACCATCGCACTGGCCGCCTGTGGCGGTGGCGCGGCCTCCGGCGAAGAAGAAGGCCATGGCCACGGCGAAGAGGAGGGCCACGGCGGTGGGAGCACCGTCACCGTTTCGCCGCAACAATTCGCCGCCATCGAGGGCAAGCTTGGCAAGGTGGAGATGAAGGACCTCACCACCGCCCTCAAGGCCGTCGGCTTTTTGAAAGTGCCGCCGCAGAACGTCGCCGACATCACCGTGGCCATGGGAGGCACCGTGCGCGAAGTGCTGGTGCAGGAAGGCGACCATGTGAACAAGGGGCAGGTGCTCGCTACGGTCACCGACCCTTCGATCATCCAACTGCAACGCGACTACCTCGATGCGAAAGCACGACTGGTGTACGCCGAAACGGAATTGGAACGCCAGACCGAACTGGCCCGCGCCAACGTGAGCGCGCAGAAGACCCTGCAACAGGTCACGGCGGAACACGCCTCCTTGCGGGCCAGCGTGAACGCCCATGCCGAGCAGTTGCGCCTGATCAACATCGACCCCGAGAAGCTCACTGCCAATGCACTGCGCTCAGCCGCGGGCATCGTAAGCCCCATCGATGGCACCGTGGCGCACATCGCGGTGAACGTGGGAAGCAAGGTGAGCAACGATGCCACAATGTTCCGCGTGGTGAACAACAGCAAGCTCCACGTGGACCTCTTCCTCTACGAACAGGACATCGCCTCCGTGAAGGTGGGCCAGACCATCGACCTCAGCCTCACCAACCTGCCGGGCAAGAACTACACGGCCGTGGTCTTCGCCATCGGCAGTGCCTTCGAACGCGAGACGAAGACGATCCCGGTGCACGCGGAGATCACCGGCGACAAAGTGGGCCTGATCGACGGCATGGGCGTTACCGGGCGCATCAGCGTAGGCAACGCCACCACCACCGCCGTGCTCACCGAGGCCATCGTGAACATGGAAGGCAAGGACTACGTGTTCATCAGGACCGAAGGTGAAGAGGAGCATGGGCACGGGCATGATGAAGAGCCCGCGCACAAGGAGGAACCGGCGCACAAACACACCGAAGGGGAAGCACACGATCACGCGAAGGAGAACAAGGCAACCCATGCACAAGGTGAGGTGCACGAACATGACCATAGCGATGAACATGCGCACGAGGCCGCAACCGGCAGCATGAGCTTCCAACGCATCG
Organism: Flavobacteriales bacterium; assembly: GCA_019638115.1. Taxonomy (GTDB): domain Bacteria; phylum Bacteroidota; class Bacteroidia; order Flavobacteriales_F; family PHOS-HE28; genus PHOS-HE28. The sequence goes on along the minus strand of JAHBUK010000001.1, from coordinate 205,252 downwards.
AAGTGAAGCGTGGAACGACCGATGGCGCGTACACAGCAGTAACCTTCCTGCAACCGGTGGACCCGGACGCCGAAGTGGTGACCGGTGGCGCCTACTACCTGATCGCGATGATGAACACGAGTGAAGGACACGAGCATTAAGATCATGAGCACCCATCATTCCCTCGCTGCTCGTTCCACCTGGCGGACCTACCTGCCTGCTATTGTTTCGTTCATCCTGCTCCTCAGCGGCATCGCCATCGACCAGCTGGCACCGCAGCTCTGGCAACAGGCATGGTGGCGTTTCGCCTGGTACTTGGCCGCGTACCTGCCGGTAGGCTGGCCGGTGCTGGTGAATGCGGTACGTACCATCGCGAAGGGCGCGGTCTTCAGCGAGTTCTTCCTGATGAGTTTGGCCACCATCGGCGCGTTCTACATCGGCGAGTACCCCGAGGGCGTGGCGGTGATGCTGTTCTATGCCGTGGGTGAACTGTTCCAGAACGCCGCCGTTGATCGGGCCAAGCGCAATATCCAGGCCTTGCTGGATGTACGTCCGGATACCGCGAACGTGCTGCGCGACGGCATCCCGGTGGAAACGCCCGCTGCTGAGGTGAAGGTCGGTGACATCCTCCGCATCCGCGTGGGCGATCGCGTGCCGTTGGACGGTAAGCTCCTCAGCGACCAGGCCTCCTTCGATACTGCGGCCCTTACCGGTGAAAGCGTGCCGCGTACCATCGTGAAGGAAGCACCGGTGCTCGCGGGCATGATCGCCACGGACAAGGTGGTGGATATGGAAGTGACCAAGCCCTTCGGCGAAAGCAGCCTCGCACGCATCCTCGACCTTGTGCAGAACGCGGCGAAAAGCAAGTCGCCTACGGAGCTCTTCATCCGCCGCTTCGCGCGCATCTACACGCCCATCGTGGTGGCGCTGGCCGTGGGCATCGTGCTGGTGCCCATGCTCATCGTGGAACCTTACGTTTTCAATACATGGCTTTATCGCGCGCTCATCTTCCTGGTGATCTCGTGCCCCTGTGCGCTGGTCATCAGCATTCCGCTCGGTTACTTCGGCGGCATCGGTGCGGCCAGCCGCAAGGGCATCCTGCTCAAGGGCGGCAACTACCTCGACGTGCTCACCAAGGTGAACACCGTGGTGATGGACAAGACCGGCACGCTCACCGAAGGCGTCTTCGCCGTGCAGGCCGTGGAACCCGCACCGGGCATGGACGCGGAACAGCTGCTCGGTGCGATCAAGGCGATGGAACTGCACAGTACGCACCCGATCGCCCAGGCCGTACTGCGCCACGAGCCCGATGTGGCGGCAGGGGAGGCCATGAACGTGGAGGAGATCAGCGGGCATGGCATGCGCGGCACCGTGCAGGGAAAGGAGGTGCTCGTGGGCAACGCCAAGCTGCTGCGCAAGTTCAACGTGAGCTATCCGTCACAGGTGGATGCGGTGGAGGACACCATCGTGGTGGCGGCCATCGACGGCGCGTACGCGGGCCACCTCACCGTGGCGGACCGGATCAAGAGCGACGCGGAAGGCGCGATCGGGGCCCTGCACGCACTGGGCATCCGCCGCATCATGATGCTCAGCGGCGACAAGACCTCCATCACGCAGCGGGTGGCGGCAACGCTCGGCATCACCAAGGCCTTCGGCGACCTGCTGCCCCAGGACAAGGTGACGCACATGCAGGAGGTGAAGAAGGATCCCACCGCAGTGGTGGCCTTCGTGGGCGATGGCATCAACGATGCGCCGGTACTCGCCCTTAGCGACGTAGGCATCGCCATGGGCGGCATGGGCAGCGATGCGGCCATCGAAACGGCCGACGTGGTGTTGCAGAACGACAGTCCAGGCAGCATCGCCGAGGCTATCCGCAACGGCAAGGCCACCAGGCGTGTGGTGTTGCAGAACGTCGTGCTGGCCTTTAGCGTGAAGGCGGTCGTGCTGATCCTCGGCGCGGGCGGCCTGGCCACCTTGTGGGAAGCGGTGTTTGCCGACGTGGGCGTGGCGCTGCTGGCGATATTGAACGCGGCCAGGATGCGGTGAGGACAACGGCATCAGAAGTAGCTCGCGAACCCGAACTGGAATCCGCCGGTGAGCGATGGCGGGTTGCCCAGGAGGTCCCGCTCGCGCATGTGCCGGTAGTTCAGGCGGAACACGGTGCCGCTGGCGGGCCGGAAGCTGATCGCGGGAACGATCGCGAACACCTCATCGCCGATGTCGCCACCCGTCTCGCGGAACCGGCCCACGTTATGGTCCACGTACTCCAGGCGCACGGCCACGTTCACCACGACGTTCTCGAAACCGAGCATGCGGGCCTGCCTCAGCGGTTGCACGATGTCCAGGAAACCGCCGTGCTGGCGCGAACCATATTGCTGGGTGTAGGTATCAGGCACATCCACCAGCACCCAGGCCCACTCGCCCACGAAGGCCGTGCCCCATGACCGCACCCGGCTGTTCATGTCGATCGCGACCACGTCCACGCGCCGCCGCTTGTCCAGCACCAGGCCATCCTGCTGGAACCTGTTGTACACGCCGCCCATGGTGCTGAGGCCGATCTCGCCGATGGCCTGATGCCGCACGGCCACTTTCGCCGTGAGCAGGGGCACGCCGTTGAAGCTCTCGGTGAAACGGTCCGGGTTCGCCTTCGTGGCGGGCAGGAAGGTGCGGTCCTCGCTGTTGCTGATGATGGACGCATCGAACCCGTTGGTGAGGTAGGCCTCGTAGGCGAAGGTCCATTGCGCGGTGGAGCGTTTGCCGTACAGGCCGAAGCCCACGTTGCTCCATGTGGCGGGCAGCAACCGCACGGCCTCCAGCGGCCGGTCGTTGAACTCCCAGTTCGGCCCATCGTGGTTCTGGTTGAAGGCGCCGATGGGGTTCATCACGATCCCGCCCCGCAGGTTGAGCAGCGGATCGAACTGCATGTCCAGCGCGGCGAACTCGATGGACAGTTCGCGGCCGCCCTCCTCCAGTTCGAGTTCACTGAGGAACTTGATGCGCTGGTGGATCGATGAGGCCACGAAGAGCGTCATGCGCTGCAATGCGAACGAGAAACCGTCGCTCACGCCATCGGTGCCGAGGTGTTCCACCTTCGCCTCCACATAGCCGCCCACGCTCACCGGCATCTTGTCGAAGGTGAGGAAGGGCCTGTTGTACACGGCGTCCATGTTCATCCTGCGGTGGGCCATGGTGTCCTCCGTGGCAGGAAGGAGCAGGAGCGTGCTGTCCACCTGGGCCGTTGCGCCGCACGCGGCGATCAACGCACCGATGATCACCGCCTGTCTCATGCCTTCAGGGAGATAAGGATCCGTCCATCGCGCTCCTCCACGGGGAATATGCGCAACGGGGCTTCGGCCGGGCCCTCCAGCACCGCGCCGTGGCTGTCGAACGAGCTGCCATGCGCAGGGCACTCCAGGCGTGTACCGGTCACGTTCAACTCCACGCCCTTGTGCGTGCAGCGCATCAGCACGGCATGGTAGGCCGAAGGACCATCGCGGAACACAGCGATGGGCTGCTTCAACTGCGCGTGGGTGGCCACCGCCACCCGGAGTGGCGTTCCATCCTTGCCGGTGAAGACCCCGGAGGGCAGCGCGAGCGTATCGCCTTCGATGATGCCCGCCACCGGGCGTATGCCGCTGCACGAGGTGAGCAGCGCGGGGGCCGCGAGCACTGCGGAGCAGGCCAGGCAGCTTTGGCGGATGAATGTGCGGCGGTCCATGTCAGAGGCTATTGAGGAAGGCGATGAGGGCGCTGCGCTCGTTGGTGCCCAGTGCGTTGAAGGCATCGCGCGCCTGCTGTCCTTCACCACCATGGAGGCCGATCGCCTCTTCGATGCTGTGGGCGCGTCCATCGTGCATCAGGAAGTACTGTCCACCCTGGCTATCGGGAAAAAGGCCCAGGCCCCACAGCGCAGGCGTGCGCCATTCGCTGGTCAGGGCTGTTCCTTCCGTGTAACCATCATCGAGCCCCGGCCCCATGTCGTGTAGCAGCAGGTCGGTGTAGGGCCTGAAGGTCTTGTGGGCAAGCGCCGCGATGGGCGATGGGCCGGTAGTGAGTTCGGGGCGGTGGCATTTGGCGCAACCGATGGTGTTGAACACCTGTTCCCCGGCCACCACGTTCGGATCGTTCGCATCACGCTGTATCGGCGCCTTCAGCGTGAGCAGGTAGAACACCACATCGTGGATGGTGGCGGTGGGCACTTCGGGGTCCTGCTCCTCGCGTGTCCAGGGATCGATGGGCTCGAAGAGGCTCACCACGCCGATGTCCTGGTTGTAGGCCGTGGCGGTCTGTTGCAACAGGTCGTATGCACTGGCCTTGCGCCCGAAGCGCCCGATCACGCGGCCATCCTGTTCCACTGCCCCCGGCCGCAACGGGCTGTACGGCCTGCGCTCGACCCAGTTGGGCCGTCCGCTGATGCCGTCGCCGTCGGCATCGTGCTCATCGGCCCAGGCGAGCAGGTCGGCATCGCTCACGGCATCGAGCAGACCGAGGCCGGTGTTCAGCGGTGGCAGGAAGCGTGCGAAGGGCGCGCCCGGCGGAAGCTGTTCCGGCTGGATGCCGGGCAACGCGCGGTCCTGTAGTTGCGGGCCGCCCTGGCCGATGTACTGGTTGCCGCTCGCATCCCACTGCCCGAAGCGGGTGAGCGTGGTGAACGGATGGCCCGGGCCGTCGCCCGCATGGCATGACGCGCATCTCGTGGCCACGAACACGGGCCCCAACCCGTTCCCGGCATGGAACACCTCGTCGTTGAAGGCCACATCGCCGCGCAGGAAGCGCGCAAGTTCATCGCCCGACAGTCCGGCGATGGGGCCGTCCAAGATGGCCTCGTCGGCCGGAGCCGCAGGTTCCAACTTGGAGCAGCCAGCGATGGCTGCGATGGAAAGGATGAAAACCCAGCCCCCGTTTATTCGATTGACCATGAATCAAATTTTAGACTGGGCTAAATTATGTTTTTGTAGGACATGAACCCAATTCCTCGCATACCGGCGCTGGATCGACCCATGCAGGCCTTCCGAAGGACTGCCTTCTCTTGCGGGCCGATTCTACATCTGGATGACCGTACGGCAGGCCGGGGTTCCGCGTGAGCGGGCGTAGCGGCGGCCTGCCGAGGGCGAAGCGCAAGTGTTGCCCGAGCGAGGAGGCTGCGAGGAACGAGCAGACCCCGCAGCCGGAGCAACACTCGCTGAGCCAAGGCAGCCACAGCGAAGCACGCGACCCCGCCTTCGCCCTCCTCCAGCGACTCCGGTGATGCGGTCCGTTCCTGCACGAACGGGAACAACGTGCGGGACGAGGCGAAGGCGGGGGCACGCCCAACAAATGATCATGACAGCCTTGACGTTCGCGTGGACGAGCAACCCCAGCTGGCACCGCCTCTTCCACATCTACGATGCCATCAAGGCCGGCATCCCCTTCAAGACCATCCACGACCGCACGCGCATCGACATCTGGTTCCTGAAGCAGGACCTGTCCCGCCATTGCGGGATCGAGGACATGATCAAGACCGAGAAGGAGGTGGAGAAGTACACGCTCGACACCATCCCCCGCGACCTGCTCTTCGAGGCCAAGCAGAAGGGCTACGCCGACAGACAGGTCGCGCATTTGCTCGGCTGCCTGGAGAGCCAGGTTTACAAGAAGCGCAACGAGCTCGGCATCAAGCGCGTGTACAAGCTGGTGGACACCTGCGCCGGCGAGTTCCCCGCGAAGACGCCCTACTACTACAGCACCTTCGAGGAGGAGAACGAGAGCGTGCGCAGCGACCGCAAGAAGATCGTGGTGCTCGGCAGCGGCCCCAACCGCATCGGCCAGGGCATCGAGTTCGACTACAGCTGCGTGCACGGCGTGCTCGCGGCCAAGGAGCTCGGCTACGAGACCATCATGATCAATTGCAACCCGGAGACGGTGAGCACCGACTTCGACACGGCCGACAAGCTCTACTTCGAGCCCGTGTTCTGGGAGCACATCTACGACATCATCCAGCACGAACAGCCCGAGGGCGTCATCGTGCAGCTGGGCGGGCAGACCGCGCTGAAGCTCGCCGAGAAGCTGGAGAAGTACGGCATCAAGATCATCGGCACCAGCTACGCCGCGCTGGACATGGCCGAGGACCGCGAGCGCTTCAGCTCACTGCTGCGCGACCTCAACATCCCGTACCCCAGGTTCGGTGCGGTGAACAATGCCGAGGAGGCCGTGAAGCTGAGCCGCGAGCTCGGCTTCCCGCTTTTGGTGCGCCCCAGCTACGTGCTCGGCGGCCAGAAGATGAAGATCGTGATCAACGAGGAGGAGCTCGTGGACCAGGTGCTCGACATCCTGCGCCTGATGCCCGACAACAAGATCCTCATCGATCACTTCCTCGACGGCGCCATCGAAGCGGAGAGCGATTCCATCTGCGACGGCGAGATGGTGCGCATCATCGGCATCATGGAGCACATCGAGCCGGCGGGCATCCACAGCGGCGACAGCAACGCCGTGCTCCCGCCCTTCGACCTCAGCGAGAAGGTGATCCAGCAGATCCGCGAGCACACGCACAAGATCGCCCTGGCCCTACACACCGTGGGCCTGGTGAACATCCAGTTCGCCATCAAGAACGAGGTGGTGTACGTGATCGAGGCCAACCCGCGCGCCAGCCGCACCGTGCCCTTCATCGCCAAGGCCTACGGCGAGCCCTACGTGAACTGGGCCACCAAGGTGATGCTCGGCCACAAGCTGAAGGACTTCCAGTTCAAGCCGCGGTTGGATGGCTATGCGATCAAGGTGCCCGTCTTCAGTTTCGACAAGTTCCCCAACGTGGACAAGAGCCTGGGGCCTGAGATGAAGAGCACGGGGGAAGCGATCTACTTCATCAAGGACCTCAAAGACCCCTTCTTCCGTCAAGTCTACGGTGAACGGTCAATGTACCTTAGCCGGTAATGAAGCCCGGATCCGTTCTGTCACTGCGATCCTGCTTGCTCTTGAAGCAGGCGTGGCAGAGGCAGGTGTATGGGGAGCGGAGCATGTACTTGAGTAGGTAATCGTAGATTGATGTCCGTCCATTGACCAACCATGGCTGAAGCAAGAGCGAAGAGAAAACGTGTGTATGGATTCGCTCATATCGGCAACCCGATTGAGTTCAAGTGCGCTCTTCCGTTTCAGCTAAGCCCAGATTTGTCGATATGCCGTCCCACGGTAACTCAGCTCAATCGAATTCGCAAGCGCCTGCACAACTTGAATCGCTTTGACGATTTCCGAACACCCTACGAGTCGGTGTTCACACGCAAGCCGGAGAAACCAGCGTTGTACAAGCTTGAGACTGGTGAGACACAAGAGATACAATTTGTCTACGTCGAAGAGAAACCACTCCCAAAGCAGAAGTGGAAGTATGCCATCGTGAAGTACCGGTCGGATGGGTTGGTGCGAGAGCACTTCAAGCCACAGGAGATAGTTGATCTTGAGATTGCTTCACGAATCGGACCTCATCACTTGAATATTTTCAACACCTACGGTGCATGGTCCTCTGCTCAGTTTGGCTCTGACACCGAGCTTTTTGATTTCCTGAGTCATGGTGTCCTTCAAGATTACAATGATGTCTGGAAGCTTAGCGACTTAGAAGCACTGAAGAAGACTTACAACGACGTCGTGGCTATTAGAACGGGCTATCCAGAGTTGTATCACTCTTGTAACCTCTACTGGTCACTGCCTAATCTTAGGGGCTACAATGAACTGTTATGCCTTGGTTTGTTCGCAGTCATTGAATCACTTATCACGCACAGTCCAAAGGGTGAGAGCGACTCGATAAGCCATCAGATTGCAGCTAAAGTGAAGCTGCTTTCCAATCGTTTTGAGCGCAGGGTGGAGCATGACTTTGGCTCCATCGAGGATGGTAAGCTTTGGAAGAAGCTCTATGACTTCAGAAGCAAGCTCGCCCATGGAGGTAAAGTGGACTTTGGAGGAACCTTCCAGATATTGACGGATGCCTACTCGGTGCAGCTTTTCCTAGAAGAGTTTTTACGTGCGTTACTCCGGTTCGCTCTTGTAGAACCTCGGCTCTGCATGGACTTGAAGGAGTGTTGAGGAGCGTATCTCTCGTGAGCGTCCATGCGCGCACGTTTCGGCGCTCGACAAGTCAAGGCAAGAGCGTGAACTCTTGCGACAGGAATGAGATCAATTTCATCAAAGACCTGATGGAACCAGTTAACTGCAGGACCCGGCTCTGCGGGCCGTGACAGTGGTAGGGGTATAGGGAGCGGAGCATGTATCTGAGCAGATAGGCCGCCCTAAGCGCAGTCGAAGCTTGGGCGTGCCGGCTCGAAGACTCGCCGTCGCGCTTTCCGCTCGTACCCCTCGCTCGTTCCTCGCTGCGGGGTATCCGCTCCAATCGCTTAAGGCACGTTCCCCCGACCAAATACTTTGTTCGCCGAGTATAGATATGCCACCTCTTTGCCTGGTGCGCTGAGTTCGGCTTGGGCAAGAACAATCTTCGATTCGTTAATTGAGAACAGCGCCTTCGCCGCCTTACTGAACTGCCGATTTGCAATGTTCTCAAGCCATTCCGCTCCAGTGAGAACTACGGTTTGAAGCCGAGATCTAGAGTGGTTAATCTCATGCAGACTCATACACTTACTGTACTGAGCCAAGAGGTACTCCAGTTCTTCAGCGAGAATAGTCACGGGCTCTTTAGAAGTAGTCGCCTTGTACATCCAAAGTCGTAGACCGCGAAGGTGGACTTCGTTTACGCCATCGCGCTTGAAGTCCAACACACGTCCAAGTGGTACGTCGCTATTGGGAACCGGCAATTTTTCAATAATAAGTTGAAGAACTTCAGAGTCCCTGTCCTCATCAATTACACTCGTATGCTCTTTGCTAAGGATGGGAACAGAGGCGAAGTCCATTGGCGGATCGGCGTTGTTAAGGGCCATTGCATTTAATCGAACCAGCGTATCCATCAACGGTTCTGGGGCGGCATCTGCTTCCAGCAACTCATAGATTCGATCGACCAGCCTCTGTAGGCCATGCGTATGTTCATTGCCCTGCACTATCATAGATGACATGGGCATTGGGTCGAAGACCAAGTCGCTTTCAGCAAGTCTGGTAAGAGCATCGATTGTTGGGCGATGTCGGCAGTTATGCCCATGGGCTGAATCCCAATGTTCAATGGTGCTGTTTAGATGAGGAATTCCAATTGTATCAAACAGTAAAATACTCTGCTTGATGCGTTGGAGAACGTCGTCCTCTACACGATATATCGGCAGAATACCAGCCCGCTTCATCATTGATCAAATGTACTTGTTTTGACCACTTCCACTAAGTTGTCTCCTGTGCGTCTAGCGGGAAGCGTTCTAGGTCATCGACTGTGGCTAAATTGCCGAGGCTTAACGATACAAAGACATGGCAGTCGACATTAAAACCACCATCGCTTGGTGTGCAGGCGTGGCTGCGGCGTGCATCTCAGGAACCTATGTGTTCACGGGTGATAGACTCAGATCAGAGCTCGAACAATACAAGCAGGCTGAAGCGTGGAATCTACCTGAGCTCTTGAGGGATCTTGGAGGCATAAGCAGTACGCTCAATGAACAACTAGTCGAGAACAAGGAGTACGAACGACTTAAGGCCTTCGAGTCAGACCATAAGATGGAGTTCGAGCGGCTCCAAAAGGAGGCGAGTCTGCTTCGTTCCCGACTGGAGGCTGTTGAAGGGGCTTCAGTTTTTCTTAGGGAATCTCAAACAGTCCCGTTAGGCGAGCCCGGCCTTCTGATGGCTCTCGATAATTCCAATTATCGCGGAATTACTTTGCGTGTTGCTAGTAAAACATTCACGTTACAGATTGCGGAACAAGGATTCTACAATAGTTCAACGACTAAGTACACGTTTACCTTCAAAGGGCAGGATGATCAAGGCGCTGAGGTCCTCATTATCAAGGAGCCAATTAAATAAATGTTCTTGCCCTCCTCTTTTCGTAGCCTTTCCCACCGCGGAGTGCGCATCTGAGCGTAGCCTCTTGGCTTCGCTAAGGCTTCGGCAGAGGCGCTGTGGCCACGCTCGTTAGACTACCGCAGAGTGTCCACCCTCGCCTTTTGTCCTAGTTTTTAAGCCGGAACGGGCAGGCGACGCTGCTCCCGCAATCGGAAATGCTGCAATCGTTCTGCACTTAATGCCATCATAGTCAGTAACGTCAGCCGCCACCAACCAATCTGTTTCCTCAAGCCGCCCCGCTATGCTTTACGGGGCTTAAGTTGCACGCTACGGTGGCTACCTCATTGTTCTCCTGACTGAAGTATGCGAAGTGCCCTGATAGCTGTTCCCCATCAAGAAGACGCTTGAATGTTGCTGTCCCTTGGCTCGTGCTGTGTTTATCATGCGGGTAGTAGTGAAAGGTCAGAATGTTGCTCTGAAATCTTCCCTTGATATAGTACTTCTTTCCTGCGTGTCTGCCTGTTGTGAACTCCAAGTCACCTCGGATGTCATAGCCCCTCTTCTTTATCTCAAGCTTGATGCCATGCAGCTGACCTGAGCTAAAGTTGAGATTCCCTAACCACCAGCGGTAAATCTTGATACGTTCCCCAAAGTACTCAATCAGAAAAGGCAGCAGTAGCCTTGACCACGTTGCAGCCAGTAGCGCACAAATGAGCGTTGTACAAATTCCAATTAAGAGATCTGGCCCCATCTGTCGTTATTTTCTTATGGAACAAGTTTAGGCTACTGCTGGGGTCTAGCCAAACCTCCGCTAGACTGCCCTCTGCTCTTGAGCGTGCAAGCCTTCAGCTCGCATCCGTTCACCCATGCGGCTCTCCCCCCCCCATCTGTCCGTAGCCTGTCCCACCGCAGGGTGCGCATCTGAGCACAGCCAATGCGCTTCCGGCATTTTGGGCCTCAGTTAAGTATGGGTGGAAGCAAGAGGTATGTCATCATCTTTGACGGAAATATCACGCCATGCTGAAGCTGAAACCGAGAGGTAAGTTCCTAATGAATTTCTGCTATAACAACCTGTTCGTATATGAAGGTGCGGTTACAGTGCTTTCGGGTCGGACTTTCCTGGAAAAACTTCAGTATGAGTTGATCAAGAGAAGGGTTCGAAAACTGGTTTTCAATGTTTCGGTGTCGATGTTTCGAGATAAGAACTATGACGTGGACCAGATTCGCGATTTTGTGGATGTCTCGCCAAAGGAGCTATGGGACGTCGCACTTTTATACATAGCCGTGAAGCACATGGTGACCTTGCCATCGGAAAGAGCTATGCAAGCTTCCGACGGTGAGGTTGGCAACGTTCTGGCGTTGTACCTGGATTTCATTGAAGCGGAACGGCTCACTCCAGATGAAGTTTTGGGTTTGAAGCTGCTAAAGCTCAGAATCAAGTGTGCGTATGACCTTGATTTTGCCGCTGAGCGCATTCGAAGAGGGATGCAGTAGTTCAGATCTAGCCCACCGCAGGCTGTCCACCCCAACCTTAGACCACCGCAGGGTGTCCACCCAAACCTCCGCCGGGTCTGTCCGCTGCTCTTGAGCGGACGACCCTGCGGCGCGTAGCCATGATCACTTCTTCCCCGCCCTCCGCTCTTTCGCAGCCTTGAAGCCGATCGGGTTTTTGGCCTTGCCGCGCCGGATCTCGTCCAGCAGTTCGGTCTCCTGCTGACGTTGCTCCATTTGCTTCAGGTACTTGAAGATCACCGCGATCTTGCCCGCGTGCTCCTTGGAGGTTCCGCGCAGCTTTTCCAGTTGGAGGAGCACGTCCTTGTGGGTGACCAGGTGTTCGCGCATCTTCACGAAGAGCCGCATGATCTGGATATTGACCGCTCTGGCACGCGGGCTCTTCAGCACACTGGACAGCATGAGCACGCCATGCTCCGTGAAGGCCATGGGCATGTATCGGGCGCCACCGTGTCTTGAGGTCACAATTTGTGACCTCAAGTGCTCGAACTCTTCGGCGGTCAATTGGAACATGAAGTCCTCCGGGAAGCTCTGGATGTTGCGCTTCACTTGCTGCTTGAGGACCTTGGTCTCCACTCCGTAGAGCGCGGCCAGGTCACGGTCGAGCATCACTTTCTCGCCACGGATGAGGAAGATCCTGCGAGCCAGCGCCTCATCCGGAATGGTGACCAATGCCTTGCTCATGGCACCAAAGTAATTGGAGGTGCCAGAAGTGCACCTCCAATTCCGCAGGATCTTGATGTCACGAACTGTGACCTCAAGATCTGCTGTTCGAACCAAGCCTCTGTCCGCTGCTCTTGAGCGGCTCTGCCCCGTCCTCTTCTTCGGGCTTTCGCTTGCACACTCCCATCAACCCCTTACGCAGCGTCCTCGTTCCGCCTTTGCGGGTTTACCTGCGGTAGGCAGACCTGCCTGCCGCGTGTAGCTTCGGCTCGCGCTCGGGTGGGTGCCGTCATCACCACACCATCTTCACCAGACCTTGCCGTGCTATGATGCTCAATCGTCCAACAGCGTGTTGGACAATTGGTCTTTGGTCGGTGGTCGCAATTGTGCAACAAGCTGTTGCACAATTGAGCCATGATCGGTCGCTTCAATTTTGCAACAGCTTGTTGCAAAATTGGTCGGCCGTTCTCGTGTAAGTCTTGCTGGTAAAGGGCTAAAGCTGGCGCGGCGGTTCGGGCAAGCCGCAGAACAAGGTCGATGGTTACCTTCGGATCATGCCGAAGAAGAAGTCTTCATCCCGCACGAGCGTGAAGGTTGTGAAGCGACCAAAGCCTATAGCCACGGCACGCACGAAAGCCATAGTGGTGATGCCGAAGGGTTACGCTGAGCTGCTTGCCGCGTTGAAGGAGCGGATCAGTGCAGCCCAGCTGCGCGCTGCTCTTGCCGTCAATCACGAACTGGTCCTGCTCTACTGGCACATCGGAAAGGAGATCATCGAACGCCAGGACAAGGAAGGCTGGGGCAGCAAGGTGGTGGAACGGCTGGCGAGAGACCTGCACAAGGAGTTCCCGGACATGGGCGGTTTCTCCCGCTCTAACATGCTCTACATGCGTGCGTTCGCCGAGGCATACCCGAACTCCTTAATTGTCCAACAGCTTGTTGGACAAATTCCGTGGGGCCACAACGTGTTGCTCTTGTCACGGGTAAAGAAGCCTGAACACCGCCTGTGGTACGCGCAGGCCACCATCACCAACGGCTGGAGTAGGGCGGTGCTGGACGTACAGATCGCCACGCATGCGCACCGCAGACAGGGCAAGGCCATCACCAACTTCAAGCGCACGCTCCCTGCCGACCGCTCCGACCTGGCGCAGCAAACGTTGAAGGACCCCTACACCTTCGAGTTCCTCGGGATCGCCGCCGACATGCGCGAGCGCGACCTGGAGCAGGCGCTGGTGGACCATATCCAGAAAGTGCTGCTCGAATTGGGCACTGGCTTCGCTTTCGTAGGCAGGCAGGTGGTGCTTAAAGTGGGTCGGAAGGAGTACAAAGTAGACCTGCTCTTCTACCACCTGAAGCTTCGCTGCTATGTGGTGGTGGACCTGAAGATGGAGGCCTTCGAGCCGGAGCATGCGGGTAAGATGAACTTCTACCTCACCGCCGTGGATGCACAGATGCGCCATCCGGACGACAAACCTTCCATCGGCCTGCTGCTCTGCAAGGACAACGACAAGCTGGTGGTGGAATATGCGTTGCGCGACGTGGCCAAGCCCATCGGAGTGGCCGAATGGCGCACACGCTTGGTGGCAACGTTGCCGAAGAACTTGCGCGGCGCACTGCCGAGCGTGAAGGACATCGAACGGGAGTTGAGCGAATGAACAACAGCGCGCTAGCCGCATCGTGCCTTGTCGCCAAGGCCTACGGCGAGTCCTTAACCGCCGCAGGGTACCCACCCAAGCCAAGCGGGTCTTCCGTTCAATGCTGCTCGATGAAATCGTTGAAGGCCTGCTTCGCCGCAAGGCTGTTGAACAGCGCTTGATGCCCGAGGCCTTGGATCTCCAAAAAGTTGCGTTGTTGGCAATCGCTGCAGGCTTCCAGTTGCCCTCGGAAAGTGGGCCAGGAGTACATCTGGATCGGCGAATCGTCCAGGCCCTGCACGAAGAGGATATCCGATCGATGCCCACTGGTGAAGTGGAGCAGCGAGCGCTGCATGTACGCATCGGGGTCGGCCTGGGTGGTGCCGTAGGTCTGTTGCAGTAGACCGCACACGATACCGGGCGGCAATTGGCCGTTCTCCTCCAGTCCGCAGCGGAATACCAGGTTCAGTGGTCCGGGGGCATTGGCGATCACGCCGTCCACCGCATGCATGGTGTTCAGCCGAGTGACCAGGTAGCCGCCTTGCGAATGGCCCGCGAGGAAGATCTTGTTCACGCGAATGCCCAGCTGCTGTTCCGAATGATCGCGCACCCAGAGCAGCGCGGCTTCCGCATGGCGGATGTTGTCGCCCAACAGCAGTCCTTCCTCCGGATAAGCCACGCTCACGAGCAACATGTCCTCGCGGTCCAGAATGGCTGCGAAGCCGTCCAGCGTGTTCTGTGCGGCCCCGAGGATCAAGCTGTCGTACGCCACTGTGCCGTGGAAGAGGAGCAGCACATCGAGCGTGTCGTTCGCAGGCTTGTCGATGATGGCTTCCACGCTTACGCTGTCGGTGCCGATGGTGCGCGTGATGGTGTATGCGCCGCCATTCCCCGTGCCGTTGTTCCCGGCAGGAGGCGCGGGTTGCGCGGTCTCCTTCCGGCAGCCCGTCATGAGCACGCTGAGCAAGGTTGCTGCGAGAACGCGGGTCAGGAGCCGTGGCATGGGAACGAAGGTCGGTGTTCCGTGGGATAAGCCCCCATGTGTTCGGAGCCTATCTCAATGCAGGGTGCACCCCCACGATAGCCCCCCGCAGGTCTCCCAGGCTCGCGAGGCTTGGCGAAGCGATGGCGGGGATCCTGCGCCCCGCAAGCGTTTGAACCACCGCTGAGCGTCCACCCGAACCTCAGCCGGGTCTGTCCACTGCACTTCAGTTGGCGACCCTGTTATTCGTAGGCCTTTGCCGAACACCCCGCACCCTCACTCCACCACTAGTCGATAGCCCACGCCACGGATGTTCACGATGCGCACGTTGGCATCGGCCTCCAGCTTCTTGCGCAGCTTGGAAACGAACACGTCAAGCGTGCGGCCCACGTAGTCGCCCTCGTCGCCCCACACGGTGGTCAGGATGGTCTCCCGGCCTACTGTGTCGTTGAGGGATGCGGCAAGCAGCTGGAGCAGGTCGGCCTCCTTGCTGGTGAGGCGCACCCGCTCGTTCTTGAAGGCGAGCTCCATGTTGCGCGGGTTGAACAGGAATTCGCCGATGCGGATGAGGTTGGGGTCTTCTGTAGGGGCGGTTGGGCGCTGTTTCTTTCGCAGCACCAGTGCAACACCCACCAGCACGAGCAAACCGGTGATCAGGAGCAGCCAGCTGAGGCCCTGATCTTTGCCGGAGCCGGTCAGCTCGGTTTCTTCCACGCGCTGGGTTCCGGCGAAGGCTGCGGCGTCGCGCTCCAGGATGGTGAACCAAAGCTCGTAGCAGGCCACCGGCTGTTCCCGCCCGATGCACGGCATCATGGCTTGCTCAGGGATCAGCGCTGCCTGCCAACTGTGTACCACCAGGTCCGAGTCGCAGGAGACGAATTCCACCAAGTAGCGCGACGCGATCCCTGTGCTGCGCACCACGCTGTCCACCGTCGCGGTCATCAGGCTCGGATCGAAGCCGAAGTCCTGCGCGAAGCGGATCCGGTAGCGATCGCCAGCGCGCTCCACGGGGAGCACCAGGGAGGAGGAGTCACCTGCGGCCAGCAGCACCTGATGACCGATCAAGCGCATGGCCACTTGCTCCTGTCGCTCCTGGTCGATCGACCGATCTCCGAGCTCCGCGGAGCTCGGGTTGGGGGTAAGCAAGGTGACGAAAAGCAGGGGCGCGGACCATCGGTACATGCGGCAAAGCTACCGTGTCAACCCCTTGCATTTGAATGAATTACACTGTGTTTGCACTAATTTACACGGCGTTGAACAAGGCCGGAGAACACGCGCTGCACCTTTGGCGAAACCCTCAACCCCAAGGTCATGAAAGCAACGACAATGTTCGGCGGCGCGACTCTCCTGGTAGTGGCAGCTGGTGTGTCCATTGGTTCCCTCAGGGACGCTCACCAAGGATGTGGCGCACAAGCGAAGGCGGGCGTCCCGGTCTTCGATCTATTCCAGTTTCCAGGAGCTCCCTACGTACAGGAACCGTGGCTGGATCCTGTGGCGTTCTTCTCGGATAAGGCATACGTGGTGGAGGCCCTTCCTTCGCTTACCGAAGCCGTTGCCACGGATGCGGCGTTCGTTGGAGGAGGTGACAGCCTGGTCAGCTACCTCAAGGGCGGCATCCTCCCGCAGATCCAACCCGGCATCGGATGGCTGAAACCACCGGTGGTGCATTTCACGCTGAACGAGGGCGGCGAGGCGACCGATGTGACCTTGTTGGGAACCTCCGGCCATGCGGGGCTGGATGCGCGGTTGGTGCAGGTGATCACCGAGATACCGCGTTGGGTCCCTGCGAAGGATGCAAATGGTGGCGCGGTGGAACAGAAGTTCGCGTTCCGGGTCGTACAAGCCGGTTGCGGTCCCCCACCTCCGGAGGTGCCGGCACGTGATGCACGCAGGGGGCAACTACCGGTGGCGGACACCACGATCGCTCAGGAGCATCCCTACGATCTGACGTTCACCCTCGAGCAGGCCGGTGACAACACCTACACCCTCATCACCACTGTGAATCTGTACGGCGGCAGCTACTATGCATCGCCCAACTGCACCCGTGACCTCAAAGGGAAATTCCATGTGGAGGTCGAGGACCAGGAGCATATCGTTCTGGCGGAGGGGATGAAGGAGATCCCGCTTGCCATGGAAGGGGGCTATCACCATCCCTTGGTCCACGGACCGGTGGACTGGGTGAGGGTGGATACGCGGTACGAGCAGCGCTTGACCGTTACCTCCCGGGAAGACCTGGAGGTGGCAGGGTTTTACCGCTTCACGATCGAACCGCGATGCACTTTGGAGGAGATCCCGTTCGTGATCAGGCAACTGGGCGGGCAGTTGACAATAGAGCGGGTGGGCTGCTGAGCGTTGGTCGGAGCCTGCTCGCGGATGGTCTCCCATCGGTGAAGCTGTTCCGTGTCGCTCAAGCGTTGATTTGGCTGGAATATCGGACCTTCACGCCATCGGCCAAACCCCATGATCGACTACAACGACCGCCGCTTCGTCCCTGTGAGCAACAGTGCCAATGGCGAGGTTTCCCCGGAAGTGGTGTTCCACTACAAGCAGACCGGCCGCATCGTGACGTGTAGCTATGCCGGAGGGCGCATCGTCAGCGGTCAGCTGATCGCCTTGGTGGATGACGAAGGCCGCTTGGATATGCGCTACCACCAGGTGAACGAGCGCGGCGAGCTGATGACGGGCGTGTGCCGCTCAACGCCTGAGCTGCTGCCAGACGGGCGCATCCGCTTGCACGAGGAGTGGCGCTGGACCAGTGGCGATGGATCGAGCGGGAGTTCGGTGTTGGAGGAATTGACTTGAGCAGGCGGGGATGGCTTTCGGCTTATGACCGGCAGTGTCGCTCCTTGCCCCCCCAGCAGTGTCGCCATCAACAGCAATTCATGCGCGGTTGGTGTTACCGTCACTGCTCACGTTCAGGAAATGAGGTGCCACGCATGTGTGCGAGCAGGGGCCTTTTACATGCCAGGTGCCCATGGCGAAGGACTGCGAGGGCCCGAGCTACCGAAGTAGCATCAGCGTCCCGTTCTTGGCGATAACTCGCCGCGGTTGGCAGGGGTCGCGCATCTGCATGGTATAGACGTACACGTCGTTCGGCAGCGATGAGCCGTCCCATTTCGCGTTCGTGTCGGTAGTGCTCCATAACAGGCTTCCCCAGCGATCGAACACGTTCAGTAGGAAGCCGTCGTCGGGAATGTCCACCGGTCCGGGCCATTCATCGTTGATGCCGTCGCCATTTGGTGTGAAAGCGGTGGGCAGGAAGAGGGTGGGCTCGAAACGCACCTCGATGTTGACGGCCAGGGTATCGTCGCAACGGTTGGGCTGGGTGGAGTAGAAGACGAGCTCGTACTCCTCGTATTCTCTGAAGTCGAATTCGAGGTAGCGCGAACAATCGCTCAGCACCAGGCTGTCGCCGATGAAGAAGGCACAAGAATCGGCGATGCTGCGGAAGTTGAGGGCCACCAGGGTGGTGCAGGGTATCTGCTCCGCGGTGAAGTCGGCCTTCAGTCTGGGGCGCACATAAATGCTGTCGGTCACTGGTTGGTTGCCGCATCCAAAGGCATCGAAGCCCTGCAGGGAAACGGGTTGCCAGAATGGTGCGGCCAGGTTGGCAACGGGGTCGGTCTCGTTGCTGATGCCCGAAGTGCCCCAGCGCCAAATGATCGAGTCGGCATCGGAGCTTAGTGTGTTCATGATGAAATCCACCCGCTCGCAAACGGAATCCGGTGCGGTGAAGGTGACCGTAGGGCTCGGCAGAACGGTGAGGAAGATGCTCTGAACCACTATGCATCCGATGGTGGTGTCCGTGGCGGTCACTTCCACCAGCCCAGCAGTGCCGGGTACCACGTTGAAGGCGGCGGTGGTGTTGCCGGTGTTCCACACATGCACTTGTGGCGAGAAGCCCCATAGCGGCGCTGCATAGAGCGTGGGCGGTGAGGCCGGGCAGTAGGAGGTCGCACCCTGAATATCAATGTTGGGGTAGTCCAAGAAACCCGATACGAATGAGGGACATACACCGCCCTGGATGATCACCGAGTAAGTGCCGGGGCCCAGCCCTGTGCGTGTGGCGTCGGTCAAGCCGGGATCGTCCACCCATTGCCAGGTATAGGGACCGGGGGTCGGGGTGAAGCTCACGGACCCATCACTGTTCGGGGCACAACTGATGTTGGTGGTGGTTATCGTGCCCAAGGGAGGTTGAATGCTTGTCTCCACAAGCACCGTTAGAACGCTCAAACAGTCATTTGTGTCAGTAACGATCACCGTGTATTCGTCAGCAAGCAAACCACTTGCAGTGGCACTGATAAGTGTGGGGGCGTGCAGCCAGGTGAAGAAGTAAAGGCTCGGAGTGCCTGTATTCACGGTAATGGAGCCATCGCTATCGCCCAGACACGTAACGGGGGTAATACTGGTGGATACATCGCAAGTATCCTGGCCCTGCATAGCGGAAAGGCATAGAATGGAGCAGAACAGGATGACCAAGCGCATTCTTGAACAAAGATGATGGATACACCAGGCAGGTGAACGCGATTTTGTTGTGATCGGTATTGGGAAGTCGCTATTTCTCAAGATCAACTTGGGTGCGGTCCCGAATGCCCGGTCCCCGGAATTGGTGCGGAAGGGGCCATCTTCTTCGGCCACAGCGGCACCATCGTCCTACTGGCCGCAGCACGCCATCCGCAACGCATCGCGGCGGTGATCACCCAAGAGGCGCGTGTTCGTGGAGGAGTTGACCCTGCAAGGCGCCGGGCTGGCCCGCCAGTTCTACACCACCACCGATCTGGTGGTCCGCTTCATTGCGGATGCCGTGTAGCGCTGCTATCCCCTGCGAAGGAGTGCATTAGCGCTGCTCCTATCTTGGGAACATGGCGATCGACGGCAAAGCCATCAAGGGCAGGGGAGCGGTGGAGCAGGTGGCCAACCGCTTCCTGAAGCAGAGCTACGGCGTGGTGCATTGGGAGGGCGTGGATGCCTTGGAAGAGGAAGCGCATCCGTCCACGCGCTTCGTGTTCGATGATGCCAAGACCTTGGTGAACAAGGTGAGCTCGCCGGACATCCCGATGAACTGGAGCATGAACCCCTACCAGGGTTGCGAGCACGGCTGCGCCTATTGCTACGCGCGGCCCACGCACGAGTACTGGGGCTACAGCGCAGGCTTGGACTTCGAGCGGGTGATCATCGTGAAGCGCAATGCACCAGCGTTACTGCGGGCAACTTTAATGGCGAAGAAGTGGGTGCCGGAGCCGATCATGCTCTCGGGCAACACCGATTGTTACCAGCCTGTGGAGCGCAAGGAGCGCCTCACGCGGCAGTTGCTGGAGGTGTTGCTGGAGTTCAAGCAGCCAGTAGGGATCATCACCAAGAACGCCCTCGTACTGCGCGACCTCGACCTGCCTACCGAGCTCGCCAAGCAGGGACTGGTGTCCGTGGCCATAAGCCTCACCACCCTGAACGAGGACCTGCGCCGGGTGCTTGAACCGCGCACCAGCACCGGGCAGCAACGCTTGCGCACCATCGCTGAGCTTACTCGCGCCGGTGTACCAACCATGGCCATGATCGCACCGATCATTCCCGCGCTGACCGAGCCGGAGATCCCGCAATTGTTGGAAGCCGCTGCTGATGCTGGTGCGCGTGCTGCGAGCTACTCTGTTGTGCGCACCAACGGCGCGGTGAAGCCCGTGTTCGAGCAATGGTTGCACACCCACTTCCCGGAGCGCGCGGCCAAGGTGCTGGCGCAGATCGGGGCCATGCACGGCGGTGCGGTGAGCGACTCGGCGTTCGGGCGGCGCATGAAAGGGGAGGGCGAGTTCGCAAGTACCGTGCGGCAGGTGTTCCGGGTGGTGCAGCGCAAGGCCTTCGCGGGGCGCACCATGCCCGCCATGCGTACCGACCTGTTCCAGCGACCGCCACAGGGGCAGTTGGATTTGTTCGCGTAAGCACTTCGCTTAAAGACGTTCCAGAGGAATTTCCGGTGATCCTTGTTCACGTTCACAGGTACTTCTCGATGGAGGGGTGTCGGTCCTTCCTGCCGACCTCCCGAACATGAAAAAATGGCTTCCCCCTTCGATTTTGTTGGCCGTCGGCGCCATCGTTACCGGCATGGCCCTGTTCCCTGCTGGCGGCGGTGATCTGGAAGTGGAGATCAAGAAGGCTCCCTACATCATGCCCGCTGTGCACAACGTGTATGCGGACCCTTCGGCGCTGAACGGCAAGTACTACCTGTTCAAGGCCCGTATCAAGAACACTTCCGATCGCACTTTGGAGAACGTGCGGGTGCGATACCGGGTGCCAGGCTACATCGAGTGGACCGAACTATCCGTGATCGGACGCATGTTCCCAGGGCAGAGCGGCGTAGTGGCCTGCTATCCGAAGTTCAACGACGACATCACCAAGAAGACCACCGAGAGCCTGGAGAAAGTGGAGATCTCCATAGACTGGGATGGAGCGGGCAAGAGCGACACGGTGGAGGAGGAGTTCTCCTTCAAGATGATGAACCGGAACGAGTTCGCGTATTCCAACATACCGGGGTCTGAGATCAGTGGATACGCGGACCTGTACGACAACAACGACCTGATCCCCTGCTTTGTGACGCCCAGCGATCCGGTGGTGAAGTACTACACGCAGATCGTGCAGGAGAAGGTGATGAAGGGAGAGGCGGCTTCCATCACACAGAAGCCCGAGGATGCCGCGCGGTTCATGTTGAGCCTGTACGAGGCCACACTCTTGTCGCACATGGTGTACAGCGGTACCAAGGGCATTCCGGTATCCGCGGATGATGTGAGCTCACTGGTGCAGACCCTGCGCCTGCCTCGCGAAGTGATCACGGGCAACACCGGATTGTGCATTGAACTGAGCTGCTTCTACGCCAGTGTCATGTCGGCCGCGGGCATCGACCCCATCATCTTCCTCATTCCCGGACATGCCTATCCCGGCTTCAAGATGCAGGGGCAGTATTACGCCATCGAAGCCACGGGTATCAACGGCGAAGGCCTGGGCGGGATCTCCTCCGCGGAGGAAGCTTTCCAGAAAGGCCAGAAGCAGCTCCAGGAGTTCGTGCAGATGGCGCAACAGGGCCATCCGGGTTACAGCATTGTTGATGTGCACGCACTGAACCAGCGTGGAGTGCGCAGCATGGCCTTGGGCGACGATACCTTCCTGAAGCAGAAGGTGGACAAGATCGCGGAGAATTTCGGAGAGCTCCGCACAAATGGCAATGAGCGCCTGCTTGCAGCGGGAAGCGGCAATGGAGGTGGTGGGAATAGCGGAGGTGGTAACAACTCCGGGAACGACGGTGGTTCCGTGGCATCCGGAAGACGCACGTCGGGGCCGTTGTCTTTCACCGTGCCGTCCGGGTGGTCCATGCGGCAACGTCCTTTTCCGCAAATGCCGGTGTACACCTTGTTGGTGGAATCACCCGACCAGATGGCCAATGCCGCCGTGTACGATGTGCCTGCCAATTCCGTGGATGAGGCGATGGGCTATCTGCAGCAGCTGTTCGCACAGTACGGTAGTCAACTGCAATACCAGCTCAACGGCAACCAGCTTCAAGGGGTCACCTATTCGAACGCCGGTTCGTGGGTTTGGAGCGGTGTGGCTGGTCGTGGTCCTGCAGGGATCCGCATCGTGGCCGCCGGTGCCGGCGACTATGCCCTTCAGCAGTACACGCCCCAATTGAGCAGCATCATTTCCAGCATCCGCTAAACCTGAACGACCATGAAGCATTTGAGGAATACCCTGTTCTTCGCCCTGCTGAGCGTGCCTGCCCTGCTGAGCGCACAGAACCTGCAGCAGAAGATCGACATGAACATCGATGGGCTCGGCAACGCGGCCATCAGCATCTCCATGACGCTGCCAGCACAGCAGTGGCAGATGTGGAACCAGAATTTCGGGAACAACCCCTCCGCACTGAAGCGCGACATCGAACGATCGATGCCGGGCTATTTCCTGGAGGATTTCAAGCTGGAGAAGAACGACATGGAGCGGAGCTTCACCATATCGCTGGCGGCGCCCGGCATCTGCAAGGTGGACAAGAAAGGCCGCTGGGTATTGGAGTCGGATGAGAAGAATGCCCAGATCACGGAACTTGCCGAGCGCAAGTTCATGATGGTGCAGAGCCCGCCGGACCTGGGTGGGGTGCAGCAGACCACCATGATCTCCTTCCCGCAACAAGCCTCGGACATCAAGCTTGACAAGGATGCTTTTGGCAAGACGGTGTTCCGCTTCGAGATGGACGGCCCTTCAAGCGCATCGGGTATCCTGCTGTGGGTTGGTCTTGCGCTGCTGGTAGCTGGCTTGTCGTGGCTCTTTTTCGTGCTGTTCCGATAAGCAAGCGCGCTGGAGGGGTCGTCCCCGCTCGGTGGGGCGCAAGCCGGATCTTGTCGAGGGTTGGATGGAAAGGCTGCAAGGTGAACAGGCTGCTACCTTGGCACCATGTTGCACATCGCCGTCTTCTGCGGAGCCTCCACCGGTCATGATCCCATCTACATGGAAGCCGCGCGCACCGTGGGTCGCACGCTGGCCCAACGCGGCATCGGTGTGGTGTACGGAGGTGGCCATGTAGGTTTGATGGGCGCCGTGGCCGATGCCGCCATGCAAGCCGGAGGCAGCGTGGTGGGCGTGATCCCCACCTTCATGACGCACAAGGAACTCGCTCACGACCGCATCACCGAGCTGATCATGGTGCAGGACATGCACGAGCGCAAGATGGTGATGCACCAACGCAGCCAGGCGGTGATCGCGCTGCCCGGCGGTTTCGGTACCATGGACGAACTCTTCGAGCTGCTCACCTGGCGCCAACTGGGCCTGCACGCCAAGCCCATGGGCCTGCTGAACGTGAATGGCTACTACGATGGGCTGTTGACGCAGATGGCCCGCATGGAACAGGACGGTTTCCTTCACGATGCCACACGCGTGATGGCCGCCACCGATGTGGAGGTGCTGGTGAACGCGTTGCTGGCGAACGTGGTGCGGGTGGGGTAGGAGGGGAGGAGAGGGAGGTAAGGGAGGAGAAGGAGGAGAAGGAGGAGAGGGAGGCGAAGGAGGAGAGGGAGGTAAGGGAGGAGAAGGAGGAGAGGGAGGAGAAGGAGGAGAAGGAGGAGAGGGAGGAGAAGGAGGAGAGGGAAGAGAAGGAGGCAAGGGAGGGGGACCCAACGCCACAGTTCACTCAGAGCGGTCCACCCTTGCCTCCTTCTCTTCCCTCACTTTCCTGACCTGCACTAAGCGTTCACCCGATCACATCCTCAGCCAAACGACCATCCTCGTTCCTTGGTGCGGTGCCCACTTCCGGGGGCAGGTAGCTCATGCCCCAGCGCCGGGTGAGGCTCAACAGGTCGCGTGGACGTGCGGTGATCACCGTGATGCGGTCCTCCGGCTCGATGCGGGTGGTGCCTGAAGGGAAGATGTGTATGCCGCCGCGTTCGATGCGGGTGGCGAGTACGCCCAGTGGGAAATGCAATGCGATCATGGTCTTGCCCACGGCTGGGCTGCCCAAGGGCACGTACAGGCGGCGCAGTTCTCCGCGCAGTTCGGTGCTGATCTCCAGGTCGTAGGGCGAAGGCGGCCGCGCGGATTCCGGGCGTTCCAGGTCCAGCCATTTGGCCATCAGGGGCAGTGTGGTGCCTTGCAGGATAACGGAGGTGAGCACGATGAAGAACACGATGTTGAAGATGAGCGAAGCGTTCTCCAGACCTGCCACCAAGGGGTAGGTGGCGAAGATGATGGGCACCGCACCGCGCAGGCCCACCCACGAGATCATGACCCGCCGGGCGCGGCTGACACCGAAGGGCAGCAGCGAAATGAACACGGCCAAGGGTCGCGCAAGGAAGATGAGCACGAAGGAGATGCCCACACCCGCGCCGATCACGGGCACGATGTCCGTTGGGTTCACCAGCAGGCCCAGGGTCAGGAACATCACGATCTGCATCAGCCAGGCCTGGCCGTCGTAGAAGCGGATCAGGCTCTTCTTGTGGATGAAGTCGTCGTTGCCCAGGATGATGCCCGCGATGTAGACGGCCAGGAAGCCGTTGCCGCCCACCACGTCGGTGGCGGCGAAGGTGAGCAGCACCATGGCCAGCAGAAGCACGGGGTAGAGGCCATCGAAATCGAGCTTGATGCGGTTGATGACACGGGTGGTGAGCACGCCCATGCCCCAGCCCATCAGCGCACCAACACCCATCTGCATGAAGAACATGGGCACCAGGCTCCAGGTGGAAGTTTCCACATTGGTGAGCAGGGAGAGCATGGCCGTGGTGAGGAAGTAGGCCATGGGATCGTTGCTGCCGCTCTCCAGCTCCAGTGTTTCGCGCAGGTTGCCCTTCAGGCCCATGCCTTTGCTGCGCAGGATGGTGAACACCGCCGCCGCATCGGTGCTGGAGATGATGGCGCCCAGTAGCAACCCTTCCTTCCAACTCAGGGCCGTGAACAGGGGCACACTGATCCCCACGATGAGCGCCGTGAGCAACACGCCGATCGTGCTCAGGCTGAGGCCCCGCAGGAGCACCGGACGCACGCTCTCCATGCGCGTGTCCATACCGCCGCTGAAGAGGATGAAGATCAGCGCGATGATGCCGAGGAACTGCGCCAGCCTGGCATCTTGGAAGTCGATGATGTCCAGGCCATCGGTGCCGGCCAGCATGCCCACACCCATGAACAGGAGCAGCGAGGGCACCCCCAAGCGGCCGCTGGTCTTGCTGGCCAGAATGCTGGAAAGCAGCAGCAGGGCACCAATGAGCAGTAGTTGTTCGATGCTGATGGACATGGCGCAAAGGTACCGGGAAGGATAGGTGAGGTGTGAAGGGTGATAGCTGAACTGTGAAGGAGGCGCTACCTCACACCTCACACCTCACACCTCACACCTCACACCTCACAAATCACACCTCACAAATCACATTTCACACCTCACACCTCAACACAAGGTCCCGTCCATCACCAGGTCCGTGAGCGTGATCATGCCCACGTACTCGCCCTTGTCCTCCACGGGTGCGCGGCGGATCTTGGCGCGCAGCAGCAGGCGCACCACGTAGCGGATGTCCATGTCGGCCGGCACGGTGATCACGGGCTTGGTCATGATCTCGTACACGTTCACCTGCTGGGGCGGGCGGTTGGCGGCCACCACGCCATGCAGCAGGTCGATCATGCTCACCACGCCGTAGGCATCATCCGGGTGGCGTTTGTTCACCACCAGCGCTTCCACCTTGTGGGCGCGCATCAGGTCCGCGGCTTCTTTGGCCGAGGCCATGCCGTCTATGAAGTGGATGTCACGCCGCATGGCATCACGGGCGCGGACAATGGGGCTGTTGGAAGTGCTCATGGCGTTGTGTTCAGAGGTATTTGTCGCGGGCCTGGTCGCGGAAGATCTTCAGTTGGGTGTCCATGCCGGCCACTTGATCGATGGGGATCACGGCCACCATGCCCACACCGGGCTCCTTGATGCGGCAGTTCTTTTCCAGCGTCTCGATGATCTTCTCCACGGTGTGCTCCTCCACCAGGAAGAGCACCACGTCCACCGGCCCCTCGATGGTGAGGCCGAAGAAGGTCTTCTTGTCGTGCGAACCGATGCCCCGCGCGGGGATGATGGTGGCGCCGGTGGCACCGGCCTCCTTGGCCTTGTCCACCACCTTTTCAGTGAGGTCCTGCTGCACCGAGACGAAGATCAGTTTGAATCTCATTGGGAAGGGGTCTTAGCGGTTCGGGTTATCCATTTGCGGTAAAGCCCATAGAGAAGCACGGCGGTCATGGGCAGCGGATCGGCCAGGGCCAGAAGCCCGAAGCCGTCCAGGGCGGCATCGCGGCCGGGGATGGAAGAGGTGAGCCCCAGGCCCAGTGCGGTGACGATGGGCACGGTGACGGTGGAGGTGGTGACCCCGCCGGAATCGCCGGCCAGCGCCACCAGGTCCTTGGACGAATAGAGCGTGAGTGCGAAGGCGAGCAGGTAACTGCCAAGCATGTAGTACTCCAAGTAGGTGCCCGTGATGATCCTGAACACGCCGACCACGAGTGCGATGGCCACGCCGAAAGCCACGAATACGCGGAGCTCCTTGTTCTTCAGGCTGCCGCCGGAAACAGCTTCCGCCTTGATGCCCACGGCGATCAACGAGGGCTCGGCGATGGTGGTGGCGTAACCGATGGCCGCCGCGAAGATGTAGACCCAGTAGTAGTCGTGCCACTGCGCCTCGCTCAGGTCCGCCACCCCCAGGAATTCAGCCTCGGACAGTTGGCTGGCCATCATGCGGCCCAAGGGGAACAGCGCTTTCTCCAGGCCCACCAGGAAGAGCGCCAGCCCCAGCAGCACGTAGACACTTCCGAGGAACACGCGGCGCGCCTGCGGGATCGGTTTGCGCAGCACCACGAACTGGAAGAAGAGTACCAGCACCAGGATCGGCACGATGTCCAGCAGGGTGGAAAGCACTATGGAGAGCATGCCGTTCATGGCATCAACGCGATCGTGGGGTCATGGTGGTCACATACATCAGAACAGGATCATGCCGTAGATCATCACGAACACGATGGGCACGAGCGAGGCTAGCGCTATGAGGCCGAAACCCTCCTTCAATGGATTCCGTCCCTTGATGGAGCCAGCGAGGCCAACGCCCAATGCGGTGACCAGCGGGATGGTGATGGTGGAGGTGGTGACACCACCCAGGTCGTAGGCCAGGCCAATGATCTCGCGCGGTGCGAAGAAGGAGAACAGCGCCACGGTACCGTAGCCACCCATGATGAACCAGTAGATGGGCCAGCCTTTCAGGATACGGATCACCCCAAGCACGATGGACGCCCCCACGGCCAAAGCCACCACCATGCGCATCCCAATGGCATAGTTCCGTTGGGCTTTTTCCCCTTCCGCGATAAGCCCTTCGTTGGAGGCCACACGGGCCGCCTCGTCCACCACGGCGATCAGTGCCGGTTCGGCCACGGTGGTGGCGAAGCCCAGGAAAAAGGAAAAGACCAGCAGCCAGAACAGGCTGCCTTTGTGCGTGAGCGCGCTGGCGAGGTTCTCTCCTATGGGAAAGAGCCCCATCTCCAGCCCCTGCACGAAGAGCATCAGGCCCACCACCACCAGGAATGCCCCGAAGATCACCTCGCCCACCTGGGGCAGCGGCTGGCGCAGCACCACGGCCTGGAAGAAGGCCACCACCAAAATGATCGGCAGCAAGTCCATGAACGAGGCTTTCAGCCGCCGCAGGATGTTCAGCAGCATCTTGCGCCCGGTGGAGTAACCGCGTTGGATGGCGTTCATGGAAGGCACAAAGTAAGGGGCGGTTTCCTTCGCCGCTCATGATATGCAGCAGGCCGCTGCCGGTAGCTGATCCGTCCCACCTTTGCCCTGCGATGCACAGCTACCTCGCCCCCCTCACCGATCCCTTCCGCCGCGCGGCCGACCCCGCCAACGCCGCCGCCATGCAGCGCTACATGAAGGACATCGCACCCTTCGTCGGGCTGAAGACGCCACAACGGCGCGCCCTGCTGAAGGCGCACATCGACACCTACGGCCTGCCACCCGTCGCGGAACTATCCGGCATCTGCCGTTCGGCCTTCGCACAACAAGAGCGCGAGTGGCACTACTGCGCCGTGGACCTGCTCTCGCGCATGGCGAAGAAGCTTGGCCCGGAGCACTTGCCGCTCATCGAAGAGATCATCACCACCAAGAGTTGGTGGGATACGGTGGACCTGCTGGCGAGCAATGTGGTGGGTGTGGTCCTGAAGCGGCACCCTGCCGAGATCGTCCCCTGGAATGAGCGCTGGATCGTAAGCCCGGATATGTGGCTGAACCGAACGGCCATCCTCTTCCAGCTGAAATGGAAGGCGGACACCGATGCAGACCTGCTCTTCGCCAACATCCGTCGGCATGCCGCGCACAAGGACTTCTTCATCCGCAAGGCCATTGGCTGGGCGCTGCGAGCATTTGCGTACACGGACCCGGACCAGGTAAGGGACTTTGTGGCACGGCAGCCATTGGCACCACTGAGCCAACGAGAGGCACTTCGGAACGTGGGCCATTGAGCGCAAGTTGAAGCGCTGGGTACCCAAGCTGCGCGGCCACCGTTACTTGCGCCGTAGGCCGTATGCCCCGATTTTTGCCCCCCTCCCTACAAGCCTCTACGATGGTCAACCTGGCCCAGAACCGAACAAGCGAGCGGATCATGCGCGTTTCCCTTTTAGGATCTTCTGCCTTTGTGCTTTGTGTTGCCTGTGGTCAATCCAATTCGGAACGTACGGCCGTGAAGCTCAGTGCCACGGTCACTGAAGTGCCACCGTCCCTTACCCTGCACTGGGAACCCCTTACGGGAAGCACGTCCTTCGTCATCTACCGCAAATCACCGCAGACCACCACATGGGGAACGGCTGTTGCCCAACTGGGTGGGGCCGCCAACCAATGGACGGATAGTGACGTGGTGGTCGGTGAACCCTACGATTACAAGGTGGTGCGCAGTGCTTCAGGCACCGGTCATGGCTACATCCGTTCGGGTATCCGGGTGGCGGCGCAGGAAGACCGTGGTGCACTTGTGCTGTTGGTGGCTGAGGATGTTGCCGATCAACTGGCTGCGGAGGTGCTGCAATTGGAGCAAGATCTCTGGTCGGACGGATGGTGGGTACTTCGCCAGGATGTGGCACTCTCCGCCGATCCGGCAAGCGTGCGGCAATCGATCATGGACATCTGGCAATCGGTTCCGGGCCTGAGTACGGTGTATGTGCTGGGGCATGTGCCGGTGCCGTACACGGGCAACATCAATCCGGATGGGCATGCCGAGCACCGCGGTGCCTGGCCCTGCGATGCCTTCTACGGCGAGCTCACCAGCACGTGGACCGACGCAACAGTGAACAGCACCACCGGTGCCTATGCCTGGAACAGCAACGTGCCCGGCGATGGCAAATTCGACCAGAGCGACCTGCCCAGCGCGGTGGAACTGATGGTCGGCAGGGTGGATCTCACGGACCTGCCCAGTTACTCGGCCGGGGCCATCCAACTCACAGCGGATTACCTCGCCAAAGCGCGTCGTTGGAAACTGAAGGAACACACCGTGCCTGCAACGGCCGTGCTTTTCGATGACCTGCAATGGACCGGTTATCCACTGGCACAGTCGGGGCACATGGCGCTTTCCGCATGCGTAGGTGCATCCGCCGTCAGCGAGGTCGGAACGGCCCAGGGGCCGCTCATCAACACCCTGTCCGGTCCTGCTCAGTTGTGGAGCTATCACTGTTCCACCGGAGCACAGGCCATCGGTACACAGGGCCAGATCACGTTCACCGGCACGCAATCGGGCATCAACACGCAACAGGTGGCCAACGCGGACATCAGAAGCATCTTCAACATTTCCTTCGGAAGCTACTTCGGCGATTGGGACAACGAGGACAATTTTCTGCGCGCGCTTTTGGGCAGCGGTGATGCACTTGCGCATGTCTGGTCATCCATCCCCAACTGGTACCTCTATCCCATGGCCATGGGCGAAACGATCGGCTTCTGCACACGCATGTCGCAGAACAATACGCAGCAAGTGCATAGCCCGCAGAATGCCGGTTGGCAGGGGCAATCCATGGCACGCACGCACATGGCGCTGATGGGCGACCCCACCTTGCGGCAGGTTCAAGTGGCACCGCCAAGCCAACTCGTGGTGTCGCGCACAGGGTGGTACACGCACTTCAATTGGGAACCATCGCAAGAAGCTGTTGCCGGCTACGTCATCCATCGTGTGGATAGCACCACCCGCTCTTTTGTGCGCGTGGGACCGGAATTGATCACCGGCACCACCTACGCAAGCAGCGAGTTCTTCGTGCCTGGTCAGCGCTACTTGGTGCGTGCCGTTCAACTGCTCACCGGCAACACCGGCTCGTTCTACGCGCTCTCCATGGGGGCCATGGCCGATGCGCAGGGAGCTTCCATTACGGATTGTGCAGGTGTGGTGGGCGGCAGCGCCCTTCCCGGCAGCCCTTGCGATGATGGTGATCCGGCAACACTGAACGACCTGTTGGACGAGGACTGCAATTGCATGGGTACGGCCTTCAATTCCGTGAACGAATTGGAAGGGCACACGTCACTGTCGCTGGGGCAGGCACCCGGTATGGTCTCCATTAGCGCCGATCGGCCACTGGATACCCAGTATCGCGTTCTTTCTCCCCACGGTGCAGTGGTCCACTCAGGTGCCATGCGCGGCGACCAGCTCACCATAAGCACCGCCAGCTATGCCGCAGGTAGCTACCTGTTGGTGTTGGAACCGGGCACGGGCACTGCACGGGGCGCCACACTGCGTTTCGTGGTCACCCACTGATCCAGCACGGGCGGTGCCGTGAAGTGGACCGCTGGCTCTTTTCCGAGAAGTATCGGGAAGCAGCGCCAAGACCGAGGAGCGGGTAGCTGTGAGCGTGCATGCCCCAATGTGGACCGATGTCGCACGGTGGCACCATTGCACGTGCCCACCCAGGCTCCCCTGAAAGGAGCGTTCAGTAGGAAATTGCCGCAACCAGCCTGATCAGGAACGACGTTCCTTCTTCGGGAACTTGGGCTTCGGTTCGTAGAAGCCTTCCTTCTTCTGGTAGCCACCGCGCTGCTCACCACCGCGGTATCCGCCGCGCTGCGGGCGCTCATTGGAGTACTTGCCGCGCTGGCCGCCACCTTGGTAGCCGCCCTGTCCGCCGCCTTTGTGGCCACCGCCTTGGTAGCCACCGCTGCGCGGACCTTCCGGCCGTGGGGCACGTGGCGGGGCGCTCTGGCCGGGGCCTTGCGCTTCGTCCACTCGCACCTTGCGGCCCTTGTAGTTGGCGTTCTGGAAGGAGTTGAACACCTGCTCGTACATGCCGGGCTCGATGTCCACGAAGGAGTACACGTCCTTGATGAGCATGCGGCCGATGTGCTCGCCACCGATGCCGCTGATGCCGCAGATGTAGCCGAGCATCTTGCCCTTGTCGAAACCGTCCGCGGTGCCCAGGTTGATGAAGAGCTGGCGACCGGTGCTGAAGCGTTCGCGGCTGCTGGGGCGCTCATCGCGCACGGTGTGGTCCTTGCGGCTCATGTCCACGTTCAGGTCCGGCGTTTCGCGGAACTGGGTGATGATGCGGTTGAAGGCCACGCTGATGAAGCGTTCGATCAGTTCCTCCTTGCTGAAGCTGGAGAGCTCCTCGTGTGCGGTGGGCAGGATGGTGTCCAGCGCCTCGTGGTCCACCTCCACGTTCTTCAGCTTGTGCATGTAGGCCACCACCTGGGCCTTGCCGATGTCGCCGCCGCCGGGCACGCGCACGTAGGTGAAGTGGGTCTTCAGCATGCGCTCCAATTGGCGCACCTTGTTCACCTCGCGCACGCCGATGATGCTCAGCGAGATGCCTTTGCGACCGGCGCGGGCCGTGCGTCCGCTGCGGTGGGTGTAGCTCTCGGCCTCACCGGGCAGGTCGAAGTGGAACACGTGTGTCACATCGTTCACGTCGATGCCACGCGCGGCCACGTCCGTGGCGATGAGCAGTTGCAGGCTGCGTGAGCGGTAGCGCCCCATCACGTGGTCGCGCTGCGCCTGGCTCAGGTCGCCGTGGATGGCGTCGGCGTTGTAGCCGTCCTTCACCAGGGCGGTGGCCAGTTCCTGCGTTTCGTGCTTGGTGCGGCAGAACACGATGGCGAAGAGCTCGGGGTCCGCATCCACGAAGCGCTTCAGGGCGGTGTATCGATCGCGGGACTGCACCACGCAGTATTGGTGCTGGATGGCGCTGGCCGTGGCGTTGCGCTCGCCCACCTGCAGTTCCTCGAACTCGCGCATGTATCCTTTGGCAATGGCCCGCACCTCGCGGCCCATGGTGGCGCTGAAGAGCCAGGTGCGCTTGTCGGCGGGCGTGGTGCGCAGGATCTCGGTCAGGTCCTCCTGGAAACCCATGTTCAGCATCTCGTCGGCCTCGTCCAACACGGCCATGTCCACGCCGGAGAGGTCCACGGCGCCACGGCCCAGGAGGTCCAGCAGACGGCCGGGGGTTGCCACGATGATCTGGGTGCCGCGTTGGATGTCGCGGATCTGGTCGCGGATGCTGGCACCACCATACACGGCGGTAACGCGGGTGCCCTTCATGTGCTTGGAGAAGCGCTCCAGGTCACTGGCGATCTGCACGCAGAGCTCGCGGGTGGGGGCCAGCACCAGGGCTTGGATGGCACGGTCCTGCGGGTCGATGAAGTGGAGCAGGGGCAGGCCGAAAGCAGCGGTCTTGCCGGTGCCGGTCTGGGCCAGGGCCACCACGTCCTTCTCCGAACTGAGCATCAGGGGGATGGCCTGTTCCTGAACAGGGGTGGGGGCGGTGAAGCCGATGTCGGCAAGGGCCGTAAGCAATTCGGCCCGGAGGCCGAGCGATCCAAAAGACGCCATGGTAGTGGGGGATGACAGGGAAAAAGGCGCCGGAAAGCGCGGTGCAAAGCCGCTCCGGAACTGGGGCGGGAGCGCGAAGGTACGCCGATCGGGCCGGGCGGGAGCACGCGCCTATCTTTGGCCGCCTGCCATGGAAGCTACCGAAGCAAGTGTAACGGGTACCCTGCGCATCATCGGCATCCTGCTGTTGGTGTGGTTCGTGCTCCGCCTGATCCAGGGCCGCATGGCTTCCGGACAGGCCGGCCGCAGGGCGCAATGGAACGATGCGCCGCCACGTCCCAAGGGCGATGTGCGCATTGAACCGGCGGCGCCCGAAGTACGGCGTGATACGCGCGATGCAGGCCACGCTGCCCCCGGGGGCAGTGTGAGCGATGCGGAATACGAAGAGTTGAAGTGAGCTTCCCCACCAGCCATAAACCCTTGCCGCACGGCGGCCCTTGTGCATGAAAGCCATCCCCTGGACCAAAGCGCTGCCCGTGCTGGCGGCCATCGCCCTGTTCTACACCATCACCTTGGTCTACTTCAGCCCCGTGCTGGAAGGCAAGCGCCTGGCCATGGGCGACATCAAGCAGTGGCAGGGCATGGCCCGCGAGGTGGAGGAGCACCGCGAGCGCACCGGTGAGGAGGCCCTGTGGACCGGCAGCATGTTCAGCGGCATGCCGGCCTACCAGATCAGCGTGAAGTGGAGTTCGAACTTGCTGCATGCCGCCCACAGCTTCTTCACTGGCTTCCTGCCGCGCCCGGCCAGCTTCCTCTTCCTCTACCTGGTGGGCATGTTCGTGCTGCTGCGCATGCTCAAGGTGGATCCCTGGTTATCCATCGTGGGGGCCATCGCCTTCGCCTTCTCCACCTACTTCCTCATCCTGCTGCCCACGGGGCATACGAGCAAAGCCAACGCCATCGGCTACATGCCCATGGTGCTCGGCGCGGTGTGGATGCTGTACCGTGGCCGCATGCTGCTGGGGGCCGCCTTGCTGGCGCTCTTCCTGGGGATCGAGATCACCATGAACCACGTGCAGGTGACCTACTACCTGGGCATGCTGCTGGCACTCTTCGTGCTGGCCGAGGCCCTGCGCGCCTTCCGCGAAAAGCAGCTCGGCGATTTCGCCAAACGCTCCGGCTTGGGCGCTGCGGCGGTGGTGCTGGCGTTGCTGTGCAACATCGGCCTGCTTTGGAGCACCTGGGAGTACGGTAAGTATTCCACGCGCGGCCCCAGCGAACTCACCATCCGCGCCGATGGTTCGCCCGCTGCCGACATCCGCACCAAGGGCCTGGACCGCGACTACGTGACCGACTACAGCTTCGGGCTCGATGAAACGCTGAACATGCTGGTGCCCAATGCCAAGGGCGGGCACACGGGCCTCATCGGCAACGAGCCCGATGCCATGGCCAAGGCCGATCCGCGCTTCCGCCAGAACATCGCGCAGATGAACCGCTATTCCGGCGACCAGACCTACGTGGCCGGACCCATGTACATCGGCATCATCGCCGTGCTGCTCATGGTGCTGATGCTGGCCCAGGCCGAAGCCAAGGCACGCTGGTGGATGCTCGGTATCGTCCCCTTGTTGTTATTGCTGATGCAGATGCAGCAGCCTGTGGTGGTGGGCGGCCTGCTGATCATGTATCTCTTGGTCGGCCTTTTCCTCTGGCGCGACACGCTGGCCTATGCGCTTTTCGGTGCCTTGGTGCTCGCCATTCTGCTGGCGTGGGGCCGCAACTTCATGCCGCTCACCGATTTCTTTCTGGACCATGTGCCGGGCTACAACAAGTTCCGCGCGGTCACCATCATCCTTGTGCTGGTAGCCTTGGTGGTGCCGCTCTTCGGGGTGCTTTTTCTGGATCGCCAGATGAAGGCCGGCGGCTGGGACAAGGCTACAGAGAAACGTTCGCTGATCGGCATGAGCGCCTTGCTGCTGGTGTTGTTGGTAATGGCCATCGCCCCAGGCACCTTCGTGGACCTGATCAGTGAGCAGGAGCGGAGTGCCTTCACCGAGCAGATCGAACAGGCTCCTGAGTCCGAAGCGCAGTACTTGACCTTCATCCATTCGCTGAAGGAAGTGCGTGCCTATTTCGTTTCCAGCGATGCGTGGCGCGGTTTCGCCTTTGCCCTGGTAGCGGCGGTGTTGGTGTTCCTACACGGTCGCCGGAAGATCGGCAAGGTGGTGCTGGTGCTGGGCATTGGATCGCTGGTTTTGGTGGATGAGGCGGTCGTGGGCAAGCGCTATGTACACAACGAAAAGGACCGCGGCCGCTATACGAAATGGGAAGAGCCCACGGCATCGGAGATCCCCCACCAACCCAACGCCGCCGATCGCGCCATCCTGGAGCAGGAAAGCACGCCGCAGTTGGAGGAGGCACACCGCCAGGCCTTGGCGCGCTTGAAGGAGCAGAAGCAGGCCAGCGGCGGACGTGGGATCAGGCCCGAGGAGGACATGCAGCTGCGCTTCGCCGAACTGCGCCGCAGCACGCATTTCCGCACGCTCAATCTTAGCAATCCCTTCAACGACGGGCGTACCAGCTACTTCCACAAGAGCCTGGGTGGCTACCACGGCGCCAAGCTGAAGCGCTACCAGGAGCTCATCGAGTTCCAACTGGCGCCGTCATTGCAGCGCATCTCGGGCTCGCTGCAGAACATCCGCCGGCAGGAAGAGCTGGACAGCCTGTTGGCGCAGGAAGGTGTGCTGAACATGCTGAACACGCGCTACCTGATCTACAGCCCGGAGCGACCGCCGATCCGCAATCTCAATGCGCTGGGCCCCGCGTGGTTCGTGGATGAGGTGGAGTGGGTGAAGGATGCGGAAGCCGAGATCACGCGCCTCGGCGCCATCGATCCCGCACGCACCGCCCTGGTTGACGAGCGCTTCCGCAGCACCATGGGCAACAGCGGCGCCAGTGCCGATCCCTCCGCCACCGTGGAGCTGGACAGCTACGCCACCAACGCCCTGCAATACACCGTGCGCTCCGCCAACGGCGGCGTGGTGGTGTTCAGCGAGATCTGGTACGGACCTGATTGGCAGGTGACCATCGACGGGCAGCCCGCCGAATACGTGCGTGCCAACTACGTGCTGCGCGCCATGGCCGTGCCAGCGGGCGAGCACAAGGTGGAGTTCCGTGTGCAGAGCAAGGCCTTCAACACAGCGCGCCCGATCGCGCTGGCCTCCAGTGGCCTGGTGCTGCTGCTGGCCCTGGTGTTGCTGGGCAAGGAAGTGCGCCGCTGCATGCGCAACGAGGACGCGCCCGGGGAAGCCTGAAGCCCGGCCAGTGAAAGCGACCGGATGAAGCGGGTATTGATCATCGCCTACTACTGGCCACCCAATGCCGGTGTGGGCGTGTACCGCTGGTTGAAGTTCGCCAAGTACTTGCCGCAGAACGGCTGGCAGCCCGTGGTGTACACGCCGGAGAACCCGGAAGTGCAGGCCTTGGATGAAGCCTTGGTGCGCGACGTTCCGCCCGAGGCCGAGGTGATCAAGGCGCCGATCACCGAACCGTACAGCTGGTACAAACGCTTCACGGGCCGCAAGCCCACCGAGCGCCTGCAGACCGCTTTCCTCCGCGAGGAGGCAGGCCCCACCTGGAAGGAGAACGCCGCCAACTGGGTGCGCAGCAACTTCTTCATCCCCGATGCCCGCGTGTGGTGGGTGCGCCCTTCCGTGAAGCGGCTGCACCGTTACCTGAAAGAGCATCCTGTGGACGTGATCGTCACCACCGGATCGCCGCACAGCCTGCACCTGATCGGGAGGGAGTTGAAGCGCCTCACGGGCATACCCTGGCTGGCCGACTTCCGCGATCCCTGGACCAACATCGACTACTACGGCCAGCTGAAGTTGACGCACCGCTCCGATGCCTTGCACCGCAGGATGGAGCGCGACGTGCTGCGCAAGGCCGATGCGGTGCTTACGGTGAGCTGGCGCTGGGCCGAAGAACTCGCAGCCATCGGCGGCCGGCCTGTGGAGGTGATCACCAACGGTTACGACACCGACGACCTGCCCACGCCCCCGGAAGCGGTGGACGAACGCTGGAGCTTGGTACACGTGGGCAGCATCACCGCAACACGCGATGTGCCTGAGCTCTGGAAGGCCCTGGCCGAGCGCGTTCGGGACGATGCCACATTCCGCGAACGCTTCGTGCTCCGATTCGTGGGCGGTGTGGACCACAGCGTGCTGCGCAGCCTGGAAGCCGCAGGACTGATGGGCCATGTGGAGCGTACAGGCCAAGTGAGCCATGCCGATGCCTTGCGCCACATGCAACGCGCCCGCGTACTCCTGCTACCCGTGAACGACACGCCCAACGTGATGGGCTTCCTGCCGGCGAAGGTCTTCGAGTACCTCAGCGTGCAACAGCCGGTGCTGTGCATTGCGCCGCGCGAAGCGGACATCGCGCAAGTGCTGGGGGGGGAGCATGCCGTGGTGCCGCGCAACGATGCGCAGGCCATGCGCAATGCGGTATCGGTGCTGTTCGGTCCCACCTCCGCCGCTCCCCGCGCCGATGTGGCCTATTCCCGTGCGGCACTCACGCAGCATCTGGCCGCCCTGTTGCAGCGCATGGCCGACCGTTGAGAACTGCCCCACGCTGAGCGGACGCGCCCCGATCAGGGCAGCTACTTTCGCAACCAGCGCGGCCCGGCCGTGCAAGACCCATGGGTGCATTGGCACGACAAGCCGCGTTGAACACCGTGCTCACTTACCTGGGCATCGGGCTCGGCTTCGTGAACGTGGTGCTGCTGTACCCCAAGGTGCTGGCGAGCGACGAGTTCGGCCTCACGCGCGTGCTGGTGGCGCTGGTCACCGTGGCCGCCCAAGTGGCGCAGCTGGGCATGGAGAACACGGTGATCCGCTTCTTCCCCTACTTCCGCGATCCGCTGCGCAAGCACCGCGGCCTGCTGGCCATGTTGCTGCTCTTCGGCACCGCCGTGGGCCTGCTCACCATGCTGGTGCTCGGTCTGCTGCACGGCTGGCTGTCGGGCGTGTTCGGCGACAAGGGTGCCCTCTACGGACAGTACGGCCTGCTGGTGCTTCCACTGGTCTTCGGCGAGATCTTCTTCATCCTGCTGCGCAGTTACAGCCGCTCGTTGCGGCGCACCGTGCAACCGCTCTTCATCCGCGAGTTCCTGCTCCGCCTGCTGCAAAGCGTGCTCATCCTGGTGCAGGCCTGGAAGCCCATGCCCTTCGGCACCTTCATGGCGATCTACGTGGCGGTGTTCCTGATCTGCACCTTGGCGCTCGTCGCCGATCTGTGGCGTTCGGGGCATTTCACGCCGGGCTTTGCGTACCTGTGGTTGCCGGGGCGCATGCGGCGCAGCATCGTCACGTACAGCAGCTTCACCTTCTCGGCCAGCCTGGCGGGCATCGTGCTCGGCAACATGGACCAGTTGATGATCGGTGCGTTGTTGGGCAAGGACGCACTGACACAAGTGGCGCATTACGCGGTGGCCTTCTACTTCGGTTCTGTCATTGCAGCGCCCGGCCGTGCCTTGAACCAGGCCGCCATGCCGCTGGTGGCCGATGCCTGGAAACGGCGTGACATGCCGCTGCTCCGCCAACTCTACGAACGCTCCTCGCTGGTGCAGACGCTCATCAGCGGCTTCCTCTTCCTGCTGATGTGGATGAGCATCGACGACCTCTTCACCGTGCTGCCCGAGGAATACGCCGGCGGCGCGAAGGTGGCCTGGGTGATCGGGCTGGCCTACCTGCTCAACGGCATGGTCGGCCTCAACATGGGCATCCTTTCCATGTCGCGCTCTTACCGCTTGGATGCCTGGTCCAGCTTCGGCATGCTGGCAGTGAACGCGGTGGCCAACTTCTTCCTGATCCGCTCCATGGGCATCATCGGTGCGGCCTATGCCACCCTCCTCTCCCTGGTGCTGGTGAACACCTTCCGCACCATCTACCTGCAGCAGCGTTATGGCCTATGGCCCTTCGCCTGGGGCACGGCCAAAGTGCTGCTATTGGTGGCCGCGCTGGCCGCCGTGTTCAGCTGGTTGCCGCTCAGCGATCGGCCCTTGCTCAACATCGTGCTCCGGAGCGGGTTGATCGCCGTGGTGTTCGTGCCTGTGGCGTATCTGCTGGGAGTGATGGGGGAGTTGGAGTTGTTGGTCGCTCGCTTCCGCAACAAAGCCTGATCAGTGGTCAAAGGATGACGTCCCGGACCAGCGTGGCAACGCCATTGTAGTGCTTGCGGTACAGACCTTCCCGATGCAGGCGCCATGCTGCCGGAACGCGTTGGAGGATGGAGAGGCGGTGAAGGTCCCTGCGTCGTTCGGAGTAGTGGAGCATCGTGCGCAAGGCATCGAGCAGATCCTTGCGGAAGTCGGTTCCCATGGACAGTGCTTGATCCAATGCGATGCAATAGCGCTCGGCATAGTGGTCTGCAGCCTGCCCTTTGGCAGCCTTGAGGTATCGTGCCACTTGGCCGGGACGCAGCAATGAAAAGCGCTCTGCGCGTGACGCGTTCGCGCTGTGGAAGCGATGCCAAAGCAGCGGTTCCGCGATGGCGACCACCGGCCCCCTTCCCCAAGCGAACAAGGCGGCCCAATGGTCATGTCCCCAATAGGTGCTGAAGCCCGGGTCTGTCCGCTGTAAAAGCTCACGTACGAAGTCGCCGTTCAAGGCCATGGTGCAGCCTTTTACATCCGGGTTGGAGGCCACTTCCAAAGGGGGGCGGTCCATGCCTTGGTCCAGGTGGGCGTGTTTGCGTGTGCCGTATATGGTGCGTCCATCGGGCACCAGATCGGCATCGGTCAGTAGCCCATCGGAATAGGCCAACAGCAGGTCCGGTCGTTCATCGAAGCAAGCCGCCATGCGGGCGATCTTATGAGGCATCCAACGGTCGTCCTGGTCACAGGGCATCACGATGCTTCCGGAACTGGCGAGGATCGCCTGTACGAAACTCCGCGTGGGTCCTTGGTTGCATTCGTTCCTCAACATTTTCAGGCGCACCGCAGGATTCGGCTTCATGCGTTCGGCGATGAATGCAGCACTGTCGTCGGTTGAAGCATCGTCGACCACGACCAGTTCATCCGGTAGGCGGTCACCTTGCAGCACGCTTTCCAATTGCTCGGGCAGGTAGCGCATGCCGTTGTGGACGGCCATCACCACGGAGATGCTCATACCGCGTTGTCCGGTTTGCGGATCGAGAAGATGTAGCCCATGGTGACGAAGTCGTTCACGTAGGGGATGATCAGCAGCGGGAACAGGCCATAGGTGATCAGCATGTTCAATTTCCACCAGCGGTTCGTCTCGAAGAAGCGGAAGTTGCGCTTCAGTAGCTTGAGTTCCGCGCTGGGGCATTCGGCGATGAACTCAGGTAGGTTGCGCCACATGATCACCGTTCGGTGGGTCTTGTCGAAGATGCCGCGTTCATTGCGCTGCCACTTGCGTGTCAGGAACACCCACAGGGTATGCCAGTGCCCATAGTTGGGTACCGACACGATCATCCTACCCCCCGGTGCCAAATGCTTGTAGAGGATGCCTGTGATGTGTTGGAATTGCACTGTGTGCTCCAGCACGTCACCTGCGATGATGTGGTCGAACACCAGCCCTTGCAACGCTGCTTCCAATTCATCGGTGCGGTCCAGGTCGATGCACCAACCTTGTTCCAGGTCGGGTAGCGCTTTGGCGAGCGCATCCGGGTTGATCTCCAGCCCCCATACACGGGCGTTCCGATGATCCCTTTTTATGGCCCGGGCAACAGCACCGTTGTTGCAGCCGACATCCAGCACACGTTCACAGGTGCGGATGTGCTTCAGGATGTCGGAACGCTCGCCTTGGTAGGAGGGAGCGTCGTGCATGGAATGCGGTAGGTGAGATTCCTTGTCCATCAGCTTCGGAGCGCAAGATATCTGCGCGGATCGCCAAAGTCAGAGATCATGATATCAGTGGGTGGATGGGGCGGGCCATTGTCGGCGCTTCGAAGTACAAAGTTCAAGTTGCACCTTGAGAACTGAAATTGAATGGATGATGTCGACCCATATTCAGGGGAACTGGGTAGTTTTAACCACGAAGGGTCGACCTGAGGAAGAAATGCGCATCTGTACATACACAGGTCGATCAGTGCTCATTGTACTTGTTGCGATGCTGTTCAGCATCGGTGCACAAGCACAGATCAATGATGTCTGGTATTTCGGGCATAATGCTGGCATCGACTTTTCCGGAGCGGC
The DNA here is from genome assembly GCA_019638115.1 of Flavobacteriales bacterium. Lineage (GTDB taxonomy): Bacteria > Bacteroidota > Bacteroidia > Flavobacteriales_F > PHOS-HE28 > PHOS-HE28. The sequence goes on along the minus strand of JAHBUK010000001.1, from coordinate 164,116 downwards.
ACCGGTGGCCGTATCCAGTCCGCTTGTTGCCTTGGAGGGAACAGCATGCATTTCCGACATGGCCGGCAACATCCTGTTCTATACGAACGGAGAGACCATTTGGAACCGCTTGAACGACCCTATGCCGAATGGGGTAGGATTGGGGGGAGGAGCATCTTCCACACAGGCGGCTTTGGCCGTGAAGATGCCCGGCACTTGTGGTACGTACTATGTTTTTGTCACATCGGATCACTTCGCCCCGGGGCCATTAAGGTATTCAGTGGTGGACATGTGTTTGGACGGAGGTTTGGGAGATGTTGTGTCTGGGCAGCAAAGCATTCTTCTAAATGGGAACATGACCGAGAAACTTACCGCGATCCGGCATTCCAACGGTACCGACTATTGGGTGGTTGGCCATGGACGTGGTAGTGCGTCGTTCCTGGCTTGGCACCTATCGGCTTCTGGACTTTCCCCTGTTCCTGTTACGTCCACGGTAGGGAGCGTTCATGGGAATGGATGTGAGATCGGCCCAATGCGCTCGTCGATGGACGGGAACAGGATCGTGGTGGCCAACTCATTCTGCAATCTATGTGAGATGTTCAACTTCGATCGAGCAACAGGTGTGGTCAGCGATCCGGTGAATATGGTATCCGCATTGGGACTACCAGGTGGCATTTATGGCATACAGTTCTCTCCAAACGATGCTCTTCTTTACCTGTCCACCTTCTGGGGGACAAGTCGCCTGTACCAGGTGGATCTGGTGTCAATGTCAGCGTTGCTGTTGAGTTCAATGCCCGGGAACTATGTGTACGGAATGCTGCAGCTTGGTCCGGACGGTCGTATCTACCTCGCTCGACAGACCCAATCATTCGTCGATGTGATCGCACAACCTGATGTACTTGGAGTGGGGTGCGATCATCAAGTTGCGGGTTTGGCCTTGCTCCCAGGAACATCATCGGACATAGGGCTTCCCAACATTGCGCATGGGGGAGAGCCTGCTGCTATTCCGGTGGAGGATATCGACATTCAATTGGGGCCACCAGTCATCACATGCCCGAACTATCCGTTCCTGTTGAATGTGGATGTTCCATGTGCCACCAGTGTGCTCTGGCAGGATGGGTCAAGTACAACGATGTACGAAGTGAGCGGGCCAGGAACATATTCCGTAGAGGTCGCAACATCCTGCGGGTTTGGTACAGCTTCCGTGGTCGTTGGTGGTGTGAATGTGCTTTTGGGGCCTGATACGACCCTATGTCAGGGGGGCATTTTGTTGCTGGAGATCGATGGTTCTTTCGATTCCATCGTTTGGCAGGATGGGTCGACCTACGGGGTCTTGGAGGTTGTCAACACAGGAACTTATTGGGTCCAGATCGACGACCAAGGCTGCACCGCAAGCGACACCATCTCCGTCACCTTCATCGACCCACCGGTCGTTGACCTGGGGCCTGATCTGACGTTTTGCGCTGGTGATGCAGTGACGTTGGGCACAGGCTTGGTCGGTCTGCCGCACACCTGGCAGGACGGCTCTTCCGAAGAGACCTACGCACCGGTGTTATCGGGTACCTATTGGGTGCAAGTGGGAGCAGTGGGATGTACAGCCACGGACAGTGTGGAGGTCATGGTTCTGGCAACTCCCGAGGTCGAGTTGGGTGCGGACACTGTACTCTGTTCGGGCTCCACGCTTTTGTTGGACATAGGAGCAACCACCGGCTTGATAGAGTGGCAGGATGGTATCATGGACGCTCAATTCGTGGTGAGTTCAACAGGGCTTTACTGGGTAACACTTGACGACCAAGGCTGCACAGCAAGCGACACCATCTCCGTCACCTTCATCGACCCACCGGTCGTTGACCTGGGCCCTGGTCTGACATTTTGCGCGGGTGATGCAGTGACGCTGGGAACAGGCTTGGTCGGTCTTCCCCACACCTGGCAGGATGGCTCTTCCGAAGAGACTTATACACCGGTGTTGTCGGGTACCTATTGGGTGCAAGTGGGAGCAGTGGGATGTTCAGCCACGGACAGTGTAGAGGTGTTGGTTGTGGCAATTCCCGAGGTCGAGTTGGGTGCGGACACTGTACTCTGTTCGGGCTCCACGCTTTTGTTGGATCTTGGATCGACCTCCGGCTCGATAGAGTGGCAGGATGGTAGCACGGACGCGCAATTCGTGGTGAGTTCAACAGGGCTTTATTGGGTAACACTTGACGACCAAGGCTGCATCGCAAGCGACACCATCTCCGTCACCTTCATCGACCCACCGATCGTTGACCTGGGCCCTGATCTGACATTTTGCGCTGGTGATGCAGTGACGCTGGGCACAGGCTTGGTCGGTCTGCCGCACACTTGGCAGGATGGCTCTTCCGAAGAGACCTATACACCGGTGATCTCGGGTACCTATTGGGTGCAAGTGGGAGCAGTGGGATGCTTGGGTGTTGACAGCGTGGATGTGGAAGTGGTCCCATTGCCGCTGGTCTCCTTGGGCCCCGATACGGTCGTATGCGAAGTGGTCGATCTGTTGCTCGTTTCAGGCCATCCCGCGTCGGCCTCCACCTGGCAGGACGGGACCATGGCAAGCACTTACCAGGCCACCGGTCCGGGCGTCTATTCCGTGGAAGTGGTGGTGGATGGCTGCACTTCACAAGCGAGTATCACCATCGGCCTGGCCTTCATGCCCATGCTCTCGTTGCCCGGCGACACGGTACTGTGTACTGCGGATGCGTTCATCGTGCAAGCATCTTCCAACAGCAATGACCCCATCGTTTGGCAGGATGGTTCCCAAGGTGCCTTCCTAGTAGTGGTGGAGAGCGGCACCTATTGGGCTAACATGAGCAACGCGTGCGGCAGTGTTTCGGATACAGTGCGGATCACCTACGCCTCTGCACTGCAAGTACCGGAGGACATGCTGGTGTGCCCTGGTGAGACCGCAAGCATCGAATGGTCTGATGTGTTCGGTGCCATCCTGTGGAACACGGGTTCCAGCAGTGCGGATATCGCATTGCCCGAGGGCGAATACACCTACACCGCAGTGGATCTCTTGGGCTGTCCTCACGCAGGAGCCTTGCTGGTCTTCTCCGATCCCGGTGCCGATGGGGTCAGCTATGTGCCCAACGTGTTCACCCCGCAAGGCGATGGTGTGAACGACCGCTTCCTGGTGGTGGGTGCCGATAGTGACGGCTTCCTATTGGAGATCTACAACCGCTGGGGCGAGCTCTTGCACAGCAGCACCGATCCGCTCATGGGCTGGGATGGTCGATACAATGGCCGCGATGTTCCGGATGGCACCTACGTATACGTGCTCAGCCATCGCGCTTCCTGCGGCGGCCGTGGCACCACCACCAAGGTGGGGCACGTAACGGTGCTGCGCTGATCCTATTTGCTCTCCTTCACCCAGGTCTGTGTCCTGAAGAAGAACGCGACATAGCCACGCACTTTCAGTTCGCCACCTTCCAGCCAGATCTTGCAATCGTACACCTTGCCGGTCTCAGGGTCCAGGATGGTGCCCTTGGTCCATTCCTTACCGCTCTTCACCATGTCCCGCACGATCTCCAGCCCCACCACGCGCTGGTTGTGGCGGTCGCCTGGGCATTTGTCGCAGAGCTTGTCGCGCTTCTCCACCTCGTAGAGTTCCACGATCCTGCCGCTGAGCTTGCCGTTCTTTTCGGTGAGTTCCACCACGGATCGTGGCTTGCCCGTGTTATCGTCAATGGTCGTCCATCGGCCGGTAACGGATTGGGCATGGGCGCTGATGCCGATCAGCAGGAGCAGGGCAAGGGTGAAGAGGTTGCGCATGGTCATATGGATCAGAAGCTACGGCCGATGCCCACCACATAGCGGAACCCGAAGTGCTCGGTTTCGCTGGCGGGCAGGGCTGAAAGTAGCAAGGGCATGTCGAAGCGGATGGTGAAGGGTTTGATGTCGCTGAGCGGGCCGAAGCGTTTCACGGTGAAGGCCAGCCCGGCGCCAGCATCCGCACGTGGTTGTGCCATGCGCAGTTGCGTTCCATCAGCGTTGGTGGTCCTGTATCCCATCATGCCCACATCCCCGAAGAGGTACACGTCCAGGTGCAGGTATCGGGCCAGTTTCCCGGGGCGCCAGTTCACCAGGCCATCCAGGTCCAGTTCACCGCTGGCGGCAAGACCCGTGTTCCCGAAGTGGGTGAACACCAGTTCGCCGTTCTCCAGTTCCTCGGGTGCCAGGTAGCCGGCATAGCCGCGGAGGCCCAAGCCACCGCCGTGGTGGAAGTGGTTCACGTCAGCGCCATAGCCCAACCAATCGTAAGGCACGAAACCGATGCTGCGCACGTACTTGTTCTCCATCATCTCCTCGGGCGAAGCGCCTGCGAGGTAAAGGGCACTCTCGCGCGGTGTAGCGCCCGTACCGAACTGACCGAAGCCGCGTGTGCGCAGTTGCAGGGGGCCAAGCTCGTTCACGTTCACGGCGGTGAGGCGCACCTGGGCATAGCCTGCTGCAGCACCCACGGCACCGTTCCGCAGCTCCAATTTCAGGTCGCCATCGCCGCGCGCATGGTCGTAGCGGTGGCGCAGTGAGAGGTCAAGTGCGCCGTTCCAGCGGTCCAGCTCCCATTGCTCCGGATAGAGCAGGTAAGTGAGCGAGGCACTGTCCTGGCGGATGAAGTAGAGCAACTCCGCCTGTGCTTCGGTGCGTCCGTTGGGCAGCAACCACTTCCAGCCGGCGCCGTAGCGTTGCAGGCCGTCCAGCATGCGGGCGTGCACGAACATGGCCGAACCTTTCAGCAGCTTCTCGGTGCCGTTCTCGTAGCGGAAGTTGAAGGAGATGGGGTCGAAACCGGTATCCGTGTTGCCCGGAATGGAGTCCACCTGCAATGCTGGATTGTCGGGAGGAAGATGTTGGCCGAGGCCGCTGTTCAACCAGGCGCTGAAGTGCACCTTGTGCTTGTGGCGCATGTAACCGCTGTTCAGGTGCACACCCACTTTGGCGCCATCGTATCCGTTCCACCAGAGATCCGGCCGTACGAACACCTCGTAGGCTTTGCGATCGGGCGCATTGCGGATGTGGTGGTCGAAGCTCACGGTCACCGGTACGCTCAGGTGGTCGTTCAGCTTGTAGTGGTCCGCCAGCCGGTCGCTGGGGTCGATGCTCACCTGCTCGATGCCGCTGGGCACGTCCACGAACAAAGTGTAGCGCTTCTGAAGGTCACCACCGCCGATCCAGCGCGGTTTCACGGTGGCCTCAGTACGCTTCTCGAACCAAGTGTTCGGGATGTGGAAGTCGTACAGGCTGCCGTCCTTGGCGGTAACGCGGAGGTCGATCGGCATATGCATGCTGCCCTTGCGCACCAAGGTGATGCGCTGGGCGCTGTCCTTGTTCCGGCGGGTAACGCCGCGCACGGCGTAGTCGATGCGTTTGTCCGTTTCCAACCATTGGTCGAAGAACCAGTTGAGGTCCACCTTCGTGTGGTCCATGAAGCTCTGCCGCATATCCTCCGGATACGGGTGGCACATGCGCCACTGCGCCACATAATGTCGCATGGCGGAGAGGAAGAGCGAGTCGCCCAGCACGTACTGCAGGTTGTAGAGCATGACAGCGGTCTTGTAGTATACATGGCCGTAGCCACCACCCAAGCCTTCCACATGCCCGAACTCATCGCTGTGCACGTTCAGCGGCGGCAGTTCATTGCGCACGGCGTCCCGCATGTATCCTTGGTACACTTCGCTTTCGCGCGCCAGTTGGGCTTGGCGGTAGCGCTGCACATAGGCGCTGCGCGAAGGCTCCACCACCACCGTATCACCATCGATCCGCTCCAGACCCCACGCCGTCAGGAATTGGGTGAATCCCTCGTCCAGGAACGCGCGGTAGGTCTCGTTGCTGCCCAGCATGCCGTAGAACCAGTTGTGGCCCACCTCGTGCACCAGCAATCCGCGGTAGTCGGGGTCGCGACCACCGTCCAGCGTCAGCATGGGGTACTCCATGCCATCGCGGGCATCGGCCACGATCATCTTGGGATAGGCGTACATGCCGAAGTCGGTGCTGAACACCTCGATGATGCTGGCGGTGTAAGCGGCTGCATTCTGCCAACCGCTGGCATGCGGCTCCTGAGCGAGGGCGATGCAACGCACGCCGTTCCAGGTGGCCTCGCCAATGCGGTAGGTGGGGTCGGCCGTGAATGCGAAATCGTGGGTGTTCTCGCTGTGGTACTTCCAGACCTTACGCTTGCCGGGCTCCGGAGCGATGATCACCGAGGGCTTCTCGTTCCAGGGCTTGTCCTTGAAGTTCGCAACGTCGAGCCGAGCGCGGAGGTCCGCGGGAAGTACCTCCTGTTCGTTCTGGAGCACGCCGGTGGCATCCACGATGTAATGGTGCGGGAAGTCGAGTTCCACATCGAAGGTGCCGAAGTCACCGTAGAACTCATTGCCCAGGTGTTGCTGGGTGTCCCAGCCGAACTTGCGGTCGTACACAGCGATGCGTGGGTACCAGTGCACACCATCGTAGTGCTTGCTACCCCAGGCGTTGAAGAGCTTCATGCGCCGCCACAGTCCGTTGGCCCAATGGGTGGTGAAGTCGATCCGGAACGTGAGCTGCTCCCCGGGCACCAGGGGACGTTCCAGCCATACCTTCAGGATGGTGTTGTCCTTTTCGGTGCGTAGCGGGTTGCCATCGCAGGTGAGCGTGTTGATCCGTGTTCCGGCGTAGTTGTCGCCCACGTTCCGCAGGGGATCCCAGCCCTGATCATAGGCTTGGCGCTGCATGTACGAGCCGGGCACATAGGCCTCTTGGTACAAGTGGAAGAACACGTACCGGAGCGTATCGGGCGAATTGTTGTGGTAGTGTAGGGTTAGGTCGCCCTGGATCAGGTCCTCTTCATCGTCCACGCGGGCCTTGATGAGGTAGTGGACATCCTGCTGCCAGTAGCCCGGATAGGGTGGCCGGTTCCGCCAGTATTCGGGGTTGTCCGTGTTGCGGAAAGTGTTGGGTGGGCGGGTGTCATCGAAAGGTTGCGCGTATGAACTGGTAAGACCTAAGAGGCAAACCAAGAGCGAGGTCATGTGGTCACGCATCGCAGCCAAAATACCTACAAGTGGGGGAGTTTGGCGAAGAGGTTCAAAGAATTCCAAGGTCGAGCAGGATCAGCTAGTTTTACATGAACTGTTGCCAACATGTATGGAGCAAAGGGAATACTGAAGCGGGCGCTATCTGGTCGGTATCCGATCGGCTTGTCCAAAGGACGCAAAGTGATCCTGTGTTATCATCATATATCCGATGGAATAGGTCCATTGGATTCGCCAGTTTATACCACTGCCCTCGATAATTTCAGACATCACATGGAATTGATCCGGGGGCTTTTTGAGGTTGTGTCTTTGGATGAAATTGTGAATGGTGAAGGGAAAGGAAGGAACAAATTGGCCATCACCTTCGATGATGGATTCATGAGTGTTTTCAAGGTGGCCAGACCTGTTCTTCGGTCCATGGGGCTACCATATGCTGTCTTCATCAATGGTGCTGCGGTCGAGGAAGGGCACAACTGGATGGTTGATCTACTGGCTCATGCACAGGATCAGCAGTATTTGGCATCCTTGCGTGCCGCGGTGGGAGTGGATGATGATCCTTCACAGGAAAGTGCGGAGGATGTCATTGGCGCCATAATGGAGAAAGGCGTGTTCTCAGAAACATTCCGATGCGCCTATCGTTCCGTTAGGCCACCTCCGGGGATGTTCATGTCATATGGAGAATTGGAACAACTAGTCAAGGAGGGAGTGACCATAGGTGATCATAGCTGGGACCACTATGTCCTGGGGGGCTCTTCGTCAGAGGTCACTTCTGATCAGGTCGCGAAAGGGAAGAGTTTGATAAAAGCTCTAACAGGGGATTACTCGAAGCATTTCGCTCTACCTTTTGGTAAGAAGGAGCACTTCAATGGTGATACTTTGCGGATTCTGGGTGAATGTGATTATTGTAATGTGTACACCACTAATCCCAATCTGTTCGTGGGTGCTCCGGATGTCAATGGGGTGAGACTGATCCCAAGAATTGGTCTTGTGAACGACTCTTCGCAGCGATTACTGTTCTATCTTAATCGGGCGTTACTGCGTCAACATGATCTGTGAACCATGGCGGACTACGAAATAGTGCAATACGATTACCGCGACATCAGCGAGTTGAGGGAAATCTACGCCCGTAGCTTTGGTAGGGATGTCGGCGAGGATTATTTCAGGTGGAAGTATTTGGAAGGACCGGCTGGTCCGGTGATCTCTTTTGTGGCAAGGAAGGAGGGACGCATTGCCGCATTCTATGGCGTTCTGCCAGAGCGATACACGGTCGATGGGGAGCCAGCCTTTATTCATCAGTCCATGGACACAATGACCCATCCTGAGCATAGGGGTAAGGGTCTTTTTCCGCGCTTGGCAAGAGCGACTTGTGCACATATTCAGGAAACGACTGGAAAGCTTCATTTGATCGGATATCCGGGTCCAACATCAATTAATGGATTTACTCAGAAATTGGGCTGGCAATGCTTGGTTGAGATGAGTTATATCTTCATCTATCCTTGGGCCTTCAGGGTGTCCAATACGCTTCGCGAGAAAGTGGATGTGGAGGTCTGTTCCGTCGATGCTGCAGATCCTTTATTGGATGCTTATTTTATGATCCATAGGGCGCAAGTCAGGCCGATTGCCAAGGTGGTCGATAAGGAGGTTCTACTTTGGCGGACATTTGGGCACCCAATGATCGCTTACAAACACTTGCTGGTAGTGGTCAACGGTGCTGGAATAGGTATGTGTGTTTACAGAATAGAAGCGGATGGGCGGGCCTTCATTCTTTGGTTGGATAGTCTGGATGATGCGAACATTGACATTTGTGTTCATGCAGTTGTAGGTTACTTGTTCCGGCAGCGCAGTACTCGTTCAGTTCATACCTTCTTGTCCGGGGATCCGAAAGTGAGACTCGCATTGAAGCGCTGTGGAAGTATGGTTAATCCTTTTACACGGGGGCCTTTCTCCTACCGCACTCCGTTCATTGTCCTGGCGGATCCTGAGAGCATTGCAAGTGGTGCCTACGATGCTGGTCGCTATTGGCTGCAGCCGATCACGAGGGATTATTGATCGTCCTGATGACCGATCGAACAAAGAGAGGTCTTCGTGACTCGCTACGAGAATAAGTGGGGGGCGGCTAGGTCCGGAGCGTTGAAGTCACTCTTGTATGATGGATGAAAGGACCTGCAATCGCTCGCTGCGTTTCACGCGTGCCCTGGCGATGCTGATGTTGAGCTCGTAGCCGACCAGCAGCACCACCATGTTCACGTAGATCCACAGCTGCACGGCGAGTATGGCCCCGATGGAACCGTAGAGGGCGTTGTAATCGGTGATGTTGCTGAAGATGAATGCAAGCACTTGCGAGACCAGCAGGATGAGCAGAACGGTGAGCAAGGCCCCGGGGGTGAAAAGCCGGAAGCGCTTTGTGGAGGGGTCGCCTACATAGTAGAGCAGGGAAACGGCCGTGATCACCAGGAGTATGGTGATCACCCATTTGGCTGCGATGAAAGTGAAGACCTCCAGTTGGCTGGCGAAGAAATCAATGGCAGTGAGCTTGTTGACGACCATGCCACTGAAGGCCAACAGGGGCACGGCCAGCACAGCGAGCAATGTCAGGCCAAGCAGCAGTGCGAGGCTCAGGAGGCGTTGTTTCAAGGCACTGTGCCAGAAGGTGAGGTTGGTGCTTCCGCTGAATCCGTGCAGGATGGCATCAATGCTGTTGCTGGCCAGGTAGAGCCCCACCAGGAAGCTTACGGAAAGCAGGGTACCGTGCTTCTTCACCACCAGGTCATGCAATTGTCCCTCAATGAAGCGGAACACTTCCAGCGGCATCATCTCCTCGAAGGTTTCGAGCAGGCGTGCCTGAAAATCGGGGATGGGTACATAAGGGATGAGGGTGAGCAGCACGATGATGGCCGGAAAGAAGGCCACGAAGAGCTTGAATGCGATGGCCGCAGCGCGCGTTGTTATCTGTCCGGCGAAGATCGCATTGAAGAAGAAGCGGGAGATCTCGTAAACGCTGAAGCCCTCGAAGCCGGGCGGTACGATGAGTTTGGCCCAGCCGACCAACTGCCTGAAGGCTCTGGAGTAGAGGACCTTCTTTTTCAGCTTCAACGCCAATGACATGACGCAAAGATGGCGGATCGCGCGGCTGGCGAAGCGCGCAGCTCAGATCGATTTCAGGCTGAGGTCAAGGCTGGGCACGCTGTGCGTAAGCGCGCCGATGGATACGAAGTCCACACCGGTCTCGGCATAGCTGCGCACGTTCTCCAGTACTATCCCGCCGGAAGCCTCGGTCTCAAAGCGCTTGTCGATCAGCTTCACGGCCTCTTTCAGATCGGGCGGTTGGAAGTTGTCCAGCATGATGCGTTGCACCTGCCCTGCGGCAAGCACCTGCCGCACCTCGTCAATGCTGCGGGTTTCCACTTCGATGGGCAGCTGAAGCCCCTGCTCGTGCAGGTACTTGTTGGCTGCTGCTATGGCCTGCGCGATGCCACCGGCCATGTCCACATGGTTATCCTTGATCATCACCATGTCATACAGGCCCATGCGGTGGTTGTGCCCACCGCCTATGCGCACGGCCCACTTCTCCAGCGCGCGCAGCCCGGGCGTGGTTTTGCGCGTATCGAGCACCCTGCATCCGGTGCCCTCCACCGCCTGCACGTAACGGCGGGTCTGGGTGGCAATGCCGCTCAGGCGTTGCATGAAGTTCAGCAACAGGCGTTCGGCGATCAGAATGCTGCGCGAGCTGCCCATCAAAGTGAAAGCCACATCGTTCACCTGAACGGCGGCCCCATCCTCCATGTACACGCGCATCACCAGCCCGGGGTCCACCTTGGCGGCTATTGCTTGTGCCAGTTCCACGCCGGCCAACACACCGTTCTGTTTCACCAGCAAACGAGCCGCTCCGCGCGCATCGGCTGGTATGGTGGAGAGGGTGGTGTGGTCGCCCTCCCCGATGTCCTCGGTCAGGCCGCGAACGATCAGTTCCTCACTGCCTTCGGGAAGCACCTTAGAGGTCGTTCTTGCTGGCCTCTATGCGAAGCTGTTTCACCTGATGTTCCGCCTCGGTCTTCTTCAGGAAGAAGGTGACCCGGAAATAGGCATTGCGGGTGCGCAGGATGCCAATGAAATACTGGTCGCCGAACTTGCTTACGCCGCTGTGTTCGATGACCATGTCCACCGGCGGGTTCTCGTTGAAGAACTTGCGAAGGATCTGCTCGGCCTGTGCTTTGGAGTACACATCCGAGCTCTCCTTCACCGTAAGATCGATGTTGGGGATGAAGTACGAAGCCAACTCCTTGGAGTTGCCGGTCTTCATGGCCAGCACCACTTTGTCCTTCACCACATCCTGGGCAAAGAGCCCGAAGGAGGATAGGAGGACGGCGAGGAGCAATGCCGTTCGGTTCATGGTGCTCGTCATTTGTTCCGAAATTTGGCAAATACCGGGCCACGGCCCGACACGTTCGGTCGAAAATCTTTCAACAGTAGGCAAAGGTGATAAAGGTGCGGTTGATACTGGTGGGGCGCACGGAGCGTGGTTTTGTTGCCGACGGCTTGGCCCACTACCTGAACCGGCTGGAGCGCAGCCTTCAGGTGGAGGTTCTGGTGCTTCCTGAAGCCGGCCGTGGAGACCCCGCCCACCAGCAACGTGCAGAAGGGGAGCGCATCCTTCAAGCCATCAAGCCAGGGGAGCGTTTGGTGGTGCTCGATGAGCGTGGCAAGCATCTGGAAAGCAAGAAGTTCGCGGAACATTTAGGGAGATGGCGGGACGGTGGTGTACGACAGGTGGCCTTCGTGATCGGCGGCGCCTATGGCCTTACGGACGCCGTGCGCCAGCGTGCGGACCTGCTCTTGTCACTTTCCGCCATGACCTTTCCGCACCAATTGGTCCGTGTGCTCTTCGCGGAGCAACTGTACCGGGCCGTCAGCATCCTGCAGGGCAGTCCCTATCACCACGAAGGTTGATCGTCACTTGGCCGGGGCGCTCCCGATCCGCTCGAAGCCGCCCTTCATGCTGTCGCCCATACCGAGCAGGTCGAAGATGAAGTTCGCGGCGTTCTTGGCCAAACGCAGGTGCCATTTGCTCTCCAGCGCTTGGCGGAGGTTCTCCTGGGTGGCCTTCGCCTGGGCCTTGTTCCCTTCGCCACCCTTGCCTGTGCGCCACCGGTACACGCTGAAGCCCGTGGTCATGAGCCATTTGTTCCGGAAACCGGCCTTGGTGATCATTCCCTTGAAAGTTCTGGGAGTGAAGTAGGTGAGGTGTTCAGGATAGTTGGCCACGTTCCATTGGGACGGGGCCATGCGCCTTGCAAGGCAATTGAAGTTGGGGGTGGTGGCATAGAGCATTCCGCCAGGCCGCAGGATGATCGCCATCCGGTTCAGCTCACTTGATGGGTCGACCAGGTGTTCGAGCACTTCAAAGGAGCAAACCACATCGAAATGGCCCGGGGGGTAGTTCGCGGGGTCAAGGGCACCCTCCAGGATCTTGATGCCGTGGGCTTTGCAGGCCGCAATGGGCCGTTCACCATACTCGGTGCCATGCACTTCCCAGCCCCGTTGGGCGGCCACGCGCAGGAAGAGCCCGGACCCGCAACCCACATCGATCAAGCGGCCGGTCTTCCGATAGGGCTCGAAACGGTCAAGCAGCTCGTTGTAGCGCTTGGCGGTCACAGGCGAAAGCTCGGTCACCGCTGGATAGTTCGCATAGTACTGCGCCAGTTCCCCCTCTGTGGGCTCCATGGCCGTATGCACCATGCAACACGCCTTGCAACGCACCAAGTGGTTCGCGGACATTTCCGGGATCGGGCGTTGTTCCGCAGAACCGCAGGCCGGACAAGGCCGGGGTGAAGGCTTGGGCATGGCCGCTAAAATAGCTGTGGACCGATACGCGCCGATGAAGGCATCCTGAAGGTGATGACACCGTCAACGATGTGAAGTGATAACAACGACCTTTGGTCGCGCCCATGTTCTACGTCCAGTACCAAGGTTATGTCGACATCTCCTATTGGGAGTATTTGATGGCACTTGGCTATTTGTTCTTCCTGTACCTCTACTTCGCCCGGCAGAAGAACGTCGAGATCAAACAGCACCCGGAGTACGCCTACTTCCTCTGGGGCCTGTATGCAAAGATCTTGGGCGGCGTGGCCTTCAGCCTCATTTACTTCTACTACTACAAGGGTGGCGACACCATTTCCTATTTCTACTCGGCGGTGTCCATGAGCAAGTTGGCCAAGATCGATTTCTTGGACTACCTCACCGTGTTGTTCGGGGATAATAACGTGGAGAATAGGCGCTTCTTTACGCCTGAGACCGGGTGGCCGTTCGGCTACATGTATTTTGATAGCCGAACCTACATGGTGGTGCGGGTGATCAGCGTGCTCGCCTTGTTCACCTTTGACAGTTACCTGGTATGCACCGTGGTGTTGGCCAGCCTTTCCTACATCGGTGTCTGGAAGGCGTTCCGCACCTTCGTTAGCTATTTCCCTGAGTTGCAGGGCAAGTTCGCCATCGCGTTCCTGTTCATGCCTTCATTGATATTCTGGGGCTCTGCCATTCTCAAGGATACGTTCACCTTGGCTTTTGTGTGCTTGTGGGTAAGCGCGGCCGATGAGCTGTTCTACAAGAAACGTTCGCGCATACCGAACGGGATCGCCTTGCTGGTATCGGGCTTGGCCATCATCACCATCAAGCCCTACATCTTCATGGTGCTCTTCCCGCTCACCTTGGTCTGGTTGCTGTACTTCCCGGTAGTTCGGGTGAAGAGCACCTTGGTCAAGTTCGTGCTATTGCCTGCCATGTTCATTACACTGGTGGTGGGCACGGTGGTGGTTCTTCAGCAATTGGAGGACAAGCTGGATAAGTTCTCGTTGGACAAAGCCATTCACACCATAGAGGTGACCCAGAACGATATGAAGCGATCTGAGCAATACGGTGCAAACTACTTCGACGTTGGTGAGTTCGATGGCACGTGGACGGGATTGCTCACCAAGTTCCCGGTCGCCACAACTGCGGGACTCTTCCGGCCGTTCATCTGGGAGGCCCGAAGTGTGGTGATGGCATTGAGCGGATCGGAAAATCTCTGGGTACTGCTTTTGGCCTTTTTCACAGTGCTCAAGGTGGGCCCTTTCTTCTTGTTCCGCAGTGTTGGGGCCATTCCGATCTTGCTTTTGTGTTTTCTTTTCGCCGTGATGTTCGCCTTCATGGTGGGTATCACAACACCGAACTTCGGAGCTCTGGTGCGGTTCAAGATCCCTCTTGTCCCCTTCTTCATCAGCATGCTCTATGTGCTGCGCTACCTGCGTGAAAAGGCCTTGGATCGCAAACGCCGGGGACTTCAGTTCGATGTGAATGAATATCAGCTTGGCTCCGGTCCCATCCTCGCAGCGCAGGGCCTGATGATGGGTAAGAACGGCAAATTGGTGCGCCGCGACGGTGGTCGGGGCTCACGTTCATCACGGTCCAGGTCATGACCATGGCGGATAGGAAAGGGGCGGGCCTGGTGGTGCTCTGCTCACACGGTATAGAGGACGCTTTGGTGGCCCCCTTGATGCTGGACTACCTGCTTCGGCTGCAAGCCTTGGACAAGCATCGGCAGGTGCTGCTTTTTACGGAGGAACGAGAAGTTCCTGCCTTGCCTGAACGACAGCTGGAACACTTCCGAGATCTGCGCATCACTTGGGTCCCACTTGCGTATCGGGTGGAAGGCCGGCAATGGTTTCAGAAGGTGCGCATCGCCTTCCGGGTATTGCGACTTGCACGACGTTTCCTGCGGCCTTTCGCGAAGCGTACCTTGCTGGGGTACCTGTCCTTCGCGGGTTCGTATGCGGTATTGCTCAAGAGCTTGGGCTACGGGAAATGCGTTACCGTTTGTTTCGAGCCGCACAGCTTGTACATGCTCGAAATGGGCGTATGGGGCGGGAATTCTTTGAAGTACCGCGTGACCCAATATCTGGAGCGGCTCCAAATGCGCCATGCCGACGAACTGGTGGTGCCCACCACGGCCGTGCGCGAACATGTGATGGCCGCCGGTCGCCAACAGGAGCCGGTGTTGCAAGGCATCACCATTGAGGTTGGACAAGCCGCCTTCGATGGGCCTGCCCGCGAACGCATCCGGCAGGCTCATGGCTTTGGCAGCGATCAGGTCATTGCCTATGTCGGAAAGTTCGGAGGCATATACCATGGGGTGGATGCCTATCTCGCGTTCGTGGAACAGGTGGCCGCCGCCGCTCCATGGACCCGCTTCCTGATCATCACCCAGCAGGAGTGGGTGAAGGTGATCGATGCCCATCCCGAAAGACGGCGCTTGGCGGATCGCTTGGTTGTCATCCCTCCGGTGCCACCCGCCGAACTCCCTGCCTGGCTGTCGGCTGCGGACCTGGGTGTGATCGCCGTGCCCCCCACGCCCTCTCAAGCCTTTCGCACGCCGGTGAAGACCGCCTATTACTGGGCTGCCGGTCTCCCCATCATCATTCCGAAAGGTGTTTCCGATGACCATTGGATCGCTGAACAGGAGGATGTTGGAATTGTGATCGATGACCTTCCATTGGGAGATGTGGAAGGATTCGTTCGTGCGTTGTCCTGCTATCGGTCGGAGGATGCGGAGCAGGTCCGTGAACGATGCCTGGCTGCTGCTATGCGGCACCGGGATACCCAAGGAATGGTAACCTTGTTGCAACGGGTGCTGCAATGAAGGTGGTGATAACAGGTGGGAGCGGGTTCATCGGTCGTGCGCTATTGCGGCGTTTGTCCGGCGAGCAGCACGATGGTCCGGGAGCGTTCCTGCCTGCCAATGACCGGCTTGATATCAGCGTGCTGGGCTCATCCGCTGCCAGTGTGGAAGCCCTTGCCCGGGACTATCCCATGTTCACGATCGGCGGTCCGTGGCCACAGGGCGGTGATGCGCTGGACGGCCTGCTGCGCGACGCGGATGTGTTGCTGCACATGGCCTGGTCTTCGATGCCCAGCACAGCTGCCACGGACCCCGCGCGCGATGTGCGGGAGAACGTGGAGGCCGGGTTAGCACTGCTGGACCGGGCTGCAGCGGCGGGCGTCCGGGCGGTGGTCTTCCTCTCCTCCGGTGGTACCGTGTATGGAGAGGCGCAATTCCTGCCCATCACCGAAGCACATCCCCTGGCGCCGGTCATGCAATACGGCGTCACCAAACTGGCCTTCGAGCAACAGCTTCAGCTGCATGCCGCCCTGCACGGCTATCGACACGTGATCCTGCGACCGGGCAACGTCTATGGCAACACCTCAGTGGGTGATCGGCCCCAGGGCGTGGTGGAGCACTGGTTGCAGCGGGCCATGGCCGGGGAGGTGCTTGAGGTGTGGAACGAACTGACCTTGGTGCGGGACTACGTATTCATAGACGACATGGTGGACGTGCTGCAGGCAGTGTTGTTGGAACCGCGGTTAAGCGGGGCATACAACGTGGGCACCGGGATCGGCACAAGCCTGCAAGGCCTGATTGAACTCATCGAAGGGATAACGGGCAGCAGTATCCGCATTGCCACGCGCCCGGTACCCATACGTGCTGTAACGGCCAACGTGCTGGACAGCACACGGCTCGCGGGCGAGCTGGGTGTTGTGCCCGGAACGGCATTGGAACATGGTCTCCGCACGCTCTTGGAACGTTCGAGGACAAAGGGGTGACGCTTAGAACAAGTAGGCCCGTATAGCGCTGAACGGACGTTTGGCGTGCCAGTAGGATCCGGCCATGATGCGTTTGCGCCTCCAGTGGAAGTAGCTCATTTCCTCTTTGGTGGCGACCCCCTGCTCGCGGAGCAGGCGCTCCATTTTACGGTAGGAGCGCTCCAGCCCGTCCAGGTCTGACATCGAGGATGTGCCCGTGCGGCGATAGGTCAGTACCGGCTCGGAAGTGTAACGGTAGCGCTTGCCCGGCGAATAGTGGAGGTAGAACACCAGGTCCTCGCCGTGCGAGATGTCCTCGCGGAAGGTGGTCGTCTCCTGTGGGCCCCATCGGACCATCCAACTGAAACCCATGAAACAGGTGCCTGTAAGCCGTACCACCTCATGGAAGGGATCACCTTCGAAGGAAGGGTGGTACAGGCGCAAGGTCTTCTTCAAGGTGGCATCCGTGAATACCACCTGTCCATCCACGATGTCCGTGTCCGGATGCGCATCGAAAACCGCCATGCGTGCGGCCAGGCTGCCGGGGGGCATCACATCATCCGCATCCAGTCCACACAGGAAACTGCCGCGCACGTGGCGCAATCCGGTGTTTCGCGCACTGCCGATGCCGCCGTTGGTCTTGTGGATCACCCGGATCCGCGGGTCGGTGAACTGGGCGATGAGCTCGGGTGTGCGATCGGTACTCCCATCGTTCACGATCAACAACTCCCAATCGGTATAGGTCTGCGCCAGCACGGAACGGATCGCTTCTTCGATATACCGCTCGGCATTGTACGCTGGCATGAGGATGCTTACCAACCGCGCAGTGGAGGGATCGTTTGGTGCCATGTGAGTTCTATGCGCCGTGGTCTCTTGTACTATGCAAGGGTACTTGAAGCGCTCGTTCGTTGCGACACCACTTGGCGTATCACCGCTTCCAATCGCGTCCCGGTCGCACTCAGGTGGTAGTCGGCCACCGCGGCTTTATCCGGTCGCAGGCTCAATTCCCCATCGATCAAGCGGGCCAATGTCCGCACCGATCCATTCAGGTCATCGGGTGGGCAGATCACCGCCATGCCGGTGCGTTCCAACAGGTCCTTCTGGGCACCTTCACAAACGAAGGCAAGGATGGGCTTCCCGGTCTGCAGGTATTCGAAGGTCTTGCCGGAGATGCTGTAGTCGCGCCCGCCGATCACCTTGGAGGAAGTGCTGAGCAGCAGATCGCATCCCTGTTGGAAAGCGAGTGCCGCAGCGTGCTCCATGCGTGGCTTCAGTTCCACCATGTCCTGCAGTCCAAGGCGCTCGATCATGGAGCTGAGCCATTGCGGCCGATCGCCAACGATGATCAGGCGAACGAGGTCCTTCACCGCTCGACGTTGTTCGCGCAACTCCGCCAAGGCCTGCAATAGATACCAAGGAGTGCGGTACAGCCAATCCTCCTGGCGCGGTGCGAACTGGAACCATTGATGCGGTCGCTTCTTCCACCAAGGAGTGAACATCATTGCACGCAGATGAGGCTGGTAGTAGAAGCTGCCCAAGTATCCGATCACCAATGGCCGGTCAACGCTGGCCGGTCGGATCGGAAGGGTGTCCGGAAGTTGAGGCAGCGGTCCCTCGAACGCGTTGGTGACGAGGTGGAACTTGCCGTGTGGCATATCCGGGTAGAGCTTCTGTAGATCTGCGATGGTCTGCTCCGATGTGGCAATGATCGCATCCGCCTCCATAAGGGCTCGGCGTTCCTTCCTGCGCACCAGGCCATAGTGCAGGCGGCTGGGGTAGGGGCTCACCCCCCATTGGCTCCAGGCGTCACGGAGGTCAAGGATCAAGGGTACACCGAGCTTTCGGGCTGCGGCCGAACCCACTTCCACCATGCTGAACGGAGGGGCGGTCAACAGCACGGCATCGATCCGATGTTCACTGCGGATGTATTCCACCGCCACAAGCATCCTCTCCATGCAACGATCGACCGCTGTGTCAATGCCGTTGAACAAGCTGGATGCAAAGAGTTTTTTCCAAGCCGGAAGCGGCTTGATCCCGGATCGGACGATGGTGAGGCTATCCAGGTCGGGGCCTTCCATGCTTCGGTCGATGCGCGAAGCCGGAAAGGCCTCCGGGTCGGGTGTGAGCACGATGGGCTTGATCCCCCTGCGCTGCAATTCCAAGGCCTGCTTGAACGGCCGATGCGATCCACCCGAATTGCAGGGTGGGAACTCGAACGCGATCAGCAGCACCTTCATCGCCACGAACGTAGTGCTTCACAGTGGATGGAAGAGCGCTTCAGCGTTCATGCGATCAGCTGTTCGATCCGCTCGATCAGCCGGTTCAAGGTCCTGGCTTGGGCGAACGCTATGCGCCGGGCACGTGCCTCCGGGCTGTTCAGTGCTTGATAGCGCTCCAGCGCAGCGTTGAAGGTGGGGAGCAGCGGGGCGCCTTGCGGGGCCATGCACAGCAGTTCCGGATGGCCGAGATATTCCAAGGTGTAGGAGCCAACTACAACGTTGCCGGTTGAAAGATATTCGAGCACCTTGTGCGGATTGGCCCTTTCCTTGGCCAGCGCGGCGGACCGGAAGCCGAAGAAGAGGATGTCCGCCGCACGCAGTTCCGGTACCAGTGCGTCCTTGCTCATCGGCCCGGTGAAAAGCACGTTCGGCAGTTCGCGCAAGCGATGGAACGCCGGCTCGGCCAGGTGCCCATCATAGGGGCCGATGATCTTGAAGTGCAATTCCGGATGGGCGGTGGCGATATCCAGCCAGCCTTCCCAATCGTGGTAGTGCATGGCCAATTGGCCGGCGTAGACCACGCTTGACGGGGCTTGTTGTTCTCGGATATGCAGCGTTTCCGCTCCCATGCACCACCGTTCGTCCAGTCCGTGCCCGATGTTCACCACAGGTATGCCGGTGAGTTTCTCCACGTGCTCCTTGATCACCTGGCCGGTGCATAACACCCGGTCCGCGGTGCGCACCAGTCCCATTCCTTGGTGCAGAATGTTGTAGTCAGCGAGGTGCAGCAACTTGTAGCCCATGTCTTGTGGGAACCACTGCATGCGGCTGGTGTCGAAGCACCAGAGGATATCGAATGGCCCTCCGCTGCGCTCGGCTATGCGCTGGATCAAGAGTTGGTAGTACCACAAGTGCAGGCGCTTCGGAAAGCTGTTGATGCCTTTGAGCCAATGCCGGTAGCGCACAACGGTTATCCCATCCCTGTCCGCCAGTTCCATACTGCGCACCATGTGCGGTGGGTCCAGAAAGACCACGGTGTTGCCTTTATCCGCGAGCGCCTGGGCCAGGTGGTGCTTGCTCATGTGGATACCGTCCCAAGGCTCCGGGCTGATGAGCAGGATGCGCTTGCCGCGTAATTCCATCTTCACTGTTCAGGATCCGGGTGACCAGAGCGTCAAAGCTTTGCTGCGGGCTGTGTATTGGCGGCGATGTCCACCACGGGAAGTCGCCCATTGTTCGCGACCACCTGTTGCAGCACTTGGTGGTAGCGCTTGCCTACGGATGCTGCATCGGCCCGGCGGGTCATGCGCTCGGATATGGAGCGACGGTCGGTATCCAGGGTCCACTGCCAATGCGCTTCCACCTCATCGGCCCACACTTCAGGGTCGCTGGGCACGATCGCGCGCCCCATGTCCGCCTCCAGGTACTCGTTCACGGCTTCCAGGTCGGACACGAACACCGGGGTGCCGCAGCACAAGGATTCGGCACAGACCACCGAGTAGGTCTCGTAATCCGAGCAGTGCATCAGTGCGTGTGCGTTGCGCAGTTCGTCGGCCACCTGCTGCGCATCCAATTGCCCCAGCAGCTTCACATGATCTTCAAGGCCCAGCTCGGCGATAAGCTTTTCCATGGCCTGCAGCCCTTTGCCGCCACCTGCAAGTCGCAGTTCGGCATCGCGGCCGCGTCTGCGGAGGATCGCGATCGTCTTGATCATCACGTCCGATCGTTTCACGGCCCGCCAGCTGGCGATGCCGAAGAAGCGGCCCGGCACGGGTGCAGGGGCTTCGGCAGGATGGAAGATGGCGCTGTCCACCACGTTGTCGATGATCGCCACGGG
Source organism: Flavobacteriales bacterium (assembly GCA_019638115.1). Taxonomy (GTDB): domain Bacteria; phylum Bacteroidota; class Bacteroidia; order Flavobacteriales_F; family PHOS-HE28; genus PHOS-HE28. The sequence goes on along the minus strand of JAHBUK010000001.1, from coordinate 143,444 downwards.
AAGCCGGTCCAACTTGGCAAAGGCGGCGATGTCACCGGCCAGGGTGTTCGATACGCAGATCAGGGGAGTGCCCTTGTGGAAGATCCGCCGGATACGGTCCAGCCCTTTGGCTGCGGTGTTGAACTGGAAGTGGTAGGCGGTCCAGTGCTCGGTGATCACGAAGGGTTTGCGGATGAAGAAGCGGAGCAGGCCCTGGTGGGTGAGCAGCGGATAGGCCACGTGGAAGTTCACAATGTCATAGCGCTTTGAGCGGTCGCGGGTCCACCACATCCATAGCACCATCAGGGTGCTGAGCCATTCGATCAGGTACCAGCGTTCCAGGGGGCTGATCCGGATGAAGGTGCGGTCCGCTGCGGGCCCGTGCTTCAGGGTGCGCCTTTCCCCGGCTTGGCGCACCTCCACATGCCAGACCTCGTTCTCGCAATGGGGGGCCAGCGCCTCAATGTGCCTTCGGATGAAGGGGGTCTCGCCCGGCTGGATGACGTTGGGGTACCAGTTGGTGATGTGGAGCACTCGCATGCTGTGCGCGGAGAACGTCACCACAGAGGGATCGAAATGCGATCGGCACTGCGATGAGCTGTCCGGCCAAAGGTAACGGCGGGTCCTTAGCAGGGTTGCCTGAGATCCCGTTCATTTCAGGGTACCGCTACATTTGCCCGCCATGAGCAAGCCCGGCCAGCCCTTCACCTTGGTGTATGAACACGTGCCGAAGACCGCAGGCAGCACCATGCACGGTATTATCGGGCGGCAATACCGGGGTGCCACGCAGTTCAAGGTGGCTTCCACCGAGCGGGAACGCCGGGCCTCCATCCAAGGGTTCGAGGCCATGTCGCAGCAGGAACGCGACTCCCTTGACCTGCTCAGCGGGCATTGTGCCTTGACGGTGGAGCACTTGGTGAATCGCCCCAAGCGCTACATCACGTTCATGCGCGATCCCTACCAGCAGTTCAAGTCGGGCTTCTATTACATCCGGCGTGCGCATTGGAACCAGCATCACCAGGACCTCATCAAGATGAAGGACCTGCGGGAGTACCTCGATTATCGCGTGGAGCGTGGCGTGGACAACATGCAGACCCGCTACTTGAGCGGTGTGCTGGATGCTGTGGCCCCGCCCGAACCCGGAGGTCGCGTGGAGCGATCCGTGGATGAGGCGCTTTTCAACAAGGCCAGTGCGTGGTTGGCTCGCATGGACCATGTGGGGCTCACGGAGTCCTTCGATGCATCCATCCTGCTGATGCAGCAGGGGCTCGGTTGGAAGCGCCATTGCCACTACCAAGTGCAGAACCGCACCAAGGACAGGCCCGACCCGGCATTGGAGGAAGGCTTGGAGGAGCGCTTCCGATCGGTGTACCGGTGGGATCTGCAACTCTATGCCCAGGCCAAGGCCCGCTTTGAGCGTGATCTGGCTCAGGCAGGGCCAGCATTCGCCGGCAAACTGGCGCGCTTCCAACTGGTGAACAGGTTGGCCCAGCGCATCTATCCGCTGCTGCCCCCCCGCGGCTGATCGGGATCGCGTTGGTCTGGGCGCTTATCCCTTGCGCAAACGGATCAGGATGTAGGTGGCCAATGCACCATAACCCAAGGCATTGCTCACGGCATACAAGGAGATCGAACGCAGCAGGTCCAGTTCAGCTGCCATGGCAACTGCCAGGGTGCCCAGGCGCAGAACGAAGAGCCCCGCTTGGAAGCGGAAGTAGCCGCGTTGCGCTTTCAACACGCGCAGCACCGGCACAACGGGTTCCACCACGAGCCGTGCGAAATAGTAGATGGCCAAAGCGGAAGAAAGTGCACCGCTCAATGCCCAACGTTCTCCGAAGATCCAGATGAAGACCGGTTCCGCATAGAGGCCGATGATGATCAGGGGTATAAGCGAAGCGGCGCCAATGCCCAACATCATGCGTTGCGTGATCGCCACCAGTGCAGCGCTACCCTGTCGTTCATAGGTGCGGGCGGCTTTCTGATAGAACGTGTTGGAGAGCGAATAACCGAAAAGGCGCATGGGCATTTCCAGCAAGCCCATGGCCAGGGTGTATTGGCCCAACTGTGCCAGGCCGAAGAAGCGCGGTATCCAAAAGATGGGGAGCTGGTTGGAAAGTGCGTTCAGTGCTACGGCGGGCAGGTCGTATCGCGGAAAGCTGGCATACTTCCGCATCACGGCCAGGTGTTTCTTCAGCCTCAGGTCATCCAGCCTGAGCAGTGGTTCTCGACCGAGTATCAACCGGTAATTGATGATCTGGTATGCGATGCGATTGAAGAACTCCGCCAAGGCCAGGCCTATGAACTGCCCCCCGATGAAAAAGCCGTATGCGATGGTCGTCAACTTGGCACCGATAACGATCGCGCTTCCGTAGATGAAGCCCTCCTTGTAGCGGTAGCGCACCTGCACCATCTTTTGGCTGGTCTGCGACCATGCGCCCAAAACGGTCAGCAAGGGAATGAGGTATACACCATTACCCACACCCTGTGCATTGAACAAGGCCAACAAAGGGTCCTTGGCCACCAGCAGAACAAGCAAGGTGAGCAGCGAGAAATAGAAGGGTAGGGCGTTGGATACCGCCTGCAGCCCGCGCACGTCGGCTTCGTTGCTTGGCAGCAGGATGGCCCGGTCGTATTGCAGGGTGAACACGGTGAGCAACAAGGCGCTCATGGAGAAGACGAGTCCGAACGATCCGTACGCTTCCGGGTCGTACAACTTCACGATGATCGGTGTGAAGATCAACTGCGCCAGGATCATCACCAGGCTGCGGGCCGAAGTGAAGAGGGAATTCCAGGCGAAGGAACCTTCACTGACAGCGGGTAGCAGGTTGCGTATGCGACCGAAGCGGGTCCGTGCTGGACGCTGGTCCTGACTTGCCTGCTTGGGATCTTCCACTGGGTCGGGGAGGCGTGCGGGTCAATGCCGGTCAAACAGCTTGTTCCGGGCCGCGCCAAAGATAGCCGCGCACCTCAGCGGAGATAGGTGGCCCCGATACCTTTGGTGCGCCATGGAAGGAAGAACACTGGTGCTCTGTACGGCCAATGCCGGAAAGGTGACGGAGATGCGTGCCATGATGCCCGCGGGCTGGCAGGTGCTGTCGTTGGCTGAAGCAGGTATCCGCGAGGAACTGCCCGAGACCGGTTCCACCCTGGAGGAAAACGCCCTGCAGAAAGCGCGAACCGCCCACGCGCTATGCGGCCTTCCATGCATTGCGGATGATACCGGCCTGGAGGTGGATGCCCTGGGTGGCGCTCCCGGTGTGTATTCAGCCCGCTACGCCGGACCGGAGCGCGACGATCGCGCCAATGTGCGGAAGCTGCTCGATGTCCTTTCAGGATCGGTGGACCGAAGGGCGCATTTCAGGACCGTGATCGCTTGGGTGGAAGCCGGGGCGGAGCACCTCTTCGAAGGCCGTGTGGACGGGTCCATCACCACGGAGGAAAACGGCGCAGGCGGCTTCGGCTATGATCCCGTATTCCGGCCGGAAGGGAGCGAGCTCACGTTCGCGGAGATGGAGCGCGGCGAGAAGAACGCGATCAGCCACCGCGGCAGGGCCATGGCCCGTTTTGCGGAATGGATGAAAGGGCGTTGATCAAGGCTTAGTGTTCAAGGCTGGCTTGCACGATCCCGTTCAGCACATCGTCCACCTGCATACCGGCCGCGGCGATCATCTTGGGGAAAATGCTCGCCGCACTGAAGCCGGGTACCGTGTTCGCCTCGATCGTCACCAGTCCGGCATCCGTGAGCATATGGTCCACGCGCACCAGGCCGCGGCAGTTGAGGGCCTTGTAAATGGCAACACTGCGCTCTTGCACCAAGCTGGTCTCCGCATCGGTCAATGGCGCTGGCACCAACTCCTGCGTGTCGTTCGCGTGGTACTTGGCCTCGTAGTCGAAGAACTCACGGCTGGTGCGGATCTCGCAAACGGGCATGGCCGTGACATTGCCGTTCAAGGATAGCACGCCGCAGGTCAATTCACGACCCACTACTCCCGCCTCCACCATCACGTTGGCGCATTCGCGGAAGGCTGCTTCCAGGGCGCTCCGTAGTTCCGAGGCCTGTTTCACTTTGCTTACCCCCAGGCTGCTGCCGCTCCGGTCGGGTTTCACGAAGCAGGGGAAGCCCATGGTAGCGGCCTTGGCCACGGCGTCGCGGTCATCGCGGTGCAGCAACACGGAAGGCGCAACGGTGAAACCGAGTTGTCGCAGCAGGGCGGTGGTGGCGTATTTGCTGAAGGTGAGGGCCATGTTCAGGACATCGCCTGTTTGGTAAGGCACGTTCAGCATGTCCAGGTATCCTTGCAGCAGCCCATCCTCACCGGGTGTGCCGTGTATGGCGATCAAGGCCATGTCGAAGCGCTTCAGCTCCGGGCCGCCTCGGAATTCCGCCCGGTCGAAGGGTTGCGCGCTCCCATCCGGGCTTTCGCAGCTCCATCCGGATCGTTCGATGGTCACATAGTACGGGTCGAAGCGTTCGCGGTCCAGGGCAGCGAGCATGCGCGCCGCGCTCTGGTGGCTGATGACGGATTCGCCGGAGTAGCCTCCGCGCACTACTGCAATACGTGGTTTGCTATTGGCTTGCATGGGCTGGCTGGGATGTTCCTCAGCGCTTGTGGGGTAGGATCTCGTGGTCGTAGGCGTTGATGCCGAAGCGCTTCACCATGGCGATGATGCGTTCCTGCGCCTCCGGCGTCAGCGCTTTCTTCCAGGCGCGGAGTTGGGCTTGCGGATCGTGCACCTGGGCATTCTCCCGCGTTGTGCGGCTCGCTTTGCGCGACATGGTCAACGCTGCTTCCGGCACCTCCATACCCCAAGGGGCGAAGATGCGTTGCAGTGTGGCTTCCGTGTCCATGATCAGATCTTCGTAGTACACGGTGGTCCATGCCCGATCATTGTTCGGGTGGGTAAGCACGTGCGCATTGCTCATGCACCAGATCGATGCATATCGCTCTTCGATCGTGGACACATTTCCCAGAACATCCTGGTAGCCGCGGAGCAATCCGTCATGTGGGTGTGCCGGGATCACTTGCGGGACGGGTTCCAGTTTGTTCCAAGCACCATGGGTTATCATGGAGGCCACCACGGCACACGGATGCCTGATCAGCAGCACCGGCTTGGGCAACGGGAAGCGCTCCACCAGCCAAGGGAGCAGCAGGTTGCCCCGCACGAACTTCACTACCAATCGATCTGCCTCCTCCAGCGCTCGGGGTGTGGTGGATTGGGTGAGGTAGGGGGAGAGCATGCGCCCCGCAAAGAGGTCATCGAAAAGTGCTTCCGCCTCGGGCCAATCAACACCTTCCGGGATGTGCTGCCGCCACCAGAATCCGACCTCCCTGAACGCTGGGTTATTGCGGATGTCCAAGGGTTCCCAAATGGTGGCCGTTCGGGGAATGGTGTTGAGCATCTCCTCCAGCCAGGTGGAACCTCCGCGTGGTGAGGCGAACAGCAGAATGGCCTTGGAAGGGTCCACGTGCAACCTGCCTTGCATGGCGGACAGCCGTTGGGCCAGCTGCCAATGACCCACGCGGCCCAACGCTCGCTCAATGATCCCAGGGCGCTTCATTCGGCATCAAATAACGGAGATCCCCCGCTGCCTTCGTGAGCGCAGGGCGTGGCTCTGCTACATTTGGGGCGCCTTCATCAGGCCCTCCCGGTCCATGCGCATCCTCCGCCCGATCCTTCCCTTGTTGGTCCTGCTCCTGTTGTTGCTGGGAGGTTGGGCCTGGTTGCGCTTCTACACGTTGCACAATGTGGCCATGCGGGTGCCCGATCTGCAAGGCCTCTCCTTTGCGGAAGCGGAAGAGGTGCTGAAGAAGCGGGAGCTACAAGCCGTGGTCATCGATTCCGTGTACACTTCCGCCGCAGCCAAAGGCGCCGTTGTGGACCAGGACCCCGACCCCGGTGTGGAGGTGAAACCCGGTCGCAAGGTGTACCTGGTGATCAATGCATCCCAGCCCAAGATGATGAACATGCCCAACCTGGTGGACCTTAGCAAGCGCCAGGCCCTGAGCGTTGCCGATATCCTGGGGCTGAAGGTGAAGGAACTGGTGTACAAGCCGGACCCCTGTACGGATTGCGTGATCGAGCAGCTTTACAAAGGCGAGCCCATCGCCCCGGATGCGCGGATCCGCCGCGGAGAGGCCATCACCCTTGTGCTAGGTAGTGGTGAGAAGGGCGAACGGGTGCCCGTGCCTGACCTGCGTGGACTGGCCATGACCGATGTGCGCATGGCGCTGAACATGGCGTCGCTCAACGTGGGCCTGGTGGTGGAATGCAAGGGCTGCAATACGGTGGCCGATTCAGCGTTCGCCCGGGTAGTTCGCCAATCCCCCAACTCGGGCAACAACCGCATCACCTTGGGAAGCTCCATCGATGTCTGGCTCACCACGGATACCTTGGGATTGCGGCCAGTACCGGGTTGGGATTCTCCAATGGTGAGCGGCGATACCGTGAATACCGTAGATCCATGAGCAGAGCACTACTTGGCCTGTGTGCCTTGGTACTGGCACTTTCCGCACGATCCCAAGGCGAGGAACTGAAAGCCCTCTCCGCACGACCAGTGCCTGAGGCTCTCCGCGAGATGCAGCGCTCCAATGTTCGGAGCTATTTCATCTATCAGAACGCAACGCAGGTCCTGCCCATAGTTGATGACTTTTCGGTGGATCGTACCCGCAAACTGTGGGCGCAACCGAGCGATCCGGACGTGAGCCTCGACCAAACGATCTACGCGCTTGAGGTAGCCGGTCTGTCCGATCCCGATATGGCCTTTTCCACGGATACCACGTTCACCTACGTTGTGGATATTGGCCAGCCGGACACCGTGATCATTACGGCGGTCCCGCTCCCCGAGGTGATGGTGCTCGTTCGCAACCTCAATGTCTATCCTCCAACGGAGGAGACGGTTACTGCCTGGCCTCCATACAACGTTTACGACACATTGCAAGCGCCGCCGGCTGTCACCATTCCGCTATTCGCGCCACAATTGGTGCAGGATTCCTTGCTGGTCTATGTTGTTGCGCCCGATCCACGTGTGTACATCCAAGCGGACAACAGCCAGGTGCCCTGGACCCTGTGGGCTGATGATGACGTGCATGTGAACGGCACTTACCCGGTGTCGCCACCCACCATCGGCGTGGCCACGTTCGACGGTCTTGCACGCACGGGGTACCCATACAATTATGCGAACTACGCGGCCTATGGCATTGCCGACCACCTCACCTCCGTTCCCATCAACCTCAGCTATTCCGTGGCGGATTCGGTCTACCTGAGCTTCCTCTACCAAGCGCAAGGCCTGAGCGGTGACCAGACCCCGCAAATGCAGGACAGCCTGGTGCTGGAGTTCTATTCGCCCTCGGAGGATTCGTGGAACCGGGTCTGGCGCACACCTTACCCCGGTACGAACGTGGTACAGCCCTTCCAGCAGGTCATGATCCCCATCAAGGAGTTCCGTTACCTGCAGAACGGCTTCCGGATGCGCTTCCTCAATTACGCCACCCTCAGCGGCTCATTCGACCATTGGCATTTGGACTATGTGCGCCTCGGTATACAGCGCACGTTCGATGACACCACCTTCGTGGACGTGGCCTACCTCTATCCGGAGAGCAGCCTGTTGGGTACCTACACCTCCATCCCTTTCAATCGCTTCAGCCAAGCCCCTGAAGCTTACATGGCGCAATCCGTTGATGCCGTGCAGCGCAACCTGGACGACGAGGACCGTTTCATCTCCTGGCGCATGCGGGCTGGGATCGATGGTGGGCCAATGCCCGCTCCCGGACCCATTCTGGGCAACAATACATCCGGCAATGCGAGCGCGGTGTTCAATGCGCCCCACGCGGTGTACAACTCGCCCAATGAGTTCTTCTACGATCCCGCGCTGAGCACCGATGCGGCTTTCTGGCGCGTGCAGTTCATCACCAACGCAACGCCTGACGTGAACCGCTACAACGACACCATCACCTTCGTGCAGGAGTTGAGCAACTACTACGCTTATGACGATGGTTCCGCAGAGATGGGTTATGGGCTGAACGTTTCCGGAGGCCGCCTGGCCTACCGCTTTGATCTGCTGGGTGCTGATTCCCTGCGTGCCATACGCATGTACTTCAACCCCATGGCCAATGAGCCACCCTTGCAACAACCCTTGCAGGGCAATTTCCTGATCACGGTCTGGACCAGCCTTTCACCCGAGGTGATCCAACACCAGAACTTCTCCTTCTCCTCGCCGGAGTACCGCTTGGATGGCCTGAACAAGTTCGTGGAGTACCCGCTGGATTCCACCATCCATGTGGAGGGTACCATCTACATCGGCTGGGTGCAGACAAGCGCGGCCAACATGAACCTGGGCTTCGATCGCAACCGGAACAACAGCAACAAGATCTTCTACAGGGTGGGCAGCAGTTGGCAGAACACATCCTTCCAAGGTTCGCTCATGATGCGGCCGGTATTCGCATCGGCAGTGGACCCATTTACCAGTGTGGATGAACTGCCGCTGCCGGAGGGGCGCCTGTTGGTGTTCCCCAATCCGGCCACGGACCACTACCAACTGCGCATGGACCAGGAACTTGGCGCCGGTGCGTATGTGGTGGTGCACGATGCCTTGGGGCGTGAGTTGCAACGCGCACCGTGGCAGCCGGGCATGGCGCTTGGAACGATCGGAATGGCCAATGGTCTGCACTTGGTACGGGTGATGGATGGCCAGGGAAGCATGATCGCACAAGGCCGATTGATGATACAGCGCTGATGATCGAGGAAACGTTGGATACCGCCGGGGAGGAGCAGGAGCTGTACGAGCATCATCGGATCGTGTGCGATCCCGGTCAGTCGCTCACACGCTTGGACAAGTTCCTGTTCGACCGCCTGGCGAACACCTCGCGCAACCGCATCCAGGTGGCCGCCAAGGCCGGCAATGTGCTGGTGAACGGCAAGTCCGCGAAGCCCAGCCAGAAGGTGAAGCCCGGTGATGAGATCAGCATCGTGTTGCCTTACCCGATGCGGGAGGTGGAGCTGCTGCCCGAGGATATTCCGCTGAACGTGCTGTATGAGGATGAACACATCCTGGTGATCGACAAGCAGGCGGGTCTGGTGGTACATCCCGGCCATGGCAATTGGACCGGGACCTTGGTGAACGCATTGCTCTTCCACTTCGGCAAGCTGCCCACCACACCGGGTGCTGAGATCCCACGGCCCGGATTGGTGCACCGGCTGGACAAGGACACCAGCGGAGTGATGGTGGTCGGCAAGACCGAGGAAGCTCTTACGCACCTCGCCCGCCAGTTCTTCGACCGCACCAGCGACCGCCGCTACATGGCCTTGGTGTGGGGCGACTTCGATGCGGATGAAGGACAGATCGAAGGGAACATCGGCCGCAGCACCAAGGACCGCACCGTGCAATCCGTGTACGTGGAAGGCGACCAGGGCAAACCGGCGCTTACCCGTTACAAGGTGCTGGAGCGCTTCCGTTACGTGAGCCTTGTGGAGTGCAAGCTGGAGACCGGCCGCACACACCAGATCCGCGTGCACATGCAGTTCACCGGACACCCCTTGTTCAATGATGCGGCCTATGGTGGCGACCGCGTGCTGAAGGGCACCACCTTCACCAAATACAAACAGTTCGTGGAGAACTGCTTCCGGATCCTGCCGCGCCAGGCCCTGCACGCGCGCACGCTCACCATCGATCATCCGGCCACCGGAAAACGCATGCACTTCGAGAGCCAACTGCCTGCGGACATGCAGGCGGTGCTGGAGAAATGGCGGAACTACACGGCGGTGAAACCGCTGGAGGACGACGACGAAGAGCCGCTGGACCGCGAGGCTTTGAACAACATGCGTTGAGCGGGGCATCGCTCCTGGGAGCATTCACCAGCGGAGCCGTGCAGTGCTATTGCTATACTTGACGGACCGTCAGCGCATGCAATTCTCCGACCGTCCGATCTTCATCCTGGGTGCCCACAAATCAGGCACCTCCTTGCTGCGCAACCTGCTGGACGGCCATTCAGCACTGTTCGCAGCCCCGATCGAGATGCACTTCCCGTATTGCATGGGCCTGCCGTCCATGTATCCACGCCGCCGGCAGCTCGTGCCTGGGGAACCCGGAAAGCAGGCCTGCATCCAGCGCATGGAAACAGTGGTGCGGGAGTACGATACCTCGGGTGATGAACGCGCCGACAGCTTCCTGCCGGGCCGGTTCGATCTGGCGGCACTGGTGGACCACCTTCAACGGAACTTGAGCGAAGCGGTGAACGGCGAGGCGTTGTTCAGCTATACACGCGCTCTGGTCAGCAGCCTGGGCATGGCCGAGCCGCAGGGGGAAAGGCACCTGTTGGAGAAGAGCGTGGACAACATCGAACATGCCTATTGGTTGAAGGGACTGTTCCCCAAGGCCCGCTTCCTCTTCATCGTGCGCGATCCACATGCGAACCTGATCTCCTTCCGGAAGTTCATTGAACGTGGAGGGCATTTCCCATCGCTGGTGCAGCCCGTGCGCACCTTGGAACTCGCCTTCCACCATGCCGCGCTCTATGAGCGCACCCTGCCGGACCTGCATGTGCTGCGCTACGAGGACCTGTTGACCGATCCCCAGGCGACCATGGAGCGTGTTTGCTTGTTCCTGGATATCCCGTGGGAGGATGGCCTGCTGCAGCCCACCAGCATGGGCGAAGCATGGGCGGGGAACAGCACCACCGGCCAGGCCATGAAAGGGGTCTCCGCAGCCCGCCTCAGCGGTTGGCGCAAAGAGCTCCTGCCCGTGGAGGCGGGTTTGATCGCGCGTTCCAGCTTGGGTGCCTTGATGCCTCGATTCGGCTATGCTCCGCTGTTCATGAAGGGCTTTTGGCGCATGGCCAAGGGTGAGGACCTGCGCACCTACCTGCGCAATCGCCTGTACCGGCTTTTTGCCGACGGAACCTAAGCTTGTGACGTACCGGGAGCTTCCTCCGTGCGACGGATGACCTTGCCCCCGCTGGTGCGTTCCAAACGCGCCAAGGTCTGCACCCGGCGTGGCCATTCGTGTGGGTGCAGGGTGCCCATCAGCTGTTCCATCACCTGGGGCATCACCTCGCTCTGTGGCAGTTCGGTCTCCAGCACCAGCATCACGGCCTGTCCGAGCACATCATCATGCACACCGGTGAAGTAATGCGGATGGGGGATGAGGCCCTGTGTGCGCGCCTCCAGTTGTTCCGGGAAGATCTTCTTGCCACCGCTCAGGATCACGTTGTCGAAGCGGCCCAACCATCGGAAACGCACATCACTTTCCAATTCGGCCAGATCGTTGGTGACGTGCTGTGGCACGCTCAGGTGCGGCGTGTAAACCACCAGGCAGCCCCGCGGATCGCGACCGAAATGCACATCGCCGATCGCGGTGAAAGGCTCCGTGGGCACCGGTCCGTTCAAGCGGCGCAGCGCCACGTGGGTGACGGTCTCGGTGCTGCCGTAGCTCTGGTACACATCCACCTTCAAGTCCTTCAGTTCCTGGATCAGGGCATTGCTCACCGGCCCTCCGCCCAGCAGGATGGTCTCGAACTGCTGTTCCACGCGGTTGCGGTCCTCCAGCAACATGCGGTGCAATTGCAGGGGTACCAAGGCAGCGAAGCGGAAGCGGTCGTTCGTTCGAAGGTTCTGCAGCACGCTGCCGCGCGGATCGATGCAATGCAGGTCGAGGCCCAACACAAAAGCGCGCACCAGCATCAACTTGCCCGCAATGAAGTCGCACGGCAACGCGAGCAGTGCCCGGTCACCAGCTTTCAAACCGAAAGTCTTGCCGGTAAGTTCTGCACTGCTGATCAGGTCTTCGTGTGGTAGCCGGAAGCGTTTGGGCGGGCCGGTGGTGCCGCTGGTGCTGGCCCACATCCCTTCATCGCTCAGGTCGCGCAGGGTATCCACCACAGGTCGGCACCAAGGCGCTTCGGAGGCCAAGTCCTTGAAGTGGGCGATCGCCTGTGCGGTATCCATGCGCTGGCCATCCATGGTGAGGTGCAGGAAGGCAGCGTTGTTCGCAGGCATGTCGGACTGGCTCATGACCGGCGTGGTCAGGGGGCGATGGTGCTGAGGTCCCACGCCACTTCGGGGCGGTAGCGGAGAAAACCACCTTCCGCCATCAGTGGCGACGGCAGGTTGTTGCGGTACACCTTGCCGGTGCCCAATCCCTGCGGCATGGTGACACCGAGCGAGGCGGTGAACTGGGCGATCGCGTTGAGCCCGATACTGCTTTCCAAGGCGGAGGTGATCCACCAGCCGATGCCACGCTGGGCAGCTTTGTCGATCCACTCCTGCGTGGCTTGGAAACCGCCTACCAGGCTGGGTTTTATCACGATGTACTGCGGCTTGATGTGGTCCAGCAGGTCATCCTTCAGGTCGGATTGGTTCAGTCCGATGAGGTCCTCATCCAAGGCGATGGGCACCGGCGTGTTGGCGCAGAGGTCCGCCATCACTTCGTAGAGCCCGGGTGCCACGGGTTGCTCAATGCTATGCACCTGCAGTTCGGCCAGGCGGTCCAGCACCTTCGGGGCTTCGGCGGCACTGAACGCACCGTTGGCATCCACCCGCAAGGTGAGCACATCGGCCGTGTATCGCCGGCGCACGTCGCGGAGCAGGTCCAGTTCATCGTCGATCCCGATCGCGCCGATCTTCATCTTCACCGTGGTGCAGCCCTGCTCGATCTGCTCGCGGATGCGTTGTGCCATGGTGGTTTTGTCGCCCATCCAGACCAGTCCGTTGATGGGTATGGCTTCACGACCGAGTGTGAAGCCCGATGGGAAAAGCACCTTGGTGCCACCGGCGGCCAGGTCCCTCAGGCACTGTTCCACGGCGAAGCGCACACTGGGCACGTGTGCAAGGTCCCGCTCCAGGCGTTGCTCCCAGTCCTCGGTATGGGCACAAAGCTCAAGCAGCTTCAAGCGCACATCCGCAGGAAACTCCTTGCTGTGACCTGGGAAGAGGGCCGCTTCGCCGATGCCCTTCACTTCCGGGCGTTCATCATCCCAAGCGATCAGGTACCACACGGTGCGGTCCGTTATGGTGCCCTTGCTCGTACCCAGCTCGAAGTGCGGGTGGAGCGTGTGTTCGATCCAGCGTGCTTGGCGCATTACACCATCCAAAGGCCCATGGAGAACACCACGGCCGTGGCGAAGGTACCGAGTGCAAGTTTTTTCAGCTGCGGGTCCAAAGCGGCCGGGTCGTGTGTGGCGAGCACGGTGCGGAGGTGTGCGGCCAAGGCTGGAGTGGTGATCAGGAAGGCCCACTGCGGCATGGCGCGGAACTCCACTGCGGTGAACACGATGAGCCCGAGCAAGCCACCCACGATCAGCAGACCGTGGTATCCCTTGGCACGGTCCAGCCCCAGACGTACGGCCAGTGTGATCTTGCCACTCGCCTTGTCGTTGCGGATATCGCGCATGTTGTTCACGTTGAGCACACCGGCGCTCAGCAGGCCGAAGGATGTGGCAGGGAAGAGCAGCATGGGATGGAAGGTACCGGTGTGCAGGTAGAAGGTGCCGAGCACACCCACCAGACCGAAGAAGAGGAAGACGCTGATATCACCCAGTCCCGCATATCCGTAAGGTGAACGGCCGTAGGTGTATTTCACGGCGGCTGCTATGGCCAGCAGGCCAAGCGCGATGAAAAGCAGTGTGCCGAGGCTGCTACCCAGGGCGTGCACGACCAAGGCGATCCCACTGGCGAAGGCGAGCAGGCCGCAGATCACCATGGCACGGCGCATGGCCGCCGGTGAAATGGCACCGCTTTGCACACTGCGCTGTGGTCCCTGCCGGTGTTCGTTGTCGGTGCCGTGCAGGTGGTCGCCGAGGTCATTGGCGAGGTTGCTGAGCACCTGCAGGAGAATGGCGGTGATCAAGGCCGGAACGAGCACGCTCCAGTGCACGTTACCGTAGTATGCGGCCAGGCCACTGCCCACCAGGATGCTGCTCACCGCCAGTGGAAGCGTGCGCAGGCGGAACGCGCCGATCCAATGTTTCATGATGCTTGCCGCGAAGGAAGGGACCGTTCCCCGGAACGCGGCTTCAGGGGCATTGTTCGGCGACCGGCCGCATGGATGCGAGGACTGATCATTTGCACGTGATCCCTTCCTCCAACACCTGGCCCGAGCTGGCTGGTGCTACAGGGGTTCTGGGAAGGCGGCGCAAGGTAAGCCCGGCTTCACGAACGGGTGTGGGCGCGATCAGGCAGCGACGAGGTCGGCCAGTTCCGGGGTCCAGGTATAGCACTGCATGCGGTCTGCGAACACGCTCGGCTTGAAGATGGAGCGGCCCAGCAGCATGCGTGCACATTCCTGCACCCCCTCGGTGATGCTGGGATGCGGATGCACCAGGCAGGCCAGCTCATTGATCGGTGTGCCGAGCTGGATCATGAGCGCCACGGCCTGTATGGCGGAGGAAGCGTGTTCACCCACGGCGCGCATGCCAAGCACACGCATCTCATCGTCGTTGGTTACCAGCAGCTTGAAGAAGCCCTTCGTCCTGCGCATGGCAATGGCCCGTGCAATGCAGGAGTAGTCGATGCGTGCAACGCGGTACGGGATGCCTTGCTTGCGGCAGCTCTGCTCATTGAGCCCAACGCCGGCAACTTCAGGGTCCAGGAACATGATGGTGCTCACGTTGTCGTACTGCAGCGCGCCCTGCCCGCTTCCCCAGATCGACGACACCACGTGGCGTCCCTGCATCTCACCGAGGTTCACCAGCATGTTGCTGCCGGTGGCATCGCCCACCACGTGGATGTGCGGTGCGCTGGTGCTGGTCCCGGTGATGCGTGGTGCCTGGCTTGCGGGATCGAGCAGTACGCCTGCCTTGTCCAATCCCAACTCCTCGATGTTCGGCACACGCCCCACGGAAAGCAGGGCTTTCTCCACCTGCACGGTCTCCGTGCGCCCATCGGGGTAGGAGAGGAGGTATTCCACCTGCCCATCCACCACATGGATCTTCTCCAGTTTGGCCTGTCGGTGGATCACCACCCCCTTCCGTTCCAGGTTGCGCGCGATCAGTTCGGAAACATCGGCGTCCTCGAAGGGGAGGATGCGCTCAGCGCGGTCGATGAGATGGACCCGCGTGCCGCCGAGGTTGGTGAAGATGGTGGCGAACTCGCAACCGATCACCCCTGCCCCGATGATGACGATGCTGCGCGGCTGCTCATCCAGGTTGAATACGCCATCGCTGGTGAGGATGTGCTTTTCATCCACCGGGATGCCTGCCACTTGTCTTGGGCGGCTTCCCGTGGCCACGATGATGTGTTCGGCATGGACCTCCTCACGGAATCCATTGCGTTGTATGAGTACGGTGTGTTCACCGCTCATGCTGGCATGGCCGCGCTCGTGGCGGAACAAGCCCTTCAGTGGGCCATCGTTCTGTGATGCGAGCATTTGCAGGTGGCAGGTGTGCAGGTATTTACGCTCGAACACCGCCTCATGCAGGGTGCGTTGCACCTCCTCCCAGCTCAAGCGGAAGGGCTCACGACCGCGTTCGCGCATCAACTCGTTGGTGCTCGATACCCGTTGGGCGATCTCCCAAAGCGTTTTGGAGGCCAGGGCCCCGTTGTAGATGCCCGTTCCGCCGATGCGGTCGCGCTCCACCAATAGCACTCGTTTGTTGTGGTCCAGTGCGCGCATGGCGGCCGCGTATCCAGCAGGGCCGCCGCCGATCACACAGAGGTCGTATCGTTCCATGTTCCGTAGGTGCCGGACCATCGTCAAGGGTACCGGCGGGCGTTCATACGGGAATGGTGGCAAGGGGTTGTGCGGGGGCGAGGTATCCTTTGTGGATGGAACTGCGTACAGATGCGCACTTAAGCCCTCGATCCGCACGTGCGTTCACGCTCTTTCATAGCCGTTGTTGTGCTGCTGTTGCTGGGCAGGTTCGCCCAGGCACAGTGCCCACAGCTGTACGACTACTACGGTGTTCCATCGAACAACCCTCAGTGGTATAGTTGCTCGGGCACCAACTTCACGCTGCTCATCGCCACGCCACAAACCGTGGGTCCCTTCACCATCAATTGGGGGGATGGTACGCCGGACCATGTAGGGGCTTCCATTGCGCCTCCGCAGACCGTAAGCCATGTTTACCCCGCAACGGTGGGTACATACACCATCACGTTCACCGTGGTGGCCACTGGGTGCACCACGGTCGGTACGCTCACCATGGAACAGAGCACCAGTGCTTCCATCCAGATACCGGTTGGCGGCCTCACCCAGGTGTGCGCCCCGCATGCGGTGGAGTTCATCAACAGCAGTACCAACGTTTCGCCCAACACGGTCTTCGTTTGGAACTTCGGCGACGGATCGCCCAACCTCACCTTCGACCATACCAACCTGGGCCAGACCATTTCGCACACCTACCAGCAGGGTACGGTGGATTGCGAGACCACGGTGAGCCTCACAGCACAGAACACGTGCAACACGTTGCAGGGAGGAGCCAGCCTGGCCACCTTCAATCCCATCCGCATCTGGGATATCGATGATGCGGCCATCACCCCGAGCGCCACCTTGCTATGCTGGCCGGACAACCAGGTGACCTACCTGAACACCACCAACCGGAATTGCCTGATGCAGGGCAACATCTTCCAGCGCTATGAGTACTGGAATTTCGGCGATTACTGGGGTACCGGACAGGATTCCATCATCGACTGGACCCCCTGGCCGCCCACCTTCCCGCGCACCATTGCGTACCCTGGCATCGGTACTTATGAGGTGATGATGCTCGACAGCAATTACTGCGGCATCGACACGGCCTTCATCCAGATCACCATCGTGCCGCCTCCATCGGTAACACTTACCGCAGCGCCTACGACGATCTGTGCCGGTGAAACCGTGAATTTCATCCAGACCACCGATGGTGGTGCCAATTACTTCCAATGGAATTTCGGGACCGGGAACGGTTTCCAATGGACCGGCGCCGGTAACCAGTCGTTCACCTACAACACCCCGGGCACCTATACGGTAAGCTATACGGCCAGCATACAAGGGGCAACAGCGGGTTGCGCAGATACGGCCAGTGTGGTGATCACCGTGCTGCCCAGTCCTACAGCGGCGTTCGATGTGGACAACGATGCGGCCTGTTATGCGTTGACGGTCGCCTTCACGAACACGAGCACGCCCGGTCAGAGCTACCTCTGGAATTTCGGGGATGGAACCACCAGCACGCTCGCCGATCCGCCACCACACGATTACACCACGGCGGGCAGCTATACCATCAGCCTCACCGTTACCAATGGCCAGGGCTGCAGCAGCGTGGCCACGCAGGTGGTCAACGTGTTCGATCCACCGGGTGTTGGGATCCAGGTGCAGAACCTGTGCATCGGGCAAACGGCACAATTCACTCCGGTGATCACAACTGCGCCAGGCAATGAAGCCATTCAGTGGGAATGGGATCTTGGCGACGGGAACACTTCCAGTGATGAGAGCCCCGGACACCAGTACGCCACTGCTGGAACCTATGTGGTTACGCTTACCGTTACCACGCCATATTGTGGCAACACCGGCACGCAGTGGATCAGTGTGCAGGCGCAACCTACAGCAGTAATGGAGCCTACGCCCACATTGGGCTGTTCGCCCATGAACGTGTTCTTCGGGAACGCAAGCACAGGTGCTACCAACTACCTGTGGGAATTCGGGGATGGCATGTCCACCACGGAGGAGGCGCCTACGCACACCTACATCAATCCGGGCACCAGCGATGTGGTGTACACGGTTACGCTCACCGCCTCCACGCCCTTTGGTTGCAGTAACATCACCACCAGTACCATTACGGTGGCCCCGGGTGTGCAGGCCGCATTCACGCACAATGGGATGCCCGGTTGCGCTCCGCTCGATGTGGCCTTCAACAACACCAGCACGGGTGCCACCAGCTATTTCTGGGACTTCGGGGATGGGAACACTTCCACCGCGGCACAACCGCAGCACGTGTATGTGAACAACACGTACTCGCTGCAGGTGAACACCGTCACGCTTACCGCCACGTCATCCGCTGGTTGTACATCCACGGTAAGCGCACAGGTAACGGTCTATCCGCTTCCCAATTTCAGCTTCGTGGCCGAGCCGGACAGTGGTTGCAGCCCGCTCACGGTCACCTTGCCGTCAGTGATCGGCGCAGTGCTTTACCAATGGGATTTCGGCGATGGTACCACCGGTACGGGGCCATCACCAACGCACATCTTCGTGAACAACGACGCCGATGCAGCGGTGTATCCCATCAGTTTGGTGGCCACCAATGCCTTCGGTTGTTCCGGTAGCGCCACGGCCTCCGTCACCGTTTTCCCCTTGCCCACGGCACAGATCGCACTTTCGGGAACGGAAGGCTGTCATCCGCTCACGGTGCAGTTGAGCGACCTGAGCACGGGCGCTGTGCAGAGTACGTGGAACTATGGCGATGGCCAAAGTGCCAGCAATGCAGGCGCAGTACACGAACACACGTGGTACAATTTCGCAGGGCCGGCTACCAGCACATTCCCCATCAGTCTTACTGCCACATCGGTGCATGGTTGTACCAGTGTTTCCCAAGCCCAAGTTCAGGTACATCCAGCGGTTACCGCTGCGTTCGTGGCACCGGACACGATATGTTCCCCCTTGCTGGCCTCGTTCATCAATACCTCCACCGGTGCCAATGGATACCAGTGGTTCTTCGGGGATGGTCAATTCAGCTCACAGGCATCCCCAGCTCATGCTTACCAAGCACAAGGCCTGAACGATGTAGCCTACCAAGCCATGCTGGTGGCGAGCAATGCATATGGTTGTACGGACACTGCTCGCGCCCCGATCCTGGTACACCCACAGCCATTGGCTCAGTTCCTCACCAACACGCAAGCAGGTTGCCAGCCGTTGCAGGTCAACTTCCAGGACCTTTCGATCGGTGCCACGCAACTGGCCTGGTCCTTCGGGGATGGACAGAGCCTGCTGGCCGCACCGGGCAATACCACGCACAGCTACGTAAGCTCAGCGCCTGATCCCGTCACCTTCAGCGCGCAATTGGTGGCCATCTCACAGCACGGTTGCACCGATACCACGGAACGTACCATCGAGGTGTATCCACAGGTACTGGCCGCTTTCACACTGGATACCCTGGCATGTTCGCCATTGCCGGTGAGCATCAGCAACCAGAGCATTGGCGCCAGCAGCTACCTGTGGACCATGGGCGATGGCAATATCCTGGTAGGGGATGAGCCAACCTACACCTATGTGAACACCACCAATGGGGATCAGGTGTACACCATCACGCTCACTGCGACTTCGCCGTATGGTTGTACGTCTGTCGCCACCCAGAACGTGTACGTGTATCCGGTACCATCGGCTGCGTTCCAAGCAACACCTTTCCAGCAGCAGTTCCCGAACAGTACGGTGAACATCACGAACAACAGCGGCCCCGGTGCATGGTGGTACCAATGGAACTATGGTGATGGCACGACCAGCACTTCCCAGTTGCCTGGTTCCCATACGTACAGCACATGGGGGCAGTACACCATAACCTTGGTGGTGGGGGGCACCTACTGCACCAGCACGGTGACACAGACGGTGGAGATCATTCCCCCGCTTCCCACTGCCAGCTTCCTGGGCCAGGGTGCTGGTTGTGCACCGCTCACGGTCTCCTTCACGAACACCTCCTTACAGGGCCTCTCCTATCAGTGGAACTTCGGTGATGGAGGGACCAGTACGGCTGACAACCCCACGTACATCTACAACGTGCCCGGCACCTATACCGTAACGCTCACCGCCTTTGGAGTGGGCGGAGGTGTCAACGTGTTCACCAAGGTGGATAGCGTGGTGGTCCACCCTCGGGCCAATGCCTACTTCGTGCTTCAACCGGAGGAAGTGGTGGTGCCCAGTCAACCCGTGTTCACATACAACCTGTCCTCCAACGCGACCAGCTATCAGTGGGACTTTGGCGATGGTGCCACCTACACCTCCTTGAACCCTGTGCACTACTACACCAGTGCGGGCAGCTATGATGTGATGCTGATAGCGAACAACCAATGGAACTGTCCGGACACCTTCCGCGTAGAGAGTGCCGTGACCGGCAAAGTGAGCGGTCAGATACAGTTCCCGAACGCTTTTACGCCCACTTCATCCGGCCCAGGCGATGGCAGTTACGATCCCCGCAGCTACGACAACGATGTCTTCTTCCCGATCTACGAAGGGGTGGAGGACTATCGCTTGGAGATATTCAACCGCTGGGGCGAGCTGCTATTCGTCTCGCATGAAGTACAGCGCGGCTGGGACGGTTGGTACCGCGGGCATCCGGCGAAGCAGGATGTATACGTCTGGAAATGTTACGCCAAGTTCAGCGACGGTCGTGAAGCCGTGCTGAAGGGCGATGTGACACTATTGCGATAAGCAGCTCTCCCATGAAGAACATCACCACACTCGTGCTTCTGTTGGCGCTGGGCCATTCGGCCATGGCTCAGAAGAACTACAAACGGGTACACAACAACATGCTCGATGAGGCGAAGGCCTTGCTGAGCAGCGAGGACTTCGAGTCGGCGGCCAAGATCTACAAACGCCTTATTCCCTTGGATAGCTCGTTCAGCGAGGTGTTCCACGAGATGGGGCTCTGCCTGGTGGGTATACCCGGAAGGAAGGGCGAGGCTGCTCCCTATTTCGAGCAGGCGGTCCTGAACGGGAACACGGAGGCGCATTACCACCTTGCCATGGCTCGTCATCGCGAAGCGCGTTTCGATGAGTCGATCGAACTCTTCCGCAGATACAAACAGCTCAGCCAGCGTGAGCAGAAGGATCAGGAGGTGGATCGGCGTATCGCCATGTGCATATCGGCGAAGGAACTCACCGCAAATCCTATCGAAGCGACCATTCGCAACATGGGTGCGGGCATCAATTCCAACGGACATGATTATTGCCCATTGGTGACCGGTGATGGCAACACCATGTACTTCACCTCGCGTCGTAAAGGCACCACCGGCGATCTGAAGGATGGCAGTGGAATGTACCTGGAGGACATCTATACCGTGCGCAAAGAGGAAGGCATCTGGGGCAGCGCCATGAACATGCGCAGTCCGTTGAACACACGGGTGCACGATGCCACCGTGGGCCTCGATCCATCCGGTTCGTCCATGATCATATACCGCACCAGCCCCAATCTCGTAAGCGGTGGTCTTTATGAAACGCGCTTGCATGCAGGTAATTGGCAGGAGCCGGTGCTTATGACCGAGCGCATCAACTCAAAGTACCACGAGCCCAGCGCTTCCATTGCGCCCGGCGATCAGGAGATCTATTTCACAAGCGATCGTCCGGGTGGCTACGGCGGGCGTGACCTCTACCGCATACGTCGGCTGCCCAATGGGGAGTGGAGCCTGCCCTTGAACCTGGGCCCCAATGTGAATACGCCGTTCGACGAGGATGCCCCATTCATGCACAGCGACGGTGTTACCCTCTACTTCAGCAGCAATGGGCACAACACCATGGGTGGTTTCGATGTGTTCAGTACGGTGCTTACGGATGCCGATATGAACGTTTGGAGCAAGCCGACCAACATCGGAGCACCCGTGAACACGGTGAACGATGACATCTACTTCTGCCTGAGCCATGATGGTACCCAGGGCTGGTTCTCATCGGAACGCGATGGAGGGCTTGGCCTTCAGGACATCTATCAGGTGGATTTTCCCGGCAGTCAACTGGACTACGTGGTGGTGCGCGGTGTGGTGACCGATGGGCTCGATGAGCCTGTGAAGGCACGCTTGATCGTATCACAAGGGATCGATGATGAATTGGTGGGCGTGTACAACAGCAATGAACGCAGCGGTCGTTTCCTGCTCGTGCTTGCACCTGGGGAGCGCTACAACATGCGTGTGGAGGCACAGGGGTTCGTGGCGTTCGAAACGGGCATTCGTGCTCGTATGATCAACGGTTCGCGCGAAATGCAACTGGATGTGCAACTCACCCCTACGGAACAACTGAGCCAGCATGAGTGAACGTTGGATCTGGCCGTTGCTGGTGCTGTGCATGTTGGGCGCTGCGCGTGCCCAGGATGCGCAGTTCACCCAGTTCTATGCCAATCCGACCTACATCAGCCCAGCATTCGCAGGCACGGGTCTGCAATCACGTTTCGGGCTTGTCTATCGCGATCAGTGGCCCTCCATCCCGGGGGCGTTCGTCTCGGCCAATTTCGCGTTCGATCACTTCTTGAGCGATGTGAACAGTGGCATCGGGATCCTCGTGCATCATGATAGGGCAGGCTCCGGAGCATTGCGCTACACCAGCGCCACCGCGCAGTATGCGTATGAGTTCGAGCTGAAGCGGAAGGTCTTTCTCCGGCCTGCAATGCAACTTGGCATGGTGGACCATGCAGTGGATTATTCCCGCCTCATTTTCGGCGACCAACTGGCGCGGGGCGGCACCGTAGGTACCTATGAGAACATGGACGGCACCAGCGTGAAGTACGCGGACATGGGTGCCGGCCTGCTGTTCTTCACGCCCAAGCTCTGGCTCGGTATGGGTCTCCATCACCTGAACCGTCCCAACCAGTCGCTGCTGCTCAACGAGGCACGTATCCCCATGCGTTTCAGCATGCACGGTGGATATCGCACCACCCTTAGAACGCCTGTCATCAGACAGCATCCGCAGAGCGTGGTCTTCGCGTTCAACTACAGGGCACAGGACAAGTACGACCAGTTGGACCTGGGTGCCTACTTCGAGCGGGAGCCCTTCTTCGCTGGCCTCTGGTATCGCGGTATCCCCCTGATGAAGCGCTACGCGCCCGGCTACGCGAACAATGATGCCATTGCCGTCCTTGTCGGCTTCACGGCCAACGACATGCGTATCGGTTACAGCTACGACATCACGATATCGCGGCTGGCGGGCCATTCCGGTGGTGCGCACGAGATCACCCTGGGCTACGAGATCGCCAAGGCCTACAAGCGCAAGTCGGCATCCAAGCGGCGCATCGTGCCCTGTGCCAAGTTCTGAGCAAAGGGAACCGTCAGTGCGCTCTTCTCCGGCGTAGCACTGAGTGGCGTAGCCCCTTCGTTCAGCCCTCCTTCTCGCTCAGTTCCAGCCAGCGGTCCGTCATGCGTTCCAACTCGGCGGTGGTGCGTTCCAGGTCGATGGAGCGCTCCATCAGCGTGTGGTGATCGGCACCTCCCTCGGCCATCAACAGCAGCAGTTCAGCTTTTCGTTTTTCGAGCGCGGGCATGCTCTTGTCGATCTTCTCCAACTCCAGGCGCTCGGCGTAGGTGAGCTTCTTCGGCTTCTCTTTCAGTGCCGAGTTCGAGGGTGCGCTCTGCTGTTCCACACGTTTCGAGGAACCTTCGCGGAGCTTCTGTTTCTGCAGATCACGCAACTCGGTGTAGCTGCCCACCCACTCCTTTATCCGGCCTTCGCCCTCGAACACCAGGAGCTTGCTGCAGAGCTTGTCCATGAAGAAGCGGTCGTGGCTCACGATCAACAGGCATACGTCCAGGTCGGTGAGGAAATCCTCCAGCGCGTTCAAGGTGGGGATGTCCAGGTCGTTGGTGGGTTCGTCCAGGATCAGCACGTTGGGGTTTCGCATGAGGACGGTACACAGGTAAAGCCTGCGCTTCTCACCACCACTCAAGGTGCTCACGTACTGGTACTGCTGTTCCTTGTCGAAGAGAAAGCGCTCCAGCAGTTGTGATGCGCTCAGGGTGCGCCCTTTGTTCAAGGGGATCACCTCCGCAATGTCGCGCACCACCTCGATGATGCGTTGGTCCTCCTTTAGCTGTAGTCCCTGCTGGTCGAAGGTGCCCAGTACCACGGTCTCGCCGATGGTGACCTTGCCCATGGTCGGCTTCTGCCGCTTGGTGAGCAGGTCGATGAAGGTGCTTTTCCCCACGCCATTGGGCCCCACGATACCGATTCGGTCGCCCTTCTTCAGGGAATAGTTGAAGTGCTCCACGATCGGCTTGTACCGGGCCTTGTCCGCAGGGTCGCCGAAGCCCATGGTGAGGTTGCGCGCTTCGATCACTTTGCCGCCCAGCCGGTCGGTCTTCACTTCGATCTTCACTTGCTCGCGATCGAAACGGCGCGTGGCGTCGGCCTTGATCTTGTCGAAGGCATCCAGGCGGCTCTTGCTCTTGGTGCCTCGGGCGCGCGGCATCTTGCGCACCCACTCCAGTTCGCGCTTCATCAAGCCCTTCAGGTGCTGTTGGGTGGCGTCGCGCACCTCATCGGCCAGCGCCTTCTTCTCCACGTAGTAGCTGTAGTTGCCCTTGTAGCGGGTCAACTCACCGAACTCGATCTCGATGATCTCGTCACATATATTGTCCAGGAAATAGCGGTCGTGCGTCACCAGCAGCAGGGTCATGTGCGGTGCGCTCAGTTCCTCTTCCAACTGCTCGATCATGTGCACATCGAGGTGGTTGGTGGGTTCGTCCAGGATCAGCACATCGGGCAGGTCGATGAGCACCTTGGCCATGGCCAGGCGCTTCTGCTGCCCGCCGCTAAGGGTGTTCACGGCTTGTTCCATGTCGCGCAGGCCGAAACGGTGCAGCAGGCCCTTGGCGCGTGCCTCGTAGTCCCAGGCATTGAGCTCCTCCATGCGCTCCAAAGCGCGTTGCATGGCAGGCCCCTCAAGGCCCTTGGCAAGGGCATGATCATAATCGCGAATGGCGTTGGAGACGGGGTCGTCGCGGTCCAGCATCTCGTCCACGACACTGCGTGACGAGGTCATCTCCACGCTCTGGTCCAGGTAGCCGACTCGGATGCCCTTGTTGAAGGTGACGATCCCGGAGTCGGGCCGTTCGATCCCTGCGATGCACTTCAACAGGGTGCTCTTGCCGGAGCCGTTTCTAGCCACGATGGCGGTCTTCTGGCCCTTTTCAAGTCCGAAGGAGAGGTCTTTGAACAACTGGCGCGGGCCGAAGCTTTTGGCGAGTTTCTCTACGGAAAGAACGTTCATTGAACGGGTCGGGCTCGGTATTCTGGTGGTGGGATGGAGAAGTGCGCGTGGAGCTGAAGTGTTGTGTTCAATGGTCGTCCTCCATCATCGCCGCCCGCTGCGTCAGCTCGTGGTAGCAGAGCACATCATCGGCGAAGCAGTGGATCACCATGCTCTTGCGGCTGGCGTTTGGCGTGCTCATCTTCTTGCCGCCGTGTAGCAGGTTCGCGTGCCAGATCAGCACGTCGCCGGGTTGCGCGTGCAGTTCCATCGCGGGGAAACCGCCGTTGCGGATGGCAGCATCCACAGCTTCCTCATAGCGTGCATAGGCGTCATCGCCGATCACGAAACGGTTGCCACCGTGGTCGTACTTATCGTTCAGCAGGTAGGGCAGCTTGTGGCTGCCAGGATGGTAGATCAGGCATCCATTGTCCGTGGTGATGGGCTCCAGTGCGATCCAAGCAGCGATCATGTATCCCAGCGGATGAGTGGTCATGTGGATGCTGTCGCTGTGTGCTGCCTGTTCGCTGCCGGTCAGGAAGTTGATGCTCTGGAACACCTTGATGCGTTTTCCCAGCAGGAAATCCATCACATCCAACAGACGTCGGTCGTTCACCACCTTGCGCAAAAGCTCACTGAGCTGGAAGGCGAACATCACTTTGCGACCGGTGAAATTGAAGTCCACCACTTTTTCCTCGATCAAACGGTCAACTTCAGCATTGATGCGTTCGACCTCGTCCGTGCTGAACAGTCCGCGCAGAATGAGGTAGCCGTTGTCCGGCCATTGCAGGATGCCTTGTCGGGTGGCTTCGTCGAAGCGCTGCAGTCCCGGATGCGTGGGCAATGCGGCCACTCCTTCCTGCGTGTCGAGCCAAGGCTTATCGGTGGTGCCGCTGGGCATGTCGGCACTGCTGATGGGCAGCAACACGCTCTTGTGGATGCCGTACTTGCGGTACATCCGCTCGGCATGCTTCAGTTTCTTCCGGTTGAAGAGGTTGAGCAGCACGTAGTTCACCTTGATCTTGCGGAGCTTGCCGTAGTAGCGGTCCAGGAATTTGCGCATGGGTGTGATGGCGTTCAGGAAGAGAACTCGTCAAGCGGACGTACAATATCGGGTCAGGAGGGTCATCGGGATCCACTCTTGTTGTTCTCCACCTCCTTGATCAGCTTGCGGATATCGCCGATCAATCGGTCCACATCCTGGGTGTTGGTCCCATCATAAAATCCACGGATGCGTCGCTGTGGGTCCACCAGTACGAAGTTCTCCGTGTGCACGAAGTCGTCGGGTCCGCCATCGCCTTCGTCCATGGCTGCGAAGTAGCTGCGGCGTGCCAGGGCATAGATCTGCTTGCGCGGCCCGGTAAGGAAGCGCCAGCGTTCAGGTCGGGCGCCGTTCCGCTCGGCGTACGCGGCCAGCACTTCAACGCTGTCTATCTCGGGGGTAACACTGTGCGAAAGGATGATCATGCGCTCCTCGTTGAGGAATGCATCCTGCACCCGTGTCATCTGTACGGTCATTTTCGGGCAGATGGTGGCACAGGTGGTGAAGAAGAAATCGGCTACTATGATGCGTTCGCCCACACTGTCCAGGGTGTAGGTGTTGCCCAGCTGGTCGCTCAGTGAGAAGGGCATGATGTGGTGCTCCCCCTTGCGCCCTTTGATCGACTTGTCCACCAGCCGTGGATCGAGCTGGTTGGGGTGGTACACCGGCAGCGTTTCGCTGGGGCGAATGATGTAGTAGCCAGCTACTACGGCTGCGATGAAGATGAGGAAAAAGAGGCTGATGCGGAGCATGTGCGGAGGAATGCCGCACAAAGGTCGCTATAGGCGCCGCAGGTTGATCACATAATCCACCGACCAGATAACGCGGTTGGTCGGCCAGTTCACCTGCCCATCACGGTCATAGATCAGGGCCGGTCCGAAGCTGTGTCCCTTGGAAGGCGACCAGGTGGTTCCCAGCTTGTACCGTGTTCCCAGGCGGTACCAGCCATCCGGACGGTCCGTGCGGGTGAAGAACTCCACGCTGAATTCGGGGTCCAGCTTCCACTTGCGGATGTTGTAGTCCACGCTGAAGCGGTTGCGCAGGATGGTGCGCTGGCGATCACGTTCCAGGTAATTGCGTTGGTAGGTGAAGCGGTAGCCCAGGTCGAAGCGGCCCAAGGACTTACGTGCTTGAGCATTGAAGGCGATACGCTGCCGGTTGGCGTTGTTGGTACGATTGGCCCAGCGGTATTCGGTGCCCAGGTAGAGCCAATCGTTCACCTTGTAGCGTGCCCCGAGGTCCGTGTAGATCTGCCTTCCTGCGAAGAAATTATCTGCCGAACGATAGCCCAGTTCGCCGCTCAAACGCAGGCGCTTGTAGTGGTCGCCGAGCAGGTCCTTCATGAATTTCGGAGCCCGGCCCCGCACGGCCGCGCTGATCCAAAGCTCTTGTCGAACATCCGGCTTCAGGGCCGGTTCCTGCGCCATGCCCGCCCAAGAGCAAGACAAGAGCAACACCACCAAGCCTATGCGCCGCATCACCAATTCTGGATGTTCAAGTCACCGACCTCGACCACATCCTTGTTGCTTCCGATGCTACCCTTGGCGGAAACGGAGAAGGTGCAGCCGTTGTAATTGCCACATTCCGAAATGGTGTACACCGTGTAGTCGCCTTTGCGCAACCATGGAAAGCGGAATTTTCCGTCCGGTCCCGTGCGCACATCGTCGTCATGGTAGGAGCCATCTCCATAGATGATGTATACCCGCTGTTCGGCTTTCACGTAGGGCTGCCCCACTGGTTGGCCGGTGTTGGAACTGTACCGCTGCTCCACCACGCGGCCGCGCAGTTCTGCGCGGCCACCTGAGCCGGGTTCTTTGCTGCAGCCGGAGAAAAAAGGTACCAGGGCCAGCAAGCCCATCCAGAAAGCTTTCATGTTCGGGAAACGTTAAGGGGGCGTAAATGTATCCGGAAGTAGGGATCAGCCTTCGCTGTAAATGCCTTCCACCTGAGCTTCATACTTGGCCATAATGGGCTTTCTGCGGAGCTTCAGGGTGGGCGTCAATTCTCCGGTGTCGATGGCGAACTCCTTGGGTAGCAAGGCGATCTTCTTCACTTGCTCCCATTGACCAAGGCCTTCGTTGGCGGCTTCCACTTCTTTGAAGATGCGGTCCAACACGCGTTGGTCACGGATGACTTTATCACGGCTCTCGAAGGCTATGCCCTTGCGCTCACACCAGTCCTTCAGGAACACGAACTCGGGTACGATGAGCGCCGCCGGGAACTTGCGGTTCTCGCCGATCACCATCACTTGTTCGATGAAGCGGGAGGCTTTGAGCTTGTTCTCCATCACCTGCGGGGCCACGTATTTGCCACCGCTGGTCTTGAAGATCTCCTTCTTGCGGTCGGTAATGCGCAGGAAGCCGTCAGCGCTTATCTCGCCGATATCCCCTGTATGCAGCCAACCGTCAGCGTCCAGCGTGGCCTTGGTGTTCTCTTCGTCCTTGTAGTACCCCACCATGATGTTGGGGCCCTTGGCAAGGATCTCACCGTCGTCTGCGATCTTCACTTGTACACCCGGGATCGGGCGGCCCACGGAACCGAAGCGCAGGCCATCGTTGTCCAGTTCGTTCACACTGATCACGGGGCTGCTTTCCGTAAGGCCATAACCTTCCATGATCGGAATGCCGGCCGCGGTGAACACACGGGCCAGGCGGGGTTGCAGTGCTGCACTACCACTGGCCACGATCCGTGTTTTGCCGCCCAATGCCGCCTGCCATTTGCTGAAAATGAGCTTACGTGCTATGGCCAATTGCAAGTTGTACCATGCACTGCGGCCGTGCACCTCGTACCGGTGGCCAAGGTCCAGCGCCCAGAAGAAGAGGCTGCGTTTCACTCCGGTCAGTCCATCGCCCTTCGCCACGATCTTGTCGTAGATCTTCTCCAACAGGCGGGGCACGGCCGTGAACACATCGGGCTCCACCTCTCGGATGCGATCTCCCAGGTCATCGAGCGATTCCTGGAAATGGATGCTGACGCCGCTGTACATATAGAGGTACATCAGCATGCGCTCGTAGATGTGGGAGAGGGGAAGGAAGCTGATGCAGCGCGCCGAATCGTCCACCGGAAAGCGTGTGGAACTGGCCAGTGCGTTGCTCAGTATGTTGTTGTGCGTAAGCATCACCCCTTTGGGCCTGCCGGTGGTGCCGCTGGTGTAGATGATGGTGGCCAGGTCGTCGTTCTTGACCTGCTCCTTATAGCGCTGCAGTGTGGGGCGCGCCGCCTCATTGGCAAGGGCCATCACTTCGGGCCAGTGTTTGGCCCCATCCAACTTGTCGAAGGTGAAGAGGTGGCCCAAATGCGGGCAGGAGGGCTGAGCGGCGGCTGCCTTGGCATGGATCTCCCCATTGGCGCTGAAGATCACCTTGCTCTCGGAGTGGTTCAGCACATAGGCATAGTCATCCGGGCTGCTGGTGGGGTAGATGGGTACTCCGATGGCACCGATGCGCAGGATCGCCTGGTCCACCAAGCACCATTCGCTGCGGTTGCCGCTGGCAATGGCCACTTTGTCGCCGGGCCCCACGCCAAGTTCCATCAGGCCCAAGGCGATGCGCTCGGCAGTGTCGATCAGTTCACGGGTGCTGTATCCCTTCCATGCCCCTCTTTCCTTGGTGGCTATGGCCGTTTTCTTGGGATACTTGGCTAATTGGTACTCGGGTACGTCGTGCAGGCGCTTGATCTCCATAGGGGCCAAGATAGCGTCTGCGGATATCAGTGCGAGCTTCCGCGCTGCCTTGTTCCGGCTTACTCGGTCGTGTGACCGCTTGGCGCACAAGGGGGGCGCAAGCGGCTCCGCGTGTTCCGGCTAAAAGGGAGCGCGCACAAGAAAGCCTGCCCAGGAACGTGTTCATCCCCGACGCAGGCTCTCCAGCGTAGTGTGCGCTAAGTGCTGATCAGTCGATACGGCCCTCGAAACGCACCGTGATCTTGCGCACATCGATGCCCCGCTTCACCAGGAAGCTCTCCTCGAAGCTTGCCGTGCGGTCCTGTTCGGCATAGAAGGTTTTCTGCACCACCCGCTTGTTGCTCTTGCCATTCACCTTCAAGCGCATTTTCATGGTAAGGTAAACGGCCCCCTGCTTGGCACTTTGTCGGCGCACATTGTGGGTAGCCACCTTGAAAGAGCCGCTCAGCTGGTATTCCTGGTCGGCATATAGCGTAATGGGTCGCTTGCCCTCGGCCCCCCGTAGGCTGGCGCTCACATTGGACCCTTGGCGGGACCCGCTCTGCTCGGTGATGGTCACGTTCGTGATGCTCAGTTGGGTCTGCGCCAATGAAACGTTGGCGATCAGGGTCAGAAGTAGTGGTAGGAACTTTGTTCGCATAGTTTTGGCATTGAATGTGCTTGGCGCCAGCAATGGCTGTGCCATCTTGCACGCACAAAGTAAACCCACAAAACACCATGAAGATCGAAATCCGCTCCCTGCTCTTAGGCGCATCCTTCGCGCTGACCCTTTTCCTCGGTTACAGCTTCCGCCCCACGCCACAGCCCAACGCCTATCAGTATCGTCAGTTCTCCACCATCGAAAGCGTGGTGCCCGGTGGCATCGGTCGTTCCCGCATCATCATAAGCGATCAGGGCGACCAGGAGGTTGGCAAGGACTTGCTCAACTTCTTCAGCATGGTGGGTATCAACTTCAAGAACATCGCCAACAACGACCGCGTGATCGTGGAGACCATTAACGGCTACGTGAACGATGGCTGGGAACTCCACACGGTGAATACCGGCGTACAGAGCAACGAGAAGACGGGCCTCTTCATCACCCGCTACTTGTTCCGCAAGCCGGTGTAAGCCGATCGGGATCAAAACCTTGGCGAGGGGGGGGATGACCACTCCCTTGGTGGGGCGGGAGCGTTACGTTACATGCGTAGTGCTCCCGCTCTTTTTTGGGCCAAGGTGTGTGTACTTTGCAACCATCGATGCCACGCCGCCGTCCCTCCATTCCGCTCATTGTTGCGCTGGTTCTTGTCGCTGCGATGCTCCTGTTCACCGCTTTTCAGGATCGCCTGGCCGCCAATGCACTGCGTCAGGTGGCTCAAATGGCGGAAGAGGGCGACCATCGCATTACGTTCGGTGACGTGCACCTTTCCATCTGGAGCAAGCACATCAGCATCTCCGATCTTGCCGTGGTGCCCCTGGTGGATACCACGCGCGAAGACTCCGCCAGCCGATACACGGTACATGCGGACCGGCTGGATCTGCGGGGCGTGGACCTGCTTGCATTGCTTTGGAACAAAGTGCTCCACGTTGGCACCATCGAACTTAATGGGCCTTCGGTCTCCCACAGTTTTGTGACCGGGCAGAGCACGCCCTCCAAAGAGGCTGGGCCGGAGCATGAGCGTCAGGAACAGATGCCGTTGGAAATGTTGCGCGTGGATACGCTGCGCATTACTGATGCGACCGGTAGCGCCCAGGACCGCAGCAAACGGGAGCCCGCGCTCAAGGTGGGTGATCTGGACCTGTTGATCACCGGCATACGGCTGGTACTTGATGCGGAAGGAATGCCGGTAACCCGATTGGATGGCATTGCGATGGACCTTCGGGAAGTGCAGACCCATCTGCAGCCGTTCTACTCCCTAACGCTCGATTCCGCTCATATCCGTGTTCCGCAGGATTCGGCCATCTTCTTCGGGGTCCGCTTTACACCGGATGTTACACCCAAGGCCTACCACAAGCATGTGCAGGAGCAGGTGGAGTTGTATCAAGCCAGTGTGGACACCTTATTGCTACGAGGCTTCGATCTGGCCCAGCGGCTCAGTACCGGAACCCTGCGAGCCCGTGAGGTCTACGCTGCGGGAGTAGCGCTGAACATCCATCGCGATAAGTCCTTGCCCCGCGCCGCCCCGAAGCACAAACCACTGCTTGCCGACCGTATTGCGGATATGAAGCTGCCGCTGCAGGTGGACAGCATCTACATTCAGCGTGGCTCGGTTACCTACCACGAACGGCTTACGCGTGATGCCGACTATGGGTCCATCGCATTCACGCATATCGATGCGGTTGTAACAGGCTTGGGCAACCTGGCACAGGAAAACCCGCCCGATCTTTACCTGCGTGGTTCCACACACCTTGGCCACGGTCGGGCGCGGGTGGAAATGAGCATGCCGGTCGGACAGGAGCGGACCACCCTGAACGTACATGTGGTGCTCACCGGCTTCCCGGCGTCCGACATGAACCGCATGACCGATGACCTCTTGCATGTGAAAGCCACCCGGGGAACCATACACCGCGTGGAGATGCGCATGCAAGGCGACAACCACCGGGCATCCGGCTCCATTGATATGCACTACGACAGTCTGTTAATGGAGCTCGGCACCCGGGTGAAGCATGCCAAGGTGCTTTCCGCATTGGCCAACCTGGTAGTGCGTGGCTCCAACATGCCGGGTACGAAAGGCTACCGCAAAGCGCAGTTCTCCGTGGATAAACCGATCGAAGCCGGGGTCTTCAAATACATCTGGATAAGCTTGCGCGAAGGCATGTTGGAAGTGGTGCTGCCACCCATGATGCAGAAGCAACTGCACAAGCACCAAGCTCGCAAGCAAAGCCAGGTGCAGGCCGGTGCTGCGCAACGCAAGTAGGGTATTCCGGCATACCGTCACTGCGAAACGCCGCCAAGCGCATTGCTCTGGATCGGAATATGCTGAACTCTGATCGGTCTCGTGCGAACATTGCTTGCCAATGACATACTTGTTGATCGTAAGCGAGCGATGGCCAGTGCAATGGCGATGACCGGCGGAAGCATGTAGGGCCTTGTTCGGGTTCCGTGAACGATGGCTGCCCGAGTTGGTGTTTTGTTCCTGGGCAGCTGGATGGTCATCGCGAAGTGGAATGTGCGAGGTGATGTTCCATCATGTACCGGGCGAGCAAGAGACAGTGGGGGATTAGCCCTCCATTTGGCTCAGCAAGCCACCATACTCGGAAGCGCGGCACTGGGGCCCCCTTGGCGCGGCATGCTCATTCGCCGCCACGGCCAAGCCCTCGTGACCCTTTCTTGCCTGCGCTTCCGGAAGTATGGATGGTGCCGGTGCCATGCGATAGCAGCTGTAGAGGAGCGTTCCGAGGGAGGTACACGTCGCCCGAGCCCAGTAGGTTCACCTCGCCACTTCGCAACACGTTCAGTTCGTTCACGTCAACACTGCCACTGCCCTGTAGCAGCACGTTCAGCACGTCGGTCCTACCCGCCAGCGTAACGTCACCACTGCCCATCACGTCCACCTCGCACATTCCTTGCACCATCATCTGCCGTGCATGGATGCCGCCCGAGCCCTTCAATAAGGACCTGGCGGAATCTACTTTTTCAGCATTGGCAACCATTATGTTGCCGGAGGCCAGCACGTTCATGGACAGCTCTTTTACATGTCCCACCCGGGATATGCTGATGTCGCCTGATCCCTCCACCAACAGGTCCAGCTTGTTCACCTGTCCGACCACGCCCACCACCACATGGCCGGAGCCGAGTACGGAAAGCTCCAGTGAATTCGTGTTGGGCAATGTGGAAGCGGTGATGCTGCCGGAACCTGAAACGTTCAGGGCTTTCACGGCCGGGAGGCGCACAAAACAATGCACGTCGTTTTCACCCTTGAACCTGTGCCGCCCATCCGGGAAGCTGATGCGCAGCACATTGCCCTGCATCCGGATGTCGAGGAGTTCGAGCAGGTCTTCGCGGCCGGTGGCGGACACGGAGAACTCGCCGATCTCCACCGTGGCATCCACGCTCGAAAGCAGGTGTATCTCGTTGAATCCGCGCAGGTCGAAGCGCCGCTCCTTATCCGAAGTGCGTGGGCTTGAAGCGGGTGGTGGGTTGATACCCAGCGGTTCCACTGGCTCAGGAGCTGTTGATGCGGGCAGCACAGGTGCCATGGCCTTGATGGGTTGTGGAGGCAAGGCAGGGTTGGGTGGAGTTGTATCCGAAGTAGCGGGAGGTGTCGTTGCAGGAGTGCCCTGCGGTTTTGCGGGCGGCGTATCAAGCACCACCGCAGGGAGCTCTTCGCGTGCAACTTCCAGATCAACGTTCCTTTCAAATTGACCGGCGTCGTGCAGGTCGCTGATCTTGGGTGAAGCGCCACCGCCGAACAGGTACATGCTGGTGGCTACGAGCAGGGTTGCGGAACTGGTCATGACAAGGGTGTTGAGGTTGAATTTCAAGCTGTGGATAAGCCAGGCCACGGCGCCCATGGCCAAAGGGAAAGCGGCCACCATGTGTTCCACTTGTTGGAGGCTCACTTCGGGGGGCAGCTCGCGCAGTGTGGCAAGCGTGTCCTTGGGGTCTTGCGCGTGGTTCATAACAGCAGTGATCCAAGGGTTTGCAGCAGTTCGCTGTTCAGTGATCGAGCACGTCCTTCAAGCTGACCACGAAGCGCCGTTCGAGCGCGGCTAACACGGGTTTTCACAGCGTTCTCATTGGTGCCCTGTATCTCGGCGATCTCGGCCATGCTCAAGCCCGATACCTCGAAAAGCACCAGCGCATCGCGCAGCTTGCCGGGTAACTTGTCCATGGCGCGGTACAGGATCTCCACGTCCACGAGCATGTCGGCACTGGCACCGCGCTCGCGAAGGCGGGCAGTTTGCTGTTCGGTGATGTCCGCATTGCGCTTGCCGATGCGCCAGTTGCTTGCCGCCCGGTTCCGTGCTGCGCGCAGCAGGTAATGCAACAGCTGGTCCTTCTTCCGGATCTGCTCGAACTGTTGAAAGGCGCTGAGCAGCACGTCCTGCATCAGGTCCTGTGCATCCATGTGGCCATAGGCCAGGGCGGAGCAGTAGCGCACAAAGGGCTCGTGGCAGCTTTGGTAGGCTTGCATAAAGGCTTTGCGCGGGTCGTCGGTCACGGGGCGTGGGGCTGTTTTCAAGGGGATAGTCGCCGAAGTAGGCGAAAGGTTACACGGCCTCTGAAAAGAATGTGATGGACGGCTTCATCCGCTTGGTGGACAAGCAGGCCGGAGCATGTCATTGCCATGTGCGAAGTCCATGGGGGCTTCTCCTGCGATGCATGCGCGAAGGAGAGACCGGGACGCATTTGAATTGCCCCGGAAGGGGCACTTAGCTGCCGAAGGTGAACGACAAGCCGCCCATGTAACCGAACCGGTAGATGGTGCTGTAGGTCTGCACGCCGCCACCGGTACCGCCCGTGCCGATGTACACCCCGCCGATCTTCACCCTGTCGGTGTAGCTGCCCCAAGTAGCCAAGGGATATTCAGCAAGCACCTTTTCCACCATGGGCACGAAGGGAAAGGACACCACATCGAAGCTGTGTGTACCGCCTGCACCCGTGCGCCGCATGTCCTGCAACTGCGATATGTGCGTAAGACCTTCCTGGGCGGTGGTGATGCCGAACGAGGCATACATCCGATGGGCGGCTTTGGTGGACTCTATCTCCACTTCGGTCGTCATTACGGGCACGTCTTCGTGGATGGGTTGGAAGGCCGTTTCCATGCTCAAGCCCCACGCTTCGTTGGTGCCCGGCTTGCGCACGATCACGCCGCCCTCGGGCGTCTTGGTGTTGGCGTCGTAGCCGTAGTGCTTCAGGGCAAGGCTGTTCAGCATGGTGCCGTGCATGCTCACGTGGTCCACGCGCACTGGGTTGTCCGGGAATGCTGCATCCAGGTCGTCGCGGTTAAGGCGGCGCCCATCCGGCATCGCGGTATCGTCGTACCCATTACCGATGATGAACGCGCCTTTGGGGACATTGCGCTCCAGCGCGAAGCACTGCAGCTCGGCGATGATGCTCGGCACATCCTTGCCCGAACCTGCGGGCGGAGCGTAGAGCTTGGCCTGGCCTGCAAATAACAGCGCGTTGATGTAGTGGCTGTGCGGATCGGTGAAGCCCGGCAGCAGCGTGCGGCCTTGGAGGTCGTTCATCGCGGTGCGTTCCCCTATCATGCCCATGGCTTCGGCCTGGGTGCCCACCAAGAGGATCTTGCCATCCTTCACGGCAAGCGCCTCCACGTAGGCGGGGTGGTCACCTTCCATGGTGATGATGCTGCCGTTGAAGTAGATGGCATCGGCGGTTTCGATGCCGGACTTTTACTGCCCGTGGAACAAGCCAAAAAGCAGGGTGGCGCCGAGCAGGAGGGAACTCGTGCTTCGCAAGTGAGGACAACGGTGTAACATCGGAGTGATGGGGGGGAGAGGGACGAAAGTCGTAGGAACGCAGCGCAAGCCCCATGACGCATATCAGGGGGCGGGAAGTAGGCTTGGGAGGTCGGTTCGCCTACAGTCCCAGGAACTTGAAGGGCTTCGCTTCGGTGAACAGTTTGGACGTCTCCGCGCTGTACACCTGGCCTCGGTCCATGGTCAGTTTGCGCACCTTGCCCTTGGGACCGAAGTCCAGTTTCTTCAGGTCCACCCAGAAGGTGTTCGGTGTAAGCACATCCTCGTAGTAGTACACCAGGTTCTTCTGGTCGGCCACCACGCGCCAACGGGTGCTCGAAATGTTGGGCTCAGTTTCGGAAGAGATGCCGAAGGGCACGGAGCAGTTTCGGATCACGCTGAACACACTGGCCACGGCGATGCGCGTATCCTCCGTTTGGGGGATGGCCTTCAGGTAGAAGGCTGCACGGGCAAAACGATCCGCTGCGCGGTTGGTGCCAGGCAGCATCACCGTGCCGCCGATGCCTTGCCAATACGTGTTCAAGGCCAGCTGCTTCTCGAATATGGGCGAGTTGGTCATCACCGTGTAGCTGCGGTCGTGGTGGATGTTCAGCTTGCCACCGATGTACTCGAAGATGGCGTTATCGCCCGAGGCATCGGAAAGCGACAGATGCACGGTGGCCACCATGTCCGAGCCGGGCAGTTTGTCCGTTACCACCGCGAATTCCTCTTTGCGCAAGTCTTCCACGGCTTCCTTTACCGTGGCGAAGTTGTCCAGGGCATACTGGGCCCAGAGGGAGATCGCCAAGCCCTTCTTCGGACCGCTGGGCGTGAACTCCGGATACTCCGACTCAGCCAGCCAGAGCAGGTTGGCCACCAGGCCTTTCTCGTTCATGCCATCGGTGGAGGCGATGTCCCAACTGGACATGATCAGGCTGCCGTACTTGCTTTTCCATTCGATGGATGCCGGACCCACCTCACCATTGCGGACCATGCCCGCCGGAAAGACCCACTGGTTGCCGGGTATCTCGGTCTTCCAATCCATGGAACGCGCCGTGATGATGGTGCCGTTGGGGCCTTGGTAAACGAGGCGGGAGCATGACGAAGCGGGCAGGGGCAGATTGGTCAACAGGATGCCGACCAGCAAGGAACGTAGAAGGGTGCGCATGGATGGTGAGTTTTGGGAGGTCTCTAATAGTCCGCTGAAAGTAGCAAGTGATGCGTGAACTTGTTCACTCGGACACTTCATGCAGCGCCTCCAAATACTTGTCGATGTACACCTCCAAGCTCCGCGCCTTGTACTGCATCACATAGCGCGGGTGCTCCAGCGCGATGATCCTGTCGAACAGCCCCAGCCGTTCGTTGAGCTTGCTGAAGTAAGCGGCGTTCTTGCCCGTGCCGATGCAGAGCACGGTATCGGTCCGCATACCACAGTGTACCAACGTGCGTAGCCAGTTCTCCACGAATGGTGTCACGGCTTTCTCCAACGCTTTATCGTCGTAGTAGTTCAGGTTGATGAGGGAACTGCGTTGTGCTGTGATCCGGTCATGCGGCCCCGGGAGTGCAAGGTCGCCTTGGGTTCGTGTGGGTCTTTTTTCGGACCTGCGCAGGGTCTCCTCAGAAACCTCCGAAGGGTCTCCTGAGGAAAGAAGGGACGCTGCGGTATTGGTTCCCGCAGGGTCCACTGCGTGAGACCCTGTGGAGGTATTGGGAACCTCCGAAGGGTCTCCTGAGGAACGAAGGGACCCTTCGGACCTGCGCAGGGTCTCCTGCAAGGGACCCTGCGCGTTCGTGCTCCTACCCGCAGGGTCCACTGCGTGAGACCCTGCGGAGGTTTCGTCCGGAGAGAATTGCGTCCGTATCTCCTGAACGAACCCCAGCGGGCAAACCGCATGGACATACACTTGGCTATAGAAGGCCTCGGGTCCACCAGCCGCCCTGATCATGCGGTAGAAGAAATCGCTGCTGGGTTCATGCGTGCGCAGGCCATTGACCGGGATCCCTAGGTCGCTTTCACACCGTTTGGTGTCGGTGAAGGAGAGGCCGGTGCTGCCTGCGCCCAGGCGGCCGGGGTTGATGCCCAGCATCAGCGTGCGCGGCTTGCTATCGCTGTAGTACTTGCGGTGGAAGGCGGTGACGATGCGACGGACCTCGTCAGCGTTGGGGCCATTGAAGGGATCGAGCACGCCAACACCTTTTGGCAACTTGGTGCCGACAAGCGAGAAGGAGAGGAC
Organism: Flavobacteriales bacterium; assembly: GCA_019638115.1. GTDB lineage: Bacteria > Bacteroidota > Bacteroidia > Flavobacteriales_F > PHOS-HE28 > PHOS-HE28. Next base: position 105,272 of record JAHBUK010000001.1, on the reverse strand, counting down.
GTGCTGGAGGAGGCGGTCGGCGAGCATGGGGACAAAGCAAAGAAGAGTGATCTTCCGGAGCATACCTTTCAGCACCATGCAACGCGCCATCCAACTCCAACGCCTTCAGGACGAACCAGGCCCCTGGGATATGATCGTCATCGGCGGTGGTGCCAGCGGGCTGGGCGTGGCCGTGGATGCCGCCACACGCGGTCTGCGCACCGTGCTCCTGGAAGCGCACGACTTCGCCAAGGGCACCAGCAGCCGTAGTACCAAACTGGTGCATGGCGGCGTGCGCTACCTCGCGCAAGGGCAGGTGGCGCTGGTGCGTGAAGCGCTGCGCGAACGCGGCCGCTTGCTGCGCAATGCCCCGCACCTGTGCCACGACCAAGCGTTCGTGATCCCCTGCTACCGCTGGTGGGAACGTGCGTGGTACCGGATCGGGCTCGGCCTGTACGACACACTGGCCGGTGGACTGCGGCTGGGCAGCACGCGCTGGCTGGGACGTGAGGAGACCCTGCGTCGCCTGACCGGTGCCGTACCCGATGGGTTGCGCGGTGGCATCCTCTACCACGACGGCCAGTTCGATGATGCGCGCCTGGCCGTGGCCATGGCGCGTACGGCTGCCGATCATGGTGCATGTGTGCTCAACCACATGCGGGTCATCGGCCTGCTGAAGGACAACGACGGCCGCGTGACGGGCGTGGAAGCGGAGGATGCACTCGCTGGCACGAGACACAGCCTGCATGGAAAAGTGGTGATCAACTGCACGGGCGTGTTCACCAACACCATCCTCGCCATGGACAGCCGTGACGACCGCGACCACATCGTTCCGAGCCAGGGCATCCACCTGGTGCTGGACCGGTCCTTCCTGCCCGGCGATGACGCACTGATGATCCCGCGCACACCCGATGGCCGCGTGCTCTTCGCCATCCCCTGGTTGGGCAAGCTGGTGGTGGGCACCACCGACATCCCCGTGGATGCCGTGAGCGAGGAGCCCAAACCTCTGGAGGAGGAGATCGACTTCGTGCTGGAGACCGTAGGCCGCTACCTCACCCGCAAGCCCAACCGTGCCGATGTGCTCAGCATGTACGCCGGTCTGCGCCCCCTGGCCAAACAGCGCGAAGGCCAACGCACGGCAGAGATCTCGCGCGGGCACCGTGTGCTGATCGCCGACAGCGGGCTGGTGTCGCTCATCGGCGGCAAGTGGACCACCTACCGCAGCATGACCGAGGATGTGCTGGACCAAGCCGTGGCACGCTTTGGTCTGAAGACGGGGCCATGTATCACGGCGGATCTGCCCATCCACGGCAAGCCGGTCACGCCCTCGTCCGCAACGGACCATCTGGCCTGCTACGGCAGCGATGCCGAGGTGATCCGCGCGATGATCGCCGCCGATCCCGCCATGGGTGAGCGCCTGCATCCGTCCTTCCCCTACACCCTGGCCGAGGTGCTCTTCGCCGTACGCCACGAGATGGCCTGCACCGTGGAGGATGTGCTGGCACGCCGGGTGCGGCTGCTCTTCCTGGATGCAACGGCCGCGTTGGAAGCCGCACCGAAAGTGGCGGCCCTGATGGCCCGGGAACTGGGCAAGGATGAAGCGTGGGTCGCGGAGCAGCTCGCCGCGTTCGCTGCGCTCACCGCTGGTTACCGGATGAACGCTTGAACCAACCCGTATGCCGCAGGAGGTGATACTTGGGGCCGCAGATGACGCAGATAGCGCAGATGGGGTCTTCATGTGATCCAGTCATTTGCCCTTTGGATCGGTGCATTCATCTGCGACATCTGCGTCATCTGCGGCTAGCATTCCAAAAGCGCCGCAGGGCGCGCTGCCTGTGGTTCATCAGATGCTTGCTCCAGTTCCTTTCGCCATCTTCATCCCTCGCATGAACGCCCCCTTCATCCTCGCCCTCGACCAAGGCACCACTTCCTCCCGCGCCATCCTCTTCGACCGCGCAGGCCGTATGGTGGATGCCGTGCAGCGCGACTTCCCGCAGCACTTCCCCAAACCCGGCCAGGTGGAGCACGACCCGCGGGACATCTGGTCGTCGCAGGTGTCCGTTGCCGCCGAGGTGCTCGCAAAGCGTGGGCTATCGGGCGCTGACATCGCCGCCATCGGCATCACCAACCAGCGCGAGACCACCGTGGTATGGGACCGCGCCACGGGCGAGCCGGTGTACAACGCCATCGTGTGGCAGGATCGCCGCACCGCCCCTTTCTGCGATGAACTAAAGGAGGCTGGTCATACCGGATCGATCCGGCAGAAGACCGGCCTTGTCCCCGATGCCTATTTCAGCGGCACCAAGGTGAAGTGGATCCTGGACCATGTGCCCGGCGCCCGCGAACGCGCCGAACGCGGCGAGCTCTGCTTCGGCACCGTGGACAGCTGGCTCGTGTGGAAGCTCACCAAGGGGGCGTTGCACATCACCGACACCAGCAACGCCAGCCGCACGCTGCTCTTCAACATCCACACGCTGCAATGGGACGATGAGCTGCTCGCGCTCTTCGATGTGCCACGTGCCATGCTGCCCGAGGTGCGTGCCAGCAGTGAGGTCTACGGCCACACCGATCCCGAGCGCTTCGGAGCGGCCATCCCCATCGCGGGCATCGCGGGCGACCAGCAGGCCGCGCTTTTCGGCCAGCTCTGTACCAAGCCCGGCATGGTGAAGAACACATACGGTACCGGCTGCTTCCTGCTGATGAACACCGGCGACAAGCCCGTGGCATCGGCCAACCAGCTGCTCTCTACCGTAGGCTGGACCATCGGCGGGCGCACTACGTACGCGCTGGAAGGCAGCGTGTTCGTGGGTGGTGCGGCCGTGCAGTGGCTGCGCGATGGGCTGGGCTTGATCGAGAGCGCACCCGCGATCAACGCGCTGGCAGCCTCCGTGCCCGACAGTGATGGCGTCATCTTCGTGCCCGCGCTCACCGGGCTTGGCGCACCGCACTGGGACCCTTACGCACGTGGCGCGCTCTTCGGCCTCACACGCGGCACCACCGATGCGCACCTCGCGCGCGCCACGCTGGAGGGCATCGCGTTCCAGGTACACGACATCGTGCGCGCCATGGAAGGCGATGCCGGCACGCCCTGCACCGAGCTGCGCGTGGATGGCGGCGCCTCCGCCAGCGACCTGCTCATGCGGATCCAATCCGACCTGCTGCGCACGCGCATCCTGCGACCCGTCACCATCGAGACCACCGCGCTGGGTGCCGCCTACCTCGCGGGCCTCGCCGTGGGATATTGGGACAGTATCGATGCGTTGCAGGAACAGTGGACCGCCGACCGCAGCTTCGAGCCGGAACTGGATGCCAGCGAAGCGGAACGACGGATCGTAAGGTGGAAGAAGGCGGTGGAACGCGTGCGCAATTGGGATCGGGAATGACCACGGCTAGTTTGATCCTGCCTCCGGCACTGTCGACCCTCCGGGTCGACCATCCACAAATGCCTATTGGTAACGCACCGTGGGTCGACCCGGAGGGTCGACGCTGCCGGTGCGAACCTGAAACCTATCTGCAAACCGACCGACCATGACACCATTCATCGCGGAATTCCTCGGCACCATGCTCCTCATCCTCCTCGGCAACGGCGTGGTGGCCAACGTGCTGCTCGATGGCACCAAAGGCCACGGCTCCGGCTGGATCGTGATCACCACCGGATGGGCCTTGGCCGTGTTCGTGGGCGTGGTGGTGGCCGGGCCCTTCAGTGGTGCGCACCTCAATCCGGCCGTCAGCATTGGGCTGGCCATCAGCGGCAAGTTCGCGTGGGAGGATGTGCCGCTCTATGCCCTTGCGCAACTGCTTGGCGCCATGGCCGGAGCCTTCCTGGTGTGGCTCACGCACAAGGACCACTTTGCGGCCACGCATAACCCCGTAGCGAAGCATGCGTGCTTCTGCACCGCACCTGCGATACGAAAGCCGCTCAGCAACCTTATCAGCGAAGGGGTGGGCGCCTTCGTGCTCGTGTTCACCGTGCTGTTCATGGTGGGTCCCAGCTTGAAGATCAATGGCACGGATGAGGTGGCCTTGGGGCTCGGCTCCATTGGCGCGTTACCTGTGGCGCTGTTGGTGTGGGTGATCGGCCTGTCGCTGGGCGGCACCACGGGCTACGCGATCAATCCTGCCCGCGACCTGGGACCGCGTTTGGTGCATGCCATCCTGTGCATCGGTGAACGAAACGATTGGGCGTATGCCTGGGTGCCCATCGTGGGTCCGATAGTTGGCAGTTCGCTGGCGGCGGGCTTGTACCTGCTCTTGCGTTGATGCGTGTACTTGCCGGATCGGAACTGATCCATGGTCACCCCGACCTATTGTTGCCGTGGCCAGCGTGCGAAGAGGAAATCGGGAATGGACGGAAATGCACGTGTATGGGGGATCCCTGGGCCACTTTGGCCAAGGCCTCATCGACCGGCTTATTGACGTTCATGCACGTCCATTCACGGTTGTATGCTGGCGGGGTTAGTGTCCCGGACTACGATATCGGTACGTTGCGCACCTTCGTACCATGCGAAGCATCCTCCTGCCATTCCTGTTCCTCTGCGGTTTCCTTCAGGCCCAAGATCCCGTCGCCTACCGCCTCTTCACCGGCCAAGGCAAGCCCGCCAATCACAAGGCTTTCATGAAGTCGCTCGGCGCGGCCGATGTGATCCTTTTCGGCGAGCAGCACAACAGTGCCATCGCACACTGGCTGCAACTCGTGGTGGCGCGCGAGTTGGCCGCGAAGGCTCCGCTCGCCATGGGCGCCGAGATGATCGAGGCCGATGACCAGGCCACACTGGACCGCTACCTGCGCGGCCAGATCGACCAGGCCGCCTTCGATACGCTGGTGCGCCTGTGGAAGAACCACAGCGACTACGCACCGATGGTGGAACTGGCCAAGGAAAAGGGCCTGCGCTTCATCGCCACCAACGTGCCGCGCCGCTATGCGAGCATGGTGTACAAGGGCGGATTCGAGGCGCTCGATACACTGCCCGATGTGGAGAAAGAGTGGATCGCTCCGCTGCCCATCGCTTACGATCCCGAGCTTCCCGGCTACAAAGCGATGCTGGACATGGGCCACGGACATGCCAGCCCCACCATGCCCAAGGCGCAGGCCCTGAAGGATGCCACCATGGCGCACTTCATCCTCGCGAACTTCAAGCCTGGTACACGCTTCCTGCACTTCAACGGTACCTACCACTCGGACAACTACGAGGGCATCAGCTGGTACTTGAAGCGCGCGCGACCGGAGCTTCGCATCGTGACGATCGCCACGACCACACAGGCCGATGCGAGCAAGCTCGAAGCGGAGCACAAAGGCAAGGCGGACTTCATCCTGGTGGTGGATGAAGCGGTGCCGGGGACGTATTGACGATATCATTCGCCTGCTGCTCGTCAGGTGTGGATGCCACGTGCATTGGCCACCTTTGCGCCCATGCCCACCTTCGACGCTTTCCGCGATCGTGTCCAGGCCTTCCAAGCCGAAGGCAAGACCCTTTTCGCCAGCACCAGCTTCCAAGGGCATAGCGTGCCCATGCTGCACATGCTGTCGCGGATCGATGCGCACATTCCGGTCTACTACGTGGATACCGGATACCTTTTCCCGGAGACGCTGCGCTTTCGCGATGTGCTGAAGGAGCGCCTTGGTCTGCGGTTCATCGGCCTGCGGCCCGCTGTGCCCAAGAGCCAGCAGCGCGATGCCAGCGGTGCGCTCATGTACACCTGGGATCCCGATCGCTGCTGCCACCTGAACAAGGTGCAACCCTTGGAAAGGGTGCTTGCCGAGTACGATGTGTGGATCAACGGTGTGCGTGCCGACCAGAGCGCTGCACGCCGCGCCATGCAGGTGGAGCAGCCCGCCGGCTTCGGCTGCCTGCGCTACCACCCCATGCTGGACTGGAACGCGCGCATGGTCTTCGAGTACCGCAAGGCGCACGACCTGCCGGAACATCCGCTGGAGGCCGAGGGCTATGGCAGCATCGGCTGCGAGCCCTGCACCCGAAAGCTGATGGACGGCTACGATGAACGCACCAGCCGCTGGTTCGGGCTGAACAAGACGGAGTGCGGGTTGAACACGGAGTTGGTGAAGGAAGGCACAACGCAAGTTGACCAATGAAGATCGCGATCACCGGCGGGGCCGGCTATATCGGTGCGGAACTTGTGGCCGCACTATCCACGGATGAGCGCATCACCGAGCTGGTGGTGTACGACGACCTGAGCCGGGGACATCACGGCCTCTTCATGGGGCCGCGCATGGGCAGGGTGCCTGTGCGTTTCGTGCAGGGCGACATCCTTGACTCGCGCAAGCTGCGGAAGGAGCTGGCCGGCATGGACCGTGTGTTCCATCTGGCGGCCAAGGTCACCACCCCTTTCGCCGATGCGGGGCACCACCACTTCGAGCAAGTGAACCACTGGGGCACGGCGGAGATGGTCTACGCCATCGAGGATGTGGCACCCGATGCGTGCGTGGTGTACCTGAGCAGCACAGCGGTGTACGGTTCGGGTGAGGCTGCGGCGAACAGCGGGGTGCGGCCCGCTCCGCGTTCAGCATACGGCCACAGCAAGTGGCGCGGCGAAACGCACATGGAGCGCCTGATGGACGACCGCTCGGTGACGATCCTGCGCCTGGGCAACGTCTACGGCGCAGGCCGCAGCGTGCGCTTCGATGCCGTCATCAACCGCTTCCTCTTCGAGGCGCATCACAAGGGCCGCATCTCCATCAGTGGCAGCGGGCTCCAGCAGCGGCCCTTCATCCACATCGATGGCGTCATCGGTACGCTCGGTGCCTTGGTGCATGGTACACCACTTTCCGGCATCTTCGACCTCGTGGACCATGACCTCTCCGTGCTGGACCTGGTGGAGGCCCTGCGCACGCTCTATCCCAAGCTGGAGTTCCTTTTCGTGGACCAGCACCTGGAGCTGCTCAGCCTGAAGGTACCGCGTGATGCACGGCTACAGGGGATCCAGCCGGAACGCAAAGCCGACCTCGTGCAGGAGCTGGAGGCCATGCAGGGGCGGTTCGCGTGGTAGCGCCGTCAGTCGCAGTTCTCCATCTCCAGGATGAAGTAGCCCTGGCGCCGGATGTCGGCCTCCCACTTGGGCTGTAGCACGCGTACGTGGCAGAAGCGGCACTCTTTCGCCGTGAGCGACTGCCCACCTTCACCCTTGCTCTCGAGGTAGGCGCGTCCATAGCCGTGGATAACGGCCGTGTCGCGCTGGCTGCTCGGCGCGATGATGTCGAAGTGCATCACCCGGCCGTCCTTGCGGGTGACGTAGGTGTCCCATACGGCCACTTCGGCCGCTTTCGTCTGCTCGTTCATGTTGTTGCGTTGTTGGGCCTGCGCGGCCATCCCGATCAGGAGGGCCGGCAGGAGGGTGAGAAGGTGTTTCATGGCTTCGATGGATCGACCGGGACAAAAGTAAGGAAACCTAACTATATTTGTCCCGGGAAGGACGTCCCCACCCGATCACATCAACCCTTAAAACCGAAGAACATGGAAAAGGCAGTCTTCTACCACGCCGGATGCCCGGTGTGCATCAACGCTGAGGATCGTATCACCGAACTGGTGGACCGCAGTCGCTACGAAGTGGAACATGTACACCTGGGCCAGGAGCGCGGCCGCATCGCCGAGGCCGAGGCCGCTGGCGTGAAGAGCGTACCCGCGCTGGTGGTCGGCGGTGATGTGTTGCACATCAACCACGGCGCCAGCATGGCCGATGTGAAGGGCTGAAGCGCCCATGCGTAACGCACCGGGACCCGGTCCGCGCGGCCGGGTCCCGTCGTGTACGATACCTTTCCGCCATGGCCCGCATGCCGCACAGCGACGATCCCCTGAACGCCCACCTGGCGCGCCTGTTGGAGCGCATCGGTGAGGTGTCGCGCGCCATGCGTTGGGAGGAGGCCACCGGCTCGGGCCTCAGTCCGCTGCAGTTGCGCATCCTGGGTTTCGTGGCGGACCATGCCGGGCAGTCCGTGGGTGTGGCCCGCTTGGCCGAAGAACTGCAAGTGACCAAGCCCACCGTGAGCGATAGCGTGAAACTGCTGGTGGACCGTGGCCTGCTGGCCCGCGAGCCAGATCTGCACGACGGCCGAAGCCATACCCTGCACCTCACCGCTGCGGGCCGCAGGCACCTGCCCGCCGCGGAACCCTTCGCGGCAGCACTGGCCACGCTGCCCGTACGCGAACGGGAAACGATGCTCCTGGCCTTGATGCGCCTGTTGGAAGCGTTGCTCTCCAGCGGCGATGTACAGGTGCAACGCATGTGCTGGTCCTGCGCGCACTACCGGGGCGACCGGCAGGGGAAACACCATTGCATGCTGCTGCGGAAGGATCTTGCGCTGGCGGAGCTGCGGACGGATTGTCCGGAGCATGAGCTGGCCTGACGTCCGTCACCCCCCGCTGGCTTCATTCCGGACAGCTTTGTCCCGCTCTGCGCTCCATCGCGGATCGACCTACACTGCCATGATACACCGCACCATCATCGAACCCTTCCGCATCAAAAGTGTGGAACCCATCGGCCTCAGCACCGAGGCGGAACGTGTGGCGTACCTCAAGGACGCGCACTACAACCCCTTCCTGCTGCGCTCGCGCGATGTCATCATCGACCTCATGACCGACAGCGGCACCAGCGCCATGAGCGCGCACCAATGGGCCGGCATGATGGAGGGCGACGAGGCCTATGCTGGCTCGCGCAGTTGGGAGCGCATGCTGGCCGAAGTGCAGGACCTCACCGGCATGGAGCACGTGTTGCCCACCCACCAGGGTCGCGCCGCAGAGCGCATCCTCTACGGCCACCTGGGCGGGCCGGGCAAGGTCTTCATCAGCAACACCCACTTCGACACCACGCGCGCCAACATCGAGTTCACCGGTGCCACTGCCATCGACATCCCCATCGCCGAAGGCCGCGATCCGGCGCTCCAGCACCCCTTCAAGGGCAACATGGACGTGGCCGAGCTGGACCACCTGCTCAAAGAGCACAAGGGCAAGGTCGGCGCCGTCATCCTCACCGTCACCAACAACAGCGGTGGCGGGCAACCGGTGAGCATGGCCAATGCCGAGGGTGTGGCCGCTATCTGCAAGCGCCACTGCGTGCCCCTCCTGCTGGACTGCTGCCGCATCGCCGAGAACAGCTGGTTCATCCAGCACCGCGAGGAGGAGATGAAGGAACTGTCCTACCGCGGCATCGCGCAGCGCCTGTTCGCCCTGGCCGATGGCGCCATCATGAGCGCCAAGAAGGACGCGCTCGTCAACATGGGCGGTTTCCTCTCCCTGCGCGATGCGGCGCTGGCCGAGGCCTGCATCAACCTGCTCATCATCACCGAGGGCTTCACCACCTACGGCGGCCTCAGCGGGCGCGACATGGAGGCCATCGCCATCGGCCTGCAGGAGGTCTTCGATCCGCACTACCTTGACTACCGCATCCGCAGCACCACCTTCGTGGGCGAAAAGCTGCACCGCCTCGGCGTACCCCTCATGCGCCCCATCGGAGGCCACGCGGTCTACATCGATGCCAAGGCCCTTTACCCGCAGATCCCTCCTGACCAATACCCCGGGCAGGCCCTGGTGTGCGAATTGTACAAGCTGGGTGGTATCCGGAGCGTGGAGATCGGCTCCGTCATGTTCGGCACCTACCTGCCCGATGGCTCATTGAAACCCTCACCCATGGAGCTTGTGCGCCTCGCTATCCCGCGCCGCGTATACACACAGAGCCACATGGAGTACGTGGCCGAGACCTTCGAGGAGATCATGCGCACGCGGGAAAAGGTTCGCGGCTACCGCATCATCAAGGAGCCGAAGTTCCTAAGGCACTTCACGGCGCATTTCCTGGAGGCGGACAGCCACTGAGGCCTCGTAACGGTGCTGTTGAATGGGGCTGCTGGGGGTTACTTTGCACCCCGCATGAAACGCATCAAGCGCGCATACCGCATCTCCAAATACGTGGTCTACAGGCAGACCATCGTGGAGCCGATGGACCACTTGTGGACATTCATCGGAGCGTTCATTGGGATCGGGGCCATCGGCCTGTTGCAGGGCCAAGGCGTATTGCTAGCCGATGCCGTGTTCCTCATCGGCTCCTTCGGTGCATCGGCGGTGCTGGTGTTCGGAGCAACGAACAGTCCTTTGGCTCAACCACGGAACCTGGTGTTCGGTCACCTGATCTCTGCCTTGATCGGGGTTTCTGTCTGCAAGCTCCTGCCGGAGCTGCTTTGGCTGTCTTCCGCCTTGGCAGTTTCCTTATCCATCGTGGCCATGCAGATCACGCGTACCATGCATCCGCCCGGCGGTGCAACGGCATTGATCGCGAACATCGGGTCGGAGCAGATCAAGGGTTTGGGATATGGTTATGTCCTCTATCCGGTCTTGAGCGGTGTGGTGGTCCTGCTCATTGTTGCCCTCTTGGTGAACAACTTGCCTCGTGGTCGCAACTATCCCTACCGGGATTGACCTTGGCCCTGCACAAGCGGTGAAAGGAGCGCTTTGCGAGCTGCATCGGCCATGGTCAGCACACTTGCGCCAAGCATGATCACGTCCTTCACCACCAGGCGTCCAGCACCGCTCAGCAGCGGAAAGCCATGCTCCGGTCCGCCCAGATCGGGCACCCAGGTCTCCGGCGTGGTGATCAGGAAACTGAGGGTGACCAAGGACATGCCGACGCAGAGGAAGCTGCCCAGTCCGGAGAGGGTAGGGAACCACGGATAGAGGGCGATGAGCAGGCCGATGATGCAGATCACTGCCCCCAGCCCAAGGGCGAAGGGATAGGTGTGGTTGGCCTCGTGCCACGCGCGGTTCTCGGGCACCACCTGGCCTTCCTTGTTCATGTGCGCCTTGTAATCCGGCGCGTCGAAGTGGTAGAAGAATCTCATCACCGGGCTATTGGCCACAAAGGGGACGATGCCATCAGCTTCATACTTATACACCTTGAGGCCACCGATCCACAGTAATACCAGCACGGTTCCGTAGCGGAGCAGATGCATGCCGAAGCGGTCCAATTCCGTGGCTTTGTGAAGAAGCATGATGAGCATGTGGTCCGTGATCGTTAGGGGGGCTACATCGGAGGCAAGGCGTTTGCCTCCCATTAGTGCATGTGCCAGACGCTGCCATTGCGGGTGTGCACGGCGCGTAGCTCACATACTGCATTCGCATTTGGCAACAGCAACATCACCACCACGTCGACCTGTGCGTAGGGCCGAGCGCCGTAGACCAGCATCCTGCCCTTGGTGGCGAAGCTAACGAAGCGCGTCGATGGTGGTGTTGCGGAAGTCTATGAAGTGGTCCACCGCCCAGGGAGTGGCCACCCCTTTCGTTGCCATGCAGATGAAGCGCTCCATGCGTTGATCGTCAAGGCCAGGTCTTGATCGGTATACTACCGTCCCTTGCGCATGGGAATGCGTATGTCGTTGCAGTGCTTGTTGTCCACGCGCTCCAAGGTGATGTCCTGCGGACCTTGCGGCATCTGCCAGCGAATAGTGGCACCCTCGCGGTAGCCGATGAGGGCGGCACCCATCATGGACATCACGGAGAGCTTGTTGGTCTTCAGATCGGCATCGGCGGGCATGACCAGTTGCAGCCCCTCACGGCGTCCAAAAGGTGTGTGGATGTCCACGATGCTATGCAGGCGTACCACGTCAGCCGGGATCTCGTCCTCGGGCCGCACTTCGGCCTGCTCCAGTTCGGCGTAAAGTTGGTCGAGGCTTTCGCGCACACGCACATCCTGCGGGTTGTACCCGACGATCCAAGCGTTAAGTAGTTCGCGCTCCTTGGCGGAAACGATCAAGCGGGGATTTTCCATGGTCATATTCGTTTGAGTTCGTCGATCACGGCCTGTAGGCTTGTCTTCGCATCACCGAAGAGCACACGGCAGTTCTGGCGTTCGAAGAGCAGGTTGCGCTCTCCGGAATAGCCCTTGGCCATGCCGCGCTTGAGCACCACCACCTGCTTGGCCTTGTAGGCGCGGATGATGGGCATGCCGTGTATGCTGCTGGCAGGGTCGCTTTCGGCTGCCGGGTTCACCACATCGTTGGCTCCGATCACCAACACTACGTCGTAGCGCTCCATGTGATCGTTCACTTCCTCCATGGGGTGGATGCTGGCGTAGGGCACGTTCGCCTCGGCGAGCAACACGTTCATGTGACCGGGCATGCGGCCGGCCACCGGGTGGATGATGTAGTGGACCCCGGCACCCAGGCGCTGCAACAGGCCCTGCATCTCATACACGGACTGCTGGGCCTGGCTCACGGCCATGCCATAACCAGGCACGATGGCGATGTGTTTGCCGAAGGCCAACAACGACGCGGTCTCCACAGCGCTGATCGGACGCACCTCTTCTTCAGCCACTGCAGCACCACCGCGCGCGCCTTTGATGCTGCCGGCCAGCACGCTGCGCAGAGTGCGGTTCATGGCCTTGCTCATCTGCATGGTGAGCAGCAGACCAGTGGCGCCCACGAGAATGCCGCCTATGAGCATCACGGGGTCCTTGAAGAGCAGACCCGCCAGCAATGTGGCCACACCTGTGAGTGCATTGAGCAGGGCGATGAGCACAGGCATGTCGGCCCCACCGATCGGCAGGGTGAGGAACACACCATACAACAAGGCGATCAAGGCCAAAGTGGTGAGCAGCTGCCCGAAGGGGAACAGAGGCTGAGGTGGCAGGAGATGCGCGAGAAGAAGCACGCATTGCACCACCAACAGTACACGCGCCACAGTGCGATGTAAGCGACCGGCGGGAGGCAGTTTGCGGCCATCGAGCTTCAGGTAGGCCACAATGCTTCCGGTGAAGGCCACGCCCCCGAACACCACACCCAGGATGAGTACCACGCTGGACATCATGGAGCTTCCGTCCACGCCCTTTCCATGCACCATGTTCAGGCCCAGCAGCACCGCGCTTAGCCCACCCAAAGCATTGAAGAGCGACACCAGTTGGGGCATGGCGGTCATGGCCACGCGGTAGCTCCACACACGGCCAAGCACTGTGCCTGCGACCAAGAGCAACCCCAGCAACACAAGATGCACGGTGCCTGTGGCCGGTAGAATGGACGACCAGATCCCAGCGCCCATGGCGAGCAACACGCTGAAGGCGGCCACGGCATTGCCCATCCGCGCACGGGCAGGGTCGCCCATGAACTTGAGGCCCTGCACCAGACCAATGGTGGAAAGGAGGTAAAGGATGCCCATAAGGATCAGGTGCGGGGATCGCGGTGCCGCGTTTTGCGGAACATACCCAACATGCGGTGCGTGACGAAGAAGCCTCCGGCCAGGTTGATGGTGCCCAGTAGCACAGCGGCCGAGGACAATACGATCGTGAGTATATCGCCCACAGCGGCGCCGAGCAGCTGTGTGATACCGCCAAATAGGATGATGCCGCTGATGGCATTGGAGCCGGACATGAGCGGTGTGTGCAGCACGGCAGGCACGTTCTTGATCACCTCGAAACCCAGTAGCAGGCTGAGGGCCAGGATGAACAGGCCGTCGATGGAGGTGAGTTGGTAGTGCAGGTCGAACATGGCATCAGGCGGCTACTGGAGCCAAGGCGAGGAAACGTTCATTCACAACGGTACCGTCGGCCACCACGCGGGTAGCCTTCAGGATCTCGTCTTCGCGCTGTTCGGCGCGCTGGCTTAGCAGGTGGAGCAGGAAGGCGGTGTAGTTGTTGGAAATGAGGAAAGAGGTAGAGTGGGCGCATCCACACTCGATGGAGGTGGGTGCGAGGATGGTGACCTCACCGTGCATCACGGTATGGTCCGCTTCGGAGAGTTCGCAATTGCCACCGGTAGCGGCCGCAAGGTCCACGATCACGGCACCCGCTTTCATGATTCCAACCATTTCGCGTGTGATGAGAACAGGAGCCCTGCGGCCGGGTATCCGGGCAGTGGTGATAATGATGTCGGCTTCGGAGGCTTCCTGTTGGATGCGGACACGCGCCCTTTCCAACTGGTCGGCGCTCTGTTCCACGGCATATCCGCCGGCCTTGCGGTCTTCCTGTGCCCCATCAACTTCGATGAACTCGGCACCAAGGCTTTCCACTTCGTCCTTGGCGGCAGAGCGCACGTCGTAGGCCTTCACCACAGCGCCCAGGCGGCGTGCGGTGGCAATGGCCTGCAGGCCGGCCACCCCGGCACCCATGATCAGGAAGCGCGCAGGTCGCAAGGTGCCGCCAGCACTGGTGATCATGGGCACGGTGGCCAGTGAGCGTTCGGCAGCGAGCAGCACAGCCTGGTAGCCCGATATCGAAGCGACGGAGGAGAGTACGTCCATGGCCTGCGCCAGGGTGGTGCGCGGCATCAGGTCGAGGCTATGGAGTGTGATGCCCGGCCGCGTGTAGTTGGCCACGATGGCCGGTTCGTTCAGCACGTTGAAGAAACCTACGAATGTGCGCTCGCCCTTCAGGGGCTCGCCGGTATAGTGGCTGTCGTGGCCCAGCACAATGTCCGCGCCTTGCAACACCGCCTCCGGGCTTTCCACCACCAAAGCACCCGCGTCGCGGTAGGCCTGGTCGCTGAAGCCGGCAGCCGCACCGGCTCCCTGCTGCACCAGCACCTCGGCTTGCGCCCGCAGCCGCACCACGCCGGCCGGTGTCAATGACACCAGCCGACGATGGGCACGCTCCTTCAACACTCCGATATTCATGGCTTATGGGAAGATTCCGCGTTCCATGTAGGTCTTCTCCAGGCGGCGTAGGGCCACGATGTAGGCCGCGTCACGCCAGTTCACCTTGAACTCCGCGGAGGTGGCGACCACCTTATCGAAGGCGGTGTCGATCTTGTCCTGGATCATCTCCAGCACCTCTTCGATCTTCCATATCTCGCTGCGCTTGTTCTGTAACCACTCGTAGTAGCTACCGATCACGCCGCCGGAGTTGCACAGGATATCGGGGATGATATCCACGCCGTTCTGGCGCAGGATGGCTTCGCCTTCGGTATCCGTTGGACCATTGGCACCTTCGGCAACCACAAGTGCCTGGATGCTGCCCGCATTGGCTGCCGTGATCTGGTTGCCCAAGGCTGCTGGCACCACAATGTCGCAATGCAGGCCGAAGAACTCCGAAGGTGGCATGGTGCCAGCCTTAGCATAGCCGGAAATGCTTCGGTTGTTGGACTCCACATAGGCGTTGAGGTCTTCCGGATCGATGCCGTTCACGTTGTGGATGGTGGCACTCGCATCCTGCACGGCGATGAGCACAGCGCCTTCGGCTGCCAGGAAGTGGGCTGTCCAGTAACCCACGTTACCGAAGCCCTGCACGATGTAGCGCATGCCTTTAAGTGGCTTGTTCGTGCGCTTGGACCATGACTTCAGTGTGGCCACCACACCGAAACCGGTGGCGCGGTCGCGACCTTCGAGCCCGCCGGCGCCCAATGGCTTTCCGGTCACCACGTGCAGGTTGAGGAAGCGCGTTGCGGGCGACTTGGTGCTGGAGTAGGTGTCCGCGATCCAAGCCATGATCTGCGGGTTGGTGTTCACGTCAGGCGCAGGGATATCCAGGTCGGGTCCGATGTTATCGCCCAGGGCGTAGGTGAAGCGACGCGTGATGCGCTCGAGTTCGCCCTGTGAGTATAGCTTGGGGTTGATCTCCACACCACCTTTGCCACCTCCGTATGGCAGTCCGGCGAGGGCTGTCTTCCAGGTCATCCAGATGGCCAGTGCCCGGGCCGAATCGATGTCCACCGTCTGGTGATAGCGCAGGCCGCCCTTGTAAGGCCCGAGCGCGTTGTTGTGCTGGACGCGGTAACCGGTGAAGACCTCGATGCTGCCATCGTCCAGCTTCACAGGGAAGTGGACCACGATCTCGCTGTTGGTCTTGGCCAGGATCTTTCGTACGCCAGGGTCAAGGCCCATGGTGTCGGCGGCATGTTCGAACTGGTCCATCACGACCTTGTACATGCCTTGCCTTTGTTCGATCTTCTTTTCCACGGTGGGAGTTTCCATTGTGTGTTGTTGAGATGGTGCTATTCGAAATGATCGCAGTGGAGCACGATGCGCTCGGTGCTGCGTAGTGCGCAGTAGGTGCGGTGGTCGCAAGTGGTACACAGTTCGTTCGCTCTGGGTAGAGCGACTTCAACTTGTGCCTTGGCGATGCTGATCACGCTTGACGGTATGGTCTCATGCAGTTCGCAATCCACGATCGGTCGCCGCGACTGCCGCTGGTAAAGACAGTCGCCGTTGTACATGCAATTCGTGCAGAGTGACAGAGATGTGTTGGTGTCGGTGAGGGCCATGGCTTTCGCTTGCGCTGCGCCATTGCCAAGGGCTATGCCAATGGAGGTGGTGCTCGTTGCATGGCGCTGGTTCTTTGGTTGCAAGGGCTTGACCCTCAGTTCGCAACGTGATCGCGGTGGCCGCAACCCTCATAGAAGGGTGCTGCCGGATCGATACCGAATACCGGGGCGGAATACCCCGCTTGGGCGTTTTACCCCAGTGCCTTGAGCCTCTCGCGCAAGGTCTTTCGGTCCATGCCCAGGATCTCAGCAGCCTTGGTCTTATTCTGGCCAGTGGCCTCCATCACCCGAAGTATGTGTTCCTTCTCCAAAGCAGCCAGGCTGAGCAGTTCTGCAGGCCCACTGCTCCGCGGTGCTTCCATCTTCATGTAGCGGGGCAGGTCGTCCATCTCCACGGCGACATCCTTCAGGATCACCAGGCGGTGAACAAGGTTCTCCAACTCGCGCACATTACCGGGCCAGGGGTAGGTGGAAAGGAGTTCCATGATCCGCTGTGGTATGCGCAACGGGCGCCGACCCTGCTCCTTGCTGTAGCGCGCGTTGAAATGCTCCACCAGCAGCGGAATGTCATCCGGGCGTTCACGCAGTGGTGGAATGTGGATGTTGATGAGGTTGAGGCGGTAGTAAAGGTCCTCGCGGAAGGTGCCCTGCCGGATCATGGCGGAGAGGTCGTTGTTCGCAGCGGAGATCAGGCGCACCTCCACGCGCTGCGACTTGGTCCCACCCAGCATGGTGATCTCCTTGTCCTGTATGGCGCGAAGCATCTTCGCCTGCACAGCAGGTGAGGCGTTGCCGATCTCGTCCAGGAACAGGGTGCCACCATCAGCGGCTTGGAAGAAGCCCACCCTGCTGGTCGTGGCCCCTGTGAAGGCGCCCTTCACATGGCCGAAGAGTTCACTCTCCAACAGCTGGTCCGGAATGGCGCCACAGTTCACGGCAATGAATGGTGCTGCTGCGTGCGCACTGTTGTAGTGGATGGCGCGCGCCACCATCTCCTTACCCGTGCCGCTCTCGCCGGTAACCAGCACGGTGGCGCGGTTGTTCCCACAGCGTTCGATGATGCGGTACACCTCCTGCATCGCTGGGGAGCGGCCTATGATGCCGTGGAAGCTGTCACGTTGCTCCACCGCAGGTGCGGCTTGTTCTTCCTTGCCGACCAGCTCGTTCAATACACGTTCCACCGCGTCGCGCAGCTCTTCCTGTGTGAAGGGTTTCACCAAGTATTCAACGGCACCCAGCTTCATCACTTGAACAGCATCCTCCAGCTTGGGGTATCCGGTGATCACCAGAACGGGGATGTGCGGGAAGTGCTCGCCCATGTAGCGCACCAGCTGGATACCGCCCACGCCGGGCATGTTCAGGTCGGTGATCACCAGATCCACCGGGCCGTTCTCGAGCACCTCGATCGCATCCACCACGTTGTTGGCGGTGAACGGTGTAAGGCCCATGACTTTCATGCTCCGGCGCAGCAGCTCCAGCATGTCGCGGGCATCGTCCACCAGCAGTACGGAAGGGGAGGCGAGCGCGCTCATGCCACAGGAAGTGTGATGGTGAAACAACTGCCTTGTCCCACAGTGCTCTCCGCGACGATTTCCCCACCGTGTGCCTTTATGATGCCATGGACCACAGAGAGGCCAAGGCCGGTTCCTTCGCCGGTAGGCTTGGTGGAGAAGAAGGGTTGGAAGATCTTCCGCAGATGCCCTGGATCGATGCCGTAGCCGGTGTCGCTTATACGGATGCACACACGTTCATCCTTCCGTTCGCTGGCAATGCGCAATTGTCCTCCTGGTTCCATGGCGTGCAGTGCATTCATGACGAGGTTGGTCAGCACCTGTTCGAATTGCACACGGTCCAGCCGCACATGGGGTAGCTCTGGTGTCAGTTCCAAGTGGAGGTGTACTTGGGCTTCCTCCATCTGGCGCTTCAGCAGGTTCATGGTGCCTTCGACCACGGTGTTCACATCCTGCACACGGAATTGGCTTGGCATCTCACAGCTGAAATACATCAACCGCTTCACCACCTCGCGGCCGATGAGCGCCGAATCGATGATGCGCTGAAGGTCCTCCCGGCGCGCGGGATCGACTTCGCCGGTCTTAAGCAGTTCGGCATAGCCCAGCACATTGCCAAGCGGTGTATTCAACTCATGGGCGATACCCGCTGTGAGTTCACCCAGTACGTTCAGACGGTCCTGCTGCACCATGCGTGCCTCGAAGAGGCGCTGGCGTTCGCGTTTCTCCTGTCGCTCCACAATGGTGGCCACCTCGTTTGAGATCTTCTCCAAGAGTTGTTCCTCCTCGGGCAGGAAATACTGGGCGATCACCTGTGCAGTTGTCGGAGGGTATCCCACCGTAAGCAGCCCCCGCGCTTCACCATCGATGATGATGGCCTGCTGCTGCTGGGGGCCACGCGTAGCGGTGGTGCCGTACTGTTGTTCATCCAGTTCCAAGGCCACCCAGAGATCATCGGGCCGCTGCCAGCCTTGTGGGATGGTACGCACGATGGCCACCAGCATGGGTTCGAGGCCCAGCTCCTGCGTTTGTGCGATGCGTGCCACGGCATACAGGCAACCCAGTTCCTTGATCCGCTCTCGGAGGCGCTCATCAGGGCCATCGCTGATGACCGTTGTGGCTTGCTCGCTGCCCATTGGGCAAAGGTAGACCTGTGCTTCGGAGCATGTTTATCCGTAACATTTTGCAAGGTGATGCCCGTCATGCTCCACATCAACATCAACGGACAGCTTTGTCCACTTTCCGACCTTCCCCCAAGTACTCTCAAGCCCATGCACCACCGCACCATCATCGAGCCCTTCCGCATCAAGAGCGTTGAACCTATCGGCCTCAGCACCGAGTCGGAACGCGTGGAATACCTAAAAGAGGCCTATTACAACCCCTTCCTGCTCCGCTCCCGCGATGTCATCATCGACTTGATGACCGATAGCGGAACCAGCGCCATGAGCGCGCACCAGTGGGCAGGCATGATGGAGGGTGATGAAGCCTACGCTGGGTCGCGCAGTTGGGAGCGCATGCAGGCCGAAGTACGGGACCTCACTGGCATGGCGAACATTCTACCTACGCACCAGGGCCGCGCTGCGGAGCGTATCCTCTACGGCCACCTGGGCGGTCCGGGCAAGGTCTTCATCAGCAATACACACTTCGATACCACCCGCGCCAACATTGAGTTCTCCGGCGCCACTGCGATCGACATTCCCATCGCCGAAGGACGGGATCCTGCGCTCGAGCATCCCTTCAAAGGCAACCTGGACACCAGCGAGTTGGAGCGGCTGCTTACCGAACACAAAGACCATGTGGGTGCGGTCATTCTTACCGTAACCAACAATAGTGGGGGCGGGCAACCCGTAAGCCTCGCCAACGCTGAACATGTCTCGTCCATCTGCAAGCGCCACGGCGTGCTCTTCCTCCTGGATTGTTGCCGCATTGCCGAGAACAGCTGGTTCGTTAAGAACCGCGAAGCAGGTATGGAAGGGCTAAGCTATCGCCAGATCGCGCAGCGCATGTTCGCTCTCACCGACGGCGCCATCATGAGCGCGAAGAAGGATGCGCTGGTGAACATGGGTGGCTTCCTGGCCGTGCGTGAAGGCACCCTGGCCGAAGCCTGCATCAACCTGCTTATCATCACCGAGGGTTTCACCACATACGGTGGTCTCAGCGGGCGCGACATGGAGGCCATCGCCATCGGTCTTCAGGAGGTCTTCGATCCGCATTACCTGGACTATCGCATCCGCAGCACCACGTTCGTGGGCGATAAGCTGCATGCCTTGGGGGTTCCCTTGATGCGGCCCACTGGTGGTCACGCGGTCTACATCGATGCCAAGGCACTCTACCCGCACATCCCGCCGCATCAGTATCCCGGCCAGACCCTCGTGTGCGAGCTCTACCGCCTGGGCGGCATCCGTAGCGTAGAGATCGGCTCGGTGATGTTCGGCACCTACCTACCCGATGGCTCATTGAAACCCTCACCCATGGAGCTTGTGCGCCTCGCCATCCCGCGCCGCGTATACACACAGAGCCACATGGAGTACGTGGCCGAGACCTTCGAGGAGATCATGCGCACGCGGGAAAAGGTTCGCGGCTACCGCATCATCAAGGAGCCGAAGTTCCTAAGGCACTTCACGGCGCATTTCGAGAAGCTCTAACAGAGTTCGGCCTAAATACGCGCAAGCACGGGGCCTCGAGTTCAAAGGCTATCCACTACGCGCTGTAAGGCATCGCGTACCTCTGTTGCCACCGCTGCAATGGCAGGGTTGCCCACGGCCTGCATGGCAGCTGCCGGGTCAATGGCCGCTACTTCATGGCGCCCGTCGGGCAGTTGCCGCAAAGTGACGTTGCAGGGTAGCATGGTGCTGATGTACGGCTCCAGCGTGACCACCTGATCGGCGAAGCCCGGATTGCAGGCGCCAAGGATCAGGTGGGGCAGGTGGTCCTTGCCCAACTTCTGTTTCAGCGTGCCGGCAAGGTCGATCTCGGTCAACACGCCAAAGCCCTCTGCCTTCAAGGCAGCCACGGTCCTTTCCTTCAGGGCGTTCATATCGGTGTGGTCCACTATGCGACTGAAGGTGTAGGCCATGGTGAGGGTTGGTTCGTTATAGCGGATACAAATGTCCGATATCTGGACGGCCACCAAGGTGATGGAGGTCACACGGCTCTGAATGTCTTTTGGCACGCCACGGATCGATGTGTGTTCAGAATGCGACCACTTGGTCTGAGCTGTTCACAGTGCTCCCTTCTCCCCGTTGATCCAGCGCTGCATCATCACGCGTTCGGCAGGGCTCTCTTCGAAGGGGATGGCACCAGCGATGATGTTCAGGACGCGGTCCCAGAGATCGGTCTTCTTGGAGGCATCCTCCTTGATCTGGTCCATCGCGGCCAGGTAGTCGCGTTCGTATTGGTCAGCTTCGGTAAGGGAGAAGCTGCGTGGGATGTGCTGGAGGATGGTGGCGGTTAGCGCTTCGGCCTCGTCCTTGCCGAGGTCGGCGATCATGCGGGCCTTGAGGTAGGCAGCACTGCACAGACCCTGCACGGCATCGAGGTTGGAGCGTACCACCTTCCACAGGGTCTTCCAATCCTGGGCATTGGCGCCGTCGGTGGTGGCGAACGGAAGGTCGCTCATACGACGGAAGACATCCTCGGCCGCACGGAGCCGGGTCTGCATGCCGGTCCAATCCATGGCCGGGTCGATGGGGCCGCCCTGTGCGAGGGCTGCCTTGGCCTGTTCCAGTTGCGCAACGACGCCCTTCATGTGGTCGCGCAGAGCTGCCAGCAGGGTATTGAACTCGCCCTGGAAGGCGCTGTCGCCATACTGTTCGGCGAGGCTTTCGGCCTGCTGCAGTTGCTTGTTCACGCTGCCTTGGATGGTGGCGATCTGTTGCCAGTCGGTGCTGATAGCCTCCACCAGGTGGCGCAGCTTGATGGCGGAACGGAGCTTCGGGTTGATGGTCGTTGTGTTCATGGGGTTCACGTGTTTGCTGGCGCTTGTGCACCGGTTCATGCAGGGTTATTGGGCAGTACCGCCTTCCTGCGGAAGGTCCGTTGCCACCAAGAGGCCAGGCGTTCGCGACCGCTTTCAGCGATGTGGTAGACCACGGGCACCAGGAACACGGTGAGCAGCATAGAACTGGTGAGGCCGCCGATCAGCGCCCAGGCCAGTCCGTTCTTCCATTCGCTGCCCGTGCCGGAGGCCAGCGCGATGGGGAGCATACCCAAGGCCATGGCGATGGTGGTCATGATGATGGGCCGCAACCGCGTGCGCCCGGCCTCCACCAATGCTTCCAGGCGGGGCATGCCCTCGGCGATCAGCTGGTTCGTTCGGTCCACGATGAGGATGGCGTTCTTGGACACCAGTCCCAGTAGCATGATGAGGCCCAGCAGCGTGAAGAGGCTGAGGGTGGAGAGGGTGAGGTTCAGGGCGAGGAAGGCGCCGATCACCGCCACAGGGATGCTGAAGAGCACCACGAAGGGGTGGAGGAAGCTGTCGTAGAGCGCCACCATCACCAGGTACACGAGGATGAAGGAGATCAGCAGCGCCCCACCGAGTGCACCGAAGCTGTCGTTCTGCCGTTTCACGTCGCTGCCCCAGGTCATGCGCACCCCCGCAGGCAGTGGGTTCTTCGCCAGGTAGGCCACCACATCGTCCGCCACGCTGCCCGATCCACGGCCCAACGCATCGGCGGTGAGTGTCACGGCGCTCATGCGGTCCATGCGTTCCACAAGGGAGGGTGGCGCGTGGCGTTCCACAGTGGCGAACTGGCCCAAGCGCACGGGCAGGCCTGCACCGTTGATGACCACGAGCCGCTCCAGGTCCACGGCATCGCGGCGCTGCTGATCGTCCAGGCGCACCCGGATGGTGTATTCGGTGCCGTCCTCGTATAGCCGTGCATCGTCGTTGCCGGCCAGTGCGTTGCGCAGGGTTGCCCCCACGGCTGAGGTGTTCAGGCCCAGTCGTGCCATGCGATCACGGTCCAGCAGCACGCGCAGTTCGGGTGCCCCGCGCTCGGTGCTCAGGCGCACGTTGTTCGCTCCGGGGATGCCCGCGAGGGTGTCCTTCAGCAGCAGAGCGGTGCGTTCCAACTCGGCGACGTCGGGACCGCTCAGGGTGATCTCCACGGGTGCGCTGCGGGGCACCAGGCCGATGGTGGACATGGTGATGTCGATGGCCGCGAAGCGCTCCTGCAGATCACGCCGCGCCTGCATCATGTACGCTTCGGTGCTCCGATCACCACGCTCCTTCCGGCCCACCAGGTCGATGGTGAGCTCCGTGCGGTATTCGGCGCCCACGCCCATGCTGCCGATGCCGGTGCTGGGTCCGCCGACATTGCTGAACACGGACCGTACTTCGGGCTGTGCCAGGAGGAAGGCCTCCACTTCGCGTGAGCGCAGGTTGTTCTCCCGCACAGTGGTCTGCTTGTCGTATTCCAGCGTGAGACGGAATTTGCCCTGGTCACCGGTGGCGATCAACTCCTTGCCCATGATGCCTTGCTTCATCATGATGCCCGTGCCGGCGAAGAGCGCCAGGACAATGCCGATGAACGCAAGCTTGTGGCTGAGCACCCAACGCAGTTTGTCGGCGTACCACTCGTTCAGGCGGTCCAGCTGCCGCTCGGTGGCGAGCAGGAAACGGTTGTAGGGGTTGGTGGGAAGGAGCTCCTCACGTTTGCCCAGGCGCGAGGCCAGCCAGGGGGTGAGGGTGAAGCTGACGAAGAGGCTCATGAGCGTGGACACCACCACCACCACGCTGAACTGCTTGAGCAGATCGGCCACGAAGACCTGCACGAAGATGATGGGCAGGAACACCACCACATCCACCAAGGTGATGGACAGGGCGGAGAAGCCGATCTCGGCACGCCCGGTGAGTGCAGCGCTGCGTTTGTCCATGCCCTTGTCCAGGTAGCGCTGGATGTTCTCCAGGATCA
This sequence comes from Flavobacteriales bacterium, assembly GCA_019638115.1. Classification (GTDB taxonomy): domain Bacteria; phylum Bacteroidota; class Bacteroidia; order Flavobacteriales_F; family PHOS-HE28; genus PHOS-HE28. The sequence goes on along the minus strand of JAHBUK010000001.1, from coordinate 81,681 downwards.
CGATGCTGTCGTCCACCAGGATGCCGATGATGAGCGACATGGCCAGCAGGGTCATCAGGTTGAGGGTGTACCCCAGCAGGCCCATGGCGACGAAGGCGCTGACCAGCGATGCCGGGATGGCGATGAGCACGATGAACGAATTGCGCAGGCTGCGCAGGAAGAGCAGCATGACCAGGGAGACGAGCACCACGGCGAGACCCAGGTCGAAGAGCACAGCGTTCACGGCCTCCAAGGTGGTATCGGTGCTGTCGTCGGCCACAATGAAGTGGGTGCCCCAGTGAGCCTCCTCCTGTTCGATGCGGGCCAGCTCGGTGCGCACGGCACGGCTCATGGTCACGGCGTTGGCATCGCCCTGTTTCTTGATCAGCAGGCCGATGCCCTCCCGCCCGTTGTAGCGGTTCACCGAGGTGGCGTCCGCAAGACCGTCCACCACAGTGGCCACGTCCTTCACGTGCACCACGCTGCCGGGCATGGGCATGGCCACCACCACGTCCTCGATGTCCTGCACGGTGGTGAGTTTCCCGGCGAGCTTCACGCTCAGTTGGTCGCCTTCGGTGCGCACGGTGCCGGCCGGCACTTCGCGGCCTGCACGCAGAATGGCCTCGGTGACCTGTGGCAAGGCGACACCATGGTTCAGCAGCCGTTCCTGGTCCACCTTCACCAGCACTTCCCGCTGCTCGCCGCCCAGCAGGGTGATCTCCGCCACGCCCTTCAACTGCTGGATGCGGGGGAGCAGGTCGTCCTCCATGTGCTGGAGGAAGGCCGGTGCCGCCTGACCGCTCTGGGCGCTCACGCTCATGATGGGCAGGTCGTTGGGTGAGACCTTCGTCATCACGGGCGCCTGAAGCCCTTCGGGCAGTTCCTGCCGGATGTTGTCGATGCGGCGCTGCGCATCCTGCATGGCCAGATCGAGGTCGGCGCCATACTTGAAGTTGACGATGACGATGGAGGCATTGGACAACGAACGGCTGCTGATGTAGTCCACGTGCTCCAGCGCGCTGAGGGCATCCTCCACGGGACGGGTCACGCTGGTGGCCACCTCCTCCGGCGCCGCGCCGGGGTACAGGGTGCGCACGGTGATCACCGGCTGGTTGAAGTCGGGCATGAGCTCCACGCCCAGGCCACGGTAGGCCACTATGCCGCCCAGCAACAGCACACCGAAGATGACGATGATGAGCGATGGCCGCTCAATGGCGATGCGGGTGAGGTTCATGGCGAAGGGTTCTTCGATATTCGCGTATTACTGCACGGTAACGGCCGATCCATCGGTGATGCTGATGAAGCCGCTGGTGATCACCACATCCCCGGCTTGCAGGCCGGTGGATACGGCCACCATGCCGTCGCCACTGGATACCGTGGTGATGGCCTTGCGGTGGGCCTTTCCGTCGCGCACCAGATACACCTCCGGCGCCACGGTGGAACCCACGAGGGCGCGGGTGGGAATGGTGGGCAGGCCTACCTCTTCCGCACCGGGCAGCTGCACGCTGGCCGAAAGTCCGGCACGCAGTTCGGTCGCTCCGGGCAGGTCGATGCGCACGGTGAAACGGTTGGCGGCATCGCCACGGCGACCCACCTGGGTGATGGTCCCCTGGATGGGCTGCGACATGCGGGCCATGGATACCCGAGCCGTAGCACCCGGGCGGAAGAGGTCCACCTCCTGCTCGGAGACCTGTAGGAGCACTTCCAATTCGCGGTGGTCGCTCAGCTGCGCCACGGGTGCCGAGGGCCCCACCACCGATCCCACTTCCACCAGCAACTGCATCACCTGCCCGCTGAACGGTGCGCTGATCGTGGTGCGGCGCAACTGCTCGCTCACGTTGGCCAGTTGGATGCGTGCCGCCTCCAGGGCCTGTTCGGTCTTTTCCAGTTGAACGCCCTGCACGGCATCCGCCTGTGCCAGTATCCGATAGCGTGCCTCATCCTTCTCCAGCCCCTGAACCGTTACGCGGGCGGCCTCCTGTTGCAGGCGCAGCAGCTCGCCGTCCAACCGGGCGATCACGGCACCGCGCTCCACCCACTGCCCCTCACGGACGTCCACGCTCACCACACGGCCCGGTACTTCGGCCATCACGCGGCCTTCGTTGCGCGCCACCACCGTGCCCCCGAAGCGCTGGCCCGAGGCCATGGTCTGCAGGCGCACGGTATCCACGCCCACATGCACCGGCGCGCTCTTGTCATGGCGGTATATGCGTTCCTCCACGGTGCGCTTGTTCTGTGCGAGCTTCACAACGGTGGCCACCAGCAGGGCGGTGATCACTAACCAGGGGATCCAGCGTTTCATGGTGTTCAGCGGGGGATGAGGGTTCCGTGCAGGCGGCGGCGTTCCAGTTGCACCCTGCGCAATTGCACCAGGGCATCGAGGTAGAGTTGTTGTGCTTCGCGATGGGCCTGGTCGGCCAGGACGAGATCGCTGAGGGTGGCCATGCCTTCGCGGTGTTGCAGGTCGGTGTTCTTCCGGATGCGTTCGGCAAGGCCCAGTTGCGATCCCGCATCCTGCAGGGTCCTGCGGGCCAGGGTCTCGTCGCGCTCGGTACGGCGTAGGTCCAGGCTGTCGCGTTCGGCAAGGGCATCGCGTTGCAGCGCGGCCTTGTCGCGCTCCAGTTCCTTGATCCCGATGCGGCGCTGCACCGTGGTCCCGTTGAAGAGCGGCACCTGGAGCGATACGCCGAAGAAACCGATGGGATAGAAGTCGAAGCGCTCCTCGCTACCGATGGGGCCGAAGCCTGTGGTACCGTAGAGTCCCTGTCCGTTCAAGCTGGGTAGTCGGGAACGTTTCAACAAGCGGATCTCCGCTTCCTGCACGCGCAGCCCCTGTTCCGCAGCCCGCAGGCGCGTGGTGGCAAGCGGTGCGTTCATGCCGGGTTCGATGGCCGTACCCGGTGGCTCCACGGCCAAGGGCACGTCGACCCCCAGACCCATGTGCAGGCGGAGCACATCCAAGGTCTGGTCCAATTGGGCCTGCACCCGTTCGCGCTGCGTGAGCAGTTGGTCCAGCTGCAGCTGCAGGCGGTCCACGTCGGTGCCGCGGGCCATGGACTGTTCGCGCATCAGGCGCACATTGCCCAGCAGTGAAGTGGTGCTCGTGACGTTGCTGTCCAGGAAGGCCAGCTTCAGCTGAAGGACCTGGGCGGTGTAGTAGGCCAGGGAAACATCCATCACCACGTCCTCACGCGTACCATCGGCCATCAGCCGGGCCGCCTGTTCCGCTTCGCGGGCCACGTGGATGCGTTCCCAGTTGCCTGCGTCCACCAGCGGAAGCTGGGCCTGCACGTTGGCGCCCATGTTCTGTGTGGTGCCGAACTGGAGTGCGCGGTAGGAGTCGGCGGGTCCACCGAAAACGGACGCTGGCAGCAGTTGGTAGGGCAGGTCGGTGTAGTAGCGCCAGTCGGCCGAGCCACGCACCTTGGGCAACAGGGCGCTCTTCGCCTCGGCGATGCGTGCCCCGGCGATCTCCGCATCCACACCCGCCACCAAGGCACGGGCGTCATGGCCCAGCGCCTGGGTGATGCAGTGCTCCAAGCTTACCGTCTGCGCGTTCACCGGGGTGATCGTGGTGCCGAGCAGCGCTCCCAGGGAAGCGATCAGTGCGATGCGTGCGATCTTTTTCATGGCCTATTCGAAGTAGTCGCTATAGCGGGCCAGCAGGGCAGCGATCGTGTCGCGGTCCGCCTCGCGACCACCGTCGAGGTCGGCCAGCGCATGATGGATGGGGATCAGGTAGTTGTGGAGCTGCTCGTGCGACTCCCCGGTCATGGTGCAGCGTTCGAAGATGAGCTTGAACTCTTCGTCCAGTTCGGCCTTCAAGGCTGCGGCATCTCCGGCAACGGGGTCGTACCCGGTCAGGATGCGTTGCATGTTGGCGATGCCCTCGGTGGTCTCGGGGTTGGCTTTCCAGCGGCGCCCGTTGTCGAGGTCCACTTTCGGCAAGGCCGCGTTCACTTCACTGGCCGCTGCGGTGGTTCCTGCGGCGTGTTCATGCCCGGCGTCGTTCGCGTCCGTTCGTGTGTGGTCGTTACCGCCGCAGCTGATAAGGAAACCTGTTCCAAGTGCCAGGGCGAGTATCGTTTTGAGCGGGTTCATGATGCGGTGTGTGGTGTTTGTTCGGCGGATGGAGAGAGGCTCCATTTTGCGAGCCCAAGGAAGATGGCAGTGAGCAGGATCCGGAAGGCGAGCGCTCCAATGGTCGCAGTGCGGTATTCGCCGTCCGCCGCGATGTGGAGCCCGAGCAACAAGGCGCTGGCCACCAGCACGCTGATCGCAACGGTGAGCAGCAGCAAGGTCCAGCGGCGGTTCGTCAGCATGCCGTAACTGGTGGGGAGGTAGAGGAGCGATGCGATCAGGTTGCCCACCACAACGGCATGGACAAAGGGAGACTCGCGTTCGCGAACGCCGAAGAGGTCGAGCAGCACAGCACTGCTCAGGAACAGGGTCAGGGCACCGAAGAGGGCAATGATGATCCCAAGGATGATCCGTGTCCAGTGTCTCTTTTTCATGGTCGGTCCAGTTGGGAGGATGGTCCGCTATAAGAGCGGTGGTCGGGATCAGCGGCTTTTGATCAGGGTGAGCACAGCTTGAACGAGTGGGCGACCTTTCCGCAGCACATCGAACGTGCGGCCGCTCATGCGCCATCGCAGCATGTGCAGGCGGAAGGTGCCCATGATGATGTGAGAGAGGGTTTCAGCCGGGAACTGCTTGGTGAACGCGCCGCTATGCTGTCCATCCTTGATCGCTGCAATGAGGTGGCGGCGTTTCACCACCATGATGCGTTCAATGCCGGCATCGATGCCCTGCGAAGCCTCCAGCATCCCTGTGGCGAAGATGGCCATGAGGTATTGGGGGTTCTTCTGGAAGTAGGTGAACTGGCTGTCGAACATGGCACGCACCCGCTCTACAGGCTCCGGATGGGCTTCGGCCACGCTGGCAAGGCGCTCGTCGATGTTCGATGCGAGGTGATGCAGCATGGTCACCAGGATCTCCTCCTTGCTCTTGAAGTGGCGGTAAAGGGCCGCTTCGGTGAAGTGCATGCGTTCGGCCAGGCGCTTGGTGGTGAGGCCGGCGATGCCATCCTCCGTCATCAACTGACCGGCGGCTTCGATGATCTCCAGTTGGCGGGGCTTAATGTCCATGGGAAGGCTTGAGTTTGAAGAAGGCGGTGCCGAGCAGGAAGACCGAGGTCGTCATGGCCAGCGCGCCGATGAGGACGAACACGGGCGGCGCTCCGAAGTAGATCTCCGCGAGGATGCCGAGCGGCATCAGCAGGCCGGTCAGCGCCAGCCAGGAGGTGAGGGTGGACCAGCGCAGCCGCTCACCGAAGTGAAGCAGCAGGTAGCCCATCACCACGTTGAGGAAGGCGAAAAGGTTGCCGTGCACGTGCGCGAGCCGGGCCTCGAAGTGCTTGCCCACACTGTAGCTATCCACCCAGGCCTGCTTGTCGGGCGCAAAGTCGCGCAGGTAGATGAGCAGGAAGCCGTAGAGCATGAAGGTCCCCATGGTAAGGAAGCCGATGGCGATGTTGTTCTTGCCGTTCATGTCATCGTCGTGGATGGCACAAAGGTATGTAAGTGTTCACTAACATGTTTGTGATGAAGGTCACGGTCAGGTCTGGAATGGAAGAGAATTTGGAACTATCGATGACCGCTCTTTGAGCAGCCATTTCCTTTGATGCGCGTTGCCATGCCGAACGGCCAGGGCTATTCACTGCCTTTTCAATACGAACCTGCCGTTCTCCTTGGCAGGTTCGTGGCGGGCAGTATGGTTCCAATAATTCCGCTGCCAGCCGATTCCCCTCCCCGTTATGATAAGTACGGGCTTCTCGTTCAACCTCGCCGCCAAACGGAGGGCTTGACAAGGAGGCTGGGAGCGGGAGCTGGTCTGAGTATAGCGCTACTCGCGGACCATCAGCTGGACCGTGCGCATTCCACCGCGTACTACGCTCACCAAGTACGGACCCGGAGGTAGTCTCTCCAGATCGATCGGAACTTCCGTGGCACTGTTGACCCTTGCACGCATGAGTTCACGGCCGCTCATGTCATGCACGAAGAATTCATCCACAGGTGTTGTGCTGTGCAACCATACAAGACCGGAGGTGGGGTTGGGGAAAATGCCGATCGCATCACCAGTGGGCGGTTCTGTTGTGCCCACGGTGAGTGGGTCCGTCACGATGAATTGCAGCATCATCATGTTGTCCTCGTGCAACAGGTTGTGGCAATGGTACATGAACGGCCAGCCATCGGTGGGGTGATCGAAGCGCATGATGAGGCGGACGGTTTCGCCAGCATCAACAAGCACCACATCCTTGGCGCCTTGCTCCCAAGGTGCTGGTGCAATGCCGTTGCGTTCCAACATGTAGAACGAAACCCCATGGATGTGCATGGGATGCGCCATGTTGGAGTTGTTGGGGATCTCCCAGATCTCCACGCTGCCCAGTTGTACCGTGTCGTTGATCACATTGAGGTCGAACATCTGCCCATCGATCATGAACATGCCCATGCCCACCATGCCGTTGCCGCTAAGGGCCTTGATGCGGGTGCGTACCGAAAGCGCTTCATCCCACGGTTGCACAGGGACAAGGGTGGCTGGGATGCCGGTCACTGGATCCGCCGTGGGAGCGGTGACACGGATGCGCAGCACCGGAAAATCGATGCCATTGAGCCAACTGCTTTCCCAGAGGATGTTGTTGGCACCGGGCACGGTCTGGGGCAGTTCACTGCCGAAGCTCATCAGCAGCAGGCTGTCGCCTTCCATGCCTGTGAGGTCCAGCAGTACTTCGTATCGTTCGCCGTTGCTCAGCCACAGCCTGTCGGTGGCCACGGGGGCTTGAAGCAGCCCGGCATCACCGGCGATCACATGCATCTGCTCGCCGTTCTCGAAGCCGAGCGCGAAGACGCGTGCATTGGCGCCGTTGAGCAGTCGCAGTCTCACCACTTGGGCCGGGCAATCCAGGTAGGCATGCGGGGTTCCGTTCACCAGCACCGAATCGCCGTATGGCGCCGTGGGCATGTTACCGTTGGCAAGGAAGCGTCGGTCCTGGATCACAACAGGGATATCATCCACACCATAGGTCCGTGGCAAGTCCAACGCTGCTTCCTCCGCATCGCGCACGATGATCATGCCGGCAACGCCTTTGGTAGCCTGCGAGGCGGTGAGCATGTGCGGATGCGGGTGGTACCAGTAGGTGCCTGCCGGGTTCTCCACCTTGTACTTCACGTCCCACACTTCGCCGGGCATTACTTCACGTTGCGGGCCACCGTCCATGTCACCTGGAACGTGCATGCCATGCCAGTGCATGCTGGTCACCTGCGGCAATTCATTGATCACTCGCAGGCGGGCGGTATCCCCACGTTGCATCAAGAGCGTGGGTCCGAGATAGGGCCCGTTCACTCCGAAGGTGGTGGTGTTGACACCGGGATAGAACTGGTGTACATGCTGGCCCACTGTAAGCATGAAGGTGTCCGCCATGAGCGTGGGCGGAATGGCCAAGGGGTTTTGGGCCAGGGCGGAAATGGATGCAACTGCCAAGATGACGGCCAGTGATCGTGGTGTACGCATGTAGGTAACTCTTGACGTGGTCATGATAAGAGTTCAGCGCCAGCCAAGAGCCCGTGCAACCTGTCGATCCGCTCCAGCTCCTCCTCGGTGGCCACTTCCTGTACGCGTTGGAACAGCACGCGTTCCTCGAATCGGATGTGTGCTTCCAACTCTTCCTCGATCAGTGACAGGTTGCGTAACGGGTCTTCCCAGGCCATGAAGAGCCGCGTGAGCCGACGGTGCTCCGCCAGGGCACGCTTCACCAGCGGGTCCTCGGCACCAAGCACCGGGAACACGGCCTCCTCCTCGATCGCGAAATGGGACAAGAGGTGCGTGTGGTAGAAGTCGGCACAAGCCCGCATCTGCGCGTCGGGGTCACCCCCTTGGGTCAGCGCGCGACGGATGTGCCAGCAGAGCATCAGTCCGTCGTAATGCTCCCGACTCACGGGCCGCAGCAGGGCATGGCGTTCAAGCGGTGGCATGGCGCAATTCGTTCTCCAGCACCTTCGCCCGTGGGAACAGGATGTTGTTCTCCAGATGGATGTGCAGGTGAAGGTCCTGCTCGAATTCCTGCAGCATGGCCATGGCCGTGGCGTAGGTGGTGCAGCCGTCGGGTGGGTTGGTGTAGCCTTTGCTCAGCTCGGCGATGCGACGGAAGCGTTCGCCCTCGGCATCGTGATCCTGTTCCATCATGGCAATGGGGTTGTCCACCGTGCCAAAATGCGGCGTGGGCAGGGTGGTGCCGTGCTGCTTCGCCTTTTCCAACTGGTTGATGAAGGGGAATAGGAGGAGTTCCTCCTTCTTCATGTGGGCGGCCATGGCACCGGCGCATTCGTTGAATTCGCGGTTGATGTCGAAGAGTTCCGGGTGGCGGTCGCCGTGTACTTTGCAGAGCTTTTCGAGGAACTGAAGAAGGGTGAGGGACCGGCTCTCCACGTAACGGTGATGCACGCGTTCGATGTGTTCGATCAAGCGCCCCATGGGCCACGTCCGGTAGTCCTCGTTGGTGTCGTTGTTCCGATCCATGGCCTGCCGGAGTTCTTGTTCGATAGTGGCCTGGTCGAGTCCATTCTTCTTGCACACTTCTTCGAGGCTGCGTCCGCCACGGCAGCAGAAGTCGATACCGTGCTGGCTGAAAACGGCGGCGGTGCGGAAGTCGTCGGCGACAATGGAGCCGATGGTGCGTTCGGGTGTGATGGTGTTTGACATGTTGGTAGGATGGGTTGTGTTGGAGCTTGCGTCAAAATAACGGACAATACTATCCGAATAGTATGACCGCGATCATGTAAAGTGTTAGTTGATCATCCTTCGGTGCTAAGGGGCAGGAAGAGTTTGGTTCCGAAGAAAACCAACGCACCCACCTTTATCGCTTCGAAGGCGACGTAGATGAAGTGCAGGTTGGATGGCCCGGGAGCCTGTCCGTGGATGGTGAGCAGTGCGCGTGCATCCAATGCGGGGAGGAGCCAGGCGGTCTGGATGATGAGGATGACCACGGGTACGGCTGCATACGCAAGCGGCAGAGAGAGCGGCCGTTTCCACAAAAGATCGACGACGATGGCGATCGCCAGCACCCATTCTACCTTGTTCAGTGCTTGGAACACCAGCCGACCGATTCCCAGCCCGATAGGCAAGGTGACACCTGTCGCACGGAACTTCAACCAGGCTTCCATGAAGCTGATCGCACAAACGAAGCCCACCCAGGTGAAGGTGCAGATCAGTGCGATGGGATGGGCCAGCTTGTAGCTCATTGGATAAAACGCTGCGGTTGATCGCGGTAGCGCGCGATGCGGTCCTGGAACATCTCGGCCATGCGGTCGGCGTTGCGATGGGCCAGTTGCGCCACGGGTCCTTCGAAGAGTTCGTCCACCGTGGCATGGAATAGCTGCAACCACCGCTCGAAGTGCTCCGCACCAATGGGCATGTCCAGATGCGGGCGGACAGGGGAGCCTGTGTAGGAGCCTTCATTCGTGAGCACAGTGCCCCAGAAGCGATACATCTTGGCCAGGTGCTCGGGCCAGCGATCGCGGATGATGCCATTGAAAACACCACCGAGCAAGGGGTCCACGCGCACCTTGCCGTAGAAGGTATCCACCAGCAGTTCGATCTGCTTGCGCTCGTGTATGTCGTCGCGTAGTTCGATGTTCATGCGATCACGGGTCCTTCCCAGAAGAGGATGAAGTAGAAGAGTGCGAAGCCGATGAAGGCGATCACCAGGGCCCATACCCAGGAAGGGATGCCCTTGGGCGTTTCGGAGCCAGTGACCAGGAAACGGTCGGCACGTTCGCTGCCGTAGGCGTTGATCGTTATGGGCATACGACCGTCGACCACCTCGTCCGGGTCGAGTCCCACCACATGGATGTCCGGACCGTTGCGTACCTCGAAGGGCACGGTGCGCAAGCCTTCCACGCCGCTGGTGGAGCGCGCCACGATCCGCAGGGTGTGCGGACCATCGGGCAGCCTGGTGGTGTCCAGCACGAACTTCACCGGGGGCACGAACTCCGCGAAGGGCGCGGTCTCCTCATCGATGTACAGACGGATCAAGCGTTCATTCTCCATGGTGGAAAGCGGGTTCGTTCAACACCAAGCGTTTGATGTGGCCCGGAGCGTGCTCGCCGGGCCGCACCAGCATGCGTACTGCGAGAAAGAGCGTGACGCCCACGATGATCGCCGAGATCCACACGATGGGCATGTCCCATTGGCTTTGTGGTCCCGTGCCATGGGTGATGCCGCGCAAGGGAGCGGGTTGGTTCTTCTGGCACACATCGCAGGCCAGGGCGGGTAGGGCTGCTGCCAGAATCAGAAGGAGGGTGAATGAACGTCTCATGGTAAGATCGCGGTCTGTGGAGCAACGGTGCTGCGCAGGGTCTTCACGGCCTCGGTGGTGGTGGGCGGTGCATCGTTGCTGAAGCTGCTGCGCAGGTAATTGGCGATCGCGGCGATCTCGGCATCGCTTAGTTGTTCCGCCTGAGCAGGCATCACGCCGTACTCGGCGCGCGCATCATAACCACCGAGTATGATGGAGATCATCAGCGTGGGATCCGCATCGTTTACGATGGCGCTACCGGCCAGCGGCGGGAACGCCCCGGGCAGGCCCATGCCCTCGGCACCGTGGCAGGCGGAACAGGTCTGCACGAAGAGTGATCCACCATCGGGCAGGGCGTCCGGGCGCGTCATGCTCGCGGTGCTTTCCTTCCTTCCCGGCGAGGGCAGGAATCCTGGCGCGGTACCATCGGGCAGTGGCGCCTGTTTCAAGCTTACGAGGTAGGCCACCAGGTCGATCGCGCGCTGCGTTGCCACGACTTTGTGCGCGCTATCACGAAGGCGTTCTGCGGGTACAGGCACCACCACCGCATCGGGTGTGGGTTCGGTCGTTTCCTCGAAGAGCCAGCCATAGCGGGGCATGATGGATCCTTTCACAACCAAGCGCGGATCGTACAAGTGCAGCAGGTGCCACAACTCGCCGGGCTGGCGTTGTCCGGCATTGGTGAGATCGGGGCCGGTGCGTTCGCTTCCGAGGAGCGAGGGTGATTGACGCCACACATCCTGACGTTCCTTGCTGTAGTGGTAGTCGCTGGGAAGGCTGGGCCGATCACCCCAGGTCTTGTCCATTTCGATATTCCGCACCTGTTGGGTGTGGCAGGCTGCACAGTTCTCCGAAACGTACACGGCCAGTCCGCGCCGCTCGCTCTCGGTCATGCGTGGCATGCTGGGCAGGGGCGCATTGTTGGTGGCGAGATCGTTGGCGGGCATCACTGCGACGAATACGCTCAACCCGACGAACACGACCAGTGACACGTTCACCAGGTTGCTATGGTCCTTGTGGAAGTTGAACATGGCGTGATCAGGCTGTGACGGGTGAGCGTTCCAGTACGGCAGGCTCGGTCGTGAGTTGTTCGGGATGTTCAGCGTGACGGTCCCTGCGTGCCATCACGATGAAGTTCCAGGCGAAGAGCAGGTGTGAGAGGAACATCAGCGAACCACCGATGGCGCGCCAGATCCAGTAGGGCCGCGAACCGATCACGGTGTCGATGAAGGGCTTGCCATCGATCCACTGCAGGCCCTTGATACTGCCGCCAGCCATCAGGGAGATCATGTAGGCGAAGAGGCCGATGAAGGCCATCCAGAAATGGGCACCTACGAGCAACTGTGACGGCTCCCTGCCCGTGATGCGCGGCACGATGGCATACATGCAGGCCCACAGCGCGAAAGTGATGATGCCATACATGGTCATGTGCGAATGTGCCACGTTGAAGTCCGTGAAGTGCCACATATGGTTCGTGAAGCGGAAGGCCTGAAGGCTGCCCTGGGTACTGCCCACGAAGTAGAAGACCACGGCCACCAGGAAGAAGGGAAGCACGTAGCTCTTGCCGATGGCGCTCCAGCTGCCGCGCATGGTCATCAGGAAGTTGGTGGTGCCGGCGATCACGGGAATGAACATGCCCACGCTGAACACGATGGCGACCGTCTGCAGCCACCAAGGCAACGGCGCGAACACGAAGTGGTGCGTGCCGATCATGGTGTAGAACAGCATCTGTGTCCAGAAGGCCAGCACACCCAACGAGTAGGAATAGATGGGGCGGTTGAAGGCCGACGGCAGGTAGTAGTAGAGCAGACCCAGTGTGAAGGTCATGAACCACATGCCAACACCCTGGTGCATATAGTAACCCTGGATCACGGTTTCGCCCAGTCCGTTCTGGTACCATGGCAGGTAGCCGATGGTCACCAGGACCAGGGTCCACGTGAGCGCGGCCAGGATGTACCAGTTGCTGATGTAGATCTCGCCGATGGTACGGCGCTTCACCGTGCCGTAGAAGTTGCGGAAGGTGAGGAAGAGGCCCAATGCGAAAGGCAGCATGGCCGGCCAGATGTATTCGCGGTACTCGCCGCCACCGTTGTTGATGCCCGCCATCAGAAGCACATTGCCCAGCACGATGGACCCGTTCATCAGCCACAGTGCGCGCCATCCATTGCGAAGGCTGGGCACCGAAGCACCCGAGGTGCGGGTCACCACGAAGTAGCCCAGCCCGATCATGGCCAGCGAGGCCCAGCCCCAGAACACGGTGTTGGTATGCACCGGGCGCAAGCGGCCGAAGGATAGCCACGAGATCTGGTCCATGTCCGGCCACACGAACTTCATACCCACATACTGCCCCACCAGGGTGCCGAACACCAACCAGATCACGGCGCTTCCGAGGTACCACAGGATCATGCGGCGCAGGCCTTCGGGCACGTCCATTGCCAAGGAGCCAACGGTCTTCTTTTCATCCACCAATGGAATGTCGGGATCGCTGGTGGCGTCGCTGACCAAACCCCGATGATCGATCAGTGTGGGTTTTTGCTTTTGCGCATCGTTCGCCCGGCGCAGGTCCTTCAACATCCGGTCCACCCGCGCCCCGACCACCAATGCGGCCACCAGTAGTACGATGCCGATCAGGACCAGCGTACCGATCACACCAGGGCTGCTGATCCAGTTGGCCGTTGTGGGGGTGGCCTGTGCATGCGATACACCGGGCAGGAAGAACGCCATGAACGCGACGATCACGGATGCGGTCGGTGCGCAGGCTTTGTGGGAGGGGTCTCGAGGGGCCGTGGAAGGATGCTTCCAGGCGGTGGCTTGATGATGCACTGTGAAGGTGAATATATGCGGACAAAGATATCCGAAAATAATGTAATGCGGATAAAAAAGTCCGAATATTGATCGGTATACGCAGCGTACTACCGCGTCGCACAGGTTTCAGCGGCGCAGGATCAGGCGTTCCAGTGGCAGGTCGTCCAACACGCTGTGTAGGGTGGTGCGTTCCAGCATGCGCTTCAGGTCGGCGCGCACCTTGGCGAACTGGTTATGCAGGGGACAGGGTTTGGAGGCATCGCAGGCTTCCAGGCCAAGTCCGCAGCCCCGGTAGACACTATCGCCATCGATCAGGTCCACGATGCGGCTCAGCTTGATCCGCTTGGCCATGGCCGGGGTGATGAGGAAGCCACCATGGGGGCCACGCTGTGAATCGATCACCTCGCCGTGTACCAGTTTCTGGAGGATCTTGGCCGTGAAAGCCTCAGGCGATCCGGTGCGTTCGGAAACATCCTTCAAGCTGAGGCGCTCTCCCACGCGCCCGCCCGCTGCGATGCACATGGCGGAACGGATGGCGTATTCACAGGCTTTAGAGAACATGTTTCGGCTGGATGGGTGCGAAAGTATCGCGTCCATGCACAGCGTTGTATGAGTCTTATCACAGCGAACAGGACTTACCCTTTCACCAGCTTCTCCAACTTCCTCCTGTCGAGTACCCGGATCTCCCTGCCCACGGTCTTGATCAGCTTCTTCTTCTGCAACTCGCTGATCGCGCGGATGGTGCTTTCGTAAGTGGTACCTGCATAGTCCGCGAGATCCTGGCGACTGGGAGTGAAAGCCAGCAGGCTCTTGTCATCCTTGTCGAAACCGAAGCACTGTAGCGTGGCGAGCACTGCTTTCGCTACGCGATGCTCCACATTCATGTTGAGGATGTTGCGGACCTGCTGTTCGCTGCGGCGTAGCTCCTCTGCAACGAAGAGCATGAAGTGGAAGCTAAGCCCAGCGTTGGCCTTTAGGGTGCTGATGAAGAGCGGCATGGGGATGAGGTCCACCGTGGTGGGCACCAGCGCGGTGGCGGTGACCGTGTAAGTGAAGTCCTCGCCGATGCCGCGGTGGCCAAGGACCTGGCCATCGCGCGCGAAGCGCAGGATGCGCGCGGATCCGGGCTCGAAGGTGTTGTACACCTTGGCCTTCCCCTTGCGCACGATGTAGAGCTGGTGGGCGGGATGTCCCTCCTTGAAGATGTCCTCAGCGGCCGCGAAGCTGAGCGTGCTGCACTTCTCCTTGATCAGGGCCTGCCACTCGGGGCTACAGTGCTTATCGATGAGTTCGGCCAAGGTGTCCGGCAGCGGGATGGGTTCCATGGCGCGAAAGTACCGGTGCGGGAAGACGTATGATGCGTGGTTGGAAGGGGGAAGGCGCGCCCTTCGGGCTTGCCGGGGGGGTGGTCGCAGATGGCGCAGATATCCGCCTACGCTCAAGGGCGATCCGCTTATATCCACCATAGAATGACGGGTGAGATCATATGCGCCATCTGCGTCATATGCGGCTGGTTTCTGCCTTTTCTGCGAGCGCCGTCAGACGCGATGCATCAGCGAGCAGCCAACTCCTACCCCTTCAGCCGGAAAGCACCCACATCCAAGCCCAGCCCCATGGACACATCATGTACGCTGGTATGTTCCAGGATCGTCCGCAGCCGGTCACGCACGTCCTTGAACTGTTCGTGCAGGGGGCAGGGCTTCTTGTCGTTGCACTGCGGAAGGCCCAATGCGCATCCGGTGTAGATGTCGTCCCCGTCGATGCTCTTCACGATGGCGGAGAGCTTCAGCTTCTTGGCGCGTGCCTCGGTGAGGACGAAGCCACCACCGGGTCCTTTCATCGAGCCAAGGTGCCCATCGCGCACCAGCTTCTGCAGCACCTTGGCGGTGAAGGCCTCCGGTGCGCCGATGGATGCCGCAATGGTCTTCACGGTGGCACGTTCATCCGCAGTGGTCAGTTCAGCGATGCGCAACGTGGCGCGGATGGCGTATTCGCAGGTCTTGGAGAACATGTACTGATGATGGGGGCGCAAAGCTATGCGCGGGGGGCGGGGCTCGATCGGCCGAGCGCGTGCGTCCGATCTCTGAAGCCGGCCCACAGCAGCAGTGCCACTCCCAATGGCATCAAGGCCGAGGCGATCACCATGTGGAGGTAGTGCCCTTGGATCAGCCCCCATCCCATCCAGAAAAAGGTGCCCTGTGTGAAGAGCAGCAGTTCGCTGAGGATGATGCCCCCGGTGAGCAGTGCCACACCGGCCTTCGCCGCCAGGTTGCGCACCGGCAGCCAGCCCTGCAGCAGCGCGTACACCAGCAGCAGGGTGGTCATGATGGCCAGGGTGTTCAGGTGGATGAAGCCCATGACGTAACTGCGCAGGGTGAAGGCCATCACCGCCATGCTGGGTGCGGCCACGGCGGCCTGTACCAGCACCTTCATGGCCATGCCCACCAGGGCCACGCCCACCAGCACCTTGCCCCAGGTGGGAAAGCGCTCATGCGCGCGGCGCTGCAGGCGCCTGAGTATCCGCAGCGATCGCAATGCGGCCCACACTTGCAGCAGCACGCCCACACTCACCGTGGCGAACACGGCCGGGTGGGGCTCGCTCCAGGCAATGGCCAGTGCGTACGTGAGCACGGCCGATACGATCCACAGGCCCAGCGTAAGCCGGTCGAGGTGCAGCTCGAACCCCTGCCGTTCGGCCCAGCGCACCCCCAGCGCCAACGCCGCGAACCAGAACCAGCCGTTGAACTGGAAATGCAGATAGAACTGTATCGCCCAGTAGTAGATCTCCTTGCCTTGGTTGCCGGTGGCGATCAGCGGGGCCATGGCCCACACACCAAGGGTGGAGAGGAAGTACAGGATGATGGACCACCTGGTCAGGCGGCCACTGCCCTCACGCGGCCAGGCCAGGCTTTGCCGCCACAAGTGGGCCAGTACGAAGTAGGAGACCACCATATGCAGGGTGGAGGCGCTGATGCTCGCGGCACCGTAGCCCTGGACCGGGAAACTGAGCAGCATGCCCACCACGGCCACCTGCAACACGACCAGCATGCGGTGCATGCCACGGGTCAGGATGTCCCGTCCGCCATCGTGCGAAAGCACCACGACGATGCCGGTGAAGAGCCAGCCCAGCATCGCCACGTGGGAGTGCGCATGCATCCAAGGCCTGAAGCGCAGGAAGGGGATCTCGCCGATGAACTGGCCCCGAAGCAAAGCGCCCATGATGGCCGCGATGAGCAGGTTGGTGAAGGCGATGAGGAACCAGCGTTTCATTCCGGATGCTTGCGGATGTTCGCGAACCTACCCAACACGTGTCAGTCCAAAGGATGACAGGAGTCATGTAAAGGATATTTAGGTCCTGTGATATTTGCGCCGCGAAGCTTTTCACCAGAATCGATAAGCCATGAGAACGAAGACCATAGTGCCCCTTGCCACACTGGTGGCCCTGTTCGCCTTCACCGCGTGCGGTGGGGGAGGTGATGACAAGCCCTCGGGCCCTCCGGGTGCCAGCGGATCGGCGCCGGCAGCGGATGCCGGGAAGAGCAAGGCCAAGATGTTCACCGCCGCCGACATCACCTTGGGCGATATCGATCTGGGCATGGTTGATAAGGGGCAGAACATCTATGACGTGAAGTGCCAGGCCTGCCATAGCCTGGGCAAGAACCGCGTGGTAGGCCCCGGCTTCAAGGGTATCATGGAGAACCGAAGGCCCGAATGGGTGATGAACATGATCCTGAACATCGATGTGATGTTGGAGACCGACGAAGAAGCCCAACGCCTGTTGGAGGAATGCCTTGTGCGCATGCCCAACCAGGGCTTGAGCAAGGACGAGGGCCGCAACGTGCTCGAGTTCCTCCGCACCCTGTGAAAGAAGAGCCCCCTCATACATACCAAGCATCATGAACACCCCTCTCAAACTCACCGGCGGCGTCATCGGCTTCGCCACACTGGTCTTCCTGCTGTTGAACAGCCCGGGATGCAAGCCCACCACCACCAAGACCGCCGTTACCGGCGATGCGGCCAGCCGTGTCTACGTGGCACCCGGCACGCATGATGAATTCTACAACTTCGTCAGCGGCGGTTTCAACGGCCAGCTCTCCGTGGTCGGCCTGCCCAGCGGCCGGACCTTCCGCAACATCCCCGTGTTCAGCGTGGACCCCGAAAGCGGCTACGGCTACAGCGAGGAGACCAAGCCCATGCTGATGACCACCCACGGCTTCATCCCCTGGGACGACAGCCACCACCCGGACCTTTCGCAGACCAACGGCATGCCCGACGGGCGCTGGGTGTTCATCAACGGCAACAACACACCGCGTATCGCGATGATCGACCTGACCACCTTCAGGACGCACAGCATGATCGAGATCCCCAACAGCGCGGGCAACCACAGCTCCCCGTTCAGCACGCCCAATACCGAGTACGTGGTGGCCAGTACCCGCTTCAGCATACCGGTGGGCACCGAGGCCGAGCGTGACGTGCCGATCAACACCTACAAGGAGAACTTCAAGGGCTCGGTGAGCTTCGTGCGCCCCGAGGCCGATGGCAAGATGAGCATCGCATTCCAGATCCTCACCCCGCCGGTGAACTTCGATCTGGCCCGCACCGGCAAGGGCGCCAGCGACGGCTGGTTCTTCTTCAGCTGCTACAACACCGAGAAAGCTTATAGCCTGCTGGAGGTGAACGCCAGCCAGCGGGACAAGGACTTCATCATGGCCGTGAACTGGAAGATGGCCGAACAACTGGTCAAGGAGGGCAGGGGCAAGCGTGTGCCGGGCAAGCACTACAGCAATTGGCACAACCACAAGACCCACACGGTGGAGAGCACCATTTATGACGACGTGCTGCAACTGGACTACATGGAGCACCCGGGCCTGGTGTACTTCATGCCTTGCCCCAAGAGCCCGCATGGCTGTGATGTGGATCCCACCGGTGAGTTCATCGTGGGCAGCGGCAAGCTGGCCGCCCTGTTGCCGGTCTTCTCCTTCAGCAAGATCCAGCAGGCCATCGCCAACCAGGACTTCGAGGGCGACTTCGCCGGCATTCCCGTGCTGAAGTACGAGAGCGTGCTATACGGTGAGGTGAAGAAGCCCGGCCTCGGCCCTCTGCACACCGAGTTCGACGCACACGGCAACGCCTACACCAGCTTCTTCGTGAGCAGTGAGATCGTGAAATGGAACATCAAGGACCTGGAGGTGCTGGATCGCGTGCCCACCTACTACAGCATCGGCCACCTGTGCGTGCCCGGCGGTCCCAATGTGAAGCCCTATGGCAAATACGTGATCGCGTATAACAAGATCACCAAGGACCGTTACCTGCCCACCGGTCCCGAACTGTGCCACAGCGCGCAGCTCTACAGCATCGACGGTGACAAGATGGAACTGCTGCTCGACTTCCCGACAGTGGGCGAGCCGCACTATGCGGTGGCCTGCCCCGCAGAGCTGCTCAAGGACAAGAGCGTGAAGTTCTACCGCATCGAGGAGAACGAGCACCCCTGGGTGGCCAAGGGCGAGAAGGAGAGCGGCATCGAACGCCGCGGGCGCAACGTGCACATCAAGATGACCACCATCCGCTCGCACTTCACACCGGACAACATCGAGGGCATCCAGTTGGGCGACACCGTGTACTTCCACGTGACCAACCTGGAGCAGGACTGGGACGTTCCGCATGGCTTCGCGATCAAGGGCGCGGCCAATGCCGAACTGCTGATCATGCCCGGCGAGACCGCCACACTGAAGTGGATACCGACCAAGGTGGGCGTGGTGCCCTTCTACTGCACGGACTTCTGCAGTGCGTTGCACCAGGAAATGCAGGGCTACCTGCGTGTGAGCCCACGTGGCAGCAACGTTCCGCTGAAGGCCTACACCGTAAGCGTGGACGACGAATTGTAGTTCGGAGGGGAGAACGGCGAGGGTGGTAAGGGTGGTGAACGCCAGACCACCCTCACCACCCTCCCGCTTTCCAAACCATTCACATTGCAGACCATGAGACCCATCTCCCGCATCATGATCGCCTTGGCGGCACTTGCACTGCTGGTGCTGCTGGTGGTGCCGATCTGGCGCATCGACCTGGCCGCGCCGCAATATCCCGAGGGACTCTACCTGCAGATCTTCGCCGATCGATTCGAGGGCGACGTGGAAAAGATCAACGGCCTCAACCACTACATCGGCATGGCCTACATCAAGGACGAGATGTTCAAGGAGTTCATCTACCTGCCCAAGATCATCATGGTGCTCGCCGTGCTGGGACTGGTGGCCGCGGCCTGGGGCAGGCGTATCCTGCTCTTCCTGGGGCTGGTCACCCTCTCGCTCTTCGGCCTGTGGGCCCTGTGGCGCATGTGGGATTGGGGCTATGAGTACGGGCACAACCTGGACCCCCGTGCGGCGATCAAGATCGAGGACCAGGCCTATCAGCCACCCCTGATCGGCCACAAGCAACTGCTCAACTTCGATGCTTGGTCCACGCCGGACATCGGTGGCTGGATCCTTTTCGGGGTGATGGCCCTGCTGGCCGGTGTCTACTTCCTGGAGATACGCGACATGCGGCGCCGTATGCAGGCCGCAACAACGAACTGAAACGACCCCCGTGACGGGATGGAACATGCGAACCCTTGCCCTCCTTCTGATCCTCGCACCTGCCCTGTTCTCCTGCGGCCAGCAGGACGTGCGCATCGACTTCGGCAAGGCCGAATGTGCGCACTGCCGCATGAACGTGGTGGACAAACAATTCGGCGCGGCCCTCACCACCCTGAAGGGGCGCCAGTACGTTTTCGATGACATCAGCTGCATGGTGCGGCACGTGGGCGATGGCACCATCGCCGAAGACCAGGTGACCGCGTGGTACGTGTGCGATCACGCCGAACCCGGCAAACTGATCGATGCAACCACCGCCTTCTACCTGCACGGCCCGGCTTTCCGCAGTCCCATGCGCGGTGATGTGGCGGCCTTCAGCAGCGAGGAGAAGCAACAGCGCGCCATGGTGCAGGACAAGACCGAGGTCCTGGACTGGGCCGGGGTGCGCGAACTCCTGATGCAGTGATATGGGGAAGGTCCTGGCGATCCTGCTGTCCTGGCTGCTCCTGCCCACGATGGCATGGGCGGGCCACCACACATTCCACAGCGGCCAGGGGCGTACATTGAAGGATCTGTTGGAGACCATCGCGCCGGGTGATACGGTGCTGGTGCATGGTGAAGTGCGCGAAGGGACCATCACCATCCGCAAGCCCGTGACCCTGATCGCTGCCGATGGTGCCATGATCGATGGCGAAGGCGAGGGCGATGTGCTGGTGGTGAGGGCGGACGATGTCACCATCCGGGGCTTCCGCATCCGAGGCACGCGCATCAGCCACATGGACGATCTGGCGGCCATCAGTGTGCAGGAGTGCCGGCGCATCACCATCGCGGACAATCACATCGAGGAGAGCTTCTTCGCCATTCACCTCAATGGCGCACATGACGCGGTGATCGAGGGCAACCGCGTGGCCGGCCGCCCTGGCAGCGAGGAGAGCATGGCCAACGGCATCCACCTGTGGAAGAGCAGCCGGGCGACCATCCGGAACAACCACGTGATGCACCACCGGGACGGCATCTACCTGGAGTTCGTGAGCGATGCGCGCATCACGGACAATACGGTGTTGCACTGTGAGCGCTACGGTCTGCACTTCATGTTCAGCCATGGCAACCTGTATGCGCACAACCACTTCGAGGACAATGGTGCGGGCGTGGCCGTGATGTATTCGCGCGACATCCACATGCGGCAGAACCGTTTCCTGGCCAATCGGGGTGCCAGCGCTTATGGCCTGCTGCTGAAGGACATCAACGATGGCACCATCGAGAACAACACCTTCATGGACAACACCACCGGGATATTGGTGGATGGCTGCAACCGCCTGCGCTTCGAGGACAACCTTTTCCGGCTGAACGGCTGGGCGCTGCGGATGTACGCCAGTTCCATGCACTGTGATCTGGAGGGCAACGTGTTCAGCGGCAATACCTTCGATGTGAGCACCAATGGTTCGCTGGCCTACAACCGTATGGAGGGCAACTACTGGGACCGCTACACGGGCTACGACCTGGACCGGGATGGTCACGGCGACGTACCGCACCGCCCATTGGGTTTCTTCACCCTGCTGGTGGAGCGAATGCCCTATGCGCTGGTCTTCTCGCGCAGCCTGTTCGTGTCCCTGCTTGACCGCGCCGAGCGGCTCGTTCCCTCCCTGACGCCCGAGGACCTGAAGGACGACCGGCCCCTGATGCGGCCCAACCCGACGGCCGGTCATGGAGGCGCCGGGGAGCATGCTGGCGATCCACCGGAGAATGAGGATAACAAAGGGCCGAACGCGGTGGCCGCGTTGTTCTCACCATTCCGCGAAACATCCCTGGCGCATGGCTGAAGCACGGATCACCTGCACCGGTCTGAGCAAACGCTACGACAAGCTTTGGGCGTTGCGTGGTGTGGACTGCACCTTCAGCAGGGGCGAGGTGGTGATGCTCGTGGGCCCGAATGCCAGCGGCAAGACCACCCTGATCAAATGCCTGCTGGCCCTGGTACACCCCACCGAAGGCCGCATCCACTTGGACGGCACCACCATCGATGCCAGGGGGCCGGTGCCGCATCCCGGATATCGCGAGCGGATCGGATACATGCCACAGATCAGCCAGTTCCCGGCCTCCCTGTCGATCCGTCAACTGCTGGAGATGATGGCCGACATCCGTGGCGGTGCCGAGGGTGGTGCCGAGGACAGCTTGGTGGAGGAGTTGGGACTGACCGCACAGTTGGACAAGCGGCTGAGCACCCTGAGCGGTGGCACCAAGCAGAAGGTGAGCGCCGTGCTGGCCCTGCGCATGCGTCCGGACATCCTGGTAATGGACGAACCCACTGCGGGCCTGGATCCCGTGTCGGCCAAGCGGGTGCTGTCCCGTGCCGCTGCCGTGCGCGATGCGGGGGGCACCGTGCTGATCACCTCGCACCTTATGGAGGAAGTGGAAAGCCTCGCCGACCGGGTGGCCTACCTGGAGGACGGCCACTTGCGGTTCCTGCTGCCGGTATCGGAGATCCTGGAGCGCACCGGAGTTTCACGGCTGTCGCAGGCGTTACCGCGGATGTTGGAGGCCAATGCACGTCCAATGTCCTATGCTGGTTGACAGTTGCACAAAACCTCACACAAGGAAGACAGCCTTCAACCGTCATAGGACATAGGGCACTCTCCCATGCTCAAAGTCTTCAAATACACCCTCCTCGATCTCACGCGCAACCGCTTCGTGCTGGGCTATGCGCTGCTGATGCTGGTGATCGCCCAGGGCCTCTTCATGCTGGAAGACGATCCCTTCAAGGCGCTGCTCAGCCTGGTGCAGGTGGTGATGGCGCTGGTGCCCTTGATCGCGTTGGTCTTCACCGTGGTGTACATGTACGACATCCAGGAGTTCACCCAGTTGCTGGCGGTGCAGCCCATCGCACGGCGCGCCATCCTCGGGGGGCAGTTGCTGGCCATGGCCGCGGCATTGCTGCTGGCGCAGGCGGTGGGGCTGGGGTTGCCCCTGCTCGTGCACCTGCCCTCCAAGGCCTCGTTCATCCTTTCGGTGTCGGGATCCGGGCTGGTGTTGGTCTTCGCCGCACTGGGCGCCTTGATCGCGCTGCGCCAGCGTGAGAAGGCCCGGGGCGTGGGCATCGCACTGGTGGTGTGGTTGCTGTTGGTGATCGTCTATGATGCCCTGCTCATGTGGGGCATGTTCGCTTTCAGCGACTACCCGATAGAACCGTTTGTGGTGCCTGTGGCCGGGCTGAATCCGATCGACCTGGCCCGCATCATGGTGATGCTGGAGATCGACCTCGCCGCCATGATGGGATACAGCGGCGCCATCTACAGGAACTTCTTTGGAAGCACCATGGGCATGGTCGCGGCCGCAGCCATTATGCTGATGTGGGTGGTGGTACCCACCTGGTCCGGCTTCCGGGCGTTCCGCCGCAAAGACCTGTGACCATGACCGATCGCATACATAGCACTGCTGTTTCCTTGTTGCTCGTTTTGGCGATCGTTGGAACCATGGGCTGTGGAAGTGGCGGTTCACCGAGGAAGGAGGACGCGATGGAAAGGATCGAGCAGGGTGCCGGTGGGCTGGTATTGGACGATGGCCGGAAATGGCGGGTGAGCCCGAGTATGATGGCTCCCATCCGCCGCCATCAGGATCGGCTTCGTTCGGCACGTCCTGAGGACCTCTCCGAAGCGGGTGCTGCCACAGCACTGGCGGACAGCCTCTTCAACGACATGGATGAACTGGTGCGGGCCTGTGACATGAAGGGCAGGGGACACGATGTGCTGCACGATTGGCTGATGCCGCACATGGGCCTGCTGCAGCGTTTGGAACGTGCTGCCGATGCGGATACCATGGCTGCGGTAATGGCGGCCTTGGATCGCTCCAATGACCTGTTCGATCGGTATTTCGAGTGATCCGAGGCGGACCGTGGTGCCACCTGATGGAATACATTCCAATAGGTGATGCAAATCATGTAGCGGATAATAAGGTCCTGTGATATTCGCACATCCGAGAACCCTCAACACCAAGCACATGAAAGCCCCCCCGTTCAACATGATGATGGCTGCGCTGGCCCTCCCACTGCTCATTTCCTGCGGTGGTGATGCGGGTCCCGCGCCTGTAGCCACCACCTCCAGTGCACCCGCGCCGGGTCAGAGTGCCGTGGTGGATGAAAAGAGCATGCCCACCGTGGTGGGTGTGGCCGTGGGGTCGCCCGACCACACCACCCTGGTGGCCGCCGTGCTTCACGTGAAGTACGAGGACGTGCTCTCCAACGTGGGGCCCTTCACCGTCTATGCCCCCACGGACGCCGCCTTCGCTGCGCTGCCCGCAGGCACCTTGGACAACCTGCTGAAGCCCGAGAATAAAGCCACCCTGGAGGATATCCTGGAGTACCACGTGGCGCTCGGTGTCTTCAAGCCGGAGAACATGCGCACCGGCCGCAAGATGAACATGGCCAACCTGAAGAACGCACAGTTCACCGTGGAGGAGGATGGCACCGTGATGATCAATGATGCCAGGGTCCTCGGCAGCGTGGAGGCCGCCAATGGGCTTGTGGTGGTGATCGACAAGGTGTTGTTACCTCCCGGGAACTGATCAATGTGCGTTCTGCACCATCCTTCGGATCGCCGAGGGCATGGTATGGCGGAATGGTGAAAGGCAGCAAGGGCGTCCGCAAGGGCGCCTTTGTTGTTGGGTGCCTTTACATCGAGGAGCCTGTGCCAAACTCATTGGAATGCATGCGATCGATCCCACGATCCCCCGTGGAAACTTCCTTCCGCATCAACACCCTGTTGATCCCCTCCGCAAAGCCGCCATGGGTATGCTCATGATCTCGGAAGGTCAAGCCCCACGGCACTTTCCAGCCGGGATGCTCCCGATCCCCGCACCGATCGGCACTTGTTCACCCGGTTGAAAACGGTGTTGGATCCCGTGGTCATTTCCGGATGATGATCGTCACCGATCGCCGTTGCTTCACGGTCCACTTTCGCCGACCGCGAACTTTACATCCGCATCACATCATGAGCACGATCGCCACCGCCAGCATCTCCGTCCACACCGAAATGAAGAAGAAGACCGACACGAGGAAGAAGACCTTCAGTACGGAGGAGGTGCTGAAGAACGCGCTGGACTACTTCAAGGGCGATGACCTCGCGGCCACCACGTGGATGAACAAGTACGCCTTGCGCGATGGGGATGGCCACTTGGTGGAAAGCGGTCCGGCCGACATGCACCGCCGTATGGCCCGCGAGTTCGCGCGCATCGAAGCGAAGTACACAGCGGTGCCTGCCGAGAAGCGTGCGCTGCTCTCCAGCTACGGACAGGCACGCGAACGCTTGGACGAGGAGCGCATCTTCAAACTCTTCGACGGATTCCGCGATGTGGTGCCGCAGGGCAGTGTGATGGCCTCCCTCGGTGATCCCTATCGCCTGGCCTCGCTGAGCAATTGCGTGGTGATCCCCTCGCCGATGGACAGCTACGGCGGCATCTTCCACAACGACCAGCAGTTGGCCCAACTCTTCAAGCGGCGCTGCGGCGTGGGCTTCGACCTCAGCACGCTGCGTCCCTCGGGTGCGCCCGTGAGCAATGCCGCGCGCACCAGCACCGGCGCCGTCAGCTTCATGGAGCGCTTCAGCAACACCACCCGCGAGGTGGCACAGAAGGGCCGTCGCGGCGCGCTGATGCTCACCATGGACATCGCGCATCCCGATGTGGAGCACTTCATCACCATCAAGCAGGACCTCAGCAAGGTGACCGGCGCCAACGTGAGCGTGCGTGTGAGCGACGAGTTCCTCAAGGCCGTGGAGGCCGATGCGGACTTCACGCTTCGCTGGCCGATCGATTCCGAGAAGCCCACTGTGACCAAGGTGGTGAGGGCGCGCGAACTGTGGAACACGCTGATCTCCTGCGCGCACGCCACCGCCGAGCCGGGCGTGATCTTCTGGGACCGCCAGCACCTGTACAGCACGAGCAGCGTGTACCCCGGCTTCCGCAACGAGAGCACCAACCCCTGTAGCGAGATCGCCATGCAGGGCGGGGACAGCTGCCGCCTGATCGCCATCAATCTGCACAGCTTCGTCAACGAGCCCTTCACGCACCGCGCTTGGTTCGACCACGAGCGTTTCGCAGCCGTCACCTACGAGGCGCAGCGCCTGATGGACGACCTGGTGGACCTGGAGCTGGAGGCCGTGGACCGCATCCTGGCCAAGGTGAACGCCGATCCCGAGCCCGACGAGCTGAAGCGCACCGAGCGCGAGACCTGGGAGCTGCTGCGCGACACCGGCAGGAAGGGCCGCCGCACGGGCCTGGGCTTCACCGGCCTGGCCGATGCCCTCGCCGCGCTCAACCTGAAGTACGACAGCGATGAAGCGATCGAGGCCGCCGAGGACATCCTGCGCACCAAGTGTCGCGCGGAGTTCGACAGCAGCATCGACATGGCCATCGAGCGCGGCGCCTTCGAGGGCTTCGCACCCGCCGTGGAGCGTACGAGCGAGTTCACCGCCATGCTGGAGAAGGAGTTGCCCGAGGTACACGACCGCATGATGCGCCACGGACGCCGTAACATCAGCCTCAGCACCGTGGCGCCCACCGGCACACTAAGCCTGCTCACGCGCACCAGCAGCGGCATCGAGCCGGTGTACATGCTGGGCTACACGCGGCGCCGCAAGGTGGTGCCCGGCGACCCCAATGCGAAGGTGACCTTCACCGACGACCTCGGCGATCAGTGGGAGGAGTTCACGGTACACCACCCGCGTGTGCTGGACTGGATGCAGGTCACGGGCAAGAGCGATCCCGCCGAAAGCCCCTACCACGGTGCCACCGCCAACGACATTGACTGGCACAAGCGCATCCGCATGCAGGCCGTGGTGCAGAAGTACACCACGCACAGCATCAGCAGCACCATCAACCTGCCCAGCACCGCCACGGTGGACGAGGTGGGTGGCATCTACCTGGAGGCCTGGCACCAGGGGCTGAAGGGGATCACCGTGTACCGCGATGGCAGCCGAAGCGGTGTTCTGGTTGCTACCGACAACGGTGGGGCAGCGTCGACCCAGGGCGCCGACATGCCCCACCATACCCCCCGCCCCGAAACCCTGGAAGCCGACGTCCTCCGCTTCAACAACGAGACCGAGCCCTGGCTGGCCGTGGTGGGCATGCTGGACGGCAAGCCCTACGAGATCTTCACCGGCAAGGCCAACGGCGGTTTCGAGCTGCCACGCTGGGTCACCAAAGGCTGGGTGGTGAAGCGCCGTGATGAAGCCCGCGGCACCAACCGCTACGACCTGGAGTACGCCGACGACGAAGGCTACCGCGTCACCGTGCAGGGCCTCAGCCGTACGTTCAACAAGGAGTTCTGGAACTACGCCATCCTCATCAGCGGCATGCTGCGCCAGGGCATGCCCCTGCCGCAGGTGGTGGACGTGGTGGCCAACCTCAACCTCTACGACGACACCCTCAACACCTGGAAGAACGGCGTTGTGCGCACCCTTTCCCGCTACATCCCCGATGGCACGGAAGCCAAAGGCCGCAAGTGCCAGGAGTGTGGCGATAAGGACGGGCTGTACTACGAGGAAGGGTGTTTGAAGTGCAGGAGCTGTGGGGGGACGAAGTGTGGGTAGGGGGGCCTGCCTGCCGTAGGTAGGACGTGTCCCTTTCCCAGCACACTAGGCCAACGCACGGGTCGCGTGCTTCGCTGTAGCCGGACTTGTCAGGACCAGCAGCCACGGCGCTGCGGGGTCGCTCGTTCCTCGCGCCTCCTCGCTGCTCGTGGCTGCAAGGCCCTTCCTGCGCCGGGCTGCCGCTACGCCCGCTCACGCGTAGTTCATCAGTGCTTTGAGGATGCAGTGATATTGAGTTACTTTGTTGAACAATACAAGATCATGCTTTACTCTGAACTAGCACAAAAGATAGATGCCATTGACTGGGAGAATTTCTCTTGGTGGGCTTTGACGGTCCCCGGTGATCCATTCGTGTGGATTGTAAAGCGGACTTCAAATGGTACTTTAGAAGCACAACGTTCCCAGCCGGGTTATCCCAAAGTCCATTTCGCCCCTATGGGAAGGACCTTCCAAGCTGTCGGACTGGAGTTGCAACTGGAGTGCCGCTTACTATCATGAACAGATAACTACAATTGAAATGAACCACTTGTCAATGTTGCTGGTTGCTTTACTTGTAGCTTTATTTTGTCCAGCTGATTCGCAAACAGGAGGTTGCGTACAGCGCAGTTCAATCGGGGATGTATCAATTTGTTTTCCAGAGTTAAGCAATAAGACATTGTGTGGTTCAAAGTGTAATTCATTTCAAACGATGCGGGGCAACACGGCCTTGGCATACTATATATCCAATGAACAAATATCGAAGGACTTTTCCAGTATTTTGTTGAACAACTATTTCAAAGTCTGGAAAATTGATGCGATGAATTCTCATCATTTCACGTCGAATGACTTGACCAACTACCAAGACCAACTGACGCGTGGGATTACCTTCAAGGAATGGGCTCAGGTGAAAAATAATGTGAAGCAATACATGAAAACCAATCTTTCCATTGGTCAGCCGATGGGAGTGGAAAAATTCAAACCTGCCACGAA
The DNA here is from genome assembly GCA_019638115.1 of Flavobacteriales bacterium. Taxonomy (GTDB): domain Bacteria; phylum Bacteroidota; class Bacteroidia; order Flavobacteriales_F; family PHOS-HE28; genus PHOS-HE28. The sequence goes on along the minus strand of JAHBUK010000001.1, from coordinate 53,431 downwards.
TGCCATAACGATGGTGCAAATATATCATGTGAAAGATGAATCAGGTACGGATAAATATGGATTAATAATTCAAACCATTTGTTCGATTCGCAACCGAATGGTTGTGATTGACCATCATCTGATTTACGAAGGAGAAGAAACCATAGCGTACGGTAAACGTGAGACACGTTCCTTCATAGAAAAGTTAAATGAAAGGAATGGTTAGCAGTTACTCATGCTGAACATGATGAAGAAAATAATTGAGGCTACGACAATACCGCCGAAAGCTTGAGATAGCATGTCAAATATCATGCTTTTGCCTTCTGATATCGTATAGTTTATAAGCTCCTTCGCCTCTCTTCTAGCATCGGTGATCCAATCTTCCATCTGGCTTTCACTAGCCTTGTCCGTACTCTCGGTTTTGTAAGAAGTTTGATGCTTAGAGCCTTCAAAGGGGGCGTGCGAAGATTGTGTTCTAACAAAGAGAGAGTCATATCTGTTGCGTTTAATTGGGTCTCGAAGAATGAGATATGCCTCATTTATCTCTTGCATTTTTTGCGTGGCCTGAGCGTCGTGATTTCTGTCAGGGTGCCAAAGTTTCGCAAGTCGTTTATAGGAACGTTGAACCTCATCCGCGGATGCTGATGGGGCGATCTCCAAAATATTATAGTAGTCTTTGAGCCTCACTTTGATTCTTGTGTACCCTTGGGTTTGTACCACAATACGGCTGACATACCCAAGATGCATCCCACAGCTAGAACACCCATCGAGGAGTTACCTTGACTTGCAGCTTCTTTACTAAGGCCGAACCCAATCAACAACGGGATTAACAGCGCAAGCTTCATCAGCCAAAGAATGGTTGTCTTTTTCTTCATGGTGAGAGTGTTGTAGCAAGTGTATGGAGTTTCATGGAAGGCGACAATTATGGATGAGTTGTGGGCATTGCGATTGGGTGTTTTGCCTCAGCCGCACCTTCAACAAGGAGTTCTGGAACTACGCCATCCTCATCAGCGGCATGCTGCGCCAGGGCATGCCCGTGCCGCAGGTGGTGGATGTGGTGGCCAACCTCAACCTCTACGACAGCACCCTCAACACCTGGAAGAACGGCGTGGTGCGCGCCCTCTCGCGCTACATCCCCGATGGCACGCAGGCCCTGGGCCGCAAGTGTCCGGAGTGCGGCGATGCGGAAGGGCTTTACTATGAGGAAGGGTGCTTGAAGTGCCGGAGCTGCGGGGGGACGAAGTGCGGGTAGGGAAGGGCGTGTCCCTTCCTTGCGCACGAAGGCCAACACGCGGGCCGGGTGCTACGCTATAGCTGCTTTGGTCCGGCCAGCATCCACGGCGCCTGCCTTTGCCGGTAGGCAGGCTCCGGGGTCACCTCCTGCGTCGGTGCCTCCTCGCTGCACGTGGCTGCACGGCCGACCCTCAGCAGGCTGCCGCTTCGTCCCCTCACGCGCTACCACACGGTGTAGGTTTCCTGTTGAATGTGTATAGCTTGGACCTAATGATGTCAGTGCCCCACATGCGGCTGGCTTACCTTCGTGGGACATGTGCCGAGTTCGTCCCACCGCCCTCCTCTTCGCCGCCCTCCTTGCCGGCCCGGTGGCCGTGGCCCAATCCGACGAGCATCCCTTCATCCGCACCTTCGACCTCACCGTGCTGGATGGCCGTATCCTGGTGGCGTGGACGATGCAGGGTGGCAGCACCTGCGATGGGAGCGAGGTGTTGCGCTCCACCAACGGTGTGGACTTCACTGCGGTGCATCGCATCGATGGCATCTGTGGTGATGCCCTGCTGGACGTGCCTTTCTCCTGGATGGACGATGCGCCGCCCGAGCTCAGTACACTGTCCTACCGGATCAAGCTGGGCAACGAGGGCTTCAGCTCCATCAAGTCCGTGGATTTCGCGCAGCTTACCACGGGCCAGCATCGCTTTTTCCCTTCGCCCATGCGCGAGGAGGCCACCTTGCTGCTCAACGTGCCCGCCTCAGCACGGGTGGACCTGCTGATCTTCGACATGAACGGCCGTATCGTGTGGGAGCGGGAAGGCCTGGTGGGCCGCGAGCACCGCATCGCCCTGCCGGGTGTGTTGTCCGGCGTGTATGGCTACGTGGCCAGGACCGAGGGGCGAACGTTCCAAGGGCGCTTCGTGAAGCAGTAAGCGCCCTCAGGAACCCGATCTTCCGCCAACCTTAACAGTTCATTGGGAAACGCCGCCGCTGGGACCCCGTACATTTGATACTCAAACACCCTCAAGATCATGCGCATCCTGTTGACCCTCGTCGCCGTCGTCGCCTTCATGGCCACTGCCACGGCACAAGACGCCCCCAAGGAGAAGAAGTCCCGCAAGGTGAACAAGACCGAAGCGGTCAGCACCACCGAAGCCGCCCCGAAGGCCGGTTGCTGCGCCAGCAAGGCATCCGCTTCCAGCTGTGCCAGCAAGGCTGGCAAGGCCGAAGCTTCCACCGAAGCCGCTCCCGCTGAAGGCACCACCGCCGCTACCGATGCTGCTGCCCCCAAGGCCGCCGGTTGCTGCGCGAGCAAGTCCACCGCGGAAAAGGCCTCCTGCCACGGCAAGGCCGAAGCCCACAACCACGAGCATGGTGGGGACAGCCGCACCGAAGAGGCCCCGGCCGAGCAGCCGAACCACTAAAGCACACCTCAACGACTTGAAAGGCCCGGAGCGATCCGGGCCTTTTGCGTTGGGGTACGTGAGTTCCACCTATGTAACTGTACCGTCGACCCATTCGGTCGACAATACGGTACTCCGCCATTCCCACTCCTCCCCGCCCCCCTACGTGACGAACATCACTGCACGACCCCCACCCGCCATCGGACCTTTGTGCCGTTGGCCATTCGCATCGGTAGCGATCAACCGCCAACAACCCCCAACAAGACCAACCAGCAACCTTCAACCCTGCCAACAATGAAACTGAAGCAGATCTATACCGGATGCATCGCCCACGCGGCGTACTATCTGGAGAGCAACGGCGAGGTGGCCATCTTCGACCCCCTGCGTGAGGTGCAGCCCTACATTGACCAGGCCAATGACGATGTGTCCAAGATCAAGTACGTCTTCGAGACCCACTTCCACGCCGACTTCGTGAGCGGCCACCTGGACCTGGCCGCCAAGACCGGTGCCACCATCGTGTATGGACCCACGGCCAAGCCCGGCTTCGAGGCGCATGTGGCCACGGACGGTGAAGTGTTCAACGTGGGCAAGGCCAAGGTGAAGGCCATCCACACGCCCGGCCACACCATGGAGAGCACCACCTACCTGGTGATCGATGAGGACGGCAAGGAGCACGGCATCATCACCGGCGACACGCTGTTCATCGGCGATGTGGGCCGCCCCGACCTGGCGCAGCACGTGATCGCCGACCTCACCGAGGAGAAGCTCGCCGGCCACCTGTTCGACAGCCTGCGCAACAAGATCATGCCCCTGAGCAACGACCTGATCGTGTACCCCAACCACGGGGCCGGCAGCGCCTGCGGCAAGATGATGAGCAAGGAGACCACCGACACGCTCGGCAACCAGAAGAAGACCAACTACGCTCTGCGCGCGGACATGACCAAGGAGGAGTTCATCAAGGAACTGCTCACCGGCCTCACCACGCCGCCGGGCTACTTCCCCAAGAACGTGCTGATGAACATCCAGGGCTACGAGAGCTTGGACACCATCATGGAGCGCGCCACGCGTGCCTACACGCCGGAAGAGTTCGAGGTGGTGGCCAACGAGGAGCGTCCGCTGGTGCTGGACACCCGTCCCAACGCCGAGTTCGCCAAGGGCTTCATCCCCAACAGCATCAACATCGGGCTGGACAGCAACTTCGCCATGTGGGTGGGCGAGATGATCCCCGACATCAAGCAGACCATCCTGCTGGTGACCGAGCCCGGCAAGGAGGAGGAGAGCATCATCCGCCTGAGCCGCGTGGGCTACGACAACGCCATCGGTTACCTGAAGGGCGGCTTCCCTGCGTGGAAGGCTTCCGGCAAGGAGGTGGACACGGTGCAGCGCATCGATGCCGCCGAGTTCGCCAAGCGATATAAGCAGGATCCCGTCGTGATCGACGTGCGCAAGCAGAGCGAGTTCGACAGCGAGCATGTGGTGGGCGCCATCAACGTGCCGCTGAACCAGATCAACAAACACCTGGCCCAGTTCCCCAAGAACAAGCCCTTCATCGTACACTGCGCCGGGGGCTACCGCAGCATGATCGCCGCCAGCATCCTGAAGCAGCGCGGCTGGGACAACTTCGTGGACGTGGAGGGTGGCTTCAGCGCCATCAAGGACACGGACGTGAAGCGCACGGAATACGTGTGCCCTTCAACCTTGCTCTAAGCAATAGACAACCTGCAATACAAAGCGCCCGGTCCACGTTGGCCGGGCGCTTTGGTAAGCATTACAAGCATGAGGTCGATATACATCCTGATCGCGTTGGTGGCTCCATTGATGGTCGCGTGTACGCGTTCCGAAGAAGTCTCCAAGTCGCTTGCGCCCGATTCGCCTGAAACTGCGCTGAAGATGCTTCGCGCCGGCAATGAGCGCTTCCACGATTTCCACGCCGTTCACCCGGACCAAACCCCTGCGCGCATGAAGGAACTGCTCGGTGGTCAGCATCCTTGGGCCGTAGTCATCAGTTGTTCCGATTCACGTGTAGTACCCGAACTGGTCTTCGATCAAGGCCTCGGCGACCTCTTCACCGTGCGCACCGCAGGCAATGTGGTTGGCGAGTACGAACTGGCCAGTGTGGAATATGCGGTGGAGCAACTCGGTGCTCCACTGGTGATCGTGATGGGCCACACCCATTGCGGCGCCATTGATGCGCTGCTCAATGAAGGTGATCATCCTTGCCATGGACACATGAAACAATTGGTGGCGTACTTGGCGGCCGAGGAGGAGGAGCAGCAAGTAGCCCGAGATGGACTTACGCTTGACGAGGCGACACGAGCGAACATTGTTCACGGAGTTCATGAGGTGGAACGCTTGTTCCGCGAGATCGAAGTGGGTGGACATCCCTTGCGCGCCAAGGTGGTGGGAGCCTTGTACCACATCGAGAACGGGCATGTGGAGTGGCTGGAGGTGTAGCCCGTGGCGGTGGCGGAAGGGCGGGGGAGGTGATGCGCGTCCTGGGGACGCATGATGCATCGGTCTTTTGAACCACGGATGGACACGGATACACACGGATGGAAAGTCCGTTACGGGTCCGAGCTATGGGCACTTGAAATTCACCTCAGGGCATCCGTGTTCATCCGTGTCCATCCGTGGTTATGTGTATTTCCCCAGATGCGCCGCAAGGCGCGCTATGTGGACCGTGGTGCATTTGCATTGAGTGATCGATAGCTCCCTTCCCCCGATCTTCGCGCCATGATCCACCGCACCGTTCGCGTCACCAAGCGTTTCACCTTCGAGATGGCCCATGCCCTGCGCTGCCACGATGGCCAGTGCGCCAACATCCACGGCCACAGCTACGTGCTGGACGTCACCATCAGCGGCGTGCCCGCCGAAGCGCCCGGCCACCCCAAGGACGGCATGGTCATCGACTTCGCCGACCTCAAGCGCATGGTAAAGCCCATCGTGGACCGCTACGATCATGCGCTCTTCCTGCACGAAGCACAGCGCGGCGCGATCAACGTGGACGATTCCCTCTTCGGCCGGGTGCTCTTCACGCCCTACCAGCCTACCTGCGAGAACATTCTGCTGGCCATCGTGGAGGAATTGGCTCCGAAGATGCCCGCCGAAGTAAAATTGGTGGCAGCGCGCCTGCAGGAGACGGCGACGAGTTGGACGGAGTGGGAGGAGGGGGATGGGGAAAAATGAAAAATGTAGAATGAAAAATGTAGAACGCAGAACGCAGAGTGACTTCTGACGGTTGGTGTTGGCGCATCAGCTATTGGTCATTTTACATTTTTCATTCTACATTTTTCATTCCTGCACAATGGATCCCCACCTCCTCGCCCTCCTCCTCTTCCTCCTCATCGCCACGCTTTACAGCAGCGTAGGCCACGCGGGTGCAAGCGGCTACCTCGCCGTCATGGCCTTGCTCTCCTTCGCGCCGGAGACCATCAAGCCCACTTCCTTGGTGCTCAACATCGCCGTGGCGGGCATCGCCAGTTGGCGCTACTTGCGCGCGGGTTGTTTCGATCGCAAGGTCTTCTGGCCCCTGGCGTTGGTGGCGATCCCCATGGCCTTCATCGGTGGTACCATGCAACTGCCTGCACAAGCGTTCAGGATCGTTGCGGGAGTGTTCCTGTTGGCATCGGCTGGACTGATGGCTTGGCGCGCTGTGCAGCAAACCATTGAGGTGCAAGTGCGCACCATGCCGTGGTACAGTGCGGCCATCATCGCATTGCCCATCGGTTTGCTCTCCGGCATCATCGGGGTGGGAGGGGGCATCTTCCTTTCGCCGGTGTTGATCGCGGGTCGTTATGCGGCCTTGCGCACCGTGTCCGGCATTGCGGCATTGTTCATCCTGCTGAATTCCGTTGCAGGACTGCTTGGTCAGTGGAGCGCTGGCACCACGCTGGAGCCCTTTCTGCCCTTGTGGTTGTTGGCCGTGGTGGCCGGTGGGCTGTTCGGCTCGTACTTGGGTGTATCGCGTTTGGGTTCACGGGCCATTCTGGCAACGCTGGTCGCAGTGCTCGTAACAGCGGGGCTTAAGATGATCTGCGCCTGAAGCGCTTGCGCACTACGACATGGCCGCGATGATCACACAGCCTCCTGCCCGTTCTTCGGAACGATGATGCGCTGTGCGTTGTAGATGCCGGTGCGCCCACTGAAGTAGTAGGCCGTGAAGCACGCCACCGCGAAGTACAACGCGTGTTCGCCACCGAACAGTTCCACGCCCATGAAGGTGCATGCCAAGGGTGTGTTAGTGGCGCCGGCGAACACGGCAATGAAGCCCATGGCGGCAAAGAGGTCCACCGGGGCGCCGGTATACAGCGCGATCGTGTTGCCCAAGGTGGCACCAATGAAGAAGAGCGGGGTCACTTCGCCGCCTTTGAAACCCGAGCCCAGCGTGATGGCCGTGAGCAGCAGTTTCCAGCCCCAGGCGAAGGCGGGCGTGTTGCCCTGCTCAAATGCGCCCACGATGGAAACGCCTGTGCCATCCATGGTGGTAACACCCAGGCCCAGGTAGTCGCGCGTGCCCAGCACGGCCGATATCAGCAGCACCACTGCACCACCGATCACCGGCAGCAACCAACCTGGTTTCACGAGCTGTGTACCCAAGCGCTTGATCTTGTGCGAAGTGAACACGAACAAGTAGCTGACCAAGCCGAAGAGCACACCTGCCGCAATGGCTTTGGCAAGCAGCTCAAAGTCGAAGAGGCCGGCAGCGGTCGTCACCATCAGGTCGGCGTAGTGTACATGCCCGATCCCATAGAGGGAACACACGATGTTGGCGAACACACTGGCAATGAGGCAGGGGATCAAGGCATCGTAGCGGATGCGGCCCGCTGCCAACACCTCTATGGCGAACACGGCACCGGCCACCGGCGTGCCGAACACGGCACCGAAGCCTGCCGCTATACCCGTGGTGAGCAGCAGTCGCGTATCGCGCTTGTCCAGCTTGTACCATTTGCCGAGCAAGCTGGCCATGCTGCCCCCGATCTGCACCGCCGTGCCTTCGCGGCCTGCCGAGCCGCCGAAGAGGTGCGTTACCACCGTGGAAAGCAGCACAAGCGGCGTCATGCCCGCCGGTATACCACCACCCGGCTCATGGATCTCATCCACGATCAGGTCGTTGCCCGCGCTGGAGCGTTTCCCCCACAGCTTGTACAGGAAGTAGATGCCCACACCCGCCACAGGCAACAGCCAGATGATCCACGGCGTGTTCCAACGCAGTTCGGTCACCACTTCAAGCAACCACAGGAACAGCGCCACCAGCGAGCCCACCACCATGGCCACCGGTGTGCATAGCAACGTCCACTTCAGCACATGCCGAAGGATGGGGATGAACTCGAAGGAACCGTGTTCGCTGTTACGCTCGCTCATGCTTCAATACTTGGGAGGAACTTGCGGGGGCTTCCGTGAAGTAGGCGCCATCATCCCGTTGCCGGGCGGTTAAAGGCGGAACACCATCGCCTTGCGGGCAAATGTAGAATTCGGTGCCATGCCCCATTCTGCACACCTTTGCGCCATGACCCATCCCTGGCACGACCTTACACCCGGCGCAAGCGCACCGCAAAGCGTCAATGCCATCATCGAGATACCCAAAGACAGCAAGGGCAAGTACGAGCTGCACAAGGAGAGCGGCCTGCTCATGCTGGACCGTGTGCTCTTCAGCGCCGTGCATTACCCGGCCAACTACGGCTTCATCCCCGGCACCTACTGCGACGACAAGGACCCGCTGGACATCCTCGTGCTCACCAGCCTCACATTACCGCACATGTGTTTGGTCGAAGCCACGGTGATCGGCGTGATGCGCATGGTGGACCAGGGCGAGGCCGACGACAAGATCATCGCCGTGGCCACGCACGATGAGAGCGTGAACCACATCTCCGATGTCTCCCAGCTGGCGCCCCACACCGAGCTGCAGATCCGCCGCTTCTTCATGGACTACAAGACCCTGGAGGGGAAAGAGGTGAAGGTGGAGAAGTTCCTCGGACGCGAGGAAGCGCTGCGGATCGTGGAGGAGAGCATCGCTTTGTACGCGAGCACGTTCGGGAAGAAGGGGTGAGGCGCTTGGCCAATTGCCTCGTCAGTGCCGACCAGATCGTCCTCCGCCCCCTCATCACCACATCCCCTGTGCGCTTGCGACCTCTCATGACGCTCTGTCTGCTGCCCGTTGCATGCAGCGTGCAATGCGTTGGTGCGCCTGTGAACGCCTGCCATCACTGAGGGGGATCCTGCATCTGCGGCAGAAGTCTACCTTCGCCCCGCTGTCGATCTCCGGGTTAACGACCGGAGTGAAAAGGGAACCAGGTGAAAATCCTGGGCTTTACCTGAAGCTGTAAGCCCGAAGCAGCCAACCGGCAAAAAGCCACTGTCTACCGCAAGGATGATGGGAAGGCGCCGGATGGTGGGCGAGCCAGAAGACCTGTCGGCAGCGCATACGGACCATTGCTTCCAGGAAAAGAGGCAAGCCCGGAACGTGCGCTGCTTCGCGCATTTTCACGGCACTTCATTCCTGGGGGCGCTTACAAGCGAACCAACAACCCCGCCCCGATGAAGTTACGCCTGCACCTTCTTGCATTTACCAGTCTGCTCGTTACCGCTCCCGGATGGGCGCAGTTCTCCACCGCCGATGTGCTCTATTGGGTAGGTGCCGGCCAGGACAGCTCGGTGCTGGTGGTCGATTTCCAAAATGGCAGTTTCGATGGAAGCAGCTATGCCTGGGGATTCCTGCACGATGGCACGGCCACGGGTGAGACCATGCTCACCGCGATCGCTGCGGCGGATGTGAATTTCAGTGTGAACGTTGCCGGTGGTTTCCTCAATGACATCACTTACGGAGTGCATGCCGGCATGGGTGGAATGCCCGACTACTGGAGCACCTGGAGCGGCACCGGCATTGCCGATCTGGACATGAACGCGGGCATCAGTACACCGCTCGTCAATGGCGCATGGTTCGCTTGCTCCTACACCGATTTTGCACCACCATTGGAGCCCACCCAACCCTTCGCCGCGTTCGATCCCTTCTTTTTCACCGCCAGCGACGTTACGTACTGGGTAGGCGCAGGGGCAAATAGTGCAGTGCTTATCGTGGACTTTCAGGATGGAAGTGGTACCAGCTCCTATGCGTGGGGCTACCGCTTTGATGGCACCACCGATGGCGAGACCATGCTCAACGCGATCGCAAGCGCGGATGCCACCTTCAGCGCGGATATGGCGGGCGGATTCCTCAACGACATCGAGTACGGCAGCCATCAGGGCATGGGCGGTGCGCCCAACTATTGGAGCACGTGGAGTGCCACCAACCTGGGCAACTGGACCATGAACATGGGCATCAGTACCGTGGTTGAGAATGGCGAGCTGTTCGGCTGTTCATACACCGATTTCTTTCCAGCACTGCGCCCGGCTTATCCTGTGCCCGCTTCGGGAACCACCGCCATTGCCGAACAGGATGGAACGGAATTGCAGGTATATCCGCAGCCCGCTACCAACACGCTCTTCGTGAACACGGGTGCTACCGCTACACCCGTGGTGGTGTATGATCTGGCTGGCCGACGCATGCATGAGGAAGCAAGCACGCTGGGGCTGCGCAGCATTGATGTTGGCGCCTGGCCTGCCGGTGTGTATGTGTTGCATACGGTGGATGCACGGCGCACCATCGTGGTGCAGTAAGCCCCGCGTCTTCGGCACTTCACCACCATGGTACCTGTCCGCCACGCACTGCTGTTCGTGCTCGCGCTTTGCAGCGGGGCGAACGTATGTGCGCAGTCCTTGCAGGATACCATCCGCTTGAAGGAGGCCGAGGTGGTCGCAACACGACAAGCCCTGTTCGGTGCGGGCCAGAAGATGCAACAGGTGGATAGTGCCACGCTGCAACGCTACCGGGTGCTTTCGCTCGGCGACCTGCTCACCAACGAAACGCCCGTGTTCGTGAAGAACTATGGCCCGGGCAGTTTGGCCACCACCAGTTTTCGGGGTGGCAGTGCCAACCATACGGCGGTGCTTTGGAACGGCTTCAACCTGAACAGTCCCATGAACGGCATGCTCGACCTTTCGCTGGTGCCCATGTTCGCTGCGGATGAAGTGGCCGTGCAATACGGCGGAAGCAGCGCACTGTGGGGCAGCGGTGCCGTGGGTGGCACCATCCAATTGAACACGAGAGCCGCGTTCAACGAGGGTTTTACGGCGGATGCAGGGGTCGGCTTCGGCAGTTTCGGCGATGCGCGCCAGCAGGGGAGGCTGCGCTTTGGCAATGCCCGATGGGCGGGCTCGGTGGGTGTGTATAACGCCGAAGCGCGCAACGATTTCCGCTATGTGAACAGCGAGCGCACGGGTCGTCCGGAAGAGGTGCAGAGCAACGCGGAATTCTCCCGGCAAGGTGCGATCGCGGAAGCCCACGGCCGCATCGGCGCGCACCAACGGTTAAGCCTGCGCTACTGGGGGCAGGAGAGCGATCGGCGCATACCGCCCACCCTGTTGCAGGAGCAGAGCACCGCGCGGCAAGCCGATGCCAGCCACCGGTTCACCGGCGAATGGCAGCACACCGGCGAACGCATGTTGTGGATGGCGCGCGCGGCGTGGTTCGATGAGTTGCTGGACTGGTATGGATGGGAAGGTGCCGAGGTGGCCGCGAGCCATTCGCAGACCGCCATTGCCGAAGCGGAAGCACGCAGGCATTGGGGCAAGGGCCACGCGCTGAACGTGGGTGTGAACAATACCTGGGCGCGTGCCACCAGCGATGGCTACCCCGATGGCCCGGAGCAGAACCGGGCGGCCGTGTATGCAGCCTACACCTACACGCGCGGCGAGCGCTGGAACACGTCGCTCGCATTGAGGCAGGAGGTGATCGATGGCGATGCCGTTCCCTTCACTGCGCAATGGGGCGCTGAACGTGGTCTGTGGAAAGGGCTGAGCCTGAAAGTCAACGCGGCCAAAGTCTACCGCGTGCCCACGCTGAACGACATGTTCTGGCGTCCCGGCGGAAACCCCGATCTGCGGCCCGAGAGCGGCTACAGTACGGACTTGGGCATGGCGTGGAAGAGCGCGCATGGACGCTTCACCTGGCGTTCGGAGGTCACCGGCTTCAGTCGCTTGGTCGATGACTGGATCATCTGGCTGCCCGGCCCTGCGTATTGGAGTCCCCGCAATGTGCAGCAGGTTTGGAGCCGTGGTGTGGAGAGCGATACGGAAGTGCGCCTGCGCCTTGGGGCCACCGAAATACTGCTCGGCCTGATCACCAACCACGTGGTGGCCACCAACCGGAAAGCCACCAGCGTGAACGACGCCTCGGTGGACAAACAACTGATCTACGTACCCATGTACAGCGGTGGCGTGCGCACCGGCCTGCAATGGAAAGGACTGACGGCGAGCCTGAGCGCGCATTACACCGGCTACCGCTACATCGCCACGGACAACAGCGATTTCCTCGATCCCTTCACCCTGCTGAACGCCGCGCTCGGTTATCGTTTTGCGAAAGGCTCCCGATCCACCTGGAGCGTATTCGCAAGCGGCAACAACCTGCTCGCCACCGAATACCAAGTGATGCTGAACCGCCCCATGCCCTTGCGGAATTTCCAGGCGGGCATCAGCCTTCGATTCCACGAACCGCTCAATGCACGCGATCCACGATGACCGAACGATACGCCTTGCTTCTCATCGGACTATGCGCAGCGCCGAAGACCTTCGCGCAATTCCCACCACCCGCCGGTCAACCCGGCACCACGGCCATTGCTGCGGATAGTTCGGCCTTCGTAGCCTGGGCAACGGCATGCACCGTGGTGCGCGGTCCGCAGGATATCTCCGATCCCGAACTGGGGCTCGCCACGGTGGGCGATGAAAGCTCGGCCATCGGTCCTGCACTTACCAACGGCGTGGTAAGCCTGGGCGATGGCGGCATGGCCACGCTCACCTTCGCGCTGCCCATCACCAACGGTCCGGGTTGGGACTTCGCGGTCTTCGAGAACAGCTTCAGCGATACCTACCTCGAACTTGGTTTCGTGGAAGTGAGTTCCAACGGCGTGGACTTCTTCCGTTTTCCGGCCACCTCCCTCACACAGGCGACGATACAGGTGGACGGCTTCGGTGCCAGCGATGCCACGCAGATCAACAACCTGGCGGGCAAGTACCGGGGCGGTTTCGGAACACCCTTCGATCTGGAGGAGCTCGCTGGTGCTCCGGGGCTGGACGTGAACAACGTGACCCATGTGCGCATCATCGATGTGGTGGGCTGTATACAGGATGCCTATGCCACTTACGACCACGTGGGCAACAAGGTGAACGACCCGTGGAGCACGCCCTTCGCATCCAGCGGCTTCGACCTTGATGCTGTTGGCGTCATCAACCAACTGACCACCGGTGTGGATGAAGTGGGGGCGATGCAGCTGATGAGCGTATACCCGAATCCTGCCAACGAACAGGTACGCTGGCACCTGGCCGCACCGATCGGAGGTGCTTTGCGCCTTTCTGTTTTGAACACAACAGGGCAGGAGCTGATGTCCGCTTGGTTCCAAGGAGATGCGGGTCAGCGAACATTCGATGTGCGCGGCTTGCCCACTGGCTGGTACATCGTTCAGCTTGCCAACGAACGCGGCGTGGTGGCCCGCACCAAACTCGTCGTCCATGCGCATTGATCGTTCCATCCTGGGTCTTATGGCCCTCGTGCTTTTTGTGGGTTGTCGCAAGGATCGGCCCGAGCGTCCCACCACGCCACCGATCGACGTGGGCAGCACTGGAGGTGTGTACATCACCAACGAGGGCAACTTCGGCTGGGGCAATGCCAGCGTGAGTTACTACGACATAACCACCGGTGCGGCTGCGGAAGACCTCTTTCAACCCGCGAACGGCGTGGCATTGGGCGATGTGTGCCAGAGCATGCGCCTGTTCAACGGCAAGGGCTACCTGGTGATGAACAACAGCAACAGGGTTGTCGTGGTGGACCCGCAGAGCTTCGTGGTCAGCGCCACCATCACCGGCTTCAACTCGCCGCGCTACCTGCTACCGGTAAGCAACGGCAAGGCCTACGTCACCGATCTCTACGCGGGAGCCATAGCCATCCTCGACTTGGCCACCAACAGTATCACCGGCTCCATTCCTTGCCCCGGGTCCACGGAAGAGTTGGCGTTGGCGTATGGCAAAGCGTTCGTCACCAACCAGTCGCGGCCTTACGTGTATGTGGTCGATAGCGCCACCGACCAGCTCGTGGACAGTATAGCCGTTGGAGCGCCCAACGGCTCCATCGTGGAAGATGCGCATGGCAAGCTCTGGGTGCTGAGTTCAGGTTATTTGGGCCAGGGTATCACGCCCGCCTTGCACCGCATCGACCCCGCAACACGCACCGTGGAGCAGAGCTTCAGTTTCCCCTTCGGCGCCAGCCCTTGGCGGCTCACCATCGATGGCACACGCACCGTGTTGCACTTCCTTAACAACGGGGTGTGCCGCATGCCGATCGACGCTTTCGCGTTGCCCGCCGATCCCATCATTCCCGCCAATGGTCGCAACTTCTACGGGCTTGGTGTTCACCCCATCAGCAACGAAGTGTACGTGGCCGATGCCATCGACTATGTGCAGCGCGGGATGGTGTACCGCTACACGCCAGGTGGGTCGGAGCTTACATCGTTCCAAGCGGGCATCATTCCCGGCGGATTCTGTTTCCAATGAGCGATGCACTGCGCCAGGTGTGCTTCACTGCCGTTGGTCCGTATCACGGCCGGTCGAGCAAGCACTTTCGCAAATTGAAGCCGCCTGGTCGTGATCACATCCCACAGAGCCGTAGTTCACATGCCTGAGCAACACGAGAAACGATGCCAACGCTGTGGGTCCGACCTAAGCTGCAAGCCGTCCTCCATCCACGAGTGCCAGTGCATGGCGGTAAAGTTGAGCGATGGGCAACGTCGGCAATTGGCGGAGCGCTTCACCAATTGCCTTTGCGTGGCTTGTTTGACCGAAGAAAGCGAACAGCTTGAAGGATGAACATGCCAGGTCCAACAGCACTCATCAGCAGGTGAAGGGAGATGTAAGCACCAGCGCACACATTGCGTTTGCTACCGCTCTTGGCAGCAGAATAAAAGCTCATGGAACGAGCTCTGGCAGGGAGCATGCTGAACAGCGGATCTAACGCAAGCATAGATCCTGCTTGGCATACAGCACTCCCACGCACAGTTCCTTTGTGGCGTGAAAAACGTCCCCGAGATCCTGTTCAAAGAAGCTCCTGTGCTGGTGGCCGAGGAATCCGTGCTGAGCCCGGAGAGCTACGTGTTCGTGGCGTTGATGAGCGTGGAGGAAGGGCTGAACAAGGCGAGTTTTCTGGCCTTTCCGGAGGTTCTTGTAGGTGAACGTTCCGTCGCGCAATAGCTGAGGTGCTGCAATAGGTGCGTTTCCTGAATGCGTTAGGCAGCGCTGCCCAGCGTGTGCTGCCTTTGCCTGTGTCATATCTGCCGCAAGTCGATCGGCCCATTTGACCACTTTGGAGGCAGCCTACTTTGCCTCAAAACCAAGTGTGTCATGGTCAGGCTCAAACTCGAACTACTATCCGTCTTCGTTGCGATGGTCTGCCAATTCACCGTTGCTGCGCAGTACGGTGGCGTGGACATGAGCTTCAATCAGCTTGATGATGGGACTTATGGGGATGGGCCGTTGGATTACCATCTGAGCTATTCAGGTCCGTCCGCCAGTGTGTATGAGGTGTTCCTTCTTCCCGATGATCGAGCATTGATAAGGGGGGTCTTCGAATCGTATAGTGGAACTACGGTCAATGGTCCCGTGGTCATTCTGCCTGACGGCACTCTGGACCCCTCCTATTCCCTTTCAATACCGCAGAGCTTCTATCCCGGCCGAGTAGCCCGCGCGAATGAAGGCGGGTTCCTGTGCGCCGGAACGGTCGCTGGGGGCCACACGATCAGACCGCTATCCCTTGACGGTACGCTGAGTGCTCCGCTGCAGGTTCTGGTCAACAACGTGATACAGGTGATGTTGCAGCTACCCGATGACAGGATACTTATAGGAGGTTCATTCACAGAGGTGAACGGACAGCCAAAGGTGCGCATGGCGAGGTTGCATGCTGATGGCACGGTGGATACCTCGTTCGATATAGGCGCCGGTTTCAATGGCTATGTTCAGTGCCTGCTGCCGCTTCCTAATGGTGGTGTGGTGGTGGGTGGTTCCTTCACCACCGTGGACAATGTGGCACGCAATGGCCTGGCGCTGTTGTCCGCTGATGGTACTTTGGATATGGACTTCGATCCGATGTCCTCGGCGCTATATCCTTGTACCATCGGCAACCTCGTCCTTGATGCTGATGGACGGTTGCTGGTAGGCGGCGCTTTCCAACTGGCGGGGCCCACGATCTGGAGTAACCTAGGCCGTTTCCTGATGAACGGGCAACGTGATCCGGATTTTTCGCCGGGTTCCGGCCCATCGAACAACGTTGCTGTAATCGTGCCCATGGACGATGGGCGCATAATGATCGGTGGTTCTTTTCAAGCTTATGATGGAACCCCACGAACCTCGATCGCCAGATTATTTGCCGATGGGCAAATGGATCCCTCATTTGATGTGCATATCGGGCACACGTTGACCCCTATCGTGAACCGGATCCGGTTCACGTTGCAAGGTGACATGATCGTTACTGGAAGGTTCAGTGCCGTTGATGGTCGCATGCGCATGGCGATCACCAGGCTTTCCATTGATGGAGTGCCTGATCCCGGTTTCCTCCCAGGAAGGGGAGTGGGTGGTATGGTATTCAGCATGGCACACATGGATGATGGGCGGGTCGCCATCGCCGGCGATCACCTATCCTACAACGGTCAGCATCGGCCCTATCTCTCGTTCCTTGATCCGGAAGGTGAGTTGGACGCTGCATTTAGTGGCGGATCCGGGCCAAATGGACGTGTTACGCGAATGGTGAAACTTCCGGGAGATAGGCTCTTTCTGGCCGGGGATATGACCCGGTACGACAGTGTGCCGGTTCCGCGTATGGCGGTTGTTGATGCACACGGGCAACTGGATATGAGCATGATGCTACCTGATATCGTAGCGCCAGGGCTCATGGTGTCGGCATTGGGCGTGGCGAACGATGGTGGGGTATACGTGGCTATCATGCCCGAACAGACATTCTCAGGACACCCCCCCCGGACTGTTCAAGCTCTTTCCGAACGGGTTGGTGGACAGCGCGTTCGTACTTCCTTCTAACATATCAGGTTCCATTCATGCTGTCCACGTTCTCGGTGACGGAAGGGTTCTGATAGGTGGGAAGTTCAACCTGCCGGGTTCAGCGGCATGGGGTATCGCACGTCTTATGCCCGATGGCTCCCTCGATCCCTCGTTCATGCCGGGCGCCGGTTTTGGGCCTATGTACCAGGGTTCCGTGGCTACCATCGTTCAACGCAATGATGGCCGCTTCATCGTCGGCGGGAACTTCAGCACCTATCGTGGCGTGGCCTCGAAATGCATCGCTTGTTTGGAATTTGATGGTACCCGTTGCGCGGATTTCAATACTGAAGGCGTTACCATGGTGGGCAGTGATGCCGCGATTGTTTGGTCGTTGACCGTGCTTCCCGACGACAGGACGGTAGTGGCCGGTGGTTTTTCCACCTATGGCGGCGCGGGTATACCTCACCGGGGAATGGCGATCGCCATGCCTGATGGTACACCCGATCCCACCTTCAGCGTTGGATCGGGTCCCACGTACGTGAGCAGGCCTTTGATCCTTCACGTTTTGGTGGATGCGGAAGGCAGGTTTGTCGTTAGCGGATCATTCAATCGATTTAATGGTGTACCGCGCCACCGCATCGCTCGTCTGATCGGTGGTGGTGGTGTGGGCATCTCCGAAGCCCTGGCCACGCCACCCTTGCACGCATGGCCCAACCCCGCCAGCGATGTGCTCCAGCTGTCCGAACCGTTCACCGGTGCGGTGATCGACATGCAGGGCCGCACCTTGCTGGAGGTGACACGATCGCAGCAGGTGCCTGTGCAAGAATTGGCTACAGGAGCCTACATGCTGCGCTCGCAGGAGGGGTACGCGGTGCGCTTCATCAAGCAGTAGGTGCCACAGACTGGACCCAGCCTGTTGTTAATAGGCCGGCAACGCGAGATAACGCGCTCATGGTGGCTTACGTGTTGGAGAACTCTCTTCTTGGCTAGCACCGGCTTACGTCAGACGTGCCAACCCACCGTCCCCCCGCACAACCACCACGTCCGTCCAAAGCCCATGTCCCGCAATACCCGCGCGGCTTGTGCACTTCTTCCTCCGCCCTTCGCGCACACGGTAATGATCCGCTCCTTCGGCGACCAACTGCGCGCGCGTTCCAAAAGCTCGGTCAGGGGGATATTGATCGCTTCGGGCAGGTGACCGCCGGCATACTCCTCCGGAATGCGAACATCCACCACACGAACGTTCGTCTTGCCCAGCAGCGGCTTCAGGTCCTCGGGCTCCAGGCACTTGCGCTCGCTCGGCATGCGCAGCCACACGACTATCCCGCTCAACACGGTCACGATTCCGATCGCCAGGATGGAGGCCGTGATGCCGAAGCGATCAGCGATGAGGCCGGTGGCCAGTGCGCCGATGGCATAGCCCAGGTCGCGCCACAGGCGGAAGATGCCCACGGCCTCGCTGCGCTGCTGTGGGTGCGTGTGCGCGGCCAGCACGGCCAGAAAGGTGGGGTAGACCAGTGCGGTGCCCAGGCCAAGTGCGGCGCTGAGGGCGATGTAGGCCCCTTGTGCATGCACGAAAGGCAGTCCGAGGATGGCCACGCCTTGCAGCACCATGCCGATGACGAGCAGCGAGCGGCGGTTCACCACATCGGCGAGCTTGCCGGTGAAGAGTTGGCCCAGGCCCCACACCGCCGGGTACACCGCCGCGATAAGGCCGATGCGTTCCTGCCCGAAGCCCTCGCTGAAGAGCAGCACGGGCAGCAGCCCCCACAGCATGCCGTCGTTCAGGTTGTTCACCAGTCCGGCCTGTGTCACGCTGCCCAGCGTGCGGTGCGTGAGGCTGGTCTCCACGAACACACGCTTCAGTTTCGGCAGTGCGCTCTGCGCGGCTTCGGCGGTCACGTGGTGCGTGGTGTCCTTCACCCACAGCAGCGTCATGCCCAAGCCGATCACCGCCAGCGCGATGCCCACCTGGAAGGGCACGGGGCGCGGTCCGTAGTGTGCGGCGAGGAAGCCGGTAAGGAAGGCCATGCCGCCCACGGCGAGGTAGCCGGCGAATTCGTTGAGCCCCATCGCCAGGCCGCGGTCCTTCTCGCCCACGAGGTCCATCTTCATCACCACGGTGCTGCTCCACGCGAAGCCCTGGTGGATGCCCAGCAGGATGTTCGCCGCCACGATCCATGCCCACACATCGGCGTAGATGAGCATGAAGGGCACGGGCAGCGCCAGCAGCCAGCCGGTGACGAGCAACGCTTTCCGTCCGTAGCGCCCCGCCAGCCTGCCGGTGAAGTAGTTGGCCATCGCCTTGCTCACCCCGAAGGCCATGATGAAGCTGAGTGCCGCAGCGTGCGAGGCGATGCCGAACTCCAGCTCGGCGAGCACGGGCAGTACCGTGCGTTCAATGCCCACCATGCCGCCCACGAAGGCGTTGACGATGACGAGCAACGTGAACTGTTTCCAGTTCTGTCGGAGGCCAAGTATGCTCATCGATCCAACACTAACGAGAACGTCCAAAGGCGAAGCCAAACGCAACTTTCACCCACGGACAGTTCTACATTCTACATTTTTCATTTTTCATTCTACATTTTTCATTCCCTGTAGGGCCCGATCCACCGACCATTTCCCACCCCCTTCGATCATCAGGTAGATGCTGCCCAGGAGCATGGCCCAGTCCGTGCGGCTGCCGTGCATCATGGGCCAGAAGCCTTCATTGGCAAGCACCGCGCCTTTGGTGGTGGCGATGGCCACGAGCATGATGATGAGCGTGGGCACGGCGGCCAATCGCGTGAAGAGCCCCAGCAGGATCAACGCGCCGGAGAGGATCTCGAAGAAGCCCACGAAGGAGCCGAGGAACTCCGGGCTGGGCAGTCCGATCTTCTCGAAACGCCCCGCGCCACGGATCGCAGGGAAGAGGAACTTCTGGATGCCTTCGGAGAGGAACACGGCGCCCACCATCAGGCGGATGAGGAAGATGGTGGCGCGGGGGGAGGTGTGGAGGAGACGGAGCATGGTGTGAGGAAATGTAAAATGTAGAATGTAGAACCGAAGAATGTAGAATGAAATGGATCCAGTCGATCGTTTGCTTAGCTATTGATCATTCTACATTCTGCATTCTACATTTTACATTCCATCGGCATATTGCCACCTTTTCGCGATACGCACCAAATGCAGCATGATCGGCACCTCGATCAGCACACCCACCACGGTGGCCAATGCGGCACCGCTGTTCAGTCCGAAGAGCGCGATGGCCACGGCCACGGCCAGCTCGAAGAAGTTGCTGGCGCCGATCATGCTGGCCGGTGCGCAGGTGCGGTAGGGGAGCTTCAGCCAGCGGCCGCCTTTCCAGGTGAGCAAGAAGATGAAGTAGGTCTGGATGGAGAGCGGGATGGCGATGAGCAGGATGTCGAAGGGATTCGCGAGGATCTTCTGCCCTTGGAAGGCGAAGAGCAGGATGAGCGTGACGAGCAGCGCGGCAATGGAGACGGGCTTCAGTTTCGGCAGGAAGTGCGTCTTGAACCAATCCTCGCCGTGGGCACGGATCAGCAAGCGGTTGGTGAGGTAGCCGGCCACCAGCGGGATCACCACGAAGACCACCACCGAGGTCACGAGCACGTTCATGGGGATGGTGATGCCGGTGATGCCCAGCAGGAACTGCACGATGGGCACGAAGAGCACGAGCAGGATCAGGTCGTTCACGCTCACCTGCACCAGCGTGTAGTTGGGGTCGCCGCCGCTGAGGTAGCTCCACACGAAGACCATGGCCGTGCAGGGCGCCGCACCGAGCAGGATCGCCCCGGCGATGTACTCCTGCGCCCGTTCGGGGTCCAGCCAGGCGCTGTACAGGTTGCTGAAGAAGAGCCACGCGAAGAAGGCCATGGTGAAAGGCTTGATCAGCCAGTTCATCACCACGGTGAGGCTGAGTCCTTTGAGCTGCGGCCCGATCCTGGACACGGAGCTGAAGTCCACCTGCACCATCATGGGGTAGATCATCAACCAGATCAGGATGGCCACCGGGATGTTCACGGTGTTGATCTCCAGGTCGGCCACTACCTGCATGCCATCACCGGCCAGTTCGCCCAGCGCAATGCCCGCCCCGATGCAGAGCGCCACCCATAGGGTGAGGTACTTCTCGAAGAAGCCGATGGTGGGAGTATTACCGCTCATGTCGAGGGAATTCGGCCGCAGAAGACGCAGATGGCGCAGTTGAAATGCGGGGCATACGATGGGGAGCGTTCAATGGAAGACTATCTGCGTTCATCTGCGTCATCTGCGGGTTCATGCATTCCAGTTCACGCATTGCTGCATTTCTCTGCGCCCTCTGCGCCTCTGCGGTTCCCTGCATTTCACTCTGCGGCCTCCCGCATCACGTACCACATCTCCGCCGCGATCTGCAGGCAGCGCTCATCGTAGCGCGCGGTCTCCTCCGGGGTCCCATCGGACTCCTTGGGGTCGTTGTAGGGCAGGCTCACCCGGTCCAGCGCACCACGCACGATGGGGCAGTTGGTATCCGCCTCAGAGCAGGTCATCACAGCGCAGAAACCTTCGGTGGGATTGGCCGGGTCGTCGTACTTCTTGCTCCAGCAGTGTTCGGCGTTCCGGTCGTTGGTGAACGACACTTCATACACCGGGTTTTTCCCGTCGGGCTTCACCATCTCAAAACCCGCCCGCTCCACCGCCGCCACCGCACGCGGGTTGAAGGCCGTGACCTGCGTGCCGCCGCTGTAGGTGCGCACGTGGTCTATTGCGAATACCCACGCCGCCGTGGCCGCCCAGAGCTGCCCCAGGTGACTGCGTCGGCTGTTGTGCGTGCAGATAAAGGTGAGAGAGGCCGAAGCGCCAGTTGCTTCGCGTTCCCGAATGAACTCGGCGACCAGGTCCAGTTGCTCCTTGCGTTCGTCGGGGATGGCGACCATGGCGGGCACCACACGTTCGTCCACGTAGCGTTGTAGGTCGGGATGCAGGGTGCGGTCCATGGGAGCTTGGGCGCTGAGGAGCGTGAGCAGGAAGGATGGCAGTAGCATGGGGGTATGGTTCAGCAGCAGGCAGAGCCCAACTCACAGCCGGGTATGGCGTGGATGCCTTCAGGGTCCTTCGCCTTGTCCGCATTGTCATGCCGGGCTTGACCCGTTTTGTCACTCCGGGCTTGACCCGGAGTCGCACCCACTTCCGCCCCACAACAGTCCACGCTGCTCTTCCGCGCGAACACCGTGATGCTGAAGATCCCCGTGCCGCCCGCCTTGAAGTCCGCCAGCTCCTCCGCGCTCAGGTAGTTGCTGAGGATGTCGTCCGGCACCACGATTGGCTTGCGCTTCTGCACGGTGATCTCGTCGAAGCCGAGGTCACGGATGATGCCGAGGTATTCATCCTCCTGCAGCGCGCCGCTCACACAACCGGCGTACATCTCTGCCGCGCCTTGGATGGCCGACGGCAATTCACCCACCAGCACCACATCGCTGATGCTGAAATGCCCTCCTGGTTTGAGCACACGCAACACTTCGGATAGCGCCTGTCGCTTGTCGGGCACCAGGTTCAGCACGCAGTTGCTCACCACCACGTCCACCATGCAGGCGCTGAGGGGAAGCGCCTCGATGTCGCCCTGCCGGAACTCCACGTTCTGGTAGTCCAGCTTGCGGGCGTTCTCCTTGGCCTTGACGATCATCTCTGGAGTGAAGTCCACGCCGATCACGCGGCCATCGGCACCGGTGGCGGCGCGTGCCACGAAGCAGTCGTTGCCGGCGCCACTGCCCAGGTCGAGCACGGTATCGCCTGGCTTGATCCGCGCGAACTCGGTGGGCAGCCCACAGCCGAGCGAGAGGTCGGCGTCGGGGTTGTAGCCTTCGAGCTTCGTGTAATCGTCGCTCATGATGGTGGCCACTTCGGTGCTGCATCCACCCGCGCCGCAGCAGCTGCTGGCGTTGGTGGCCTTGTCCTGTTGGGCGATCTCGGCGTACTTGCGGCGCACGAGGTCTTTCAGTTCTTCTGAGTTGTTCATGGCTTGTCACTCCGGGCTTGGTCCGATATGTATCGGACCGGAGTCGCATTGGTTCTTGTCTTGTCACTCCGGGCCTGACCCGGAGTCGCACTGGTTATTCCATTACACTGAATATCATCCTCACGCCCCCTCAGCAGCATTCGCTGCCAAGCGACTTGTATGCGTTGAAGAGTTTGGTGAATGCCGCCTGCGCCTTCGCCCAGGCCTTCGGTTCAATGCAGTAGCACACGCTGGTGCCTTCCACAGTGCCTTTGATGAGCCCGGCCTCCTTCAGCTCGCGCAGGTGCTGGCTGATGGTGGCCTGCGCAAGCCCCAGTTCCTCGGTGAGGCTCCCGCAGAAGCAGGAGTCGTGCTGGATGAGCCGCTGCAGGATGGCGATGCGCGCCGGATGCCCCAGCACCTTGGCCCAGGCGGCCAGCTGGTTCTGGTTGGCGGTAAAGAGTTCGGTCTTGGTGATGCCCATAAGATCGATCAATAGATCGCAATGTTACGATGGATAGGGTCCATCGTATGATCACGATGAACGAAAAATTGGAAGGCCAGCGACTATTTGGGGGCTGAACGGTAGATGAACACGCCGATCACCGTGAACAGCACGTTGGCGATCCACACGGCCAACAAGGGGTTGAGGCCGGCGTTTGTGGCGGCCACGGTGGAGATGCGCATGGCGAAGATGTACACCAGCACCAAGCCCACGCCCAGGGCCAGGTGCAGGCCGGTACCACCGCGCACCTTGCGACTGGCGATGCTCACGCCGATCAAGGTGAAGACGTAGGTTGCGAAAGGGTAGGAGGTGCGCTGGTGCTTCTCGATGAGGTAGGGCATCAGGCTGCCGTCGCCCTGCGCCTGCTTGGCCGCTATGTAGGCGTTGATCTCCTCCCAGCCCATGGCCATGGCGAATTCCCAACGCTGTCCCATGTCGCTTGGTCGCAAGGGGATCACGGTGTCCAGTTCGAGCCCGGTGATGATGCGGTCGGTGTGCTCGCCGATGATCCGCAAGTTGTAATCGTGCAGGCGCCAATGTCCCGACGTGCTGTCGTAGCGGGCGCGATCGGCGTGGAGTTTTTGCAGCATGCGCCCATCCTGCCATTGTTCCAGGCTGAAGCGGAAGCCGGTGCGCTCCTTGGCGTTCCACGATTCGAAATAGGCGATGTTGCCCGGAGCGATCTCGCGGTGGATGTGCTTGGCATCCACCCGGAAGGTGGCGCGGATGTGCTGTTCCTCGAAGTCGAGCCGCACCTTGTTGGCCGCCGGCAGCACCTTGTGGTTGATCACCATCGAGAGCCCGGTGAGGAAGGTGGCCGCCAGGAAGTAGGGCCACAGGATGCGCGGGAAGCTGACCCCGCTGCTCAGCATGGCGATGAACTCCGTGCGGTGTGCCAGCCTGCTGGTGAACAGCAACACCGCCAGGAAGATGATGAGCCCGCTGAAGAGGTTGCTGTAGTAGATGACGAAGTTGAGGTAGTAGTCGCGGATGATCTCGCCCGTGGTGGCCTTCATCTTGGCGAAATCCTCGGTCTTCTCACTGATGTCGAACACCACCGCAATGAGCATGATGCTCAGCAGGATGAAGAAGAAGGTCCCGAGGAACTGCCGGATGATATAGCGATCGAGGGTTTTCAGCACGGTGGGGGGCTGCTTGCAATTGGCTACTGGCTGCTGGCTACTGGCTACGGTATCTCGCCAGCAGCCAGTAGCTGAAGGCAAGTAGCGGGTATTTAGAGTCGCGTTTTCAGGTTTGGCAACAACGCGTTCTTCCAACTCGTGAAACTACCGTCCAGGATCCGTTCCCGGGCTTCCTTCATCAACGCCAGGTAGAAGCCCAGGTTGTGCAGGCTGGCGATCTGCTGCCCCAGTATTTCACCGCTCTGGAACAGGTGCCGCACGAAGGCGCGCGAGTACTGGTTGTCCACCCACGTGGTACCATCAGGGTCGAGCGGACCGTGGTGGTCGGCCCACTGCTTGTTCTTGATCTGCAGCACGCCCTGCCGGGTGAAGAGCATGCCGTTGCGACCGTTGCGGGTGGGCATCACACAATCGAACATGTCCACGCCGCGCGCCATGTTCTCCAGCAGGTTCCACGGTGTGCCCACGCCCATCAGGTAGCGCGGCTTGTCCTTGGGCAGGATGTCGCAGCACAGCTCGGCCATGGCGTACATCTCCTCCTCCGGCTCGCCCACACTGAGGCCGCCGATCGCGTTGCCGGGCATGTCCTTGGTGGCGATGTACTCCGCCGATCGTTTGCGCAGTTCCGGGAAGGTGCTGCCCTGCACGATGGGGAAGAGCATCTGCCGGTGGCCATACTTGGGCTCCGTGCTGTTGAATTGCGTAATGCAGCGGTCCAGCCAGCGGTGGGTCATGTGCATGCTCTTCTCGGCGTAGGCCAGCTCGCAGGGCCAGGGCGTACACTCGTCGAAGGCCATGATGATGTCCGCGCCGATGCTGCGCTGGATGTCCATCACCCGCTCCGGTGTGAAGAGGTGGCGGCTGCCATCGATGTGGCTCTGGAACTTCACGCCTTCCTCGGTGATCTTGCGGATGTCGCTGAGCGAGTGCACCTGGAAACCGCCGCTGTCGGTAAGGATGGGACGGTCCCAGCCATTGAACTTGTGCAGCCCACCGGCATGTTCCAGCACTTCCACGCCGGGCCGCAGGTACAGGTGGTAGGTGTTGCTGAGCATGATCGGCGCATCCAGGTCGTTGCGCAGTTCGCGCGGATGCACGGCCTTCACGGCGCCCAGCGTGCCCACCGGCATGAAGATGGGGGTGGGTATGTCGCCGTGATCGGTGCGCAGGATGCCGGCGCGGGCCTGTGAGCCGGGGTCGGTGGAAAGCAGGGTGAAGGACATGGTTGTAAAGGCGGCCAAAGGTAGGTCCGGTGCAGGTGCGGGCTCTCTCCACTTCATCTGTTCATAACTGGTGCTGATGGCCGCTTATGGGCCCTTTGTTGCCGGGTAGCTTCGCCCTCGGCTGCATCCCGCTGGGGTGTGCCCCGTGTCATGCCCAATTGGTCGGTGGAAACCTATGTGATGGCAGGTGCCTTGTTGGTGCTCCTGCTCTTCCACGCCTTCATGTTCGTGCGGCTTGCGTTCCGAAAGACCGACGTGGAGCCGGATCGGGAGCTGCCCATCAGCGTGGTGATCTGCGCCCGCAACGAAGCTCGTGCGCTGGAGCGGCTCATCCCCATGCTCATGCAGCAGGACCATCGTACCTTCGAGCTGGTGATCGTGAACGACCGCAGCGAGGACGACACCTGGGAGATCCTGGAGTGGATGAAGCCCCAGTACGAGCGCCTGCGCTTGGTGAACATCCAGGCCGACGAGAAATTCAACTACGGCAAGAAGATCGCGCTGGGCGTGGGCATGCGTGCCGCGAAACACAAGCACGTGCTGCTCACCGATGCGGACTGCGTACCCGCCAGTAAGGATTGGATCTCCGTCATGGCCGCCGGTTTCCGCAATGGCCGCAGCATCGTCATCGGTCACAGCCCCTACACTGTTCAGCCTGGTCTGGCCAATGTGCTGGAACGTTATGATGGCAGTGCGAAAGCCGCCCAGTACATGAGCTTCGCCATGGCGGGCCTGCCCTACATGGGCGTGGGTCGCAACCTGGCCTACACCACCGAGGTGTTCTTCAATGCACGCGATGCCCGGCGCGGCAACCACCTCATGAGCGGCGATGACGACCTCTTCATCAACGCGGTGGCCCGTGCGCGCAACACTTCCGTGGTGGCCGATCCGCGTTCCTTCATGACCACCGTACCCACGCCCGACATTGCCACTTGGATCAGGCGCAAGCGCAGGCACTACACCACAGCGGCGCACTATCGCTTCGGCCATCAAGTGCTCCTTACTCTTTTGCCGCTTGCACGCCTGGTCTTCTGGGTGTCGCTGGTAGTGCTCGCCGTGCGTGGGCATTGGGAGTCCTTCGCCGTTGGGGCGGCCATCAAGCTCGGCCTGCTTCTTCCGGTCACCATGGCCAGCCTGCGCCGCTTGGGCGCCGGAGCCATCACCTGGTTCGCATTACCCCTGGAATGGTTGTTCCTACTTTTGGATCCCCTGCTCTACATGAGCACGATCCTCGTCAAGCCCAAACGATGGAAGTGAACGAGAACCTCAGCGAGAAAGCCCGGTACGACTACGTACTGGTGCGCCGTGCCGTGGACAACGGCGATCAGAAGGCCTACGCCGAACTGATGCAGCGCTACCGCGATTCGATCTACTTCATGCTCTTGAAGATGATCAACAACAAGGACGATGCGGAGGACCTCACCATCGAGGCCTTCGGCAAAGCCTTCAATCGCCTCAAGCAGTACACGCCGAACTACGCGTTCAGCACCTGGCTCTTCAAGATCGCGTCCAACAACTGCATCGATTGGATCCGCAAACAGAAGAAGAAGACCTTCTCCATCGACAAGCCCATGGGCACCGAGGATGGCGATGAGATGACCATCGAACTCAAAGGCCACGGCCTCGATCCATCGGAGATAGCCATCAAGGAACAGAAGGTGGAGATCATGCGCGAAGTGGTGGACAAGCTGAAGCCCCGCTACAAGACCCTGGTGGAGCTGCGCTACTACAAGGAGTACAGCTACGAGGAGATCGCCGACGAGCTCGACCTTCCTTTGGGCACAGTGAAAGCCCAGCTCTTCCGCGCCCGCGAGTTCCTGCTGAACCTGATGCAGAACAGCAAGGACGCCATTTGAGATGTGGAAATGCAGGGGATGTGGAAATGTGAAGATGTGATCGCATCGGTCGGGCCACATCTTCACATTTTCTCATTTCCACATTGATCTGCACCTGGAAATGATGGAGATACTGCTCAACTATTTCCCCGAGCTCACCGCCCTTCAGCGCGAGCGCTTCTCCAAGCTCGGCGAGCTCTATGCGCATTGGAACGAGCGCGTGAACCTCATCTCGCGCAAGGACTTCGAGCACCTTTACGAGCGGCACATCCTGCATTCGCTCGGCATCGCCAAAGTGGTGCAGTTCAAGAAGGGGGCACGCATCGTGGACGTGGGCACCGGCGGCGGTTTCCCCTTGGTTCCCTTGGCGATTATGTTCCCGGACAGCACTTTCCACGGCATCGATGGTATCGGCAAGAAGATCATGGCCGTGCAAGGCGTGATCGAAGGCCTTGGCCTCACCAACTGCAGCGCCGAACAAGTACGCAGCGAGGACCATAAGCAGCGCTATGACTTCATGGTAAGCCGCGCAGTGACCACGCTGCCCGAGTTCCTGCGCAT
Organism: Flavobacteriales bacterium; assembly: GCA_019638115.1. Taxonomy (GTDB): domain Bacteria; phylum Bacteroidota; class Bacteroidia; order Flavobacteriales_F; family PHOS-HE28; genus PHOS-HE28. The sequence continues at coordinate 25,458 of JAHBUK010000001.1, read as the reverse complement.
GACCAAGCACTTGACGCCGAAAGGGCAGGGTAAGCTCTACTACTTGAAGGGCGGCGAGCTGGCCGATGAGCTGTTGCCGTTGAAGCAGCAGTACCGCGTCCACGAGCTCAGCGAGTTCTTCGAGGAGGAGTTCTTTGCGACGAAGAAAGTGGTGGAGGTGGAGCTGTGATCAAGGTGTGAGTTGTGACCCGATGCATATCGGGGTGTGAATGGGCACCCGACCTCACACCTCACAAATAACACATCACATCTCACCCTTCGCTTAATTGCAACCTGCTCAAGCTATGATACAGCCCCGCGCTGTCCGCGATCAGCTCCTCGTGCGTTCCGCTCTCCACGATCGTTCCTTTGTCAAGCACCAGGATCTTATCCGCATCGCGCACGGTGCTTAAGCGGTGCGCGATCACGATGCTCGTGCGGCCTTTCATCAACTCGTCCAAAGCGTCCTGCACCAGCCGTTCGCTTTCACTGTCCAGCGCGCTGGTGGCTTCGTCCAGGATCAGGATGGCGGGGTCCTTCAGCACGGCGCGGGCAATGGCAATGCGCTGGCGCTGACCGCCGCTGAGTTGCACACCACGTTCACCCACCACGGTGTCATAGCCTTCGGGGAAGGTGCTGATGAAGGCATGCGCGTTGGCTTTGCGTGCTGCGGCTTCGATCATTTCCTGCGAGGCTTTGGGATCGCCGTAAGCGATGTTCTCGCGGATGCTACCTCCGAAGAGGATCACTTCCTGCGGCACGATCGCCATGCGGTCGCGCAGTGCGGTGAGCGGGTAGGAACTCGCTTCCCGATCGTCGATGAGCAGGCTGCCTTCCACCGGGTCGTAAAAGCGCAGCACCAATGATGCGATGGTGCTTTTGCCTGCGCCGCTGGGGCCTACCAGTGCGATGCGCTGCCCCGGCTCCGCGGTGAAACTCACATCGCGTAGCACCGGCATGTCCGGGCGTGATGCGTAGTGGAAGGAAACGTTGCGGAAGGTGATGCGACCTTGGAGCTGGAGCGCGTCGCCCTTGGGTGCCAGGCTGATGGTCTCGGCCGCTTCGTCGTGGATGTCCATCAAGCGTTCGGTGGCACCGATGGCCTTCAGCATCTGCGTAACGTACTCCGGGATGCTGCCGATGCTGGCACCGATGAACACGGTGTACATGATGAAGGTGAACAACTCGCCGGTGCTGAGCACGCCTTCCTCCTTCAGGTGCATGCCGCGCCAGATCACCAGCACGATGGCGCCGAACATGCACAGGATGATGAACGACACGAAGGCCCCCCGCCAGCGCGCACCCTTCATGGCCAGTCCGCGTGCGGCGGTAACGGCCTTGTTGTAGCGCAGCGCTTCCCAGGCCTCGTTTGCGAAGGCCTTCACGCTCTGGATGCCTTGCAGCGTTTCATCCACCACCACGTTGGTGTCGGCGATGCGGTCCTGCACCTGTTTGCTCAGCTTCTGGATGAAACGCCCGAAGACCACGGCCACGATGGCCACCACGGGGATGGAGGCGAGCATGGTGAGTGTGAGCTGTGGCGAAAGCGTGGTGAGCAACACCAAGCCCACGGTGATGATGATGAGTTGCCGCACCAACTCGGCGAGCGTGGTGGTGAAGGTGTCCTGCAGCAGGGCCACATCGGCGCTGATGCGGCTGTTCAATTCACCCACACGTCGCGTGGCGAAGAAGGTCATCGGCAGCTTCAGCAGGTGCTCGTAGGTGTCCTGCCGCAAGCGCGCCAGCATGTGTTCGGTGACGTAGGAGAAGAGGTAGATGCGCCCGAAGCCCAGCAGGGCCTGCAGCGCGAACACACCCACCAGCAGCAGCGCCACGGAATCGATGTTGCCCAGGTCGAGCAGTGCTTCGGCATCCGTGGGCAGCTCACCTTTTGTGGCGTCCACCAGCTTGCCCATCAAGCCGGGGAACACCATGCTGAGCAGGCTGGTGCCCAGCAGAAGAAGCATGCCCAACGAGAAGGGCACGCGATAGGGCCGCAGGTAGCGGAACAGCCGGAAGAACTTGCGCAAGGTGCTCTTGCTCAGCTTCGCGGGTTTCGCGTCGTCGTCGTTACGGCGGTTCCTTCGGGATGCCATGGCTTTGGATCAGGGGATCATCTTTCGAAGCAACAGCAACTCCTGGTTGGAGATGGTCTCCTGCTCGGACTTGTCATAGATGGTCAGCAGGTAGACGAGGTCATCCACCACAGCGACATACGTGATCACACGCGTTCCGCCGCTCTTGCCCTTACCCTTGCTGCCTACTGATAACCGGATCTTGTAACAGCCACCACCTATGGGTGTTCCCTGCTTGGGGTTTTCGGCCAGCGATACGGCAAGGGCAGCTATGTCCTTTTTCAATGAGCGGTATTTCTTGGCCAGCCGCATCGTGTTGCGGTCGAACACCGCAATGGTCCGGACCTCAAAGCTCATCGAGCAGTGCTTGGATGGGCCTTCCGCGTTTCTTGCCGGCCTTGATGCGCGCCACTTCCTGCATGGCCTCCTGCCATTCCGTGAGGATGCGGAAGCGATCGGCGTCCAATGGAGTGGCCTTCACGAACGAGAGGTCCTTCAAGAGGTCCAGGAAGAACTGGGCCTTGTCATCCTTGATGTCGAGCAGGACTTTCATGATGCATCAAATATACCGCTGCTGATACCAGTGGCATGATAGGACGGTCCCCGGAGAAAAGGAACGGAGCCGCCTCAAGGACAGAACACCTCGTTGGTGTCATACACCGGACCACAAAGCCGCGGGTCCAGTTGATCCCCGCATACGGGCGTGCCATCGTAGCTCAGGCAGGGGTTATCGCCATAGCCGAGGATGGTCAACGGTGCTTGGCCCGTGAGCGTAATGCCGGAGGTGGTCACCGCCTGTACCTGCACGGTGAATGGTCCAAACCCGGAAGGCTGGCTACCGGCCCACTGCGTTCGTGTATCATCAAAGGCCATGACCAACTGGAGGTTGACATCGAGTATCCGCACCTCGATCTCGGCGATGTTGCGCGCCAGCACGTAAAAAGAGTCGTTGATCCCGTCTCCATCGGGTGTGAACACGTTAGGGGCTTGCACACAGGCTGAATCAACCGCCAGTTCGATGTAAGTCATGCGCGGCATTCCCGACCATGGCACCATCGGATCCTTTCGGCAACTCATCAGCACAGCTATCGCTAGACCAAGAAGCAGGTGAAGATGTGGTGCCTTGACCATGATCGGAAAGATACGCGAAGCAGCAATGCGCCAAGTGTAAGGTCCTCACCGACAAGCGCCTCACGAACATGAGCAAATGACCAGATGGTCACATGCGCTCATGATCTACCCGTGGATCTTCACCATCCTGTCCGCGATGTGGTCGAAGAGGTTCTTCAGCGGTTTCTCCACCATCATCTTGATGAAGGGGTTGATGTCGCCGTTGAAATCCATCCATGCGGTGGTGCTGCCGTTGTCCTCCTTCAGGTGTGCGTCCAGCGTGAAGGGGAAGGGGCTGCGTTCGGTGGCTTTCATGCGCACCAGGGATGGCGCATCACCGTCCAGCAATTCCAGACCGATGGTGGCCGCCCCCTGCACCTTGAACGAGCAGGAGCGCCCATCGCTGGTCCACTCGCTGATGCGGCCCAAGGGCAGCAGCTGCTCGAAGTTGTTCATGTCCTGCAGGAAGGTGTAAAGCTCCTGCGCAGGCTTGGCGATGGTGACCTGTTTGCTCTGGATGTTCGTCATGGGTGAATGGATACGGCTGACTGCCAACTACCAACTACTCAACTGCCAACTGCCAACTGCCAACTGCCAACTGCCAACTGCTCAACTGCCAACTACTCAACTGCCAACTACTCAACTCACACCTTACTCCCCACACCCCACCCCGCCGGATCCTTCCGCCACTCGTTCAGCGGCGCCAGGTCCTTTTCGGTGATGTAATTGCTGCGCAGGGCTTGGTCCAGCAGGGTGCTGTAGTTGGTGAGCGAGTGGAGCTTCACTTTCTCCTTGGCGAAGGCTTTGGCGGCTTCATCGAAACCATAGGTGAAGATGCTGACCATGCCTTTCACTTCGCAGCCCGCATCGCGCAATGCTTGCACGGCGTTCAGGCTGCTTTTGCCGGTGCTTACCAGGTCCTCCACCACCACCACGCTGCGGCCCACGGTAAGGTCACCTTCCACTTGGTTGCCCAAGCCGTGGCCTTTTGCATCGCTGCGCACATAGATGAAGGGCAGGCCCAGGTCATGCGCCACCAAGGCGCCGTGTGCGATGCCGCCCGTGGCCACCCCGGCGATCATGTCCGGTCGTCCGTACTCGCTGTTGATGATGTGTACGAACTGCTGGCGGATGTAGGTCCGTACAGGTGGGTAGGAGAGTGTTTTGCGGTTGTCGCAGTAGATGGGGCTCTTCCAACCCGAGGCCCAGGTGAAGGGCTTTTTCGGGCTCAATTTGATGGCTTTGATCTGCAGCAGAAATTCTGCGATCTTCAGCGCCGGATCAAGGCTTGGTGGCATGCAGCGAAGGTATGATGTTTACATGGAGGGCAGGCTTGTGGTGATCGCTGACGCGCCGCCGGAAGGGTCGGAATGCCAAGGTGCACATGTGTCGCCTGCCAATTCGGATGAGCTCATGGCAGTGGCCTTGGGAACATTCGGAGCAAGCACTACGGCACGGTCGCTTTGGCTCTTTTCCCAAGATGTGCAGGACCTGTGGCGTCGCTTCAGTGCGCGCTTCGAGTTCGTACAGGCCGCAGGTGGCGTGGTGCTCGATGCCCACGGCAGCTTGCTGGTGATCAAGCGGCTGGGACGGTGGGACCTGCCCAAAGGCAAGGTGGAGCGCAAAGAGCACATACCCGATGCCGCGCTCCGCGAAGTGCGTGAGGAATGCGGCCTGCAGGAGCTTCAGCTCATAAGACCGTTGGCGCAGACCTGGCACACCTACGAACGCAAAGGCCGCCAGCACCTCAAGCGCACGGACTGGTTCCTCATGCAAGGTGATGCCTCGGAGGAACTCTCACCGCAAACGGAGGAGGACATCGAGGAGGTGCGCTGGTGCGAGCGCAAGGATGCCCGGGCAATGATGGACGACACGTATCCGTCCCTGCTCCCGGTGTTCGAGGCTTGGTTGGGCTTGCCCCGCTGATCACCGGCAGGGTGAGGGCTCAGTCGTCCCAGACCTTCAGCTTTTCCTGCTGTTGCATGGACACCCTGGTGCTGTGGAAGTGCGCGCCCAGGCCCGTGCTCGGTAGCGGTGCCGGCGAATGCGCGAGCGTCCGGTCGTTCAACAGTAGCACGGTGGGCAGGCTGCGCATGCGCAGGTCCTCGCGCACGGCCAGCTCATCCAACGCGAACAGCCAGGTGAATTGCTGGCCGGGGTGCAGTTTGCGGTAGCGCTCCAACTCCTCCATGGAGCGGTCCAGGCTGATGGCGATGATCGGCAGCACGTCCTTGTATTCCTTCTGCAACTTCTCCATGCCCGCCACTTCCAGCTCGCAGTAGGTGCACCACGATGCCGTGAAGAACAGGCACACCGGCCCGTTCAGCAGGCTGTCCAGGTCCACCGGTCGGCCGTTGGTGGCCACCAGGCGCATGGCGGGCAGTTCGGTTCCCGGCTTCATGGCGGTGAGGTCCCACAGCATGTTGTTCACCATCGTGCGGTGCTCCGGATAGGTGGTGGCCTTGCCCGCAACGGCAAGCATGTTCAGCACTTCGCTGCGCACCAGCAACTTGCTGTTCTGGTTCAGGTACAGTTGGTCGAGCAGCACCAGTTCGTTCAGGCGCTCATTGTCCTTCAGGAAGTCGTGCCGGGCGGAGATCTCCTTGAGCCTGGTCCAGGAGCCTTCCTGCATCACGCGCTTCAGGTCGGCTTCGTGGTAGCGGTGCAGGTAGGCCGCCAGGTGTTCCGCGAAGAAGCTTCGGATGAAGCGCATCTGCTCGGGGTCGTCGTACGCGATGTCGCGCGCCTTCACGTGCCGGTCGTACAACTCGCGTTCGTTTATGCGTGGCCCGTGCTTCAGGCCTGCAACGCCGTATTCCAGGTAATGGAAGAACCACGGGTCGTTGATGCCCCGGTAGTAGTTCAGCAGCATGCGCTCCAGGCTGTCCACCCGCTCTGCGGAAAGGTCGGGCGTGAGAAAGAGGGTAGGGGGGCGATCGGTCCGCGTGGTGTCCACATCCGCATTGCGGCGCACAATACCAGCGGCCTGCATGCCTGCGATCCGATCGGTGGCCAAGTCCTCCAGCAGCACGTCGTCCAGTTTCTCGTTCAGGTCGCTCAACAGGGCATTGATGTCCAGCGGCTCCAGGTCGCTGAAGACGATGTTGGTACGGGTGGTACCGCTCAGGCTTCGGGGCGTGCCGCGCTCGGGTTGCAAGAAGGTCACGTCCAGCACATTGCCTGGTCGCATATAGAGGTCGGCGAACACATCGCCCACCCGCAACTGGAATTTGCCTGTGCCTTCCACCGTGCCGGTAAAGAGCACGCTGCCATCGGCCGTGGGCAGTTCGCGGCCCAAGCGGATGGTACGCAGGGTGAGCAGGTCGTCGTAGCGGTAGAGCAGGATGGCCTGGTCGGGGTATTCGGGTGCGGCCACGCGGAGCTTGAACTCCCCGGCATGGCTGGTGCCGAACAAGAGGAGCAGGCAGGCGGTAAGCAGCGGTCTCATAGGCCGGAGGGCGAAAGGTGCATGGGCACGAACGCACGCACGTCGGCCTTATTGGCCAGCAACTCCCGAACGATGGTGCTGCTGATGTGCGCATGTTCCGGTGCCGATGGCAGGAAGATGGTCTCCACCTTGCCCAGTTCGCGGTTCATCAGGGCTATGCTGCGCTCGAAGCCGTGGTCCGTGCTGTTGCGGATGCCGCGCAGGATGTACGTAGCACCCACCTTGCGGCACAGCTCCACCGTCAAGCCCTCAAAGGCGATCGCTTCCACACGCGTTTCGTTGGGAAAGGCCTCGCGCATCCACGCGAGCCGCTGCTCCACGCTGAACATGGTTTTCTTGCTGTTGTTCACGCCCATGCCCAGGTAGATCTTGCTGAACAAGGGAAGGCTGCGCTGCACGATGCTCACGTGCCCGATGGTGATGGGGTCGAAGGTGCCGGGGAAGACAGCGACGGGTTGGCTCATGGTGCGCTTGTTTCGGGTTCGGCGGGCAACTGGAAGAAGCTGAAGTGGATGGTTCCGTACTTGCGTGTGCGCTGGTAGCCGGGCAGTGTGCTCAGGTCCATGCGCTCGGAGTGCTCCACGATCAGCAGGCCGTCCGGTTCCAGCAGGCCGGCCTCGAAGACCAAGGTAGGCAGTGTGGCGATGCCGTCCAGGTCGAAGGGTGGATCGGCAAAGATGATGTCGTAGCGGCCGCGGTGGCTTTTCAGGAAAGCGAACACATCGCCCTTCACCTGGCGCCAGGCTTGTTCGCCCAGTTCGGTGGCGGTGCGTGTCATGAAGCGGCCCAAGGTGGCATCGCGCTCCACCGACAGCACGGAAGCCGCGCCGCGCGAAAGGAACTCGAGCGAGATGTTGCCGGTGCCGGCGAAGAGGTCCAGTACGCGGCACCCTTCAATGGCATGGCCATGCTGCAACACGTTGAAGAGCCCTTCCTTGGCGTAGTCGGTGGTAGGCCGCGCGGCCATTTCGCCGGGCGGGTTGAGCCGCCGGTTGCGGTATTTGCCACCTACGATACGCATGGGAACTGTTCCAAAGCGCCCAACCAACGGTCCACGCGGAGGTCCTTGCCTTGTTGGTCTTCCGTCCAGCTGTCCGCACAAGCCTGCACGGAGCTGTGGAAGTACCGGGCAAGCAGTTCAAGCTCGCCGTCGCTCAGGTGCGTGCCACCGGCGTGGAGCAGCGTTTCCGTAGCGGCAAGTCCGCAGCCTTCGGTGGCCAGCAGTGCGAAGTAGAGGGTGTCCTGTCCGGAGCGTGCGGGGTAGGTGTTGCTGAGCAGCACTTTGCCCCGGTTGGCGACCGTGATATCGAGGCGGTCGAGACCACGGTGCAGCAGGAGCACGGGTCGGTCGGTGCAGCGTGCCTGTGCGGCGCGCACCAAAAGGCCCTGCATGGGCAATGCCCGGGCATTGGGGAAGCGCTCCAACACGCGCCGTTCGGTGCGGTCGTCGTGCATGTAGATGCAGGTGGCGCCCAGACTGCGCACGGGCTCGTCGCGCAGTGCCCCGGCAGGCAGGCCGCCATGCACCAAGGCCAGGTGGTCCGCCTCGTGGCCGGGCACCAATGCACCATCGGGCACCAAGGTGCTCCATTCAGGAAGGCTCACAAAGGAGACCGATCGCGGGTGGCTGGGCACTTCGGGCAGGCCCAGGCAATGGTCTTCAGTGCTCCAAGCCAAAGCCACCGGTTCGCCATTCTCCGCATCGTGCACGGCCCATGCGGAAACGCCCTGGCCGATCAGGATGCTCAGGTGCCAGGTCCGCTCAACTTCCGGGGCGTAACGCTTTGCCAGCAGGCTACCGCGCACCATGGCATCATTCACCCGCCCAGTTGCCGGCCGTGTTGGCTTTCTCCATGCTGCCCACCATCAGGGTATCTCCCACCACCATGGGGGCGGGGTCCTTGGCCAGGAACACGGGCACATTGCGGCCGCTGCTGAGGATGCTTCCGGCCTGCAGTAGGAACATACGGTCCTTCTTCACCGGGGAATAGATGAAGTTGTCCGGGTTGAAATCGTAAACGCGGCTGTCCAGCGCGCGCTTGGTGAGGAAGAGGGAATCCAGCGCCGGAGCCAGGATGGTGTCGCGCACGATGATGCCCAGTTGCAAGGCTTCCTTTTCATTGAGCGTATCGGGTACCTGGCCGATGGCGCGTACCATGGTGATGCGGCCGTTCTTCACGAAGTTGCGCAATTCGTTCAGGTCGCCGGTGTAGGTGCCGTTGCTCTGCTTGTAACCGGCCTGTGCGGTGCGGATGTCCTTCAAGCCCTGGATCACCAGGCGGTCGTTCTCCCGCTTCTGCTCGTTGAATTCGATCACTTCAGCGATCGAGCGGTAGTTGCGGTAGGCCAGGAACACGGCGCCCAGGCCGAAGACGATACCGATGATGGTGCCCATGGACTTGGTGATGATGCCCAGTTGCAGCAGGAGGGAAACGGCACCGGCCAGCAGGGCGAGGGCAGCGCCCAGCATGACCCACGTGTTCTGGCCCTGTTGGGCGCCCAAGATCAACAGTGCTCCACCGATGACGATCAGAGCGATGGGGAAAATGTAGTTGGTGGCGGTCTTCATCAATTAGGGTCCGGCTCTGCTTGCCGAGGCGCCCAAAAGTAAGCGAAGGATCCGGCTCTCGATCCGGGCCCCTGCTTTTCGGACAGGCAATGGTGCCTCTGGCCGGAGCGGCGTTGCATACCGATCGGGGAATGGCGGGATCGCATGGCACATCCGCCGGACGTAGCTTGCGCACCCTTCACCTGCCAAGAAATATGGCCAGCCTATCCGAACGCCTGCTGGAGACCCTGGGCCATGCTCCCACCGCCGGTCAGCAACGTGCCGCATACGCGCTGGAACGCCTGCTGGAGAGTACGCGCCACCAACCCACCTTGGTGCTGAAGGGCTACGCAGGCACCGGCAAGACCACCCTCGTGGGCGCTTTGGTGAAGGTGCTCGCCCGCGACCGGAGGCCGGTGGTGCTGTTGGCACCAACGGGTCGCGCGGCCAAGGTGCTCAGTGCCTACGCCCGCTCTCCGGCCAGCACGATACACCGGCGCATCTACCGGATCAATGCCGATGAGGATGGCTTCGGGGGCATGTCCGTGGCCGTGAACAAGGATGCCGGTGCGCTCTTCGTGGTGGACGAGGCCAGCATGATCGGACGCTCCGGCGGGGAAGGAGGCATCATGGACAGCGACCTGCTGGTGGACCTTGTACAGCACGTGTTCTCCGCCCCCGACTGCAAGCTCCTGCTGATCGGCGATCCCGCACAGCTGCCCCCGGTGGGCAGCGCCCACAGCCCCGCGCTGGAGGTGCCCGAGCTGGCAGCCCTCGGCCTCACCGCCGGCCAAGTGGAACTCACCGAAGTCGTCCGCCAAGCCGAGGCATCAGGAATTCTGGTGAACGCCACCGAACTCCGTGCTCTGCTCAACCCCCAACTCCCCAACTCCCACCTCCCCAACCCCTCAACCACGGTCATTGCGAGCAAAGCGAAGCAACAACCTCCAACCACCCCCCAACCTCCAACCACCTCCCAACCCCTTCTCCCCACCTTCCAACCCTTCCCCGATGTGCGCCGGATAGATGGCTACGACCTGCAGGATGCCTTGGAGACGGCCTACGGGCGCGACGGGGCCGATGAGGTCTGCCTGATCTGCCGCAGCAACAAGCGAGCGTTCGAGTACAGCCAGCAAGTGCGTGCACGCATCTACGACTACGAGGAGGAGCTCTGCCCCGGAGACCGGCTGATGGTGGTGAAGAACAACTACTACTGGGCCGGCAGGAACGGGAAACCCGAACTGATCGCCAATGGTGAGCCCATCACCGTGAAACGGGTTCATGGTACCGAAGAACAATACGGCCTGCGTTTCGCGGACATCACAGCCAGTTGGTGGAACGGTGTGGAAGAGCGCGAACTGGATGTGAAGGTGATGTTGGACGTACTGGCCCTGCCTTCCCCTGCATTGCCGGGCCCGCAATTGCGGCTCTTGGGTCAGCGGGTGATGGAGGCAAGCAATGCGCGCACCAAGGGCTTGCGCTTCCGGGCCATGAAAGAGGATCCGTACGCCAATGCCTTGCAGGTGAAGTACGCGTACGCCGTTACCTGCCACAAGGCACAAGGCGGGCAGTGGAACACGGTGTTCGTGGACCAAGGCTACGTGACCGAAGAGATGATCGATACCGAGTACATCCGCTGGCTATACACGGCCGTTACGCGGGCTTCCGGCCAGCTTTACCTGTTGAACTTCCACGCCCGTTTCTGGGGCGATGAGGATTGAAGCTGCACCGCGTGCCTGATTCTGGCAGCAGTGCCGGAACGGGATTTCCGCAGGGCGGTAAATGCGCCAGGCGAACCTCATAAATTGATGGTGACCCACCGGCACCAAGCGCTTCGGAAAGCTCCGGGCTTGCTCAAGGACCGACTTGGAAAAGCGAAGCCTGCTCGAAGGCCACGCTGCTGGCAATGCTCACCAGGTGTTGGGGGCCGCGAGTCCAGGTCTGCACATGGTAGGCCGGTGCCGCCAAGGCCACAAAGGCCTCATGGCCAATGAAGAGTTCGTTCCTGGCCTGGTCCACACGCAGGATCTTCAGGTCGTCCATGATCCCCACGCCGCTGGCTTTCAATATGGCCTCTTTGCGGGTCCAAAGCTCCAGGAAGTGCCGCTTACCATCGGTGGCTTGTGCAATGCCCGCTTGCTCTTGGGGGGTGAAGTAGTGCGTGCCCACACCGACATGGTCCACGGTTCGGGCGCAAGTTTCCAGGTCCACGCCCAGCTCGTGCCGGGCAACGGCAATGGCCAGCGCATCCTTGGTATCGCTCAGGTTGAAGTGCAGGGGAAAGCCCTTGAGGAAAGGTTTGCCGTGCGCCCCGCGCTCGAAATGCAGCAGCACGGGATCGTGATCGAGGTATTGACCCAGTATCCAACGTAGCAGGCCGTGCGCATGCAGGAAACGCTCCTGGTCCTTGGCGAACCGGAAGCGCGCGTGCCGTTCCCGCTCCTGTGCATCCAGCAGCGTGTAGTGCCTCTCCGCAAAAGCCCCCAGCTCATGCAGGTCCGCCAGGTGTACATGCACCTCGTTCATGGCGGGTAGGGCACCTTCCCAAGTTCCGGTGGGTGCCACCTTGGGGGCCTGGCAGTAAATGGTCAGTTGTTGGCGATCGGGCACCATGGTCACACGGCATCCACGGTGTTCCGCTTCAAGGCGCTGTCCATGCTGCTGGCCAAGGCTTTCACCAGTTCCTTCACATGCGGTTCCTTGATCATGCTGTAGTGATCGCCCGGTACCACGTTCACTTCCAGTTGGCCCTTGGTCAATTCGTTCCAACCCATGGTCTCCGCTCCCCAGGAGTTGCGTGCCTTGAACACGGTGATGGGGCCGTCCATGGGGCTGGGACTATAGGCGTTCACAGCGCGATCATATGTGTCAATGATGTGGAAGTGGCGAAGCCTGGGCGACAATTTGTGCCCTTGCGCAAGCTCGCGCTTGATCATTTTCCGGTATACCGCCGACTTGATCCAGTCGTAGAACTTGCGATCGCTGCGCACGGCTTCCATGTGCATGCGCGGCGCATAGGTGTCGAAGAGGACCAGCATGGGCACCTCGTCGCCGGCGGCACGCAGTTGTTGGGCCATCTCGTAGGCAACAATGCCCCCAAAGCTGTAGCCGCACAAGAGGTAGGGGCCGTTAGGGCGGGCCTGCTTCAATTCGCCGATGAAGTGCTCGGCGATCTTCTCCACGGTTACGTGCTCTATGGCGCTGCCATCTTCACCTTGGTGGAAGAACGCATAGAACGGATGGTCCATGCCGAGGTAACGCGGGATGAAGTGGTTGGCCTCATCACCATGCACGCAGAACAACGCGGGCAACTCCCCCAAGGGCTGTATGGCGGCAAGGTTCTTCCAGTTTGCCCCGGCGCCATTGGTCTTAAGCGAACGGGTGAACTCAGCGATGGTGGGCGCCTCGAACAGGGCGCTTAGCGGCAATTGCCTGCCGAACTGTTGGGCCACTTGCGAAAGCACCTGGATACCGATGAGGGAATGCCCGCCGAGATCGAAGAAGTTGTCGTGTATGCCGATGCCTTGCGTGTTGAGGGCTGCGGACCAGATGCCGGCCATTTTCAACTCGGCGATATCTCTGGGAGCCACATGTTCCGCCCGCAGCAGTTGCTGCCTTACCTCCGGGTCGGGCAGGGCACGCCGGTCCACTTTGCCATTGGCGGTGAGCGGCAATTCCGGCAGAACAACAAAGGCGGTGGGGATCATGTGGCCTGGCAAACGTTCACGCAAACGCGAGCGCACCATGGCCATGAGCACAGCTTGTTCCTCGGCCGATGAAGCTTGCTTTGGCACCACATAGGCCACCAACTGCTTCTCACCTTGGGGAGCATTGCGCGCTATCACAACGCGGTCCTTCACCCCCGGCACCTCTGCAATGGCGTTCTCTATTTCGCCCAGCTCGATCCGGAAGCCACGGATCTTCACCTGACCATCCGCACGGCCGATGAAGGCGATGCTGCCATCCGCCCGCCACTTCACCAGGTCGCCGGTGCGATACAGCTTCGCGCCGGCATTTCCGCTGAAGGGGTCGTTGATGAAACGCTCCGAAGTGAGGTCCTTGCGTTTCCAGTAGCCCAGCGCCACGCCGTCGCCACCGGTGTACAGTTCGCCCTTGCGTCCAACGGCCACCGGATTCAGGTCCTCGTCCAGTACATGCACCGTGGTGTTGTTCAGCGGGAAACCAATGGGCACCCCGTCGGCCAGGCTCGCTTCATCATTGATCGGGTAACAGCAGGTGAACGTGGTGTTCTCGGTAGGTCCGTAGCCGTTGATGAGCACGTTGGGCCCCAGTGCTTTCAGGGCCTTCTTCACATGCGGTACGCTCAGGACATCGCCACCGGTAAGTATGTGCCGAAGGCCCTTCAGCCGTTCAAGCTGGGAGTCCACAAGCATGTTGAAAAGCCCCACGGTGAACCATACGCTGGTGACTTTGTGCTTTTGAATGGTGTCGCAGATCTCCGGAAGGGTGGGCTTCTGCTGCGCCTGCAACACGAGCCTGCCACCGTTCAGCAGCGGGCCCCAGATCTCGAGCGTACTGGCATCGAAGCTGATGTTCGATAGTTGCAACCAACACAGGTCCGGACCGAATTGCAGGAAGTTCTGTTCGCGTACCAAACGCACGATGGCCCGGTGCGGAACCACGACCCCCTTCGGCGTGCCCGTGCTACCACTGGTGTACATGATGTAGGCAGGCATATCGGGCGTCACCTGGGGCATGACGTGTTCGCCGCCTGAGCTCACCTCATCCAAGAAGATGATGCGTGCCTGCCCCCCATCGGGCATGGCGTTGTTCTTTGGAAGTGCGCCTGCAAGGTGTCGCTGTGTCAGCATCACCTTCACATTGGTGTCGCTGAACATGAAGGCGAGCCGATCCGCAGGGTATGCCGGGTCGAAGGGTACGAAACAGCCACCGGCACGCAGTGTTGCGAGCATGGCCACCACCATGTCGAAGCTGCGGTCCACGCACAAGCCAACAGGGTCGCCGGGTTTGATGCCCATGCCCACCAGCACATTGCTCAATGCATTCACCCGTTGTCCCAGCTCAGCATAACTGATCCGCTGGTCGTTTAGCTCAACAGCCACTCGTTCCGCATGCGCCTTGGCCACTTCTTCAAAGAGCTCGCCTATGGACATCTTGGGGTACGCCGGTGCTTGTCCATGCCAGGGCGCTTGTGGCATTTCCTGATCACCGTCCAAGGGGCTCGTGCCTTTCAACTCGCCGATGGCGGCCGAGGGGCGCGTGCAGATGCGGTCCACCAGCGCGGTGAACTGCGCCATCCAGTCGCGCACCGTGCCCTCGTCGAAGAGGTCGGTGTTGTAGCTCCATTCCAGCACAAGACCTTCCTCGTTCCCCGTGGCGTTGAGGAAGAGCTCGAAGTGCTCGTACTTGCGCGGGTTGCTGATGAAGCGGTGCTTGATCCCCGCGAAGGCCACCCCATCGTCCATGTTCATGTCGATGTTGAACACGACGGGGCACAGCGGTATGCGACCGGGTTCGCGGGGCACATTGAGTTTGCGCACCAGCGTGCCGAAGCTGTACTTCTGGTTGTCGAAGGCGTCGAGCACGGCGGTGCGGCGGGCCTTCAGGTGATCGATGAAGGGCTGCTCTTCGTCGATGCGGCTGCGCAAGGCGAGCAGGTTCACGCAGTGGCCCACCAGGTCCTTCATGCCGAAGTCGCTCTGGCCTGCGGCGGGCAGGCCCACCACCAGGTCGCTGTCGCCGGTGAGCTTGTGGATGAGCAGCTCGAAGCTGGTGAGCAATGTGGTGACGAAGCTGGCGCCGCTGCGTGTGGCCACCTCGCGGAGACGGCGCACCAGTGCGGGGTCCATCTCCAGGTCCAGGCGCTGGCCGCGCACGGTCTTCTGCTTCGGGCGGGGCCTGTCGGTGGGCAGGTCCACGCGGGGGATGGGCCCTTTGAAAAGGTCCAGCCAGTACTGCTCCACCTGCTTGTGTTCGGCGCTCTTGGCGAAGTCGATCTGCGCAATGGCGTATTCGCTGAAGCCGAAGACCTGCGGGAGTTTGGGTTCCGTGCCTTGTTGCAGCGCAGTGTAGATGCGGCTCACATCGGCCATGATGATGCCCAGGCTCCAGCCGTCCATGATCACGTGATGGCCGCTCAAACGCAGCAGGTGCTTGTCGGTGCCGGTCTTGATCAGGTGGGTGCGGAACAGCGGCCCGTGCAATAGGTCAAAAGGCGCGGACATGTCCCTGTCGGCCAGGGCCTGCAGCTCTTTCGCGCGCTCGGCATCGCTCTTCGTGCTCAGGTCGGCGAAGGTGAATGGCACCTCCATGGCTTCCTGTACGATCACGCGCATGCCATCGGCGCTGATGGTGCTGCGCAGCCCTTCGTGGCGCTCCACAAGTTGTTGGATGGTGCGCTCCATCAGCGTGCGGTCCAGCGGGCCCTCCAGTTCCAGCGACACCGATTCGATGTAGGCGCAGCTCGCCTCGGTGCTCATCTGTGAGGCCACCCATACCTCGCGCTGGGCTTCGGTGCTGGGTGCGGTGCGCGCGATGGCCGGCCCTGCGAAGGGGTCGAAGTCCACGGGCGTGAAGTTGGGTTCGGTGATGAATCTCTCCCGCATCAGGCCAACGCTTCGTCGGTTACGATCATCATGTGCTTGCCGGGCCGGTCCGGGTCGGGAACGAACCACGCGGGTTCACCTTCCGGCGTCCTTCCCAGTCGTGCCCCTCGCACCGGCGGTTCCTCCGCACGTTCGATGCGTTCATGCGGCTTGCGTGCATGGCCGTTCAAGGTGCTGTTCACCGTCTCGATGGGGTAGGTGCGCTCCGGCATGAAGCCGCTGGCGCGCAGCTCCTGGCAGGTCTTCTCCACGGCCTGCAGGATGGATTCCACATCGGCCTCGGTGTGCGCCGTGGTGAGGAAGTGCGGGAAATCCAGCACGTGTACGCCGTGGTAGCGCATCAGCATGAAGAAGAGCTCGGTGTAGTTGACGCTCTCGTCGTACTTGGTCTTGAACGCGCTGCCGAAGGTGACCCAGCGGTAAGGGAGTTGGTACTGGTCGAACAGGCCGTTGGCCCGCTGAACCATGTCGTAGGTCATGTCGTTGAGGCGCTCCTGAAGCGACGGGCCCTGCTCCTTCATGTGCAAGAGCGCGGCCTTCATGGCGGCCAGCGTGAGAGGATGGCGCACGAAGGTGCCGGCGAAGTAGGTGACGCCCGCCTCGGGGATGCTGTCGTCTCCGAACCGCCAGGGGCCGCCGTCCAGGGCGTCCATCCACGGGCGGCTGCCGATCATGGCGCCCACGGGCATGCCACCGCCGATCACCTTGCCGTAGGTGCCGATGTCGGCCTGGATGCCGAAGAGCGCCTGTGTGCCGTTGGGGTGCGTGCGGAAGCCGGTGATCACCTCGTCGAAGATCAGTGCGGTGCCGTTCTCCTGCGTGATGCGGCGCACCTCGCGGAGGAAGTCCACCGGACGGAACTCCATGCGGCGGCTTTGCACCGGTTCCACGAGCACGGCGGCGGCTTCGTGGCAACGCTGCTTGATGATCTCCAGGCTCTCGGGCGTGCCGTAGTCCAGGATCAGCATGTTCTGCACCGCTTCGGGCAGGATGCCGGGCGCGCCGGGGTAGCTGCGCTTGCTCTTGCTGCCGCGGATGATCACCTCGTCGTTGATGCCGTGGTAGCTGCCGCTGAAGGCGATGATGAGGTTGCGGCCGGTGACGGTGCGCGCCATGCGCATCGCGCCGAGCACGGCCTCGCTGCCGGTGTTGCACACGGCCGCACGTTCGGCGCCGGTGAGTTCGCACAGCAGCTGGCTCACCTCGCCGGCCATGGGGTGCATGGGGCCGATCTCGATGCCTTGCTCCAACTGCTTGTGGCAGGCCTCCTTGATGAAGTCGGGCATGTAGCCGAACATGGAGCTTCCGAAGCCGCTGAGGATGTCCACGTACTCGTTGCCGTCGAGGTCCCACAGGTGGCAGCCGCTGCTGCGGTCCACCACCACCTGGTAGGTGAGCTCCTTGGTCTGCGGCTTGAAGCCCGTGACCACACGCGGGTCGGCCATGGGCATGCGGTACTCCTGCGTGTAGGCCTTGCTCTTGGCGGTCTTCGTCGTGTAGCGCTTCACGAAATCGTCGAACCACGCGCGCTGCTGCGGCGTCATGTCGTCCACCTTCTCCTTCACGATGCGCGCTTGCGCACCGAAGACTTTCTTGAGTTCGGGGGCGTCCTCCAGGGCGTTGATGCTGTCCACTGTTGTGCGTGGGCCCTGCGCGCTGGCACTGTCCACTGTTGCGCGTGAGCCTTGCGCGCCGGCACTGTCCACTCCATGGGAAAGAAGGTAGTCCGCCAGCTTGTCCAGATTCGGTACCTCCTCGTTCAACTGCCGGAACGAGATCTTCACGCCGAACTTCCGGCTCAACGATGTCGCCACCTGCGTCAGGAACAGCGAATCGAGGCCCATCTCCAGGAAGGTCTCATCCGGGCTGGCCTCGGCGAGTTCAAGGCCTGAGCTTTCTTCCAGCAGGTGCTTGATCTGGGCGATCAGTGCGTCCTTCGGCGAGAGATTGGCGTCAGTCTCCACCACCTGACCATCCCCGAGCGGGGTCGAGGGGCTGGTCCCTGTGGAACCTTCCGCCCGGCTCATCGCCACAGGCTCCACCCAGTGCCGGATGCGCTCGAACGCATACGTCGGCATGCTGATCCTGCGGCGTTCTTCCTTCTCGTAGAACTTCGCCCAGTCGATGAGCACGCCGCTCTGCCACAAGCCACCAACAGCCTTCAGCAGTTGCGTGAGCTCGTTGTGGTTCCCGGCGTGATCGCCCAGCGAGGGCACGGCCGCTTGCTTCTTGTTGTCGGTGCTTTGCTGGCGCGCGAGCGTAGTGGCTGTTGTGCGCGGGCCCACCTCGAGCATCACGCGATCGGAATCCTGCCAGGCGAACTTCACGGCTTGCGCGAAACGCACGGTGGCGCGCAGGTGACCGCTCCAGTACTTTGATGAGGTGGCCTCGTCGTCCTTCAGCCATTCGGCGGTGACGGTGCTGACGATGGGGATACGCGGCGCGCTGAGCTTCATGCTCTCCACCACCTTGCGGTAGGGCTCCACGATCGCGTCCATCATCGGGCTGTGGAAGGCGTGGCTGGTCACCAGCAGCTTGCAGGTGATGTCCTCCTTCTCCAACGCGGCCTGCAATTGGGCGATCGCTTCATGCGGACCGCTGGCCACGCACAATTGCGGACCGTTATTCGCCGCGATGCTGCATCCGGCGGGCAATTTCTTCACCACATCCTCTTCCGCTGCGCGCACGCTGAGCATGCTGCCACCGGGCAGGTCCTGCATCATGCGGCCGCGGTTCGCCACCAGCTTCACGCCATCCTCCAGCGAGAACACACCGGCCAGGCAGCCCGCAGCGAATTCGCCGATGCTGTGGCCCATCATCGCGTCGGGAACGATGCCCCAGTGCATCCACAGCTTCGCGAGGCTGTAGTGCATGGTGAACAGCGAGGCCTGCGTGTAGATCGTTTGCTTCAGTTGTTCTGCGGCCTTCTCCTCTTCACCGGCTTTCGGGAAGATGATGTCGCGCAGCGAGGTGCCGAACTCCTTGCTGAACAGGTCGCAGCACTGATCGAAGTGTTGTTTGAATACAGGCTCGCTCTCGCACAGATCACGGCCCATGTTCACGTATTGCGAGCCCTGGCCGGGGAACATGAACACCACGCCGGGTGCTGCTTCGTGCAACTCGCGTGTACCGATCAGGTTGGTGTCCTTGTTGGCAATGGCCTCGATCACCTCGCTGTGCGTGCCACCCACGATCAGGCGGCGGTGCTTGAAGTGGCGACGTCCCAGCTGCAGCGTGTAGGCGGCGTCGGCGAACGATGCTTCGGGATGTGCCTCCAACCAAACACGGAGGTTGTCCGTCATGGCATCCAGGCTGGTCTTGCTCTTCGCGCTGAGCAGGAAGAGCTGCTTTTCGCGGGAAGCGCTGGAAGCCACGGCCACAGGAGGCTCCGCCAGCACCACGTGTGCATTGGTGCCACCCACACCGAAGCTGCTTACACCAGCGATACGCGCCTTGCCCGGCACACGTGGCCAAGCGATGGTGTCCTGCGCCACGCGGAACGGCGAGTTCGCGAAGTCGATCGCGGGGTTCGGCTGCTCGAAACCGATGCTTGCAGGGATATGCTCCTGTTGCAGGGCCAGCGCGGTCTTGATCACACCCGCAGCACCAGCGGCGGCGGTCAGGTGGCCGATGTTGGATTTCACGCTTCCCAATGCGCACCACTGCGCATTGTCACTCCGGGCTTGACCCGGAGTCGCACCATCATTTTTGAAGGCTAGGGTCAGCGCTTCTACTTCGATAGGATCACCAAGAGGCGTTGCCGTACCATGCGCCTCCACGTACGTCACCTGGTCCGGCGTCACACCGGCATCGGCCTGGGCCATGGCGATCACTTCGGCTTGCCCACGCACGCTGGGTGCGGTGAAGCTGGCCTTGTCGCTGCCGTCGTTGTTGAGCGCGGCGCCTTTGATCACCGCGTAGATGTGGTCCTTGTCGCGCACCGCATCGTCCAGGCGCTTCAGCACTACTATGCCGCAGCCGTCGCTGAAGCTGGTGCCCTTGCCGTTGGCGTCGAAGGTGCGGGTGCTGCCGTCGGGGCTGTACATGCCGCCCTCGTTGTACACGATGCCGCTGTTGATGGGCACCGTGATGGCGATGCCACCGGCCAGCGCCATGTCGCAATCGCCGTCGCGCAGCGCCTTGAAGGCTTGTGCGATCGCCACCAGTGAGGTGCTGCACGCGGTGTGGATGCTCAGCGCCGGGCCACGCAGGTCGAACTCGAAGGCGAGGCGCGTGGCGATGTAGTCCTTTTCATTGCTGGTCATCACCTGGAATTCGCCGACCTGTTCGATCAGCTCCGGATGGCCCAGCACGTTGCGGGTGTAGTAGGTGTTGTTGCCGATGCCGGCGTACACGCCGATCAGCCCCGCGAATTGTGCGGGATCGTAGGCGGCGTCCTCCAGCGCACCCCAGGCCGTCTCCAGGAACACGCGTTGCTGCGGATCCATCAGTGCGGCCACTTTCGGGTTCACGCCGAAGAAGCCATGGTCGAACTTGTCGGCATCGGTGATCACGCCGCGCGCCTTCACATAGTAGGGGTCGTTGCGCAGCTCGGCGGGGATGCTCGGATCGAGCTCCTCGGCCGACCAGGTGCTGATGCTGTTCTTCTTGGCGAGCAGGTTGGCCCACAGTTGCTCCACGTTCTCGGCGCCGGGGAAGCGGCCGGACATGCCGATGATGGCGACATCAGTTGTCCGTTGTCGGTTGTCAGATGTCCGACGGGCGGCCGCGAACTCAGCGGGAGTCTGGGCGGTCGTGCTCCCTTCCAGGAACGCCGCGCAGGCCCGGATCGTCGGGTGCTGGTACAGTTTCACGATCGGCAGCTTCAGGCCATGGCCTTCGAGCTGTGCCACGCACTGAATGCTCAGCAGCGAGTTGCCGCCGAGGTCGAAGAAGTTGTCGTCGATGCCCACGCGGTCGATGCCGAGCAGGTCGGCCCATACGGCAGCGAGGGTCTTTTGCACGCTGGTCGTCGGCGCGGCGAAGGCCACATCGAGGTCGGGGCGTTTCACGTCCGGTGCGGGCAAGGCTTTGCGGTCGATCTTGCCGCTGGGGGTGCGGGGCAATTCCTTCACGGCCACGAAGGCGGAAGGCTGCATGTAGTCGGGCAGGAGGGAGGCGAGATGCTTACGGAGGTCGTTGGTGCTGAGCTCGCTCTTTGCCACGTAGTAGCCGATCAGGCGCTTCAATCCCGGACGGTCCTCGCGCACGTTGGCCACGGCCTGCTCCACCGCAGGGTGCTTCTCCATCGCCACCTCTACTTCACCCAACTCGATGCGGTAACCACGCACCTTCACCTGGCCATCGATGCGGCCTTTGTAATCGATCTCACCGTTGGGCAATTCAGCTGCGCGATCACCCGTGCGGTACATCCTTCCACCGGGGATGAACGGATCCGCCAGGAAGCGTTCGGCCGTGAGGTCATCGCGACCGATGTAGCCCGTGGCCACGCAAGCACCGCCGAGGTAGAGTTCGCCCTCTTCGCCCTGGGGCACCGGCTTCATCTGCTCATCGAGCACATAGAGCTTCACGTTGTCGATGGCACCGCCGATGTTAGGCAATGCGGGCCACGTGGAGGGATCGCCTTTGAGTTCGAGTTCGCTCACCACGTGGCCTTCGGTGGGGCCGTACTGGTTGCAGAAGCGGCAGCCGGGCAGCTGCTTGAAGAGGCTCGCGATGGCTGGCGTGATCTTCAGTTGCTCGCCGCTGGTGAAGACCTCTTTCAGCGAGGACGGCACTTCGCCGGTGCGCTCCACGGCCTCGGCGAGATACTGCAGCGCCACGAAGGGCACGATGATGCGGTTGATCTTCGTGTCGATGATCTTGCGCAGTAGCTGCGTGCTGTTCAGGCGGTCCTCGTCGGTGATCAGCACCAGCGTGCCGCCCTGGGCGAACGTGGTGAAGATCTCCTGGAAGCTCACGTCGAAGCTGATCGGCGCGAACTGCAGGGTGCGATCGCCTTCGCCGCACACGCTGGTGCGCAGCTGCCACTGGATCAGGTTGGTGAGGGGCGCGTGGTGCATGGCCACGCCCTTGGGCCGGCCGGTGCTTCCGCTGGTGAAGAGCACGTAGAGCAGGTCATCCGCCGTCGCGGGGCAGGGGCCCTCGAACAGCGGTCCGGAGCTCAGGTCGATGTCCTCGATCAGCAGCACCTTGGCCTTGGTTCCGGTAAAAAGATGCTGGTGCGTTCTGTTGGTGATCACCACCGGAGGAAGCGCGTCCTCCAGCATGCCCGCGATGCGTTCGGCGGGGTAGGTGGGATCGATGGGAACGTAGGCGGCTCCGGCTTGCACAATACCGAGCACGGAGAAGATGAGTTCGGGGGAGCGGTCGAGGCAGAGGCCGATGGTATGGCTTGCGCTGTTCTGAGCAGGATCCGGTTTGGACTTGTTGATGGCTGCCGCGATCCTGGAGGCACCTACCCTAAGTTCTTGGTAGGTGTAGGACCTGCCCTGGTCCATCAGTGCGATTCGATCGTTGGTAGGCTTGGAGAATGCTAGCTCGAATACGTTGGTAGCGGAAGGGCTCATGAGTACTAAAGGTCAAGGACCGGGAAGTCCGTAATCGGAGCCCCGGTCAGGTTCTGACTTGGTCGACGAAATGTTGATCCTTGTCGAAGGTTGGGTCTTGTTCGTGGCTGTGAGATCTTCAACGTGGCGATAGGGCAAAAAGTTCCGTTCGTCGATAGTGGGCGTGTGTTGGGCGAAGCCCTCAAGGCTAATTGTCGGGCAAGTCGATTGTCGGTAGTTTGATGGAGTTCGTCGATGATTTTTCTCGGCCGGTCGAAGTTAACTACAATTCTGTTGAGAAGAGGCCCGGCTTTGGGCTTCCGGAGGCGGGTGGAAAGGCTTAAAACCCGGCCTCGATCCGTCGGGCATTTGCGGGTGTTGGTGGCCCTTATCCTTCAAAGTGGCGAAAATGGTGTAACGCTTCTGGCATGGTGGCGTTAAAAGCGCCTGTTTTGCGGTCCGGCAAAGGCATCTGGAACAGGCACCCACTCAGTGCTTGGAGCATGGCTGGTCGGGACAGACCGCAGGGCAACAACCCTTCGAACCTGGACATCATGCTGCGCACCGTTTTCTCCCTTCTGCTCCTCCTTCTGATATCGCCGCATTGGCTGCAAGCGCAGACCAACGCGCAAGCTGGCGCCGTGCAGTTAACGGCAAGCGTGCAGGCCACTCCTCCGCGGATAACGATCCAGTGGGTGGCACAATCCAGCACCAGCTCCATCACCATCTATCGCAAAGCCAAAGGGGCAACTTCCTGGGGTTCAGCCATTGCAACACCCGCTGCGAGCAGCACCTCTTACGTGGACAACAACGTGCAAGTGGGTGTCAACTACGAGTACCGTGTGGTACGCGGAGGGGCTGCCGGGCAGGGATACATCAGCACCGGTATCGAGGTGGCACCCGATGACTACCGAGGCAAGATCATCCTGTTGGTGGACAACACGTTGGCTCCGTCGCTCACTACGGAGTTGCAGCAGTTGACCACCGATCTGCGAGCCGACGGATGGGCTGTTGTACGCAGCGATGTGAGCCGCACCGCATCGGTATCCAGCGTGCGTAGCGTGGTGCAAGGCCACTACAACGCGGATCCTTCCAATGTGAAGGCACTCTACATCATTGGGCACGTGCCTGTTCCTTATTCGGGCAACATCAGCCCGGATGGCCACAGTGAACACAACGGTGCATGGCCTTGCGACGGCTATTACGGCGAATTGAACGGGAACTGGACCGACAATTCGGTGAACAACTCCAATGCACAGCGCGCCGAGAACAGGAACATTCCCGGCGATGGCAAGTTCGATCAGAGCACTTTCCCCTCCGAACTGGAATTGCAAGTAGGTCGTGTGGACCTCTTCGATATGCCCGCATTCTCAAGCACCGAGGTGCAGTTGCTGCGGAACTATATGGAGCGCGCCCACGGCTACAAGGTGAAGGCTTGGGTCCCTCAGGCAAGGGGCTTCATGTTCGATAATTTCCAATACCTGAGCTATCCGCTGGCCGCCAGCGGTTGGCGCACGCAAGGTGCACATGTCGGCAACAGCAACATCACTGCCGCGTATCCCTACGGCACTCCCTTCCATACGTTGGTGAACGGCCAGAGCTACCTCTGGACCTATGCCTGCGGAGGTGGTCTGCAGGCTTACGAAGGGAGCGTGCTCACGTACAACGGTGCTGACAATGTGGGGACCACCCAGAATCTGGCCACCGGTTCCCTGCACCGTGGGGTCTTCAACATGTCCATGGGTAGCTATTTCGGCGACTGGGACAACAAGAACAATTTCCTGCGCGCATTCATAGCGCGTGGTGATGGACTTACCAGTGTATGGTCAGGAATGCCTGCATGGCACTTCCATCACATGGGTATGGGCGACAACATCGGCTACAGCGCGCTGGTCACCATGAACAACAATGGCCTGTACCTGCCCAATAGCGATGGTTGGCAGGGCTCCATTGGCAAGACACACCTGGGCTTGATGGGCGACCCCAGTCTTCGCATGAAGATGGTCGCACCTCCCAGCGCTCTGAGCATCACCAATTCCGGTGGTATGGCCGCCTTTTCTTGGACCGCTGCACCCGAGGCAGTGCTGGGCTACCACGTATACCAGTTCGAGCCCAGTGGTCAGATCACGCGTCTCACCACGACACCGGTAACAGGCACCTCCCACTCCAATCCTGCCATTCCTTTCGTGGCGGGAAGGGAGTATATGGTGCGTGCCGTGAAACTCGAGGTCAGCTTGAGCGGTAGCTACTACAACCTCTCGCTCGGAAGCATCGCCACGGCATCGGGTGCCGCTACGCCCGACTGCTTGGGTGTAGCCGGTGGCAGCGCACTGCCCGGCACGGCGTGCAACGACAATAACCCGAACACGGGCAACGACACCTGGAACAACAACTGCCAATGCGTAGGTCAAGTGATCGACTGCCTGGGGGTACCCGGTGGAAGCGCACTTCCCGGAACGGCGTGCAACGACAACAATCCGAACACCGGCAACGACACCTGGAACAACAACTGCCAGTGCGTAGGCCAAGTGATCGACTGCTTGGGAGTGCCCGGCGGTAGCGCGCTTCCCGGTACGGCCTGCAACGACAACAACCCGAACACGGGCAACGATACCTGGAACAACAACTGCCAGTGCGTAGGCCAAGTGATCGACTGCCAAGGAGTACCCGGTGGCAGCGCACTTCCCGGTACGGCTTGCAACGACAACAATCCGAACACGGGTAACGACACCTGGAACAACAACTGCCAGTGCGTAGGTCAGGTGATCGACTGCTTGGGCGTGCCCGGTGGTAGCGCATTGCCTGGAACGGCGTGCAACGACAACAACCCGAACACGGGCAACGACACCTGGAACAACAACTGCCAGTGCGTAGGTCAAGTGATCGACTGCTTGGGAGTGCCCGGCGGTAGTGCTCTGCCTGGTACGGCTTGCAACGACAATGACCCCAACACGATCAATGATGTATGGTCATCGAACTGCCAGTGTGCGGGAACGCCCTTGGTTGAAGACTGCCTGGGAGTGCTCGGCGGCAGCGCTTTGCCCGGCACCGCGTGCAACGACAATGATCCGAACACTGCCAATGATACTTGGAACAGCAGCTGCCAGTGCGTAGGCCAAGTGATCGACTGCCAAGGAGTACCCGGTGGTAGCGCACTTCCCGGAACGGCCTGCAACGACAACAACCCGAACACCGGTAACGA